>CAVWYO010000006.1:0-995161 GCA_963759235.1 uncultured Alphaproteobacteria bacterium | reverse complement strand
CGCTGGCGCGAAGCAACCACCACGACCATGCGCCCGCGGCTATCGCCGATCGACCACGACAAGCCGGCGAGCGAGGCGAGGGCACAGGCCACCTACGTTCCGGACGCGGCCGACTTCCGCTAGCCCGTGAAAGACGGCGTTGGTGGAGGCCACAGGCGTGGAATAATTGGAACGGTCCAGAGAATCGTCTAAGAGTGGAGAAACAGGGAAGAACGAGCACCGGCGTAGATGGTCAAATTGGTCGATGTCGCGAAAGCGGCCGGTGTTTCGCGCGGCACTGCTTCCAACGTCTTCACACATCCGGAACTCGTCAGCGAAGCTCTCCGCGAGCGGGTTCTGGCGGCGGCGAGCGAACTCGGTTACGGAGGACCCAATCCCAGCGGCCGCCTGCTGCGGCTCGGCAAGGTGAACGCCATCGGTGCTACGCCTCCGGGTTCCTATGGCGTCTCCGTCGCGTTCATCAATCCGTACTTTCGCGAATTCCTCTCCGGCGTGGGAGAGGTATGCGACGAACGGGGGGCCAGCCTTACGGTGATTTCGGGCGTCGGCCCGGACAAGACGCGTGGGATCAAGAACGCGCTGGTCGATGGATTCATTCTTCATCAGGTTGAAGACGCCACGTTCTTGGAGGCGCGTCAGCGACGGCTGCCCTTCGTTGTGGTCGACATCGAGGGCGACGCCGAGACCAACTCCGTCCGAATCGACGACCGGACAGGCGCGCGGCTGGCCGCGGCCCACCTGATTGCCCTGGGTCATCGACGCTTCGCGATCTTCTCCGTTTTGCGACGGGGCCCTTCTCACGCTCCGGCGCCGAGCCTCGAACCTGTGTTGCACGGCGCGGAGGAGAGCCGCCACCGGCTGGTGCGCGGCTTCTCGATCGACGATGACCGGTTGGCGGGCTACGCCGATGCGTTGGCGGAAGTCAGGCTGTCGATCGACGGAATCCCTATTGTCGAATGTGGCGCCGACTCGGTCGCCAACGCGACCAAGGGGGCACGCCTGTTCTTCGACAGCTCACTCGACGTAACGGCGATACTGGCGATGACCGACGTGCAGGCGCTTGCGGTGATCGAGGAGGCGCAACGCCGCGGCATCGCGGTTCCGGATGACCTCTCGGTTGTGGGTTTCGACGATATTCCTGAGGCGCGGTTGAGCAAACCTCCCCTTACGACCGTCGTCCATCCCATCGTCGAAAAGGGGGAGACCGCCGCACGCATCCTCTTTGAGAAGGGGCCGCCGCAACACGTCACGTTACCCGTGAGCCTGGCCGTACGGTCGTCCACCGCGGCCCCGCGCCGTGAGGCGGCCAGGCGATCGGCTTCTGCCGGGAGCCGCGGGAAGGGACGAGGGAGGCGCTAGCTCGCGGTTTGCACTTCGGCGAGGCTCACCCACCGTTTCTCGGCGCTTGACCGGAGCGCGGCGTCGACGACTTCCTGCACATGCACGCCGACATCAAAGCCGGGCGTCGCGGGGCTGTCGGTGAGAATGGCGTCGACGAAAGATCGCGGCCCCGCCGACTGCTTCAGATACGGGTCGAAGAGCTGTCGCGGATCAACCCCTCCTTCAAGGAAGCGAGCCGGTATCTCGAGGTTGGTGAACGACGGCTCGCCCTCTCCGACGCCCCGGAACACCACGCCGGCCTCGACGCCGAAGAAGGTATGTCGAACCTCGATCGAGCCGGCCTCACCGTGCAACGCGACTGAGATCCGAACAACTTCATCGCCGAGCTGGCTGACCGCGGAGACAAGGATCTGGGCGCGCGCGCCGCCGACAAGTTCGAGCGTTAGGAGGCCGACGTCGTTTGCCGGGGTCGGCGGCGGCGTTGCCGTCGCCGACTGATCAACAAACGTTGGCAGATCGGCCACAACTCTGGCGACGTCACCCAGATACCAGCGGGCGAAGTCGATCATGTGAGAGCCGAGATCGCCGGTGACCCCGTTGGCGCGCTCGCCGTCGAACCGCCACTTGTATCCGCTGTCAAGGGCGAAGCTGCCGAGAAACTGGAACTCGGCGTGGTAACAGCGGCCAATGAAGCCGCTCTCCAACAGATGCTTCAGGTAGCGCCAGTGGGGCTGCCATCGCCAGGTGAACAGCACCATATGCTTCAGCCCGGCAGCCTCGGCCCTCTGGTGCATCTCTCGCGCCTGGGCAGCGTTGCAAGCCAGCGGTTTTTCGCACAGCACATGAAGACCGGCGTCGATCGCGGCCATGGTCATTTCGTAGTGGAGGTCATCGGGCGAGGCGATAATGACCGCGTCGAGCCCGCCCGAGTTGATCAGCTGGCGATAGTCGGTAAAGACCTTGGCGTCGCCGAATTTTCGAGCGACCTCGGTTGCCCGTGTCTCGTTCCGGCCGCTCACCCCGACCACATGGGCAGAGGGATGGCTCATAAGGCTCGGAACGTACATCAGATCGCCCCACCAGCTGGTGCCAATGAGACCGATGCGAACCCGCTTGCCCATCCCTCCTACCTCCGACAATGGGTTCTTTTCCGGCGGCTCACCCCTCGGCGAGGGGACGGTCCTATGTCGGCGCCTCCCGCGCGCAGCTAGTGCAGAGGGACGAGGTCGCCGATCCCTCGCGGACCAACGTTTAACCCCTGCGAGGGAGCAGGGAATTGAGCCTGGGCGGCACGGTAATCATCGCCGGCCTCCGATGCACTCCGGAACAACAAGCGGGGACCGAGAGAGACCGCCAGGCAAAAAGATACGACTGCGACCCCGGTGATAGCTATCGCTCGATACGATGCGGCCATCTCCCATCCTCCCTTCGACGATTTGGAACGATCCAGATCGTTGGAACGATCCATACCAGCTCTTTTCTGGCATGTCAACGGTAAATGGAACGATCCACTCTCCGGACCAGAGCGTCCGCAATCACAGGGATCGGATCGAAGTCCGTTCCGATTGAATTGGACCTTTGCTCGAGCGCTTCAATTCTTCGCAGTTTCCGGCCGGAAGACTGTGCACGCTTTTCCTGAAATCGCTCTACCGCGCCGCCCACAAGAGGCCGCGTTTGAGGATGGTGCGCATCTCCGGCACGTCGAATTCCTTCGCGACGTGGCCGAGCGAGGAATAGAAGACGCGGCCCTTGCCGTGCCGGCGCTTCCACACCACCGGCATCACCACCCCTTCGGTCCACGGCGCGTATTGGCCGGAGAAGGTGGTCGTCGCAAGCACCTCGTTCGACGGGTCGACGTGCATGTAATACTGCTCCGACCGGTAGTCGAAATCGTCGATGCCGGCCATGATCGGATCATCGCGCTTCACGATGTCGACCCGGTAGTCGATGACGTTGCCCGGATGGGCGACCCACTGGCCGCCGCAGATGAACTGATAGTCGACGGCGTCGCGGAAGGCGTCGCACATGCCGCCGTGATAGCCGCCGAAACCGACCCCGCCGAGCACCGCCTTGTTGAGGTTGTCGACCTCGTCCTTCTCGATCTTCGACATGGTGTAGATCGGCACGATCAGGCTGATATCGGCGATGGCCGGATCGGCGAACGCCTTGGTGGTGTTCTCGACGCGGACCTTGAACCCCTCGTCCTCCAGCATGCCGGCGACGATCCTGGCGCCCTGTTCCGGTTCGTGGCCGCTCCAGCCGCCCCAAACGATCAACGCTTCACGCATTCCCTGCTCCTTCAATCAGGCCCGCTTGCCTCTCCGGGCGCGGCGGTTCGCGACGGCGTCCAGCCGCCGCGTTCGTCTCAGTCCAACTCGCCCTGTCCGAGACCGGCCGGCAGCGCCGCCGGTCGTTCGGGACGGCTGTCGATGGCGATGTGCCTCCCTTCGTCGGAGGAGCGCTGCATCGCCTCCATCACTTCGAGAACATGGAAGGCGAGCGCGCCGCTGGCGCGATGCGGCCGGCCGGTGCGGATCGCGTGCGCCATGTCGGCGGCGCCGATGATGCGGAAATTGCCGTCCGCATAGGCATGCTCGGTGGCTACCGGCCGCCAGTCGCCGGCCGCCGTGCCGATCTCGATCTGACCGCCGAACCAGTTGGGGTCGGGAACCGCCATGGCGGCTTCGGTGCCGTAGATCTCGATCGGCTGGTGGCGGTGGCGCGCCACGTCGAAGCTCATGACGATGGTGACCACGGCGCCGGAAACGAATTCGAGCGTGCCGGCGGCGTGGGTGGCGACCTCGACCGGAACGACGGTGCCGTTCAGCGGCTCGCTGGTGATCAGCCGTTCGGCGCGCGCCCGCCCGGTGATGCCGGCGACCCGCCGCACGGGGCCGAGCAGATTGACCAGATCGGTGATGTAGTACGGGCCCATGTCGAGCATCGGGCCGCCGCCGCGCAGGTAGTAAAAGGCGGGACTGGGGTGCCAGCGCTCGTGGCCGGGGCACATGAAGAAGGCGGTGCCGGCGATCGGCAGGCCGATGGCGCCTTCGTCGATCAGCTTGCGGCAGGTCTGGTGGGCGCCGCCGAGGAAGGTGTCGGGCGCGCAGCCGACGCGGAGGCCCTTTGCCGCCGCCGCCTCGAGAAGCGGGCGCGCCTCGGCGGTGGCGATGCCGAGCGGCTTTTCGGAATGAACGTTCTTGCCGGCGGCGATCGCCCGCAGGCCAACCTCGACATGGGCGAGGGGAACGGTGAGGTTGATGACGATCTCGATGTCGGGATCGGCGAGCAGCGCACCGACGCTCTTTGCCGGGATGCCGAATTCGGCGCCGCGCGATGCCGCCGCGTCGGGATCGATGTCGGCGAGCGCCTTGACGTCGAGGATCGGGAAGATCGTCGCCGCCTTGAGATAGGCGGCGCTGATATTGCCGCAGCCGATGATCCCCGTTCCCACCCTGTCCAATCCAGCCCCCTCCCCGATTCGTCCGGCTAGTGGTTCGCGTCAGGAAACGCGGAACCGGGCGCGCAGCGATGCCATGTCGCCGCCCTTGTCGCGCAATAATGACCTCATATTCTCCGGGTTGCACGACCCAATCGACCCGCCGCGCCATCGGCGGTCGGCCGAGGCCAATATGCTTGGGAGGGCCAACTCGGCAGCCGACCCTCCCAAGGGACCCAGCTCTAGCCCCGGACCGGGTCTCACTTCTCGCGATCACCCTGCGACGACGGGTCGGGCGACTTGGTTCCTGCCGCCCGGGATCTGCCGCCGAACACGTAGCGGGCGGCGGTGATGAGAAACTGGCGGAGATGCCGGTCGCCTCCCGCCAGCTCGTCGATCATGCCGGCCACGCTCGGCCGCCGCTTTCCGGCGCCGTTGTCGTTCATGTCTGCCTCCCCGACGTTGCAGCATTTGGAAAATGGCGGCAGTTGCCCGCCTGAATCGGTCATAGCCAGCGCCGACGCCACCGTCTGTGATCGCCGTCACACCCCGGAGCGCGCCGACGTGCACGCCGCCAAGGCATGGTTTGCCGACTTCGGCGAAGCGCGGCGGCAGAGCGCCGCCGCGATGGCGCAAGGCGCCGCGCCGATCAGCGTTCGCGGAAGGTGTGCATTATCGCGTCGCCGAGCGGCTTGACCAGGTACGACAGCACGGTACGCCCGCCGGTGGCGATGAACACTTCGACGGGCATGCCCGGCACAAGTCGCGTGCCGAAGCGCTTGACGGCGTCGTCCGGCAGGCTGATCCGGGCGATGTAGTAGCCGCGGCCGGTTCTCTGGTCGACGACGACGTCCGGCGAAACCGTCTCGACATTGCCTTCGAATTGGGGCGTCGTGCGCGAACCGAAGGCGGTAAAGCGGAGGGTCGCGTCCTGGTCGGGATGGACCCGGTCGACCTCGTTGGGCGTGATCTGCGCTTCGACGACGAGCAGATCATTCTCCGGAACGATCAGCATGATCTCCTCGCCCGGTCCGACCACGCCGCCGACGGTATGCACCGCCATCTGATAGACCGTTCCGCTGATCGGCGCGAGGATGTCGAGCCGCCGCAATTGATCCTCGGCGGCGATCTCTTTCTCGGAGAGCTCGTTGACGCTCGCGCCGACGTCGGCAAGCTCGCGCGACACGTCGCTGCGCGCGTCCGAATCGACCTGGAGGATCTGCAGCTGAGCCTGGGCGATCTCGGCACCGATCTGTCCGCCGGCGGAGATGATCTGGCCGAGCTGGCCGTCGAGCTGGGCGGCCTGACGCTCGGCGTCGTTCATGCGCTGGGTGCCGACCAGATCCTGGTCCCTTAGCTTACGCAGACCGGCGACCTCGTCGCCCGTCAGCTCGATCTGCCGGCGAACCGCCGCTTCCTGCGCGTCGATGCCTTCGAGCTGCTGCTGAAGCTCGGCGATCTTCTTGCGCAACTGATCCTTCTGTCCCTCGCGGGCGGCAAGCCGCAATTGGAAGGCGTGGGACTCGATCGACATGATCTCGGCGACGCCGGGATTGTCGGCGCGAGACGTGAGGTCGGCGGGGAACGTCAAGGTCGTCTGGCCGCTCCGCTCCGCCTCGAGCCGGGCCTTGTGGGCATTCGCCTCGTCCAGGCCCTTGGTGATGATGCCAAGATTTGCCGCGGCCATCGTCGGGTCGAGCTTGACCAGGAGATCGCCGGCCTTGACGTGATCACCGTCCTTGACCGCGATCTCGACGACCGTGCCGCCGTCCCGATGCTGGATCTTCTTGACGTTCGAGCTGACCACCAGCCGCCCGCTGGTGGTGACGGCGGAGGAGAAATCGATCGTCGCGGCCATGCCGCCGAGGACGAATATGAGCCCGAACGCGGCGAAGGCGCCGACCGCCAGGTGGCGCCTTATGCCGACCCGCACCGCCCGCTTGTGAGGATGCTCCTCCGGCGGGGCGGGAAGCGCCTTCTGCTCGTTGCTCATGAGGCTATCTCCTGAGGCTGCTGTTCGCGGCGATCGTTGATCACCGGCGTGACCACGGGCTTCAGCACCTTGCGCAAGACTTCCTCTTTCTGCCCGAAGGCGGCGACCCCGCCATTGACCATGGCGAGCGCCATGTCGACGCCTTCCAACGCGCTCGGCCGGTGGGCAACGACGATGGCGATGCCGCCGCGCTGGCGGATCGCGCGGATCGCCTGGCTGAGCGCCGCGTCGCCTTCGGCGTCGAGGTTCGAGTTGGGTTCGTCGAGGACGACGAGAAACGGGTCGCGGTAGAGCGCGCGCGCCAAGGCGACACGTTGCCGCTGACCGGCGGAAAGCGCCGATCCGGATTCGCCGATTTGCGTCGAATAGCCGCCGGGAAGGCGCAGGATCATGTCGTGGACACCCGCCGACTTGGCCGCTTCGACGATCACGATCGGGTCGGCGTCCGGCTCGAAACGCGAGATGTTCTCCGCCACGCTGCCGGCGAACAATTCGACGTCCTGCGGCAGGTAGCCGATGTGGCGGCCGAGCGCGTCCGGCTGCCATTGCTCGAGGGCCGCTCCGTCAAGCCGGACACGCCCGCGGGCGGGCGTCCAGGCGCCGATGATGACGCGGACCAGCGACGACTTTCCGGCGCCGCTCGGGCCGATCACGCCAAGTCCGCTACCGGCTTTCAGGCTGAAGCTGACGTCGACCACCGATGGGCGACTGGAGCCCGGCGGAACCACCGCCAGACTCTCCACGCTCAAGGCGGCCTTGGGGTCGGGCAAGGCCATTGGCTGGTCGGTGTCGGGGAACTGGGCAAGCAACCGATTCAGCCGGTGCCAGGACTGCCGGCTGGCGACGAAGCCGCGCCAGTTGGCGACGAGCTGCTCGATCGGCTGGAGGGCGCGGGCGCCGAGGATCGAGGCGGCGATGATGATGCCGAACGAGGCGCCCTGCTCGATCACCAGATAGGCACCGAGGCCAAGCAGCCCCGACTGGAACATCATGCGGAAGACGCGCGAAGCGCCCGAAAAGGCGCCCGACTTCGACAGCACCGTCAGGTGGCTCGCCTCGTAGCTCCGATTGATGTCGCCCCAGCGGTCGCTCAGCCGGCTGGCCATGCCGAGCGCGCGCAAAACCTCGGCATTGCGGCGGCCCGCCTCGATCACCGCCAGGCGCTGGCTCCCCTTCTCCGAGGCCTTCAGGCTCGCCGACCTCACCGTCAGATCGGTGGCCAGCGTCAGGAAGAAGATGACCGTGGCGCCGAAGATAGTGGCGAAGCCGATCAGCGGGTGGATCAGGAAGCAGATGGTGATCTGGATCGGCAGGAACGGCATGTCGGCGAAGGCCGCCGGGCCGCCGGAAGAAATGAAGTTGCGGATCTGGTCGAGATCGCGCAGCGGCTGGAGGCCATCGCCGGGAAGCGCGTTGCGGAGCGGCATGGTGACGACGGCCTTGAACACCTTCGGGTGCACGACCTCGTCCACATAGGCCCCGACTCTGACCAAAATGCGGGCCCTCATCTGGTCGAAGAAGCCGAGCGAGGCATAAAGCAGCGCGACGATGGCGGCGAGGCCGAGAAGAGTGGGAATGCTCTGGCTCGGCACGACCCGGTCGTAGACCTGCAGCATGAACACCGGGCCGGTCAGCGTCAGTATGTTCATGATTCCGCTGAACACGACGATGCCGACCAGCGCCCGCCGGCAATCATAGATCGCCGAGGCAAGTTCAGACCGCCCAGACGCGACGCCTGGCTCTTTGGTTCTTACAGCCACCTGGATTCGGCCCTTGATCGGCTGGGGTACTTCTAGTCGAAGTCGCAGTCTATCGCATCCAGCCTTCGGAAAAATAAACGAAAAACGACAAATCGCGCAGTGACCTGCATCACAGTTGCGTGTGAGTTTGGCCTGTTTTCCGCTGAAATCCGCCGTTTCGAACGTGGCGATCGGGCCGCGAACCAATGTCGCAATTGCCGCGCATCCGGCCGCGGGAGGCGGTTGTCGCAGTCCGCTTCACCACGCGCGGCGTCGGTCTCCTCGCCCGGTCCGACATTCGGCCGGCGGCCGCGACACCGCCTTCGCCGGCGGTGCCGAGGTTCGTCGCCGTCGCGACTCTGTTGATTCCGGTCCGGCCCCATGTAGGTTGCCGGGCGAACGACTGATATGAGCGGGGACGGTCACTTGGCGGACTCAGGGCGTAGCGTGGAGCGGCGCGGACGCAATCGGGACAGCACGGCTAACGCCGCCCGGCTCTCTCAGGCCGACGGTTAGCGGACGCCATGGCAACCATCGCGGTGATCGGCGGCGGTATCATCGGCTCCGCCGCCGCGGCGTGGCTCCTCGCCGACGGGCACGCGGTCACGCTGTTCGAGCGGGCGGAGGAGGAGATCCCCGCCTCGGGCGGCAATGCCGGCGTGATCGCGCTGCCGGAAATCTCGCCGCTGGCACGGCCGGGCGTCATCACCTCGGTGCCGGGCTGGCTGTTCGACCCGCTCGGTCCGCTGGCGTTGCGCGTCCGGGACCTGCCGGCGCTCACGCCGTTTCTGCTCGCCTTCATGGCCGCCTCGGCGCCGCGCCGGGTGAGACAAGGGACGACCGCGCTCGCCGGCCTGATGAAGACGGCGATCGCCGATCATGAGAACCTCGCCCGCCGCAGCGGTCTGTCGGGCCATATGCGGCGTACCGGTGCTCTTCACATCGTCGACGGCGAGGCCGCCTATCAGGCGGCCCGGGCGGAATGGGCGGAGCGGCGCCGCCACGGCGTCGAAGTCAGGGAGATCACGCGGGAGGCGGCACGCGACCTGGTTCCCGCCCTCTCGGGAAGCTTCACGCACGCGATCCTGGCGCCGGACTACTGGCTGGTATCGAGCCCGATGGCCATTCTCCAGGCGCTCCGCCGCCGGGTTGAAACCGGCGGAGCGATCGCCCGTCGGGTCGTCGTCGCGCTCCGCCGGGACGAACGCGACGTTTCGGTCATCACCGGCGAAGGCGCGGACCTGCCTTTCGACCACGTGGTGATCGCTGCCGGGGTCTGGTCGCGCGACCTCGTCCGCGACCTCGGGCTGAAAGTCCGGCTGGCGGCGGAACGCGGCTACAACACGACGTTTCCCGGCAATCCGTGCGACCTGGCGATGCCGGTGTTCTTCTCTCAATTCGGCTTCGCGGCGTCGCCGCTCGCCGAAGGGCTGCGGGTCGGCGGCGCGGTCGAACTCGCCGAGCCCGAGGCGCCGCCCAACTATGCCCGCGCCGCGGCGATGCGAAAGATCATGCGGCGATACGTTGCCGAACTGCCGGAAGCGGGCGGTATCGAATGGATGGGCCGCCGGCCGTCGACGCCGGACTCGCTCCCCGTCATCGGCACCGATCCGCACGACCGGCGGATCATCTTCGCCTTCGGCCACGGCCATCTCGGGCTGACGCTCGCCGCGGTGACGGCGCGCCACGTGGCGGGATTGGTCGCCGGAAAGACGGACCCGACCCTCTCGCCCTTCGGCATCGAGCGGTTCCAGTAGCCGCGGCGCGGCAGCCTCAGTAGAGAACGCCGTCGACCGGCTCCAGCGGCGAGGGGATGTTCTCGTCGGCCATCATCTGCTTCAGGTCGATCTCGATGACCCGGCAGAGCGACGAGACCGGCACGTCCGTGACGCCGCCCTCGAACGGGTCCTCGGTCGAGTCGCTCACCTTCTCCATGATGAAGAACACCCAGGAGATGAGGACCGTGAACGGAATCACGACCAGCGCGTAATCGAGCGACAACGCCGTCGACAGACCGTGAAACCGGGTGTCGGCCTCGAACACATCGACGAAGGCAAGGGGCAGCAGGAAGATGAATACCCAGGTGAACATCAGGCCGAAGTTGGCGACCTGACGGGGAAACGGCGTATTCTTGATCCGCTCGCACCTGCCTTGAGCGTCGTACATGGCGCCGAGCATCATCATCATCGTCACATGACGGTGGCTATCGAGAAAGCCCCGTTCGGCAAGCTCGCGCAGCTTGTCGCCCTGATGGCGCAGGATATGGGTCGCGGGGTTCGCGGTCGCCGCGATGGCGGCAGCTTCCTCGGGCGACAGGTACTGCTCGTAGCTTTCGGCGGTGTTATGATGATCCGCGTCCTGAAAAACGCGACGGTGGCCGAAAATATGGGTCGTCCCCGCCGCCTTCAGCCGGGACTGGCTTCTCAGCTGATAGGCGAGCGCGTTGACCCAGGCGAGATGGCGCCGGATCAACTCGACGGGTGTGGCGGGGTCGACGCGTTTGCCTTCGGCGTAGATGAAGCTGTAGGCGCTGTTGCCCCAGTCGCGGCTGCGATTGATGATGTCGCCCCAGACCTGGCGCGCCTCCCACCAGCGATTGTAGGCGGAAGTGCTCTTGAAGCCGAGATAGAGGGATACGGCGATGCCGATCGTCGTCACCGGGGTGATCGGGATCGACAGCACATGATAGCCAAGGAATTCGTTCACATAGACGACGACCAACGCCCACAGCGCGGCGCCGATGAGAAAGAGCCACGAGTTGGCGAACAGGTGACGGTAATTGATGCCGCGGCGAACATACATCAGCCCAATGCCTCTTCGCCGGACACCGCCAAGGTGCCGTGCGGCTCCTGATCCAAGGTCTTCGGTCCGCGCGAGCAGAGACCCTTCAGGACGCCGTCCCTGATGCTGTAGACCCAGCCTTCGACCGTGAGGTCGGCGCCGCGCTTCCACGCGTCGCGGACAATCGTCGTGACGCAGACATTGTGGACCTGTTCGATGACGTTGAGCTCGCAGAGCCGGTCGACGGTCTCGTCTTCGCCGTGAAGATGTTCGAAGGCGTGCGCATGCAGCCGCTTGACGTTGCGGATATGGCGGAGCCAGTTGTCGATCAGCCCATGATCCGCCGAGGAGAGGGCCGCCTTCACCCCGCCGCAGCCGTAATGGCCGCAGACGATGATGTGCTTCACCTTCAGCACCTCGACCGCGTACTGGATCACCGACAGGCAGTTCAGGTCGGAGGGCACCACAACATTGGCGATGTTGCGATGGACGAAGACCTCGCCCGGCGGCAGATCGATGATCTGGTTGGCCGGCACGCGGCTGTCGGCGCAGCCGATCCACAGGAATTCGGGCTTCTGCTGCTGGGCAAGGTTCAGGAAGAAGTCCGGATCGGCTTCCTTGATGCGGCTGGCCCAGAGCCGGTTTCGGTCGAAGAGATGCTCAATCCTGGACATGGAGAAGATGCTGCCCTCGTCCGCCGCGTTCGATGTTGAAGGTCCATAGGCCCCATATTGGCGCCGGCCGTCAACGCTTCTGGGTGCGGCCCAAACATTAACGTTGCGTTGCCAAAAATCCGGGCAATCGACGACGGAGTGGCGCTACGATGCCGGCATGGGTACCGATGCCGATTTCTCCGCCGCCGGCGCGGCGAAGCGTGTCCTGCGCCTGGCCGCAACGGGATCGCTGGCAACGCTTGCCGAAGACGGCGCGCCCTTCGCCTCGCTGGTGACGGCGGCGACCACCGCCGAAGGCGAGCCGATCCTCCTGTTGTCGACGCTCGCCGTGCATACCCGCAACCTGAAACGCGACCCGCGCGCCGCCCTCCTCCTCGTCGGTCCGGGCGGCGAAGGCGGCGACCCGCTCGCCGGAGCCCGCCTGACGCTTCGCGGCACGGTCGTCGGCGACGACGACCCGGCGACCCGCCGCCGTTTCCTCGCCCGCCATGCCGAAGCGGCCGGCTATGCCGGGTTCGGCGATTTCGCCTTCTATCGCTTGGCCGTCGCCGGCGCGCACCTCGTCGCCGGCTTCGGCCGGATCGTCGACCTCGCCCGCTCGGATCTCGTCACCGACTGCTCGGCCGCCGGCGATCTTCTCGCCGCCGAGGAGAGCGCCATCGATCACATGAACGCCGACCATGCCGACGCCCTCCGCCTTTATGCGACGCGGCTCCTCGGCGAGCCGGACGGCGACTGGCGGTTGACCGGTGTCGATCCCGACGGCGTCGACCTTCGCGCCGGCCGGCTGCGAGCGCGGCTGGACTTCCCCGAGCCGGTGAACAGCCCCGCCGCGCTTCGTCAGATGCTCGCGGGCCTCGCCGACCGGGCACGGAGCTGAAGCAGCCTCCCCTTTCGGCAAAGGCCGCGGGGCGGCCCGCCTGGTCGGACTTGTTGGCAACCACCGATTGTATCGCTGCCGCCTCGCTCACCCGTCATCGAAAAATTTGATCGGGCCGGTGAGGCTGCCGGGTCTGGTCGACGGCGATCCGCGTCCCAGAAAGGAAGGATGGGCTGGGCGTGGCTGTCGACGGGATGATGGAGATCATCATGGAGTACAGGACGAGCAGTGAGGTCGGCCGCCTGGCCAAACTATACTCCGAGGCGCCGCAACCGAAGGTGATGACGAGGGCGGAACGGCTTGAACGCTGGGCGGCCCTTCTCAGCGAAGAGCCGAGGCGGAACCTTAGAACACTCCACGAGACGGAGTACCAGCCGATCGAGGCGCGGGATCGGATGCGCTGCGACAACTCGCCATTGTCGGTGGCCGCGGCCGACGCGGTGCTTCGCCGCCAGGGCCTCGAGGGCGACACCTATGGCGACGCCAAGCGGTTTTTCGACCTCTCGGATCGCGAGTTGCACGGCATCGTCTGCTTCTGCCATTGGGGCGCGACGATGACGGCGTCGGCCGCCGCCCTGCGGGTGCGGGCCGTAGCTCGCGGCGGGTTCGGCGTGTTCACGCGAGCCTGGCACACGCTCACCGGCTGAGGCGCGGCGACTGCAGTTTTGTCGTAGGCGGCCGGGATCGCGGCGGCGTTGCTGCGCGGTCCCGGTCGGGGGGTGTGTGCGTCCTCAAATCAGGTTCAGGATCGACCGTCGCCCGCCTTTACCGAAACAGTTGATTTCGGTCCCGCCGGACCGGCCGGGCGGCGCGTATCGAAGAAAAACGGCCGGCGAAGCGCCGGCCGTTTGTGAATCGTCGGTGAAGCGCTGCGGATCAGCCGGCGGCTTCGGCCGCCTCGGTCTTCTCCGCCGGCTTCTCCTGCTTGATCTCCTCGCCGGTCTGCTGGTCGACCATCTTCATCGACAGGCGGACCTTGCCGCGCTCGTCGAAGCCGAGGAGCTTGACCCACACCTTGTCGCCTTCCTTGATCACGTCGGTGGTCTTGGCGACCCGGCCGGGCGCCAGCTGCGAGATGTGGACGAGGCCGTCGCGGGCGCCGAAGAAATTGACGAAGGCGCCGAAATCGACGGTCTTCACCACCGTGCCCTGGTAGATCATGCCAACCTCCGGCTCGGCGGTGATCGACTTGATCCAGTTCAGCGCGGCGGTGATCGCCTTGCCGTCGGCGGAAGCGACCTTGACCGTCCCGTCGTCGGAAATGTCGATCTTGGCGCCGGTCTTCTCGACGATCTCGCGGATCACCTTGCCGCCGGTGCCGATCACTTCGCGGATCTTGTCGGTGGGGATGGTGATCACCTCGATGCGCGGCGCATATTCGCCGAGCTGGGAGCGCGCCTCGGGCAAGGCCTTGGCCATCTCGCCGAGGATATGCAGGCGGCCCTGCTGCGCCTGGGCCAGCGCCACGCGCATGATCTCCTCGGTGATCCCCTGGATCTTGATGTCCATCTGCAGCGAGGTGACGCCCTCCGAGGTGCCGGCGACCTTGAAGTCCATGTCGCCGAGGTGATCCTCGTCGCCGAGAATGTCGGACAGGACGGCGAAGCGCTCGTCCTCCTTGATCAGTCCCATGGCGATGCCGGCCACCGGCCGCTTGAGCGGCACGCCGGCGTCCATCAGCGACAGCGAGCTGCCGCACACGGTCGCCATCGAGGACGAGCCGTTCGAACTCGGTGATCTCGGAAACGACGCGGATGGTGTAGGGGAACTCGGGATGGGCCGGCAGAACCGGACGCACCGCCCGCCAGGCGAGCTTGCCGTGGCCGATCTCGCGGCGGCCGGGCGAGCCGAGCCGCCCGGTCTCGCCCACCGAATAGGGCGGGAAATTGTAGTGCAGCATGAAGGGTTCCTTGTAGGTCCCCTGCAGCGCATCGACGAACTGCTCGTCCTCGCCGGTGCCGAGCGTGGCAACCACCAATGCCTGGGTCTCGCCGCGGGTGAACAGCGCCGAGCCGTGAGCGCGCGGCAGGATGCCTACCTCGGCGAGGATCGGACGCACCGTCCGCACGTCGCGGCCGTCGATGCGGATGCCGCGGTCGAGGATGTCGCCGCGGACGATCGATTTTTCCAGCTTCTTGAACATCTCGCCGACGACTTGCGGCGACGGCGCGTCCTCGGCGCCCTCCGGGATCAGCGCGGCGACCAGCCGTTCCTTGACCGCCTCGATGGCCGCC
This sequence comes from uncultured Alphaproteobacteria bacterium, assembly GCA_963759235.1. Taxonomy (GTDB): domain Bacteria; phylum Pseudomonadota; class Alphaproteobacteria; order Rhizobiales; family Kaistiaceae; genus Bauldia. The sequence continues at coordinate 980,080 of CAVWYO010000006.1, read as the reverse complement.
CGGCGTTCGGTCTTGCCGGGAAGCGCATAGGCGACGCGCAGATCGTTTTCGGCGGTGTCGCGAACCCGCGCATAGAGGGCCGACTGGTCGGCCGCCTTGACGTCGCGCGGCTCCTTGGCGGCGCGCTCGGCGAGCTGGATGATGGCGTCGATCACCGGCTGGAAGCCCTTGTGGCCGAACATCACCGCCCCGAGCATGTCGTCCTCGGAGAGCTCCTTCGCCTCCGATTCGACCATCAGGACGGCGTCGGCGGTGCCGGCGACGACGAGGTCGAGCTTCGATTCGATCATCTCGTCGATCTGCGGGTTGAGGACGAAGGCGCCGCTGATCAGGCCGACCCGGGCGCCGCCGATCGGACCCATGAAGGGCAGGCCGGAGAGGGTCAGCGCGGCGGAGGCGGCGATCATCGCCACGATGTCGGGATCGTTCTCAAGGTCATGGCTGAGGACGGTGGCGATAACCTGCGTCTCGCTTCTGTAGCCGTCGGCGAAGAGCGGGCGGATTGGCCGGTCGATCAGGCGGGAGGTCAGCGTCTCCTTTTCGCTCGGACGGCCCTCGCGCTTGAAGAAGCCGCCGGGAATCTTGCCGGCGGCGAAGGTCTTCTCCTGGTAGTTCACGGTGAGCGGGAAGAAGTCGATCCCGGGGCGCTCCTCGGTGGCGCCGACGACGGTGGCCAGCACCGAGGTCTCGCCATAGGTAGCCAGCACCGCACCGTCCGCCTGGCGTGCGATCCTGCCGGTCTCCAGCACGAGCGGGCGTCCCGCCCATTCGATTTCGACTCGTTGGACATCAAACATGGTTCATCCTTTCATACGTCGCGGGGACGCGAAGGCGAGCCATGGACAAGACGGCAAGAAGCTCTCCCGCATGACAATCCACGAGAAAGCGTCTGGCGATCCTGCCATGGCCCCTTTTCGGTCCACCTGTGTCGGCGCGGCGACCCCATGCCGCCGCGCGGGATGCGCGCCTAGCGCCTCAGACCGAGGCGATCGATAAGCGCGCGATAGCGGCCGGCGTCGACCCCGTTGAGGTAGTCGAGAAGCCTGCGCCGCTGGCTGACCAGCTTCAAAAGACCGCGCCGCGAATGATTGTCCTTGGCGTGGGTTTTGAAGTGCTCGGTCAGATTGGCGATCCGTTCGGAGAGGATCGCGACCTGAACCTCCGCCGATCCGGTATCGCCGGCGGCGGTGGCATATTCCTTGATGAGCGACTGCTTGCGCTCGGCGGTTATCGACATCGGGCATCCTTTCTCAAAACGGGCGACAGGAAACAGTCCCTGCCGGTTGGATACGGCCGGTGCCGGGATGTCGTCCAGCACGGTCGGGGTCGGAAAACAATCGCGCCCGGCGTGTTGCCGTCGGCGAATGCGCGGGGAATATGACGGAAAGGACGCAAAATTGCCAGCGAAATACGCCTTCAGATAACCTATTGATCTTCCTCGCCTTTCCGATGTCGTCCACGACTCAGCCACGGAACACGCGTTTCGGGTGGAATGCGCCCTGCTCGATCTCGCCGATGGCAACGGTTCGCCCCGCCAACGTGGCTTGCGCGGCGCCGGAAAGTATCGGGGCGGTCGCGCCTCGCAACAGCACCGAGCGGCCGCGCATGATGTCCGCCGCGTCGTTGCGGTCGACCGCGACGGCGGGGAGATCGGCGAGGGCGATGCCGATCGGCAGAAGAAAGCGGTCGAGAGAACCGGCGGGTCCGTCCTCACGCGCGCCGATCAGCGCTTCGAGGGTGACCGCCGCGGCTTCGTCGAAGGGACCCACCGCCAGGCGCCGCAACGCGACGACGTGACCGAGCGCGCCGAGCCGGCGTCCCATGTCGCGGGCAACCGCCCGCACATAGGTGCCCTTGCCGCATTCCGCCTCGAAGACGGCGTGGTCCGCGTCCGGGATATCGGTGAGCTCGAGGCGATGGACGACAACGGGGCGCTCGTCAAGCTCGACCACCTCGCCTTCGCGAGCGAGATCGTAGGCGCGGTTGCCCGCCACCTTGATCGCCGAGAAGGCCGGCGGCCGCTGCATGATCTCGCCGGTGAACTCGCCGAGGCAGGCATCGACGGCGGCTCGGTCGGGACGGTTCTCCGAGGTCGAGACCACCGCGCCGTCGGCATCGTCGGTGTCGGTCTCCGCGCCCCAGCGGACGGTGAAGCGGTAGAGCTTGCGACTGTCCTGGACGTAGGGGACGGTCTTGGTCGCGTCGCCGAGGGCGATCGGCAGGATGCCGGAGGCGAGCGGATCGAGCGTCCCGGCGTGGCCGACCTTGGCCGCGTCGAACAGGCGTTTGACCGAGCCGACGGCGCCGGTCGAGGTCTGGCCGACCGCCTTGTCGAGGCAGAGCCAGCCCGAAACGTCGCGCCCCTTGTGTCTGCGGCTACTCATCGCGGCCGGTCGCATCGTCGTCGAGATCGCGCTTCACCTCGGGCGCGCGGAGCAGCGCGTCGATCCGATCGCCCTCGTCGAAGGAAGTGTCGAGGCGGAAACGGAGCTCCGGCGCATAGCGCAAATCGATCCGATGGGCGACTTCGCCGCGCAGGAATTTCCGGTGGCGATCAAGCGTCGCGACCAGCGTGTCGGCGCCCTTGCCGCCGAGCGGGATGACGAAGGCGGTGGCGACCTTGAGATCGGGGGTCATGCGTACCTCGGGGACGGTGACCACCATGCCGTCGAGCGCCGGATCATGGACCTCGCCGCGCTGGAGGATGTCGGCGAGCGTGTGGCGGATCAATTCGCCGACGCGAAGCTGGCGCTGGGAGGGAGCCGAGCCCTGGGCGGATCGTTTAGCCATCAAAACGCGCTCCAGCTCGCGGCAAACCGTCTGCGGAGGAGCGACCAGCCTACAGCGTGCGCGCGATCTCCTCGACGCGGTAGCACTCGATGACGTCGCCGACGCGCATGTCCTCGTAGCTCTCGAAGGCCATGCCGCATTCCTGGCCGGCCGGCACCTCGCGGACCTCGTCCTTGAAGCGCTTCAGCGTCGACAGCTTGCCCTCGTGGATGACGACATTATCGCGGATCAGCCGCACATTGGCGCCACGCTGGACGACGCCGTCGGTGACCCGGCAGCCGGCTACCTTGCCGACCTTCGAGATGTTGAAGATCTCGAGGATTTCGGCGTTGCCGAGCATCGTCTCGCGGCGCTCGGGCGGCAGCATGCCCGACATCGCCGCCTTCACGTCATCCACCAGATTGTAGATGATGTTGTAGTAGCGGATCTCGATGCCCTCGTGCTCGGACGCCTCGCGGGCCTGGGCGTTGGCGCGAACGTTGAAGCCGATGATCGCGGCGCCGGAGGTGGCGGCCAGCGTCACGTCGGATTCGGTGATGCCGCCGACGCCGGAGTGGATCACCCGGGCGGCGACCTCGTCGGTGCCGAGGCTCTCCAGAGCCTGGGTGATCGCCTCGACCGAGCCCTGAACGTCGCCCTTGATGACCAAGGGGAAGACCTTCTGCCCCGAGGCCTGGAGCTGGTTCATCATCTCGGCCAGCGAGCCGCGGGCGCCGGTCAGCCGGGCCTGCGCCTTTTCCCGCTTCTGGCGGGCGCGATAGTCGGTCACTTCGCGAGCCCGCGACTTCGACTTCGACAACGGCGAACCGGTCGCCCGCTTCCGGGGCGCCCTGGAAGCCGAGCACCTCGACCGGCATCGACGGCACCGCTTCGTCGACCAGGCCGCCGGTGTCGTTGATCAGCGCGCGCACCTTGCCCCATTCCGAGCCCGCGACAAGGATGTCGCCGACCCGCAACGTGCCGCGCTGCACCAGGACGGTCGCCACCGGACCGCGGCCGCGGTCGAGCTTCGCCTCGATCACCGTTCCTTCCGCCGCGCGGTCGGGATTGGCCTTGAGCTCCAGAACCTCGGATTGGAGCAGGATCGCTTCGAGCAGCCTGTCGAGATTGGTCTTCTTGAGGGCCGAGACCTCGACGTCGAGAACCTCGCCGCCCATCGATTCGACGAACACCTCGTGCTGCAGCAGCTCGGTGCGTACCCGGCTCGGATCGGCGTCCGGCTTGTCGATCTTGTTGATCGCGACGATGATCGGCACGTGTGCCGCCTTGGCATGATTGATCGCCTCGATCGTCTGCGGCATGACGCCGTCGTCGGCAGCGACCACCAGGATGACGATATCGGTCACCTTGGCGCCGCGCGCCCGCATCGCCGTGAAGGCGGCGTGGCCGGGCGTGTCGATGAAGGTGATCTTCTGACCGCCCTGCTCGACCTGATAGGCGCCGATATGCTGGGTGATGCCGCCGGCCTCGCCGGCGACGACGTTGGCCTGGCGGATGGCGTCGAGAAGCGACGTCTTGCCGTGGTCGACGTGACCCATGATGGTCACCACCGGCGGACGCGGCTTGAGGTCATCCTCGTGGTCGGCGGCGGAGAACAGCCCCTCCTCGACGTCGGACTCGGCGACGCGGCGCACGCCATGGCCCATCTCCTCGGCGATGAGCTGCGCGGTATCGGCGTCGATGATGTCGTTGGCCTTGACCAGATGCCCTTGCTTCATCAGGAGCTTGATCACCTCGACGGCGCGTTCGGCCATGCGGTTGGCGAGTTCCTGAATGGTGATCGTCTCCGGAATCACCACATCGCGGATGATCTTCTCGCGCGGCCCCTGTTCGTGGGCGCGGGCGCGCTCGCGTTCGCGGCGGCGACGGATCGAGGCGAGCGAACGCTCGCGCTCGGTGTCCTCCAGCGCGTTGACCAGAGTGAGCTTGCCGCGGCGCCGCTCGTCGGGCCGCTTGACCGGCTTCGGCTCCGCCGGTCCCTTGGCCTTGACCCGGCCGCGCAGCCCGCCGGGACGCTCCTCCTCCTCGGCGGTCTGTGCCTCCTTGGCGGGTCGGGCACGACCGGCCAAGGCGGCCTCGGCGGTGGCCGGCTGAGCCTCCTCGCCAAGACGCCGCCGGGCGGTATCCTCGGCACGGGCACGCACCGCCTCTTCGGCCTTGCGACGATCCTCTTCCTCGGACTTGCGGCGCTCGGCGTCCTCGCGCTCCTTGGCAAGGCGGGCGGCTTCGGCCGCCCTGCGGCTTGCCTGCTCCTCGGCGACGCGCCGTTCCTCGGCCTCGTGAAGCTTCGCCTCGGCAAGGGCTCGGGCGCGGGCGTCGATCTCGTCGTCGGACAGTTGACGCAGCACCAGGCCGGCGCGCGGTCCGCCGGCGGCGCTTTCGGCGAAGGCCGGCTCGGGTGCCGCGACGACCGGTTCCGGCGCCGGACGCGGCGGCGCCGGCTCGGCCTTCATCTCGCCCGGCAACACCACGCGGCGCTTCTTGCGCTCGACCTGCACCGTGTTGGTGCGGCCGTGCGAGAAGCTCTGGCGAACGGTGTCCCGCTCGATGTTGCCGCGCTTCAAGCCCAGCGTCTTCTTGGGAGCCACCGTTATGGTCTTGTCACCGGTGTTTCTCGTTTCAGTCATGAATTCCTACGATCCCGCGGACACGTTACCCGGCTCGGCCAGCTCTTGGAGCCCACCAACACCCTTATCCCCGCCAACGAAGTCAGCGAGGGCTCGAACACGCCTCAGCACATTGGCGCTCGCCGGCCCGGCGAGCAGTGCAGCATGTATCACATTTGTTCGGCCGAATGCCAAATCCAATTCCTCTGTGGTGAACACACGAATGACCGGCAGGTCATCGCCACCTTGGCGCCGCGCCGCCGCGGCGAGCTTGGCGACACCGTCGTCGCTCGCCTCGGCGGCGTGGATCAGCGCGACCACCGACCCCTTCGACACAGCCGCCTCGACCTTGGCGAAGCCGGTGACCGCCGACCCGGCCTTGCGCGACAGCGACAGGGCGGCGATCGCCGCCTGGCGAAGGCCGGCGGCGACACGATCGGCGAGCCCCGGCTCGACCCGGGCGGTCTCGCCGAGACCGCGCGCGAAGAGATGCTTCCGCTCGGCGGTCCGCACGTGAGCGATGTCAGCCGTTACCCAGACCCCGCGCCCCGGCAGGCGGCGGCGGAAATCGGCGACCACCATGCCGTCCGGCGCGGCGACGAAACGAATGAGCCGGTCAACCGGCTCGGCGCGTCGGCTGACAATACATGTGCGCTCGCTCTGGTGGCTGCCATGCGGCATGGCATCTATCCCTACCCCGGCGCGAGACTCGGCGCCGTATCGTCGTCGGCGCCCTCGTCATCGGCAATCTCTTCCTCCGCCCGCAGCAGATCCTCTTCGGTGATCCAGCCGGCCAGAACGCGAGCCCGCATGATCATCTCCTCGGCCTCGGCCCGCGAAATGTCGAAACCGTCGAGAGCGCCGGGCATCCTGGTCGTCTCGCCGTCCTTGCGCTCGACCCAGCCGACCAGGTCGTCCGGCACGCAGCCGGCGAAATCCTCGACCGTCTTGATGTCGGCCTTGCCGAGCGCGACCAGCGCCGCCGTCGTCATGCCGGGGATCTCCTTCAGCCCGTCCTCGACGCCAAGCTCCTTCCGCTCGGCGTCCTGTTCGGCATCGATGCGGGCGAGATATTCGCGGGCGCGGGTCTGCAATTCCACCGCCGTCTCCTCGTCGAAACCCTCGATCGAGGCGAGCTCGTCCAGTTCGACAAAGGCGATTTCGTCGACCGAGACGAAACCCTCGGAGGCAAGCAGCTGCCCGACCACCTCGTCGACGTCGAGCGCTTCGATGAACAGGGCGCTGCGCTCCTGGAACTCGCGCTGCCGGCGCTCCGACTCCTCCTGCTCGGTGAGGATGTCGATGTCCCAGCCGGTCAGCTGGGAGGCGAGCCGCACGTTCTGGCCGCGCCGGCCGATGGCGAGCGAAAGCTGATCGTCGGGGACCACCACTTCGATGCGCTCGGCATCCTCGTCGAGCACCACCTTGGCGACTTCGGCCGGCTGCAGCGCGTTGACGATGAAGGTCGCGGCGTCCTGCGACCACGGAATGATGTCGATCTTCTCGCCCTGCAGCTCGTTGACCACCGCCTGGACGCGGCTGCCGCGCATGCCGACGCAGGCGCCGACCGGGTCGATGGAGGAATCGCGCGAGATCACGGCGATCTTGGCGCGGCTGCCGGGATCGCGCGCGACCGACTTTACCTCGATGATGCCGTCATAGATCTCCGGCACCTCCTGGGCGAACAGCTTGGCCATGAACTGGGGATGGGTGCGCGACAGGAAGATCTGCGGGCCGCGCTGCTCGCGGCGGACGTCGTAGATGTAGGCGCGGACGCGGTCGCCATAGCGGAAGGTCTCGCGCGGGATCAATTCGTCGCGGCGGATGATGCCTTCGCCGCGGCCGAGATCGACGATGACGTTGCCGTATTCGACCCGCTTGACCTGGCCGTTGACGATCTCGCCGATGCGGTCCTTGAACTCCTCGTACTGGCGGTCGCGCTCGGCCTCGCGCACCTTCTGGACGATGACCTGCTTGGCCGACTGGGCGGCGATGCGGCCGAAATCCATCGGCGGCAGCGGCTCGGCGATGAAGTCGCCGACCTGCGCGGCCGGGTTGCGGTGACGGGCGTCCTCGAGCGCGATTTCGGTCGCCGGATTCTCGATCGCCTCGACGACCTTGAGCAGCCGCTGCAGCTTGATCTCGCCGGTCTTGGCGTTGATCTCGGCGCGAACGTCGGTCTCCGAGCCGTAGCGCGAGCGGGCCGCCTTCTGGATGGCGTCCTCCATGGCGTCGACCACGATCATCCGGTCGATCGCCTTCTCCCGCGCGACCGCGTCGGCGATCTGCAAAAGCTCAAGTCGGTTTGCACTGACAGCCATCGGTCTGTCTCCGTTTCCTCAATGGGTCAACGCCGCATCGGCGTCGGGTTCGTTCGGTTGGTTGCCGCCGGTCCCGTGCTTGTGGGCGGCAAGCGAATTGCGGATCAGTTCGTCGGTCAGAACCAGCTTCGCCTCGTCGATGTCGGCGAGCGGCAGCCGTGCCGTGGTCTCGCCGTCGATCGGGGCGGCGAGCGCGACACGGACGCTGTCGCCGTCAAGTCCGGCGAGCGTGCCGCGGAAGCGCTTGCGCCCGTTCACCGGGCGAGTCAACTCGATCTTGGCGACATGCCCCGCCCAGCGCTCGAAGTCCGAACGGCGGACCAGCGGCCGGTCGATCCCCGGCGACGACACTTCGAGATGATAGGCCCGGTCGATGGGGTCCTCGACGTCGAGCGCCGGCGACAGGTCGCGGGAGAGCCGCTCGCAATCCTCCACGGTCATCGTCCCGTCGGGCCGATCCGCCATGATCTGCAGCGTCGCGCCGTTCATCGCCGAGAGCTTGACGCGAACCAGACGATAGCCGAGCCCGACGACCGTCGGCTCGATGATGTGAGCGATCCGCGCGTCAAGCCCGGTCTCGGTGACGATGCGTGGTTCGCTATTGTCTTCGGACAAGCCCATGCCTTCCCTCGACCGGCCGCCGGGTATCAAAAAAGAGCGGGTCCGGCGGGGCCCACTCTCCAACGAAGCCGATCGTTTGAGATGATGGCGGGGATATAGGCCCGCTCGCCGTCAAACGCAAGGCGCGGCGCGGGTTTTTTCTCGCGTCTCGGTCAACGCTTCCGAAACGTCAAATAGGCGGGCCGGCGGTGCTGGCCGAGCGCCTTGACCTCATAGCGCGTTCCCGGCCAGCCGGGAAAGGGCTTCCGCCAGTCGTCGGCAGATTGGGCGATCCACGCGAAGTCCGGCCGCCTCGTCAGATGCAGCAGAGTCCACTCGACATAGGAATTGACGTCGCTGACAAAACGCAATGCGCTCTCCGGCTTGAGGACGCGGGCGATACGGTCGAGGTTTTGCGGGTTGACGAAGCGGCGCTTCCAGTGCCGGCGTTTCGGCCAGGGGTCGGGGTAGAGCAGGTCGACGCCGGAGAGCGACGACGGAGGCAGCCAGTCGAGCAGTTCGCCGGCGTCGCCGTCGTGGAGCCGGATATTGCGGAGGTCGGTCGCGACGATCGCCGCGACGGCCTTCGCCATCCCTTCGACGAACGGCTCGACGCCGATGAAACCGGTGTCGGGCGCCTCGATTGCCGCATGGATCAGATGCTCCCCGCCGCCGAAGCCGATTTCGAGGCGGATGTCGTCGACGGGAACGGGAAAGAGGTCGGCGAGGCGATCGGGGCACGGCACGGCGCGGTCGATCGCCAGCCTCTTGAACACCGTGGCCATGAGATGGGCGCGGCGCGGCGAAAGCGGCTTGCCCTTGCGCCGGCCGTAGAGCGGATTTTGTCGATGCAAGACCGCCCCTTCGTCGAGGGCGCGCAAAGCTAGCCGAGCGCCGCGCGGATCTCGTCGACCAGGTCGATCTTCTCCCAGGAGAATCCGCCGTCCGGCTCCGGCGGCCGGCCGAAATGGCCGTAGGCCGAGGTGCGCGCATAGATCGGCTTGTTGAGGGCGAGGTGCTGGCGGATGCCGCGCGGCGACAGGTCCATCACATTGCTAATGGCCTTTTCGAGCGCCTCCTCCTCGACCTTGCCGGTTCCGTGCAGATCGACATAGATCGAGAGCGGCTTGGCAACGCCGATGGCGTAGGCGAGCTGGATGGTGCAGCGGTCGGCGAGGTCGGCGGCGACGATATTCTTGGCGAGATAGCGCGCGGCATAGGCCGCCGACCGGTCGACCTTGGTCGGGTCCTTGCCGGAGAAGGCGCCGCCGCCATGAGGCGCCGCCCCGCCATAAGTGTCGACGATGATCTTGCGGCCGGTCAGTCCGCAATCGCCGTCCGGGCCGCCGATGACGAACTTGCCGGTCGGATTGACGTGCCACTCGGTGGTGCCGTTGATCCAGTCGGCCGGCAGCGCCTTGCGCACGTAAGGCTCGACCACGTCGCGGACGTCGTCGGAGGTCATGGCCTCATCGAGATGCTGGGTCGACACGACGATGGAAGCCGCCTTGACCGGCTTGCCGTCGCGATAGGCGATGGTGACCTGGCTCTTGGCGTCGGGGCCGAGCACCGGCTCGGCGCCGGATCGCCGCGCCTCGGCCAACAGCTTCAAAATGCGGTGGGCGTAGAAAATCGGGGCCGGCATCAGCTCCGGCGTCTCGCGACAGGCATAGCCGAACATGATGCCCTGGTCGCCGGCGCCTTCGTCCTTGTTGCCGCTGGCATCGACGCCCTGCGCAATGTCGGCCGACTGGGCATGCAGCAGGCACTCCACGGTAGCGTGCTGCCAATGAAAGCCCTCCTGCTCGTAGCCGATGTCGCGGATCGCGCCGCGGGCGAGGTCCTCGATCTGATCGAGCACGCTGTCCGGGCCGCGCACCTCGCCGGCAACCACGATGCGATTGGTGGTGGTGAGCGTCTCGCACGCGACGCGCGATTCAGGCATGGCCGTGATGTACGCATCGACAATGGTGTCGGAGATGCGGTCGCACACCTTGTCCGGGTGCCCCTCGGAAACGGACTCGCTGGTGAACAGGTAGGAAGATCGCGGCAACGATTTCGGCCCCTTCAAGCCTCTATGAATACTGGACGCGTATGTTCCGGCTGGAAAATCCCCACGACGTTGTCGCAGCGAACCGGAAACCGGTCAAGCCGACGGTTTGCCGTGATCGGGCATCCGATCCGACGACGGACAGGCTCAGATAGGGTCCGACGCCCGCGATGCAGCCTTCAAGGGCATCGCGGGCGAGGTTCGCCGGTCAGTCGGCTTCGTCCTCGCCGCCGGACATGGCGCGGACGAGATCGATGATCTTGCGGCGCAGCCTGGCGTCCTTGATGCGAACGAATGCCTTGTTCAGTCGGATGCCTTCGGAGCTCGAAAGAAAATCGACGACATAGGTCGCCGACTGCTGCTCCGCCATTCCGCCGGCCTGGGGCTCGCCTCCGGGTGCGTCCTCGAAGAAGAAGGCGACAGGAACCGTAAGAACGCGGGCGATGTGCTGGAGCCGGCTCGCGCCGATCCGATTGGTGCCCTTCTCGTATTTCTGGATCTGCTGGAAGGTGATACCCAGATGCTCGCCGAGCTTCTCCTGGCTCATTCCAAGCATCATGCGACGTAGGCGGACCCGACTTCCGACGTGAATATCGATAGGATTTGGTTGTTTCTTGTTGGCCATGAGGCCTCTCGCTCCGGCCGCAGGGGTCGCGGCTTTTGTTGTTGCTGCTGGCGGCTCAAAGCCCGCCATCCCCGACAAATTGGCTTACCCGGTTGTTGCGTCAACACCCGCCAGCCAGTCCCTTCCCCGTCCTGGAACGCGTTTTGTCGGACATAGCCGATAGAGCATTGCCGGGATTTTTGTCAATTGCTCTTCAACCTGAGGGTAAATTGCGCCCAGCCGGCTACGCAACCGGCCACAACCAGCAGTAAGAGGAAGATCCAGTCTCCGAACCGGGCATACAGCGTCGGCGGCAGAGCCGGCGGCAAGCTACCGTCGACGATGCCGGCAAGGCCAAGGCCGAGGCTTTGCCGCACCCGCCCGTAGGCGTCGACGATCGCCGAGATGCCCGAATTAGCGTCACGAACCAGCGGCAGCCCCTCTTCCACCGCGCGCACCCGGGCCTGCAGAAAGTGCTGATAGGGGCCGGGCGTGGCGCCGTACCAGGCGTCATTGGTGAGGTTGAGGAGCCAGCCCGGGCGGGGCTGCGAGACGACCTCACCGGGAAAGATGATCTCGTAGCAGATGAGCGGGGCGACCGGAGGGGCGTTGTCGAGCGTCAGGGTGAGCCTGCGCGAGCCCGGCGCAAAGCCGCCGGGGAGGTCGATCAGCTGGCGCACGCCGATGAGATCGAACAGCCCGCGAAGCGGCAGATACTCCCCGAACGGAACCAGGTGCACCTTGTCGTAGGCGCTGACGATCTCGCCGTCATCGGCGATGACGTAGACGCTGTTGAAAACACGCGGCAATAGGTCGCTGCCGCTTCGCTGCGTCTCGGCCCGGGCGGCCCCGGTGATGAGGATCGTTCCCTTCGGCAAAAGCGCGGCGATGGCGGCGAGCACATCCGGCCGATCCGTCAGCAGAAACGGGAAGGCCGATTCCGGCCAGACGACGATGTCGGCGCTGCCCACCCCGTTGCGATCGGGAGACGTCGCCCCGTCGCTAAGCTTCAAATAGCGCGAGACGATCTCGTCCTCGTTGGCGGCCTCCCATTTCTCCGACTGATCGAGCGCCGGCTGAACGAGCCGAAGCGCCACGCCGGGACCGGCGGAATCGTCGGCGCCGAGGAGACGCAAGCCGCCGAAGCCGAGATGGGCGGCGAACAGCACCGCCGCGAAGACGAGGAATAGATCGCGGCCGCGGCGACCGCCGCGCGGGGTGCCGGCAAGCGCGGCCGGTGCGGCGAAGATGATGAAGGCGGCGAGCGTCAGGCCCCACAGTCCGACCAGCGAGGCCGACTGCATCATCAAGGCGCCGGGGGTCAGCGCGTAACCGAGCGCGTTCCACGGAAAACCGGTCAGCACATGGCCGCGCAACCACTCGGCGGCGGTCATCGCCACGGCGAGGACGAGGATGCGCGGCCAGCCCTCGCACCAGGCGGCGCGGGCGGCGGCGGCGCCCAGGGCCCACAGGAGCGCAAGGCAGGCGGGAAGGCCGACGACGGCGATCGGCAGCGCCCAGGCGAACTCTTCGGCGTCGACCAGCAGCGCCGCTCCGATCCACCACAGGCCGCCGACGAAGAAGCCGAAACCGAAACTCCAGCCGACCACCGCCGCCGGCAGCAACCCGCGAACGAAACCGGCGCCCTCGTCCGGCGTCGCCCCGTCGATCAGCCAAACGAGGATCGGCAGCGTCACCCACAGGAGAGGAAACAGGTTGAACGGCGCCATCGCCACGGCCGACAGCGCCCCGGCGCCGATCGCCAGCGCGACGCGCCGCCAGCCCCAAAGGACGATGATCGGATTGGCGATTCGGTCCATCCCCCGAGACCACAATCCTCGGGGCGGGACCTCGTCAAGGGAGAGGCACGAGGGCGGCGTCAGCTCGTCGCGCCGGGCTCCTGCGCGGCGGGGCGAACGCGGCGGCGCGGCTCGGGCCGCGGCGCGCCGGTCGGGCGCCGGTAGATGCGCAGCCGCTTGATCCGCCGCGGATCGGCGTCGAGGATCTCGAACTCGAAACCGCCGGGCGCCGTCACCAGCTCGCCGCGGACCGGAACGCGGCCAAGCAGGCTGAACACCAGCCCGCCGACCGTGTCGACGTCTTCGCCCTCTTCGCCCGGCGCGAGATCCGCGCCGATCGCCGCCGAAACCTCGTCGAGGTCGGCGCGCGCATCGGCCAGGAAGACCCCGTCGCCGTCGGGCACGATCATCGGACGGGCTTCGCTGTCGTGCTCGTCCTCGATGTCGCCGACGACCATCTCGACGATGTCCTCGAGAGACACCAGACCGTCGGTCCCGCCATATTCGTCGATGACCAGCGCCATCTGCATGCGCGTCCCCTGCATCGTGGCGAGAAGTACGGTGACCGGCATCGACGGCGGCACGAACAGGATGCTGCGAACGAGATCCACGTCGGCGAGCCGCCGGGTCAGATCGACGCGACCGAGGTCGAAGGCAAACCGCCCTCCGGCCTTCCCGGCCCGCTCATCGCCGTCCGCGTGGTCATCGAGCTCGGCCGGCGCCGTGGCCGCCGTTCGGGCGACATGGCCCATCAGATCCTTGATGTGAACCAGGCCGACCGGCTCGTCGAGCGTCTCGCGATAGACCGGCACGCGCGAATGGCCCGACTTCTGGAAGGCGGCGAGGAGATCGGCCAGCGAGGTGCCGATCTCGACCGCTTCGATATCGGCGCGCGGAACCATGACGTCATCGACCCTGACCTCCCGCAGGCGCAGGATGTTGGCAAGCATCGCCCGTTCTTCCGGCGAGAAGCCGGGAGTGCCCGCCTCGCTCGCCAGCGCCTCGGCAATCTCCTCGCGGATCGTCTGCGGGCCGCGCAGGCCGACCACCGCCCTCAGCCGCTCCAGCCAGCGTTCGGGCGCCGAACCGCCGGCCGCGGTGGTACTGTCCGGCTCGGAAACGGGATCGGAATTCGGTGTCGGGGTTTCGGCTCTGTTCATCGTCGGCTGACGGCCATCTCAGACGGCATAGGGATCGGAAAGGCCGAGGTCCTTCATAATTAGGGTTTCCAATCCTTCCATGACAACGGCTTGTTCTTCGCTCTGGTGGTCGTAGCCGAGAAGGTGAAGGAATCCGTGAATGATCAGATGGGTTGCGTGGTCGGCGATGACCACCCCCCGCTCGGCCGCTTCGCGCGTCACGGTCTCCCGCGCCAGCACGATGTCGCCGAGGAGGGGGCCGAAACGGCCGGAAAGCGGCGGTCCGGCCGGAAAGGACAAGACATTGGTCGGCGCGTCGCGGTTGCGATGGCGCCGGTTGAGCGCGCGCATGCGCGCGTCGTCGGTGAAGACGACCGCCATCTCGGCCCGGGCGGCGAGCGGCGCGCCGGTTCGCGCCATCGCGGCTTCGACGGCTCTTTCGGCGAGCGCGACAAGCTGCCCCTCCTCGCCCCAGCCTTCGGCTTCGACGACGGTGTCGATCGCAATGCCGGCGAGCGTCGCCGCGGCCTCGGTTACGGTCGGCATGGCTCAGCCTTGCCGCGTTTCGGCGCGGTCATACGCCTCGACGATGCGGCCGACGAGAGGATGGCGGACGACGTCGGCCGAGGTGAAGCGGATCTGCGCGATGCCGGCGACGCCCTTCAGCAGGTCGATCGCCTCGACCAGGCCGGAGACCTGGCCGGGCGGCAGGTCGATCTGACTGGGATCGCCGGTGACGATCATCTTGGAGTTCTCGCCGAGCCGGGTGAGGAACATCTTCATCTGCATCGAGGTGGTGTTCTGCGCCTCGTCGAGGATGACGATGGCGTCCGACAGCGTCCGGCCGCGCATGAAGGCAAGCGGCGCCACCTCGATCATGCCCGACTGCAAGCCGCGCTCGACCCTGTCGAGCGGCATCATGTCGTAAAGCGCGTCGTAGAGCGGGCGGAGATAGGGGTCGACCTTCTCGCGCATGTCGCCGGGCAGGAAGCCGAGCCGCTCGCCGGCTTCCACCGCCGGCCGCGACAGGATGATCCGCTCGGCGCTGCCGCGCTCGACCATGGCCGCCGCGTAGGCGACGGCGAGATAGGTCTTGCCGGTGCCGGCCGGCCCGGTGCCGAAGATCATCTCGGCCCGGTCGAAGGCGCGGATATAGGCGTCCTGCATCATGGTGCGCGCCATCACCGTTCGCCGCCGGGTCGAGATCTGGGCCATCGCCAGCCGGCCTCTCGGCTCGAGCGTCGGCAGGCTGAGCTGCGCCTCCGCCGCCTCGGCGATGCGGACGGCGCCGTCGACGTCCCCGGGTGCCAGCTCGTGGCCTTCCTGAAGCCGCCCGTAGAGGATATCCAACGCAAGACGGGCGCGGGTGCAGGCGTCCGCCGAGCCGCGGATGGTCACCTGATTGCCGCGGGCCGCGGCGTCGACGCCGAGACGCTGCTCGATCAGCGCAAGGTTGCGGTCGAACTCGCCGAACAGCGCCGGAATCAACCGATTGTCGTCGAAAGTGACGACGATGTGAGACTCTTCGCCGGCGAGCGCGGCGGCCGTCGAGCCGACGGGGCGCGGCGTCAAGCGGTTGCCTCCATCGCCGGGCGGCCGAGACGGGCTTCGCCGGCGAGCCGCCCGAACAGGCTGTTCGGGCCGACCTCGGTGATGACGACGCGGCCGATCGATCCGATCAGCGCCGGATCGGCGTCGACCTGGACCGGCGACAGCCACGGCGAGCGGCCGACGATCTGGCCGGGATGCCGGCCCGGCCGCTCGAACAGGACATCGGCGAGCAGGCCGAGGCGCGAGGCGTTGAACGACCGCTGGGCGGCCGCGATCGCCTCCTGCAGGCGCGACAGACGCTCCGCCTTGATCTTCTCCGGCACCTGTTGCCGCCCGGCCGCCGGCGTGCCGGGACGCGGACTGTACTTGAACGAGAAGGCGGACGCGTAGCCGACCTCCTCGACGATGCTCAAGGTGTCGGCGAAATCGGCTTCCTCCTCGCCGGGGAAACCGACGATGAAGTCGCCGGCAAGGGCGATGTCCGGTCGCGCCGCGCGCACCTTGTCGATGACGCCGAGATAGTCGGCGCGGCGGTGACGCCGGTTCATCGCGGCGAGGACGCGGTCCGACCCGGATTGCACCGGCAGGTGCAGATAGGGCATCAGCACGTCGAGATCGCGGTGCGCGGCGATCAGCGCGTCGTCCATGTCGCAGGGATGGCTGGTCGTATAGCGGAGCCGGTCGATCCCCGGGATCTCGGCGAGACGGAAAAGAAGGCGGCCGAGCCCCCAGTCGCTACCGTCGGGACCGTCGCCGTGCCAGGCATTGACGTTCTGGCCGAGGAGCGTCACCTCGCGCACCCCGTCGGCCGCCAGCCGCATCGCTTCGGCGACGATCGCCTCGACCGGCCGCGAGACTTCCGCGCCGCGCGTATAGGGCACGACGCAGAAGGAGCAGAACTTGTCGCAGCCTTCCTGGACGGTGAGGAAGGCGGTGGTCCGCGTCTGCCGTCTGGCCGAGGGCCGGTCAAGCGCGGCGAACTTCTCGCGAACCGCGAATTCGGTCTCGACCACCCGCCCGCCGGCGGCCGCGCGCGCCACGATCTGCGGCAGCCGCTGGTAAGATTGCGGGCCGACGACCAGATCGACGGCCGGAGCGCGGCGGATGATCTCCTCGCCCTCGGCCTGGGCGACACAGCCGGCAACGCCGATGAGGACCGTGCGGCCGGTGTCGGCGGCGGCTTGCTTCAGCCGGCGCAGCCGGCCGATTTCCGAATAGACCTTTTCCGCCGCCTTCTCGCGGATATGGCAGGTGTTGAGGAGGATCAGATCGGCCGCTTCCGGAGCGTCAACGGGAACGTAGCCGGAAGACTCCAGAGCGTCCGTCATCCGTTCGGAATCGTAGACGTTCATCTGGCAGCCATAGGTCCTGACGAAGACTTTCCTCAGTGCTTGGTCCGTTCCGCTCATGAAGGCCGGTTGACGATTCCTTCGCCCTGCGGCCCGGCATAGGGGCCAGCCGGCGGGTTGGCGGTTGCTTTAGCCTCTTTTTGCTGCGGAGAGAATACACGGCCGCCGCTTCCGTTCCATGACGGTTGCTGACGCGCCGACTCGAGCATCTTGCGAACCGCGACATGGCACTGCTCGGCGACCTTCTTGCGATCGGTATCCGGTCCGATAAGGATCGGCTCGCCGAAACTGACCACCGCGTCGATCGCACCCCACTCGAGCAGGCGCCGGAAGTGGGCAATGAAATCCATGTCGCCGTACCAGGCAAGTGCCGGCCGGTCGGCCGCACCGACGGGGATGCCCTGGATGCGGGCATAGGTGATCGCCACCGGCTGCACGGTCATCGTCTTCATGCCCGCCACGGCGCTCGCCGCACCGATCAGGGCGCTGCGGAACGGCAAGATTCGGTTGCCGTCGCCGGTGGTGCCTTCGGCGAACAGCACCATGACGTCGCCGCTGCCCACCCGCTGGGCGATCGCCTCGGTGGCAACGCCGGTCTGGGAGCGGCGGTTGCGGTCGATGAAGATGGTGCGTTGCAGTCGGGCGAGGGTGCCGAGAACCGGCCATTTGGCGATCTCGGCCTTGGCGACGAAAGAAACCGGCAGCACCCCGCCGAGGACGGTGACGTCAAGCCAGGAGATGTGATTGGCGGTGATGAGGAGCGGAGGCTTGGCGGGCTCGCCTTCGACGCGGACCCTCAGCCGGATCAACCACCGCGCCAGGCGCTGCCAATGAAACGGAAGCGACGTCATCAGCGGCAAGTTGAGCCGCGCGGCGATCATCTGCACCGGCGCCAGAAAAAGCGTGCAGACCGCAAGGATGGCGACGACGCCGATGGTGCGCGGGAGGCCCATCAGCTCTCGCTCTTCTTCTTGTCGTTGATCGGCACGCCGTAAAGCTCGAGCCGGTGGTCGACCAATCTGAAGCCGAGGCGCTCGGCGATCGCCTGCTGCAGGCGCTCGATCTCCTCGTTGCGGAACTCGATCACCTGGCCGGATCTGAGATCGATGAGGTGGTCGTGATGGATGTCGGGAATCGTCTCGTAGCGGCTCCGTCCCTCGCCGAAATCATGGCGGGCGATCACTCCGGCATCCTCGAAGAGCTTGACCGTGCGATAGACGGTGGCGATCGATATCCGCGCGTCGACCGCCGAGGCGCGCCGATACAGTTCCTCCACGTCCGGATGGTCGCTCGCCGCGTCGAGAACACGGGCGATGATCCGCCGCTGCTCGGTCATGCGGAGGCCCTTGGACGCGCAAGCGTCCTCGAGGCTATTGGTCTTGCTGTCTCCCGCCACTTCGCAAGATTCCTCTCTTCGGCGATTACCGAAGCTTGAGCCGCATGACAAGGGCAGCCCCGGCCGGACCGTCGAGGCGATAATAGTAGCCCTTTCGCTCGCCGACCGTCTCAAAACCTAGCGAACGGTAAAGGCCGACCGCCGCCGGGTTGTCGCGATCGACCTCGAGAAAGCAAGATTCGGTCCCTTCGCGATAGAGCCGCCGCAACGCCTCGTCCATCAGCAGACGGCCGAGCCCCCTGCCCCGGCTGGCGGCTTTCACCGCAATGGTGAGGATTTCCGCCTCCTCGGCCGCCGCCCGGACGAGGACGAATCCGACCAGCCGCGGCGGCCAGAAGATGGAGTGACGGCGGAGGCCAAGGGCGAAAACCCCGGGATCGGCGGCGAGCGCCGCGAACTCGTCGGCCGACCAGGCCCGGGCGAACGCATCGGCGTGGATGTCGGCGAGCGAGTCGGCGTCCTCCCGGCCGATCAGATCGACGACCATGCGCGAACGCTGAATGAAGTCGATCATCGCCGGGGCACGGCCGCCGCCGTCTGCGGCTTGGCGTCGGGCGCCCTCAGATAAAGCGGCCGCGGCGGCCCCTTCGGGACCGGTGCCAAGCGGGCAAGCCGCACCAGGGCGCCGATATCCGGCGCGGATTCGGCATGGACGATCCGCGTCGCCGCGCCCGGATCCGCCGCGGCGGCGACCAGCGCCGCGCCCGACCCGGCAAGCACGGTCGCCGGCCCGACGCGGCCGGCGAAGCCCACCGGCGATCCCGCCGCCGCGGGAGTTGCCGCCTCGCCGTCGGCCGCGAAAAGCTGGGCGTAGACCTCGCCGCGCCGCGCGTCGAGCGCCGCCAGCACCGAAACGGGTCCGGCGATGTCGCGCGCGCGTTCGGCGATGACGGCGAGCGTTCCGATGCCGACCACCGGGCAGCCGGTCACCAGCGCCAGGCCACGCGCCGCCGCGATACCGACCCTGAGGCCGGTGAAGGAGCCCGGCCCGACCGTCACGGCGATACGGTCGAGGTCGTCATAGGAGAGGCCGGCCTCGCCCATCGCGGCCGGGATCATGCCGAACAGCCACTCGGCGTGACCGCGCCCGATCGTCTCGGACAAAACGACGGGCGCGTTATCTCCGCAGGCGACGCCGACTGAGCAGTTTTCGAGCGCGGTGTCGATGGCAAGCAGATTCATGGCGGGCGGGATAGCGTTCCCGGCGCTGCGAGTTCGAGCGAATCGGTCGGGTGGGCGACGTTTGGCAGGCCGGCGTCCCCCGGGCGCGATATCCGCGGGAACCAGCCGTCAGGCCGGCACTTCCTGGATCTCGCGCACCTCGGGCACGAAGTGGCGCAAGAGGTTCTCGATGCCGTGCTTCAGCGTTGCCGTCGAGGACGGGCAGCCGGCGCAGGAGCCGCGCATGTTGAGGAAGACGACCCCGTCGCGGAAGCCCTGGAAGGTGATGTCGCCGCCGTCCTGGGCGACCGCCGGGCGGACCCGGGTCTCGATGAGCTCCTTGATGGTGGCGACCGTCTCGGCGTCCTCTTCGGCGAAGAACTCGGCCTCAGCGGCTGCCTGCTCCTGGTTGAGGACCGGCATGCCGGAGACGAAATGCTCCATGATGGCGCCGAGCACCGCCGGTTTCAGGTGCTGCCACTCGACATCGCCCTTGGTGACGGTGACGAAATCGCCGCCGAGAAACACCCCGGCGACGCCGGGAATGGCGAACAGGCGCGCCGCCAGCGGCGACGGCTCCGCCTCGGCGGCTTCGCGGAATTCCGCGGTTCCGTCGCCGAGAACGATGCGGCCGGGGAGGAATTTCAGCGAGGCGGGGTTGGGCGTGGTTTCGGTCTGGATGAACATCGGCGGCGCCTTTCAAGGGGGCGTGTCGGTCAAGAGAGATTTAGGCTTCGCGGCAGGGAACATCAAGCGCCGGCGGAGCCGGTGCGCCGCGCCGGGCGTCGGAGAGGCTTGATCAGCCGGATCCTCAGGCCACCGCCGCGATCGTATCGTCGTCGAGATTGCCGGGAACCACGGTGATCGGCACCGGGAAGGTCGCCGCCGCCTTGCCGGCGAGTGCGGAGACCAGCGGCCCCGGCCCTTCCTTGTCGGTGCCGGCGGCAAGAACCAGGATGGCGATGTCCTCGTCGTCCTCGATCAGGCCGACGATCTCCTCGGACCGGCCGCCCTCGCGGATGACCACCTGCGGCTCGATGCCGGTCTTGTCGCGGACGAAATCGGCCGCCTTGCCGAGCGCCGCCTCCGCCGCATCCATCGCCTCGGCCCGCATGATGTTCTCGACGCCGGCCCATTGGGTGAACTCGCTCGGCGTGATGACGTAGAGGAGCACCAGCGTCCCGCCGGTGTGCATCGCCCGCCAGCCGGCGAAGAGAAGCGCGCGGGTGCATTCCGGCGTGTCATCGACCACCACCAGGAACTTGCGGCGGTGGCCCTCGACGGTGCCTTTGCGTTGCTTTGCCATCGGCGGATGCTGCCACAGGGAAGCGCGAATGGGGAGTGGCGAATAGCTGCGCGACGAGCTTAACGTCTATCCCTGTCGGTCATTCGCTCATTTTCGCCGGATGAAGCCGACCACGTCCTTGACGCCCTCCATGGTCTTGTCGGCGATCGCCGCCGCCCGCTCGGCGCCGTCGGTCAAGACCGCATCGATATGGCCGGGATCGGCAAGCAGCCGCCGCATCTCGCCGGCGATCGGCGCCAGCCGCGCCACGGCGATGTCGGCTAGCGCCGGCTTGAAGGTGGAAAACTGGGCGCCGCCATAGTCGCGCAGCACCGCCGCCTTGGTCTCGCCGACCAGCGCGGCGTAGATGCCGACGAGGTTGTCGGCCTCGGGCCGGCCCTTGAGGCCGTCGAGCTCGGAAGGCAACGGCTCGGGATCGGTCTTCGCCTTGCGGAACTTCAGCGCGATGGCGTCGGCGTCGTCGGTCAGGCTGATGCGCGAATATTCGGACGGATCGGACTTCGACATCTTCTTGGTGCCGTCGCGCAGCGACATGATGCGGGTCGCCGGCCCGGTGATCAGCGGCTCGGTCACCGGGAAGAACGCATCGCCGAAGCCGTGCAGGGCGATCGATTCGGCAAAGTCGTGGTTGAACTTGACGGCGATGTCGCGGGCAAGCTCCAGATGCTGCTTCTGGTCCTCGCCGACCGGGACGTGGGTGGCGTGATAGGCGAGGATATCGGCGGCCATCAGGTTCGGATAGGCGAACAGCCCGACGCTGGCATTCTCGCGGTCCTTGCCGGCCTTTTCCTTGAACTGGGTCATGCGGTTGAGCCAACCCATGCGGGCGACGCAGTTGAACACCCAGGCCAGTTCGGCATGGGCGTGCACCTGGCTCTGGTTGAAGACGATATGGGTCTTCGGATCGATGCCGGCGGCGAGGAAGGCGGCGGTCACTTCCCGCGTGTTGTCGGCCAGCTCCGCCGGATCCTGCCAGACGGTGATCGCGTGCATGTCGACGACGCAATAGATGCAGTCGTAAGTCTTCTGCATCTCGACGAAGCGGATGATGGCGCCGAGATAGTTGCCGAGATGGAGGTTGCCGGTCGGCTGGACTCCCGAGAATACGCGCGGGGCGAAGCGGGTCATGGGTCGATAAGCTCTCGTCTCAAACGGACTGATGGAAGAAGGGACGACACCGGCGCGCGGCGGTCTCAGGCGCGGCGGAGCACCTTGGCGAGCGAGCCGCGGAAATCCGCCGCGCCGGTCAATTGGCAGAAGATGACGAAGACGACAACCCCGCCGGCGACAAGACCGCCGACCGCCGCGGCGCGGACGAGGAGACTCGCCTCGCCGAACAGCGGCGCCGCCAGCCAGCGCGCCGCGTAAAGGCAAGCCCCCATCAGCACCGCCGCGAGGCCGATCAGCGGCAGCCGCTTGTTCAAGGCCGCGTCGGGCACGAAGTAACCGCGCCGCCGCAGCGTGACGGCGAGGAGGATCGTGTTGACCCAGCCGGCGGCCGCCGTCGCCAGCGCGATGCCGACATGGGCGAGGAACGGGAACAGCGCCAGCGACAGCACGACGTTGACGACCAGCGCCGCACCGGCGAACCACATCGGGGTCCTGGTGTCCTCGCGGGCGAAGAAACCGGGCGAGAAGACCTTGATGAGGACGAAGGCGGGAAGGCCGAGGGCGAAGGCGGCGAGCGCCGCGGCGGTCTGGACGGTGTCGGCGGGACCGAAGCTGCCGCGCTGGAAGAGGACGTTGATGATCGGCGCGGCAATGACGAACAGCGCGACCGCCGACGGCAGGGTCAGCGCCATGGCGAATTCCAGCGCGCGGTTCTGGGTATGCTCGGCGACGTCGATGCGTCCGGCGCGAAGCTGGCGGGACAGGTCGGGCAGGAGGACCACACCGATCGCGATGCCGACGATGCCGAGCGGCAGCTGATACAGCCGGTCGGCGTAATAAAGATAAGACACCGCGCTTGGCGCCAGCGAGGCGATCATCGTGCCGATGACGATGTTGATCTGGACGATGCCGCCGGCGATCACACCGGGAATGCCAAGCCTGATCAGCCGCCGCACGCCCGGCGTCATCTTCGGCGGCCGCAGGCGGAGGAGAGTGCCGCTGCGGGTGGCCGCCACCATCACCAGGCCGAGTTGGGCGACGCCGCCGACCACCGTCGCCACCGACAGGGCCGTGCCGGCCGCAGGGCTGTTGGCCCAGCCCTTCCACAGGATCAACAGAAGCGCGCCGATCAACACCACGTTGAGGAGCGCCGGGGCGAAGGCCGCGGCGGCGAAGTGGCCGCGCGCATTGAGGACGCCGCTGTAGAAGGCGACCAGCGACACCAAACCGAGATAGGGAAAAGCGATGCGGGTGAGGAAGACGGTGAGATCGAACTTCGCCGGATCCGAAACGAAGCCCGGCGCCATCGCATACATCAGGATCGGCATGGCGATTTCGGCAACCGCGGTGACGATGAGGAGCATCGTCAGGAGGGCGCTCAGCGCCTCCTCGCCGAAACGCCGGGCGGCCTCCTCGCCCTCGCCCTCCAGGGCTCGCGCATAGAGCGGGACGAAGGCCGAATTGAACGCGCCCTCGGCGAACAGCCGGCGGAACAGATTGGGGAAGCGAAAGGCGACGAAGAAGGCGTCGGCGATCGGCCCGGTGCCGAGCGCGGCGGCGATGAAGGTGTCGCGGACGAAGCCGAGAATACGACTGGTGGCGGTGTTGCCGCCGACGGTCGCGAAGTTCTTCAGAAGAGACATCTGCCCTTTCGCCTTGTCCCGGCCTTCCCGTTGCCGCTTATCACGGGGAAGGCCGCGATCCCGGCTTCCTGTCGCGCTTCGCCCCGGGCTCGACGACGCGGGTCAAGCCAGCTCCTTGTGCCTCGCCGGGCGCGTGTCCGGCGTGGCGAGAGGGTCGTCAAAGGCCGCCTTCAACCGCCGACGGACCGCCGCCTGCCGGCTGGCATTGGTGACCTTGTGGCCGGTCAGATCGGTCACATAGAAGACGTCGACCACCCGCTCGCCGAAGGTCGAAACGTAGGCGGAGGCAATGTTGAGGTTGAGGTCGGAGATCGCCCGGGTCAGGCTGAACAACAGGCCCGGCCGGTCGATACCCGACGCTTCGATGACGGTGAACTGGTTGGAGAGCTCGTTGTCGACGACGATGTTGGTGTCCAGCGAGAACGCCTTGAGCCGTCCCTTGCGCTGCGCCCGGCGGTCGACCTGCTCGGGCATCCGCATGGTGCCGGCCATCGCCTCCTCGATCAGCGTGCCGACCCGCGCGGCGCGCCGCTCTTCGTCGAATTCGTCCTCGAATTCGCGACTGATCGAGATGGAATTGAGCGCCTGGCCGCCGGTCGTCGTGTAGATCTGGGCGTCGACGATATTGGCGCCGGCGATCGCGCAGGCGCCGGCGATGATCGACAAGAGCCGGGGATGGTCCGGGGCGAAGATGGTGATCTCGGTGACCGCCTCGAAGGCGCGGGTGCGCACCGTGGTGGCGAGCTTGCGCTTCGCCTTGTCGGCCTCGCGGATGAACTCGGCATGGGCGACCTTGCGCGGCAGGTCGACCCGGAGCCAGTAGGCCGGGTAATGGCGCTTCATATAGGCGTCGCGCTCGCGCTTCGGCCAGTCGGCCAGCGCCTCGGCCAGCTGGCGCTTGGCTTCGGCGACGCGGATGTCGCGGCTCACCTTGCTGTGGCCGCCGGTGAGCACCGGCTCGGTCTCGTAATAGAGGGTGCGCAAGAGCTGCCCCTTCCAGCCGTTCCACACGCCTGGGCCGACCGCCTTGATGTCGGCGACGGTGAGGACGAGGAGCATCTTCAGCCGCTCCAAGCTCTGCACCACGGCGGCGAAATCGAGAATCGTCTTGCGGTCGTTGAGGTCGCGGGACTGCGCGGTGATGCTCATCAGCAGGTGATGCTCGACCAGCCAAGCGACGGTCTCGGTCTGCGCCGCGGTGAGGCCGAGGCGCGGGCAGAGCCGGCGGGCGATCCTGGCGCCGACGACGGAGTGGTCCTCGGGTCTGCCCTTGGCAATGTCGTGCAGGAAAAGGGCGACATAGAGGACGACGCGATCCTTGATGCCGGGGAAGATCTCGTTGGCGAGGGGATGGGAGTCGGCGGCGTCGCCGTGCTCGATCTCGGCGAGGAAGCCGATCGAGCGGATGAGGTGCTCGTCGACGGTGTAGTGGTGGTACATGGAGAACTGCATCATCGCGACGACCTTGCCGAAGTCGCGGATGAAGCGGCCGAGCACGCCGGTCTCGTTCATCGCGCGGAGCACCACTTCGGGCTGGTTGCGCGAGGACAGGATGTCGAGGAACAGGCGGTTCGACTCCGGGTTCTCCCTGAGATCGGCGTCGATCAGGCCGAGCGAGCGCGCCACCTCCTGCATCGCCTCGGGGTGGAAGGCGAGATTGTACTTGTCGGCGAGATGGAAGATGCGGATCAGGTTGACCGGGTCGCGCCGAAACACCTCCTTGTCGGCGGTGCTGATGCGCTCGTTGTCGACGACGAAATCGGTCGAATTGGGGATCTTGCGGCGGCGCCGGTGAAGACCGAGGAAGCGATTGAGCGCCGGTACCGGCTTGCCGTGATGCTCTTCGAGCGCGGCGCAGAAGATGCGCGTCAGGTCGCCGACCTCCTTGGCGATCAGGAAGTAGTGCTTCATGAAGCGCTCGACGTCCTTGAGCCCCGGATGGGCCGTATAGCCGAGCCGGACCGCCATCTCCTGCTGAACGTCGAAGGAGAGCCGCTCCTCCGCGCGTCCGGTGAGAAAATGGAGATGGCAGCGCACCGCCCAGAGAAAATCCTCGCACTGGCGAAACCGGTTCAGCTCGGCGCGCGAGAAGACGCCGGCCTTGACCAGTTCCTCGTTCGAGCTGACCCGGTAGAAATATTTGGCGATCCAGAACAACGTCTGGAGGTCGCGGAGCCCGCCCTTGCCGTCCTTGACGTTCGGCTCGACCAGATAGCGGGAGGTGCCTTGCGCCCGGTGCCGCTGGTCGCGCTCGGCAAGCTTGGCGGCGATGAATTCGGGGCCCGTCCCCTTCACCACCGCGGCGTCGAAGCGGGCGACCAGCTCGTCGTGGAGCGCCTTGTCGCCCCACAGGTAGCGCGACTCCAGCACGGCGGTGCGGATGGTCATGTCGGAGCGCGACAGGCGGATGCACTCGGCGACGCTGCGGGTGGCGTGGCCGACCTTGAGGCCGAGATCCCACAGGAGATAGAGGATGAATTCGACGACGCTTTCTCCCCACGGGGTCTGCTTGTAGGGAAGCAGGAAGAGGAGGTCGACGTCGGAACCGGGCGCCAGCGTGCCGCGCCCGTAGCCGCCGACGGCGACGATCGCCATGCGCTCGGCAGAGGTCGGGTTCTCCACCGGATAGACATGGCGGAGCGCGAAGTCGTGGATGACGCGGATCAGGATGTCCTGCAATCCGGAGAGGCGTTCGGAGCACAGCGTCCCGTGGCCGTCGGCGCGAAGCAGCTCCTCGGCCTTGCGGCGCCCCTCGGCAAGCGCGCCCTTCAGCCGGACAACCATCTCGGCGCGCGCCGTCGGGGTCAGGTCGCCCGCTTTGAGGTCGGCAAGGGCTGAGAGGTCGGCCCTGAGCTTCTCCTCGTCGATGAGGGGTTCCGTCGCGGTGGTCATGAATCAAAACGATAGGTCACGTTGGCGGCGGAACCTATCGCGGTTTCCCCGATAGCGCCATCGGGGCGCGCCCGGAGCGCAATCCTACCAGCCGGTGCAGGTCAGCGACCCTGGGCCAAAGCCGGCGCGGCGATCGGCCAGACCGCGAGGAGGGTCGCGGCACGCATCGCAAAACCGGCCACGGTCGAACCTCCGGCAAGCCCACGTGGCGCAAGATAGCGCCTTTTCGTTCGGTCACGAAGGGCTCGCCGGCTCGCGGTTCTGGGCGATCAGGTCGCGGTAATCGTAGAAGCTCTGCTTCGGAGTCCGCGCCTGGGTGTCGAAATCGACGTGGACGGCGCCGAAACGGCGCGTGAAGCCCTGAATCCATTCGAAATTGTCGAAGAGACTCCACAGCATGTAGCCGCGGACATCGGCGCCCTCGGCCCTCGCCCTCAACGTCGCCTCGACATGACGGCGGATGTAATCGATGCGGAGCGGATCGCGGATCGTCGCACCGTCGCGAACCTCGTCGACGTCGCCGAAGCCGGCACCGTTCTCGGTGATGATGACTGGCGGATTGCCGTATTCGTCGCGGATGCGGAGAAGCAGACCGTAGAGCGCCTCGGGCCGGACCGGACCGTTGAACGCCTTCACCGGATCGGGATTGAGGTCGTTCCAGTCGAGCCCGAGCGGGCAGGCCTCGTCATAGGCGGTCAGCGACGGCGCGTAGTAGTTGATGCCGAGGAAGTCGACCGGGTTTGCCTTGAGGAGGTCCAGTTCTGCGGCGGTAACCTTGAAGGCCGGGTTGAGGGCCGCGAAGGTCGCCAGAACCTCTTGCGGGTAGGTACCGCGGAGGATCGCCTCCAGCGGCCAGCGGTTGAAGATCGCGTCGAACAGCGCGGCGGCCTCGACGTCCGCCATCCGGTCGGGATCGTTGGGGATAGCCGGTTTCAGCGGCACGGCCATACCGATCATGCCCTTGCCGCCGCGCTCACGGAACGTCGCGACGGCGCCGGCATGGGCGAGGAACAGGTGGTGCATGGCGGGCGCCTGGCGCCCGTACTGGGCGGTGGCGATCCGCGTCGGCTCGGCGGTGCCGGCCCTGACGTTCTCGGCGATCGGATCCATCATGAAGAGGTCGATGAACGGCTCGTTGAAGGTGACGAAGGTGTCGACGCGATCGCCGAGCGCATCAAACACCGTGGCGGCGTAATCGGCGAACCAGTTCACCGAGTTGCGATTGTGCCAGCCGCCGCGCTCCTGCAGCGCCTGGGGAAAATCCCAGTGGTAGAGCGTGACCACCGGCGCAATGCCGGCGACGAGGAGGTCGTCGACCAGGCGATCGTAATAGGCGAGGCCCGTCGCATTGACCGCTCCCGTGCCCTCGGGCAGGACGCGCGGCCACGATATGGAGAAGCGGTAGGCGTTGAGCCCCGCCTCCCGCATCAACGCGATGTCCTGGAGGGACTGCGTCCGGTCATAGGCGTTGATAGCCACGTTGCCGGTCTGCTGGACGCCGACCACCGCCTCGGTGATCCGGTCCTCGTTGGTAAAGACATCCCACTTGGAGAGGCCGCGGCCACCTTCCCGCCAGCCGCCCTCGACCTGGTAGGCGGCACTCGCCGCCCCCCAGAGGAAGTCGCCGGCTTTCGTCACCTCGGCCATTCGCACTGATCCTCGCTTCAATCGCTACCGGGCGCGCCAGACCCGAGGGCCGGAGCAGCTTGGCGCTCGTCCGCCCACCTTTAGCAAACGGCCCGCGTTCCTGAAGGATAAGCCTCTTTCCTCTATGAGTGAGAGTGATCCTTCTTCCCCCGCGCCGCCTTCAGCCGGTAGAGCGCCTCCAGCGCCTCGCGCGGCGTCAGCTCGTCGGGGTTGATCGCATCGAGGGCGGCAGGGAGCGGGTCGGGGCGATCGGACTTGGCCGGCTCGGGTGCCCGGCTTGCCGAGAAGAGCGGCAGGTCGTCGATCAGCGTGTGGACCGGCGACTTGCGGTCGGTCTCCTCTAATTGCCGCAACACCTCCCGGGCCCGCTCGACCACCGCGGCCGGCAGGCCGGCGAGCTTCGCCACCTGGATGCCGTAGGAGCGGTCGGCGGAACCCGCCACGATCTCATGCAGGAAGATCACGTCGCCCTGCCATTCCTTGACGCGGACGGTGACGTTGCGGAGCCGGGTCAGCCGCTCGGCGAGCGCCGTCAGCTCGTGATAATGGGTGGCGAACAGCGCCCGGCTGCGGTTGACCGCGTGGAGGTGTTCGATCGTGCCCCAAGCGATCGACAGCCCGTCGAAAGTCGCCGTGCCGCGGCCGATCTCGTCGAGGATGACCAAGGAGCGCGGGCCGGCCTGGTTGAGGATCGCCGCGGTCTCGACCATCTCGACCATGAAGGTCGAGCGGCCGCGAGCGAGATCGTCGGCCGCGCCGACCCGGCTGAACAGCCGGTCGACGACGCCGATCCGCGCCGCCTTTGCCGGCACGTAGGAGCCGATCTGGGCGAGGATGGCGATCAGCGCGTTCTGGCGAAGAAACGTCGATTTGCCGGCCATGTTCGGCCCGGTCACCAGCCAGATATGCCCGGCGTCGCCGGCATCCTCCGGACCGAGCGCGCAGTCGTTGGCGACGAAGGGCTGGCCGTCGCGGCGGAGCGCCTGCTCCACCACCGGATGCCGGCCGCCTTCGACGGCGAAGGCCAGCGATTGCTCGACCGCCGGCCGCCGATAGTCTTCCGCCTCGGCGAGCACCGCCAGCCCGGCGGCGACGTCGAGCACCGCGAGCGCCTCGGCGATCGCGCGGATGGCGGCCGAGGCGGTCTCGACCGCATCGGCGAGCTCGTCGAAGACGGCGAGCTCGATGGCGAGTGCCCGCTCGGCGGCGCCGGCGATCTTCGCTTCGAGATCGGCGAGCTCGGTGGTGGTGAAGCGCACCGCGCCGGCCATGGTCTGACGGTGGATGAAACGGGCGTTCAGCGGGGCGCTCATCAGCCGCTCGGCATGATTGGCGCCGACCTCGATGAAATAGCCGAGGACGTTGTTGTGGCGCACCTTCAAGGAACGGATGTCGGTCGCCGTCGCGTATTCGGCCTGCAAGCCGGCGATCACCCGCCGGCTCTCGTCGCGGAGCTTGCGCGCCTCGTCGAGGGCGGCGCGATGGCCGTCGCGGACGAAGCCGCCGTCGCGCTTGAGGTGCGGCAGTTCGTCGGCGAGAGCCGCCGCGAGCATCCCGCGCAGATCCTGCGGGCCGCGGGCGATCGCACCGGCAGCCGCGGCGAGTTCCTCCGGCAAGGCGTCGGCCGGGAGGAGTTCGCGAGCGACCGCCTCGGCGGCAGCGAGCCCGTCGCGGGTCGCGGCGAGGTCGCGCGGGCCGCCCCGGTTCAGGCTGAGCCGCGACAGGGCGCGGGCGAGGTCGGGGGCCGCCGCCAATCCCGCCCGGATCGCATCCCGCCGGCCGGTGCCGTCGAGCATCCAGCCGATCGCGTCGAGCCGGCGCTCGATCGAAGCCGGGTCGGTCGACGGCCCGGCGAGCCGCTGTGCCAGCAACCGCGCGCCCGCCCCGGTCACCGTCCGGTCGATGGCGGCGATCAGGCTCCCTCGCCGCTCGCCGGAAAGCGTCGCGGTGAGTTCGAGATTGGCGCGGGTCGCCGCATCGATCAGCATCACGCCGTCGGCGGCCTCGGCGGAAGGCGGCGACAGCGGCGGCCGCTCGCCGATCTGGGTCTTCTCGACATAGGCGAGCGCCGCGGCCGCGGCCGAGATTTCGGCGCGCGAGAAGGCGCCGAAGCCGTCGAGGGTGTTGACGGAAAAATAGCCGGCAAGCCGGCTCTCCGCCGTGGCGCCGTCGAAGAAGGCCGCCGGCAGCGGCGTCACCGCCACGGCCAGGCCGCGCCAGAAGGCGTTCATTTCCGGATCGGCAAATACCGGCTCGGCGACGAGCACCTCGCGGGGATCGATGCGGGCGAGATCGGCGGCGAGCCGGGCGCCGTCGCTTTGCGCCACCTTGAACTCGCCGGTCGAGATATCGATCCAGGCGAGGCCGAACCGATCGCCGCCGTCGGCGCTGCCGCCGCGCTGGCGCGAGACCGCGGCGAGATAATTGTTGCGGCCGGGGTTGAGCAGCGCCTCCTCGGTGAGCGTCCCCGGCGTCACCAGCCGCGCCACGTCGCGGCGGACCACCGCCTTGCCGCCGCGCTTGCGGGCGTCCGCCGGGTCCTCGGTCTGCTCGCAGACGGCGACGCGATGGCCGAGCGCGATCAGCTTTTGCAGGTACTGGTCGGCGGCATGGATCGGCACGCCGCACATCGGGATGTCGAGGCCCTGATGCTTGCCGCGCTTGGTCAGCGTGATGCCCAGCGCCCGGCTTGCCACCTCGGCATCGTCGAAGAACATCTCGTAGAAGTCGCCCATCCGGTAGAAGAGCAGGCAATCCGGATTGGCCGCCTTGATCTCGATGTACTGCGCCATCATCGGCGAGGCGGCCGGCGGCGTGTCAGGCTTCTGCGGCGAGCGGGTGTCCATGGGCAGCACGCTATCAGATGGCCTGGCCGGGTTCCGCGACGGAATTCATCCGGCCAGCCATCTCCACAACAGAAACAGCTCGGCCCCGGCAAACAGCCACCCGAAGATCAGCTTGTTGTTGGTCGCCAGCCACTCGGGAAGAAAGATGTCGAAATTGCCGCGCCGGTCGTCTGTATACTGTGCGGCTACGCCGGTCAGCGGGCAGCGCGCGCGGTTGGCAAGCAGGATGAGGCACTCGACCCAGACGAGCAGGCTCAGCCAGAACGCCCAATCGAGCCACCCCATCGCAGTCACCACCGGAATCGCGACGATCGCCGAGGCGAACACCGCCCATGCCAGGGTATGAATTGCCTTGATCTGGAGCAGCCGGCGCCTTTCGGCCGCCAATCCGTCAGGCGGCTCGGCTTGCACGGGAATGCGGGTGTCCATGGGCCCGCAAGCTAGCAGATGCGGCGATGCGGTTCGATGGGGTTCGGGTAGCCTTGAGGCGCCTCATGACGCGCGGCGCTCTACTCTCTATCTTTATGAGCGAAAAGTCGGGATTAGATCGGCGGTTGCCTCGGCAACGGATCCCCGACTTCCCAACGTGAGGCACCTTTTTGGGTGCCTCATTTGTTTCCGGCGTACGCCGTGAGATTGTTCCTCAGTTTTGCAGGGTAAAACAAGCGGGCTCGGCACGGGCCCAAGAGGACCGTGTGTGGCGGTGACGACGTTGGACGCTCCTCGCATCAGTCGCCTTGCGGCGGATACCGGGTGCGACCATATCGGGAAGGCCGCCGGCGCCGCCGGCGAAGGGAGTGGACGCCATGAACCTCCTCCTCAACGTGCTGTGGGTCATTTTCGGCGGCCTGTGGATGGCGGTCGGCTGGCTGATCGCTGCAGTGATCATGGCGATCACCATCATCGGGATTCCGTGGGCGCGGGCGGCGTTCAACATTGCCCGCTATGCCTTCCTGCCGTTCGGCTTCGCGGCGGTCGACCGCGAGGATTATCTGGGCGAAAGCAACATCGGCACCGGGCCGCTCGGCGCCGTCGGCAATATCGTCTGGCTGGTGCTTGCCGGCTGGTGGCTGGCGCTCGGCCACCTGATCACCGCGGTCGCGCTCGGCATAACCATCATCGGCCTGCCCTTCGCCTGGGCGCACCTCAAGCTCGCCGGCCTGGCGCTCTGGCCGATCGGCAAGGCGATCGTGCCGCGCGAGATGATGGCGGGCTATCCCCGCAAGCCCGGCACGATCTGATGCGGACGTTCACAAGCCGGCGACGCTGACGGAGCGCGGCAGTCTCCCGTTCCCGTTGACAAAAGCGCCGTCGCCCGCGCGGTCCCCCATTTCGCTTGCCTCCGTGCTATCTTCCGCCGCAGAACAACACGCGCGCCCCGCAAAACGGCGCGAGGGGAACCACCATGCCCGAGGGCAACGCACCGGCGAAGAGATCCGGCCCGTCCGTCACCGACCAGGAAGCGCTTGATTTCCACTGTCGCGGCCGGCCGGGCAAGCTCGAAATCAACGCCACCAAGCCGATGGCGACGCAGCGGGACCTGTCGCTCGCCTATTCGCCGGGGGTCGCCGTGCCGGTCAAGGCGATCGCCGAGGATCCGCAGAAAGCCTTCGACTACACCACGCGCGGCAACCTCGTCGCCGTCATCTCGAACGGCACCGCCATTCTCGGCCTCGGCAATCTCGGGGCGCTCGCCTCGAAGCCGGTGATGGAAGGCAAGGCGGTGCTCTTCAAGCGCTTCGCCGACGTCGATTCGATCGACCTCGAGATCGATACCGAGGACGTCGACGCCTTCATCAACGCGGTGCGCTATCTCGGGCCGTCCTTCGGCGGCATCAATCTGGAGGACATCCGGGCGCCGGATTGCTTCATCATCGAGAGCCGCCTGCGCGAATTGATGGATATCCCGGTCTTCCACGACGACCAGCACGGCACCGCCATCATCTCCAGCGCCGGCCTGATCAACGCGCTCGACCTCACCGGCCGCGACATGGCGACGACGCGGCTCGTCTGCAACGGCGCCGGCTCGGCCGGCATCGCCTGCGTCGAACTGGTCAAGACGCTCGGCATGCGGCCGGAGAACGTCATCCTCTGCGACACCAAGGGGCCGATTTATATCGGCCGCGAGGAAGGCATGAACCAGTGGAAGTCGGCCCATGCGGTGGCGACCGAGGCGCGCACGCTCGCCGAGGCGGTGGAAGGCGCCGACGTCATCTTCGGCCTGTCCGCCAAGGGCGCCATCACCCCCGACATGGTCGGCTCGATGGCCGACAACCCGATCATCTTCGCCATGGCCAATCCCGACCCGGAGATCACGCCGGAGGAGGTCGCCCGGGTCCGCGACGATGCGATCATGGCGACGGGGCGGTCGGACTATCCCAACCAGGTCAACAACGTCCTCGGCTTTCCCTACATCTTCCGGGGCGCCCTCGACGTGCGCGCCACGACGATCAACGACGCGATGAAGATCGCCGCCGCCCAGGCGCTCGCCGCGCTGGCGCGCGAGGACGTCCCCGACGAGGTGGCCGCCGCCTATCAGGGCTTCCGCCCCAAATACGGGCCGACCTACATCATCCCGGTGCCGTTCGACCCGCGGCTGATCAGCGAGATTCCGGCGGCGGTGGCAAAGGCGGCGGTGGACAGCGGCGTCGCCCGCCGCGAGATCGCCGACGAAGCCGCCTACAAGGTGCAGCTCTCCGCCCGCCGCGACCCGATCGTGGGAACCCTGCAAGGCATCTTCCAGCGGGTGCGCCGGGCGCCGAAGCGAGTGGTCTTCGCCGAGGGCGAGGAGGAGCAGATGATCCGCGCCGCGGCGAGCTTCGTCCACCACAAGCTCGGCACCGCCATCCTGATCGGGCGCGAGGACATCGTGCAAGGCACCGCCGAGCGGGCGGGCATCGACATCCACGAGGGCATCGAGATCCACAATGCCCGCCTGTCGCGGCGGAACATCGACTATGCCGACTTTCTCTATGCCCGCCTCCAGCGCCGCGGCCTGCTCTTCCGCGATTGCCAGCGGCTGGCCAACACCGACCGCAACGCCTTCGGCGCCTGCATGGTGGCGCTCGGCGACGCCGACGCCATGGTCTCCGGCGTCACCCGCAACTACGCGACGGTGCTGGAGGAGGTGCAGCGGGTGATCGATCCGAAGCCCGGACACCGGGTGATCGGCGTTTCGATCGTGCTCGCCCGCGGCCGGACCGTGCTGGTCGCCGACACGGCGATGCACGAGATGCCGTCGGCCGACGAGCTGGCCGACATCGCCGAGGAGGCGGCGGGCGTCTCGCGGCGGCTCGGCTACGAGCCGCGGGTCGCCTTCCTCGCCTATTCGACCTTCGGCCAGCCGGAGGGCGAGCGGTCGCGCAAGGTGCGCGAGGCGGTTCGCATCCTCGACGGCCGGCGGGTCGAATTCGAGTATGACGGCGAGATGGCGGCCGACGTCGCGCTCAATTCGTCGAAGATGGCGGCCTACCCGTTCTGCCGCCTGTCGGGGCCGGCCAACGTGCTGGTCATGCCGGCCTGGCACTCGGCCTCGATCTCGACCAAGCTCCTCCAGGAGCTCGGCGGCTCGACGGTGATCGGGCCGCTGCTGGTCGGTTTCGACAAGCCGATCCAGATCGTCTCGCTCGGCGCCAGGGACTCCGACATCGTCAACATGGCGGCATTGGCGGCGTACCGGCTGGGCGGATAGTTGAATCCGCGCCGGCCCGAATGTATATACGGTGCCGTATATACATGGAGGAAAGCGATGGCGACGGCTCGCGTCTTCAAATCGGGAAACAGCCAGGCTGTCAGGCTCCCCAAGGAATTTCGGTTCGATGGGGCCGAGGTTGAGATATTTCGCCGCGGCGACGAGGTGGTGCTTCGCGAAAAGGGGCCGGGGCTGACCCGGGCGTTCGAACTGATCGCCAGCTTGCCCGAAGAGATCGACGATCGGGATGATCGGCCGCCGCCGGAGCGGAAGAATTTGTGACGGCCCGCTATCTCCTCGACACCGACACTTGCGTCTTCATCCGGCAGCGGCGGCCGCCGGCGACGCTGGCGCGGTTCGCCACCCTTGCTCCAGGTGAGACGGCGCTGTCGGTGATCACATACGGCGAACTTGTGTATGGCGTTGAAAAGAGCAGTAGTCCCGCCCGCAATCTCCGTACACTGCAGGAGCTGGTAGCCCTTGTCCCGGTCCTGCCCATGCCCAGGGAGGCAGGCCTTGCCTACGGAACGATCCGCGCCGTCCTCGCGCGCGATGGAAGCCTCATCGGCGCCAACGACTTATGGATAGCAGCCCATGCGATGGCTGCGAACCTGATCCTCGTGACGAACAACCAGCGCGAATTCAAGCGGGTTGCCGGGTTGACCCTCGATAACTGGGTCTAGCGGACCTCAAACCGCTCCGGCCTCCGGCCACCGTCCTGTCAGGAGGCCGATGCCGTTCGCGGAAATGTCACTTGCCTGTCACGGCCTTTGGCGTATCCTCGTTTAACCTGACGGTTAAAAGGAGGACAGCATGACCGCCCACGGTGCCTTCCACTGGAACGAGATGATGACCCGCAATCCGAAGAAGGCGAAGGACTTCTACGGCAAGACCCTCGGCTGGACCTACGACGACATGCCGATGGGCGAGATGACCTACACGATCATCAAGTCGGACGGCCAGATGGTCGGCGGCATGATGGAGATGAACGGGCCGATGTTCGAGGGCGTCCCCGATCACTGGCTGAGCTACATCGCCGTCGACGACGTCGACAAGCGGCTGAAGAAGCTGAAGGCCGAGGGCGGCAAGGTCATCCGCGAGCCGTGGGACGCCAAAGGGGTCGGCCGTATCGCCATCGTCAGCGATTCGAACGGCGTCGTACAGGGCTGGATGACCCCGGCGCCCGCCAGCATGTGACGTCGCGCCGAGGCGCCGTCCGTTCACACCGGCCCGGCTCAAGCCGGGCCGGTGTTCCGTTCATCCCAGGCGTGGAGGGCGCGCAGCGTCGGCGTCTTCTTGATCTGATGCTCGCTCATGCGGCCGAGCAGCCGGGCAAGCACGTCGACTGCCGCCGCGACGTTCGGCCCCTTGTTGAGGAGCACGCACTCCGCGCGGCCGGCCATCGCCGCGTCGGTCATCTCGCCGCGCGAGGGGATGCCGTCCTTGACCAGGTCCTCCAGAACCTGGGTCGCCCAGATTACCGGCACATGGGCCGCCTCGCAGAGCCACATGATCTCTTCCTGCATCTCGGCGACCCGCTCGAAGCCCATCTCCACGGCCAGATCGCCGCGGGCGATCATCACCGCGAAAGGCTGATGGCCGGCCGCCTGGACGATGATCTCCGGCAGGTTGCGGACGGCGCGCGGCGTCTCGATCTTGCCGACCAGGCCGAGGCGCCGCCAGTCGCTGGTGCGGCGGGCGAGTTCCTCCTGAAGCGCGGCGACATGCTCGGCGGTCTGCACGAAGGAGTGGCCGACGAGGTCGGCATGGGCGACGACGAAGTCGAGATCCTCGCGATCCTTGTCGGTCAGCGGGTCGAGACCGAGATCGGCGGTGGGGAAGTTCAGTCCCTTCTCCGAACGCAGCTTGACGCCGCCGAGCTTGCCCCGCTCGATCCGCACCAGGAAGCCGCCGTGGGCCGGACCGACGACGACCCCGTGGAGCTTGCCGTCATCGATGGAGATGCGGTCGCCGGCGCCGATGCGGTCGAGCACCTCCGGCGCTGTACAGGTCATCTGAAACGGCACGTCCTCAATCGCGGGCTGCACCTGACGGCTGAGCAGCACCGTGTCGCCGGCAAAGACGCGGCTGCGGTCCTGTGGCGTCATCACATAGGCGGTGCGCACCTTCGGTCCGGCGATGTCCATGAGGATGCGCGGCCGCCGGCCGGCGTCGGTCACCGCGGCATGGGTGTTGGCGACCATCCGCTTCCATTGCTTGGGGCCGTCATGGGCGCAGTTGATGCGGACGACCTCGGCGCCGCGGCGGGCAAGGTCGGCGATGTTCTTGGGATCGTCGGCGTCCTCGGTGGCGAGCGTCACCATGATCCGCCCGCTGCGACCGTGACCGGCCGGCCCGAACATCTCGGTCGCGTGGCGCTGAAGCCGCTCCTCGCCGCGGAAGAACTGCCGCTCCGACGGCGGCCGCGGCGGGTTCGCTTCCCCGCCGGCAAGCGCGGCAAGAGCGACCGCGACCGCATCAAGCGAGGCGAGGACCCGTCCCTCCAGGCGGCCGAGCGAGGAAACCCCAAGCGCCATCAGCTGGCGCTGGAGCGGGCGCAGGTCATGGCGGCGAACCGCCAGATAGTGGGCGAGATTCAAGGCGCTCGGCGCGAACCAGCTGCGGCCGATGCGCGGGCGCCAGCTGCGGTAGATCAGCCTGCCTTCGGCCGCCACCTTCGCCCGCAAGGCCACGGTTTCGTTGAGCGCCTTGCACGCCCGTACTGCCAGCTCCGGCTTCCCGGTCAATCGCTGATCCCATCAAGAGGTCGATGCCGGCGCTAGAGATTCCGGCAGTTATCCCGACCTTGACGGGGTTTCACGACATTTCATTGACGCCGTGCAAAAGAACCGCCGGGTCCCACCCACGGGCGTAAGACTCCCTCCGAGCCGAGCGGAGCGGAGCGGCCGAGGCTAAGGATTTGGCAAGTTGCCGGGTGCGAAGTTAAGCTCGCAGACGGCACAAACACGCGGTTGCCCGTCGATGTCCAGGATCGTCATCTCTTACCGGCGCGCCGACAACGAGGCGATCGTCGGACGCATCCGCGACAAGCTCGCCAGCCACTATGGCGAGAGCGCCGTGTTCATGGATGTGGACAGCATCCCGTTCGGCGTCGACTTCCGCAAGCACATCGAGACGGTGCTTCACCAGGGCGAGGTCGTGCTGGCGGTGATGGGACCGAACTGGATCGGTCCCGTCGACGGCGGCAGGCCGCGGATATTCGAGGAGACCGATCCGGTCCGCATCGAGGTCGAGACCGCCCTCCAGCGCGGCATTCCGGTGGTGCCGGTCCTGGTCAACGGCGCGGCGATGCCGAAGCCGGCCGATCTGCCCGACGCCATCCGCAACCTTTCGTTTCGCAATGCCGCCGAAGTCGAATTGGGGCGCGATTTCCACCAGCACATGGACCGGCTGATCCAGTCGCTGGATCGCGGGCTCGGGCGGGTCGGACCGGACAAGCGGCGCGGGCGCCGGCGGTGGGTCGCCGCCCTGGCGGCCGTCCTGATCCTGGCGGCCGGCGCTGCCTGGTTCCTTTTGCCCCAGCTTCAGGTCGCGAACGAGTCCGCGTCGCCACCGGCGGGGGGATCAGCCGGAGGCGGTGCCGTCAGCCCTACAGAGTTCTGAGGCGGCCGCTCCGGCCCGGGCCACGCGCGCGCCTGCGCCGTCCGAGCCGCCAACCGTCCCGCTTGCCGGGCAGAGCACAGCGGATCAACCCACCAGCCAGCAAGGCGCGCCGAGCCCGCAGGAGCTCGCGGCAGCGCCGGCCACCACGCCTGCCCCGTCCACCACCCCTGCGCCGTCCATCACGCCTGCCTCGTCCATTGCCGCGCCATCGTCGCCGCCTCCGTCGGCACCCGCCATACCGGCCGCGGTGGCGGCAAAGGCGGCCACGCCAACGCCGGAAGCTCAGGCAAGCGGCCCACCGGCGCCCGCCCCGATTGAACCGGTGACCGGGCCGATCCCGGCCGCCGCGCCCGCAGCGCCAGCAGAACCTGAACCGCCGGCGTCCCCCAAGGTCGCGGCGCTCGAGCCGGCATCTCAGCCGCCGGCTTCACCGCAGGAGGCGACGCTCGTCACGGCCGTGCAGAACGAGGTCTTCACGCTCTGCGGACGGTCGTACAAGCTCACCCGAATGTCACCGTTGCTGGGCAACGGCATTTCGCTCCATGTCCAGGGCGAATTCGCCAAGCCGATTCAGGTCATGAAAGCCGAACCGACCACATTGCTTGATGATTGCGAGGTAACATTGATAGACATGGGCGAAGGGCCAGCGCCCATCGTGCAGCTCAAATATCGGGCGCTCCGGGCAGCGAATTGATCATCGTGGGAGAAGATCATGCTAAGGACTGGACTGATCCTCGCCGCAATCCTCTTTTGTCTTGCCGGCCGATCGGCGGTCGCTTGCGAGGAGTTCCAGGCGATCGATCTCGACCAGGCGCAGGAACTCCTCACCAAGCTGAAGGACCCCCAGGCCGATACCATGGACCGCGTCTTCGCCTTCAACGCCCTCGGCTGCTCGACGATCCCGGCGGTGCGGCAGGTGGCGATGAAGGAGGCGCTGAAGATCGACGATCCGATCGTTCAGGCCCAGGTGCTCGAGGAGATCCTCATGCAGCGCGACGCCATCATCGTCGAACTGATCCCGCCGGCGGACCTGCCCCGGAACGCCAAGCAATGGGTCGACGGGCTGAACGGCTCCTTCATCTACCAGTTCGGCTTCAAGGATCCGCGAGCCGGCTGTATCAACATCGCCAGCAATTCCGTCGACGAATGCCGGAAAGGCTACATGATCAAGCTGAACGGCGACACCTAATCCACCCGACACCGAAAACGCAAACGACGGCGACGAGGGACGCGGGAGGCCCGGCAGGGGGCGGGCCGCACGCGGCCGGCGCGCCGGCGCCCCACCCCCAGGGCAAAGCGCGCACCCGCCCTCCCGGCCACCGCCCCCCCCCGCACCGCTCCCCTTCCGGCGGCCTCGCGCGCCGCCCGCGCCCACGCCTCGCCCTCCCCCCCCCCCCCCCCCAGGCCCACCGACGTCGCTCCACGGCGCGCCGCCGCCGCGCCCCGCCCCCATCGCCCCGCCCCCCCCCTCCCCCTCCCCTCTCAGCCCCGCCCGCGCTCGCCTCGCCCGCTCCCCCCCGTCGCTCTCTCTCCGTGTTCTCGCTCTCTTCTCTCTCTCGCGCGCTCTCTCAATGGGCGGCCCCCGCGCCCTGCCGCGTCGCGCTTTTGCTCGCGCTCTCTCGCGGCGCCGCTCGCTCTCTCCCCTTTTATTCGTGGATGTCTACGAAGGCGCCCTGTTCGGCGAGTTCACACTGCAGCCGGACCAAACGCTGCGCGGCTACATCAAGCCGGCCAACAACATGCCGGCGATTCCTGCCAAGATCGGCCTGTTCTGACCGGTCTTATCCCGGCTTGGTCACTCGTCTCAGCGTCAGGTTGATGCGGCCGCCCTCCGGGAACCAGTCGCGCAGAAGCGTCGAGGTGCCCGGATAGATGCGGTCGACGCCGTGGAAGGCCATGCGCGCCTCGCCGCCGAGCACGACCACATCGCCGGAGGAGAGCCGGAACGACCGGGTCGGGTCGCTCCGCCCCGTGCCGCCGACCCGGAACAGGCAGGCGTCGCCCAGCGAGATCGAGACGACCGGCGCGGCAAAATCCGCCTCGTCGGCGTCCTGATGCAGTCCCAGCTTGGCGCCCGCCGCATAGTAGTTGACCAGGCACGCTTCCGGCGGATGCGGATAGTCGGCCACCGACCGCCACACCTCCATCACCATCGCCGGGATCGGCGGCCACGGTTTCCCCGTCTCCGGGTGGGTCGGCTGGTAGCGGTAGCCGCCGTCGCGGTCCGACACCCAGCCCAGCGGCCCGAGATTGGTCATCCGCACCGAGAACGGCTTGCCGCTCTTCGGCATGGTCGGGGTGTAGAAAGGGGCGGTCGCCGCAGCCGCTTTCAGCGCGGCGACGAGGCGTTCCTGCCCGGCCCGGTCGAACCAGCCGGAGTGGACGCCGAATCCCCCGGCGATGCGCATCTCAGTCGCGGCCTTCGCCATCGTCCGCCGACCTCCGTTCAGACCGGTCCATGTAAGACGTCTTACATTGCGGCCGCATACGGCCTGCGTGTGGCAGGATCGACTGGCAGCCGCGCCACAAAGCTGAGTGCTGCCCCCTGCCCTCGCCGTGCCTATAACACGCCCGCCGCCCGGCTAGCGGCTTCGCGCCAGCCGACGAAGCGCTCGGGCGGAATCGCCCGGAGACCGGCGACACGCTCGAGGGCGAGACGGATATCGGCGATGCTGTCGGCCTTGAGGGCGGCGTCGACGAAAAGCTGCTCGAGCACGTCCTGCTGGGCGTGACTG
Source organism: uncultured Alphaproteobacteria bacterium (assembly GCA_963759235.1). Lineage (GTDB taxonomy): Bacteria > Pseudomonadota > Alphaproteobacteria > Rhizobiales > Kaistiaceae > Bauldia. The sequence goes on along the minus strand of CAVWYO010000006.1, from coordinate 939,220 downwards.
CCGCCGAGTCGGTACATGCCGCCGATGGCCGGACGCATCAGCGCGACCGCCTCGGCGTGGCGTCCGGCGGCGTGGGCGAGCTGGGCTTCGGCGATCGGCAGCGCGTAGTCGCGCACGATGGCGGGGACGGTGCCGCGGCTATTGGCGAAGGCGCGCATACCCTCGATCATGCGCTCCGCGGCGGCGGTGCGGCCGGTAGCGGTCAGCGCCATCAGCCAGTGCGGCAGCGTGAAGGCGGAGAGGCAGTCGCCGATCCGCGCCTCGGCCTTGTCGGCGAGTTCCTCCCAACGGTCGCCGACATCGACGCCGAGGCGCTCCAGGCGGAAGAGCACCGACGCCGCGTTCTGCACGTCGATGTAGACATCCGGCGAGTCGACCGTGAGCGGCGCGGCGAGATTGCGGAAGCGGGTATCGTAGAGTTCGAGCACGGCGCCATGGTCGCCGTATTCGAGCTTGAACAGGGCGCAGTGCCACCAGAGATGGTGCTGCAGGTTATGGCTGCCCTCCCAGTTCGGCGCGAGATCGGTCAGCCACTCGATGCCTTCGGTGCGGCGGCCCTGCGATTCCATCACATGGGCGACGGCGTGGGCGGCCCAGAGATCACCGGGATCGAGCTCGATGGCGCGGCGCCCGGACGGCTCGGCGGCAAGATAGTTCCCCGCCTCCTCGTGAGCGAAGGAGTGGCAGGCGAGAATCGTCGAGTAACCCGGGATGTCCTCCGACCAGGCCGGCATCACGCGGTCGACCGAACCGACCATGTCCTGCGGGCGGCCCAGCCAGAAATTGAGGAAATGGGGGAGACGGAAGGCGACCACATCATGCGGATGGGCGCTGAGGATCGACTCCCACACGGTGATGGCGCGGTCGAGGTCGCCCTCGATCCAGGCGGTCAGGGCAGCGATGTGGCTCCGCTCGCGCGGGGTGATGTCGGCGGCAAGCGCCTCGGCGGTGCGCGCCGCCTCGACGGCGACCGGAACGACCGCCTGCTTGAAGCCGAGCATGGCGAAATAGCCCCGCATGCAATGCGCAAGGGCAAAGTCCGGATCGGCCTCCAGGACGGCGGCGAGGCGGACGGGCGTATCGGCTCGCTGGGTGAGGTAGCCGGTGATCAGATAGTCGTAGGCGGCGGCGGCCTTGGCACTGGCGGTGGAGATTGGAAGGCCGCGGGCATCGACATGCATGGGGTTGCTCCTGGCCGACATGGGCCACATAGCCGACCCGTTCGAGCATCTCGGGAGATGATAGGTGCCCCTCCGCCGGTTGGGCAAGCTCCACCGGGGCCGCGACCGTGCCGGGAGCCTCGTCGGCGCGGCCCGGCCCTTGAACATCGGACCGGCGGCAACGGGCGGAAACGCCGCGGCACCACCATTCGCATGCCGCCACGATCACGCCGGCGCGAGCGACGCCGGCCGCGACTTCACGCGACCATCCCCTGCGGATCAAACCTCCGGGAGGCGGACCGTTTCGCCTTCCACGCGGCGGCCACGTCATGCAAGGTCCGCGCGAACGGTCGCGCCGACAACCGCGGCCCTTGCGGGGAGAACGCCAAGATGAGTTCCCTCATCCCGGGTCCGGTCGCGGCCGCCCTCGACCTGCTCGCCACCCTCTTCGTCTTCGTCATCGGCCTCGCCGTTGCCGTGCTGGTCATCCTTTTCATCATCGACGTCAGCCAGCACCGCGACGCCATCCGGCGCAACTATCCGGTCGTCGGCCGTTTCCGCTACCTGTTCTCCGCGCTGGGCGAATTCTTCCGCCAATACTTCTTCGCCATGGACCGCGAGGAGATGCCGTTCAACCGGGCCGAACGGCAGTGGGCCGCGCGTGCCGCGGCGGGGCAGGACAACACCGTCGCCTTCGGCTCGACCAAGAACCTCGCCCTTCCCGGCACGTTCTATTTCGTCAACTGCCCGTTTCCGACCCTCGATTCCGACCGGGCGGAGACCGAGCCGATGACCATCGGCCCGACCTGCCGCGAGCCGTATCACGCGCCCTCGTTCTTCAACATTTCCGGCATGAGCTTCGGCGCGATATCGAAGCCGGCGGTGCGCGCGCTGTCGAAGGGCGCCGGGCTCGCCGGCTGCTGGCTCAACACCGGCGAGGGCGGGCTGTCGCCCTACCACCTCGAGGGCAACTGCGACATCGTCTTCCAGATCGGCACGGCGAAATACGGCGTCCGCGACGCCGACGGCAACCTCTCCGACGAACGGCTGAAGGGGTTCGCCGACGATCCGCGGATCAGGATGTTCGAGATCAAGCTGTCGCAAGGCGCCAAGCCCGGCAAGGGCGGCATCCTGCCCGGCATCAAGGTGACGCCGGAGATCGCCGCGATCCGCGGCATCCCGGCCGGCGAGGATTCGATCTCGCCCAACCGCCACACCGACATCGGCAGCGTCGGCGATCTGCTCGACCAGGTCGCCCGTATCCGCGCGGTGACCGGCAAGCCGGTCGGCTTCAAATGCGTGATCGGCGCCTATGGCTGGCTCGACGCGATGTTCGAGGAGGTCAAGCGGCGCGGCGAAGCGAGCGCCCCCGACTTCATCACCGTCGATTCCGGCGACGGCGGCACCGGCGCCGCACCACTGCCGCTCATCGACAATGTCGGCCTGCCGATCCGCGAGTTGCTCCCCTTCGTCGACGACATCCGCAAGCGCCACGGCATGAAGGACCGCGTCCGGCTGATCGCCTCCGGCAAGCTGGTCACTCCGTCCGGCGTCGCCTGGGCGCTTTGCGCCGGGGCCGATTTCGTCGTCGCCGCCCGCGGCTTCATGTTCGCGCTCGGCTGCATCCAGTCGCTGAAGTGCAACAAGAACACCTGCCCGACCGGCATCACCACCCACAACCCCCGCCTCCAGCGCGGTCTGCACGTGGTCGAGAAGGCCGTTTCGGTCGCCAACTACTGCATGAACATGCGGAAGGAGGTGGAGGTCATCGCCCATTCCTGCGGCGTGCCCGAGCCGCGGCGGCTGCGGCGCTTCCACGTCCGCGTCGTCGAGGGCGACGGCCGCTCGGTCCCCTTCAACGAGCTGTTCCCCAGTCCCGACGCCGCCGACAACGACCCCGCCGCCGCCATCAAGGCGGCGAAGGGAAGAAAGCGCCGGCGCGCGCCGTCCCGCCCGGCGGAGGTCGCGGTGCCGGGAGAAGTGTGAACCGCGCGGCCCTCCCGTCCGTGCGGCCACAAAGTCGACAAAAACCGGGGCGCATCTGACCGGCGGAGCGACGCAGGCGACAGCCCTGATCGCCGACGCGTGGCTCATGAGCAAATCCGGAATCCTAACGCTGGCGCGTGACCGTTTCGACCGCATCGCGCAGCGTTCGCCGGCGGCAGCCGGCACCCCTCCCCGTAACCAATCGCGCCTGAGCGCCCGATCGGCGAACGACGCCGCCGGGCCGCGTCGCGACCGAGCGCGGTTCTTCTCCGAATCCGCACCGACAAGGATGGTTGTCATGCGACAATGGTGGTTGGCAGGGATGTTCCTGGTGCTTTGCCTGTCGGGCGGCGTCGCCCCGGCTGACGAGGCTGCGCCCGGTTTGATCCAGGCCAAGGCGACGGTGGCGGTGCCGACGACCCGAAAACCGCCGGCGCCGTTCGTCGCCGAATCCCCGCAGGTGACCACGCCTCTGCCCGGCGGTCTCACCAAGCCGAACATCGTCTTCGTCCTGACCGACGACCTGTCGATGAACCTTTTGAAATACATGCCCAACGTGCGGGCCATGCAGAAGGACGGGGCGAGCTTCGCGAACTACTTCGTCACCGATTCCCTGTGCTGCCCGTCCCGCGCCTCGATCTTCACCGGCAAGTTTCCGCACAACACCGGGGTCTTCACCAACGCGCCGCCGGACGGCGGCTACGAGGTCTTTGACAAACGCGGCGACAGCTCTCAGACCTTCGCCGTCGCGCTGCAGCGGGACGGCTACCGCACGGCGATGATGGGCAAATATCTCAACGGATTCCAGCCGAAGCGGAACGGGCCGGAGCCGGGATGGAACGAATGGGACGTGGCGGGCGACGGCTATCCCGAGTTCAACTACGACCTCAACGAGAACGGACAGCTCGTCCACTATGGCGACGCTCCGGCCGATTACCTCACCGACGTGCTGGCCGTGAAGGCGGACCGCTTCGTTCGCCAGTCGGCCGCCGGTCCGTTCTTCATCGAGATCGCGACCTTCGCGCCGCACGCGCCGTACACGCCGGCGCCGCGGGACGCCGACAAGTTTCCCGGCACCAGGGTTCCGCGCACGGTTGCCTACGGGGCACGACCCGACGACAACGCGCCACGCTGGCTGAAGGACATTCCGCCGCTTCGCCGCAAGGAGGTGGTCAGTCTCGACGAGGACTTCCGCAAGCGCGCCCAGTCGGTCCAGGCGGTGGACAAGATGATCGGCGAATTGCGGGCGACGCTCGCCGCGCTCGGCATCGCCAACAACACCTATATCGTGTTCAGCTCCGACAACGGCTACCACATGGGCGAGTATTCGCTACGGTCGGGCAAGATGACGCCCTACGATACCGACATCCAGGTGCCGCTGATCGTCGTCGGGCCGGGCGTCGCCAAGGGCCGGGTGCTGACCGAAATTGCCGAGAACGTCGACCTCTGTCCGACGTTCACCGATCTCGGCGGCGGCCGCGGGCCGAGCAAGCCCGACGGACGCAGTCTCGTTCCGCTGCTCCTCGGTGCGGCAGATACCGGCTGGCGGGAAAGCGCGCTGATCGAGCATCACCGGCCCGACAATTTCGACCTGACCGATCCGGACGCGCCGATCCCGGATTCGGCCAATCCGATCACCTATGAGGCGCTGCGGACGGCGACATCGCTCTATGTCGCGTATGAAGATGGCGAGACGAACCTCTACGATCTGACCAGCGACCCGCACGAGTTGAAGAACATCGCCGGCAGCGTGCCGGCGGCGGCGCTTCGGAAATACGGCACCGAACTCGCGGCGAGCAAGGCCTGTCTAGGCGACATCGCCTGCTGGGCCGCGCAGCGAACCCAGCCTGGTCCGACGATCTCCGGAATGATGGCCAAATAGGGCGGCAGGGGCTTGCCGGTTGTAGCAGGCGCGACGCCCATGCCCGGCGTGACGCCCGTCTATCCCTCCCGCCCCAGATAGCGGGCAAAGAAGATGGCGAGCACCGGCAGCGGCAGGATGATGGCGAACGACAACTGGATTCCGTAGCGCGATGCGATCAGGCCAAAGAGCGGCGGCGCAATGAAGCCGATCATCGTTTGAAGGCTGGCGAGGGCGGCGACGTTTTCCGATGACGGCCGATCGCCGAGCCGGGCGGCCGCCGACAGGGCCTGGGGTTGGACCGTGCTGATGCCGAAGCCGATCAGCGCGAAGCCGGCAAGCGCGACGACGATCGAGCCGGCCGTCACCACCAGGATCAGCCCGACAAGCGAAATCCCCGACAGCAGGCGCGCGACGCGGACGGGGCCGTGGCGCTCGATCAGGTCGTCAGCCAGGAATCGCCCGGCGATCTGGGCTGTCACGATCGACGGCAGGGTCAGCGTCGCCACCCAGGCGAGGGCGGAGAACTGGTCGCGGACATAGATCACCGACCAGCTGCGGCTGCTTCCTTCCAGCCAGATGCCGGAGCAGGCAAACCCGATGATGAGAAGCACGCCGACGGTTGGGACCGCGAAGCGACTGAGCCTGGCTCCGCCCCGATGCGCCCGCGGCGGACTGGCTTCCATCGGCGCGACGATGGCGACAGTTGCGACGGTCAGGACGACGAGGATGACGATGAAGTGGACCGTTGGCGGAATCCCCGCCGCGACAGCGCCCGTCCCGGCGAGCGAGGCGGCAAGAAACCCCACGCCCCACATGCCATGGCAGCGGTTGATCAGGCGCGCGCCGGTTGCGGCCTCGACGCGATCGGCCTCGACGTTCATCGTGATGTTGCAGGCGGTCAGCCCGAGGCCGAGCAGGAACAGGCAGGCGAAAAGCGACAGCGTGTCGACGGCCAGCGACGCCAGCAGCGGGCCCGCCGCGAAGAGTGGCAATGCGACGAGCAGCATCATGCGCGTACCGCGTTGCTCGACGATCCGGCTGACGAACAGCGAGCCGGTGAAGACGCCGGCCGGAAGCCCGACGAGGGCCAGGCCGAGCTCGGCTTCGCTAAGGCCGATCTTGGCCTGCAGGTCGGCGATGCGCGAGAAGAAGGAGCCGACGGTCACGCCGTGCAGGGCGAAGACCAGGACAATCGTCAGGCGGCGTCGGTCGCTCAGGAAGGAGGGCAATTCTTTCTCTCTCGCGGCCGGCGTGCCGCTGATCGGTCGGCTCGGTCCGCGGCCCGGCCGGGAAGGAAGCGGTTGATCAGTTCCCGGGAAACACCTCCGGCGGCACCGGGTAGAACCCGCCCCAGTCGACCCATGGCACGTCGGTGGCGCCGAGATTGTATTCGTAGACCAGCCAGCCGGACGGGGTTTCTCTCAGCAGCGCGGCGACCTGATCGTCGAAGGCGCCCGCGTCGACTGCGGCCTGGTAGCGCGTATAAAGATAAGGAATCGGCCCGCCGCCGGGCCGCTGTGGCGTGACGAGGACGAACGCCCATTCGCCGACGACGCGCATTTGGCGGACGACAAACTCGACCGGCTTGCCGACCTCGGCCTCAACCATCGGCCGGAGACCGTCGAGGATGGCGGCCCTGAGCGGCGAGCCGCGCGGCGGCGTGGTCACCTGCGCAAAGGCAGGCGAAACTGCCCCACCCAGGCCGAGTGCAACAACCAGGGCAATCGCAAAGCGCGTCATGGGCAGGCTCCCGCTTGACCGGGCGCCCGAGGAGAAGTGCCTGTCCGGGCGCCCGCTTTCCAGCAATCCAGCCTACTTCGCCATGGCGTTCTTGATGGCGCCGACGATGGCGGTGAGGATGGCACCGCCGACGCCGCCGCCGACGATCTGGCCGACCACCGAGCCGATATCGAGACCGCCGCCCCCGGCAGCCCCCTGCAGGGCCGGGATGATGGCGTCGAGCAGCTGCCCGCCGCCGAGCCCGCCGATTGCGCCCGCAATGGTGTTTCCCGTCGCGCCAAGGCTCACATTCTTCATCGCGCTGCCGGCAGCGTTTCCGCCGATAATGCCCGTAACAATCTGGATGATGATGTTGATGATTGTGGATGACATTTCCCGGTCCCTCCTCCTGATCCGGTCAGTGGTGCACTCGATCCGGCCGACCTCGCGCACCGCGAGCACCGCGGGGCCGGCACGCCCAGTATAATATGAGATTCGGTGGGACGGGATTAACCTTCGGGTTTCGCCGCTTGCGGCGCCTTCACGGTCTTCTTATATACGCCGAGAACCCGCGCGTCCCCGGGGGAATCACCTCGTTTCAGGACGCGCGAAATCACGCCAGGGGACCGGGCTGCCCTCAGCGTCCAGGTTCGTAGAGAACCGCGCCGAGGGCCGGGGGCCTTGAACAGGACCCGGCCGGTCTGCCGAAAGGAGATGGGAAGTATGGCAAAGGTTATTGGCATTGACCTCGGGACGACCAATTCATGCGTGGCCGTCATGGACGGCAAGAACGCCAAGGTCATCGAGAATTCCGAGGGCGCCCGCACGACGCCTTCGATGGTCGCCTTCACCGGCGACGGCGAACGCCTCGTCGGCCAGCCGGCGAAGCGCCAGGCGGTCACCAATCCGGAACGGACGATCTTCGCGGTCAAACGCCTGATCGGCCGCCGCTTCGACGATCCGACCGTCGAGAAGGACAAGAAGCTCGTCCCCTACAAGATCGTCAAGGGCGGCAACGGCGACGCCTGGGTCGAGATCGACAGCAAGGCCTATTCGCCCTCGCAGATTTCCGCCTTCATCCTGCAGAAGATGAAGGAGACCGCCGAGGCCTATCTCGGCACCAAGGTCGAGCAGGCGGTGATTACCGTTCCCGCCTATTTCAACGACGCCCAGCGCCAGGCGACCAAGGACGCCGGCAAGATCGCCGGCCTCGAAGTGCTGCGCATCATCAACGAGCCGACCGCCGCGGCGCTCGCCTACGGCCTCGACAAGAAGGAAGGCCAGACCATCGCCGTCTACGACCTCGGCGGCGGCACCTTCGACATCTCGATCCTCGAGATCGGCGACGGCGTCTTCGAGGTGAAGTCGACCAACGGCGACACCTTCCTCGGCGGCGAGGACTTCGACATGCGGCTCGTCAACTATCTCGCCGACGAGTTCAAGAAGGAGCAGGGCATCGACCTCAGAGGCGACAAGCTCGCTCTGCAGCGTCTCAAGGAAGCCGCCGAGAAGGCCAAGATCGAGCTGTCGTCGGCGACCCAGACCGAGATCAACCTGCCGTTCATCACCGCCGACGCCGCCGGGCCGAAGCACCTCACCATGAAGCTCACCCGCGCCAAGTTCGAGGCGCTGGTCGACGACCTCATCCAGAAGACGGTCGGCCCGTGCAAGTCGGCCCTCAAGGACGCCGGCCTGACCGCCGGCGAGATCCAGGAGGTCGTCCTGGTCGGCGGCATGACCCGCATGCCCAAGGTCCAGGAAGTGGTGAAGCAGTTCTTCGGCAAGGAGCCGCACAAGGGCGTCAATCCGGACGAGGTGGTCGCCATCGGCGCCGCCATCCAGGCCGGCGTCCTGCAGGGCGACGTCAAGGACGTGCTCCTGCTCGACGTGACGCCGCTGTCGCTCGGCATCGAGACGCTGGGCGGCGTGTTCACCCGGCTGATCGACCGCAACACCACCATCCCGACCAAGAAGGGCCAGGTGTTCTCGACCGCCGAGGACGCCCAGAGCGCGGTCACCATCCGCGTCTTCCAGGGCGAGCGCGAGATGGCGGCCGACAACAAGATGCTCGGCCAGTTCGACCTGGTCGGCATTCCGCCGGCGCCGCGCGGCGTGCCGCAGATCGAGGTCACCTTCGACATCGACGCCAACGGCATCGTCAACGTCTCGGCCAAGGACAAGGGCACCGGCAAGGAGCAGCAGATCCGCATCCAGGCGTCGGGCGGCCTGTCGGAAACCGACATCGAGAAGATGGTCAAGGATGCCGAGGCCCACGCCGACGAGGACAAGAAGCGGCGCGCCCTCATCGAGGCGAAGAACCACGGCGAAGCGCTCGTCCACTCGACCGAGAAGACGCTCGCCGACTACGGCGACAAGGTCTCGGCCGCCGACAAGTCGGCCATCGAGGCGGCGGTCGCCGAGTTGAAGACCGCCATGGAAGGCGAGGACGTCGACGCCATCCAGGCGCGGACCAACGCCGTCGCCCAGGCCTCGATGAAGCTCGGCGAGGCGATGTACCAGGCGAGCCAGGCCGGTGGCGAAAGCGGTGAAGCCGGAGGCGGCGAAGCCGGCCCGGGCAACGACGACGTGGTCGACGCCGACTTCGAGGAAGTCAGCGACGACGACCAGCAGAAGTCGGCCTGATCGACGGGGAACGACCATGGCCCGCACCCGGGGAAGCGCAGCGTTGCGTTTCAAGGGTGCGGGCCTTTGCTTTATTTGTCGGCCGCGGACTTCGACGCCGCGAGGAAGCGGCCGCACCGGGGCAGAATAAGAACGAATGGCCAAGCGCGACTTTTATGAAATCCTCGGCGTAACCCGCACGTCGGACGAGAAGGTGCTGAAGAGCGCCTACCGCAAGCTCGCCATGCAGTTCCACCCCGACCGCAACAATGGCGACCCGACCGCCGAGATCAGGTTCAAGGAAGTCAACGAGGCCTACGAGGCGCTGCGCGACCCGCAGAAGCGCGCCGCCTATGACCGCTTCGGCCATGCCGCCTTCGAGAACGGCGCCAACGGCATGGGCGGCTTCCATGCCGATTTCGCCGCATCGATGTCCAACATCTTCGACGACATCTTCGGCGAGTTCATGGGCGGCGGCCGGCGCGGCGCCAGCCGCTCGGCCCGCGAGCGCGGCTCCGACCTCCGCTACAACATGGAGATCACCCTCGAAGAGGCCTATGCGGGCAAGACCGCCGAGATCGAGGTGCCGACCAAGGTCGTCTGCCAGACCTGCTCGGGCAGCGGCGCCAAGCCCGGCTCGAGCCCGAAGGCCTGTCCGACATGCGACGGCCATGGCCGGGTCCGCGCGGCGCAGGGCTTCTTCTCGATCGAGCGGACCTGCCCGACCTGCCACGGCCGCGGCGAGGTCATCTCCGATCCGTGCCCGGATTGCTCCGGTTCGGGACGCACCACCGAGGACCGCAAGCTCAGCGTCAACATCCCGGCCGGCATCGAGGACGGCACCCGCATCCGGCTTGCCGGCGAAGGGGAGGCGGGCCTGCGCGGCGGCCCGGGCGGCGACCTCTATATCTTCCTGTCGATCCAGCCTCACGAATTCTTCCAGCGCGACGGCGCCGACATCTTCTGCCGCGTGCCGGTCTCGGTCGCGTCGGCGGCGCTCGGCGGCGAGTTCGAGGTGCCGACCATCGACGGCGGCAAGACCCGGGTGCGGGTCCCCGACGGCACGCAGACCGGCAAGCAGTTCCGCCTCAAAGGCAAGGGAATGCCGGTGATGCGGACATCCAAGATCGGCGACATGTATATCCAGGTGGTGGTGGAGACGCCGCGCAATCTGTCGCGCCGCCAGCGCGAACTGCTGGAGGAATTCGAGAAGGCCTCCTCGGCCGAGAACAATCCCGAGTTCGACCGGCTTCTTCGCCCGCGTCCGCGACTTCTTCGGCGCCTGACTTCCAGTGTCAGCCAAGTACACGAAGACGATCATTTGCCTTGCGAACTCGCGCAAGATCGCGGGTCGTTGCGTTGCTGGGAAAGAAATCGCGGGCGGCAAGATCGGCGACTGGATCAGACCGGTCAGCGGAAGGCAGGCAGGGGAACTGTCCGAAGAAGAACGCCGCTTTCAGAATGGGCAAGACCCCAAGCTGCTTGATGTGATCAACATCCCGATGATCGAGCCTCGACCGCACGGCTTCCAAACGGAGAACCACCTTATTGACGATGCCGACCACTGGACCAAAGAACGCGAGGCGAGTTGGGACGACCTACGCGCCGCGCTTGATCCAGTAGCGGGACCGCTGTGGGATAGCTTTTTGTCCAGCTACAGCGGACTACACGATCGCGTCGAGGAGGCCGCAGCGAACAAGCTAGGCGGTTCCCTTCGGCTGATCGAGGTTACGGACCTAAAGATAGCGGTCGCCGTCGAAGGTGCCGAGTTTCGCAAACGCAAGGTTCGCGGTCACTTCACCTTCAACGGTGTGCAGTACAGGCTCGCTGTGACTGACCCCGCTACGGAACGCAGGTACTTGGCGGGCGAGGACGGTGAGTTCGAAGTCGGGCATGCGATATTGTGCGTCAGTTTAGGGGAGCCATATGGAGGTTACGCCTACAAACTTATCGCCGGCGTGTTTGTGTCATAGCAGGCTATTCACTTAGGAGCATTGAGGGTTTGGAGAACTGGTTTTGGAAGCAACCGAAGTTCTGACAATCGGGCATTCCACGCTGCTCTATGAACGTTTCTCGGAGCTCCTTCGGCAAGCGAATGTGACCGCTATTGTCGACGTGAGAAGTGCGCCATATTCACGGCAATTTCCCCAATTTAATCGCGAGTCTCTTTCGAATGAGCTGCGTACAGATGGGATCGCCTACGTGTTTCTCGGCAAGGAATTGGGGGGGCGTCCCTCGAAGCCCGAGTTCTACTGCGATGGGGTTGCCGACTACGAGCGGATGTCACGGACCGCCGAATTCGGCAAAGGACTAGATCGCGTTATTGAGGGGGCAAAGAAGTATCGGATCGCTCTTATGTGCTCTGAGCGCGACCCGCTGGACTGCCATAGATGTCTCCTCGTGGGCCGGGCCTTGGTTCACCGCGGCATTCACGTCGGCCACATCCTTGGTGATGGACGCGTCGTGAGTCATTCCGAAATTGAGGACAAGCTCATGGAACTCTCGGGCCGCGACACCGAGGACCTCTTTGCCCCTCGTTCGGAAAGATTGGCAACGGCGTATCGCGAACGCGCGCGGAAGGTCGCGTTCGCTGAGCCGCAGCCCCATCCCGGCGGTCCGATCGCCGCGGAGTGACGCCAGTGGCCAAGGCAACCGTTTCGACGATCGGGTTCACCAAGACCACCGCCGAAGGATTCTTTGAGCGGCTCTCGAACGCCGGCGTGAAGAAGGTCGTGGATGTGCGGCTGCACAACACGTCGCAGCTCGCCGGCTTCGCGAAGGCCGACGATCTCGCCTACTTCCTCAAGAAGATCGGAGGCATTCAATATGTGCATCAGCCTCTGCTTGCGCCGACTGACCCGATGCTCAAAGCGTATAAGAAAGAGAAGGGCGACTGGGGTGAGTATGAGAAGCGCTTTTTAGCGCTGATGTCGGAACGCCAGATTGAGAATCGCTTCAAGCCGGAGATGTTGGACGGTGCGTGCCTGCTTTGCTCGGAAGCCACGCCGCATCACTGCCACCGACGCCTCGTATGCGAATATCTCAATGAAAGATGGGACGGGGCATTGGAGGTACACGACCTATGACTTCGGACGGACTCGCTACAAGACGGGCTGTCCTAGGTCATTTGTCGCAGGTGGCGAAGCCGCATGCGTGATCAGCTCCGCTTCCTCAAGGGTCTCGCCGCGCGGCCGCGCATGACCGGGGCGATCGCGCCCTCCGGCCCGGCGCTGGCCAAGGCGATGGCAAGCCACGTCGACCCGGACGAAGACCTGCCGGTCATCGAGCTCGGTCCGGGAACCGGCGTCGTCACCAAGGCGCTGATCGAGCGCGGCGTCGCGCCGGAGCGCATCATCGCCATCGAATACAGCCCCGATTTCTGCCGGCTGCTCGCCGAGCGGTTTCCCGGCATCACGGTCATCCGCGGCGACGCCTACGATCTCGACGGGTCGCTCGACGGCCGGGCCGACCGCGCCTCGAGCGTCGTCTCCAGCCTGCCGCTGGTCGCCCGGCCGCCGCAGGATCGCCGCCGGCTGATCGAGGCGGGCCTCGAACGGATGGAAGCGGGCAAGCCCTTCATCCAGTTCTCCTATCTGATCAAGGGGCCGGTCGAGCCGGTGCCGGGCCGGTTTTCCGCCGAGGCCTCGCGGTGGATCTGGATGAACATGCCGCCGGCAAGGGTCTGGCTGTTCCGGCGCGTGTGAGCGCGGTTTCGCGCCTTCCCCGAAACCATGGCATGATCGCCGCATCCGGTAACGGCCGCCCACCGAGCGAGGCGGCTCGACTTGGGAGGAACGAAAATGCCGGCAGCCGATGTCGAGGCGAAATATGACGTCGCCGACCAGATCGTCGCCTTCAAGCGGACGATGGCGCCGCGGCGCGCGGAGCTGACGCGCGCCTTAGCCGAGGTGAGGGACCACATCGCCAAGGCGGCCGGGACCATCCAGGCGGACAGCGCGGCCGGCCGGCCGGTCGTCCCGGAGGTCGACTACCGCGACATCGCCGCGGGAAAGGTGAGCGAGGCGACCAAGGCCGCCATCCGCCGCACCGGCTGCGCGGTGGTGCGTGGCGTCTATTCGGAAGCGATGGCCAACGGCTGGTTCGCCGAGCTCTCCGACTATCTCGACACCAATCGCTACGAAGAGCGCGAGGTGGAGAAGCGCAGCCTCGACAAGTATTTCTCCGCGCTGAAGGCCGGCAGGCCGCAGGTCTTCAACGTCTATTGGTCGAAGCCGCAGGTGAACGCCCGCCAGGGCGAAAGCCTGGCGGCGACCCGCGCCTTTCTCGACCGGCTGTGGAAGTACGAAGGCGTCTTCGACCCCGACCTGCAGGTCACCTATGCCGACCGGGTCCGCCGCCGACAGCCGGGCGACAAGACGCTCGGCCTGTCGCCGCACATGGACGCCGGCACGGTCGAGCGGTGGATCGACCCCGGCTACCAGAGCGTCTATCGCAACGTCCTTGCCGGCGACTGGCGCGGCTACGACCCGTTCGACGGCACTCATCGCCTGGAGACCCGCGAGATCCCCTCGCCGGCGGTGGCGAGCGTCTTCCGCACCTATCAGGGCTGGACGGCGCTGACCCGCCAGGGGCCGAAGGACGGCACGCTCCGCCTGGTGCCGGTCGCCGAAGGAATCTCCTATGTGCTCTTGCGCGCCCTCCAGGACGACGTGGCCGAGGACGATCTCTGCGGCGCCGCTCCCGGCCGGGCGCTCGGCGTCAGCCAGGCCTGGCATCCCGAGATGATGGCCTGTCTGGTGTCGATCCCCGAGGTCGCGCCCGGCGACACGGTGTGGTGGCACACCGACATCTGCCACGCGGTCGCCGACGAGCATGCCGGGAAGGAATATGCGAGCGTCATCTACATCGGCTCGGCGCCGGACTGCCCGAAGAACCGCGCCTATCTGCCGCGCCAGCGCGAAGCCTTCCTCGCCGGCCGCTCGGCGCCCGATTTCGCTCCGATGGACTTCGAGGTCGACTTCTCCGGCCGCGCCACCGAGGCCGACCTCACCGACCTCGGCCGCCGCCAGATGGGGTTCTGAGCCTCACTTCGGCAGCTCGCTCTGATGGCACGGCTTCAATCCGTGCCGATCCCTCCCCGAACCGGAGCGTTGCAAGTTGAAGCCGGTCAAGGACGCGACGGGTTCCACTTCGTAAACCCTTCAAATGCGAACGAAGAAGGAGCGTCAAATGCCCGACACACATGTCGTCTTCGGCGCCGGACCGGTCGGCCGGGCGCTGGCCAATGAACTGGTTGCGCGGAACCTCACCGTCCGCGTCGTCAGCCGGTCGCCGGTCAACGACCTGCCGGCCGGCGTCGAACCGGCGCGGGGCGATGCGTCCGATCCCGCCTTCGCGACCGAGGCAGCGGCCGGCGCGGTGAGCGTCTACCAATGCCTCAACCCGCCCTATTCGCGCTGGGGCGACCTGTTTCCGCCGCTCCAGCGCGCGGTCGTCGGCGCGGCGCAGGCGGCGGGCGCACGCTATGTCTCGTTCGAAAACGTCTACATGTACGGTGACACCAGGGGCGCGCCGATCACCGAGGATCTGCCGCATGCCGCCCACACCCGAAAGGGCAAGGTGCGTGCGGCGATGGCCGAGGAGCTGGCCGCCCTCTCACAGGCGGGCAACCTGCAACTCGCCACGGCGCGGGCGTCCGACTATTTCGGTCCGCGGGCAACCTTTCAGTCGCCGCTCGGCGAGCGGGTCATCGGCCGGGCGCTCGCCGGCAAGACGGCGCAGGTGATCGGCGATCCCGACCAGCCGCACAGCTACTCCTATCTCCCGGACGCCGCCCGGGTGCTGGCGACGCTGGGCACCGACGATCGCGCCGTCGGTGCGGTCTGGCATGTGCCCAACGCGCCGGCGCGATCCACCCGTCAGATCGCAGCGATGATCGCCGAGGCGCTCGGCCGCGCCGTCGAGGTGCAGCCCACCCCGCGTTGGATGCTGCGGCTCCTTGGCCTCGTCAATCCGGACGTCCGCGAGCTCGACGAGATGCTTTACGAGTTCACCGGGCCGTTCATCGTCGACGGCGCGAAATTTGAGACAACGTTCGGTCTCGGCGCGACACCGCTTGCGGAATTGATCCCGGTGACCATCGCTTGGTGGCGAGCCCGGTCGCTGAACTGATCGACGCTTATTTCTTGGTGAAGACGATCTCTACCCGGCGGTTGAGCTGGCGACCCTCCGAATTGTCTGAGCCGTCCGGATTGGCGTCGCGGGCTACCGGCTGGCTCGCTCCGAGGCCTTTGATCGCGAACGGGACCTTGGCAAGCTCCTGCTTGTCGACGAGCCAGGCCTTGACCGATTCCGCCCGCGCCAGCGACAGCCTCTTGTTGTAAGCCGCCGAGCCTTTGGAGTCCGTGTGCCCGTTGATCTTGACCGTCCCCTTGGCTTGCGTCCGGATCATTTCGGCCGCTTCGGCCAGCGCAATCGCCGCGTCCGGGCGAATATTTGCCTTGTCGAAATCGAACAGAATGTCGGCGGGCAGCTCGATCGTGATTTCCTTGGCTCCCTGCTTGACCCGCATCAGATCTTGGACGCTGGCATCGATATCCTTGACCGGAGCCAGGACGTCCGCGACCGGGGCGACGAGATCGATAACCGGACCCACACCCTCCGCCGCAAAAGCGGGGGTCGCGGCAAAGACGAAGGCCAGGGCAAGCGCGGCGCTCATCGCGATGCTAGGGGCCGGTGACCGGCACACCGTCGAGCGGCAGGAAAAGCGGCACGATAACGGTCATCTTGTCGACGTCGTCGGGTGGCGCCGCGAACTTCGCCCAGACCGTCACGTCGCTCTTCGGATCGACATCGCGGAGCGTGTCGGTGCAGATGCACTTGCCGTCGCTGTCGCGCATGACGAGGTAGCGCTTCCTGTTGACGCCGTCGACAAGGTAGACGCCGGTGATCTGTCCGCAAGTCTCGGCGCCGCTGGCCCGAAGCTCGCAGGCAAGGTCGGCTTGCTTGTCCCCGTCATTGGTGATCTTCAGTGTCAGGGTGACACCACCCGTACCGTCGCGCTCGAGGTCGATCGCCTCCGCCCGGTAGCCCGGCGTGCTGCTTTCTGCGACAACCCCGGCCCCGGCAGTTCCGGTCCAGACGAGGAATGCTCCGGACAGCCCGACAACGCTCAATACAGCCGATAGATATCTCATGGCCCGACACTCCAGATGAGTTCGCGCTCTGGCTGATTTTCTGCTCATCTGGCCGCTCTGGCAAGCAAGACGGATGAGACAGAGAGATGGGCGGAGCCGGTTCACCCGCATCGAGCGCACGCCTGTTCTTAAGAGGCGTTTCTCTGGTTAGCGGCGCCCCAAAAAATCGAAGGGCCGCCTGTTTGGGCGGCCCTTCCATTGCCTAACCGCGGATAGCGGTGTGAGCGTAACTCGGGCCCCAACTCAGGAGGCGCGGACCTCGCGAGGGGTACGGTTCCAGGTCGGGTCCACCGCCACACGCGGCGTTTGACAATGAGACACTGGATCACCTCCTTTCGGTTGTTGATGGAAACCGGAATATGGAACGGGAATTGATTCCTTGCAAGAGTGCGTCGAATGCGCGACGCGGCATGCTTTGGCACGCCATATGGCCGGCGCCGGCGGCCGGGCTATAAGCAAGACGTGTCGAACGCGACTCAAGACCTCCGGCAAGACAGCCGCGGTGGAGAACAAACGCCGCCGGCGGCGCGCGCCGCGATTCTGGCGCTGAAGCTCGCCGATTTTCGCAACTACCCGTCCCTGGCGCTTGCCCTCGACGGACGGCCGGTGGTGCTCACCGGGCCGAACGGCGCCGGCAAGACCAATCTCATCGAGGCGGTGTCGTTCCTGTCGCCCGGCCGCGGCATTCGCGGCGCCGAGCTCGGCGAGGTCGCAAGGCAGGGCGGCGACGGCACCTGGGCGGTGGCGGCAGAGGTGGCGAATGCCGCCGGGACCGTCGATCTCGGCACCGGCGTCGTCCTCGGCGAGGCGGGGCCGGAGAGCAAGCGCCGCGTCCATGTCAATCGGGCCGCCGCCGGCTCGTCGGCCGCCCTCCTCGATCACCTGAGGGTGCTGTGGCTGACGCCGGCGATGGATGGGCTGTTCAGCGGACCGCCGGCCGACCGCCGGAAGTTCCTCGACCGCGCGGTGCTCGCCATCGACAAGACTCACGGCACCCGCGCCAACGCTTTCGAGCGGGCGATGCGCGGCCGCAACCGCCTGCTCGCCGAGCCGTCGCCGGATCAGCGCTGGCTCGACGCCATCGAAACGGAGATGGCCGAGCTCGGCGTCGCCATCGCCGCCGCCCGGCGCGAATGGGCGGGACTGACCGTGGCGATGCTCGGCGAGGCCGACGGCGGCGGCCCCTTCCCCGCCGCGATCGTCGCGCTGGCCGGCGCGCTCGAAGGCGACCTCGACGGCCGGCCGGCGAGCGAGGTCGAGGAGCGCTACCGGCGTCTCCTCCGCGACGAGCGCCAACGCGACGCGGCGGCCGGACGCACGCTGACCGGCCCGCACCGCTCCGACCTCACCGTGCGCCACGGACCCAAGGACATGCCGGCCGACACCTGCTCGACCGGCGAACAGAAAGCCCTCCTCGTCGGCCTGGTGCTGGCGCAGGCGCGGCTGGTGGCGAAGCTCACCGGCGAGACGCCGGTCGTCCTCCTCGACGAGATCGCCGCCCATCTCGACGAAATGCGCCGCGCCGCGCTGTTCACCCTGCTCGGCGACCTCGGCTGCCAGGCCTTCATGACCGGCACCGACGCCAGCGTCTTCGCGCCGCTCGGCGAGACGGCGCAACATCTGTCGATCGAAGGTGGCACCATTCTAGCGACGACCTGCCAGGAGTAGCAACTGACGGTTAGACTGACGCAATGACCTCGATCATCTTCCTCCTCGGCGCAGGGGCATCGCGCGACGCCGGCATGCCGCTCGTATCCGAGCTCACAAGCGAAATTAGGGCTTCGCTTCCAGGGCTTCGAGACCCAGCGGGCGAGTGCGGTGAAGCGGCAAGTGATTTGTTCGAAGAGGTCGCGAAGATCGACCAGCGGGTCGCGGCAAACTACGAAGCCTTCTTCGAGTGGCTGGCTTACCTACGCCAGGCCACGAAGGAGCCATTCAGTCTAGCGACAAAGCTCAATTTGAATGTCTTGGACATTGGCGCGACAGCAAGCTGCATCGCATGGAGTGTCAAAGGGGCAATCATTAAGTCGTTGGTTCAGCGCCATTGTCGGGAGAGTTACGATCCGGCCTACCTTGCGGGTCTCGCTGACTTCGTTCCTTTGAATTGGCGTCTTCATGTATTCACGACCAACTACGATTCCTGCGTTGAGGATGCGTGTCGATCATGCGGCCTGGACATTCGCATGGGATTCAGCGCTCGGAGTGGCAGGTGGACGCCTTCCGTCTTCCGGGCGCGGTCACCCGGGGTCAACCTGTACAAACTACACGGCTCGCTAAATTGGGCTGTCAATGCCGATCCAGAAGCGGCCGCGTTTAACGAAATTATCGAATGCCGCCGGTTCGACCCAAACGTTGATCCGGAGCTGGTGCTCGGCCCCGGACCAAAACTCCAGAGCGACGAACCTTTTGTAACGCTATACGCCGAGTTCCATCGCGCACTCAGCAGCGCGAAGGTCTGCATCTTGATCGGCTGTAGCCTGGAAGACGATCACATTCGCAATCCCATACGCAGAGCCAACCAACATGGAATGAGCATTGTGGAGGTAAACCCGTCGCCCGCCGGTTACGCGTTTGGCGGACGCATCAAGACGATTCAAGCGGGCGCGAAGGATGCGTTCGAGAATGGCCATGTGCTCGATGTGGTATCTAGCTTGGTTCATCGCCATTGACGGAGGTGTCGCAATCGCAGGGCCGCACCGAGGCACTCAGGCCTTCATGACCGGCACCGACGCCAGCGTCTTTGCGCCGCTCGGCGAGACGGCGCAGCGCTTGGTGGTGACCGACGGCACGGTGCGCGACGCGGGCGGGGACGGTCCATGACGGCAACCGACATGCGGGCGGCCTCTGCGGCCCTCCGGTCCGTCTTCGGCTACGAGTCCTTCCGGCCCGGCCAGGCCGAGATCGTCGCCGCGGTGCTCGACGGCGAGGACGTCCTCGCCGTGATGCCGACGGGAAGCGGCAAGTCGCTTTGCTACCAGCTGCCGGCGATCCTCGATCAAGGCCTGACGCTTGTCGTCTCGCCGCTGATCGCGCTGATGCGCGATCAGGTGGACCAGATGCGGAGCCTCGGGGTCGCCGCGGCAGCGCTTAACTCCGCCACCGGCGACGAGGCCTGGGACATGATCGAGGACGGCGCGCTCAGGCTCCTCTACGTCTCGCCCGAACGCCTCGCCAGCGACGCCTTCGCCGCGCGGCTCCGACGCGCCGGCGTCCGCCGCCTCGCCATCGACGAGGCCCACTGCATCTCGCAATGGGGCCACGATTTCCGCCCCGAATACCGCCTGCTCGCCCGTGCCCGCGAGACGCTGGGCGGCGTGCCGGTGGTGGCTCTGACCGCGACCGCCGATGCGGCGACGCGCGCCGATATCGCGGCGCAGCTTTTTCCCGACCCGCCGCGAACCTTCGTTCACAGCTTCGACCGGCCGAACATCGGCCTCCGCTTCGAACCGAAGGAGAGGCCGCGGGCGCAGATCGAGGATTTCCTCGTCGCCCACCGGCGGGAGAGCGGCATCGTCTACGCCGCCTCCCGCGACCGCGCCGAGCGCCTCGCCGCGGGCCTCGCCGGCAAGGGGGTCAGGGCGCTCCCCTATCACGCCGGCCTCGACCAGGCGGTCAGGAGCGACAACCAGGACGCCTTCCTCAAGGAGGACGGCGTGGTGATCTGCGCCACGGTCGCCTTCGGCATGGGGGTCAACAAGCCGGACGTCCGCTTCGTCGTCCATGCCGACATGCCGGTGAGCGTCGAGGGCTATTACCAGGAGATCGGTCGCGCCGGGCGCGACGGGCTGCCCGCCGACACGCTGACCCTCTACGGCGTCGACGACATGATGCTTCGCCGGCGCCAGATCGCCGGGAAGGAGGTGACGCCCGAGCAGCGCCGGATCGAGGAGAACCGCCTCGGCGCGATGATCGCGCTTTGCGAATCGGCGCTCTGCCGCCGCCAGTCGCTGCTCGCCTATTTCGGCGAAGGCTCCGAGCCCTGCGGCGCTTGCGACCTCTGCCGTGACAGCGCCGCGCGCTACGACGCGACGATCGACGCCCAGAAGGTGCTCTCGGCGGTGGTGCGCACCGGACAGCGCTTCGGCGCCAACCACATCGCCGAGCTCCTCGCCGGCGAGGCGAACGAGCGGCTTCGCCGCCTCGGCCATGACGGGCTGAAAACCTTCGGCGTCGGTCGCGACCGGCCCAAGCGGAGCTGGGTCGCCGTCACCCGACAGCTCTTCGCCGCCGGTGCCCTTGCCGAGGCGAGCGCCGAGCATGGCGGGTTCCGGCTGACGGAGGAGGGCGACGCGATCCTGCGCGGCCGCAAGACCATCGAACTCCGGCGGATCGACGATGCACCGCCGGCCCGTCGCCGCCGGGCGGGGCGGAACGGTGCGACCAAGGATGCCGCCGGGCTCGACGCGCAAGCCCAGGTGCTGTTCGACCGGCTGAGGGCGGTGCGTCTTGAGATCGCCCGCCGCGAGGACATCGCCGCCTTTATGGTCTTCCCCGACCGCAGCCTGATCGAGATGGCCCGCCGCCGGCCGGCAAGCCTGGCGGAAATGAAGGCCATCCACGGCGTCGGCGAGGTGAAGCTCGGCCGATATGGCGACGCCTTCCTGGATGCGCTTTTGGGCCCGCCCGACAACGGGCCTTAGACGGGGCGGCAACGGCGGCGTTGCTGCATCGCACAAATCCGGCCTAAATTCTTGGCAAAAGGTCGAAATTCGGCGCCGGAAGTGCTATATAGAGTGCAATGATTCTGGCTCATTGTGGCGGCGCATTGGACGGGGCTTCCGGGCGGTGGAACGGTTATGTCCGCGTCCTGACGAGCGCGCCTTGAACGACTGAAAATCGATGAATGAAATCAAACCCATCGCCGGGTCGAGCGACGACTATGGCGCCGAGTCGATCAAGGTCCTCAAGGGCCTCGACGCCGTGCGCAAGCGGCCGGGCATGTATATCGGCGACACCGACGACGGCTCCGGCCTCCACCACATGGTCTACGAGGCGGTCGACAACGCCATCGACGAGGCGCTGGCCGGCCATGCCGACCTGGTCACCGTCATCCTCAACTCCGACGGTTCCTGCACCGTCATCGACAACGGCCGCGGCATCCCCACCGACATCCACAAGGGCGAGGGGGTGTCGGCGGCCGAGGTCATCATGACCCAGCTCCATGCCGGCGGAAAATTCGACCAGAACGCCTACAAGGTCTCCGGCGGCCTGCACGGGGTCGGCGTCTCGGTGGTCAATGCGCTTGCCGCGTGGCTGAGGCTCAAGGTCCGCCGCGACGGTCAGATCCACGAGATGAGCTTCACCCACGGCGTTCCCGACGCGCCGCTCAAGGTGACCGGCACCTACGAGCAGCGGAAGACGCCCGGCACCTATGAGGGGCGGAGCGGCACCGAGCTCACCTTCCTGCCGTCGTCGGAAACCTTCACGATGACCGAGTTCGACTATGCGACGCTGGAGCATCGGCTACGCGAGCTCGCCTTCCTCAATTCCGGCGTCAAGATCGTGCTGACCGACCGCCGCGGCGTCGAGCCGAAGAGCGAGGAGATGCGCTACGAGGGCGGGCTGGAAGCCTTCGTCCGCTACGTCGACCGCGCCAAGCACGCGCTGATCGGCGCGCCGATCCTGGTCACCGGCGAGCGGGACGGCATCACGGTCGAGCTCGCCATGTGGTGGAACGACAGCTACCACGAGGACACGCTGATCTTCACCAACAACATCCCGCAGCGCGACGGCGGCACCCACCTTGCCGGCTTCCGCGCCGCGCTCACCCGCCAGGTCAACGGCTACGCCGAGGCGCAAGGCATCGCCAAGCGCGAGAAGGTGTCGCTGTCGGGCGACGACTGCCGCGAGGGGCTGACCTCGGTCCTGTCGGTCAAGGTGCCCGACCCGAAATTCTCCTCGCAGACCAAGGACAAGCTGGTCTCCTCCGAAGTCCGCCCCGTTGTCGAGAGCGTCGTCAATGAGGGCCTCGGCACCTGGTTCGAGGAGCATCCGGCCGAGGCCAAGGCGATCGTCGGCAAGGTGGTGGAGGCCGCCGCCGCCCGCGAGGCGGCGCGCAAGGCGCGCGAGCTGACCCGGCGCAAGGGCGCCCTCGACATGGCGTCCTTGCCTGGCAAGCTCGCCGACTGCCAGGAGCGCGACCCGGCCAAGGCGGAGCTGTTCATCGTCGAGGGCGATTCGGCCGGCGGCTCGGCCAAGCAGGGCCGCAACCGCGAGAACCAGGCGGTGCTGCCGCTGCGCGGCAAGATCCTCAATGTCGAGCGGGCGCGCTTCGACAAGATGCTCGGTTCCGAGCAGATCGGCACGCTGATCACCGCCCTCGGCACCAGCGTCGGCCAGGACGAGTTCGACGCCGACAAGCTCCGCTACCACAAGATCATCATCATGACCGACGCCGACGTCGACGGCGCCCATATCCGCACGCTGCTTCTCACCTTCTTCTTCCGCCAGATGCGCGAGCTGATCGAGCGCGGCAACATCTTCATCGCCCAGCCGCCGCTCTACAAGGTCAAGCGCGGCTCCTCCGAGCTCTACCTCAAGGACGAGCGGGCGCTGGAGGACTACCTGATCGCCACCGGCCTCGAGGACGCCCTCCTCGACATCGCCACCGGCGAGACGCGGGCCGGCGCCGACCTCGCCGACATCGTCAAGGACGCCCGCTCCATCGTCCATGTCCTCAACGGCATCCACTTCCGCTACGACCGCGCCGTGGTCGAGCAGGTGGCGATCGCCGGCGCCCTCAATCCGGAGATCCTGTCGGAGCCGGAGAAGGCGGCGGAGGCGGCCGCCTATGTCGCCCGCCGCCTCGATACGCTCGCCGAGGAAGGCGAGGCGGGGTGGAGCGGCGCCTTCGCGGCACAGACCGGCTTCCGCTTCGAGCGCGAGGTGCGCGGCGTCCGCCAGGTGGCGGCGATCGACCCGGCGCTTCTCGATTCCGCCGACGCCCGCAAGCTCGACCGCTACGCGCCCAGGCTGCAGCCGATCTACTGGAAGGCGCCGATCTTCCGCAAGAAGGGCGAGGAGACGGTGATCCACGGGCCGCGCGACCTTTTCCAGGCGGTGCTCGCCGCCGGCCGCAAGGGCGTGTCGCTGCAGCGCTACAAGGGCCTCGGCGAGATGAACGCCGAGCAATTGTGGGAGACCACCCTCGACCCCGACGCCCGCACCCTCCTCAAGGTCAAGGTCAAGGACGGCGAGGACGCCGACGCCAAGATGCTGTTTTCGGCGCTGATGGGCGACGAGGTGGAACCCCGCCGCGAATTCATCCAGGACAACGCGCTCAGCGTGGCGAATCTGGACGTGTGAGAGGGGCGCCACCAGCCTGCGTTTACCCCTTAGCTGCTCAACCTTTTTCAGGCGGCAAGCGTGAAAGCAGTTCTAACGCTGGCCCTGCAAAGCCGGTCCAAACCTTGGTAGCCGGACAGCTTGGGTAGTCAACAGAGTCAATTCGGCATGCCTGTACTGCGAGCATTTTCTAATTGTTAAAAGTAACCTTTGCTGGCAAGCCGCGCGATAAGCTATTCTAAGATTGTTCCCCCCTTTTTCGACCAGACGGCCGCCCAAAATTGGTGCTCCCAATTCGTTTGGTGTCCGTCCAAGTATTTGGACTTTCCTAGGGCAAGACGAAAACGGTTCACCAAAGCCTCGAAGTGCTTGTCTGCGCCGACGTTGGCGGCGGTCCAGACCCTGGCTAGAGCAAACGTCAAGATTGCATGGAAAAGAGTAATGCGAGTGGCTTTCTGGGGATCGTACTGGCGCGCCCCTTGCACAACGTAAAACTCGCTATGGCCTCGCTCATCCAGGCGATGGATAAATCGTTCCTGCCAATGAGCTAGTTGTGACGCGTAGTGAGCATACGGCTGGATCGCGCGCGCTAGATGCGCCATGAAATTCTCCCAAGATTCCTTCCAAATGCCCGATCCATACGACGGCCAGACATTCTTGCTTAGCCATTGCCGCAGCTCACCCGGGCTTGCCTGGTCTTTGTCCCACTTTTCCAACTGAGTGGCGGCGGCTGGGTGAACTGTAATCCCGAGTTCAACGATCGAAAGGGCTTCAATCGTTTGCCTTGTAAGCGCAAGCGCATTTGCATGCATTCCTTCGCGATTTGCGCGATTGGCTAGTAACAAGGAATCGAGCAGGAACCACAACGCCATGGCCGGGGAGCCTTTGACTTGAAGCGGAAGTCTTGGCTTCCGCAGAGCGTTCGATAAACGCTCCCTGATTTCTGGTGTGACTTCCTCGGAGAGCTTGAACCACTCAGGTGTCGGGCGCTCGGTCATTGTCCAGAAATGTCCGCTTGGTGGAGTTAGGAGCGTTTCGAAGCGATGGCGCTTCGACGCGGATTTGGCAACTGCAATTCGCGCCACGCGCCTCCAGTGCGTAGGGCGGAATAGCGAAGCGTATTCCGCCGTTCCGTCGTCCGGCACGGGCCGGCGTAATTCATTGTGCCATTGCGTCCTACCTCCCTTCAACGCGCCCCCTCCACCACCCTGAAACGGGTGGTCCCCCTCCCCCGCTTTGCGGGGGCGGATCGTCGCGTCGCCGAATGCTTCTAACGTGTCGAGCGCCGTCGCATCGTGGACGGTGCCATCCCGCGCGACAGCGCCTATCCTCCCCTGCGGAACGCGGGGGAGGGGGACCATGCGAAGCATGGTGGAGGGGGACCATCGCGAAGCGATGGTGGAGGGGGCGCGCAACTCCGACGAGCCGACCTGTCAACACACTCACCGTCATTCCGGCGAAAGCCGGAATCCATCGATGTCGGCTCCACGATCCCGACGGCGAGATAGATGGCAACGTTCGCGATGGACCCCGACTGGAGTTTACCCCCGACCCGATCGGGGGTCGGGGTGACGGGGGCACCGGGCAACGTGCGCGAATGAATCGAAGCGCGTAGGGCGGAATAGCGAAGCGTATTCCGCCGTTCCGTCGTCCGGCACGGGCCGGCGTAATTCGTTGTGCCATTGCGTCCAACCTCCCTTCAACGCGCCCCCTCCACGGGTGGTCCCCCTCCCCCGCTTTACAGGGGAGGATCGTCGCGTCGCCGAATGCTTCTAACGTGTCGAGCGCCGTCGCATCGTGGACGGTGCCATCCCGAGCGACAGCGTCTATCCTCCCCTGCGGAACGCGGGGGAGGGGGACCATGCGAAGCATGGTGGAGGGGGCGGGCAACTCCGACGAGCCGACCTACCAACACACTCATCGTCATTCCGGCGAAAGCCGGAATCCATCGATGTCGGCCCCGCGTACCGACGTCGAGATAGGTGGCGACGTTCGCGATGGACCCCGACTGGAGTTTACCCCCGACCCGATCGGGGGTCGGCATGACGGGGGTGCGCGGGGCAACGTGCGCGAATGAATCGAAGCGCGTAGGGCGGAATAGCGAAGCGTATTCCGCCGTTCCGTCGTCCGGCACGGGCCGGCGTAATTCGTTGTGCCATTGCGTCCTGCCCCTTCAACGCGCCCCCTCCACCACCCTGAAACGGGTGGTCCCCCTCCCCCGCTTTGCGGGGGAGGATCGTCGCGTCGCCGAATGCTTCCCGCCTCTCAAGCGGCCCGGCATCGTGGACGGCGCCATCCCGAGCGACAGCGCATATCCTCCCCTGCGGAACGCGGGGGAGGGGGACCATGCGAAGCATGGTGGAGGGGGCGCGCGATTCGGACGAGCCGACCTACCAACACACTCACCGTCATTCCGGCGAAAGCCGGAATCCATCGATGTCGGCCCCGCGTACCGACGTCGAGATAGGTGGCAACGTTCGCGATGGACCCCGACTGGAGTTTACCCCCGGCCCGATCGGGGGTCGGGGTGACGGGGGTGCATGGGGCCATGTGCGCGAATGAATCGAAGCACATGGTCCTCAGCCGGTCGGCGTCGCCAATAGCTGGTCGAGGCGCTCGCAGGCGAGGGCGATGTGGCGCGGGATCGGCCGCCCCGACGCGTAGTAAGCGACCAGCCGGCGGCTGATGCCGAGCTGCGCGGCGGCCGCATCGAGGGTGAGCCGGTTGCGGTCGAGGAACTGGGCGAAATCGGCGGCCGCCATGCTCTCCTCGGCGAGGCGCTCGATGGCGGTCGCCGGCATGTCGATGGCGTCCCCGTCTCCCCAGGCGATCGCCGCGCCGTCGTCGACGAGGTGGACCGTGGCAAACAACGCCGGATCGTCGCGGAGCGGCCGGTAGAACCGGTAGGTGAGGATGTCGGGCGCGAGGTCGACGCGCTCCCGCCGGCCGGCCCGCTCTCCAGCCGCCCATGCCACCGTGATGGCGAATCCCTCGCCCGGCTCGATCGAGGCCAAGCGCGGCATGGGCTCGCCAACCGTGATCCGATCAATCGCGCTCATTGAACTCCCGCCATTTCTGCATCAGGAAGGTCCTGTTCGTTTCGGCCCACGTCACGGCCTGCGCCAACTCCGCTCGGCTCGCCGTTCCGCGCATCATCTGCATCGTCGCGATATCGATCTGCGCGTTGCTGTTGGGGCTGCGCAGGTGGAAATGTGGAGGTGGATGTTCGTCGGCATAGATGTAGATAGCCACTTTGCCGTCGCGAAAATGCACGGCATTCCGGCCCTCCCTTCCTCCGCACTATAGTGCACTCAGTGCACTATAGCCAGCGTAGGGCGGAATAGCGAAGCGTATTCCGCCGCTTGGCTACACCTCCCGCCTCATTCTGCTTGACATCGCCACCGCCATAGGAATATATTCCAGGCATCCTGGCTCGACAGAGGGGCGCCTACCGGTGGCGGCCTGTTGGCGGAGCGAGGTGCGGCGCCTGCCGGCCGGGGTTTCGCAGCCCGTGCCGCCGGGAGGCCTCCGCAAAGCTCGCCCGCCGGCAATACGACCGGCTGTCACACGGCTGACCGTAAGCCGGGCGAGCCAGTCCCGAGGAGGCAGGCGAAAGCCTGCCCTCGAAGGATGGTCAGGGGCGGCAGCTCACAAGGCTGTCGTTTCGCTCCCCGGTGGAGCGCGGGTGCCGGAGGCCCGAAATCGTCGCGGCGGGCGCAGGAGAAGCGCCCCATAGAACTAAACTGGCATGGCGTCTCTTCAGCGCCCGCCACCCCTCGTCTCGGAGGGGACCGGAAACGAATCGTAGGGTGGGCAAGAGCGGCGAAGCCGCGTGCCCCCGCGATGGACACATCACCCGTCCGGCCCGGTGACGCGGGCGCGGCAACGGCGGAGCGTGTCCCGATGCAGAGCGATGCCGCTCCCTCACCCTGTCATCCCCGGCGAGCGCCCCCCGGGTCGGGCCGAAGGCCCGCCCGAGGGCAGGCTCCGGCGCGAGGGAAGGGGACCCAGGATGCGCCGTCGCAGCAGAACGAGTTCCCGCCGGTGTTCCCTGGATGCCCGCTCCAGCGGGCATGACAGGCGGGTGTTTCCTTCGCGGGCGCGGCAACGAACACCCACCCTCCTCATCCTGAGCAGCGAGGGCGAAGCCCGAGCCTCGAAGGACGCACCCGCCGAGCCGATTGCCAAGGCCGGCAAGAGCCGCGATCATGCGCGCAAGTCCCAAGCACCGAAGGAGGGCCCCATGAAACCCGTCTGCGCAGTCGTCGGCATCGGGCCGGGCAACGGGGCGGCGCTGGCGCGCCGCTTCGCGAAGGAAGGCTACGCCGTGGCGCTCTTGGCCCGGCGCACCGAACTGAGCGACAAGCTCGCCGCCGAGCTCGGCGACGCCCGCGCCTATCCCTGCGACGTCGCCGACGCCGACAGCGTCGCCAGGGCCTTCGCGGCGATCCGCTCCGACCTCGGCGAGGTCGACGTGGTCGCCTACAATGCCGGATCGGGAACCTGGGGCACCGTCGAGGACATTACGCCGGACGCCTTCGAGGCGTCATGGCGGGTCAACGCCCTCGGTCTCCTCCTCGTCTCCCAGCAGGTGATCCCGACGATGAAGCAAAAAGGCGCCGGCGCGATCGTCGTGGTCGGCGCCACCGCCTCGCGGCGCGGCATGCCGCGCACCACCGCCTTCGCCCCCGCCAAGGCCGCCCAGAAGAGCCTCGCCGAAGCGATGGCGCGGCATCTGTGGCCGGCCGGCATCCACGTGTCGCTGATCATCCTCGACGGCGTCGTCGGTCTGGAGCGCAGCCGCGCCGCCATGGCCGACAAGCCGGACGACTTCTTCATCAAGCCGGACGACGTCGCCGACACCGCCTGGTGGCTCACCCGCCAGCACCGCTCGGCGTGGTCGTTCGAGGTCGAGGCGCGGCCGTTCGGCGAGAAGTGGTGAGGGCCGGCATGGAAGCGCGATCGCCGTCCCAACCACCGCCCGCCATCATCGCGATGGGCGTTTCCGGCAGCGGCAAGACCGTGATCGGCGAGGCGCTCGCCGAGCGGCTCGGCCTGCGCATGCTCGAAGGCGATACCTTCCACCCGGCGGCCAATGTGAAGAAGATGTCGGCGGGGATACCGCTCACCGACGCGGATCGCTGGCCGTGGCTCGACGCGATCGGCGCCGCCATCCGCGACGCGCCGGACGGCGTCATCGTCGCCTGCTCGGCGCTCCGCCGGGTCTATCGCGACCGGCTCGCCGCGGCGGCCGTGCGCCCGCTGCTCTACCTGTTCCTCGAAGCATCGCGCGAGACGCTGGCCGCCCGGCTCGCCAACCGCAAGGGGCATTTCATGCCGGCAAGCCTTCTCGACAGCCAGCTCGCCACCCTCGAGCCGCCCGGCCCGAACGAGCCGGTGATCCGCATCTCGGTCGAGCCGCCGATCGATGCGGTCGTCGAGGCGGCGCTCGCGGCGCTGGCGCGCCACGGCATCCTGCCGCCTGCCAACCGGACGCAGCCGAGCGCTTGAGCTTGAGGTTCGGGCGCTGGATCGCTCGGCGCCGGATGATTCACCCCCGGGCGCGGCGCACCCGAGGCCAACCCTCCCCTGGCGGGAGGGCTGGCCTGCTTCTGATCGGCGGGTGGATCGATAGCCCGTGTCTCAGGCTTCCACGATCACAGAGACTAGGCGGCCTTGCTGGAGGCCATGGTCTGGATGTCGGAGGCGCTCAGCATCTTGCCGCCGAACCCCCAATCACCCTCCTCGATCTCCTGCACGCGCACCCATGTGACGCCCCGCAGGGCTTCGCCTTCGACCGAAACCATGGCGTCGGTGACCTTCTTGATGAAGTCTTGCTTCTGCGACTTGGTGAACACGTCCTTGATCACGTCGATCGTAACGAGGGGCATCTCTTCTCTCCTCTTTCCGCTGCCGCCGTCGGTCCGTCCGCCGCGGCTAACTGTCGTTGTAGCGACCCGTCGGCGAGGGTGCTTGGAGGCGACGTGGAGAGGGGCGGGAGATTTCGTGGAGATGCGCTATATCAGGCCGATGATCTACCTGTTCGACGATTTCGAATTGGACATCGACAAAGTCGAGCTCCGCAAGCGCCATGCGGCGGTCGCTCTGGAGCCGCAGGTCTTCTCGTTGCTGCGGATCTTGGTGGAAAACCGGGGGCGGATGGTCTCGAAAGACGAGATCATCGACGAGATTTGGCATGGCCGGATCGTCTCCGAATCGGCGGTCACCAGTCGGGTCAAGACCGCGCGCCGGGTTCTCGGCGACGACGGCAGGGCACAGCGCTTCATCCGCACGATTCGCGGCAGCGGGTTTCGTTTCGTCGCCGAGGCGACGGAGAAACGGGCGGAAGCGACCGGTCCGATGCCGGTCGCCGATGTGCCCGACCCGCCGCCGGTCGCCGCCGAATCGCACACCCCGACAACCAAGCCGTCGATCGCCGTCTTGCCGTTCCGGCTGGTGGGGGTGGCGGGACCCTATGCGGCGATCGCCGACGCGCTGCCGCATGAACTCATCGCGGAGCTGTCGCGGCTGCGCTGGCTCTTCGTCATCGCCCGCGGCTCGTCCTTCCGCTTTCGCGGAAGCGATCCCGACATTCGACGGATCGGGGAGGCGCTTGGCGTTCACTATTGCCTGTCCGGCAGCGTCGAGGTCGCCGGCAAGGCAATCGGCATCACGGTCGAACTGGCCGATACGCGCGATCGCGGCGTCGTGTGGAGCGAGCACTACGCTGCCGACATCGGCGACGTCTTCGGGATTCGCGCCCACATCGTGACGAGCATCGTTGCGGCTCTGGAGATCCAGATTCCGTTGAACGAAGCGCGCCACGCCCGCCTGACCGACACCAAGAATCTCGACGCCTGGTCGGCCTATCATCTCGGGCTTCATCATATGTTCCGCTTCGACCGGCGGGACAACGCGGCGGCAATCGCCCTGTTCGAGCGCGCGCTGGCCGAGGACCGCGACTTCGCGCGGGCGCATGCCGGCCTGTCGTTCACCCATTTCCAGAATGCGTTCATGCGCTACACGGACGATCCCGAGGCGGAAGCGGCCAAGGCACGCCGCTGCGCCGAACGCGCCATCGAGCTCGACCCCCTGGATCCCTTCGCCAATTTCACCATGGGCCGGGCATTCTGGCTCGAGGGCGACCTCGACGGCAGCCTTGGCTGGCTCGACCGCGCGACGACGCTCAGTCCGAACTACGCACAGGGCATCTATGCGCGGGCGTGGACCGATGCGCTATCGGGCCGCGGCGTCGAGGGACAGGCAAATGTCGATCTGGCGATGTCGCTGAGCCCGCTCGATCCGCTCTTCTACGCGATGCTGGCGACACGCGCCCTCACGCACCTGGTGCGCGGCGATGACGCGACGGCGGCCGATTGGGCGGACCGAGCGGCTCGCGCGCCCGGCGCCCATGTCCTGATCGCGGTGATCGCGGTGATCGCCCATTCGCTGAACGGCGACGATCAGAAGGCCGCCGGCTGGGCGTCAAACGTCCGCAGCCGGGGCGGAAACCTGACGCCGGATCACTTCTTCGCGTCGTTTCCGTTCGAGGATGCAGAGACCCGCCGGCGCATATCGAAGGCGCTTGTCAAATACTGACCCCTCGCGGCATCGCCTCGGTGGCGGCGCCGGTGATGATTGTTGGCCATCCAGCGCCGCCCGGATCGTCCGGGACCGACACCTCCCGCGGGAAATCAGGGGAAAGCGGTCTTCTGGAAGTCGGTTCGCTCGACCTTGTTCACGATGGGCGGAATTGAGCGGATGTAGGCGACCACCGCGTCGAGGTCGTCCGGGGTCATGTTCTTGAACCACTGGAACGGCATCGGCGGCGATACGTGCCCACCGGTCGGGGTGATGCCTTCGGTCATCGCCTTCTTGATGTCGTCGTCGCTCCACTTGCCGATGCCGGTCTCGGGATCCGGCGTGATGTTGGGCGTCCGCGCCACCATGCCGGGGGCGAGCTCGATTTCGAAGCCGCCGGCGCCCATGTGGTTAGCCATGTCCGGAGCCCCGTTCGGCCCGGGCGTCGTGTGGCACTCGAAGCAATGGGCCAGCGCCGTCGCGATATAGCGGCCATAGGCCAGCTTGTCGCTCTTCGGCGGTGCCGGTAGGCCCTTGGCCGGCGGCATCGCCTGCTGGGGGATGTTCCACTTCGACTCCGCCACCTCATTGTGGACCGGCTTGATTGTGTGAAGGTAGGCGACGATCGCCTTCACGTCGTCGTCCGACATGTTGTTGTAGGTCGGCACCGGCATGGGCGGGAAGATGATCTTGCCGTCCTTGTCCTTCCCCTCGCGAATCGCCGTGATGATCTGCTCGTCGGTCCAGTCGCCGATGCCGGTCTCCTTGTCCGGGGTGATGTTGGCCGTATAGACGTCAAACGCCGGGTCGATGAGATGGAAGCCGCCCGCGAAATCCATGCCGGGCACCAGCGAGAAATCCGGCGCGCGCGTGCTGTGGCAATTGGCGCACGCCACCGGACCGTTGACCAGATAGGCGCCGCGCTGGACCAGTGCATCCTGACCGGCCGCGACAGCCGGCAAAGCAACCGCGCCAACCCATATGGCGACTCCCGCGATGCCCGCAAGCGATGTTCTCATCGGACCCTCCCCATCCCAAACCGGCGTCGCGTTTTTCTTGTCGCTGCTGCCGGAAGCGTCTCCTGTACCCTTTATATCAGAAGTCGCCCCCGCTTCCCATCCAATCGGGGGTATTAGCCGTCAAAGCTCTACAACAAAGGATGGCTTCGCCTGGCCTAACCGGCGGAGGGGAACCGGGATCGACGCTTCATGGCAGGGCCCGCAAGTGCCGAATGGGGCGCCCCGGCGCGACCGCCTGCGCGGCGGCGATGATGGACTGGGCGTCGATGCCGTGATGGCGGTAGAGGTCGGCGATCCTTCCCGTCTGCCCGAAATGCTCGACGCCGAGCGCGCGGGCGCGGTGGCCCGACACGGCGCCGAGCCAACCGAGCGTCGCCGGATGGCCGTCGAGGACGGTGACCAGGCTGCAGTGCCCGGGCAGGACGGAAAGCAGGCGCTCGACATGGCTGCGGGCATGGACCAGGCCGCGCTCGCGCGCCCGGCACGCCGCCGTCCACCCGGCGTTCAGCCGGTCGGCCGAGGTGACCGCGAGCAGCCCGACATCGCGCCGGTCCTCGGCCATCAGCCCGACCGCCTCGATCGCCTCCGGTGCTACCGCGCCCGCATAGGCGACGACGATTTCGGCGTTGGGTCCGGGCGGACGCATCCAGTAGCCGCCGTCGACGATGTCGCGTTCGAGATCCGGCGTGATGTCGCGGGCGACCTGCCCGATCGACCGAGTCGACAGGCGGAGATAAACCGAGCCGCCGGTCTCGTCGCGGAGCCAGTTCCGCTCGGAAGGCTCGCCGTCGCCGCCGCGCTGCATGTAGTCGAACCCCCAGCGCATG
Organism: uncultured Alphaproteobacteria bacterium; assembly: GCA_963759235.1. Taxonomy (GTDB): domain Bacteria; phylum Pseudomonadota; class Alphaproteobacteria; order Rhizobiales; family Kaistiaceae; genus Bauldia. Next base: position 906,001 of record CAVWYO010000006.1, on the reverse strand, counting down.
ATGACGGCGAGCTCATCGACGAAGGCGGGTTCGAAAGCCGCCAACCCGTCCTGCGCCATGCCGATCAGCGGCGTGCCGATCGATTGATGCGCGCCGCCCTCGGGCGCCAGCGTGATGCCGGACGGCGTCGCGACGAGGAGGAAGCGCGCATCCTGATAGCAGGCATAGTTGAGAGCATCGAGGCCGCGCTGGATGAACGGATCGTAGAGCGTGCCGATCGGCAGGAGACGCCGGCCGAACAGCGAATGGCTCAGGCCGAGGGCGGAGAGGAGGATGAAGAGATTCATCTCGGCGATGCCGAGTTCGATGTGCTGGCCTTGCGGTCCGAACTCCCATTTCTGGGCGGACGCGATGCGCTCTTCGCGAAAGGTGTCGGCGAAGCTCTCGCGAGCGAAGAGGCCGCGGCGGTTGACCCACGGGCCGAGATTGGTCGACACGGTGACGTCCGGCGACGCGGTGACGATGGCGTCGGCAAGCGGTCCGCCGGCGCGGGCGATCTCGTCGAGAATCCTGCCGAAGCCGGATTGGGTCGAGGTCTCGCGCTGCGCCGTCGCGGAGAGTTGGGCCGGCACCGGCACCCGCTCGGCCGATAGTCGGCGCGACCCCTTGGCGTTGAACGGCACCTGCTTGAGGAACTTCCGCAGCTCTGGGCGCGGGATCGTCAGTCCCTCGAACGGCTCCCACTCGTGCCCCTCGCGGATGCCCATCGTCGTGCGGAAGGACTGCATCTGCGCCGAGGTCATCAGGCCGGCGTGGTTGTCCTTGTGGCCGGCGAGCGGCAGTCCGAAGCCCTTGATCGTGTAAGCGATGAAGCAGACCGGCCGGTCGTGCGCGCTCGCCGCCGTGAAGGCGTCGATCAAGGTCGGCAGATCATGACCGCCGAGGTTGGTCATCAGGGCGGCAAGCTCGTCGTCGGAACGGCGGTCGAGCAGCGCCGCAAGCGGCCCCTGGTCGCCGATCTCGTCGAGGAGGCGCTTGCGCCACGCGCCGCCGCCCTGAAAGGTCAGCGCCGAATAGAGCTGGTTGGGGCAATCGTCGATCCAGCGGCGCAGCGTCGCGCCGCCGGGCTCGGCGAACGCCGCCTCGAGCAGCGACCCGTATTTGAGGATGACAACCTCCCAGCCGAAGTTGCGGAAGATCGCCTCGAAACGCGACCACAGTCCCTCGCGCACCACGGCGTCGAGGCTCTGGCGATTGTAGTCGACGATCCACCATGTGTTGCGGAGGCCCTGCTTCCAGCCTTCGAGCAGCGACTCGAAGATGTTGCCCTCGTCCATCTCGGCATCGCCGACCAGGGCGATCATGCGGCCTTCCGGCCGGCCGCCCGACCAGCCCTTGGCGCGCACATAGTCCTGCACCAGCGAGGCGAACAGGGTCTGGGCCACGCCGAGGCCGACCGACCCGGTCGAGAAATCGACGTCGTCGGCGTCCTTGGTGCGCGACGGATAACTCTGGGCGCCCTTGTATCCGCGGAAGGTCTCCAGATTCGCCCGTGACTGGTTGCCGAGGAGATACTGGATCGCGTGAAAGATCGGGCTCGCATGCGGCTTGACCGCCACCCGGTCCTGGGGTCGCAGGACCGCGAAATAGAGCGCGGTCATGATCGTCGCCAGCGACGCCGACGACGCCTGATGGCCGCCGACCTTCAGCCCGTCGGTGTTTTCACGGATGTGGTTGGCGTTGAAGATCAGCCATGACGACAGCCACAGGACCTTGCGCTCAAGCTCCGACAGGATCTTCAGAGGATCGGCCATCGTCCCTCCAAGGGGCATGCACCACAGCGTAGCCCACGATCGCGGGCGAATCTTGCCATTTTAACGTGTTCGTCCCCTGGATATTGGACGATTCCGCCAATCGACGAAAAGATCAGGCCGAAGGATCGCTGGCGGTGACGGCCGGGACGCGGTCGCTGTCGGCGTCGAAGCGGCGCCAGAAAGCCACCCAGCCGCTGGCCAGGTGCTCGCGCATGGCGGTTTCCGCAAGGTCGGGGTCGCGCGACCGCACCGCCTGATAGATGCGCGCATGCGCCTCGTAGCCACGGCGGTCCTCTCCCGGCTCCATCAGCGCGATCTGCCGCTGCTGCAAGAGCCACGTCGACATGGCGTCGTGGAGCGCGACGAAGGCCGGATTGCGCATGATGCGGGCGAAGGTGAAATGGAAGGCGACATCGGTCTCGATGAACCCCCTGACGTTGCCGATGGTCTTGCGATTGGCCTCGAGGGCGGCTTCGAGCTCGGAGAGGTCGTCGGCCGTGGCGTTCCCCGCGGCATGGCGGACCAGCCCGACCTCCATGAACAGGCGCACGCCTTGAAGCTGGCGCTGGCCGTCGGCGCTCGACAGCATCTGCTGGACCGCCGGGCTCATCCCGGCGACGACGCCTTCCACCGTCGGGCGGGCGACGCGGGCCGGGGCGCCATTGCCGATCTCGACCAGCCCGGAACGCTGGAGGGTGATCAGCGCCTCGCGAATCGCCGGCCGGCCGACGCCGAAGCGGGCTTGCAGGTCGCGCTCCGGCGGCAGGCGGTCCCCAGGCTTCAGGGTCCCGTTGAGGATTTCCCGTTCGAGATGGGCGGCCACCTGCTCGAAGAGCTTCCGCCGGTCTATGACTATCGGTTCGACCATCGACCTTTCATACCATCATACTTGACAACGATCATACCGCAATACTAACGTCGCCTCATCTGGGAGACAAGCGCCGCGGCACGGCAGAAGAAGAACGGCGCCAGGGAGGAATAGCGGTTTGTTCGAGCCGGCGCACCGGGCTCGCAGTCTGGCGGGCTCTTCGTTTGCTTTCGCATCCCTTTCCAGGCGGTCCAGCCGGGCGGGTGCGCGATGAAGATTGCCGTGCTCGGCGGCGGCGGCGCCATGGGTGGCCTGTTCGGCGGCTACCTCGCGCGCGCCGGTGAGGACGTGGTCCTCATGGACGTGCAGAAGGCCGCGGTCGACGCCATCAACCGCGACGGCCTCGTCGTCGAGGAGCGGGACGGTTCCGAGACCAAGGTGAACGTTGCCGCTTCGACCGACCCGCAAGCGGTCGGTCCGGTCGATCTGATCATTAATTTCGTCAAATGCTATCATACCGAGGATGCCGTCCGCACGGCCATGGCCATGGTCGGCCCGGAGACTGTTTTTCTCTCCTTGCAGAACGGCTGGGGCAACGCCGACCGCATCGCCGCCGTCGCCGGCAAGGAGCGCGTGATGGTCGGGCTCACCTACCACTCGGCCACCTTGCTCGCCCCCGGCCGCGTCAAGCATCCCGGCGTCGGGGTCACCTATATCGGCGAACTTGACGGCTCGGAGACGCCGCGTCTCGCCGCCGTTGCCGCCGCCCTTGCCACGGCCGGCTTCGAGGTGAAGCCCTCGCCGCGAATCCTCGACGAGATCTGGAAGAAACTCGCCCTCAACGTCTGCACTCTGCCGACCGCGTCGCTTCTGCGCTTCTTCGCCAATCAGCTCAATCAGCACGAGGGCACGCGGGCGCTGATGAAGGGCCTCCTCTCCGAGGTCACCGCGGTTGCGGAGGCGCAGGGCATCCAGCTCGACGAGACTGAGCGCTGGACGGCGATAACCGGTCTCCTCGACAAGGCGGTCGGCGCCAAGGCGTCGATGCTCCAGGACGTGGAAGCGCGCCGGCGCACCGAGATCGACGTCATCAACGGCGCCATCGTCGAGGCGGGCCGCCGCACCGGCATCGCCACGCCGCTCAACGACAGCATGGTGTGGCTGGTGAACGCCATGCAGGAAGCCTACCTCGCCGAGGCAGGGGGCTGAGCGATGGCGGAGCGCCTGCACGGCAAGCTCGCGATGGTCACCGGCGCCGCCGGCACCATCGGGTGCGCGGCAGTCCAATTCGCCTTCGACGAATCCCGCCCCGTCACCGGATGGTCGATGCCGGTCGACGGCGGGTCAACCGCGCGGTGAAGCCGCCATGACCGGGACGCCCCGTCTCGAAGTGCGCGATTGCCAGAAGCACTTTCCCGGCGTGCAAGCGCTGAGCGGCGTGTCGCTGACGGTGATGCCCGGCGAAATCCACGCGCTTCTCGGCGAAAACGGCGCCGGCAAGTCGACGCTCGGCAAGATCATCGGCGGGGTCTACGCGCAGGACGCCGGGGAGATCCTGCTCGACGGGACGCGCCTGGAAAACATCGACGAGGCCGCCGCCGGCCAACTCGGCATCGCCATCGTCCACCAGGAAGGCTCGCTGGTTCAGCAGCTGTCGATCGCCGAGAACATCTTCGCCGGGCGCCAGCCGACCGGCTTCCTCGGCATGGTCGACCGCAAGGAGATGTACCGCCGCACCGAAAAGCTGATGAAGGACCTCGGCGTCGCTCTCGATCCGGCCGCGGCGGTGCGCACGCTGTCGGCGGCGCAGGCCCAGGTGGTCGAAATCGCCAAGGCGCTGTCGCGCGATCTCAGGCTGCTCGTTCTCGACGAGCCGACCTCGGCGCTTACCCTCACCGAGACCGAACGGCTCTTCGTTCTGGTGCGGCGTCTGCGCGACACCGGCGTCGCCGTTGTCTACATCTCCCACCGGCTTGCCGAGATTTTTCAACTCTGCGATCAGGTGACCGTCCTCAAGGACGGCATGGTCACCGGCACCCGCATGGTGGCCGAGACCAGCGAGGACGAGCTGATCCGGCTGATGGTCGGCCGCGACGTTTTGTTCGCTCGCGGCGCGGCCGCCGCGCCCGGCGCCGTCCTCCTCGAGGTCGAGCACATCGCATCGCCGCCGACGGTGATCGACGCCAGCTTCTCGGTTCATGCGGGTGAGATCGTCTGCCTGGCGGGGCTGGTCGGCTCGGGCCGGTCGGAAACCTGCGAGGTTGTCTTCGGCGCCCGGCCGCGCACCGGCGGCACGGTACGGCTCAAGGGAACGCCGATGCGCTTTTCCGGCCCGTGGGACGCCATCGCCGCCGGTATCGGCATGATGCCGGAGGATCGCAAGGAGGCGGGCCTCTTTCTCTCCCACAGCGTCGCCGACAACATCTCGGCGACCGTGCTCGGCGAGGTGTCGCCGCACGGCATCGTCTCGGAGGCGCTGTCGAACCGCCTGGCGGAACGGTTCGTCGAGCAGCTGCGGATCGCCACGCCGTCGACCCGCCAGATTCTCGGCAACCTCTCCGGCGGAAATCAGCAGAAGGTGTTGCTAGCGAAGTGGCTGGCGCCGGAGCCGGAGGTGCTGATCGTCGACGAGCCGACCCGTGGCGTCGATGTCGGCGCCCGCGCTGAGATCTATCGGATTCTCAGAGACCTGCGGGCAAAGGGGCTGGCGATCCTCGTCGTCTCCTCCGATCTGCCGGAGGTTCTGACCCTCGCCGACCGCATCGTCGTGATGGCGGCGGGCCGCACGGTCGGCGAGATCGACGGTGACAAGGCGACCGAGGAGGGCGTGCTGCGTCTGGCGACGCGATACACGAGCCTAGAAACCGCCGGAGCGCGGCCATGAGCGAAGGCATAATGGACAAGGACGCGAACCCGGTGCCGGCGGCGGAGACGACCACGGTGCGTCAGGCCGGCGGGCTGCCGCGGCGCACCCTGCACCTCCTCGCCAATTCGCGCGAACTGACGCTGGTGATCCTGATCGCGCTTCTCGGCGGCGGGATGACGATCTTCTACCCCAACAATTTTCCGACCGAGTACAACGCCTCGGCGGTGCTCCTCAACCTGGCGCAGAACTCCATCCTGGTCACCGGCATGATGCTCCTGATGATCGGCGGTGTCTTCGACCTGTCGATCGGATCGACGCTGGCGCTTTCCGGCGTGGTCGCCGCGGTCGCCTCGGTGTGGTGGGGATGGCCGCCGTTCGCCTCCTTCGCCGCCGGCATCGTCGCCGGCGCCATCGCCGGCGCCATCAACGGCTTCATCGTCACCCGGGTGCAGATCAACGCGCTGATCACGACGCTCGCCACCATGGCGATCTATCGCGGCGCCACCCAGCTCATCTCCGGCACCGGCATCATGTCGATCGGCAACGATTTCAAGGCTTACGGCCAGGTTGTCTTCTTCGGCCTGCAATCGCCCTTCTGGGCGGCGCTGGTCGTCGTGCTGGTCGGCTGGTGGGCGGTCGCCAAGACGCGCTTCTTCCGGCAGTTCTATTTCATCGGCGGCAATGCGCGCGCGGCGCAGCTGTCCGGCATCCGCGTCGCCCGGCTGACGCTGATCGGCTTCGTCATCATGGGCGCGCTGGCCGGGCTCGCCGGCGTGCTTGCCGCCGCCCGCCTCAACGCGGCGGTGGTCACCGCCGGCATCGGGGTCGAGCTCTCCGTCATCACCGCCGCGGTGCTCGGCGGCGCGAGCCTGCGCGGCGGCGAAGGCTCGATCATCGGCGGCGTGCTCGGCGTCCTGCTCATCGCGCTCGTCCAGAACGCTCTGATCATCAACGGCGTGGGCGTGTTCTGGCAGAGCATCATCGTCGGACTTGTGCTGCTGGCGGCGGTCTCGCTCGACCGGTTCAAGCAGACACATCGGGGCTGAGGCAGCTGGCTCGAAAAACAAGCTGCATCGAGAGAAAACGGAGGAAGCAATGAAGAAATTTCTCATGATTGCCGCAGCGGGCGTAACTGCGGCGCTTGGCCTGGTCGCCAACGCCAGTGCCCAGACGACGTTCGGCCCCGCCGACGCCAAGGAGGTCTATTACTGGATTTCCCAGAACGCAACTTTGCCGCTGTTTGTCCGCTCGGACTACAAGGGCATGGACAAGATCGCCAATCAGCTCGGCGTCCAGGTTCGCATCGCCGGCCCGACCAACATCGATCTCGCCGCCTTCATCGCCGCCATCGATCAGGTCTGCGCGCAGCAGCCGGCCGGCGTCTCGGTGGTCGGCTGGGATCCGTCGCTCGCCGCCTCGGTCGACAAGTGCATCGAACTCAAGGTGCCGACGGTCGTCGATGACGCCGACCTGCCGAATTCGAAGCGGCTCTCATTCATCGGCACCAATTGGGAGACGATCGGCCGCGAGCAGGCCAAGGCCATCGTCGACAACGTGCCGGACGGCGGCAAGGTGGCGATGATGTCGATCATCAACGCCGACAACATGCAGCACGCGGTCAAGGGCTTCACCGACTATCTCGGCCAGTTCGGCGACAAATACCCGATCGTCGCCAACGAGGACGACGGCGGCGACTCGGCCAAGGCGGCGCAGGTCACCGCGGCCCTGCTCGCGGCGCATCCCGACATGGCGGCCTTCGCCGGCTTCGATTCCGAATCCGGCGCCGGCATCGTCCAGGCCCTCTCCGAGGCGGGGGCGACCGGCAAGATCGTCGTCACGGCGATGGAACAGACGCCGGAGTTCTTCAACACATTGAAGGACGGCTCGGTCAACGCCATCATCGTGCAGAACCGCGAGCTGTTCACCTACTACGCGATCAAGCTGCTCTACGACTTCAACCACAACAACCTGACGACCAACGGCCTGCCCGGATGGGAAGGCACGCCGATCCCGGTGAACGTCGACACCGGCGTTCTCGTCGTCACCAAGGACAACGTTGACAAGATGCTGCAGGCAACCATGGCCAATCAGTAGGTCCGTTGGAGCGCGGGGCCGTTCCCGCGCTCCACCTCCCGGCCGGCCGGCGGTTCTCCGCCGGCCGGCGAAACCTCAAGAAAAGCAACAAGGCAAGGCGATGGCGCTTTCACCAACCACGCGGATCCGCTTTCTCGGCGTGGCCGCCTACGAGATCGTCACTCGCGACGGACGGCACGTTCTGGTGGATCCGTTCCTCGACGCGAACCCCGGCGCGCCGGTGAAGCACGATGCCTTCGAGCGCGTCGATCTCGTCGTCGTCTCCCATGCCGCCTTCGATCATCTCGGCGACACCGAGGCGATCGCCCGGCGCTACGGCTGCCCGGTCGTCTGCGGCGGCGAGGTGAAGGCCTATCTCACCGCCAAGGGAATCGCGGCCGAACAGTTGCGCGCCACGACCTGGGGCATCCGGGTCGAGGTCGCCGGCATCGAGGTGCAGCCGGTCGAGTGCCATCACTGGTCGCAGATCGGGATGCCCGACGGCACCTTCGCGTCCGGCGTGCCGATGGCCTTCGTCATCTATGCCGACGACGGCGTCCGCTTCTATCATTACGGCGATACGGCTATCTTCTCCGACATGAAGCTGCAGGGTGAACTCTACAAGCCGACCATCGGCTGCGTCGGCATCGCCAACCCGCAGGAGATCCTCGACCGCAACCCGATGCCGGGCCGCATGATGACCGCCGAGATGTCGCCCTACGAAGGCGCGCTCGCCGCCCAGTGGCTCGGGCTGGAGACCGTGCTCCCCTGCCATTACATCAATCCCGACGATCAGGACGTGCGCGACTTCCAGCGCCACCTGGCCGACCTTGCCGCCAGAGGCGGGCACGTACCGGAGTCGATCGTCCTGAAGCCCGGCGAGACGATCGAAATCCCGGCCGGCGGCGGCGGCGTCCGGCTCGCCGCCTGAGGAGAGGAATATGGAAGCCGCGGTTTTCGGCGCCCCGCATGAGATTCACATGGACACGCGCCCGCGCCCCGAGCCCGGCAAAGGCGAAGCGCTGATCGCCGTACAGGCCGCCGGGGTCTGCGCCGGCGACCTCTACATCTATCTCGGCACCAACCCCTACGTTTCCTATCCGCGGGTCGGCGGGCACGAAATCGCCGGCACGGTGGAGAAGCTCGGGCCGGACACCGACGGGCCGGCGCTCGGCTCGCCGGTCGTCGTCGAGCCGTTCATCGGCTGCGGCCACTGCTATCCGTGCCGGATCGGCAAGTCGAACTGCTGCGCCAATCTCCGCATCATCGGCGTCCACTCCGACGGCGGCTTCGCCGACTATGTGGTGGCGCCGATCGACCGGCTGCATCCGATCCCCGCCGGCCTGTCGCCGATGAAGGCGAGCTTCGCCGAGCCGGTGGCGATCGGTGTCCAGGCCTGCCGGCGGGGCATGGTCTCCGGCGACGACACGGTGTTGATCCTCGGCGCCGGGCCGATCGGCCTCGCTTTGGTCGAGGTGGCGCGGGCGCGCGGCGCCAAGGTGTTCATCACCGACATCGACACCGCCCGCCTCGCCACCGCCGCCGAACTCGGTGGAAACCCGCTTGCCGCCGGCGACGGCCTGCTCGACGCGGTGATGCGGCTCACCGCCGGCGAGGGCATGCCGGTCGTCATCGAGGCGACCGGAAACCCGAGGGCGATGGAATCGACCGTCGATCTCGTCGCCGCCGGCGGCCGCATCGTCATCGTCGGCCTGGTCAGGAAGGGCACCATGGTCGCCTTCCCCGGCCTCGATTTCACCCGCAAGGAGATGACCGTCGTCGGCTCGCGGGCAAGCGTCGGCTGCTTCCCGGAAAGCCTCGCGCTGATCGCCGGCGGTGCCATCCGCTACCCGGACATCGCCACCAGCTTTGCCCTCAACGAAGCGCCGGCGGTCTTCGAGCGCCTCTCCGATCACAGCGGTCGGATCCACAAGGCCGTGCTCCTCGGCCAGTCGGCGTAAGGCGGAGCGATGGCGAAGGACGATGTCAGCGCTTCCGTCTCGCCGGCGGTCGCGAGGGTCCTGCGCTTTCTCGCCGAGTGGCCGGGCGACAAGCGGCCGGTCGCCGAGCTCGGGCCCGAAGCGGCGCGGGCGCGCACCCGCGACCTCTGGGTCGGCTACTGGAGCGCCGAGCCACCCTTCATCGCCGAAGTGCGCGACGTGGTCATCGGGACCGACGCCCGCGACATTGCCGCCCGCGTCTACGATCCCAACTCGTCGGGTGATCGCCCGGTGTTCTATTTCCACGGCGGCGGCTGGGTGATCGGCGATCTCGATACCCATGACGGCCTCGCCCGCCGGATCGCGCTCTATTCCGGCCGGCCGGTGATTAGCGTCGACTACCGCCTCGCTCCGGAGAACCCCTACCCGGCGCCGCTCGACGACTGTGTCACGGCGGTGGCGGCGGTCGCCACCGGCAAGGCGGATATCGGCATCGACGGGTCGCGCTTCGGCGTTGCCGGCGACAGCGCCGGCGCGACGCTGGCACTCGCCACCGCGCTTCGCCTCCGCGACGAGGGTCTGCCGCGCCCGAGTGCCGCCGCGCTGATCTACGGCAGCTACGATCCGGCGATGGCCGGCCAGTCCTACCGGCAGTTCGGCGGCGGCGACTTCCTGCTCTCCTCGGCCGACATCCGCTGGTATCTGGCGCAGTTCCTCGGCGAGTTGATCGACGATCCGCCCCCTTATGTGGCCGCCCTCAAGGCCGATCTGACGGGTCTGCCGCCGCTCTTCATCACGGCGGCGGCCTGCGATCCGCTCCGCGACGACAGCGTGGCGTTGGCCGAGGCGGCGGCGAAGGCCGGCATCCCGCACGAACTTCGCGTCTGGGAGGGCATGGTGCACGCCTCCGCCGGCATGAGCCGCGACCTTAATCAGACCGACCGCCACCTCGCCGAGTTGGGGACCTGGCTCGCCCGGACCCTTGAATGAAGCATGGAACGGCGGAGCCCGCCGTCCCGACCAACAGAGGAACAGCCATGAAACTCGTCACCTTCGCCGACGGCGCCGGCACCCATGTCGGCGTCCTCTCCGGCACCGATATCATCGACCTCACCGTCGCCGGTGTTGCCGACACGATGCGTGACCTCATCACCGCCGGAGCCGCCGGTCTCGCCAGCGCCAGGGCGGCGTCGGCGGCGAAGGATGCCTCGAGGATTGCGCTTGCTTCGGCAAAGCTGCGGACACCGGTCGCTCCCCGCAAGGTGCTTTGCTGCGGCGTCAACTACAAGAGCCACGCCGAGGAGAACCCCAACGCCGTCATGCCGTCGGAGCCGTTCTTCTTCGCCAAGCTGCCGAGCTCGGTGGCCGGGCCGGAGGACGAGGTCGCCATCCCGGCGATGTCGAAGCAGGTCGACTATGAGGTCGAGTTCGCCGTTGTCATCGGCAAGCGCATCGACCGCGCCAGCGAAGCCGAGGTGATGCCGGCGGTCTTCGGCTACACGCTCCTCGACGACATCTCCGCCCGCGACGTCCAGTTCAAGGAGGCGCAGATCACCCTCGGCAAGAACTTCAACCGCTTCGCGCCGATCGGCCCTTGCATCGTCACCACCGATGAGCTGACGACGCCGGGCGCCGTGCGGCTGACCACCCGCCTCAACGGCCAGACCATGCAGGACGGCAACACCTCCGAATGGCTGTTTCCGCTGCCGCGGCTCCTCTCCTTCCTGTCCCAGGTCATGGTGCTCGAGCCGGGCGACGTGGTCAGCACCGGCACGCCGGCCGGTGTCGGTTTCTTCCGTAAGCCGCAGGTCTTCATGAAGGCCGGCGACGTCGTCGAGATCGAAGGCGAAGGGATCGGCGTGCTCCGCAACCGCATGGTCGCCTGAGGCGACCTCGTGGCGGCGTTCCGGGTCGGGGTGATCGGCTGCGGCTTCTTCGGCCGCTTCCACCTCCAGTCATGGCGCGAGCTTGCGACGGAAGGGGTGGAGATCGCCGCGGTCTGCGACGCCGACGCCACCCGGACCGAAGCGACCGCGGCGGAGTTCGACATCGCGCGCTGGTATTCGGACCCGGCCGCGCTTCTCGCCGAGGGCGGCATCGACCTTGTCGACATCGCCACCCGGATGGACACCCACCGCGCTCTGGTCGAAGCCGCGGTCGCCGCCGGCATCCCGACCGTCGTCCAGAAGCCGATGGGGCCGGTGCGGGAGGATTGCCTCGCCATGGTCGAGGCGGCGGAAAAGGCGGGCGTGTTCTTCGCCGTCCACGAGAACTTCCGCTTCCAGGCGCCGATGGTCCGCGTCCGCGAGATCATCGGGTCCGGCGAGATCGGCACACCCACATGGGCGCGCATCGCTTTCCGCACCGGCCTCGATGTGTACCGGAACCAGCCTTATTTCTACGGCGAAGAGCGTCTCGTCATCCTCGACCTCGGCATCCATCTCCTCGATCTCGCACGCGTCTTGCTCGGCGAGGTCGAGCGTGTCTCGTGCGAAACCCAGCGGCGAAACGACCGGGTGAAGGCCGAGGACACCGCGACGATGCTGCTCCGCCATCGCTCGGGCGCGGTGTCGCTCGCCGAATGCACCTACGAGAACCGCCGTTCCGATCGCGCCGAGACGCTGGTGGAGATCGAGGCCTCCGACGGCGGCATCGATGTGGCGGCCGACGGCGTCATCGTCGTCACCACACGTTCCGGCATCCGCCGCGAGCAGGTGCCGAAGCCGGCCTTGGCGTGGGCCGCGCCGCCGCTCCAGTTCGTGCAGGGGAGCGTGCTCGCCACCTGCCGTCACATGCTCCAGGCGGTGCGGGAGGGACGCGACGCGGAAACCTCCGGTCGCGACAACCTCAAGACCTATGCACTGGTCGAAGCGGCCTATCAGGCGGCAGCGAGTGGCTGTAGCGTCGGGCCCGCCGCAGGGGAGAGACCATGAACCGACCGACCTTCGCCATCACCGTGACGTTCGAACTGGTCCCCGGCCACCGCGATCGCTTCCTCGAACTGGTCCGGGAGAACGCGGCAACTTCGCTGCGCGCCGAGCCCGGCTGCCGCCGCTTCGACGTCCTGATCCCGGAGCGGGAGGACGCGGTCTTCCTCTACGAGATCTACACCGATCGCGCCGCCTTCGACGCGCATCTGGCGTCGGATCATTTCAAAGCGTTCAACGAGGCGACGACCAGGATGGTGGCCGCCAAGACCATCACCCCGTTTGCGCTCTTAGAGCCTGCCGGAGGGTAGCATCATGGCCGCAGCCACCGGCGCAACCCCCTCACGGTCGGTCCTCCTCTTCGGCACCGACGAGCCGGTGTCGCCGCTCCGCCGGCTGGCGGCCGGTCCGCTTTCGGCCGGCCTCTATCGCGGCAATCTCCGCTACGTGCGCTGGGGCGGACTGGAGGTGATTCGTGCCGTCTCGTTCATTGTGCGCGACACGAAATGGGGCACCCACAGCCTCGCCGTCAGCGACCTCCGCATCGAGGAGACGCCGACGACCTTCCTCGTCACCTACGGCGCCTGCTGCCAGAGCGACGACGGCGCGTTTGCCTTCACCGCGCGGATTGACGGCCGGGCCGACGGCACCCTCGCCTTCCGCGCCACCGGCGGCTCGCCGCATGGCTTCGCAACCAACCGCACCGGGTTCATCGTCCTGCACCCGCTGGTCGGCGTCGTCGGCCACGACCTCGCGGTCGAACGCGCTTCCGGCGGCACCGTGCGGACCCGCTTCCCCGACCGTGTCGAGCCCGGTACGCCGGCAACCGACATCCGCGCCCTCAGCCACGAGCCGCGACCTGGCCTCCGCGTCACCGTGCGGATGGAGGGCGAGGCGTTCGAGATGGAGGATCACCGGAACTGGACCGACGCCTCGTTCAAGACCTATGTGCGACCGCTGGCACTCGGCTATCCCTATCGGATCGCCGCCGGCGAAACGGTCGAGCAGGCGGTGACGGTGTCGATCGCCGGCCCGGCGCCCGCCATGGCGGACGACGCCGGCGACACCGTCGTCACCCTCGGCGCGGTGAAGGGCACGATCCCGCGCGCCGGCCTGTTTCTCGACGATGCCGACCTCGCCGGCGTGGAACGGGTCGCCGATCGCGTAGCGGAACTCGGCGCATCCTTCCTGATCGCCCGGATCGACCTGAGCGACCACCGCCCCGGCGAGCGGCTGCGAACGCTCCATGCCCTCGCCGAACGGCTGAAGACGCCGCTTGCTCTCGAAGTCGTCATCCCCGGCGTGTCGCCGGAGGTGGAACTCGCGCCGGTGGTCGCGGCCATCGAGGCCGTCAAGCCCGACCTCGACAGCATCCTCGTCGTACCGGCGCGCGATCTGAAGAGCCGTCCTGCCGACGCGGTGCCCGAGGGCGAAGCGTCTCCGGCGGCGATCCTCGCCACGGCCCGCAAGCTGCTTCCGGGCTTCAGAATTGGCGGCGGGATGGCCCTCCCCTTCCCCGAACTCAATCGCAACCGACCGCCGGCCGGTATCGACTTCGTCACCCACGCAACCCAAGCCACCATGCACGACGCCGACGACCTGGCGGTGATGGAGACGCTGGAGGCACTCCCCGACATCATCCGCTCAACCCGGGCGTTCGCCGGCGACGTCCCCTATCGCCTCGGTCCGGCGACGATCGGCATGCCGGCCAGCGCATCGGCGTCGAGCCCGGCCGCCAATCCGCGCGGCGGCCGGGTCTGCATGGCCGGCGACGAGCCGCGCCAGCGGGGCCTCTTCGCCGCGGCTTTTGCGCTCGGCTATGCGGCAATCGCCGCCCGCGACGGGATCGACGCTCTCACCTTCGCGTCACCCTCCGGTCCCTTTGGCCTCTTCGATGCGGTCACCGGCACGGCACGGCCGATCGCTTTGGTGATCGCCGGGCTCGCCCGCCTCGCCTCCCTGCCCCGCATCGATGCCAGGGTCTCCGGCCCCCGGCGGATCGCGGCGCTTGCGGCGGCGGCACCGGAAGGCGCGGTCCTCTGGCTCGCCAATCTCGGCGGCGAGGCGACGACGGTCCGGGTCGAAGGCCGAGCCTATCGCTCGATGACGGTGATCGACGCGGCGGCGCTGGCAAGACACCCTGCCGATGCCGTCCTCGCTCGCCCCTTTGCAGGAAACGAAATCGCGCTCGATTCCTACGCGGTCTGTCGCCTGACCTAGTACCAACTTTGCGAAATGAGTGATTTACGAGGCGGACACCGCGATCCCTCCCCGGCACGGGGAGGGGGGACCGCGCCGAAGCGAAGCGGAGGCGTGGTGGGTGGGGTCCGGCTCCGCTGCAACGCCGGCGCAGATGGCGAGGAACCCCACCCGTCCGCTCGCTCCGCTCGCGGCCACCCTCCCCGGTTCGGGGAGGGACCAAGGTGGCTCCGGCCGCACTCTCGCGTATCAGTCATTCCTGATTCCAAGCGCTACGCCATGCTGCCTGGGGTCATCGCGCGATCCTATGGCCGGGCGCGGCAGATCGCCGCTTGCGGCGATATGGGACTCCACAGGGGCACCGTTCCCATGGCCTATTTTGGCATGATCTCCCCTCCGACTTGCGGCCCCGTCGCCGGCGCGCGCAACTTCCGGGTGGCACGCGCGGCCGGAACCGCCATCGTTTTGTTGGCGCTCGCCCTGACGACGTCGTTTCTTTCGGGCTGCAACAGCGGGCCGCAATGGCACGAGACCGACCTGACCGGCGCGATGCCCGCCCTCGACTTCACCATGACGCGCGCCGAGGACGGCAAGACGGTCACCGCCGACGATTTCAAGGGCAAGGTCGTCCTCCTCTATTTCGGCTACACCTTCTGCCCCGACATCTGCCCGACGACGCTCCTCAATCTCGCCTCCGCCCTCAAGAACCTCGGCGACAAGGCGAAGGACGTGCGGGTGCTGTTCGTCACCGTCGATCCGGATCGCGATACGCTGGCGGTGCTGAAGGACTACGCCAACGCGTTCGGCCCGCAAGTGGTCGGCCTGCGCGGCGACCCGGACCAGCTCGCCGCCCTCGCCAAACGCTACCGCGTCTCCTATTCGGTGACGCCGGCGAGCGGCGACCAGCCCTATACGGTCGCGCACAGCTCGGCGATCTACGTCTTCGACCAGGCCGGCAAGGTCAGGCTGCTGATCTCGTCGATGGCGACCGATAAACCGGACATCGACGGAGCGGCGGCCGATCTCGGGCAGCTTGTCGATCAGGGGAACCCGCCCGGGTTCTTCCAGCGGGTCTTGCAGATCTTCTGAGGCGCGAAGGCGCTGCCCGGCCGCCCGGATGGAGACTTCGCTCGGTGGCACCGCGGCCCGATGGTTGGATCGGCTAACGACCGCCGATCGTCCTAGATGGCCAGGCCGTCGATCATATGGAAGTCGTCATGTGTGAGCTTGGTGCCCGGATCGACCTTGGCGAACTTGATCTTGCCCGCATTGCCGTCGCCGTCAGGGTCGTAGAACAGCCTCCCTTTGTGCTGGTCGTAGATGATGTAGTCGTGGGAGTTGTCGGCATGCGAGCCCTTTTGGAACTCGCCGGAGCCGAGCTGGTTGCCGATTGCCGAGAAGATATCCTTGTCGAGCCAGATCTTGTCCTTGTGGTGCTTCATGTCTTCGATCGTGTCGACATTGCCGTGGCCGAGGGCCGCGTCGAAGATGAACTTGTCGTGACCCTTGTTGCCCCACAGCATGTCCTTGCCGCGCCCACCGGAAAGCTGGTCGTTGCCGTTGCCGCCATGCAGTTCGTCATCCCCGTTGAAGCCAAGCAGGATGTCGCTGCCTTTCTTGCCGCTGACCTCGGCACCGTCCTTGCGGCTGGTCAGCATGTCTTTGCCGTCGGTGCCGACGATGTGATCGCCGCGCGGGTCGAAGATGGTGCCGTGGATATCGTCGACACCTAACACCCCGAAGCCGGCAATGAAGCGGCCGTCGCCGAGCGTGGCGACCACCGGATTGGCCTCGTTGCCAAGGCTGCCGGCGATGAACTCGCTCCCCACCTTGGTGCCGTTGGCGTCGAAGCGCTGGCCGCGCTCGAGGTCCGCCTGGTCGTCGTCCCAGATAACGACGAAGCCGCCGTCGGGGAGCGCGGTGACTTCCGGCTCGTTCTGGTCGCCGGCGGTCGTGGTGTTAACGGTGAACTCCGTCGCATGCGGACTGCCGTTATTGTCGTATATGCGGGCCTTGATGCCGGTGACGCTGCCGTCGCCGTTCTCCTGGGTCCAGACGGCAACGAACCCGCCGCCGACAAGCGCCGTCACGTGGGGTTGTATCTCGTCGTCGGAATCGGGGGTTATCAGGGTGCCGTCGACCACGATCCCGCCGGCCTGCGTTGCGATCGAGAACCTGATGTCGTGATCGGTGGTGTCGGCGTTGACCTCGTCCTGATAGACGAGGACGTAGTTGCCATTGGTGAGCGCCGCCGCCTGCGGGTCGACCGAATTATCGGGCTCATTCAAGATCGTGAACTGACCGCTGACCGTGCCTGTCGTGCTGACCGTGCGGGCGACGATATCGGTGTCGCCGCTGCCATTGCTGCTCTGATAGGTAACCAGGTAGCTGCCGTCCGGACGCATGGCGATCGCCGGATTGGAGATCGTGGTAGCGCCGCCGGGATCGGGGGCGATGGCAATCGGCACTCCCGAGGTGATGCGATGACCGTCGACATCGTAGGTGTCGGAGGCGATCGCCGTGCCATTTGAATTGGTGTCCTCGTACACCATGACGAAGCCGCCGCCGGGCCGCGTCGCCAGTGCCGCATCCTGCTCATTATCGACGAAGAAGTTGTGGTTGATCTGGAATTCGTCACCGACCCGCTGGCCCTTGGCGTCGAAGATCTGGCCGACAAGGTCGCTGCCGTTGCTGGTGCCGATCGGCCCATCCGATTCCGTCCACACGACCAGATACCGGCCCATGCCGATGTCGATGAGATCGGGATCGAACTGGTGGCCGGTGTCGGTGTGATTGAGCCGATACTGCGCCTTCCAGATCGTCGGGGTGTTCACCATGGTTCCGATTCCTCGGTCGAGCCACTCCGCGCACGAACGCTAACAGCCCGGGACGCGGGTCACAACCCACGCGGGGCCGCGAATGGGCCGCGAAGCCGCACGGCTCTGCTGCCCGACATCGGCTCATCGCCGTTTATTGCTCGCCTAGTTGCCCGCCCCGCGGACGGGAAAATCGCCGGTGAGCGCGCCGCCGTCCTTGAAGGTCAGCGTCACCGGCACCGAGCCGCCGGGCTTCAACGCGGCGGTGGGCGCCATGCACATCAGATGGAAGCCGCCCGGCGCGAAGGTGACGCTTTGATGGGCCGGCACCGGAACGCTGTCGACCGGCATCATCGTCTCGACCCCGTTGGTCGCCTCGCTCTTGTGCAGCATGACCGAGCCGCAGCCGGGCGACGACGCCCCGACCAACACGCGATCCGTATCGCTCTTGTTGTCCAGGGTGAAATAGCCGGCCGCCGGCCGGGAAGGAATGATCGTCCGCATATAGCCGCCCGAGAGCGCAAGGCCGGCCTCGTCGGCGGCGACGGGGCATGCCGCGACAAACACGGCCGATGCCGCGGCTAACGCAACCGCAGTGAAGGACCCTGCCCTAACGGCCGGTCCACTGCGCGGCGGAGAAGCCGGCTTCGACGACTTCATCGGATGTTTCTTCCTTTTCTTGCTGCAGGCGGAAGGCGTTGACCACCAGGATGAGGGCAGCGCCGCTCATCATGGCCGGTGGAATCCAGATGTTGAGCCCGCCTATCGCCTGGTCCGTCAGGGCGTCGATCGACGGATAGATGCGGCCGCACCAGGCGTAGAAATCGTAAATATCGTAAGAGGCGAAGGCGATCAGCGCGCCGATCAGAATCTGCAGCGGCACGACGGCGAGCGCCATGGCGGCGCGGCCGCCGAAGGAGACCCGCGCCGGCGGCTTCGGACGCGGATCGAGCACGACCGTCCAGAACAGGACGCCGTCGACGACCATGGTCCAGTTCATGAATTGATAGAGCTTGGGATCGATCATGGCGCGGAAGTGCACCGCCGGGATCAGCCAGAGAGCGACGAGGCCGACGAACAGGAAAGAGGCGAGCACCGGCTGCTGGAGGACGTGGACGACACCGTGCGCGGCTCGCATATCGACAAGGCGGCGAACGATCGACGGCATTCCCCGGTAAAGCGCGGCTCCCGGCCAGGCGACGGCGATCAGGAACGGGCCCAGATGGTGCATCACCACATGCTGCACGCGATTGAGGAAGAACATGTGCTCGGCCAGATATTCAAAATGCGTCTGGAGCACCGCATAGATGGCGAGCACCCCGGCAACGTAAGCGAGGCTCCGCCACGCAGCCGGGCGCTTGTCCTTCGGCGCCCGGTGCACGCCGCGCCGATACCACCAGAGCGAGAGCGCCGCCGCGAGAAACCATGGCCACGAGAATTCCCACGGCCCCCACACCGGCATGAGCGAGGCGTGATAGCGGCTCGCCCACCAGAGGATGATGCCGAGGATCAGAACGATAGGATAGAACACGCGATCCGCGAGCGAGGCCGCGTCCCGCGGCCGGGCGGCCAAGACCGATGGCGGTCCGGGCGCTGCCTTGTCCGCGGCATTCATCGGGGAATCATGCGTCGTTCCGACGGGAAGAACAGCCATGGTTGGCATCATCGGCCAGTCGGAGGCGGATTGGTAGGGGACCCGTCGTCGCGGAGTGGCGCCCGGCTCCGAAATGGTTGGGGCGCGGCTGGCAAAGGCGTGCCTCAAGTCGGTAGAATGGCCCCCCTTGCCGGGACGCGTTGGTTGATCGATCGGCCCCCGCGGACCGGAACCAAAGCGCCTTGGATACCACCGAGTCGAAGCGACCCCGCGGCTTGCGACGGCCGGACGTTTCGAACACTGCGCCGCCTGACATAGGCTACGTCATGCTGCTTGGGGTCATTGCCGACGATTTCACCGGGGCGAGCGACGTTGCCAATACGCTCGCCCGTGGCGGGATGAACACCGTCCAGTTCGTTGGCATACCGGGCACCGCCGCTCCCGCCGATTGCGAGGCCGGGGTCGTCGCCCTGAAGACGCGTTCGATTGCCGCCGGCGACGCGGTCGGCCAATCGCTGGCCGCCCTCGACTGGCTCAAGGCGCAAGGCTGCCGCCAGTATCTCTTCAAATATTGCTCGACCTTCGACTCGACGCCGGCCGGCAATATCGGACCCGTCGCCGCTGCTCTCCTCGATGCGCTTGGCGCGCCGTCGGCGGTGGTCTGCCCGGCCTTCCCGACCACCGGCCGCACCGTCTATATGGGCCACCTCTTCGTGCGGGATCGGCTCCTCAGCGAATCCGGCATGGAGAAGCACCCGCTCAATCCGATGACCGACCCCGACCTCCGGCGCTGGCTCGGACGGCAGACAGAGCTGCCGGTCGGTTTCGTTCCCTGGCCGGTGATCCGCGAAGGACCGGGCTCGATCCGCGCGGCGCTCGATCGGGAGGCCGAAGGCGGGCGGCGTCTGGTCGTCGCCGACGCGATCGTCGACGACGATCTCATGGCGCTCGGCGCGGCCCTCGACGGTGCGCTGCTGATCACCGGCGGTTCGGGGATCGCGCTCGGGCTTCCGGCGAACTTCGCGGCCAACGGTCTGCTCGGCGGAACCGCGGTCGGCCTGCCGTCGATTTCCGGGCCGGGCTGCGTGCTCTCCGGATCCTGCTCGGTCGCGTCGCGGGCCCAGGTGGCGGCTTATGCCGGCGGCCATCCCGGCCTTCACGTCGCGCCGGGCGACCTCGTCGAGGGAGCCGTCACGGCGCGTGCGGCCCTCGACTTCGTAAAAAGACAATTGTCGGCGACGCCGATTGTCTACTCCACCGACGCGCCGGAGAAGGTCGCGGCGGCGCAGTCCCGATACGGGCGCGAAGCGGTCGCCGCCGCGATCGAGCGATTCTTCGCCGACGTCGCCGTCGGCCTGATGCAGAGCGGCGTCCGCCGGCTTGTGGTCGGCGGCGGCGAGACTTCCGGCGCGGTGATCGGCGCCGTCGGGTTCGACCGGCTACGCATCGGCCGCGAGATCGATCCGGGCGTGCCGGTGCTGGTCGCCGATCGCCAGCCGCCGATCGGGCTGGCCCTGAAGAGCGGCAATTTCGGCGCTACCGATTTCTTCGAGAAGGCCCTCAAAGCGATGGAAGCGCCATGACCGAGCCGGAAGCACGGGCCGGGATCGTCAAATGGGGACGGTCGATGTTCGAGCGGGGCCTCACCGCCGGCTCGTCCGGCAATATCTCGGTCAAGCTCGACGATGGCTATCTGTTCACCCCGACCAATTCCTGTCTCGGTTTCCTCGATGCCAACCGCCTGTCGAAACTCGATCCCGACGGGAAGCTGGTCTCCGGCGATCCTCCGACCAAAGAGCTGCCGCTCCATTTCGCCTTCTACGAATCCCGCGCCGGCTCCCGCGCCGTCGTGCACCTCCACTCGACCTATGCGACCGCGCTCTCCTGCCTCGCCGACGTCGACCCCGAGAACGCCCTGCCGCCGATGACGCCCTATGTCGTCATGCGGGTCGGCAAGGTTCCGGTCGTCCCGTACACCCGGCCCGGCTCGCTCGACGTGGCGCCGCTCATTCGCGCCAAGGCGCCGAGCACCGCGGTGCTTCTCGGCAACCACGGACCGGTCGTCGCGGCGGGTTCGCTCGACAGCGCCGTCTATGCGATCGAGGAGTTGGAAGAAGCCGCCAGGCTCGCCATCGTCACCCGCGGCCTTGCGGTGCGCTATCTCGACCCGGACGAAGTCGCCGGTCTTGCGGCCGCCACAGCCAAGCTCCGCGGTCCGTGATACGGAGGCGCCCGGCGCCGGCGACCGAGGTCACGCCGCGCGGGCGCGAAGCTCCTCGCGGAGCGCGCGCATGCCGATGACCTCCAGCCCGAACTCCTTCGCCCATTCGCCGATGCGGCCCGTGCGGAACAGCGCGTATTCTTCCGTGCGGATATGCGCCGAGTCGGGGGCGATCACCTCGAAGTCGCCGGGCTGGTTGAAGTGCATGGAGAGAAAGGTCAGCCCGTCCGGGATCTCGGCGAAGATGGCACGGTAAGCGGTCTCGGCGTCGGTGGTGCGGGCCCAGGGCGTTTCGAAGACGATCTCGAAGATCGGCTCGCCGTCGGCTCGCGCAGCGGCAACCTCGGCGTCATAACCGGCCGGATCGAGGGGACCGGCATACGTCGCCGGATTGTAGCGGCCGAGATCCTTCACCAGGAGGACCGGCACCCGGTGCTCCTGGCCGAGCCGGCGGAAGATGTTGACGAATTCCGGCATCTGGGCAGTGCCCATATGGGCGTCGAGATGGGTCACGTCGATGCCGGCGGCGAACGCCGCGTCGAGCTGCGCCCGCAATTCCGCCTCGACCGCCTCCGGCGCGGCTTTGCGAGCCGACGGCACGTCGGGCCAGAAGTAACCGTAGTCGTCGGTAAGCCCGGCGGAGCGGGGCGGAGCGGTGAGCGGCCGCCAGCGATACGGCTTCTGCTCGCTGGTCAGCGTCAAGTGGACGCCGAGGTCGAG
This sequence comes from uncultured Alphaproteobacteria bacterium, assembly GCA_963759235.1. GTDB lineage: Bacteria > Pseudomonadota > Alphaproteobacteria > Rhizobiales > Kaistiaceae > Bauldia. The sequence goes on along the minus strand of CAVWYO010000006.1, from coordinate 884,083 downwards.
CGAGGGATTCGCCTTGGCGATCGCCACGGCCTCGGGAAACCACGGGCATGGCACCATCACCGATCCGCAGCTGCAGGTGCCTAATTCGGAGAGTTCGAGGAACGCCGCATTCGAGCCATGCGTCATGCCGACATCGTCTTCGTGGATGACGACGCGTTTGCCCGCGCCGCGATGCTCTGAGGTCATTTCGGTGCTCCCCCTCGTCGCCGGAAACCGGCCGGTACGCTTGCTTGCCGGCCAAGATTCCGCGCCAAATTGAAGATATCGTAGTCCCATGTAAAGGTCAGGTTTTGGCTGATCGAGAGGTACCACTTCATGCGGCGCAGATATCAACTGCCGCTCGATATGCTGGCGCTCGACCACGGCGCGGACACGCCTTTGTACCGGCAGCTCTACGAGGGCCTCAGGTCGCAGATCCTCGACGGCCGCCTGCCTCCCAAGATGCGGCTGCCGGCGACGCGCGAGCTGGCGAGCGATCTCAATGTCAGCCGCAACACCGTCATCTCCGCCTACGACGCCTTGCTCGCCGAAGGGTATCTCAACTCGATCGCCGGTTCCGGGACCAGCGTGGCGGCGCTGCCCCAACACCCGACGCGGGCGAAGGCGAATCGATGCGCGTCGCCGCTGCCCGCCATCTCCGCGCGCGGAAGGCTGATGACCACCCAGCCGAGAGATCGAACCATCCCCGACCAGATTGCGTTCCATCCCGGATATCCGGAGATCGCCACCTTCCCGTTCTCGATCTGGGCGAAGCTGCTCGCCGCCAACGCCGGCACGGTGCGGGAAGACCTGTTCGGATATCACAGCGTCGCCGGCCACCCGAGGCTACGCTCCGCGCTGGCGGAATATCTCGGCGTTTCGCGTGGCGTCAAATGCGATCCCGAGCAGGTCATCGTCGTCACCGGCGCACAGGCGGCTCTCGATCTTATCGGCCGCATCTTCATGGACCCCGGCGATCATTTCTGGATCGAGGATCCGGGCTATCTCGGCGCTCACAACGCCTTTCTCAGCGCCGGCGGCAAGCCGGTCCCGCTTCCGGTCGGCCCGGCCGGCTGGGAGATCGAGACCGCGCAGCCGCCGCCGCGGCTGATCTTCGTCACGCCGTCGTGCCAGTGGCCGCTCGGTCTGGTCATGCCCATGGAGGTGCGGCTGAAGCTCCTGCAGCTCGCCGAGAAGCACAATGCCTGGATCATCGAGGACGACTACGACAGCGAGTATCGCTTCCGCGGCCATCCGATACCCGCCATGCAGGGATTGGACGACAGCGGCCGGGTGATCTATGTCGGCACGCTGTCGAAGACGATGTTTCCGTCGATACGGGTCGCCTATATCGTGGTGCCGTCGGCGCTGGTCGAGGGCTTCAAGACCGCGGTGAGCATCACCGGCCAGTATCCGCCGCTCCTGCTTCAGGTGGCGCTGGCCGATTTCATCAGCCAGGGATTCTTCGCCACCCATCTCCGCCGCATGCGGCGCCTCTATGCGCGCCGTCAACGCGCGTTCGTCGCCATATGCCGCGCCCGCCTGGATCGATGGCTCACGGTCGACGAGATCGATACCGGCATGCAGGTGGTCGCCCGGTTCAAGCAGCCGCTCGATGACGGCGCGGTGCTGGCGGCCGCCCTGAAACGCGGCGTCGACTTCTCCCGCATGTCCACGCACTACCGATACGCGCCGCCGGAACACGGCATGTTCCTCGGCTATGCCGGCGTGAACGAGGAACAGACGCGCCTCGGCATCGAGCGGCTGCGCCTGGCGTTCCAGGATCTCGAGCGGTCCCGGACGAGCAAATGATGCATTGGGGAACGGTTGCGCTGCTTTGTGGGCGAAGGCCTGTCAAGCCACGCTCGCCACAAGCTCCGTCAGCTCTTCCAGCTCGATCTCGTCGCGGCGAAAATTCCCCGCCACTCGCCCTTGCGCCAAGACCGTGAGGTCGTCCGCCACCGACAAAGCGTGGCGGAAATTGTGGGTGATGAGAATGATGGCCTGTCCGTGATCGCGCGCAAACGCGATGTGCTCGAGCACCCGTCCGGCCTGGCGCACGGCAAGTGCCGACGTCGGCTCGTCGAGGATGAGGAGCGACGAGCCGAAGAACATGGCGCGGGCAATGGCCAGCGACTGGCGCTCGCCGCCAGAGATGTTGATGCCGCGTTCGTCGAGGCCGCGCTCCCAGCGGACGCCGAGCCGGTGGAGAGCCGAGCGCGCCATTTCGTCGGCGCGTTTAAGGTCGAGCCACTTGAAGGGGCCGAAGCCCTTTTCGGGCTCGCGACCGAGCACGACGTTCCGCGTCACCGACAAAAGCTCGCAGACCGCAAGGTCCTGGAAGACCGTGGCGATGCCGCGCTGGCGCGCTTCGCCGGGATTGGCGAATTTCACCGGCTCGCCACGGAAGCTCAGTTCACCCCGGTCGGGCGGGAAGACGCCGGAGAGGATCTTGATCAGCGTCGACTTGCCGGCGCCGTTGTCGCCGAGGAGCGCCAGGATGCGTCCGGAGTAGGCCTTGAGCGAGACGTCGACCAGCGCGGTCGTGGCGCCGAAGCCCTTCGAGACGTTGACGGCTTCCATCACGGGTACGGCGTCCGGCGGAATCGGTGGGATGTTGCGGTGCGCCAGATCGAGATTGTCGGCGCCGCTGCCGACCGGCAGGCTGTGGGCGGGGTGGGCCGCAACGGGCTTGTCGGTCATCCCTGCGGCTCCCCGAGACGCGCCACGCCGTCTCTCGTCGGCTCTGACTCCGCGGTCGGGTCGGTGTCTTCCGTGATCCCGACGATCGCGGCGTCCGCCGCCGCGCTGCTTCGCCGGAACCCGGCCAATGGCCGCGACCGGGCGAGACGCCGCGCGACGTCGGTGTTGAGGATCACCGCCAGCACAACGATCAGCCCGGTCAGCGTCCGGAAGAAATGCCCCGGCGCGCCGGCGAGAACGAGGCCGACCTGGATCATACCGAACGTGATGGCGCCAAGGACGGTGCCGATCACGCTGCCATAGCCGCCCGAAAGCAGCGTGCCGCCGATGACGGTGACGGCCACTGCCTGCAGCTCCGTGCCTTCTCCGCGCAGCGCGTCGACCGAGGCGAAGCGCGCCACCTGGATGACGCCGGACACCGCGGCAAGGGCGGAGGCGATCATGAACAGGATGATGGTGACGCGGTCGACCGGCACGCCGAGGTTGCGAGCGGCCTGCGGATTCTGGCCGCAGGCCTGCACCCAGTTGCCGAATTTCGTCCGCGCCAGGAGGAAGGTGGCGAGGATGCCGATGACGAAGAACCAGACCATCGACATCCGGAAGCCATCAAGGACCGGGCCGGCCATGATGGTCTTGAAAGCGGGCGGGGTCTCGACGGTCAGCGGAAAACCGCCGGTCAGCGCGATGAGCACGCCGCGCCAGATCAACATCGTGCCGAGGGTCACGACGAAGGAGTGGATCCTGAACCGGACCACCAGCGCGCCGTTGACCCCGCCAAGGATGACGCCGGCAACGACCGCCGCCGGTGCGGCGACGATCGGCGACATGCCGAAATCGCGCATCATGACGACCGCGACATAGGAGGTGAGGCCGAGCACCGCGCCGACCGAAAGGTCGAAATGGCCGCCGATCATCAGGAGCGTCACCCCGATGCTCATGATGCCAAGCTCGGCGGCGACGTTCATGATCGAGATGTAGGTCAGTCGCTCCGGGAATAGCTCGGGGCTCAGGATAGTAAAGATGACGAAGAGGACGACGACGGCCGCGAGGGCGGTTGCCTCGGGCCGCAGCATGAAACGTCGCAACGCCTCGCCGACGATGACGCCACGCGAAGGGCCTGCGGGAGTGGCGGCGTCCTCGGGTGTCTCTGCCATCGTCCGGTCGCTGCTCGTGCTTGTTCCGCACAGCCGGGAGGGCGCAGCGGCGTCCTCCCGGAACTATGCTTTGCCGCTCGCCGGCTCTAGCGGTATCCCGCCTCGACGAGCTTGGCCACCTGGTCGACGTTGTTCTTATCGACGATGGTCGGCCCGGTCAGGAAGTAGTTCGCCTCGACCAGCCCGTATTTGATGTAGTGGGTGAGCAGGAGAACGGGCATGTAGCCCCGCCAGAACTGCTGCTGGTCGATGGTGAAGGCCTCGCGCCCGTCCTTGATGGCGGCCAGCGCCTGGGCAACGATATCGTAGCCGGTGAGGATCAGATCATCGCGGCCGCTGTCGGCCTTGGCGGACAAGAAGCCGTCGATGACGTCGCAGACGCTGGTGCCGGCCGCGGTATCGGGATGCAGCCGCAGATAGTTGAAGATCGACTCGGACTGCTGGCCGGGATCCATGGTGAGCTCGAGGAAGTCCGCCTCGATGCCGGCGGCCTTGAGGGTTTCGATCTCGGCATCGGCGCGGTCGCGGCAGGTGGCGTCGCCCGGCTGCTGGTCGCCGACCACGACCCGGCCTTTGACGCCCATCGCGATGAGCGTTTGGGCGGTGAGCTTTCCCGCCGCCCGCTCGTCGGAGCCGGTACGGAACAGGAAGAAATCGTTCGGGTCGCGGACCTGCGAGCCGGCCGGCGGCGCCGCCGCGCTGCCGAAGGCGATGCCGGCCTCCTTGGCCCGCGCCGCGACGTCGGCATAGGCCGCGTCCTCGGCAAACTCGCAGAGCGCGATGCCGTCGGCCTTGGCGGCGATCGCCTCTTCGATCTTCTGCACCTGGTTGGGGATCGTCAGCTTGTCGGGATAGATATACGTCACTTTGACGCCGAGGTTCTTGCCCGCCTCTTCGGCGCCGCGCGCCAGGTAGCCGTGGAAGCCGGTCGGTGCCGCGCATCCGACGAAGTAGATGGATATCTCCTTGTCCTGCGCCAGAACGGCACCGCCGGTGGCGGGCAGGGCGACCATGGCCGCGCCGAGAATACTCGCGGCCTGAACGAGCTTACGTAGGCCAGCTTTCCTTGTCATGGCTTTGTCCTCCTGTTGGGGTGCAATCGAGTCGCCGAACGAAGCGTCTTCGTGGGCCCCTGCCACACGCGGCGAGAGCCGCACTCCGGCATCCGCGTATCCGGCAATGGCGAGCGGATACCGCCGGAGAGGCTGGGGTGGAACCAAGACGCCTTGGTCGCTGAGCGCGAGTGAAGTCGCCGGATGCAGTGACGGGCGGCGGCAATATGGAATCACCGCGGACGCGGTGCCGGTTTCCTCTGCCCCGATCCGATCCATGATCGACCCCGCCAAGCCCCAGCGAGGAAAAGGGTAGGCTTCTGTCTGGTTCGGGGAAAAGGGCCAGTCGCACGAAATCCGAGGAGTCCACTTGTCGAAGGGGACAGGTAGCCCAGCGCCGGCTAACAGAATCCGTCGGAATCGGGGCGATTGTCGTTAAACAGAGGCTGGAGCGGCCTGGGCCTTCGCCCCGCCGCGGACAGGGAGGTGATGATGGCGAGCGCTCAGGCGGACGATCTGTTTGACGAGGTGCGCTGGGAACGGATGTTCCCCGACCAGCTCGAACGGCGGTTCGCGGAGTGGCCGGTGCTCTACCAGACCTACGGGCTCTGCGAGCCGCACGGGCCGCAAAACGCGCTCGGGCTCGACGCGCTCAAGGCGCACGGCATTGCCTGCCTCGCCGCCCGCCGGTACGGCGGAATCGTCGCTCCGCCGGACTACGGCCATATCCACGAGATCGGCGACTACGCGCTGTGGGCGATGCGAACGATCGGCGAGGTCGAGCGCGATTGGCTGACCGCGGTGCCACCCTGGCACCACTTCAAGACGGTTTGCTGGCACTTGCGGATCGCCGACCGCCTCGGCTTCAAGGCGGTGATCCTCCTCACCGGCCATTACGGCGTGAACTATCTCGACCTCAAGACCCTGGTCGATCTGGTCCAGCCCTCGGTCGGCGCCCGGCTCTACGCGCTCGCCGACTTCGAAGCCGACAGGTTGGGCTTCGATGGCGGCGGCAAGCCCGTCGGCGATCACGCCGGCCGGATCGAAACGTCCCAGCTTTGGGCCATCGAGCCGTCGGCCGTCGACGTCTCGCGCTTTCCGCCAAGCGGCGAGACCGGCACGTTCTTCGCCATGGGCCCCGATGCCCGCGAAGCAAGCCGCCGGTCCGGAGAGGAGATGGTCGAACGTCAGGTCGTCTGGCTGGGCGCCAAGGCGGCGGAGTTAGTCGCCACATTCGAGGCGATCGCGCCGACGGCTCGCCTTCGCTCCTTCGATGATGTCGAGAAGCTGTGGCAGGAGGCGGTTCGACCGGCGCTGCCCGACTTCCTGTCGATGCAGCCGGACCCTCATCGCACGGGCCTCGCCGTTCCCGACGACAGCCGGTGGGCGGTCAACTGGAAACCTGCTTCTTTTTCCGGACGCGAGTTCGCCGAATAGGCGTGGTCAAGCCATGTCGGCAACGACACCCCGTTCCCAGTCCTACCGGAGAAGCCGCCATCGCCGTTCCTGTTGCCCTGCTCTTGAGCGCCACGCACGATTCAGGACATAGTCGCGGTCGCCAGTCGCGTCATCGTGCTCCGACACCGACGAGATGTCCGACGGCGAACGCCTTGAGGCTTCGCCTCTGACAACGCTTCGCGGGGACCGTTGGGATATCGCGCCGCGTCATTGGCCACACGCCGGGGAGGACCGCGAGCCATGAAGAAAATCCTGAACGATCCGTCGAATTACGTCGACGAGATGCTCGACGGCCTGATCGCCGCGCACCCCGACGTTTATGCCCAGCCCGAGCCGCGTGTCGTCGCCCGGGCGGGCGGCGCGACCAAGGGCAAGGTCGGCATCGTCACCGGCGGCGGCTCGGGCCACCTGCCGATCTTCACCGGCTATGTCGGCAAGGGCCTGCTCGACGCCTGCGCCATCGGCAATGTCTTCGCCTCGCCCTCGGCCGAGCAGATGGCGGGCGCCATGCGCCGCGCCGACGGCGGCGCCGGCGTGCTCCGCCTCTACGGCAACTACGGCGGCGACGTGATGAACTTCGACATGGCCGGCGAGACGGTCGAGATGGAGAACGACATCCGCTCGACCACCGTGCTCTTGGCCGACGACGTCGCCTCGGCGCCGCCGGAAGAGGCCGCCAAGCGGCGCGGCGTCGCCGGCATGGTCTATGCCTTCAAGATCGCCGGCGCCAAGGCCGAGGAGATGGCCGACCTCGACACCGTCACCGCGACCGCCCAGAAGGCCGCCGATGCCTGTCGCTCGATCGGCATGGCGCTGACGCCCTGCACCGTGCCGCAAGCTGGCAAGCCGACCTTCCAGATCGCCGAGGACGAGATGGAGATGGGCATGGGCATCCACGGCGAGCCCGGCATCTGGGTCGACAAGCTGAAGCCGGCCGACGCGATCGTCGACGAGATGATGGATCGGCTCACCGCCGACATGCTGCTCGCCAAGGGCGACCGCGTTTCGATCCTCGTCAACTCGCTCGGCGCGACCCCGCACGAGGAACTCTACATCATGTATCGGCGGGCGAGCCGCCGGCTCGCCGACCTCGGCGCCGCGATCTTCATGCCGCTGGTCGGCCGCTACGCCACCTCGATGGAAATGACCGGCGCGACCATCACGCTCTGCAAGCTCGACGGCGACCTCGAGCGCCTGCTCAGGGCACCTTGCCACTGCGCCTTCTGGACGGTCGGATGAGGCGCATATGGGCCTGACGACCGATGGGCTGAAGGCGGCGGCGACGCGGCTGGCTACCGCGGCGGGCGCCGCCGAGGCCGAGCTCAACGCCGTCGATGGTCAGCTCGGCGACGGCGACCTCGGCATCACCGTTTCGGCCGGCTGGAAGGAGGTTGCCAAGGACGCCGCGACCATGCCCGACGATGTCGGCATGGCGCTTCTCGCCGCCGCCAAGGCCTTCCAGCGCGTCTCCTCGTCGTCCTACGGAACGCTCACCGCCACCGCGCTGATGGCGGCGGCGAAGCGGACGAAAGGGCGGACCGACGTTCCGTGGTCCGAGGTCCCGGCGCTGGTGGCGGCCGGGCGCGACGCGATGATGGAGCGCGGTAAGGGAGCGCTCGGCGACAAGAGCGTGCTCGACGGGCTCGACGCTGTTGCCCGCGCCATCGACGGCATGGACGACCCGGCGGCGATGCTCAAGGCCGCCGACGCGGCCGTCGGCGCAGCGATGGATGAATTCCGCGGCAAGCCCAACAGGCTCGGCCGGGCCCGCATGTTCGCCGAGAAGTCGATCGGCATGGACGATCCGGGAATGCTCGCCTTTCAGCGGATCCTGGCGGGCCTCTCGCCGGCATAGGCGACAGGCTTCCGGCGCTGCTCTCGTCCTTCCTTCGCCACCGACCCGTTCAATCGGCGACGCACGAGCCACGGTAGCTGCCGTCCTCGCGGGTTCCCCCTCGCCTACAGGTTTGGCGCAGCTATATTGGCGGGCTGGAAATGGGGACGGAAGGGGCGCCGCCCGGATGACAGCCACCATTCAGACCATGGTACTCCTGCTTGCGGTGCTCGCGGCGGTGGCGGTGCTGGCGAGACGCCTGCGCACCGCGCCGTCGATCCTGCTCGTCATCGTCGGCATCGTTCTGGCGCTGATCCCGGGCCTGCCCGCGGTGCGGCTGGCGCCTGAATTCGTGCTCCTGGTCCTGCTGCCGCCGATCATCTATTCGGCCGGGGTGGCGACGAGCTGGCGCGAGTTCCGCTTCAACCTCCGGCCGATCGCGCTGTTGGCCTTCGGCTGCGTGGTGTTCACGACCTGCGCGGTGGCGTGCGCCGTGCACTGGCTGCTCGGTTGGCCGTGGGCGGTAAGTTTCCTGCTCGGCGCCATCGTCGCGCCGCCCGACGTGGTGGCCCCGCTGACGCTGGCCCGGCCGCTCGGCGTACCGCGCCGCCTGCTCGTCGTCCTCGAAGGCGAAGGTCTCGCCAACGACGCGACCGCGCTGATCCTCTATCGCTTCGCCGTCGCGGCGGTGGTCACCGGCACCTTCTCCGCCTTCGAAGCCGCCGGGACCTTCGCGGTCATCGTCGCCGGCGAGATCGCCTACGGTATCGGTGTCGGCTGGCTGTCGCTCAGGCTTCGCCGCTGGGCAGGCGACCCGCGGGTGGAGATCGTCTTGTCGCTGATCACGCCCTATGCCGCCTACTGGTTGCCCCAATATCTCGGCGGATCCGGGGTGCTGGCGACCGTTGCCGCCGGGCTCTATGTCAGCTGGAAGGGCCCGCTCCTCATCGGCTCGCCGACGCGGCTCCAGGGCATCTTTTTCTGGGACCTGATCATCTACATCATCGAAGGATTCATCTTCCTGCTCACCGGCCTACAGGCCCGCACCGTGATCGCCAGCATCAATACCGCCTCGTGGCTGGAACTGGTGTCGATCACCGCGCTGACCGCGGCCGTGCTCATCGTCGCGCGCTTCGTCTGGGTGTTTCCGGCGGCCTATGTGCCGCGCTGGCTGTTCCCAGGGCTTGCGCGGCGCGATCCCGTACCGTCGTGGCAGGCTCTGTTCATGCTCGCCTTCACCGGCGTGCGCGGCGTCGTGTCGCTCGCGGCGGCGCTTGCCATTCCGTTGACGCTGGCAAGCGGCGCCCCGTTTCCCGATCGCGACCTGATCCTGGTCATCACCTTCGGCGTCATCATTATCACCGTGGTCGGACTAGGGTCGCTGCTGCCCGCCGTCATTCGCCGGCTTGGCCTCGCCGGCAGCGGCTCCGAGGAGCGCTTGCGCGAGCACGAGTCCGAGCTGAAGGCGCGCTTCGAAACGCTCGACATCGCGCAAAGACGCCTGCAGGAGATCGCCTCCGAGCGCAATCTGCCCGAAGAGATCACGACCACCCTTTCGACCTATCACGACAGCATCCGCCGCCAGTTTCCGGCGACGCTCACCGACGGCGTCGAGCGCGCGGCGCTCAACGACGGCCTCCGCCTGGAGCTTATCGAGGCCGAGCGGCAGCACCTTCACCAGATGCTCCGCGAAGGACGCATCACAGACGAATCGCGCCGTCGCATCGAGCGCGAGCTCGACCTGGAAGAAGCCGGACTGAGCCTGCGACGCGGACCATCGCATGGATCTCCAGACCCGTAGGACTTGAGGCCCACACCAGTGCGGGCCGAAGTCCTTGCCGAACTGGATGACTTCGCTCGCGCCGCCGAAGTCGCGGTGGAACGCGTCAATGGACCCCCTTAAAATGAGGTCACTCCGCCCTCAGCCGACAAGCCAAGAATATGCCGATCTACGATGTTCACCACGTCACCACTTACCGCTATCGGCGGCCGGTCGCCTTCGGCGAGCATCACATGATGTTTTCGCCGCGCGAGGGGCATGACCAGCACCTTCTCGAATCTTCGCTGACGATCACGCCGGAGCCGGCGAGCCTGCGCTTCAGTGACGATGCGCTCGGCAACCGCGTCGGCGCCGCGCGCTTCTCCGTCCGCGCCGACGCGCTGGTGTTCGAGAGCCACATCCGGGTGCAGCTCTGGCGCTCGCATCCGATGGGCTTCAACCTCGAGGATCGCGGGCTCTCGCTTCCCGTCACCTTCGACGCGGACGAGCTCTCCGACCTTCGCCCCACCATGACGTCGCGCCATCCCGATCCAGAGGGCGCGCTCGAAGCCTGGGCGCATGGCTTCCTGCGCAACGGCGAGCCGACGCCAACGCTTGAACTTCTGACCGGCATAATCGACGGTATCCATCGCGGCTTTTCTTACGTGCGGCGGCACGAGAAGGGCATCCAATCGCCGGCGGCGACCTTAGCGCGCGGCTCCGGCACTTGCCGCGACTTCACCGAGCTCATGATCGAGGCGCTCCGCGTGCTCGGTCTGCCGGCGCGCTTCGTATCCGGCTATCTCTACGTCCCGGCGCGCGATAGCGAGGAGGTGCATGGCGGAGGGTCCACGCATGCCTGGCTGCAGGTCTATCTTCCCGGCGCCGGTTGGATCGATATCGATCCGACCAACGCCATCCTCGGCAATGAGGGATTGATCCGCATTGCCATCGCGCGCGAGCCGAGCGAAGCATTGCCGCTATACGGATCGTTCAGCGGGGCGCCTTCCGACGATCTCGGCATGGAGGTGACGGTGAAGGTCGTGCTCGAAGAATCGGACGAAACGGAACCTCTGTCCGAACTCAGCGCTTGAGGGGCGCCATGCAGATACGCGCCGGATACGAGATCGAGTACGAATCCCCGCAGCCCACACCGATGCTCCTGGTGCTGTCGGTGCATCCGACGCGGTTTGCCGATCTGACCACGCCGCACCGGATAAAGCTCGATCCGGCGATCCCCTCCAGCAACTACCGTGACGGTTTCGGCAACGTGTGCACACGCATCACCGCGCCGCCAGGACGACTTAAAATCTCCGCCGATTTCCGGATCAGCGATACGGGGCTGCCCGACGTCGTCGCGCCGGAGGCGAAGCAGATTCCGATCGAAGATTTGCCAGAAGAGACGATCGTGTTCCTTCTCGGCAGCCGCTATTGCGAGACCGACGCGCTCTCCGATATCGCCTGGAGGCTGTTCGAAAACACGCTGCCGGGCTGGGCGCGCGTGCAGGCGATCTGCGACTACGCCAAACACCGCATCGCGTTCGACTACATGAAGGCCAATCCGCAGCGCACCGCTTGGGGCGCGAACCACGAGCGGACAGGCGTGTGCCGCGACTACGCGCATCTCGCGGTGGCCTTGTGCCGTTGCATGAACATCCCGGCGCGCTACTGCACCGGCTATCTCGGCGACATCGGCGTGCCGCCCGACCCCAACCCGATGGACTTCTCCGCCTGGTTCGAGGCGTTCCTCGACGGCCGCTGGTACACCTTCGACGCGCGCAACAACACGCCGCGCATCGGCCGCATCCTGATGGCGCGCGGCCGGGACGCAACCGACGTCGCCATCTCGACGAGCTTCGGACACTCGACACTCGTGGGCTTCAAGGTGACGACGGAAGAGGTGCACGACTAAGTTAGCTCAGGCGGCGGCGCGGCCGTCACCTGCCGGGGGCGTCGTTGCGGGCATCCCCGCGGCGGCTTTCCGGTACGAAGCGGACATGTGGTCGGGTTGCTGGCAATTCAGCGGTTAACCCTAAAGCCGACCTTTGGCGCCCTCCGCCGCCGGCAAGGGGCGTGCCGTCGGCAATCTCGCCATCTCGGCGAGATCATGGAAAGCATCGCCGTGCGTCAGCGCGTCAGCATCAATATCCCCAAGGCCACGAACGCGGCGCCGACAACGAAGGTGCCGATCCGCATGACCCTGCGTCCCGCCGCCCAGTCTTTTTGAAACTTTGGATCAAGGGTCGCCAAGAACCTCGACCAGAGCGGCTCGTTCGGGCGATCGGGGTCCCGCCCGGCAAGCTGAGGATGTTCGGGCGGAATCCACCCGACGATCGCATTCACGCAAATCGCTACTCCGGCGAGGATGAACAGCACGACAAAGATAGTAGAGCCCATGGTTTCTCCAGCATGCCCGCATGCCCGTGTCGGGGCCGACCCCAACCATCGAAACCTCCGCCACGAGGCAGGGAACGATAACACGGATCGGCGCCACCAATGCTCCAATCCTATCGCCAACCGCGCGGTCGCTCACGCAGCCGGCTCGGCGCGATCAATCGCTTCGAGGAGGCTGCCAGCAACGGAGATAACTCGTCGGCAATGTCCGTTCTAAGGTCGCGGGCACTCGGTCGCTGCCGTCTTCGGAGGGGCCATGAACAGCCGTCGATTGCCGGTCTTCGCCGTAGTCGGCTTTCTGGTCGGTGCCTTGCCGGCATGGGCAGGACCACTTCACGACGCGGTCAGCCAAGGCGATATCGCAGGCGTCGAACGGCTCATCTTTGAGGGTGAAGACGTAAACGCGCAGGTGCGGATCTTCGGTTCACCGCTACATATTGCGGCCGTCAAAGGCAGTGATGCCATAACCGAACTGCTCATCGAACATGGCGCCGACGTCAATGTCGTCGGCCGGGCCGACGGCAAGACGCCCCTTCATGTGGCGGCGGAAAGCGGTCATATCGAGGTCGTCGAAGTACTGCTCGCGAACGGCGCAAATCTCTCCGCGAAGGACAACAACGGGGATACCCCTTTGCATCTCGCCGCGGGTGGCGGTCACGTTCAGGTCGCTAGTCTTCTCATCGCGACGGGCGCGGACGTGAGTGCGAGGGAAAAGGGCGGGTTCACTCCGCTGCACTGGGCGGCTTTTGGAGGGGACGAGCAAACCGTTGACTTGTTGATTGCCGCCGGCGCCGATCCCGATGTCAAGAGCGACGGCGGATCGACGCCACTGCACGTGGCCGTCGAGCATCGGCAGGCAGGTGCCGTCCGGGCGTTGCTCCGGCGCGGTGCCGATGCCGATGGCAAGCCTGAAAGCGAGCCGAGCTACCCCGTGACCCCGCTGCAGATGGCGGTGGGCAATGGTTTCGAGGACATCGCAAAGCTCCTCAGGCAATATGGCGCCACGGAGTAGGACGGGCATCGCAGCCGTTGGAGAACGCGAACGGATCAAGAGACAGACGTCGCAAACCGACGCTTGCTGCATCGTCGGCAAGCCGCATAGAATCATTGACCAGGCGAGCCGGAGCCTCCTTAGTTCAAGCCGCTCGATGTCCCAAATTCTCTGACGAGGGACAGCGGCAAGAGCTGGACGGCAGACTCGCTACATTCGGTGATGTCGATCAAGAGCCGCTCGGCCGATAGCGCGACCGGAGCTCAAGTGCAGGGAAGCCGACCTTCAGTTGACCTCAACTATCGTGAGGCAGGATCGGGCAGGTTGATCATGTTCCTGCACGGCTGGGGCATGTCGCTCGACTGCTGGGACCGCCAGGTGACCGCCCTCGGCCCCGACCACAGGACGATCACCGTTGATCTGAGAGGCCACGGTGAGTCGCCGAAGCCTATCGCTGGCTACGACTACGAGGATCATGTCGCGGATATACTCGCGCTCATCAAGCGGCTGAAGGCCACGGATATCGTCATTGTCGGCTGGTCCATGGGCGGAGGCATCGCCGCCCGCGTTGCAGCCCGCTCAAACGCGGTTAGGAAGCTCGTCATGGTTTGCGCACCCGCGCGGTATGAGCGCTGCGAGGACTTCCCCCTAGGCAGACCGGCCGCAGACTGCGACGCATTCGCCGAGCGATTGCGCTCGCAGCGCGAAGAGACGATGCACGAGGCTGTGGTCAACACCTTCCACGAGCCGCCATCGCCCTTCATCAGAGACTGGCTCTTTCAGCTTTCACTGAGGGCGCCCGGCTGGGCCGTCAGCCAATGCTTCGCCGGCGTTCGCGCCGCCGATGTGAGGTCAGACCTCGAAACCATGGGCAAACCTTTGCTTCTCCTGCACGGCCTTCACGACGCATTTGTGAGCATTGATATCGCTCGCTGGACGGCCGCGACCATTGCTGGCGCCCGGCTGGTCGAGTTCGAGCGATCCGGCCACGCGCCGTTTTTGGAGGAAGTTGACCGCTTCAACGAAGAATTGCGCGCGTTCGTCGCAGCCTGATGCCAGCGACACGGGCGCGATGTCGCGGGAGAGCTGGTCGAGCTTGGCAACAACGACCCGATATTTCCTGGCCCGGCATCGTTGGCGAGATATTCGTCGCGTTCGGCGGAGACGTGCGCGGCGGGCGGTTCGAACCCGCTGCCCCCGACATCATTCTTCGGGGATCCACACCGCCATGCTTCCCGGTTCACGATTGTTCCAGAGAAAATAGGGGATCGCGGTCCATTTCGCCGGGTCGTCGAGGGGCGGGGCCGGCCGGTAGAGGTGGCCGTCCCAGTCGTCGGCACGCGCTGCCCGCGCCGAGGCGACCAGCGTCACGATCCCGTCGAACAGATCGCGCTTTTCCACCGCCTCGACGGCAGCGTTTCGAGGCAGCCGCACCCGCGGCACCGGAACCGCATTGTCGGCCTGTTCGGCGCAATAGACGAACGGGCCACGCTTCAGGCAAACCCGGCCGATGTCCATCCTGACGTTGGGGTGGGCGTAGATCCGCTCGACCGGCATCGGCAGATCGAGCGCGACCGCGTCGCCCTTGGACCAGGTGCGGCGGATGGCGACGTAGCCGTCTTTGCTGTTGGCGCCGACGTCCACCGTTTCGCCGTTGACCTTGAGCGTCGCGAGGCCGGCCCAGCCGGGAATGCGGAGCTTCAGCGCGAAGTCGGTCGGCACTTCCGGATCGACCGCGATTCGAATCGCGCCGGACCACGGATAGTTGCTCTCCTCCCTAAGCCGCACCTTCCTGCCGCCGATGTCGACGGTCGTACTGGCGCCGCCGTAGAGATGGACGGCGACCTCGTCGGCGCCGGTCGAGTAGAAGTAGCCGCCGACCGAGGCGACGAGCCGCGACACGTTCATCGTGCAGCAAGGGCACGGGTGCCACTCCCATCGCGTATGGGTGCCGTCGCTCTCGAGCGGGTTCTGGTAGAAATAGTGCTCGCCGTCCCGCGACAGGCCCGAGAGCGCGCCGTTGTAGAGCGCCAGTTCCAGCACGTCGGCATATTGGCTGTCGAGGTCGAGATTGAGCATGCGCTGCGCCCAGAAGATCAGCGCAACCGAGGCGCAGGTCTCGGCATAGGCCGTGTCGTTTGGCAGGTCGTAGTCGGTGGTGAATCCTTCGTTCGCGGCGGCCGGCCCGAGGCCGGCGGTGACATACATCCGCCTGGCCGTCGCGTCTTCCCATAGCGCCTCGCAGGCATGCTTCAGCCCGGCATCGCCGAGATCGGCGGCGAGGTCGGCCATGGCGGTGTACATATACATCGCCCGGACCGCATGGCCGACGGCCTTGTCCTGCTCGCGCACCGGCTTGTGAGACTGGTTGTACTCGTAGGTCCTCGCCCAATAGGCGGTGGTCTCGTCGTTGCGCGCCTCCGCTTCGATGTCGAAATAGTGCGGCCGCCGGCCGCGCTCGTCGATGAAATAGGCCGCAAGGTCGAGGCGCTTTCGATCCCCGGTCAGGTGATAGAGCTTGATCAGGGCGAGCTCGATCTCCTGGTGACCGGGATAACCGTGCTTCTGGTCGGGCCCCGGACCGAAGACGGTGGCGATGTGGTCGACATACCTCTCCATGATGTCGAGCAGGCGGCGGCGGCCGGTCGCGCGGAAATAGGCGATGGCGCCCTCCAGCATATGGCCGGCGCAATAGAGTTCGTGATTGTCGCGGAGATTGGTCCAGCGCTTGTCGATGTCGCGGCCGATGTACCAGCAATTCAGGTAGCCGTCGGGAAGCTGGGCCTCGGCGAGCCACTCGGTGATCTCGTCGATCTCGGCTTCGATGGTGGCGTCGCGGCGGTGCGAGAGGGCGTAGCTCGCCGCCTCGATCCATTTGCCGACATCGGAATCCCAAAAGATCTGGGTGCTGAAATTGTGCCGGTTAGGCGGGATGCGCAGGTTTGGCGGCGGCTGCGGAACCTTCAGCGATTCGAGCAGGCCGTGCGATTCGAGCTGGCGATACTGGCTGGGGATGGTCCGGGTCAGCACCGTATCGAGCCTCTCGCGCCAGAAGCTGCCCTCGACGCTGACCTCGCTGAACGGGACGGGGGAATACCGACGCATGGATATCCTCTTGTCTGGCTAGCGGCGCGGCGACAGCCTGCCGTTCGCACCGCAGGAACTCGCGGACGACGAGTGTGCAGGGTAGCCGTTCGACGCCGTGAAGCTGCTTGCCGCCGATTTGGTCGAGAAGGCTCCGGCCGGCGTGACGACCGAGATCCTTGAGGTTCATGTCGACGCTGGTCAGCGGCGGGCGGGTCGCCTCGGCCATGATTTCCCAGTTGTCGAAGCCGACGATCGCAACGCCGTCGGGCACGACGATGCCGCGCTCGCGGAGCGCGTCGGCGGCGCCGCGAGCGATCTGGTCGTTGCCGCAGAACAGCGCCTCGGGCGGCCGTTCGCGGCCACGGAACAACTGTGCCACCGCCTCGCGGCCCCAGCCTTCAGACCAGATGCCGGGCAGGTAGAACCCCTCCGGTTCCGCCAACCCGGCGGCGGCAAGCGTCTTGCGGTAGCCGTCACGGCGCAGCCGCACGGCCTCGAAACGTTCGGGCCCGGTGATGTGGGCGATCCGCCGCCGGCCGAGATCGATCAGGTGCCGCGTGGCGAGCGCCGCGCCGCCTTCGTCGTCAGGCAGCAGGCAATAGGCCTCCGGATCGTCGGCCTGCGAGAAGACGTAGATCACCGGAATCTCGCGGCCCGGCAGCTTGAGCTTGGGCCGCCGGTCGGCGCGCCGGGCGGTCACAACGATCCCGTCGACGCGCTTGCCGATCAGCGATTCGACATGGTGCGCCTCGCGGTCAGGGTCGTCGGTGGCGTTGCACATGAAGACCGCCATGCGGCTGTCGGTCAGGCACTCCTCCAGCCCCTCCATGATCGGCATGGTGAAACGGCCGAAGCTGTCGGTCGAGATCAGGCCGACGGTCAGGCTCTGGCCGCGATGCAGGCTCTGAGCCAAGTCGTTGGGCCGAAAGCCGATCTCGCCGGCGACCCGGATCACGCGGTCGCGGGTCTCCTGGCGGAGGCTGCCATTGTTGTTGAGCGCCTTCGAGGCCGTGCCGACGCTGACGGCGGCGAGCCTGGCGACATCGCGGATGGTCGGCCGCGCCTGGCGAACCGGCTCGGCGGTCGCCGGCGGGTCGGCAGGATCGGCAGTCCGGCTTTCTCGGTCCATCCTCGCGGCCCCCTTATTTGACCGCGCCGCTGAGGAAGCCGGAGACGTAATACTTCTGCAAGAGCAGATAGAAGAGGACGCAGGGGATGATGGAGATAGTGATTCCCGCCTGCAGCATGCCCCAATCCGTGCCGCCGATGCTCGTCTCCTGCCGCGCGTTGGCGAGGATCAAGGGGAGCGTGAAAGTGGCCCCGCGATTCATCATGACCAGGGCGCCGAGAAACTCGTTCCACGAGGTGATGAAGGCAAAGAGCGAGACGGTGACGATCGCCGGTCGGATCGCCGGCATCAGGATGCGAAGGAGCACTTGCCAACTCGAGCAGCCATCGATGACCGCCGCCTCCTCGAGCTCCCGCGGCACGGATTCGAAACTGTTGCGCATGATGTAAATGCTGAAGGGGATCTGGATCGCCGTGTGGACCAGCGCCAGCCCGACCAGCGTGTTGGTCAGCCGCAGCGTCGCGAACATGAAGAACATCGGCGTCAGCAGCGCCTGATAGGGAACGATGAGCGCGAGCAGCAGAAAGGCGAAGACGTATTCCTTGCCGGGCAGAGGATAGCGCGCCAGCGAATAGCCGGCCGGAATGGTGAGCAACAGACAGAAGGCGATGGTGAGGAAGGCGACGCCGCCACTGTTGATCAGATAGGTCGGCAGTCCCGCTTGGTAGCTCCACAGCCGCGCATAGCTGTCGAGGCTGAGCTGATGGGTGAAATAGGTCGGCGGTATGGCCGCTGCCTCCTGGGTCGTCTTCAGCGACGCCGATATCGACACGACCAGCGGCGCCAGCATCACCGCCGAAAGCGCGATGCAGATCGCCCCAAGGAGATATTTGGCGCGGCCGCCCTGGCTCCGCGTCAGCCCGCCCGTCTCCGCTCGCGCCAGAGCCATGTCGGCGGTCATGAGCCGCTCCGCCGGGTCAGGGCCATCTGCACCATCGTACAAGCGAGCACGATCACCGCCAGGACCAGCGACAGGGCGGCACCGTAGCCGAGCTTCAGATAGGGGAAGGAGTTGAGGTAGATCCAAAAGACCGAGGTGGCGGTGCGGTTGAACGGCTGGCCGGCGGTCATCAGGTAGAACTGATCGAAGGCGAGCAGAGAGCCGATGATGCTGATCAGTGTCACCAGTAGAACGGTCTTGTAGGTGAGCGGCAGAATGATCATCCGGACACGCTGCCAATACCGGGCGCCGTCGACCATCGCCGCCTCGGTGATCTCGCCGGAGATGCCCTGGATCGCGGCGACGTAGAGAAGCATGCCGAAGCCGAGCACCTTCCACACGATCGAGATGATTACCGCCCACAGCGCCCGGTTGGCGTCCTCGCCGAACCAGATGATCGGCTTGGTGATGATGCCGAGGTCGATGAGCGCCCGATTGACCAGGCCGAAATCGTAGCTGAACAGCCAGTACCAGAGCAGGCTCGACACGCCGAGGCCGATGACCACCGGCAGGAAGACGACGGCGCGGGTGACCCGGCGCAGCCCGGTGTTCCGCGACACCAGCAGTGCGATCAGATAGCCGCCGATCATCAGGATCGGCGTGATGAAGAGGGTGTATTTGAGCGTGAAGCCGAGCGAGGTCCAGAACTGGCGGTCGCCAAAGGCCCTGGCGTAGTTGGCAAGGCCTACCCATTTCTTCGGCTCGATCAGCGACCAATTGTGGAACGACATCCACACCATCTGGGTGATTGGATAGGCCGTGAAAGCGAGCACGAAAAGGAAAGCAGGCAGCAGGTAGAGGATGCCGATCAGTCGATCCCGTCGCGAGGCATACATGTCCGATCTCGTTGTTGCCGACCGCTCGGCGAGAGCGACGATCCGAGAGTGACGCGGCGCCGGCAAAGGACCGGCGCCGCGCCCGCGGTGATGGGAGGACCGCCACTACTGCGAGGCGATGGCCTTCATCTGATCTTTCGCGTCGGCGATGATCTGGTCAAGGTCGTCATCGGTGTAGTAGGCGCGCTGTAGCATCTGCAGCCACGGACCCTGCGGCGAGTTGATCTGCTCGAAGAAGGTCGTCGTGTAGGGAGTCCGCCCGACCGACAGGGCCTTGGCCACGTCCTGCACCAGCGGCTCGGCCTCGAAGTACTTGTTGTCCACCATGTCGGAGCGCGTGGTCAGATTGAGCGCCTTGGCGTAGCCCTCGACCTGGGTTTCGTCCGAAATCAGGAATTTCATGAAGTCCACCGCGTCGTCAACGCGCTTGGAGCCTTTCGGAATGACCAGCAGATCGCCGCCGATGAAGGACGCCGACGATCCTTCGGTCATTCCGGGCAGGAGCGCGATGCCGAAGTTCATCGTCGGATTCTGGTCGCGGGCCAGCGAGATGTTGAAGTTGCCGGTGCCCATCATGCCGACCTTGCCGGAGCCGAACTGCAGGTGGAAGGTCTCGCCGTTCTCGGCCCGGTCGCTCTCATGGACGTCGCCCGCCTTGACGATGTCGCGCTCGAACTGGAGCACCTGCTTGACGCCGTCGCCGACCAGCGGCTCGTCGCCGGGGCCGGCGGACTCGATTTTGGCGCCGGAGGCCCACATCAGCGGGCCGACGGTGAAGATGTTGCAGCCGGCGCAGGAGCCGGGGAGGTAGTAGCCCTTGATGTCGTCGCCAAGGGCGGTGATCTTGTCGGCGTATTCGCGCAGCTGCGGCAGGCTGGTCGGCGGCTTGTTTGGGTCGAGTCCGGCCTTCTCAAACAGGTCCTTGTTATAGAACAGCGCCGACACGTCGGCGTACAGCGGCACGCCGTAGAGCTTACCCTCCCACGTCGCGACCTGGACGTGGCCGGGGCTGGCGGTCTTCATTTCCGGCAGGCCGGCGATCTGGTCGGTGACGTCGACGAGCTGACCGGCCTTCTCGAATTGCGGGCCGTAGATCAGGTCCATGCCCATCAGGTCGGGCACGTCGCCCGAGGCAATCGCCTGGGCAAGCTTCGCCACCATCTCGGCGTGGGGAATATAGGTCAGGTTGATATGGCGGTCGGGGTTCTTCTGGTTCCACATGTCAACCAGGATGTCGACCATTCCCTTGTTGCCGCCGCTGCGTTCCCACATCTGCAGGTCCGCAGCCGAGGCCAACGTTGGCAGACTGACCATTGCCGCAGTCAGGCCGGCGGCCGCGATGCTCAATGCCTTCCAGTGTCTCATGGGTTCCTCCCGTTGTGATGACCGATCGCTGGCTTCTGCCGGTCTGGTTGTCGGTGTCCCGTTATCGGGGCCGTCTGAGCCGGCGTTTCATGACGCCACGCCGTCGAAAACTGCCCTCCGTCGTTGTAGTCACCTGTCCCCCGCCGAGCACGACGAGGCGGTGCTGAAAAGCCTTTCACAATCAACCTGTTGACGCCGGCTCCGGATGGCAATGAGTAGACGGCGAAGGAAGGAAAAGCTTTTCCGTATCCATTAATGCATGGCCCGGTATTGGTTTGCAAGGGGCCCCAAAATGCACGATTTGGAACCGCTGCGGCCAATTCGCTTCCGGTTGCGCGATGAAATCGAGGAGGAATCGAGGAAAACGATTGCCGTGCCTGCGGCGGTCTGTCGCGGTGTCTTGTCCGAGGTTCGGCTCGGGAGCGCTCAGTGGCGCAGATAGAGCCGCATGACGATGTCCTGGTCGTAGTTGCCGAAGCCCTTGCCGAAGACGTTGACCCCGCCGGGATGAACGGCCTTGGCGTCGATGCCGATCCGCATGCGGATGGAATGGTGCCGGGGCAGGTCGAGATCGTCGATGGTCACGTCGGAGATGCGGATCCCGTCGACGAAGGAGCCGGCTTTGCTGGTCCGCCAGGTTTTCAGCTTTCCATATTGCGACCCCTCGAGCTTCCACCATGAGGGGGTATAGACGCCGCGCTTGTCGCCGAAATCGCCGGGCGACGTCCAGGTACCGGCTGCCACGTCGTTCACCCACAGCGTAATGTCGGACGGCCAGTTGAGATTGGTGCCCGGCACCTCGGAGGAAAGCTCCATCGAAAACTCGACGGACTCCACCCCCGAGTTGAGCAGCTTGGCGTTGTTGGGAAATTTATACTCGACGTAACCCCGGCCGAACCACAGCAGGGCCGCCTGGACCCGGTTGGGGTCGAGGAAGAGGTCGGGAACGTCGAGGAGTCCGATGACGCCTTCCGTCGAGCAGAGCCCGCAGGGCGCGCTGACCTCGCAACTCGTCATCAGGCCGAGCGGCATCGACACCTCGACGAGGTTCTTGTCCCGTTTGGGTTCCTCGGCCTCGAATCGTACGATGATTTCATCGAACTTGGCGCCGCAGATCTTCTGGTGGCCCTTCTTCGCCTTCACCGTGTGGGTCTCGATCAGGCCGGCTTCCTCCAGCATCTGGATGTTGGTCGCCACCGTCGATTGGGGCAGGCCAAGCTCGCGGCTGATTTCGTTGACATTCAGCCGTCCGCGCTTGCGCAGAAGCTTGAGGATGCGCACCCGGACGAGGGAGGCAAGGCCTTTCAGGACATCGATCCCGTCGTCGGGATTGATCGTGAGGAAGCTTGGTTTCATGGAGGATTCGACGGTTCGTCTTGAGGTGGTCGCGGAATATATCAGCGTTGCTGATATATTCCATCCCTTTCCGAGGCTCGGGCCGGGGAAAGGGAAATCAGGGAAACCCCGTGGCGCGGCAGCGGGAAATCGAGCCTGATTGCGCCATCCTTCGGTTGCAGCACCTGCGGTTCTGAGAGGAGCGCCAGGCGGCCCGCCGCGGCGATCCGTTCGAATTGCTCGGGCGAGGGTGATTGGGGCGAGCCTTCGGCGAGGAAGGCGGCATGGGCATTGGAATGGCTGCCGTCCATGCGGAAGTGGCGACAACGGAGCGGTCGGTCGGTGAGTCCGGTCACCTCGAGCGCGATCCGCACGGCGCCCTCGGCCGGGCGGTCGTCGTCGTGGTAGTTCCAGAGGAGGATGTTGACCGCTCCGTCGTCCGCCGTTGCGGCAAGGTCGACGTCCGGCGCTCCGGTCACCCCGTCGGCGAGAATTTCGCCAAGCGGCAGAGCGCCGCTGCTTTGCGCCGCCAGCCGCCTTCCGGTCAGCATGGCCATCATCCGCAAGGCGTTCAGCACCGGCTTGTCGAAGCCGTTGGTGGCAAGCTCGCGATATCCGGCAAACAGCGGCGCGCCTTCGAACTCGAAGGCCCAGGTCACCGCCCCCCCGATCGCGACACCGGCTTTCTCGGCGATCTGCAGAGTTCGCATGGTGGCCTCGACGACGGAGGCGCCGTAGAGCGGTCCGTCCCGATAGGCGTTCTCCGGATGGGTCGCAGTCGGGCACGCCGCGCAGCCCTCCGGATCGGATTCGCCGAGGATCACCGGCAGGCCCGCGAGCTCGGGAAACGAGCGGACGATGTCGAGGCCGGCGGCGATCGAGCCGAGCTGGCGCGCGATACCCATCCGCACGCGGCCGTCGACGAGGCTTGGGCGGCCCTTGGCGTGGAAGGCGACGAAGTCGAGGCGGGTGCCGGTCCTGCCGGTCGCGTGGTTTCGTCCGCGGGCGCAATGATCGAGGAAAGCGCGGAGGAACGCGGCCGCCTTCGGGTCAGACGGCCCGCAGGTGTGCGGTCCGCCGACCCGGGCGTCAGGGATCGCCCGCCGGATCGCCGCATCGGCCACGTCGTGCAGGCGGCAGAACTCGTCAATCGTTCCCCGCCAGTAGAGCCCGTCCGGCTCGTTCCACACCTCCCACGGCCATTCCTGGACGCGTGCCATGCCGTAGCGCTCGACCAGATGCCGCGCCCACGCCTCGATCAGATCGCCCCAGCGGCCGAAATCCTTCGGCGGATAGGCCCATCCGGTGGTGATCCCGGTGGATGGAAAGTCATGGCGATAGGGCGGCGGGCCGGTAGAGAGGGCCTCTGGCATGAAGCCCGCCTGGATGAAGGGTAAGAGCCCCGCCTCGACCAGCGTGTCGAAGATGCGATCGAGGATCGTCCACGAATGGACCGGCCGCCCGGCCGCGTCCTCGGTGTAGGCGTTGGTCGATCCCCATTTCAGCGCCGGCGTGCCGTCGCCCGAGGTGAGGAGATTGTGCATGCGCACATGCACCGGTCCGGGACCGAGCCCAGCGAGCTCGCCGAGAAGCCGGCGACCGTGGGGGAGGTAAGTGTAGTTCGGCTCGTCGTAACCAAACCAGCTCCAGATCCGCGGCAGCGGGTTGCCGGGCCGTGCCGCGTCGACATGCATACGCACGGCGCGGACAGTGGCGTCGATCAACCGGCGCTCCGTTGCATCGTCTCGACCGTTTCAGCACGGTGGACGGAGTCGACGTCGGCCGGCGACAGGACGGACTCCCGCAAGAGCTTCGTATAGGGATGCTGCGGGTGGTCGAGCACTTCCTGAGCCGGGCCGATCTCCACCACCTTGCCCTCCTGCATGATCATCACCCGGTCGCTGATGTAGTAGGCGGTGGCGAGATCGTGGGTGATGTAGACGATCGATACACCGAGATCGTCGCGCAGCGTCCTGAACAGGTTGACGATCGACATGCGAAGTGAAGCGTCGACCATCGAAACGGGCTCGTCGGCAACGAGCAGCACCGGCGAGGAGATCAGCGCCCGGGCAATCGCCGCACGCTGAAGCTGGCCGCCGGACAATTCGTGCGGGAAGCGGCCTTTCACCTCGGCGAGGGAAAGACCGACCTTCTTCAACCCGACGTCGGCGGCGGCTTCGCGCGCCGCCCGGGTGCGCGCGTCGGCGAAGCGGTGGGCCGAGGCGAACAGGTAGCGGTCCACCCGTTTCAGCGGGTTGAACGCTTCGAACGGGTTCTGGAAGATCGGTTGGACCTGCCGCATGAAGTCGAGGCGCTGGCGGCGGGTGTGCTTGCGGGTAAAGTCGGCGCCACGGAAGCGGATGGTGCCGTGGGTCGGCAGGATCGTGTGGAGGATCATCCGGGACAGCGTCGTCTTGCCGCTGCCCAATTCGCCGATGATGGCGAAGACCTCGGGACGGTTGTCGTCGAGGGTGAAGCTGACGTCGTCCACGGCGTTGAAATGGCCGGTGGCGAACAGTCCGCCCATGGCGAACGACTTGGTGACGTGCTCGACCTGGAGAAGATCGCTCACGAGGCGACGCCCGCAGCCTGGCCGACCCGCGTCCGTCGGCTTTCCCTTCCGCCGGCGACCGCAGCCTGGTCGGGTGGATTGACCGCGTGGCAGGCGACGCGATGATCCGGCGCGGAAGTCAGCATTTCGGGATTGAGCTCGCGGCAGATGTCCATGGCCAGCGGGCAGCGCGGATGAAAGCGGCATCCCGAGGGAGGGTCGGAGAGGTTCGGCGGCGCGCCGGGCAGCGAGTGCCTCGAAGAGTGATCGCCGATGCGCGGCAGGCTGGCGATGAGGTGGGCGGTGTAGGGATGCATCGGATTGTGGAAGACCTCCGCAGTCGGAGCTTCTTCCACCAGGCGCCCCGCATACATGATGCCGAGCCGGTCGGCGATATTGGCATGAACCGCTAGATCATGGGTCACGAACACCATCGAAGATCCGATGGCCTGCTGGGCCTCGCGGATCATCGCCAGCACATCCTTCTGCACCACGACGTCGAGCGCGGTGGTCGGCTCGTCGGCGATGACGAATTCAGGCTTGCAGATGGTGGCGAGCGCGATGGTTACGCGCTGCTTCATGCCGCCCGACAGTTCGTGCGGATAGGCTCTGAGCACGTCAGGCTCGAGGTTCAGGCGCTTGAGATGGCTGGCGACCTGGTCGAGAAAGTCCCGCTTGGTTCCGCCGATGTGGTGGAAGGCGAAATCGAAGAACGAGTCCCGCACCCGGCGCACCGGATTCAGCACGTTCATCGAGCCCTGGGTGATATAGGAAAGGTGCTTCCAGCGGATCTTTGCCAGTTCGTCCTCGGAAAGCGCGTAGATATCGCCGTCGATGAAGCCGTAGCGAATGGTGCCGCCAATCACCTGGAGCGGCGGACGGATGGCGGCGGCGATCGTTTTCAGGAACGTCGTCTTGCCGCAACTGGACTCGCCGGCGAGCCCATAGATCTGGTTGCGGGCGACGGTCAGGGTGATGTCATCGACCGCGCGGACCAGGCGGTCGATGCCGAAATACTGCATGACGTAGTAGGCACGGAGATCCCTGACGGTCAGCGCGGCGCCGGCGGCGTCCTCCGGCCTTGCTTCGCCGTCCGCGCTGTCGCCCGCCGGCGATGCGGCCATCACCTTGCCCCGCCCATGCGGCTGAGCCGGCTGCGCGGATCGATGTACTCGTTCATCGACACAGAGAGAAGATAGAGGCCGATGAAGGTGATGATGACCAGCGCCACCGGCGCGGCCACCCACCACCAGATGCCGGCCACCAGCGCCGTGTGCTGGTTCGCCCAGTAGATCATTGTGCCGATGGTTGGCGTGTCGATATTGGTGAAGCCGATCACCGACAACGTCACCTCGAGGCCGATCGACCAATTGATGTTGTTCATTGTGGTGGCGAAGACGATCGGCAGCACGTAGGGCAGGTGCTCCTGCAGAAGGATCTGGCCGGTGCTCATGCCGGAGAAGACGCTTTGCGTGGTGAACTCGCGCGTTCGAAGACTGAGGGCAACCGCGCGGATCAGCCGGGCGTCGTAAGGCCAGCCAAGGGAGGCCATGGCGACCGCCAAGAGCGCCCATGACATCTGGTCCTTGAAGACGAAGTAGACCAGCACCAGGATCGGAAAGGGCGGGAAGATGACGAACGTGTCGTTGATCGACATCAGGATGCGGTCGGCGATGCCGCCGAGATAGCCGGCGGTCAGGCCGACGATCAGCGAGATGATGCGGCTGATCAGCGCGACGGTGATGCCGAAGAGCAGGCTGTTGCGGATGGCGAAGGAGAGCTGCCAGAAGACGTCCTGACCGCGCGAATTGGTGCCGAGCGGATAATCCCATGAGGGCGGGACGTCGAACGGCACGATGTATTGCATGTTCGGCGGGTAAGGCGAGAAGAACGACGCGGTCGCCACACCGATGACGATCAGGACGAGGACGGTGCCGATCGCGAACTCGCGATTGAAGCGGAGCAGGTCTTTGAGGATCGCAAACACCGGCCGCCTCAGTTCATTCTCACCCGGGGATCGATCAGCGGATACACGAGGTCGATAACGAGCACCGCCGCGGCGACCGCGATGATCGATACCGAGGCTATGCCGATGACCAGGCTGTAGTCGCCGGCGTACACGGCGCGAATGAGCAGATTGCCGATGCCGGGGTAACCGAACACGACCTCGGTAATGACCGCGCCGTTGAAAATCAGCCCCAGCGACAGCGCAAGCGAGGTGAACTGCGGGCCCATGGCATTGCGCATGACGTAGGAGAACAGGATCCTGCGCCGGCTGACGCCGCCGAGTTCCGCGAAGGTCACATAGTCCTCGGTGATTATGTTGGACACCAGCGCGCGCATGCCGATGAACGATGCGCCGATGCCGACGAGGACCAGAGAGAGCACCGGAAGGATGCCATGTTCGATCACGCTCGTCACATAGGCCCAGGTGAAGCCGCGGGCGAGATTGATCTGGGAGGACCCGGTGATGGGCAGGATCGGCCAGACGAAGCCGAAAAGCACCAGCACCACAAAGGCCATGATGTAGTTCGGGATCGGCTGCAGACCGGTGGCGAGCGCACCGGCCACCTTGAGCAAGCGGTTCTTGCGATAGTAGCCGGCTAGGCCGCCAAGCAGGTTGCCGACACTCCACGAGATGATCGTGGCGACCGAGAGCAGCCCGAATGTCCACGGCAGCGCCCGCCAGATCAGGGTGGAAACCGGAGTCGGGAAGGCTGACAGCGACGGCCCGAAGTCGGCAACCGCGACGCGCCCCCAGAACGTGACATATTGCTGCCAGAGGCTGCCGTTCAGGCCGTAGAGATCGCGCAGCGCCTGACGAGTCATTTCGACTGCTTGCGGATCGGACTGGGAGAACCGGGTCGCCGCGGCGATCGCTTGAGCGACCGGATCGATCGGCGTGGCGTGAGTGATGAAGAAGGCGAGGTTGATGCCGACGAAGACGACAAGAACGAACTGGCCGAAGCGTCCCACGGCGTAGCGAAGAAAAGCCCTCATCTCACTTCTGTCGGCGCCGGGAATAGAAGGGGCGAG
Organism: uncultured Alphaproteobacteria bacterium; assembly: GCA_963759235.1. Classification (GTDB taxonomy): domain Bacteria; phylum Pseudomonadota; class Alphaproteobacteria; order Rhizobiales; family Kaistiaceae; genus Bauldia. The sequence continues at coordinate 856,480 of CAVWYO010000006.1, read as the reverse complement.
GCGGCTCGACGCCGCCTCGCAGGATCACTCGATGGTATCAGATCACTGAGCGCCTGTCGGCTTCAGCTTGACCATCATGTACTTGGTGTTGCCCCAGTTCGGCACCGGATCCGTGTAAGGATCGTCCTCGGCGTTGGGGTAGCCGGTCCAGTACGTCTGGTCCATCACCGTGAACACGTTGTAGGACATCAGCGGGATGTTCGGCATGTTCTTGACGGCCAGCTTGATGAACTCCTGACCGAGCTCGATGCCCTTGGGATCATCGAATCCGATCCCGCGGATCTCCTCGATGATCTTGTCGAGCTCCGGATCCTTCCAGCGCTGCCAGTTGCGGGGTGGCTGGAACTTACCCGGTGGAGACAGGAATTCCGAGTGCCAGGAGTCGAGGAAGAACGACAGGTCCGGGTGGCCGCCCCAGGTCTCGACGGTCCATGCCATCGTCGCCTCGTTCTGGCCATTGAACATGTTGCTCCACATGGCGGTCGGCAGGGCCTCGATCTTGGAGTCGATACCCGCCTGCGTCCACTGCTGGGCAATCATCGAGCCGGCGCGGGTCATCACCGGGCGATTGTCGCCCTCGGTCGAGATGGTGATGGTGAACGGCGTGCCGTCCGGCATCATCCACTTGCCGTCGACCTTCTTGAAGCCGGCCTTCTCGAGCAGTTCGCTCGCCGCCTGGACGTCCTGCTTCCACCAGCCCCGTCCGAACGCGGTCGCGATCGCCTTGGGATCGGTCGGGATTTGGTCGCCCATCGATGGCCGCAGCATGTCGGCGATCTCCTGGCCCATATTCGGGTCATAGGGGTGGATCGTCTGCTTGCCGGTGTCGATGGTGAAGTCCTTCAGCCACTGCTCCAACGGATCGAAGTAGTAGTGCGGGTAAGTGCCAGTCGGCGGGACATCAATGGCCGAGATCGTGGCAGCACCTCGATATGAGGCCATGTCGATGGCCTTGATGTCGAGGAGCAGCGCCAGCGCCCAGCGCACATCCGGATCCTGGAATTTCGGTAGCTGGTCGTTGAGAACCACCATCGGCAAGGTCGGGTCGGGGTGGGCGTATGGGAAGCCCTTGAACCAGCCGCGCGACGTCGGGGACGACTTGATCAGGGCGATGGCCCCTTCAGGCGAGGTGTCGTGGACGATATCGAGTTCGTGGTTCTGCTGCAGGATCACCCGCTTGTCCGGCGGGCCCGGATCGATGTAGGCAACATATTGCGGCCCGGGCTCGCCGAAGCGGGCGAGCGTCGTCTTCTGCCAGTCGTCGCGCTTCTGCCAGAGGAACCAGGTTCCGTTCGGATCGAAGCTCTTCAGAGTGTAGGAGCCGAGGCAGACCGGCGGATTGAACTGGAACTTGCTCGGATCATCCTGCTTTTCGAAGACATGCTTGGGCATGATCCAGGTGGCGCTCCACCGCACCGTGAACGCCGCATGGAAGCGTGAGTTCGGCTTCTTCAGCTTGAAGACGACAGTGTTCTTGTCCGGCGCCGAGATGCTTTCGACGTTGGCTGCCATCCTCGCCCCGTCATTGAACCCGCCGGGGTTGGCCATCAGCGTCTCGACCGTATAGACGACATCATCGGCGCTGAACTCGACGCCGTCGCTCCAGAAGATGCCCGGGCGGAGCTTCACCGTCATCTCGGTGAAATCATCGTTGTAGATCGGCTTGTCGGACGCCAACGAATTGTCCCAGACCTGCCCGTTCAGGCCCTGATCCGGATCGATGTACCAGAGGGTGTCCATGCAAAGCTGCTGGAGCCCGGTCGAGGTGCCGTTCGGCTTCGGCACCCAGATATTGAAGTTCGACGCGTCGGTGACCGTCCCTTCCGGGTTCTCGGCGATGAGGACCTGATTGCGGGGGATGCCCGCCAGAAAGTCCTCCGCTGCGTAGGCTTGTGCGCCGAGCACGAGTCCACTCAGCGCGAGCGCGAGTGTTTTCAGCATGCGCATCCGATTGTTCCTCCCTCGAAAATTGCGTGGGTCGGGGCCACGTCTTTTCTAACGTGCCAAAAATACATCGTACGAAAATGAGGGTCAACAGGCTTGATGATATATATCAGGAACATGGATATGTGAGGGACCGGGCGGCGCAACGTACGCCGTCCGGTCACCGCAGGCCCGGTCTCAGTCAGGTCCCAACGCGGATCATGTGATAGGACCGGGGAGGAAGCTTGCACCGCAACCCGTTGTCGCCGATCACCGCACCCTTCCCCTTTTTTGGGCCAACCTGCTTCTGCGCCTTCGCGGTGTTCACCGCGCGCAGATCCGGGTGGGCAAGGGTGACGTGGTCCACAATGTCCCGGGGTGCGAAACCGGAGAGGTTAATGTCGACGGTCAAGAATTCGTCGGGATGCCGGTTGACGGCGAAGAAGGTCAGCGTCTTTCCGTCCGTGTTCCTGACGGCCGCGATGTCGAGATACGGTACATCGTCGGCGACCTCGGCATCGTAGGCGGGAACGTCGACGGAGAGGGCCAGCGCTTCGCCGCGCCCGTAGACTGACGCAAAGTACAGCGGATAATACGTCGTTTGCCGCCAGGCCGGGCCGCCTGTCTCCGTCATGATCGGAGCGATGACGTTGACCAGTTGGGCGATGCAGGCGATCTTCACCCGATCGCTGCGGCGGATGAAGGTGTTGAGCACGCAGCCGACGACGAGCACGTCCTCGAAGTTATAGACGTCCTCGAGAAGCGGGGGCGCGACCGGCCAGTCCCAGCTCTCGAAATCGTCGTGGTCCTGCTGCCGGTTGTGGTACCAGACGTTCCATTCGTCGAAGCAGATGTAGATGTCCTTCTTCGAGCGCTTCTTGGCCTTCACGTAGTCGATGACGCCGCCGATGGTGTGGATGTAGCGGTCCATTACAAGCGGTTTTGCCAAGAAATTCAGATAGTTCTGCTCGTAGTTCTCGAAATACATGTGCAGCGAGACGTAGTCGACATTGTCGTAGCACTCATCAAGAACCGTCGCCTCCCATTCCGGGTAAGTGGGCATGTGGCTGTGCGACGAGCCGCAAACGACCAGCTCGATCTTCGAGTCGTATTTCCGCATCGCCTTGGCGGTCTCGTGGGCGATGCGTCCGTATTCGTGAGCGGTCTTGTGACCGACCTGCCAGGGCCCGTCCATCTCGTTGCCGAGACACCACAACCGGACCCCATACGGGTCCTTGTGGCCGTTGGCGACTCGCAAATCGCTCCAATAGGTGCCCTCCGGGTGGTTGCAGTATTCGAGGAGATTGCGCGCGTCATCGAGGCCGCGGGATCCGAGATTGACGGCCAGCATCATTTCTGTGCCGGCAGCCTCGCACCAGCGCCCGAACTCGTCGGTGCCGATCTGGTTGGGCTCGCGGGTCCGCCACGCAAGGTCGAGGCGCACCGGCCGCTGGTTCTGCGGGCCGATGCCGTCCTCCCAGCGATAGGCCGAGACGAAATTGCCGCCGGGATAGCGAACCAGCGGCGGATTCAGATCGCGGACGAGTTCCAGCACGTCGCCGCGAAAGCCGTTCTCGTCGGCGGTCTTGTGGCCGGGCTCATAGATGCCGCCATAGATCGCCCGGCCGAGGTGCTCAAGAAACGCGCTGTAGATCCGGTCGTCGATTGGACCGACCGTAAAATCCTTGTGGACCGCGACCCGCGCCCTCATTCGCATCCGCCCCCATAGCATATCATATTATGTGATATGTATCTTATAATACGATGCGACGCCGAGCAATACGGGTCGCGCCCGACGACGGACACCCATCAAGACGGAAGAATCGTCTGTTCCGTCGGAGGGCTCGACGTCAGAGCCGCCAGTTCTCGTGCGCAAGCGGCATGGGTCCCGGGTTGGTGCCGCCGGCGCGAAGGCTCGATCGCGGATGTCGATCGCTGCCCCTGACAGGGGAATGACGTGGGTCTTGTGGTTCTTCACCCCCTCGCCGGGAATGGTCCAGACGCGCGACGATCGGTTCAATTCGGGATACCGCAGACCCCGCGCCAGGCTGGACGTCAGCATCGCGAGGCAGAGGCAAGGCCGCTGCCGGGGCCTAAATCGAGGCCATCGAGCTACGCGGGGTCGCTTGCGGCCATTGATCATGCACAATTGGCGGGTCGGCGAGCATAGGCATCAGGCGTACCATCGGCTTTGATGTAACGGAGCCCAGAAATTCGCCATTTCCCTGGCGTGACGTGCAGCGCATCTTCGACGAGACCGGCGAGACCTCGCTTCGTCGGGCAGGGCCGGCGCACGATGCCGCGCGCCGGTCCGCTTGTTTCGAGACGGCGTTATTTCGCAGCCGCCTCAACGTTGTCCTTGTTGTAGACCGAGAACGGCCCCATCAGGATGCGGAGGCCCGCGTCGCGGGTCGGGTCTTTGGTGATCGTGTAGTCACCCAGGCGGCCGGCCTTGAAGCTCGCGCCGTCCTCGGCCTTGATGGCACCGGTGGCGAGCGCGTAGGCGGTCTGGTAGGTGAGGTAGCCAAGATCAACGAAGCTCCACAGCGCGAATTCAGGAGCGCAGCCATTCATCGTGTAGGCCAGCATTTCGCTCGGAACACCGAGCCCGCTGATCTTGACCTTGTCGCACAGTCCGCCGTCCTGAACCGCCTTTGCCGCCGCGACGATGCCGACCGAGGTCGGCGCCATGATCAGCTTCATGTCGGGATACTTGTCGATCAGGGCGTTGGCCTGGTTGTAGCTCTCTTCCGACTGGTCGTTGCCGTAGACGGTATCGATCAGGTCGAGCTTGGCGTATTTCGGATCCTTCAACGCGTCCTTCATGGCGGCGATCCAGGCGTTCTGGTTGGCCGCGTCCGGGGACGCCGAGAGAATCGCGAACTTGCCGCCGTCGGCGCCGAGGATCGACAGAGCCATGTCGGCCATGACCTTGCCGGTCTCGGTGAAATCGACCTGGGCGACGAAAACGTCTTCGCCCTCGGCCGAGGGGATCGGCGAGTCCCATGTCACCACCTTGATGCCCTTGGCCTGCGCCGCCTTGGCCGCCGGCACGATCTGGTCTCCGGAGTTATTCGACATCATGATCGCGGCAACGCCCTGAGTAGTGGCGTTGGTCACGATTTCGATCTGGCCGGCGACGCTGTTCTCGGGAGTTGGCCCGAGGTATTGAAGTTCGTTGGGGTTCTTCAATTCCTTCGCCGCTTCGAGCGCGCCCTGATGGGCCTGATCGAAGGGCAGGATGCCGAGGAACTTCGGCAGTAGAACCATGTCCAGGGCTTGACCCGGTTCGGCCATGGACTGCGCCATTGCGCCGTGGCTCACCGTCATGGCCATCGCCACGGCAGCGGCGGCGAGAAGGTATTTCTTCATGTCTCTCTCCCTTTCCACTTATTGCTCAGCATCTGCGCCATGTTCGGAGCCAAGACCGACAGGATCAGCAGAGCTCCGATTACGCTTGTCTGGGTATTGCCGGTGATATTGGCGAGACCCATTCCATTGCGGAGGTTCAGGATGACGAGGATCGACAGTCCGACCCCCACCAGATTCCCCGAGCCACCAAAGATGCTTACGCCGCCGAGCAGCACGATCGTGATGATGTCGAGTTCGAAACCGGAGGCCATATCGCCCCTGACCGAGCCGAGCCGCGCGGTATACAGAAGACCGGCGAGCGCGGCGATTGTACCCGACGCGGCGAAAATCACCATCTTCACCAGCCTTACCCGGACGCCGGAGAAGCGTGCCGCCTGCGGGTTGTTGCCGATCACGTAAACCAGGCGGCCAAGCGCTGAACGGTGCAAGGTGATCGCGATGATCACGAACAGCAGCACGAAGACGGCTATGGACAAGGTAATCGGGCCGACAACCGGCTGCTGGCCGAGCGCATTGAACCACTCGGGGAATCCGCCGATGGCGCGATCTTCCAAGAGGATGCGGGCAACGCCGCGGAAGCCGATCAGGCCGGCGAGAGTGACCGCCAGCGATGGCAGACCGACATAGGCGACCCAAAAACCATTGAACAGGCCGGCTACCAACCCGGCCAGGAGGCCGGCAAAAAGCGCCAGCGGCACCGGTGTGCCGAGCTGGAAGAGCCAGGCGAACACGCACGCCGCCAGACCCATCACCGACGCTACCGAGAGGTCGATCTCACCGTTGATAATGACCAGCGTCATCATCAGGGCGACGATGATCTTCTCGATCGAGAGCTGGAACAGGTTCACGATGTTGTCGACGCCGAGGTAGTAGGGCGACCGCAGGATGTTCATGAGGACAATCGCCGCGAGCAGCGCAAGCAGCAGCCCCTCCCAGCTCTTGAGGCGGCCGACCAAGGTCACGGTCTGGCGCCTCCGGTGTCCGCAGGTGGCTTGGCCACGAGCTTCAGTTCGGTTCGCGTCCATAGCGCGCGCATGCGTTGCAGGATGACCGCGTCGCTGGCGACGGCCAGGAGGATCAGTAGTCCGAGAAAAGCGTCGCGCCAGAACTCGCTGATCTGGAGCCGGAACAGGCTTTGCTCCAGAACGCCGATCATGATCGCACCCAGCATGGCGCCCATCACGGTTCCCGACCCGCCGAAGATGTTGACCCCGCCGACGACAACCGCGGCGACCACTTCGAGCTCGAGTCCGCGCCCTGCCTCCACGGTGATGTTTCCGAAGCGCGCCAGGGTGACGAACCCGGCAAGACCGGCGAGGGCGCCGCAGAGCACGAAGGCTGTGAAAACCTGGCGCCGTATCGGAAGCCCGATCAAGGCGGCCGCGTCGGGGTTGCTTCCGATGGCGTAGAGGCGTCGGCCAAAAGAGAGGTAGCTCGCGCCGATCTGAAATATCACTACCATGGCGAGCGCCAACATGACGAGCACCCGGACGTAGAAGTCCCCTATCGAAATGAAATTGGTACGCGGCAGATCGATGAGCCATGCGGGCAGGCTGTCGGTCGTCACGGTCTTGGCGCCCGACAGATCGACGAGCAGTCCACGATAGATTGCCAGTGTCCCCAGCGTCACGATGATTGCGGGGATGCGCCCCCATGCGACCAGCACGCCGTTGACGGCACCCATGCCGCCGCCGAGCGCCACGGCCACGAGAACGGCGAGGAGCGGGTTAAGATCGTTGTTTCTCGCGACGAGCGTTCCGACGAAATAGGCGGTGCAGCCGACGATGGAGCCGACCGAAAGATCTATGTTCCGCGTCAGGACGACGAGCGTCTGGCCGACCGCAACGATGGTGATCACGGCGACGCTCGAGGCGATGCGGTCGAAGGTCCGCGATGTGTAGTAGTTGGGGATCATCGAGCCGAACACGATGACGGCGACGACGATGAGAAGCAGGAGACTGAGTTCGCGCACCTGCTCGGGGCGGACATGGCGTTGCAGCCAGTTCATGCCGCCACTCCGTCCTGAGAATTGGTGTCCTGCCCCATGGCAGCCGTCATGACCGACTCCTGATTGGCCTCCTCGCGACTGAAGATCGCCATCTGGCGACCCTCGCGCATGACCAGCAGGCGGTCGCTCATGGCCAGCACCTCGGGAAGATCGGAGGAGATGAGGATGATGCCGATGCCCTCGGCGGCGAGTTCGCCGATCATGGCATGGACCTCGGCCTTGGCGCCGACGTCGATGCCGCGGGTCGGCTCGTCGAGGATGAGCACCGACGGCCGGGTATTGAGCCATTTGCTCAGCATCACTTTCTGCTGATTGCCGCCTGAGAGCTTGGCCACCGCAAGGTCGACCGAGGATGTCCGGATCGACAGCCGCTCGCGAAAAATCTCGGCCGTCGCCCGCTCCATCGCCGTGCGAATGAGGCCGAAGCGGTTGAGATAGCGCCGGAGCACCGGCAGCGTGATGTTGGCGTAGATCGACATCGGCATGGAAAGGCCAAGCTGCCGGCGGTCCTCGGAGACGTAGGCAATGCCGAGGTTCATGCCTTCGCGCGGCGAATGAATGGTGATCGGCTTGCCGTTGAGAACGATGGTGCCCGAGGTGGCCGGCACGATCCCAAACAGCGCCAGGCCGACATCGGTGCGACCGGCCCCGATGAGGCCGCCAAAGCCGAGCACTTCGCCCCGATGAAGGTCGAATGTGACGTCTTCGAAGACACCCCGCAGCCCGAGGCCGCGCACCGACAGCAGCAGCTCACCCTCGGGCGTCGGCGGCCGCGGCTGCAGCAATCCCATTTCGCGGCCAACCATATCGGCGATGGATCGCTGCGAGGTCGTCTCGGCGCGCGGGCGCGTCGAAATAAGACGCCCGTCGCGGAAGACGGTCACCGTGTCGGCGATCTCGAACACTTCCTCGATCCGGTGACTGACGAACAGGATGGCGACCCCCTGGGCGCGAAGGTCGCGGATCAGTTTGAAGAGCTGGGCGACTTCATGAGCCGAGAGCGACGCCGTCGGCTCGTCCATGATCAGCACGCGGACGTTCAGCGAGATGGCCTTGGCGATCTCAACCGATTGCTGTGCCGCGAGGGTCAGCCCGCGCGCCGGGCTGCGGACGTCGAGGGAGACGCCGAGTTCGGCGAGGATCTCTTCGGCCCTGACGAACATCCGGTGCCAGCCGACCACCGGTCCGCGGTCTTGGTGGCTGATGAAGATGTTCTCGGCGACGTTGAGATCGGGGAAGAGCAGCGGCTCCTGATAGATCGCCGCAACACCGAGGCGCTGGGCCTCCGCCGCGTTGCGGATTACGACCGGCTTTCCGGCAAGCCGGATCTCGCCGCGGTCCGGCTGGTGGACGCCTGTGATGATCTTGATCAGCGTCGACTTGCCGGCGCCGTTTTCCCCGAGCAGCGCGTGGATCTCGCCCGGAAAGAGGGTTAGCGACACGTCCTCGAGCGCCTGTGTGGCGTCGAACCGCTTGGCGATGTTGAGCATTTCGAGGACGGCAGCAGGTCCCCGGCCTTCTTCCGTAGCGCGCGGCAATGCCGCGCTCGCGGCGTGGGCCGTTCCAGAACTCCGTCACGGCGTCGACCTCCCCGTCGCTCCGCAAGGGCAAGCCTTTGCCGGCCTTGTACCCAACTGCGTTGTGCCGCGACGACTATATTGAGACGCGATCGCTTACGGCAAGCGTTTCCGGCCCCGCCATGCCAAGCGCCCTCGCCGCCGTCGACAGGTCCTGGCCGTCGATGATCGGCGCCGCGGGGCGTCCGGATCTTCTCCGCGACCGGCCCAGCCGCCCGGACTATCAGCCGCGGCATCCAAATATCCGTTCCAATCAGCCTTGGCCGCTTTCGGTTCGAAGCGAAATCGATTCCCTTCAGACCGAGCCTTTACCTGGAACAGGCTGGAGCGGCGGTGGACGCTCGTACGATCAGTTCGACGGGGCGGATGAGATGGCGGGGGCGCCACTGCTCCGGGGGTGTCTCCATCATATCAACCAGGAGGCCCGCCGCATCGAGGCCAACGTCGTACTGCTGGATGCGCACGGTCGTCAGCGGCGGCGACAGGCGGTCGACGAGCGGCATGTCGTTATAGCCGGTGACCGACACGTCACCGGGGCAATCGAGACGATGACCGCGAAGTGCTTCGATCGCCCCGATCGCCAGCCGGTCGTTTGCGCAAACGATGGCGGTGAAGTCCGTTCGTCGACGAAGCAGCTCTTCGGTCCGCGCGAGGCCTTCGTCTTCGTTGAAGCTTGCGGCAAAGGCGACGAGGTTCGGATCACCCTCGATGCCCAGCGCGCGGCAATTGGACTCGAACGCGCGGTAGCGTTCCTCGCCCGTCGACAGCACCTGCGGGCCGGCCAGATTTGCGATCGTCCGGTGGCCGAGATCAACCAGATGACGGAGCACATCGCGGATGCCGGCCTCCTCGTCATTGACCACCGACGAAACCGCCGGATCGTCGACACGCCGATTGACCGTGACGATGGGAAGCCCCTCCACCGACAGCCTCGACACCGCTTCGTCCCGCCTTTCAACGCTGGCCAGAACCAATCCGTCGACACCTCGTCCCCGGAGCACCCGCGCTATCTCCGCCTCCCGGTCGAGGCGGCCATCGCTATTCGCCACCATCGCCAGATATCCCCGCTGCGTGAGCGCATCCTCGATGCCGCGGATGATCGGCGGAAAGACCGGATTGGTGATGTCGGGGACGACAATGCCGACGGTCCTTGAGCGGTTGGTCCTTAGCGAATGGGCGGCCGCGTTTGGGTGATAATCGAGCTCTCGACTGATCACCTTGATCTGCGCGACGACTTCGGGCGTCAGCAGATGCTGCGTGCGCGGGTTCAGCGCTCGCGAGACCGTCGACAGATGGACGCCGGCAGCGCTCGCCACGTCTTTCAGGGTGGCCCGTCGCCGCATTAGCTGAACGCCGTCCGCATTCCTGCCCAGCCCTCACCCGTTCTCACACGAACCCCGTCGCCGGTTGACTCCCGGCTTCATTGTGGCAGTATATGTGCAAACGTTTGCACGGAACAAGACGGTCGTCGGAAAGCCGCCGCGGGAGGAAGAACCATGAACGAACTGAGGCTTGAGCCGCGCTCGGTGCCGCACGAGGGGCCCGATTCCCTCGATCCGCACTGGCGCTGGAACCGCGCCCTTCCCGCCCCCGGCCATACCAGCGTCGATTTCGAGGTGCGCGTCGACTTCCGGCGCCTGCACGCATACCGCCTCGGGCGCATCCGCCAGGCGCTGAAGAATTCGAAATGCGGCGCGCTGCTCCTCTTCGACGTCAACAACATCCGCTACGTCACCTCCACCAAGATCGGCGAGTGGGAGCGCGACAAGCTCTGCCGCTTCGCGCTGCTCGCCGGCAACGGTCAGCCGATCCTGTGGGACTTCGGCTCCGCCGCCGTTCATCACCGGCTCTATTGCGACTGGCTGCCGACCGAGAACTTCCGCGCCGGCATGCTCGGCATGCGCGGCACGGTGCCGCCGTCGGCCGGGCTGATGAAGCGCCACGCCGAGGAGATCAAGGCGCTGCTCGTCGAAGCCGGTGTCGCCGATATGCCGCTCGGACTCGATCTGGTCGAGCCCGGCATGTGGCACGAACTGGAGAGCACCGGCCTCAAGCTCGTCGACGGCCAACAGGTCATGCTCGACGCGCGCGAGATCAAGAACATCGACGAGATCACGCTGCTCAACCAGGCCGCCGCGATGGTCGACGGCGTCTATCACATGATCTGGGAGGAGCTGAAGCCGGGCGTCCGCGAGAACGACATCGTCGCCAAGGCCAACAAGATGCTCTACGAGATGGGCTCCGACGACGTCGAGGCGATCAACGCCATCTCCGGCGAGCGGTGCAATCCCCACCCGCACAATTTCACCGACCGGCTGATCCGTCCCGGCGATCAGGCGTTCTTCGACATCCTCCAAGCCTATACCGGCTACCGCACCTGCTACTACCGGACCTTCAACGTCGGCCGCGCGACGCCGTCGCAGCACGACGCGTACAAGCAGTGCCGCGAATGGCTGGACAGCGCCATTTCGCTGATCCGCCCGGGCATGAGCACCGACCGCGTCGCCTCGGTATGGCCGAAGGCGGAGGAGTTCGGCTTCCCCGACGAGATGGCCGCCTTCGGGCTGCAGTTCGGCCACGGTCTCGGGCTGGCGCTCCACGAGCGGCCGATCATCTCGCGCCTGGTCTCCCTCGATCAACCGATGGAGCTGAAGACCGGCATGGTCTTCGCCCTCGAGACTTATTGCCCGGCGAGCGACGGCTTTTCGGCCGCGCGCATCGAGGAGGAAGTCGTCGTCACCGACACCGGGTGCAAGGTGATCACCCATTTCCCGGCCGAGGAGCTTCCGATCGCCAACGCCTATTGAACCGACCGGCAACCGGCAGAGCGAGGACGAAACGGGCATGGCGCCGAATATCCATAGGATCGGCTGGATCGGTATCGGCCGCATGGGCTTCCCAATGGCCGAGCGTCTCCTCAACGCCGGTCATCGGCTTAGCGTCTGGAACCGGACCCGCGCCAAGGCCGAGCCGCTCGCCAGGAAGGGTGCGACACTGTCCGGCAGCCCCGCCGATCTCCGCGGCGTCGACATCCTCTTCATCATGGTTTCCACCGCCGGCGACGTCGAGGACGTGCTGTTCGGCGATGGCGGCGTCTTCGACGGCGCCGTCGGCGCCGTGCCCGGCATCGTCGTCGATTGTTCGAGCATCGGCGGCGACGAGTCCGCCGCGATCCGCGCGCGGATCGAAGGGCGCGGCACCGCGTTTCTGGCTTCGCCGGTGAGCGGCAATGGCAAGACGGTGCGGGCAGGCAAGCTCAGCACCGTCGTGTCGGGCCCGCGCGAGGCGTATGAGGTCGTCAGGCCTTATCTCGCAACGATCGCCGGCAACGGCGTCGCCTATGTCGGCGAAGGCGACCTCGCCCGCTTCTGCAAGATCGCCCACAACGTCTTCCTAGGCGTCGTCATCCAGAACCTCGCCGAGATCACCGTGCTCGCCGAGAAGGCCGGCGTGCCGCGCCACGCCTTCCTGGAATTCATCAACAACAGCGTGCTCGGCTCGATCTTCACCCGCTACAAGTCGCCGGCGCTGGTCAATCTCGACTTCACCACGACGTTCACGCCGGCGCTCCTCAGGAAAGACCTCGACCTCGGCCTGGCCGCGGCGCGCGACCTCGACGTCGCCATGCCGGTGACCGCGGCAACGCGCGAGGCGCTGCAGGCGCATTTCGGCGCTGCGTCGCTCAAGGCCGACCCGGCGGCGTATCTGGAACGCGACTTCGCCGCCTTGATCGAGACGGTGGCACTGGGTGCCGGAATGAAATTGAAGAGCGAGAACAAGTCCGTGCCAAGCGGCCTTGAAGTAACGGAATGAACGGACGCGAGGCAACCGCCTCGAGACACCATAGGGAGGGTCAAGCCATGAAACGTCTAGAATCGTCAGGGAGGGCGCCAATCATGCGACTGATAAGGTCATTCACAACCGTGGCGGCTGCCACGTTGTTCGTCGCGAGTGCGGCAGCGGCCGAACTCGCCGCCACTCAAGATCGGCATTTCGCTGTCGCTCACCGGAGACTTCGCCGATCCCGGCAAGGCCGCGCAGCGTGGCTACGAACTGTGGGCCGACGAGGTCAACAAGGCCGGCGGCATTCTCGGGCGACAAGTGGAAATCAAGATTGTCAACGACGCCTCGAGCCCCGACCAGGTCGTGACCAACTACCAGAACCTGATCACCCAGGACAAAGTCGACATCGTTTTCGGACCGTTCTCGAGCCTTTTGACGATCCCGGCGGCGCGCGTTGCCAAACGCTACGGCTACGCCTTCATCGAGCCGGCCGGCGGCGGACCGAAGGTCTTCGACCAGCACCTGGACAACCTGTTCTTCGTGCAGCCGGCCCCGGTGGTGAAGGGCGGCGACGTGTTCGCGAAATACATTCTGTCTCTGCCGCCCGACCAGCGCCCGAAGACCGCGGCCTACGCAAAACTCGACGACCCGTTCGCCGCGCCGATTGCCGACTACGTCAAGGACCAGTTCGAGGCGGCCGGGATCAAAACGGTCTACGATGAGACCTATCCCGCCGAGTCGGCTGATCTGACCCCGATCATCGCCGGTGTTGCCGCGGCGAATCCGGACGTCGTCGTTTCGGGGACGCAGTCGTTGGACGCATTCGCCCAGGTCAAGGCGATGATCCAGCTGAAGTTCAATCCCAAGTGGCTCTTCATGTCGAACGGCGCAAACTCGCCGACCGAATTCCCGGACAAAGTCGGTGCCAAGAACACGGAGGGCATATTCACCAGCGGCGACTGGTATCCGGCTTCGCCCGTCGCAGGAAGCAAGGAATTCATCGACGCCTACATCGCCAAATACGGCGGTGATGCGAACGGCATCGATAGCACATCTGCCGAGGCGTACTCCGCCGGCCTGGTCCTGGCGGAGGTCGCTAAGCAGACCGGCAAAGTCGACAATGCAACGATCATCAAGACGTTGCACAGCGGAACCTGGCCGACCCTGGTCGGCGATTTGAGCTGGGATGCCGACGGCGCGCCGCAAGGCGAATACCTGCTGACCGAGTGGATCGACGGTCAGCTCACCACGGTGTTCCCGCCGGACAAGGCGCAGCACGCGCCCGTGGCGCCCAAACCCGCCTGGGGCGGCTAAGAAAGAGGACTGGCGCGGTGCACGATTTCATCCAAGCGTGCACCGCGTAAAACCTCGGCCGGGAGGAATAGGGAGCGGCGATGCACGCCTTGATCCAGGCCGTGATCCTCGGCGTACTGACCGGCGGCGTCTACGCCCTGATGGCCAGTGGTCAGACGCTCATTTTCGGGATCATGAAGGTCGTCAACCTTGCCCAGGCGGCGTTCGTTATCCTGGCCGCCTATCTGACGTTCAGCCTGTTCACCCTGACCGGCATCGATCCGTTCCTGTCGATCCTGATCACCACACCAGTCCTGTTCGCGATCGGCGCAGCGATCCAATGGACGCTGCTGCGCCCATTGCGTCCCGATGAAGTTTCGCACCTCTCGTTGCTCGTCACCTTCGCGGTTGCGCTCGGTATCGAGGGCTTGCTTGCAATGGTTTACAACACGACGTTTCGATCGATCCAGCCCGGCTACGAGAATTTCAGTTGGACGGTGTTGGGATATCAGGTGAACGCGGTTCGCTTTTATGCCTTCCTGCTTTCCTTGGCGATGCTCGGCCTTCTGTATGTGATCATGCAGCGCACCAAGTTCGGATGGGCAATCCGGGCGACGGTACAGAACCCGATGTCGGCGCAGTTGCTCGGCGTCAACGCGAAGATGGTCGCGTCGTTTGGCTTCGGGCTCGGCGCCGCGACGGCCGCGGCGGCAGGAGCCGTCTTCGGGCTCATCTCGCCGTTCAACCCGGGCAGCCACTACGACCTGATCAGCCGATTGCTGACGATCGTCGTGCTCGGCGGACTCGGCAGCATTGGCGGATCGATCGTCGCGGCGCTGGTGATGGGCGTCGGCTCGGCGGTCATCGCGGCGCTTCTGTCTCCCATCTGGTCGGATTTCTCCTTTTTCGTGGTGCTGCTCCTCGTGCTGCTGCTTCGACCCACGGGTCTCTTCGGCGCACGCGTACGGGGCGCAATATGAGAGTTGCGGGTTTGGTGCGCGCCGTCGTCTTCTTCGGCGCGCTCACGCTGCTGCCGTTCGGCGTCGGTCCGCAGTGGATATTGAACATGCTGATCTTCACGCTGATGTATGCCGGCTTGGCGAGTGCATGGAACTTGCTGGGTGGTTACGCCGGCTATCCATCGCTCGGGCACGCCGCCTTCTTCGGGGTGGGTGCGTATGCGATTGCCATCGTCTTTGAGAGAAGTGTCGGCAACGGATACTCGCCCTTCTTGCTTCTTCCCCTGATCGGATTGGCAGCCGGTCTGCTGAGTGTGCCCATCGGGTGGATCGCCATGCGAACCCGCGCCGACGTCTTTGCCATCGTCACGATCACCCTGCTCTTCATCGCCCAGACCCTGGCGTTCAACCTGAGGACGGTCACCGACGGCGCACAGGGCAAAGCCGTGGCCATACCGCCCTTCCCGGTGGAGACCTACGCCCGGCCGTTCTACTACGCGATGCTTGCGCTGCTCGCCTTGGCCATGGGGGTTTCGTTCTATTTCCGTCGATCGAAGATCGGCCTGTCCTTGCTGGCCGTGCGCGCCGACGAAGACAAGGCGCAAGGCGTCGGCGTACGCGTGACCGGAGTCAAACTGATCGCGTTCGGGGCTAGCGTCGGCATCACTGCAATGATCGGCGGGGTATGGGCCTACTATGTAGGGTTCGTCTATCCGCAGTTCGCCGTCGATCCTCTGGTCACCATCGGCATGGTGTTGATGACGTTCCTGGGTGGGCGGGCAACATTGTGGGGACCGGTTGTCGGGGCGTTCATTCTGGTGCCGGCTCAGCAGACCTTCGCCTACCAGTTCGGGGCAAGCCAGATCTATCTGCTGGCCTACGCCGCGATCTTTCTGATCATCATGCTGCTCTTGCCGCGCGGAATCCTGCCGACGATCACCGACCGCTTGCGTCGTCAACGAAAGCGCCGACAGGCGGAGCCCCAGGAACCCGCAATTCCGTCCGGAGAGAACACGGTTCAGAACGCGGAAATCACTGACGAATTGCGAGCAGCGGAACGATGACGGCGCTGCTGGAAGTCGACCGGTTGAGCAAGCGTTTCGGTGGCGTCAAAGCGGTGGATGCCTGCACCTTCTCGGTCGGGGAAGGAACGATCACTGGTCTGATCGGCCCGAACGGTTCCGGCAAGACGACGGCCTTCAACATCATCACCGGATATTTGAAGTCCGACTCCGGGTCCATTCGTTTCGACGGTCACCGGGTGAAGAAACCGGATCCCGGCCGGCTTTACCGGCAGGGGTTGTCGCGCACCTTCCAGCAGGCGCGAATCTTCCCGCAACTGTCAGTCGAGGAGAACCTGGTGATTGCCGCGGGATACTCCTGGCGCGACCTGTTCGGCGCCAGACTCACGGAGACCGACCGGACACGATCGCTCGAGATGCTTGAGGAGTTCGGGCTCTCCGGCCTCGCCGACCTACCGGCCGCCGACCTCTCATATGGCCAGCGCAAACTGTTGGAGTTTGCCGCGGTTCTGATGAGCCGGCCGAAGCTCGTCCTGCTTGACGAGCCGACCGCCGGCGTCAACCCCGTGATGATCAACACGATGGAGTATCATATCCGCGCCCGGCACAAGCAGGGGGTGACCTTCCTTATCGTCGAACACGACATGCCATTGGTCATGCGGCTCTGCGATCCCGTGATCGTTCTCGATCGCGGGGCAACGATCGCCACGGGTGCGCCGGCCGATGTGCAGGTCAACCCGCTCGTTCTAGACGCGTATCTCGGCGACTGAGGTAGGAGGAATGCCACCCGTTACGCCCATCGCAAATGAAGCAGAATTGGTCATCCTCAGGCTGTCCGGAGTGACGGCCGGGTACGGTGCGGGATTGATTCTCAAGGGCATCGACCTAACCGTCGAAGCCGGCCAGATCATGTGCCTGATCGGCCCCAACGGTTCGGGAAAGTCGACCGTCCTCAAGACGATCAGCGGGCTTCTCTATCCCGAGGGCGGCCGGGTGGTGTTTCGCGGCGAGGACATCAGCCGCCTCTCATCGAAGGACCGTTTGACCCGGGGCATGATTCACGTCCCGCAGGACAGGAGTCTCTTCCCCGGAATGTCGGTTTGGGAAAATGTGCTGATGGGGGCTTTCATCCTTTCCGACAATGCGCTGATCCGAAGCCGGATAGAACGGGTTACCGAGCTCTTCCCTATCGTTGCCGAACGTCGTCATGCGGCCGCGGGTTCGCTATCTGGAGGAGAGCAGAAACAGGTCGAGCTGGCGCGATCTTTGATGCTCGACCCGGCTCTGGTCCTCCTCGACGAGCCATCGATTGGGCTCGACCAGAAAGCGCGCAAGTCGGTTTTCGCTTCCATCGCGGCCCTGGCAAAGGATGGGCGCACTGTTCTTCTGGTCGAGCAGAATGCGCGATCCGGGTTGGTTGTGGCGAATCAAGCAGCGGTCCTCGAGGGAGGTCGTATCGCGCTGGTCGGCACGGGGGTTGGGCTGCTCAACGATCCAGAAGTCGCCCGGCTCTATCTCGGTGCCGGCGCGAGCGGCACGATGGGCGCGGCGGTCGCCCCTTCGCACGCGCCCACGTAGTCCGACCGATGCCGCGAGAGAGGGATAGGGGCGAAGAATGATGCGCGGGGTCAGAACCGCCCGTGGTGGCCAATGGCACGCGTATCCAGCGTCAAGAACCTCGTCGATCGCTTGCCGGCATAACAAAATGGTTCTTTTTTGGACGGGAAGTACCGCCCGAAAGGCCCTTCTCGGCCGCGCCGATCCGCCTCGACGGGGATCGGACGGACTAGGCACGATTCCTGCTCCGCGCTAGAGACATGGGGCCGTCACCGGCCCGCAATGAGATCAACCTGCCGCACACATGAACGAGATGAATGCCATCGAGCCCCAGCCGCGCCGCTCTGATCCCGACAGCCTCAAGGCCGAGATCGTCGACAAGCTCGCCTACGCGATCGGCAAGGACCCGATCGTCGCGCAGCCGCACGACTGGCTGGCGGCGACGATCCTCGTCGTCCGCGACCGGGCGATCGATCGATGGATGGAATCGACCCGCGGCCCGTACCGGACCGGCGCCAAGCGGGTCTACTACCTGTCGGTCGAGTTCCTGATCGGCCGCCTTCTCCGCGACGCCATGGCCAATCTCGGCCTGGTCGAGCCGATCGCCGCGGCGCTTCGCGGCCTCGGCGTCGACCTCGATGCGATCGAGCCGCTCGAGCCCGACGCCGCCCTCGGCAATGGCGGTCTCGGACGTCTCGCCGCCTGCTTCATGGAAAGCATGGCGACGGTCGGCATCCCGGCCTACGGCTACGGCATCCGCTACGTCCACGGCCTTTTTCACCAGGAGATCCGGGACGGCAGACAGATCGAGTTGCCCGAGGACTGGCTGTCGGACGGCAATCTGTGGGAGTTCGAACGGCGCGAGGCGGCCTACGACATCGGCTTCGGCGGCAGCGTCGAGAACGACGGCGTGGCGGGCGACACGCTGCGCCGGCGCTGGCACCCGCAGGACAGGGTGTTCGCCATCGCTTACGACACGCCCATCGTCGGCTGGCGCGGGGCGCGGGTGAACACGCTTCGCCTGTGGAGTGCCCGTGCCGTCAACCAGATCCGTCTCGACGAGTTCAACAGCGGCGACCATGTCGGCGCGCTCGCCGACTGGACGCGGGCGGAGACCATCACCCGCGTCCTCTACCCGGCGGATTCGACCGCTGCCGGCCAGGAGCTCCGCCTCCGCCAGGAGTATTTCTTCGTCTCCGCCTCGCTCCAGGACCTCATCCGTCGCCACCTCAAACAGTTCGGCTCGGTCGAGAACCTTGCCGACAAGGTAGCGGTCCAGCTCAACGACACCCATCCCTCGGTCGCGGTTGCCGAGCTGATGCGCATTCTCATCGACCTCAACGGCATCCCGTGGGATACCGCCTGGGCGATCACCCGCGGCACCATCAGCTACACCAACCACACCCTCCTTCCCGAGGCTCTGGAAAGCTGGCCGGTAGGGCTGATGGAGCGACTTCTGCCGCGCCACATGCAGATCATCTACGAGATCAACACCCGCCTCCTGCAGCAGGCGCGCCAGGTGCTGAATGCCGATGCCCGGCTCCTCGCCTCGCTGTCGCTCATCGACGAGCATAACGGGCGGCACGTTCGCATGGGCCAGCTCGCCTTTGTCGGCTCGCACAAGGTGAACGGCGTCTCGGCGCTCCACACCGAGCTCATGAAGGAAACGGTGTTCCGCGACCTCCACAAGCTCTTCCCCGACCGGATCAACAACAAGACCAACGGCATCACGGTGCGGCGCTGGCTGATGCAAGCGAATCCCGGCCTCACCGGCCTGCTCGTCGAGGCGATCGGGCCGGGTGTCCTCGACGACGCCGACCGCCTCGCCGGTGTCAACTCCCTCGCCGACGACGCGTCCTTTCAGGAGCGCTTTGCCCTGGTCAAACGGGCCAACAAGGTGCGGCTTGCCGGCCTCGCCCGCGAGACGGTCGGCGTCTCGGTCAACCCCGATGCGCTCTTCGACGTCCACGTGAAGCGCATCCATGAATACAAGCGCCAGCTCCTCAACGTCCTTGAGACGGTCGCCCTTTACAATCAGATCCGGGCCCATCCGGAGCGGGAGTGGGTGCCCAGAGTGAAGATCTTCGCGGGCAAGGCGGCGGCGAGCTACTGGACGGCGAAGCTGATCATCCGTCTCATCAACGACGTGGCGAAGCTGATCAACAACGACCCCGCCGTCCACGACCTCCTCAAGGTCGTGTTCCTGCCGAACTACAATGTCAGCCTCGCCGAGGCGATCGTGCCGGCCGCCGATCTGTCGGAGCAGATTTCCACCGCCGGCATGGAGGCCTCCGGCACCGGCAACATGAAGCTCGCGCTAAACGGCGCGATCACTATCGGCACCCTCGACGGCGCCAATATCGAAATAGGCGAGCGCGTCGGTCCCGACAATATCGTCATCTTCGGGCTCACCGCCAACGAGATCGAGGCGCGCCGTCGCGCGGGCCACAACCCGCGCGCCGTCATCAGCGCCGACGAGACGCTCCGCTGCGTCGTCGATGCAATCGCCGCCGGCACATTCTCGCCCGACGACCGCAGCCGCTATCGCGGCCTCGCCGACAACCTGATGACCAGCGACTGGTTCATGGTCACCGCCGATTTCGCGGCCTATTGCGCCGCGCAGCGCAACGTCGACGCCATGTGGCGCGACCCGCCGTCCTGGCGGACCAAGGCGATCCGCAATGTCGCCAACATGGGCTGGTTCTCGGCCGACCGTACGATCCGTGAGTACGCCCGAGGCATCTGGGGCGTCCCCGTGGCATGAAGGCGACATGGCAGGAGGAAAACCGGCGCCGGGAGGCTCGATAAGAGCGCAGGCTCATTTTCGAACGGACAGGGGCGGCGCGTTTGCCCGAACTCTACCGGATGCGGTCGCCATCTGAGTCGAACAACAATGCCGAGGCAGGATCGAAATGCGCCGCGAGCTTGTCGCCCGCCTTGAGCGAGCGACCGTCATGGGTGGCGACCGTGACTAACTCACCCCGGTTGTGGCGACCGTAGACATAGGTCTCGACGCCGAGGTGCTCGACCATTTCAATGTCGAGGTCGAATTGGGCCGAGCCGGTGTCGTTGAAATGCCCCGGGCGTAGGCCAACGGTCACTGCCGTCCCGTCGGCGGGAACCGAGGCGAGGCCCGAGAGAGCGATCTCCCGGTTGCCGTGCGCGGGAAGATGCACCGTTGTTCCCTTGTTGCCGATGTCGCCAGGCAGGAAATTCATCTTTGGCGAGCCGATGAAGCCGGCGACGAAGAGATTGTCCGGATCATCGTAGAGTTCGAGTGGGGTGCCAACCTGAGCAACGGCGCCGTCGCGCAGCACCACGATCTTGTCGGCCAGAGTCATCGCCTCGACCTGGTCGTGCGTGACATAGACGATCGTCGTCTGGAGCTCCTTGTGCAGTCGGGCGATCTCGATGCGCATGTGGACACGCAGCTCAGCGTCCAGATTGGACAGCGGCTCGTCGAACAGGAACACCTCCGGGTGGCGTACGATGGCCCGGCCAATGGCCGCGCGCTGGCGCTGGCCACCGGACAACTCCTTCGGCCGCCGATCGAGCAGTGGCTCAAGCTCGAGAATGCGCGCGGCTTCGGCGACCTGCCTCTCGATCTCCGCCTTCGGAACGCCGGCGAAGCGCAAGGCGAAGCCCATGTTCTGGCGCACCGTCATGTGCGGATAGAGCGCATAGGATTGGAACACCATCGCGATGCCGCGCTTGGACGGATCGACGTCG
Organism: uncultured Alphaproteobacteria bacterium; assembly: GCA_963759235.1. Lineage (GTDB taxonomy): Bacteria > Pseudomonadota > Alphaproteobacteria > Rhizobiales > Kaistiaceae > Bauldia. The sequence continues at coordinate 835,257 of CAVWYO010000006.1, read as the reverse complement.
TTCATGCGCTTGCCGCCGATCTCGAGTTCGCCCGCGGTGATCGATTCGAGACCGGCGATCAGCCGCAATAGCGTCGATTTTCCGCAACCCGAAGGGCCGACGAAGACGACGAATTGGCGGCTCTCGATCTCGAGATCGACGCCCTTGATCACCTCGACGGCGCCGAACGACTTGCGTATGCCGTGCAACTTCAACCCGCTCATCGGCGCTTCCTCACATGGCGCAAAGGTTGATCGTGCTGGTCCCGAAACGGGGGCTCGATACGTTGACGGTGATCTCCCCTGCCAACCCGGTGGATTCCACCCAGAAGCCGGTGGCGCCGCCGCGGAGCGGCACGAGGCCCGGACCGACGCGGCGGCCGGCGCCGGTTACCTCTATCTTGATCGGCTCGAACAGGAATGGCAGCCTATGCCCGGTCTGGTCGAGGGCACGGACCATCACGCGGACTGAGTCCTTTGCGAGCGACGAGAGGGAGTCGCGGTCGGCGACCACCTCAAGCATCGTGGCAACCGGCGCGGCGGTGAAGCGGACCTCCTTAACCGGCCGGCCGCCGATCAGGCCGACGATGACGGCGTCCTCCCATTGCATTCCCCACCGGCCGAGTTCCTCGTTGCTGAAGTGGCGCCGGTCGAAGATGACGGGAGCGTGCGGCAGATGGGGAAACCGCTCACGATCCGGGCCGATGCGTTTTGGTCGATTGTCGCCGTATCTGAGCTCGACCTCGTCGCAATTGGTGAGGACGATCAGCGGCAGAATGCCGCCGATGTTGCGCTCGCCGCGGGACCAGAACGTGACCGGCTCAAGGATTACTTCCTCGTTCGGCTCGCACTGGCTGGCATAGGCGTAGGCCGCGAACTTTGGCTCGCGGAACATATCCATGACGCCGTGGTGGCAAATGCGGTCGCCGGAGCCGAAATCCTTGTGCGTGTTGTAGTCGAAGGCACACCAGCCGATGGCGCCCGAGATGTTGGGGTCGCCATAGGCCGCGTCGAGCACTTCCAGATGACGAATGACATGTTCAATCTGGCGCTGCTCGTGGTCGAAGCTCTTGGTCGGGTACATGTGACCATTGAACTCGGTGACCATGTACGGAACCGGCTTGGCGAGCCCAGTGGTTTCCCTTGGCGGGCGGAGCGCGGTGCGCGGACGATTGCCGCCGAGTTCCTCGTTGCCGAGGATGAAGTCGTTCATCGAATAGACGTCTTCGAGCAACTCGCTGTCGGTGATGAAGCGGACGCCGCTTGTCGGGCGGGTCGGATCGAGCTCGCGCGCGAGGCGGTTGGTCTCTAGATAGAAGTCGTGGCTGTCACGTGACTCATTGATGCGTACGCCCCAAATGACAATGGAGGGGTGGTTCCAGTCGCGGGTGATCATCCGGCGGACGTTCTCGACCGCCTCGGCTTGCCAAGCGTCGCCACCGATGTGCTGCCATCCCGGAATCTCCTCGAAGACGAGGAGGCCGAGCCGGTCGCAGGCGTCGAGGAAATACGTCGACTGGGGATAGTGGGACGTGCGGACGATGTTGAGGTGGAGCGTGTGTTTCAGGATCTCGGCGTCACGTTCCTGGGCGGTGCGGCCGAGCGCGTAGCCGGAATAGGGAAAGGACTGGTGGCGATTGAGGCCGCGGAGCTTCAGCGGCCGCCCGTTGAGACGGAAGCCTTCGGGTGTGAACTCAGCCGCCCGGAAACCGAATGCCTTGGTGACAGAATCGTCGCCGAGGGAAAGTTCGACCGTGTAGAGATTGGGGCTGTCGAGGTCCCAAAGCGCGATCTCCTCCAACCCGTCCATCCGCAACTGGACGCGGGCAGCGGCAGGGATCGTCGCCGTGGCGATCGTCTTGCCTTGCGAGTCGCGAAGGGTCGCCGTGAGGGGCCCCGAGAGCGGCCGCTCCTGCGGGTTGTCGAGGTCCACCCGGATGCTGACGGATTTCTTGCCGGCGAGCGCCTCCGGCGTCTCGATCTTTACGCTGCCGATCGACACGGGTGGCGTAACCCTCAGCCAGACATCGCGATAGATGCCGGCGTAGGTCAGATAGTCGATGCGGCCGCCGAATGGCGGGATTTCGGGGTTCTCGGCGCCGTCGATCTTGACCGCCAGCAGGTTGTCGCCGACCTTGAGCTTGTCGGTCAGCCGCACCTCGAACGGAGTGTAGCCGTCCTTGTGCGCGCCGAGCTGCTCGCCGTTGAGATAGATCACGGTGTCGGCCATCGCACCGTCGAAGACGAGCGAGACCTCCTTGCCGACCCATGCCGGATCGGGACGCAGCACCTTCTGGTAGACGAAGGGGCGCTGGTAACTGGCTTCGTCGAAATAGGAATAGGGCAGCTCGACGGCCGTGTGCGGCAAGCTGACGCTCTCGCCCGGGGCGGGTTCCTTGGTGAGCGCATCCGTGAATCCGGCATGGAAGATCCAGGAGTCGTTGAAGGCAATCACCGAGCGCATTGCAGTAGCCTCACTTGACGCCGCCCGTCAGTCCTTCGACGAACTGGCGCTGGAGGACGAAGAAGATGATGAGCGTCGGCAACGTCGCCAGCACGGTCGCGAAAAGGACTGCACCGTAGTCGGGGACGTAGGCGGAGAGCAGCACCGACACCACCAGCGTGACCGTCTTGTTTTCGTTGGTCTGCAGCACGATCAGCGGCCACAGGTAGTTGTTCCAGTTGAGCATGAAGATGATGATCGTCGCCGCCGCGTATGTGGAGCGCATCACCGGCGCGTAGATGAAAAGGAAGATTTGCCACTCCTTGAGACCGTCGACGCGCGCCGCGTCGCGCAGCTCGCCGGGGAAGGCCTTCGTCGCCTGGCGGAAGTAGAAGATGATGAAGATCGAGGCGACGCCGGGCAGGATCACCGCCGCCAACGTGTTGACGAGGTGAATGCGCGAGATCAGCGCGAACAGCGGCACCATGATCGCCGCGAAGGGTATCGACAACAGTAGCAGCAGAAATGCGAAGATCCGCTCCCGGACCCGCGAACGGAAGATCTCGAATCCGTAGCCAGCAGTGGACGCGATGAGCAGCGTCAACACCGTCGCCACGACCGAGATTTCAGTCGAGTTCAGGAACACGCGCGGCACGTCGACCAGCTTGAAGAACGTCTCGGCGTTGGCGAAGAGGTTGTCGCCGAAATCGGCCTTGCCGCGCACGATCAGGTTGGTCTTGTTCGTCGCGCCAACGATCATCCAATAGAAGGGAAAGATCGAGATGAAGGCGGCGACCGACAGGAGCAGGTAGGTGATGCCGCGGCGGGTGAGGCTGGCAGTCATGCCTTCCGCCTCGGCTTTGGCCGCCGGTCGCGAGCGATGAAGAACTGAAGGAAGCTGAGGATCGCGACGATCACCACGATCACGTAGGAGACGGTCGCCGCATAGCCGTAGTTCGGCATGAAGCGGAAGGTCAGATTGTAGATATAGAGCGACAGCGTCAGCGTGGCGTCGGACGGGCTGCCGTTGACCGTGATGTTGTTGACCTCGTCGAAGAGCTGCAGCGTGCCGATGGTCGAGATCACCGTGGTGAAGAGGATCACCGGCTTGAGGAGCGGCACGGTGATGTGCACGAAGCGCGCCCACGGCGGCACGCCATCGATGCGGGCGGATTCGAAGATGCCCCGGTCGATGTTCTGGAGCGCGGCCAGATAGAAGATCATGTTGTAGCCGGTCCACCGCCACGTGATGGCGAGGATGATCACGACCTTTGCCCAGAACGGATCGCTCAGCCACGGAATCGGGGAGCCGATGATGTGGGCGAACATCAACGCCTGATTGATGACGCCGTCGTTCGCGAACATCGACTTGAACAGCACCGAATAGGCGACCAGCGAGGTCACGCACGGCAGGAAGAGCGCCGTGCGGAAGAAGCCGCGCAACTTCAGCGTCGCGTCGTTGAGCGCGGCGGCGAAGAGCAGCGCCAGCGTGATCATGATCGGCACCTGCACGAAGAAGAAGATGCAGGTGTTGGTGAGCGCGCGGATGAAGACCGGGTCCTGCGTCAGCCGCACGATGTTGGCGAAGCCGCCGAAATGGAAGTTCAGGCCCTTGCCGACCTGGAAGCTCATCCAGAGCGACCACAGAATCGGGTAGATGAGGAAGAGCCCGAGGACCACCAGCGCCGGCGCGATGAAGAGCCAGCCGTTGATCTGAGCGTCGCGGTCAAGCCTTACGTTCGCCACGCGATGCCCCCGCGGCTGCCGGCGTGGGACCGGTCGAGCCTCGCTGTCATTCTCGATCGTCCCGGGTGCGGCCGGGAGCGGGACCTCCCGCTCCCGAAGCTTTCTTACTGAATCTGCGCCTTCGCCTGATCGTTGATCGCCTGGATGGCGTCATCCACCGAGCCGCCCTGCGCGATCGTCGGCAGCTGCGCCTCCACGGCAGCGTCGACCTCGGTCGTGTAGGTGCCGTAGCGGATCGCGGGGATCATGCCGAGCCAGTCGGCGAAGTCCTGCCAGACCTGCTGCCCGCTAAAGAACGGATCCTTGAGCTGATAGGCGTCGCCACCGCGCGCGGCGAGCAGCGTGCCGACGGCACCCTGATCGACCAGAATCTTCTGGTAGAAGTCGACGTCAGAGCCCCAGACGGACTTGAGGAAGTCGATCGCGGCGGCCTTGTTCGGCGATTTCGCCAGGACGTACCAGCTCGAGCCGCCCCAGTTGGAAGCGTGCACGGCGTTCGGGAAGCCGGCCAGCTTTGGCACGGGAGCCACCGCCCATTTGCCTGCCTGATCGGCGTTGGCCTTGATCGTGCCGGTAATCCACACGCCGATCGGAACCGAAGCGATCTCGCCGGAGGTGAAGCCGCCCGTGAAATCGGACCAGCCGGATACCGGCTTGACGATCCCCGACTGCCAGATCCTGGCGTACTGCTCGAGCGAAGCCTTGAGCGCGGCGTTGTCGAGAATGTCGAGGCTGCCGTCCTCCTTGAAGTACCACTGTCCGACCGACTGCAACATCATGTGGACGAGGCCGCGTTCGTTGAAGTCGATGTCGAGCATCGGGTGGCCGGTCTTGGCCTTCACGTCCTGGCCGATCTTGATCAGGTCGTCCCAGGTGATGTCCTTCAGGTCGTCCGCCTTGTAGCCCGCCTGAGCGAGGTAGTCGGACCGATAGAAGAGACCGACAACGCCGGAATCGAAAGGCAGCGAGTAGGACTTACCATCGAGGGTCGCCGCCCCAACCTTGTATTGGGCGAACTTGGACATATCGATGGAGTCGGAGAGCGGCTCGAAGGAGCCGGGAAAGGCCTGAAGGTACTTCTGCGCGACGTCGTCCTCGATCAGCACGATATCCGGCAGGCCGTCGGTGCTGCCCGACAGAAGCTGCGCCTGCAGCTTGGTCCTGACGTCGTCCTGGCTCGTCGTGTCGATGACGTTGAGCGAAACGTCGGGGTGCATCTTGGCGTAGATGTCGCCGGCTTCCCGCATGGTGACGCCGTTGAAGTTGGGGTCCCAACACCAGACGGTCAGAGTGGTGGCGGCGAACGAGGCCGTCACAGTCAGTGTGCCGATGCCGGCGACGGCAATGCCGAGCGCACGGCGCCAGCCGATGGCAAAGCGTTTCATGAGTCCCTCCCAGGTCGCGAGGTGGTTCCTCCCTCCCTCGTCCCGCCATTCTTAGCGGGGCCGATCTGAGAGCGCAACGTTTAGTAAAAATTTACCCCGAGGCTGCGCTTCCGCCAGACGCTTTGTGCTGCCGCGCAGGATGATCTGGCTGGCAATGGTGAGGCGCTTGGCAAGCGTGCGTCCGGCAATCCGCTCGAGCAGCAGTTCCACCGCCGCCTCGCCGATTTCCTCCGACGGAAGGCGGACGGTCGTGAGCGGCGGATGGAGGAACTGGGCCGCCGGAATGTCGTTGAAGCTCGCGACCGCGACATCGCCCGGGATCCGCAGGCCGAGCTCGCGAATAGCGCGGTATGCACCGACCGCGATGTTGTCGTTGCAGGTGACGATGGCGTCCGGCGGGTGCTCCTCCGACATCAGCCGGGCGGCGAGTTGATAGCCGGACCGTTCGGTATTCCGCTCCGCGCTATGTTGCGTCACGCACATGCGTGGGTCGAACGCAGCAAACGCTTTCATCCAGTCGATGTAGGTGCGACAGCGTATTTCGGCGAAGCGGTCGGCATTGCCTTCCTCGACCCAGCCGGCGAAGGCGATCCGGCCATACCCCATTTTCACAAGCGCTGTCAGCAGCTTGCGCATCGCAAGCGGCAGATCGCTGCCGACGGCGTCAAATTCGTCGCTAGGCGGAATGAAATCCGCAAAGACAAGCTGGCGGCTATGCTGGTCGAGCCAAGCGACCTCGGCCTCATCGTGTGGTCCGATCGCGATGACGCCGTCGGCGCTCTGTAGCAGCGTTGGCTCGGGCAGCCTGTCGGTGTGATAGACCTTCACCGTTTCGCACTTCAACGCTTGGCACCGGCTCTCGATGCCGAGGCGCAGTCCGACGTAATACGGGTCGATCAATTCGTGCTCGGGGCGCAGGAAATGCACCAGCGCCACCTTGTGGAGGCCACGCTGTTTGGCCCGATTGCGCGCGCGAGGCGTCGCATATTTGAGCGCTTCGGCGGCCTCGATTATTGCCTGGCGCTTCGGCGCGGAGACCGAAAGGGTTGGGTCGAAATTGAGAACGCGTGACACTGTGGCAGTAGAGACGCCGACGGCGCTAGCGATTTCCTTGAGCGTGACCATCAACCCTCGCGTGATGAAACCGGGCGGTCCGCACGCCAGCCGGCCTAGCTCCCGGGGCCGCGGGCGGTGTAGGGAAGGAAATATTTACCTAAGACGCACGTCAAGCACTAGACCGCTCCGACACGAAAACCCAACTCTTCGAGGCCGGCTGACAAGGTGCTTGACCTCAGGGATCGGATTACAGAAGGGATCGAAGCCGAAAGGCCGAAACCGGCGATAGCGCGAGAAATGAAGGACTCGGTCGGAGACGACCTGCATTAACCGCTCGCGGTCAAAGCCTGGTACCGAAAAAGAGGCGGAAAGCCTGTCCCACCAGTCTCGCCCTCGAAAGGGAGAAAGCCTCCTCCCCTTAAGCCCTCGGAAGCGGACCGTGCATCGGAGAGCGAAAATACGTCGGTTTCACGCCTTTAGCGGCAATAACCGCATTTTTGCCGCACCGTCTTTTGATAGGCTTTCTCGACCTTGGAAGAAATGAGAAAGGAAGCACGATATGGCTTCCCGACCTTCAAGCAAAACGCTCCGGGTTTCCCGGCTTTTGCCCACTTTGCGTTTCGCGTTGCGGCTCGATCGCGACAGTTGAAGACGGACGCTTCACCCGGCTGTCCGCCGATCCCGACCATCCTACCGGCAAGGCATTGTGCATCAAGGGTAAGGTCGCCCCCGAGCTCGTCTATAGTTCTCAGCGCTTGCACACGCCGCTGAAGCGAACCAACGGGAAAGGTGCCGACAATCCGGGCTGGCAGGAAATCGGTTGGGACGAGGCACTCGACATCGTCGCCGAACGGCTGAAGCGTATCGCGGCGGAATACGGGCCTGAGTCGGTCGTGTTCGCCAACGCGTCTCCGTCCACGGCCGCGACCTCGGATGTCGTCCACTGGATCCAGCGGCTTCAACAGGCCTATGGCAGCCCGAATTACCTGACATCCATGGAGCTTTGCGGCTGGGGACGCTATCTGGCCAGCCTCTTCACCTATGGCGCCAGCGTTCCGGGCGCCTACATGCCCGACATCGAGAGGGCAGGCTGCCTGCTGTATTGGGGCTACAACCCGACCGTTGCCAGGATCGCGCACGCCACCGCTACGACCGAAGCGTTGGCACGCGGGGCAAAACTGGTGGTCGTCGATCCGCGCAATGTCGGTATCGCGCACCAAGCGGATGAATGGCTGCGTGTACGCCCCGGGACCGACGGCGCGCTGGCGCTTGCCATTGCCGGCGTGATGTTCGAGCGCGGCTGGTACGATCGCGATTTTGTGCGCGAATGGACCAATGGCCCCTTGCTTGTCCGCTCCGACAATGGGCGGTTCCTGAGAGCGCGGGATCTGGACTCTTCGGACGGCGATACCGGGTCCTACGTCGGATGGGATGAGAACACAGAAGGGCCGGTGACCTACGACCCGCTTACAAAGCGATTTGGTGGCGTCGATGCCAGCCCGTCGCTGTCCGGAGAGTTCGTAGTCGAAACTTCGACGGGCCCGGTCAGGTGCGCCACCTCATTCGAGATGACCCGTCGCCAGTGTGCCCGCCATGCCGGATCGGATATCGAGGACACTTGCGGTGTCTCATTCGAACAGATCGAGCGTACGGCCCGGCTGTTCTGGGATTCGCGTCCGCTGGCCTTTTATTCATGGAGCGGCCTCGAGCAGCACACCAATACGACGCAGACCATCCGCGCCATCGGAATTCTTTATGCGCTCATCGGTGATCTCGACAGGCCCGGAGGGAACGTCCTCTTTCCGGCCGTGCCTTCGAACGACGTCTCGGGCGCCGACCTGCTGGCCGACGAGCAGCGCAGCAAGTCGTTGGGCCTCAAAGCGCGTCCGCTCGGTCCGGCGCGTTTCGGATTCACGTCCGCCGGCGAATTGTACACCGCGGCGATCGAAGGCGAGCCCTTCCGTGCACGTGGCCTGGTTGCCTTCGGCGCGAACATACTGATGTCCAATGCCGACAGCGATCGCGGGCGCAAGGCGCTTGGCGCGCTCGATTTCCATGTGCATATCGACATGTTCATGAACCCGACCGCCGAGCAGGCGGATATCGTTCTGCCGGCGGCAAGCGCCTTCGAGACCGAGGGGCTGCGGATCGGCTTCGACGTGAGCGAGGAGGCGCAATCCCTGGTGCAACTGCGCCGGCCGGTGGTCGAGCCACAGGGGCAGAGCCGCTCCGATCGCGACATCATTTTCGACCTAGCGGTCCGGCTGGGGCTGGGCGAGCAGTTTTGGAACGGGAACATCGATGCGGCCTACCGCCATCAGCTCGCGCCCAGCGGGCTGTCGCTTGATGAACTGAGGCGCCGACCGGAAGGCATTCGCGTACCCCTGCAAACGCGCCATCGAAAATATGCCGCTACGAAGGATGGCGTTCCGCAGGGCTTCGGCACACCGTCCGGCAGAATCGAGCTCTACTCCGAAACGCTGCTGGAAGGAGGCCATGATCCACTTCCAGGTTTTCGCGAGCCGAGCGTCAGTCCGCGTGCATCGCCGGAGCTTGGCGACCGATTTCCTCTGGTGCTGACCTGTTCGAAGGGCACCTTGTTCTGTGAGAGCCAGCATCGGGCGCTGCCGTCGTTGCGGAGGCGGGCAATGGATCCGGAGGTCGAATTGCATCCCGACACTGCCCGCGCGCGGGGAGTTGCGGAAGGAGAATGGGTCGCAATCGCCACGCCGCATGGTGCAGCAAGGGCACGGGCGAAATTCAACGCACGGATCGACCCGCAAGTCGTTTGCGGACAGCATGGCTGGTGGCAGGAATGCGTCGAAATAGATGCTCCAGGCTACGCCCCCCTTTTCCGACGAGGGCGCCAACTACAACCGACTTATCTCGCAGGAATTCGTCGATCCGATCAGCGGTTCCACGCCTCTGCGATCCTACGCCTGTCAGGTGGAACCGCTGAAAAGCTGAATGCTTCGATCGCGGATAGCTCCGACCCCTTACACGGATCTATACCTACCTCGCATGAAACAAGTCATCAGTTGCCGACGCGACGATTCCTGCCTTCACTCGTCGGAGAGCGACCGGCCGTCCCCGCCGAAGACATGACAGGCGTCCGCGTCGAACCCCATTCCCACCCGGGCGCCCGGCTTGACCACGACTTGGCCTTGAATCTCGACGGTCAGCGACTGGCCGGAAGCGAGGCCGACATAGACGAACGTTTCACCTCCGAGCTGCTCCGTGATCTGGACTTCGCCCGAGAGCATTGCCGTCTCGACATCGGTCAGCTCTACCGCCTCGGGCCGAACGCCCACGGTGACCCGGTCGCCCGACGTCCCGCCCCCGACGCGGCGGCGTAACCGTCCTTCAGACTCCAGCCGGATATCCGCAACGCCTGAGTTGACGCTGATGATCTCGCCGCCCAGGAAATTCATCCGCGGGCTGCCGATAAAGCCGGCGACAAAGAGGTTGGCCGGGTGATTGTAGAGGTCGAGCGGGGTGCCGATCTGCTCGACGACTCCGGAGCGCAACACCACGATCCGGTCGGCCAGCGTCATCGCCTCCACCTGATCGTGGGTGACGAAGATCATGGTCGTACCGAGCCGACGATGGAGCTTGTTGATCTCGACACGCATTTGGGTGCGCAGCTCCGCGTCGAGGTTGGACAGCGGTTCGTCGAACAGGAATATCTTCGGCTCGCGCACGATTGCCCGGCCGATCGCCACCCGCTGGCGTTGGCCGCCAGAGAGCTGGCCCGGCCGACGATCGAGGAGCTCGCCGATCTGCAGGATCTCCGCTGCCTCGGCGACGCGCGCCGTGATTTCCTGCTTGGGGGCCCGCATCGTCTCAAGCCCGAACGAGAGGTTCTTGCGCACCGACATGTGCGGGTACAGCGCGTAGGACTGGAACACCATGGCCAACCCGCGTTTTGCCGCGGAGATTGCATTGACCCCCTCGCCGTCGATCACCACCTCTCCGCCGGTAACCTCTTCGAGCCCGGCGATCATGCGCAAAAGCGTCGACTTCCCGCATCCCGACGGACCAACGAAGACAACGAACTCGCCGTCCATGATCTCGAGGTTCACGCCGTGAATCACCTCAAGCGTGCCGAACCGCTTGACGACCTCCCGAAGTTCGAGACTCGCCATCACGCGGCTCCCGGCGCTTCGCGCGCCTGAGGTTGCCAACCCTCATAGAAGGGGTGCTGGCGCCCGATCGGGAATTGGACCGGCATTCCCGATCGCGCGGAGGCGTAGGCGGCGGTCGCCAGCTCGATCGACCGCCGCGCATCGTCGACCGTCACCGGCATGGCGGCCCCTTCGGTCAGCGCGCCGTGAAGGTCGAGGAACTGGCCCGTCCATCGCTCCGGCAGCGGAATGAAGTCGGCGAGCGCATCGCCGATCCGCCGCATCAGGGCCTCGTCGGTGGTGATGAACTGCCAGGGCTCGGCGCCCGGTTCATAGGGAGGGTCGCTGCCGCTCTCGACGGTCAGGCCGTCGAAGCAGAAGCGCAGGCGCGAAATTTCCCGCTCGCTGCCGAGCGTCACCGAGAGCGTGACCAACGCGCCACTCTCCATTTCGAGGGCAATCGCCGCGCAATCCTCCGTCTCGATCCGGTTCACGCGAGTGGCAGTCCGGGCAAACAGGCTGCGGATCGGCCCCATGACCTCGCACATCATGTCGTGGGCGTGGATGGCGTGGGTGACAAGCGTGCCACCGAGCTCGGAGGACCAGCGGCCTCGCCAGGGGTTGTCGTAGTAGGCCGGGGTGCGCCGCCAATGGGTGTCGATCGTGGCCACATAGGGCTTGCCCACCAGCCCCCTCGCCTTCAGGTGCATGAGGCGCCGGAAACCGTTTCCGTAGCGGTACTGGAAGATCGGCGCCACCCGCTTGCCGCTCCTCGCCTCCGTTTGCTTCAGCGCATCCACTTCGGCGAGCGAAGCGGCGAGCGGCTTCTCGACGATGGCGTGGCGTCCCGCCTCGAGCGCCTGCCTTGCCTGCTCGAAGTGCAGGTTGGACGGCGTGCAGATGTCGACGATGTCGAGATCGAGCGCAAGAAGATCGTCGTAGGTCGTCACCGTCTTGGCGATCCCGTTCTGCCCGGCAAGCGCGCCCGCCCGCTCCCCGTCAACGTCGCAGACCGCCTCGACCGCATAGAGGTCGGGCAGGTTGCCAAAGGCCGCGACATGATGGGCGCCGATCCCGGCGCCGACCACGCCGACCTTCAGGCGGCGGCTCATCGCACGATCCTTTCCGGTCGTTTCCCCGCAATTCGCGTCGCCTGCGCCTGCGCGGTGAGGGCAAGCTCCGTCGCCAGGAAGCAGCGCGCCTGCGGCATCGCGGTCTCGGTTCGGTTGATCACATCGTCGCGCAGCCGCTGGCCGTAGGTGATCTCCGTCGTCGAGCAGTCGACGTGGCGAACGCCTGACTTGTCGACCAGAAACAAATGATTGCCGCCCTTGCGGCCGGCAACGTCGATGTATTTGCGGAGCTCGATGGTTCCCTCCGTGCCGAGGATGAAGAGGCGGCCGTCGCCCCACACCGGCAGCCCGTCCTGGGTGAACCAGTCGACGCGAATGAAGCCGGTGGCGCTGTCGGAAACGAGGACCATCTGGCCGAAATCCTCGAATTCCGGGGTCTCCGGATGATCGAAATTGGCGATCTGGCTCGAAACCACGGTCGCCTCGTCCGCACCGGCGAAGAAGAGGAACTGCTCGACCTGGTGGGAGCCGATGTCGCAGAGGATGCCGCCATAGCGGTCGCGCTGGTAGAACCAGTCGGGCCGCGGGTAGTTGCCGATGCGGTGGGGCCCCAACCCGACGGTCTGGATCACCCGGCCGATGACCCCTCCCCTCACCAGGTCGCCCGCCGCGATCGTCGCGCGCTGGGTGTAGTGCTCGGAATAGAGGATCGAGAGGATGCGCCCGGTCTCCGCCTGGACGGCGCGAAGCTCGGACAACTGATCGAGGGTGGTCGCCCCCGGCTTGTCGAGCATCACATCCTTGCCGTAGCGCATGGCGCGGACAGCCATCGGCGCGCGGTCGGCAAGGATACCGGCGCCGAGCACCAGCTTCACCTCATCGTCCTCGAGGATCGCCCGCTCGTCGGCAACCCGGCGCGCATCCGCAAACGCCTCGGCATAGGCGGCGGCGAGATCGTCTTCGGGGGCGTAGAACGACTTCAGCCGGCAGCCCGCGTCGAGCATGACGCGGGTCTGACCATAGATGTGGCCGTGATTGACGCCGATCGTCGCGAACGCGAATCCGGGTGAAGTTGGCATGCGATGTTCCATTCGATCGGATCGGCCGTCAGCCCTTCAGCGCACCGAGGGCGATGCCGCGAATGATCAGGCGTTGGAAGGCCAGGAAGACGATGAAGACCGGGATCAGGGACAAGGTCGACATGGCGAAGAGTTGGCCGAAGCGCGAGACGCCGGTGGCATCGACGAAGGAGCGTAGGGCCAGCGGCACGGTGTAGTCGCGCATGTCGTTCAGATAGATGAGGGGTCCCAAGAAGTCGTCGTAGGTAAATATGAAGGAGAAGATGGCGGCCGTCGCCAGCACCGGCGTCGACAGCGGCAGCATGATCCGCCAGTAGATGCGCCAGGGGCCGCAGCCATCCATGATCGCGGCTTCATCGATTTCACGGGGAATGCCGCGAAAGAACTGCACCATCAGGAAGATGAAGAAGGCATCGACCGCGAGGAACTTCGGCACTATCAGCGGCAGGAAGGTGTTCACCCAGCCGAGCTTCAGGAACAGGATGTACTGCGGCACGAGCGTCACGTGGTAGGGCAACATCAACGTGCCGAGCATGAGGGCGAACCACAGTTTCTTCAGCCGAAACTCCAGCCGGGCGAAGGCGTAGGCGGTGAGCGAGCACGCGAGCACGTTGCCGACGACGCAGAAGCCGGCGATGATCAGCGAGTTCTCGAAGAACCGGGTGAAGCTGACGCCGAGCGCGGTCCATCCGCCAATGAAGTTGGTGAAGATCCAGTGCGTGGGGATCAGGCCGACATTGGTGAAAATGTCGTCTTCGGGCTTGAACGCGCTCGAGAGCATCCACAACAGCGGATAAAGCATGACGATAGCCGCCAGCCCCATGAGCATATAGCGCATGAGGCCGGCCATGGTGCTCTTCCTTCCACCGCCCGGCGTCAAAGTTCCTCATCCTGGTAATAGACCCAGCGGCGGGAGGTCAGGAAGGCGACCGCCGTGAAGGCGGCGATGATGACCAGGAGCAGCCATGCGAGGGCGGAAGCGTAGCCCATGCGGAAATAGGCGAAACCCTGCTGGTACAGGTAGAGCGTGTAAAACAGCGTCGAATTGATTGGACCGCCGGTGCCGCTCGAGATGATGAAGGCGGGCGTGAACGCCTTGAACGCGTCGATCGCCTGCAGGATCAGGTTGAAGAAGATCACCGGCGTGAGAAGAGGCAGCGTGATCTTGTAGAATTGACGAAACGGGCTCGCACCGTCCATCGCGGCGGCCTCGTACAAGTCGGTCGGGATCTGGCGAAGCCCGGCAAGGAAGATGATCATCGGCGAGCCGAATTGCCAGAGCGCAAGTGCCACCAGCGTCCACAGGGCGTAGCTCGGATGCGTTATCCATGACGGCCCGGCGATGCCGAAAAGGGCAAGCCCGTGATTGATCAGGCCTTGGTCGCCGAAGATCTGCCGCCAGAGGACGGCAATGGCGACCGAGGCGCCGAGGAGCGACGGCAGATAGAACACCGCGCGGAAGAACGCCGCGCCGCGGATGCCGCGGTCGAGCAGCAACGCCAAGGCAAGCGCCAGCACGAGCCGACCCGGCACCGACCACAGCACGTACGAGAACGTCACGCCGACCGCGTCACGCAGCTGGTCGTCCTCGAAGAAGGCATAGTGATAGTTCTCGAGCCCTGACCACACGGGCGGCTCCAGCAGGGAATAGTTGGTGAACGACAGGACCAGCGAGGCGATCGTCGGACCGAGGGTCAGCCCGAAGAAGCCGATCAGCCACGGCGTCAGGAACAAGTATCCGGGACCGTTGCGCTTGACGGCACGCAGAACCCGCGCCGCGAAACCCCGTGACGCCGAGCGGCCGGCGTCAGCGCGGTCTGCGACGGTCGATGCCACCATGTCCCACCTCTGCCGCCCGACGCGCTTTTGCGCGCGCGCCGGGGGCATCGTATCAAGTCGCCGCTAGCTGCGCTTCAGGATATCGGCCGCCTTGTTGACGAAGTCGTTTGCGGCATCCGCGACGCTGATCTTGCCGAACGACACCGCCTGCCAGGCCGGAATGATCTTCACGTCCACCTCACCGGCCCCCTTCGGCGGAGCCGGCGGCAACGGGCTGACGTGGGTGGCGACTAGCTTCAGGTACGCTATGATCTGCTGCTCGGTCGGCGACAGGCTGGGCGCGATGTGGGCGATCACCTCGGAATCGCTCGGTACGCCGCGCTCGATCTGCAGGATATCTGCCGCATCCAGGTCAGTGATGGCGAAGTTGATGAATTTCGCCGCTTCGTCGGGAACGCTGCTGTTCGACCGCTGCGACATGAACATGGACGGCTTCAGGTACTGGCCGGCTTTTAGACCGGGCTGGTTGGGAAACATGGCTAGGTCGAGCTTGTCCTTGTTCAGGTTCTGCATGCCGACAAGCTGGTTGGAGTTGGTGTAGTCGAAGACCGCGCGGCCGGCCGAGATCATTTGGGTCTCGATCGGGCCGTTCTTGTCCTGGGCTTGCACGTCGGGCGGCGGCGTCAGGCCGGCCTTCTGCATCTCCATCCAGTAGTTCCAGAAATCGCCGAGATCGGTGGCGTCGAAGCCGAGTTGTCCGTCCGCCGTGTAGAGGTCCTTGCCGCGTTGGCGGAGGAAGCATTGCAGGAGCGGCTCCCAAAAGCCCATGTTGGCGCTGAAGTAGACGCCGTCAGGCAGTTTGGACTTCACGTCCATGCCGATCTTGCGATAGTCGTCCCACGTCCACTTGCTGCTATCGGGAAGCTCGCCGCCGGCCGCCTTCAACTTGTCCACGCTGTAGATGACGGCGATGGAGTTGGCGCCCATGGAGATGCCGTAGAGCTTGCCGTCGACCTTGCCCGCGTCGAGAACGTTCTTGTCGAAGTTCTCCATGTGCAGGTCGCTGCCGAGGAACGGCGTGAGGTCGGCGAGCTGGCCACGGCGCGCCCACTCGAAGATGTAGCGGTAGTCCATCTGGATGACGTCGGGCAGGTTGCCGCCGGCCGCCTGGGTGGCGAGCTTCGTCCAGTAGTCGTTCCAGCCGTACGTCTCGGCGCTGATCGCAACGCCGGGATTCTTCGTCTCGTAGAGCGCGACCATGGCCTTGGTGCGCTTGTCGCGGTCGGGATTGCCCCACCAGATGTAGCGAAGCCGGGTGTCGGCAAATGCACGTCGCGAGGTCGACGCGAGCACGGCGAGCGAAGCGCCGGACGCTATCAGGCCCCCGAATTGGCGGCGGGTCAGACAGCTGTTCATCTAGGTATCCTCCCAATTTGGTTTTCGAGCGATCGCCTCCCATCAGGACCGCATTTGAAGAAAGTAACTCGCCAGTTATTTAGTGACAAGACACGCGCGTCGCTTACGCGCGCAGGTAGCCGAGGATCACGTCCTCCGCATGCGCTCGGCGCTTCGCCATCTCCTTTTTTGACTCGAGCGGGACCTTGAAGATGACGGACAGCGTGTGGATGTTCGAGAAGTAGAAATAGCTGACCCCGGCGATGGATATGTAGAGGTGGACCGGGTCGACGCCCCTGCGGAAGAGCCCCTGGCGTTGCCCGGCGGCCAGCACGTCACGGATCTGGGCGACAATCGGCGAGTGTAGTTCCGGCACCTCCTTAATCCGTTTCACATACTCGGCCCGGAGGATGTTCTCGGTCGCAAGCAGGCGAATGAACCAGGGATTGTCGCGGAAGTGGTTGAAGGTGAACCGTACCAGCTTGCGCATCGCCTCTTCGGGGGACAGCTCGCCGAGATGGAGCTTCTGCTCGCCGGCACGGATTTCGCGATAGGCCTCGAGGAGGACCGCCGCGTAGAGGGCTTCCTTGTTGCCGAAATAGTGATAGAGCAGCCGCTTGTTGGCGGCGGCGCCGGCCGCGATCCGGTCGACGCGCGCCCCATCCAACCCGTATTCGCAGAACTCGCTGCGGGCGGCGACCAGGATGTCGCGTTTGGTCCGTTCGGGATTGCGCGGCCGCTGCGCCGGCTTGCTGCGCAGCGCGCTGCGCGCCGGCGAACTCAGGCTTTCCTCGTAGCGGTCAACCAAATTCGTCTCCAGGCCGTCTCCGCGCCGCGGCGCATATGCCTAGAAGTATCGTTAGGAGCGGGACGATGCAAAAAGGCGAGGCTGACCGGCCGAGAGGGTTAGGCACTTGTCTTCGCGATCTGGCGCCACCCGCTCCAGTAACGAAAGCCTTGCACAATGTCCGCGATTGACTCGGTTCGGTCCGCCAATTAGTAACCGCCTTGTTACTTAGCCTCGGACGGCGGTTGGCCGGGGGAGCTAGGGGGGTTCCGTCGTGGCAGTCCGGCGCCTTGGCATCATCATGCACGGCGTGACGGGGCGAATGGGCACAAACCAGCATCTCATTCGCTCGATTCTCGCGATTCGCGCCGCTGGTGGCGTCATGCTCAAGTCCGGCGACCGCGTCATGCCCGATCCCATCCTTGTCGGGCGCAACGCCGACAAGCTCGAAGCGCTGGCCGCAGCCCATGGTGTCGAGCGGTGGACGACTGAGCTCGATGCGGCCCTCGGCAATGCCGAGGACGAAATCTTCTTCGACGCCGGAACGACGTTGATGCGGCCAGAGCTGCTGGAGCGGGCGATTGCCGCCGGCAAGCATGTCTATTGCGAGAAGCCGACCGCCACGACGCTCGAGGCGGCGCTGAAGGTTGCGCGACTCGCCGAAGAGCGCGGCATCGGAAACGGCGTCGTCATGGACAAACTGTTCCTGCCCGGGCTCCTCAAGCTCGCCCTGCTTCGCCAGGCGGGGTTTTTCGGCCGGATCCTCGCGGTGCGATCGGAGTTCGGCTACTGGGTCTTCGAGGGCGATCTCCAACCTGCCCAGCGGCCGTCGTGGAACTATCGCGCCGAGGACGGCGGCGGCATTATCCTCGACATGCTCTGCCACTGGCGCTACGTGCTCGACCATCTCTTCAGCATCGTCGAGAGCGTTTCCTGTCTCGGCGCGACCCACATCCCAGAGCGAATCGACGAAGCCGGCAAGGCTTATAAAGCCACTGCCGAGGACGCGGCATTCGCCGCGTTCCAGCTCGAAGGAGGAGTTACCGCAACGATCAACTCGTCCTGGGCGACACGGGTCTACCGCGATGACTTGGTCGTGTTTCAGGTCGATGGCACTCTCGGTTCGGCGGTCGCGGGCCTCTCTCGTTGCCGTATCCAGCCGCGCGTTGCGACGCCGCGTCCGGTGTGGAATCCGGATGAGCGGCAGACGCGAGATTTCCGCGCTGACTGGCAAGAGGTGCCGGACGCCCTGGCTTACCCCAACGGCTTCCGCCGCCAGTGGGAAATGTTCATCCGCCACGTAGTCGAAGATGCTCCGTGGCTGTACACGCTGCGCGAAGGCGCCAAGGGCCTGCAGCTGGTCGATGCCGCATTGAAGAGCTGGCGCGAGCGACGGTGGATCGACCTGCCGGCGCTGCCTGCCTGATCGCCATGCCTGACATTGATCTGCCCACACCGGATGGCGGTTTCGAACGCGTTCGTTTCAGCGAGCCCAGCCCCTATCCGCGAACCGCCCGGACGCCGTTCAACCGCGTCGCGATTGCTGCCGCGCATGTTGTCGCCGATCCTCGCGCCGATATCGACCCATGGCTGACGGCGGCCATCGATTGGGAAGCGACCATTGCCTATCGCCGTCATTTGTGGGGCCTCGGCATGTCCGTCGCCGAGGCGATGGACACTGCCCAGCGCGGCATGGGGCTCGACTGGCCGAACGCGCTGGAGTTGATCCGCCGATCGAGCGAGGCTGCGCGGGCCGATGGCCACCGCCGCCTCGCCGGCGGCGCGGGCACGGACCACCTCGATCCCGCCGCGGCGCGGTCAATCGATCAGGTCATTCGCGCCTATGAGGAACAGATCGAAGCGATCGAGGCCGCCGGCGCTCCGATCATCCTGATGGCGAGCCGGGCGCTTGCCCGCATCGCCACCTCCGCCGACGACTACCTTGTTGTCTACGACCGCCTGCTCAGGCAGCTCAGCGAGCCGGCGATCATCCATTGGCTCGGCGACATGTTCGACCCGGCTCTTGCCGGCTATTGGGGGTCGCGCGACGTCCCGACCGCCATGGCAACGGCGCTCGACGCGATTGCCGCTCATGCCGACAAGGTAGACGGCATCAAGGTCTCGCTGCTCGACGATCGTCTCGAGATCGAAATGCGCCGCAAGCTGCCGAAAGGCATGCGCATGTACACCGGCGACGACTTCAATTTCGCCGACCTGATCATCGGGGACGAGGAGGGTTACTCCGACGCGCTTCTCGGCATCTTCGACACGATCGCACCGGCTGCTTCGGCCGCGTTGACCGAGCTCGCGTTGGGTAACGAGACGGCGTTCCGCCGGACACTCGAACCAACCGTTCCGCTGTCGCGCCATATCTTCGCTGCGCCGACTCGTTTCTATAAGACCGGCATCGTATTCCTGGCCTGGCTCAACGGCTATCAGGACCACTTCGTTATGGTGGGTGGCCAGCAAAGTGCCCGATCGCTCACGCACCTTTGCACGGTCGCGCGTCTGGCGAATGACGCCCGCCTCATTGTCGACCCTGACCTGGCGGCCGCGCGACTGCGAACACTCCTGGCGCTGCACGGGATCGGCTGAGCCATGCACGATCTTGCGGCCGACGAAACCGACCACTGGTGGTCGCGGCCGATCGACGAAGTTCTTTCGGTGGTCATCGAACGCTACAGGACGGTCTGTTGAAGCCATGACAGGTCAACCAGCCAAACGCCGCGTCGCGCTTGTCGGAACAGGGGATCGCGGCGTACGCAACTGGGGTCGCAACCTGCTCGCCAATCACGGGGAGAGGGTCGACCTGGTCGCGCTGAGCGACATCAACCCCGAGCGCCTTGCTGTCGCCCGAGATGCGATCGGCATCGATGCGCCCACCTTCACCGATTTCTACGCCATGCTCGGTGAAATCAAGCCGGACACTGTCATCGTGTGCTCGCGCGACGATACCCATGCGGACATCATCGTCGCGGCGCTCGAATCGGGAGCCGACGTGATCACCGAAAAGCCGATGGCGACCACCGCCGAAGGCTGCCGGCGTATTCTCGACGCCGAGCAGCGCACCGGGCGTCGGGTCGACGTCGCTTTCAACTATCGGAGCGCGCCGACCGCGCGGAAGATCAAGGAGCTGCTGCTCGCCGGTGAGATCGGCGAGGTGACCTCGGTCGACTTCCACTGGTATCTCGACGTCCGCCACGGCGCCGACTACTTTCGCCGCTGGCACGCCTTCATGGCTCATGGCGGCAGTCTCTTCGTCCACAAGGCGACGCATCATTTCGACCTGCTCAACTGGTATCTTGCCGCCGATCCGGAGGAAGTGTTCGCGCGTGGCGCGCTCCGCCACTACGGGCGCGCCGGTCCCTATCGCGGCACGCGGTGCCGGACATGCGAGCACGCGCAGGAGTGCGACTATTTCCTGGATCTCGGTGCCGACCCCTGGCTCGATGCCCTCTACGAGGAGCCGTCACGGGTCGATGGCTATTTCCGCGACGCCTGCGTGTTCCGCCAGGAGATCGACATCTTCGACACGATGACCGCCGCGATCCTCTACGAGAACGGCGTCCAGGTGTCCTATTCGCTGAACGCCTTCATGCCGATCGAGGGATACCACCTCGCCTTCAACGGCCAGAAGGGTAGGATCGAGATCCGGCAATACGAGCGACAGCCCTTCCCGGCGCCGGCGTTCGACGAGATCCTGTTGATGCGCAACTTCGGTGCGCTCGACCGCATTGCCGTCGAGCCCGAGCCGGGCGGACATTTCGGTGGCGACCCGGCGTTGCAGGCGCTGCTCTTCGTTCCGGGAACGCCGGACCCGCTCGGCCGGCGCGCCGGGGCGCGGGCCGGAGCCATGTCGGTGCTGTGCGGCGTTGCGGCAGCGCACAGCGCGCGCACCGGTCAATCCCGAGCGGTGAAGACGCTCCTCGAGCCTCAAGCGCCGGCGCCACCCGCGAGATAGCAGACAAGCGGCACGCCGCGCTTGGCTGCATGGTCGATCGGCGGCTACGCCGCGAGGCAGGTCACCCAGTCGCCATGCGCGGCCAGCAGGTCGTCGACGAGATCCGAGATTTCGTCCAGCGACAGCTCGGCCGCCGTATGTGGGTCGAGCATTGCAGCATGTTTGGCGTAGTCCGGGTTGCCTGTCACGATCGCCTCGACGGTTAGCTCCTGAACGTTGATGTTGGTCAGCATCAGCGCAGCGAGCTGCGGCGGCAGGCGGCCGACCTTCACCGGCTGCACGCCGTTGTGGTCGACCAGGCACGGCACCTCGACGCAAATGCCGTCCGGCAGGTTGTCGATGTGGCCGCGATTCTCGACATTGCCGTTGATGACGATCGGCTCGGCGGCGATCTCCGCCCGGATGATGCGCGCGGCATATTCGTGGCTGCGCTTCACCTCGATCGCGCCGCCTTGGGTGAGTTGCCGTTCCTGTTCGGACCACCGGGCGATCTGCACCTCGCAGCGGCGGATGTACTCGTCGAGCGGGATGTTGAACTTCTCGATTAGGTCGGGCCTGTCGCGCTTGATGAACCACGGCACATATTCGGCGAAGTGTTCCGAGGAACTCGGTGACGAAATAGCCGAAATGCTTGAAGACCTCGTACCGCACCCGGTTGCCGTCGGGGACGCGCCCTTCGTCGAGCACTTGGCGGATACGCGGATAGAGGTTCTCGACCCCGCCGCCGGCGCCGCGGCGTTCGAACTTCAGGTAGAACGCCATATGGTTGATGCCGGCGCAGAGATAGTCGATGTCGCCGATCGGCACGCCGATGTCGCGGGCAAGTTCGGCCGCCGTCCCCTGGACCGAATGGCAGAGGCCGACATAGCGGACCTCCGGCACCAGCCGCGACAGCGCCGCGCAATTGATCGCCATCGGGTTGACGTATTGCAGCATCAGCGCGTTCGGGCAGAGCTCCGCCATCTCGCGGGCGACGTCGACCAGCACCGGAGCCGTCCGCAGGCCGCGCATGATCCCGCCGATGCCGAGCGTGTCGGCGATGGTCTGGCGGAGGCCGTGCTGCTTGGGGATCTCGAAGTCGGTGACCGTGCCGGGCTTGTAGCCGGCGACCTGGATCATCATCACCACATAGTCGGCGCCCGCCAGCGCCTTGCGGCGGTCGGTCGTCGCGGTGATCGTCGGCTCGGCCTTCAGACTCGCCGCAACGCTCGCCGCCACCTTCTGCGAGGTGGCGAGGCGCGCCGGGTCGATGTCCATCAGTGCGATTTCGCAGGTGTTCAGGAGCGGATCGTGGAGAATGTCGCCGACCAGGTTCTTCATGAAGACGGTCGACCCGGCACCAATCATTGCAATCTTGGGAAATGCAGCCACGTAACTTCTCCGATGACTATGCGGCGATATCGAAGGCGGCTCGCACCAGCCGCCGGGTGTAATCGGTTTGCGGATTGGTCAACACGTCGGCGACCGGTCCCTCTTCGACGACCTTGCCGAACTGCATGACCATCACGCGGTGGCAAAGCGCCCGCACGACCTTGAGATCGTGCGAGATGAACAGGTAGCTGAGGCCCTTTTCGTTCTGCAGCTTGCGCAATAGATCGATGATCTGCGCCTGCACCGACAGGTCGAGGGCCGAGGTTGGCTCGTCGAGGAGGATGAATTCCGGTTCGAGCGCGATGGCGCGCGCGATGGCGATGCGCTGGCGCTGGCCGCCGGAAAATTCGTGCGGAAACCGGGACAGGATGTTGGTCGGCAGGCCGGCGTCGGTAAGCGCCTTGCGGACACGATAAAGGCGGTCCTTGTTGCTCGCCCCGATGCGGTTGACGATCAGGCCCTCCTCGATGATCTGGCGGACCGACATGCGCGGGTTGAGCGAGGAGAACGGATCCTGGAAGACGATCTGCATGCGCGAGCGCAGCGGCCGCATCTCGCCGCGCGTTTTGAGATGGATCGGCTCGCCGTCGAAGATGATTTCGCCGCTTCCGTGAGTTATCAGGCGGATCAGGGCCTGGCCGAAGGTGGTCTTGCCTGATCCCAATTCGCCGACCAGTCCCAGCGTTTCGTGGCGCTTGAGGTTGATGTCGAGATTGTCGACCGCGACCAGCTGGAAGAAGTCCGGCCGGAACATGCCGCCACGCTTCAGCGTGTAGGCGACCCGCACCGAGTGTGCTTCGAGCAGGGTGTCGGTGTTCTCCTTGAGGGGATTGGCGAAGCCGCTCGGTTCGGAGGCGAGCAGGTGCTTGGTGTAGGCATGACGGGGATTGCCGAACACCGCGGCGGTGCGGTTGTGCTCCTTCACCTCGCCGTTCTGCATAACATAGACGTAGTCGGAGAAGTGGCGGACGATGGTGAGGTCATGGGTGATGAGGATCACAGCCATGCCGTACTTCGCCTTCAGCTCCTTGATGAGGTTGAGGATCTGCGCCTGGACCGTAACGTCGAGGGCGGTGGTCGGCTCGTCGGCGATGAGCACATCCGGCCGGTTGGCGAGAGCGATGGCGATCATCACCCGCTGGCGCTGGCCGCCTGACATTTGGTGCGGGTACTGCCTGAGGCGCGCCTCGGGCTCGGGGATTTGCACCTCCTCGAGGAGGGCACAGGCACGCTTGGTCGCCTCGTGGCTGCTGATGCGGTTGTGTAGGCGGATGACTTCGCAGATCTGGGCGCCGATCGTGTAGACCGGGTTCAGCGACGACATCGGCTCCTGAAAGATCATCGACACCCTGTTGCCGCGCAGCCGCCGCATCTGGGTTCGCGAGTATTTGGTGATGTCGTTGCCGTCCAAGTGGATGCGGGCGTCTGGCGACACCGTCGCCCGCTTCGACAGAAGCCCCATCACCGTGCGGGCGGTCACCGATTTGCCGGAGCCGGATTTGCCGACGATGGCGATCGTCTCGCCCTTGTGCAGCTGGAACGAGACGTCGCGCACCGCACGCACGTCGCCGCCCTCCACCTGGAAAGTCACCGCGATGTTGCGGGCGTCAAGAATGAGCTCGCGACCATGGGCGCCGAGGTCGAAGCGCTCGTCGGGGGCGAAGGGATTGGTGGTCGCGGCCATCGTCATTTTGCGGTCAATAGGGGTCGATGGCGTCGCGCAGGCCGTCGCCGAGCGCGTTGAACGCGAAGACGGTGACCAGCACGAACACGACGGGTGACAGGATCCAGGGGTAGGACCCGATCACCGAGAAGGTGTTGGTGTCCTGCAGCATCAGTCCCCAGGAGATAAGCGGTGGCTTCACCGCGAAACCGAGAAAGCCGAGAAACGATTCGAGCAGCACGATGCTCGGGATGGTCAGCGTCACCGCGACGATCACGTGGCTGACGACGTTGGGCAGGATGTGCCGGCTGATGATCCGGAAATCGCTGGCGCCGACCGCCATCGCCGCCCGCACATACTCGATGCGGGCGAGCGCCAGCGTCTTGCCGCGTACCTCGCGACTGAGCTGCGCCCAGCCGAGCGCGGCAATGACGAGGATGACGAAAGCGATGAAGATGTGGGAGGGAACCGTGACGGGGATCAGCGAGGTGAGGGCCAGGTAGAGGGGCAGCTGCGGAAAGGCGAGCACCGTGTCGACGACGCGCTGGAACCAGGTGTCGAAGCGGCCGCCGAGATAGCCGGAGGTGATGCCGATCAGGGTCCCGACCACCGTCGTCAGCGTTACCACCACGAGGGCGATGGTCAGCGAAATGCGCGAGCCGATGATGCCGCGGGAGAGGATATCCCGGCCCAGCTTGTCGGTTCCGAGCAGGTCGAGCGGTACATCGTCACTGCCGGTGAAAAGATGGATGTCGGCAGGGAAAAGCCAGAGGAGCTTATAGGGATAGCCGCGGGCGAAGAACCGGACGTCGGCCGGACGGTCTGTGTCCGGCCCCGTAAGCGGCTGGAAGGTCACCGGATCGAACTCGCCCGTCTCGACCACCGGATAGTAGAAGGGCGGGAGGTGGAAGTTCCCTTCGGCGTCGAAGAAATGGACCGGCGTCGGCGGCGCGAAGGACAGCGCCGGCCGGTTGGGGTCGACCGGCGCGAAGAAATCCGCGAATACCGCCATGATCAGCAAGGCGGAGACGAGGACGAGGCCGATCATGCCGCTCCACGACCGCCGGAAGCGGCGCCTGACCAGGGTGAAGTAGCTCTCGCCGCCGGCGAACCGGTCAACCTTGATCGGATCGGTCGCGACGAGGCCGTCCATCTCGGGCTCGAGCCCGGCGTCCACGGCGCTGGCAGCCGAGACGCCTTCGGTCTCGGCCGCGAGCATGGCGCGATCGCGCGCCTCGACCTCCTTGCGAAGAGCGTCGATGGACGTCATGCCGTCGCGCTGCCTCCGAGGCGGACGCGCGGATCCATGAGAGCGAGCAGGATGTCGGCGATGATGTTGCCGACGATCAGTGTCGCGGCAAGCATCAGCATGAACGAGGCGGTAACGAAGACGTCGCCGACCGCCATCGAGCTGACAATCGCCGGGCCAACCGTCGCGAGCGTGAACACGATCGCCACTTCGATCTCGCCGGTCAGCATGTAGGGCAGGGCGACACCCTGATACATGATCAGCGGGTGCAGCGCGTTGGGGACGGCGTGCCGCATCACCACCGTCGACTCCGGCAGGCCCTTGGCACGAGCCGTCTCGACATACTGGGCGTTCAGCACGTCGAGCAGGTTGGAGCGGACCACCCGCATGTTGTAGGCGAGGCCGCCGAAGGTGGCGATAAAGATCACCGGCCATACGTGCTGCAGGAGATTGACGAACTTGTCCCAGCTCCACGGCGCGCCGCCGTATTTGGCCGAGAAGAAGCTGCCGATCTCCTGGACGTTCAGTTTGAAGACGAGGACGTAGAGGATGATGATCGCCATCAGGAAGCGCGGGATCGTCATGCCGAGAAAGGCGAAGAAAGAGAAGACTGTGTCGACGACGCTGTACTGCCGGGTGGCGGCGATGATGCCCATGCCGATCCCGAGCAGCGAGGCGAGGATGTGGCAGGTGAGCGCCAGCATCAGCGTTCGCGGCAGCCGTTCGGCGATCACGTCGCCGACCGGCTTGTTGTAGACGAGGCTCTGGCCGAAATCGAAGCGGGTGACGATTCCGCCGACCCAGCGCAGATACTGGACCGGCAGAGGATCATCGAGGCCATGAGTCTTGCGGTAGGCCTGCGCCTGGGCGTCGGCCGCCTCGAAGCTGGCGCCGCCCTGGTTCATCAGGGTCGAGCGAATATAGTCCGAGTAGTCGCCGGAATGGGCCTTGATGATCCCGAACGTGACGACGCTGAGGACGAAAAGGACCGGGATCGCCGCCAGAATTCGGAAGAGGATGTATCGAATCATGTCACTGGCCGTTGCCGCCTGACTCCCTTTTCGGGACGGTCAGGGGGAAGGTCCCCCCGACCGATCGTAAGGCGGTTAGTATATAGCCTACTTGACCGGACCGTCGCCGCCCGGCTTGCCCGGCAGCGTCTGCGGATACAGCTCATAGTTCTGCTGCAGGTCCTTCGGCACATACATCCGCTCGCGGATGGCCGAATCTTCCGCCCACTGGAAGGCGAGGATCGGCGTGCCGCTCGACACGTTGCGGATGCGCTTGTTGATGATGAGGGCGCCAGGATAGTTCGTCAGACCGGCTTCATAGACGTTGGTCGTGAAGATCTTCTGGTAGTCCTTCATCAGCTGGGCGCGTTCGGCGTTGTCGCTCGAATTGATGAACTTGTTGACGATGTCGACAAGCTGTTGCTCGAACGGCAGCAGGTCCAGCGTCCCGGAACTGCCCGCCTTGTGCCACGGGCTGGTCAACGGACCGACCGGCGCGAGCTGGTAGGTCTGCTGGACGACGGTGATCAGCTCCTTGTCGC
The DNA here is from genome assembly GCA_963759235.1 of uncultured Alphaproteobacteria bacterium. GTDB lineage: Bacteria > Pseudomonadota > Alphaproteobacteria > Rhizobiales > Kaistiaceae > Bauldia. Next base: position 808,616 of record CAVWYO010000006.1, on the reverse strand, counting down.
CGCGGCGGACGGTCCAGTCATACTCGCCGCCACGCCACAGATTGTTCCAGCGGTTGCCGTCGGCGAAGTCCGGGATGACGCGAAGGCCGATCTCGCCCATCATCGCCACCACCGCCTCGCCAAGATTGTGGTCGGTGGCGTAGTCGGTATTGGCCATCAGGGTGATCTCGACGTTCTGGCCGTTCATCACGTCCGCCGGATAGTTGACGAAGCCGTCCCCGTCGGTGTCCTTGAGGCCGGCCTTCTCGAGATATGCCTTTGCCGTCTCGACCGAGTGCGGATAGTAGACGGTCGAATCGGCGTCGCCGAAGCTGGTGCCGATGTAGATGCCGCCGGGATAGATGGCGGTGAACGGACCCTTCACCAACGAGTTGCCGAGGCGCTGCCGGTCGAGGCCGTAGGTGACCGCCGTGCGGAAGTCGAGATTGCGGTTGAGGTCGCGCACCGCCTGGGCGCGTTCGTCCGGGTTGCCCCAGCCTTCGTCCGACATGTTGAAGTCGAGCGAGTAGCCGATGATGCGCGGGCCGAATTCCAGGCGGGCCGGCGCCTTTGGATCGGCGGAGCGCTTGAGCGCCTCGACGTAACTTTCGGCCTGTTCGAGGTTCGACCAGTCGCCGGAGCCCGCCACCGCCTGGACGTCGCGATCGGCCCAGGTCGACAGCTTGTACTGGACCTCGTCGAAATAGGGCAGCTGGTTGCCCTGTTCGTCGACCTTCCAGTAGTAGGGATTGCGCCGGGTCACGATGATGTCGTCAGGCCGGTAGGCGACCGGCACCCAGGCGCCCATCGTCGGGAAGTTGAGCATGTCCGGCGGGAAGGCGTTCACATACTGGTCGTATGTGTTGTTGGAGTATTTCGGGTGCTGCGGCTTCATGATGTGAGCCGGCCCCGGACAGAACGACCCGAACGCCATGGCGTAGAGGTACTGCTTGGGGAAGGCGTCCTTGAACGTCCACAGCACGGTGTAGTCGTCGATCTTCTTCAGCGTGGTGCCCTCGCCGAATGCCTCCGGCGTTGCGCCGCCCTGCGGGGCGACGTTGGGGTCGAGGACGTTGTCCTCCCAGAAGAACATGACGTCGTCGGCGTTGAACGGTGCGCCGTCCGACCACTTCGCGCCCTCGATGAGGTGCATGGTCAGCTGATGGCCGTCGTCCGACCACTCCCAGCTTTTGGCGAGGTTGGGCAGCGGCTCGAGCTCGTCGGCCTTCACGTGGAAGAGCGGCCCGGTACGGGTCAGGCATTCCCACATCGCGTAGGAGACGCCACCCCATCCCTGCACCTGGCCGGCGATCCAGTTCCAGCCTTGCGGCCGGCCGCCGATGACATGGCGGAGCGTGCCGCCATACTGGCCGACCCCGTCGGGCATGTCGCCGGTCTTGAAGACCAGCGGTTCCTTGGGCAGCCGCTCTGCCACCGGCGGCAGCTTGCCGGTGTCGACGAAGTTCTTCGTGACCCAATCCGGCTCGTGATACGCCGGCAGCGCCTTGAACTCCTCGATGTCATCGCGGCCGACGAAGGTGATCTTGCCTTGGGCGGCGAAAGTGGGTGGGGGCGGCACCGCGGTCGGTTCCACCATCTGCGCCTGCAGGGCGATCGTCGATACGCCGAGCAGGAGAGCCGCGCCTCCAAGGGCGATGAGATGTCTGGGCATTGTTCCTCCCTCGTTCTGGAGGCCGGTGCAAAGGCCCGGCCCCGAGTTTCTCAATCCTTCAACCAGGTAGCGCGTCGCGTCCCGTCGCCGATCGCGGCCCGCCGCGATCGGTGCAAGTCATGACGCCACGTGCCTTTGCGCCTCTTGGTGGGCGCTCGAATGCCGACGGCCAGGTGGTTCCGGTCCCTCGCGGCGGGCGGCGCCCCGCCAGTCGCGGGTTGGAACGGTGGTTCGCGTGAGACGCTGCCGCGCGCCTTCAACGGTGCCGGCGTATTGCGGCAGCCATTCCGCCTGCGCGACGAGCATCTCGTCCACCATCTGCCACACCTCGTCCGGCGAGCAGATCGCGGCGACCAGCGGGTCGTGCAGCACCGCCAGCTTCAGGAGATCGAGGTCGCCGGCGATCGCGGCGTGCACCGCCATCCGCTGCACGTTGATCGAGGCGATGCAGGTTGCCGCGCAAGCTTCGGGCAATGTGATGCCGGCGACCATGTTGAGGCCGAATTGGTCGACGAAGCCCGGCGTCTCGACGATGGCATCGGACGGTAGGTTGGTGATGAGGCCGTCGTTCCTGACGTTGAAGTGACCGCGATACGGTCGGCCGATCTCCAGCGCCTCGATGATGTGGCTGGCGTGCTCGTTCGAACGGCTGGCCGGATCGATCGGTGTCCCTGCCTCCTCGAGGAGGGCGGGGAAATCGGCTTCGAAGCGGTCGTTCCGCTCCCGGCAGTGACGGAGATAGCCGCCGGTCTCGCCGTGGATCCAGTCGGACATGTCGATCCAGCCGGCGATCTCCTCCGGCCTCTTGCGGTACCAGGGCAGGTATTCCGACAGGTGTCCGTTGCTCTCGGTCGAGTAGTAGCCGAAGCGCTTCAGGACATCGATGCGCACCTTCTCCTGGCGGGAATAGACCGGATGCCGCTCGAAGGCGGCGACCAGTTCGTCCCTGCCGACTTTTCGCCCGCGCAGACGGATGTCGATGTACCAGGTCTGATGGTTGATGCCGGAGCAGACGTATTCCAGCTCGCCGGGCCCGGTCGCCCCGAGCACCTCGGCGATCTGTTCGCCGCCGTGCTGGACCCCGTGGCAAAGGCCGATGGTGTCGACTTTCCCGTATTCAATCGCCGCCCAGGTGTTCATCGCCATCGGGTTGGCGTAGTTGAGGAAGCGGGCGCCGGCCTCGGCGACTTCGCGAATATCCTTGCAGAAATCGAGGATGACCGGGATGTTGCGCTGGCCGTAAAGAATGCCGCCGGCGCAGATGGTGTCGCCGACGCATTGATCGACGCCGTATTTCAGCGGAATCTCGATGTCGTACCGATAGGCATCGAGACCGCCGATGCGGGAACAATTGATGACGTAGCGCGCCCCTTCCAGGGCCGCGCGCCGGTCGGTCGTGGCGGTGATCCGTGTCGGCAGATCGCTCGCCGCGACGGCCCGTTCCAGCATCCCCCGCACCATCGCGAGGTTGTGCTCACTGATGTCGGTCAGCGTGAACTCGACATCCTGCAGTTCGGCGACGCTCAGGATGTCAGCCACCAGCTTGCGCGTGAAGCCGATGCTGCCCGCCCCGATGATGGCGATCTTCAAGGTCGGTCCTTCTCCTCCCGGCCGCCCGCCTTGTTCGGCACCTGTTTCCTGCCGTTGATTTCGGCAGCGAGGGTGAATTTGACTCCCCTTGTGGGGCTGTTGGCGCCTAGTATGAGCGGCTGAAGCCCGGCGAACAGAGAGATTTTGTGCTAACATGGGTAATTCTGTGCTCGCCCAACTCGCGGCGCATGCTCCGGTGATGAAAACGGTTTCATTGCCGCGCGGCCGTTACCGGCTGCACACGATGCCGACCAGCGCCGGTTACGAGATTCGTCACGGTGAGGTCTATGATTGGCATGGTCGCCGCCGCGGACAGACGCCGTTCACCGTCCTCCAGCACACCGTCTCCGGCGTCGGCAATCTGCTCTACGAGCGGCGCCGCTACCGGCTCAAGGCCGGCGACACCATGTTGGTCATCGTGCCGCACAATCATCGCTATTGGCTCGAGCCCGGCGACCGGTGGGAGTATTTCTGGATTTCCATGAGCGGCCAGGAAGCCGTTCGCATCCACCGGGCGATCCAGGCGACGACCGGTCCGGTGTTGCGATTGCGGCCGGAGACGCTTGAGCACCTCGCATGGTGCTGTCTCCGGCTGATCGAGGGCGAGGGGGAGTTGCCCGGCTCGGCCTCGGCCATCGCCTATGAGGCGGCGGCTACCGTCTATGACGGCGTCTTCGGCTCGCAGAGCCTTGCTGCCCTCGAGAAGGATCACGCCGGGATGAGTTGGGTCGTCGACTACATCCGCGCCAATCTCGGCAAGCCGCTCAGCGTCAGTCAGCTCGCCGAGATCGCCGGCTTCAGCCGCGCCCATTTCTCCCGCGCCTTCGCCGCGAGCGAGGGCATGCCGCCGGCCGAGTTCGTGCTCCAGGCGCGCATGCGCTACGCGGCGCGTCTACTGACCGGTCACGCCTTGTTGCCGGTGAAGGAGATCGCGTTGCTGTGCGGGTTCGATGACCCGAACTATTTCGCCAAGGTCTTTCGACGCTTCTTTGGCACCAGCCCGACCGAATTCCGCACCACCGGGATGTATTCGACCGTCGGCGCCGACAAGCTGAACGGTCCCGGCCGTGGCAGCGGTCAGGAGCATCGGACGGGCGCGCGTCCATGACGGCGCCGATTTCGGCATCTGGTGATCGTCGGCGGCGGGACGGCCGGCTGGCTTGCCGCTTTGATGCTGGGCAAGACAGCGCGCGATCATCGGCACGACCTCAAGATAACGGTTGTCGAGTTCGAGCAGCATTCCCATCATCGGGGTCGGCGAGGGAACGACCGCCGTCTTCAAGACGGTGCTGGACCATCTTGGCGTCGCCGAGGGCGACTTCCTGCGGCAGACCCGCGGCACCATCAAGTACGGCATCCGCCACAAGGACTGGCGGAGGGTCGGCGTCACCTATGACGGTCCGATCGACGACCCCCACGTTCTGGTGAAAGGCGCCAACGGATCGGAATTCCTCAACGTCTTCTCGGTGGCCGCAGGTCGGCCGGTCGCGCGTCTTCACCTCTTCGACTTTCTGATGAAGAGCGACCTCAGCCCATACGGGCGGGACGCATCCGGCCAGCTGGTGCCGGTCGGACCCTTCCAATATGCCTATCACATCGACAACGCGGCTGTCGGCCGCTTTCTCCGCGAGCACGCCAAAGGCGTCGATGTCGTAGACGCTCTGGTCGCCGGCACCGTCAAGAACCCTGAAACCGGCGCCATCGAGGCCTTGCGGTTCGACAACGACGAGATGCTTGCCGGCGACTTCTTCATCGACTGCACCGGCTTTCGCCGCGAGTTGATCGGCAAGGAGATGGAGGGCGGCTGGATCTCCTACGCGGAGGAACTCCCGGTCAACCGAGCGATGCCGTTCTGGCTCGATCATGACCCTGTCAAGGACATCCCGACCTGCACGCTTGCTTGGGCGCGGAACGCGGGATGGATGTGGCAGATCCCGACTCAGGATCGCCTTGGCTGCGGCTATGTGTATTCCGACCGCTTCCTGTCGCCGGAGGCGGCGCGGGCCGAGGTCGAGGACGCGCTTGGCCATCCGATCGAGCCGCGCGCCGACATAAGGATGTCAGTCGGGCGTGTCGCGCGGCCGTGGGTCAAGAACTGCCTGGCGCTTGGCCTGTCGGCTGGTTTCCTCGAGCCGCTCGAGGCGACCTCCATTCACGGTACGGTCGTGCAGCTCCTCGTCTTTGCCGAGGACTACATGAAGCCGCCGTTCATGCCGGACGATGCCGCGGCCGACGCCTACAATCGGCGGATCGGGCGTCAGATCGACGACTTCCGCACGTTCATCAACACCCACTATGTGACCGAACGCGATGACACGTCGTTCTGGCGTCACGTTCGCGACAACTGCATTCATCCCGAGACGCGCGAGCGACTGGCCGCGTGGCGGGACCACATGCCGAAGGCTTCGGACTTCGATCGTTTTCTTTCCGGCTTCCCGCATGTCGAGGCGCAGCTCTATTACCCGGTTCTCGATGGCCTCGGACTCCTCGATCGCGCAGTTGCCAGACGGGAGACCGCGGCGTCGGCGGCACTCCGGAAACAGGCGCGGGAGATGGCGGATGCCCTGAGCAGGCAATTCGCACGAGCCGCAGACCGGGCGATCGGACACCGCGCCTATCTCGCCGGGCTTTGAGAGGCTTTGCATCGGGTCCGGTTGCCCGTCGGTCGAGTCGCGGGCGAGCATTCGAGGATCGACAACAAGACCTCGATGACTTGAACAACGACCGTGCCCGCGTCTCTCGAACGCGAAGGAGGAGCCTGCGACTTTTGCCTCGGACCCGCGGGCCGTTAGGTGGAGGGGCAGCAATCAGTGGCCTCCAAGAAGAGAGCACCCCTGTCGAGGCGTTCGGCTCCAACCTCGGTGACCGTCGTCGCCGATCCCGTCACCCGACATGTCAATCGTCCTGCGGTTGGTCTCCAATCCACTCGAACGGAACTGCCGCGCACAAAACGGGAGGCCGCTCGACAGCGCCGTGTGCGAGCCACGGCCACCCACGGCGACCAGCGCAGCCGCGAGACGGCAAGTGAAGTCGGCAATGTCTTGCCGGTCGGCGAGCACCGTCTACCGCACCACGACAAGCTGGTCGTCGCAGCGCCGGGGTGCGATGAGTCCAAGACCCTCAGCGGTCGTGAGCTTTGATGACACCCTCAAACCTGGCTAGTTCGACAAATCCGAGAGCCCGGCCGCGCGCAATGCCTCGATCAAAGGCTCCGCCACGACCGGCAGGATGCCTACGGCTTCACATTGCCGCCAGATGCTGAAATTGGGCTGGAGTTCCCGGAGCCGCACGACAGCACGCTTCGCTTCCTCAATGCGACCGAGCCTTTTGAGGGGAGCCGCCAGAAGCGCGTAAGAGAAGCTGAATCCAGGGTTTGATTGAATTGCTTTGCGCGCCGCGTTGGCTGACGCTTCATAGCGGCCAAGATGGAAGTTTCCGACGGCAATCCCGTGATAAGCAACATAGCTCATAGGATCGAACGGGCTGAGCCGCAGCGCGCATTCGCCCCAATCGATGGCGCGCTCGGCTTCGCCAGCGAAACTCAAGGGGGTGCTACCGAAGATGTAAGCGGGAGCGCAGGACGGGCACAATCTCAGAGCTTCTTCAAAGGCATCGAACGCCGCTGTTCGATCATGCTCAACCATCGCCACCGAGAACGCTCCCATGGTGAGCGCCATCGGATCGGAACGCCCGTGGGTAATCGCGGCATGGGCATGGTCGATCGCGCCACGGCGATTTTCATCCTGCATCCCGCTACGCACGAAAAGAATCTCGTGGGCCCAAGCGGCAACGCCGTGAGCGAGCGCGTAATTCGGTTCAAGCAGCAGCGCACGCTCAATGAATGCAAGGCTCTTCATCGCGCCCGGAGGCATGCAGGTGTAGACTTCAGGAAGCGCGCGAAGCACCAGATCGTAGGCATCGAGATTTTCCGGCCGCTTGCGCTTGACGTGCTCGATCTCAGCGGCGCGTAAGCTAGGCTCGATCGCGCCGACGACGGCAATGGTGATCTCATCCTGGACCAAGAACACGTCACCGAGGTCCCGGTCGTAGTGCTCGGCCCAGAGGTGGGTACCAGTCTCCGCCTCGATCAACTGCGCAGTGATCCGCAGGCGCGTTCCGGCCTTGCGCAGGCTGCCCTCCAGCACGTAGCGGACGCCGAGTTCCCGACCGACCTGCTTCACGTCGACCGCCCTGCCTTTGTAGGTGAAGCTCGAATTGCGGGCGACGACGAAGAGCCATTTGATTCGTGACAGTCCGGCGATGATGTCTTCCACCATGCCGTCGGCGAAATACTCCTGCTCCGCATCGCCGCTCAAGTTCGAAAACGCAAGCACTGCGACTGACGGCTTGTCGGGCAAGGTTAGCGCCGGTGAAATCCGAGGACTTGCTTCGGCCGGCAGGTCGGCTGTGGCAGCCTCCGGCCCGACATAGCGGTATCCACGGCGCGGCAAGGTCTCGATCCAGGCGGCACCTCCAGCGTCCTCAAAAACCCGACGTAAGGCCGCGATCTGAACCGTCAGATTGCTGTCCTGGACCGCAACCCCCGGCCAGGCGGCCCCGATCAACGCATCCTTGGATACCGGTGCTCCCGCCCGCTCCACAAGCAACCGAAGCAGCGCAACAGCGCGGCGGCCCAGCACGATCGGTTCCGAACTACGAAACAGTATTTCCGCATCGGCATCGAGGCTGAAAGGGCCAAATTCATAGACCGTCGCCATGTGTTGAGCGGATACCTTTTAGAAACATTTTGCAAGATTTTCGGAACGATTTCACGACCTTGTGGCGCGGCCGGGTCATGGTGTGGACGTCGTTGCGCACAGCGCAGCCAAACCATGGAGCACAATCATGAGCACAAAAGCGGTCATCCGAAAGCCGGATGAGGGAAGAACAGTGACTTTGGCTGGGAAACCCCTGTTCTTTCTCGTGACCGGACCGGACACCAAGCACACGTCCATGTTCGATTGGACAGTGCCGGCCGGTTTCTCCACCGGCCTGCACGTGCATCGGGTTCAGGAAGAGACCTTCTATGTGTTGGAGGGCGAGTGCCAGTGGCAAATCGGTGACGAAATGATTCGCGCCACGCCCGGCACATACGTATTCATACCACCGGGCGTGCCGCACAATATCGGGAACGCTAGCGACAAGCCGGCAAAAATGATCATGACCGTCTCGCCGCCGGGCCACGAACATTATTTCGAAGAGCTTGCCAAGCTCGCGGCACAGGGAAGCCGTCCGGATCCCGATTCCATTGCGGCACTGAGAAGCCGTTACGACACCGACCAACTGTCGGCGCTAAGGACAAGCTAGCGAACACCAGCCGGGGGTCTATCACACTTCGACAAGCTGCCTCGTCTACCTCGCAGTCAGCCCCAGCAGCCCTGTTCTCATCGCTCTCGAACGGCGCAAGGATTTATTCGCACAGGTAACGAAGCCGTGAATCTGGAACAGGGCCGCAGCCTGCAACGATTTCACCGGTTTACTGAGCAGCGAGATGCGCCGCTCGCGCGTAAGAGGACCCTCATCATGAGAAAAACTCAATAATATCAGTTAATTAGCTAGAATGGTGCCCAGGGGCGGAATTGAACCACCGACACGCGGATTTTCAGTCCGCTGCTCTACCAACTGAGCTACCTGGGCATACCCGGCGGACGAACGCGGCGAGCATCCGTTTCCGTGGCAAGGCGTCGGGTTATAGGAAACTCGGTTGGAGGTGTCCAGATCGCTTCATGCCGCGCCGGACGGCCCGCGAACACCCCTCGAACCTTCCGCGCATCGCCGCACACTCGCCCGCCCGGGACCGACCGCGAAAGCGCCACGAGAGACGAGGCAGACCCCGTCACGACGGGAGTCAAACGCATCCACCCAATTAACCCGACGCCGGGTGCGCTATCCGTTACACCGGCGGGTCGCCGTCGTCGTTGTCCCCGTTGTCGCGCGCGGGGATCACATAGGTGCCGCTCAGCCAGCGATTGAGGTCGACGTCGGCGCAGCGCTTCGAGCAGAACGGATAGGCCGACCGCGCCGAGGGCTTGCCGCAGACCGGACAGGCCCGGGCCGGCCTCAGGGGAACGACCGCGGCGGCCGTCTTCCCCGGCTTGGCCATCGCCTGCCCTAGCCTCCCCTCAGCCAGCTGAAGTGGATCGGGTAGCCCTCGCCGGTCAACAGCGCCGTCGCCTCGTAAAGCGGCAGGCCGACGATGTTGGAATAGGAACCGACCAGCTTGATGACGAAGCCGCCGGCGAGGCCCTGCACCGCATAGCCGCCGGCCTTGCCGCGCCATTCGCCGGAGGCGAGGTAGCTCTCCATGTCCTCCCGCGACAGCCGCTTGAAACGGACGCGGGTCTCGACCAGTCGCTGGCGCATGTGGCCGTTGGCGGTAACCAGCACGAGACCGGTATAGACGCGATGCGACCGTCCCGATAGCAGCCGCAAGCAGGCGGCGCCCTCCTCGATCAGCTCGGCCTTGGGCAGGCAGCGCCGCCCGACGCCGACGACGGTATCGGCGGCAAGCACCAGCGCGCCGGCGAGCTCCGGCTCGCCCTTCATCACCGCCATCGCCGCCTCCGCCTTGTCGCGGGCGAGGCGCTTGGCAAGATTGCGCGGCAGCTCGTGCTTCTTGGGCGTCTCGTCGACCGACATCGGCATCAGCCGGTCGGGTTCGACGCCGATCTGGTTCAACAGCTGCAGCCGGCGCGGCGAGCCCGACGCGAGAACCAGTTTCAAACGTCCGGTCATCCTTTGGTCCTGCGAGCGGGGCGCCGGCGCGATGCGCCCGGCCTACTTGAAGCGGTAGGTGATCCGCCCCTTGGTCAGATCGTAGGGAGTCATCTCGACCAGGACCTTGTCGCCGGCCAGGACGCGGATGCGGTTCTTGCGCATCCGGCCGGCGGTGTGGGCGATAATCTCGTGGTCGTTCTCAAGCTTCACGCGAAACGTCGCGTTGGGGAGCAGTTCGGTGACGACACCGGGGAATTCGATGATTTCTTCCTTGGCCATGCGGTCCCTTGATTGCAGCGGCTCGTGACGGGGGCGGACGGTAGCCGATTAGCCCGGCGTTGTGAACCGGATCATGCCTCGTGCCGGCCGCGCCAATTGAGGGCGCAAACCAGGGTGAAAAGGCGCCGGGCGGTGGCGAAATCGATGTCGATCTTGCCGGCGAGCCGCCCCTGCAGGACCGCCGCGCCTTCGTCGTGGATGCCGCGCCGTCCCATGTCGATCGCCTCGATGCGCGCCGGCGAGGTGTTGGCCAGGGCGGCGGTATGGCTCTCGCAGATGAGGAAATAGTCGCGCATCACCCGCGACAGCGGTTTCAACGACAGAATATGGCGGACCACCGGCGCCCCTTCCGCGTCGGCGACATCGAGAACCAGCATCCGCCCGGTGATCGACAATCGCAGCCGAAAGGCGCCGCTCCGCCCGGCCGGCAGGAAGCGGTTCTCGGCGACGAGATCGCGGATCGCGACTGTTCGTTCGGCCTCCAGGAACGACTCCGGACCGACCAGGGCGCCGGGATCGATCTCGACGGCGACCAGGCTGCCGGATTGCGGCGACCTCACCTCGCCCATCGCGCCCGGTACCCTCTGCCGCTGGAGATTGGGTCACAGCCGAACCCCACACGCCAATCCCTCCCCGGAACGGGGAGGGGGGACCATGCACCCAAGTCGGATTCTCCGGACTTGGAGAGAATGTCGTTTCCGGCGCGCCCGCTCTGTCTCACGCTTCCATCACTCCCCGTCCTAGCGGTTCAACCGGATCGCCACCGAGCGAGCGTGGGCATCGAGCCCCTCGGCCTCGGCAAGGGTGATCGCCGCCGGCCCAAGCGCGCGCAACTGGTCGGGGCCGAGCTTGAGGAGCGAGGTCCGCTTGACGAAATCGTACACCGACAGGCCGGAGGAGAACCGCGCCGTGCGCGCGGTGGGGAGCACGTGGTTCGGCCCGCCGACATAGTCGCCGATCACCTCCGGCGTATGACGGCCGAGGAAGACCGCGCCGGCGTTGCGGACCCGCGCCAGCAGCGCTTCCGGCTCCGCCACGGCCAGTTCCAGGTGCTCGGGCGCGATACGATTGCAAAGGTCCATGGCACCGGCAAGCGAGGCGACGACGATGACGGCGCCGTGGTCGCGCCAGCTCGCCGCCGCGGTCGCGGCGCGCGGCAACGCCTGCCACTGCCGCTCGACCGCCGCGGCCACCCGGTCGCCAAGGTCGGCCGAGTCGGTGACCAGGACCGACTGGGCGGCGGCGTCATGCTCGGCCTGGGCGAGGAGATCGGCGGCAAGCCATTCCGGGTCGTTGCCGGCGTCGGCGACGACCAGCACCTCGGAGGGACCGGCGATCATATCGATGCCGACCGTGCCGAAGACCAGCCGCTTGGCGGCCGCGACATAGGCGTTGCCCGGTCCGACGACCTTGGCGACCGGCGGGATGGTCTCGGTGCCGTAGGCAAGCGCGGCGATGGCCTGGGCGCCGCCGACCCGGTAGAGCGCGTCGACGCCGGCAAGCCGGGCGGCGGCGAGCACCAGCGGGTTGATGGCGCCGTCGGGCGTCGGCACGGTCAAGACGATCCGCTCGACCCCAGCGACCTTGGCCGGAATCGCGTTCATCAGCACCGAGCTCGGGTAGGCGGCGGTGCCGCCCGGCGCGTAGAGACCGACCGACTCGATCGCCGTCCAGCGCACGCCGAGCTCGACGCCGAGCGCGTCGGTATAGCGGTCGTCCTTCGGTATCTGGCGGCGGTGAAAAGCCTCGATCCGGTCCTTGGCGAAGCGGAGCGCCGTCAGCGCTTCGGCGTCGACGGCGCGCTCGGCGGCGTCAAAAGCGTCGTCCGACACCCGCAAGTCTTCCGGGGCCAGCTCCAGCCGGTCGAATTTGCGCGTGTAGTCGATCAGCGCCGCGTCGCCGCGCCGGCGCACGTCGTCGATGATCGCGCGCGCCACCGCCTCGACGTCCTCGGAAACCTCCCGCTTGGCGGCGAGAAGCGTGCGGAAGCCGTCCTCGAAACCGGGATCGGATTGGTTCAGTCTGGTGACCACGCCCCCGGACCGCTCCGTCAGGCAGTGGTCTTCACGGGATCGGCGGCAAGATCGTGCTGGGGCATGAGAGCGGTCGCCCAGGCGGCGCCGAGATCGGCGAGCCGCGCCTCGACGCATTCGACCTCGAGCCGCACGGCGGCGCCACCGGCGAAGACCAGGAAAACGCTGCCCGCCGGCGCGTCGCTCGCCTCGAAGCTGATCGCCAGCAGTTCGAGCACCGCGCCGGGGCGGTCGCGGCGCAGATGGCTGGTGCTGACCGCGGTCACCCGGTCGAAGACGAGCGCGGTCCGGCGTCGCTCGTAGGTCTTCCTTCCGCCCTCGCACTTCTCCCAGATGAAGCGGTTCATGGCGAGGGCGAAGCGCCCTTCGTTCGGCAGATAGGCGAGGTCGCCGACCTTCATCACCGCGTCCTGGACATAGGCCGAGACCACGGCCAGGTCCTCCTCGTCGAGGGCGAGCAGCTTCAGGCAGTCCGGCTTGGCCATGGAACCTTACTCAGGCGCTTGTTTCCTGCCGCCACAGGTAGTGTGCTGAGGCGGCCCGCGCAATACCAATACCGGGCATCGTCAGGCGGAAAGCCGCTCGATCGAGGCGCCGCACCCGCCGAGCTTCTGCTCGATCCGCTCGAAACCGCGGTCGAGATGGTAGACGCGGTTGACGATGGTCTCGCCTTCGGCGGCGAGCCCGGCGATGACCAGCGACACCGAGGCGCGGAGGTCGGTCGCCATTACCGCGGCGCCCTTCAGCCGGTCGACGCCGGTGACGGTCGCCACCTGGCCGTCGAGATGGATGTCGGCGCCGAGACGGGCGAGCTCCTGGACGTGCATGAAGCGGTTCTCGAAGATGGTCTCGCGGATGCGCGAGGTGCCATCGGCGCGGCAGACCAGCGCCATCAGTTGCGCCTGCAGATCGGTCGGGAACCCCGGAAACGGCTCGGTGCTCACGTCGACGGGCCTCAGCCCGCTGCCGTTCCGCTTGACGCGGATCCCCTCATTGGTCGCCGTCACCTCGGCGCCGACCTCGGCGAGCACCGCAAGCGGCTTCTCGAGAATGGCCGACGTCGCCCCTTCGAGGAGCACGTCGCCGCCGGTCATCGCCACGGCAAAGGCGTAGGTCCCCGTCTCGATCCGGTCGGGCATCACCTTGTGGCGGGCGCCGGAGAGCGCCGCGACGCCGTCGATGCGGATGGTGGAGGTGCCGGCGCCGGCGATCCTGGCGCCCATTTTCTGGAGGCACGAGGCGAGGTCGGCGACCTCCGGCTCGCGGGCGGCGTTCTCGATAACCGTCTCGCCCCGGGCGAGCGCCGCCGCCATCATGGCGACATGGGTGGCGCCGACCGTCACCTTGGGGAAGCGGATGCGGCCGCCCGTCAGGCCCTTCGGCGCGCGGGCGATGACATAGCCGCCGTCGATGTCGATCTCGGCGCCGAGATCGCGGAGCGCCATGATGAAGAGGTCGACCGGCCGCGTGCCGATGGCGCAGCCGCCGGGCAGCGACACCCGCGCCTCGCCCATGCGGGCGATCAGCGGGCCGATCACCCAGAAGCTGGCGCGCATCCTGGAGACGAGGTCGTACGGCGCGGTGGTATCGACGATGTCGCGGGCCGACAGTTCGATGATCTCGCCGGTCGAGCCGTTCTGGCCGGCGCGCTTGCCCTGCACCATGCAGTCGACGCCGTGATTGCCGAGAATGCGCTTCAAGAGCGCCACATCGGCGAGGTGCGGCACGTTTTCGAGGATGAGCGTCTCGCCGGTCAGCAGGCTCGCGATCATCAGCGGCAGGGTCGCGTTCTTGGCGCCGGAGATCGGAATCGTGCCGTTGAGCGGCGCGCCGCCGACAATGCGAATGCGATCCATGAGATCCCGCCCCCGTTTTCGAACGCCGGCTAGAAGGACCCCGAATCCGGCGGATGGCGCCGTCTAGCCTAGCTTTGCGGCCTAGACAAGGCGTTCCCGCCGGCGGCTGTGGACGCGCTACTCCTGATCGCCCTCCGGATCATCGTCGGGCGCCGTATCGACCGGCGGGGCGGGCGGTTCGGCCGAGTCCGCGGTGGTCGACGCCTTGCGTCGCCTGAGATTGGCGCGGAGCGCCGCGGCAAGGCGCGCCTCGCGGGCTTGCCGCTCCGCCGCGGGGTCCGGCTTTCCCCGATCCCTGCTCATGGCCGGAGCCTACGCCGCCGGGCCGGCCGCCGAAAGCCCGCGTCGCGCTTGATGCCCGGCCGTCCATATGGCAGTAAAGCCGCCATCGCCGTCAGCGGCCGAGGCTGCCGTAGCTCAGTGGTAGAGCACTCCCTTGGTAAGGGAGAGGTCGACAGTTCAATCCTGTCCGGCAGCACCAGCGTTTTCAACAACCCGATCCGAGTTCGGCTCTGTTCGAGCGCGGGACGGCAATCGGCTGAAACGCGTCCGGAAGATCCTCAGAGGCGGTCGCCAGCCGGCGAGGCGCTTGGCTGGCGGTCCCCATGGGGCGGGGGCCGTTGGGCCGTCTCGCTGCCGGCGTTCGCAAACGGCGCGCCGGTCTCGACGGCCCGTTCCTCGAGATCGTCGCGCAGGACTTCGAGGTCATAGCCGGCCTTCGCCGCAATCTCCAGTGTGCGCGACACCCCCAGCCGACCGGCGGAAGCCTGTGCCCACAGGGTCGTGCAACGCGTGCCCGAGCGGCAATAGAAAAGCATCGGGCCAGGCAAGTCGTTCATCAACCGGGCGAAGTCGTCGACCACCGCGGCGTCGGTCACCTTCAGGTTGGCGACCGGTTGATAGCGAAACTCCAGGCCGTGACGGCGGGCGGCGGCTTCGGCCTGAGCGTTGGGGAGTTGATCCGGCGCCTCGCCATCCGGCCGGTTGTTGACGACCGCGCGGAAGCCGCGCGCGGCAATTTCGGCGAAGTCGTCCTCGACCAGTTGCGGAGCAACCGAGACGTCCGCCTCGAGCTGGATGATCTTGACCATGGGATACCTTGCGCACCAGGGCGGCGCGCTACCGACACGACGATCTGACCGTCCCGAAAAACCACAAGCCGGTCGGTAAGGGCACATCCAGGAATCTGAATACGGTGGCGAAACGACAAAATATGTTCCCCGATCCGGGATTTCGGGCAAAGTCGTTCCACATCGAACGTCGCGGCAGATGGCCCGCGCCGGGCTGAGCCGCTGCCGTCGAGAAACCAGTCAGCATCTTGAGGACCTCAACGCCTTCGCCCTCTCCTCACCCGATGGCGCCCGCCTTGCGCCACGCGGCGATCTCACCGGCCGTGGCGCCGAGCACCTCGCGGAGGACCTCGTCGGTGTGCTCCCCGAGGCGCGGCGGAGCGCTCGGCGGGCGCGGAGGCGTCGCGGCGAGGCGGAGCGGCGAGGCGAGGGTCCGCAGCCTTCCGTGCACCTTGTCGGGCATTTCCGCCACCATCCCGCGCGCCGCGATTTCCGGGCTCGCCAGAGCGTCGAAAACTTCGCGGACCGCGCCGGCCGGAACGCGCGCGCGCTTCAGCCGCGCCATCCATTCCGCGGTCGGCCGGCGGCGAAAGTCCGCGGCCAAGATCGCGGCGAGAGCGGTCCGGTTGCGGACGCGGGCGGAATTGGTGGCGAACCGCGGATCGCCGACGAGTTCCGGCCGCTCGATGACCGCCTCGCAGAGCCAGCGGAACTGCAGGTCGTTGCCGACGGCGACGACGAAGACACCGTCGGCGCTCTTGAACGTCTGGTAAGGCACGATCGATGCATGCGCATTGCCGTAGCGGGCGGGCGGCTCGCCGGTCGCCAGGCAGCCCTGGGCAACGTTGGCGAGAACGCCGACCGCGGTGTCGAGGAGCGCCAGATCGATGAACTGGCCGCGTCCGCTCACCTGCCGGGCGATGAGGGCGGCGAGGATCGCCTGCACGGCGTTCATCCCGGTGACGATGTCGGCGATGGCGACGCCGAGCTTCATCGGCGCGCCGTCCGGCTCGCCGGTGATCGCCATCAGCCCCGATTCGGCCTGGATGGAGAAATCGTAGCCGGCTTCATCGGCGCGTGGCCCGGTGCGGCCGTAGCCGGAGATCGAGCAGTAGACGAGGCGCGGATTGACGGCCGCCAGCGCCTCGTAGCCGAGGCCGAACCGTTCCATGGTGCCGAGCCGGAAGTTCTCGACCAGGACGTCGGCGCGGGCGGCAAGCGAGCGGACGATCGCCTGCCCCTCCGCATGCTTGAGGTTGACGGCAAGCGACCGCTTCGACCGGTTGGCGCTCATGAAGTAGGTGGACTCGCCGCCGAGCGAGGGTTGCGTCCATTTTCGCGCGTCGTCGCCGCCCTCCGGCGCTTCCACCTTCCAGACGTCGGCGCCGAGATCGGCAAGCGTCTGGGTGCACCACGGACCCGCCATCACCCTCGAAAGATCGAGGACCTTGAGGCCGGCGAGCGGCGGCGGGGCTTCGGGGTCCGAGTTGTTCATGATCGACGCGAGCGGAAGGGTAGCCTACCGCTTACGCGACTTCCACGCTGCAGCGCTCGGCGACGCTTCTGACCGCCGCCTCGACCAGGACGAGCCCGCGCAGTCCGTCGGCGAAGCCGGGATAGTCGGACGGCTCGCCGCGGCAGGCCGCCCATATGGCGGCGATCACGTTGCGGAAGGCGTCGCCGTAGCCTTCCGCGGCACCGGCCGGCAGGTTCGTCATCCAGGCGGACTTCGCGTCCATCAGGCCGGGGGCGCGTTGCCGGATGATCTCGCCGTCCGCCACGCGCTCGCGATAGACGTTCGGCTCCTGCTGGTTCCAGTGGAAGCCTCTCTCCGAGCCGTCGACGGAGAGAACGATGGTGTTGGGATGGCCGACCGAAACGCAGCTGATCGTCGCCGACCCGGCAGCGCCGTTGGCGAGGCGGATGAGGAGATCCGCCTGATCCTCGACATCGACTTCGACGGCGACGCCGCCGTCCGGCCCGGGCTTCCCCGCCGGCCGCGGCCCCTGCCCTTCGCCGCCGCGCCACATGCGGGTCCGCTGGTGGATCGAGAACTGCGCCGCAAGTTCGCGGATGTGCTCCCCGGTCACGTGCTCGACCAGGTCAAACCAGTGCACGCCGATATCCATCAGCGCATAGGCCGGTCCCACCTGGCCGGGCGTAAAATGCCACATGTATTTCTGCGGATCGAAGCCGTCGTCGGACAGATAGCAGCCGCCGACCCGTCTCAGCGCGCCGAAGTCGCCGCGCGCCACCCGCTGGCGCAGCACCTCGACCAGCGGATAGCCGCGATAGTTGTAGGCGACGCCGCCGACCCGGCCGGCCTTGGCCGCGGCGGCGATCATCCGTTCCGCATCGGCGCTCGACGTCGCCAGCGGCTTCTCGCAGACGACGTGCGCGCCGGCGGCGAAGCCGGCTAGCGCTTGTTCGACGTGCAGGTAATTGGGCGTGCAGATGTGCAGGACGTCCGGCATCTCGTCGCGCAGCATCGCCGCGAGGTTGTCGTAGGCGTTGCCGGCGCTGAACGCCTCGGCGGCGGCGAGTGTGCGGCCGCAGACGCCGGCGACCTCACCTCCCAGTTCCTCGATCACGCGCCGATGCACGCGCGCGATCCCTCCGGTTCCGACAATGGCGGCACGCAAGCGTCAGTCCTCCTCGCAAGGATCGCCCGACCGCGGAAACGGCCCGAGGACGGACGTCATAGTGTTCCTGCGCGATCCACTCCTGCCACGCCCGGTCGATATGCTTCTATTCGGCGCGAAGCCTCTCGACGTCGATGCCGAGCATCGCGTTCCAGTTGGCCGGATAGGTGGCGTGGTTGGTCGGGTCGACATCCGAGGGAAACGCGAGCGACTTCTTGTTTCGGCGTGTCGTAGTTGATCTCGTCGGAAAGGTCGAGCACCGCCTGGGCGCTTTCATCGGCGAAGAAGAAGTCGATGCAGGGCTTGGCGGTCGACAACGTCGCTCGCCCGGCTCCCCGGCTGAGGCCAGCCGCGCTGATGTGCTACGATGACGAGATGGCTCTCCATTTCCTCGATGCCCTGCGCCGGAAGAAGCCGGTCGTCCCCGTCACCTTGGCGATCCGCGGCAGCTCGCGCCATAAGCGGCGCGGCGGCGAGGAAATCAAAACGTCGGCGGAAGCCGGGAGGCTGCCGTGAGCTCCGCCCCGATCGCCACGCCGCTGGTCGAGCTTCTCGGTGCGGTGCCGACCCCGGCGCTGGTCGTCGATGTTGCCGCGGCACGAAGGAACCATCGGCTCGCCCTTGCGTCGCTCGGGCCGAAGCAGATGCTCCGACCGCATTTCAAGGCACACAAGTGCACGGCGCTGGCCCAGCTCCAGCGCGCCGGCGGCGTCGCCGCCATGTGCTGCCAGACCGCCTGGGAGGCCGTGGTTCTCGCCCGCATCGGCGTCGGCGACATCATGGTCAGCAACCAGGTCGTCGATCCGACCGCCCTCGCCGAACTGGCGGCGGCGGCGAAGGCGGCTGAGGTGTCGGTGCTGGTCGAACTCGATGGCTCACGTCGGGCTCCTGGAAGCGACCGCCCGCCGGGCCGGCGTCCGCTTCGGCGTCCTGGTCGAGATCGAACTCGGCATGAAACGTTGCGGCGTGGCGCCTCAATCCCGCGACCTCCTCGACCTCGCGGGCGCGATCGCGGCGTCGGACGTGCTGAGTTTCAAGGGCGTGCAGGCCTATGACGGCCATCTCGCCGGCGTCGCCGACCCGGCGGTGAGACGGCGCGGCGCGGAGAAGTCCCGGGAGCTGACCGAGCTTGCCGTCGGCCGCCTCCGTTCCAACGGGTTTCAAGTGCCGATCGTCGCCGGCTGCTCGACCGGCCACATGCCGTTCGTCCGTGACCTCGAGGTGTGGACCGACATCCAGGCGGGCTCGTACCTGTTGATGGACGGCGCCTATGCGGATCTTTCCGACCTCGCCTTCGAGAAGGCGCTTTTCGGGCTCGCCACGGTCATCCACCGCTCGCCGGAGCGGGTTGTTCTCGACATCGGCCTCAAGCACCTCGCCGTCGATCATGGCAACCCGGTGTGGACCGGCGATCCCTCCGTGCCGTTGCGTCTTTCCGACGAGCACACCGCCGTCGCCGTCTCGCCCGCGGCGACGCTCGCCGTCGGCGACCGGACCTTTGTGCTCCCCCGCCATGTCGACCCGACGATCAACCTGCATCCCGCCCTGTGGCTCCTGGAAAACGGGGCGGTTTCGGCCGCGCCGGTGGACGGCCGGATGCCTCTCCGCCACGTGCCGGCTTGAACCAGCGCCGGCCGGTCAGCTCATCCAGTTGCCGCCGTCGACGTTGAGGGTCTGGGCGACCACAAAGTCGGCATCGGCGGAGGCCAGGAAGACCGCCGCGCCGACGTGGTCTTCCGGCACGCCCATGCGGCCGAAGGGCACCGCCTCGCCGACCAGCCGCTTCTTCTCGCCGATCGCTCGGTTCTCATAGCGGGCGAACAGTGCGTCCACCTCCTCCCACATCGGGGTGTCGACGACGCCGGGGGCGATGCCGTTGACGTTGATGCGGTACTGGATGAGGTCGAGCCCGGCCGATTGGGTGAGGCTGATCACCGCCGCCTTGGTGGCGCAATAGACCGCAACCAGCGGCTCGCCGCGGCGGCCGGCCTGCGAGGCCATGTTGATGATCTTGCCGCTGCCGCCCCGCTCGATCATGTGCCGCGCCACCGCTTGCAGGGTGAAGAACAGGCCCTTGACGTTGATGGCGAAGAGACGGTCGAAGCTCTCGCGCGTCACCTCGATGATCGGCGCCATGTCGAAGACGGCGGCGTTGTTGACGAGGATGTCGATCCTGCCGCTCTGCCCGACGACGGCCTTCACCATCGCGGCGATCGAAGCCTCGGCGGTGACGTCGAGCGGCACCGCATAGGCGCCGCTACCGATGTCGGCGGCAGCCGCCGCCCCGCCTGCCGTGTCGCGGTCGGCGATCACCGCCGTGGCGCCTTCTCTGGCGTAGCGCTCGGCGATGGCGCGGCCGATGCCGCGGGCGCCACCAGTGATGACGGCGACCTTGCCCTTCAACCTCATCCTGCGACCTCCCCTATGACCGGCACGGTTCCGGGCCCGCGACGTTCAACGCCGCAATTCGGCGAGGAGCGCGTCGAGGCGGGCGTTATCGAGGCGCCCGACAAGCCGGCCGTCGATCATCGCCGACGGCGCCACGGCACAAAGCCCCAGGCAGTAGACGGCTTCCAGCGTCACCTGGCCGTCGCCGGTCGTCGCGCCGGTCGCGATGCCGAGCGCCGCCTCGGCGCGGGTGGCGAGCGCCTCGCAGCCGGCGGCCTGACAGGCCTCGGCCCGGCAGAGCTTCACGATATGCCGGCCGCTCGGGACGCGCCGAAAATCGTGATAGAAGCTGACGACGCCGTGCACCTCGGCCCGGCTGAGGTTGAGGACATCGGCGACGATCGGCACGGCCGCTTCGTCGATATAGCCGAACTCGGCCTGCAGGGCGTGGAGGATCGGCAGCAGCGCGCCGTCGAGATTCTTGCGCTCCTCCGCCCGCTGCCGCACCAGATCCGGCGCGAAGGGAATGGGCGACTGTGGATTCTGGCTTTTCACTTCGGTCATGGGCGTCAGTTCGCGTCCGGCGAAGGCGCCATCGTCGGCGGATCGGCGCCGCCCGTCAATGCTCGGAGACGCGGCGCCAAGGCTGGGCTTGGGAGCTTCAGCGGCAACAGCGGTCCATCGGCACGGTCACGGCACTCGGATTCCCCGTGCAAGGTCTGAAGATGCCGGTTCAGGGTCGCAGCCTCTAGGCCGCGGCCGAGGCGGGAGGCCATCGAATTGGTGACAATTTCGTCGGCGTCTACAAGAGCGGATCGGCCCACTCCGCCACTGCGGCGATCAACGCGCGCCGCACCTCCGCGTCGTTGCCGCCGCTCGATTTCCGAACGCGGAAGGAGTGGTCGGCGTCGTCGAAGAGACTCAAGGTCGCGCGCTCGCCGAGCCGCCGGCAGACCGCCTCCAGGAGGGCGCGTTCGGCGAATTCGTCGCGGGTCCCCTGCAGGAACAGCATGGGGACCTTGACGTCGAGAAGATGAGCGGCACGCTCGTCCGACGGCTTGCCGGGCGGGTGGAGCGGGAAGCCGAAGAAGATGAGCCCGACGACACCGGGCAGCGGCTCGGCCGCCTCGGCCTGCGAGGTCATGCGTCCGCCGAACGACTTGCCGCCGGCGAAGAGCGGCAGGTCCGGCATCAGCCGCCCGGCTTCGGCGACCGCGGCGCGCACGGCGGCCGTCGCCAGCGGCGGCGGGTCCGGCCGTCGGCCCTTCGCCTCCATGTAGAGGAAGTTGTAGCGGAAGGTGGCGATCCCGTCGGCGGCCAGGGCGCCGGCGATGCTCGTCATGAACGGGTGGTTCATGCCGGCGCCGGCGCCGTGCGCGAACACATAGCCGGCGCGGGGGGTGTCCGCCTTGTCGAGAAGGCCGGACACCTTGCGGTCCCCGGCAACCACGAAGCTGACCGGTTCCGCGGTCATCTCAGCCCGCGCCTCTGGCGATGCGGTCGAGGAGTTCGGCCAGCCGGTCCGGCATGGTGATGTTGGGCAAATGGCCGGAGCCAAGCTCGAAATAGCGCCAGCCGGGTCGGGCGCGGACGCGTTCGGCAACCGCGCGAAACGGATCGTCGCCCGCCTTGTCGCGGCAATAGATGTAGGCGCGGGGGATGTCGGCGCTCCGGCCGGTCAGCGTGATCCCTTGCGTGAAGGTCGCGAACGGCTGCGCGCTGCGCCGCGGGTTGAGCCAGTCGGCGTCCGCCGGGGCGATGTCCGGCGACAGCGGGCGCGGCGGCAATCGCCAGCCGTCGCCGGCAGCGGCGACCAACTGGCGCATCTGTTCGGCAACCCGCGGCGGCTGGCCATCGAGGACGGACTCGCCGTCCTCGGGAACGAAGGCGTCGAGATAGACGAGATGGGCTACACGCTCGGGCGCCCGGTCGGCGACCCCGGTTGCGACCATGCCGCCATAGCTGTGACCGACCAGGACGACCTCGCGCAGATCCTCATATTCGAGAACGCCCATGATATCATTGACATGCGTCTCCAGATCGATGCGGGGATCGGCCAGATGGCTTCTCTCGCCGAGCCCGGTACAGGTCGGCGTCCACAGCGCGTGGCCGCGGTCGGCGAGCGGCCCGCGCATCTTCTTCCACGACCACCCGCCGGACCAGGCGCCGTGGCAGATGAGGAACGTCGCCATCTCTCTTCGATACGCTCAGCCGCCGATCTTGTCGGCAAGGACGGCGATCGTCCGCTGGTAGACCGCGGCCTTGTTCCACTGGGCGAGGACCGCGTAGTTGTGGGTCCCCGGCTCCCAGGACCCTCCCGCCTGCCAGCCGTAGGCCTTCAGGTAGTTGGCGGTCGAGGCCAGCGCGTCGGCGCGACTGTGAATGAGATCGCGGCGCCCGTTGCCGTCGAAATCGACCGCGAATTTGAGGTAGGAGGTGGCGAGGAACTGGGTCTGGCCGAGCTCTCCGGCCCACGCCCCAACCATCTGCGAGGGTGCCAGGTCCCCCCTCTGCACGACCTTCAGGGCCGAGATCAGCTGGTCGGTGAAGAAGGCCGAGCGGCGGCAGTCATAGGCGAGCGTGGCAAGCGAGCGGATGGTTGGCTTGTTGCCCATATTGGCGCCGAAGCCGGTTTCAAGGCCCCAGATCGCGACGAGCACCTGCCCCTGCACGCCGTAACGCTGCTCGATCTTCTTGAGGAGTGCGGCGTTCTGCTGGTAGCGGCTGCGGGCGATGCCCTGGAGCGGCGCGCCGCGCGAAGCGTAGAAATGCTCGAAGCTCTGACTGAAATGCCCCTGGTGGCGGTCGAGCGAGATGACGCCGGCATCGTAGCTGGCGCCGCTGAGCGCCGAGGCGATGACCTTTTGCGAGACGCCGGCCGAAGCGGCTTGGCTCTTGAAAGAGGTGAGCCAGCCCGAGAAGCCGGCGCTGCTGTTGCCGCATTGCGCCGCTTCGGCGCCTGTCGCCAGCGCGGCGAGCAAGAGCACGGCACCCGCCAGTCGTACCGCCCTCCCTGTCCTCGACATCGTTTCCTCCTCTTCACCGACCCGCCGAATGGCGGGAGGCGGATGGTAGGCAGATGCCCGTGTTCCGTGCAACTCCCCTGACGTTGCGAGTTTTGCCCGAAAGGCTGCCGTCCCCGGTCCCTTGCTTCTGCGGCACCAAGGCCATCGGCAGGACCGTCGGACTTGGCTAATATCGCCGCAAATTCGCCGCCGCGCGATAATGAGTTGCCGGCGGCGGAGACCTGCCAGGAGGCGACGCTTTCATGACCAAGTTCTACGATCGGGCCTCGGATGTCGTCCGGCGTATCTATGAGAGGCGGATCGACGCCCCGGCGGTGCTCGACGCGGAGATCGACTTTCCCCACGCGGCGAAATTCACCGCCGCCTGGCAGGCGATCCGCAACGAGGCCAAGGCGGCGAAGCTCGAAAGCATGCCGCGCTTCCATGACATCATGCCGGAGCAGGCCGAGATTTCGGCCAATGACGGCAAGGACTGGCGGATGCTGATCCTCAAGGCCTACGGAGTCGGGGTTCCCGAGAATCTGGCGAGAATGCCGGTCCTCGCCGGGCTTCTCGACGAATGCCCCGAGGTCAAGTCGGCGACGGTTTCCTTCCTGGCGCCGCGCAAGCACATCCCCCGGCATCGTGGCCCGTTCCGCGGCGTCATGCGCTTCCATCTCGGGCTGCAGATCCCCGCCCAGGCGGACGGACGGCCGGCGACGATCATGATGATCGACGACCACGAATACCGCATCGCCGACGGCGAGTGCCTGCTGTGGGACGACACCTTTCCTCACGAAGTGATGAACAACGCCGACGAGCCGCGGATCGCGCTTCTCCTCGATGTATGGCGCCCCCATATGCCGGTCGACATGGAGATTCTGTCCCGGCTGATCGTCGGGGCGGTACAGATCGGCATGCGCTATCGCGGGGTGTCCTACGTCGGCTGACCGGCAGGCGGATGAGCGCCGGCAGCGGCTCGATCGCCGCCAACACCAGGCGCCCGTTCATATTCGGTTGACCAGAATCAACGAACTTTGAGGTGCGGCGCGGCAAAGTGCCGGTGGACTTGTGCGCCGCCGACCTCTAATTTCGGAACGTTCTAAACAGCAGGCTGGGTTGATGGACTATCAGTCGATCTTCGCGGAGGCGATCGCCGCTCTCCATGCCGAGAAGCGCTATCGCGTGTTCGCCGACCTCGAGCGGATCGCCGGGCGGTTCCCCTACGCGTTGCGGCGCGCCGACGGCGACGCCCGCGAGATCGTCGTGTGGTGCTCCAACGACTATCTCGGCATGGGCCAGCACCAGGACGTCATCGCCGCGATGATCGATGCCGCCCGTCGCATGGGCGTCGGCGCCGGCGGCACCCGCAACATCTCCGGCACCAACCATCCGCTGGTCCTCCTCGAGGCCGAGCTTGCCGACCTCCACCGCAAGGAGGCCGGGCTGGTCTTCACCTCCGGCTTCGTTTCCAACGAGGCGGCGATCTCCACCATCGCCAAGATGCTGCCCGATTGCGTCATCCTGTCGGATGAATTGAACCACGCCTCGATGATCGAAGGCGTGCGCCGTTCCGGGGCGCAGAAGTTCATCTTCCGGCACAACGACCTCGGCCATCTCGAGGACATCCTCAAGGCGCAGAGCCGGGTCAGGCCGAAGCTGATCGTCTTCGAGTCGGTCTATTCGATGGACGGCGACGTCGCGCCGATCGCCGGGATCGCCGACCTCGCCGAGAAATACGGCGCCATGACCTATCTCGACGAGGTTCACGCCGTCGGCATGTACGGCCCGCGCGGCGGCGGCATTGCCGAGCGCGACGGCGTGATGGATCGCATCGACGTCATCGAGGGCACGCTGGCCAAAGCGTTCGGGGCGCTCGGCGGCTATGTCGCCTCGAGCCGTGTCATCATCGACACCATCCGCTCCTATGCGCCGGGCTTCATCTTCACCACGGCGCTGCCGCCGGCGATCGCCGCCGCGGCTGTGAAGTCGATCAGCCATTTGAAGGCCTCGTCGGTCGAGCGCCAGGGTCAGCAGCGCGCCGTGGCGCGCACCAAGGCGGCGCTCGCCGCCGCCGGCCTGCCGGTGATGCGCTCGGAGACCCATATCGTGCCGGTGCTGGTCGGCAACGCCGACCAGTGCAAGCAGGCGAGCGACATGCTGCTTGAGGAGCATGGCATCTACATCCAGCCGATCAACTACCCGACCGTGCCGCGCGGCACCGAGAGGCTGAGGATCACGCCGACGCCGTTCCACGACGACAGGCTGATCGACGAGCTGGTGGTGGCGTTGACCGACGTCTGGCAGCGCGTCGGCCTGCCCTTCTCCGACGGCGACGAAGCCGACGCGCCGCGTCAGGCCGCCACCGCCTCCGGCAACACCCGGGTCGCGGTGTTCCCGCCCGCCGGCGGCTAGGACGCCCTCCATCGCTGCTGAGCCAAAGGTTGGCGACATTGCGCCGCACGTTCGCCGGGGGCGTCTTCCTTTACCGTGCCGGGGCAAAGAATGCGTCGATGATATCGTCGTTGGCGCCGGATTCGTCCCCGGCGCCGTTCTGGCCAAGATAGCGGGCGAGCCCCGCATGATCAGGTGAGCGACTGGCGTCTGTAAGCCTGTAACTGTCCGCAAAACCGGGGGAATTCCAACTCCACTTTGATGAAGATCAAGGCTTCGGTTTGCGTCCGGGTGGATGGTTACAATGGTGGTGTATTGCCATGAGCAATGCAAAGGAGTGACGGTCCGAAGCGGAGTTGGATTGCTCGCCTTGGGTAATTCTCTGACCACGGGAGTACATCATGAGAAGGCGAAACCTCAAACTGGCGGGCTTCATCGCCGGCAGCTTCGCGCTCACTGGATCAGCCGGCCTGTTGCCGGTTCAGCAAGCTTGTGCCGAGCAAGCGAGGATGAGCTATTCCGAGGACATCGCTCCCATCTTCAAAGGATGGTGTGTTTCCTGTCATCAGCCGGGTGGCGAAGGCTTCGAAGCCAGCAACCTGGACCTGACGACATATGAGGGATTGATGAAGGGCACGAAATTCGGCCCCATGGTGATTCCGGGGGAGCCCGACGTCAGCAATCTCATCCAACTCATCGAGGGGCGGGCGTCGCCCGAGATCCGCATGCCGTACGGGCACAAGCCGTTGCCGAATTGTCTTCGCCAAAATATCTGGACGTGGATCTTCCAGGGCGCGAAAGACAATTGAGCTGAGCTGCGCGCGTATCGGCTCAACCAGGCAGACTGCGCCGCGCAGCGATCGGCGCCGGGCATCGTCGCTTGCCATCCGGATCAAGCCAGGTCGGCGTTCGTCATGGGCGCCGTGCCGGCGTCGGCGGCTCCTCAACCATATTGCCGCTCGTGGCGCGGTTGCGGCGACGGCGCGCCCTTGCCGGTGGTCGTCCATTGCCGATCACGTCGGTGTCGGTGTAGTGTGTTATTCGGAAATTTGAATAGAAGAACCAAATGGGGGAAACAAAGAATGCTCCTTCTTCGCAAGACAGTGCTCGCCTCGGCTTGCCTGATGCTGTTGACGGGTGGGACCTATGCGGCCTCGGATTGGCTCACGGGTAGCACCGAAGATCAGTTGAAGACCCTCGCCGAACTCCAACCCGGCCTTGGAACGGTGATGATGGAGTACTCCGCCCGCTACACCAACGCGTATTACGCGGCGAAGGGCGGCAATTGGGATCTGGCCGGCTATATGCTCAAGGAGGCGCTTGAGATTCAGGAGGTCGGCGAGACGACCAGGCCGGAACGAGCGGGCGCGCTGAAGGCCTTCGAGACGGCCTACCTCGAGCCGCTCGACGCAGCCATCAAGGCGAAAGATTTCAACACCTTCGATGCGGCGTTCAAGGCCGGCATGAAGGGATGCAACGGATGCCACGCCAGCCAGGGCTTCCCTTACATCGAGTACGCACTGCCCAACTCGCCGTCGGCACCGCTGAAGTTCACGCCATAAAGACGGCTAACAGACATCGGCTCGAGGCTCCGTCCGCGGTCGGGCCTCGGGCTTTCTGCGCGTTGACGGCGGCGTGATCCGGCTGCGGCTCTACGAAGGGATGCTCGTCGAAACTCTATCGGTGCATGGTTTCGCGGAATCCGCTAAGCGATTCGATTGCATCTGTCCTAAAGTCGGCTGCGTTGGCGCGATCGACGCGCAAGGATGGTAGGGATATGGCTACGCCACCAGTGCACCGGATGTTCTTTCACTACAGCGAACTGCCGCTCAGCATGCGCACGCTGTACACCGCCACGCTCTTGGTGATGGGCATCGGCTACCTGTTCGCCATGATCCAGATCTACGAGGTCGACGCCGGACGCGACGGCAAGCCGGGCCTGTCGGCGGACGACATCGCCATCGCCTACAGCGGCAACAAGACGGCGACCAGGCTTGAGTTGGCTTTGTCGGGGCCGATGTCGGGAATGCTGCCGGCGGATGAAAGCGCCACCATTATCGGATGGATACACCACGGCCTCGACCAGGCCGAATATCAAACGAAGATCGCGCCGATCGTCGAAAATCGCTGTCTCGCCTGCCATGACGGCAGCAACCCCCACATCCCCAACCTAAGCAGCTACGAAAATCTGACCAAAGTCGCGCAAATCGATACCGGCGAGAGCTTGGCGACCCTGGTGCGCGTCTCTCACATCCACATGTTCGGCATCACCTTCATCTTCTTCATCATGGGCCTGATCTTCAGCCATGCCTATGTGCGGCCGGTCTGGTTCAAGTGCACAATCATCGCCTTGCCGTTCGTCGCCGTGATCATCGACGTCGGCTCCTGGTACCTGACCAAACTCAACACCGCATTTGCGTGGATGGTGATCGTCGGCGGCGCGCTGATGGGACTGAGCTTTGCCGTCGAGTGGATCGTGTCGATGTACCAGATCTGGTTCTACAAGTACCGAGCCGCGGAGCATCCGGCCAATGCCACAGTCGGTTGACGCGGGTCACGCGTGGTCGACGCCTCCCCGG
Organism: uncultured Alphaproteobacteria bacterium; assembly: GCA_963759235.1. Classification (GTDB taxonomy): domain Bacteria; phylum Pseudomonadota; class Alphaproteobacteria; order Rhizobiales; family Kaistiaceae; genus Bauldia. The sequence goes on along the minus strand of CAVWYO010000006.1, from coordinate 780,412 downwards.
CGATGTCGAGAAAAGCCATGAGGCGCGCGACGCTGGCGGCGGCATTCGCGCTTTGCCTCGCGCCGATTGGCGCGGCATCGTGGGCGGAAGACGCCCCGCCTGCCGGAGATATTGTCGCCGGTAAGGCCATCGCAGCCGGGTGCGCCGCCTGCCATGGCAGCAACGGCATCAGCCCGCAGGCCGGGATTCCTTCTATCGCCGGGCAGCATGCCTCCTACATCCAAGGCGCCTTGCAGGCCTACAAGAAGGGCGTCCGCAAGAACGAGAGCATGCAGCAGGCCATCGACAAGCTGGGCGAACAGGACATCGCCGACGTGGCGGCCTATTTCGCCAGTCTGCAGGGTTTTAGCTCAAGACCGAGCGAGCCGGAGGCCGAGCCACCGGTGGATGAGCAGGATCCGTTCGCGGCCGTCAAGAAGCTGACGGAAACCTGTGCCGGTTGTCACGGCGAGGATGGCAACTCGACCGCCGCGGCGACGCCGAGCTTGGCGGGCCAGCACGACAGTTATCTGATAGAGGCGATCCAGGACTACCAGGGCGGAGCGCGCGCCGAGCCGATGATGCAGGCGCTGACCAAGGCGCTCACCCCAGGCCAGATCGAGGATATTGCCTATTTCTACGCTGCCATGGTGCCGCGCCGCGCCGAAGCATCAGGCAAGGGCGATGCGGTCGCGGGACTGGCGGTTACCGCGCCGTGCGCCAGCTGTCACGGCATCGACGGCAATGCGACCGATCCCAAGAATCCCAGGCTCGCCGGTCTCAGCGCCGAATATCTGATTGCGGCCGTCACCGGCTATAAGGACGGCAGTCGCAAGAATGACGTCATGCACGATCAGGTGCTCGGGCTCCGGGATCAGGACGTCGCGGACCTCGCCGCCTATTATGCATCCAAGGAGCCCGAGGCGCTGGCGATCCGCAAGCCGCTCACCCTCGGCGAATGGACTGCCAGGTGCAATCGCTGCCACGGGCCAAACGGCAACAGCACCGATCCGCGCTTTCCGGTGCTCGCCGGCCAGGACGAAGGCTATCTGGCGAAGGCCATGGCGCTTTATCATGGAGGCGAGCGGCCAAACGAGTTGATGTTCGCCATGGCGTTTCTGATGACCGAATCGGACATCCAGAAACTGGCCGCTTACTACGCGCAGCAACGCAAGGAGTGAAGCAAGGGCAACCGGCCGCCCGACCCAAGTCAGTAAAGGCTGGCACGGTCGACGACGTGGCGGAGCGGCTTGCCCGCCTCGTGCGCCGCGATCTGGTCGAGGATCAGCCCGGCCAATTCGCGCGGATCGCTCCATGCCGCGCAATGGGGCGTGATCACCACATTGTCCATCGCCCAGAGCGGGCTCGCCGCGTCGAGCGGCTCGGTCTCGAAGACGTCGAGGCTGGCGCCGGCGAGCATGCCGCTCCGTGTCGCCTCGACGATGTCGGCCTCGACCTGGAGGCCACCCCGCCCGGCATTGATGAGGATCGGCCCGCCGAGGGCACCGTCGCGGGCGAGCTTGCGGAAGAGGGCCATCGACAGGATGGCGCGGGTCTCGTTGGTGAGCGGCAGCAGGCAGACGAGGATGTCGGTGCGGGCGAGAAATGCATCGAGGCCGTCGGCGCCGGCATAGCCCTCGACGCCCGGGACCGTCCTTGGCCGCCGGCTCCAGCCGGCCACTTGGAAACCCAACCCTGCGAGCGGCGCGGCGGCTGCGCGTCCCAGCACGCCGAGCCCCATGATGCCGACGCGAACCTTTGACGCCGCCGGCTGGCGGAGCTCCTTCCAGCGGCGCTCGCCTTGCTGACGCAGATAGGCGAGCTGCCGGCGATGATGCAGAAGCACCTGCAGGACCACCCACTCGGTCATCCGCCGCGTCAGATCGGGGCTGACCACCCGCACGATCGGCACCTCCGGCAGGTCGTCGCGGAAGATGATGTGCTCGACCCCGGCGCCGAGCGAGAAGATCGCCGCGAGGTTGGGCAAGCCCCGCAATGCCGTCGCCGGCGGCTGCCAGGCCAGGACGTAACGGATCGCCGCCGGATCGGGGAGGTCCGGCCAGATGAAGACCGGCCGCTGCGGCTCGATCGCCCGCACCGCCTCGGCCCACGGCTCCGGCGCCCACGACCCGGAGGCGACAAGGATGGCCCGTCGCGTCATGTCGTTCGCCGCAGCGTGCGCGTCCCCCTGGAAGCAGCTATTGCGGAATTCCGTGACCGCCGTTTCGCGTGCTTCGAGGCGCGCTTCGCGCGCGCCTCAGCATGAGGATGTTTGTCTTTATGAAACATGAACTTACCCCATCCTGAGGTGCTCGGGCGGAGCCCGAGCCTCGAAGGACGCAAGACCGTCAATCCGTCTTCCAATCGTGTTTCGCAGCGCGCCCTTTCAGGGGGAGGCACCACCGACTGCAACCGCATACGCCTCCCCCTGGAAGGGAGAGGTCGCGAGCCCGGCGTCAAGCCGGGCAAGCGGGTGGGGGTCTCGGCCGCCCCGTCCATCACCTAGCGGACGCTACCGACGGACATCTACTGCGACACCACGCCTTCCGGCGACGCCGCGATATCGAAGGCCGCCGCCATCAGCGCCCGCGTGTAGTCGGTCTCCGGCCGCTCGAAGACCTTGGCCGCCTCGCCCTTCTCGACCACCTTGCCGGCCCGCATGACGATGATGTCGTTGGCGAGCGCCTTGACCACCTTCAGGTCGTGGCTGATGAACAGGTAAGCGAGGTTGTGGCGGCGCTGCAGGTCGCGGAGCAGGTCGACGACCTGCGCCTGAACGCTCATGTCGAGGGCCGAGGTCGGCTCGTCGAGCATGACGAAACGCGGCTCGAGCACCATGGCGCGGGCGACCGCGATGCGCTGCCGCTGGCCGCCGGAGAATTCGTGCGGGTAGCGGTGGCGGGTGGCGGGATCGAGCCCGACCTCCTCCAGCGCCTTGACCACCTTGCGGTCGCGCTCGGCCGCCGACAGGTTGCGGGCATGGATCTTCAGCCCCTCCTCGACGATGTCGGAGACCGACATGCGCGGGCTGAGCGAGCCGTAGGGATCCTGGAAGACGATCTGCATTTCGCGGCGAAGCGGTTTCATCTCCTTGAAGGTCCGGCCCTCGATCGGCTTGTCGAGGAAGACGATGTGGCCGTTCGACGAGATCAGCCGCATCAGCGCCAAACCCAGCGTCGTCTTGCCCGAGCCGGATTCGCCGACGATGCCGAGCGTCTGCCCCTGGCGCACGGCGACGTCGACGCCGTCGACCGCCTTGACGTGGCCGACGACGCTGCGCAGCAGGCCGCGCTTGATCGGAAACCACACCTTGAGGTCGTCGGCGGCCATGATCACCGGGGCGCGCGGATCGGATTTCGGCGGATCGCCCTTCGGCTCGGCGGCGAGCAGATGCCGGGTATAGGCGTGCTGCGGACTGGTGAAGACCGTCTCGGTCGGCCCGGCCTCGACGATGCGGCCCTCGGTCATCACGCAGACCCGCCTGGCGATCTTGCGGACGATGCCGAGGTCGTGGGTGATGAACAGCATCGCCATGCCGGTCTTCGCCTGGAGGTCGCGGAGCAGCTCCAGGATCTGCGCCTGCACCGTCACGTCGAGCGCCGTGGTCGGCTCGTCGGCGATGAAGAGGTCCGGGTTGTTGGCGAGCGCCATGGCGATCATCACCCGCTGGCGCTGGCCGCCGGAAAGCTGGTGCGGATAGGCGCTGAGGCGCTCGGCCGGATCGCGGATGCCCACCTGGTCGAGCAGCTCGATGACGCGGACGTGGGCGGCACTGTCGCTCATCCCCTGGTGGAGCTTGAGCACCTCGCCGACCTGGCGCTCGATGGTGTGGAGCGGGTTGAGCGAGGTCATCGGCTCCTGGAAGACGATGCCGATGTCCCTGCCGCGCACGTGGCGCAGCTCCGCCTCGGGAGCCTTGAGCAGGTCGGTGCCCTTGAACAGGATTTCGCCGCTCGGATGCGAGGCGGCGGGATAGGGCAATAGCTTCATCACCGACAGCGCCGTCACCGACTTGCCGGATCCGGACTCGCCGACCAGCGCGACGGTCTCGCCCTTGTTTATGTCGAAGCTGACGCCCCTGACGGCGACGGTAACGCTGCCGCCCTGGCGGAAGGCGACGCCGAGATTGCGGATGGAAAGGAGGGCGGCGTCAGTCATCACGTCTCATGCTCGATCGCGTCGAGGGAGCGCCATCGCGGCACATCGAGTTTCCGGCCAAGGCGGATATCGTTGCTGAGAAAGGCGCCGCAACCATGCTCGATGGCCGTCGCGACGTGAATGGCATCGATGAGCTTCACTCCCAATCTCCCGCTCACCTGTGCCGACGCACGGAGGATCGAGCGGTCGAGGGCGACCGTGACAAGCGGACTGTCCTCGGCGAGAACCGCCTCGTAGTGCCTGACGACTTCATCGTCCCGCTCGGCAATCGGCTTCACCAGAACTTCGGCCAAAGTAACCTCCGACGTGACGGCGTGCATGCGGCCTTGCTCTACGGCCTCAAACAGCGCGCGCAGCATCGCCGTCCATTTGTTTCCACGCTCGATCGCGAAGATCACGACATTGCTGTCCAGATAGACCGTCGTTCCGTGGTACTTCTCCCACATTCAACGGTCTTCCCGCAGGCCTTCGAGATGATCGAGCACGGACGCTTCATCGCCATGAACATTTCGCGCGGTGCCTACCAGGGACGAGATGGTTCGCCGCATCTCTGGCGGCTCGACCTCGATCTCGACACTGACATGACCGTCCTTCGGCAGGTCGACTTGCCAGTCTGGGGGCAATTCGCCGACAGGGACGTGCTTTCTTACGACCCAATTCATCGTCGTCTCCGATCAGCCCTTCTTGCGCGAATGCCTCGAGATCGCGGATGAGAGGAAGGGTACGGGGTCATCGCGCTCACGCCCGTGCCCTTTCCTTCGCCCCTCCCGCCGCGTCTTCTTTCGCCTCATCCACGGCGTCGGCGCAGTCGCCGCGTTCGATCTCCACCGTCGCATGATCGAGGTCGAAGGCCGAGTCAAGGCGGCGCTTGATGCCGCGCACCGCCTCGTCCGGGTTGGCACCGGGAACAACCCGCGCGTGGAGGGTCACCATCCGACGCTCCTGGGTCAGCGACCAGACGTGGACGTGATGGACGTCCTCGACGGCCGGAATGGTGGCGACCAGATCGGCGGCGATGGCGCGGGTATCGATTTCCGGCGGCGTCCCTTCGAGCAGGATGTGCCCGGCCTCGGCAACCACCCGCCAGGCGCTGCGCAGAATGATCACCGCGACCAGCACCGAGGCGATCGGATCGATCGGCGTCCAGCCGGTCGCCAGGATGACGAGGGCGGCGACCACCGCCGCGCCCGAGCCGAGCAGGTCGCCGAGGACATGCAGCATCGCCGCCCGGACGTTGAGGTTGCGGCGGTCGCCGCCATGAAGGAGGAGGAACGAGGCGATGTTGGCGACCATGCCGGCGAGGGCGACCGCGAGCATCAATCCGCCGATGATCGACCCCGGCGAGTTCAGCCGCTCCACCGCCTCGTAGACGATCCCCGCCGCGATGACGAACAGCGCCAGGCCGTTCGAGAAGGCGACCAGCACCTGAAGCCGATCGAAGCCATAGGTGCGGCGCCGGTCGGCCGGGGCGTCGGCGAGGAGGAAGGCGAACCACGCCATGCCGAGCGCGAAGACGTCGATGAACATGTGGGCGGCGTCGGCTAGGAGCGCCAGCGAGCCGGAAACGATGCCGCCGATCACTTCGGCCAGCATGAAGACGAAGGTGATCAGCGCGGCCAGCCCGACCCGGCGGCGGTTCGCGCCGTGGCCCGGCGTTGCGTGATCATGCGCGTGGTCGTCAGCATGGGCCATGGCGTCAGTTGAACACCTTCCTGGGGTCGAAGGCGTCGCGCACCGCCTCGCCGATGAAGATCAGCAGCGACAGCATCAGCGAGATGACGAAGAAGCCGGTCAACCCCAACCACGGCGCCTGGATGTTGTCCTTGCCCTGGGCCAACAATTCGCCGAGCGACGGCGAGCCGGGCGGCAGGCCGAAACCGAGGAAGTCGAGCGAGGTCAGCGTGGTGATCGAACCGTTGAGGATGAACGGCAGGAAGGTCAGTGTCGCCACCATGGCGTTGGGCAACAGGTGCCGGAACATGATCGTCGCATTGCCGACGCCAAGCGCCCGCGCCGCGTTGATGTATTCGAAATTGCGGCCGCGCAGGAACTCCGCCCGCACCACCCCGACCAGCGACACCCACGAGAAGAGAAGCAGGATGCCGAGCAGCACGAAGAAGTTCGGCGCGATCACCGAGGAGATGATGAGGAGCAGATAGAGCGCCGGAATCGACGTCCAGATCTCGATGAAGCGCTGGAACAAGAGGTCGATCCAGCCGCCGAAATAGCCCTGAACCGCGCCGGCGATGACGCCGACGATCGACGAGATGACCGCCAGGATCAGGCCGAAGAGCACCGAGATGCGGAAGCCATAGATGAGCCGGGCCACCACGTCGCGGCCCTGGTCGTCGGTGCCGAGCCAGTTCCAGTTGCCCGGCGTGCAGTTCAAATCGTCGACGCCCTGCGGATAGCGCGAGCAACGCTCGTCGAGGCTCATCATCCACCACGGCGGCGCCGGGGCCGGCCGGGCGATCTCGTTGTTGACGGTGCGATTGGCGTAGCGGATCGGCGGCCACACCATCCAGCCGTTCGACAGGATCTCGTCTTGGACGAAGGGATCGCGATAGTCGGTGGTCGCCAGGAAGCCGCCGAACTTCGATTCGGGATAGTTGTTGAAGATCGGGAAGAGGATCTCGCCCTTGTAGGAAATCACGATCGGCCGGTCGTTGACGATGAATTCGGCGCCGAGCGACAGCACGAACAGGATCAGGAAGATCCACAGGGACCAGAAGCCGCGCCGGTTGGCCTTGAAGTTCTTCCAGCGCCGCCGGTTGAGCGGCGACACCACGAATTTCCGCGGCGGCGGCTCGGCCTGCCCCGGCTCGGGATAGATCGTCTCCAGTTGGCGTTCTTCGAGGACCTGATCCACTCAGACCTCGCGCGTCTCGAAATCGATTCGCGGATCGATCACCGTATAGGTGATGTCGGAGATGAGGTTAACCACCAATCCCATCAGCGAGAAGATGTAGAGGGTGGCGAAGACCACCGGATAATCCCGGTTGATCACCGATTCGAAGCCGAGCAGGCCGAGCCCGTCGAGCGAGAAGATCGTCTCGATCAGAAGCGCTCCGGTGAAGAAGGAGGTGATGAAGGCGCCGGGGAAGCCGGCGATGACGATCAGCATCGCGTTGCGGAAGACGTGGCGGTAGAGCACGGCGTGCTCGGTCAGGCCCTTGGCCCGCGCCGTCATCACATATTGCTTGCGGATTTCGTCGAGGAACGAGTTCTTGGTGAGCAGCGTCGTGGTGGCGAAGGCGGAAAGCCCCATGGCGGTCAGCGGCAGCACCAGATGCCAGAAATAGTCGGTGATCTTCAGGTACCAGGGCAAGCTCGACCAGTAGTCCGAGGTGAGGCCGCGCAGCGGGAACCAGTCGAAGAAGCTGCCGCCGGCGAACAGCACGATGAGAAGAATGGCGAACAGGAAGCCGGGGATGGCATAGGCGATGACGATGACGCCGCTCGTCCACACGTCGAAGCGCGACCCGTCCTTCATCGCCTTGCGGATGCCGAGCGGAATCGAGATGAGGTAGGAGATCAGCGTCATCCACAGGCCGAGCGAGATCGACACCGGCATCTTTTCGAGGACCAGGTCGATGACCGAGATGTCGCGGAAGTAGCTCTGGCCGAAATCGAAGCGGGCATAGTTCCACAGCATCAGGCCGAAGCGCTCGAGCGGCGGCTTGTCGAAGCCGAACTGCTTCTCCAGCTGCTTGATGAATTCCGGATCGAGCCCTTGCGCGCCGCGATAGGCCGAGGTGCTGTCCTGGCCGCTCGCCTGCTGGCCGCCGACGCCTTGGAAGTCGCCGGCGCCGCCGGTGATCCGGCCGGTGGCCGAGACGTCGGTCCCCTGAAGCTGGGCGATGACCCGTTCGATCGGGCCGCCCGGCGCGAACTGCACGACCAGAAAGCTGATCGCCATGATGCCGACCATCGTCGGGATGAACAGAAGCAGACGCCGCGTGATGTAAGCGCCCATGTGCTCCTATCCGGCCTTGCCGATGGCGGCCGCCTTGTCGCGGTCGAACCACCAGGTCGTCTCGGGGGTGAAGGCGTAGTCGGGCTTCTCCGGCGGCCAGCCGAACAGGTCCCAATGGGCGACGCGGTGGTTGGCGAGATACCAGCTCGGTATCCAATATTGTCCGGCCCGCAGCACCCGGTCGAGCACCTTGAGGAGCGTGACCAGCTCGGCGCGGCTGTTGACGCCCTTGAGCTTTTCCAGCAGGCCGTCGATCGCCTTGTTCTTGATGCCGGCATAGTTGTAGGTCCCCGGCGTATCGGCGGCGCGCGACCCGAACATCGGCTTCAGTCCGTCGAGCGGTGTCGCCGAGAAGCTGATCGCCATCAGAATCACGTCGAAATCGTAGCTGTTGAGGCGCGACTGGTATTGCGCCGGATCGACCTGGCGGATGGTCGCCGCGACCCCGATGCGGCGCAGATTGGCGAGCCAGGGCGTCAGCACTTTCTCGAACACCGAGGCGTCGATCAGGAATTCGAAGTCGAGCGTCTCGCCACGAGCGTTGACGCGCCGGCCGTCCGTCTGCTGCCAGCCGGCGGCGTCGAGCAGGTCGGAGGCCCGCTTCAGCACCGCGCGGTCGCTCCCCGAGCCATCGGTGGTCGGCGGCACGAATGCGTCACCGAAAACCTCCTGCGGCAGGTCGGCGCGATAGGGCTCGAGCAGCTTCAACTCGTCCGGGCCGGGCATGCCCTCGGCCATGAAATCCGACTTCTGAAAATAGGAGAACTCGCGGGCATAGGAATCGAAGAAGAGGTTGCGATTCGACCATTCGAAATCGAAGGCGAGGCCGATCCCCAGCCGCGTCCGCGGGTCGGCGAATTTCCCCCGCCGGCCGTTGACGAAGAAGCCCTGCAGGGCGGGCAGGGCCTCGGAGGGAAACAGCGTCTTCTTGACCTTGCCCTCCGTCATCGCTGGAAAGTCGTAGCCCGTCGCCCAGATGAGGGAGGTGAACTCTTCGCGATAGGTGACCTCGCCTTTCTTGAACGCTTCGAAGGCCGGCTCGCGCTCCTTGAAGAAATCGATGCGGATCACATCGAAATTCCCCGAGCCGACATTAACCGGCAGGTCCTTGCCCCAGTAGTCCGGCACGCGCTCATATTCGATGAACCGCCCGGCGGCGAGGTTGCCGACCTTGTAGGCGCCGGAGCCGAGCGGTGGGTCGAGCGTCGAGGAATCGAAGGCCTTGCTCGAATAGTAGGCCTTGGAAAAGATCGGCAGGCCGACGATCGTCAGGATGGTGGCGCGGTTCTGCGTCCCGTCGAGGGTGACGACCACCGTTTGCGCGTCGCCCGCCTCGGCCTTCGCCATCGGCTCGATGACCTGCGAGATCTGCGGGTGGCCCTTCTCCTTCAAGAGCATCAGGGAAAAGGCGACGTCTTCGGCGGTCAGCGGCGAGCCGTCATGGAAACGAGCGCCCTCGCGCAGCGTGAATGTGAAGACATTCGCGTCGTTTGAGACCGCGACGCTCTCAGCCACGAGGCCGTACACCGCGTCGGCTTCGTCCTCGGCGCCGGTCATCAGTGTGTCGAAGGTCAGCTCCATGCGCGGCGGCGCATCGCCCTTGAGCACGAAGGAATTGAGCGTGTTGAAGGTCTGGGCAGACTGATTGAAGACCCAATAGGAGGGTGAGAAATTCATCCGCCCGCCCTTCGGCGCGGCGGGATCGATGTAGTCGAAATGGGCGAAGCCGGCCGGATATTTGAGGTCGCCGAAGATGGAAAGCCCGTGCAATCCCGTCTTGCCGGCCGCCCACGCCCACGGCTGCATCATGCCGTAGGCGGCGCTCGCCGCGGCGAGCTGGAGGGCGCGGCGGCGGGTGAGCCCGAACGGGGGCGCCGTCATTGGCCGCCTCCGACCTTGGCGGCTTCCGCCTCGTCCCACCACCAGATGGTCGGGAAGCCGATATCGAACTTGCCGTAGCCGTCGGGATGGCCGAAGCGGTCCCAGTAGGCGATGCGCTCGGGCAGGATGGTGTAGCTGGGGATCACGTACTGGTTCCACATCAGCACGCGGTCGAGCGCTTTGATGGCCGCGACCTGCTCGTCGCGATCCTTGGCGAAGATGATCCGGTTGATGATCGCGTCGACCGCCGGGTCCTTGATACCCGCGTAGTTGCGCGAGGACTGCTGGTCGGCGGCGGCGGAGCCCCAGAAGTCGAGCTGTTCGTTGCCCGGCGAGTTCGACTCGGCCCACCCGGTGTAGATCATGTCGAAGTCGCGCGAGCGGAGCCGGGAGACGAACTGGGTCGAATCGACCGAACGCACGGTGGCGTCGATGCCGATCCGCTTCAGCGCCTGGGTGAAGGGGATGGCGACGCGCTCGATGGTCGGACCGTTGAGCAGGATTTCGAAGGAGACCGGCTTGCCCGACGGGTCGACCATCCGGTTGCCCTCCAGCCGATAGCCCGCCTCCTGGAACAGTTCGACCGCCTTTCTCAAATTGTCGCGGACCTTTTGTGGATCGCCGCCGACCGGGTTCTGGTACTCCTCGGTGAAGACCTCGGGAGGCACCTTGTCGCGCACGCTCTCCAGGATCTCCAGTTCCTTGCCTTGCGGCAGGCCGCTCCACGCCAGGGGAAGCCCGAAGAAGAACGAGTTGATGCGCTCGTACTGGCCGTAGAAGATCGTCCGGTTGAGCGACTCGAAGTCGAAGACGTAATTCAAGGCTCGCCGCACCCGCGGATCCTGGAACACCGGCCGCCTGAGGTTGGGCACGAAGCCGACCATCACGCCCGACACCTGCGCGAGGTCGACGAGCTCTTTCTTGATCTTGCCGCCCTTCACCGCCGGAATTTCGTAGGCGGTCGCCCAGCGCTTGGCCTCGTTTTCCAACCAGTAGTCGAACTGGTCCGCCTTGAAGGCCTCGAACTCCACATTGAGGTCGCGGAAATACTCGTAGCGGATTTCGTCGAAGTTGTTCTGGCCGACATAGGTGTTGAGGTCGGCGCCCCAGAAGTCGGGGACCCGCTCGTAAGCGATGGAGCGCCCCGGTGATACCGACTTGATCCGGTACGGGCCGGAGCCGAGCGGCGGCTCCAGCGTGCCGCGCGAGATGTCGCGCTGCTTGCCGCTGGCGTCGGTACCCTCCCACCAGTGTTTGGGCAGGATGAGGAATTGGCCGACGATCTGCGGCAGCTCGCGGTTGCCGGTCTGGTCGAAGGTGAAGGTAACCTCGTGCTCGCCAGTGACCTCGGCCTTGGTCACGTGCTGATAGTAGAAGCGCTGGCTCGGATTGAGTTCGACCAGCTTGTCGAACGACCAGACCACGTCTTCCGGCGTGATCGGCTCGCCGTCATGCCATTTGGCCGCCGGATTGAGCCGGTAGGTCACCGACGAATAGTCGGCCGGGAAACGAAGCGCCTCGGCGATCTGCGGGTATTGCCCCGAGATATCCAGCTCGTCGAGAGGCTGCATCATCAGGCTCTCATAGATCAGCCCGAGACCGTCGGCCGGAACCCCTTTGGCGAGAATGGGATTGAGCGTGTCGAACGTCGGGCTGGAGCCCGACAGCCGGGCGGTGCCGCCTTTCGGCGCGTCGGGATTGACGTAGTTGAAATGGGTGAAGCCGGGTTGGTAGCGCGGCGCCTCGACCAGGCTGGTCGCCTGAAGCCAATTGCCGTCGTCTGCCTTTGCAGCGGAGTCTGCGGCCAAACCGGCGACGAACGCCGAGGCGGCGACGATCGGAATCAACAGGCGTCGCATCGGCCGCGCTTCTCCTTTTCTCAAGAAAACGTTCGTGGCCCGCCACTATGACGTTTCTCGGGCCATAATAAGGGCGGAGACGCGGCTGTGACACCTCGCAACCCCTACCTTACCGAAATTTCATACGAAATCGGCCGCTTGCGCGGTTGGCAGCCGGCCGTCGCGGCGCCCGGATTGCCGGCCTTCGACCTAGTTGGGCGAAGCGCCGCCCGGTGATTCGCCCGCCGGCGGCGTGGCGCCGGGCGCTGGCGCCGGCGCGGCATTGTCGCCGCCGGGAGCGGGCGCGCCGCCGGAAGGAGGCGGCGGCGTCGCCGCTGCGGTGGCGGCGGGAAGCGGCACCGGATTGTCCGACAGCGTGCGGAGATAGGCGATGACATCGGCCCGCTTCTGGGGATCCTTGAGACCGGCGTAGGTCATCAGCGTCTTGGGAATATAGCCGCGCGGATTGGTGAGGAAGTGATCGAGTTCCTCGAAGGTCCAGGTGAAGCCCTCCTGCCCCTTCTGCTTGAAGGCGTCCGAATAGGGGAAGCTCGCCTCGTGGATGATCGGAGCGCCGACGACATCCCAAAGATTGGGGCCGACCTTGGTGGGGCCGCCCTTGTCGAAGGTGTGGCAGGCCTGGCAGATCTTCGTCGTGTTCTTGCCGGCGTCGACATTGGCCGTCTGCAGCCGCACCGCGATCGGGGTCACTTCGGCGGGAGCGCCACCGCCGCCGCCGCCCTCGCCGCCCGATCCCGCCACCGCGATGATGTAGCCCGGTTTCTCGTCGTGCGGCGCCGCGTAAATGATCTCGGCGAGAATGCCGACCGCCATGACGCCGAGTCCCGTTCCGAGAATCGCGCCCGCGACTTTGTTGAATTCGAAGTTCATCTCTTCGCTGTTCCGCCCCGGCTCGTCCTCGACACCAGAATTGGTCGGCGCCCGCTGCCCGCCGCGCCGGAAACTACAGGCTTTCCGCCGGCCGAGGCAACCCGTATAAGCGCTCGCGCCTTGAGACCTTTTGCCCCGGTCGGAGCGGGGTGCGGAAAGACCTGATGCCAGAGCCCTCGGCGATCGTTCTCATCCCGGCCAGGATGGCGGCAACCCGTTTGCCGGGCAAGCCGCTCGCTGACATCCACGGCGAGCCGATGATCGTCCATGTCTGGCGGCGGGCGGCGGAGGCCGGGCTCGGCCGCGTCGTCGTCGCCACCGACGACGTCGCCATCGCCGCGGCGGTGCGGGCCGCCGGCGGCGAGGCGGTGATGACCGCCGCCGGCCATCTCAACGGAACCTCGCGCATCGACGAAGCGCTGGCGGCCGTCGATCCGGACGGCAATGCCGACGTCGTCGTCAACCTGCAGGGCGACCTGCCGACCGTCGAGGCCGAGACGGTGCGCGCCGTGCTCCGCCCCCTCGTCGATCCCGCCGTCGACATCGCCACCATCGCCGCCGAAATCGTCCGCGCCGAGGAGAAGACCGAGCCGAGCGTCGTCAAGGTGGTCGGCACGCCGGTCGGCGACCGTATCCTGCGCGCCCTCTACTTCACCCGCGCCACGGCGCCTTACGGCGACGGTCCGCTCTATCATCACATCGGCCTTTACGCCTATCGTCGCGCGGCGCTCGCCCGCTACATCGCGCTTCCCCCCTCGCCGCTCGAAGCGCGCGAAAGGCTCGAGCAGCTGCGCGCCCTCGAAGCCGGCATGCGCATCGACGTGGCGATCGTCGAGGCGGTGCCGCTCGGCGTCGACACGCCGGCCGACCTCGACCGGGCGCGGGCAATGCTGGCGCCGTGAGACGCCGCCGCCCGAGTCTCCGGGTAGAAAAGCGCGCACATTTTTCATTCAGAATGCGATAAGCCTCCGCCACCGACGAACCAACCAGCAAACCGTCAGATGCCGCGCAAAAAGAAAATCGTGTTCCAGGGCGAGCCCGGCGCCAACTCGCACCTTGCCTGCCGGGAGGCCTATCCCGACTACGAGGCGGTGCCCTGTCCGACCTTCGAGGACTGCTTCGGCGCGGTCGAGAGGGGGACGGCCGACCTCGCCATGATCCCGATCGAGAACTCGGTCGCCGGCCGGGTCGCCGACATCCACCATCTCCTACCGACCTCGGGGCTCCATATCGTCGGCGAGCATTTCCTGCCGATCCGCTTCCAGCTGATGGCGCCGAAGGGGGCGAAGCTCGCCGGCATCAAGGCGGTGCACAGCCATGTCCACGCCCTCGGCCAATGCCGCAAGATCATCCGTGTCCACCGATGGAAGCCGGTGGTCGCCGGCGACACGGCGGGTGCGGCCCGCGAAGTGGCGGAGGCCGGCGACAAGACGCAAGCCGCGCTCGCTCCGGCGCTCGCCGCCGAGCTCTACGGCCTCGTCATCCTCAAACAGAACGTCGAGGACGAGAGCCACAACACCACGCGCTTCATCATCCTGGCGAAGAAGGCGAGGCGCGCCAGGGCCGACAACGGCCCGGTGATCACCACCTTCATCTTCCGGGTGAGGAACGTGCCGGCCGCCCTCTACAAGGCGCTCGGCGGCTTCGCCACCAACGGCGTCAACATGACCAAGCTGGAGAGCTATCAGCTCAACGGCCAGTTCTTCGCCACCCAGTTCTACGCCGACGTCGAAGGCCACCCCGCCGACCGCTCGCTCGCGCTCGCCTTGGAGGAGTTGCAGTTCTTCTGCGCCGAGTTCCGCATCCTCGGCGTCTATCCGGCAAGCCCGTTCCGCGCCGGGCTGGGGTAGTTGTTTGGTCAGAACGCGGCCACCCCTGCCGCCCGACCTCAGCGTCCATGCGGCCGGCGCCAGGCGGGGCTATCTCGCGAGGAAGGTCTCGATCACTTTCCTCACCTGCCGGCGCTGGCCCGCGGCCAGCGTGCCGACGCGCCTCAGGATGCGGCTCGGCTCGACCGTGGCGATCTTCGTCGTGCGCACCATCGACGCACCGGGCAAACCCGCCCTTGCAAGATCGCGGACGACGACATCGCCGGCGTGCTGCACCTTGCCGGCGCCGGTGATCATCGCGATCCAGACGTAGCCCAAGTCGTGAAGCGATGCGGCGGAGACGACAAGCGCCGGTCGCCGCTTCTCGGCCATCCGATCGCTGTAGGGAAAGGGAACGACGACGACGTCCCACATGTTCGGGCGCATCAGAGGTCACGGTAAAGGCGCTCGTCTTCGTCGGAATGCCATTCGTCGAAGCTGACAAATGGATCTTCTTCGTGGGTTGGACGCGCTCCAGCATGACGCCATCCTTAATTAGCCGAAAGCGCAGCATGTCGCCGGGCTTCAACCCCAGCCGCTGGCGCACCGGCTTCGGGATCACCGTCTGGCTCTTGGCAGAGACCTTCGAATACGCCTCAGGCCACCGATCATCTCCCGTTTGGTAGGAATTTCCTACCGTCTTACCTAGGGAGACGCGGCCAGCCGTCAAGAAACCGGCCCGCGCCAGTCCGCCCTCACTCCGCCAGGAGCACGATCAAAAGCGTCAGCGGCGTGATGATGTCCCACCAGAAGATCGGGCCGGCATTGTTGATCGCAAAATTCCTGCTCTTCACCATGTCAGAGACATGGGTCGCGGCGGCGCTCCAAAGGAAGCCGGCGGCGACGACGAAGATCGCCCAGCCGGCCGGCCGGCCGATGAAGGCGGCGGCGATCGCGCCGAGGCCGATGCCGAGATTGGCGCCGGCAATCTCCTTCTGAAAGGGGCTCGCCGGCCAGCCGATCGACTTGGCGACCCGCTCGGTGGCGAAAGCGTGGGCGTTGGCCGACCACAGGCTCGTCACGCCAAGCGCCAGGAACAGGATCCACTGGCCGAGCGGACCGAGATCGCCGGCGCCGCCCGGCAGACCAACGCCAAGAAGGCCGAGGATCAGTGCCACCACGTAGAGAATGATCGGCAGCGAGGCGATAAGGATGTGCATCGTTTCCCCCTCCTTCCGCATGGGCGCGCCGAAATACTCTAACGCATTCCCGCCGAGGCGCAGGCCGACCACACGCCCCTGCACCCGAGAAACGAAACGGGCGAGTCGACGCAACGAGCGCCAGCCGAGCTGTATCGCACCGCGATGTCGCCGGCCGGTACGCGGAGCGGACTCATAACGCTCTGGTCCAGATGCGAACGGCAGCGAGCTTGATGGCGGCGCGGGGCGGCCATCATGTGACACGATTTGTTCGTTTACATACCGTGCGACCGTGCGCTAGCCTCTTGCCTAATGCGTCATCACCGCAGGGGGTAGTCGTGCACCCCTATCTCCAGGCCCTCGCGGGAGGGCTCATCATGGGCGCCGCCAGCGCGCTCTTGTTAATCGCGAACGGGCGGATTCTCGGCATCAGCGGGGTGCTCGGCGGCGCGTTGCGGTTCCGTACGACCGAGGCGCGCTGGCGCTGGGCGTTCGTCCTGGGGATGCTCGCCGCCGGTACGAGCATGGTCCTCCTGATGCCCCAGGCGTACGCGAACACGGTCCAGCGCAGCCCGGCGGCCTGTATCCTCGCCGGCATTCTCGTCGGTATGGGCACGCAGCTCGGCTCCGGATGCACGTCCGGGCACGGGATCTGCGAAATCGGCCGAATGTCCAAGCGGTCGGTCTTCGCGACCGTCATGTTCATGGCCAGTGGGGCTGCGACCGTGCTCGTGGTCCGTTACTTCTTTGGTGGAGTCGTCTGATGTACATGCTGACCGCGCTTGTGGCCGGGTTCGCCTTCGCCCTTGGCCTGTCCATCTCCGGGATGACTGAACCCGGGAAGGTGCTGGGCTTCCTCGACTTCACCGGCCAGTGGGATCCCTCCCTCGCATTCGTCATGGGCGGCGCGCTGCTGATCTTCGCGCCCTGCTACTTCCTTGTCCGCCGGCACCGCGACAAGCCGCTGCTCGGCAAGGCGTTCGATCTGCCGACGAAGACGAGGATCACGCCGCGCCTGGCGATAGGCGCCACGATCTTCGGCGCCGGGTGGGGACTGGCGGGGTTTTGTCCCGGCACGGCCATCACGTCGATCCCGACGTTCAACTCCCCCGTCCTGGAGCTCGTCGCCGGCATCGTTATCGGGATCCTGGTGACGTGGGGAGCGGAGGCGGCCTTCGCCCAGAGGGACGTCAGCGTCCAGGCCGACTTCTAGCTGCCTCGCGGCCGCAGGTGACCGCCTTCGCAGCGGCAACGGCGCCGCCTGCTCACCAAGGCCGGAGGTCGCCGGCCTTGGCATGGGTGCTCCCTGAAACGTGGGGAAGCCCCGTGTGCCCCCGGAGCGGACCGGAAGGCCGAAAGCCACCGCGGCGGGCGCCTGGGAGGCGCCCAAATTTGCTTCCGGCTCACCCCGGAGGCGCGCAGGCGTTTCCCAAGGCGCCCACCACCCCCTCGTCGCGGGGCGAGGGAAATCAAGGAGGAGGGGTCGGTTTCAGGCCTCGGGCGCAATCCGCCGCGAGAACGAAGGAGTGTGCCTTTTGCGAATTGTCCCGCGAACGTCGCCACCCTCACCACCGGTTATCCCCGGATCCGACCTCGAGTTCCCTGCCGGGAAAAAAGGGCATACCAGCCCGCTCGACACTATTCGGGCTGCTCGAGGTGCTGATACCGGTGCGTACCCCGACGTCTGGCTTGCTGCAAACCCTAAAGATCGCCAGTATTCACGCCGGGGCGAGAGTTATCGGGGGCATCGCGGTTCAAACCAGGCGCGTGTCAGGGTCAAGGAACACGACATTGGCGCCGTGTCAGCGAGAGTTCCGCTAATCAACAATATGCCCGGAGGCCGCTTGTTGGGCCTTACAACTTGGTTGGGTTCTTTTTTATGTGGTCACAAAATCCATTGGCACGGGGATCGATTGCAAAAGAAGCTTGGCTATCATGGCGCCGAAGGCGGAAGATCCCAATCCGGCTTAGCATGGTCGTACCTTGCTACAACGTCGAAAATTATATCGATGAATTCTTCGCTTCGATCTTTGCCCAAAGCGTCGACCCCAGGTGCCTTGAAATCATTGCCGTGGATGACGGCTCGACAGACGGCACGGCATCCGCAATTGAGCGATGGCGCAACCGTCACCCCGATCGCATAAGATTGATCCGGCAGGTCAATCGCGGACAAGCGGCGGCTCGCAATACGGGACTTCAATATGTGACCGGCGAATGGCTTACGTTCCCGGATCCAGACGATTTCCTTGATCGCCAATACGTGTTTCACGTCGCGCGGGCTATCCAGAAGACGCGGAAAGCGCCGCTCTCTATGGTGGCATGCAATATCGTTTTCTATCGAGAAGCAAAGAACAAAATAGAGGATTCCCACCCACTTCGTTACAAGTTCGAAGCACAGACATCGACGCGCCAAGCATCCAATTTGAAGACTTACATTCAGCTGTCGGCAGCCTCTGCATGGTTCCGGCGCGATATGATCGAGAAATACTCGCTTAGATTCAATACACAGATAGTTCCGACCTTTGAGGACAGCGATTTTGTCAATCGATTTCTCATAGTTAATCCGGACTCCTTGGTAGACTTTCTAAGAGATGCCGTCTATTATTATCGACAGCGTGCTACTTCTGATTCTACGCAAGATGCGGCTAAAAGCCTTAGAGAATATTACATCGACCAACTTGAATACGGAAATCTCGCGCTGTTGCGCTGGACGTTCGAGAAATTAGGCCGAGTTCCGCGTTTCATCCAGCGGACGGTCTTGTACAATTGTGTGTGGAAACTTCGCTATTTGCTTGACTACCCGGAGCGAGCGACTCAGCTCACAGACGCAGAGAAAGAAAAATTTCTACATCTTCTTTTCGAAATTTTTCGATACGTCGATTGTTCGACGATCAATAATTTTAGCCTTGCCGGTTGCTATGAAGCACACAAGGTCGGTATCTTGAATCTGTTGAAGGGTGCGCGTCGGCCGCTCACTAGAGTTTACGTTAAAGAATATGACCACCGCAAACAGCTAGTAAGACTCCTCTATCACTCCCCCGAGCAAGATGTGAGCGTGGCGGTTAAAACAGATGGGACAACCGCATCTCTCCTATATCGTAAGAGTATTCGGCACAAGATCTTATCGGAGACATACGCTTTTGAGCATTCTTTCTGGGTACCGTTGGCGGAAGGTCAATTCCTAACAGTTGAGATCGACGGAATTAGCTGTCCCATAAGGAACAACACAACAGAGCTCGGCGAAAGGATTCCTTATCAAGCTGTTCTCCGCGCCTTGGCGCCCCAGCCAGTTGATATCGCAAAGCTGTCGGCAGGTCATCTGAAACTGCGAAAGCGAGCCGCTAGACTTAGCCGCAGAGCGAAATTCGGGGATTGTTGGCTGCTCATGGATCGGGATAGCAAGGCGGACGACAACGCCGAGCATTTGTATCGGTATCTGCGCGCCATCGAGGCGCCGTACAACGTCTTCTTTGTCTTACGAAGATCCTCGCCCGACTGGACGCGGCTTTCGGACGATGGGTTTCGCCTCCTCGAGTTCGACAGCGCCAAGCACAAAGTCGCCGCCCTGAACGCAAGGTTCATCATCTCGTCGCACGGCGACGATTTCATTCGAATGCCGTTACCTCCTGCATCATTTAGGGACATGCTGACTTATGATTTCGTCTATCTGAAACACGGGGTGGCATTGTATGATTTGTCACGCTCGTTCAATAAGATTCACCCTGCGCGCTTGATCACCGCCGCGTTGATCGAACAGGAAAACATTGTCGACGAGCAATCGAATTATCGTCTGACCGAGAAGGAAGTCGTCCTTACGGGCCTACCCCGCCACGACTCCCTTCTTGCTGGTGCGAAGGCGTCGCCGCCAGATCACATCCTGATCATCCCAACCTGGCGCCGTTATCTCGTCGGTCTGGCGACTGGCCCAGACCGAACCCGACCGCCCACCGATGAGGTATCAGGTTCCGAATACGCGCTGCGTTGGCGATCAATTCTACATTCCGAGCGGCTGCGCGAAATTGCGGAGTCCGCCGGCGCTAAAATTACATTTTGCCCTCACCCGAAAATGACAAAGTACGATGAGTATCTAGAGACCCCGTCGTACGCAGATGCGATCGATATAACGACAGCGCGATCCATACAGCCAATGCTGCTGGCCGCGCGAATAGCCATAACTGATTACTCATCGACGGCAACTGATGTCGCTTACCTCGATAGAGCTGTAGTCTACTATCAATTTGACGAAGAAGAATTCTTTGCAAAGCATAGCTATAGAAAAGGTACGTTTGACTTCCGTCTGCAGGGCTTCGGACCGGTCTGCCGAACCGAATCCGAGGTTCTGGAAAACGTTGCCGCGGTCCTCGAAGGGCGCGAGGATCCAGCCTATCAGGAGCGGCGACTGACAGCATTCGCTTTCCGAGACGGGAGATGCTGCCAACGCGTATATGAGAGTATTCTTTGTTTGGAAGCGAGAGCATCGCGTTCGTGCCCGTAAACCTCAAGCAGTACACTACAGTGCCGAATGCTGGCGACGCTTGCAGCAGCCTTATCGTCGGCTCGATCCTCGGCGTGGCTGTTCGGACGCTGCCCAAGAAGGCACTCGAAGTACCAAACCTCGTAGCGGTCGGCTCGATTCTGGCCTGGGCCGACAGATTCTCGGTCATATGGGGGAGTGGCGCCATTTCGGCCGACATGCCTCTATCGAGGCGGCCGGCGGAGATCCTTGCGGTCCGCGGTCCTTTGACGAGGCGGAGATTGCGGAGCATGGGCATTTGGTGTCCCGACTGGTACGGAGACCCCGGAATCCTCATCTCGGATATTGCGCCGATCCCTGCCGGGCCGAAGACCGGACTTGGATTTATCCCGCACTACGTCGACACGGGAGATCTGTTTGTCGTGGAGGCGAGGCAGAGGGGAGCGATTATCATCGATCCTTCGTCACCGTTGCCTGTATATCTGGCGGCACTTGCCCGCTGCGAGATGATTGTTTCATCGTCACTTCACGGAATCGTTTTCGCACATTCCTACGGAATTCCAGCAGCCTGGATGAAGCTGTCCGGAAAGGTGGTGGGCGATGGTTTCAAGTTCCTCGACTACTACGGATCCATCGGCTTCAACGAGAAAGACATCCCCTCGTTAACCGGCGAAAGCGAGATGGATCAGATAGTTCGTTCGGCCTCTCTTCCCCGTGTCGAGATCGATCGAACCTCGCTGCGTCATGGGTTGTTGCTGGCTCGCGATCGTGTCGTTGTTCCCTAAGCGGGGACCAAGAATCCGCACGCCCCAAGCGGCGATTGTTTACCGATTGCGAACAAAACATGAATTATGTTTCCTCGACCCGATGCCCGCAACCGGTTGATTCGGCTAACGTGACCGCCCATCTCGCCACCCTCAATCCGGACCAGCGGCGCGCCGCCGAGCATGCGGCCGACCGGCCGCTCCTGGTCATCGCCGGGGCCGGTTCGGGCAAGACCAACACGCTGGCTCACCGGGTGGCGCATCTCATCGTCGAAGGCGCCGACCCGCGCCGCGTCCTGCTCCTCACCTTCTCGCGCCGCGCCGCCGCCGAGATGACCCGGCGGGTCGAACGGATCGTCGCCCGCGCCACCGGCCGCAGTGCCGAAGCCGGCGCGCTGGCGTGGTCGGGCACCTTCCACGCGGTCGGGGCCCGGCTGTTGCGCGAGCGCGCCGCCGAGATCGGCCTCGACCCGTCCTTCACCATCCACGACAGGAGCGATTCCGCCGACCTCGTCAACCTCGTCCGCCACGAGCTCGGCTTCTCCAAGACCGCCAAGCGGTTCCCGCTGAAGGCGACCTGCCTCGCCATCTATTCGCGCACGGTCAACGAGCAGGCCGACCTCGCCAGGGTGCTGCGCACGGTCTATCCGTGGTGCGTCGAATGGGAGGACGCGCTCCGCCGGCTGTTCGCCGCCTATGTCGAGGCGAAGCAGCGTCAGAACGTCCTCGATTACGACGACCTGCTCCTCTACCTCGCCGAGATGCTCTCCGATGCGGCGCTCGGCGCCGAGACCGGCAGTCGCTTCGACCATGTGCTCGTCGACGAATACCAGGACACCAACCGCCTGCAGGCACGCATCCTCATGGCGCTGAAGCCCGCCGGCCGCGGCCTCACCGTGGTCGGCGACGACGCCCAGTCGATCTACTCCTTCCGCGCCGCGACGGTGCGGAACATCCTCGACTTTCCCAAGGAATTTCGGCCGGCCGCGGCGATCGTCACGCTGGCGCGGAACTACCGCTCGACTCCGGAGATCCTCGCCGCGTCAAACGCCGTGATCGGCCAGGCCACCGAGCGCTATAGCAAGGACCTGTGGACCGAGCGGGAGGGCGGCGGCAAGCCGGTCCTCGCCACGGTCCTCGACGATGCCGGCCAGGCCAACTACGTCGCCGACGCCGTTCTCGACAACCGCGAGCACGGCACACCGCTGAAGCAGCAGGCGGTGCTCTTCCGCGCCGCCCACCATTCGGGACCGCTCGAGATCGAGCTCACCCGCCGCAACATCCCCTTCGTCAAATATGGCGGGCTGAAGTTCCTCGATTCGCAGCACGTCAAGGACGTGCTCGCGACGCTGAGGCTCGCCGAAAACCCGCGCGACCGGGTGGCCGGCTTCCGGGTGTTGCAGATCCTTCCCGGCATCGGACCGGCGACCGCTGCCCATCTTCTCGACCGGATCGAGGAAAGTCCCGACGCCGCGACCGCGCTCGCCGGCTTCGAGCCGCCGCCGATGGCCGCCGCCGACTGGCCGGTGTTCCTCCGCCTCTTCGTTCAACTTGCGGCGCGAAGGTCGGGCTGGCCGGCCGAGCTCGAGCTGATCCGGACGTGGTACGAGCCGCATCTCGAACGGGTCCATGACGACGCGGCGGTCCGCCTCGCCGACCTCATCCAGCTCGGCCAGATCGCCACCGGCTACGCCTCGCGCGAGCGCTTTCTCACCGAGCTCACCCTCGACCCGCCCGGCGCCACCAGCGACGAGGCCGGCGTGCCGCTCCTCGACGAGGATTACCTGATCCTGTCCACCATCCACTCGGCCAAGGGGCAGGAGTGGACGTCGGTGTTCGTCTTGAACTGCATCGATGGCTGTATTCCGTCCGATCTCGGCACCGGCACCAGCGAGGAGATCGAGGAGGAACGCCGCCTCCTCTATGTCGCCATGACGCGGGCCCGCGACGGCCTCGACCTGATGGTGCCGCAGCGCTGTTATATCCATCATCAAGCCAGGCGCGGCGACCGTCACGTGCTCGCCCAGCGCACTCGCTTCATCCCCGACCATATCCTCGACCGGTTCGAGGCGCGGCTCTGGCCGGCGGTCATCGCCGGCCCAGGACATGCGCGGGCCACGGCGGGGCCGCGGGTCGATATCGCCGCGAAAATGCGCCAGCGCTGGGCGGCGCGATGAACCGCAATGGCTCAGAACGGCGTGCGGCTGCGGACGGCCGCCGCGAGGGTGCCCTCGTCGAGGTAGTCGAGCTCGCCGCCGACCGGGACGCCGTGGGCGAGCCGCGAGACTTTGACGCCCATGCCGGCGAGCTGGTCGGTGATGTAGTGGGCGGTGGT
The DNA here is from genome assembly GCA_963759235.1 of uncultured Alphaproteobacteria bacterium. Classification (GTDB taxonomy): domain Bacteria; phylum Pseudomonadota; class Alphaproteobacteria; order Rhizobiales; family Kaistiaceae; genus Bauldia. Next base: position 757,109 of record CAVWYO010000006.1, on the reverse strand, counting down.
CTGGCCCTCGACGGTGGCGTTCACCGCCAGGATCACCTCGCCGACGCCGCCGGCGGCGACCCGCGCCACCAGTCCGGCGATGCCGAGGTCGTCCGGGCCGATGCCGTCGAGCGGCGACAATACCCCGCCGAGCACGTGGTAGCGGGCGTTGATGGCGGAAGCCCGCTCCAACGCCCACAGGTCGGCGACCTCCTCGACGACGACGATGGTCGCCGCGTCGCGACGCGGGTCGGTGCAGATCATGCAAGGGTCGGTGGTGTCGACATTGCCGCAGGTCGAGCAGACGACGATCTTCTCCACCGCCAGGTCCATCGCCTTGGCGAGCGGCACCAGAAGGTCGTCCTTCCGCTTGATCAGGTTGAGCGCCGCCCGCCGCGCCGAGCGCGGCCCCAGCCCCGGCAGCTTGGCGAGAAGCTGGATCAGGCGCTCGATCTCAGGTCCGGCGACGGAACGGGTCAAGGAGATTCACCGAATGAACTGGTCGACGAAGCCGGCGCCGAGGCCGCAGTCGGTGTAGTGCTTGCGGCACATGTCGATCTTGGTGAAGACGTCCTCGTAGCCGAGCGCCTTGCCCCACGGGTCGACATAGAGCATCAGCCCGTTGACCTGAAAGAGCGTGATCATCTCCTCGACGTCGTCGGGGACGACCAGCGTGTGGGTCTCGCCCGGCGGCTCGTAGACGTAGCCGCCCTCGACCGCCACCCAGTCGTGCTCGAGATAGTACCAGCGGCCCTTCAGCACGTAGCCGTGGACGGGGTTGGTGTGGCGGTGGCGGGAGAGCACGCCGGCGCGGGTGACCTTGAGCAGGTTGACCCAGTAGCCCTGCGAGGCGTTGAGGCAGAGCGGCCGGAACCAGACGTTCGGCGCCTGCGGCACCCACACCCGGTCATCATCCGGCAGGACGCTCGGAATGATGACATCCGACTGCGCCTCTTGCGGCATCGCCAGCTGATAGGGCATGCGGGGATTGTGATCGTCGATTGTCATCCGGTCTTCCGTTTCGCCGCCTCACATCGAGGAATAGCCGCCGTCGACGGGGAGCACCGCCCCGGTGACGAAGCAGGCGGCGTCGCTCGCCAGGAACAGCGCCGGTCCGACCAGATCGGCCGGTGTGCCCCAGCGCGCCATCGGCGTCCGCTCCAATATAGCGCGGTTCCGGTCGGCGTCGTCCTGCACCGCCGCGGTCAGCGGCGTGGCGATCCAGCCCGGCGCGATGGCGTTGACGCGGATGTTGTCCTTCGCCCAGGCGATGGCGAGCGACTTGGTCAGGGTCGCGATGCCTCCCTTCGACGCGGCGTAGCCGGGAACGAGGCCGCCGCCGAAGAACGACAGCATGGAGGCGACATTGACCACCGTACCGCCGCGCTCGGCCAGCGCCATGTGGCAGGCGGTCGAAAGCCGCATGGTGCCGGTGAGGTTGATGTCGACCACCTCCTCGAAGACGCCCAGATCGAACTCCTCGCCGCGGCGGATGATGCCGGCGGCGTTGACCAGGACGTCGAGGGACGTGAGCCCGGCGCCGAATGCAGCGACCGCCGGCTTGTCGCGGAGGTCGAGGGTGACGTAGCGGAAGCTCGGGGCGAACCAGCCCTGCTCGGCGCGGTCGAGGCCGATCACCTCGTAGCCGGCTTCGAGGAACCCCTCCGCCAGCGCGCGGCCGATGCCGCTCGCAACTCCCGAGATCACTGCACGTCGCGTCATCTCCACCACGGCGGCCGCTCAGCCCTTGGACTCTTCCGCCTGCGCTGCCGCCATCCAGAAGACACCTCCTTTTTCACCCAGGAAGGCTTTTTCCTCGTCGGTGGAGGTGCGTCCGAGCAGGCCGTTGCGGTGCGGGAACCGACCGAACCTGCGGATGATGTCGCGATGCTGCATCGCGTGGTCGAGCGCCCAGCGGGCATAGTCGCGAAACCGTTCCGGTCCGTTCGTGGCCATGTCGGCGATCAGCCAGACGTAGCGGTCCTGGTCGGCAATATCCTCGTGGTGCTCGAAGGGAAGCGCAAGGAAGAGCTGCTCGACCATGCTGAGACGACCGCGCGCCGCCGCATCGATCCGACGCGTGATCGACCGTGCCTTCTCGTCGTAGCCAAAAGCCTCACCCGACGTGCGGAAGAGGTTGCGCGGAAACTGATCGAACAGAACCACCAGCGCAGCCTGCTCGGCGCCCGACAGCGCGTCGACATCCCAGTCGACCGCCGCTGCCGGCCCAAGAAAGGAGCCGAAATGGTCCCTGATGTAGTCGTCGGTCAGGTCAGACCGGGTGAACCACATCTCCGACTTGTCCTTCGGCACCTCATCCGGCGCGGCAAGCTCGCCGAACCAGTAGCCATGGATCTCCCGAAGGACGGGGCGGAGGCCTTCCTGTGAGGGCGATTCCATCGGTGTGGGAGCCACGTCCGCCTCCAGCGTTTTTAGAACGGCAGCTTCATCCCCGGCGGCAGGTTCATGCCGCCGGTCATCTCGCGCATCTTGTCCTGGAGTGCGGCGTCGGCCTTGGCGCGGGCGTCGTTGCAGGCGGCGACGATCAGGTCTTCGAGGATCTCGGCCTCCTCCGGCTTGAGCAGCGACGGATCGATGCGGACCGCCTTCATCTCGCTCTTGCCGTTCATGGTCACGGAAACCAGGCCGCCGCCCGACGCGCCGGCAATCGACATGGCGGCGACTTCCTCCTGCATGGCCTGCATCTTCTCCTGAAGCTGTTTGGCCTGCTTCATCATTCCCATCATGTCGCCGAGTGCCATGTCGTCTCCTTCTGATTCGCGACTCGTATCGGCGGCGAAAAGCGCCGTCCGCTCCTCGATAGGGACATATCAGTCGTCGGTGTCTTCGTCAGGAGGGGCGAAGACCTCTTCCTCCGGCGCCGGCGGTGGCGTCTCGCCCTCTTCGCCCCGCACCCTGACGTCGACGATCTCGGCGCCGGGGAAACGGGCGAGCACGGCGGCGACGACCGGGTCGGCGCGGGCGTCGTCGACCAGTCGTTCGCGGGCGGTACGCTTCGCCTCGGCAATGGTCGGCGCGTCGGCTTCGCGGGCGACGGCGACCATCCAGCGCCGGCCGGTCCACTCCTCAAGCTTCCGCGACAGGTCGCCGGCAAGGCTCTTCGGCGCGTCGTCGGTCGGGGTGAGCTCGATCCGGCCGTCCTCGAAGCGGATGACGCGGACGGAATGCTCCAGCGCGTGCTTCCATTTCAGCTCGCGCCTGTCGCCGGCAAGTGCGACCAGATCGGCAAACGCGTCGAGGCGAACGGTGTGCCGGAATTCTTGGTCCGGCGCTGCGGCCGGGGCGAGTTCCGCTGACGGCACGCCGGCGCCGACCGCGCTGAGGCGCGCCTGCCCGGCACCGCCGGCCGGCGCCGGAGCTGCGGGTCGAGGCGAGGTCACGCGCCCGGCCGGCGGCGCGGTGTCGCGGAGAGCACGGAGCGCTTCGTCCGGGGTCGGCAGGTCGGCGGCATGGGCGATACGGACCAGCACCATGTCGGCAGCGGCGAGCGGCCGGCTCGCCTCTCGGGTCTCCTCGATCCCCTTGAGGAGCATTTGCCAGGTTCGGGCGAGCGCCCTCAGCGACAGCTTTTCGGCAAACCCCTTGCCGCGGGTCTTCTCTTCCTCGGTCAACCCGTCGTCAGCGGCGGCGTCGGGGGCGAGCTTCAGCCGGGTAACGAGATGAGTGAAGGCGGCGAGGTCCTCCAGAACCACGGCAGGATCGGCGCCGACGTCGTAGAGGTCTTTCAGCCGGGCGAGCGCCGCGGCGATCTCGCCGCGCATCAGGTCGCCGAACAGGTCGATGACCAGCGCCCGATCGGCAAGTCCGAGCATGGCACGCACCGCTTCCGCCTCGACGCGGCCGCTGGCGTGGGCAATCGCCTGATCGAGGAGCGACAGCGAATCGCGAGCCGAGCCTTCTGCCGCGCGGGCGAGCATGACCAGCCCTTCCTCCTCGATCGCGACACCCTCCTTCGCCGCGATGCCGCGCATCAACTCGACCAGCCGGCCGGCCTCGATCCGGCGGAGGTCGAAACGCTGGCAGCGGGACAGCACGGTGACCGGGACCTTGCGCACCTCGGTGGTGGCAAACACGAACTTCACATGCTCGGGCGGTTCCTCGAGCGTCTTGAGCAGGCCATTGAAGGCCTGCTTCGACAACATGTGGACCTCGTCGATGATGTAGACCTTGTAGCGGGCGATCGCCGGCTTGTAGCGCGAGGCCTCGATGATCTCGCGGATGTCGTCGATGCCGGTATGGGAGGCGGCATCCATCTCGATCACGTCGATATGGCGGCCTTCCATGATGGCCGCGCAATGCTCGCCGAGGTCGTCCATCTCGATGGTCGGCTTGTCGACCTTGCCGGGAACGGAATAGTTGAGGGCGCGGGCGAGGATGCGGGCGGTGGTGGTCTTGCCCACCCCGCGCACGCCGGTGAGCATGTAGGCTTGCGCGATGCGGCCGCTCCGGAAGGCATTGGTGAGAGTACGGACCATCGGCTCCTGGCCGATCAGATCGGCGAAGCTCTGCGGCCGGTATTTCCGTGCCAAGACGCGGTAGTGACCCGTGTCGACCGTATCGTGCGTGCTGCCGTCCATCGCTCGCTGCCCGTTCGGGCCTGGGTTGTCCAAGCCGGGACTGTGGGGCGCACCCGCGCGCCCCGCACGACGACCGGCCTTCGATGAGAGGAGCCTGCCGCGCCCGGCAGAGCCGGGCTTCGGCGAGGCAAGCAGGAAGCCGGACGGACGACCCGCGCCGAAACTCGTTAGGGCTGCTTCCTTCCGGACCTGACCCGGTTGGCGAGGAGCGCGTCCGCCGCCGACTTCCCAGGCCACCATATCATGGCGGCAAGGGCGGCTGGCAAGAGCGGACGGTCAGACCCGGGCCGAGGCGCCGACCTTTCCACCGGAAAGCGCCAGCGTCACGGCAACCACAAGCACCCATTGCAGGAAGAGGCCGATGGTCACGCGCTCCACCAAGCCGAAGCTCGGCGAGAGGCTCGCCGCGGCCAAGGCTGCCGCTATTCCCGACAGGAAGATCGCGGCCAGCGTCACGAGACAGTAGGCGGAAAACCGATGCCAGACCGGATAGCGGCGGAGCGAGACCGCCATGAAGAGGATCGCCAGCATCGTGCCGACCGACTGGCCCGCGGCAAGAACCAGGTGAACGATCCCACCGACGGTCGCGGCCTCCCCGACGGGATCCTGCGGGAACGGCCACATCAGGAGGCCGAAAGTGCCGACAAGACCGAGGAACAGGGGTGAAAGCAGGGACAGGTCGACCCCGCGCCGCCGAAAAGCCTGACGGAGCCCGACAGCGAAAGTGACGATGAGAAGATTGTACAGGGCGAAAAGCGGGTCGAGGAACGGCTTCGCCGCGGCGCCGGCCACGATCAGTTCGCTGATAGCATTGGCGACGTGGCTATAGCCGGGCGTTAACGCGGCGCCGAGGATCACGGTCAGAGCGTAGAGGATCGGGGCGAGAATGCCCGCGGCAACGGCAAGGACGTTCAATCTGGCGGCCAAGATGCTCTCGACTTCCGGTTCGAAAGGCGCATGCTTACGTTCAAAGCAACGAAGCGCGCTGATCCGGATCAAGAGCCGCCGATGACCGAATTCAAACTCGTCGAACGCCTGGCGCAGGACACCGTCGCCGTCGCTTCTTTGACGCTTTCCGAATTGCGTCTGGCGAAGGATGCCCGCTTTCCCTGGTTGATGCTGGTGCCGAGGCGGGCGAATGTCGCCGAGATCATCGATCTCGCCCCGGTCGATCGAGCGATCGTCTTCGACGAGATCATCATGGTGTCAGAGTCACTCAAGGCGGTGACCGGCTGCGACAAGCTGAACATCGCCGCGCTCGGCAATATCGTCCGCCAGCTCCATATCCACGTCATCGCCCGCTTCGCCGGCGATGCCGCGTGGCCCAACCCGGTATGGAGCGTCGGCGAGCCGGTTGCCTACGAGCCGGAAAGTCGGGATAGACTGATCCGACGAATTCGCGACGCCCTTCCCGACTGAAAGCACACGAATCGCATGGCGGGTTTTTTCGACGGCCTCCCCGAAGAGGATCGGAGCAGCCTGCATGGCTTCTCCGGCAACCGCATCGAACGGCGGAGCGAGAACCGCGACGACGACTCGGTGCCGGCCGCCCTCGCCGACCCGGCCGCGCGCCTCTACCTCTTCCGCGACGATCTGGTGATGTTGACGGGGAGGAGCGGTTCCGACCCGTTGTTCGCCCTTGCCGAGGCCGAGGCGTTCGGGGCCGCCCGCGACGAGATGGTGCTACTCGGCTGGAGCGAAGCGGGGCCGCGGCTTGCCGCGATACTACCCGAGACGACGCCGATTGACGAAAGCCGCATCAAGCTCGTCAATCTGCGGACGCTGGCGGTCGAGGGAACGGTGCCGCCCGACCATCTCGGCGCCATGGCCCAGGCGCGCAGCCTCTCCTATTGGCATGTCCGGCACCGCTATTGCGGGGTCTGCGGCACGCTGACGGCGATGAAGGCCGGCGGCTACCGGCGCGAGTGTCCGAACTGCGGCGCGCCGCATTTCCCCCGGACCGACCCGGTGGTGATCATGCTCGCCATCGACGCCTCCAGCGGCGAGGAACGCTGCCTGCTCGGGCGGCAGGCGCGCTTCGCTCCGGGCATGTATTCCTGCCTCGCCGGCTTCGTCGAGCCGGGTGAGACGATCGAGGACGCGGTGCGCCGCGAGACATTCGAGGAGGCGGGCATCCGGCTCGGTCGGGTGCGCTACCATTCCAGCCAGCCGTGGCCTTTTCCCGCCTCGCTGATGATCGGCTGCCACGGCGAGGCGCTGACCACCAACATCACGCGCGACGAAACCGAACTCGAAGCTGCCCGGTGGTTCTCACGCGACGAGGTGAAGGCGATGCTTGCCGGCACCCATCCGGACGGGATCCAGTGCCCACCGAGAATCGCCATCGCTCACGACCTCGTCCGCGCCTGGGCGGAGGCGCGGTAGGCTACTTCGCGGCGACATCCTCCAAAAGGACGACGCTTTCCTGCTCGTTGGGGTCGGTGCGGGCGATCACCGCGCGGACCGGTTTGTCGGTCGGGTTGTAGGGCTGGTGCGGAACGCCGGCAGGAATGTAGACGAAGTCGCCGGCGGCGACGCGGTCGACATGCTCAAGATGCGCGCCGTGGCGCATCTCGGCGCTGCCCTCCAGCACGAAGATCGCGGTCTCGTGCGCCTCGTGATAGTGGGGCTTCGCCTCGGCGCCGGGCGGCATCTCGAGAAGATGCATGCAGATTGCCCGCGAACCCGCCGTCTCGGCCGAAACGCCGGAGAAATAGTCGAGGCCCTGCTTGCCGTGAAAGCCGGTGCCGCCGCGGATAATCTTGCACTCTGCCATGGCAGCAAATCTAGGCCGCGATCGTGTTCGTTCAAGCGGAATCCGCCGCTGGGCAACTGCGATCGGGTCATTTCGCGCCGATAGTGGCAAGGGCCGCTTGCCGGTCCGACCTACCGATCTTCGAGTCTCGGCCGCCCAAGATCCCGGTGAGCCATCCGATCACCAGCTCGGCCTTCGCCGTTTCGTCGAGGCCGATCGCGGCGAGGGATCTCCAGGTCGAAAATTGCACGGCATGGCGAAGCGTCGCCGCCAGCTCTGGGTTGTCGCGGCTTGGGGCGATGTGACGGACGAGATCGTCGGCGACGCCTTCGAGATAGGCGGCGAACCTGTTCATGGACGGCTTCAGGACGTCGACCTCGGCGAGGTCGCGATAGAGCGCCGTCCACATCGCCGCGGTCCCCTCGTAGTAGCGGTAGAGCGCCTTCAACGCGACGCTGCTTCTCTCCAGGCCGTCCGAGACGGAGGCCCAAAGCTCCGGGTCCGGTTGCGGATTGCGCTCGCGCCAGGCCGACGAGCAGCCCTGAAAAAGCGCCGCCTCATCGGGAAAATGGCGATAGACGGTCAGGCGCTGCACGCCCGCCTCCTCGGCGATGGCGCTGATCGTGGTGTGCTTCGGCCCCAGCGTTTCATGCAGGCGGACGGTCGCGTCGACGATCCTGCGGTGCGTGGCCTCTCGCGATTCGGCTCGGTTCTTCAAGGTGTAAGCGCGCTTTGCCATTCGATGAACATAGTCGTTCATTTAATCATTGACAAGGGGCATCGATCGTTCTATCGGAGTGTCCGATATGTGAACACTTATGCTCACTGAAAATCGGAGATGACGCCATGAACGGTCCCACGATGCTGCCGGCGCGAGAGGTCGCGCCGGACACGATCTGCCTCCCCTCATACGCGCCGGTCGCCGATTTCGGCCTGCTCGCGGTCAACGCCTTCGTGATCAAAGGGGCGGAGCCGGTCCTGGTCGACACCGGACTGGGCGCGCTCGGCGACGATTTCATCGCCACGCTGGAGGACGCCATCGACCCGAGCGACTTGAAGTGGATTTGGCTGAGCCACATGGATCCGGACCACCTTGGCAGCCTGGCGGCGGTCCTCGGCGTCGCTCCCAATGCGAAAGTCGTCACCAATTTTCTCGGAATGGCGAAGATGATGCTGCTCGGCCGCGACGTCAGCCGCGTTCACCTGCTGGAGCAAGGCCAGGCACTCGACGCCAGCGACCGGACCCTCGTTCCTTTCCGGCCGCCATATTACGACGCGCCCGAGACGCGCGGCTTCTTCGACACGAGGACGCGGACCCTTTTCACCGCCGATGCGTTCGGGGCGCTGCTCGCCGACCCTGCCGAGGACGCTCGCGCTGTCAACCCCGGCGCGCTGAAGGAGGGCATGAGCATCTGGGCAGGAATCGACGCACCGTGGCTCGGCTCGCTCGACGAGACCGCTTTCGGCCGAACGCTCGACCGAATTGAGCGGCTCGATCCGGCGACGATCATCTCCGGCCATCTGCCCGAGGCGGCCGGCATGACGCGGACGCTGGTCAGCTATCTCGACGGCATCCGGTCAACCGGCCCGGCCGACGGACCGGATCACGTGCTGATCGATCAAATCGTCGCGGAATCCGCTCCGGCCCCGCTGCGGCAGCGCGCGTAGGTCGAAGGAGGAAACGCGTATGCCGGGACTGCCGGCGTCAAACCGTCGCGATTCGATCGGACGTGGAATCGGCAATCGGGCCGAAAGGCCTACTCCGCCTCGTCCTCGTAACCGACCATATGCAGCGGCTTCGCCGGGATGCCGTTCAGCTCGCACCAGCGGACGAGCGCCTCCTCGCGGCCGTGGGTGACCCAGACTTCCCGCGGATCGAGCTCTGTAATCGTGGCCGTCAGCTCGTCCCAGTCGGCATGGTCGGAGAGGACGAGCGGCAGTTCGACGCCGGCCTGTTTGGCGCGCTGTCGGATGCGCATCCAGCCGGAAGCGAAGCAGGCGACCGGATCGGGAAAGCGCCGTGCCCAGCGCTCGGCGATTTCGGACGGCGGGCAAACCACAACCGCGCCGGCGAAGTCGCCCTTCTTGCCGGTCGCCACGGTTGCCGGCGCCAGCGGGCCGAGCGCGACGCCCTCCTCCTCGTAGAGGCGGCAGAGCTTGTCCATGGAACCATGGAGATAGACGGTGCGCTCATAGCCGGCGTCGCGGAGCATGCGGATGACCCGTTGCGCCTTGCCGAGCGAATAGGCGCCGACCAGATGGGCGCGCTCGGGAAACTGGGCAAGCGAGGCGAGTAGCTTGCCGATCTCGGCCTCAGGCGCGGGGTGCCGGAAAACCGGCAGCGCGAAGGTCGCCTCGGTGATGAAGACATCGCAGGGCACCGGCACGAACGGCAGGCAGGTCGGGTCGGCGCGGCGTTTGTAGTCGCCGGAGGCGACGATGCGCACACCGCCCGCCTCGACGACGATCTGCGCCGAGCCGAGCACGTGGCCGGCCGGCTGGAAGGTCACGGCGGCGTCGCCGATCCGCATCGTCTCGCCGAGGGTGACCGCCTGCGTCGACTGGGCGAAATCCTCGCCGTAGCGCGCCGCCATGATCCTCAGCGTCTCGCGGGTGGCGAAGACGGCGCCGTGGCCGGCCCGGGCGTGGTCAGAATGGCCGTGGGTGATCAGCGCCCGCGGGACCGGCCGGGTCGGGTCGATGTGGAAATCGCCAGCCTTCGAGTAGAGGCCGGCGGGTGTCGGGCAGAGGATGTCTTCGGGGCGCATCGGTGGGAATGTGGAACGGCGTGGGCAGGCCTACAAGAACAAACGTGGACCTGTCGGCAAGGCGGCGGTACCTGTGACGCCATGACCGCTCGCGCCGACATCAAGGATCACACCACCGTCCTGCCCGCGCCATTCGCCGCGTGGTTCGCCGCGCGCGGCTGGACGCCGCGCCCGCACCAAATCGAGCTTCTCGCCAAGGCGCGGGCCGGGCGCTCGACGCTCCTGATCGCGCCGACCGGCGCCGGCAAGACGTTGGCCGGCTTCCTGCCGACGCTGGTGTCACTCCACGAACGGCCGAAGGATGCGCCGGTCGGCGGGCGCGGGCCGCACACGCTCTATGTCTCGCCGCTGAAGGCGCTCGCCGTCGACATCGCCCGCAACCTCGAGCGGCCGGTCGCCGAGATGGGACTCCCCGTCACCATGGAAACGCGGACCGGCGACACGCCGGTCCACAAGCGGCAGCGGCAGAAGCTCAAGCCGCCCGACATCCTGCTGACCACGCCCGAGCAGACGGCGCTGCTCCTCTCCGCCATCGACGCTGACCGCTTCTTCGCCGACCTCGACACGGTGATCCTCGACGAATTGCATTCGCTGGTGGTGAGCAGGCGCGGCGACCTTCTGGCGCTCTGCTTGGCGCGGCTGAGGACGCTGGCGCCGAAGCTGAAGGCCATCGGCCTGTCGGCCACCGTCGCCGACCCGGACGCGCTTCGGGCGTGGCTGGTGGGGCAGCCTCCAGCCTTGTCGGCAACTCCAGCCCCTCACCTCTGCCCGGTGGGGAGAGGTCGTGAGCCCGGCGATTCGGCCGAGCGAGCGGGTGAGGGGGAGAAGCCCGAGCCGGAAATGTTCAATCCCCCCCGCCCCCCTCGCCTAAGCCCGGCTGACGCCGGGCAAGGCTCGCGGCCCTCTCCCCACCGGGGAGAGGGAGAAGGCGCCCGATCGGCGACGGGCAGTGCCTTGCCTTCGGCGAGGCGTGGCAAGGGCCGCGGCGCCGCCCACTTGAGCCTCGCCGACCTCATCACCGTCGCCGGCGGAGCGAAGCCGGAGATCACCATCCTCGAATCGAAGGAGCGGGTGCCGTGGTCCGGTCATTCGGCCCGCTACGCGCTTGCCGACGTCTATGCGGCGATCGCCGCCCACAAGATGGCGCTCCTCTTCGTCAACACCCGCAGCCAGGCCGAGATGATCTTCCAGGAGCTGTGGCGCACCAACGCCGACGGCCTGCCGATCGCCCTTCATCACGGCTCGCTCGACGCCACGCAGCGGCGCAAGGTCGAGGGCGCCATGGCGGCGGGACGGCTTCGCGCCGTGGTCGCCACCTCGACGCTGGACCTCGGCATCGACTGGGGCGACGTCGACCTCGTCGTCCATATCGGCGCGCCGAAAGGGGCAAGCCGCCTCGCCCAGCGCATCGGCCGAGCCAATCACCGGCTCGACGAGCCATCTAAGGCGATCCTGGTGCCGGCCAATCGCTTCGAAGTGATGGAATGCCGCGCCGCGCTCGACGCCAACTATCTCGGCGCGCAGGACACCCCGCCGATCCGCGCCGGCGGGCTCGACGTGCTCGCCCAGCACGTCCTCGGCATGGCCTGCGCCGCGCCCTTCGACGCCGGCGCGCTCTACCGCGAAGTCGCCTCCGCCTATCCCTATCGCGACCTCGCCAAGCAGACCTTCGACCAGGTCGTCGAGTTCGTGGCGACGGGCGGCTACGCGCTGAAAAGCTACGAGCGATACGCCAAGATTCGGCGGGGACCCGACGGGCTGTGGCGGATCAGCCATCCCGGCGTGGCGCAGCAATATCGCCTCAACGTCGGCACCATCATCGAGGCGCCGATGCTGAACGTGCGGGTGAGCCGGACGGCGCGGGCCGGCTTCGCCGGGCGCGGCGGGCGGGTGCTCGGCAAGATCGAGGAATATTTCATCGAGCAGCTGTCGCCGGGCGAGACGTTCCTCTTCGCCGGCCAGGTGCTCCGCTTCGAGGGCATCCGAGAGGCCGAGGCGATCGCCACCCGCACCGCCGACGATACGCCGAAGATCCCGATGTATGAGGGCGGCAAGTTTCCGCTGACCACCTATCTCGCGACCGGGGTACGCGCCCTCCTCGCCGATCGGAAGTCGTGGGAGCGGCTGCCGGATCAGGTTTCCGACTGGCTGAAGATCCAGAGGAAGCGCTCGATCCTGCCGAAGCGCGACCAGCTTCTCGTCGAGACCTTTCCGCGCGGGCATCGCTTCTACCTGGTGTCGTACCCGTTCGAGGGGCGGCTCGCCCATCAGACCCTCGGCATGCTCCTGACCCGGCGGCTGGAGCGGGCGCGGCTGAGGCCGACCGGTTTCGTCGCCACCGACTATTCGCTGGCGGTGTGGGGGCTCCGCGACCTCGGTGCCGCCTTCCGCCGCGGGGCACCGTCGCTGGCCCAACTCTTCGACGAGGATATGCTCGGCGACGACCTCGATGCCTGGATGGCGGACAGCTACCTCCTCAAGCGCACCTTCCGCGCCTGCGCCCTCATCGCCGGGTTGATCGAGAAGCGCCACCCGGGCAGGGAGAAGACCGGACGCCAGGTGACGGTCTCCTCGGACCTCATCTATGACGTGTTGCGCGCTCACGAGCCGGACCACGTCCTCATGCAGGCGACCTGGGCGGACGCCGCCACCGGGCATCTCGACGTCGCCCGGCTTGGCGATATGCTGTCGCGAATCAAAGGCCGGATCGTGCATAAACCGCTCGACCGCATCTCGCCGCTGGCGGTTCCGGTGATGCTGGAGATCGGCAAGGAGGTCGTCGGCGGCGAGGCGCAGGAGGACGTGCTGCGCGAGGCGGCGGAGGATCTGGTGAAGGAAGCGATGGGGGATGATGTCTGAACTCGGTGTCAACGCACGACGTCCAACCTCCTCCTTGAAAGGAGGTCGAAATCTGCGAGCGTCAGCGAAGCGGATTTCGGGAAGGGGACGCGACCTGGATCAAAGGCTCTCCCCCCTCCCGAAGTTCGCTGTCGCTCCGCTCCGCGAACTTCGACCTCCCCTCAAGGGGGAGGTTGGGTGTGTGGTGGCCGCAGCCTCATGAACTCCCTGATGCCGCAGCGAACCGCGAAGCTAACGACAGCCGGCCAGTCCGCCCCCGCGCTGGTGGCGGTCGCCGGAGTGGTGCTCGAGGCGTTTCCTGAGGGCGCGCTGTGGTGGGCGGACCGTCGCCTCCTCGTCGTCGCCGACCTCCATTTCGAGAAGGGCTCGGCCTTTGCCCGGCGCGGCCAGATGATCCCGCCCTACGACACGGCGGTAACGCTTGGCCGCCTGTCGCGGCTGATCGACCGGCTGGCGCCGGCGATGGTCGTCGCGCTCGGCGACAGCTTTCATGACGACGGCGGTGCCGCGCGGCTCAACCGGCGGGACCGTGCGACCCTCGCGACACTTCAGGTGGGGCGCGACTGGATCTGGATTGCCGGCAATCACGATGCGGCGGCGCCGGCCGGCCTCGACGGGTCCTATCTCGACACGCTGGCGATCGGCCCGATCGTCTTTCGCCATGAGCCGGCGGCGGGCGAGGCGGACGGCGAGATCGCAGGGCACCTGCACCCGGCTGCTCGCGTCGCCGGGCGCGGCAAGTGGGTCCGCCGGCGCTGCTTCGCAGGCGACGGGCGGCGGCTGGTGCTCCCCGCCTTCGGCGCCTATGCCGGCGGCCTCAACGTGCTCGATCGGGCCTTCGAAGGCCTCTTCGCCGCCCGGTCCTTCCGTGCCTTCATGCTCGGCGAGGACCGTGTCTATCCGGTCGGGCGCAAGGCGCTCCGCCCGGACTGAGCCATCCCCCGGCAATATCGATCCCCTCGCCGCGCGGGCGCGGCCCGTGTATCTTCCGGTCTCCCTCAGACAAAGGAGCGCCCGATGGGTCTCGCCGGCAAGCAACTCAGCAAAGCCCACATCGCCCTTTTCGCCAACACCAAATATGTCGACAACTTCCCCGACGGAGGCCTGGGCGACAGCGAAGTGCGGAATCTGAATGCCACCCTGAACAAGCAGGGCCACAAGGTAAGCGAGTTCACCAACAAATCGGCGTCGGGACTGACCGCGGCGCTGGCCGGCAAGGATGTTGTCGTCATCCCGGAGCAAGAGATCGGGCCGCTGACGCTGAGCGGCGCCGCCGCCGAGGTGCTCCGCGACTTCGTCGCGACGGGCCACACACTGATCCTGCACGGCACCGCGGGCGACGAGGACACCGACTTCCTGAACGGCGTCTTCGGCTTTTCCGTCAACAATGGCGACGAGTACAAAGCGGAAGGCACCTTCACCCAAGACACCGGCGCTGCCACTGGAACCGCTTTCGCCGACGATCCCCTGTCGATTCCCGGCAACAACACTGTCTGCACGCTCAACCAGGCGAGCCTGCCGTTGGACGCGCTCAGCCTCTACAACGACGGGACCAACGCGGCGGTCGTGGTCTTCACCTATGGGGGCGGTCAGGTCGTGTTCCTCGGCTACGACTGGTTCGACGCGGCGCCGCGCGGCGAACAGAACGGTGGCTGGGGTAAGGTGCTCGCCAGCGCGGTCAGCCGCGTGAACGGCCCCGGCGTTGAAATCCAGGGCTCGCTCAACGACGATATCGTGAATGCTCACAAGACGGTCGCCGGTCAGCCGATGGCGACGATCCGCAACGATACGATCATCGGCAACGAAGGCAATGACACGCTGCACGGTCTTGCCGGCAATGACCGTATCTACGGCGACAGCGGCAAGGACTTCCTCTTCGGTGACAAGGGCAACGACCTGCTCCGCGGGAGTTTCGGCAACGACACGCTGAAGGGCGGCCAGGGCAAGGACTGGTTCATCTTCGACAACATCGCCGCGCTGACCAGCGTCGACAAGATCGTCGACATGACGCCCGGCAAGGACAAGATCGTGCTCGATCCGCAGGTCTTCGTCGGGCTGCTAGAGGATACCGGCGTGCTACCCGTATCCGAGTACCACGTCGGATCCAAGGCGACGAAGGGAGCGCACCGGATTATCTACAACGACAACAACGGCAAGATCTTCTTCGACGGAGACGGCAAGGGAGGCGATCCGCAGATCCATTTTGCGACCGTCGATGCGCATCTCGACCTGACGCACAAGGATTTCGCGCTCATGATTTTCTCCTGAACCGGGGTCCCTGAACCGGCTCAATCGCGGCGGAAGACGACCCCGGCCAGCCAGCCGGTGAACAGCGCCAACGCCACGCAGGCCAGGCCGTAGGTCAGTGCATGCTCATGGGCGGCGGCAAACATCAGCTGCTCGAAGCCGACCCTGGTTATGTCGAGGCTGCCTGTCTCGTGGGCGAGAAGCGCATTGCCGGAGAAAAGGAAGACGTCGGCGGTGTACCTGCCGACCGGCGCGTTGGCGGGAATCCACAACGAAGACTGGAACACACTGCCGTTGCCGCCGATGAAGGAGACGCCGTCCGGCTCCTCCATGTAGAGCGATGTATCCTGCTTCAGCCGGATGAACGCGTTGCGAAACTCGTTGGCAGCAGGGTCGTTGGCGATCGGCCGGTTCTGGTAAACGAACTTGATGTTGTCGAAGCCGATCTGATGGCGCGAGAGGAGCGGCACGGTAGATACCGCCGACAGCTCGCCCGAGGTGTTCAGCGCGTAGAAGGACGGTGCCGTTATCGTCTCCGAAGCGCTGTTGATCCAGACCAGCGCGATCTGATCCTTGCGGCGCTCCACGACCGTCTCGGGCGGGCCGCTAAGCACGACGGCGATCTGATAGCCGGTCCCCCGCGACACCGTCGAGGCGTCGCGTTCGATGACGCCGAAGAGGGTCACCGTGTCGCCGGTGAAGGTCGAATCGATCCTGATCTCGTCGGTGGAAAACGAGATCGTCATCCGTTCGGCGGCGGCCTCGCCGGCGGAGAGGATGGCGAGCGCGCCGACGAGGATGGCGAGAGGCCTCAAAGTCCGCCCCCGGTGAGGATGGTCAGCGAGTAGCGCTCGACCGGCGGTGTCACAAGGCCGACGAGGAAACGCGCGCCGACGGCGAGGACGAGCAGCGCCAGCAAAGCGCGAAGATGATCGCCGCGGATATTCTGGCCGATCCGCGCGCCGAATTGGGCGCCGACGACGCCACCGACCATGAGGATGATGGCGAGCACGATGTCGACGGACTGGCTGGAGACGGCGTGCAATATCGTCGCCATCGCCATCGTCGCGACGATCTGGATCAGCGAGGTGCCAATGACGACGTTGGTCGGGACGCGCAGGAGATAGATCAGCGCCGGCACCAGAATGAAACCGCCGCCGATGCCGAGCAGGGCGCCGAGAAATCCGATGCCGGTACCGAGGGCGATGACGGGAATGGTGCTGATGTAGAGTTTCGAGCGCTTGAAGCGCATTTTGAGCGGGAGCCCGTGCACCCAACTGTGCTGGCCGGGGCGGCGAAGCGGTGCCGGCCGTCCCCGACGCGCGTTGGCGATCGAGCGGACCGACTCGCGCAACATGAGGATGCCGATCAGGCCGAGGAAAGTGACGTAGGAGATACTGATGATCAGGTCGAGCTGGCCGAGCTTGCGCAGGCCGTTGAACACCAACACGCCGAGAGCGGTGCCGACCACGCCGGAAGCCATCAGCACGGCGGCGAGCTTCATGTCGATCATCCGCCGGCGCCAGTAGCTGAGCGCCGCCGAGGCCGAGGCGGCGACGATCTGGCTGGCGACGGTGGCGATCGAAACGACCGGCGGGATGCCCGAAAAGATGAGGAGCGGCGTCAGCAGGAAACCGCCGCCGACGCCGAACAGGCCGGAGAGGAAGCCGACCGCTCCGCCCATGCCGAAAATGATGAACATGTTCACCGACAGTTCGGCAATGGGGAGATAGATCAGCACGGCGAGGCGCCAGTCGAAGACCGTGGACGGACGCGCGAACGGTCACGCGCGGATAGCCGATCGATAAAGCGCCGCAGGATTGCGGTGTCAACGCAAGGCCGGCGCCCGCTCACCGAAGCGCCCCCGTCGGCCGCCTAGCCCAACTCGTTCCCCGCCAGCGCGGTGACCAATGAACCGTCGATCACCCCGGTGGCGGCGACGCCGATCGTGCGTTGAAAGGCGCGGACCGCTTCGCGCGTCTTGGGGCCGTCGATTCCGTCGGCGGGGCCGGGATCGTAGCCCTGCTCGGCGAGCAAGGCCTGGATCTTCATGACCAGTTGCTTCTGGTCGGCGGCGGTAACGCCGACGCCGTCGTCATCCCAGCCACCTTCGGGAGCGCTGACGCTGTTGGCGGCAGCGAGCACAGGCTTGGCCCGCCAGGCCTGTGCCGCGGCGCGAGCGGCGGCGAGCTGGTCCGGGTTGAGCATGGCGGTGATCTCGTCGCGGCGGGCACCCGCGTCGGTATCTCCGGCCACTGCCGCGATCGCGAACCACTTGTAGGCTTCAACGAGGTCGGGCGCCCGTCCGAGCCCTCGCGCGTACATCACGCCGAGATTGTACTGGCTGTCCTTGACGCCGTAATTGGCGGCGGCGAGGAACCATTCCAGCGCCTTCGCATTGTCGGTTTCGCCGCCGGCTCCCTCGCTCATCAGGACCGCGAGGTTGTGCATGGCGCCGACATTGCCCTGATCGGCGGCGCGCTGATACCACTTGACCGCCTCGCCGGGATCCTTGTCGACCCCCTGCCCCCGCTCATAGAGGCTGGCGAGACGGTATTGCGCGACGGCAAGACCGTGCTCGGCGGCCTGACGGTACCATTTCGCCGCGGTCGCCAGATCCCTGGAGGTGCCGGTGCCCTCGGCAAACCGATTGGCGGTCTCGAAGGCGGCCGCGGGATCGCCTTCGGCGGCAGCGGCGCGGAGCTTGTCCGAGCCGGTCAGCGGCAGGTCGGGATCGAAGGCATCGGTCGCCGAAGCCGGCTGGACGCTCCCGGTAACATCGCTCGCGTCGGTGCCGGCGGCTGCGCCGAAGGCGTTGCTGAAGCGGCCGTCGATGGGCGCCTCGCTGGCAAGCGCCATCGCCGTGCGGGCATTGGCCGGCGGCGCGACCAGGGCCGGCTCGTCGATCCGCGGCACCGTCGGCGCCGGCGCGCCGTCGGCGGCGCGTGTCGCGACGCGGCTTTCGACCGGCGCCGCGACCAGCGGGGGTGGGGAACTGAGAAGCGTCTGTTGCGGGTCGACGGCCTGGGGGCCGAACATGCGGACGGCGCCTATCGCCAGCACGATGGCGGCGGCGGCCAGGAGCAGCGGCTTCTTCCGGTTGCGGATCGCCTGACCGATGCGGGCGAACGGGCTCGGCTTTTGCGCCGGCACGGTGTCCTCCGACCGGCCGCCGCGATGGCCCTCGGAGGCGGCGGCTTGTGCCGCACGGCGGGCAGCGGCGATGAATTCGGCGCGACGGTCGGCGGGTTGCCGATCGGGGCCGGCGCTGCTGGCGGCAAGCTCGCGCAGGGCAGCAAGATCGGATTTGGCCTCTTTCCTGTCAGGCTGGCGGCTGCCGGCAGCCCCTTCGCCGGTTGGCGGCGCCGGGGGTGCTGCGGGCGGCGTGGCCCGCCGAATGCCTGGCTCGGGGCCGAAGGTTCCGGTGGCCGCCACGGTCTCCGCCGAGCGCTCCGCGGTCCGCGCCTCGGTCTCCGCTTCGAGGCGACCCAACCGGTCGACGACGGTATCAAGGGCGCCGTGCAGGGCTTCGCCGTCACCCACCGCCGTGCGGACTTGATCCAGATCTCGCCTAAGCGCTTGCAAAAGGCCGTGATCGACATCCTTCTCGGCCAATTCGCGCACCGCGTCGCGCGCGGCCGCGCGGGCCGCCTCGATCGATTCCCGACGCCCCTCGGCGAGGCTTGTCTGGAGGCGTATCAGGTTTTCTTCGACCCGCTGTAATACCGCGGTTCTCGGCGTCACCCGGTCGAGGTCGGCGGCGAGACCGGCAATCCGTTCCTCCAGCTCGGCCAGTTGCTCGGAATCCACGTCCGATTCCGCGGCTGCGTCGAGCCGGGCGGCAAGGTCGTGGATCTGGCTTTCGAGATAGTCGAGCCGGGGCGGCTCACGATCGGCGATCTCGCCGCGAATAGCGGCGATCTCCGCGGCGATCGCGTCGAGCGCCGCCGGGTCGACGGCGCGCATGTTCAGCGTTTCGACGCTGACGGCCAGCGCTTCCAGGCGTTCGTATAGGCCGTCGATCAGCTCGGCAGCGGGGGCGTGGGCGAGCACGCCGTCGAGGCGCTCGGCAATGTCGTCGAGGCGGCTCTCGAGCCGGCCGATCGCGGCATCTTCCTGCTCGCGCCCGGCGTTCTCGCGGACATCGAGCATCTCGCGGATCTCGGCGAGGCCGGCGGCCAGGCCGGCGATGACAGCGCTGTCCTCACTCGTGCCATGGCCGGGGGCAAGACCTTCAACGGCGCCGCGAACTTCGGCGAGATTGGCGGCAAGTCCGGCGATCGCCGCGGTATCCGGCCCGGCGCCGTGGCTGACCACCAGATCCTCCAGGGCGCCGCGAATGTCGGCGAGACTCGCCGCCATTCCGGCCGCCGCCACTTCCGACGCGGATTGGCGCGCATTCAGCGACGTCTCGATGTTCCGTGCCAGCTCGTTGACCCGCATCTCCAGGCGCGACACCGCCCGCGGACTGTCGTCGCGCTCAAGCGCCCGGCGAAGGTCGGATATCTCCTCACCCAAGGCGTCGAGCCTGGTGCGGTCCGGGAGACGTCGGATCAGGTCGTCGAAGCGATCGAGGATCGTCGCCTCGCGAGCGACATGGTCGACGGAAACGCCGAGCGCCTCGATCTCGTGGCGAATTTCGTCGAGGAGGTCGCGATCGCGCGGCGCCTCGGCGGCAAGCGCCTCGATGTGGCGCGCGAGGGCAAGACGGTCCGGCTCGCGCTCGGCGGCATTTCGATCGACGCTGTCGATGCGCTCACCCAACGTGGCGATCTCGGCACGCAGCGCTTCGAGAGCCTCGGCCGCGAATTTGTCCGACTGAAGCGACGCCCGGTCGGAACGTACGGCGCGGGCGACCCGTTGCGCGGCGACCTCGGCGATCGCCGAGGTGAGATCCGGCATAGTGTCCCTTGCGATGCCCGACGACGGTGCGGCTCCGCCAAGTCGGCTGGTGATGTCCGCCAGCCGCGCCTCGATGCGATGCATCCGATCTTCGTCGTCGCGCGGGACATGGGCGCCGCGACGCTCTTCAATCCGCGTCCTGGCCTCGTCGATGCGTGTTTCCAGGGCCCTCAGCGTCGCCTCGAGACCGGCGGCGGCGGACTTCTGTTCCGCTTGTCGCGGCGCACCGGCAAGCAGCGCATCGAGGCGATCGCGCAGCTCTTCGAAACTGCCGCCGCTGCGCGGCGGAGCCGGTGGCGGCGCCTTGATGCGCTCGGCCATCGCCGCGATCCGTGCATCGAGGCCGCGGATCGCGTCGGTGATGCTCGAATCCATGGCTCCTGCCCTTCCCGATCCCCTCAAGCCCTCGACCGTCGATCGGGCGGTTTCGTCGGCGTTGTCGAGCTCGCGGGCGAGGCGGTTCACCATCGCCGTGACGCTTTGCAGCGCCCCCGAGCCCCCCCTCTGTTGTTCAATCCGGCTGACCCGCTCGAGGTTGGCTTCGATCTCGTCCAGCCGCTCCTTGAGACCGAAGATCGCCGACCTGGCATCGGCGTCCATCGCCTTGATGCGCCGGGTGAGGCGCAAGACGGATACGGCGAGGGCCTGCGCTTCATCGTCGCCGTGACGGTCGGCGCGATCGGGACCGGGCGGGACGCCCTCTTCGGAAGCGCGTTCGGCGATCGCCTGCTGAAGCCATTCGCTCAATGACATGTCGGCGCGGCGGGCCGCTTCGAGGGCCCTCTCGCGAGCCTCGTCGTCAACCTTGATGCTCCACGGCGTGCCCGACTTCATCGGTGCTGACTCCCCGTCGCTGGCGCGACACCCCCGAGGCCGGAAAAATCAGCGAATTCAAAATTCTCGCACCGGACGCGAATAGGGAATCGGCGCCCGCTCCGGCATCGCTCAGGTTTCGATGAACATGGTAAACACGGAGTTAACCGGGCGACCGCGAGTCAAAACTCCGGTAAGGAGGTTTAACGGATTGTTTGCGGGCGACACTCCACCCTTTTTTCGCCACGCTGACCGGCAACGGGTGATTCCGACCACCGAGGACCGCAATGGCAGGCTATCGGGCGCCGGTCGACAATGTCCTTTTTCTCCTGGCGGACGTGCTTGGCTTCTATCGGCACGCCAACCTCCCCGGTTTTGCCGAGGCGACGCCCGACACCGTCGAAGCGGTGCTTCGCGAGGGCGCGCGGTTCGTGGAGGAAACGCTCGCGCCCCTCAACCGGATCGGCGACCGGGAGGGCTGCGTACGCCACTCCGACGGCTCGGTGACGACGCCGCCTGGCTTCCGTCAGGCGTATCGTGCCTATGCCGCCGGCGGCTGGATCGGGCTTGCCGGCGATCGGGACTATGGCGGTCAGGGGCTGCCCTATGTGCTCAGCGCGGCGATGAGCGAGTTCGCCACCTCGGCCAACCTGGCCTTCGCCATGTATCCGGGCCTCGGCCAGGCGGTGATCGCGCTCTTGTGGCATCACGGCAGCGACGAGCAGAAGCGGACTTACCTGCCCAAGCTGATCAGCGGCGAATGGGCCGGCACCATGAACCTGACCGAGCCCCAGGCCGGTACCGACGTCGGCCTGATCCGCACGCGGGCGACGCCGAACGGGGACGGCAGCTTCGCGGTCACCGGTTCGAAAATCTTCATCTCGGGCGGCGAGCACGATCTCGCCGCCAACATCGTCCACCTGGTGCTGGCGCGGATCGACGGCGCCCCGCCGGGAACCCGGGGGTTGTCGCTTTTCGTCGTGCCGAAATTCGTTCCCGACGGTATCGGACAGGCGGGGGAGCGGAATGCGGTGACCTGCGGCGCGCTCGAAGAGAAGATGGGAATTCACGGCAACGCCACGTGCGTGATGAACTATGAAGGCGCCGCCGGCTGGCTGATCGGCGAGCGCGAAAAAGGGCTCCGTACCATGTTCACCATGCTGAACGAGGCGCGGCTCGTGGTCGGAGTCCAGGGGCTCGGGCTGTCGGAAGTGGCGAGCCAAAGCGCCGCCGGCTACGCCCGCGAGCGCCGGCAGGGACGGGCATTGACCGGCGCCGCCGATCCGAACGCCGCCGCCGACCCGATCATCGTCCATCCCGACGTCCGGCGGGCGCTCGCCGAGGTCAAGGGCTTCAACATCGCGGCGCGGGCGTTGGCACTGTCGGCGGCGCTTCACGCCGACATCGCGCGGCGCTCGCCGGACGCGGCCGCTCGCGAGGCAGCGGAAGACCGCCTCGGCCTGTTGACGCCGGTGATCAAGGGGATGTTCACCGATCGCGGTTTCGCCAATACGGTCGCCGCCCAGCAGGTGTTCGGCGGCGCCGGCTACATCGTGGAGACCGGGGTCGAGCAGTTCGTCCGCGATGCGCGGATTACCATGATCTACGAGGGGGCAAACGGCATCCAGGCGCTCGACCTCGTCGGCCGCAAGCTGCCGAAGGACGGCGGACGGGCGGTAACCGAGTTCTTCCAAACGGTCGGCGATCTGCTGAAGGAGCACGAGGGCGACGAAGCGCTGGCGGCCTTCGCCACGCCGTTGAAGCGAGGCCTCGACGACCTGCAGCAGGCGACGGTGTGGTTCATGGCCAATGCCCTCGGCAATCCGAACCAGGCCGGCGCCGGGGCCACCGACTACATGCACCTGTTCGGTCTGGTGGCGCTCGGCGAGATGTGGCTGCGGATCGCCGCGGTGATCGTTGCCAAAGGCAGCGGTGCGCCTGAAACGCTGCGCGGCGACCTGCTCGCCGGCCGCGCGTTCATGGAGCGGGCGATGCCGGAGACCGCCCTTCGCGTTGCCCGCATCACCGCCGGAGCGGACACGCTGATGGCGATGCCTGCCGAAGCGTTCTGAATTTGCCCCCGGTTGGTATAGGCCTATCTATCGGCTCTTGAGGCTATCATGCCAGACGCCTTCATTTACGATCATGTGCGGACGCCGCGCGGGCGCGGCAAGAAGGACGGTGCCCTCCACACCGTCTCGACGGTCAATCTCGCCGGACAGGCGCTCGCCGCGATCCGCGACCGCAACGGGGTCGACCCGGCGAGGATCGACGACGTCATCCTCGGCTGCGTCGACCCTGTCGGCGAGGCCGGCGGCGACATCGCCCGGAGCGCGGTCTTCGCGGCCGGCTTTCCGCACACCGTGCCCGGCATCCACGTCAACCGCTACTGCGCCTCGGGCCTCGACGCGGTCAACCTCGCCGCCGCTACCGTCCAGGGCGGCCATCATGACCTCATCATCGCCGGCGGCGTCGAATCGATGAGCCGCGTCGGGCTCGGCGGGTCCGGCGGGGCGATGCCGGTCGACCCGATCGTCGCGCTTCCCTCCTATTTCATGCCGCAGGGGGTATCGGCCGACCTGATCGCCACCAAATACGGCTTCAGCCGCACAGAGGTCGACGCCTATGCGGTGGAGAGCCAGAGGCGCGCCGCCCGCGCCTGGGATAGTGGCTGGTTCTCCCGTTCGGTCGTGCCGGTCAACGACGTGAACGGCCTCCCGCTTCTGACGCGCGACGAGCACCTGCGGCCCGACACGTCGATGCAGGGTCTGGCGGCGCTCAGCCCTTCCTTCACGCTCTACGGCGAGATGGGCGGGTTCGACGCCGTAGCCATCCAGGCCCACCCCGAGATCGAGGCGGTGGAGCATGTCCACCACGCCGGCAACTCCTCCGGCATCGTCGACGGCGCCGCCGCGGTGCTCGTCGGCTCGAAGCGCGCCGGCAAAGCGTCTGGACTGACTCCGCGGGCAAGGATCCGCGCCTACGCCAATATCGGATCGGAGCCGGCGCTGATGCTGACCGGGCCGGTGGACGTGACCGAGCGCCTTTTCAAACGCGCCCGGATGTCGTTCGCCGACATCGACCTCGTCGAGATCAACGAGGCGTTCGCCGCCGTCGTGCTCCGCTACCTCCAGGCCTTCGACCTCGATCCGGAGATCGTCAACGTCAATGGCGGCGCCATTGCCATGGGTCACCCGCTCGGCGCCACGGGCGCGATGATCCTCGGCACGGTGCTGGACGAACTGGAACGGCGCGACCTCGCCACCGCGCTGGTGACGCTGTGCATCGGCGGCGGCATGGGCACCGCCACCATCATCGAGCGAGTCTAAGACGCCATGGCCGACGTCAATTTCCGGCTCGACGTCGACGAAGGCGGCATCGCCACCGTGACCTGGGACATGCCGGGCCGGTCGATGAACGTCTTCGACCTCGGAGCGATCGAGGAATTCGAGCGGCTGGTGAAGGCGATCGCCGGGAGCCAGACGATCACCGGGGTCATCATCACTTCCGGCAAGGAGACGTTCTCGGCCGGCGCCGACCTCAACCTCCTGCAAGCGATGCTCACGGCCTTCCGCGCCGCTGCCCCGGGCGACCACGAGGCGGCCCTGAGGACGCTCTACAAGAACGTCAACCGGCTCGGCGACCTGTTCCGGCGCTTGGAAACCTGCGGCAAGCCGGTGGTCGCCGCAATCAACGGCACCTGCCTCGGCGGCGCCTTCGAACTCTGCCTCGCCTGCCACGGTCGCATCATCGCCGACGGCGAAAAGGTGAAGGTCGGGCTGCCGGAGGTGCGGGTCGGTCTGATGCCGGGGGCCGGCGGCAGCCAGCGGGTGGCGCGGCTTGTCGACCCCCAAGCTGCTCTCGAGATGCTCCTCAAGGGGCAGCAGTTGGCGCCGGCGCGGGCCAAGGCCTTGAAGCTGGTCGACGCCGTCGTGCCGCCCGGGGCGTTGCTTGCCGCGGCGCGACGCTGGCTCAAGGAGACGCCGCGCAAACGACAGCCATGGGACGAGGACGGCTTCCGGCTCCCCGGCGGCAAGGTCTATTCTCCGGCCGGCTTCAACCTGTGGCCGGCGGCGATCGCCATCTACCGTCGCGAGACCTTTGACAATTATCCCGGCGCCCGCGCCATCCTCTCGGCGCTGTTCGAGGGGCTGCAGCTTCCCTTCGACCAGGCGCTCGTCGTGGAGCAGCGTTATTTCGCCAAAGTGATCCGGAGCGACGCCGCCGCGGCGATGATCCGCACGCTCTTCACCTCGCTCCAAGCCCTCAATAAGCTCGCGCGCCGGCCGGCAACCGTGGCGAAGAGGCCGATCCGGACGATCGGCATCGTCGGCGCCGGCTTCATGGGCGCCGGGATCGCCCACGTCAGCGCCCGCGCCGGTATCAATGTGGTCCTGCTCGACCGGGACCAGGCCAGCGCCGACCAGGGCAAGGTGACGGTGGCAGGCTCGCTCGACAGGGACATTCAGCGCGGCCGCGCCAAGCCGGCGGACCGCGACGCTATCCTCGCCCATATCCACCCCGGAGCGGACTTCGCCGCGCTTGGCAGCACCGACCTCGTCATCGAGGCGGTGTTCGAGGACCGCGGCGTCAAGGAGGACGTCATCCGCCGGGCGGCGGCGGCAATGCGGCCGGGTGCGATCCTCGGCTCCAACACCTCGACGCTGCCGATCACCTCGCTCGCGACAGCCGCCATCCGGCCGAAGGATTTCATCGGCATCCATTTCTTCTCGCCGGTCGAGCGGATGATGCTGGTCGAGGTAATCATGGCGAAGGGGACCGGCGAAACGGCGCTGGCCACGGCTCTCGACTTCGTCCGGGCGATCAGGAAGACGCCGATCGTCGTCAACGATTCACGCGGCTTCTACACCTCGCGCGTGGTGACCACCTTCATCCGCGAAGGGCACCTCATGCTGACCGAGGGCGTTCCGGCGGCAATGGTGGAGAACGCCGCCCGCATGGCCGGTATGCCGGTCGGGCCGCTCAGCCTCAACGACGAGACCGCCCTCGACCTCTCGCTGAGGATCATGGACGCAATGCGGGCCGATCTCGGCAACGAGGCGGTCTCCGACGAAGAGTATCGCCTCGTCGCCGAGATGGTGGTCGAGCGGGGCCGCCGGGGCCACAAGAACGGCAAAGGCTTCTACGACTACCCCGACCGGCCAGGAGGGAAAAAGCGTCTCTGGCCCGGCCTCGCCGAATTGTTGCCGCCGACCGCCGACCCGGACGCCATCGACGTCGGCGAACTCAAGACACGGTTCCTCGCCGTCATGGCGCTGGAGACCGCGCGCTGCTTCGAGGAAAAGGTCTTAACCGACGTGCGCGAAGCCGATGTCGGCTCGGTGCTCGGCTTCGGCTTCGCCCCGTTCACCGGCGGGACCCTCTCCTATATCGACTTCATGGGCGCAGCCAATTTCGTTCCCCTCCTCGATCGCCTGGCCAGAAAGCACGGGCCGCGCTTCAGGCCAAACCGGCTGCTCAGGCAGATGGCGAAGGCGGGCGACACCTTCTATGGACGCTTCCCGCCAGCGGCGGAGAGTGAGGCCGAGCGGGCATAACATCCGCCCCGAGCCGGCGGCATGTCTCGTGTTGCGTGCCGGAAATAGTCGAAACTACCGGAGGTTGCGTTGATCTTGGGACTCGACAAAGCCGCCAAGCGGGGATAAGTCGAGACAGGTATTTATTCCTGTCCCCCGGTTTGGGGGCTTTCGGCACGGAGGGGTCTCGTGCTGTCGCATGGACAAATCTGGTCGGCGATCGACAAACTCGCCGAGCGCAAGCAGCTCACGCCGTCGGGCCTGGCGCGCCGCGCCGGGCTCGATCCGACGACCTTCAACCGCTCCAAGCGCGTGGCGGCCGACGGCCGCGAGCGCTGGCCCTCGACCGAGAGCCTTTCCAAGATCCTCGAAGCGACCGGCACGTCGATCGGCGATTTTGTCGGGCTGCTCGGCGAGAGGCGAAAGCGCGCCCGCAACGAAGTGCCGCTCCGCCAGGTGCCGCTTCTCGGCCTTGCCCAGGCCGGCTCGGGCGGCTTCTTCGACGATGGCGGTTTTCCCGCCGGCCAGGGCTGGGACCAGATCGACTACCCCGGCCCGAGAGGCGACGGCGCCTACGCGCTCGAGGTGACCGGCGATTCGATGCTGCCGCTCTATCGCGACGGCGATATCATCATCGTCTCGCCGGCGGCGGCCTGCCGGCGCGGTGACCGGGTGGTGGTCAAGACCAACGAGGGCGAGGTCATGGCGAAGATTCTCCAGCGCAAGACCGCCAAGACCATCGAGCTCGCCTCGCTCAACCCGGATCACCCGAGCCGGACGTTGTCTCCGGCAGACATCGAATGGATGGCGCGGATCATCTGGGCGAGCCAGTAGGCCGGTGTCGATCAAGCGGCTCTGTCTCGACCGGAAGGGCTTCTTACGCCTGGCGGCCTGCCTGGTTCTGGTCGGCTTCCCCTTCGTCCTCGCCGCCGCGGCACAGGAGCTCGAGATCGTCCCGCCGCCGTCGCGCAATGTGACGCCGCCGGGAATCCTGCCCGGGCCGAAGGTCGACGGGCCGCTCTATCGCGAGCCGACGCCGCCGCCGCCGCCGGAGCCGCCGCGTTGGCGGCGCTTCTTCCTGCCGCGCACGACCGACAGCGCGACCTTCATCACCGAGCGGAATCTGACGATCAAGATCTTCGGGATCAAACCGCCTGCGCTCGACCAGACCTGCGAGCGGGCCGACGGCGAGGTGTGGCCGTGCGGCCGGACGGCTCTCTTCTCGCTTCGCATGTTCCTGCACGGCCGGGCGGTCGAGTGCCTGCTGCCGCCGCTCGAGGACATCGACGTCGCCATCGCGCCGTGCCGCGTCGGGCATACGGATCTCGGCGACTGGCTGCTCAGCCAGGGCTGGGCAACGCCCGACGACAACGCAACGAAGGAATACCGGACCGCCGCCCATGACGCGCGCTGTGATCGGGTCGGCATATGGGTCGGCGCCGCGCCCGACCCGAGCTGCGGGCCGAAGGCACCCGAACAGCCGCCGCCGGCGCTGTGACTCAGGCGACCAGTTCGCCGGCGAGCGCCCGAGCGATCAGCGTTCGGGTCTCAGGCACGCCGTAGATCGCAACGAAGGAGCCGAAGCGGGGACCGCGCTCCATGCCGAGGAGGATCCGGTAGAGCGTTGCGAACCAGATGAGCGCCACGCCGGGGCGGCCGTCCGGCGCCGTCTTCTCCTTGTCCTGGAACCGCTCGAACGACCGGCCGATCTCGTAGACGACATTCTGGATGTCGGCCGCGTCGGCGCCGGGCGGAAGACCGGCAAGCGCCCGGTCGAGGGCGCCGAGCGCTTCGCGCTCTTGCGGGTCAGGCTCGCGGAACACCTTGGTCGGTGCAACGAAGTCGTCGTAGTAGCGGACCGCATAGCCCGCCAGTTCGTCGAGCTTCGGATGGCTCTCCGGGGTCACGCCCGCGACGTGGCGCGTGATGAAGCCCCACAGCACCTCCTTGTCATGGGCGTTGGAGGCGGCGGCAAGATTGAGGAGCATGGCAAAGGTGATCGGCATGTCGACCGATGGCGGGTCGCCTGCGTGGATGTGCCAGACCGGATTGGCGAGCCGCTGCTCGTCGCTCTGTCGTCCAAAGGCGGCGAGCAAGGCGAAGTAGTCGTCGACGGCGCGCGGAATGACGTCGAAATAGAGCCGCTTTGCCGCTTTCGGCTTCTGGTACATAAACAGCGACAGGCTTTCCGGCGAGGCATAGGCCAGCCACTCCTCGATGGTGAGGCCGTTGCCCCTCGACTTCGAGATCTTCTGACCGGTCTCGTCGAGGAAGAGCTCATAGTTGAAACCCTCTGGCGGATCGCCGCCGAGCAGCTTGCAAATCCGGCTCGACAGCCTGACCGAGTCGATCAGATCCTTGCCCGACATCTCGTAGTCGACACCGAGCGCCGCCCAACGCAGCGCCCAGTCGGCCTTCCACTGACACTTGACCCGGCCGCCGGTCACCGGCTGCTCGACCAGCCCGCCGGTATCCGGATCGCGATAGACGATGGTGCCCGATTCGCGCTTCAGCTCGACGATCGGAACCTGCAGCACCGCGCCGGTCGTCTGGCTGATCGGCAGGAAGGGCGAATAGGTTTCGCGGCGCTCCTCGCCGAGGCTCGGCAGCATGATCGCCATCACCTCGTCATAGACCTCCAGCATCCGCAACAGCGTCGCGTCGAAGGTGCCCGAGCGGTAGACCTCGGTGGCGCTCTGGAACTCGTAGGCGAAGCCGAACCGGTCGAGGAAGCGACGAAGCCGGGCGTTGTTGTGGGCGCCGAAGCTGTCGTGCTCGCCGAAGGGATCGGGAACGCTGGTCAGCGGCTGGTGGAGATACGCCGCCATCATCTCCTTGTTGGGGACGTTGTCGGGCACCTTCCTCAGACCGTCCATGTCGTCGGAGAAACAAATGAGCCGGGTCGGGATGCTGTCTTCGGTCAGCACGCGAAACGCGGTCCGCACCATCGTCGTGCGCGCGACCTCGCCGAAGGTGCCGATATGCGGCAGGCCCGAGGGGCCATAGCCGGTCTCGAAGATGATCTCGGCCGGCGGTTCGCGACGCCGTTCGACGCGGGCGAGGATCTTCCGCGCCTCTTCGAAAGGCCAGGCTTGCGACCGCCGCGCAGTGTCGAGCAGCGCGGGGGCGATGGCGATCGGCGGCGGGTCGGAGGGTTGCATGTCTTTGTCACTGGCGGTCGGGCGGGCGGACCCTAGACCAAAGTCCGTCCCAAACAAATCCCGGTCTTGCTGCGGCTGCCTGGCTTGCCGCATCTTCCGGGCAAGGACGCCCGCACGTCTTCATGCTCTAGAAAGCCAGGGCGACGGCGTCAACGCCCGCGCCGTTTTGCTTGCCTCGGCCTCGGCAACGCCATAGGGTCGCGGCCGACATCCCGATCCTGAGGAAAACTTCATGAACAAGTCGGTCAAGACCGTCCCGCATCACGATGCCCTGATCTATGCCATGGTTACGATGTCGGCCGCCGACCGGACCATGACCGATCGCGAACTGAAGAAGATCGGCGACATCGTCCAGACCCTGCCGATCTTCGCGGACTATGACCAGGAGCACCTGGTGGCGGCGGCGGAAGCCTGCGGCAGCCTGATGCAGGCCGACGACGGCCTTGACGCCGTGCTCAACGTCATCGCCGCCTCGCTGCCGCCTAAGCTCTACGAAACCGCTTATGCTCTGGCGGTCGAGGTGGCGGCCGCCGATCTCCACGTGGAGCAGGAGGAGCTTCGATTCCTCCAGCTCCTGCGCGACCGTCTCGACCTGGAGAAGCTGGTGGTCGCGGCGATCGAGCGCGGCGCCCGCGCGCGCCATGCCCTCCGCTGAGCCGAACCGCGGTCAGAAGAAGCCGACAGGGAAATAACGGAGATACAATTCGGCGTAGACGCCCTTCTCATTGAGCGAGGCCAGCGCCCAGTCGATCGCCTGTTTGAGGTCGGCCGAGCCCTTTGGCACGGCGATCGCCATTCCATTGCCGAAGAAGCGCGATTCCAAATAGGGGCCGCCGGCAAAGACGCAGCAGCCGCCGGCGGCTTCGCTTTGCAGCCAGAAGCTAAGCTGCATGCCGTCGCCGAAATGGGCGTCGGCTTCGCCCGACTTCAGGGCCTCGCGGGCCGCTTCCGGGGTGGGATAGAGCTTCCGTCCGACCTCCGGAAAGAAGGCCGCAAGATAGGCCTCGTGGGCGGTGCGCGCCACTACCGCCAGGGTTTTGCCGGCCAGTCCCTCGGGGGTTAGCGCGAAGGGCTCGCTGTCGGCACGCACGACGAAACGCCCAGGCGCACGCATATAGACACCGGAGAAATCGAGTTCCTCGCGCGCGGCGGCGCTGACGGTGATGCCGGCGATGATCGCATCGGCATTCCCCTCGCGGAGCGCGGGAAGCAGGTTGTCCCATTCGCGTGCCTGGATCGTGCAGCGGATGGCCAGTTCGTCGCAGATGGCGCGGGCGAGGTCGACATTGAAGCCGGTCAGCCGGCCGTCCGCATCGAGGAAGTTGAAAGGCGGGAAGTCGTCGCTGGTGACGAAGCGAATGGCCTGAACCGACCCCGCCGGCGGGCGTTCGATGCGTCGGCGGGGATCCCAGAAACTCGGTATCGTCGGCGTCGCCTCCTCGGCGCCGGCGATGGGAAAGATCACCGCCGGGGGGACGAGGACCACAACCAAAAGTAGGCCAACGGCTGCAACCGCGGCGATCTGACGCGAATTCCTTCGGAATTTCATGCCTTCCTGTCCGATCGTCACGCTTTTCCGCTTCACCTAAAGGTAGTTTTCGGCTGAAATACAGCCGCTGGACGCCAGCGCGGGCCGGAGCGGGATTTTCCGGTCGCGCTGTAGGGGGGGCTGGAATTTGGCGCGGTTTGATCTCATCGGTCGCCCGGCTGCGGTCGATATTGCACCCGGCGACGAAGAGGCGGTGTATCGCGACCGCGCCCGCCAACTCGGCCTCCCTTATACAGCACAGGTCGACCTCGGCCCCAATCCCTATTCCGACCTGGACGCGATTAGTCGCGGGGTCTTCGCCAAGGGCGCTACCGACGAGGGGCTCGCCTATCTCGCGCCCGACGAAACGATGGTCGCGGCGGTCAGTCGCTGGCTGGCCGCCCACCCGACCGCCCGTCGCAGGCTCTTTGTCGCCCCGCCGACGGCGATCCGCGCCGCGCTCCGTCAAGCCGACCGAAAACGCTACGTGAAGGCCGCACTCGACCGCCTCGATTCGATCGACCCCGGGCTCTCGGCGCGGCGGATGCTGACGCTGCCTCGGCTGGCGAGTGGGCTCGCCATCGCCGCGATTTTGGGGGCGGCAGCGATCATGGCGCCGGTAGCGACGATCATGGTCATCGATCTCACCGCCGGCTTCTTCTTTCTCGGGGCATCGCTTCTGCGCTTCGCCGCCGCCGGCCAGGTTCCGCTTTTTCCGCGAAAGCCCAGGACCGTGTCGGCCGACACCCATCTGCCCGTCTATACCGTGCTGGTTCCGCTCCTCCACGAGGCCCACATCGTCAGCCAACTGGTCGCCGCGCTGGATCGCATTGCCTGGCCGCGCGACCGGCTTGATATCAAGCTGATTGTCGAGGAGGACGATCTGCCCACCCGGGCGGCCGCCGCGCGGGCGACGCGCGGCGCGCCCTTCGAAATCATCGTCGTGCCCGCCGGCGGACCGCGCACCAAGCCGATGGCGCTTCAGTACGCGCTAACCTTTGCCCGCGGCGATTTCGTGACCGTCTACGATGCCGAGGACCGACCCCACCCCGATCAACTCGGCGAGGCGTTCGAGACCTTTCGGCAGGCGGATGAACGACTTGCCTGCCTCCAGGCGCCGATCATCGTCGACAACCATCAGGCGGGTCTGCTCGCGCGGCTTTTCGCGGTCGAGTACTCGACGCTTTTCGACGGACTGCTGCCGGCGCTGGCCCGCCTCGACCTGCCTCTGCCGCTCGGCGGAACGTCGAACCACTTCCGGCGTAGCGCTCTCGAGCAAGTCGGCGGCTGGGATCCGTTCAACGTGACGGAGGATGCCGATCTCGGCATCCGCCTCGTCCGCTTCGGCTATCGCGCGGCGACGATTACCCTGCCGACCTATGAGGAAGCACCCGCCGCAACGATCCCGTGGATTCGCCAGCGCACCCGCTGGTTCAAGGGCTGGATGCAGACCTGGCTCGTGCATATGGGGCGGCCGATGCGCCTCTATCGCGAGATCGGCTTCCGCGGGTTGCTGGGTTTCAATCTGATCGGGCTCGGCATGATCGTCTCGGCGATCGCCCATCCCGCGTTTTTGGTGACGCCGTTTCTGATCGCGAGCAACCCCTTGGACCTTTGGCGCGGGGGCGATCTTGTCATCGCTGCCATCGTCGGGCTCAATCTCTTCAATCTCGTCGCCGGCTACATGGCCGTCGCGGTCCTCGCCGGCCGCACCCTGGCGCTTCGCGGCCGCAAGGAAGAACGGTCGGTCCTCGTCTGGTTGCCGCTCTACTGGCTGCTGATGGCGGTCGCCTGCGTCCGCGCGTTATTCCAGCTGATCCGCCGACCGCATCTGTGGGAGAAGACGCCCCATGTCGGCCGTCCGGCCGGGAGCTCCCCGCGCCAGCCGGCGGTTCGTTCGCCGCCTCAGCCGCGCCTGGCGGCAAGCCGCCGACGCGCGTGATCGGCGCCGGACTGGCCTTGATGCGCCCTTGGCAGACCGCATGCGCGAAGCATGCCGCCGGGCAACAGACCGCGCGGACCGAGGAATCCGCGGCCACAGTTTCAATCTTTCGTGAACCTATGGGCGCCGGGTTAGCGTCGGCCTGGCGCGGCCGGTCGGGTTTCACCGATCGGTGCGGCCGAGCACCTCGATCAGTTCGTCGACTTTGCGCCGCTGCTCCTCGGGGTCGCCGCTGCGGATCGCATCGGCCACGCAGTGCGCCGCGTGGTCGCGGATCACTTCTTCCTCGATCCTGCGAAGCGCCGCCCGGACGGCGGCAAGCTGGGTGACGACATCGATGCAGTAGCGGTCTTCATCGACCATCCTGGTGATGCCGCGCACCTGACCCTCGACCCGGTTGAGGCGCTTGCGGACCGACTCTTTCGTTGCAATCTGCATTGTCGCTCCTTATACCCTACGGGGGTATCCTATCGGTCTCCTTGTCGAAAGTCCATCGCGATGCTCGAGCATGAGTCACCCGCCGCGTCGGCCGAAGCCGTGGCGGTCGACCCCGTCTGCGGGATGAAGGTGGACCCGAACGCCGGGAAACCGACCCACGATTACCGAGGCGTCACCTTCCATTTCTGCTCCGACGGCTGCCGGTCAAAGTTTGGGGCGGACCCGGAGAAATATCTGAAGGCCGCGCCGTCGGGTCACCAGCATCGCCCCCACGCCGCGGCACCGACTCGGCCTGCCGCGAAGGGCACGCGCTACACCTGTCCGATGCATCCCGAAATCATACGGGACGGTCCGGGAAGCTGCCCGATCTGCGGCATGGCGCTCGAGCCGATGGTCGCGACCGGCGACGAAGGGCCCAACCCCGAGCTCGTCGATATGAAGCGGCGCCTGTTGGTGGCGGCGCCGCTCGCCGCGATCCTGCTCGTCATGGACATGGCAGACCACTTCCTCGGCCTCGATATCCTGCCGTTCCTTGCTCCGCACGCGAAGCAATATCTCCAGCTCGTCATCGCCATACCGGCGGTCCTGTGGGGCGGCTGGCCGTTCTTCCAGCGTGGGGCGGCGTCGCTCCGCACCGGCAACCTCAACATGTTCACCTTGATCGCGGTCGGCACCGGCGCCGCCTTCCTCTACAGCGTGGCCGCGGTCTTCGCGCCTGGCCTGTTCCCGGCGGGAATGCGCAGTGCACATGGACTTGTCGCCGTCTACTTCGAATCCGCCGCGGTGATCACCGCGCTGGTTCTGATGGGCCAGGTGCTCGAATTGCGCGCCCGCGAGCGGACCGGCGGCGCGATCCGCGCGCTCCTCGACCTTTCCCCGAAAACGGCGATCAGGGTCGCTGCGGACGGCACGACCGAGACCGTTCCACTCGAGGCGGTCGCTGTCGGCAACGTGCTGCGGGTGCGGCCGGGCGACAAGGTACCGATCGACGGAGTGGTGGTCGAAGGGCGAAGCGCCGTCGACGAGTCACTGATTACCGGTGAGCCGGTGCCGATCGAGAAGGGTGAAGGCGACCGGGTCACTGGCGGCACCCAGAACACGACCGGTAGCTTCGACATGACGGTCGACCGCACCGGCGCCGAGACGACGCTCGCTCGTATCGTCGCCATGGTCGCCGAGGCCCAGCGCTCGCGCGCTCCGATTCAGGGTCTCGCCGATCGGGTGTCGGCATGGTTCGTGCCGGGCATCATCGTCATCGCCATCGTGGCGTTCACCTTCTGGCTCGTGTTCGGGCCGCCGCCGGCCCTCGCCTACGCGCTGGTTGCGGCGGTGAGCGTGCTGATCATCGCCTGTCCCTGCGCCCTCGGCCTCGCCACGCCGATCTCGATCATGGTGGCGACCGGCCGTGGTGCCCAGGCCGGCGTCCTTATCCGCAACGCCGAGGCGCTCGAACTCATGGCCTCGGTCGACACCGTCGTGGTCGACAAGACCGGCACGCTGACCGAGGGCAAGCCCACGCTCACCGGCATCGAGGCCCTCTCGGATCTGTCGGAGAACGCGCTTCTCGGTATTGCGGCGTCGCTGGAAGCAGCGAGCGAGCATCCGCTGGCCGAAGCGATCGTCGGCGCCTCACGCGAAAGAGGCGTCCGCCTCGAGAAAGTTAGCGATTTCGAGGCGCTTGCCGGACTAGGCGTCAAGGGTGTGGTAGGCGGCCGGTCCGTGCTTCTCGGCAATGCCCGGTTGATGGATGCCGCGATGGTGTCGATCGACCCGCTCGCCGAACCGGCCGCGCGCCGGCGCAAGGACGGCGAGACTGTGATGTTCGTCGCGGTCGACGGCAGGCTCGCCGGGCTCCTGGCCGTTGCCGACCCGGTGCGGCAGACGACGCCCCAAGCGATCGCGGCGCTTCACGCGCTCGGGCTCAAGGTGATCATGGCGACCGGGGACAGCAAGGCAACGGCCGAGGCCGTCGCCCGGCGGCTTGGGATCGACGCCGTCAACGCCGAGGTGCTGCCGGAGGACAAGAGCCGCATCGTGACCGATCTGCAGAAGGCCGGGTCGCGCGTCGCGATGGCGGGCGACGGCGTGAACGACGCACCGGCGCTTGCCGCCGCCGATGTCGGCATCGCCATGGGCGCGGGCGCCGACGTCGCCGTCGAAAGCGCCGGCATGACGCTGATGACGGGCGATCTCGGCGGCGTGATCCGCGCGCGGCGCCTGGCGGCGGCGACCATGCGCAACATCCGACAGAATCTGTTCTTCGCCTTCGTCTACAACGCGATCGGCGTGCCGCTTGCAGCCGGCGTCCTGTTTCCCTTCTTCGGCATCCTGCTTTCGCCGATCATCGCCGCGGCGGCGATGAGCCTGTCGTCGGTCTCGGTGATCGGCAACGCGCTGCGGCTGCGGCGGGTGGACCTCTAGCGGCTAGAGAACAAAATCGTCGGCAACGAGATTGTGCGGTCCGTCCAGCTCGATCTGGAAATTCGCCTTACCGTTGCCGGTGGTGTCGCCTTCGACGCGCAGATAGCCATCCTTCTGCACGTAGTGCAGCTCGCCCTTGCGGTCGTCGAATTTGTCCTTGCCGATCCAGTCGAAAGCCTGGTTGCCGGAGCCCTGCTTGGCATCGATGCCGGAAAGATCGATCAGGTCGCCTTGAGCGTGGCTGAAGTCCTGGATCACGTCGCGCTGCGAACCGACGACGCTGTCCGCGAGCTGCTTGAAAACAAATACGTCGGCTTTGGCGCCACCATTGAGGAAGTCGCCCTGGTTGCCGCCGATCAGGGTATCGCGACCCGCACCGCCGAGCAGGGTGTCGCGACCGTCGTGGCCGTTCAGCTTGTCGCTGCGCGGCCCGCCGAGCATCAGATCCGCGGAGCCCGTGCCGGCCAATTTGTCCTTGCCGGTTCCGACATTGAAATCCGGATCGCTTCCACGGACTTTCATCACGATGCTGTCGTAGTTGATGCCGTTCAGCGACTGGAGATCCGCCAGCTCGACGCCTTCCGCGTTCAGGAAGCGGGCAATCGCCAGGTAGAGGTCCATCGAATGCGACGACGTGTTTGGCAAGGTGGTGTCGAAGATTCCGTCGACAAGCTGGTTCTGGTCGCCGTCGACGCCTGATACCGCTGCCGCCAACTGGATGATGTCGTCGTCGGTCCACAAGTTCGTGATGCGGGAGTTGGCGTGATCAGGGGCGAGAAATCCGTAGCCCGGCGTCGCGAATGTTGCCGCCTCGATGGTGAGACCGAAGCTTTCGGCGGCGGCGATAAACGGCTGCACCATCGCCGCGCCGAGGCTGTGGCCGGTGACGAACAGCTTGGTGATGTCGGGATTGGCCGCGACGTAGTCGCCAAGCGCGGCGACAAGGTCGCCGAACAACGCGAAATGGGATGCTTGGCTGAGCCATTGCCCCTGGTCCGGCGACAGGTTGCCTGGCCCGTTGTCGTTGGTTCCCCGAAAGGCGACGAAGAGGGCGTCGCTCGATCTCCCGATCAGCGCGGCGGCGTTCTGGTTGACGTAGATGCCGTCCTCGATCCCCTTGAACGTAAACGGCGCGGCGCCGGTGGTCGGCTGCAGTGAAGGCAAATCGGCAGCGGACAGGAGAGCGAGATTATCCTCGGCAATCTGATAGGCGGCGAGCGCAGTCGGCCCGCCCGGGTCGTTCGTCGCGTCGCTGACCGGCTCGTCGGGAAGCAGGTTGTAGGCGGCCTTCGCCAGGGTCGCCAGGAAAGCCAGTTCGCCCTGATCATGGAATATCTCGGCGCTGGTCATCGGAGGCGGGTCGGTGAGCGCAATGGTGCTTGTCAGAATCTCGGGCCCGGCGCTCCGACCGACGTCGCCCGCCAGATGCGTGCCGAAATGGAAATGATCTGGGCCCAATGTTCCATAGCCAGATAAATGGCGAAACAGACCTTGGGTGTCCTCGACGGGCAAGGCTATGTTGAACTTGGTCAAGATCGTCTCCCGCCAGCGCACCGAACCGGTCGGCAGCAGACGAGACCGCTGGCCGTCTCGTCGGGCCGGAGCATGCGGTCGCCAGAGCGAGAAGATCAAGGTTCGTTCGCTTTTTGCTACCGGAATCGTCCGGAGCGTCGCGCAAATGGTATTCTGGTGGCCTGAACCGACCTAAGAACGCTGATGCAAAACGACCTCGCCGATCTCGATGCCATCGACGCCCGCGACCGGATGGCGCGCGGAGAGTTTACCGCGGCCGACCTTTGCGAGGCGTGCCTCGCCCGGATCGCAGAGCGCGAGGCGGATGTCGGCGCGTTCGCCTTCCTCGATGCCGAACTCGCACTGAGCCAGGCAAAGGCTTGCGACGATCTCCGGGCCGGTGGCACCGTCGGCGCACTGCACGGGCTGCCGGTCGGCCTCAAGGACATCATCGACACCAAGGACATGCCGACGGAAAACGGCACACCCCTCGACGCGGGACGAAGGCCGAACGAGGACGCGGTGATCGTCAGCCGTCTCAAGGCGGCAGGCGCGGTGATCATCGGCAAGACCGTCACCACCGAACTTGGCGCGCGGCACCCGCGCGGCACGCGCAATCCGCATCATCGCGAGCACACGCCGGGAGGCTCGTCATCGGGATCGGCCGCCGCAGTTGCCGCCGGCATGGTGCCGCTCGCCATCGGAACCCAGACCAACGGATCGGTCATCCGGCCCGCCTCGTTCTGCGGGATCGTCGGCTTCAAGCCGAGCTTCGGCCTCATCCCGCGGGCCGGAGTCCTGCCACAATCGCCGCCGCTCGATACCGTCGGGGTCTTCGCCCGCTCGGTCGGCGATGCAGCGCTGATCGTCGATGTGCTGGCGGGATACGACCCGCTCGACCCGGACACCCGGCACCTGCCGCCGCTCCGCCGTCTCGAAACAGCGCTGGCCGATCCGCAGGAAATGCCAGCTTTCGCCTTCGTCAAGACGCCGGCCTGGGACAGGGCAGAGCCCTACACGCGCGACCGGTCCGCCGAACTGGTCGAGGCGCTCGGCGAGGCTTGCGAAGACGTGACACTGTCCGAAATCTTCAACGAAGGCGATGTTGCGCTGAAGACGATCACCAATGTGGGCGTCGCCCGCACCTACGAGCGCTACTATGATCGCGGCAGGGAACAGCTCAGCGACTATATGCGAACGACGGTCGCGGAGGGCCTGGCGATTCCGGCGGTCGACTATCTCGACGCGCTCGACCGGCAGGCCGAGCTTCGAGCCGCGGTGGACCACTTGTTTGATCGGTACGATGCGATCGTCACGCCGGCCGCCCCCGGCGAGGCGCCGCGCGGGCTCGAATCGACCGGCGATTCCGCCTTCAACAATCTCTGGTCGCTTTGCGGCGTTCCGGCACTGACGCTGCCGCTCCTCAAAGGACCGAATGGGCTGCCGCTCGGCGTGCAACTGGTCGGCCGCCGCGGCGAAGACGCGCAGCTGCTGCGCGTCGGGCAGTGGCTGCACTGGTTCCTGAGCGATCGCCGGTAGCGGAGCCGCGGCCCCGCGGAAATCGACTTGGTCACGGGTGCCGCCGCGCGCGGCACCCGAACGCCTGTAAGCCTCGCAACTATTCGAGCGCGAACGTGATCTTGGCGTTGATGCGATACCTGTCGATCTTGCCCTTGCCGTTCACCGTCGCCTGAAGATTCTTGACGTTGATCGACTTGACCTGGCGAACGGTCTTCGCGGCATTGGAGACCGCCACCTGGGCGGCGTCTTCCCAGCTCTTGTTCGACTCGGCCAGGACCTCGATCACCTTGAGCATGCTCATTGTCTCCTCCTCTCGGCTGGTGTCCGATCGGTGACTTTAGCGTTTGTTTGGCTGGTCCGACAGCGGCGAGCAGCGCGGACGGCGGACGGCGGCCGTCTACTCGATACGGAGGATAAAGCGCCTGTCCCGTCGATCTCTTCCGATCGCCCACTTTCGTCGGACCCGGATGACTTCCACTCCGGCGAATGCGCCGCGCGCGATCGTCATCACCTCAGCGGCGCCGACGTTCCTGTGGGCGTTCATGGACGGAACGTTAGCGGGTTCGACAATGCTGATCATGCGGCGGACGCCGTGGCTGCAATACCAGCGCCCGGCGAACCGCTTGATCGCGGCAAGGATGCGCCGACCCCGAAACGCTGGGACGACGAAGCCTCCGAGCGCCATCACCGCGTCGGCGGGGAGGACGACCTTGAGCCAATCGAGCTGGTCGCTCTCGCCAAGCTGGTAGATGTTCCAGCCGACGATCCGACCGTCAAGCTCGGCCACCGCAAGGCGGCCGCCGGCCGCCAGGCGCCGTTCGAGCCAATCTCTTTCATAGTCCTGCGCGAGCACGTCGAAGGACGCCCAGACCTCGTCTTCGTCGAGCCATCGCATGCGCAACCCTACGGACTCCGGCTTCGCAGTCGGATCAACGGTCCAACTGAACACAGCAAGCTTTTGCATCCACGATGTCGCCCGAGGTGGAGCGCGAGGTGCCGTCAAAGTGACGTGGCTGGCGCCTTGTCGCCGCCGCTCGCCTGACCACTCTCTCGCAGTTCGGCAACCGCCTGGCGGACGGCGTCGTCCAGGCCCTCGCCGCCGCCGTCGAGATGGGCGATGATCTCGGCGCGCATGCGCGGGTCCCAGAACTTCCGCAAGTGATCGGCGATGGCAGCAACCGCCGTGGCGTGATCCTCGCTGACGAAGAATTTGCCGATCTGGTTGGCCATGTAGACGAGCTTAGGAGGCGACATGGCCGACCGGCTCCGCGGCGATACGCTCGGAATGGGTGAAGACCTCGAAACCGTCTTCGCGCGCGACCGCGACGACGGTGACGCCGGCCGCTTCGGCGGTGCGGATCGCCAGCGCCGTCGGCGCCGAGACGGCGACCAGGATCGGCACGCCGATCATCGCGGCCTTCTGCACCAGTTCGACCGAAAGCCGGCTGGTGACGAGCACCATGCCCTGGCTCGCGTCGATCGATCGCCGCGCCAGCGCCCCGGCGAGCTTGTCGAGGGCATTGTGGCGGCCAACGTCTTCGCGGAGCGCAATCAAGCCGCCCCGGCTCCACAAGGCGGCGGCGTGAACGGCATGGGTCTCGCGATTGAGCCGCTGGTCCCGCTGGAGCGCCGCCAGCGCATCAACGACCGAGGCCGGCGAAACAGCCGGCCTGTTCCCCACCACCGGCACCGGGCGCATGGCTTCGGCGAGCGACTCGATCCCGCAAAGGCCGCAGCCGACCGGGCCGGCCAAATAGCGCCGCCGGCCGGCCAGCGCCGCAGAACGCGGCTCCGTCAGCCGCATCCGGAGTTCGATGCCGATCTCCTCCTCGACGATCTCCAGCGCTTCGATCTCGTCGGGCGAGCCGACGATCCCTTCCGTCAGGCTGAAGCCGACGGCGAAGTCCTCGAGGTCGGCAGGCGTCGCCATCATCACCGCGTGGGACGAGCCGTCATAGGTGAAGGAGACCGCCGTCTCCTCGGGAACCGCGCGCGTGCCGGTCGAAACCGCGCCGGCCCGCCAGGCCGCGTTCTCGACGATACGGACCGCCCTGGCCAATTTCGGTCACTCCGCCGGCTCGTGGGCCGTCTCAACGCGGTGGGTGGCACGGACCAACGCCTCGTATTCCTCCTGCCAGCCGGACGGCCCGTTCGACGGCGAGACCTGCACCGCGGTCACCTTGTATTCGGGGCAGTTGGTCGCCCAGTCGGAGAAATCGGTGGTCACGACGTTGGCCTGGGTGTCGGGGTGGTGGAAGGTGGTGTAGACGACACCCGGCGCGACGCGCTCGGTGATCAGGGCGCGGAGCGTC
The DNA here is from genome assembly GCA_963759235.1 of uncultured Alphaproteobacteria bacterium. Taxonomy (GTDB): domain Bacteria; phylum Pseudomonadota; class Alphaproteobacteria; order Rhizobiales; family Kaistiaceae; genus Bauldia. The sequence goes on along the minus strand of CAVWYO010000006.1, from coordinate 715,816 downwards.
GTGTCGCCGACGCGGCTGGCGAGCCTCACCCAGTCGCCGTCACGCACGCCGCGCTCTTCGGCGTCGTGCGGGTGGATCTCGAGCCGGTCCTCCTCATGCCAGATCGTGTTGGCGGTGCGCCGGGTCTGCGCGCCGACATTGTATTGCGACAGGATACGGCCGGTGGTCAGCAGCAGCGGGAAGCGCGGCCCGGTGCGCTCGTCGGTCGGAATATATTCGGTGACGATAAAGCGCCCCTTGCCCCGCACGAAGCCGCCCATGTGCATGACCGGCGTGCCTTCCGGCGCCTTTTCGTTGCACGGCCACTGGATGGAGCCGAGCCGGTCGAGCTTCCTGAAGGAGACTCCGGCGAAGGTCGGGGTCAGGGCCGCGATCTCGTCCATGATCTCGGACGGGTGAGCGTAGGCCATCGCGTAGCCCATGGCGTTGGCGATCGCCATGGTGATCTGCCAGTCCTCCATGCCCGACCGCGACGGCATGACCTTGCGGACCGGCTGGATACGCCGCTCGGCATTGGTGAAGGTGCCGTCCTTCTCGAGGAAGGTGGAGCCGGGCAGGAACACATGGGCGTAACTGGCGGTCTCGTTCAGGAACAGGTCCTGAACGACGACGCATTCCATCGCGGCGAGACCTTCGCTCACATGACGGGTGTCGGGGTCGGACTGCAGGATGTCCTCACCCTGGATGTAGATGCCCTTGAACGACCCGTCGATGGCGGCGTCGAGCATGTTGGGGATGCGCAGGCCCGGCTCGTTGTCGAGCGGCTTCGCCCACAGTGCCTCGAACATGGCGCGGGTCGCGTCCTCGGAAATGTGGCGGTAGCCGGGAAGCTCGTGCGGGAACGAACCCATGTCGCAGGAGCCCTGGACGTTGTTCTGGCCGCGGAGCGGATTCACCCCGACACCGGGGCGGCCGATATTGCCGGTCGCCATGGCGAGGTTGGCGATCCCCATGACGGCGGTCGAGCCCTGGCTGTGCTCGGTGACGCCGAGGCCGTAGTAAAAGGCGGCATTGCCGCCGGTGGCGTAGAGCCGGGCGGCGGCGCGGATCGTCTCGGCCGGCACGCCGGAGACCTTCTCGACCGCCTCGGGGCTGTTGCGCGGCTCGGCGACGAAAGCGGCCCAGTCCTGGAAGGCGTCAAGGTCGCAGCGCTCGCGGACGAAGGCCTCGTCAACCAGCCCCTCGGTGACGACAACATGAGCCATTGCGTCGAGGATGGCGACATTGGTGCCCGGCTTGAGGGGCAGATGATATGTCGCCGCGACATGAGGCGTCCGTACCAGGTCGATGCGCCGCGGATCGATGACGATCAGCTTGGCGCCCTCGCGCAGGCGCTTCTTCATCCGCGAGGCGAAGACCGGATGGCCGTCGGTCGGGTTGGCGCCGATGACGACCATGACGTCGCTTTGTTCGACCGAGTCGAAATCCTGGGTGCCGGCCGAGGTGCCGAAGGTGGTCTTCAGGCCGTAGCCGGTCGGCGAATGGCAGACGCGGGCGCAGGTGTCGACATTGTTGTTGCCGAAGCCGGCGCGCACCAGCTTCTGGACGAGGAAGGTCTCCTCGTTGGTGCAGCGCGACGAAGTGATGCCGCCGATGGCGCCGCGCCCGTACGCGGCCTGGATGCGCTTGAACGCGGAGGCGACATGGCCGATCGCCTCCTCCCACGATACCTCGTGCCACGGGTCGCTGATCTTCTTGCGGATCATCGGCGCGAGAATGCGGTCGCGGTGGGTCGTGTAGCCCCAGGCAAAGCGGCCCTTGACGCACGAATGGCCGCGGTTCGCCTTGCCGTCCTTGTAGGGGAGCATGCGGACGACCTCGTCGCCGCGCATCTCCGCCTTGAACGAGCAGCCGACGCCGCAATAGGCGCAGGTGGTCACCACCGAATGTTCGGGCTGGCCGATGTCGATGATCGATTTGTCGGTGAGCGTGGCGGTGGGGCAGGCCTGGACGCAGGCACCGCAGGACACGCATTCGGACTGGAGGAACGCCTCCTCCATGCCCGGCGAGACGACCGAGTCGAAGCCGCGGCCGGCGATGGTCAGCGCGAAGGTGCCCTGTACCTCCTCGCAGGCGCGGACGCAGCGCGAGCAGACGATGCACTTCGACGGGTCGTAGGTGAAATAGGGGTTCGAGGTGTCCTTGCCCGGATCCGGGTGCTTGCCGCCATCGTAGCCGTAGCGGACCTCGCGGAGGCCGACGGCGCCGGCCATGTCCTGCAGCTCGCAGTCGCCGTTGGCGGCGCAGGTGAGGCAGTCGAGCGGGTGGTCGGAGATGTAGAGCTCCATCACCCCGCGGCGGAGGCGCTTCAGCCGCTCCGTCTGAGTGTGCACCACCATGCCCTCGACCACCGGCGTCGTGCAGGAAGACGGCGTGCCGGCCCGTCCCTCGATCTCGATCAGGCAGAGGCGGCAGGAGCCGAAGGCCTCCAGCATGTCGGTCGAACAGAGCCTCGGGATCTCGGTCCCCATCTCCATCGCGGCGCGCATCACCGAGGTGCCTTCCGGTACGGTGACCGGGGTCCCGTCGATGGTCAGCCTCACCAGCGTCTCGCTCCGCGAGCGAGGCGTGCCGTAGTCAATCTCGCTGACGAGAGACATGGCGTTCCTCCTAGTGCGCCGCGACCGGCTCGGACGTGAGCCCGAAATCTTCCGGGAAGTGCCGGAGCGCGCTCATGACAGGATAGGGCGTGAAGCCGCCGAGGGCACAGAGCGAACCGTATTTCATCGTCTCGCAAAGGTCTTCGAGCACGGTGATGTTTTTCCCTCGCTCGATACCGTTCCGGATGCGATCGACGGTCTCGACGCCGCGGGTCGAGCCGATGCGGCAGGGCGTGCACTTGCCGCAGGATTCGAAGGCGCAGAATTCAAGGGCGAACCGCGCCTGCCGCGCCATGTCGACCGTATCGTCGAAAACGACGATCCCGCCGTGGCCGATCAGCCCGTCGCGGGCGGTGAAAGCCTCGTAGTCGAACGGGGTGTCGAACAATTCGCGGGGGAAATAGGCGCCAAGCGGTCCGCCCACTTGCACCGCGCGTACCGGCCGGTCGTTCCACGTGCCGCCGCCGACGTCGTCGACCAGTTCGCCGAGGGTGAGGCCGAAGCCGGTCTCGAACAGCCCACCATATCTCGCCATGCCGGCGAGCTGAATCGGCATGGTGCCGCGCGACCGGCCGGTGCCGAAATCGGCATAGGCCTTGGCGCCCTCCTGGAGGATGAACGGTACGGCGGCAAAAGTGAGAACGTTGTTGACCGCGGTTGGCCGGCCGAAGGCGCCCTTGTGGGCAGGGAGCGGCGGACGAGCGCGAACGACGCCGCGCCGGCCCTCGAGGCTTTCGAGCATTGCCGTTTCCTCGCCGCAGACATACGAGCCGGCGCCAATCCGCACCTCGATATCGAAGGCGAAGGTCGAGTCGCCGACCTTCGTGCCGAGCAGGCCGGCGCGCCGGGCGACGTCGAGCGCCGCCTCGAAGGTGGCGATGGCGTCGGGATATTCCGAACGCACATAGACGAACCCCTTCGAGGCACCGGTCGCAAAGCCGGCGATGGTCATCCCTTCAATGAGGACGAAGGGGTCGCCTTCCATGATCATGCGGTCGGCGAAGGTACCGGAGTCGCCCTCGTCGGCGTTGCAGACAATGTACTTCTGCGACGCCGGTGTTTCGGCGACGGTTCGCCACTTGCGGCCGGTGGGGAACCCGGCTCCGCCGCGGCCGCGCAGGCCCGACGCCTCGATCTCGCCGATAGTTGCCTGTGGCCCGAGCGAGAACGCCCGGACCAGCCCCCTATAGCCGCCAAGCCCCTGATAAGCCGCGAGCGACAACGGATCGATGATGCCGCAGCGGGAGAAGGTCAGGCGCGTCTGCCGTTTGAGCCAGGGGATCTGTTCCGTCGGCCCGAGCGCCAACCGGTGGCCGCCGCCGTCGAGAAGGCCGGCGTTGAACAGATTCTCGACGTCGTCTTCCGAAACCGGGCCATAGGCGACCCGTCCCGACCGTGTTTCCACTTCGATGACCGGCTCGGTCCAGTAGAGGCCGCGCGATCCCGTCCGCACGACGTCAAGGTCGACCTCCCGGCGCCGCGCGGCATCCTCCAATGCCCGTGCCACGCCGTCGGCGCCCACCGCTACGGCGGCGGAGTCTTTCGCCACGAAGATTCGGGCCGCCACGGCGATACCTCCCATCGCGACGCTGGTTCCAAAGTGCCTTGAATGCAAGCTAAGCCGCTGACCACGCCTGTCAATGTCGCGCCTCGGTTGCCGCAACGGAGATAGCTCTCAGCGCCTCAGGATTCCGACTGTCCTCGACTGCAGCGAAAGGGATCGGCCATTTATTAATTCCATTTGCATTAAGATTTGAAAGCCGACAGTATCGTGGCGTCGGGGAGGGCAAAGAACGGATGGCGCTGCGCGGTACCAACCAGGAATTCGGCCGGCCCTACAACCGCCGGATCGTTCTTGAGACGATCCGCATCTACGGCCCGATCACGCGCGCCGAGATCGCAAAGCGTGTCGGCCTCACCATCCAGACCGTCTCCACCATCATCCGCGAGCTCGAGGAACAGGGCTTCGTCCTCGCTCGGCGCGAGCAGCCGAGGGGGCGCGGCTCGCCGGCAAGCACCTTCGCCATCGATCCGGACGGCGGGTTCGCGATCGGCGTTCATGTGACGCCGCTCGGTCTGGAAGCGGCACTGATCAACCTCGCCGGCGAGGTCCTGTGGAGCGACAGGCGCGATCTCCCGCATGTCGATCCGGATACCGCTTTCCGCGAGATCGAGGCCTTGGTTCGCGGCCTTTCCGGGCGCCGGTCGAATGGCCGGATGCTCGGCGTCGGCATGGCGATACCGGGCCCCTTCGACGTCGATTCGATGAGCTTCGTCGGCCCGACGACGCTGGAGGGCTGGAAGGACGTGCCGGTCCGCGACCGGCTGGCCGAAGCGACCGAGCTTCCGTCCTTCATCGAGGTGGACCTTGCGGCCGCCGCCCATGGCGAGCAGCTCTACGGACTCGGCAATGCGTTCCGCCACTTCTATTATCTCTATTTCGGCGTCGGCCTCGGCGGCTGCATGGTGCATGACGGCGTCGCGTTGCGCGGCGCGTGGGGAAACGCCGGCGAGATCGGCCATATCCCTGTTGTGGCGGGCGGCGACCTTTGCCCATGCGGCAATCGCGGTTGCCTCGAGCGATATCTGTCGCTGGAGGCCTATGAGCGCCGGGCGAAGACGATCGGCGAAGACGCCTGGCTCGAAGAGGTGGCACCGATTCTGCGCTCGGCGGTGGTGACGATCGAGAACCTCTTCGACCCGGCAACCATCATCCTCGGCGGGCTGGCACGGAAGGATCTTCTCGCCCGGCTGATCGACGCGGCATCGCCGCTCCCTAACTCCGTCGCGGCGCGCGGTAACCGCAAGGCCGATCGGCTGATGCTCGCCGCCGCTGGCCACGACGCGGTGCTGAGCGGCGCCGCGGCGCTCGCCGTGTCGGGAGTGCTGTCGCCACGGTTCGGGATCATGTTCACGCAGGACGACGATCGCGGCCACCGCGATCCGCTCATTCGCGACAACGGCAAAGCGAGGGCAGCATGAGCGAACAAGTCCCTCTCCTCCGGCTCGAGGGTATCCGCAAGAATTTCGGCGCCATCGAAGCGCTGCGCGGAGTGAGTTTCGACGTCAACGGCGGGGAAGTGGTGGCGTTGCTCGGTGACAACGGCGCCGGCAAATCGACCCTGGTCAAGATCATCGCCGGCGGGCTCGAAGCATCCTCCGGGCGCATCACCTTCGACGGCCAGGAACGGCGATTCCATTCGCCGGCCGAGGCCAAGGCGGTCGGGATCGAGACCGTCTATCAGGACCTTGCGCTCTGCACCAATGTCGATGTCGTCGCCAATTTCTTCATGGGCCGCGAGCTTACCCGCAGGATCCTCGGCATCCCTATCCTCAGGGAGCGCGACATGGAGGCGGAGACCGCCAAGGCGATCACCGCCGGCGGCACCGAGATTCCGTCGCTCCGCGTCAACGTCGAACATATGTCGGGTGGTCAGCGCCAGGCGATCGAGCTTAACCGCTTCGTCCATTGGGGCGGCAAGCTCGTCCTTCTCGACGAGCCCTTCGCCGCGCTCGGCGTCGAGCAGACTAGGCGCGGCATCGAGATGGTCGAGCGCGTCCGCCAACGGGGGATCGGCGTGATGATCATCACCCATGTCATGGCGCAGGCCTTTGCGGTCGCCGACCGCATCGTCGTCCTGCGCCACGGAATTGTCGCCGGTGACGTTGCGACTTCTCAAATCAGCCCCGACGAAGTCGTCCGCATGATCACCGCCGGCATTGAGCGCCTTGGCAAGGGGCTGACAAACCAAACAGAAACGGGAGCAGGAACATGAAGACTTTTATGCGTTCCGTGACGGGTGCGATCCTGGCGGTCGCGCTCGCCGCAACGGCGATGACCGCCGCGGCGGCCCAGGAGATGAAGGGCAAGATCTACTACCTGGTGCCAACGCTGCTTGACGAGTTCCAGACCGCTTCGGTCGACGCCATCACCCAGTTCATGAAGGACGTCGGCTACGAGGTGGTCTCCCTCGACGCCCAGAACCGCACCGACCTGCAGCTCAACCAGATCGACGACGTGGTCCAGTTGAAGCCGGCTGCGGTGATCCTTGCCGCCGTTGATTTCGACGCCGCCAAGACCGGCATCGAGAAGATGCGGGCCGCCGGCATCCCGGTGATGATCTTCGACCGGCAGATCACCTCGACCCCGTCGGACCTCACATCGGTCGCCGGCACGGTCGAGATCGGCCACACCGCCGCCGACGAGATCAGCCGTCTCCTCAAGGAGAAGTACGACGGCACGGTGAAGGGCAAGGTGCTGCAGATCCTTGGCGATCCGGGCGACCCCTATACCCTCGACATCCAGAAGGGCTTCGAGGAGAAGATGGCTGCCTATCCGGATGTGACGATCATCTCGCATCCGGCGATGCAGTGGGAAGCGAGCAACGCCGGCAGCATTGCCCAGGATCAGATGCTCGCCAATCCTGACATCGACCTGATCTTCGTCCACGCCGCCCACCTCGCCGTCGCGGTCGCCGCGGTGCTCGAGGCGCAGGGCAAAAAGCCCGGCGACGTCATGCTGGTCTCGTCGAACGGCGCCCCGGTCGGTCTCGACCTTATCCGCAAGGGATGGGAGCAGGTCGAGGTCGAGCAGCCGCTGTTTGCCCAGGCCGCGGCGCTCGCCATGTTCGCCGACAAGGTGGTCAACAAGGAAGAGATCAAGGCGGGCACCTATGACGTGACCGGCCTTCCCTCGGTGCTGACCATCGAGTCGTGGGGCCCGAACATCAAGATCCCCGGCTCGGCGATCACCAAGGACAACGTGGATGACCCGAAGTTCTGGGGCAACATGAAGCCGCCGTCCACGCCGATCAAGCCGGTCGAGTAAAACGGTCTCACCCTTGCGCGGGGGCTTCGGCTCCCGCGCAACCTGCCGAAGCGACAAACATGACCACTGACACCGCAACAGCCGGCACCGGCCCGACGGGCCCGACCATCGGCCCCCGCGCCCGCGTGGTGGTCGAGTTCGTGCTCGACAATCTCGTCTGGATCATCCTGGTGATCGTGCTGGCGGCGTTCTCGGCAACGATCCCGCAATTCCTGCAGATCGGCATCTTCCTCAACATCCTCCAGAACTCGACCTTCATCGGCATCATCGCGGTCGGCCTGACGCTGACCCTGATCTGCGGCCATATGGATCTCTCCATCGAGTTGGTGATGGCGCTGGCGGCGATGGTCGTCTCACTGGCTTTCGGCACCGGCGGCGCCGGAGCCAACCTGATCCTCGACCCTTCGTGGCTTTATTTTCCCGTGTCGTTACTGATCGCCCTCGCGGTCGGCGCGATGATTGGCACGCTCAACGGCGCCCTCGTCGTCCGGCTGGAAATCAACGCCTTCATCGTTACCCTCGCCTCCTACATCTGGGTACGCGGCATCGTCGTCGCGCTGTCGGGGGGGCGCTCGGTCTACGGACTTCCCGATGCCATGCGGGTCATGGCCGTCGACCAGATCCTCGGCATCCCGCTCCTCGCCTGGATGCTGATCCTCGTCTACGTGGTCTTCGCGCTCATTCTCATCAAGACGCCGTTCGGCCGTCACCTCATCATGATCGGCGGCAACGCCACGGCGACCTATCGCGCCGGCATCAAGGTCGGGGCGATCGTGATGGCCTCGTTCATTCTTTCCGGCATGCTTGCGGGCTTCGCCGGCTGGCTGCTCGCTTCGCGGACCGCCGGCGCCACCGCCAACCTCGGCATCGGCATGCTGTTTCAGGCCTTCGCGGCGGTGGTGATCGGCGGCGTCAGCTTGAAGGGTGGCTCCGGCCGGCTCTCCGGCGTCTTCGCCGGCGTACTGCTCCTGTCGTCGATCCAGACCGCAATCAACGTGATGGGCATGCCGCCTCACTACACGCAGATGATCCAGGGCGGACTTGTCCTCGCGGCGGTGCTGCTCGACACGATCAAGAACCGCGTTCGGCGGCGCTATCTCTAGGAAGACGGGGGAATTCGAGGAATGGCAGGGCGTCTCGACGGCAAGACCGCGGTCGTGATCGGTGCCGCGCGCGGCATTGGCGAGGGGATCGCCGCGCGCTTCATCGAGGAAGGCGCGACGGTGGTCATCGGCGATACCGAGGTCGAAGCCGGCGAGGCGACGGCCGAGCGCCTCGGCGCTCGGTTCGTCGAGACCGACATCACCCGACAGGCCGACGCCGAGCGCATAGTCGCCGCGGCCCGCGACGCCTCAGGCCGGCTCGACATCATGGTCCAGAATGCCGGCATCTATCCGTGGACGCTCATCGAGAAGACCAGCCCCGACGAATGGGACCGGGTGATGGCGGTCAATCTGAAGGGAACCTATCTCGCCGCTCTCGCCGCATTGCCGCCGATGAAGGCGCAGCGCAGCGGGCGCATGATCTTCACCTCGTCGATCACCGGGCCGCGGGTAACCAGCCCTGGCCACGGCCACTATTCGGCGACCAAGGCCGGCATCAACGGCTTCATCAAGGCTGCCGCGCTCGAATTCTCAGGCTACGGCATCACCGTCAACGGCGTCGAGCCCGGCAATATCTTGACCGAAGGCATGAAGGCCCACCGCAGCGCCGCCTTCATCCAGTCGATGGAGGATGCAATCCCACTCGGCCGCCTCGGCACGCCGCGCGATATCGCCAATGCCTTTCTGTTCCTCGCCTCCGACGAGGCCGACTACATCACCGGCACCACCATCGTCGTCGACGGGGGGCAGATCCTCCCCGAGGGCGCCGATTTCCGGCTCAATCCGGACTAAAGAGCGATGAATATCCGCGATTATTTCACCTTCGAGCCGGTCGGTCAGCGCATCGACGACCTGGAAACCCCGGTGCCGCTGATCGACATCGACATCGTCGATCGCAACCTGAAGCGCTGGCAGGAACGCTGCGACGCGCTGGGACTCGCCAACCGGCCGCACATCAAGACCCACAAGTTGGCGCCGCTCGCCAGGTATCAGGTCGCCCTCGGCGCCAAGGGCGTCACGGTGCAGAAGCTCGGCGAGGCGGAGGCAATGGCGGACGCCGGGATCCATGACCTCTTGCTGACCTTCAACGTCGTCGGCGCGTCGAAACTGAAACGGCTCGCCGCGCTCGCCAGACGGGCGGAGATGAGCGTCGTCGCCGACAGCTCCGCTGTGCTCAAAGGGTTGGGCGAAGCGGGCCGTCTTGCCGGCCGCGACATCCCGGTGCTGGTCGAATGCGACACCGGCGCCAAACGGAACGGCGTCCAGACGCCGGAAGCGGCGGCTGTGCTCGCCCGCGAGGTCGACGCGACGCCGGGCGTCGTCTATCGCGGGCTGATGACCTATCCGGCGCCGGGCACCCGCCTGAAGAGCGAAGCGTTCCTCACTCAAGCCCGTGATCTCATCGCCGGGGCCGGGCTCGACACAGAGGTTGTCAGCACTGGCGGGTCGCCGGAGATGTGGAGCGACGAAGGGCTCGGCATCGCCACGGAATACCGCGCCGGCACCTACGTCTATTTCGACCGCTCCCTGGTCGCGCGTGGCACCTGCGGCTGGGACGACTGCGCGCTCACCGTACTGGCGACGGTGGTGAGCCGGCCGACGGCGGAGCGCGCCCTGATCGACGCCGGCTCCAAGGCGCTGACGATGGACCTGCTCGGCCTCAAGGGCTACGGCGTCGTCCACGCCCTCGGCGACGCGCCGATCTACGAGCTGAACGAAGAGCACGGCTATCTCGACGTCTCGAATGTCGATCCGAAGCCTGCGGTGGGCGACTTCGTCCGGGTGACCCCCAACCATGTCTGCCCGGTTTCCAACCTTTTCGACCGGGTGGTGTTCGTCAGCGGCGAGGAGGTGCTCGGCGCCGTCAAGGTCGACGCCCGGGGCGCCGTGCAGTGAACGTCTTCGAGCGGCGCGGCGTCCCGACCGTTATCAACGCGGCCGGCACGCTGACGCGGCTCTCGGGCGGCATCGTTCGCCCCGAGGTCGCCGCGGCAATGGCCGAGGCGTCTACCTTTTCGGTCGACATGGCCGTATTGCAGGCCCACGCGTCGGACGCGATCGCGGCGGCGACCGGCGCCGAGGCAGGCTACGTCGCCCCCGGCGCTGCGGCTGGCTTGTTGATCGGCACCGCAGCGTGCGTCACCGGCCTCGACGCCGCCGCCATGGCCCAGCTCCCCGATACCGCCGGCTTGAAGAATGAGGTGGTCGTCGCCCGCAGCCAGCGGAACGGCTACGACCACGCCGTCCGCACCGCCGGCGTCAAGCTGGTCGAGGTCGGCCTGCCGGACCGCGCGTCGGGCGCCGGGGTGCGCGATGCCGAGCCCTGGGAGATCACCGCGGCGATCAGCGAGCGGACAGCCGCGGTCTTCTATGTCGCCAGTCGCGACGCGCGCCCACCGCTCGCCGAGGTCGTGGCGGTCGCCCACGCGGCAGGCGTGCCGGTGATCGTCGACGCCGCGGCGGAGTTGCCGCCCCAGGCGAACCTCAGGCGCTTCATCGCCGAGGGCGCCGACCTGGTTGCCTTCTCCGGCGGCAAGGCGATCGGCGGCCCGCAGGCCTCCGGCATTCTCTGCGGCAGGCGCGACCTCATCATGGCTGCGGCCCTCCAACATCTCGACATGGACGTCTTGCGGGATTTCTGGGATCCGCCGGCACGGTTGATCGACAAGGATCGCCTGAAGGGTCTGCCCCGCCAGGGAATTGGCCGGCCCTGCAAGGCGGGCAAGGAGGAGATCGTCGGCCTGTTGACCGCGCTCGAGCTGTTCGTTGCCGAAGGCGACTTCGCCCGCCATGCCCGTTGGCTAGCCGACGCACGGACGATAGCCGATCGCCTCGCCGCTACGGCAGGGGCCGAGGTCGTTCTGGTCGGCGCCGACGATGTTGAGACGGTCCCGCAGGTTTTGCTCCGTTTTCCCCGCGGCGACGAGGGACGAGCGGCAACGCTCATTCGCGCCCTGTTGCAACGCGACCCGACGATCCACGCCGACGCTAGCGACCACCAGCGCGGGGTGGTGGGCTTCAACCCGATGGTCCTGCGTCCCGGCGATGCCGATGTCGTCGCGCGCGCGGTCGCCGCGTTCCTCGGCTAGCTAGCCGAGCCTGATGCGAGGGGAATTGGAGCGGGTGATCGGGATCGAACCGACGACATTCAGCTTGGGAAGCTGACGTTCTGCCACTGAACTACACCCGCCAATCCCGCCATTGGCCAGCGGCGGTGCCGTCAAGTCAAGAGCCTTCCGCACCGCGCCCGACCCGCCCGACAATAGCCCAACCGCTAAAATTCTAGCCTTTTCCGCAAGCCGATCTTGAGGCGAATACGCTTCAATCGCCGGCCTTGAAAAGAGGCGGCGTCCGGCCGCCGGGAAGGGCGTCAGGCAGATGTTGCGCGTGCGGACCTATGTTGCGGCGAGCCCGATCGAGGGGATCGGCCTGTTTGCTGCCGAGCCGATACCGCGTGGCACGCTGATCTGGAAACGCGACGAGCGCTTCGACCTCGAATACGACCTTCGCGACCTCCCGGAGGATGACGAACTGCTCCGCGAGACGATCCTGCGCTATGGATACCGGCCGCGCGCCGAACCGGTCTACCTGGTGTGCGGCGACAACGCCCGGTTCATGAACCACTCTCCCGAGCCCAACGCCGACGATATCGGCGACCTGACTATCGCCTGCGCCGACATCGCCGCCGGCGAGGAGATCACCTGCGACTACGCCAAGTTCGACCGCGGCTTCGCCCAGCGCGATTTCATGCTGGCGTCGACCGGCAAGGCGAAGGAAGCCGCCTAGGCCGCTTTCACCGGGGCTATCTTCCCCAGCTCCGCCGATACTTCGTCTTCAGTCCGTTCGAGATCGTATTGGGCCTGCATCCCCATCCAGAATTCGGGGGTTGTCCCAAAGTATCGGGACAGCCGCAAAGCGGTGTCGGCCGTCACCGGCGTGACCTCGCGAGCGATCCGCTCGATCCTCGTCCTTGGTACACCACAGGCGCGGGCGACGGCATAAGCCGACAGCTGCATTGGCCTGAGGAAATCTTCCCGGAGCACCTGGCCAGGGTGCACCGGTGCGAGCCTCTTACGCATGATTCCGCCTAGTGATAGTCAACAATTTCGACATCTTCTGGTCCGTTCGCCCTCCACCGGAACACGATCCGCCATTGAGCATTGATGCGGATGGAGTAACACCCCTTCCGGTCTCCTTTCAAAGCCTCAAGGCGGGTTCCGGGCGGGCTCGCGAGATCCTGAAGGGCGCCGGCATTGTTTACTTGAACCAGCTTCCGGCGGGCGAGTGACGCAATGCCGTGCGGAAAGCCCTTTGGGATCCGCCGATCAACGAGGATCGATGCGGCCCAGCGCCCCTTGAAGCTCCTGATCACATCGGCCTCTGTATCACGACGTGATACACGTCTCAACTCCTCGGCGATGAGGCGGTTCGCCTAGATCGCCCGGAAGTGCTTGGAGAGCTTCAGGCCCTGCGCCTGATAGTGCGAGCCGATCCCCTGCCCGTAGAGCATCCGTGGCCGTTCCAGCATGCGCTCATAGACCAGGCGGCCGACAGTCTGGCCGTCTTCGAGGATGAACGGAATCTCGTGGCTGCGCACCTCGAGGACCGCGCGGCTGCCGGCGCCGCCGGATTCGGAGTGGCCGAAGCCGGGATCGAAGAAGCCGGCATAGTGGACGCGAAACTCGCCGACCAGCGGATCGAAGGGCACCATCTCGGCGGCATAGTCGGGGGGCACGTGCACCGCCTCGCGCGAGACGAGGATGTAGAACTGGTCGGGGTCGAGGACGAGTTCCTTCCGCCCGCGCGTCGACAGCGGGTCCCAGAAGTCGAGCACGTCATAGGCGTCGCGCCGGTCGACATCGATCAGCCCGGTGTGGCGCTTGGCGCGATAGCCGACCGTGCCGCCGGCACCGCCGAGGTCGATCGACAACATGACGCCGCCGGCAAGGTGCAATTCGCCGTCGACGAGCGGCGTGCGGCCATGCAATGCACGGAGCGCCGCGTCGTCGAGCCGGGCGCTGCCGCGGCGGAAGCGGATTTGCGAAAGCCGCGAGCCGGCGTGCACGACGATCGGAAAGGTGCGCGGGCTAACCTCGAGATAGAGCCGTCCGGCATAGCCGGCCGGAACCGTGTCGAATTCGCGCGCCCGGTCGGTGATCACCCGGGTGAACACGTCGAGCCGGCCGGTCGACGATTTCGGATTGGTCGCCGCGGCAACGTCGGCGGTCAGCGCCAGTTCCTCGGCCAGAGGAACGATATAGACGCCGCCGCTCCGCCCCGGTTCGAGGAGCGCCCCGGCGGTAAGGTCGATCTCGTGCAGCTTCAGCGCCTCGATCCTCTCGGCGACCGTTGCGTTCGGTCCGGGAAGAAAGCTCGCCCGCACGCGATAGGCGACTGGACCGAGCCTTAGATCGAGGCTGGCTGGCTGAATCTGGTCGGCGTCGAACGGAATTGCCGCACGAATCCGCCCAGCCTCGGCAAGCGCGGCGATCATATGCGCCGGCAATATCCCCTGCGATCCGTTTCCGGCCATTGTCCCGCCTGCCCCCCCGCGCCCCGAGCCTTAGCCGATGTCACGATTGACGCCAAGGTTCGAGGCGACTAAGACGAATTTTGTCCGTGGTCATTTGAGCCGGCCGGCTTGCAGCCACGTAAAATAAATCGCTAAAAGGTCGGAGGGGCGAGCACCCGACCCGGCCACACGGCCGGGTTTTTTGTTGGAGCGGTGCAATGGCAAAACGTGCAAGGAGCAAATCGAAGGCCTTGGGGCCGGCGACGACATTGGTGCATGGCGGCATCGAACGCTCGCAGTTCGGCGAGACCTCGGAGGCCATCTTCCTCACCCAGGGCTATGTCTACGAAACGGCTGAATCGGCCGAGGCCCGCTTCAAGGGCGACGATCCCGGCCATGTCTATTCGCGCTATTCAAATCCGACCGTCGCCATGTTCGAGGAACGGATGCGGCTCCTTGAAGGCGCCGCCGGGGCCCGGGCGACGGCGACCGGCATGGCGGCGGTCAACACCGCGCTGATGGCCTCCCTCGCCGCCGGCGACCATGTGGTGGCGGCAAAGGCGCTGTTCGGCTCCTGCCGCTATATCATCGAGGATCTGCTGCCCCGCTTCGGGGTGAAGTCGACCCTGGTCGACGGCACCGACCTCGCGCAGTGGAAGAAGGCGGTGCGCAAGGGCAAGACGAAGGTCCTCTTCCTCGAAAGCCCGACCAACCCGACCCTCGACATCATCGACATCGCGGCGGTCGCCGAGATCGCCCGCAAGGCCGGTGCCAAGCTCATCGTCGACAACGTCTTCGCGACACCGCTTCTGCAGAGGCCGCTGACGCTGGGCGCCGATATCGTCGTCTATTCGGCGACCAAGCACATCGACGGTCAGGGCCGCTGTCTCGGCGGCGTCATGCTTGGCGACGACGTGTTCATCGACAAGGCGCACACGCTCCTCAAGCACACCGGCCCGAGCATGAGCCCGTTCAACGCCTGGGTGCTGCTCAAGGGCCTCGAGACGCTGCCGATCCGCGTCGCCCGCCAGACCGCCTCGGCCGCGATCCTCGCCGACCGCATCGCCGCCCATCCGGCGGTGGCCCGCACCCTCTACCCCGGCCGTGCCGACCATCCGCAGGCGGAGCTTGCCGCACGCCAGATGGGCGGCGGCTCGACGCTGGTCGCCTTCGAGGTGAAGGGCGGCAAGAAGGGCGCCTTCACGGTGTCGAACGCGCTTCGGATCGTGCGCATGTCCAACAATCTCGGCGACGCCAAGAGCCTCGTCACCCATCCGACCACCACGACCCACCAGCGATTGACGGAAGCGGCACGGCAGGAGCTCGGAATCACCCAGGGCCTTCTTCGCCTCTCAGTCGGCCTCGAAGACGTGGAGGACCTATGGGACGACATCGGGGGAGCGCTCGACGAGATGCGCTGAGCCGACGCGCGCCGCCCGATTGACGCGCCGCCCGTCGCCACCTAATTGTTCGGCGCATCAGGAGGGGACATGTACAGAGCCAAGACCCGAGAGATCCAGGTGACCGTCGAGCCGAATTTCGTCGAATCGGAATCGGCGCCGGACGACGGTCGCTATTTCTGGGCCTATACGATCGAGATCGCCAATCTCGGCGGCGAGGTGGTCCAGCTCCGCTCGCGCCACTGGCGGATCACCGACGCCAACGGCCGTACCGAGGAAGTGCGCGGCGCCGGCGTCGTCGGCAAGCAGCCGGTGCTGAAGCCCGGCGAGACGTTCTCCTATACCAGCGGCTGTCCGCTCACCACCTCGTCGGGGATCATGGTCGGCACCTATCAGATGCAGAACACCGAAGGCGAGCTGTTCTCGATCGCGATTCCGGCCTTTTCGCTCGACCTCCCCCACGAGCAGAAGGTGGTCAACTGATACCGGGCCGTAAGGGGCCGACTTCACCTGTCGCCGCCGAGGCGAGGAAGGCCGCGATCCTTGACCGGTTCGGTCTGGCGGAGGCCGATCTCCTCGGCGCCGGCTCCGAATCCTGGGTTTATGCCCTCGACGGCGGCCGTATCCTGCGCATTCGCCGCAAGCCTCGTCCGGATCTGGACGCGATCGTTCGGCTGAAGTGTTTCCTCGACGGCATCGCGGGACGGTTTCCCTTCCACACGCCGGCGATCGAGATGATCGAGCCGGATGGCACGACGATCGAGAAGCGGCTTCCCGGAAGGCCGATGGCCGACATGCTGTCCAACCTCGAAGGCGAGCAACGCCGCACGGCGCTCGCCAGCTACTTCGAGGCCGCGACCGCCATCCGCGGCGTGGCGATGCCCGATCATTTCTACGGCCAACTCCTCGTCGCTGAACCGATCGTCGCGTCCGAGTGGACGGCCTTCCTGTCGGCCAGCCTCGACCGCTATCTCGCCCGTTACCGGCGGCCTATCGAAGCCGCCTTCGGCGACGCCGAAACACTGGTCGGCAAGGCCCGTGCCCTCATGGCCGCGGTGCCGGCGCAGCCGGAAAAGGTGCTGGCGCACGGCGACTTCTTTCCCGGCAATGTGCTGATCGACGACCGGCTGAAGGTCACCGCCGTCGTCGATTTCGGCACGTGGACGCTGGTCGCCGAACCGCTCTACGACATTGCCGGCGCGGTGATGTTTGCGGAGGTCGCGACCGAATGCGGGCCGGACGATTGGGCCTATCTCCGATCGCTGATGCTTCAGCATTGCGGCGAGACGGCGCTTGCGGCAATGACGTTCTACCGGGCCTATTTCGCTCTCGCGCTTTTCGACCCGGCCGAGACGGGCGGGCTCTATCCGAAGCTCCATCCGTGGAACGTCGCGACCCTGCGGCAGCTCGCCGACGGCACGCTCGGCGCATGGGCTACGACTGGTCGATGAACTGGTCGGGCGCGAAGTTGTATATCTTGCCGCAGAATTCGCAGGTGACGACGATCTTGCCGTCCCTGGTGCTCTCGGCGATCTCGTCGGCGGAGAAAGTGCGGAGAATCCCTGAAACCTTGTCGCGCGAGCAGGAGCAGCGGTCGGCGATCGACGTGGCCCGAAACACCCGCACGCCGCGCTCGTGGAAAAGCCGATAAAGGAGGCGCTCCGAGGAGACCGCCGGATCGGTCAGTTCGTGATCCTCGATCGTGCCGACGAGCGATTGCGCTTCGACCCAGGCGTCGTCCTCCTCGCGCTCCTCGACCTCGGCGCCCTCCGGCACGTCGCCGCCGGGCAGGTCCGTCCGCCGAACGCGCTCGGGCGCTGCGGGAAGGAACTGGACCAGCAGTCCGCCGGCCCGCCACGAGCGGTGCATGGCGCCGTCCTCACGTGTGTGGAATTCAGCCACCGCCAGCCGGACTCGAGTCGGGATCTGCTCCGATTGCCGAAAATAGGCATGTGCAACCCCCTCCAGGCTGTCGCCTTCCAGCGGCACGATGCCCTGATAGCGGTTCATGTGGGCGCCCTGGTCGACCGTCATGGCGAGCACGCCTTTGCCGAGGAGTGCGGCGGGCGCCGAGGTTCCAAGCTCGTCGGCCGCGGCCACGCGGGTGGCATCGAAGCGGGCATAGGCACGCACGCCCCCGTTGGTGCGGTAGTCGACCACCAGCATGTCGACGGCGCCGTCGGTCTCGGTCTGCAGCGTGAACTTGCCGTCGAACTTGAGCGAGGAGCCGAGAAGCACCGCCAGCACCAACGCCTCGCCGAGCAGCTTCGAAACCGAATCCGGATAGGCATGGCGGGCGAGGATGGCATCGAGCGCGGCGCCCATCTGGATGGTGCGGCCGCGCACGTCGAGCGCCTCGACCTCGAAGGGGAGGACCGCGTCGTCGCCGGCCGGCGCGGGCGCCGTGGCGATGCTGATCCCGCCCGACATCAGACGCCCTGGTCCGCGCCGAAACACCAGGCAAGGATGCCCTTCTCGGCGTGCAGCCGGTTCTCCGCCTCGTCGAAGACCACCGACTGCGGTCCGTCGATCACCTCGGCCGTAACCTCCTCGCCGCGATGGGCGGGCAGGCAGTGCATGAAGATCGCGTCGGGCTTGGCAAGCGACATCAGCCGCTGGTTGACCTGATAGGGCTGGAGCAGGTTCTGCCGGCGCTCGCCTTCATCGTCCCCCATCGACACCCAGGTGTCGGTGACCAGGCAATCGGCGCCGCGCGCCGCTGCCTCCGGGTCGCTGGTAAGGTCGAGGCTCGCCCGGTTGCCGCGCGCCCAGGCGATGAGCTCGTCGGGCGCCGCGCGTTCCGGTGGCGAAGCGACCCGCATATTGAAGGCAAACTTCACGGAGGCGTGCACCCACGAGACGAGGACGTTGTTGGCGTCGCCGAGCCAGGTGACGGTCCTGCCGCCGATCGGGCCGCTGTGCTCCTCGAAGGTCATGACGTCGGCCATGATCTGGCAGGGATGCGAATGGCGGGTCAGACCGTTGATCACGGGAACGGTGGCCGCCTCGGCGAGCTCGACCACCGCGTCGTGGTCCAGCGTTCTGATCATGATGGCGTCGACATAGCGCGACAGCACCTTGGCGGTGTCGGAGATCGTCTCGCCGCGCCGCCGCTGCATCTCCTCGCCGGTGAGCATGATCGTTTCGCCGCCGAGTTCGCGCATGGCGACGTCGAAGGACACCCGGGTGCGGGTCGACGGCCGGTCGAAGATCATGGCGAGCACCCGGCCTTCGAGCGGTTTCTCGGCGCGGGTCGTGCGGCGATCGGCCTTCAGCCGCCGGCTTTCGTCGATGATCGACCTCAGCGTCCGACCGTCGATATCGGCGAGGTCGAGAAAATGCCTGACCATCGCCTCACCCGCGCGGCGCCTCGACCGGCTCGAGCGCGGCGAGCGCCGCGTCGAAGCGCGCCATACCCTCGTCGATCTCGGCCTCAGTGACGTTGAGCGGCGGCAGCAGCCGAACGACGTTCTCGCCGGCGGCGACGCACAGCATGTCCTGGTCGCGGCAGGCGGCGACCACGTCGCCGACCGGCACCAGGCAGCGCACGCCGATCAGCATGCCCTCGCCGCGGACCTCGGCGACGACGTCCGGGTGGGAGTCGACGACCGAAGCCAGCCGCTGCTTCAGATAAAGGCTCTTCCTTTGGACGTCCTCAAGGAAGCCGTCGCAGAGGAGAACGTCGAGGACGGCCTTGCCGACCGCCATCGCCAGCGGGTTGCCGCCGAAGGTGGAGCCGTGGGTTCCCGGCGTCATGCCCTTGGCGGCCTCCTCGGTGGCGAGGCAGGCGCCGAACGGGAAGCCGCCGCCGATGCCCTTGGCCGCCGTCATGATGTCGGGCTCGACGCCCGACCATTGATAGGCGAAGAGCCGGCCGGTCCGGCCGATGCCGGTCTGCACCTCGTCGAAGACGAGGAGCAGGCCGTGCTCGTCGCACAGGGCGCGGAGCTCGCGGAGGAACTGGCCGGAAACCAGGCGGACGCCGCCCTCGCCCTGGATGGGTTCGATCATGATCGCCGCGGTCTCTGGCGAGACCGCCGCCTTCACGGCCTTCAGGTCGCCGAGCGGCACCTGATCGAAGCCGTCCGCCGGCGGGCCAAAGCCTTCCAGGTACTTCGGATTGCCGGTCGCGGCGAGGGTGGCGAGCGTGCGGCCGTGAAAGGCGCCGGTGAAGGTGATGATGCGATAGCGCTCCGGGTGGCCGCTGACGAACTGGTAGCGCCGCGCGGTCTTGATCGCGCATTCGACAGCTTCCGCGCCGGAATTGCAGAAGAACACCTTGTCGGCGAAGGTCGCTTCGGTGAGGGCCTCGGCGAGCCTCTCCTGTTCCGGAATGCGGTACAGGTTGGAGACGTGCCACAGCTTCTCCGCCTGCGCCTTGAGCGCACCGACCAGCTTCGGATGCGCATGGCCGAGCGCATTGACCGCGACCCCGCCGGCGAAGTCGAGCATGCGGCGACCGTCGGTGGTGTATACCCAGACGCCCTCGCCGCGCTCGAAGGCGAGCGGGGCGCGCGCGAATGTGTCGAAAAGAGGTGAGCGTTGCATCGTCGCCACCTTGCCAACCGATTGTCCAGAAATCAAAAAAGCGCCGCCCGCGGGCAGCACTCTCGCGACGTGACCTTATAGCACCGCGTCAAGGTTTGCTGTCAATCGCGCCTCATCCCCACTGTTCGGTGCAGATCGATGGGACGACCTGGGGAAAACGACGGCAAAATACATTGCGAGTCACTGCGACTCTTGTCAGCGAGTCAGTGCATATTGTAGCCTTGCCGCAGTCGAGTACGACATCTTTTCTGCGGCGGATCTCTGTATCCAATCGTCGAGCGTTGGGCGCCGGCCGGAGCATCGGGCGGCGCACGGAGAGGGATTCCGAGTTCGGCCGCGCCTGAACAAGGGTGACCCCTAATGAGCTGGACCGACGAACGCGTGGAGTTGTTGAAGAAACTCTGGGCCGACGGCCTGAGCGCCAGTCAGATTGCCGCCCAGCTCGGCGGCGTCACGCGCAATGCCGTCATCGGCAAGGTGCACCGGCTGAACCTCTCGGGGCGGGCCAAGCCCGTATCGAGCACGCCGCGGCCGCGCAAGATGCGAACCGCTCCGCCGCATCGGACGACGCGTTCCTATGTCTCCGGCAATACCGCGCTCAAGGTGCACGCCCATCCGGTGGCGCGCCGGGTGCCGGCGCCGGTGCCGATCGAGGACCTGGTGGTGCCCATCAGCCTGAAGGTGTCGCTCCTCGCCCTGAACGACCAGATGTGCAAATGGCCGATCGGCGACCCGGGCAGCGAAGGGTTCCACTTCTGCGGCCACCGCAACTTCAACAGCCTGCCCTATTGCGAGTACCATTCACGGCTGGCCTACCAGCCGGTCAACGACCGGCGACGCGACCGCGACCGGCGGAGCGAGGGCTACTGACGCGGAGCCGCAAGGTCGAGTGCGGGCCTCGGATGGTCGGCAGACCCGCCAGGGCCGGCTGGGTTCAAATCACCAGGAAATCGTGGTGGCCGAGGCCGAGGCCCTTGTCGAGGTCGGCGAACTCGATCTTGGCATCGTGGCCCTTGCCGTCCGGATCGTAGTAGAGCACGCCGGTGTGCTTGTTGTAGATGATGTGCTGGGCCTTGCTGGTGGCCTTGCTGCCGATGTGGAAGTCCTTGCTGGTAAGCGTTCCGCTGCCGCCGATCCCCTTGAAGATCTTGTTCTCCAGCTCGATGCGGTCGGTCCCCGGCTTGAAGTCGGTGATGGTGTCGACGTTGACGAAGAGCGGCAACGGGTTGCCGATCGCCGTGTTGAAGACGAAGTGGTCCTTGCCTGAGCCACCGGTCAGCTTGTCGTCATTCTCGCCGCCGTTCAGCGTATCGTTGCCGCCGCCGCCCTTGAGGATGTCGACGCCGACGGCGCCGATCACCGTCTGGGCCTTGCCGTCGCCGATGAAGGTGAACTTCTGGGCGGCCGTCCCGGTGCCGTCATTCTCGACGTGCTTGAACACCTCGAAGTTCGTGAAGCTGCCGCCGGCAAAGATGCCGCTGTCCTTGCCGGGGTGGACGAGGTCGAGGCGGTTGTTCGACACGCCATTGAAGTAGACCTCGAACTGCAACGTGTCCTTGCCGGAGCCGCCGTTGGCATCGACCGCGTAGGTCGACGGGGCGGCCGACAGGATGACCGTGTCGTTGCCGCCGTTGAGGGTGAGCTTGTTGGTCTCGCCCATCGCCTCGACGGTGTGGCCGTCATTGGTGTCGATGAAGATGAAGGTGTTACCGGTCGCCGACCAGAAACCGGTGCCGTGGACGAAGACCTCGAAATTGTCGAAGGTGCTGTTGCCGAACACGCCGGTGTTGTTGGCCTGATTGGTCAGGTCAAGCTTCTGGACGCCCTGCATTATAAACGCAAAGTTTACCGCGAGGGTGTCGGTGCCGGCGCCGCCGTCGGCGTGGACTGCGGCGTGCGATGTCGTGTTGGTTCCCTCGGCGAGGTTGACCGTATCGTCGCCGCCCATGCCGTTGATCTGGTCCGGACCTGCATCGTAGATGCCGTCGCCGAAGACGTTGGCCTTGTTGTTGCCGGTCAGGGTGTCGCCGAGCGGCGTGCCGATGACGTTCTCGACGTTGGTCAGGGTCAGCGCGCCCCCGTAGGGATTGGTGCCCGTTCCCGTGTCGAGATTGACGACCGCCCCCTGCGTCGGCGCCACGGGATAGGGGCCGTCGATGGCCTGGAAGGTTATGAGGTCGGAGCCGCCGCCTCCATTGAAGGCGACCGTCTTGTCCTGCCAGACGCGGAGCACGTCATCGCCGCCGCCGGCGGTGACGGTGGCCGTGCCCCCCGTTCCGACCTCGAGAAAGAGGTTTGCGTTGCCGTTGCCCTCGATTGTGACGTCACCGTTCATCAGCGAGACGAACGCTGCATATTGGTCGAAGCTGTTGTCGCCTGCCGCGGTCAGGGCGTCATTGAAGTCGCTGAAGAGGACGCTTATGCCGGTGACCGTGACGACGTCGCTGTCCGTGTCATCCCGTATGACCAGCCGCGATACCGTGTCGGCCGCCGAGTTGATGGGCTGCACACCCCCGCCGCCGGAGTCCTTGTAGAACTCGATGGTCCCCGTCTCCGAGCCGGCGGCGGATAGCGCGGTGTAATCGCATGTCGGGAGATTGACGGGGCCAACCAGGAAAGATCCGCTCATTGATGTCCTTCCGGATTAAACCGCCGCCTGCTACAATCCTACAACCGGCCGATCGGGCTTCTCAATCCGCTCGACCGGCCGGAATCTCGCGGCAAACTCTGCTCACCAAGTATCAGATGACCAGGAAATCGTGGTGGCCGAGGCCGAGGCCCTTGTGGAGGTCGGCGAACTCAATCTGGCTTTTCGTGCCGGTGCCGTCCGGATCGTAGTAGAGCACGCCGGTGTGCTTGTTGTAGATGATGTGCTGGGCCTTGCTGGTGGCCTTGCTGCCGATGTGGAAGTCCTTGCTGGCAAGCGTGCCGCTGCCGCCGATCCCCTTGAAGATCTTGTTCTCCAGCTCGATGCGGTCGGTCCCCGGCTTGAAGTCGGTGATGGTGTCGATGTTGACGAAGAGCGGCAGCGGGTTGCCGATCGCCGTGTTGAAGACGAAGTGGTCCTTGCCTGAGCCGCCGGTCAGCTTGTCGTCATTCTCGCCGCCGTTCAGCGTATCGTTGCCGCCGCCGCCCTTCAGGATGTCGACGCCGACGGCGCCGATCACCGTCTGGGCCTTGCCGTCGCCGATGAAGGTGAACTTCTGGGTGGCCGTCCCGGTGACGTCGTTCTCGACGTGCTTGAACACCTCGAAGTTCTTGAAGGTACTGCCGGCGAACGCGCCGCTATTCTTGCCGGGATGGACGAGGTCGAGGCGGTTGTCGGGGGCGGTGTAGAATACCTCGAACTGCAGCGTGTCCGTGCCGCTGCCGCCGTCGGCGCTGACCGCTCGGCTGTAGGCGATCGAGCTCGTCAGCAGCACCGTGTCGTTGCCGCCGTTGAGCGTGAGCTTGTTGGTCTCGCCCATCGCTTCGACGGTGTGGCCGCCATTGGTGTCGATGAAGATGAAGGTCTGTCCGCTTGATGCCCAATACCCGGAACCGTGGACGAACACCTCGAAATTGGTGAGGATATCATTGGTGAAGACGCCGGAATTCTTCGACTGGTCCATCAGGTCGAGCTTGTGGATCGGGCCGTCCGCGGCAAACCTGCCAAAATTGACGGCAAGCATGTCGGTGCCGTTGCCGCCGCCGGCATGAACCCCGCCGGGGTTGCCGAAGGTCTCGGCAAGGTTGACCGTGTCGTCGCCGCCCTTTCCATTGATGTGGTCGGCGCCGATGTCGTAGAGGCCATCGCCGAAAACATTGGCCGCGCCGTTGCCGGTCAGCGTATCGGCCAACTCGGTGCCGATGACGTTCTCGACGTTGGTCAGCGTCAGCGCGGCCCCGCCATAGGGATTGGTGCCGGTACCCGTGTCGAGATTGACAACCGCCCCGTCGGTCGGCGCATTCGGATAGGGACCCTCTGCGGCCTGGAAAGAGAGGGTGTCGGAACCCGCGCCGCCATCGAAGGTGAGTGTGCCCGTGTCCCACTTGTACAGGACGTCGTCGCCGCCGTGGCCGAAAGCCGTGTCGTTCCCGGCGCCCACTTCGATGCCTTCGCCGGCGCTGCTGCCGTTGGCTGTCGTGTTACCGGTAAGCAGGCCCACGAGGTAGCCGTACCGCGCTCCGTCATTCTCGATTGCGCTGAAGAAGTCGACCGCGTTCACATCGCCAAAATTGCTGACGGAAAGCAGCACCTGATCCTGATAGGTGATCGCGAAACTTGTCACCGTACCGCCAGTGACTTCGCCGGTATCGGGGTCAAATGTGAAGTTTGCCCCCGCCACGTCCATCTGCTGTCCGTCCGTAAAGGACTCCTTCACCTCGGTGGAGTCTCGGGTGTCAATTTCCGACCAATACTTGATCGCAAATGGGATCCTAAGAAGGTCGGCGGGAATACCAAAGGGATTGAAGTATTCCAGATCCTCGAGATTGAGAGGCATTGATCGAATCCACGCTGCTGGAGGTTGGGGTCTTCACGTCACGGGGCGGGAGGCCGCGATGCCTCTGCAATCGGCATCGACAAGAGGAAGGTGCCGAGAAGCGGGCGCGCAACGCACCGCGCGACGATCACGCCGTTGCCGATCGATCTTGCCCACCTTACCGTCCTCGCGAGCGCAGGTCCGGCCGCCCGCAGCGATCCTACAACCGGGTGCTGTGCCGCCTCAACCCTCTTGATGGGCTACACCGTCGCGGCAAAACCCTCGTCGAAGGAATAGCCCGAGCCGCGGACGGTGCGGATCGGATCGCGGCCGTGGCCGAGGGCCTTGCGCAGGCGGCCGACATGGACGTCGACGGTTCGCTCGTCGACATAGACGTCGCGGCCCCATACCCCGTCGAGGAGCTGCGCCCGGGTGAAGACCCGGCCGGGGCTCTGCATGAGGAATTCGAGCAGGCGGAACTCGGTCGGGCCGAGATGAAGCTCGCGCCCCCGCCGCCTGACGCGATGGGTTTCCCGGTCGAGCTCGAGCTCGCCGGCACGCAGCACCGCAGCGATCAGTTCGGGCCGTGACCGGCGCAGGATCGCCCTCACCCGCGCCATCAGCTCGGGCACCGAGAACGGCTTGACCACGTAGTCGTCGGCGCCGGTGGCGAGCCCGCGCACCCTTTCCTGCTCCTCGCCGCGCGCCGTCAGCATGATGATCGGCAGGCTCCGGGTGGCCTCGCGGGAGCGGAGCCGGCGGCATAGCTCGATGCCGGAGACCCCCGGCAGCATCCAGTCGAGTAGAAGCAGATCGGGCACCGTCTCGCGCAGTCGCGTTTCGGCCTCGTCACCGCGCTCCACCGTGTCGACCTGATAGCCTTCGGCTTCGAGGTTGTAGCGGAGCATCAGGGAGAGCGGCTCCTCGTCCTCGACGATCATGACCCGCGGTATCATCGCTCAGGCTTTCGACCCGCGCGACACGCGCGCTTGCCTCGGCCGCCAATCGCTCCGGCGGCTCCTATTCATCGGCTTTGGTGTATTCGATCGGGGTGAGGCTGGTGGTGTCCTTCTTCGGCCGCTCCTCGGTGAGCGGCACCCCGGTGACCACATAGTGGATGGTCTCGGCGATGTTGGTGGCATGGTCGCCGATCCGCTCGAGGTTCTTGGCGCAGAACAGAAGATGCGTGCAGAAGGTGATGTTGCGCGGATCTTCCATCATGTAGGTGAGCAGCTCGCGGAACAGCGAGGTGTACATGGCGTCGATCTCGTCGTCGCGCCGCCAGACCGACAGGGCGCCCTCGAGATTGTGGCTGGTGTAGGCGTCGAGAACGTTCTTCAGCTGCGACAGGCTCATCTCGGCGATGTGCTCTACGCCGGCGACAAGCCGCTGGGCGGCGAAATTGCCCTCGATGGCGAAGACCCGCTTGGCGGTGTTCTTGGCGAGGTCGCCGACCCGTTCGAGATCGTTGGCGATGTGGATGGCGCCGACGATCTCGCGAAGATCCTGGGCTACCGGCTGGCGCCGGGCGATCATCAGGGTGGCGTGATCCTCGACGTCGCGCTGCAGGGCGTCCATCCCCTGATCGCTGGCGATCACCCGCTGGGCCAGCTCGCCGTCGCGGCGGGAAAGAGCGGTGACGGAATCGCCAACCTGCTCTTCGGCGAGGCCGCCCATCTCGGCGATCTTCTGCGCGAGGTAGTTCAAGTCGTCATCGAACGAGGCAACGGTGTGCTCGGTGTTGGCCATGATCGTTCCGTTTTCTAGCCGAAGCGGCCGGTGATGTAGTCCTGCGTTCGCCTGTCGGACGGCGCGGTGAACATCCTGCTGGTGTCGTCGAACTCGACCAGTTCGCCCAGATACATGAATGCCGTGCGATCGGACACCCGCGCCGCCTGCTGCATATTGTGGGTGACGATGACGATCGTGTAATCCGCCTTCAACTCGTCGATCAGTTCCTCGATCTTCGAGGTCGAGATGGGATCGAGCGCCGAGGCGGGCTCGTCGAGCAGCACCACGTCGGGCTGGACGGCGATGGTGCGGGCGATGCACAGCCGCTGCTGCTGGCCGCCGGAGAGGCTCAAGCCGCTCGCACGGAGCTTGTCCTTGACCTCGCCCCATAGCGCCGCCTTGGTGAGCGCCGCCTCGACGCGATCAGCAAGCTCGGCGCGCGGCGGACGTTCGTAGAGCTGAATCCCGAAGGCGATGTTGTCGAAAATGGTCATCGGGAACGGCGTCGGCTTTTGAAACACCATGCCGACCTTCGAGCGCAACAGGTTGACGTCCTGCTGTGGAGACAGGATGTTCTGGCCGTCGAGCATGACCTCACCTTCGGCGCGCTGGTTCGGGTAGAGGTCGTACATGCGGTTGAGCACGCGCAACAGCGTGGACTTGCCGCAGCCGGAGGGACCGATGAAGGCGGTCACCTGGCGATCGTAAAGCGGCAGGTTGATGCTCTTCAGCGCCAAGCTCTGGCCGTAATAGAAGTTGAGGTTGCTGACCGAGACCTTCTCGGCTGGCGTCGCCTTGTCAGTGGCCCTGGCCGCTGGCGGCGCGGGAATCGGCGGGACCGGATTGCCGTCATTCATGGCTTTGCCCTAAACCCGAGAGGTACCGTGCGACGATACTCAGCGCCAGCACTGCGAAAGTCACGATCAGCGCGCCGGTCCATGCGAGCTGCTGCCAATCGTCGTAGGGCGACAGCGCGAACTGGAAGATGGTCACCGGCAGGCTTGCCATCGGCGCGTCGAGGTTCAGGCTCCAGAACTGGTTGTTCAGAGCGGTGAACAGAAGCGGCGCGGTTTCGCCGGTGATGCGGGCGATGGCGAGCAGGATGCCGGTGATGATACCGGCGCGGGCGGCGCGATAGCCCACATCCTTGATGACCTTCCACCGTGGCGAGCCGAGGCTGGCGGCGGCCTCGCGCAAGGAATCGGGAACGAGCAGCAGCATGTCCTCGGTTGCGCGAATGACCACCGGCACGACCAGAATGGCCAGCGCGATGCCGCCCGCCCAGGCGGAGAAGTGGCCGACCTGCGCCACGGTGACCTCGTAGACGAAAAGCCCGACGACGATCGACGGCGCCGACAGCAGGATGTCGTTGACGAAACGCACGATGCTGGTGAGGTAGGAATAGCGACCATACTCGGCCATATAGGTACCGGCGAGAATGCCGAGCGGCGTGCCGATGATGACCCCGAAGAAGGTCAGGATCAGGCTACCGACGATGGCGTTGGCGAGACCGCCGGCACTACCCGGCGGCGGCGTCATCTCGGTGAAGACGGCAAGCGACAGGCCGCCGAGTCCGTTCCATAAGAGCGTGAAGAGAATTGCAACAAGCCAGGCACCGCCGAACATGGTCGCTACAACCGACAGGGCCATGGTGATCGTGCTGCGTCGCCGGCGTCGGTAGTAGCGCGCCATGGACTTCATGTGCCGAGCCTCCGTTCGATGCGCATCAGCATCAGGCGCGCGACGGCAAGCACGATGAAGGTGATGACGAACAGAATGAGCCCGAGCGCGATCAGCGATGAGGTGTAGATGTCGCCGACCGCTTCGGTGAATTCGTTGGCGATGGACGCCGAAATGGTGGTACCGGGCGCCAGGATAGACGCCGAGACGCGGTGGGCGTTGCCGATGACGAAGGTGACCGCCATCGTCTCGCCGAGAGCCCGCCCGAGGCCGAGCATGACGCCGCCGATCACGCCGACACGGGTGTAGGGCAGGACCACCTTTCGCACCACCTCCCAGGTGGTGCAGCCCACACCATAGGCCGCCTCCTTGAGCACCGGCGGCACGGTCAAGAATACGTCGCGGGCGATGGCGGTGATGAAGGGCAGAACCATGATCGCCAGGATGAGCCCGGCGGTGAAGACGCCGATGCCGTAGGGCGGGCCGGCGAAAAAGGAATTGAGGATCGGCACGTTCGCGAAGAGGTCGATCAGAAAGGGCTGGATGGTGGTCTGTAGGAACGGCGCGAAGACGAATAGCCCCCAGACGCCATAGATAATCGAGGGGATGCCGGCGAGCAGTTCGATCGCCGTACCGATCGGGCGGCGGAGCGAATAGGGACAAAGCTCGGTCAGGAAGATGGCGATGCCGATACTGACGGGAATGCCGATCAACATGGCGATCAGAGACGTGACGACGGTTCCGTAGACCGGTGCGACAGCGCCGAACTTCTCGGTGACCGGGTTCCACGATTCGGTGGTCAGGAACCCGAGGCCGAACGTCCGGAACGCCGGAATCGAGCCGATGATCAACGAAAGAATGATGCCGCAGAGCAGAATGAGAACAAGAACAGCGGCTGAAAGGGTCGCCGTCCGAAACGTGCCTTCGGCAATCATGAACCGGCGGAGCGCCTTCCGCCGGCCCACGTCGCTGTTGCCAATCTCTTCCGCGCCGCTCAACGCAACCTCGGTCATCCGAATCTCCAACCGCTTACCATCCTATGCGCCCGAATGGCCATGGAAGTGCCGGGCACGTCGCGGAAACGTTGCTTCGTTGGATGGGGCCCGAGCGTGAAAAGCAGCCGTGCGCGCTTCCTTGCCGGTCCGCGCGCACGGCATATGCTTCGCCAAAACGCAGGGCTACATGGCTCCGGCGAAGATCGACTTGCCGTCGGATCCGACGATGTCACTGGCCCACATCGCCTCGACATCCTTCACGACGCTGTCGGGCATCGGGATGTAGATGAGGTCGGCGGCCATCTGGTCGCCACTGGCGTAGGCCCAGGCGAAGAACTTGAGGGCCTCGGTGGAGGCAGCATCGTCGGCAGGCTGCTTGTACATCAGGATGAACGTGGCGGCGGTCATCGGCCACGTCTCGGCGCCGGGCTGGTTGGCAAGGATCACCGCGTAGCCGGGGGTGCCCTTCCAGTCGGCATTGGCGGCGGCCGCCGAGAAGGCCTCAGCGGTCGGTTGCACGGCCTTGCCGTCCTTGTTGACCATGCCGGTGTAGGTCATCTTGTTCTGCACGGCATAGGCGTATTCGACGTAGCCGATCGAGTTCTTGGTGTTCTGGACATTGTTGGCGACGCCTTCGTTGCCTTTGGCGCCGATGCCGACCGGCCATTCGACCGAAGTGTTCACGCCGACATTGGACTTCCAGTCGGGGCTGACGTCGGCCAGATAGTAAACGAAGTTGAACGTCGTGCCCGACCCGTCCGAGCGATGGACGACGGCGATCGCCGACGACGGCAGGTTCGCATTCGGATTGAGCTTCTTGAGGGCGGGGTCATCCCACTTGGTGATCTTGCCGAGGAAGATGTCGGCAAGCGTCGGCCCGTCGATCGTCAGATCGCCCGGCTTGATGCCTTCGAGATTGACCACCGGCACGATGCCGCCCATGACCATCGGCCACTGCGCCAGCCCGTACTTGTCGAGCTCGGCGGCCTCGAGCGGCTTGTCGGAGGCGCCGAAGGTCACCGTCTTGTTGGTGATCTGCTTGATGCCGCCGCCGGAGCCGATCGACTGGTAGTTCAGGCCGATGCCGGTCTCCTTCTTATAGGCATCCGCCCATTTTGCGTAGATCGGATAGGGGAACGTGGCGCCGGCGCCCGAGATGTCGGCGGCGTTGGCGGTAGATACGGCAAGCGCGGCGGCAAAGCCGGCCGCGATGGCGAGGTTCAAAGGTTTCACCTGGCCTCTCCCTGTGTTGGTGGTGCGGAGGAATACGCTGTTACGCGCAGCTGCGCGGCATGGGTGATCCCATGCGCGGCGCACGCTAGCCCCGCCGGGTAATATTCCCGTGACAATCGAATGACACTATCATGACAATTTAACTAATTGATTTATATCGCTATTTTGATCCGGCTCCGCTTCGGCGGCGGTACTGCCCTGTGGAAAAGTAACCCTAAATGTCGCCCCCTCGCCGAGACGGCTTTCGATGGTCAGCCGGGCCTGGTGGCGGGCAAGGATATGCTTGACGATGGCGAGGCCGAGGCCGGTACCCCGATGCTGGCGGCTTTCCTCCACGTCGACGCGGTAGAAGCGTTCCGTCAGCCGCGGAAGGTGCTCTTCCGCGATACCCGGACCGAAATCGCTGACCGCGACGCTCGGCCCGCCGCCCTCCGTCGCCGCCGTCGCCATCACCACCACCCGGCCGCCGGACTGGCCGTATTTGCAGGCATTTTCGATCAGGTTCTCGAAGACCTGAACCAGTTCGTCACGATCGCCAAGCACGTTGATCGGACCGGCCGGCAGGTTGGTTTCGATGGCCACCCCGAGTTCGCGAGCGAGCGGTTCGAGCGCATCGCCTACATGGCGAACGGTCCCAGCCAGATCGACCTCGCCCGACGGCTTGACGTGCGCCTTCATCTCGATCCGCGACAGCGACAGGAGGTCGTCAACCAGGCGGCTCATGCGGAGCGCCTGATCCTGCATGATCTTGAGGAATCGCTGGCGCGCGACCGCGTCGTCGCGGGCCGGGCCCTGCAGCGTCTCGATGAAACCGACGAGCGAAGCAAGCGGGGTGCGCAGCTCATGGCTGGCATTGGCGACGAAATCGACGCGGATGCGCTCGCTTCGCCGCCGCTCGGTCAAGTCGTCGATAATGAGCACAACGAAGCGGCCCCCGCGCGCACCCGGATCGAGCCGCGCGAACCACGCGGCGAACCAGCGCTCGGTCGGCACGCGCTCGGCGAACTCGACCCCTTCGGCGGCACCGCCCTTCACCACACGATCGAAGGCGGCGATCAGATCGGGAGCCCGGAGGCGGGAGGTCAGCGGCTCGCCTGTCTTGATCGAGAACGCCTCGACCGCCCGCCGGTTGATGAAGCGGACGATGCCGCGCCGATCGAGAACCATGCAGGGGTCGGGAAGGCTTTCGGCGAAGAGCTTGATCCCGGTGTCGGGCCAGGTCTGGTCGACGGGCGGCGAAAGGATCGCCGGCCGTGTCACTGGTCCGTCGCGGCGAATCAGCGCGGTCAGCACGACAAAGCCGGCAAAGATGACTAGGGCGGCGGCAAGGCTGATCATGCCGGCGGCGGCCAGCACGGCAAGCAGCGCCCCGCTTCCGACAATCAGCCATCGCGCCCGGGACAGACGCCCCATCAAAGGCGTCTCACCGGCGCTGGCGCGTTCGCTGATATCCGCGTCGTTGGTTGCCATCGAGACCGGATGGGCTACAGCCGAGGCCGCCTTGCGTTCGCCCGAATCACCGCGATGGTGACCGCGCGGGAGTGCACGATATAAGGTCGAAACCGCCGACGCCAACGTGCGTCGGGGCGACAGTGGAGACGAGAGAGGCCATCGCCCCATGGCGGGGAGAAGCAAAGACCGAGACGGCAAGCACAAATCGAAACGACGCAAGGCGAAGCCGCTGCCGGCTTCGATCGCGCCCGAAATCGACGCGCCGCGGATCGAGACCGCGTTCGGCGGGTTCGATCTTGACGATCCGGCCCTGCCGGAATGGGTCGAGCGGGAGGCTCTGGGGTCCGGCGGCTACCCCTATGACGAGCCGATCAAGGACAGGCTCTACGAGGAGGAGCTTGAGCAACTCCAGGTTGAGTTGGTCAAGCTGCAAAGCTATGTCGGCGCGGTCGGCTTGCGACTTGTGCTGGTATTCGAGGGCCGCGACGCGGCGGGCAAAGGCGGCTCCATCTTTGCCTTCCGCCAGTATCTCAACCCGCGCTCGGTCCGCGTAGTAGCCTTGCCGAAGCCAAGCGAGGTCGAGCGGGGTCGGTGGTATTTCCAGCGTTATGTCGCCCACCTGCCGACCAAGGGCGAAATGGTGCTTTTCGACCGCTCCTGGTACAACCGCGCCGGCATCGAGCCGGTCATGGGCTTTTGCACGGCGGAGGAGAGCGAGGCGTTCCTGCACGACGTGGCGCCGTTCGAGACGATGCTTGTCGACGACGGCATCGTCCTGTTCAAGTTCTGGCTCAACATCGGCCGGGCAACTCAATTGAAGCGGTTCTTCGAACGGCGCCACAATCCATTGAAGATATGGAAACTCTCGCCGATCGATTATGCCACCATGCATAATTGGGAAGCGTATACCGAGGCGCGCGACCGGATGTTCGCGGCTTCGCACCGTCCGGACGCACCGTGGTCGGTGGTCAGGGCCAATGACAAGCGTCGGGCGCGACTGAATATCATCCGCCACGTCCTTGCGACGCTCGACTATCCGGGCAAGGATGCCAACGTCGTGCGGAAGCCAGACCCGTTGATTCTCAACGGGCCCGAGATACTCGAAGAGGCGTGAGTTGGGCGCCGTCGGCATTGAAGCGGTCGGATGGGCATTCCTCGCATGAGCGATTTCTACTCGGTCCTCAAGCAGTCGATCATCGATCGCAGCCTGAGATCGGCAAACGAGAGGGAGACGGCCTACACCCAGGCGCGGACTGCGATGATCCGCCGGCTGTGGTCCTACGATCCGCCGCTCGCCGAGGACGAAATCGATACCCGCATCGGCCAGTTCGATCTTGCTGTGGAGCGGATCGAGAATGAGGTGATCGAAGTCTTCGCGGCGTTGCCCGAACCGGTCGCTGCTGCCGGGCCTGACTCTGGCGCAACGGCCGCGCCGCCGGCTCCGCCGGTCTATGACGGATATGACGAGCAGGCCGACTACGCGCCTGCATTCGGCGGTGCTCCGCCGGAGCGCGCCAAATCGGAAGCGCATCGCCGGAAGGAGGCGACGCCCTCCGACAGGGATGCTTCGAACGACGTGAGTTCGTTGAGCGAGCTTCTGGCGTCGCTCGATGTGCGCAGTCTTGCCGTTGAAGAAGCGCTCAACGCGGACGCCGAGGCGGCCTCGCCGGCAACGGAGGGAGCGCGCTCGCTGCCGGGGGATGCGCCGTCCGAGGCGCCGACAGACGATGATGAATACGAGCGCGACGGGGACGAGGCCTCCCGAGACGCGACGCCGCACGTCGCCTCCGACGACTCGGAGGACCGGGCGCTCGGCCAATACGATTCGCCCGATGCTTACGACTCGCCCGAGACTGCGGACTTCGACGCCCCGCCGCGGCGGCGACCGCAGATTGATGAAGGGAGTTGGCCGGCCGTCCGACGGCGAGCGCGATCAGCGGGGGGACGAACGGTTGCAATCCTCATCGCCGCGGTCGGTGCCCTGGCCGTCGTGCTGATCGGGGTCACAGCCTACGTCCTTTGGCCGTCTTCGACGCACCAGCCGCCGGCCGCTGCGGCCACTGCCCCGCCTGGCGAGGCTGCGGAACCGGGGTCGGCGGCGCGGGTGCCGCCCCCAGCGGCGAACGCCAGGCGATTCACGTTGTTCAGTGGCGGCGATCCCACCGTCTTCGATGCCGATTCGAGCAACCCGATCCGCTTCAACGGGAGCGCTGCCCGGATATCGACCTCGGCTGATTCGGCGGGCGCACGGGCGATCGTCGGCCCCGGCCTGGCGACACGGCTCGCCGGTCACAACATCCGCGTCACGGTCATGGCACGGTCGGCGCGGGAAAACGGCGCTTCGAGCCTGCGTCTTGCCTATCAGAGCGGTCTTGCCATCAGCCATTGGCAGACCGCCAATCTGACCGCCCAATTCACAGCGATTCAATTGGATTGGCGGGTACCGTCGATGCAGACCGACCCCACCGGCAACCTCATCATCATCGAACCGGGCATCCCGGGTGACGGAACGGGCGCCGAGATCGGTGCCATTACGATCGACGTTCTGGACTAGCTCCGCCGGAGCCAATCCACCAGCCGGCCGGTCGCCTCTTCGATCTGGTCGGCGCTGCGGGCGAAGCAGAGGCGCATGAAGCCGGTCGTCTCGCCGAACGCCGTCCCCGGCGCCAGTCCGATCCTGGCTTCGTCGACCAGACGCAAGGCCAGTTCGCGCGAGTTGGGTTCGCCGTCGATGGCGAAAAACAGGTAGAAGGAGCCGGCAGGCTCAGCCATCCGCACGCGCCCGGTCGCCGCGAGGCCCGAACAGGCGATGCGCCTTCCCTCGCGAGCGCGACTGACCTGCAGCGCAACGAAATCCTCGCCGTCGTCGAGGGCGCGGGCAGCAGCTCTCTGCATGAAGGTGGCAACGCCGGAGGTCGCGTACTGGATCAGGTTCTCGACCGTCTGGCCGAGTTCGGGCGGCACCGACAACCAGCCGATCCGCCACCCGGTCATCGCGTAGTTCTTGGAGAATGTGTTGACGTAGAGGATGCGCGCCTCGTGATCGGCGACGTCATAGAAGGACGGGGCGCGCGGACCGTCGTAGTAGAAGCGGTGATAGACCTCGTCAGTGACGATCCACAGACCGCGTTTGGTGGCGAATGCGACGATCGCAGCGAGTTCCTCCGGGGTGGCCGTCCAGCCGGTCGGGTTGGAGGGCGAGTTGATGAAAATGGCTGTCGTCCGGTCGGTCACCGCGGCGAACAGCCGGTCGAGATCGAGCGTCCAGCCGGCATTGCCGAACAAGGTCGGCACGGCGACCGGCGTCGCGCCGACAAGACCGACCGCGGCGATGATGTTCGGCCAGGCCGGCGTCGGCACCACCACTTCATCGCCGGTCCCGGCCACCATCCTGACGGCAATCTGGATTGCCTGCATGCCGCCGCCGGTGACGAAGAACCGCTCCGGCTCGAACGTCCCGCCATATGTCCGCTGGTGATAACGGGCGAGCGCGGCCCGCAGCTCGGGAATGCCGCGCTGGTAGGTGTAGAAAGTCTCGCCACCGGCCAGCGACCGGGTCGCCGCGTCGGCAATAAAGGCCGGCGTCGGCAGATCCCCCTCGCCGGCCCACAGAGGAATCAGACCCGCCCGGCCGCGACCGTAGTTGAACACTTCGACAATGCCGCTTTCAGGCGCTTCGCGCGCCTCCGCGCGAAGCACGGCGATGAGCGGCTGGTCGGTCGTGTTGATATCCATCGCAGAAGGGCCCCGGCGGCCTCCGATAAACTGGCGAAGGCCGCCTGGCCCGTCACACCAGGTCGGTTCGATCTGATTCAGCTCTTCTTCGCCAACAGGTCGCGGATTTCCTCCAGCAGGATCTCCTCGCGCGGCGGCGGAGCCGGTGACGGCGGAGCCTCCGGCGTGGTTCGCCGCACCCGGTTGATGGCCTTGACCAGCAGAAAAAGCACCCACGCAACGATCAGGAAATTGATCACCAGCGTGATGAAGTTGCCGTAGGCAAGCGTGGCGCCGGCCGCGCGAGCCTGGGCAAGCGTCGGCTGCGAGGCACCGGCGAGTTGCACGTACAGCTCGCTGAAGTCGATGCCGCCGGTGATCACCCCGACAATCGGCATGATGATGTCGTTCACCAGCGACTGGACAAGCCCGCTAAAGGCGGCGCCGATGATGAAAGCGATCGCCAGATCAACGAGATTGCCCTTGAGCGCGAATTCTCTGAATTCCTTGAGCATTTGCCGCCCCTCTCTACGCGGTCCGCCTGACCTCCATTTCGTGGGGCCTTAGGCGCCGGCTGAAATTCTTGCTATCGCCGTTTTCATGGCTACGCAATCGTGAACGGTGCTGCGACTGGCGACCTTGCCAAGTGCGCCGGGCCCGGGCCCGTGCAATGCTGTGGCGTCGAATCAAGGAGAAGGCCTCGATCGCCGATGGTGGATGCCAACCAGACCCAGCGGTGGCGTGAGACCGGAATTCTCGCGGCGCTGACGCTTGCCGCATCGGCCGTCGTCATCCTCTTGTTTCTCGCGCTCGCCGGACCGTCGGCCGGCGGAGGCTATCCGCTCGGTTTCGTTCTGGCCGCGACGGGACTGCCGTTTGCACTTGCCGGCATCGTCTTCTGGTTCATCCGCCGGCAGGAAATCATCGACCGCCGTCACGGCCTGTTCGAGGACTGACCGGTGACGAGTGGAAACGAGAGCCGCGAGGTCGGCAAGGTCTACGGCCTTCTCGCCGTTGCTTTTGCCCTGTTCGTCGTCGTGGTCGCAATGCTGGCCCAGTTTGGCCTGCCGGACCCGGTGACCGCGGTCCTGGTGGTGATGATCACCGTCTTCGCCTATGTGGTGATCGGCGTCGTCGCCAGGACGCTGTCGCTTTCCGACTTCTACGTTGCCGGCCGCGGCGTATCGGCCGGATTCAACGGCATGGCGACCGCGGTGGCGTTCATTTCCGGCGCCGGTTTCCTCGGGCTGGTCGGCGCGTTCTTCGCCGACGAGACGGCGGGCCTCGCGGTTGCCGTCGGCTGGACCGGCGGCTTTGTCATCCTTGCCGTCGCCGTTGCCCCCTACTATCGAAAGTCCGGCGCGGTGACGGTGCCGGACCTGCTGGCGGTCCGCTTCGGCAATCCGCTGGTCCGCATGATTGGCGTGATCGTCCTGATCGCGTGCACCCTGCCGCTGCTGGCCGCGGCGATCGCCATTGCAAGCCAGGTCGCTGAATTTTCGCTCCGCATCACGCCCGATGTCGCTATCGTCGCCACCTGCATCGTGTTGCTGTTCGGTTCCCTGCTTGGCGGCATGCGGGCGGTGACCTTTGTCGCCGGTGCCCAGGCAATCGTCGTTCTGTTCGGCATGTTGACGCCATCCCTGGTGTTCTCCGCCCAGCAATACGGCCTGCCCATTGCCCAGTTCACCTATGGGAAGGCCATGGCCGACACCGGCCTCCTGGCGGCGACGTCGATTGGCGCCATGGCGAGCGACATCCTTCCGGTGTCGGGTCTCGACGGTTTCAATCTCTTTGCGCTGACCCTTTGCCTGGCTGCCGGCGTCGCCTCGCTTCCCCATGTGCTGGCGCGGAGCGGCACGACGGCCGGCGTCGGCGAGGCACGGACGTCGGTCGGGTGGGCGCTGTTCATCGTCGCCACGGTGGCGGCCACGGCCCCGGCCGTCGCCGCTTTCGCCAAGTTCGCGATCGTCAGCGAAGCGGTCGGTGTTGAAGCGGCCGACCTACCTGATTGGCTGTTCGACTACTCGCGGATGGGCCTCGTCGCGGTTTGCGGCGCCAAGGTCGCCAGCATCGCCGACATCAGCGCCGCCTGCGGCGCCGCGCGCGTCGTGAACGGGCTTGCGCCAGGCGACATCCGCATCGCCGGCGATGCCGCCGCGCTTGGCTTCGCCGACATCGCCGGGCTGCCCTACGTGCTGACCGCGTTGATCGCCGCGGCGGCGCTGGCGGCTGCGCTTGCCACCGCGAGCGCGGTCGCTATCGCGCTGGCGACCTCGCTTGGCCACGACATCTACGGCACGTTGATCAGCCAGCGGGCGCCGGCCGGTCGCCGGCTCATCGTCTCGCGACTGGTCCTGCTGGTGGTTGTCGGCGTCGGCGGCTGGCTCGCCACAAGATATCGCGCCGATGCGCTTCAACTCGCTCTGGCGGCGCCGTCGCTGGCGGCGGCGGGCTTCTTCCCCGCATTGGTGCTCGGCATTTGGTGGCGGCGGACGACCCTTTGGGGTGCCCTTACCGGCATGATCGCCGGCTTCGGCGTGACGGCGTTCTACGTCTGGACGCTTCACACCGGAGCGATCGCCCCGCTGACCATCCCGGGCGTGACGGAGACCGGCATAACCGGCGCCGCGGCGGCGATTTTCGGCGTGCCGATAGGCTTCGCAGTGAACGTCGTACTCAGCCTGGCGACGCCGGCGCCCTCCACGGCGCGTCTTGAGGTGGTGGACGCCATCCGGCGCCCGAGCCCGGACCCCCTCCTCGAGGATCATGCCGTCTAGGTCCCCGCCCCTCGCCATCCACACCGGAGCAGCCGATACGATGAACGCGCCGCGGTCCCTGTTTCCACCGATCCAGCCTTATCGCGTCCAGCGGCTGAAGGTGTCGCGCCTCCACGAGCTTCACGTGGCCGAATACGGCAATCCGGAAGGCAAGCCGGTGGTGCTGCTCCACGGCGGACCCGGCGCCGGCAGCAATCCGACCATGCCGCGGTTCCACGACCCGGAGATATACCGGATCGTCATGTTCGACCAGCGCGGGTCGGGCCGCTCGACGCCGCATGCAGAGCTGGAGGACAACACCACCTGGGACCTGGTCGCCGACATCGAACGCATCCGCGAGCATCTCGCCATCGATCGCTGGCAGGTGTTCGGCGGCTCGTGGGGATCGTGCCTCGCCCTCGCCTATGGCGAAACCCATCTCGAGCGAGTCACCGAGATGGTGCTGCGCGGCGTCTTCACGCTGAGGCGCAAGGAGCTTCTGTGGTTCTATCAGGACGGCGCCTCCCATATCCTCCCCGAGGCGTGGGAGAGCTTCGTCCAGCCGATTCCGGTCGAGGAGCGCGGCGACATGATCGCCGCCTACCATGCGCGGCTGACCGGCGATCAGGCGCAAGTGAAACTCGCTTGTGCCCGGGCCTGGAGCATGTGGGAAGGCGCGGCGCTGTCGCTGCTCCCCGATCCGGGACGCGTGGCGGCCTTCGGACAGCC
This sequence comes from uncultured Alphaproteobacteria bacterium, assembly GCA_963759235.1. Lineage (GTDB taxonomy): Bacteria > Pseudomonadota > Alphaproteobacteria > Rhizobiales > Kaistiaceae > Bauldia. Next base: position 677,069 of record CAVWYO010000006.1, on the reverse strand, counting down.
GGACTATGCCACGGCCTTCGCCCGCATCGAGTGCCACTATTTCATCAATCACGGCTTCTTCGAAAGCGACGGGCAACTGATCGAACGGGCACATATCCTGCGCGACATCCCGTGCACGATTGTCCATGGGCGCTACGATATCTGCACGCCCGCCTTCATCGCATGGGATCTCCACCGCGCCTGGCCGGAAGCGGAGTTGCGCATCGTTCCCGACAGCGGCCACGCTATGACCGAGCCGGGCATCATCGCCGAACTGGTCGCCGCGACGGAGCGTTTCAAGACTCGGCGCTAGGTCATTTTCGGGAAAGGTGTGCGCACCTTTCCGCCATTGGCATCAACTGCTCGTCTGCTGGCCGCGTTTCATGTCGCGGACCAGGTCGAAGAGCCGCTGGATCAAGAGCTCGGCAAAGCCGGGCGCCGGTTCGACCGCCTCGGGTGGGGCGACCGCCCTATCTCCCGCCTCCAATGCATCCATCCGCGCCGACAGATCATCGAGCCTGCCGCCGAGGGCCTTCACTTCGGCGGCGAGCTCGTCGATCGCCGAACGGTCCTCGGCGAGGATGTCGCAGCGCCAGACGCCGTCGCGTCGCGCGCAGTGGCTGATCGACCCGGTCTCCGTATCGAGGCGAATGAAGCCGTCGACGCTCGGCTCGATCGCGTATCGGCCGGTTTCCACCTCCTGGGCGGAGGCCGAGACCATTGTCAGGCCGAGGATGGTGGCGGCGATCGCTTGGAGGCGCATGGTTCGGCAGGTTCTCCCTTTGCGGCCTCGCCCTCCTTTATCACGGAATCCGGCTAAGGTGCGACGCTTGCCCCCATGCCGGGTGACGCCTACCGTTTCACCGGTGATTCCATGGGCTGAGATGACAGCGATCTACAAGATATGTCCGGCTCCGATCTGGCGCACGGCCGCGGCGGCCGGGGTCTTCCACGGCTCCGGCATCGATATCGACGACGGTTTCATCCATTTCTCGACCGCGGGCCAGGTCGCCGAGACCGCGGCGATGCACTTCGCCGGGGTCGACGACCTGGTGCTGGTCGCGGTCGACGCCGGCAAGCTCGCTCCGGCACTCCGCCATGAACCCTCGCGCGGCGGCGAATTGTTCCCGCATCTCTATGCACCGCTCGATCTTACCGCCGTTCTGTGGGTGCGCCCGCTGCCGCGCGGTTCCGATGGCCGGCACCAATTCCCCGATCTCGCGCCATGACCGGGGCGTATGATCTCGTCCGGCCTCTGCTCTTCTCGCTCGATCCCGAAACCGCCCACCGCCTCGCGCTGAAGACGCTCGCCGCCGGGGTCCATCGCCGTCCCGATCGCGAGCACCCGGCGCTTGGACAGCATCTCCTCGGCCTCGACTTTCCGAATCCGATCGGCATGGCGGCCGGCTTCGACAAGAACGGCGAGGTGCCCGACGCGCTGCTGTCGCTCGGCTTCGGCTTCACCGAGGTCGGCACGGTGACTCCGGCCGCGCAGGCGGGAAACCCGAAGCCGCGGGTCTTTCGCCTCACCCGCCACCGCGCACTGATCAACCGGCTCGCCTTCAACAGCGAGGGTCACGACGCCGTCCATCGCCGGCTTGCCGCGCGGAGCGGCCGCGGCGGCATCGTCGGGGTCAATGTCGGCGCCAACCGCGACAGCGCCGACCGCGCCGGCGACTATGTTGCCGGCGTCGGACGATTCGCCGATGTCGCCAGCTATTTCACCATCAACATTTCCTCGCCCAACACGCCGGGCCTCCGCGATCTCCATGGCGAGCGCGAATTGAAGGACCTGCTCGAGCGGGTCACCGAAGCGCGCGATGCCGCCAGGCGGCGCGTGCCGCTTCTCCTGAAGATCGCGCCCGATCTCGATGATGGGGCGATCGCCACAACCGCCGAAATCGCTCTCGGCTCGGGGGTCGAGGGCATGATCGTCGCCAACACGACGGTCGCTCGCGATGCCGTCGCCGGCGAGCCGCTGGCCGGCGAAGCCGGCGGTCTTTCCGGGGCGCCGCTCTACGAGCCATCGACCGTGGTTCTCGCCAAGGTCCGCAGGATCGTCGGGCAGGAGATGGTCCTCGTCGGTGTCGGCGGCGTCGATTCCATTGAGACGGTTCTCGGCAAGCTCAAGGCGGGGGCCGACCTTGTCCAGCTCTATACCGGCCTCGTCTATGAGGGGCCGGACCTGCCCGGCCGTATCCTCGCCGCTCTGCCGGGCCGGCTCAAGGATGAAGGCGCGGCGGCAATCGCAGACCTGGTCGGTCGGGATACCGAGGCCTGGGCGGAGCGGCGCGGTGCGCCTTAGATTGCGCCGGGGAAGGCCGTCCTGACCTTCACCTGACTTCGCCACAGCAGCGTCAGGCCGCGAATTCCGAGAAACACCAGAAGCGCGGTCCACAGGCCGGTGACGCCGATCAACGGCGTGAGAACCCACCAGACCAGCAGGTAAAGCGCCAGCGACAGAAGCATCATGTTGCGCATGTCGGCCGACCAGGTGGCGCCGATAAAGACCCCGTCCATCTGGAAGGCAAGGGTGCCGGCCAACGGAGTGAGCGCGGCAAAAGGCAAATAGAGCCGCGCAGTCGCCCGTACGGCTTCGCTGGTGGTCATCGCATCGATGATCCACGGTCCGGCCAGCCAGAACACCAGGCTGATCACCGCCGCGATGACGAAGCCCCAGCCGATCGTCAATCTCAGCGACTGCTCGAAGGCGGGCCGGTAGCGGGCGCCGAGCGATCGGCCGGCAAACTGCTCGGCCGCCGTTGCCATGCCGTCCAGAAAGAATGCACCGACGAAGAACAGCGTCATCAGGATCTGATTGGCCGCCAGCACCACGTCGCCATTGGCGGCGCTCCGTGAGGTGAAGAACGCGAAGGCGAAGAGGAGCGCGAAAGAGCGGATCATGATGTCGCGATTGACGGCAATCATCTTGAGGATTGCGCCCCGTTCGAGGATCAGGCCGCGATGGGGAAGCCGCCCGCGGTTGATCAGCCGGAAAGCGATGACGAAGCCAAGCACGGCGGTCACGATTTCCGCCGTGAAGCTTGCCCAGCCGACGCCGGCGACGCCGTAGTGGAAGCCCAGCACCAGCATGAGGCTGAGGACGATGTTGGTGCCGTTCAGAACGGTCTGGAGGACGAGCGCCAGCCCCGCCCGGCCGAGCCCGATCAGCCAGCCGAGGATGACGTAATTGCCGAGCGCGAAGGGCGTCGCCAAAACGCGGATGCCGTAGTAGGTCCGGGTGGCCGACTGCGCCGCCGAGCTGCCCCCCATCAACGACAGCGCCACGCCGATGATGACGTCCTTCAGCACCAGAACGGCGAGGCCGATGGCGACGGCGACGATGAGGGCGCGGAAGAAGGCGGCGTCGACCTCGGTACGGTCTTGAGCGCCGTGCGCCTGAGCGGTCAGGCCGGTCGTCCCGCTCCGCAGGAAGTTCATGGTGGTGAAGACGATGTCGAAGATCACCGCGCCGAGCGCAATCCCGCCGATCAGGGCCGGATCGCCGAGTTGGCCGATGACGCCGGTGTTGACCACGCCGACCAGCGGGGTCGACAGGTAGGCGAGCGTCATCGGAACGGCGATGGCGAGCACGCCGCGATGGGTGACGTCGAACGGACGGATGTCGGATGATGTCATCGATTCTGCCGCTGCCGCAGCGCCGCTGATATCACGGCCGGCGGCCGTCGGCACTAGCGGCCGGAGGACGTAGTCTAGCCCTGGCCCTTGTCGCGGCCCAACCGGAACAGCCGCATGATCAGCCATACGGGTATGACGATCACGGCGCCGAGCAGGAAGTAGCGGAAGACCCACTCCACAGTGCCGAAGCCCATGTTGTAGACGCGCCGGGCAAGCTGCTGGAGGCCGTTGACGATGTCGTAAGGGGAAACCCCCAGCACGCTGAGGATGATGCCGACGACAAAAGACATCGCGATCAACTGGACCACGACCCTGGCAGGCGATCCGCCGATAAAACGGGTGACTGCGCCGCTCATATTCCGAACTCCGTGTCCCAGCCGACGCTATATAGGAAAATCGTTGCGGATTTGAAACCGGAACACCGGCGGCGGCGACCGCCGTAGTGTGACCGCGTTCACAGACTGGGGCGTGAAAATCCCCTCATATCGCCACCCTTTCGGTAAATCGCTCGGGCGGCAGACGCCGCTCGACCGGTGAAAGACACCAAGAGAGCTTGGCAAGGAGCCGAGAGATGGACCGTCGTCACACCAATCGGGCCGCAACTGCGACGCAGGCTCTTTCCCTTTACGCCAGGGCCATATGGCGCCGCCCCCGGACGCGGGTGAACTTGCTTCTGTCCGGCCGGGTTCTCGGCTCGATCCCGTTCGATCAGTATCCCGACGGCAGGTCCGACAAGCGGCGCTGACCAGGCCCGTCGCGACATCGTCTCACCTGGCGAGCAGCTTTTCCAGCGCCTCAAGCCGGTCCGCCTCCGACGGCGGCTTGTCCCAGCGCAGGCGGGAAACCCGCGGGAAGCGCATGGCGATCCCCGATTTGTGGCGGGTCGAGCGCTGCAGCCCCTCGAAGGCGACCTCCAGCACCAGCCCCTTGTCGGTCTCATGCACGACCTCGCGAACCGGGCCGAACCGGTTGACGGTGTTGTTGCGGACGAAGCGGTCGATCTCGGCAAGCTCCTCGTCGGTGAAGCCGAAATAGGCCTTGCCGACCGGCACCAGCTCGTCCCCGGCCTCGCCGTCGCGCCAGACGCCGAAGGTGTAGTCGGAATAGTACGAGGAGCGTTTACCGTGGCCGCGCTGGGCGTACATCAGCACGGCGTCGACGACGTGCGGGTCGCGTTTCCATTTGAACCACGGACCCTTCGGGCGTCCCGGCTCGTAGACCGAGTCCCAGCGCTTCAGCATGAGGCCTTCGATCACCGCCTCGGGCGGGTTGGCGCGCAGAGCCTTCAAGTCCTCGCCATCGGCGAAGGAGACGAGCGGCGACAGATCGATCCGCCCTGACTTCGAGATCGCGACCAGAGCTTCGAGCCGCCTCCGGCGCTCGCGGAAGCCGAGCCCGCGGAGATCGTCCGCGCCATCGACGAGGCAGTCATAGGCACGCAGGAATGCCGGATGGCTCGCCATCAGTTTCTCCGATACGGTCTTGCGGTTGAGGCGCTGCTGCAGATCGGAGAAGGAGCCGGTTGCGAAGCCGGCGGCGGCGCGCGTGCCGATCAGAAGCTCGCCGTCGAGCGCGCCTTCGAAGTCGAGCCCGTCGACAAGGTCGGGGAAGGCGGTGGAGATGTCGTCGCCGGTTCGCGTGTAGAGCCGGGCGATCCCAGTCTCGCGCACCGCCTGCACGCGGACGCCGTCCCATTTCCACTCCGCCGCATAAGCGTCAGGCGTGATCAGGGCGAGTTCGTCGTCGCCGAGCGCATGGCTCAGCATCACCGGCCGGAAGGGCGCGCGGATTTTCGCTTCAGGCCGCTCGCCGCGGCCCTCCAACCAGGCGAACAGCGCGCGGTAAGGCGGCGTCAGCCCCGGCCAGGCTTCCTCGATCTCGTTGATCGGCCTGCCGCCGAGGTCGGCAAGCGCCTGCTTCGCCAGTCGCGCCGAAACCCCGATGCGCATGCCGCCGGTGACCAGCTTGATCAGCGCCCACCGCCCGGTCGCGTCGAGCGAATCGAGCAGCCGCTCGACCAGCCGCGGTCCGTCGCTCCGCGAGGCAGCCAGCAGGCTCTCCACCACCTCGCCCAGTTCCGGAGAACGGTTGGCGCCGGGTTTCTCCGGCCAGACCAGCGACATGGTCTCGGCGAGGTCGCCGACATAGTCGTAGGAATAGGCGAACAACACCTCGTCGACCCGGTCGGTGACGAGCGCCCGCAGCATCGCCGGCTTGACGCTCGGAATCGATAGCTCGCCGGTGAGCGCCGCCAGCGCATAACCGCGATCCGGATCGGCCGTCGTGCGGAAATAGTCGACCATCAGCCGGAGCTTGACGTTCCGTTGCGGGGTCAGGACCAGTCGTTCGAGGAGGGCGGCGAAGGCCTGCATGTGAACGACTATATAGTCATGCCAAGCAGGCCGGGACGGCCTTCGGCCCTGTCGTTTTCAGTGAAAGTGAGCCGCTACAGCAGGCACGCGGAGATCACATGTCCTTGCCGGTCTTGTTGCCGGTTCCGAAGAACAGCCGCTCCCATTTCTTGTGCGCCACGTAGCCCTCGCGGATGAACGGGGTCCACTGGGCAACGCGAAGCACGACCCAGTTGATGACGTTGCCGGGAAAGCGTTCCGGCTTGGCGAAGTCGACGAAGAGCACGACACGCACTTCGTCGGAATGGTTCCAGGCTTCGTGCCGGTAGGCGTCGTCGAAGATGAGCGCCCGGCCTTCCTCCCAACGACAGACCTGCTCGCTGACCCGGATGCCGATATCGCCGGTCTTCGGCACGATCAGGCCGAGGTGGAAACGGAGCACCCCATTGTACGGACCGCGATGCGTCGGCAAATGCTTGCCCGGCTCGAAGATCGAGTACATCGCCGATTTGAGGCCCGGGATCTTCTGAATCACGCGCCAGGTTTCGGGGCAGGTCCGAATCGCCTGCTTGGACTTGTGGCCGTAGGCGCAGATCAGGAAGCTACGCCAGTTCCGGTCGGTGGAGATCGTTTCGACGTCCTTGGCAATCTCATGGAAGCCCGGAAGCTCGTTCTTGCGGACGAGGAGACGGTCGAGTTCGGCGCGGATCGCCTGCCACTCGCGCTCGATCTCCGCCGCCCATGGAAACGCAGCGTTGTCAAAGACCGGCGGATTGCCGACCTTCGAATATTTGAGGTTTTGCCGCTCCACCCAATGAAAGACCGTCCGCCAGAAGCGGGGCAGGTGACGGAGCTGCGCCATGTCGGGGTCGATTTCATCGCTCAACCGTTGCTTCTCGACGATATCGCCGACCGATTCCGCCATTTCGTTCTCCATTGCATGGAAAGGGACTTGGGCAGTGACTCAACACCAAATATAGCAGGATACCGCACTTTTTTCGCGATTTTCACTGATTGCTTCGGCGGCTTCCAAGGCAGGAGACCGACCGCCTTCCCGCCGGCGTCGCGCGCCCGATCGGGAGCGGCATGGCGGCGAATATCTGTTGCCAACCAATCCCGATCCCTCTAGCGATTGCGACGAATTTCAAGGGTTTCCGCCCTCCCGGGTCGATCCATGCATACTGCCTCAGATGTCGCCGCCGTCCGCGAAAGCGGCCGCGATGCGGTAACCTGGTACTGCTACCTGCTCCTTGGCTATTTTACCTATGTGATCGGCATCCAGGGCAACATCATTCCGTTCCTGAGGGCCGAGCTGGATCTCAGCTACCAGGCGGTCAGTCTCCACACCAGCGCGATTGCGGCGGGAATCATCTTGGTCGGCCTCTTCGGCGACCGGGGGGTGCGCCGTTTCGGCCGCCGCTTCACCTTCGCCGCCATGACCCTCGGCTCGGCGGGCGCGGGCGTTCTGCTAACCGTGGCGCCGGCCGTGTGGGCGAGCATCGGCAGCTGTTTCCTGTTCGGCCTGTTCGGGGCATTCATTCCGGCGATGGTGCCGGCGATCCTCTCCGACATCCATGGCCGCTGGCGCGATGTCGCCTATGCCGAGGCGAACGCCGTCGCCTATGTCTTCACCATCATGGCGCCGATCCTCACCGGTTTGTGCGTGTGGATCGGATGGGGCTGGCGGGTGGCCGTGCTTGCCGGCTCCGCGTCGGCGGTGGTCATCGTCCTCTCCTTCTGGCGCAATCTCATGCCGGCGAGCCTCGAGACCCGGGAAAGCGCCGAGATGCCTTTGACGTTGGCGTTCTGGTGCTACTGGGCGATGCTCGCCATGTCGGTCGCCGTCGAGTTTTCGGTGCTATTGTGGGCGCCGGCCTATCTTGAGCAGGTTGTCGGCCTAACGCCGACTTCGGCCGCGCTCGGTGCCGCCGCGTTCTTCGCCGGCATGCTCGTCGGCCGGGTTGCCGGCAGCTGGCTGGTTCGCATCGTTGCGACGCGGCGGCTGTTCCTCGGCTCCGCCGTGGCCACCTTCGTCGGCTTCGCCGCCTATTGGGGGACGACCGAGCCGATCGTGTCGATCGCCGGGCTGTTCGTCGTCGGCCTCGGAGTCGCCCAGCTTTTCCCGCTGACGCTCAGCTTTGCCATCGGTGCCGCCGGCGAAGCCGCCGACCGCGCCAGCGCCCGCATCATGCTCGGGCCGGGCATCGCCGTACTCGTCAACCCGCCGCTCCTCGGCGCCATCGCCGACAGCGCCGGCCTCCGCGTCGCCCAGCTCATGACGCCGCTGTTCATGAGCCTGGCGGTCTTCGCCTTCTTAGCCGGCGCCTTCGTCCAGCGTCGCCGTCCCGCCGCCTGACCGGCCCGCGCCATACCTATCCCCGCCGCCGGCGGCGGTTGCTCTCGGCGCCTCCGGCGCTACAACAACCCGGTAAATCTCATCGCGAATTTCTTCCCCGGGGAGCCAGCATGACGTCCGAGCAGCAGAACGAGCTGAGGCCCGTCCTCCGCGACATTCACCTCTATTGGTTCGGTCCGCTGCCGACGCCGGCCGCGCGCAACGCGGAGAAGGCGGAGACCTGGTTCAAGCCTTCGGATGCAGTCGATGCCCACATTCGCGAGACCTATGGACGCTTCATCGCCGGGGCCGCGGCGATCCACTGGGACCTCGACGCATTGTCCCGCGAGGAGCAGGTCGCACTGGTCGTCCTTCTCGACCAGTTCCCCCGCAACATCTTCCGCCAGTCGGGCGAGGCGTTCGCTTACGACGCCAAGTCCCTGGCGATCGCCGACCGGCTGCTCGAGGAAGGCCTCGACCGCTTCTATCTCGTCGAGCAGGGCTTCATCTGCCTGCCGTTCGAGCACAGCGAGGATGTTGCCGACCAGGACCGTTCGCTCCTCCTGTTCGCCGAGATGGCGGTGATAGCGCCCGAAGACTGGAAGGAGCGGAGACGGAACGGTCTCGACATCGCGACCCGGCACCGCGACCTGATCCGCAAGTTCGGCCGGTTTCCTCACCGCAACGAAATGCTCGGCCGCGAGACGACCGAGGAGGAGGCGAAGTTCATGGCCGAGCACGGGCGGGGATATTAGCGCGATATCGCGACTTCGCTGAACTGGATGACCGGCTCGATGTCCGTGTAGTTTGCCATGTCGCCCTGCAAATATCCGGCGTGCGCCGCAAAGGCGGTCATGAAGTCGGCGCCGGTGTCGAAGAGATAGTGGCACATGGCGACATAGGTAGGCGCCGCGCCGGGAGCCCCGCCGCCGACGCCCCGGTCGACGGACACGCCCCTAAACCCCTTCTCGGCGCTCAATCGCTCGATCGACGCGGGCATGTGCTTCTCCAGGTAGTAGCCCATGTCGAAGCGACGGTCGGGTTGGTTCGGATAGAGAATGCTGATTCTGACCACGCCGCGGTTCCCTGCCTACGCCTCTTCGACCGACCGGAAGGGCAACTCCGGCGGGCCGTCGCTGTTGGCAGCCGGCGGACGCTTGGGCGTTTCCTCGTCGGCCGCGATCTCGACCGATTGGATGTCCGAGCCGCGCTTGGTGATCTTGCGGCTGGAAACCACGATGTCGTCGATGTCCTTGTTGGCTTGGGCAAAATGCGTTTGCAGGCGGCGAACCCGATCGTCGAGACGCTCGACGTCCTCCATCAACCGGATCACTTCGTGCTGAATGACGTGTGCCTGCTCACGCATGCGCGCGTCACGCAACAGCGACATCACCACCTGCACCGACAGCATCAGGAGCGACGGCGAAACGATCACCACATGCGCCCGGTGCGCCCGCTGGACGATGTCCTCGAAGCGCTCGTGGATATCGGCGAAGATCGATTCCGACGGCACGAACATGAAGGCGGTATCGTGGGTCTCGCCGGCGATGTGATAGCGCTCGGCGATGTCCTGGACGTGCTTCTGCGTGTCGCGGCGAAACCGGGTTTCGGCCGCCTTGGCAAGCTCCGGCGTCTCGGCCGCGCGGATGGCGTTCCATGCTTCGAGCGGGAACTTGGCGTCGATCACCAGCGACGGCGCGTCGTTGGGGAAGAGGACAAGACAATCCGGACGGGTGCCGTTGGAGAGGGTCGGCTGGAACGCATAGGCGTTGGGCGGCAGTCCGTCCTGGATGATCGCCTGCATGCGTCCTTCGCCGAAAGCGCCGCGGGTCTGCTTGTTGGCGAGGATATGCTGCAACTCGACCACCTGGGTCGACAGAGACGTGATGTTCTGCTGCGCCTTGTCGATGACGGCGAGGCGTTCGGCCAGTCGCGACAGGTTCTCGTGGGTGCTGCGGGTGGTCTCCGCCATCGACTGGCCGAGCTTGTGGCCGAGCCCGTCCATGCGTTCGGACAACCCGCGCACCAGCTCCGACTGTCGCGAGCCGAAGACCTCGGCGATCGTCTGCATGCGGCCCTTCATCTCGGTCTGGGCGCGGACCAGTTCGGCGACTTGCCGCTCGAAGGCGCTGCCGCGCTCGGACCGGCTCACCGCCCGCCGCCAGGCGACGAGGAGCACGACGACGAGGAGCACTACGACCGTGACCCCGCCGATGATCGCCAGTTCGCCGACCGAAACATTGCGCCCGCCGAGCGCGAAGATTTGCTCGTTCATGGCCCCAGTCTAGCCGATTCGGGGCGCCGGGTACAAAAAGAGAACGGGATCAGCCGTCGGCATTCTCGGTCGTTGCCGGCTTCGGGTGCTTCGGCTTGCGCCGATAGTCGTCCTTGCCTTTGACGACCTTCGGCTTGTAGAGCCCGGTACCGAGCGCCCGCGCGTGGGGATTGCGCGGCGGCTTTCCCGCCCGCGGTCCCTTTGTCGCCTTGGGCTTTTTCATTTTCCGATCCTTGCCAAGCGGTCCGGTTGACCGCGCCGCCGACCTTTCATATCTGAGACGCGTGGCAAAGCTCGATATCATCACCCTTCCCGAGAGGAAACTCCGGCTCGTCAGCGAACCCATCGAACGGATCGACGATGAGTTGCGGCGATTCCTCGACGAGATGCTGGAGACCATGTACGAGGCGCCCGGCATCGGGCTTGCGGCGGTCCAGGTCGGGGTGCCACGACGGGTCTTGGTCTGCGACGTGGCCCAGCGCGAGGACGAGGAGGCCGAGCGCAACCCCATGTTCTTCATCAACCCGGAGGTGCTTTCGGTGTCGGCCGAGACCATCGTCCGCGAGGAAGGCTGCCTGTCCATCCCCGACTATTTTGCCGACGTGGAGCGGCCCGCGGCCGTCCGCGTCGCCTTTATCGACCGCGACGGCAAGCACCGGGAAATCGAGGCGACGGGCGTTCTCGCCACCTGCCTGCAGCACGAGATCGACCATCTCAACGGCAAGCTCTTCATCGACTATCTGTCGAAGCTGAAGCGCGACATGGTGATCAAGCGATTCACCAAACAAGCCAAGCAAGTTCCTAAGCCTGTGGTGCTTTAGACGCTGGTGCCCTTTCGGTTTTCCCCGGCTGCCTGTGCCGCCGGGGGAACAAATGCTGGCCGCCCGCATTCTTTCTGGTTAGTAATGTTCAACCGCCGGCGACCCGCGTGGCGGCCAGAATCGGTTACGGCATCAAGGGAGCGTTCAATGCACAGATTCGTCATCGTCATGGCAGCGGTTGTCGGGATGCTGCTCGCCGGCTGCACGACCCAGCAGGGCGCCCTGGTTGGAGGCGCCGCCGGCGCGGCCGTGGTCGGCTTGGCAGGCGGATCGCTTGGCCAGGCGATAATCGGCGCCGGCGTCGGCGCGCTGGCGGGTGCCGTTCTTGTCCAGCACACCGGTAACACCTGCTACTACAAGTACAAGGGCAAGTACTACAAGGAGCCGTGCCGGTAGGCGACGGGCTGCAATTCCGCAGCCTCCCGGCGACGGCCGGGGGGCTGCAAATCCGACGCGGGCCGTCCGGCGTCGCGCAACTGTCTTGACGCTTGCCGGGATGTCCCTTCGCGTCGTCTTTTTCGGCACCCCTGACTTCGCGGTTCCGACGCTGACCGAGATTGTCGGCCAGGGTCATGCGGTGCTCGCCGCCTACACCCGGCCGCCGCGCGCCGCCGGCCGGGGGCTTGCGACGCGGATGTCGCCGGTCCACGAGACGGCGGAGCGGTTTGCCATCCCGGTCAGCACGCCGCGCAGTCTGAAGAGCGAGGAGGAAGCCGCCCGCTTCGCGGCGCTTGAGGCCGACGTGGGGGTGGTGGTCGCTTATGGCCTGATCCTGCCTCCCGCCATCCTCGGGGCACCCGTATATGGCTGCCTCAACCTCCACGCCTCGTTGCTGCCGCGCTGGCGCGGCGCGGCGCCGATCGCCCGCGCAATCATGGCCGGCGACACCGAGACCGGCGTCATGGTGATGCGCATGGAGGAAGGCCTCGACACCGGCCCGGTGGCGACGGCCGAACGGGTGGCGATCGGTGCCGACACGACGGCCGGCGAGCTTGCCGACACGCTGTCGCGCCTCGGGGCCGATCTGATGGTGCGAGCGCTGGCGGCGTTGTCACGCGGCGTCCTCGACACCGTTCCTCAGTCGGACGAAGGCGTCACCTATGCGCGCAAGATCGACAAGGGCGAGACTCGCATCGACTGGTCGCGGCCGGCCGGCGAGGTGCACAACCGCATCCGCGCTCTGTCGCCCAATCCCGGCGCGTGGTTCGAAGGTCGGTTCGGCCGCCATGCGGAGCGGATCAAGGTGCTTCGCTCGACGCTGGCGGCGGGATCGGGGCCGGCCGGCGCCATCATCGGCGACGGCCTGACGATCGCCTGCGGAAGCGGGGCGATCCGCCTTGTCGAATTGCAGCGCGCCGGAAAGCAGCCGGTTAAGACCGAGGCTTTCCTGCGCGGTGTGCGCGAGATGCCACCGGTGTTGGCTTAGCGAGGACGGGGCCGCCGGTCCTGCCGAGAAGGAAGGCATAGCCGCGAGCCATGTCGGAGGAGTCGAACCAGCCTCCCGGGAAGAGATCCGGACGCGCGCCGACCAGATTGACGATACGGTCGGCGATTGCCGGTTCGTACGCACTGAATTCCAGCCAGGTGACGATACCGCCGAGATGGCTGAGGTCCTTGTCGTCCGGCTGGATCGGTGCCGAGTTCGATGGGCGAGACATTGCGGAGGACCTGACCGTCGCGGACGATGTGGGTGAGGAACGTCGCTACGATCGCCTTGATCAGCGTCTCCGGCACCGGGTAGCCGGCCGCATAGGCACGGTAGAGGAACGGTGCGGTCTGCGACGCCTTCCACAGACGCTCGGAGAACTCCCGGCCGTTGGCACCGATGCTCTGATCGGCGAAATAGGGGAAATATTGCCAGTACACGGTCCCGTCATCGGCGGTTTGCACGCCCTCCTGGAAGATGCCGAGAAGGTCATTGACGCGTTGTTTCATCGTCGGGTTGCCGGTGACCGCGGCGAGATTGATGTAAACGCTGCCGAGGGTATGCAGGTGATTGGTCGCCTCGGGAGCGCCGGTCACCGGTCGCGTATACCAGCTGTCCTCGGTGTCGCCGACGGGGGTGCGGTCCTCGTCGAATTCAGCCAGGGCGGCGAGGCTGGCGTCGAGGTAGCGCTGTGCGGCGGGCTGGTAGTCGGCGAGCGCCGGGTCGCTCATGACGACGCGAATGAACTGCGAGGCGGCCAGCGTGATCCGCGCGGCGTGGGTCACGTGGGCGACCCACAGGTTCATCTTGATGGGGATCGGCCCGAGCCACACCCAGGCGGGACGGTACTCGCCCCAGCTTGCCATGATCCGGCCGTGGTACACGTCGGTGACGCCGCGTTCGGAATCGCGGAAGGTCAGCACCTTGTCGAAATAGTTGACAAAGAAGTCGAGAAAACGCCGGTCATGGGTACGCTCATACGCCGTCATCGCGGCTTCGGCGAGGTAACCGCCGCGCCAGGCGAGTGCCGCCGACGGGCCTCCGGCGTCGGTGCGAGCCTTCCTGAGGACGGAGCGCTCTTCCTCGACCAGGTAGTCGTAAAGGATGTTCGGTTGGAACGTGGTGGCAATCAGGCGCCGGTAGGCGGCCTCGGCGTCGAGACCGCCCGAGATGTCGATGAAACAGCCGATGTTCTTGACCGTCGCCGGCTCGGCGCCCGCCTTGAGCTGCTGCCATACCGCCTCGTAGTTCTTGTAGGCGCTCCCGGTTGCAAGAACCTGATCGCAGGTTGCAAACGCCGGACCGACAAGACCGCAGCACAGCGAAAACGCGAGAAGGATCGACCTGGTATGTATCATCGCCGCCGAAGCCTGAAGCGAAAGGCGTCGCGCGGCCTGGATGGCCGGTCCGCTTCACGGCATGCGGTGCTCCACCCCGCCCGCGGGGCGGCAACCGGCGAGGGTTGACCGCCGCGCGGCAATGCCCGAAGCGACCTTGGAGTTGCACCGTCTTCCACTTACGCGCCGAGCCGAACCTTGCCACGCTACAAGCTCACCATCGAATATGACGGCGGCCTTTTTGTGGGCTGGCAGCGGCAAGAAAATGGCCGCTCGGTCCAGCAGGCGATCGAGGAGGCCTTGGCGCGTTTCGCCGGCGAGAGCGTGACGGCGAAGGGGGCGGGACGGACGGATGCCGGCGTCCATGCCCTGGGCCAAGCGGCCCACGTCGATCTGACGCGCGCATGGCCGGCCGATACCGTCCGCGATGCCGTCAACGCGCATCTCAGGCCCGAGCCGATCGCCATCCTCTCGGCCGCGGTGGTGGGAACCGATTTCGATGCGCGCTTTTCGGCCGTCCGGCGCCATTACCTCTACCGCATCGACGATCGTCGGGCGCCGCTCGCCCTCGACCGGGGCCGGGCGTGGTGGGTGACGGCGCCGCTCGACGCGGAGGCCATGCACGAAGCGGCCAGGGCCCTCGTCGGCCGGCACGATTTCACGACATTCCGCGATGCTCAATGTCAGGCAAAGTCGCCGGTGAAGACGTTGGACCGGCTTGATGTTTCACGCGAGAACGGCGAAGTGGCGATCCGCGCCTCGGCCCGCTCGTTCCTCCATTCCCAGGTCCGCTCGATGGTCGGCAGCCTGAAGAAGGTCGGCGAGGGACGGTGGCCGGTTGCGGCCGTCGGCGAAGCCCTGCATGCGCGCGACCGGAGCCGCTGCGGCCCGGTCGCCCCGGCCCACGGCCTTTACCTGGTCGCCGTCGACTACCCGGAGGTCGGCCCGTGAACCGATAAACGCGGCCGCTCCATCGGGCGAAGCGACCACGGCGGCTTCTTCACGGCCGCCGAGGGCCCCCGGGGGTCGCTGCGTGCCGCTTGCCCGCATGCCCTATCGTCAGCGAACTTTCGACTGGCTCGACGAGGACGTTGGGAATGAGCGCATGACGCGAAGGTCCCTGGAGTTGGGACTTGGCGACAACGAGCGTAAAAATGGTCTTGGCTCCAGTTTCGGGGACCGCGAAGGAGATTCTGCATGCACCTCACCCGTCGTCGCGCACTGGCTCTTGCCGCCTCGGCCATGGCGGCGCCCGCAATGATCAGCAGCGCCGCGGCAGCCGAAGTCGGCTCGGCCGTGCAGACGGCAGTCGACCGCTTTGCCAAGCTGTCGGGAAGCGCGAGCTGTCTTGTCGTCGCCGGATATCCGGAGCCCCGCTGGCAGGCAGCCTACAATCCGGCCACCCATCTTTTCATCGCCAGCGCCTTCAAGACATTCGTGCTTGCACAGTTCCTGCGTGAGGTGGAAGCCGGTCGGCTCTCGGAAGACACTCAAGAGACAATCGACGACGCCGTGCGCACCCAAGGCAGCGCCGTGTTCGTCAATCTCACCGGCACCACCACGGCACGTAGCGTGCTCGAGGCCATGATCACGCACAGCGACAACACAGCGGCTGATATCGCACTGGCCGCCGCGGGCCCGGATCAGGTCCGCGCCCTGATTGCGGAAGCCGGATTGCCCAACACCCAGATCCCCAATTCGACACGCCGGCTGGTCTCTTATCTCATCGGTGCGCCGGAAGGCGTCGATATAGGCTGGGAGGGTGAGAAGGCGTTCGACAAGGGCAAGAAATTCGGCGAGCCGCGACCGCCGATCAACGACGTTGAGACGATGGCGAGCACCGCCGAGGAGATGGTCCGCTGGTATCAGCAGGCTCTGGCCGGCACTTTCTTCAAGAAGCCGCAGACATTGGTTGAGTTCAAGCGCATTCAGGCCATGGCCGACGCCATTGTAACGGTAGTGCCGCCAAATACGGTGGCCTATGCAAAGGGTGGCAGCATCGATCTCAATGGGTTCCATGCCCGATGCCTGCCCGGCCAGATGATCGTCGGAGGCGTTCCAATCACCTTCTGCACGACGATCAACTGGAACGGCCCGGACGACACGGTGGGGGCGACGTTCGGGTCGTTTGTCGAAGTCGTGGTCGACGTGCTTCAAGAGGCTGCGCGGGCCGTGGGCTAGAGCCTCGGCAAACCGCACGGTCCAATTCGCGGCGGACACGACCGACGTCCGCGCGGGGTCAACCCGCGAAGATCAGGTGCGCCGTCGAAACACGCTCTGACAAGCTCGCCGCCGCCTATCCCGCCTCCGACCTGTATCCATCCGGCCATGACTGCGCGTGAGTGCGTGAGTGCGCCCGCGAATTCGCTCAGAAGCCGAACATCGCGTCGAGGACCAGCGAGATCATCAGGCTGATCGCCAGGTCGAGGATGACGATGCCGACTGCAAAGCTGGTGCCGACGTCGAGCGCTCGCCGGGCGATCAGGAAGTTGTAGCGTAGAACGACGATCAGCGCGGCGAGCATGAGGAAGTTGGCGATATCGGCGCCGGCGAGGCCAAGGACAACCAGGAGGCTGACAACGGCGAACGGTACCACGGCGAGGACCGAGCCCCAGTTGCGGGCGATGATGAAGGCGCCGTAGCGCCCCGCGATGCCGAGCGGGCGCGCCGCCAGTGCCAGCACGATCGGCAGCGTGATCCAGTCGAGCGCCAGGCCAATCGCCCCGTCGATGAAGAACAGGACATCGCCCGGGTCTTCGGTCGTCACCACCGCGTTGGAGGTGATGATCCGCTCCGCCAGCGTCGTCACGACGTAGGCGGGTATCACCAGCACGATCGCCCGGAACGAGCGCCAGAAACCCTCGACGCTGACGTCGAAACGGCGCATCGCCCCCGGCCGGTCGAGAAAGAGCTCCCACGCGCCGGTGAGCGAACGGGCGATCTCGTCCCGTTCAAACATCGAAACCTGCCGCGAAGTAGCGTTCGAGGAAGCCCTGATAGATCGCGGTCAGCGCCTTGAGGTCGGCGAGCGGCACCCGTTCGTCCACCTGATGCATGGTGTCGCCGACCAGCCCGAACTCCACCACCGGGCAGATGTCCTTGAAGAAGCGCGCGTCGGAAGTGCCGCCGCCGGTGGAGCGCTGTGGCGTCAGCCCGGTCACGTCCAGAATGGCCCCGGCCAGTGGAGCGATGAGCGCGTCCGACCGGGTCAGGAACCATTCGCTTGGACCGCGAGCGATGGCGAGCTCGTAGGCGTCGCCGTCGGCCGCGGCGTCAAGCTCCGCCTTGAGGAAGCCGGTCAACGTCTCGACCGACCATCGGTCGTTGAAGCGGACATTGAACCGCGCCGTCGCCTCGCCCGGAATTACGTTGAAAGCGGGGTTGCCGACATCGACGCTGGTCACCTCCAGGTTCGAGGGCTGGAAGTCTTCGCTTCCCTCGTCGAGGCGCGTCGCCGTCAGCCGGTGGAGCAGCCGGACCAGCCGCGGAACCGGGTTCTCGGCGAGATGGGGATAGGCGGCGTGGCCCTGGCGGCCCGGAACCCGGATGGTGCCGGACAGGCTGCCGCGCCGGCCGACCTTCACCGTATCGCCGAGACGGGCGACCGAGGTCGGCTCGCCGACGAGGGCGGCGTCGAAGCAGCAGCCGTTCGCCAGCGCCCAGCCGAGCAGCTTGACGGTGCCGTTGACCGCCGGCCCTTCCTCGTCGCCGGTGATCAGCAGCGAGAGCGTACCGGGCGCCTCGCCTCGCGCGGCCAGAAAGGCCGACGCCGCAGCCGCGAAGGCGGCGATGCCACCCTTCATGTCGACGGCGCCCCGGCCGTAGAGCGCTCCGTCCGCGACCTCGGCACCGAACGGCGGATGGCGCCAGAGGCCTTCGTCGCCGGGCGGCACCACGTCGGTATGGCCGGCGAAGGCGAGATGCGGCGGCCGCGTGCCGATCGTCGCGGAGAGGTTCTCGACGTCCGGCGTTCCGGCTTCCGAAAAGACCAGCCGCTCGGTCCGGAACCCCAATCCGCCGAGGGTGTCGGCGAGATAGCGGAGCGCGCCGCCTTCCGTCGGCGTCACCGAGCGGCATGCGACCAGCGCCTTCAGGCAAGCGACCGGGTCGAGAACAGCATGGGTCATTGGGGAGCCGATCTATCCTCGCGGTTGGCCGCCGCGTCAATCGGATTGGAACGTCGTGGTCGGAGCGATGCCGATCAGGCGCGACCCTCGGCCGGATCCGGCCCGTAGGCATTGCTGCCGGTGGTCCCCGGCAGAATGCCGAGCTCAACGATGAACCAGACCGCAACGATGAACGACAGGCCGCGCGTGATCCAATCGAGCGTGTTGGGGGTGAACGGATTGCCCATCAGGTGGAGAAGACTGAGAACAGTCGGCAGGACCAGCACGACGACGAATATCCAAGCCAGTGACCCCGGCCTGTCCCGATCGTGGAAGCGTTTCGCCGACACCGCGTAGAACGGATAGGCAAGAACGATCTGGACGATCAGGACGATGATCCATCCGGTCGTGGTGAACATGATGCCTGGCCCGAAGATGAGCAGGAGATAGGTCGCGCTATTGATCGCGACGAGGATGGCGGTCGCCGGCCACCATTGCCGGCGGGCGATGCGGCCGTTCGTCGATGTCAGGACAAATCCAAACCGCATAGAATTCCCATGCCTATCCTGCCGCCGGCCCGCTTGCGGCCCGCGGTTCGATTGTCACCGCCGGGTTTATAGGACCCCGCCGGCCGGACGACGAGCCAAAAAGCGTCGGAGGGCGACGAAGCGCCTCACGACGCCAGCCTGACCGTCACCGCGGCCTGCACTTCATGCGGCCGCGGCGTCGCCGTCAACCGGGCCGCCGATTCAGGCGCGTTATCCGAGCGGGTCCGGTCCAAATCTGTTCGGGCCCACCGTACCGCGAAGGCAACCCAATTCAACGAATGCCCAGACGCTGATGGCGAAGCCGATGAGTGAGAGGATCTGATTCTCGCTGTAGCTGCCGCTCGCCCGACCGCCCTCTTCAAGCACGCCCGGCAGAACATAGAAGATCAGAATCCACCAGCCGCTCTTGTTGCGGTCATGGAGGCGTTTGGCGGCCACCGAGAAACCTGAGATAATAAACACAATGTATATGATCACGGCGAGAATTACCGCCAGCGGAATCGCCGAGCGATTGGAGAATATGACAAAAGCGAGACCAAAGGCTACTAGGCTGACCAGGATGTAGACCAGAGCTGCAAGCCAATACTTTGCCCGGTTGATGCGGCCTTGGTAGCTAAAGAATAACTGTTGCCAAGTCATCGGTGCCTCCTGCTTTCAAGGTACCTGGACTGTTGTGACGGAATAGATGCCGCGGCCCGAAACCCCGGGGTCGCGGCATCGCAATCGGCTGCGCAACTGGTTGCAAGCACGTCTCCGAGCCGCTGCCCGGAGACTCGACTATTGTGAGGCGCCCGGCGTCTCGTAATACTTCGCCATTTTCCTGGTGTTTTTGGCGATTTCCAGCAGCAGGAAGAAATACGCGGCGGAAACGCACCCGAATACGAAGCCAATGGCGCCGCCGATCACGATGCCCAGGAGCCAACCGATGCCAATGAGCTGTCCGTATCCGGCGCCGCCAACCGCAAACCACAATGTGATGAGCACGACGAGGATAACGATAAACACCTCAGCCGTGCGAATGATGAACTGACGAAAACTATCCATCGTCGCTTCTCCATCGTCAGGTCGGTGATTCGGCCCGCCCGAAAAGATATCACGGTCTTCTTTGTCGACGGAAAAAGCCGGCCATCCAACATGCGGCCACCGGCGTCTCCGCCGCCGATCGCCGCGCCTCTTCTTTCAGCGCGCTAGTCCCGCAGCAATTCGTTGACGCTCGTCTTTGCCCGGGTTTGCTCGTCGACCCGCTTGACGATCACCGCGCAGTAGAGCGACGGCCCCGGCTCGTTGTTGGGAAATGGCTTGCCCGGCAAGGCGCCGGGCACGACCACCGAATAGGGCGGCACGCGGCCCCGGTGAATCTCGCCCCTGGCCCGGTCGACGATCTTGGTCGAGGCACCGATATAGACGCCCATCGACAGCACCGAACCTTCGCCGACGACGACACCTTCGGCGACCTCGGCGCGGGCGCCGATGAAGCAATTGTCCTCGACGATCACCGGGCCGGCCTGCAACGGCTCCAGCACGCCGCCGATGCCGGCGCCGCCGGAGATGTGGCAGTTCTTGCCGATCTGGGCACAGGAGCCGACCGTCGCCCAGGTGTCGACCATGGTGCCCGCGTCGACATAGGCGCCGAGGTTGACGAAGCACGGCATCAGCACGACACCGGGAGCGATATAGGCGGAGCGGCGAACGACGCAGGTCGGCACGGCGCGGAACGCGGCCTTCTCGAATTCCGCGGCGCCCCAGCCATCGAACTTCGACGGCACCTTGTCCCACCACGACGCCTCCCCCGGGCCGCCTTTGATCGTCGTCATCGGACTGAGCCGGAAGGAAAGCAGGACCGCCTTCTTCAGCCACTGATTGACGACCCAGTCGCCGCCTTTCTTCTCCGCCACTCGCAACTCGCCGCGGTCGAGCCGGTCGAGCGCGGTGTCCACGGCGTCGCGAACTGCGCCCTTGGTCGCGGGGCCGATCGCGTTTCGCTCTTCGAAAGCCGCGTCAATCGTCTCTTGCAGGGCGGCGATGTCGGCCATGGTTTCCTCGGCTGGCTGGAAGTCCGCGCGGAACCTAAGCGATGGCCGGTTGGGGCGCAATCGGCCGCGCAGGCCCGGCGCGGTGCCCGCCCCGTCGCAACTGTTTCTCGGTTCCGGCAGCCGCGACCGATCGGTTGCGACGCGTTTCAGGGGTGGTGCTGCGGCAATGTCACCGCCAGCTTGTCGATGCGCCGACCGTCCATATCGACCACTTCGATAGTCATATCCGGGCGGACGACGCGGTCGCCGGTTTCCGGCAGTCGCCCGAGTTCGCTGACGACAAATCCCGCGACGGTCTCGAAATCGCCACCGGAGGCTAGCCCGCCGATGCCGACGAGATCCTCGAATTCGTCGATCGGCATCAACCCGTCGATCAGCCACGAGCCGTCCGCCCGGCGGACGGCCATCGCCTCCACTGCCTCACCCCGCTCCGGCAGGTCGCCGGCGATGCTCTCGAGAACATCGGTCGCGGTGACGATCCCTTGCGTCGTGCCGTATTCATCGACGATCAGGGCGAAATGGACGCCTTCCTTCCGGAACAGGTCGATCAACCGCAAGACGGGCGTCCGCTCGGTGATCACCAGAGCGTCCTTCGCGATCAGAGCAAGATCGAGCGGCTCTCCCTTCAGGGCACGCGTCAGGATATCCCGAGCGTCGACGACGCCGACCGGATGATCGACGCTGCCGTCGCAGACAAGCAGGCGCGTATGTCGCCCCGCCTCGACGGTTTCGACGATCTCGGCGCGCCCGGCGGTGCGATCGATCCACACGATCTCCGAGCGCAGCGTCATGATCACCCTGACCGAACGGTCGGCGAGACGGAGCACGCCGTCGATCATCGCCTTTTCCTGCGGCGCGAAGACGCCGGCCCCCGTGCCGGCGGCGATCAGCGCCCTCACCTCTTCTTCGGTGATCGTCGTGCGGCGGCGTGCCGGGAGGCCGGACAGGCGGAGGACGGCGCGGCTGGAATGCTGAAGAATCCACACCACGGGTGAGGCAAGACGAGACAACAGGTGCATCGACGGAGCCATGATCACCGCCGACCGTTCGGGATCGGCAAATGCGATCTGCTTGGGCACCAGTTCGCCGATGACGAGCGACAGATAGGCGATCACGACCACCACGATGGCAATCGCCACAGAATCGCCGTTCGGCGCGATCCATGCGATGCGATCGAGCGCGACACCGAGCGGGCGGGCGATCGTGGCGCTGCCGAATGCGCCCGCCAAGATGCCGACAAGGGTGATGCCGGTCTGGACGGTGGAAAGGAACCGGCCGGGATCGTCAATCAGCCCGAGCGCCGACCGGGCGCCGCCGACCCCGTCCCGGGCAAGCGTTTCCAGACGCGAGCGTCGCGACGACACGATGGCCAGTTCCGCCAACGCCAGGACGCCGTTCGCCAGTATCAAAACGACGATGATCGCGATCTCGACGAGCAGCATCGCGGGGTGCTCCGAGTGTTTCGGGTCCATGAACGGGCGCGTTTCCGGCCCGCCGTCATGATGCCACTGAACTAGATCCGACGCGATGCGATCGCCTCGAGCACGCGGTCGAGAAAGGCGCTGAGATCGTCGGTCTGAAACTTGACGTGGGGGGCGTCGCGGCCCTCCATCTCCCAGTCTTCCTCAACGGCCTCCCCGGCGGCATCGGGAACCACCAATATCGTAGCCATGCCGAGCGCGGCGGGCACCTGGAGATTGCGCGACAGGTCCTCGAACATGGTCGCGCGTTGCGGGTCTATCCGGGTGGCGGCGATAAAGCGCTCGTAGGTCTCGCGATTGGGTTTGGGCAGCAGCTTCGAGCGGACGATATCGAAGATGTCCTCGAAGTAGTTGGTGACCCCCAACCGCTCGACGACCCGTTCGGCATGCGCCCGCGAGCCGTTGGTCAGGATGAATTTCCGTCCTGGCAGCCGTTCGATCGCCGCGGCAAGGCTCGGGTTGGCCTCGACTGGGCTGTAGTCGATGTCGTGGACAAATTCGAGGAAGGCGTCGGGGGCGACGCCGTGCTCCTCCATCAGGCCGCGCAGGGTGGTGCCGTAGCGTTGATAGTAGTCCTTCTGAAGCCGCTGCGCCTCGGCCGGGCCGATGTTGAGGACCTGCTGGATGTAGTGGCGCATGCGCGCGACGACCTGGTGAAACAGGTCCGTGTGGCGCGGATAGAGGGTGTTGTCGAGGTCGAAGATCCAGGCATCGACCACGACGAAAGGCTCGAGATCGCCAATATCGTGACCACCGTTCGGCTGGCGCGAGGCGGTGTCGTTCATGGCAGGATCAGCGTCCCTGCGCCATGGTCGGTGAAGAGCTCGAGCAGCACCGCGTGCGGCGTTCTGCCGTTGAGGATAACGACGCCTTCGACGCCGCGGTTGAGCGCGTCGATACAGGTTTCGACCTTGGGGATCATGCCGCCGTGGACGGTGCCGTCGGCGATCAGCGCCTTGACCTCCGCCACCGTGAGCTGCTTGATCAGCTTGCCGTCCTTGTCGAGAACGCCGGGAACGTCGGTGAGGAAAAGGAGCCGCGCCGCGCCGAGGGCGCCGGCGATGGCGCCGGCGAAGGTGTCGGCGTTGACGTTGTAGGTCTCGCCGTCGGCGCCGGGCGCCACCGGAGCGATGACCGGGATCAGTTCGGCGCCGAGTAGCATGTCGATGACCGCCCGGTTGACCCGCTTCGGCTCGCCGACAAAGCCGAGATCGATCACCTTTTCGATATTGGAATCGGGATCAACCTCGGTGCGTGTCACCTTCTCGGCGACGACCATGTTGCCGTCCTTGCCGGAAAGGCCGACCGCCTTGCCGCCCTCGGCGTTGATCGCCATGACGATCTCCTTGTTGATCGAGCCGGCCAGCACCATCTCGACCACGTGGACGGTGCGTTTGTCGGTGACGCGCAGCCCGGCCCGGAACTCGGACTGGATGTCGAGCTTCTTCAGCATCTCGCCGATCTGCGGGCCGCCGCCATGCACGACGACCGGGCGGACGCCGGACGTTTCAAGCATGGTGACGTCGCGGGCGAAGGCCTCGGAGAGCTCCGGGTCGCCCATCGCGTGACCGCCGTATTTCACCACGACGATCTTGCCCTCGTAGCGCAGCATATAGGGCAAAGCCGCCGAAATCAGGCGCGCCCGCGCGATGGCGTTTTCGGTCTCCTGATCGTAGTTGGCGTCCATGCGATCCTTCTCGAAGGCAGTTGGGCGGCTCTATAGAGGTTGACGACAAGCCCGACAATTACGGGCCGCCGCGCGCCTCATTGCAGAGTCACCGTCTTCTCGTCGAACATCAAGCCGTCCTGCCCGATATCGATATAGACGACGCGATCGGGAAAACGGGTGTCGGTCATGAAATAGCGAACGCCGTGGGTCGACCAGCCGTAGTCGCCGCATGGCGGGTCGGGCACGATATCGTCGGGCGTCATTTCGAACTTCGTCTTGAGGCGGCTGGTCGGCTGGATGTCGAAGAAGGCGACCGGCCCGTCCGGCTGGCCGATGTCGAGCGGCTTGAAGACGCATTCGTCGTCGTCCGCCGTGTAGCCGCGACGACGCAGCTCCGGCAGGATCGCCGAGATGTCGGCGCTGGCCGGCTTGGTGAACAGCTGGAGGACGGTCACGTCGTCTTCGCCGTCGAGGGTCAGGATGAACCCGGGCAGATCGGCCTCGTAGCGGAGTTGCCAGAGGCCGGTGTCGAACGCGCAGCGCTCCGCCCACACGCCGAGCCCGCCGCCCGACATCCATTCCCAGCGGCAGCGGTCGGGATCGGTGCTGTGGCGCGGCTCCGGCGGATTGGCGATCGCCGATGTCGCAAGACAGAACAGGCTGCAGACGGCAACGATCACGGCGCGCATGGAGACGTCCCTCACGGAGAAAACGCCCGAGCCTAGCACGGCGACCCGCGGCGGCCGGAGCGCCAAATTGGCGCCGCGATCGACCTGCCGCCGCCGTCGGACAGGTTCACACTCGACCCTTGAAAGTCTGATCGCCTTTCAATAAAAGTTTAGCGTCTGTGAGTAGAAATCATAGTCTCCTCTGCCTTGATCAACCGCTCTAGGCAATCAATATTTTAAAGGACAGAATATGGTTCGTATAATTGTTATCCTGCTCATTGTCGCCGCCGCCCTTCCCTTGCTGGTCGAACGCACTCCCTCGCCCTGCGACGCGCTCGAACGCCGGCTGGTCCACATGGCCTCGCGGGGCGCCGACGATCCGGCGCTGGCCAATCTCCTTGGCGGCTTGGCGCAGCAATTGACCGCCGGCGGTCTCGCCGCCGCCGCGGCCAAGGAAGAATATCCCAATCTGCCGGCGCCGCTTGCCTGCTACATCATCTACTACCGGGCCTATTATCAGTCGATCGTCAAGGCGTAGTCATCGACGCTCCGCGGCCGAGATCGGAAGATCCGCAATCTCCGCCCTGAGTTCGGCGATGCCCTCGCCGGCGCGGGCCGACGTGGCGAGAACGTCCGGATGCGCCGCCGGCCGCTTGGCGACCGCCGCCTTCGTCTCGGCGACCACCCGCGCGAGCGCTTCCGCTTTCGGCTCGTCGCACTTGGTGAGCACGATCTGATAGGAGACCGCCGCCTTGTCGAGGAGGTCAAGTGCGTCGAGATCGCTCGCCTTCAGGCCGTGGCGGGCGTCGACCAGCAGGTAGACCCGCCGCAGATTCGGCCGGCCGCGGAGGTAGTCGAAAATGAGTTGGGTCCAGTTGCCGATCTCTCGCTTCGGCGCCCGCGCATAGCCGTAGCCCGGCATGTCCATGATGGCGAGGCCGGCGTCGGCCGTGAAGAGATTCAGTTCGCGGGTGCGGCCGGGCGTGTTCGACGTGCGCGCCAGGACCTTCCGCCCGGTCAGTGCGTTGATCAGCGACGACTTGCCGACATTCGAGCGGCCGGCGAAGGCGATCTCGATACCGTCGGGCGGCGGCAGTCCGGCGACCGAGCCGACGCCCATGACAAAGCGCCAGGGGCGGGCGAAGAGAAGCCGCCCTGCCTCGATCCATTCCGTCTTCCCGTCGTCGGCGTCGGGCATGGCTCGGTCCGCCCAGATCGCGGCCGCGATTATCGGGGTCGATGACCGGCGCGGGCGCCGCCTAGCCCTCGGCTTCGGCCGGCCGCGGAGGCTTGGCCGGCTCGCGCGGCTTCCGGGCCTTCGGCGCTTGCTTGCTGCCGGTCTTGGTCTGCCCCTTCTTCTTGGGCGTGATCGCCTTCGCCTGCGCCGTCTTCGGCCGGGCAACCGGTCCGTCGGTCTCTGCGGCTTCCGCCGGCGCGGCGCTCGACTTCGGCTTGTCCGTGCCGCCCTTGCCGGACGCCGGGGCAGGCGGCGATGCCGGCTTCTTGAGGCCGAGCGTCTCCTTGATGTTGCCGAGGAGGTTCACCTCGACGCCCTGGCGTCGCATGATGAAATATTGCTGGGTGACCGACAGGGTGTTGTTCCACGCCCAGTAGATGACCAGCCCGGCCGGGAATCGCGCCAGCATGAACATGAAGATCAGCGGCATCCAGGTGAAGATGAGCCGCTGGGTCGGGTCGGGCGGGGTCGGGTTGAGCCGCATCTGCACGAACATCGAGGCGCCCATCAGGAGCGGCCAGATGCCGATCATCAGGTATGACGGGGGAACCCACGGGATCAGCCCGAACAGGTTGAAGATCGTGGTGGGATCGGGCGAGGAGAGGTCCTGGATCCAGCCGAAGAACGGCGCGTGCCGCATCTCGATGGTGACGTACAGCACCTTGTAGAGCGAGAAGAAGACCGGGATCTGGATTGCGATCGGCCAGCAGCCGGCAAGCGGATTGATCTTCTCCTTCTTGTAGAGCTCCATCAGCGCTTGCTGCTGCTTGACCTTGTCGTCCTTGTAGCGCTCGCGCAGCTCGGCCATCTGCGGCTGCACCTTCTTCATCGCGCTCATCGACTTGTAGGACTTGTTGGCAAGCGGGAAGAACAGGAGCTTGACCATCACCGTGACGGCGAGGATGGCGACGCCGAAATTGCCGAAGAACCGGTACAACCAGTCGATGAGGAAGAACATCGGCTTGGTGATGAAATAGAACCACCCCCAGTCGATCAGCAGGTCGAAGCTCTCGATGTCGTAGGTCTTCTGATAGCCGTCGACCACCGAAACCTGCTTGGCGCCGGCGAACAGGTGGCTGGTCGACTTGGCGCTGCCGTTGGCCGGAACCGTGACCGGCGTGCCGCTGAAATCCGCCTGGTAGCGGACGGTCGGGTCGGTCGACCGGACGAAGCGTCCGGTGAATTCCTGGTCGGCGGGGGGAACCAGCGCCGTCGCCCAGTATTTGTCGGTGATGCCGAGCCAGCCCCGGGTCACCGGCGCCTTGGTCATCTCCGGCTCGTCCTTGAGCGAGCTGTATTTGACCTCGTCCAGCCCGTCGCTGCCGAAGACGCCGATCATGCCCTCATGGAGAATGTACGAGCCGTGGAGCACCGGTTCGTTGAAGCGGGTGACCCGCCCATAGGGCGTCAGGTCGACCGCGGTTCCCGAGGCATTGGACACCGAGTCGGTGACGGTGAACATGTAGTGGTCGTCGATCTCGATCTTGCGGCTGAAGGTGAGGCCCTTGCCGTTGTCATAGGTGAGCGTCACCGGATTGCCCACCGAAAGCGTGGCGCCGGCCGGCGCGCTCCAGACCGTGTCTGGGCCGGGCAGCGAGGCGACGTCGGTCTTCGCGATCCAGCCGAACTCGGCGAAATAGCCGTCGGGGGCGTCGGCCGGCGATAACAGAACGATGGTCGGGCTGTTCGGGTCGACCGTGTCATGGAAATCGTTGAGCCGAAGATCGTCGATCCGGCCGCCGCGCAGATCGATCGACCCGGAGACGCTCGCCGTGTTGATCGGCACGCGGGGCGACTCGGCAATAGCCTGCTCGCGGGTCAAGGTCGTGGTCGCTCCGGCAGCCGACGGCGCGGCGGTTGGCGCGGTCCCCGGTTCACTCGGCGTGGACGGCGCGGCGGTCTCGGCGGCCGGTTGGTTCGCCGTGGTGGCCGCCTGCTGCTGCTCGGCCAATTGCTGCTGGCGCTCGATTTGCGGGCCGGCGATAAAATATTGCCAGCCGATAAGAACCGCGAGCGAAAGCGCGATGGCGATAAGGAAGTTCTTGTTGTCCATCATGTCCCGGACCTGTCTCCGGCAGTCTGGTTCTGCGACAGCGCCGTCATTCCGCTTCTTAGATCGTCAACGAGTCGGTCAAAAGGAAGGCTTAAAGCGGCACGGCGCCCGATCAAGACGTAATCGGTGCCCGGAGAAGCCACCTCGCCAGCCAAAAGTCTCACGGCCTCCTTCAGTCGGCGGCGAATACGGTTCCGCACGACCGCGTTGCCGATCTTCTTCGTCACGGTGAAGCCGAAACGTGGTGGACGGCCGTTCTCCGCCGATCGCAACGCCTGCAACACAAAGCCGGGGCGCGATACCCGACGCCCCCGTCCCACTGCGCGAAAATCACCACGACGCCTCAGCCGTTCCATCGACCAAGGGTCGCCCGCCCGCCGGGATTCAGGCGGACAGCCGTTTGCGACCCCGGGCCCGGCGCGCCGCAATAACCTTCCGGCCTCCCTTGGTCGCCATCCGGGCGCGGAAGCCGTGCCGGCGCTTTCGCACCAATTTGCTCGGTTGATAGGTCCGTTTCATTTCGACGTCTCCGCGCGGCGGGAATGCGTCGGGCTTATAAGGAGCGGGCCGAATCAAGTCAACGTCGCAGCCGGCGGTCTCGCCGCGCGATCCTCGCAAGCGAAGCGGGCAAAGCCCGTCCATTCCCCCGACCGGTAGACCCGATCGGCGAAGGGACCCCACGCGTCGCCGCGACCAAGGCTCAGTCTCCGGACAGCGGCTTTTCCCAGGCCTTTTCGACCACCTGTCGGGCGTCGGCTTCGATCAAGTCGCCGTGAGCGAGGATTACGCGCTGGAACTCCCACTTCAAAATGCGCTGCAGCGACGCACGCGCGGCTTTCTTGTCGCTCCAGCCGAGCTGATATTCGGGTGCGGGTTTCGGCGTATTCCACATGTGGAACACCACCTTCCACCAGAGTTTCAGTTGCCAACTGGCACGGGGCGTTGAGTTGGTAATATTCTCAACCAGATCGACCAGGATGAGCGTCTTGGTATCGCGATGGAAGAAGGCCACTTCCCAAATCCAGCGGTTGCCGCGCACCAGGACTTGGTCGAGCTGGTCAGCCCAGGCCGCGGGCGCGGTGTCGCCCAACAGCCAGTCGAATTTCAGCTCGGGACACTTCTGTTCGATTCCCGGGCAGATGAAGGTTTCCGCTTCGGGAAAAGCCGCTTGAGCGGCGGGCACATGCAAATAGTGAAAAGTTCCCGGCGCAACGATGCAGGCGACCTTACCCAGTTCGCCGAGGGAGCGCGTCAGTTGGTCGTCGATCTCGCAAGGGGAGTGCAATATCAGATTGCCGTCGGGTAGCCGGATGACGGTCATGCGGGCATCAAATTCCATGCCCATGTATTTGACCGGATAGCGGCAAAGCCAAATCCGTCCGGCGATGTACTCTTCAAGCACCAGTGGCATGCTTCCCCCTGGCGACGTCGTGGGCGCGTGCGCTGCGCAATCTCGACGGTTTGCCCCAAATCAAGGCGAAGGCGATCCGACCGAGGTCCCTTGCCGGAAAATCGCAGAAGGGAAAAGCCATGTCCGATTTGAAGGTCCGCGTGTTCAAGGGAAACGAGCAGAAGCCGGCGACCACCGTCACCGTTCCGGGCGGCATTTTGAAGATCGCGTCCAATCTTATTCCCAACAAGGCGGTAACTGCTCTCAAGGAGCAGGGCATCGACCTGGACGAGATCGTTCGCTTGTCCGAGGCGCCTGACGCAACGGGCAAGCTGGTGGAGGTCGAGGATCACGAGAAGAACGAGCGGGTCGTCATTTCACTGGAGTAGCACGGGAGAGCACGTCCGCCGCCGCGCAGAACCTGCTGCCATCTTGTGGTCGACCGATGGAGACGCCGCCCGCCCACACACTTCAGACGGTGGGCGTCGCGTTCATTCCCGCCAAAATCAGCTTGCCCGTCAGTTCGCTGCGGTTGTGGACATTGAGCCTGTGGTAGATCCAGCGACCATGTTCGCGCGCGGTGTGCCGGCTGATCCCGAGCCGTTCGGCGATCTGGTCGCGTGAGAGGCCGCTCGCCATCAGCACGCAGACCTCCGCTTGCCGGCGGGTCAGCGGCAGGCCTTCGGCCGCACGGGTGAGACGGACCCGCAGCGGTTCCTCGTGTGTGACGGTGATCGCGATGCGTCCGGTCGCAGGATCGTTCCCGTCGAGCCACTCGGCTCGGAAACGAAAGCTTCCCCAAATGTTCCTGTGGTGATGGACGGGTGCCGACGTCTTGGCATCGGCCGAGGAAGCCCGGGAGAGGTTTCCACAAATGCGGGCCACCGCGGACGGCAGGAAGGGCACACGCCTGACCGCTGAGCCGGGCGCTACGCTCGGATGGGTCGCGAGGAAAAGCAGTCGTCGTCCTTCGGCCGAGAGGTGGACCGGCCGTCCCTCCGGATCGGCAATGATGACGCCGCTCCGGCCGCTGTCGGTCATGACATCGGCATCCTCGCCGTGCTCGGTCAGCGCATAGGCGAAAAACGGCTCGAGATCCCCAAGGCGGCGCTTCTCCTCGGCGGTCCAAGATCGGGCCCCGATGGACGGATAAAGGGTGATAGCGCCGAGCGTGCGCCGACGTTTGCCGTCCCGGATGAACAGGCGCAGGAAGTTCGCATCGTAGCCAAGCGGCACACCGATGAGGTTGAAGATGTCGCTGAAGCGAAGGACATATTCACAGCTGGGGCCGACGGCAGCTTCGGCGTCATGGACACCGAACTGGCACGCACTCGCCTCGGAATATGAGAGCCCCTTGATCTCGCGGTCGCGCCGTTCGTAGAACAACTCGGCATAAAGCGGTGCGACATCGACGAAGCCCGGGTGCTGATTGTAGAAATTCGCCGGGTTGCCCGCCTCGTCCGCGAAATGGAAAACATTGACGTAAGAAGGCACCACCGCGTGAAGCTCGGCAAGTAGGGCCGGCATGACAGCCTCACCGCCCAGGCCGAGGCAACAAAGCTGTTTGAAGCGGCCCTTCGCGCGGCTCGCCGATTTGGCCACGCTTTTTCTCCCGAGCTTCTCGGAACTGCGGCACGAAAATAGCACCTTTGGGGCATGATTCCAAAGCACAGGTCGGCTAACCCGCAGACTCCAGTGGGAAGCAGGGCGTCATGCGCAACGCGTCGGCAAACGAGCGATCGGACTTCGTGGCTACGGCCTGTGTCCTCATCCTGCTCGCCATCGGGCTCTTGACACCTGCGGTCGCACGGGAGGTGAGGGTTCCTGAGCCGATGCTGGACGCTAACGCGGCCGCGGCATTCCCGCAGGCGATCTTCGACAAGATCACCGGCATGATCACCGACCGGACGACATTTGAGCAGCTCGGCCCGAACGGGTTGATCCGATGGTGGCCGCGAACCATCAAGCTGGTCGAGTTCGTCAAGGCGCCGTCGCCCACCTATCCGGACACCTATCTCTACGCCATGCGTTATGTGGTTTCGGTGCTTAGCGACGAGGACTTGCTTGCCGTCTACGGCACGTCTTGTGCGGTCGTCGTGGTCTATAAGGACGGTGAGTACGACGAGCCGACCGTGGTGTGCGAGCCGGTAAACCTCGATCGGCCGCGGGCCGGATCGTAGCCGCGGTCGAGCGTCCGCCTGTCGCCCTTCCGGACACCGCACCAACGTCGTGGTCGGGCGAAGTCCCGGCCATCCACATCTTTCCTGACTTGCACTGAAAACACCGCGCCATCTACCAATCCCCTTCGCGCGCCGCTAAACAAGCGGCGATGGCCGAGGAACTCAAACCCGATATCTGCGTCATCGGCGGCGGTCCCGGCGGCATCGCGGTCGCGGTCGCCGCCGCCAATGCCAACCTGCCGGTCGTGTTGATCGAAAAGGGCGAGATGGGTGGCGCCAACCTCGCCATGGCGGTCCCGTCCAAGGCGCTGGTGGCCGCGGCAAGCCACTACGAGACACTGAGAAGCGGGCCGGCAATGGGCCTGACCGGCGCCCCGCTGCAGGTCAATCTCGCCAAGGTCTTTGAGCACGTCCGTTCGGTCATGGATTCGGTGGCAGCCAATGTCTCGGCGGAGCGGCTGACGGCGCTCGGAGTCACGGTCCTCAAGGCGGAAGCCCGTTTCACCGACCGGCGCACGATCGCGGCGGGCGACACCATGGTTCGGGCCAGGCGATTCGTCGTGGCGACCGGCGCGACGCCGACGGCGCCCGACCTGCCCGGGCTCGCCGACGTTGATTTCATGACGCTCGACGCGGCGTTCGACAGCGCGCGCCGGATGAACCATCTGATCGTGCTCGGGGCGGGACGGCGCGGACTGGAGCTGGCGCAGGCCTATAATCGCCTCGGCATCGACACCACCGTCATCGACGAACAGCCGGCGCTTGCCGACGACGATCCCGAGCTCGGTGCCCTGGTCCTCGACCGGCTCCGGGCCGAGGGGATTCGCATCCGAGACAACGCGCAGATCGTCGGCTTCGCCCGGCGCCGGGGAGGCACGCGGGTGACCCTGAAGGAGGGTGACGACGGGGAAGAGTTCACGGTCGACGGCACCCATCTTCTGGTCGCCGCCGGCAGCGCGCCGAACACCGGCGGCCTTGGACTCGATGAAGCAGGCATCCGCTACGACGCGGCGGGAATACAGGTCGATCGCCGCCTGAGGACGACCAACCGACGGGTCTATGCGATCGGTGACGTGATCGCCGGGCCGACGGCCGTCAACCGCGCCGAGCATCAGGCCGGACTGGTGCTGAAATCGGCGCTCTACCGACTGCCGGTTCGGGACGACGAGGCGGCCGTGCCGCTGATCGCCTTCACCGACCCGGCGCTCGCCACCGTCGGGCTCACCGAGGCGGCTGCCCGCGCCAGGCATAAGGCCGTTCGGGTGCTGCGTTTACCCTTCAGCGAAAACGACATGGCCCAGGCGGACCGCGCGACGGCCGGGATGATCAAGGTAATCACCACCAGGAAGGGAGAGATCCTCGGCGCGGCGGTGGTGGGGCGCGACGCCGGCGAGATCATCGCTTTGTGGTCGATGGCGATCGCCAGGCGGATGGCAATATCGGCCATCGCTTCCTTGGTGCCGGCCTATCCCAGCCGGGCGGACATCTCGCGGCGCGTCGCGGCAAGCTTCGAGGGGCCTGGTTTGACGCCGCTTTGGCAGCGGCGCATCATCGAATTCCTGAGGAAATTCGGCTGATTGGCATGGATGACCGCCCGCTGGATACGCAGGCCGAGGTCGAGGCGCGGGCGCCTGCCGCGCCCCGGCCCATCCGGCACCGGCTTGGCCTCTCGTGGAAGCTCCTGATCCTGACGCTCTTGTTCCTCATGGTCAGCGCCATCCTGATCTACATTCCGGCGATCGCCAATTTCCGCACCACCTGGCTCTCCGACCGGCTGGCGATGGCCGATACCGCCAGTGTCGTCCTCGCCGCCTCGGATACGGTTGACCTCCCCCGCGACATCCAGGACCAGTTGCTCCAGGCGGTGGGCGCGACCGCCATCGCCATTCGCACCGGCTCGGTCAGCCGGCTGATCGCCACGGTGGAAATGCCCCCCGAGGTCGACCGCACCGTCGACCTGAGAACCATGGAACCGGTTTCCGACATCGTCGATGCGTTCGGCACGCTGCTCGAGCCGGCGGAGCGCACGCTGAGAGTGATCGGCAATTCGCACAACGGCACAAGCGTTGAATTGGTCATCGCCGACGCGCCGTTGCGGGCGGCGATGCTCCACTATTCGGCCAACCTTCTATGGCTCGCCGCGCTGATCTCGGTCATTCTTTCGTGCTTCCTGTTTCTCAGCGTCGACCGGATGTTCGTGCGGCCGATGCGCCGTCTGTCGCAGAACATGGTGTCGTTCTCCGAGGCGCCGGACAACCCGTCGCGCACGATCACGCCGAGCGGCCGTGGCGACGAGATCGGTGTCGCCGAGGACCACCTCGCCCGCATGCAGGGGGAGTTGCAGACGACGCTCCGCGAGCAGCGGCATCTCGCCGACCTCGGCCTGGCGGTGTCGAAGATCAACCATGACCTCCGCAACATGCTCGCCTCGGCCCAGCTCTTCTCCGACCGCCTCGGCAGCCTCCCCGACCCGACCGTCCAGCGTTTCGCGCCGAAACTGATCGGCGCGCTCGACCGCGCCATCGCCTATTGCCAGACGACGCTTGCCTACGGCCGCGCCCGCGAAGCGCCGCCGGCCCGGCGGCTGGTGGCGCTCGACCGGCTGATCGACGATCTCGCCGACGTGCTCGGCCTCGTCGGTCATGGCACCATCACCTTCGAGAACAAGGTGCCGAAGGGACTGGAGGTCGACGCCGACCCGGACCAGTTGCTGCGCATCCTGGTCAATCTCGGCCGCAACGCCATGCAGGCGCTCGACAGCGACCCGAGCCCGGCGCTGGTGCGACGGCTGACCATATGGGCCGAACGCAGCAACGGCAGCGTCACCATCAGTGTCGACGACACCGGCCCCGGCGTGCCCCAGCAGGCGCGCGCCCATTTGTTCCAGGCCTTCCAAAGCGGTGTCACTCCCGGCGGCACCGGCCTCGGGCTTGCCATCGCCGCCGAGCTGGCCCGCGCCCATGGCGGCTCGGTCTCGCTGGTCAACAAAGCGGGGCCGGGTGCCCGCTTCGATATCGTCATTCCCGACCGCCGCGGCCCGAACGGTCGATCCGGCAAAGGCTGACCGCGAACTGTCTCCGGCCGTCGGCGACGCTTGCATTCGAACCGGTCCTTGATTAGCTATGGCCGCCGCAGCCGGCCGGTCACCGGCCCGCGGCTTTGCGCCCGTAGCTCAGCTGGATAGAGCACCAGACTACGAATTTGGGGGTCAGGGGTTCGAATCCTCTCGGGCGCGCCATCCTGTCGTCACCACCTGAAATGCCACCGGAGGCACCCGCAAAGCCGCGCAAAACCTGAAAAGGTAGCGACAGATTTGCCGTTCTAAATCCTTCGCCGCGCGAATAGCGCAGACGATCAGAGAACGTCAATTTCAGCACAGAACGACGATCCTCAAGTCGCCCGGAAGCCCAGAGATTCCAGGGGTTCCCGAGAAACTCAAGCGCCGTTCTAACTGTCTGGTCGAAGGTGCTTGCCGGACGGCCACCCTTTGCCAGCCGTTCCTTAAGCACGAGTTTGTCTTCTTCGAGCCTGGCGACGCGCTTTTCGTATGCAGCAATCACACTCGGCACGTCCGCATCGACAATGCGCTCCAGCAGTCGCGCGATTTCGCGGTCGATCTTCTGGAGTTCGGCCTTGAATGCATCGAGTTCGGTTTGCGCGTGCGTCAGGCGAAGGTTCCACAAGTCGGTAAACATCGCACGAGCGACCTTGAACAGGCGCGCCGTCGGCTGCACGGTTTGCAAGAGATCTTCAAACTCGCCTTCGATCACGTCGCGCCGGATGGACTTGCCGTAGCTCGTGCAGCCGCGCTTTCGGCAAAGATAGTAGGGGTGCTTGCTGTGGCTGCCCGTCGACCAGCACGCCGTGAGCGGTGTCCCGCAGTCCGCGCACAGCACGAAGCCGCGCAGCGGGAAATCGACGTTCAGATTCTTGCGGCGGGGCGCGCGGTCGATCCCTTCGATCCGTTCCTTGATGCGCTGATGCGTCTGAAGGCTGATAAGCCCCTCATGTTGTCCCTTGCGCAATGAGATGCCCCAGCTCGGCGCCTCGACATATCCCGCGTAGACCGGATTCTTGAGAAGGATCGCGACGCGCTCATTGCAAACGCGGCCATTCGGACTCTTCGGAAACAGTGGATGCCCCTGCAGGAAGCGCATCACATCGGCCTGCGTGTAACTCGGCGTGCAATTTTGACCCCCTGAGGCGGGGGATCGGCGTCCAAAATTGACCCCCCTGTTTGTGTTGCGAGCAGACTGCCCATCCAGGAACCGGGATGGGTGGTTGGGGGATGAAGGGCGTGGACACGATTGCGCGGATCCGGCGCGAGTTCTTTGTGCGGGGCAAGACGATCAAGGAGATCGTCCGCGAACTGCACGTTTCTCGGAACACGGTGCGCAAGGTGCTGCGTTCTGGGGCGACGGCATTCACCTACGAGCGAGAAGTCCAGCCTCGGCCGAAGCTCGGGCGGTGGAAGGATGTTCTCGATCGGCTTCTGCTCGGCAACCAGGCGAAGCCAGCGCGCGAGCGTCTGACGCTGATCCGGATGTTCGAGGAGTTGCGCGGTCTCGGCTACGAAGGTGGCTATGACGCAGTGCGGCGCTATGCGCGGAGCTGGGAACGGGAGCACTCGGCATCGACAGCCGATGCCTACGTCCCGCTGAGCTTCGCCCCCGGCGAGGCCTACCAGTTCGACTGGAGCCATGAGGTCGTCCTGATCAACGGGACGACGGTGATCGTGAAGGTGGCTCATGTCCGGCTCTGCCACAGCCGGATGCCGTTCGTGCGTGCCTATCCGCGCGAGACCCAGGAGATGGTGTTCGACGCCCATGACCGGGCCTTCGCCTTCTTCAAGGGCACCTGCACCCGCGGCATCTACGACAACATGAAGACGGCCGTGGAGACGATCTTCGTCGGCAAGGAGCGCGCCTATAACCGCCGCTTCCTGCAGATGTGCGGGCATTATCTGGTCGACCCGGTCGCCTGCACGCCGGCATCGGGCTGGGAGAAGGGGCAGGTCGAGAACCAGGTCGGCAATATCCGTGAGCGCTTCTTCACGCCTCGCCTTCGGGTGAAGAGCCACGATGAGCTAAACGCCTGGCTCCTCGATCGCTGCATCGGCTACGCCAAGGCGCATCGCCATCCGGAGTTCAAAGACCGCACCGTCTTCGAGGTGTTCGAAGAGGAACGGCCGAGCCTGGTTCCTTATGCCGGTCGCTTCGACGGCTTCCACGCGGTGCCGGCGTCGGTGTCCAAGACCTGCCTGGTGCGCTTCGACAACAACCGCTACTCGGTCACCGCCAGTGCCGTCGGCCGCCCAGTCGAGATCCGCGCCTATGCCGATCGCATCGAGCTGCGCCAGGAAGGGAGGCTGGTCGGCGAGCATGCCCGATCGTTTGGCCGGGACCAGACCGTCTACGACCCCTGGCACTATGTACCGGTTTTGGCCCGCAAGCCCGGGGCCCTGAGGAACGGCGCTCCCTTCAAGGATTGGCTGCTGCCGTCGGCGATGGAACGCGTGCGGCGCAAACTCGCCGGCTCCGCAGATGGTGACCGCCAAATGGTCAAGATCCTCAGCGCGGTTCTGACCGACGGCTTGCCCGCGGTCGAAGCCGCCTGCACTGAGGCGCTGCGCGAGAGTGTCTACTCCGCTGACGTCATCCTCAACATCCTCGCCCGGCAACGCGAGCCGGTCACCCCGATCACGGTCATGACCCCGGAGGCGCTGCGGCTCAGGCACGAGCCCGATGCCGACTGCGCCCGTTACGACAGGCTGAGGAGGGCCGAGTGATGGAGCGTTCCGAGATCCTGACCGCCATGGGTGAACTCAAGCTCTACGGCATGAAGAGCGCCTTCGACGAGATCATCGCCGTCGCCGTCAAGCGCCAGCACGAGCCCCAGCGCATCGTCGGTGACTTGCTCACCGCCGAGATCGCCGAGAAGCAGGCCCGCTCGATCAAGTACCAGATCACCACCGCCAAGCTGCCGCTGGCCAAGGACCTCGACGACTTCGTCTTCGACGGTACCCCAATCAACGAGACCCTGGTCCGCGACCTCGCCGGCGGCGAGTTCCTTGCCCACCAGCGCAACGTCGTCCTCGTCGGCGGCACCGGCACCGGAAAGACCCACCTCGCCATCGCCATTGCCCGCGCCTGCATCCGCGACGGTGCCCGCGGTCGCTTCTTCAATGTCGTCGATCTCGTCAACAAGCTCGAGGCCGAGGGGCGGGCCGGTAGGCAAGGACGCATGGCGGACTACCTGTCCCGAAAGAACTTCCTCATCCTCGATGAGCTCGGCTATCTGCCGTTTGCCCAGTCCGGCGGCCAGCTCCTCTTCCACCTGATCAGCCGGCTCTACGAGCAGTCCTCCGTCATCGTCACCACCAACCTCGCCTTCGGCGAATGGCCCAGCGTCTTCGGTGACGCCAAGATGACGACCGCGCTCCTCGATCGCCTCACTCATCATTGCGATATCGTCGAAACCGGCAACGAAAGCTGGCGCTTCAAGAACCGCGCCTGATCTATCCGCAGCCGCTCGCTCGCTACGGCGCTCCTGATGGCGCGCTTACTCGCGGCTGCTACCGCGGGGTCAAAATTGGGCGCCGATCCGGGGTCAACATTCGAGGCCGATTGACACCCTCGGCAGCCGAGCGGTCCGCGTCCTCGTTTCAGCGATCCATTCGGCCTTGTGGTGCGCTTCGAGCTTCACCCGTTCTTGACGGTGAAGCCGCGTCATCTCGATCTTGTATTCGCCGAGCTTGGCGGAGCGCTCCCGAAACCGCTCACGCGATTCCTCGATGTGGCGACGGATCGCCGGGCTCATGCGCTGCCCGATGATCTTCTTCGTCGCCTCGACGCTCTGAAGGTCGGCGCCATCGCCCAGGCGGGCGCGAACGTCCTTGGTCTTCAGGTCGAGCATGCGCGGCAGCGACCAGACCTCGCCACGATGATCGAGGACCACGAAACCGCGCTTGTCGCCCTTGGCGAGGAAAAAGCCGCGTTCGCCGAGCGCGCGCTCAAAGGCGCGGCGCCCATCGGATGAGGACCAGCAGCCTTGCAGCGTTGTCTTCAGCCAGCGCGGATCGATGTCCTGGCGTTTGGCCTGTTGCCATTCCGCCAGCGAGAAATTCGTCGGATTGCGCTCGGCGGCATTGGCAAGGCCCGCGGGCATCTTCCACCCGTTCTCCAGGTAGAGATCGCGTGAAATCCCCATCAGCTTCATCTTGAAGAACGAGAGCTGGCGCGCCGTCATTGTGTTGGCGTCGATCCGCGACCAGACACAATGCGCGTGGCGGCGGCCTTCCTTTTCATGGAAGACGATCGCGCGCGGCTGGCCATCAAGGCCAAGCTGTTTTTCGATGCGGTCGATCGTCTCGTCGAATTGATCGACGCCGACCGCCTCGCGTTCGGGCGGACTCAGGCTCAGCGAGAAGAGATATTGGCGGCAGCGCGTGCCGCGGCTGATTGCCTCGGCTTCCTTGAACGCGCCCTTCAGATCGTCGGAGGCGAAGCCGCGCAGCTCGTGCAGTTCGACGTGCTCGTTGTCGTCGACCCGCATCAGGTGGACGGCGAGGTCCTGACCACTGCCGCGCTGGGAGGCTTTCAGGATCATGCCCGCGCCTCCGGCTTGAGCCCGAGCGCGGCCATTAGCAGTCCGCGAATCTCCCGAATGTCGGCCAGCGCCTCGCGCAATTCGATTTCGGTTTCAGGTGTCACGGGCAGGATGCCGATGTTCACCGCGTGGGCGAGTTGATTGAGGTTGCTGGAAAGGTGCGAGCGGCCGAGAAGGGCGAGCGCCTTACCCAACGCGGCCCGGTCTTCGACGGGCAACCCGGACCGCCGCAAGCGGATCGGTGGGGCTTCGTCGCCGAAGAGCTTCGCTTTGATGTAACCGCCCAGCGGCGCGCCTCTCGCTTCGTCAAGAAGGCGTCCGCGTTCAGCCGTAGACAGACGCAGGCTGAAGGGCGCAGGCCGTTTTTCTGGCCGGTTCAGGCCATTCGAGGTAGGATTTCTTTCGGTGCTGTTCGGGTTGAACGTGCCGCTCAGGGACATGGCGACACCCGAGAATCTTGCGATCTCCGGTGTTCCAGGTAAGTGTTCCAGTCGGCCAGAACCTCGAACAGTTCGTTCGAAGTTGCGCCGTCAAGGCGCGCCAAATTTCCAGTGTCCGGCCCGGACACATCGGTAACGGTCCATACCGGAGAGATGGCCCCGGCCTGCCCCCTTCAGGCTCAGCTTGACGGAATCATCCGGTGTCAATATTCCATTGCTATGAAACAGTGGGCCACGACGCGCCCCTCGCCAGCCCGCCGATATCGGATGACGACAACCGCCCAGACAGCCGCCGATGCGAAGGCTGGTGCCGAGCCGCCGCGCCGCACCCGCGTCAGTGGAATGGACCGGGCGCTGCAGATCCTCGACCATCTCTACCAGACCGAGCATCCGCGCACCGCCTACGCCATTGCCAAGGCGATCAAGGCGCCGCTGTCGACCACCTACGCGATCATCGACGATCTGCTCGTCCGCGGCATGCTCACCCAGCGCGGCAACAACACCGTGTGGTTGGGGCCGCGGCTCTACCACTACGGCCTTGCCTATGCGCATTCGCTGGATTTCCTCAGCGCGGCGACCCACGAGATGCACGAGCTCTGCCGGGAGGTCGGCGAGACGGTGCAGATCTGCGGACGCGACGGCGACCATATGGTGGTTCTCGCCATGGCGGACGGGCCCGGACATTTCCGGGTCACTTCCGAGGTCGGCACCCGGGTTCCGCTCAACTGGACGGCGTCCGGCCGCCTTCTCGTCGGCCATCTCCCCGACGCCGAGCGGCTGGCGCTCTTCCGTCAAAGCGCCAAGGTGTCGCCGACCAAGCGGGCCGAGACCGATCCGGTGGCGCTTGCCCGCCTGTCGCGCGAAACGCTGAATGATCGCCTGTCGATCCAGATCAGCGAGACCGACTTCCTGGTGTCGTGCGTCGCCTCGCCGATCTCAGACCGCGACGGCGAATGCGTCGCGACGATCTCCATCGTGCTGCCGGAGCACAAGGTGATCGAGAACCGCGCCACGTACGCCAAGGCCGTGTGCGGCGCCTCGGAGAAGATCGAGCGGGCGCTTGGCTGGCGCGACCCCTGAGGATCAGTCGCGAACGGCGACCACCGCCTCGATCTCGACGGTGATCTGGCCCGGCAGCGAGCCCATGCCGACCGCCGAGCGCGCATGACGGCCGATCTCGGCGCCGAACACGGCGATGAGAAGATCCGAGCAGCCGTCGATGACCTTCGGATGGCTGTCGAAGGTCGGCACGGCATTCACCATGCCGAAGACCTTGACGACCCGGCGGACCTTGTCGAGCGAGCCGAGCACCTCGTCCATCACCGCGATCAAATTGATGCCGGTGATCCGGGCGTGCTGGTAGGCCGCCTCGATGGTGACGCCGTCGCCGACCTTGCCGTGATGCTCGCGCCCGTCCGCCTCGAGCGGCCCCTGGCCCGAGAGGAAGAGGAAGCCGCCGTCGCGGACAGCCGTGACGAAATTGGCAACCGGCTTCGGCGCCCGCGGCAAGACGATGCCGAGTTCCCGCAGCCGGCGATAGGGCGCGGCGTCGCCCCGATTACCTGGTGAACCCGCCAACTCCGCCGGCTGCTCCATCCCCATCGGCCTTCCCGCCTGATCGCCGTCCGAACTCGGTGAAACCGGAGCCGACTTCTACAGTAATGTAATTGCATTCATTAATACGGAAGGCTATCATTTCCCTATCTTGGGTCAATACCCGACCGCGGCAACTCCTCCGGGAGACGAGCCTTGCGGGACGGATATGTTTGGTTCTCCTCGGCGGGACGAGACATCTGGGAAAGCCGGCATGGCCAGTGTCAGCATAAGGGATTTGCGCAAATCCTTCGGCGATACCGAGGTCCTCCACGGCATCGATATCGACATCAGCAACGGCGAGTTCGTCACCCTGGTCGGCCCGTCCGGCTGCGGCAAATCTACCCTCTTGCGGATGGTGGCGGGCCTCGAGGACGTGACGGCCGGCGAGATCCGCATCGGCGACAAGGTGGTCAATCTCGATCCGCCGAAGGATCGCGACATCGCCATGGTCTTCCAGAACTACGCGCTCTACCCGCATATGAGCGTCGAGAGGAACATGGGCTTCGCGCTCCGTCTGAGCGGCGTGCCCAAGGCCGAGATCGCCGAGCGCGTCGGGCGGACGGCGGCCGTGTTGAAGCTCGAATTGCTCCTTCACAGGTTGCCCAAGCAGCTCTCCGGCGGCCAGCGCCAGCGGGTGGCGATGGGCCGTGCCATCGTTCGCGATCCGAAGGTGTTCCTGTTCGACGAACCGCTCTCCAATCTCGACGCCAAGCTGCGGGTGCGGATGCGCGCCGAGATCAAGGAGCTGCATCAGCGGCTGAGCTCGACGACCATCTACGTCACCCACGACCAGATCGAGGCGATGACGATGGCCGACAAGATCGTCGTCATGCAGAGCGGTCACATCGAGCAGGTGGGCACGCCGATCGACCTCTATGACCGGCCGCAGAACCTGTTCGTCGCCGGCTTCATCGGCTCGCCGGCGATGAATTTCATCCGCGGTCGCTGCGCCGACGGGAATTTCGTCTCCAACGGCGGCTCCTCGATCCAGCTTGGCCGTCCGGCCGCCGTGGCGGCCGACCGGGAGATGGTGCTCGGTGTGCGGCCCGAGGACCTCACCATCGCCGGCGAGGCGGACGGCAATGCGCCGATCCTCACCGCCGAGATCCGACTGGTCGAGCCGACCGGGGCGGAAGAACACGTCATCGCCAGCTTCGAGGACGACGAGCTGGTCGCTGTGCTCCGCGGTCGTCACGCGTTGAAGTCCGGCGAGCCGGCGCGCTTCGCCGCGGACGCCTCGAAGCTCCACGTCTTCGACGGCGAAACCGGCAAGCGCGTGTTTTGACGGCTCGGGCGCTCGGGATTGGAGGGCGGTGATGTCCGCCGAGGCCGCGCGAGGCCGGCTTGCCGGCAAGGTTTGCATCGTCACCGGAGCCGCGGGCGGGATCGGCCGCGCCATTGCCGAGCGTTTCGCCCGGGAAGGCGCGCGGATCGCGGCGATGGATCTCCCCTCGCCGCTTGCCGCGACCGAGTGGAACGCGCCCGCGATCATATCCGTGCCGATCGATCTGGCCGACCGCGCCGGAACCGACGCCGCCATGCGGCACGCGATCGAGGCGGTCGGTCCGCCGGACGTGTTTGTCGCCGCGGCGGCCGTCAAGGGCGGCACCGGCAACGTGCTCGACGTCACCGATGCCGACTGGGACCGTTATGTCGAGGTCAACCTCACCGGTACGTTTCGCGTCTGCCGGGCTGCGGCGCGGGCGATGGTCGCCGGCGGCAAGGGTGGCCGCATCATCACCATCGGCTCGGTGAACAGCTTCATGTCCGAGCCGAACGCCGCGCAATATGTGGCATCAAAAGGCGGCGTCGCCATGCTGACGCGGGCGATGGCGGTCGACCTCGCCCGCCACGCCATCCTCG
This sequence comes from uncultured Alphaproteobacteria bacterium, assembly GCA_963759235.1. Lineage (GTDB taxonomy): Bacteria > Pseudomonadota > Alphaproteobacteria > Rhizobiales > Kaistiaceae > Bauldia. The sequence goes on along the minus strand of CAVWYO010000006.1, from coordinate 634,034 downwards.
TCAACATGATCGCGCCCGGTCCGATCGACGTGCCCAACAACGGCGACATGTACCGGCAGCCGAAGCTGGCGGCAGCGCTTGCCGACGAGGTGGCGCTCGGCGCTGCCGGGCTCCCCGAGGACTGCGCCGGAGCGGCGCTCCTCCTTGCCGAGGACGAGAGCCGCTACATCACCGGCACCACGATCACCGTCGACGGAGGCCTCTCGGCGATGATTTTTGGCGCGATGCGTCATGACTGAGACCGCTCGCGCGGTCAGATGATGGAAGGCGGGCAGGCGAGGCGCGCCACATACGCCAGCGCAGCATCGGCGTGGCGGCGCGCATCGCGCAGACTGAAATGCTGGTGGCCGGGCAGCAGCGTGTCGAACTCGATGGTCGCCAGGCGGCGGACCGTCTCGCAGACGGCGCCGATGTTGCAGTCGTCAATGTTCTGGATGGCAACCTTGCCGCCACAGAAGAGTGCATCGCCGGCGATCAATATGCGGCGCACCGGCGTCGACACCAGGTAGGAAACATGGTCGTGCGAATGACCCGGGGTTTCGATCATCTCGATCGAAACGGGGCCGAGGCGGAGAAGCCGTCCGGCTTCGACCCGGTGGTCGACGGGGCAGGCCCGGTATCGGTAGTCGGCCGGATAGACGCCAGCCCGTCGGGCCCGGTCAAGACTGATCCCCACCTCGTCGCCCGCCTCGACCATCGTCGCCGTCGCTGCGCCGGCGTGAACCGTCAGATCGAATTGTTCGCGAAGCGCCGCGGCGCCACCCGAATGGTCCGCGTGCCCGTGGGTAAGGAAGAGGTGGCGGACAGTGGCCGGATCGATACCGTCGGCCGCAAGCACCGCGTCGAAGCGCTCGGGGTCGCGGCCGCCGCCGGCATCGAACAGAAGCCACTCGTTGCCGGCCGCGATCATGAAGACGTTGCAATCATAAGCGTCGGAGAGGTCGAAACCACCGGCGCCGCTCAAAACCAGATGCAGTCCGTCTTCGATCTTCATGGCAAACTACCCCAAAATTCCTTCCGGGCGGACGCCGGGCCCCGGCTCCGTTTCACGCCCGGCAACGAGGAGACCGTCGCGCATGCACACCGGCGCATTCTGTGACATGGATTGGGACGAGGACGGCAAGCAGGTCGGCTTCATCAGTTTTCCCTATTCGATCGACCGCTCGCCCTACTTCCAGATCAAGGTGCCGGTCTGCAGGATCCGGAACGGTCCGGGCGCGAGCATCGTCCTCGTGGCCGGCAACCACGGCGACGAATATGAGGGCGAGCTGACGCTCCTCAAGCTCATCCGCCTGCTCGAACCGGCCGACCTCCGCGGCAGCGTGACCGTCCTGCCGGCGACCAACCTCCCCGCCGTGCTCGCGGCAAAGCGCTGCTCTCCCTTCGACAACGGCAACCTCAATCGCGCCTTTCCCGGCAATCCGGCCGGCGGACCGACCGAGCGCATCGCCCACTATGTCGAGCACGAAATCCTGCCGCGTCACGACGCGCTCCTCGACATCCATTCCGGCGGCACCAGCATGGATCATCTTGTCTGTTCGCTGATCGAGACGATACCCGATCCGGCCCGACATGCGCGCGCCATCGAATTGATGAAGGCGATGCGGCTGCCTTTCGGGATCATCGCCGACAACGGACCGGACTCGCCGACCTCGATGGCTGCGGCGCTGCGCGCCGGCTGCATCGGCCTCAGCGGCGAATTCGGCGGCGGCGCGACGGTGACGCCGCGAACCATGGCGATGACGGCGTGCGCCGTCGACAACCTGCTCCTCGCCCTCGGCATCACGACGCGCCGCATCCTCAGCGAGGCGGATAGCGGGACCGAGACGAGGATCATCCGGCAGGGACCGCAAAGCTTTTTCGTCTATGCCGAACGGGAGGGCTGGTTCGAGCCGGCGGTCGATATCGGCGACACCGTCGAAGCAGCGAGCGTCGCCGGATGGCTCCACGACCTGGAAGCGCCGCTTGCCGCGCCCGAAGTTCTCCGCTTTGGCGAAGGCGGCATCGTTCTCTCCCGCCGCCTTCATACCCATAGCCAGGCCGGCGACTGCCTGCTGAACATCGCGCAGTTCGTCCACGATCAGCCGGTTTGAGGGAAAACGGTGGGGCCAGCGCAACTTGACCCGACGTGCGAAGATGCTACAGTTCTCTTTCAGTGTAGGCAATAACAGAATTATGGAATACGGGTGCATCCCGACGTCGCGAGCAGGATCATGGGTCCTGCCGGCGAGGGCGCGCGATGCGGGCCGGGAATGCTGAAAGCCATCACTGGCTAAACAAGGGGAGCGTCATGCTGAAATCGAAACTCCTGGCGGCTGCCGGCGCAGTCGTTCTCTCCATTTGCGCGACGACCGCGTCGCTGGCCGACATCACAATTCTCGCCTGGCCGGGCGGACCGGCCGAAGCCGCGCTGCGCAAGGTCGTCGACAAGTACAACGAAACCTCCGACAGCAAGGCGACGCTGCTCTATTTCAGCCGCGACAACTTCTTCGACAAGATGCTGGCCGACTCCGCCGCCGGCTCGAAGGAGTTCGACGTCATGCTGACGGCCACCTACAACGTCGGCAAATACGCGCCGTTCATGGTGCCGATCGACGACCTGATCACTCCCGACGTGCTCAAGGTGTTTCCGCAGAGCGCCATCGACTCGCAGAGCTATGACGGCCACGTCTACGGCATTCCGACCGACCTCAGCCTGCACTTCCTCTACTACCGCACCGATCTCATCAATCAGTTGCTCAGCGACGACGCCTGGAAGGCGAAGTACGAGGAGATTTCGCAGAAGTACATGGGCCAGAAGATGGAGCCCAAGCAGCCCAGCGACTGGACCTGGGACGACTTCATCGCCTCCGCCCTCTTCTTCACCCAGTCGATCAATCCCGACAGCCCGGTCCGCTACGGCACCGTGCTGCAGATGAAGAACCTGCTCTTCAACATCATGATCTGGCAGGGCAGCGTCGCCAGCTACGGCGGCAACTGGATGGACGAGCAGGGTAACATCACCGTCGACTTGCCCGCCTATCGCAAGGGCCTCGAGATCTTCAAGACGATCGTCGACAATGAAGCGACGCCGGGCGACAGCAACAGCTACGAATACGCCGAGGCCAACGGCGCCTTCGGCACCGGACAGGTCGCCTTCTTCATCCAGTGGTCGGCCGCCTACGCCGAATTCGTCGACCCAAAACAGTATCCGGCCATCGCCGGCAAGTTCGACATCACCCACGAGCCGGCCGGTCCGGAAGGTCCGAAGACGCATTTCCACGCCCTTGGGCTCGGCATCAACAAGGCCTCCGACAAGCAGGACGAGGCCAAGGCGTTCCTCAAGTTCCTCGCCTCGGAAGACGCCATGAGCATGTACGCCCAGGATGGCGGGCAGCCGCCGGTCGTCGACCGCATCATCAAGGCGGTGGCCAGCGACCGGCCGGACATGATGACCATGGGCGACAACACCGCCAAATACGGCATCGTCATGCGGGGCAGCACCAGCGCCGAGGCGCTCGGCGTTTACAGCAACATGGCCGAGAACTTCACCGGCTACTGGAACGGCGCGATTGACGAGGATACCGCCATCGCCAACGTGGAAGCCTACATGAAGAAAGCATTCGGAAAATAGGCTCCCTCGCTTCCTCCGGCCGTCGGCGCCTTATCCGGCGCCGACGGCCGGCTTTTGTTTTTTGCGATGGCGCGGACCTGCCGATGGCGGATACCCAGGCTGGCGTGCATGAGACGGAGCGGGCCAATGCCCGTAGCTTTCTCGTCGCGCTGTGCGTGTTCCTCGCCCTCATGCTGGGTTTCCCGACGCTGGCCAATTTCTGGTACAGCGTCTCCAACGTCTCGATCTACGACCTGACCGGCACCGCCTTCGTCGGCCTCGACAACTACGTCGAGGCGCTGAGCAATCCGCGGCTGTGGGACGCGCTCGGCTTTTCGCTGAGGTTCGGCGTGATCTGCACGGTGACCGAGGTCGGCTTCGCGCTGGCCCTGGTATTCATCCTCCATCCGCTGCTCACCAGGCGGCCGTGGCTCACCGGCCTCCTGATGCTGCCGATGATGGTGTCGCCGGCGCTGATGGGCGTCATGTACCGGCTGATCCTCAACGAGTTCACCGGCATCGTGCCGGCCTATCTCTACATGATCGGCATCCCGATCAATCTGCTCGGGCGGAATTGGATCTACGAGACGGTGATCGCCATCGAGGTGCTGCAGTGGACGCCGTTCGCCTTCCTCATCCTGCTCACCGCGCGCCAGTCGGTCGCCGCCGAGCTCGAGGAAGCCGCCGCCGTCGACGGCGCCACCGGCGCCAGATTCGGAGCGCTGATCGTCCTGCCGCTGATCCGGCCGTCGATCGTCATCGTCGCCTTCATCCGCTTCATCGACAGCTTCCGCGTTTTCGACCACATCTTCGTGCTGACCGGCGGCGGGCCCGGCAACGAGACCACCTCGATCAGCATCTACATTTACAAGCTGTTCTTCACCCAGAGCGACGTCGGCCAGGCGGTGGCGGTGTCGGTGGTGCTGTTGCTCGCCTCGGGCGCGCTGCTTTATGCGGCGCTCCGCCTCGCCGTCAGGAGAAGCCCGTCATGATCGTGGTTCGCCGCACCGCGACGAGCCGCATCCTCCACGCCCTGAGGTGGCTCACCTTCATCGTCGTCGGCTTCATCCTCAACCTGCCGATCCTGGCGACGGTGCTGACCTCGTTGAAGACGCCCGCCGACATCAACACCAGCCCGCCGAAATGGCTGTTCACGCCGACGCTGGAGAACTACCAGGAGGTGCTGTTCACCGGCAACACCGACCTGCCGCACTACATCCTCAACAGCATCGCCATCGCCAGCGGCGGCACCATCCTCGCCATGGTTCTGACCTTCCCGGCCGCCTATGCGATCGTGCGTTACGAAGTCGGCAAGAACTGGATTCTGCCGCTGGTCACCAACATCCGGGCGCTGCCGCTGATCATCTATGCCATTCCCATCTACCTGATGTTCCAGCTCGTCGGCCTGCTCGATACGCGGACCGGCCTGGCGCTTATTGCCTGCATCATCAACATCCCGGTGGCGCTGGTCCTCTTCGTCGGCTTCATCCAGGACATCCCCGACGAGTTGGACGCCGCGGCGAAGATCGACGGCGCCGGCAAATGGGGGATTCTCTGGCACGTGATCCTGCCGCTCTCCCGGCCGATCATCTTCGCCGTGCTGGTCTTGAGCTTCATCTACAGCTGGAACGAATTCCTGTTCGGCCTGATCCTTTCCACCAAGAACGCCGTGCCGGTCACCGTCGGCGCCACCTTCTTCGTCACCTCATACGGGGTGAAATGGGGAGCGACGGCGGCGGCGATGACCTTTGGCATCGTCCCGCCGATGATCCTCGGCCTGTTTGCCTATCCCTATATCGGCAAGTCGATGCTGGCGGGCGCGTTGAAGGGCTGATCGACCATGGAGGCGAGCGCCTATACCGAGGCGGCGGCGCGGATACGCGGCCACATCAGGCGGACGCCGCTCGTCCCGGCGGCTCCTTCGGGCGACAGGCCGAATTTGTGGTTCAAGCCCGAATGCCTGCAGGTCTCCGGCTCGTTCAAGGCGCGCGGCGCCTTCAATGCGATCCTCTCCATCCCCGAAGAAACCCGGTCGCGCGGCGTGGTCACCGCCTCGGGCGGCAATTTCGGCGCCGCCGTCGCCTGTGCCGCCCGCGAGCTCTCCATCCCGGCCCGCGTCATCGTGATGACCGGCTCGACCGAACTCGCCCGCGACCGCATCCGCTCGTTCGGGGCCGAGCTCCACGTGATCGGCGAGCACTGGGACCTCAGCTGGGAGGCCGGCAAGCAGCTCGCGGCCGAAACCGGCGCGACGCTGCTCCATCCGTTCGCCCAGCCACCGGTGATCGCCGGCCAGGGGACCATCGGCCTCGAAATCCTCGCGGACATGCCCGACGTCGAGACGGTGGTGGTGTCGATCGGCGGCGGCGGCTTGATCAGCGGCATCGCCGAGGCGATCAAACAGCGGCGGCCCGGCGTCCGGCTGGTCGGCGTCGAGACTGAGGGCTGTCCCACCCTCTATGGCGCGCGCCAGGCCGGGCATATCGTCAAGATCGAATCCTTCGTCACCAACGTTCCGATTCTCGCGGCGCGGACCACCGAGCCGATCAATTTCGAGACGGTGCAGCGATACGTCGACGATCTGGTGCTCGTCCCGGAGGATGAGCCAATCGAGGCGGCGCGGTGGCTGTGGCGGGCGACGGGACTTGCGATCGAGCTCGGTGCCGCCACGGCGGTCGCCGCGGTGGAGAACGGCCACGCCGGCGTCGGCAACGAGAAGGCGGTGGTCATCCTTTGCGGAAGCGGCAACGACGGCGTGCCATCGAACTGACCCGTCGGATGGGCGACGGACCGGCCCCTCTCCTGCCCTGAAAGCGGGACGATGGGAGGATGAGGTCGCCAGGCGACTCGGCCTCGGAGCATTCCGCTTCAGTGAGAAACCAGCACCGGAACCATCATCTGGTGGAGCAAGGTCGTGCTGACGCCGCCGAGGAGATGTTCGCGCAGCCGCGAGTGGCCGAACGCACCGGCGACGAGCAGGTCGATTTCCTCCCTCTCGATCCGGCTCAGGATTTCCTCGCCGATCGGCAATTGCAGGTCCATCTCGGTGTCGATGGTCGCCGAGACCCCTAGGCGCTTCAGGTGGGCGATGACGCCGTTCGGCGAGCGCGCCGACAGCGTATCGCCGGCGATCGAGGCGAGCGTGACCGTCTCCGCCTCGCGCAGGAAGGGAACGGCGTCGTGGAGGGCCCGCGTCGACTCGCGACTGCCGTCCCAGGCGATCAATATCTTGCGGCCGACGTCCGGTCCCACACTGACGATCGGCATCCCAAGCACCGGGCGACCGCATCCGACGACGATCTGCTCGACATTGATACCCGGCGGATTCGATGCCGGATCGTCGGGGATGCCGAGGCCGACCACGACCAGGTCGGCGCACATGGCGTATTTGACGATATCGTCTTCGCCGCCCCGCGCGCCGCCGAGAACCCACATGCCCTCGAGGCTCATTGTCTTGAGCTGCCGTTCGAACTCGACAGCCGCATCCTCCGCCGTTCTCTGCTGGGTCGCGGCCGCGTCACGCGGCGTGTCCGGACGCCACGGCGAATAGTAGCCAACAACGCGGGCACCCGATCGCGCCGCCAAAGCCAGGGCGAGTTCCGTGCGAGTGCGCCCCGGTGGGGAGTCATCCATACAGATGAGGATATCGGCGAACTGCATAATCCCTCCGCCTGCATCGAACCCGTTGCTGCCTATTTCTTCAACAGAATTTTCCGGCGTTGCGATTGATCCGCGTCAATTGACGGCTTGCGCCTCCGAAGGCGTTTCGTCCCCGCTTTGCGAGACGACGCCCGACGCCGGGCAATCATAGCCGTCGTTGAACGGCTTCAGATCGGCGTAGAGCTCCTGATACTTGCCGAACTTCGTGTCGTAGTAGCCGCGCGTACGCGGATCGGGCTCGAAGGTCCGCTCGAAGGCGACGAGCCGCTCGGCCGCCGTTTCGAGCGACGGCATGGCGCCGGCCCCGACACCGGCGATGACGGCGGCGCCGAGCGTGCCGGCATCGAGCACGTGCACGCGGCGAAGCGCCTTGCCGAGGGCATCGGCGCGGATCTGGCACCAGGCATCGGACCGGGCACCGCCGCCGCCGATATTGAGGCGGTCGACGACGAAGCCGGTGGAATGCTCGACCGCCTCGAAGGCGAGCCGCGCCGAGAAGGCGACCCCCTCCATCACCGACCGGCTCAGTTCGCCCGGGCCGGTCGCGGTCTCGACGCGGGCGAAGACGCCGCGCGATCTGATGTCCCAGAACGGGGCCCGCTCGCCCTGGAGATGGGGCAGGAATAAAGGCACCGAGGCGGAGGGCGGTGTGGCGGCAACCAGCGCCGAGAGGTCGTCGGGGCTCCGGCCGAGGAGAGTAGAGAGCCAGGCCAGCGAGGCGCCGCCTGATTGGGTCGGCGCCACATGCAGGGTAATCCCCTGGTAGGAAGGGAAGACGATGACGCCCGGCGTCGGCACCCGCCGCCGCGAGACGATGCCGAGCACCTCGCTGGTGCCGCTCAGATACATCGCGTCGCCGTCGCGGGTGACGCCAATGCCGAACATGCCTGCCCACGCGTCCATCGCGCCGACGAAGACAGGCACGCCCGCGCATGGGAGCCCGGCGCGCACGTCGCCCACCCGATGGGTGAACGCGCGGAGCGGTGCGAGTTTCTCCCTGGCGCCGGGGACGAGGCCGATCAGGTCCGCGATGTAGTTCAGCTCGCCGTCGACCAGGCCGACTGCCGCGATCGGATCGGTCGCGACCGCGCCGGTGAGCTTCAGCGCGCAATAGTCCTTGGGCAGGAGCACATGGCGCGTGCGGGCGTAGAGATCGGGATGGAACCGCGCCACATAGGCCATGCGGGCAAGGACGTGGCTCGCGTCGATCGGCATCGGGCCGCCGAACCAGTCCATCTTCTGCTCGGGCGTGATCCGGGCATCGAGGAGCGCCGCCTCGTCGCCGCAGCGTCCGTCCTGCCATACCATCGCCGGCAAGAGCGGCTCGCCGGCCCCGTCGACGAAAACGTGGGTGTTGACCTGCGAGCAAAGGCCGATGCCTACCAGGCCGCCAAGGTCATGTGCCTTGGCAAAACCGTCGAGCGCCGCGAGCACCCCGTCCATCCAGTCGCGCGGGTCTTGCTCGACATGGCCGGGATGCGGGCGGCTGGTCGGATAGAGCCGCGCGAAGGTGGCCAGGGCGTTGCCGTCGAGGTCCATGAGGACCGCCTTGACCGCAGCCGTCCCCACATCGATGCCGATCACGGTGGCTTCTGCCACGTCGCCCTCCCATGCCGCGCCCGTGACTATGGCTTTTTGCCTCGCGCATCCCCTATAGTTTTCGGCGAGGAAGCGAAGCGGGCGCCTGGCGATATTGCGGACGCGCCGCGCCACAAGCAAGAAGTCAGAGGGATTTCCGCATCTTGGAGGGACAAATGTACGGTCGTTCAGCCGCCGGTTCGCTACACAAATGGGTTGTCGGGGTCGTGGCGATCGCCTTCGCGTCGCTCGCCGGCGCCGCCTATGCGCAGCCCAAGGTTGCCGTCATCACACCCTATCTCGCCCAGCCGGGAACCCAGTTCTATGTCGAGGGCTTCCAGGCCGCCGCAAAGGACAAGGGTTGGGACGTCAACGTCATCGACACCAAGGGCGATGTCGCCGCGGTGATCAGCCGCATCGAGGACGTGGTCAATCAGAAGGTCGACGCGATCGTCATCAATGTCGATCCGGCGCAGGTGGCGGCCGGCCTGCAGACGGCCAAGGACGCCGGCATTCCGGTCTTCGGCATGGACGCCGGCAGCGATCCGCTCCTCGTCACCAATGTCACCAGCAACGGCTACGCGATGGCAGCCGAGACCGCCGTCTATGTCGCCAATCGCATCGACGGAGCCGGCAACGTCGTCATGTTCGTCTATGACGCCTTTCCGCCGGTTCAGGTGCGCGGCCATATCGCCGACGCGGTGTTCTCGAACTTCCCCGACATCAAGGTCATCGACCGGGTGACCCCCGACGTCGCCGACGGCGGCATCGCCGATTCGCGGGCCAAGATGGAGGCGATCCTGGCGGCCAATCCCGATCCCGGCAGCATCAAGGCGGTATGGGCGGCGTGGGATCAGCCGGCGCTCGGCGCCCTGCAGGCGATCGAGGCCGCCGGCCGCGGCGGAGAAGGAATCGTCATCACCGGAATGGACGCCAATCCGCAGGCGCGCGAAGCGATCGCCGCCGGCGGCAATTTCGAGGCCTCGATGGCGCAGGACTTCCAGGGCATCGGGTCCACCACCGCCGACGCGGTCGCCCGCACGCTCGCCGGCGAGAAGATCCGGCAGAACGTCATCTACGTGCCGACCAAGCTGATCACCCAGGCCAATGTCGGGGAGACGAAATAGGCGCGGCCGTCCGCGGACGCACGAGGCGCGACGGTGCCACTCGAAATCCCTCCCCGTCAGGGGAGGGGGGACCATGCGAAGCATGGTGGGTGGGGCATCTCCGATGTCGGACCCCACCCGTCTTCACTCGGCTTTGCCGAGCGAATCCGCCCTCCCCGTTCCGGGAAGGATTGGCGCCTCGGTGGGCGGGCGATGCTGCGATGATCGGCGGTCGTGACCGCTGCCGTTCTGGTCCGATCGATCGCACCACGCGATGAGCCTGCTCACGCTCGCCAACGTCTCCAAGGCTTATGCCGGCGTGCCGGCGCTCCGCGCCGTCTCGCTGACGATCGCGCCCGGCGAAATCCACGCCCTGATGGGCGAGAACGGCGCGGGCAAGTCGACGCTCATCAGGATCCTTGCCGGCGTGGTGGCGGCGGACGAGGCGGAGATCGCCATCGACGGACGCCGCGTGGTGATCGACGGCCCGAATGCCGCCTTCGCGCAGGGACTGCGCTTCATCCATCAGGAGCTGAACGTCGTGCCGACGCTCTCGGTCGCCGAGAACATCTTCCTCGGCCGCCCCTATCCGCGGCGTCTCGGCGGCCTGATCGACTGGGACCGGCTCGCCGCCGAGGCCCGACAGGCGCTCGGCCGGCTCGGCATTTCGCATGTCGACCCGCGCCGCAAGATGGGGCGGCTCGGGGTCGGCGACCGGATGCTGGTTTCCATCTCCGTCGCCTTCCTCGACAGCGCCGGAACCGCGGCGCGGGCCTATGTGATGGACGAGCCGACGGCGGCGCTGACCGGCGAGGAGGCGGAGCGCCTGTTCGCGGTCCTCCGCGAAGTCCGCCGCTCGGGCCGCTCGGTCCTTTACGTCTCGCATCGCCTCGACGAGGTGATACGGCTCTGCGATCGCGTCACCGTATTGCGCGACGGGGCGGTCATCGCGACAAAGGCGATCGCCGAGACCTCGCAGGAAGAGATCATCCGCATGATGACCGGCCGCAAGGTGGAGGAAGCCTATCCGCGCTCGCTCGCACCGGCCGGCTCGGAGGTGGCGCTCGCCGTGCGCGATCTGCAAGGCGCGCGCCTTAGCCCGCTCAGCTTCGCCCTGCACAAAGGCGAGATCGTCGGCATCGCCGGCCTTGCCGGCGCCGGCCAGAGCGACGTGCTGCGGCTTCTGATCGGCGCCGACCGGGCGCGCCACGGCCGCGTCGCGCTCGGCGGGAGGGAAGGCCGGCCGCACGGCCTTGCCGCCGCATGGCGGGCGGGCCTCGCCTATGTGCCGCGCGAGCGCCGCTCGGAGGGTCTCGTCCTGTCGCGCGGCGTCGCCGAAAACATCACGCTCCCCCATCTCGGCCGCTTCAGCCACGGCGGCGTGTTTCTCGCGCGGCGCAAGGAGCGGGCGCTTGCGGTCAAGCGCGGCGCCGAGGTGCGATTGAAGGCACGGGGGCCGCGCCAACTCTGCTACGAGCTGAGCGGCGGCAACCAGCAGAAGGTCGTCTTCGCCAAGGCGCTGTCCGGCCGGCCGGACGTCCTTCTCCTCGACGAGCCGACCCGTGGTGTCGATGTCGGCGCCAAGTTCGACATTTATTCCCTCATCCGGGAATGGAGCGCCAAGGGCATGGCGGTGCTGATCGCCTCCTCCGACTTCCCCGAGCTGCTCGGCCTCTGCGACCGCATCATTGTGATGCGGGACGGGGCGCTCGCCGCCATCCTCGACGCCGACGGGCTCAGCGAGGAGGCTCTGCTCAACCATTGCTACGGTCGCGAGCCATCAGGAACACGGACCGGTGAACGCAGAGCCGCGCCATAGCCACGCGCGTCGCTCCCCGAACCGGGGTGGGATGAAACCGCACCGCCGTGCATCGCAGACTTTCGGACGCGGACGGTAGGCCGTGGCCTCGCTCCTCCGGCGCTACGGCACGCTGATCGGCTTTGCCGCCATTCTGGTGTTCTTCTCGCTCAGCCTGCCCGACACCTTCCTGACCGGACGCAACTGGCTCAACATCAGCCAGCAGGTCAGCATGCTGACCGTCGTCGCCGCGTCGATGACCATCGTCATGGTGATGGGCGATTTCGACCTCAGCGTCGGCTCGATGGCGAGCCTTGCCGGGGTGGTCGCCGCGGTTCTCTTCACTTTCGGCTATCCGGTGTGGGCGGCGGTCGCCATTGCGCTCCTGGTCGGTCTTCTCGGCGGTGCCGTCAACGGCGTGCTGGTCAGCCTGATCGGCATCCTACCGTTCATCGCCACGCTGGCGACGCTCACCGTCTTCTCCGGTGCCGCCTTTTTGATCAGCGGCGGCAAGACGATCTTCGGCCGCGACATCCCGCGGAGCTTTTCCGGCTTCGCCCGCGACGGTCTGCCGCTCGGCACGATCGGCGGCCAGCCCCTTGCCCTCCCCTATCTGACCATCGTTGCCATCTTCGTGGTGGTGCTGGTCTGGGTGCTCCTCGAGCAGACGACCTTCGGCCGCCGGCTCTACGCCATCGGCGGCAACCGCGAAGCGGCGCGGCTGAGCGGTGTGAGGATCAAGCGCCTGCGGCTCGTCGCCTTCGCGCTGACCGGCTTCGGGGCGGCGGTTGCCGGCCTCATGTATGCGAGCCGCGTCGCCTCGGCCAATCCGACCCAGGGCAGCGGACTGATGCTGACGGCGATCGCCGCCGTGTTTCTCGGCATGACCATGAGCGAGGAGGGCGAGCCGCGGGTCCACGCGACGCTGATCGGCGTCCTCATCCTCGGCGCCCTCGACAACGGCCTGACCCAGATGAGCGTCGACAGCTATGTGCGCGACATCCTCGTCGGGGTGATCATCATCGCGGCGGTCGCCTCCAGCTCGCTCTGGAAGCGGCTCAGATAGGGGCTACGAAGCCGGCTCGGCCGTGCCGTTCCTGGCTCGATCAAGTAGGCCGCGCAAGCGATCGAACAGTGCCGGCGTTGCGGCCAGGATCTCGTTGCCCTTAGCGACGACGTCCTCCGTCAGGAAGTCATTGAGTTGCCCGCCGGCCTCATTGACGATGACGAGCCCGGCGGCGACGTCCCATAGGTTGATGTGGCGCTCGAAATAGCCGTCGAGGCGGCCGGCCGCCGTATAGGCGAGGCCGAGGGCGCCGGAACCGAGGCGGAGATACTCGCAGCCGGCATCGAGCAGCGTCCGCACGTCCGTGGCGTGCGGCGCCACCGGCCGCCGGTAGGAGAAGCCGAGCCCGATACGGGCGCGCCGAATGTCGGTTTCGCCGCTGACCCGGATCGGCGAGCCGTTGAGGCGCGCCCCGCCGCCGCTTATCGCCGAGAACATCTCGTCGGCCACCGGGTCGTAGATGAAACCGAGGAGAGCGCGGCTGTCGACGACAAGACCGAGCGACAGGCACCAATGGGCGATGCCGCGCACAAAATTGGATGTGCCGTCGATCGGGTCGACGACCCACAGCATCGGCCCCCTCAGTTTCAGGCCGCCTTCCTCGCCGAGGAACGAATTGGCGGGAAACCTGCGCTCCAGGGATGTAGCGATTACCGCTTCGCAATCGCGGTCGGCCTGGCTGACAAGGTCCTGCAGGCCCTTGCTGTCGACCTTCAGCTCCCCTCGCCGCCCGAAGAAATCCATGGCCAGCACCGCGGCTTGGCGAACGGCATCCTCGGCAACGCGCGCGCGTTCCTCAAGTTGCTGGTGGTCCACGGACGGGCCTCGACTGGCTGGGATGTCTATGCGGCACCGCGATACATCATCGCGTCGCGAGGAAGTCAAACGCCGGCGCGTTTCACAGGCGGCCTTCGCCACCGGAAAAGATTGCCGGCTAAGGGTAGTTCTGGATAGACTCCCGAAAGCGCCGCCGGAGGAAACGATCTTATCCAAAGGGTTCCACGGAACTGTAACAAAGCGGCGCTAACGAGGACGGCCACCGATCGCTCTGTTCGCGACCGGGACCCCACCCAGAGGAGGTGCAGACAATGACCAGAACGATCATCGGTGCGCTGGCGGTAGCGGCGCTTCTTTCGACTTCGGCATGGGCTCAGGAGACTGTAACCTTCAACCTCTGGTCCCGCGCCGACGTGTCGGGGCCGCTTCGCCCCGGCAACGTCGTCAAGGCGGCCGAGCGGTTGAACGCCGAACTGGAGAAGGAAGGCTCGGACAAGCGTGTGGCGGTCGAGGTCCACGAAAGCCCGGCAGCCGGATTCGACGAGGACGCGCTCCAGCTCTTGCGTGTCTACGGCATCGGCGAAGGCCCGGACATGTTCATTCAGGCCCACGAGTGGATATGCGCCTTCCAGCAGGACGGCTTCGTGCTGAAGCTCGACGACTACATCGCCAAATATCCCCAATACTTCGGCACCATCTTCCCGTCGCTGTGGGATGCCACCAGGTGCCCCGACGGTATCTACGCCATTCCGCAGGACGCCGAAGCGCGCATGTTCTTCTACAACAAGAAGCTCCTGCGCGAGGCGGGCTATGACGATGCCTTCATCGAATCCATGCCGGACCGGGTGAATTCCGGCGACCTCACCATGGACGACCTCCTCGACATCGCCAAGAAGGTGGTCGACAACACCAGCGCCGAATACGGCATCCTGCATCGTCCGTCGAAGGGACCGGACTACATCATGGTCTTCCAGTCCTACGGCAACACCTTCGTCGATCCGGCGACCGGCAACCTTCTCCTCGATCGGGCCAAGCTGGCCGACGCATTCGGCTGGTTCGAGCGAGGCATCAAGGACGGCGTGCTGGCGCCCAACAACACGTCGATGGAATGGGACGCCATCCGCGCCGATTTCTACAAGAACGATAAGGTGGCCTTCTGGATGTACGGGATCTGGGATCTCGGCAGCTATGCCTTTCCGACCTACGGTCTGCCGCAGGACGAAAAGGCCTTCTTCAAGGACTGGGGATGGATCGCCGCCCCGGCGGTGAAGAAGGGCGGCTCGCCGGGAAGCCTTACCCATCCGGTCGTCTATGCCATCTCCGCCAACGTCAAGGATCCCGACCTGGCGGTTCGGCTGCTCGGCGAGGCCTCGGCTCCCGATCTCAACACCGACCACGCGGTGACGACGACGCATCTCGGCATCAAGCCCGAACAGCTCGACGACCCGCGCTATGCGGCGGCCTGGCCTCTGGCCCGGGCGACCGAGCTCCTGAAGATCACCAAGTTCCTGCCTAACAATCCGCAGTTCGGCGATCTGAACGGCATCATCTACAAAGCCATGCAGGGCGTCGAGAGCGGACGTCTGACGGCGCAGGATGCGGCCGACTTCGTCATCGACGAGGCGAACTCCAATCTCGAGAACGTCATCGTCAAATAGGGTCGGTCGGAAAACCATGAGGCGGGCGCCGGCCGCCCGCCTCACCGTCGCCGGTGGGGCGGTGGGCCCCGGACCGGTCGGCGAACGCCGGCCGGACGGGAAGGGCGGATGACGATGGCGACTATCGCGGATCAGTTGATCATCGAGCGCCGTGGCTCCGAGCGGGCGGCGATGCGACGGCGCATCAACGTCCTGATCTTCCTCGGGCCGGCAGTCGTCCTGACGGTCCTCTTCTTCATCATTCCGGTGCTGATCGACATCGCCGTGTCGTTCACCGATCTCGGCCGGTCGCTGCGGGTCACCCACCTGACCACCGAGCAGTACCAAAGGGTGTTCGCCGGCGACAACCGGTTGACCTCGGTCATCGGGATGACGTTCATCTACGTCTTCGGGACGCTCGGCATCTTCAACGTCACTTTCGCGCTCATCCTGGCGCTGATAACCACCTCGCTCGACAAGGTCTCTGGCGGCTTCTTTCGTGGTGTCTGGCTCTTGCCGCGGATGAGCCCGTCGGTCCTCTACATTCTTTTGTGGCTGTGGGTCGTCGACCCGTCGCAGGTCGGGCTTCTCAACCAGATCCTGATGACGGTCTTTGGGGTGGAGACGCCGCTCGACCTCAAGACCCAGGCGCCGGTCGCCCTGATCATCGTCGCCAACGGCTTCATCGGCGCTTCGCTCGGGATGATCATCTTTACCTCCGCCATTCGCGGCATACCCGAACACTTGTTCCATGCGGCGCGGGTCGACGGGGCGGGGACGCTTGCCGTGGTCCGCCACATCACGCTGCCGGCGCTCCGCTGGCCGATCAGCTTCGTCACCATCTATCAGACGCTGTCGCTGCTGGTCAGCTTCGAGTACATCCTGCTGCTCACCAAGGGCGGCCCGTTTTACGATACGACGGTCTATGCTCTCTATGTCTATCGGCGAGCCTTCGAGAGCGGACAGTATGGCTACGGCGCGGCCCTCGCCCTGTTCCTCATCGTCATCGGCGTGATCTTCGCGCTGCTCGGCTGGCGCTTCTTCGATATGAAACGGCTCTTGCAGCGCCCGCGAATTGAGGTGCAGTGAGATGGCACAGACGGCGCTCACCGGCCTTGACCAAGCCGGCCGCCCGGCAATCGACTGGACGGGAATCGCCGCTCGCGGGCGCGCCGCAAGGCGGGCGCGCGCCGTCGGGGTCTACACCTTTCTGATCATCGTCTCGGTGCCGATTATTCTGCCGTATCTCTGGCTGGTCACCGTGGCGTTCTCCTCGCGCGGCGGCGTCGCCGACACCAACGTCCTATGGCGATCGGTGTTCGTCCTCGTCCCGGCGGTCATCGCCTTCTGGCTGTCGGCGATGCTGGCGCGAAGCCGCCGCCAGATGTGGACGCTGATCGCCGCCGTCGCCGTCGGTGCGACGATTGTCTTTGTCATCCTGGTCGGCCCCTACCTGCATCTTGACAACTTCCTCTTCCTGACGGTGCCCGACTTCGCCTCGGTGATCCGCTCGAAGGTCGGCAAGGTGTCGGGCGCGGTCCAGTTTCCCAATGTCTGGCACGCCTTCGGCAATTCGATCCTGCTTGCCGGATCGCAGACGGCGATCGTCGTCACTGTCGCCTCGCTGGCCGCCTACTACCTGTCGCGGTTCCAGTTTCCGGCGCGAGCGGCGATGCTGCGTTCCCTCCTCGTACTGCACGCCTTCCCGGTGCTGACGCTGATCGTGCCGCTCTTCCTGATGCTCTACTACATCGGGCTGCTCGACTCCCTGATCGGCGTCATCCTGGTGCTCGTCGCCTTCGAGTTGCCGTTCGCCATCTTCATCATGAAGGGATTCTTCGACGCCGTGCCGTGGGATATCGAGATGAGCGCCCTCACCGACGGCGCCTCGCGGCGGCAGGCGTTCCTGCGGGTCGTCCTGCCCCAGGTCACCAACGGCATCCTGGCGATCTCGGTGTTCACCTTCATCCGCGGCTGGGAGGAATACATCTTCGTCTTTACCTTCCTCATCCGCAACACCAACTGGACGATGAGCCTCTACATGTTCTACGTCCGCGACGACGTGATGGGCGTCGACTACGGGGTGGTGTCGGCCGTCGGCGTCTTTTATCTCGTACCGAGCCTGCTCCTCTACATGGCCGCCCAGCGCTATCTCCTGCAGATGTCGATCAGCGGCGTGAAGGGCTGAGCGATGGCCAGGATCGAGTTCCGCCGCATCGTCAAGCGCTTCGGCAATGTGGAAGTGATCCCCGGCATGAACCTCGAGATCGCCGACGGAGAGTTCGTCGCGCTACTCGGGCCTTCCGGCTGCGGCAAGTCGACCAGCTTGCTCCTCCTTGCCGGTATCTACATGCCGACCAGCGGCGAACTCCTGTTCGACGGCCAGGTCGTCAACGACGTCGAGGCGAAGGACCGCAATGTCGGCATCGTCTTTCAGTCCTATGCGCTCTACCCGCATATGACCGCGCGCGACAACATCATGTTCCCGCTGCGCTTCAAGAAGGTGCCGCGCAACGAAGCGCTTCGCCGGGTGAACGAAGCGGCCGATCTGGTTCAGGTGAAAGAGCTGCTCGACCGCCGGCCAAGCCAGCTGTCCGGCGGCCAGCAGCAGCGCATCGCATTGGCCCGCGCTCTGGTCAAGGAGCCGCAGCTCCTCCTCCTCGACGAGCCGCTCTCTAACCTCGACGCAACGCTCCGGCTGTCGATGCGCACCGAGATCAAGGCACTCCAGGAGAAGCTTGGGGTCACCACCATCCTCGTCACCCACGATCAGATCGAGGCGACGACGATGGCCGACCGCATCATCTGCATGCGTCAAGGGCGGATCGAGCAGGTCGGCACGCCGGACGACCTCTACGTCCGGCCGTCCAGCCTGTTCGTCGCCGGCTTCATCGGCTCGCCGCCGATCAACATGATCGAGGGTGAGGCGGCCAACGGCGTTGTTCGCGCCGGCACCGCTGCGTTCGCCGCCACCGGCGGCGCGTCGGGCGCGGTAACCATCGGCCTAAGGCCGGAGCATCTCCATGTGTCCGACGCCGGCCTTGCCGGGCATGTCGCTCAGCTCGAGCCGATGGGGCGGGAGATTCTCTACGTCGTCAAAACCGAAGTCGGCTACATCCGCTTGCTCGAGGCAGGGCTCGTCGGCGAGGCATCCGATCGGCTCGCCCGTACGTGTCGGCTTCTCGCCGTCGAACTCGCTTGTCTTCGACACCGGAACCGGGAAGCTCGTTGTCGGCGCGCAGGTGCAGCCCGCCGCATAGACTTGCAATTCCTCTCACGTTAGAGCCGAGCCGAAGCGGGCCGCTTCGGCTCGGGGACCTACTCAAACGAACAGGACGGTCAGAAATGCCTATCTCATTCCGCGCGGCGGACAACGGCTTCACCCATGTCTGCGCCCATCGCGGCTATTGCCTGCATTACCCGGAGAATACGCTATTCGCCTTCGAACAGGCGCGGCTCGCCGGGGCGACGACCTGCGAGATCGACCTGGTGCTGACCCGCGACGGCGAAGCCATCGTCCTGCATGACGCGATGCTCGATCGGACCACCGATGGCCACGGCTTCGTCGCCGATCACGATCTCGCCGATATTCGCGCCCTCGACGCCGCGGCGCGGTTCGGCGGCCGGTTTCCCGGCGTCACCATTCCGACTTTCACCGAGACTCTTTTGTGGGCGCGGCAGGCGTCGATGGGGCTAGTGGTCGAGATGAAGGAGCACGAGCGGCCCGATCTCCTGTCGACCCGCGTCCTGTCGGTGCTGCGCGAGACCGGCGGCGCCGACGACGTGATGCTCCTCTCCTTCAATCATGTCGATCTGGCGCGGATCAAGGAGCGCGAACCGGCCATCCGCACCGAGGCGATCGTCCATGCCCGTCATGCCGACCTGATCGGCGTCCTTAGGGCGTGCGGCGCCAATTCCGTTTCGATCGAGCTGGAGATGTTCGCCGCCGAGGACGCCGTGGCGCTGCACGAGGCGGGTCTTTCCAATCGCGTTCATCTGCCGCGGCCGGACGAGCTCGCCCGCTACTGGATGAATGGCCGCGACCCGCGCGCCGAGATCGGCGGCTGGCTCGCCGCCGGTCTGATCGATTCGCTCTCCGGCGACGATGTGTCGTTTCTGCGCAAGCTGGTCGACGACTATCCGCTCAGCGCCGCCGGCGCCCGGGCGGCGGTTGCCTGATGGCCGAGTCCGACCCGGTCGCCATCGACCATGGCGGCCGTCGCGTATGGCTCAAGTGGCACATGCTCCGCCGCGCGCCGAGCCATCCGCCGTTCTCGCCGCGGAACCTTCGCGACGGCCTCGCCCTCGGCGCTTCCATGGAAATCGACATCCGTCTCATGGCCGACCACAACTGGCTCTGCCTCCACGACCCGCTCCTCGACCGGGAAACCGACGGCGCGGGTCCGGTGGCGGCGATCGGCGCCGAAGCCGCACGCCGATTGCGCATCGCCGGCGCCGACTACCCGCCGCCGCTCCTCGCCGAGCTGACCGCAGCGCTTGCCGCCGCGGCTCCCGGCGCCTGCCTGCAACTCGACCTCAAAGAGACGGCCGCCGCTATCACCGCCGAGGCCGTCGCCAGCTTCGCCAGGCACGTCGCCCCGGTCGCGCGCCATTGTCTCCTCAGCGGCGAGGACTGGCAGGCGGTGGAGAAGCTCGCCGCCGGCATCCCTCGCCTCAAGCGCGGCCTCGACCCCTGCGCCATCGCCGAGACGCGGAGCTTCGCGCGGCCCGCCGACATGCAAGGTTTTCTCTCCGAGGTGCTGGCAACCGCGCCGGCGGCCGACGCCTTCTATCTCGACCATCGTTTCGTCGCGGCGGGGCTGGCGCTCGGCGTCAACCCGATCGAAGGGCTGAAGACGAACGGCGCGCTGGTCGACGTGTGGACGCTCGACCCGACGACGCCGGATGTCGGTCGGATCCTCGCCACGGTGATTGCCGCCGGCGCCGACCAGATCACCACTAACGACCCGCAGGGCCTCGCTCAAATATGGAGCCGAGCCGCCCCGGCCGGCGCGGCCTGACGCGCCAAGCGGCGTCCGGCCGCGGATTGCCGTCATAGACAAGAAATACGCGGAGGTGGATACTCGGCGATTGCGTCCGATGGGATTTCGTCAGCCCGGTCCGGACCCTGACGGGGTTGTCCGGATCAGTCCCTGGCAGGGCCTGACAGCGTGCGTGCGACGGCCTCGCGCCAGCCGGCGTAACGCCGGGCGCGCTCGGGGGCGCGCATCTTCGGCTTGAAGCGCCGGTCGAGCTTCCAGCTTTTGGCGAATTCTGCCGGAGCCGGGTAGAGGCCGGCCTGGAGGCCAGCGAGATAGGCGGCGCCGAGAGCCGTGGTCTCAAGGACCTTCGGGCGGTCGACCGGCGCGTCGAGCATGTCGGCGAGGAACTGCATGGTCCAGTCCGAGGCGACCATGCCGCCGTCGACCCTGAGGACGGTTCGCGCGCCGGTTCCCTGTTGCCAGTCGCCCTGCATTGCCACGAGCAGGTCGCGGGTCTGGTAACAGACCGCCTCGAGGGCCGCCCTGGCGAGTTCCGCCGACGTGGTACCGCGGGTGATGCCGTAGATCGCCCCGCGCGCTTCCGCATCCCAGTAAGGCGCGCCGAGACCGACCAGGGCGGGGACGAAATAGACCGGATGCTCGGCATCGGCCCTGCCGGCCAGCGGGCCGGCGTCGCCGGCCCGCTTGATGATCTTCAGGCCGTCGCGAAGCCACTGCACCGCCGCGCCGGCGACGAAGATCGACCCTTCGAGCGCGTAAGTCCGCCGGCCGCCGAACTGGTAGGCGATGGTGGTGAGGAGCCGGTTGTGCGAGCGAACGGCCTGGCCGCCGGTATTGAGGAGGGCGAAACAGCCGGTGCCGTAAGTCGACTTCAGCATGCCCGGTTCGAAGCAGGCCTGGCCGACGGTCGCCGCCTGCTGGTCGCCGGCAACGCCGAGGATCGGTACCGGCGCGCCGAGGATATCCTTCTCGGTGACGCCATAATCGGCGGCGCAATCCTTCACTTCCGGCAGCAGCGCGCGAGGCACCCCCAACACGCCGAGAAGCGCGTCGTCCCAGGTCCCTTCGTGGATGTTGAACAGAAGCGTCCGCGAGGCGTTGGTGGCGTCGGTGGCATGGACCCTGCCGCCGGTCAGCCGCCAGATCAGATAGCTGTCGACGGTTCCGAAGCAAAGGTCGCCGCGTTCAGCGCGCTGGCGGGCACCCTTCACATGGTCGAGCAACCAGCCGAGCTTGGTGCCCGAGAAATAGGGATCGATAATCAGGCCGCTGCGGGCGGTGATTTCAGGCTCCCGGCCATCCCGGCGCAGCGCGGCGCAGATGTCGGCGGTTCGCCGGTCCTGCCAGACGATGGCACGATGAATAGGCTTGCCTGTCTTACGGTTCCAGACGACCACCGTCTCCCGCTGGTTGGTGATGCCGATCCCGGCGATGTCGGCCGGCTTGATCTTCGCCTTGCGGATCGCGGCGCGGGCAGTCGCGACGACGCTGTCCCAGATGTCGTCGAGATCGTGCTCCACCCATCCGGGCTTGGGAAAGATCTGGCGGAATTCCTTCTGGGCGAGGCCGACCGGCTTGAGGCTGCGATCGAAGACGATCGCGCGCGACGAGGTCGTGCCCTGGTCGATGGCAAGAATGTGGGTTGGCATCGCGCGCTACTTAAACCCAGACGAACACGGCAATCGCGTAGGCAATGGCGATGGCAAGCGGCGCCAAAAGCGGCGTGCCGACGATGCCGAGCCAGGCGAGGAAGATGAAGGCGCTACCGAGCAGCGAGATGAAGAGGCGATCGCCGCGGGTGGTATCGAGGCCGAGGATGCCGTGCCGGGGTGATCCGCCGGGGACGAAGTACTCCCACACCGACATGCCGATCAGGCAGAGCAGGATGAAGACGAAGAACGCGGCGGTCGGCCAGGTCCATGCCATCCATGCAAGCGGTGCGGCATCCATGCAAACTTCCTCCTAGACCCGACCGAGCGCGAAACCCTTGGCGATGTAGTTCCGCACGAAATAGATGACGACGGCCCCCGGAATCAGTGTCAACGAACCGGCGGCGGCCAGCAATCCGAGCTGGTAGCCCGACGTGCTTGCCGTCTTGGTCATCAGCGCCGCGATCGGCTTCGCCGCAACCGAGGTCAGCGTCTTGGCCAGCAGCAATTCGACCCACGAGAACATGAAGCAGAAGAAACAGGCAACGCCGATGCCGGCGGCGATGGTCGGCACGAAGATGCGGAAGAAGAAACGCCAGAACGGATAGCCGTCGACATAAGCGGTTTCGTCGAGCTCCTTCGGCACGCCCGACATGAAGCCTTCCAGGATCCAGACGGCGAGCGGGATGTTGAACAGCGTATGGGCGAGCGCCACCGCCAGCGGCGTGTCGAACAGGCCGACCGCCGAATAGAGCTGATAGAAGGGCAAGGCGAAGACCGCGGGCGGCGCCATCCGGTTCGTAAGCAGCCAGAAAAAGAGATGCTTGTCGCCGAGGAAACGGTAGCGAGAGAAGGCGTAGGCCGCGGGAAGTGCGGCCGAGACCGACAGGACCGTGTTGAGGACGACATATTCGATCGATGCAATGTAGCCATTGTACCAGGTCGGATCGGTGAAAATGATCCGGTAGTTGTCGATGGTGAAGCTGTGCGGCCACAGGGTGAAGCCGCCAAGGATCTCGTTGGTCGTCTTGAACGACATGTTCAGGAGCCAATAGATCGGCAGCATCAGGAAGACGATGTAGATCAGGGGCACCCAGTATCGCGCGCGCATCGTCACCTCGTCTGATTGCGCATCATCAGCGTGTAGAACAGCCAGCTCAGCAGCAGAATGATCAGGAAATAGATCAGCGACATTGCCGCCGCCGGTCCAAGATCGAACTGGCCGAGCGCCGTCTTGACGAGATCGATCGACAGGAACGTCGTCGAGTTGCCGGGGCCGCCACCGGTCAGCACGACGACCTCGGTATAGATCATGAACGAATCCATGAAACGCAGGAGGATGGCGATGGTGAGCACGTATCGGAGCTTGGGCAACTGGATGTAGCGGAATACCGCCCATGGCCGCGCGCCGTCGATCTTGGCAGCCTGATAGTAGGCGTCGGGGATCGAGACGAGACCGGCATAGCAGAGCAGGACGACGAGAGACGTCCAGTGCCAGACATCCATCAGCACCACCGTAAACCAAGCCGCTCCGGGCTGGCGCGTATAGTTGTAGGTGAAGCCGAGGGCGTTCAGCCCGCGGCCGAGCAGCCCGATATCGGGCAGCGCCATGATGTTCCACATGGCGCCGACGACGTTCCACGGAATCAGCAGGGGCAACGCCATGAGCACGAGGCAGACCGAGACCCACGGCCCCTTGCGTGGCATGGCGAGGGCGATGGCCAAGCCAAGCGGCACCTCGATCACGAGAATGATGCCGGTGAAGAGCATCTGGCGCAGAAGCGCCGAATGAAAGCGCTCGGAGCGCAGCACCTCCTCGAACCAGCGCACGCCCGACCAGAAGAACATGTTCTCGCCGAACGACTCCTGGACCGAATAGTTGACCACGGTCATCAACGGAATGATGGCGTTGAACGCCACGAGGAGCACGACCGGGAGGACGAACCACCATGCCTTCTGGTTGATCGACTTGTTCATCGCCGCCCCCTCACGTCACCATCCAGCCGTCCCGGTAGATGCGGGTTCGATCCGGAACGAAGCGCACGTGAGCAGCGCTTTCGGGAATTGGCCTGTCCTCGGGAACCAGCATCTTGATGGTGTGGCCGGCGTGACTGGTCTCCACGATGCGGTAGCGTCCGGCATCGAGGACCTTGACCACCTGAACCGGGATGCCGGTCTCCGCAAAGCTGACGAATTCCGGCCGGACACCCAGCTCGAGCCGACCGCCATCGCCGCGATAGGCGGCCGCGTTGGCGCTGTCGATCGGCAGGCCGGCGAAGATCGCTTCGCCCCCCCTCACCTCGCAGGGCAGCACGTTCATGCCCGGCGAGCCGATGAAATGACCGACGAAAGTGTGCTGGGGACGCTCGAACAGTTCGATCGGCGTGCCGGTCTGAACGATTTCGCCGTCGTTCATCACCACCACCTGATCGGCGAATGTCAGCGCCTCCGTCTGATCGTGGGTGACGTAGATCATCGTGCGGCGGATGCGCTGGTGCAGCTCCTTCAGTTTGGAGCGCAGGACCCATTTCAGGTGCGGGTCGATCACCGTCAGCGGCTCGTCGAACATGATGACGTTGACGTCCGAGCGGGCCAGGCCGCGGCCGAGGGAGATCTTCTGCTTGCCGTCGGCGGTCAGTCCCGCAGCGCGTTGCTTGAGCATGGTGTCGAGTTCGAGCATCTCGGCGACTTCGCTCACCCGCTTCTCGACCTCGCGCGCGTCGACGCCGCGGTTGCGGAGGGGGAAGGCGAGATTGTCGTGGACGGTCATCGTGTCGTAGATGACCGGGAACTGAAAGACCTGCGCGATATTGCGTTGCTCGGGCGACGCGTCGGTGACGTCGCGGCCGTCGAATAATATGCGCCCCTCGGTCGGCTTGATGAGGCCGGAAATGATGTTGAGGAGGGTGGTCTTGCCGCAGCCGGACGGCCCGAGCAAGGCATAGGCGCCGCCATCCGCCCAATCGATGGTGAGTCGCTTCAGCGCCCAATCCTCGTTGCGTGTCGGATTTGCCATGTAGCTGTGGCGAAGGTCGCGGAGCATGATGTTGGCCATCATTCGCCCCCTTCGACGTGCCGGTGATCGAGATCGAAAAAGAGCGTGTGGTTCATGTCGACGTAGAGCCTGGCCATGGAGCCGACCTCGAAGGGGTGAATGCCGGGCGACTGCGAGACCCAGGTCTGGCCGTTGAGATCGAAGTGGATGGCACTCTCCGAGCCGCTGAGCTCGGCGATCAGGACGGTGCCTTCAATGGCCGCCGCTCCCGGGCTCTGCTCGGAAGGCGTGATGTGATGCGGTCGGATGCCGATGACGTAGGTTCCGTCGGGAAGGCCGCGCGCGGTCTTCCCGACGGGCAGCCTGATTTCACCGATGCGGACCTCGTCGCCGCGCTTCTCGACCTCGGCGGTGTTGATCGGCGGGTCGGAGAACACACGGGCGCTGACCAGGTTATCGGGCCGTCGGTAGATGTCGGCCGTCTTGCCGAACTGGGTGACGCGGCCGGCATAGAGCGTCGCCGTATTGCCGCCGAAAAGCAGGGCCTCGGTCGGCTCGGTCGTAGCGTAGACGACGATGCAATTCCGGCCGGCGAAGAACCGCGGCAGCTCGTCACGGAGCTCCTCGCGCAGCTTGTAGTCGAGGTTGGCGAGCGGCTCATCGAGCAGAATGATGTCGGAGTCCTTGACCAGCGCACGGGCGATGGCCGTGCGCTGCTGCTGCCCGCCGGACAGCTCGTTCGGACGCCGCGCCAGCATCGGCGTCAGACGCAGAAGCTCCGACGCCCGCATGACGCGTTCGTCGATCTCTCGCTTCGCCAGGCCGGCGACGCGCAGCGGCGATGCGATGTTCTCGTAGACGCTGAAATTCGGGTAGTTGATGAACTGCTGGTAGACCATCGACACGTTCCGCTTCTGGACCGGAACGCCGGTGACGTTCTCGCCGCGGAACCAGATCTCGCCTGAAGTCGGGCGGTCGAGCCCGGCCATCAGCTGCATCAGGCTGGTCTTGCCGGCAAGCGTCGGGCCTAACAGGGTGTTGAAGCTGCCCTCCTCGAGCACAAGATTGGTCTCGTGGATGTGCACCTCGGCGCCGACGCGTTTTGTGATTTTTCGCAGCTCGAGTGCCATCGCCCGCGTACCAAGTCCGTGCATGCCAGCCCATTCTCTCACAAATCCGCCGGGGCGCGCGCTCGGCGCGCACCCCGGAGGTTATCGTTGTCCGATCAAACGTTTACTGGTTCTCAGTCCAGCGCTTGATCAGCTCGTCATAGGCGATTGTCTCGCCCGGAGGCTTCTCGTTGGCGAGCTTCTTCCACGGAGCGTGGTCGTCGCTGAGCCAATGGGAGGGATCGCTCTCCGGATTCAGCCGCGGACCGCAGCCATGGTAGACGTTGTTCGATTCGTCGACCGCCTGCATGCGGGCCATCACTTGGTCAATCTGCTCGGCAAGCCGATCCATGGCCTGCTGCGGCGTGAAGGTGCCGGAATTGACGTCGCCGATGTTCTCCCAGAACAGCTGGGCGAGCTTCGGATAGTCAGGCACGTTGATGCCGGTCGGCGTCCAGGCCACGCGGTCGGGCGAGCGATAGAACTCGATCAGACCGCCGAGGTTCGGTGCGCGCTCCGTGAACGACTTGTCGCGGACCGTGCTGTCGCGGATGAAGGTCAGGCCTACCTGGCTCTTCTTGACGTCGACCGTCTTGGAGACGACGAACTGGGCGTAGAGCCAGGCTGCCTTGCGCCGATCGACCGGCGTGGAGTTGAACAGCGTCCACGAGCCTGCATCCTGGTATCCGCGCTGCGAGCCTTCCTTCCAGTAGGGGCCGTGCGGCGACGGCGCCATCCGCCAAAGCGGCTTGCCGTTGTCGTCGACGGTGTTGTTGCCCGCTGACTTCGGCGCCACCATGTTGGCGGTGAAAGCCGAGTACCAGAAGATCTGCTGAGCGACGTTGCCCTGCGCGAGCGACGGCAGCGACTGATAGAAGTCGAGGTCGGCCGCCCCGGGCGGAGCGTATTTGCGCAGCCACTCGTCCCACTTGGAGACAGCGTAGACCGCGGCCGGGCTATTGGTGCCGCCGCCGCGCGAGACGGACGCGCCAACCGGGTTGCAGGTGTCGTACTCCATGCGGATGCCCCACTCGTCCACCGGACGACCGTTGGGGATACCGATGTCGGCTTCGCCGGCCATCGACAGCCACGCGTCGGTCATGCGCCAGCCGAGGTCGGGAGCGCGCTTGCCGTAGTCCATGTGGCCATAGACGCGGACGCCGTCGATCTCCTTGATGTCATTGGTGAAGAAATCGGCGATGTCCTCATAGGCCGACCAATTGACCGGAACGCCGAGGTCGTAGCCGTATTTGGCCTTGAACTTCGCCTGGATGTCCGGGCGGTCGAACCAGTCCTTGCGGAACCAGTAGAGGTTGGCGAACTGCTGGTCGGGCAATTGCCAGACCTTGCCGTCCGGTCCGGTGGTGAACGAAATGCCCATGAAGTCTTCGATGTCGAGCATGGGGTCAGTGACGTCGGCCCCCTCGCCGGCCATCCAGTCGGTGAGATTGACGGCGCTTTGCAGACGCGAATGCGTGCCGATCAGGTCGGAATCGTTGATGTAGCCGTCGTAGAGATTCCGGTTGGTCTGCATCTGCGTCTGAACCGCCTGGACCACCTCGCCTTCACCGAGGATCTGGTGGTTGACCTTGATGCCGGTGATCTCCTCGAAGGCCTTGGCCAGGACCTCGGCTTCATAGTGATGCGTCGGAATATCTTCCGACAGCACGTTGATCTCCATGCCCTGATAGGGCTTGGCGGCGTTGACGAACCATTCCATTTCCTTGAGCTGATCTTCCTTCGACAGCACCGAAGGCTGGAACTCGGAATCGATCCACCGTTTTGCGGCATCCATATCCGCGAAGGCGGGGGACGATCCGATCCCGATCAGCAGCGCTGCCACCGATGCGGTGTACCGTATCGACATGTCGCTTCCTCCTTGACGTGCGCTCCACCGATTTTGCCGCCCGGGCGGGGGCGCACACTCTCCGTCCCGGGCTCTTTTGCACGCGCTGAAATGCGGCGACTGCCGCCCCTTTGCAGTGCAGAGATGTGGGCAAGCGACGGGCGTTCATCTCGCCCTCGCTGCGTGAGTGGGATTTGTTGCGGCGGACAACAGGTAGTCGGCAACCGCCGTCTGCTGGCTCTTGTCGAGACGCAGCCCGAGCTTCGAGCGCCGCCATAGGATGTCCTCGGCGGTCTCGGCCCATTCGTTGGCGGTCAGATAATCCACCTCGCGCTCGGTCAGGCCGGCGCCAAAATCCGTGCCCAGATCGGCGGCGCTGGCGACGCCCGCCAGCAGAAGGTCGACACGCGTGCCGTAGGCGCGGCACAGCCGTCGAACGACTTCCCGATCGAGAAAAGGGTAGCGGCGGCTCACATTTTCGGCCCAGCCGTCGAAGCCGGTCACCGGGATATCGCCGCCCGGCAAGGTGGCCGTCCTGGTCCATGGCGCCCGCATCTGAGGGAAGGTGGCGGAGAGTTGCGCCAGCGCCTGCTCGGCAAGCCGACGATAGGTGGTGATCTTGCCGCCGAAGACGGAAAGCAGCGGCGCCGCTCCCGGTTGCGTGTCGAGCGTCAGGAAATAGTCGCGGGTCGTCTCCTGGGCCTTGCTGGCGCCGTCGTCGTAGAGCGGCCGAACGCCGGCATAGGTCCAGCGGATCTTGTCGCGAGCGACCGGTTCATCGAGATATTCGCTGACCGCGCCGAGCAGGTAGTCGGTTTCCGGCGCGCTGATCTCGGCGTCGGCCGGATCGCCTTCGAACTCCTCGTCGGTCGTGCCGATGAGGGTGAAATCCCTTTCATACGGGATGGCGAAGCAGATCCGCCCGTCGGCGTTCTGGAAGATGTAGGCGCGATCGTGATCGAAGAGACGGTCGACGACGATGTGACTTCCCTTGACGAGACGGACCCGCGCCGGCGCGTTCAATCCGGCGACGCTGGTCAGGACGTCCGACACCCAAGGGCCGGCGGCGTTGACGAGGCCGCGCGCCGTGACTTCGAAACGCGCGCCGTCGTGCGTCTCCTCCAGGGTAAGACGCCACGCCTCCCCCTCGCGCCGCGCCGCCACGCACCTGGTCCAGGTGTGGATGTCGGCGCCACGGTCGGCCGCGTCGCGCGCATTGAGGATGACAAGCCGGGAATCCTCAACCCAGCAGTCTGAGTATTCGAACGCGCGCCGGTACGTCTGCTTGAGGCCCTTGCCCAACACGTCGCGGCGGAGATCGATGCTCCGCGTCGGAGGAAGGATCCTGCGACCGCCGAGATGGTCGTAAAAAAAGAGGCCGAGCCGGATGACCGGCCACGGCCTCAAGCCGTCGTGGTAAGGGAGGACGAACCGCAACGGCCAAATGATGTGCGGCGCGGAAGCGAGCAGGACTTCTCTCTCCTCGAGCGCCTCGCGCACCAGACGGAATTCGTAGAACTCCAGATAGCGGAGCCCGCCGTGGATCAGCTTGGTAGAGGCGGAGGAGGTAGCCGAGGCGAGATCCGCCATCTCGGCGAGAAACACGCGGAGGCCGCGCCCCTGAGCGTCGCGGGCAATTCCGCACCCGTTGATGCCACCGCCGATGACAGCCAGATCGTACGATCCGCCGGGCACCATTCCTCCCCCTTCCCGACTGGTGCGGGAATTTCATTTGCTGCGCTTGCGAACCCTAATACGCGCCCCATCTCGCAGATGCGAAAGCAATCGCAGCAACTCGAAACAGGTATTCGAAAATAAACGAAAATAAACGAAAGGCAATCGAAAAAATGGAAAGACGACCGCCGGCGCCGGCATGACCCGGAGCGGAGGTGCAGCGGAAAGAGCGGCAAACGAGACGGTCGGCGTCAGCCGTTGACGTTCTTGTCGTCCTCGGCGCTTTCGAAGCCGGGGACGATTTCGAGCGCGACGCCGTTGTGGAGGCAGATGTCGGTGATCGTCTCCGGCGGCGGTTGATCGGTGACGAAACAGTCGACCTGGGAGATGTGGCCGATGCGGACCGGCGCGGTTCGGGTGAACTTCATCGCGTCGGCGACCAGGATCACGTGGCGCGCGTTCCGTATGATGGCGCGGGCGGCAAGCACCTCGCGATAGTCGAAGTCGAGAAGTGCGCCGTCATCGTCGATGGCCGACACGCCGATCACGGCGCGATCGACCTTGAACTGGGAAATGAACTCGATAGCGCTTTCGCCGATGATGCCACCATCGGATTTCCGCACCATTCCGCCGGCTATGATCACGTCGATCCGCGGCGACGGGGTCAGGATCGTGGCGACGTGGATGTCGTTGGTGATCACCAGCAGGCCCTCGTGATGAACAAGGTGGCGCGCCACCTCTTCGGTCGTCGTGCCGATATTCATGAGGAGGGACGAATTGTTGGGGATCAGGGCCGCGGCATGCTGCCCAATATGCGCCTTCTCGACCTGTGCCAGCACCCGACGGGCATCGTAGGCAACGTTCTCCACCCCCGACGACAGGATGGCGCCGCCGTGGGTGCGGGTGAGCACGCGCTGACCGCAAAGGTCGTTGAGGTCCTTGCGGATCGTTTGCGGGGTCACCTCGAAGCGGGCGGCGAGCTCGTCGACCGTAACGCGGCCGTTCTGCTTGGCCATGTCGACGATCTGCTGCTGACGAAAATTGAACTGGAACGACATCTTCCGGCTGCCGACGCGGAGAGAGGGCAGAGCGAACGCCCGAGGATTTCTAACGCTCTCTGAACGACAAAGCGAGCGCCGATCAATGACGGAGACGGGCTCCACGAATGCCGAGCGCAAGCCGGTGCGCCGTGCGCTGGCACTCACCGGAGAAGCTGAGGACGCCGCAGGCGGTTCATGGGGCGCGGCGACGCCAGCGATTACAGTCGGCGCCACGCCGCCCGCCGCGCCCGGACGTGGACTTTCCGTCGCGTGTGCGAGGCGTTCGACGACGTGCTAGAGACGGCCCCGTGACGGGCAACATCGACGTTTCGATCATTCTCGGCCTCTACAACGCGGAGCGGTACGTCCGGCGCTGCCTGGATTCGCTCGTCAATCAGACCCTTCGCAATATCGAGATCATCATCGTCGACGACGGGTCGAAAGACGCTTCGATCGATATCGCGCGCGACTTCGCCGCGGGAGACCGGCGCATACGGATCCTTTCGCACGACTCCAATCGCGGCCGGAGCGCGGCGCTCAACACTGGTCTTGCCGCCGCAACCGGCAGGTGCATCCGGTTCGTCGACAATGACGACTATCTGCCGCTGGACGCGACGGAGATCCTCTTCGGCGTCCACCGCAGACTGAATTCACAAATCGTTCGCGGCAGGCTGAAAGTGGTGCGGAACGGCGCGATCATCGAGCTCAAGCGCTATCAACGCACCAGGGAGGCATTCAACGTCAGGTTCTCGGACCATGAGGGCTTATCGTCGTACTACGGCGCCGATCCCATGTACCTCTTCGAGCGTCGTTTCCTGGAAAACCACGGGTTCAGATGGCGCGAAGACATCATCGTTGGCGAGGACCTGATCTGGAACAGCGGATGTCTTACCGCCGCAGATACGATCTCGGCGATCGACGACTGCGTCTATTACTATTGCGACAACTCCATCGACAGCCTGATGCGGCCAGCGGCGCCGCGCCCGGACCATTATCTCACCGAAGCTGCGGCTCACGCCATCACGGCGAAGACCCTCGGCGCCCACCCGCTCGCCTTCTTTCTTTTCTATGTCGGGCTCCTGCCGTTCCGCCGGCGGAGATTGCGCGAAGCCGCGGACGCTTTCGCCGAGGACACGGTCTTGCCGATGCTGGCCGAATACGCCCGTATCTATCAGACTATTCCGCCGGCGACGGCTTTTGCCTTTCTGGAAGCAAGGCGGCCGAATAGGCAACTGCCGACGGGCGGGCTGAGGTTCGCTAGCCTGCTGGCATCGGGCAGGCTGCGGGACGCCTACCTGTCGCTCAGGCCGCCAGCCTAGGCACCCGGGATCGCGTCATGCACAACACCGCCGATCCCGTTGACTTGACCGTCGTCGTGCCGGTCTACCTGACGCAGAGATATCTTGAGCAGTGCATTCGGTCGATCCTCGACCAACCGGTTGAACGCCTTGAAGTGATTGTGGTCGACGACGCGTCACCCGACGACAGTCACCTCCTCCTTTCCGAAATCGCCGCGAAGGACCCCCGGATCAGGGTGCTCACCCTGGTGGAGAATGTGGGGTTGGGATTTGCGCGCAACGCCGGATTGGAGTTGGCGCAAGGCAGGTATGTCACGTTTCTTGATAGCGACGATTTCTATCTGCCGGGCGCCCTGAGCCGTCTTCTCGACAAAGCCATCGAAGATAAAGTCGATCTCGCCGCCGGCTTGTTTCAGATCTATCAGCAGTCAGCCGATGGCCCGGCCTATACCACGATACCGCCCATCTTTCGGTCCCTTCGCACGATGCGTCGGGGGACCGTCGACGAGAGCGTCGATCTCGTAAGATTGCAGGCGAGCTGCCAGTGCTTGTTTCGAAGAGAATTTCTTGCGTCCAATCAATTGCGGTTTCGGCGTCGGTATTTCGAGGACCGGGATTTTCTTTATGCATGCGCCTTGGCTGCCGAAGCCGCTTCGATCTTTCCAGATCTTGTTTTGTACAATTATCGCAGGCGACAAGGATGGGCCGGTGAGGCGCCTTCGATAACCCAGAAGCCGCCAAACCGTGAAGGCATCGGACTGAGGCTCGACCACTTCAGGGCCGTGCATGCGATGCTGACCAGCAGTCCGCGGCCCGCCTCGCCGGAACAGCGCAGAGCAATCGAGAGGGAGCTCGTTTGCCGGTACCTTCGTGAGCTGGTCAAGAACCCACTGCCGTCCGTGGCGCGCGAGCTGACCGAACCCGAGCGGACGGAATATTACGGCGAACTTGCGGCGCTTCTTGAGAAGAGCGCCGGCGTGGTTCGGGTGGCGGATAGCGCGGCGGGGGGGCGTGCGCGGTACAATGTCGATGACAAGACCGCGTTGATTTTCGAGCTGCTGCTTGAGCGGCGGTCCTCGGCGATTGACGCATTGCTGGCGAAGAAGGTCATCGCTGAAAACACCATCGGGGCGCTGCTTCTCGACAATCCGTCCCCGCCAATCAGGGCGCTTTTGCTGAAGATCGCTGCCGGTCGCCCGCCGTTGGTCAGCAGACCCGGCGGCGGCGCGACCGCGATAGTGCCGCGGAAGGTACCGAACGTGCTGGTCCATGTCGGCATGCCCCGAACCGGCAGCACGTATCTGCAGAGCGCCCTCGACGCCAACCGTGATCTGCTCGGCAAACAACACGTGGTCTATCCGGCCTCCGGTATCTACCGGCAGGCCGGTCTGCGGTCGTACCGCACCTCCGGCCACCAGTCGGTGGTTCATGCGGTCCACACGGGCCATTTCGCCGGCGTGCACGCAATCCGCCAGGAAATAGAGGCGGCTGGCAACGTCGAGTGGGTGATCCTGTCGTCGGAGAACTTGTTTCACGAATTCGCGGAGGATCGTCTCAAACATCTACGCCGTCTGCTCGGCATGGCGGAGCCACACATCGTCGTGTACCTGCGCCGCCAGGACAGCTGGGTCGAGTCGATGTACCGGGAAGCGGTAACCGGCGGGCACGCGCGCGTGACCGGAACGATCGACGAATACCTGTATGACGTCGAGCGGCGGTCGTGGCTCGACTACCGGCGCATCCTGCAGGCCTGGGCGGACGCATTCGGCAAGGGAAATATCCACATAAGGCCCTTTGAAGAGAGCGGGCCGAGAGGCATCGACCTCCTCTCCGAAGTGCTGGCCGCCGCGGGAATAGCGATCGTCGGCGACCTTGTCGCGCCGGAAGCGCGCAGCACCAATCGCGTCCTGGCCGGTCGCGACGATGTCGAGACCATCCGCCTGTTCAACCGCCTGCCGTTCTACAACCGCGCCCACTACTCCGCATTCGTCGACGCTTACCACGCATGGCTCGCCGAGACCGGGAACGAGGCGGTGGCGGACCGCTTTCTCACCAGCGAGAAGCGGCAGGCGCTGCTACAGCGGTATCGCGACGGCAATGCGTGGATAGCGCGCGAGTTCCTCCGGGATTGGAATGTCGATCTGTTCGACATGACCGCGGACTCCTCCCCGATCGACAATCCCCCCATCTCCGTCGAGAAGCTTCACCTGGCCCACTCGTTGTACGCGAATACCGGTGAAGCCCATGTGAAATCCGGCCAGCGCAACATTCTTAGGGGCGGTTGGATCGGCGATGCCGCGCCGGCGGCTGTCAAGGCGGCTGGTGGCCGCCCGGCATCGGCGAGCAAGGATGCCGGGAAGACCGCCGCCGGGAAACGCGTTGCGCCCTCGACGGAAAGGCCCACCGGAAGTCAGCAAAAGCCCGCGACCGGAACCGAGCCAAGAACTCCCAGTCGCCCGCGTGCACCCGCTTCCACCGCCAAGGCCGGGGCGAAGCAACCGGGCAAGGCGGGCGAGTTGCGGAATCCGGCAAAACACTTCACCGAGCCGACGGGAGTTTACGCGGTCCCAACCGTCCGGCGGTTCATCCGCTCGCTGGCCAAGCGCGCCGGACTCCACCCCGTCGAACCCGACGACGGCAAGGCGTAGGGACGCGCCGGCCTTCGCCTCACTGAAGTTGTGAGACAGGTTAGCCGCCGGAGATCACACCAGCGAGAAGGGCCATCCTGACCAGGTCGGAGAGGCTGGCCGCGTCCATCTTGGACATCACGTTGGCGCGGTAGACCTCGACCGTGCGTGGGCTGATGCCGAGATCATAGGCAATGGTCTTGTTCGGCAGCCCACCGATCAGGCCGTCGAGGACTTGTCGCTCGCGCTGCGACAGCGTCGCCAACTTCGCACCGACGGCGGCTTTTCCCGCCTCGCTTTCCTCGCGCCGCTCCTCTTCGCGCAGTGCCGCCTCGACGGCCGCGATCATTATCGCATCGTCGAAAGGCTTTTCGATGAAATCGAAAGCGCCGAGCTTCATCGCCTCGACCGCTAGCGGCACATCGCCATGGCCGGTGATGATGATCACCGGCATTTCGATGCCGACGTCCCTCAGCCTCGTCAACAGCTCGGTCCCGCTGATGCCGGGCATGCGCACATCCGAGACGATGCACCCGGAGGAAACAACCCTCGGCAGTTCATCGAGAAAGGCTACCGCGGACTCGAACACGCGCACGGCTACACCGGCGGTCGCCAGAAGGAAGGCAAGCGAGTCGCGGACATCCTTGTCGTCATCGATCAGGTGGACAATCGGGCTACTCGTCATCGGCTGAATCCGCGGCGTCGGTCAATCTCAGGCTGAAACGGAAGGTGGTCCCTCGGCCGGGCTCACTCTCGACAAGAATTGATCCGCCGTGATCGTTGATGATCGTGCGCGAGATGGACAGGCCGACGCCCATTCCGTGCTCCTTGGTGGTGATGAACGGGGTGAACAGCCGGTCGGCTATTTCCGGCGCGATGCCCGGGCCGGTGTCGGCTACCGCAATTTCGATCATGCCGTCGGCCGCCGGCTTCGCCGAAATGGTCAGTTCCTTCCTCTCCGAATTTGCGTCGGTCATCGCCTCGATCGCATTACGGACGAGATTGAGCAAGACCTGCTCGATCTGCACCCGGTCGGACCATACGTGGTTAACCCCGCGAGCGATGTCGAAGCGGACATGGATGCCACGCTCCTTGGCACCGACCAGAGCCAGCGCGGTCGCCTCCTCGATCATTCTGGTGACGCTTTCCGTGCCCTTCTCGCTCTCGCCGCGGCTGACGAATTCGCGAAGGTGGCGGATAATCTGGCCGGCGCGCAGGGCTTGTTCCGCCGCTTTGTCGAGCGCCTCGCGAAGCCGCGGAGCGGACTCGTCCGTACTGGTCTCGAGCAGGCGCCGCGATCCTCTCAGGTAGTTGGTGATTGCCGAAAGGGGTTGGTTGATCTCGTGAGCGAGCGTCGAAGCCATCTCGCCCATCGCCGTCAGACGCGAAATATGGACCAGCTCGGACTGCAGCTCCTGCAGCCTGACATCGGTTGCCTGCCTTTCGGTCAGGTCGCGGATGAAGCCGGTGAAGTAGCGGGTCTCGCGCGAACGCATTTCGCCCACGGCGAGCTCCATCGGGAAGGTCGACCCGTCGGTACGTTGTCCGACGACCACGCGGCCGATGCCGATGATGCGCCGTTCGCCGGTGTTCAGATAGCGTGTGATGTAGTCGTTGTGAGCTTCGCGGTACGGAGAAGGCATCAGCATCTTGACGTTCTTGCCGATGGTCTCGGCGGTGGAATATCCGAAGAGCCGTTCGGCGGCGCTGCTGAAGGACTGAATGATGCCCGACTCGTCGATCACCACCATTGCGTCGGGAACGGTGTCGAGAATCGACTTCAGATGCGCTTCGCGGGCGATGAGATCGTTCGCGAACGCCTCCGTTTCGGCGAGGGTGCGACGAAGCCGTTCGCCCATCGCGGCGACGCTCGCTCCGAAGAACGTGAACACCAGGGCATCGACGATATCGGCGTGGTCGCCAATCTCGCCATTGGCCAAGACAAACGCCGCCACCAGCGTCAGAGCCGTCGCGAGCAACCCCGGCCCCAGGCCGCCGTTGGCCGACGCGGCCACCACCGCCATCCCGCCGAACAGAAACAAAAGCGGATCGTCGACACGCCCGCCAATCAAAGCAGTCGCCAGGACGGCGATCACAACCGCGGCTATCGATAATCCGTAGCGCAGGCCGCGGGCCCGGACCACGCCGGATGGGCGCAAGCGACCGCGTGCTGTCTCGCCGCGGATATCAGCCTCGGCCATCAGGTCCCGCTCGTCTTGTCATTGTCCCAACCTACGGGGTTTCCCGTAGGGAGATTACCCGAATTCACGCATCGGTCGTCCAAGGCTATCGTCGCGGCGATCAAACACACCATGTGGGAGCCGCACCTATGCTGCACCAAGACATCCTTCACAATCCTCATCATCCGATTCGCGTAGCGATGCCTTCGGAATTCCAGGTGACGGCGAAGCGGCCATTGACTGATACGTTCGCGGCAAAGGGCACATCGATTCGGTACGCTCGCAACGCGGAGATTTATGGCGAAGGCGAGCCGGCGGACACCGTCTACAAGGTGGTCTCCGGAGCGGTGAGGACCTACAAGCTGCTCAGCGACGGACGCCGGCAGATCGGTGATTTCCACATCGAGGGCGAGGTTTTCGGGCTAGAAGCCGGCGCCGAACGTCAGTTCACCGCTGAAGCGATCGCCGACTCGGTCGTGCTGGTGGCCAAACGGAGCGCTCTGGTAACGCTCGCCGCGCACGATGCCGAATTGGCGCGTGAGCTTTGGACGCATACTGCCGGCGAGTTGCAGCGCGCACAGGATCATCTTCTCCTGCTCGGCCGCAAGAAGGCGCAGGAGCGGGTGGCCACCTTCCTCCTGGACATGGCCGGCCGCCGCCATTCCGATATCGTTGTCGATCTGCCGATGTCGCGTCAGGACATTGCCGATTATCTCGGCCTCACCATAGAGACCGTATCGCGGACCCTGACGCGGCTCGAAGGCGACGCGGCGATCGAAATCCCAACGTCGCGGCGTATCGTGCTTCGTGACCGGCGCGCCCTCAACCGGCTGAATGCGTAGAGGCCGGCAAGCTCGGCGCGCGGCCCCCGGCCACGCGCCGGTCGTGCCGCCGCCGACCAAGCTCAATCCCGACGATTGCGAACCTTTCCGTGGTGAGCGAGCCGGAAGGGGTCGTCTCCCCATGCTCGCAATTTGAGGCCTGAAATCGCCTGAAGATCGGCCGCACAGATTGACAAGCCCGCCACACTGCCGTTTTTTCGCCGTGCGCCATGGCTAAAGGCGGCGTCAGGCGGGCACCTCAACGTCTACCTCAACTGGAGATGATCATGACCAAAGCGCGGTTTCTGGGGCTTGGCTCCGCGGCGCTCGTCGCGGTGATGTTTGCGGCATCCGGCCAGGCGTCGGCCGGAGTTTCGAGCGATTTCGTGGTTGGCGGCTCCCCCGCTCAGGAAGGCTCCTGGCCGTGGCAGGTTCGCCTCTTCGACACCTTCGATGTCAACAGCGGCTTCTGCGGCGGCTCGCTGATCGCCGATCAATGGGTACTGACGGCAGCACACTGCGTCGTCGTCGATGGCGATGTCGTTGACCATGTCGTGGTCGGCTACGGCAGCATCTACCAGAGCCAACTGCACATGGTCGGCAGCGACAAGATCATTGTCCACCCCGACTATGGGGCTGAAGACAACGCAGATCTGGCGCTGATCAAGCTCGCCGAACCCGTACCGAACGCCGCGTGGATCGACATCGCCGATCCCGCCGAAGACGCCAAACTCGTCCAGCCCGGCGACAAGCTGGTCGTCACCGGCTGGGGCGCTTTGTGGGACTTCGAAGGCTTCGAAGAAGCCCTCTATAGCCGCAGCGGCCTCAAGGAGGTGAATCCGCGCGTGCTTCTGTCGGCGAACGCCCTGACCTCTCCCGAACAGCTGCACGAGGTCGAGGTCGAGATGATCCCGACCGACGAGTGCCGGGCAGCCTACCAGGCCTATGGCGAGGCGACCGACAGCACGTTCGACATCGCTCCGACCGAGCTGTGCGCCGGCAGCCCGAGCGGCGGCAAGGACTCCTGCTACGGCGACAGCGGCGGCCCGTTGGTTGCCAAGGCCGACAACGAGCGCGGCTATGTGCAGGTCGGCATTGTCAGTTGGGGCAGCCAGTGCGGCAACCCGGTCCTGCCCGGCGTCTATAACCGCCTGTCCCAGTTCTACGACTGGGTTCACAGCGAACTGGCTCAGAACTAGCCGCGCCCGAAAATCACGCGCGATATCTCCGAACGGGCGTGGCTCCCACGGGTCGCGCCCGTTGCCGTATCACCACAGGCTGAGGATCTGCGCGGCCAGCGACTCGTCGATCAGGACCAGATCGGTGTGTTCGCGGTTTTCGGCGGCCGCCTGCACGTCCTTGATATCCTTGCTCGAAAGGTTCAGCGCCGCCAGGTCCGCACTGGCCGCGTCGGCTTCCGCATTGCGCCCCGCTTCGGCGAAGAGCTTCTCCGCCACGACAAGATGCAATCCGCGCGTCAACGGATCGTCGGATGCGAGTTCGGCGAGGTCGCGATGGGCTTCCGGGACGTCCAATGCCGCCGCCTTCGACGCCAGCCACTTGAAGGTGTTCCGGCGCTCGTCATCGCTCGTGCGTGGCCGAAGCAGGTCGGATAGTCCGGGGTAGGCGTCCACCAGGCTGAGGGACGAGAAGGTCGTCTGGAGCTCCGCCGGTGATACGAAGTCGGGATTGAGCGAGCCGATCATGATCGACAGATTGTTGTAGGCGATGGGCAGCCCGGCCTTGGCAGCCGGGATCAGCAGGTTGAGAATCGCCGGCTCGTCGGGGTCGCTCATCTTGCTGAGCGCCCGGGCCCGATTGAACATGTCGCGCGGTGTGTCGCCGCGACACGCTGCCAGCACCTGATCGACATCAACCGACGAGAAGTCGACCGGGCGCGTGGAGCGGTCGACGTCGTGAGGGTGGGCGGCCAGCCGGTCGCACTCGGTCGGCGGCCCGTTGGCGCCGCTTTCGATGCGCAGAAGTGCGCCCGCCTGTGCGGCGGTGAAGCCCCAATAGTAGTCGCCGAGCGTGTCGAGGCTCCACCCCGAGTCCTTCCCGAGAAGCCCGAGGCTGTCGGCCTCTGCACGGACCTCCTCCCGCCGGCGCGCCAGCGAGAACGCATCAAAGGCGAGGTTCGCCAGGCGGTCGCGGTCATAGTCGGGGTCGCCTGGCTGCGGACCGAAGCCGGCAAGGAACGGGTCCCGGCGGATGCGGAGGAGGGAGCGCTCCAGGGCCAGCACGTAGCCGTCGAAGGCCAGGCGGCGCCGGTACTCCCCGAAGTCGTCGAACTTGGGATCGTGGATGGCCTGTTCGAAGGCGTCCGCCGCCTTCTCTAGGGTCGACGCGGTATCGGTGCCATCGGGGGCGCGTTCGATCGCGCGGCTATAGGCGCTGCCGAGCACAATCGCGTCCCACGGAGACAGCTCTTCACGATTGCCGATCGCCTCGAAGTCGGCGATCGACGCGTCCAGCCAGTGATCGAAATCGGCGGGATCGTGACCAGGCAGATCTTCATCGCCAAGCGTGCTCAGCCAGAAGCGAATCCGGCCGCGCGCCGCGAGCCAGCGGGCTTTCTCGGACTGATCGGCATGCTCGAGCTCGGCGGTCAGAAAGCCCTCTGCTGCCACCAGCTCGTTGAGGAACGCCACGGCGGTCGTTTGACTGATCGATTGATAGCGGCTCTCCCAGTCGTAATCGAGAAACGCAAGGCGGAGATTCTTCAGGCGATCAAAATCGAAGTGCTGCGCGTCCGCGGCAGCGAGGTGCTCGAAAGCCTGCCGAACGGCGCTTCGCAGATCGCCTTCATGGGTGATCGGTTCGCTGAACTCGGCGTCGACGATTTGAAGGATCACCGCGGCGGATTCGGCGTCGGCGTCGGCCGCGTCGACAGCGTGCAGCTTGTCGCGCAAGCCCTCGACATCGGCGATCCGGCCCGTGATGCCACCCTCGACCGAAAGCGTCACAGGCGTCGAGGCGATGAGTTGCAACGCCTTTCGATAATGCTTCGCAGCCTGGTCCGGGTCCTTGGCGGCGGATTCGTCGCCGAGCGCCTCCTCGACGAGCGCGATCAGCACCGTGAGGCTGTCGCGGTCTTTTGCCGACGCCTGGACGTCGCTCAGCCACGTGCCGATCTCCGCCAACGACGCAAGACCGGCTGCCGGGCCGCCCGAGCCGGGCCCGGACTCGGACGGCGGTTCGGTCATCAGCTTCTTGAACACGCCGATGACCACGTCATCGGAGAGGATGCGGGCCAACGCCGCGCGGCGCGCGACAATCTGAGGCGGGATCGGCCAGCCGGCGGCCCGGAATTGCCTCTCGGACCGGGCGTAGTGGAGCAGCGCTTCGGTGAGTGGCTCCGGGTCAATCCCCTTCTTCTCCGCCATCAGCGCCAGCAGCCAGTGGTCGTACGGGTCGTAGCCGCCGGTTCGGTCCTTGTACGCTGCGGCAAGGTCGTCGGGGACGGGCGCCCCACCGGCAACATCGGTCAGCGTGGCCTCCGAGGGGAAATGCGCGAGCCACGGCTCGTAGGAACTCGAGCGCCTCCGCCGCGCTCGGCGCCACGGTTCTGAGGTTCGCCGTCAGCATCTCCAGCGCATAGGGGTTGGAACCGGCCAAGCGCAGCAGAGCGAGAATGCGGTCCCGCCCCTCCAGACTCACCGCTTCGGCCAGCGCCTGGCCTTCGTGGGAAAGGCGGC
This sequence comes from uncultured Alphaproteobacteria bacterium, assembly GCA_963759235.1. Classification (GTDB taxonomy): domain Bacteria; phylum Pseudomonadota; class Alphaproteobacteria; order Rhizobiales; family Kaistiaceae; genus Bauldia. The sequence goes on along the minus strand of CAVWYO010000006.1, from coordinate 592,880 downwards.
AGGCCGTTCGCACGACGTTGAGGGCGTCTTCCAGCTTGTCGGCCGCCTCGACCCGGGCGGCGATGGCGATGGCGGTCCCGCAAGCGGGCGTATCCCTGTTGGCCGCTATGCCGTCCGGGCCAGTGCTCAGCATCTGGAAGACGTGCCGGAACTCGTTTGACGCATCATCGTCCTGACGCTGTTCCCGCATGATGGTAAGACCGAGCAGGTCCTCGTCGGGCGGTAGCGCCGGCGGTTTGGCGAAAACCTCGGCGCCGAAGGCGACGGAAACCGCCTGCCCGTTGGTCAGTTGCCCCGCGAAGTTGTCCCACGGGATCGCGAATACGTGGCGGAGGTGCCCGTCTTCCACGGCGTAACCCGCCGACCTCAGCCAATAATTGCCGGGATCACCGGCGTTAGCGACGATTTCCCCGTTCGCCACCGAGAGCTCGATTGCGCCGAAACTGGAGAGACCGGTCTCCGCTCTGTCGCGCTCAACGACCGTGCCGTGGTCGGTATGGTAGAGGGTGATCCGGCCGTCCGTCGTGGCCAGGGCAAAGTCGCCATTGCTAAGGCTCGCGACATCCGCGATCGTGTTGTTCTCGATCCAATCTTGTTGCCGGGCCTCTAGCCCGTCTCCTTCCGCCAAAGAAAGGACGAGCAGCCCGGAACTCCCCCAAAGATAGATCGCTCCCGTCGACGGATCGGTGGTGAACCCGTCCATGGTGCCGATCTTTGCCCAAAGCTCGTCGCTGACCGCGACCGGCTCGAGCACGGTGGATTCGCCGGCCGAAACATCGTCTGCTTCGGCCACCCGTGGGCTGGCCCGTTCGTTGCCGCTGTCGGGCGATGCCTTGCCGCCTGACTGCCTTCGGATCCGCAACAGATTCCCGCTCGGTCCCTTGACGAGGAAGCTCGTACCGGCGCCGTCGAGCGGCGATGGATCGGCAAGAGAACTGACCTTGCGCCCCCCCACTGGCAGATTCGGCCGCCACTCGGCAGAGCCTCCCCGAGAGATGAAGGCGTGGTCACCATAGTTGGTGGTCAGAAGCAGCGTATCGCCGTCCGGCGCGAAGGCAGCCGAGACGAAGGTGCAGGCGCCAAGGCTCCGGTCCGGATTAGCCGGGCAGACGAGCGGCGCCGGCGTGAAGGATTTGTCGATGGCGAATTCCCCAAGGTCCGGGTGGTAAATGCGAACCTCGGCGCCTTGGTCGGCGTCACCTTCGGCGGAAACATGGACGACCCGGAGGTCGTTGCCGTCAAGGTGGCTGCCGAGGATGCTGCCGGCGTCTTCCAGCTGCCCGGCGACTCGTGGCAGCGCCCGCGCCTCGAAGAGCTGGCTTACATATTCCTTGGTGAGCTCGGTCGGATAACCGGTTCCACTCGCCGCCACCACGGCGAGATCGTCGCCGAAGCCCTTCCCTCCCCATTCCGCCGCATCGAATCGCGTCAGCGTGTCGGTCCACTTCCCGTCGGTGCGCGCCAGCGTGCGTACCCACATATCGTTCAGCACCCACGGGACATCGGTTGAAGGAGGTTCGCGATTGGCGTCCTCGGGCACGATCTCGACGACGATCTCGACGGACGGATCGACGCCGCCGACGCTGCGGGCGCTATGGAGGCGCATCCGCTGTTGCGCGGCGCCCCGCCACAGCGGTTCCGTCGTCGTCCGATCGAGCAGAACGAGGCACGAGGGTCCGCCCGAAAGCGAGTCGCCTGCCGGCCCGGGGTTGGGGCTGCTGCAATCGCCCGCCGACGTCCCGGCGACGATATAGCGGCCGTCGACCGTAACGAGCGCGTCGATCACCTTGCCGAGGTCGGCGTAATTGGTCTGGTTGCCGTCGATGTCGAAGGCGGCCAGCGAATCGTTGACGACGGCATACACGACGTCGTTGACGATGCCGGCGATGCGCGAGGTCGGAGCGACGCCGAAGATCGGCTGGGTGAGCTCGAAATCGGCGATCTTCGACCAATCCGACCAATCGTCCCGGTTGTCGCCCGTCCGCTCGAGCACCATCAGCCGCGGCGTGTTCTCCGCGCTGTTGGCCGGTTTCGCGATGTAGATGATGTAGAGGCGCTCGCCAACCGGATCGTAGCGGACATCGTCGATGCGCTCGGTCTCGCCTTCAACCCCGTCGGTGTATTTGATGAACTGGCCGTCTGCACCAAAGGCGGCCCAGATGTTGCCGTCGCTGGTGGCGAGCACCGCGGCGGGGATGTCGGGTCCGATGAGCGCCGCGCCGACCGGCGTCTTTTCATAGGAGGTCGGCGACGCCGGCAAAGGATAGCGGGCGACGATGCGACCGATCGGGTCGATGACCCTCAGGAATTCGGACTCTTCCAGGAACGACCAGTTGACCAGAACCGTCAGCCCCGGGCCGCCTGGCGGATTGCGCCAGCGGGTCACGTCTTCCTGGCCAGGAATGCTGGTTTCCGGAACGGTCGTCCCAGCGAGCATGGCCTGGAACGCGAGCGCCGGGCGCAGCAGCTCCACGGTGGTCAGGTTCTCGACCGTGGCGTCGGCGGGATTTGCCACATAGGCGGCTTCGGCGGCGCGCGACAAAAGGCTGCCCGCCCGGCTGATCTCGCCTGGATTCTGCTCTATGCCGACGTGGAACGTGCTGACGCGGCTGGCGAGTTGCTGGGCGACCAGTTTGGCATTGGCACGGGCAGCGTCTTCGCGCGCCGCAATCGCCTCTTCCCGGGCCTTCTCGGCCGCCGTCTGAGCCAGGCGGGCAGCAGCGGCGGCCTCCTTGGCGTCCTGTGCCGCCGCTACGGCCTTCTCGCGCTCGGTGTCGGCGAGCTTCGCCTGCTCCTCGGCTCGCTGCCGTTCGTGGTCGGCGATCGCCGCCTGCTCTTCGGCGCGCTGACGCTCTTCGTCGGCAAGCTGGCGTTGTTTCTCGGCTTCCTCACGCTGCTGATCGGCACGCTGCTTTTGCCGCTCCGCCTCCTGCCGCTGCTGATCGGCAATCGTCGCCTGCTCGGTGGCGAACGTTGCCTGCTGATTCGCCTCCCGCCAGAGGAAGAGCGCCGCGCCGGCGCCGATGATCGCCAGCACGACGGCCGCCGCCAGGGCCCCGCTCAGGCGCTTGAACCGGGAACCGGTCCTGGCCGCCTCTTCCGCTTCGATGAGTTTGCGTTGATCCTCGTCCTCGCGCCGCTTGCGCTCGGTTTCCGCCGACTGGCTGTCGTCGAGAAACCTCTTGGCTTCCTCGAAATTGTTGCCGTAGCGATTGGCCCAGGCCTTGGTCGGCTCGGCCCGGCGCCACCATGCCACCAGATTGTCGAGGTCGAGGCCGGTGAGCAGGCCGCCGGTCCCCGCTTTGAAGCGCTCCGCCCGCCACAGAAGCTGATTCCAGGCGTCGGCCGATTGGGCCTCCTCGTCGAGACAGTGCGACAGCCGCTGCCACTGACGGATCAGGCTTTCGTGGGAAATGTCGACGAAGGTGTCGTCGGCCAGTGCTTCCGCCCGGCCGGGCGTCAGGAAGTTGACGCCGTGTGCGCGGAATAGGTCGACGACCGCGGCGACCGAATCGCGTCGCCCACCGGCGAGCTCGACCAGTTCCCCGAAGCGGGTCGGCCGGCGGACCGCTTCGGCAACCGTCTTGCCGGTGACCAACCCGCGAAAGACCGTGTCGACGACATCGGCATCGGCCGGATCGATACCGGCGGCGATCTCGTCGGCGTGGCGGTCAAGGGCGCCGGCGAGGCCGCCCGCGGCCTCATAGTCGGCGAGAGTAAGGACGATATCCTTCTCGTTCCGCGCTCCGGCGCGCTGCCACAGAAGATTGAGGACATGCTGCATCAGCGGCAGCTGGTCGGCGCGCCGGCCGAGCCGTCGCCGCTGATCGTGGCCTTTCTCGGCCTCCCACGGCGCGAAGTCGGTGAGGTCGTTGAGAAGCTTGTTGACCAGCGCGTCCTCGATGACGAAGCCGCACACCTCCGCCGGCCCGACGATCGCCTGCCGGCACTCCTCGCGGCTCATGCGCGGCGTCAGATAGAGGCCGCGATTGATGACCTCCGGCAGCCCTTCGAGCAGCGTGCAGGCGCCGAGATATTCCGACCGCATGGTGATGACCACGTAGATCGGCCGGGATTTCTCACGCGCCGCCTCGATGAGGAGAGCGACGAACGCCTCGGCTTCCTCGCGACCGGAATAGTCCTCGTAGCGGAACAGTTCCTCGAACTGGTCGACGAGCAGGACGAGATTGTCGCCTTCCGGCAGGTGTCCGGCGTCGTACCATTCGACAAGCGAGCGCGGTCCGCGGCGGAGGAACGTCGACAGGACCTGCACCTCGCCCTCGTCGGGGTCGCTCGCGCCCTGCAACTGAAGCAGCGCCATGGCGAGCGATCGAATGGGGTGTCCGCGGGGACGGAGATCGGCGATCTGCCAACTGGAGCCCGCCGAGGCGAGGAAGCCGAGCTCGAGGGCGTTGAGAAGCCCGGTTCGGACCAGCGACGACTTGCCGCTTCCCGACGTGCCGAGCACCGCCAGAAAGCGTGTGGCGGCAAGCGTGTCGACCATCTCATCGACACAGTTCTCGCGGCCGAAGAAGAGGTCGAATTCGTCGCGCGTGAACGGCCGCAAACCGGGGTAAGCGACGCGCCCCGTGGCTTGGTCGTTCATGACGCCAGGTCCAGGACCACGCTGTCGACCATCTCGGGGGAAAGGCCTGTCCGGCAGTCGATTTCATCCACCTCGGGCAAGGCGATGCCGAGGGGAGGCTTTTCCGCGGGCGGACAGTTGAGGATCTTGAACTTGCGCGGCGGCCGGTCGCGCTCGCGCTTCAGTTTGTTGTAGAGGAGGATCTGGTTGCGCACCCAGAAATTCTTGGTGCTGCCGTAGATCAGAACGACCGCTCCGCACTCCCTCCAGCTTCGCTCGAGGTCCTGACGAACGTCCTTGGCGTCGCCATAGGGCTGCGACAGCATCACCGGCACGCGCTGCGTCCGCATCTTCTCAAACAACGCCTCGGCGAAGGTCTGGTCCATCGTGTCGGCATTGATGAAGATCGGCGCGTCGGCGAAATCGTCGCCCGTCGGTTCGTGTTTCGGTGGCGGAGGCGGCTCTGTCGCCAGCTTGCGGATCTGGGCCTTGAACGATTCGAAGCCGATCGCGGCAACCTTCTCGCCGAACAGGAAGGCTCGGTGGGCTTCGTCGACGACGTTTTCGGCCGCGAGATCGGGCGACCGCCACTGCAGGATCTTGACCCCGGCCTCCTCGGCGAGCTGGTGCTGCGCCGCGAGGTATCCTTCGGGAAGGTCGCGCGGGCGGCGTCCCGGCGTGGCGCCAAGCAATTGCACGAAGAGCGCGCTCCGGCGGAGGTCCTCGGCGACCGCCGCTTTGAAGTCCGCCGCGCCTTGCGGATAGAAGTCGGTCGGGAGGTTCGGGATGTGACATTGGTCGAGGTAGCTGACCAGTTGCTCGCGCTCGGCTTCGAGATCCTCCGTCACCTGGGCGACCATCACGGTCTTCACGTCGGAATCGCCGCCGGCCTCGGAGGCCGCGCCTGCCAGGGTGGCTCCGTCGCCGCCGATGGCCCGTGCCGGCGCGGGGGCGCGCACTGGTTCTCCAGCCTGCTTGTGCATCACCACGAGCTGGCCGCGGATCTGCTCGGCAAGCTTCTGGAGAAGGACGTAATAGAGGTCGCTGTTCATCCGCTGCGTCACGGTCAGTGGAATGTCGTCGGAGGGGTCCCGCTGCCAGAAATTGATCCGGTAATAGTCGTTGAGCGGATCGGGATACTGCTCTCCCGACTCCAGCGGCAGCCGCTCGACGGCGAAAAGCCGCCGCCGATCTTTCGACGTGGTGGTGAAAGCGGCCAGTTCGTCCCGGGTCCACTGGCGATTGACGTAGCTCGGCGAGCCGATCGCCAGGAAAACGGCCGAGTGGCGGACGTTCTGGAGGATCTCATCAAGTGGATGATTGGCGTGAAGCCGGCTGGAATCGAAAAAGATCTTGATCTCGTCGCCGCGGCCGAGCCGTTGCTTCAGCGCGATGCCAAGATATTTGGCGAGCTGATCGACCCAAGGGTCGCCGAACACGTCGCCCTCGTTGTCGGCGTGCGCGTAGCTGATAAATACATCGTTTTCGTAACCAGGCACGAACGCCATGGCCAACCCGATTTTCCGACACCGCCCAGCTTTGGAACGCGGAACAACCTAACCGAAATCCTTGCATTCGCAAACATAACGCATCGTTGCCGGGCGTCAGGTCGATACGGATCGATCAGGCTCGCTGCCAAGTGGCGGGCCGCGCGTTCCCGGGCTATAGCGGCCATGACGCGCAGGTGGGAAAAAAGGCCGGAAAGCGGGCGGTTCGCCGGCCTTTCGGCGTTCGACCGCCTCAACAACGCCCCCATCTTCGGGTTATGCTCGTGGCGGATCAAGCGGAGCGCAGCATGGACTTCAGCCTGACGATCGAGCCGCTCGGCGGCGCCCGGCTCAACAAAGGGCCCGCCGAATCGACCGCCGGCGCGACCGGCCCCGTCACATTCGAGGCCGGTAAGGAGGAGATCGTCTTCGGTCGCGAGCCCGCTTCCGACGTGGTTTTCGCCCCGGAAGACCGCATCGTCAGCCGGAAGCATTTTCGCCTCTACCGGCAAGCATCCGGAGACTACGCCATCGAGGTGTTCGGCGAACGCTATGTCGAATTGAACGGCACGCCGGCAACGTCGGGCGAAGCGGTATCGGATGGCGATGTCATCCGGCTCGGCAGCAAGGACGGGCCCGCCTTCCGCATCGGCGTCAAGGAGGTGGCGGCCGCGGGGGGCCTCGAGCGCACGCTCACCCAGGTGAAGGTGGTGCGCAGCGGCGAGCAGTTCCGCCGCCTGCGGCGCACGGTCGGGGCGCTGGCCGTGGTGGTGATTGCCGTCGGGATCGGGAGCTATTTCTACATCGACTACCAGGCCGGACGGCTCGACGCCCTCGAAACGCTTCAGCAGGAGATCGACCGCAAGGTCGCCGCCGATTTCAACAGCAACGACATCGCGCAGTTCCGCAACGCCACTTACGCCGTGGTCATCGAGGGCAAGGACGGCTCCCGCACCTTCCTCGGCACAGCTTGGCCGGTCGGCGACGGGTGGCTCGCCACCAACGCCCATGTCGCCGACAAGTTCGACCCCCGCGGTGCCCGCAAGCTTCTCGTCCTTCATCCCGGCGGCAAGATCGCCCACACCGTCACCGATGCCTGGATTCATCCCGGCTACGCCGCGCTGAAGGACTTCCGATCCAAAGAAGGCAAGGCCGATCCGGATTTCAACGCCGCCTTCGAGGGACTGCCGCAACCCTCCGGTTTCGATGTCGCGCTCCTCAAGGTCGATCAGCCGGAGAAGCTCGACCCGGCGTTCCAGCTCGCCACCCCGGCCGAGATCGCCGCGCTCGCTCCGGGGGCGAAACTCGCCTATGCCGGCTACCCGGTCGAAGGCACGGCCGCCGAACGCACGGCCGCCGAGGATCCCGAGCCGTCGGTCAAGTTCGGCTATGCCAGCTCGATCACCGACTTCTTCCTGTTCAACACCGACCCGAAGCAGGCCTATCTCATCCGCCACAGCATACCGGCGAGCGGCGGGGCGAGCGGCAGCCCCATCTTCATCCCGAATGGTCATGTAGTGGCCGTCCTATCCGGCGGCACGGTCTTCGACGCCGGCGGCGAGCGGCAGCCCAGCGCGGTCCTCGAGAATTTCGCCCAGCGCGTCGACCTCCTCAACGCGAGGTTCGATCCGGCCAGCGCATTCGACGTCGCGGCAAACCGCGCTTACTGGAAGGATGAGATCCTGCCGCGGTTCGGGCGTCTGCGCCAGCAAATCGTCAGCGATGCCATGGCGGAACTCCAAAACACCGCCCCAGGCCGGAAGGTCGTCGAAACCCTCGACCTCAAGGCGTCGCTCGGCGACCACGGCGTGGTGGTTGCCGGTCCGGTCGCCTATTCGGACCACGAGGTCAACGTCGAAGCGGGACGTCGATACACCTTCCTCGCCTATGGAGAGGTCGGCCGAACCTTGTCGCTCCGCCTCTTCCGCGGCGACAAGGCGATCGGCTTTGCCGGCACCGGCACGTCCTTCGCCAGCATCGACTTCCCGTCCGAGGCGACCGAAACGCTGACGCTGCGCGTGCTTGGCGAGAAGCAAAACCCGGTCGATTACGAACTGTTCGTGATGACTACCGAGGGCGCGAGCACGGCCGACGCTTCGTCGGGATAGGCCGATTCGGCCCCCGGCGAGGAGCGTCGATAGCCGTCAATCCGTCGCCACCGCCGCCTCGTCGAGTAGTTCGGCGAGGCGAAAGAGATCGACCTCGCGCCGGGCAACGTCGGCGAGGGTCGCGGTCTTCACCATCGCCGCGAGTTGCCCGTCGAGCGCGCTCGTGCGATGGCGGCCGAACCGCCGGGCGAACCGGCCGCCCTTCTGTTCCCCGGCGTCGTTGCCGCCGGCGAGTTCCTCGATCATCCGGCCAAGAGCGAAGACATCCTCGCGGCCGAGCCAGCGACCGTCAGCTTCCGCCCCGCGCAGTTGCTCGGGCGGTGCGTATCGCTCGGTGCCGAGGCCGGGCACCGTATCGACGACGCCGCTCAGCTTCGCGAGGCCCAGATCGATGATCACCGGCTGGGTCCCGTTGCGGAGGATGATGTTGTCGGGCTTGAGGTCGCGGTGGGCGAGGCCTGCCTTATGGAGCGCGGCCAGGGTGCGCGCCACCGAAGCGGCGATCGCCATGCGGCGGCCGAAATCGAGGCTGCCGGTGTCCAGCGCCGCGCGAAGCGTCGGGCCGGCGACGTAATCCTGAACGAGGATCAAATCGCCCGCTCCATCGATATGAAGATAGCGGGTCCGCGCGACGAAGTGGCTTGGCACCCGGGCAGCGGCGGCGATTTCGTTCCTCACCGTCGCCAAGGTCAGCCTCGCCGTCTCGTGATCGGCGCCGAGCTGCCGTCGGAGCCGCTTGATCGCCACGTCGCTCCCCGTGGCGAGGTCGATCGCGTGCTGGACTTCGCCGAAGCCGCCGGAACCGAGCGCCTCGATGACCAGGAAGCGGCCGCTGCCGCCATCGGGGCCGATTCTGTCTTCTGACGACAGATCGGCGATCATCTCCGGGCGCCAGAGCTCGACCGCGGCGGCACGGACCCGGTCGGCCATCGCCGGTAGTTGACGCGCGTCGGCCCGCCGCAACGCCTCAACGATGCACGCCTCCGCGGCCGCCTGCCGGTCGAGCCGGGCAAGCGTCTCCGCCAGCAAAATGCGGGCGTCGAACTCATGGCGCGGGAGATCGTCGTCCACGAAGCGGTCGAGGGCGTGCTCAAGCGCCGCGACGGCCCGCTCGGGATCGCGGTGCCGGTCGAGGAAACCGTCGAGCAGAGCCAGCTCGGCACGCTCGTAGGATTGCGGATCCTCGGAAAGCCACGCTTTGGCGTCGGTGACCGCCGCTTCGGCTTCCTCTCCGCGGCCAACCGCTGCCAGGCTTCGCGCCTTGATCAGCCGGGCGACGAAATTGTCGCGGCCATAGGCCGCCGGCAGAGTGGCGATCGTGGCGTCGATGCCGTCGAGGCAGTCGTCGAAGCGGCCCAGCGCCACCAACGCCTCGCGGCGGTTGACGGCAAGCCGCGATGTCTCGCGCTGGGGCAGGAGAGCCGTCCGTTCGGCGGCGAAATCAAACGCGTCGAGCGCCGCCTCGTACCGACCGGTTTCCAGATTGAGGCGGCCAAACTCGGCGACCGCCGCCGCCGTATCGGCGCGGCTGTCGGTGGCATCGGCCTCGATGACAGACCGGAGCAGTTCGAGCGCCGCCGACGAAGTCTCGCTACGCCATGCGTGGACCCGGCTGATCTCGCGCGAGATGGCGGCGAGGCGCCCGGGCGCGCCAATATCGCGGGCGAGCCCGCGGGCTTTCTGCAGCTCCGCCAACGCCGATCCCGGCAGGCCAATCCGGTTGAGGACGATGCCCCGCAGAAGACTGTAGCGCACGCCGCGCTCGTTACGCTCACCGGCGAGGTCGGCGATGTCGTCAACCAGGCGCATCAGCGTGGCAGGCGACTCGAGAGCCGCGACGCGGCGTTCAAGCTCCGCGAGGCGATCTTGGTCGGGAGAGTCCATATTGTTCCCTCCACCCTCCTCTCTTGCAGTTACATCGACCACCTTGATAAACGTCGCGGCGCCGGTTGTCCCGGCAACTTCCAGGCGACGGCTTGATGAGGTCTCCGGTGAGCAAATCCATTCTGCCCGTGCTTCTGTCCGGTGGAGCCGGGACACGCCTCTGGCCAGCCTCCAATGCGGGGGTTCCGAAGCCTTTCCTGACGCTGGTCGGCGGACGATCGACCTTTGTCGCGACCCTGGCGCGGATCGCCGAGCCCGAACTCTTTGCCGATCCCCTGATCGTTGCCCGGCGAGATCACCGCTATCTGGTCGAAGCGGCGCTATCGGAGGCGGGCGCGACCGGGACCTTGCTGCTCGAGCCCGAGGCCATGGGCACGACCGCGGCAATCGCCGCCGCGGCGGAGTGGGCGGCCGCAACGGATCCGGACACCCTGATCCTCGTCCTTGCGGCGGACCATCTCATTCGCGACGACAAGAGCTTCCGCGCCGTCGTTCAGTCGGCACGGCCGGCCGCCGAGGCGGGACGGATCGTTGTCTTCGGCATCGCGCCGACGGAGCCGCGCACCGGCTATGGCTATATCAGGCCCGGCGCGCCGCTTGATGGTAACGGTGCTGCGCTGGCGGTGGCCGCCTTCGTCGAAAAGCCCGACGCGGAACGGGCACGGCAACTCATCGCCGAAGGGTGCCTCTGGAACAGCGGCAATTTTCTGATGAAGGCATCGACGGCGATCGAAGAGATCGCGCGCCATGCGCCGACGACCGTCAATGCGGCAGCCGCGGCCGTCCGCGAGGCGAAGCAAGTGGCCGGTGTGACTGAGCTTGCCCGCGAACCATTTTTGGCGGCCGACCCGCTCTCTTTCGATCACGCGGTTCTAGAGAAGACCGATCGTGCCGCCGTGGTCCCGGCCGTGTTCGATTGGTCAGATATCGGCACCTGGGCCTCGGTATGGGAAGCGTCCGACCAGGACGCCGCCGGCAATGCGGTCCAAGGGGAAGTGGCTATGGTCGACACCGTCGGCAGCCTCGCCAGCACCGACGGACCTCTGGTCGGCGTCGTCGGGATGACCGACGCAATCGTTGTCGTCGCCAATAACGCGGTGCTGGTGGCGCCGCGAGGCCGCGCCGACGAGGTGAAGAACCTGGCGGCGGCGCTCGCTGGCGTCGAGAGCACGCTGCTTGGTGGTCATGCCCGCCATTATCGCCCGTGGGGCTACTACCAGTCGCTCGACGTTGGCCCGACCCATCAGGTCAAGCGCATCGTGGTCAATCCCGGCGCGCGACTGTCGCTCCAGAAGCACCATCATCGGGCCGAACACTGGACCGTCGTCGGCGGCAAGGCGGAGGTAACCGTCGACGACGACGTCCAGACGCTCGGGGAAAACGAGTTGATCTTCATCCCCCTCGGCGCGGTCCACCGCGCCGCCAATCCCGGCGAAGTCCCGACGATGATCATCGAGGTCCAGTACGGCGACTATCTCGGCGAGGACGACATCGTCCGCATCGAGGACGACTACGGCCGTTAGTCCAGGCTCGACCTACCAGCCGCCGCCGCCTCCACCGCCGCCGCCGCCACCCGAGCCGCCACCGCCGCCGAACCCGGACGAGGACGATTTCGGCGCCGGGATGGAGCTGGCGAAGGAACTCTGCGCCGCCGAGACGGCCGACGAGATCGAATGGCCAAAGCTCCGTCCGCTCCAGCCATAGCCCCCGTGCCAGGCCGGATTGTAGGCGGTCGCGACCGTCTTTCCGGGGTTGGCACGGGCGAACGCGGTGGCGAAGGCCTCCGACCAAGGCCTTTCGGCGGCGAGCGCGACCGCGTAGGGGAGCAACTGCTCGAACTGCGCGGCATTGAGATCCGGTGCCCCGGCGAGATTCAGGCGCTCGGTCTCGGCGGTCCGGATGTAGAGCTCCAGGCCTTCGATCTGGTCCATCACCACCCGACCGGCCGCGGTCGGCGCACGCAGCAGATAATAGAAGATGCCGTTCATGGCGGCGAAGCCGCCGACCAGCACGAACGGGAAGCTGTTGCTGATCAGCCCGTCAAGGACGCTGCGTCCAAAGTCGGAAGGGAGGGCTCGCAGCAGCGGTCCGACCAACGAAGCGAAGCTGATGGCGAAGAAGGCCAGAATAGCCAGGCTGAAGCCGATGGTGAGGATCGACTTGACGCTTCGCGCGCCAAGCAGCGAGCGAACCATCGGGATGACAAACACGCCGATAAAGACGCCGGCTATCAGCGATCCCGCCAGCAGGCTCAGTTCCGCCTCGGGAAGGTCGCCCAGGAAATAAACAAAGGCGAGCGCGGCGGCGGTCAGAATCGCACCAGCAGTGAAGTAACCGAGGTTCCGCCGAAAAAAGCGGTTACGGTTCTCGTTCTCGACGCTGCTCTTGAAGCTGGTGAACTCGGTGGCCAGGCTCTTGCCGTGCTCCTCGTCGATCGTCACCTCGCCGCCCTGGTCTTCGACCCATGCAAGGATCGAGCGTTCGCCCGGCGGCAACCGGGTCGCCGGCGGCCCCTTTTCGGTTCGGGTGAGCACGATGTCCTTTTTGGAGTCATTGAAGACAAGGAGCCCTTGCACGGCCAGCGACAGGCAAGCCGCGGTGAATCCGCGCCAGCCGCCGCTCCACCCGTAGTGGCGCACATAGCCGGCGAGCGCCGGCGAGATGCCGGAGGGCGGGTGGAAAAGGGGGATGATCGTCCCCTTGGGCGGGTCGCGGCCGACCGCGTGCCAGGCAGCCAAATAGAAGATCAGCACGCCGAAGAGGCCGATGCCGCCGAACAAGAAGCGGCGATTGTCGAGGAACCAGTAGTAGAGCGACTGGGAACCGCTCGGCGGCGACACCAGTCCGTCGGGTATCTCGATCACCACGGACAGCCCCTCGCCCGGGGCGAGCGTCCGGGTGGTCGTCACCCGCAGGCGATTGTCCGAGGTGATCTCGCCTGCAAAGTCCTCCCCGCGAGCGCCGTAGCGGCCTGTATAGGCCGTCCACCGCGCCGGCGGCCGGTTGTCGGGCAGCGTGAACAGGGCAGTCGCGTCGAGGATCGGGAACGCCCATTCGTTGCCGGTGACGTTCCAGAACAGCTCGGTGTGGTCGGGCAGGAAGCGGATCTGACGACCGGTCTCGTACTCGATCTGGTAGGTATAGGTGCCGGGATCAAGGACGACGTCCTGCTCGCCGATATAGATGCGGATGCCGTCCGCGTTGCTCGCGGTGTGGTAGGGCGAGGGTCGGCCGTCGCGCGTGACGTCACGGATCGTGAAGCTCACCCGATGGACGGCATTGTTCTCGTCGACATAGGTCAAGGGGAAGTCGCGAAATATGCCGTGCCTGATGGCGTTGCCTTCCGCCTGCACGCGGATCGTTTCCGTAACGTCCAGAACACCGTCCGGGCGGACGATCACGGCCGAGTCGAACCGGTCGATCTGCTCCGCGGCAAGGGCCGGGGTTGCAAAGACGGCGAGGAGAGTGGCGACGGCGGTAAGGGCTCTCACGGGCCTGCCCCCTTGAACGCGACTTCGGGCACGGCCCGGTCGGCATCGGCGACCTCGAAGAACTCGCGCTGCCGGAAGCCGAAGAGGCCGGCAACAAGGTTGCTGGGGAAGGCTTGGACGAGCACGTTCAGATTCCGGGTGGCGCCGTTGTAGTAACGCCGAGCCATCTGGATCTCGTCTTCGATGCCGGCAAGGGATTGCTGCAATTCGAGGAAGTTGCTGCTCGCCTTCAGATCCGGATAGGCCTCCGCCACCGCCATCAGTCTGCCGATCGCGGCCGAAAGCTTCGTCTCGGCCTGACCGCGGGCGGCGACGTCGCCCTCGGGCAGCTGGTTCACTGCGGTCCGCAACTCCGTTACCTGCTGAAAGACCTGGTTTTCGTGGGCGGCATACCCCTTCACCGTGCTGACCAGATTGGGCACCAGATCGGCGCGCCGCTTGAGCTGAACGTCGATACCGCTCCAGCCTTCTTCGGCCATCTGGCGGGACTTCACCAGCCGGTTGAAGAGGACGACGCCGTAGACCGCGACGGCGGCCACGACTATGAGCACGATCCAGGTGGTCATGGCGCCCTAGCCTCAAACGTTGCCGCCATTTATCACCCGAGTCGGGGGCGAAGCCAAGGCGCCCCTTGCGGGGAAGAGCGAGCTGTTGTCCCTTGTCCCGCGGCAGTAAATCAGGGTGGTTTGATGGAAGAAGGCCGGCTCGATCCCCGCGTCAATGCTTACCGCGACGACCTCGCCGACATGCGCCTCAAGGGCAAGGTGCAGTCCGGCCGCTTCGCCGAGGGGTCGCTGAAGCGGGTCGTGGCGCCGTCGGCGCCGTTGAAGCGCGTGCCGCGCGCCGAGGTGCCGCTCGACAGCGAGGTCCTCCACGGCGAGGTCCTCAGAGTCTTCGCCGATACCGCCAATGGCTGGTCATGGGTACAGTCGCAAACGGATTCCTATGTCGGCTTTGTACCGCTCGACGCCGTTGGTCCTCTCGGCCCCGAACCGACCCACCGCGTCATCGCGCTCAGGACTTTCGTCTACCCCCGCCCCGACATGAAACTCCCGCCGGTTGCGGCCCTTTCGCTCGGCAGCCGCATTGCCGTCGCCGGGACGAACGACGCCAGCGGCAGCACCTACTGCCTCATCGCCGGGGGCGAACAGGCAGTTTTTGCCGCCCATGTCGAACCGGTGACGGCCGCGCCGCCAGCCGATTTTGTCAGCGTGGCCGAGCGCTTTCTCAATGTTCCGTATCTGTGGGGCGGGCGCACCAGCCTCGGTCTCGACTGCTCGGCACTGGTCCAACTCTCGCTGATGACGGCCGGCATTCCCGCCCCTCGCGATACCGACATGCAGATGGAGAGCCTCGGCACGCCGGTGGCGGGTGGCGTTGATGCGGGCCTACAGCGGGGCGACCTCATCTTCTGGCCGGGCCACGTAGCCATCGCGTTCGACGAGAGGCGCATCGTTCATGCCAGCGGTCATCATATGGCCGTCGTGGTGGAAGGCGCTTCGGAAGCCGTCGCGCGAATCAGCAAGATCAAAGGGCGGCCAAGGGCGGTCAAACGCCTCGCGCGTTCGGGATCGCCGGAGGCGCCATCACGGCCATGACGCCGATCGCGTCTCCGGCGCGCGCGTTGGAGCCTCGGCGGACATGGACCGGTTGCGTCGGTCCGGCGGCCGGCGCAAGCTGACATCATCCGGTGCGGAGAACGTTCGTCATGATTCGACCTGTCGCGCGCGTCAGTCGATGCCTTGTTTTTGCGTTCGGTGTCGTCTTCGCCTGCCACGCGGCAGTCGCGGCGAACACGGACACATTCGTGGTGGTGTCGGACATCCATTTCGATCCGTTCGACCCGCCGGATCTCGCCAAGGCACTTGCCGCCGCCGATCCGGCCGATTGGGAGTCGCATTTCTCGGCAGCCGAAGGGCAGGCGTTCTCCACCTACGGCAGGGATACCAACCACGCGCTTCTCACCTCCGCGCTCAGGGCTGTGTCGGCGAAAGCGGGGGCGGTGGATTTTGCCATTTTCCCAGGCGATTTCCTCGCCCATCGCTTCGAGGAGAAGACGGCCGCGGCGCTCGGGGTTGCCGAGACCTCCGAAGCCGCCCGCACCTTCGCCGCAAAAACCACGCTCTATGTTGCCAACGCCCTGGCCGCGGCACTTCCGGGCAAGCCGCTGATCCTTGCCCTCGGCAACAATGATTCCGCCTGCGGCGACTACGAGATCGAGCCCGGCGGCGGCTATCTCGCGGCGATCCGCGACACGGTCAGGCGCCTTGCCGGTGCCGATCGCGTCGCGCCCGGCTTTGACAAGACCTACGCGGCGGGTGGCTACTACGCTGTGCGCCACCCGACGCTCGACAATACCGTGGTGCTGGTGATCAACGACGTCCTGTGGTCGGCCAAATACCAGGACGCCTGCGGCAACGACGGCCGGGAAGCGGCCGAGGCGGAGATGACCTGGCTTGCCGACCGCCTGGCGCGACAGAAGGCAGCCGGCGGGAAAGTCTGGCTGGTCCACCACATCCCGTGGGGGATCGACCCATACTCGTCGCTCCAGGCCAAGGCGGACACCTGTTCCGCCAAGACCGTTCCCTTTCTTAGGGAGCCGTTTGCATCGCGCTTCGCCACCCTGCTGCGGGACTACGCGGACATCATCAATACAAGCATGTCCGGCCATATCCACTTCGACACCTATCGCCTGCTCTTCGACGGGCAGGCTCGTCCCGTCGAAGCAGACAAGGTGCCGCCGGCGATCAGCCCGATCTACGGGCAGAACCCCGGATTCCAGGTATGGACCCATGACGGGCGCTCGGGCGAGCCGATCGACTACACGACGGTCTATCTCGCCAATCTCACCGATGCCTCGGCGTCGACGCCCGGCGATTGGAGGAAGGAGTACACCTTCACCGAAGCTTACGGTCAGCCGCGCTATTCGGCGGAAGCGATCGCCGCGATCTGGAAGGCTCTGGCGACGCCCGGCGTAATCCAGGAGCGGTTCCGTCAGTTTTACAATGTCAGCCACGGCGCCCTCGATGAAGACACGCTGTCGGCCTATTCCTGCGCCATTGGTCATCTCGATTCGCCGTCATTCGTGGCCTGCTATTGCGGCGGTTGAGGCGCGGCCGCCGATTCTGGCGAGCCACTTGCATGGAGGAATCGGAAGCACGGGACTCGGGCGACCCGGTTCGCCTTCGTGGTCACCCGCATCGCGGAGAAGACAGTCATGCCAGGCGTCATCATTACCCTTGCCCAACAGAAAGGCGGCTCCGGCAAGACGACGGTCGCCGCTCACCTCGCAGTCGCCCTCGCGCTTGGCGGGAGGTCGGTTGCGGTTGTCGACGTCGATCCACAAGGCAGCCTCGGCGAGTGGTTCGAGCGTCGCGAGGATAGGCTTGGTGAGGAGGCGATCGACCTCATATTCCGCACCGCCAGCGGCTGGGGCGCGCGCCGCGAGGCGCGGAACCTTGCCCGACAGTACGATTTCGTCATCGTCGACACGCCGCCGAAATCCGATATCGAGATGCGCCCGGCCATCGAGATCGCCGACCTCGTCGTGGTGCCGCTGCAGCCGACACCGGTCGACCTGTGGGCTACCGACCCGACGCTGCAGATGGTCGCCAAGGAGGGCAACGAGGCGCTGCTCGTGCTCAATCGTGTCGTCCGCCGCGCGCTGCTTAGCGCCGAGATGGCGGAAGCGACGCGCGACCTCGGCTACCGGGTGGCCAAAACGCAGCTCGGCAACCGGGTTGCTTTCCCGTCGAGCATGGGGACGGGCAGCACGGCTCTCGAAACAGAGCCGTCCGGCCTTGCCGCGATCGAGGTCGAGGCGCTCAAGCGCGAAATCCTCAAGCGGGCGACGAAGACGTAACGGTCCGTTAAGGGCACTCCGAGTCGCAATCCGTCGACGGTCTTACATCAGCCGCAGCGTGTGGGTATCGTTCAGGCAATCCGCTGATCGACTGCAAAGGAGAACCATCATGCGCATCGTCGCCGCGATCGTCACCGTCTTTGCCGTGCTGGCCGTTCAGGCCGCGCCCGCCCTCTGCGATGAGATTGCCGACGTCAAGGCGGCGCGTGCCAGGCTCGAGGCGGCGTTCGTCAAGCAGGACGCCGACACGATCCGCAGCCTGATGACCCCGGATCATATCGCCGCGACCCACGTCTTTGGCGGTGCAATCAGCCGGGACGAGCAGATCGCGTTCGTGCCGGACCTGAAGGTCACCTTCTCCGACATCAGCGAGCCTGAGATCACGATGTTCGGCACCGAGGCCGCATATGTCACCTACGAAGAATCGCTGCACGGCACGTTTCGCGGGGAGCCCTTGCCGGATCGGGTCTTCGCATCGGAGCTTTGGGTGATGGAAGACGGCAAATGGCTGGAGAAAGCCTATCAGGAGACCATCATCGACAGCCCGTAACCTCGCGGCACGTGCGGTGTAGCCCCTGCGCCGTTCCCCAGGAGGCGACAAGGACAGTGAAACGGGAGATCGGAACGATGCGGTTGTCGATTGTCGTGCTGGCTTTGCTTGTTGTCGGCGCTCTTCATGCATCCGGCGCCAATGCCGACGACGCGGCGCTGACGGCCGAGATCAGGGCCCGCGTCAACGAGCTCAATCAGGCCTTCGCCGACCGCGACACGGCCAAGATCGAGACGATGATCACGGCAGACCAGATCGCGGTCATCCCCGTCTACGGGAAGCCGACCACTTTTGCGGAGCGGCTGCCCACGCTCGACAAATACAACGTGGTCAAATCGGCGTTCACACCGGCAAAAGTCACGGTGCTGGGTCCGGCGGCCGTACTTGTCACCTACGAGAATTCGAATCAGGGAAGCTACGCCGGCAAGCCGCTGTCCCCGCGGGTGTTCGTCTCCCAGATCTGGGAGAAGCAGGACGGCAAGTGGCGGCAGCAGCTTTATCAGGAGACGCCGATCGCGGCCGAATAGCGCCGGCCACGGCCGGGATCGCTCCGACCAGAGGAGAAAGTGCGATGCAACTCCGTCAAATCATCGCGGCGGCAGGCGCCGCTATGCTGATCCAGATCCTCCCGGCAAGTGCCGACGACGCGCCGGTGGCAGCCGAAATCAAGGCCGCCATGTTCAAGCTGAACGATGCTTTCGCGGCGCAGGACGTCAACACGATCGAAAGCATGGTCACCCCCGACCACCTCGGCGTCAGCAGCTACTACGGCCGGCCGCTCGACACCGAAGAACAGATCGCCACGATCGGCGATTTCAAGGCGGAGTACTTCGACTTCACCGATCCGGTCGTCACGGTGCTCGGGCCGAACGCGGCCCAGATCACCTTCGAGAACTCATTCAGGGGCACGTTCGAGGACAAGCCGCTGCCGCCGCGGGTTTTCGTCTCCGAGATCTGGCTGAAGCAGGACGGCAAGTGGCGGCAGCAGCTCTATCAGGAGACGCCGATCGACGCCAAATAGGCGCCGGAAATGCAAAGAGCGCGGCGGCCGCCCCTCTGGAGGCAGCCGCCGCGACGCGCAAGGCCTCTCGTGCGGCCCTCCTCCTAGGCAGCACGCGCCCGCGCGGTCACCACGATCGAATAGCGCACCGAAGCGAGCGAGCGGGTGCCGTTGCTCCGGTCGGACCACGAACGGAGGGCGTCTTCGTAGCGGGGGAAGGGCCCGTACGCCTCGGCGCCCCCATCCGCCAACGCCGTGAAGCTCGTGTCGCGGTAGCGTCCGCCGACAACCCAGAATTCGTCGTGCATGATCCTTCTCCTTGTCGATCGTGGATGCCGCGTCGGCTCAGGCCGCCGTCGGCACGGCAGACCGCTGGAACTGGTCCGATTCGGTCGAGCCCGCCATTGCCGTCGTCGACGACTGGCCGCCGGAGATCGCCATGGCGACGGCATCGAAATAGGAGGTGCCGACCTCGCGCTGGTGGCGGACGGCGGTAAAGCCGCGATTCTGGGCGGTGAATTCCCGCTCCTGCAGGTCCGAATAGGCGCCCATGCCGCGCTCCGCGTAGCCGGTGGCGAGCTCGAACATCGACAGGTTCAGCGCGTGGAAGCCGGCCAGCGTCACGAACTGGAAGCGGTAGCCCATCTCGGCGAGTTGCTCCTGGAAGCTCTCGATCGTCTTCTCGTCGAGCTTGGCACGCCAGTTGAATGACGGTGAGCAGTTGTAAGCGAGCAGCTTGCCGGGGAATTGACGATGAATCTCTTCGGCGAACTCGCGAGCCTCGCCGAGGTCCGGCTGGGAGGTCTCCCACCACAGGAGATCGGCGTAAGGCGCGTAGGAAAGGCTCCGCGCGATCGCATGAGCGACCGAATGGCTGCTGCCCTGCTTCAGCTTGAAGAAACCCTCGCTCGTCCGCTCGCCGGAAATCCAGGCCGCGTCGCGCTCGTCGATGTCGCTGGTGATCAGCGTCGCCGAATGAGCGTCGGTGCGCGCCATCAGGATCGTGTTGATGCCGCTGACGTCGGCGGCGAGGCGCGCTGCGTTGAGGGTGCGGATGAAGGTCTGGGTCGG
Organism: uncultured Alphaproteobacteria bacterium; assembly: GCA_963759235.1. Classification (GTDB taxonomy): domain Bacteria; phylum Pseudomonadota; class Alphaproteobacteria; order Rhizobiales; family Kaistiaceae; genus Bauldia. The sequence goes on along the minus strand of CAVWYO010000006.1, from coordinate 572,842 downwards.
CACCAGGACCTTGCCGCCGAGATGCCCGCACTTCTTCTCCGAAGCGAGTTGATCCTCGAAATGGACACCGGCGGCGCCCGCCTCGATCATCGCCTTCATCAGCTCAAAAGCATTGAGCGAACCGCCAAAACCGGCTTCGGCGTCGGCAACGATCGGCGCGAACCAATAGGTGGCATCGTCGCCTTCGAGGCGTGCGATCTGGTCGGCGCGCTGAAGCGTCTTGTTGATGCGGCGAACCACCTCGGGAACCGACGAGGCCGGATAGAGCGACTGGTCCGGATACATCTCGCCGGCATTGTTGGCATCGGCGGCGACCTGCCACCCTGACAGATAGATGGCCTCGAGGCCGGCCTTCACCTGCTGCATCGCCTGGTTGCCGGTGACCGCGCCAAGGGCGCGGACGACCGGCCGCGTGCGCAGCAGTTGCCACAGCCGCTCGGCGCCAAGCCGGGCAAGGCTATGCTCGACATGGACCGTGCCGCGCAGCCGGTTGACGTCCTCCGGCGAGAAATCCCGGCGGATGCCTTTGAAGCGATCAGGTGGGGTGCTCATCGTCGTCTCCCTTATGTTGACAAGATGTGCAGCTACACTTGACAAATGGTGTTGGTCAATAAATACCTGAAATATCGCTGAAATCCCGAATTCTGTAACTTGGATTACAGGTCGATTCTGTAAATTCGTAAATCTTGTAAGGAGCGTGCCATGAAGGCGATGCGGATCGGTGGAAGGCTGCGACGGCTGCGCCAAGAGCGCCGGCTCACCCAGGCGCAGATGGCCCGGGAACTCGGGATCAGCGCCAGCTATCTGACCCTCCTCGAGAGCAACCAGCGGCCGGTCACGGTCCGGGTGCTCCTCAAGCTCGTGGAGCGGTTCCAGGTCGATCTCCAGGACTTCGCCGCCGACACCGACCAGCAGTTGTCGCTGGAGCTGATGGAGGCGTTTTCCGACCCGATCTTCGAGGGGGCCGAGGTCAAGACCACCGATGTGCAGGAACTGGTCTCGCTGCTACCGGCGGTCGGCCGCGCCGTCATCGACCTCTATGAGGCCTATCGCCGGCACCTGCCGGCCGATGCCACGAGCAGCGCCGGCGAGGATGCCGCCGAGGCGGCACCGGTCAGCATTCCGTCGGAGGAGGTGACCGAGTTCATCCAGAAGCGCCTCAACTACTTCCCCGAGCTGGAGGAGGCGGCGGAGCGGCTGTGGATGGAAAACGACCTTTCGGTCCATACCCTCCCCCAGGGACTGATCGGCGTTCTCCGGCGGCGCTACGCCACCGAGGTCGAGATCCGCCCGTCGGAAACGATGAAGGGGCGCGCCCGCCGCTACGACCAGCTCGCTCGCCGGCTCGAGGTTTCCGAGATGCTGCCGTCAGCGAGCCGGGTCTTCCAGATCGCCCACCAGATCGCCTATCTCGGCCATCACGACGTGCTCGACAGCATCGCCACGGCGGGCAACTTCTCGTCGAACGATGCCGAAGCGCTGATGCGCACCGCGCTCGCCAACTATTTTGCTGCGGCGGTGATGATGCCCTATCGGCTTTTCGCCGAGGCGGCCAAGGCTACCCGCTACGATACCGACGTCCTCAAGAACCGCTTCGGTGTCTCTTTCGAGCAGGTCTGCCACCGGCTGACGACGCTCCGCCGTCCCGGCCTGGAGGGCGTGCCCTTCCACTTCATCCGCGTCGATATCGCCGGCAACATCTCGAAGCGGTTCTCGGCGTCCGGCATCCACATCGCGCGGTTCGGCGCCGCCTGCCCGCGGTGGAACGTGTACGATGCCTTCTCGACGCCGGGCATGCTCCGGGTGCAGATCTCGCGCATGCCGGACGGCCGCACCTTCTTCTGTATCGCCCGCACCACCGGCCGGGCGACGGCGTTCTCGCCGACCAGCGGCCTGCCACACCGCGTCGGCCAGCGGGCGATCGGCCTCGGCTGCGACGTCCGCTACGCCGGCGAGATCGTCTATGCCGACGGCCTCAACGTCGCCGATCCGCAGATCGCGACGCCGATCGGCGTGTCGTGCCGCACCTGCCCGCGCACCGACTGCGCCGAACGCGCCATGCCGTCCTTATTCCAGAAGCTCCACATCGACGAGAACGTGCGCGGCCCCTCGGCCTACGTGCAGGCGTGAACCCCGCCCCGTTTCCCTGTCGTCGGAACCGACAGCGGCCTCCGAGAGAGGGGAGTCCAACATGAACCGGCGGCCCAGCGTGCCGGTCGCCTGCGGCCGTTTCGACCGGTGATCGCGATCGCGGCATTCTCGTTGGCGCTGGTTGTCGCGGCCGTGTTGGTCAATGCCTTCCTGGTCAACGGCGAGAGCCGCGCCGCGATCCCGCGCAGCGGCGGCAGCATCGTCAACACCAGGGTGGTGCCGGCAAACGTTCTGGTCGAGGGCGACGGTCCGGCCATCGTCCTCATCCACGGCTTCGGCGCCGCGCTCGACTGGTGGGACGCGATCGCGGAGACGCTGGCCAAGGACTATCGCGTCATCCGCCTCGACCTCATCGGCCATGGCGGCACGGAAGCGCCGAATCGCGGCTACGCGATCGAGCGCCAGGCGGCGCTGGTCAACGCGGTTCTCGATGCCTACGACGCCGGGCGGGTCATCGTCATCGGCCATTCGATGGGCGGCGAAGTGGCGACCGCGCTCGCCGAGGCGCGCCCGGAGCGTATCGAAAAGCTGGTGCTCATCGACACGCCGAGCGCCGCGGCGACCACTTTCGACAGGACGACAAGGCTCTACATGGTGCCGGTCATCGGCCCCCTTCTCTCGCGGCTTGTCACCCACCCGGCTCGGCGCCGGGCGCTCGCTCAGGGCTTTGCGCCGGGTTTCGCCGTGCCGGAACGCTTCGTCGCCGACCTCGCCCAGCTTCCCTACCCGGCAGCGGTTGCCGCCCACAACGCGAGCGTCACCTACCGCACCGCACAGACGATCCCGCGGCGGCTTGCGGAACTGGATCGGGTTCCGCCGCTCCACGTCATTTTCGGCGCGCTCGACGCGATCGTTCCGGCGAGCGAGGGCGACCGCTACGACGCGGTGCCGGGGGCAACGACGGTCGTGCTCAACGGAGTTGGTCACTCGCCGATGGTCGAAGCGCCCAAAGAGACGCTGGCACTGATCCGTGACTTTCTGGGCGCCGGCGAGCCATCCGTGCCCCCGCAATCCCCGCCTTGACGACCTCCGAAAAATTTGTCCAAATGATCAAGAGTTTTTCTAAAGCTGACAAGGCGCTTGCGGAAACGCCCATGGCCGACGGAAGGACGCCCGACATCGCCTCCGGCCGCTTGACGGCCGAGGAATACGCCGTCAACTTCGCCGACCTCCACCCGCCGCTCAGCCGCCACGAAGCGCTGGTCGAGGCCGACCGCTGCTACTTCTGCTATGACGCGCCGTGCGTCGCAGCCTGTCCGACCGGCATCGATATCCCACTCTTCATCCGCGAGATCCTGACCGACAACCCCAAGGGGGCGGCCGAGACCATCTTCTCTGCCAATATCCTCGGCGGCATGTGCGCCCGCGTCTGTCCGACGGAGACGCTTTGCGAGGAAGCCTGCGTGCGCGAGGCGGCGGAAGGCAAGCCGGTCCGCATCGGCGAACTGCAGCGCTACGCCACCGACACCTTGATGGCCGACGGCAAGCAGCCGTTCGTCCGCGCCGCGCCGACGGGCAAGCGGGTAGCGGTGGTCGGCGGCGGCCCGGCCGGCCTTTCCTGCGCCCATCGCCTCGCCGCGCACGGCCACGACGTCGTCATCTTCGACGCCAAGCCGAAGATCGGCGGCCTCAACGAATACGGCATCGCTGCCTACAAGACGCCGGGCGGTTTCGCCCAGGCCGAGGTCGACTTCATCCTGTCGATCGGCGGCATCACCGTCGAAGCGGACAAGGCGCTCGGCCGCGACTTGACGATCGACACCCTCCGCCAGGAGTTCGACGCCGTCTTCCTCGCCGTCGGACTTCCCGGCGTCAACGCGCTCGGCATGAGCGAAGAGGACCTGCCCGGCGTCGAGGATGCCGTCGCCTACATAGCCGAGCTGCGCCAGGCGTCCGACCTGTCGACGCTGCCGGTCGGCCGCCGCATCGTCGTGGTCGGCGGCGGCATGACCGCGATCGACATCGCCACCCAGACGCGCCGCCTCGGCGCCGAGGACGTCACCATCGTCTACCGCCGCGGCGCGGACCGCATGGGCGCCAGCGCGTACGAGCGCGACCTCGCCCAGACCGATGGCGTCCGCATCAAGCACAATGCCGCGCCGAAGCGCCTCATCGCCGATGAAGGACGCGTAACGGCGATCGAGTTCGAATACACCGCCGAAGCGAACGGACGCTTGGTCGGCACCGGCGAGACCTTCGCTATTGCCGCCGATCAGGTCTTCAAGGCGATCGGCCAGACTTTCGTGCCGGATGCGCTCGACGGCGCCGCGGAGACGATCGAGCTGGAGGCCGGCCGCATCAAGGTCGACGCCGAGCGGCGTACCAGCCTCGCCGGCGTTTGGGCCGGCGGCGACTGTATTGCCGGCGGCAAGGACCTTACCGTCGTCGCCGTCGAGGACGGCAAGCTCGCCGCCGAATCGATCAACCGCGCGCTGACGGCGCCAACACCATGATTGACACCCACAAACCTCCTCATCCTCAGGAGGTCGGTGCGGTTCACGGAAGCTGAAGGAGAGTCCCGTGGCAGACCTTCGCTCTGAATTCGCCGGCATCAAGTCGCCGAACCCGTTCTGGCTGGCCTCGGCGCCGCCGACCGACAAGGAAGTGAACGTCGTGCGCGCCTTCAAGGCGGGCTGGGGCGGCGTGGTGTGGAAGACCCTCGGCGAGGACCCGCCGATCGTCAACGTTGCCGGCCCCCGCTACGGCGCCATCCATGCGGGCGACCGCCGCCTCATCGGCCTCAACAATATCGAGCTCATCACCGACCGCGAACTGCAGATCAACCTCGAGGAGATCAAACGGGTCAAGCGCGACTGGCCCGACCGAGCACTGGTGGTCTCGCTGATGGTGCCCTGCGAGGAGCCGAACTGGATCGCCATCCTCAAGGCGGTCGAGGAAACCGACTGCGACGGCGTCGAGCTCAATTTCGGCTGTCCGCACGGCATGAGCGAGCGCGGCATGGGCTCGGCCGTCGGCCAAGTGCCGGAATACATCGAGATGGTCGCGCGCTGGTGCAAGGCGGCGACCCGCATGCCGGTCATCGTCAAGCTGACGCCCAACATCACCGACATCCGCTATCCGGCCCGCGCCGCGAAGAAGGGCAGCGCCGACGCGGTGTCGCTGATCAACACCATCAACTCGATCACCAATGTCGATCTCGACAGCTTTGCTCCCGAGCCGACGATCGACGGCAAGGGCACCCACGGCGGCTACTGCGGGCCGGCGGTGAAGCCGATCGCCCTGTCGATGGTCTCCGAGATTGCCCGCGACAAGGAGTGTGCCGGCCTGCCGATCTCCGGCATCGGCGGCATCACCACCTGGCGCGATGCGGCGGAGTTCCTGACGCTCGGTGCCGGCAACGTGCAGGTCTGCACGGCGGCGATGACCTATGGCTTCAAGATCGTCGCGGAGATGAAGTCCGGCCTGTCGCGCTATCTCGATGAAAAGGGGATGAGCCTCGCCGACCTCTCCGGCCGCGCGGTTCCCAACGTCACCGACTGGCAATACCTCAATCTCAACTACGTCACCAAGGCGCGCATCGACCAGGATCTCTGCATCCAGTGCGGCCGCTGCCATATCGTCTGCGAGGACGCCTCGCATCAGGCGATCACCGCCACGCAGAACGGCCGGCGCCACTTCGAGGTGATCGACGCCGAATGCGTCGGCTGCAATCTCTGCGTCAATGTCTGCCCGGTCGAGGATTGCATCACCATGGAGCGGCTGACCACCGGCGTCGATCCCCATACCGGGGCGCCGGCAACCGGCTTCCGCAATTGGACCGAGCATCCCAACAACCCGATGGCGAAGGCCCGCGAGCCGGCCGAGTAGCGGCAAGCGCCAGGTCGCTCGGGTGCGCTTCGCCCCTGCAGGCCCGACTTACCCTTCCTGAAGCGCCTTCAGCCGCGTGGCATAGGACTCGGTGAGGCAGAGGAGGCTGCTGCCGCACGAATTGCGGGTTTCGATCCAGGCGCGCTGCTCGTTGCGAACGGCGTTCCTATCGGCGGCGTCGGCAAAGAGGAGCTTCAGCCGGTAGGCCCCGTCTACCTCGCGGTCGAGCCTGGCTAGCGTCACATCCGAGCACACCGCCTTCTCGGGCGGCGTTCCGGCCTTGGCGCAATCGAAGGACGGCACCGGCGTCCGCCAGTTCGTCCGCGTCAGCCCTTCCAGTTCGGAAAGCGGAATCTCGACCTCCTGGTCGCCGGCCGCATAGGCCGCCACCTGGTACGGCGGGAAGCGGATGGCGAGCGTGTCGGGAAGAAGCAGGAAATCCTTGAAATTGTCCCAGTCGGGCCCGGCGCCGGTCTTCAGCCAGTCGTCGTCGCTCATCGAGTCCGGCCCGTCGAACTGGCGCACAAGGTCGGCGACGGCGAGCCGGCTGATCCGTTCTATCGCCAGCCGGTCGAAGATCTCGGGAAGGAAGACCTGCCAGCCGTCCGGCATCAGGAAGTTGAACGTTTCGACGTCGTGATTGGGATGGGCACCGCCGGTGAAGATGCTCTCGTCGAAATCGACGACGAACACGGCATCGTCGTTCCGCGGAACGTCGTAGGCAAGATCGAGCGAATAGGTCAGTGCCGGCCGGTCGGTGTCGTTGCCGAAAGAGGCGAAATCCTCCTCCGCCTGCTTGACGAAATCGTCGACCAGTCCGGTCGCCCAGGTCGAGATCGCGTCGTCGATCGTGGCGACGCCGGTCTTCGGATAGTGAACCTCGATGTCGTACTGGTCGGTGGAACGCATCACCGTCACGTCTTCGACCGGCAGCGGCGCGGCGGCCGCGAAACCGGCGGATGCGCCGAGCGTTCCGATGCCAGCCATCGCGACGGCGAGAACGGCAAGAGCCTTCATGGCCATCCCGGACGCGCGGTGCAGTGAGGGGTCAGGATGCGCCACGCCGCCCGCCGAACGCCTGACGAGCCTACTGCACCGAGGTCGCCGGAGCGGCTCCCCCATCGCCGGGCTGGTGACGCTCGTCGGCGTGGGCCGAACTGATCAGGCTGAATTCGGGGCCGAGGTCGGGCGCCTCGTATAGGGCTTCGATCTTCTCGGGCGCCCGGTAGTAATATTCCGGACCAAGCCGCCGGATCGGGGTGTTGGCCGTGGCGACCGAGACCTCGTCCGGACTGTCGGGCGTGACCGGGGCCACCACGAAACCGCCGGCCGCATTGGCGAGGGTCTCGTAATCCTCGTTCGGATTCACCCGCGCCACAGGAGCGGGCAGGAGCGGCGCCGGCGTCCCTTCGGGCGACGGCCGGTTGGCTTTTTCGCCGGCGACCCGCGCCGCGAACGCGATGGCGAGATTGGCGAGGCCGTCCGTCAGCTCGGTCCGACACGCACTGTCGAACGTGGTGCGATAAGTGAAGGCATAGGGCTCGGAGGCGAGCGGCGTACCGGCGAGCGAGACGGCCTGGTCGGCGGTGCGGCCGTTGGGGTAGACGAAAAGCTCGGCATCGGCGCCGCCATACATCGACTTGCAGACCGTCTCGTCGACCTTGAAGCGGGCGCGGCTCGCCGAGAAGCTGATCGGGAAGTAGTAGCCGTCGCAGGTCCGCACGCAGATCGTCCGGTAGCCGCTGCTGGCGGTGTCGCCGAGCGAGGGGATGTCGCAGCCGTTCTGCCGAAGCTGATTATAGAGGCGATTGCGATCGAACGACGCCTGGCCGGCCGTCCCCCAGGCCCCGCCGCTCGCCCGCGTCACCTGACGCTGGAGGCGATACACGTTGCTCATGATCGACGGGCAATTCGGGCTTGGCCGTCGGCCGAAGAACAGAAAGCGTCGGCAATTGTTGTTTCTTGCATCCGCTTCCGCCGAGGCGAGCTGGCTGCGCAGCGTGCGGATATCGCCGGAGCCGCCCCCGGAACCGCGGACGGCCGACAGATAGTCGGCCTGCAGGCTGGCGCAATAGTTCGACTGCGCGTCGGCCGGAACGGTCGCCGCCAACGTCGCCGCTGCCGTCAGGGCGAAAGCAGAAGTCCTCAGAACCGCCAGTTTTCCTATCCGCAACGCCATGATCCGGGACGCTCGCGCAGCCGTCCCCTCGCAGACCGCGGGGACGCTCCTCATTTCCCTGCCAGACTCTGGTTTATCGGTGGTTACCAAGTAACATGTAGCGGACCGGGTTATCCGGGATTTCGCCATTGATTTGAACCCCATACAGCACCGAACTGTGACATTGTCGGGGCCTGTTGCCGCCATGCCGCAGTTGCCCAGCATCAATCTACGCCGCGCCGGGACAGGCGCTGTGATCCGGATCACATGTCCGGCGCCGACTCGCTTCCCGGCGGCGCGACCATCCGGTCGAGCAGTCGCCTTGCCTCGCCAAGCTCATCCGCGTTTATGCTGTGGCCCATCCCGGCATAGATGCGCTCGGTGACCTCGCCGCCGAGGGCTTGCATGACCGCTGCCGATTCGTGAACGCGCCCGATCGGGATGTGAGGATCGACATCGCTCGAGCCGATGAAGACCGGGGTGCCGTCCAGCGATCCGTGGTAGTCGGAGGCGTCGATAGCCTCGCCGATCAGCCCACCGGTCAAGGCGATCACCGCGCCGTAGCGGACAGGATGGCGGGCGGCGAACTCCAGCGCCAGGCAGGCGCCCTGGGAGAAGCCGAGGAGGGCCGTCCGTTCGGGCAGAATGTCGTGGGTGATCAAAAGGCCGAGGAGGTCGGCGATGCGGTCGAGGGCGGAGGTGCGGCCGGGCTCGTTGTCGGCGACCGGGGCAAGGAACGGACGCGGGTACCAGACGCGGCCGGCCGCCTCCGGCGCGAGATAGGCGATGTCGGGCCGCTCGAAGGCCGCGGCGAGCGCCAGGATGTCGGCGGCGTCGGCGCCGCGACCGTGCAGCATGATCATCGCCGCGTCGGCCTCGTCCAGCCCGGCCCCGGCGTGGAGGACGGGCTGCCCCTTGTGGGGGTTCGCTTCACCCTGCATGACCCCGGCTTGATACCACGGCCGGCGGCGAAAGGGATAATCCGGCTAACCGGCAAGCCCGTGCAATTTCACCTGCTGCAAGAGGACGATGGTCTTGGCGTCGCGGATCGCGCCGCTCGCCATCATGGCGAGCGCCTCGTCGAGAGGAATCTCCAGGACCTCGATGTCCTCGCCTTCGTCCTCGGCACCGCCGCCGGCGGAGATACGGTCGGCCGCGGAGTATTGGGCGGTGAACAGGGCAACCCGCTCGCTGACGCTGCCGGGGCTCATGAAAACGTCGAAGACGCGGGTCACCGCACCGAGTCGGTAGCCGAGCTCCTCCTCGACCTCGCGGCGGATGGCGGCCTCGGCGTCGAGATCGTCGAGGCGGCCGGCGCAGGCTTCGATCAGCCAGCCGGACGCGGCGTTGAGATAGACCGGCATGCGGAACTGGCGGACGAGAAGCACGCTGCCGCGGCCGGGATCATAGGGCAGGATCGCGGCGCCGTTGCCGCGGTCGTAAACTTGGCGGACCTGGGTCTCGCGCACCCCGTCGCGGCGGCGGTAGTCGATGGTGTATTTGGTAAGCCGCGCCCAGTCGTCGGCCAGCACCTCGGCTTTGAGGATGCGGACCGGCGGCTCGCCGTCGTGATCGTCCCTCATGGGTCGGTCTGCACTTCGCCGGCGCGTCCCGGCCGCGAGGCGTGCGCGGCCTCGCGGCGCGGCGTCGGGCGACGCGCCTCGCTGCAGCCGACGAGGGTCTCCTCGATGAGATGGTCGACGATCGCCTTCAACGCCTCCTCGCCGGAGGCGCCGGTGGCGACCGCCCGGTCGTAGACCCGGATCTGGCGGTCGGCGGAGGTGCCGTCCCTGGCGATCGCGCGGGCATGCTCGACCTCGGCGAGGCAGCCGAAGAACACCGCGTCCTCGCGGACGAGATCGATCAGCTCGTCGACCAGGTCGGGAAACGGGACCGGCGCGCCCTTGCCGAAATCGATCAGCCCGCGGGTCGGGCCGAAGCGCTGGGCGAGCCAGCGGTTCTCGTTGACGAGGAAGGCCGAATAGCTCCGCCAGCGCTGGTTGGCGCGCCGCAGCCGATAAAGCATGCGGCAGACGCAGCGGTAGAGGGCGGCGACGGCGATGGTGTCGTCGAGGCGGGTGCAGACGTCGGTGATGCGCATCTCCAGCGTCGGGAAACGCGCCGAGGGCCTGAGGTCCCACCAGATCTTGGTGGCGTCCTCGATCTCGCCGGCCTCGATCAGGGTGGCGACGGTGCGGTGGAACTCGTCGGGGCTCGAAAAGGTCGGCGGCAGGCCGGTGCGCGGCACCTCGTTCCACACCGCCAGGCGATAGGAGTGGAGGCCGGTCTGGTCGCCGCGCCAGAAGGGCGAGGAGGTCGACAGCGCCAACAGGTGCGGCAGGAAATAGGGAAGCTGGTTGAAGAGATCGAAGCGGAGCGGCTCGTCCTCGACGCAGACATGGACGTGCATGCCGCAGATCAAGAGGCGCCGGGCGACCACCTGCAGGTCGCGGGCAAGCGTGTTGTAGCGCTCCTTGTCGGTGCTGCGCTGCAGGCTCCACTCGGCAAACGGGTGGGTCGAGGCGGCGATCGGGGCGAGGCCGTAGCCGCCGGCGCAGTCGGCAACGGCACGGCGAAGACGAGCGAGCTCGGCGCGGGCCTCGGCGAGCGAGTCGCAGACCGAGGTGCCGATCTCGACCTGGCAGCGGAGAAACTCGGAGGTGACCTGGGCGCCAAGCGCGGCTTCGAGATCGGCGACGAGCGCGCGCGGCGGGTCGGCGGCGAGATCGCGAGTCTCGCGGTCGACGAGGAGATATTCCTCCTCGATGCCGATGGTGAAGGATGGCTCGCTCGTCATCGGCGCAACCGTGTCAGAAAACACCGGCAACGCCAATGTCGTTTGTTGTTGTGGCGACCTCTGGCGCCTCGGGTCGCTGGGGGCTGTCCGTCCCGAAGGCGGCGGCGGAAACGTCGGCACAATGGATTCCGGCTTTCGCCGGAATGACGCGGATGGGGTCGCTTCAGAACAAGACTGCTTCGTTGTGGGGCTCGCGCCCGAAACACCGCCCGGTCATGCCCGCTCGGGCGGGCATCCAGGAAGCACCGGCGCGTTTCATCGTTGCCGCGCCCGAGTTTGGCCGGGCCGGATCATGACCTGTCGCGTTCCCTCTCATGATCTGCCTCGCGCCGTGGCGCGAGGGGTGGCGGGCGCCGATGAGCACGCCAGTCCGAGTAGTCTCTATGGGGCGCCTCGTCAGCGCCCGCCGCGGCGATTTTGGGCACTCCGTCTCCCGCGCTCCACCGGGCGGACGGCACGGGACGGCTCATCGCCGCCGGCACCTGCCCGACCGGACCGGCACGAAGGGTCGAGCCCTTCGCATCGCTTCCGGCGGACCCGCCCGGCTTACGGTCAGCCTTGTGACAGCCGGTCGTAATGCCGGCGGGCGGGCTTGCGGAGGCCTCCCGGGACGTTCGGACCGTCGTCCTCTCCGGACAAGGGTTGCCCCTTGCCCGGTGTCCCTTGCAGGACACGCCGCGGGCGCCGCACCCCGCCCCACGCAGATGACGCCTCATGAGCGCGCCCCTCGGTGGGCGGGGATGGCGTCATTATACGGCAGGATTCGGCGAGGGGGATAAAGTCGGCGGAAACGGCGGGATTCTGGGCGAAAACGGCGGGGATAACTGGGACGGCAAGCCGGCGAGGTTTCACCACGCGCCCCATCGTTCGCCGTGCATGCTAACGATTGAAGAGTGTCGGGCCGCGAAATGCCGGCGGCGCCCCTCCGTGAGCGGAGATACCAGCCATTGCACGCCACGATTTGGCGGGGGACGAAGTCGGCGGAAATGGCGGGATTGTGCGAGGGGTGCGGGGGGTAGATCGGCCGTACGCGCTGGCATGCGGATTTCTCTTTCGAGCGAGGCGAGGCCGCCTTGCACGGGTCAGGGACTCAGTATATGTTTCTGTTTTGTTCCTCGGGGGTGAAAATGGGCCAAGGCATTACAAATCATCGGCTTTTTGAAGGAGATGCGCGTGATCTCTCATTCATCGAAACTGAAAGCGTCCACCTTGTTTGCACCAGCCCGCCCTACGGGTCGTTGAAGACATACCCCGACCACCCCGAGCAACTTGGCAACATTGCATCCTATGATCGGTTCCTCTCCGAACTAGATCAGGTTTGGGAAGAATGCTTGAGGATTCTGGTGCCGGGCGGTCGTGTCGCGTGCGTTGTCGGAGACATTTGCCTTTCGCGTCGGGAAGCCGGACGGCACCATGTTCTCCCCCTTTCCGCCGATATTCAGGTGCGAGCCAGACGCGTCGGATTTGATTGTCTGACTCCGATTCGGTGGCAAAAAGTCTCCAACATCAAGCTGGAGGCATCCCGGTCGGCCCGATTCCTCGGAAAGCCCAACTTGCCGAATGGCGTGGTCAAGAACGACCTTGAGCACATCTTGTTCCTGCGAAAGCCTGGTGGCTATCGGAAGCCTACCGCGATGCAAGAAAAGATGTCGTTCATTCCGACCGAGGAATACGCCAAATGGTTTGGCCCGGTCTGGACCGATATCACCGGCCAACAAAGAACCACACACCCAGCCCCTTATCCCGTCGAGGTTCCCCGTCGGCTTATTCGAATGTTCTCATTCGTGGGGGACATCGTGGTCGACCCCTTTGCAGGCACCGGCACGACGGCGATGGCCGCGATCGAGACTGGACGAAACAGCGTCAGCGTGGAGATCGAGCCCGCATATGTTGAACATGCGGCGGAACGGTTGAAAAAGGCGACCGTCACAGCGCGGGTTGAAATCCTGCGCGTGGGCAAGCCGATTGGCGCGGTGCACCGCTCCGCCTAGAGCAGAATCCAAGGGCTCGCAGAAGCCAAACTACAGGTCTTTGAAACGGGTTGCGTAGATGTGCGCAAGCCTGTCAATCATCGACGCGTAGAAATGAATATCTCCGGCTTGCGGTGCCGGCGACGTCTCCACCAGCCTCACCGGCGAGCCATCGTTGGCGCAATCGATGACCACAATTGCGAGCGCGTCATAACCCACATCGCCGGTGCGCGAGCGCCGCGGAAGCTGGCGGATCTTGTCTATGGCAAGTTGCGCATCCCGCGGCTGATTGTGCACGCTCCACTCCGGTTCGCTCACGCGATTCCTTTTGTTCAAGTCGGGGCTGAGATAGCGGTCTGCGATGTTGATCATCACGAACCCGGCGGCGATCGCTTGGTCAGTCGCGCCATGCACCGTCAACTGTGACGAGTTGAGTTCGTCGTAGAGGCGGGGCAAAGCACGCTGGTGCGCCGTCATGCAAGCTTTTGCTTCCAGTGCCATCAACACGGCGCCGACCGGCGCCTTTCGCAATGCAGGAAGGGCATCGAGTTCCACGCTTTCCGGAGCCGACAGTTCTATGCCGTAATCCGCCACCATCGACGCCAGCGTGAGGGACGTTCCTCGTCCGTCCGCGCCAGAGGCGGTGCAAAGCACCAAGTCGAGGTTCTTTTTTCGATCGTGAACGAAATCACGCATCTCGTGGTTGATGCCAAAATGGACCTTGCCTGACTCGACGTGGTGGCGAAGCAGCGGGCTGGTTCGCAGCAGATCGAAAACTATTCCCCAGCAAGCGACTTTGGAATGATGGTCGCTTCGTGAATGGTATTGCCAAGGGTTGCCGTAGCGATCCCGTCGGGTAGGCTTCGTCAATGTCCGAACAAGAATCTCGGGACCGTACATCAAGCATTGCGCCCACGAGTCGCTGCAATACAACTCTCATAGGCGCGACCGGTGCTTGAGTTGACCTTTGCCACGCCTATCAATAGCACGTCAGCTAAACCACGTGTCGTCGTCGATGTTGAGATTCCGCTTGCGATCTGACGCGACGGTGTGAGGGCGAGCGCGCGCGGCCACGCGGGAGCACATGCCCCCTCCACCATCGCTTCGAGGCGGTCCCTCCCCGATCAAGTCGGGGACAGGCTCTCCCCCGCTTCGCAGGGGAGGATTGCGGCGGGAACGTCGGGCAGGAGCACCGTGCCCCCTCCACCATCGCTTCGCGATGGTCCCCCTCCCCCGTTCCACGGGGGAGGATCGCGGTGGCCCGCTTCGCGGGGGAGGATCGCGGTGGGAACCTTGCGCGTGAGGATTGCGGTGGCCGCCTCGCGAGCTACTTCACCACCCCGCGGAGAAACACCTGCTCCAGCGTCGCCTTGGCGGTGTCGAAGTGGGCCGGGCTGGTGGCGCGGGGGCCGAGGATGGCGCGGATCTGGGTGTCGAAATCGGCGTAGTGCTGGGTGGTCGCCCAGATCATGAAAATGAGGTGGTAGGGGTCGACCGGAGCGATGCGGCCGGCTTTACGCCAGCCCTCGATCACCGCCGCCTTCTCGTCGACCAGCGCCTTCAGCCGGCCGGAGAGAACGGAGCCGAGCACCGGCGCGCCCTGCATGATCTCGATGGCGAAGAGGCGCGAGGCGGTGGGGTTGTCGCGGCTCAGCTCGAGCTTGCGGTCGATATAGGCGGCGATCTCGTCGGCCGGGTCGCCGGCCGGGTCGAGATGCTCCAGCGGCTTCAGCCACATCTCCAGCGTGCGGTTGAGGACGGCGAGGTAGATGTCCTGCTTGCGGCGGAAATAATAGAGAAGGTTCGGCTTGGTCATGCCGGCGCGGACGGCGATCTGGTCGACGGTGGCGCCGCGGAAGCCGTAGGTGGCGAACACCGCCAGCGCCGCGTCGAGGATGCGCTCCTCGTTGGCCGCCTGGATGCGGGTGCGCTTGCGGGTCCGCCCGGCGCGCGGCGTGCTCTCGGCAAGGGTCATGGGGCGGCGGACGCTGTGTCGGTGCGTGCTTCGAGGCTCGGGCTTCGCCCTCGCGCCTCAGCATGAGGAGGGACGGGGTTCTTGTCCGGCGGAAGCCTCGTCCATCGCAGCACCCAGGTCCTCATCCTGAGGTGCTCCGCGAAGCGGAGCCTCGAAGGACGCAACAACCTATCCCACCCGCCGAAAAGCACGCGTCGCGCGGCCGGATTCGGCGCTCGGATGGCCAGGAAACCCCACCCACCCCGCGCCTTCGGCGCGCGGTTCCCCCTCCCCGGTTCGGGGAGGGATAGCTTGCCCGTCGGTCGCGGCCACTCCCCATCGTGCCGGTCTGCAAGCACGTGGAAATCGGAGTGCCGCATGCGCACGGATCGGCTCGGCAACGGCGAACGCATCATCGACGGCAAGCGGCTTGCCTCCCCGGCCGCGGGTGGCGGGCCAGCGACCAAAAGGCCCTTGAGCGGGCTTCGGAACTTGTCTAGGTTTCCCTTGACCAATTGGTCAGGAAATCTCGCCGTTTCCTCGTAGAAGAAAAGGCCCGCCGACGCAATCGTCGCGGACCGTCCGGCGCCCGTCAGACGCCGAGGGAGACCCTAAAAATGGCCAATGCCGACGCGCTCGCCGATGCCGCGGCCAGCACCGCGCTCACCACCAACAACCTGGAAGCTTTCTGGATGCCGTTCACCGCGAACCGGCAGTTCAAGAAGGCGCCGCGCATGCTGGTCGGCGCCGAGGGGATGTATTACCGCTCGGGCGACGGCCGCAAGGTGCTCGACGGCACGGCCGGCCTGTGGTGCGTCAATGCCGGCCACGGCCGCAAGCACATCGCCGACATGGTCGCCGCCCAGATCCGCGAGCTCGACTACGCGCCGGCCTTCCAGATGGGCCACCCGCGGGTGTTCGAGCTGGCGGCGCGGCTGGTCACCTACATGCCGCCCGGCATCGACCACGTGTTCTTCACCAACTCCGGCTCGGAGTTGGTGGACACCGGCCTCAAGATCGCGCTCGCCTATCACCGGGTGCGCGGCGAGGGCTCGCGCTTCCGCCTGATCGGCCGCGAGCGCGGCTATCACGGGGTGAATTTCGGCGGCATCTCGGTCGGCGGCATCGTCAGCAACCGCAAGCACTTCGGCACGCTCCTCACCGGGGTCGACCATATCCGCCACACCCACGACCCGGCCCGGAACGCCTTCGCCCGCGGCCAGCCGGAGCACGGCGCCGAGTTCGCCGACGACCTCGACCGGCTGGCGACGCTGCACGACCCCTCGACCATCGCGGCGGTGATCATCGAGCCGGTGGCGGGGTCGACCGGCGTGCTGGTGCCGCCCAAGGGCTACCTGCAGAAGCTCCGCGCGATCTGCGACAAGCACGGCATCCTCCTCATCTTCGACGAGGTGATCACCGGCTTCGGCCGGCTCGGCGTGCCGTTCGCCATCGACTATTTCGGGGTGACGCCGGACATCGTGCTGACCGCCAAGGGGGTGACCAACGGCGTGGTGCCGATGGGGGCGGTGTTCGTCAAGAAGGAGATCTACGACGCCTTCATGAACGGGCCGGAGCACCTGATCGAGTTCTTCCACGGCTACACCTATTCGGGCAACCCGGTGTCGAGCGCCGCCGGCATCGCCACCCTCGACATCTACGAACAGGAGGGGCTCCTCAACCGCGGCGCCGAACTCGGCGACTACTGGGCGGACGCGCTCAACAGCCTCAAGGGGCTGCCGCACGTGATCGATCTGAGGAATTGCGGCCTGGTCGGCGCCATCGAACTGGAGCCGATCGCCGGCCAGCCGACCAAACGCGCCTTCACCGCCTTCCTCGAGGCCTTCGAGAAAGGCATCCTGATCCGCACCACCGGCGACATCATCGCCTTGTCGCCGCCGTTGATCATTTCGAAGTCTGAAATCGATTTCCTGTTTGACACGCTCGGAGGCATCCTTAAGACGCTCGCGTGACGATGGAACAAACATTCCGTTCGACAGAAAACGGAACGCACGTTCCATCAGGAACCCCAGGGAGACCCTCCGCGATGCACACCTTTCAAAACATCATCGGCGGCAAGCTGGTGCAATCGACCAGCCCGCGCCTGGCGCCGATCTACAATCCGGCGACCGGCGAGCAGGCGGCGACGCTGCCCTTGTCCACCGCCGCCGAGCTCGACGCGGCGGTGGCGGCGGCGAAGCTGGCGCTGCCGGAGTGGGCGAACATGCCGCCGATGCGGCGGGCCCGCCACATGTTCCGCTTCAAGCATCTCCTCGACCAGAACGTCGACCGGATCGCCGAGGCGATCTCGGCCGAGCACGGCAAGGTGCACGGCGACGCGGTCGGCGAGGTGCAGCGCGGCATCGAGGTGGTCGATTTCTGCTGCGGCATCCCCCACCTGTTGAAGGGCGAGTTCTCCCGCCATGTCGGGCCGGCGATCGACACCCATTCCGACCGCCAGCCGCTCGGCGTCGTCGCCGGCATCACGCCGTTCAACTTCCCGGCGATGGTGCCGATGTGGATGTATCCGGTGGCGATCGCCTGCGGCAATACCTTCGTGCTGAAACCGTCGGAGAAGGACCCCTCGGCCTCGATGGTGGTCTACGAACTGTTCCGCGAGGCGGGCTTCCCCGACGGCGTGCTCAACGTCGTCCACGGCGACAAGGAGGTGGTCGACGCCATCCTCAGCCATCCGGACATCAAGGCGGTCTCCTTCGTCGGCTCGACGCCGATCGCCGAATACGTCTACCGCACCGGCACGGCGCACGGCAAACGGGTGCAGGCGCTCGGCGGCGCCAAGAACCACATGGTGGTGATGCCCGACGCCGACATGGACAAGGCGGCCGACGCGCTGATGGGGGCCGGCTATGGTTCGGCCGGGGAACGCTGCATGGCGGTGTCGGTGGCGGTGCCGGTCGGCGAGGAGACCGCCGACAAGCTGGTCGCAGAGCTGGCGCCGCGGGTCAGGGCGCTTCGCATCGGGCCGGCCACCGACCGCGAGGCCGAAATGGGGCCGCTGGTCACCAAGGAACACATGCACAAGGTGCTCGGCTATATCGACGCCGGCGAGAAGGAAGGCGCCGAGCTGGTGGTCGACGGCCGCGGCTTCAAGGCGCAAGGCTACGAGAACGGCTACTTCGTCGGTGGCACGCTTTTCGATCGCGTGACGCCCAAGATGAAGATCTACAAGGAAGAAATCTTCGGTCCGGTCCTGTCGGTGGTGCGCAGCCCGAGCTACGAGCATGCCGTCAAACTGATCAATGACCACGAATTCGGCAACGGCACCGCGATCTTCACCCGCGACGGCGACGCGGCGCGCACCTTCGCCGACCAGATCGAGGTCGGCATGGTGGGGGTCAACGTGCCGATCCCGGTGCCGGTCGCCTACCACTCCTTCGGCGGCTGGAAGCGGTCGCTGTTCGGCGACCACGCCATCTACGGGCCAGACGGCGTGCACTTCTACACAAGGCTGAAAACGATCACCTCGCGCTGGCCGGAGGGCATCAAGTCGGGCGCGGTGTTCCACTTCCCGACGATGAACTGAGAGAACCCCAGCGGTGAGTGTTCCACGGAGCTGCGACGAAGGCGTAACCTCCCCCTTGAGGGGAGGTTGGAATTCGAAGCGTCGCGCGAGGCGCGATGCGCCCGAATTTCGGGAGGGGGGAGTAACTTCGCTGGCGCGCCCCCCCACCCGAAGTTTGCTCTCGCTCCGCTCGGCAAACCTCGACCTCCCCTCAAGGGGGAGGTTGCGCGCAGCGGACTTGGCAGCGTAGCTGCAGGAGGCAGGGGTTGTCATGGCGAAGGTGAAAGGCGGACTGATCCAGATGCGCCTCAAGGGCGACACCTCGATGTCGCCCGACGAGATCAAGAAGAAGATGATCGCCGCCCACCTGCCGCTGATCGACGAGGCGGGGAGAGAGGGCGTCCAGGTGCTCTGCTTCCAGGAGGTGTTCAGCCAGCCCTATTTCTGTCCGAGCCAGGACGCCAAGTGGTACGGCGCGGCAGAGGCGATTCCCGACGGGCCGACCGTCCGGCTGATGCAGGACTACGCCAAGAAGCACTCGATGGTGATCGTCGTGCCGATCTACGAGGAGGAGATCACCGGCGTCTATTACAATTGCGCCGCGGTGATCGACGCCGACGGCAGCTATCTCGGCAAGTACCGCAAGACCCACATCCCGCAGGTCGCCGGCTTCTGGGAGAAGTTCTTCTTCAAGCCGGGCAATTCCGGCTGGCCGGTGTTCCAGACCGCCTACTGCAAACTCGGCGTCTACATCTGCTACGACCGGCATTTCCCGGAAGGCTGGCGGGCGCTGGCGCTGAACGGGGCCGAGTACATCGTCAACCCGTCGGCGACCGTGGCGGGGCTGTCGGAGTATCTGTGGAAGCTGGAGCAGCCGGCGAGCGCGGTCGCCAACGGCGTCTTCATCGGCGCCATCAACCGGGTCGGCAGCGAAGCGCCATGGAACATCGGCGAGTTCTACGGCCAGAGCTATTTCGTCAATCCGCGCGGCAAGATCGAGAAGGAGGCGAGCCGCGACCGGGACGAATTGCTCGTCCACGAGATGGACTTCGACATGATCCGCGAGGTGCGCAACACCTGGCAGTTCTTCCGCGACCGCCGGCCGGAAGCCTACGGCCGGCTGACGGAGATGTGAGGGAGGTCGCGATGCCCCGTGAGCGTTCCGAAGCAGGATGGCGCCACCGCCCCGCCGCCTCTCCCATAGGGAGAGGGCTTTGCGCGTTAGCGAACGCAGTGAGCTTAGGCGCAAAGGGTGAGGGGATGCGACCTCACCCGATGAGCCACAACCCCTCACCCCCCGATCGGGTCGGGGGCAGGCTCTTCCGGCCTAAGCGTCTCGACCGCTTCGCGGCCTGCGACGCCAAGGCCGAAAGCCATCTCCCAATGGGAGAGGCGGCGTTTCTTCCTTTGACGGTGCGGAACTGACCGATGGCAAAACCGGCTGACAACCTGAGGATCAACGGCGAGCGGCTGTGGGAGACGATCCACGAGATCGCCAAGATCGGGCCGGGGGTGCGCGGCGGCAGCAACCGCCAGACGCTGACCGACGAGGACGCCGAGGGCCGGCGCCTCTTCCAGCGCTGGTGCGAGGACGCCGGCATGACCGTCAAGGTCGACCAGATGGGGACGATGTTCGCGCGGCGCGAGGGGACCGACCCATCGCTGCCGCCGGTGGTGATCGGCAGCCACCTCGACACCCAGCCGACCGGCGGCCGCTATGACGGCGTGCTCGGCGTGCTCGGCGCCCTCGAAGCGGTCCGCACGCTGAACGACCTCGGCCTCAAGACCAGATATCCGATCGAGGTGGTCAACTGGACCAACGAGGAGGGCACCCGCTTCGCCCCGGCCATGCTCGCCTCCGGCGTCTTCGCCGGGGTGCACGAACAGGCGTGGGCCTACGATCGCAAGGACGCCAAGGGCCTCCGCTTCGGCGACGAACTGGAACGGATCGGCTTCAAGGGCCCGGAGCGGGTCGGCGGGC
Source organism: uncultured Alphaproteobacteria bacterium (assembly GCA_963759235.1). Lineage (GTDB taxonomy): Bacteria > Pseudomonadota > Alphaproteobacteria > Rhizobiales > Kaistiaceae > Bauldia. Next base: position 552,480 of record CAVWYO010000006.1, on the reverse strand, counting down.
GGCCGTTCCATGCCCTGTTCGAGCTCCACATCGAGCAGGGGCCGATCCTCGAGGCGGAAGGCAAGGACATCGGCGTCGTCGTCCAGGGCCAGGGGCTGTGGTGGCTGCAAGTGACGCTGACCGGCAAGGAGTCCCACACCGGCTCGACGCCAATGCCGTTGCGCCGGAACGCCGGGCTCGGCATGGCGCGGATCACCGAACTCGTCCACCGAATCGCCATGGAGAACCAGCCAGCGGCGGTCGGCGCCATCGGCCATGTCGAGGTCTATCCGAATTCGCGGAACGTGATCCCCGGCAAGGCCGTGTTCACCGTCGACTTCCGCTCGCCCGACCGCGCCATCCTCGACGGCATGAAGGGAAGAATAGAGGCGGAAGCGCCGAAGATCGCCAAGGAGCTGGGGCTCGGCATCGAGATCGAGGTCGCCGGCCACTTCGACCCGGTGACCTTCGACCCGACCTGCGTCAAGGCGGTGCGCGACGCCGCCGAGCGGCTCGGCTACTCTCACCGCGACATCGTCTCGGGCGCCGGCCACGACGCCTGCTGGATCAACCGGGTGGCGCCGACGGCGATGGTGATGTGCCCCTGCGTCGACGGGCTGTCGCACAACGAGGACGAAAACATCACCAAGGAATGGGCGACGGCCGGCGCCGACGTGCTGTTCCACGCCGCGGTCGAGACGGCGGAGATTGTGGAATGAGGCGATCCTCGCTACCTTCCGTCATGCGGGGAGCGCCGGAGCATCGACCGTGGCAACCGACAACCTTGTCCTCGAGCATCTGCGAGCGATCCGCGAGACGCTTGATCGCCACAGCGAGGATTTACGCGAGATCAAAGGTCGACTTGGCATTCTCGAAAGCCAGATCGGTACGCTCACCGCCCAATATGCCAGCCTTTCCAACCGCCTCGATCGGATGGACGAACGCGTCGCGCGGATCGAGAAACGGCTCGAGTTGGTGGAGACCTGACGGCAAGCCGGGCTGGCGCCCGGACACGGCCGAGTTGAGAGGCCGATGTCCTGATGCTTAGCCGCAGCCGTCACAATTCCTCACCCGGTTCGCGAACGTCGTCCGCTCAGCGACGTCTACCTGTCGCGGACTGTTGCAAAATACCGTTGGAAAGCGGCTTATCGGGCTTGCGTCCTTCGAGGCTCGGGCTCCGCCCTCGCTCCTCAGGATGAGGTAAGTTTATGTTTCACAAAGACAAACATCCTCATGCCGAGGTGCGCGCGAAGCGCGCCTCGAAGCACACGGAACTGCCGCCTTTGACTTTCGCAACAGTCTCTATGGGAGAGGGAGCGTTCCCTATGGCGATGTCGAGCGGCGATGCGATGCCGCGCGAGCGAAGCAGGCCGCAATGACCATCGACCGCCGCGGCATCCTGATGCAGATGTATCGCGCCTTCAACCAGCGCGACCTCGACGCGGCGACCGAGTTTCTGGCGCCCGACGTCGATTGGCCGAACGCTATGACCGGTGGCCGCGTGCACGGCCGCGCGGCGGTCAGAGACTACTGGGAGAACCAGTGGAAGACGATCGACCGGCGGGTCGAGCCGCTGGAGATCGACGTCGACGGCGCCGGCAACGCACGCGTCCGCGTGCATCAGCTGGTCCGCTCGCTCGACGGAACGATCCTCGAGGACCGCAAGCTCGAACACGACTATACGTTCGACGGCGCCTTCGTAGCCAAGATGACCATCATCGATGCCGATCCCCAAGACGACGACGAGGATGACGAAGACGACCTGGATACCTGAGCGGCGGGAGCCGCTCGAACCGCAGTCATGAGGAGTTGCCGATGTCCACAGTGATCAAGGGCGGCACGATCGTCACCGCCGACATGACCTTTCCGGCCGACGTGCTGATCGAAGGCGAAACGATCGCCGCGATCGGCAAGGACCTCAAGGGCGACACGGTGATCGACGCGGCGGGCTGCTACGTGATGCCGGGCGGCATCGACCCGCACACCCATATGGAAATGCCCTTCATGGGCACCCATTCGACCGACGATTTCTCCTCCGGCACCAGGGCCGGCATCGCCGGCGGCACGACGATGACGGTCGATTTCGTGCTCCCCGGCATCAACGAGTCGCTGATCGACGCGCTGCAAACCTGGCACCAGAAGGCCGGCAAGGCGGCGGCCGACTACTCCTTCCACATGGCGGTCACCTGGTGGGGCGAGCAGGTGTGGCGGGACATGGGAGAGGTGGTGAAGCGCGGCATCAACACCTTCAAGCATTTCATGGCCTACAAGGGCGCGCTGATGGTGAACGACGACGAGATGTACCAGTCGTTCCTGCGCTGCGGCGAACTCGGCGCCATGCCGCTGGTCCACGCCGAGAACGGCGACGTGGTGGCGCGGCTCCAGCAGAAATACATGGAAATCGGCACCACCGGTCCCGAGGGCCACGCCTTCTCGCGCCCGCCGGAGGTCGAGGGCGAGGCGGTCAACCGGGCGATCATGATCGCCGACCAGGCCGGCGTGCCGCTCTACGTCGTCCACGTCTCCTGCGAGGCGGCGCACGAGGCGATCCGCCGCGCGCGGGCGCTGGGCAGACGCGTCTACGGCGAGCCGCTGATCCAGCACCTCACCCTCGACGAGACCGAGTATTTCAACCAGGACTGGGACTACGCCGCCCGTCGCGTCATGTCGCCGCCGTTCCGTAACAAGGTGAACCAGGATTCGCTGTGGGCGGGCCTCGCCTCCGGCTCGCTGCAGGTGGTGGCGACCGACCACTGCGCCTTCACCACCGAGCAGAAGCGGATGGGGGTCGGCGATTTCACCAAGATTCCGAACGGCACCGGCGGGCTCGAGGATCGCATGCCGGTCCTGTGGACGCGGGGCGTCAACACCGGCCGGCTGACGCTCAACGAATTCGTCGCGGTGACCTCGTCGAACATCGCCAAGATCCTCAACATCTACCCGAGGAAGGGGGCCATCGCCGTCGGCTCCGACGCCGACATCGTCGTCTGGGACCCGAAGAAGAAGAAGACGATCACGGCGGCGAAGCAGGTCTCGATCATCGACTACAACGTCTTCGAGGGCATCGAGGTGACCGGCCTGCCCCGCTACACGCTGTCGCGCGGCGAGGTGGTGCTCGACGACGGCACGCTGAAGGCGGAGGACGGGCGCGGCAAGTTCATCGAGCGGCCACCGAACCCGCCGGTCCACGAGGCGCTGTCGTCGTGGAAGGCGCTGACCACGCCGCAGGCGGTGGAGCGATCGGCAAAGAACATGCCGGCCGGGGTGTGATGATAGGGGTGGACCGGGCCATTACTCCAGCGTCACCCCGGCGGAAGCCGGGGTCCGGTGCGGCGACGCTTTGGCTCGCCGGAGCGCTTCCGCACGCGGCGCCGGCGAAGCAATGGATTCCGGCTTTCGCCGGAATGACGGATGGGTGTGGGGCGAGGTTGCGCGAAGCGGAGGGGGTCTCGTGGACGCCATGACCGGGCCCGCGCCCTCAACCGGCAGCGAGGCGCTGGCGACCAAGAGCCCGGTCATCGAAATCGACAATCTCGGTCTGACCTTCCAGACCGGCGACGGGCCGGTCGAGGCGCTGAGCAACATCACCCTCGCGGTCGACCGCGGCGAGTTCGTCTCGCTGATCGGACCGTCGGGTTGCGGCAAGACCACGCTTCTCCGCCTGATCGCCGATCTCGAGAAGCCGACCATGGGGGCGATCTCGGTCAACGGCGTGACGCCCGAGGCGGCGCGGCAGAAGCGGGCCTACGGCTATGTGTTCCAGGCGGCGGCGCTCTATCCGTGGCGGAACATCGCCCGCAACGTGGCGCTGCCTCTGGAGGTGATGGGCCTCGGCCGGGCGGAGCGCAACAAGCGGGTCGCCGACAATCTGGCGCTGGTCAACCTGACCGGCTTCGAGCGGAAGTTCCCCTGGCAGCTCTCCGGCGGCATGCAGCAGCGTGTCTCGATCGCCCGCGCGCTGGCCGTCGAGCCCGAGCTTCTCCTGATGGACGAGCCGTTCGGCGCGCTCGACGAGATCGTCCGCGACCATCTCAACGAGCAGCTCCTGCAGCTGTGGGCGAAGACCGACAAGACTGTGATCTTCGTCACCCATTCCATCCCCGAGGCGGTGTTCCTGTCGACGCGCATCGTGGTGATGTCGCCGCGACCGGGCAAGGTCTACGACGTCATCGCCTCGGACCTGCCGCGGCAGCGCACCCTCGACATCCGCGAGACGCCGGCCTTCCTCAAGATCGCCCACCGGGTGCGCCAGGGACTTCGCGCCGGACACAGCTATGAGGATTGAGCCGGTGGCCGGTTTACAGGCTGAGTCTGGGATCACCGCGCATCGTCAAACCGAGGGCGGACCCCACCCACCACACGCCTTCGGCGTGCGGTCCCCCCTCCCCGTTCCGGGGCGGGATGGGTGCCCGGCAACCACGGTCCGGCTACACGGCAAACCGAGCGCGTCTTGCACGAACGCGCGTGAAGAACGCCGATCCCTCCCCGAACCGGGGAGGGGGGACCGTGCGAAGCATGGGGGGTGGGGTTCAGCGCCACCTGAGAAAGACCGGTCATGACCTCCGCCGCGGCGCCGACCATGGGCTATGCACCGCCGCGGGCGGGGATGGTGACCCGGTTCCTGAGGAGCCGGTTCGTCGCGGTCGCCGTCATCGTCGTCGCCATCCTGCTCGTCTGGTACGTCGCGGCGACGCTGCTCAACGCGCCGTGGCAGCGCGAGGTGTTCGCCCGCGACAACGTCACGCCGACGACGATCGAATTCATCGAGGCGACGTGGTCGCAGGATCGGCCGCTCCTGCCCGCCCCGCATCAGGTCGGCGCGGAGCTCTACAAGTCGATCTTCCTGCTGGCGCCGACCTCGAAGCGGAGTCTGGTCTATCACGGCTGGGTGACGCTTTCCTCGACGCTGCTCGGTTTCGTGCTCGGCACCGTCCTCGGCATCGTTCTTGCCACTGCCATCGTCCACGTCGCCAGCCTCGACAAGAGCCTGATGCCGTGGATCGTGGCGTCGCAAACGATCCCGGTGCTTGCCATCGCGCCGATGGTGATCGTCGTCCTCGCCTCGATCGGGCTGACCGGCCTCCTGCCCAAGGCGGTGATCTCCACCTACCTGTCGTTCTTCCCGGTGACGGTCGGCATGGTGAAGGGGCTGCGCTCGCCCGATCCGATCGACCTCGACCTGATGCGCACCTTCAACGCCAGCCGCGCGCAGACGTTCTGGAAGCTGCGCTGGCCGTCCTCGGTGCCCTTCCTCTTCGTTTCGATGCGGGTGGCGATCGCGGCAAGCCTGGTCGGCGCCATCGTCGGCGAACTGCCGACCGGGGCGGTGGCCGGCCTCGGCGCGCGGCTGCTCACCGGCTCCTACTACGGACAGACCGTGCAGATCTGGGCGGCGCTGGTGACGGCGGCGGTGCTGGCGGCGGTGCTGGTCGGCATCATCGGCATCGCCAACCGAATCGTCTTTCGGCTAATGGGGATGAGGGCGGCATGAGCGAAGTTGACGTTGTCGTGGTCGGCGCCGGCGCAGCCGGCCTCGCCGCGGCCAAGACGCTGACGCGGGCGGGCAAGACGGTGGCCGTGTTCGAAGCGATGGACCGGATCGGCGGGCGCGCCCATACCGAGACAACCACCTTCGGCTATCCCTTCGATCGCGGCTGCGCCTGGCTGCACGCCGCCGACCGCAACCCCTTCTATCCGGAAGCCCAAGCCGCCGGCTGGCGTCTCTATCACCACGACATGGGCGTCGACCACCTCTACTACGGCCGCAAGAAAGCGAGCGCCGAACAGTTGGCGGCGATGGAGGCCGCCGACGCGGCGCTCGGCGAGGCGCTGGCGCGCCACAAGGGCGGCAGCGACCGGGTCTCCGACCTCCTCGACGCGTCGCTCGCCGACAGCGCCGCCGGCACCTTCGACGGTCCGATGGATTTCGCCCAGGACACCGACGAGATTTCGGTCGCCGACCTTGCCAACGAGGCCGACCTCGACCCGAACTATTACACGCTGGAGGGCTTCGGCACGCTGGTCCACCGCTGGGGCGCCGACACGCCGGTGGAGCTTTCCACGCCGGTGCGGGAAATCCGCTGGGACGGACCGGGGGTGACGGTGACGACCGATCGGGGGAGCGTGCGTGCCGGCAAGGCCATCGTCACCATTTCGACCGGTGTGCTCACCTATGGCGGGGTCCGCTTCGTACCGGACTTGCCGGAAGACTACGACGCCGCGTTCGACAACCTGCCGATGGGCCTCCTTACCAAGATCCCGCTGGTGGTGACGGGGGAGCGGTTCGGCCAGAAGCCGTTCGACGACCTGCTGATCGAGCGGCGCGGCACGCAGGACATCTACTTCCTCTGCTTCCCTTTCGATCTCGACGTGATGGTCGGCTTCGTCGGCGGCGACTTCGCCTGGGAGCTCGAATGCGCCGGCGAGGAAGCGGCGGTCGACTTCGCTACCGAAAGGCTGGTGCGCACCTTCGGCGCCGATGCCCGCAAGGCGATCGGCAAGGGCGCCATGACCGAATGGGGCTCCGAGCGCTGGACGCGGGGCGCCTATGCCGCCGCCCGCCCCGGACATGTGGACGCCCGCAGCACCCTCGCCCGGCCGGTCGCGGATCGCATCTACTTCGCCGGTGAAGCGCTCGCCGGCCCGCTGATGCAGACCTGCGGCGGGGCTCGGCTCTCCGGCGAACGGGTAGCCGCGGCGATCGTGGGTGAGGCGTGACACCGGGCCGCGCCTCCCTGCTGGCGCTATTCGCGCTGGCGGCGATGGTCGCCGCGGCGACCCTGCCCATCAACGCCGGAAGCCCGCCGATCTATATCCTCGGCTTCGGCATCAATGCGGTGCTGATCCTCCTGATCCTTTTCCTGGCGACGCTCGCCGCCATCCGCCCGGCGGCGCTGGAGGTCGCCGATGCGGTGCTGCTCATCGCGGTTCACATCGGCGGCTGGTACGCGCTGAGCTTGCTGCCGCTCGTCGAAGGACACGCCGGCTGGGGGTTCTGGGGGCTGGTGATCGGCCTGTGGCTGCTCGCCTGGCGGCTGGTGACCGGGCTTGCGGCGCTGAAGCCGAGCCATCGCGGCACCGCGGCGATGTTGAGGGTACTGGTTCCCTTGATCTTCGGCATCTGGCTGCTCTTCCTGTGGGAAGTGGTGGTGCGCGGCACCGGCGTGCCGTCGGTGCTGTTACCGGCGCCGAGCGCCATCTGGGTGCGGATCGCCACCTCGACCGACATCCTGTGGGCGGACTTCAACCAGACCTTCCTCAAGGCGGTGCTCGCCGGCTACGCCATCGGCTGCACGAGCGGCTTCCTCGTCGCCATTCTCGCCGACCGCAGCCCCTTCCTGAAGCGGGGGATGCTACCGGTCGGCAACCTCGTCTCGGCGCTGCCGATCATCGGCATGGCGCCGATCATGGTCATGTGGTTCGGCTTCGACTGGCCGTCGAAGGCGGCGATCGTGGTGATCATGACCTTCTTCCCGATGCTGGTGAACACGGTTGCCGGGCTCTCCGCCGCCGACGCCATGCAGCGGGACCTGATGCGGACCTACGCGGCGGATTACTGGCAGACGCTGATCAAGCTCCGCCTGCCGGCGGCATTGCCGTTCATCTTCAACGCCCTCAAGATCAATTCGACGCTCGCCTTGATCGGCGCCATCGTCGCCGAATTCTTCGGCACGCCGATCGTCGGCATGGGATTCCGCATCTCCACGGAGGTCGGCCGGTTGGCCATCGACATGGTGTGGGCGGAAATTGCGGTGGCGGCCTTAGCCGGCTCCGTGTTTTATGGGGTCATGGCGCTCATCGAACGCGCCGCGACTTTCTGGCATCCGTCCTTTCGCAACTGAACGGACGGCAATTCTAACTATGGACGGAGGGGTCAACATGAAGAGACTTCTGGTAAGCTTGATGGCAGCCGGCGTCGCACTCGCTGCGAGTTCGGCCTGGGCTGCCGACAATGTGACGTTGCAACTGAAATGGGTCGCCGACGCCCAGTTTGCCGGCTATTTCGTCGCCAAGGACAAGGGCTTCTACAGCGACGAGAACCTCGACGTGACCATCAAGCCCGGCGGTCCCGACACGGCGCCCGAGCAGGTGATCGCCGGCGGCGGCGCCGACGTGATCGTCGACTGGATGGCGGCGGCGCTGGTCGCCCGCGAAAAAGGCGTGCCGCTGGTCAACATCGCCCAGCCCTTCAAGCGCGGCGGCCTTGAGCTGACCTGCTGGAAATCGAGCGGCATCAAGTCGCCGGCCGACCTCAAGGGCAAGACGCTGGGCGTGTGGTTCTACGGCAACGAGTATCCGTTCTTCACCTGGATGTCGATGCTCGGGCTGAAGGCCGAGGGCGACAATGCCGACGTGACGGTCGTCAAGCAGGCCTTCAACGTCGATCCGCTCCTCCAGCATCAGGCCGACTGCATCTCGACCATGACCTACAACGAGTACTGGCAGGTGCTGGAAGCCGGCGTGAAGCCGGATCAGCTGGTCGTCTTCAAGTACAGCGACGAGGGCGCCTCGATGCTCGAGGACGGTCTCTACGTCCTTCAGGACAGCCTCAAGGACAAGGCCTTCTTCGACAAGATGGTCCGCTTCGTCAAGGCCTCGATGAAGGGCTTTGACTACGCGCAGGCGCATCCGGACGAAGCCGTGCAGATCGTCATGGACAACGACACCACCGGGGCGATCGACGAGACGCACCAGATGCACATGATGGCCGAGATCAACAAGCTGACCGACGGCTCGACCGGGGTGCTCGACCCGACAGCCTACGAGCAGACGGTCAAGATGCTGTTCGACCAGCACATCATCACCAAAGAGCCGGAAGGCGCCTGGACCCACGCGGTCACCGACGCCGCCGGGCTCGGCAAGATGTAGGCTCACGGCTCATCCGAGCTACGACCTATCGAACGGGCGCCCTCGGGCGCCCGTTCTCGTTTCCGCGACGTGTCCGGCGCCACGACACGGATCGGCCGGCCCCGACCGCCGCGGACAGGCGAGCCGGTTTCCTCGATGGCAAACGAAGGCTTTGTCGATTCGAAGGGTCGCAGCCGACCACCGCGCCCTCACATTGTTCGACCGCGCGAGGCGTCGGGAAGCGGAAGTAACGCATCGGTGAGGCGGCAGGCAAAACTATCAAGTTCTATTGAATCGACATTAATCGCCGGGCGGTGATACCTGCGGCAATGCAGAAAATGCATTCAGCAAAACCCCTCGGAGGCGTAAGATGAAGACGTTGCTCATGGCGTTGGTGCTTACCGGCGCGATGTCCTTTCCGGCGTTCGCCCAGATGTCCCAGGACATGAGCTGCGCCGATTTCATGGCCATGGACGCCGACGCTCAAATGAACACACTCGGCCAGATGGCCGGCGACGCAATGGGTGCCGACAACATGGCTGCCGACAATATGGCTGCCGACAACATGGCCGCAGACAACATGGCCGCAGACAACATGGCCGCAGACAACATGGCCGCCGGCGACATGAAGGCCGAGGACACGGTCACGGCCGAGGCGGTCACCGCAATCTGCGCCGACAATCCCGACATGATGGTGGGCGACGCCATGATGCAGGCGGCGGGAGGCAACTGAGGCCGACTATCGAAGACACCCGGCGGGAAGCGGAGGCGGACGAGGCCTCCGTCTCGCAACCTCAGAGGCATACTATGTCATCCGATGTCGAATCCAGCGCGGCCCACGAGGCGGCGCCCGAGCGCGGCGGGAGCCTGGTCTACCGTCACCGCGTCTCGACCCGGCTGTGGCACTGGACAAATGCCGTCGTTCTGCTCGTCATGCTGATGAGCGGGCTGATGATCTTCAACGCCCATCCGCACCTCTACTGGGGCGAGTTCGGCGCAAATCCCGATACGCCGTGGCTGTCGATCGGCAGTAGTGGAGACCGCGGGTTCCTGCAGATCGGCGACCTGACGGTCAACACAACCGGGGTTCTCGGCCTGTCGCGCGGCCCGAACGGACAACCGCAGCGCCTGGCCTTTCCCTATTGGGCGACGATTCCGTCCTCCTACAATCTCGCCGTGTCGCGCCTGGTGCATCTGACCTTTGCCTGGCTGCTTGCGGACGCGATTGCGATCTACGCGATCTGGAGCCTGTTCAACAGGCATCTGCAGCGCGATCTGCTGCCGCGGACGGCGGAGCTGAAACCCGGCCACATCGCGCAGGAAATCAAGAACCATGCGACCTTGCGGTTCGCCAAGGGCGAGGCGGCCCGCAACTACAATGTGCTTCAAAAGCTCACCTATCTCGGCGTGCTGGTCGTTCTGATTCCGCTGATGATTCTCACCGGGCTCACCATGTCACCGGCGATCGACGCCGCATGGCCATGGCTGCTCGACCTGTTCGGCGGCCGGCAGTCCGCCCGCTCGATCCATTTCATCGTCGCCTTCCTGCTCGTCCTCTTCTTCATCGTCCACATCGTCATGGTGGTTCTGGCGGGACCGATCAACGAGGTGCGCTCCATGATCACCGGGCGGTTCCGGCTTCCGGAGGAAAAGCCATGACACAGAAGACCTCGCTCAATCGTCGTCGCTTTCTCACGTCATTTGCCGTCGGCGGCTCCGCGGCGCTGGTCGCCGGCTGCGATGCTTTGAGCCAAAGCCCGACGTTGCGCCAATTCCTCGGCACCGGCGAATGGCTGAGCTACCGGATCCAGCGGCTTATCGGCGGCGCGGCGCTGGCACGGGAATACACGGAAGCCGAGATGTCGCCGGATTTCCGCACCAACGGCAACACCCGGCCGCAGAGCGACGAATGGAACCGCCTCGCGGCGGCCGACTTCGTCGACTATCGGCTCACGGTCGATGGCCTGGTCGAGGAGCCGCAGTCGCTGTCGCTGGCCGAGCTGCGGTCGATGCCGTCGCGCACGCAGATTACCCGGCACGACTGCGTCGAGGGCTGGAGCGCGATCGGCAAGTGGACCGGCGTGCCGCTGTCCGCCGTGCTCGACCGGGCGCGGCTGTCGGACCGGGCGCGCTTCATCGTCTTCCACTGCGCCGACGATTTCCAAGGAACGCAATATTACGAGAGCATCGATCTCGTCGACGCCGTTCATCCCCAGACGATCCTCGCCTACGGCATGAACGACGGCGTCCTGCCGACCGGGCACGGCGCACCGCTACGGCTGAGGGTCGAGCGCCAGCTCGGCTACAAGCACGCCAAGTTCATCATGCGCATCGAGGCGGTGGACAGCCTGTCGAACATCGGCCGCGGCCGCGGCGGATTCTGGGAGGATGTCGGCAGCTACAACTGGTATGCCGGAATCTGACGCGAGGGCGCAGCTTTCGCGTCAGAGCAAAGTCCGTTCCCGATTGAATCGGGGGCCTTCGCTCCAGCTCTTTGATTCTTCGCATTTACCGGCGGAAAAGTGCGCACACTTTTCCTGATTCCCGGCACTAGCGTCTTCCCATGGTCCGCGCCGCCTCGGCCCTCGCCGCCCCGCGCATGATGTCGAGGGCGAGCCGGGCCATCTCCGGCCAGCGGGCGCCATCCTGTCGACCGATGAGCACCCAATCCATCATCGGCGGCTTCGACGTGAACGGTGCCAGATACTCCCACTCGGTCAGCTTCAGCGAAAAGACATCGACCTCCCGGCCGAGCCGGACCCCGAGGCCGGCGAAACGGCCCCGGGTGGTGTAGAACGCGAACACCTTGCCGCCGAAAGTGACGGCGTCCGACGACATCATGCGGCCGCGCGCGACGCCGGCTTCCCTGGCCAGCAGGTCGTCGGCGAGCTTCCGCCAAAGGGCCTGATCGCCGTCACCCTCCGACTGCATCTTCTTCGCCACCGGTATCTCCAAGCCGCTTCGAAAAGTTGAACCCGATCAGCGCATCAAGGTCCCCGCCGGCTGCCTCGACAGACGGAGAGAAGCGTCCAATACGACACCATCCGAGCCGCATTTGGGCAGGAAGCCGGCAAAGCTCCGACCGCCTCCCGATCAGCATAACAAAGCTCGACATAACGCGCACGGCAGCTGCCGCAAGGCCGCGAAACGCGGCGGTGCGGGACATTCCGGACCGGCCGACACACTTTTCCTGAAATCGCCTTAGCCGATCGGCACCAGCGGCCGGTCCACGGCCTTGCGCAAGGCGAATTTCGATTCGATGCGAAAGACGCCGGGAAGCCGCCCGAGGACGGTGGCGTGCAGGCGCTCGAAATCGGAAAGGTCGCGCGCGACCAGCTCGATCAGATAGTCGCTGCCGCCGGACATCAAATGGCAGGAGAGCACGTTCGGACATCTGGCGAGGGCGGCTTCGAACGCCTTCAGCGCCTCGTCGCTCTGGCGCTCGAGGGTCACCTCGACGAAGGCGGTGACGCCGAGGCCGATCGCGGCCGCATCGACAAGCGCCCGATAGCCGACGATTACGCCGGCGGCCTCGAGGGCCTGGAGCCGACGCGTGCAGGCGGAGGGCGACAGGCCGACGCGGTTCGACAGCTCGACGGTCGTCATCCTGCCGTCGGCGGCGAGCACCGCAACGATCCTGCGGTCGAAGTCGTCGAGTTGCACGAAATCACCTCTTCTTAGGCTAGAAACGCATGATTACTGCGGCAATGCGGTCCGTGGCAATGAAAAAGCACGGAAACGCCGCATTGAATGCGGCACAATCAGCCCCAGATCTCGCATTGGGAGGATCAAGCCATGCTGGTCGGTGTGCCGAAGGAAATCAAAGTCGGCGAAGCGCGCGTCGGGCTGACCCCGGCGGCGGTGGTCGAGTACGTGGCCCACGGCCACCAGGTGCTGGTCGAAACCGGCGCGGGCGCCGGCATCCGCGCCGGCGACGATGTCTACGCGGCGGCCGGCGCGACCATCGCCAGAACCGCGGCCGAGGTGTTCGCCAAGGCCGGCATGATCGTCAAGGTGAAGGAGCCGCAGCCGGCGGAATGGGCGCAGCTCCACGCCGGCCAGATCCTGTTCACCTATCTCCACCTCGCCGCCGATCCCGAGCAGACCCGCGGGCTGATGGCCTCCGGCGTCACGGCAATCGCCTACGAGACGGTGACCGACGCCCATAGCGGGCTTCCCCTCCTCGCCCCGATGAGCGAGGTCGCCGGACGGCTGTCGATCCAGGCGGCGGCGACCGCGCTGCAGAAGCCGGAGGGCGGCCGCGGCGTGCTGCTCGGCGGCGTGCCCGGCGTCCCCCCCGGAAAGGTGGTGGTGATCGGCGGCGGCGTGGTCGGTACCCAGGCGGCGCAGATGGCGATCGGCCTCGGCGCCGAAGTCACCATCCTCGACCGCTCGCTGGCGCGGCTCAGAGCCCTCGACGACCAGTTTCACGGCCGCGTGCGGACCCGCTATTCGACCCGCGAGGCGATCCGCGACGAGGCCTTCTCGGCCGACGCGGTGATCGGCGCGGTGCTGATCCCCGGCGCTTCGGCGCCGAAGCTGATCAGCCGGGACATGCTTGCCGGCATGAAGCCCGGCGCGGTGCTGGTCGACGTCGCCATCGACCAGGGCGGCTGCTTCGAGACCTCGCACCCGACCACCCATGAGGATCCGACCTTCGTCGTCGACGCGGTCGTCCACTACTGCGTCGCCAACATGCCCGGCGCGGTGCCGCTCACCTCGAGCGAGGCGCTCAACAACGCCACCCTCCCCTTCGGGCTGGCGCTGGCCGATCACGGACTGGCGGCGCTCGGCCGCGATCCGCACCTCAGGAACGGCCTCAACGTCCATGCCGGCCGCATCACCCATTCGGCGGTGGCGGAAAGCCTCGGCATCGCCTTCGCCGAGCCGGAGCAGATGCTGGCGGCGTAGAGCACGCGGGGCGGAGGGACGCGTCATTCTCCACGGCTCGTTCGGAACTCGCCCCGCGCGCGTTTCCCTGAAAGCCGGCCCTGAGACAATCGGGCGCGATTCGGGCCTTGCCCGGCGGGACCGATCGTTTACACAGATGCGCGTGACCGGAGCCCCAACACGCCTTGCCGACAGCGAACTCGCCGAAGCCCTGCTCCCGGCGGCGGTCGCCGCCGGCCGCGCCATCCTCGACGTCCGGGCGGGCAAGGTGGCGGTGGAAAGCAAGGCGGATTCCTCGCCGGTCACCGAAGCCGACCGGGCCGCCGAGGCGATCATCCTCGACGAGATCGCCCGCGTCGCGCCAGGCATCCCGGTCATCGCCGAGGAGGCCTGCGCCGCCGGCCATCTGCCGGCGGTCGGGCGGGAATTCTTCCTGGTCGATCCGCTCGACGGCACCAAGGAATTCGTCAAGGGCGGCGACGATTTCACCGTCAACATCGCGCTGGTGCGGGATGGCGTGCCGGTGATGGGCATCGTCCATGCGCCGGCGGCCGGCACCATCCATGTCGGCACGCTGGGCGACGGGGCGTGGGTCGGCCGGGTAACGGACGGCGCGGTGGCCGAGCGCCGGCGGATCACGGTTCGTCCATGCGCCGACGGAGCGGATGTCGACGTGGTGGCGAGCAAATCGCACCGGACGCCGGAAACCGACGCCTATATCGAGCGCTATCCGGTGGGCGGGCTGGTCTCGGCCGGATCGTCGCTGAAATTCTGCCTGGTCGCCGAGGGCAAAGCCGACCTCTATCCGCGGATGGGCACCACCATGCAGTGGGACACCGCCGCCGGAGACGCGGTACTGCGGGCGGCCGGCGGCAAGGTCGTCACCGTCGACGGAGCGCCGTTCCGCTACGGGCCGGAGGGCGCGGACGGGGTAGCCGCCTTCCGGAACCCATGGTTCATCGCCGCCGGGGCGATGGACCTGAAATCCTGAGCCGGGAAACGCCGCTTCCGCGCCGCAAAACCGTTCCAACAATCGCCGAGAACACGCGAAATCGGCAGAGCTGCCCCGCGTTATTTGGGTCGCTCAAACGCTTGAGATGCGGGCCCGCACTGAGTAGGGTCCGGCCGCCGGAGGGGACTCGCTGCCGATGAACCAGCCTTTGCCGCATCTTCAACGCCTCGAAGCCGAAGCGATCTTCATCATGCGCGAGGTCGTCGCCAATTTCGAACGACCGGTCATGCTCTATTCGATCGGCAAGGATTCGTCGGTCATGCTCCACATCGCGCGGAAGGCCTTCTTTCCGGCGCCGCCGCCCTTCCCGCTGCTCCACGTCGATACGACCTGGAAATTCAGGGACATGATCAGCTTTCGCGACGAGACGGCGCGCAAACACAGCTTGAAGCTCATCGTCCACACCAACGAGGACGGGGTGGCGCAGGGCATCAACCCCTTCGATCACGGCTCGTCGTTCTACACGCAGGTGATGAAGACCGAGGCGCTGAAGCAGGCGCTCGACCTCGGCCGCTACGACGCCGCCTTCGGCGGGGCGCGCCGCGACGAGGAGAAAAGCCGG
The DNA here is from genome assembly GCA_963759235.1 of uncultured Alphaproteobacteria bacterium. Lineage (GTDB taxonomy): Bacteria > Pseudomonadota > Alphaproteobacteria > Rhizobiales > Kaistiaceae > Bauldia. Next base: position 537,190 of record CAVWYO010000006.1, on the reverse strand, counting down.
GCCAAGGAGCGCGTCTTCTCGTTCCGCTCGGCGAGCCACGCCTGGGACCCCAAGAACCAGCGGCCGGAACTGTGGTCGCTGTTCAACACAAGGGTGAAGCCGGGCGAATCGATCCGGGTGTTTCCGCTGTCGAACTGGACCGAACTCGACATCTGGCAGTACATCCTGTCCGAGAATATCGAGATCGTGCCGCTCTATTTCGCCGCCGAGCGGCCGGTGGTGGTGCGCTCCGACCAGCTGATCATGGTCGACGACGAGCGGATGGCGCTGGCGCCCGGCGAGAAGCCCGAGATGCGGATGGTGCGGTTCCGCACCCTCGGCTGCTATCCGCTGACCGCGGCGATCGAATCCGACGCCACGACGCTGGCGGCGATCGTCGGCGAGATGTTCGTCGCGCGCACCTCGGAACGGCAGGGACGGCTGATCGACCACGACGAGACCGGCGCCATGGAGAAGAAGAAACGCGAGGGCTATTTCTGATGATGGCGCATCGCCTCGACGAAAGCGAAGCCTTCGCGGCCTTCATCGCCGACAGCGAGGGCAAGAGCCTTCTCAGGTTCCTGACCTGCGGCAGCGTCGACGACGGCAAGTCGACGCTGATCGGCCGCCTGCTCTTCGATTCGAAGCGGCTGTTCGAGGACCAGCTGGCGATGCTCGAATTGGAATCGGAGAAGTTCGGCACCACCGGCGGCGACATCGATTTCGCACTGCTCGTCGACGGGCTGGTCGCCGAACGCGAGCAGGGCATCACCATCGACGTCGCCTACCGCTACTTCGCCACCGACCGGCGCCGCTTCATCGTCGCCGACACGCCGGGCCACGAGCAATATACCCGCAACATGGCGACCGGCGCGTCGAACTCCGACCTCGCAGTGCTCCTGGTCGACGCCCGGAACGGCATCCTCACCCAGACCCGCCGGCACGCCTATATCGTCTCGCTCCTGGGCATCCGGCACGTGGTGCTGGCGGTCAACAAGATCGACCTTGTCGGCTTCGACGAGGAACGCTTCATCGATATCCGCAACGAATTCGCCGAGTTCGCCACCCCGTTCAACTTCGACAGCGTCGTCACCATCCCGATCTCGGCCCGCTTCGGCGACAACGTCATCGACCGGAGCGCCGCGACACCGTGGTACGGCGGGCGGACGCTGCTCGAGCACCTGGAAACCGTGTCGGTCGAGGAGGACGGGGCTTCGAAGCCGTTCCGCTTTCCGGTCCAGTGGGTGAACCGGCCGAGCGCCGGCTTCCGCGGCTATGCGGGCACCGTCGCGTCCGGACGCGCCAAGCCCGGCGACCGGGTGGTGGTGGCGCGCACCGGCCAGACAGCCAACATCGCGCGGCTGGTGACCCTCGACGGCGACCTAGACGAGGCGCAGGCCGCGGTGGCGGTGACCCTGACGCTCGACGCCGAGATCGACGCCAGCCGCGGCGACATCCTGGTCGCGCCCGGCCACCGGCCCGAAGTATCCGACCAGCTCGCCGCCCACCTCATCTGGATGAGCGAGGAAGAGCTGCTGCCGGGACGGCCCTACCTGCTCAAGTCGGCGACCCGCACGGTCGGCGCCGCGGTGAGCGACCTCAAGCATCAGGTCGACATCGACAGCTTCAAGCCGCTGGCGGCGAAGACGCTCGGGCTGAACGATATCGGCCTGGTCAATCTCTCGCTGTCCGAGCCAATCGCCTTCGACCTCTATGACGACAACAAGACGACCGGCTCGTTCATCCTGATCGACCGGTTCACCAATGCCACGGTCGCGGCCGGGATGATCCGCTTCGGGCTCCGCCGGGCGACCAACATCCATTGGCAGGCGCTCAACGTGAACCGCGACGCCCGCGCCGCGCTCAAGGACCAGAAGCCCTGCGTGCTGTGGTTCACCGGCCTCTCCGGCGCCGGCAAATCGACCATCGCCAACCTGGTGGAATCGAAGCTCCACCTGATGGGCCGCCACACCTACATGCTCGACGGCGACAACATCCGCCACGGCCTCAACCGCGACCTCGGCTTCACCGACGCCGACCGGGTGGAGAATATCCGCCGGGTCGCCGAGGCGGCGAAGCTGTTCGTCGACGCCGGGCTGATCGTGCTGGTGTCGTTCATCTCGCCGTTCCGCTCGGAACGGCGGATGGCGCGCGAGATGGTGCGGGACGGAGAGTTCCTGGAAATCTACGTCGACGCGCCGCTGGCGGTGGTCGAGGAACGCGACCCGAAGGGCCTCTACAAGAAGGCGCGGGCGGGCGAGATCCAGCATTTCACCGGCATCGATTCCCCTTACGAGGCACCGCTCAAGCCCGACCTCCACCTCGATACGACGACGGCCGACGCCAACGAACTCGCCGACGAGATCGTCGAGACGCTGCGCAGGAGCGGCTATCTCGGCAACGGAGTCGGCTGACGGCGGCATGCTCCCGGCGGGTTGCGTGCTTCGCCGGTGTCGCGGCGCTTCTACAACGGCATCTCGCGGTGGCGGGCGACGACGATGTCGCCGAGCTGCTCGACGGCGAGAGCGCCGGCCAGGGTGCGCTGAACGAGAACGTTGCGGCGGTCGGCCTCGTCGCGACGGCGGGTCAGGAGGCCGAGGCGGCCCATCGTGTCGAGGGCGCGGGTGATCACCGGCTTGGTGACGCCTAGCTTGGCGGCAAGGCCGCGCACCGTGTGGGGCGGCGGCTCGAGATAGACCGTCAGGAGAACCGCCATCTGGCGACAGGAGAGGTCCGGCTGATCGTCGCGGACCAGATCGAAGGTCACGTCGTGCCAGAGGCGTAGCGCCTGGCTGGGCCTGATCTCGGCGGGCATCGGCTTTTTCGGACGATCGTTACGGGTCCGAACTATTTAAGCCGCGACCGGTCCCTCGTTCAAGCGCCGTAACGATCCTCGATTAACGAATGGAAAGCCCGGATGGCCTGGGCCTCGCCGCCCTCCGGCCGGCCAGGCTTCGACGACGGGTTCCAGGCATAGAGGTCGGCGTGAAGCCAGGCGGTCGCTTCGGGGACGAAGCGGGCGAGGAACAGCGCGGCGGTGATCGAGCCGGCAAAGGGCGAGGCGGCGGCGTTGTTGATGTCGGCGATCTTCGATTCGAGCATCGTTGCATAGGGCCGCCAGAGTGGCATGCGCCAAAGCGGATCGGCGGCGATCACGGCGTGGCGGAGGACGTCGGCGGCAAGACGCTCGTCGGCGGTATAGACGGCCACGACCTCGGGTCCGAGCGCCACACGGGCCGCGCCGGTCAAGGTCGCCATGTCGAAGAGGAGGTCGGGCGACTCTTCCCCGGCAAGCGTCAACGCGTCGGCGAGCACGAGCCGGCCCTCGGCGTCGGTATTGCCGATTTCCACCGTCAGTCCCTTGCGGCTTCCGAGCACGTCGCCCGGGCGGAAGGCCGCGCCGGAGACCGCATTCTCCACCGCCGGGATGAGGACGCGAAGGCGCACCGGCAACCCGCCGGCCATGATCATATGGGCGAGCCCAAGGACATTGGCGGCGCCGCCCATGTCCTTCTTCATGAGGAGCATGCCGGCGGCGTTCTTGAGGTCGAGGCCGCCGGTGTCGAAACACACACCCTTGCCGACCAGAGTGACCTTGGGGTGAGCGGGATCGCCCCAGACGATGTCGACGAGGCGCGGCGCGCGGGCCGGAGCGGCGGCCGCGCCGACGGCGTGGATCAGCGGGAAGTCCTCGGCCAACGGCTCGCCCAAGGTGACCGAGACGGCGGCGCCATGACGCGCGGCAAGGTCGGCGGCCGCAGCTGCCAACTCGGCCGGGCCGAGGTGGTTGGCGGCGGTGTTGATCAAATCGCGGGTCAGCGTGACGCCGTCAACGATGCGCGTAAGCCGGGCAGAATCGACGCCTCCTGGAATGACGAGGCGCGCCCCCGGCTCCGCCGGGCGATAGCGGGTGAAGCGGTAGGCGCCGAGCGCAAAGGCGAGCGCCGCCCGCGCCGGATCGTCGAAGCCGGATTCGAGCCGATAGGTGCCCGCCGGCAAGGACGTCGCCAACGCACCGGCGATCAACGCCGGCCGATCGTCGTTACCACCAAGGCCGAAGAGAACGAAGGCGGGCAGACCGTCGGCGCCGGGAACCGGCAGCACGGCCCCGGACGCCGCCTTGAAGCCGGCGCCGGCGATCCAGCCGGCCGAGGCCGCGCCCTGCCCGGCAAGGAAATCGTCCAGCCCGGCCGGCGTGACGGCGTGGATCGGAAGGGTCGGCTCCGTGGTCTCGGCGATGAGGCAGTCAGGCATGCGTCCCTCCCCAAATACGTGGCGCGGCAAAGGGTAGCATGGAGCCCCGGCGGTGAGCGCGAGCATGCCGGTTTTAACGATCCGTTAGGGTTAACGGAATATTGACGGGAGACGAAATGCGGAGGCGTCGCCTGTTTTGCCGGCCATGATAAGAGACAATGATCTCACGCGCCGCTCGTCCCGGTTGCGGGGGCTCGCCAACCGGCTGAAGCGTGCCGGCGCCATCGCTCCGATCGCGATCGCCGTGGCGCTATCGGCCTGTGCCAGCACCAAGACCGTGGCGCCGGAGGTGACCGGCGCCATCGCCAAGCCGATCACCCAAGGCGATTTCGAGCAAGCCGCCGCCTATTGGGGGCCGCGCTACGAGAAAGCGCCGAAGGACCGCGACGTCTCGCTCAACTACGCCGCGGCGCTGGTCCGCCTCGACCGAACCGACCAGGCGGTCGCCGTCCTGGAGCGAGCGGCGATCTACCACCCGGAAGACCGCGACGTGCTTGCCGCCTACGGCAAGGCGCTCGCCGCCAATGGCGACCTCCCCCGCGCGCTCGAAATCGTGCGGCGGGCGCAAACCCCCGACCGGCCGGACTGGAAGCTGGTCTCGGCGGAAGCCGCCATCCTCGACCAGCTCGGACAGCACACCGACGCGCGGGCGCTCTACCGGCAAGCAAGCGATCTGGCGCCGAACGAGCCTTCCGTCCTCTCCAATCTCGGCATGTCCTACGTGCTGACCGGCGAGCTCGCCGACGCCGAGCAGATCCTCCGCAAGGCGGCCGCCATGCCCGGCGCCGACAGCCGCGTTCGCCAGAACCTGGCTTTGGTCGTGGGGCTCTCCGGCCGCTTCGCCGAAGCGGAGAAGATCGCCAGCGCCGAGCTGCCGCCAGACCAGGCGGCGACCAACGTCGCCTACCTCAAGTCGATGCTGACTCAGCCGAATACCTGGCAGGAGTTGAAGGGTCCGCAGGTGGCGAGCAACAAGTAGAACGACAGCGAGACCGGCCGCTCCGCGCGCCGGCCGGCCGTGCCGTCAGTGCTGGGTGGCGAGGACTTGAATCGCGGCCGGCCCGAGGATCACGCCGAGCAGCACCGGCAGAAAGAAGACGATCATCGGAACGGTCAGCTTCGGCGGCAGGGCCGCGGCCTTCTTCTCGGCGGCAATCATCCGCTGGTCGCGACTTTCCTGGGCGAGGACGCGCAGCGTCTGGCCGAGCGGCGTGCCGTAGCGCTCGGCCTGGACGAGCGCCGTCATCGCCGCCTTCACCGGCTCGAGGCCGGTCCGTGTCGCCAGATTCTCGTACGCCTGACGGCGGTCCTGAAGATAGGAAAGCTCCGCCGTGACCAAGGTCAGCTCCTCGGCAAGCGGCACCGACTGACCGCCGATCTCCTCGGAAACCTTGCGGAAGGACGGCTCGGGCGCCATGCCGGATTCGACGCAGATGAGCAAGAGATCAAGCGCGTCGGGCCAGGCGCGGCGGACGGACTGCTGGCGTTTGGAGATGACGTTGGAAACGTAGAGGTTCGGCGCATAGAAGCCGATATAGGCGACGATGATCGCCAACAGGATCTTGATGATCGCCGGCTGGTCGAAGTCGAAGATGACGAAGAAATAGATCACGGCGACCGAGAACAGGACCAGCGGCAGCACCAGGCGCGCAAACAGAAAGACGACCAACGGCGCCTGGCCGCGATAGCCGCCCATGCGCAGGCGGCTGACGGTGGCCTGGTCGGCCAGCGCCTCGCGGAGATTGAAGCGCTCGACCACCCGGCGCATGTACACCTTGGGCTCGTTGCGCAGCCTCGCCTTGCTCGATTCATCGGCGAGTCGGATGCGCTCGCGCGACCTGATCTTCTCGCGCTCGACGGCGACGGACTTGATGCGCGCCGCCAAGCGATCGCGCTGGAAGAACGTCTGGGCCAGGGTGACCACGGTCGCGAAGACGGCGATCGCCGAGAAGACCGCGAACAGCACCTGCGGATCGGTCATATAGCGGTAGGCGGTGGCGAGCATCGTCCGCGGTCCTCAGTAATCGAAATTGACCATGCGCCGCATCACCCAGATGCCGATCGCCATCCAGATCGCGCATGCGGCGAGGATCATGTTGCCGAGCGGGTCGGTGAAGAGCAGCCTGATGTAAGCGGGGCTGGTAAGATAGACGAGGCCCATGACGACGATCGGCAGCGCACCGATGATGATGGCGGAGGCCTTTGCCTCGGCGCTCATCGCCTTGATCTTCCCCTGCATCTTGGTGCGGTCGCGGAGAACGCGGGACAGATTGCCGAGCGCCTCCGACAGATTGCCGCCGGCTCGCTGCTGGATGCCGACGACGATGGCAAAGAAATTCGCTTCCGGCACCGGCATCCGGTCGGGGAGCTTGGCAACGGCGTCGGCCATCGAAACGCCGAGGGCCTGGGATTCGGCAATCTGGCGGAACTCGCCGCGCACGGGTTCAGACGCCTCGGTGCCGATCACCTTGATGCAGTCGTTGAGGGGCAGGCCGGCCTTGACGCCGCGCACGATGACATCGACGGCGTTGGCGAATTCGGCGAGAAACTTCTTCTTGCGGCGCTTGCGAAGATGGTTGATCACCCAGCGCGGCGGGCCGATCAGACCGACGACGCCAAGGATTGCGGTCGCCCACAGCGGCGCCCTGATCAGGAAGCAAACAAGGGCAATTCCGACACCACAGCAAAGGCTGAAGATCAGGAAGCCGTTGCGCGTCCACTTGAGGCCGGCCTGGGTCAGCCTGAGGTGGAGCGGCGGTGAATGGCTTTGGCGCGCCCGGGATTTTTGCTTCTCCTCGATCTCCTTCAGCGTTTCCTGGACCGACTTCCGCCGCTTTGCCGCATCGAGCCGGGCCTGCGCCTGGTCTCCGCCAGGGCCGCGGCTGCGGAGCTGGTCGAGCCTGCTACCGGCGGTGTTCTCCGACTGGATGCGATTGTAGAGAAACACATAGGCGATGCCGCCGGCGCTCAGCATGGCGAGACCGGAGATGGCGATAAGGACAACAGTCAGCGAGCCAAACATCTCCTCATCCTACCCCGCGGCGACGGCCGCCGGCTCTTCATTGGCGGAGTCGAGGGCGTTGGCGAGCCGGACGTCCTCGCCGAAGTAGCGGGCACGCTCCCAGAATTTCGGCCGGCCGATGCCGGTGGCGCGATGACGGCCAAGGACGCGACCGCTGGCGTCCTCGCCGGTGATTTCGAAGACGAAGATGTCCTGGGTGATGATGACGTCGCCCTCGGTGCCGACCACTTCGGTGACGTGGGTGATCTTGCGGCTGCCGTCGCGCAGCCGCTCCACCTGAACGATCACGTCGATCGACGTGGAGATCATGTCGCGCAGCGTCCGCGACGGCAGGTTGAACCCGCCCATGCTGATCATCGATTCCAAACGCGACAGCGCCTCGCGCGGACTGTTCGCGTGCAGCGTGCCCATCGACCCGTCATGGCCGGTGTTCATCGCCTGGAGCAGATCGAAAGCCTCGATTCCGCGCACCTCGCCGACGATGATCCGCTCCGGGCGCATGCGCAGGCAGTTTCTGACCAGGTCGCGCATGGTGACTTCGCCCTCGCCCTCGATATTGGGCGGGCGGGTTTCCAGCCGCACGACATGAGGCTGCTGGAGCTGCAGCTCGGCGGCATCCTCGCAGGTGATGATGCGTTCGTCGTGCCCGATGTAGCGGGTCAGGCAATTGAGCAGCGTCGTCTTTCCCGATCCGGTGCCGCCCGAGACGAGAACATTGCATCGCGACCTGGCGATGATCTGGAGGATCGTCGAGCCGTCCGGCGTGACGGTGTTGTAGCGCACCAACTGGTCGAGGGTGAGCTTGTCCCGTCTGAACTTGCGAATGGTGAGGGCCGGGCCGTCAATGGCGAGCGGCGGCGCGATGACGTTGACGCGGCTGCCGTCGGGCAGGCGGGCGTCGCAGATCGGGCTCGACTCGTCGACCCGCCGGCCGACCTGGCTGACGATCCGCTGACAGATGTTCATCAGCTGGGTGTTGTCGCGGAAGCGGACCTTGGTCCTCTGGACCTTGCCGTCGACCTCGATGTAGCAGCGGGTCGCCCCGTTCACCATGATGTCGGAGATTTCGTCGCGCGCCAGCAGCGGCTCGAGCGGGCCGAGGCCGAGCACGTCGTTGCAGATGTCCTCGAGGAGATCTTCCTGCTCGGCGATCGACATCACGATGTTCTTCAGCGCGATGATGTCGTTGACGATGTCGCGGATTTCTTCGCGCGCCGACTCGGTGTCGAGCCGCGACAGCTGCGACAGATCGATGGTGTCGATCAGCGCCGAGAAAATCTGGGTCTTGACGTCGTAGAAGTTCTCCGACCGCTTGAGGCCGGATTCGGTCGTCCGGCCGTCGTCGGACGGCTCCAATATCGCGGCCGCGTTCGGCGCTCTAGGCGGTGGCCGCGACGGCGCCGGACGCACCGCCGACGGCTTGGCGGCGACCGGGCCGGCGACCTCCGACGGCGGCTGGCCGCTACCCGTTGAACCGCGCTTGCCGAACATCGTTCCTCCCGTCAGCCGGACTTGCGACGAAGGCGTGACAGGAACGGCGAGAGCCCGCCGCGTTTCGATCGCTTCACCTCGGCGCGTCCGGTGGTGATGCGCGCGATCAGATCGAAGGATTCGACGATGGCGCTCTTCGGATCGGCCTCGGCGATCATCTGTCCGTTATTGGCGGCGGCGCCGAAGAGCTGGGGGTCGAAGGGGATCACCGCCTCGGGCACGAGGTCGAGCGCCTCGGCGAAATCATTGACGCCGATCTCGGGCCGCTTCGCCATCCCGGCCTTGTTGATGACGAGGCGCGGCGGCGCGTCGTTGCGGCGGGCCTGACGGAGAAGGTCGACGAAGTTCTTGGCGTTTCGCAGGTTGCCGAGATCGGGCTCGACGGTCAGCACCACCTCGTCGGCCGACGTCAAGGTCTTGCGCACCCACCCGGTCCAGCAATGCGGCAGGTCGATGACCACGGCCGGAACGCCGGCCTGGGCGACATCGAGCACCTGGACGAAGGCGTCCTCGTCGAAATCATAGGCGCGGTCGAGCATCGCCGGCGCGGCGAGCAGGCTGAGATGGTCCGAACAGCGCGTAAGCAGGCGGTCGAGGAAGGTCTCGTCGAGGCGCTCGGGCGAGCCGATCGCTTCGGCGATGCCCTGGGTCGGATCCTGATTGAAGTCGAGGCCGGCGGTCCCGAAGGGAAGATCAAGATCGGCGATGACAACGTCGCTCTGGAAGTTTCGCGCAATCGCCCATGCGACGTTGTGGGCGATCATCGACGAGCCGGCGCCGCCCTTGGCGCCGATGAAGGCAATGGTCCGGCCGAGCGGGGCGGTCGAGCGTTCGACATAGAGGTCGCCGACGGCGCGAACGATGCCGAGAACATCGACCGGAGCGACCAGGTACTCGCTGATGCCGCGGCGGACAAGGCCGCGATAGAGCTCGACGTCGTTCGTGTGGCCGATGATGATCACTTTGGTGCCGGCATCGCAGACCTCGGCGAGGCGGTCGAGCTCGGCTTCGAGCCGGTCGCGGGCAAGGCTGCTTTCGACGATGATGAGATTGGGCGTCGCGGCGGCCTGATAGAACTCGGTGGCGGCCGCGATGCCGCCGGTGTGGACCTTGACGTGGACGCGCGACATGCGGCGGTCGGTGGCGGCGGCCTCGATGGTCGCGGCAAGGTCCGGCGTCTCGCAGAACGCCTGGATCGAGATGCGCGGAACCGGGCGGACATCGCCTGGCGCTACCGGTCCGGCAGGCGGCGTGACCTCCTCCTTCTTGGCCGGACCCTCGCCGTGGTCTTCAAAGGCAATATCCGTCATCAGTTACCGACTCCCTGGGCGATGTTGCCGCCGGTTTCGCGCGAGTAGTCGCTGGTGTAGGGCTGCCCCTTCCGATACTTGTCGAGCACGGTCGACCGGCGGGCCGCGTCGGCCGGCGTCATGCCGCGCGGATAGAGTAGGTCGAGCGGATTGGCGACGATCGCCGCCAGATTCCTCTGGGTGGCGCAGCCATAGTTGAAGTAGTGGCGGTTCTCGCCGCTGTCGGCGACCTGGTCCGGCCACGGGCCGCACGGGGCGGCCTTGGCGGACACCCCCGCATAGGCGATGCGGATCGGCGCGGAATTCTCCCCCGACTGCGCGCGATAGACGCGGAAGTCGATGGCGCGCGGGCTGACGCCGGAGGCGACGAGCGTGTCGCGGACTTCGTAGCTGGCGTAGGCGGCAGCGTCCTGATTGGGCGACCCGGAGGGCGTGACGATGGCGATGAGGTCGGCGCCGCTGGACACATATTTCTGCGCGAAGCCCTGGACGTTCGCCTTGACGGCGTCCGGCAGGTGCCCGGAATTGATGCCGACCGGAATATCCATCGTCTGGACCGACTCGTCGATGGCGATCGGATGATTGGTGCGATAGTCGTCCGGCACCGAGCCAACGATAATCGGCTCTTCGGTGGTCTTGCATCCCGCCAGCGCCAGAAGAAGACCGGCGGCGACGGCGAGGCGGAGCCGCCCGGCGCGACATACCTCGCCAGTCGGGAAGAGTGCAGTCAGCATGATCCGACGCTCCATCCTTGCCGGCGCGCTCATTCGAAGATGAACCCGTAGGTGCCGCGATAAGCACCGGCGGGAGCCGGTGTGCCCTTGACGCCGTAGACGCGGTTGATGCGGCCGAGGAAGTCGCCGGTGCCGTCGCCGGCCGGAGCGAAGCCGTCATCCGGCTTGGCAAGCGCAGCGCGCGAGACCGGCTCCACCAGGTAGGGGGTGACGATGATGACCAACTCGGTCTCGCCGCGCTGGTAGTCGCGGCTGCGGAACAGGGTTCCGAGCACCGGCAGGTTCTTCAGTCCCGGCAGGCCGCTGATCGACTGGCGGACATTGTCCTGGAGAAGGCCGGCGAGGACCATCGAGCCGCCGGAGGGAAGCTCCAGCGTGCTCTCGGCGCGGCGCACCTTGAGGGATGGAATTGAGATGTTGGCAAGCGAGACCGAGCCCTCGGGGGACAGCTCCGAAGCCTCTGTCTTGACGTGCAGGCTGATGCGCCCTTCGTCGAGCACCACCGGCGTGAAGCTCAGCGAGACGCCGAACGGCTTGTACTCGATCGACGGCAGGCCGGTGTTCGGATCGACATTGGTCGGCACCGGGAATTCGCCGCCGGCGAGGAACGAGGCCGATTCGCCGGAGATCGCGGTGAGGGTCGGCTCGGCCAGCGTCTTGATCATGCCGGTCTCGTCCAGCGCCCTCAGCTGCGCATAGAGACCATTCTTGTAGTTCGAGGCGCCGGCGGCAGGGTTGCCGTGTCCGATCGAACCAAGCGTCGTGGACAGCGGCTGGCCGCTGGTGGCGAACGGATTGTCGGTGTTGAAGCCCGCTTTGAGCGCGCCGACGGTGATGGCGCCGTTGAGATTGACGCCGAGCTGCTTGGCGACGCTGCGCTGTATCTCGGCGACGGTGACCTTGAGGTGAACCTGATCGTCACCCTCGATGGAGAGCAGGTTGACGACGGCACTGGTCGGCGTCGCCGCGATACCGAGCGAAATGTTGACGCTGTTGCCGGCGCCGGTGTTGCTGGCGCCGGCGCCGCCGCCGCCCGGCTGAGCGTTGGCGCCACCATTGACGAAGATGTTGGCAAGATCCTGGGCGCGCCGCGCATCGTTGGCGTTGCGGACGGTTCCGGAGAGAACGATGTTGTCGCTGATCACCTCGACGGTGATATTCGAGCCGGGGATCAGGCGGGCGAGCGTGCGCTCGAGGGCCGAATTGTCGCGCTCCACTTCGAGATCGAGGGCGACGATCTGCTGGCCGGCCCGATCGAAGACCATGATGCTCGCCTCGCCGATGGCGATGCCGGTGAGGTAGATCCGCCGCGGCGTGCGCATGACGGCGTCGGCGATGGCAGGATTGGAGATCAGCACGTCGCGGGCGTCGCGCGGCAGATCGACGACCAGCGACTTATTGAGGCCGAGCTTAACGGTCTTGCTGAGCGAATTGTTGGGGGCGACGGTTTCGACCGAATTGGCCCGGGCGGGAGCGACCCCGACCCCAACAAAAATCGCGGCGAGGCCGATTATCGCCGCGAGAAGCTTGCGCTGGAACGAAGCGAGCATTCTTTGTACCCCCGATTTGCCGGCCGATGCGCCCAGCGCGTCATCTGGTGCCGCTCACTTGCTTTGCGACGCCGTTCTTGACGAGCGTCACGGCGCCGCTCTTCTTGGTTCCACTGATCAGGTGGTAGGCGTCCGGCCCGAGCGGGGCGGTCTCGGCATCGGCGATGCTGCGCAGCGCCAGCGTGAGCTGGTCGCTCATCTGCTGGGCGACCGTCAGGATCTCTGCCTGGCGCGGCGTCAACTCGAGCGTCGCCGTCTGGCCGACCACGACCTTCTCGCCGTCGACGTCCTCGATCGTCTGGTCGATGGCGAGGACGCGAACGTCGTTGAGGATGGTCTCGGTCTGGTAGCCGCCCGGTATATCGGCGTCGTTCCCAGTCCGGCGGGTCATGATCACATCGACATGATCGTTCGGCAGAATGAAGCCGCCGGCGCTGGTGACCGCCGAGATCTTGGTGGCGACCGCCCGCATGCCGGCCGGCAGGATCGCCGACATGAAACCGCTGCCGGCGCGGATGAGCTTCGCCTCGGTGATGGGCTCACCGGAATAGAAGGTCGAACGCGTAAGGGCGCCGAGCACCTGCTGCGCGGCATCGGGATCGCTCGAACGGACCAGAAACTTGCCCGAGACCCCGCTTCGCGGCCAGTCCTGCCACGCGACGTCGTTCTGGCTGACCTTCGACCCCATGGGTATGTCCCTGGTGGCAACGAGGATGCTGACCGTATCCGCCTGCCGCTCGGCGACGACCGGCGGCGCAACGATGTCGGTCGACGTCAGGTTGAGGGCCAAGACGGCGGCGACGACGCCGGCGCCGAGGGCCACACCGAGAACTGCTACGCGGGCGATCTTCATGACGCACTTCCTCACACAAGGTCGATTTTCTTGTTCAACCTCGCCGGCAATTTCTCACCGCAATCGTGTACTTATGGTTAACCAGCGGTAAGAAATCGTACCTAACGAAGGGTTACCGGCGCCGTTTCGCGGCGGCGAAGCGGATCGCGATTTAGAGGGCGAAACCGACACGTCTCGACCGCTCATCGGCAACCCGGACACGCGCCGGCCGGGCACCCCAGCCACCGCCCTAGCCGGTCGCCACGCCGAGCCAGATCGTCTGCGGGTAGATGGCCACCCCGGCCGCAGCGAGAGCGACCCCATACGGCACGCCCGCTTTCGGTTCATACAAACGCTGGATCCACGGCTGACGGACGGCAAAGGCCGGCAATACCGGCAAGCGGCGGAACGACAGGATGCCGAGCGTCAGCAGTCCGCCATAGATGGCCGTCCAGACGGCGAAAGCGAGGATCTGATCCAGACCCAGCCAAAGAGCGATCGCGGCAGCGAGCTTGACGTCGCCGCCTCCCATCCAGCCCAAGGCGAAGCAAACGAAGAAGGCGGCCAGAACCAGCCCGCCGGCGGCCCAGTGCAGGCCGAAGGTCTGCCAGTCCATGCCGGTCAACGGGGCAAGCAGGACGAAACCGGCGACCAGCCCCAGCGACAGCTTATTGGAGATGGTCATGGTGAGGAGGTCGGTCGCGGCGGCATAGGCCACCGTCAGGGGAAACACAATGAACGCTAGATATTGCAAGACCGTCAGGAGCACGGCCACACTCCCTTTCCACCAAAATCGTCGGTCGCGGATGCCAGCACCTTCGACCCTACGATCAAGCCGCCCTCAATCCCGGCCTCCAACCCAAGCAACGGAGGCGCCGCGGGCACGCCGTCGAAACGCACGACGGCGCGCCTGCGGAGTGCGGGTCGTCAGAGCCCGCCCTAAGTCCCGGCAGCCTTTTACGGCGCCGGAGGTGCCGGCGTGGCGCCGCTCATCGTGTCGGAAATCGACGTGAACGTCGTGTTCAGCTGCTGGCCGAGCAGGGTAGCGCCGGCGATGATTGCAACGCCGACGAGCGCGGCGATCAGGCCATACTCGATAGCGGTCACGCCGGATTCGTCCTTGGCGAAACGCGCAAACAGATTCTTCATAAAAGTGACTCCTCACTCCACGTGTTTGAAACTTCCACAGTTCGGTCAACCGCTGTTGTTATGTTCGCGGCCCCGACCACACGCAAAGCTACATGCAATTTACTGAAGCATCGTTAACACATCGAGGGGTTATTCTGGCCTGAAATCATAAATTGTTAATGTTAAAAGTATCTATAAGTATTGCATGGAGTTGTATTCAATCGAATTTTCCAAACCACGCCGGCTTTGTTGTCAGATTGTTTACCACGGGCGGCAACCAATTGTTCACCACGCGCTCATTTCAACGGTGGAGACCAGCCGATCGCAGCGCCAAGTCAGCATCGCAGGCCGGAACACCAGCGTCGTCACGCGGCGCCGACGCCCGCCGGACGGCCGGCTTAAGGCTTCATTCACCATTCGGCGTCAAGGATTCCGCTGCTTCTGCCAGCCGCCGGAGGGCCCCCATGTCGCGCAGACCGACTGCATCCCCATCTTGGAAATCCGGCCGGGCCCTGTGGAGCGCGGCGCTGCTCGTCGCAGGCCTCGGCGCCGCACCGCTTGCCGCGCTCGCCGCCGACGAGCCGATTTCCGTGATCATCGACCGAGCAAAGGTCATGCGCATCTCGCGTCCGGCCGATACGGTCATCATCGGCAACCCGGCGATCGCCGACGCGACGATCCAGGACAACCGGACGCTGATCATCACCGGCCGCACCTACGGCACGACCAATCTCATCGTTCTCGACTCCTCCGGCCAGGCCATCGCCGACGACGTCCTGACGGTCACGGCGTCCGATGACGACGTCGTCACGGTCTTCAAGCGCGCGTCGCGGGTGACGCTGAGCTGCACGCCGGATTGCTCGCCGACGCTCACCATCGGCGACCAGGGCACCAGCTTCGTGACGACCAACGACCAGATCCAGGCCCACAACGCGCTGTCGGACGCGGCCAGCGGGCGGTAGCCGCCATGGTTAGCAAATACTCACCACGACCCATCAGTTTTTCAGTATAGCGCACAACTCTTCTTCAATTCCTGCTTGATACTCCTGAGCCAGTCGGCGGACTTCGTCCGTCGGCAAAGTCGGGACGAACAAGCGCCATGGCCAGCACCGGTTCAAGAAACGAGCGCGTGGACCGGCGACCAGTCTTCAAGCACTTCCGCCGGGACGAACGGGGTGCGACGGCGGTCGAATTCGGGCTCATCGCGCTGCCGTTCATCGCCCTCATGTTCGCCATCATCGAAACCGCCCTGGTGTTTTTCGCCGGGCAAGCGATGGAGAACGCCGTCGCCAATACGGCGCGGCTGGTGCGCACCGGACAGGCGCAGGAGCAGGGCCTCAGCGCTTCCCAGTTCAAGCAGCGAATCTGCGATCAGATCATGGCGCTGTTCAACTGCGAGGGCGGGCTCTACGTCGATGTCGACACTTTCACGACCTTCGATTCGATCAACCTGGCGAAGCCGGTCGACGACGACGGCAACCTGAAGACGGACTTCAAATTCGAACCCGGCCACGGCGGCGACATCGTGGTCATCCGCGCCTTCTACGAGTGGCCCGTCCTCATCCGGCTTCTCGGTCTCAACCTGTCGAACATGTCGAACGGTACACATCTCCTGTCGGCGACGGCGGCATTCCGCAACGAGCCCTTCCCATGGTGAAGCAAGCCGACGGCACCGTGGCGCCGACCCGTCGCCGATTCGGTCTTCGGTCGAAGTCGTCGGCGAAGGGTTTCGCCGCCGACAAATCCGCGGTCGCGGCGGTCGAGTTCGCCCTCCTGCTGCCGGTGATGCTCCTCCTCTATTTCGGCGGCATCGAGGTCGGCGACGCGCTGACCATCAAGCGCAAGGTGACGAGCGTCACCAGCGCGCTCACCGACCTGGTGACGCAGTCGAAGGTCATCAGCAACAACGACATGAAGAATATCCTCGACGCAGCCGCGTCGATCATCACGCCGTATGATCAAAACAAGCTCAAGATCAAGGTGTCCGGCATCGCCATCGATTCGCAGGGCAAGGCGACCGTCGCCTGGAGCGACGCCCGCAACGACACGCCGCTTGCCAAGAACTCGGTGGTTACGGTGCCGGCGGCGGTGGATCAGAAGAACACGTTCGTCGTCACGACCGAAGTGCACTACGACTACACGCCCATGTTCGGCTATGTGATGACGGGAAGTTTCGATCTCAACGACCAGTTCTACCTGCGGCCGCGGCTGAGCGACTCCATCGATCGCGTATCCTGACGAACACGACCGCGGTCAGCGCGCCGCCGTGTCGCGCGGCTTCACCAGGTCGAGCACCACCCCATAGAGATCGGGACCGGGACTAGCGAATCCGCCGCCGCCGAAGCCCAGCCGATCGACGGAGTCAAGGGCCCGCGGATCCTCGCTGGCGATCGCGAGCAACGCCTGCGACAGGAGCGACCGCAGTTCGGGCGGGATGTCGGCTCGCACCGCATGCGGGCCGAACGGGATCAGTTCAGACCGCCAGATGACCTTGATGCGGTCCATGCCGAGGCTGCCGTCGGCAACCATCCGCGTCAGCACGCCGAAATCGTAGCCGGAGATCGCCGGGCCGGTCAGGCTCGACCACCCGACGGCAACATCGACGTCGCCGGCCAGCAGCGCTTGGATGGCGGCTTTCGGATCGGCCACGGTTTCCACGCGGGTGAAGTATTGCGGCGGCACGATGCCCTCGGCGGCGAAGGCCTGGAGCGGGACCAGGCGCCCGGCGACCGAGTCGGCCCCCGCCAGCGCAATGCTCTTGCCCCGTGCATCGGCCAGCGACTCGATCGGCGCGCCGGCAGCCGCGACAAGGATCGAGTGAAAGCCGAGCGCCCCGTCGGCGGCAACCGGCGCGCCGATCGGCTCGATGCATTCGCAGCGGACCGCCGCGGTGGCGAAACTTGTCGCGCTGTAGATGGCGTAGTCGATGCCTCCGCTGATCTGAGCATCGATCAGCGCATCGTAGCTGCCGGCCGGCACGATCTCGACCGGAACGCCGATGCGATCCTGCAGATAGACACGAAACGGCTCGAGGCTGGCGATGCGGTAGGCCGAATCCGTGCCGGCAAGAACCCCGACGCGGAGCACGTTGAAGTCGTCCCGCCAATCGGCCGACGCCAGATGCGAGGCGCCCGGCCAGAGGAAGGCAGCGAGGCAGCCGACGACAGTGGCTCGATAGGTGACCCGCATTGCAGCCCGTCGGACTCCGTCCGTTTATGCCGATTCGCAGTATCCTCGCACGAAGCCGGCGCCGGCGGAAAGCCGGCAGGCGGCGTCAGCCGCGCGCGAAGGTGTAAACGGTGGTCTGGCGGTAGGTCTCGTCGGGCCTGAGGAGAGCGCTCGGGAAATTCGGATGGTTCGGCGCGTCCGGGAAGAGTTGCGGCTCGAAGCAGACGCCCGACGAAACGCCGTAGCGGCGCCCGCCGAGGCCCGGAACGGTGATGTTCATCGAATTGCCGTCATAGAACTGGACGCCGGGCTCGGTCGAATGGACATCGAGCGCGACGCTACCCGACGGCGAACGGAGGCTAGCGACCGGCCGCGGGGCGGCCGCCTTGTCCATGCTCACCACCATATTGACATCATAGGGGGAGCGCTTGCCGTCGACCATCCGGCGGATCGACCGCATCCGACCGAAATCGTAGGGCGTGCCGGCGACGGGAAGAACGGCGCCGGTCGGCACCAGCCATTCGTCGACCGGCGTATAGGCATCGGCGAAGATGCGGACGTCGTGGTCGAGGATCTCGGGCGAATCGTCGAGATTGAAATAGGTGTGCTGGGCGAGGTTGACGATCGTCGGCGCGTCGGTCGTCGCCTCCGCCTCGAACCGCAAGGTCGCCGGCGCCTCGATCACGTAGCGGCAGGTGACCTCGAGCCGGCCGGGATATCCTTCGTCGCCGTTCGCGCTGGTGAGGGCAAGGGTGACGCTGGCAGCGTCGTGATCGACGAGGCGCCATGGCAGCGAGGCGAAGCCGTTCGGTCCGCCGTGCAAATGGGTGTGGCCGCGCTCGTTGAGCGCCAACTGATAGACCTTGCCGTCGATGGCGAAGCGCCCGTCACCGATGCGGTTGGCAAAGCGACCCACCACGGCGCCGCAATGCGGCGAGTGGTGCACGTAGCTGTCGAGGTCGTCGAAGCCAAGCACCAGCGGGTGGTCGACGCCGGCAAGCCTGACATCGCGGACCACGGCCCCGAAGCTGATGACCTTCGCGGCGAGGTCTCCGGCACCGATGGCGACCTCCTGCACTTCGCTGCCGTCCGCCAGTCGTCCGAATGCTACCGCTGCTCCCGCCATGACGGTGTGCCCTCCCCCTCGCGGTCCAATTCATCACACTAATCATTGCACCCGCCCGGCGTCCAGCCGCACCGCACGGCAATTCGGCGGGCCGACTGCGCGTCCGCTGCACCGTGGCGGTGGGACTGGAAATGAATGCACCGTCACGCGCGGAGAACCGCTGCCGCCCGCGCCCAAACCTGGGCAGAGCTACCGGTTGGTCGATCCGACGAAAAACAAGAGCGGTTGCGGCCGGTACCCGAGTCGATCTTTTCATCGCTTCCAGGGGTGGCTACGGCCGCCCCCGCACTATACGAGCTCCACGCTCAGCGAGCGTCCAACAGCTCTTGCGGCGCGCGCCAGGGCCGCGAGCGTTACGGTGTCGTTTTCTGGGTCGAGGAGACGGTCGAGCTGCGACCGGCTGGTCTGAAGCCGCTTGGCCATTTCGACCTTGGAAATCGCCTGCTCTTTCATCGCAGCGGCAAGCTGAAACGCCAGGACGCGCTTGATGGCAACCTCGTTCGTTTCCTCATAGGTCCCCTGTTCCTTGAGGAAGTCCTCAAAAAGCTGGCCGGCCCTGCCTTTTTCGATGCCTTTGGTGCTCATCTCAAACCTCTCATTCGTTTCGCGGCAACGTCCAGCTCGTGATCCGGCGTCTTTTGGGTCTCCCTAGATTGTCTGATTGTAGGCGCCGACCTGCGAATGCTCACGGAGCACCGCGTCGACCGAGCGGAACATCTCCCGCATGCGTGCTTCGGAGACCGGGCTCTCGACGACCACCACCAGTTCCGGCTTGTTGGACGAGGCACGCACCAGCCCCCAGGTTCCGTCGTCGGCGACGACGCGGACGCCGTTGACGGTGACGAGGTCGGCAATGGCGTGCCCGTCGATGGCGTCGCCGGCCTTTTCCATGGCGACGAAGCGCTCGCGCACCGCATCGGCGACGGCGTATTTGGTCTCGTCGTCGCAATGGGCGGCCATGGTCGGCGAGCCCCAGGTCTTGGGCAGCGCCCGCTTGAGGTCGGCCATCGACTTGTCGGGGTTGCGGTCGAGCATGTCGAGAATGGCGATGGCCGAGACGAGGCCGTCGTCATAGCCGCGGCCGACCGGCGGGTTGAAGAAATAGTGGCCGGACTTCTCGAAGCCGGCGAGCGCGCCGAGCTCGTGAACCCGCCGCTTGATGTAGGAGTGGCCGGTCTTCCAGTAATCGGCATGCACCGAGTTGGCCTTGAGGACCGGGTCGGTGGCGAACAGTCCGGTCGACTTGACGTCGACGACGAAGGTGCTGCCCGGATGCAGGGTCGAGAGGTCGCGGGCGAGCATGACGCCGACCTTGTCGGCGAAGATCTCGTCGCCCTCGTTGTCGATCACGCCGCAGCGGTCGCCGTCGCCGTCGAAGCCGAGGCCGATATCGGCGCCGTTCTCCTTCACCGCCGCGGCAATGGCATGGAGCATCTCCATGTCTTCCGGATTGGGATTGTAACGGGGGAAGGTGTAGTCGAGGTCCGTGTCGAGCGGCACGACGTCGGCGCCGATCGCCTCGAGCACCCGCGGCGCGAAGGCGCCGGCAGTGCCGTTGCCGCAGGCCGCGACCACCTTGATGCGTCGCTTGAGCTTGGGGCGGGCGGTCAGATCGACGATGTACCGTTCGGCGAATTTCTCCTCGAACACATAGGAGCCGCCGGCCTTCAGGTCGAAGGCGGCGTCGAGCACGATCTCCTTCAGCCGGCCGATCTCTTCCGGGCCGAAGGTGATGGGCCGTTGCGAACCCATCTTGACGCCGGTCCAGCCGTTCTCGTTGTGCGAGGCGGTGACCATGGCGACGGCCGGCACGTCGAGGGCGAACTGGCCATAATAGGCCATCGGGGTCATGGCCAAGCCGATGTCGTAGACCCGGCAGCCGGAGGCCATCAAGCCGGAAATCAGGGCCAGCTTGATCGACGAGGAATAGGCGCGGTAGTCGTGGCCGGTGACGATCTCCCGTCGCACACCCATCTCGCCGAGCAGCGTGCCGATGCCCATGCCGAGGGCGGTGACGCCCATCAGGTTGAGCTCGGGCAGCTTCTGCGAGCCGGGCACCCCGTACCACCAGCGTGCATCATATTCGCGGAAGCCGGTCGGCTTGACCAGCGGCGCCATCTCGAAGGCCAGGGTATTGGGGCGGAGATCGGGGATGGGTTTGGGAAACATCGCGCTCAGTCCTCCCGTGCGGTCACCGTGGCTCATAACAGAGCGCCCCGGCACGGGAAAGGCCGGCTACTGGGAGAGGACGAGGCGCGGACCGGAGAGTTCGAACTTCGACAGGCGGCCGAGGAAGCTCATGCCGAGCAGGTCGACCGGGAGCAGGCCTTCGGGAACCACGACGGCGGAGACGTTGCGGAGCCGCAAATTGCCGACCCTGACCTCATCGAGGGTGACGGGCGCCGCCGCGACGACGCCGTTGGCGGTCGAGAGCGGCGCGTTGAAATCGCTCCGCGCCGGGCTGATGCCGAGCTTGCGGGCGGTCTCGGCGCTCAGCGCGACGGTGCTGGCGCCGGTGTCGACCATCGCCGTGATCGCACGGCCGTTGATCGAGGCTTCGACCATGAAATGGCCGTAGCGGTCCGCATCGAGCACCATACGCCGGCCGTCGGCACCCGCGTCGGGTATCGCCGGCTTCGTTCGCTCCGTATCGACCGGGGAGGCGGGAACCGCGGCGACGCGATTCGGCGCGCCGACGCCGAACAGTCCATTGACGATGCCCGGCGCGACGCTCGGCACGCTCACCGCCACGACGACAATGACGACAACGAGACCGAGCAACCGGACCATCCCGGCACGTTTCGCCGTCAATCCCTAATGCGGGACCAAAACAGAGCCGGGCCGGCGGAATAGCTGCAGCTTTCGTTAACGGTTCGCTAACAGCCGTTTCGCGGATGAGGCCGGTCCGATCAGAGCCAGCCGCCGTCGAAGACGACGTTCTGATTGGTGCAGGCGGAGGACTCGTCTGAGGCGTAGAAGAGCACCGCCCGGGCAATGTCGGCCGGGTCGAGGGTGCGCTGCAGGCACTGATCCCTCATCAACTGCTCGATCCCTTCGCGCGTGACCCACAGCTCCTTCTGCCGTTGGGTCATGATCCAACCGGGCGCGATCGAATTGATGCGGATGTTGTGCTTGCCGAGTTCGTGGGCGAGGCCGCGGGTGATCCCGACGACCCCGGCCTTTGCCGCGGCATAGACCGGCAGGCCGCCGTAGGCGACCATCCACGAGGTCGAGCCCATGTTGACGATGGCGCCGTTCTTCGCCTTCTTCATGTCGCCGACAACGGCCTGGATGGTGAAGAACTGGTGCTTGAGGTTGACCTTGATGCGGTCGTCGAAATACTCCGACGTCACCTCCTCGATCAGGTGGCGCTCGTCATGGGCGGCGTTGTTGACGAGGACGGTGATCGGCCCGAGCGCCTTGCGGATCGACCTGATCGCCTTCTGCAGCGCCGGGATGTCGGTGAGGTCGCACGGCTCGAAGTGGACCGTTTGACGCTTTCTCTTCAGCCGCGCGGCGAGCGCCTTCGAATTCCTTCTCCTTGATGTCGATGAAGCCGACCTTCGAGCCCTGCGCGGCAAAATGCTCGACGATCGATTCGCCGATGCCCGAGCCGCCGCCGGTGACCAGGACGGTGCGGCCTTTGAGGCTCGGATAGATGGCACCGTATTTCATGCTGCTCTCCACACTTCGCACTGACGGCCCGATCCCGCCCGCATGGGCCGTCCCCCAACCTGCAAGCCAATCTTTTCACGGGCGATTCGACGCGGGCTCGGATATAGCATTTAGTAACCGAAGGCGCCCCATACCGGACATCGGGGGTCGGTCGCGTCATTGGGGGGATATTCGACCATGCGCCATCTGAGCCTCGCGCCGCTGCTTGCCGCCGGCCTGCTGATCGGTGTCGTCCAGGCGAAGGCGGGGGACGGCGGCGCCCAATATTCGCTCAACCTAGGGGTCGGCGGCATGGCCAAGCCCACTTATCCGGGCGCCGACACCTACATCTTCGTCCCCTACCCGATCATCGAGGTCGGCCGCTTCTATCTGCCGGTGTTCGGCCAGAGCGAAGCGAAGACAAGCGGCTTCTTCATCTATCCCTCCCTCGGCTTCAACGGCGAGCGCAAGCCGTCCGACGACCCGAGCCTGAAGGGGACGAAGAAGATCCCGTGGGGGCTGGAGGCGGGACTCGGCGCCGGCGTGCGCAGCGGGCCGTTCCGTGCCTTCGTCGCGGTTCGTCAGGGCTTCAACGGTGCCGACGGCCAGGTCGGCGACATCGGCCTCGATGTCTCCATGCCGCTGACGCCGCGCATGCAGCTCGCCGTCGGACCGCGCGCCAGCCTCGCCTCGCAGGATTACATGCGGACCTATTTCGGCGTCACCGCCAAGGAGGCGGCCGCCGGGCCGTTGTCCAAATACACCCCGGACGGCGGATTCACGTCGGTGGGCGTCGCGGCGCGCATCACCTATGCGATCACCGACCGGACGGACCTTCAACTGAAGGGCGGCTGGAACCGGCTGGTCGGCCAGGCGGCGGACAGCCCGATCGTCAAGGCAGGCAGCAAGGACCAGTGGATGGTCGGCGTCGGCATCAGCCACCACTTCGCCTTCAACCTGTTCCGCTGAAACGGACTCACCCATCATCCGCATTCACCGATTGTGGCTCCGGCGCGGTGCGCTTTTTTTCAGCCGGCTCGTCGAAAATCGGTCCCGTCGAACGACGAGGAAATGGATGACCGCGTGAGGGAAGACAACCGGAGGCCCCGATCGGTTGACTTCCGCGCAGTTGTCCGTCTCCCTTTGCGCGAAGCGGCGGGCCAAAGGGGGCGTGGACGCACGCCTGAGCAAGGAGAAAGGCGACATGACCGGGAAGGTCCTCATCCTCATTGGAACCAGGAAGGGCGTCTTCATCGCCGAGGGGGATGCGGCCCGGCGCTCCTGGACGCTCCGCGGGCCATTCTGCGAAACCTGGCCGATGAACCACGTGATCGGTGATCCGCAGACCGGCACGATCTACGGCGCTGGTGGCAACGAATGGTTCGGGCCGGCGGTCTGGAAGTCGACCGACCTCGGGGCGACCTGGTCGCATTCGAGCCAGGGGCTCGCCTATGCGGCGGGCGAAAAGCCGATCAAGTCGGCCTGGAGCCTTGCCGCGGTGAACGGCCGGCTCTACGCCGGGGTTCAGCCGGCCGGACTTTTTCGGAGCGACGATGGCGGCACGTCGTTCGAGCAGGTCTCCGGCCTCCGCGATCATCCGAGCCGGCCCGCATGGCAGCCCGGGGGCGCCGGACTCATCCTCCATTCGCTGGTCGTCGACCCAACCGACCATGACCGCATCTGGGTGGCGATTTCGGCGGCCGGGATCTTCCACTCGGCCGACGGCGGCCGGACCTGGGAGCCGCGGAATCGCGGCACCCGCGCCGACTTCCTGCCGGAAGGGCAGAACCTGCCCGAGTTCGGACAATGCGTCCACTGCCTGGTGATGGCGCCCGGCATCCCCGACCGGCTCTTTCAACAGAACCATTGCGGCATGTACCGGAGCGAGGATGGCGGCCGGAGCTGGCAGAGCATCGAGGCCGGCCTGCCGTCGAGCTTCGGCTTCCCGGCAGCGGTGCATCCGCGCGATCCCGAGACGCTCTACCTGATCCCGCTCAACGGCGACATCGCTGGCCGCTACGTGCCGGAGGGCAAGGCCGCGGTCTGGCGAACCCGCGACCGCGGCGACACGTGGACGGCGCTTCGCAAGGGATTGCCGCAGGAGAACGTCTTCTACGGCGTACTCCGCCAGGCGCTGGCGACCGACCGGCTCGACCCCGCCGGCATCTATTTCGGCACTTCCTCGGGCAAGCTCTATGCGAGCGCCGACGAAGGCGATTCCTGGATGCCGGTCGCGGAGCACCTGCCTGCGATCCTCTCGGTCGAGACCATGGTCGTTGCGGATTGAGCCGGAGGCGCGGGGTGACGGCTACAGCAAATCCGCAGCCCGCCCCGGCGCCGGTCACGGTCAAGCTGGCCGGCGCCCTCGTCCATCTCTTTCCCGACGCCCCGCGGCGAATGGAGGTTGCCGCGGCCACCGTCGCCGAGATGGTGGATGCGCTCGATACGGCGGTTCCCGGCATGCGCGACCGCATCTGCGATTCCACTCCAGCCGTCCGCCGCCATATGAACGTGTTCGTCAATGGCGAGCGGGCGCGGCTCGACACGCCGCTGCCGCCCGGCGCCGAGGTCTTCGTGCTGACGGCGATCAGCGGCGGCTGAGGTCCGAGATTCAATGACGGTTGCATCAATCGATTTCTGCTATCGCGTGTTTGTTATTGCATACTTCGTCTATGACTCCAGCAGTGGCAATCGGATGGTACGTCTATGGCAAGCTCTACATATGACGCAATTGTTCACGCGGCTGAAGCTTAACGGTTCGCAAATCGATCTTGGTTTTGCTATCGGATAGCACAAGAAGTTCAACCGCTACCTAAGGGAAAGGAATATTACGCCGAGCGTTATCGAGTTGGCGTTGTTCAAATCGTCTTGACTGACGACGAATTCGTCAATCTTAAGTCTGAAAGAAAACCTCTTGATTACATTGAAAGCGTTATTGAGCGCGTGCCGGCGCTCTATGACACAGTCCCGCTCCGCGAGAAGCAAGACCTCGTGCAGCGCACTGGAATCAACCTTTCCGTGAAATTCTAGCCCGCCGGATGTCGAGGATAGCGGATCGGTCATTATTTTTCTCTATTTCGTCCCGTACAAACGGTCGCCGGCGTCGCCGAGGCCGGGGACGATGTAGCCGTGATCGTTGAGATAGTCGTCGATAGCGGCGGTGTAGATCGGAATGCCGGGCTGGGCGCGCTGCAGTCGCTCGATGCCTTCCGGGGCGGCGAGCAGGCAGACGAAGCGGATGTCCCTGGCGCCGCGCTCCTTCAGCTTCTGAATTGCCGCGCTCGCCGAATTGGAGGTGGCGAGCATCGGATCGACGACGATGACCAGCCGGTCGGCGAGATCGTCCGGCGCCTTGAAGTAATATTCGTGCGGCTCGAGCGTCTCGGGGTCGCGATAGATGCCGACATGAGCGACACGGGCGGAGGGGACGAGATCGAGCATGCCTTCAAGCAGGCCGTTGCCGGCCCTGAGGATCGAGGCAAAGACCGGCTTCTTGCCTTCGAGGATCGGCGCGTCCATCGGCGCCAGCGGCGTCTCGATCCGCGTGGTGGTCAGCTTGAGGTCGCGGGTCACCTCGTAGGTGAGGAGGAGGGCGATCTCGCGGAGGAGCTGGCGAAAGCTCGCCGTCGGGGTGTGCTTGTCCCGCATCAGCGTCAGCTTGTGCTGCACCAGCGGGTGATCGACGACGGTCACGCCCTGCATGGCTCTCTGTCCTATCCCGTTTGTCGCCGGTGAACCTAGCCGGTGAAGCCGGCCTCGCCAATGAGAGGCGGCGGCGGGCGGCGATTTGTCCCCCGATTCGTCGGCGAAGCCAGGCGAAGCCGCCGGGCTATCCACAGGCCGCCGGCTTTCCTATTCTTCTTAGCCTCTGATCCGGGGCCGCCCATGACACGCGCCGTTCTCCTCGTTCTCGATTCGGTCGGCATCGGCGGCGCCGAAGACGCCTATGCCTTCGGCGACGCGGGGGCGAACACCCTCGGCCATATCGCCGAGGCCTGCGCGGCGGGCCGGGGCGACCGCGACGGCCTCCGGTCGGGCCCCCTGCGGCTCCCCAATCTCGACCGGCTCGGCCTCGGACGCGCTTCCGCGGCGTCGGTCGGCGAGGCGATTCCCGATCTCGGCCACCTGGGGGAACCGGAGGGTCGGTGGGGCTACGGCGTCGAAGTGTCGAAGGGCAAGGACACGCCGTCGGGGCATTGGGAGATCGCCGGCGTGCCGGTCACGTTCGCCTGGGGCTACTTCCCCAACACCGTCCCGGCATTTCCGGCCGCGCTGACCGAGGCGCTCGTCCGCGAGGCGGGCCTGCCGGGTATTCTCGGCAACAAGCACGCCTCGGGCACCGAGATCCTTGCCGAACTCGGCGAGGAGCATATCCGGACCGGCAAGCCTATCTGCTACACCTCGGCCGATTCGGTGTTCCAGATCGCCGCCCATGAGACCGCCTTCGGCCTCGACCGACTCTATGCGGTCTGCCTCATCGCCCGGCGGCTCTGCGACCCGCTTAATATCGGCCGGGTCATCGCCCGGCCCTTTGTCGGCCATGACCGCGGCGATTTCAAGCGGACCGCCAACCGCCGCGACTATGCCGTGCCGCCGCCGGAGCCGACGGTTTGCGACCGGGCGGTCGCCGCCGGCCGAACCGTGATCGGGGTCGGCAAGATCGGCGACATCTTCGCGCATCGCGGCATCAGCGACGTGGTCAAGGGCCCCGACGACATGGCGCTCTTCGACGCGACGCTGGCGGCGCTCGACCGTCTCGGCGACGGCGACCTGATCTTCGTCAATCTGGTCGATTTCGACTCGCTCTACGGACACCGCCGCGACGTGCCGGGCTACGCGGCGGCGCTCGAAACGTTCGACCGGCGGCTGCCGGACCTGGCAGCGCGGCTGAACCCCGGCGACCTCGCGGTGATCACCGCCGACCACGGCAACGATCCGACCTGGCGGGGCACCGACCATACCCGCGAGCATGTGCCGATCCTCGCCTTCGGACCGGGAATCGGCGCCGGGCCGATCGGCCGCCGCGAAACCCTTGCCGATATCGGCGCGACGGTCGCGGCGCATCTCGGGCTGGCGCCGGGACCGCACGGGACCGGCTTCCTATGACGGCGCCGGTGCTCAAGGCGGAACTGCATTGCCACATCGAAGGGGCGGCGGCGCCGGGGCTGGTCCGCCGCCTGGCGGGGCGGCACGGCATCGACCTCAGCGGCCTGTTCGACGCCGACGGCGGCTATGCCTGGCACGATTTCGCCAGCTTCCTCGCCGCCTACGGCCGCGCCACCTCGGTGTTCCGGACGCGGGACGATTTCCGCGCGCTCGCCTTCGACTATTTCACCTCGATCGCGGCCGAAGGGGCGATCTACGGGGAAATCTTCATCGCGCCGGATATCGCCGCGGACGGCGGCGTCGCCTATGACAACTATGTCGGCGGCCTCGCCGACGGCATCGGCGAGGCGGAGGCGGCGAGCGGCATCGTCGGCCGGATGATCCTCACCAGCATCCGCCACCTCGGCCCGGCCCGGGTGCGGGCGCTGGTGGAGAGAGCCGCGGCGAATCCGCACCCGAGGATCACCGGCTTCGGCATCGCCGGCGACGAGACCATGCACCATCCGCGCGACTTCGCCGACGCGTTCCGCATCGCCCGCGAGGCGGGCCTCGGGCTGACCGCCCATGCCGGCGAGCTTGCCGGACCGGAGAGCGTCAGCGCGGCGCTCGACCATTTCGGCGTCAAGCGGATCGGCCATGGCGTGCGCGCGATCGAGGATCCGGCGCTGGTGAAGCGACTCGCCGACGAGGGAGTCGTCCTGGAACTCTGTCCGAGCTCAAACGTGGCGCTGAAGCTCTATCCGGATATCGCGCATCACCCCTTTCGCCGGCTGATGGAGGCCGGGGTGCGGGTGACGATCAACTCCGACGACCCGCCCTATTTCCATACCTCGCTCGGCGGGGAGTACGAAAAGCTCGGCCACTATCAGCGGCTCGACGCCGCGGCGCTGAGCGCGACGACCCGCACCGCCATCGAAGCGGCGTTCGTCGACGAGACAACGCGGGCCGGGCTCCTCGCCAAACTCGATCGCGCGGCGATTCCGGCTGCGGGCGCCGACTGAGGGCGAATCGGTCGGTTCTCAGAAGAAATACAAGCCCCTGATTTCATTATTGTTTTCTCGACGGCGCGGCGCGGCTTGTGATCGCGTTCACTTCCACCCCCCCTTCTTGTGAACCCC
The DNA here is from genome assembly GCA_963759235.1 of uncultured Alphaproteobacteria bacterium. Taxonomy (GTDB): domain Bacteria; phylum Pseudomonadota; class Alphaproteobacteria; order Rhizobiales; family Kaistiaceae; genus Bauldia. Next base: position 508,718 of record CAVWYO010000006.1, on the reverse strand, counting down.
ATCACTGCCGTGGAACGGGGTCGGGACCATATTCGTTTCATCGAACGACGCAGGCCAACGCCCGCAAGGAAATAGGGGAAAAAAGATGAACACCTTCGCCAAGATCATCGCCGCCGCCGCCTTCGCAGCAACCGCCATCGGCTTCGCCACTCCGAGCCAGGCCGGCATCTTCTCGATCTTCCAGCCCAAGCCGAAGATCGTCGCGACGGTCTCCATCTCGCAGCAGAAGCTCTTCCTCAACGTCACCGACAACCGCGGCCAGACCAGCCGCTACGTCTGGAGCGTCTCCACCGGCCGCACCGGCTACGACACTCCGATGGGCGAGTATCATCCGACCTGGCTCGACGCCAACCACAAGTCGGCCCAGTACGAAGACGCCCCGATGCCCTACGCCGTCTTCTTCGTCGACGGTGTCGCGATCCATGGCACCGAGGCCGTCTCCCGGCTCGGCACCCGCGCCTCGCATGGCTGCGTCCGCCTCGACACCGAGAACGCCCAGGCCTTCTTCCAGCTGGTGCAGGCCTACGGCAAGTGGAACACAACCATCATCGTCACGGACTGAGCGAGTCCCCCAACTCGTCCGACGCCGTACCCCAGCCACCCCGCAACGGCGTCTCAGTCCTCATACCACCGCCGCCCGGCTCCCCTCCGGGCGGCGGTTGGTTTTTTGGGTTAGCTGTTTGATTGCTCCACCTCGATCATGGCGGCAACTGCGGGGCGAAGGGCGGGAAGAGAAATGGTGGCAATCTTCCACATGATGAAATCATCGACCCGCTGATATTCATGGCGGAGCAAGTTGCCGATGGCGGCAATCTCGGGCCAGGGCTGCTCGGGGAATTGGGCGGTCAGGGCCGGCGGAAGGCGGCGACTCGCTTCGGACACGATCTCGACGCAGCGCTCGACGGCCCGCCGCAACTGATAATCGACCCGCTACTGCCCGAAGTGCCTGTTGCCGATCATTTCAGCGACCGCGTCGATCGCCTCCAGCATCTCGTCGAGGCGTACGAGGTGAGAGCGCTTCACTAGAAAACTCTGATCGCCTCGGCTTCGATCGCGGGACAGAGCATGGGATGGAGACCTTCGCGGGTGGTTAGGTCGGCGGGCCGGCCAAGGGCGCGGGAGAGGCGCTCGCGCAGCCGGATGAGCTCGACGAAATCGAAGCGTTCCGGGTCGTAGTCGACAAACATATCGACGTCGTTGGCCTGGCCGGAGTCATCCCGGACGGAGGAACCGAACAAAAAAAGCGCCGTCACCCCGCGCGCACGAATCTCGTCGGCGCGGCCGCGAAGCAGGGCGATGGTCTCGCTGCGGGTCATCGCTCACGAATATAGGCCGAGAGTGGGCAGCGATACAGATGCGTCTCCGGCGGTTCGCGCTGAAGCGCTAGCCACCCGTCCCGGCAAAGTGCGGCAGGTCGAGACCGAAGGTGCGGGCGAAACCGTCTCGCCCGGCGGTCGTGATCGCCAGGGCGCGTGTGTCGGGCAGCCGCTCGACCCATCCGAGCGCCAGGAGCCGTGCGCTCAAAGCGGCGCCGACGGCGCCGGCGAGATGGCTCCGCCGCTCTGTCCAGTCGAGGCAGGGGCGACAGAAGATTCTTCGCGTCCGGCGCGCGCCGGCCAGGTCGACGCCAAAGCCGGTCAGGAATCGTTCGCCGGCCGGGGTCAGCTCCCCACCCTCGTCGGTGAGCACGAGATTACCGGCCGCCTGCATCGAATCAGCGAGAGCGACGCCCAGTCTTCCGGCGAGATGGTCGTAGCAAAGGCGCGCGGCCCGCAGCGCCTCGTCGCGGGGCTTGAGCCGGCGCGGTGGCGTCGCCACTTCCGTCGCGACCGCGCCGACCGCCTCGATCATCCGGCAGACGGACTCGGAGGCGATCCGGTAGTCGCGATAGCGACCGCGCGCCGCAACCGCGACCAGCCGCATGTCGAGGAGCTTCGCCAAGTGGGCGCTCGTCGTCGGCGCAGAGATTCCGGCGAGGAAGGCGAGCTCCTTCGCCGGATGAGCGCGCCCGTCCATCAAAGCAATGAGCAGGCGCGCGCGGGTGGGATCGGCGAGCATCGCCGCCACCTCGGCGAGTTTCGGATCAACGCTCATCGGACGAGCTTAACGGCAAATGCCGGTCGGCCACACGCGGAAACGCTTCGTCCGCGGACGAAGCAATGGGGCGCGCCGCACATCGCCATCGTCGCTAGCTTTGGCCGGCAGAAAGGGTTGCCGGCATGGCCACGTATGAACAGTCCACCGGACGCGGCGCCACCAGCGCATCCCGGGAGATGGTGCGCCGACTCTCGCGTGCGGTGCGCATGGCGATCCGCCGCCATCGGCAGCGGCGCGCGCTGACGATCATGGAGAGCTGGCAGCTTGACGACCTCGGACTCAGCCGTGGTGACGCGAAGCGCGAGGCGCGTCGCTTGCCGTGGGACGGCGCGTCGCAGGACTAGGCGGTCGGCGGTCTCCAATCCCAGGCGTCGATGCGAACGGACTTTGCCGTTGCGTAACGCGCCAACTGTGACCTGGTTCACTCCCACCCCCCTCGTTTGTGACCCCCATCACTGCCGCGGAACGGGGTCGGGACCATATTCGTTTCATCGAACGACGCAGGCCAACGCCCGCAAGGAAATAGGGGAAAAAAGATGAACACCTTCGCCAAGATCATCGCCGCCGCCGCCTTCGCAGCAACCGCCATCGGGTTTGCCACGCCGAGCCAGGCCGGCATCTTCTCAATCTTCCAGCCCAAGCCGAAGATCGTCGCGACGGTCTCCATCTCGCAGCAGAAGATGTTCCTCAAGGTCACCGACAACCGCGGCGCCACCAACACCTACGTCTGGGACGTCTCCACCGGCCGCGCCGGCTACGACACCCCGATGGGCGAGTATCATCCGACCTGGCTCGACGCCAACCACAAGTCGGCCCAGTACGAAGACGCGCCGATGCCGTTCGCAGTGTTCTTCGTCGACGGTATCGCGGTTCACGGCACCGAGGCCGTCTCCCGGCTCGGCCACGCGGCTTCCCATGGTTGCGTCCGCCTCGCCCCGGAAAACGCCGCCGCCTTCTTCCAGCTGGTCGAAGACTACGGCAAGTGGAACACCAAGATCATCGTCACGGACTGAGCGAGTCCCCCAACTCGTCCGACGCCGTACCCCCCAAGCCACCCCGCAACGGCGTCTCAGTCCTCATACCGCCGCCGCCCGGCTCCCCTCCGGGCTGCGGTTGGTTTTCGGGGAGAGGTTATTCGGCGGCGTCCTGATGCGCGTGGAAGCGCGGCGAGGGAATGGGCATCCCATGCTCCTTCGCGACGTCAAGCCAGGCTTCCATCGCCACCTGAAGATCCGCCACCGCCTGTTCCGGCGTATCACCATGCGCGGAGCAGGACTTGAGGTCCGGCGCGTCGGCAATCCACACGCCATCCTCGTCGGACCAGAACACGACAATGGCGTAGCGAGGGTTCATAGGCATGACTGCAAATCCCGAAAGGTGACGACACCCCGCCGATCCAGGATTCGCGAGAGAACAGGATCCGATCTTTTCTTGGCCATCAGGCGGTTCCGGATGGAGCGTTTGTACACCGACCGATCCGTCTGTGACCATTCATCGGTCAGCTCGGACCGATGCGCTCCACCACCGCCGGCGACGGTGCGGCCGGCTCCTCGCCGACCCGATAGGCCGCGCGCAGCGTCGCTTCGGCGCGGGCGGCATCGGCCTCGCTGACGGCGTGGACCAAGCCAAGCGGCGCGTCGGCGCCGCCGACCGTCGCGCCGAGACCGGCAAGACGGGTAAAGCCGACCCGATGGTCGATCGCGTCCGCCTCGCTCGCCCGGCCGCCGCCGAGCTCGACGACGGCGATCCCGATGGCGCGCGCATCGATCGCATCCACTGTGCCTGCGCGCTCCGACCGAACCGGGCGGATCACCGGCGCGGCCTTGAGATGGACCTCCGGCTTGTCGACGAAATCGGCCGGACCGCCGAGCGCCGCCACCATACGGCCGAAGACCTCCGCCGCGCGGCCCGAAGCGTAGGCGTCTTCAATCCGCGACGCGCCCTCGTCGGCGTCGACGACGAGGCCGCCGAGGACCAACAGTTCGGCGCCGAGCGCGGCCGTCACCTCGGCCAGACGCGGATCGCGATGCTTGCCGGTCAGGAATTCGACCGCGTTCATCACCTCGACTGCGTTGCCGGCGGCGCTCGCAAGCGGCTCGTCCATGCCGGTGACGAGGGCACTGGTGTTCAGCCCGGCGCCGTTGGCAACGGAAACGAGGCTCTTGGCAAGGGTACGGGCATTTTCGAGCGTGGCCATGAAGGCGCCGCTGCCGGTTTTCACGTCCATCACCAGGGCATCCAGCCCTTCCGCCAGCTTCTTCGACAGGATCGAGGCGGTGATCAGCGGCACCGACTCGACGGTCGCGGTCACGTCGCGGATGGCATAGAAGCGCCGGTCGGCGGGGGCGAGTTCGGCGGTCTGGCCGATGATGGCGCAGCCGACCGTCGCAACGACCTGGCGAAAGGTCTCGATATCCGGCCGGGTCCGGTAGCCGGGGATCGAATTGAGCTTGTCGAGGGTGCCGCCGGTGTGGCCCAGGCCGCGGCCGGAGATCATCGGCACGAAACCGCCGCAGGCGGCGACGGCGGGCGCCAGCATCAGCGAGACGTTGTCGCCGATCCCGCCAGTCGAATGCTTGTCGAGGACCGGGCCTTCCAGGCCGCTCCAGTCGAGCACCGTGCCGGAATCGCGCATGGCCGCGGTCAGCGCCACGCATTCCTCGGGCGACATGCCGCGGAAGAACACCGCCATGGCGAAGGCGGCGACCTGCCCCTCGCCGACCGAACCTGCGGTCAGCCCGTCGACGAGAAAGGCGATTTCCGCCGGGTCGACCGGCTTGCCGTCGCGCTTCTTGCGGATGATCTCCTGGGGAAGCATCACTGTCCTGGTCCTTGGACCTGGCGCGGTGGGTCGCTCGTGGCCTTTCACGATGCCGCCTGCCAACGCAGTCACCGGCCGCGGTCGCGGAAAAAGGAATGGAGAAGGCGCTGAAGCTTGACCGCGCCGACCGGGGCGAGGCGTTTGGTCTCCTCGTGGGAGAGCTCGGCGCCGGTCATGCCGGCAGCAAGATTGGTGATGGTCGAGACGGCAGCCACCCGCAGGCGGAAGAAGCGGCCGAGGATCACCTCGGGAACCGTCGACATGCCGACCGCGTCGGCGCCGGCGATCCGGGCGAAGCGGATCTCGGCGGGCGTCTCGAAGGAGGGGCCGGAGAACCACATATAGACGCCGGTTGCCAGAGTAATACCCTCGCGCTCGGCCGCCGCGATCAAGGCGGCGCGTAGGCTCGCATCGTAAGCGCCGGTCATGCCGACGAAGCGGTCATCGGTCGCTTCACCGATCAGCGGGTTGACGCCGGTGAAGGCGATGTGATCGGTGATCAGCATCAGTTCACCCGGCCCGACCTCGTCGCGGAGCGAACCGGCCGCGTTGGTCAGGATCAGCGTGTCGCAGCCGAGCGCTGCGAGCATCGCGATCGGCCCGCGCATCGCCGCCGGATTGCCGCTCTCGTAGAAATGAACCCGTCCGGAGAGGACGACGACCGCGACCCCCTCCAGCCGGCCGGCAACCACCTCGCCGCGATGCGAGGAGACGCCGGAGGACGGGAAACCGGGGAGTTCGGCATAGGGGATGCGGACGGCATCCTCGACCAGGTCGGCGATGGCGCCGAGCCCGGAGCCGAGGATCATGCCGACCGCGTATGGGAGGTCGCTGGCCCGGCGGACGATCGCCGCGGCGGCGGTAGGCTCGTCTCCGGTCGGCGCGGCCGTCGTCACGCCTCGTCCATGGCGAAGCCGGCCGGCAGCAGGTCGCCGAGCCGGTAGGTCCTGCTGGTGACGCCGGTCGGATCGACGAGGTGAACGAGCGTGGCGGCGGTGCCGAATTCGGCCAGCCGCTGGCGACAGCCGCCGCAGGGCGTGGTGAGGTGGCCGTCGATCGGCTCGGCCACGACCAGAACCTCGGCGATCCGCCGATCGCCGTCGGCCGTAGAGGCAACGATCATCCCGGCGATGGCGGAGGTCTCCGCGCACCACCCTTCCGGAAAGGCCGCATTTTCGACATTGCAGCCGGCGTGGATCGTGCCGCTTGCCGTGCGGAGCGCCGCCCCGACGGGAAAATGGGAATACGGGGCATGGGCGCGCTCGCGAACCGCCCGCGCCGCTCCGAAGAGTTCGCTATCCATCCGGGCCTCTTCGATTTCGTCCCCGTTGCCGAAGTCAGGGGCGCGGTCTCACGCCTGACCAACCCGCCGCCCCATGGTTCTCGGACTTTGTAGCGGCTTTGGCGCCTTGCGTCATCCGCCGGCAGGGCCGGGGGCAACCGGCAAATTGCCTCGACGACCATCGGCGAAAATGCGAAGCTGAACCTCGGTTCCGGGCGGCTACGCCCCGGGAAAGCGGGCTATTGTCGTTCTATTCCTAAAACCTACAGGAGGTTGAGTTGAACAGGAGAGGTATCACCGCAATGCTCGCCGCGGTCACCACCGCGGCCTTGATCGGTGCGACGGCGCCGGCGTGGGCGTTTCTAGCCTGCGCCGTGACCGACACGGGCGGCGTCGACGACAAGGGATTCAACCAATACACCTGGCAGGGCGTCAAGGACGCCGCCGCCAAGGGCAACTTCGACACCAAGCTGTTGGAGTCCAAGGCCGAGACCGACTACGTTCCGAACCTCAATTCGTTCGTGGCGGCGAAGTGCGACGTCATCGTCACCGTCGGCTTCCTGCTCGGCGACGCCACCAAGGACGCGGCCGAAGCCAACCCGAACATCGATTTCACTATCGTCGACTTCGCCTATGACCCGATGATCCCGAACGTGCTCGGCCAGGTCTACGCCACCAACCAGGCCGCCTTCCTTGCCGGTTACCTCGCCGCCGGCATGACAAAGACCGGCGTCATCGGCACCTTCGGCGGCATCAACATCGGCGGCCCGGTGACCGACTTCATGGACGGCTATGTTTGGGGCGCCGACTACTACAACAAGCAGAAGGGCACCTCGGTAAAGGTGCTCGGCTGGGATCCGGCCACCAAGGACGGTGTGTTCGTCGGCGACTTCACTTCGATCGACAAGGGGAAGGACATCGCCAAGAGCATGACCGACGAAGGGGCCGACATCGTCATGCCGGTCGCCGGCAAGGTCGGCCAGGGGCCGGCGGCGCTCGCCGCGGAGATGGGTCCCGACAAGCTCAAGGTCATCGGCGTCGACACCGACCAGTACGCAACCGACCCCGACCACGCGAGCGTTTTCCTGACGTCGGTCCTGAAGCGGGTGGATTCGACCACCAACACCGCCGTTACCGAGGCGTTCAACGGATCGTTCAAGGGCGGTGTCATCGTCGGCGACCTGAAGAGCGGCGGCGTCGGACTTGCGCCGTTCCACGACTTCGACTCGGCGGTGCCGGCCGATCTCAAGGCCGAGATCGACAAGATCAAGGCCGGGATCATCGACGGCTCGATCATGGTCGGCCCCATGTAATCGTGGTGATCGCAAGGTGCCTGCCGCGTCCGGAGAAGGCCGCGGCGGGTCCGTCTCCCCGTGCCGCGGTTCGGCAGGGGAGACGATGACGCGGGGGCGCTGATTCTTGGATATTGAACTCCGCGGCATCACCAAGCGCTTCGGCGATCTGGTCGCCAACGACAGTATCAGCCTGCACATCCGCGCCGGCGAGGTACTGGGGCTTCTCGGCGAGAACGGCGCCGGCAAGACGACGCTGATGAACATCCTGTCGGGGCTTTATCGACCCGACGGCGGCGAGATCGCCATCGACGGCACGCCGACGCGGTTCGAGGGCGCCGGCGACGCCATACGCGCCGGCATCGGCATGGTGCATCAACACTTCATGCTGGTGCCGGTGTTCACCGTCGCCGAGAACGTCGTGCTCGGTGTCGAGCCGACCGGGCCGCTCGATCACCTCGACCTCGACAAGGCGCGTCAGCAGGTGACGGCGATCAGCGCCAAGCACGGTCTCGACGTCGATCCGGACGGCATCATCGAAGAGCTGCCGGTCGGCACCCAGCAGCGCGTCGAGATCATCAAGGTGCTGTTCCGTTCGGCCAACGTGCTGATCTTCGACGAGCCGACCGCCGTTCTCACCCCGCAGGAGGTAACGGAATTCTTCGGCATCGTGCGCTCGCTCCGGGATGCCGGAAAGGCGCTGGTCTTCATCACCCACAAGCTGCACGAAGTGCTGGAGGTCGCCGACCGCATCACGGTGCTCCGCGCCGGCAAGGTCGTCGGCGAGCGCGACCCGAAGACCGCGACCGAGTCGGAATTGGCGGAGATGATGGTCGGCCGGGCCGTGCACTTCGAGGTCGAGAAGCGGCCCGTCAAGCCGGGCCGGGCGCTGCTCGAGGCGCGCCATCTCGCGGTCAGGAACGAGCGCGACGAGCTTGCCGTCGACGGGGTGGAACTGACGGTCCGCGAGGGCGAGGTGGTCGGGATCGCCGGCGTGCAGGGTAACGGCCAGACCGAGCTGGTCGAAGCGCTGACGGGGCTGAGGCCGCTCGTCCACGGCGCCGTCTCCTTTCTCGGCCACGACATCACCGGCGCCTCGACCCGCTCGCGCCACAACCTCGGCATCGCGCACATCCCCGAGGATCGGCAACACGACGGCATGATCGGCGAGTTCGATATTGCCGAGAACATGGTTCTCGACAGCTATTACGAGGAACCCTACTCGTCCGGCATCGCCATGCATTGGACAGCGGTGCACAATGTCTGCGTCAAGAACGTCATCGATTTCGACGTCCGCACGCCCTCGATCTACAGCCTCGCCGACCACCTGTCGGGCGGCAACCAGCAGAAGCTGATCGTGGCGCGCGAGCTGTCGCGCGACATCAAGCTGCTCATCGCCGCGCAGCCGACGCGCGGCATCGACGTCGGCTCGATCGAATACGTCCACACCCGCATCATCGAGGCGCGCGATTCCGGGGTCGGCGTGCTGATCGTCTCGACCGAGCTCGACGAGATCCTTGCCCTGTCGGATCGCATCCTGGTGATGTTCCGCGGACGGATAGCCGGGGAGTTCGCGGCAGGTTCGGTGAGCAAGAGCGAGATCGGCCTGGCGATGGCGGGAGCAGCCGGGTGAGCGAATACGCCAGACAGGAGACGCTGTCGGAGGAGGTGCTGCGACGCGCGACCGTGTCGCGCTTCGACGTCGAGCAACTCGCCATCGTCCCGGTGCTTGCGGTGGGGCTGGCGATCCTCCTCGGCGGCGTCGTCATGCTGCTCACCGGCGTCAACATCCCGACCATCGGCCAGGCGTTCGCCGCGCTTTTCTACGGCTCGTTCGGATCGCTCTCGGCGCTGTCCGAGACGCTGACGGCGGCGGCGCCGGTGACATTGGCGGGGCTAGGGGTGGCGCTCAGCTTCCGCGCCGGGCTGTTCAACATCGGCGCCGAAGGCCAGATGATCGTCGGCGGCATAGCGGCCGTGGTGGTCGGTTTCTCATTCGAGGGGCTGCCGATTTTCATTCACCTGCCGCTGGCGCTGCTCGCCGGAATGCTGGTCGGCGCCATGTGGGCCGCGATCGCCGGCTGGCTGAAGGCGGCAACCGGCGCTCACGAGGTGATCACGACGATCATGCTCAACCTGATCGCCGTGCAACTCACCAACTTCCTGCTGCGCAACGCGCCGATCCAGAAGCCGGGCCGCCACGACCCGATTTCGGCATCGGTCCTGTCGAGTGCCGAACTGCCGAAGCTCCTCGCCTGGCTCGACCCGAACCTCAGGCTGAACGCCGGCATCATCATCACGATCCTGATGGTGGCGCTGGTCTATTGGCTCCTGTTCCGCACGACCCTCGGCTTCGAGTTCCGCGCCAGCGGCCTCAATCCCTCCGCCGCCCGTTACGCCGGAATGCGATCCGGGCTGATCATCGTCGCCGTCATGGCGATCAGCGGCGCCCTCGCCGGCCTCGCCGGCGCCAATCAGGTGCTCGGCGTGCTGGGGCGAGCCTCGCCGGGCTTTTCCGGCGGCGCCGGCTTCAACGCGATCGCCGTGGCGCTGCTCGGCCGCTCGCACCCCGTCGGCGTTCTTGTGGCCGGCATTCTGTTCGGGGCGCTGGATGCCGGCGGACGACAGATGCAGGTGGCCGCCGGCGTGCGCATCGACCTGATCGCCATCATCCAGTCGCTGATCATCGTCTTCGTCGCCGCGCCACTCCTGATGCGCGCGGCCTTCCCGTGGGCGTTCCGCAAGCGCAAGCCGGGGGCGTGACGCGATGGCGCTGAACGAGACCACCGCCGGTCACATCGATCTCGATCCCGTCAAGCGGCGCCAGACACTGGTCATCGGCTGGCTGCTCCTCGCCCTCGCCGTCTTCGTCGCGGCGGTGTTCGGGCTGGACTCGTCCGGAGAGGCTACCTTCAGGCTGGCGCTTCCCGGCGATATCGTCGCCCTGCCGGACTTGGTCGTGCCGGCGGCGCCCTACAACTACATCGCGGCGGCGATCCTCGCCTTTCTCGGCGCCCGCCAGTTCGTGCGCGGCGCCGCGCGCCGGTCGAGCCTGTTCCTTGGGATCGGGCTGTTCCTGGCGGTCACGACGTTTCTGGTGTGGGCAACGGCGGGCAAGGAATTTTCGCTGACCGGCATGCTCGAGGCGACGGTCGTGCGAGCCGTGCCGATCGCGCTCGGCGGCCTGGTCGGCACGCTTTGCGAGCGGGTCGCGGTGGTCAATATCGGCATCGAGGGCATGCTCTTGTCCGGTGCATTTGCCGGCGCGATTGTCGGTTCCCTGCTCGGCGGCTGGATCGGCCTCCTCGCCGCCATCGTCGTCGGCGGCCTGATGGGGCTGGCGCTTGGCGTCCTGGTGATCAGCTACCGGGTCGATCAGATCATTGCCGGGGTCGCGGTCAACCTGTTCGCCCTCGGCCTGACGTCCTACGTCACCAGCCAGGTGCTGACGGTGCACCGGGAACTCAACAACGCGCCGATATTCCCGGCGGTGGACATTCCCTTCCTCAGCAATCTCCCGATCATCGGGGGCGTCCTCTTCCAGCAGAATCTCTTCGTCTACGGCGCCGCCATTCTCATTGCGGGCGCCACCTACTACCTCTTCCACACGCGCTCCGGCTTGCGGGCGCGCGCCGTCGGCGAGCACCCCGAGGCGGCCGACACCCTCGGCATCGACGTCTATCGCACCCGCTACATCAACGTCGCCATCGGCGGCATGGTGGCCGGGTTCGCCGGGGCGTGGTTCACGCTCGGCTCGGTCGGTCGCTTCGACATCAACATGACCGGCGGCCGCGGCTTCATCGGGCTGGCGGCGATGATCTTCGGGCGCTGGCACCCGGTCGGCGCGCTGATGGCGGCACTGGTCTTCGGCTTCGCCGATTCGCTGCAGCAGAAGCTCGCCATCCTGAACACGCCGATCCCGTCGGAGTTCCTGGCCATGGCGCCCTACATCGCCACCATCGTGCTGGTCGCCGGCCTGATCGGGCGGGCCCGGTCGCCGGCGGCGGATGGCAAGCCGTACATCAAGGAATGAGCAAACCGCCCATGACATCGCCGCCAATGGCTGGAGGCCCGACCCTCGCCTCGATCGCCCGGGACCGCGAGGCGCCGGCGCGACCGGCGGTCGTCGACGCCATCCCCAAGCGCGATGCGGCGGCAGCGGGAAGGACGGCGTCATGACGACGGCCTCTCCCGACCGGATCGCCTTTCCGGTTCTCATCGGCGACATCGGCGGCACCAACGCCCGCTTCGCGCTGCTTGCCCACGACGCCGCCGCGTTCGACCGCATCCCCAATCTCGAAACCGCCGACTACAAGACGATGGACGACGCGATCGCGGCGGCGATCGCCGAACGCCCGGGGGCGCGGCCGCAAACCGCGATGCTGGCGATCGCCGGACCGATCGCCGGCGACCGCATACGGCTCACCAATTCCGATTGGATGGTCGAGCCGAAGCGGCTGATCGAGCGGTTCGGCATGACCGACGTGATGCTCTTCAACGATTTCGAGGCGCTGTCGCTGTCGCTGCCGGGGCTGGAGGCGGCCGACCTCGACCCGATCGACGGCGGCGGCGCCACCGCGACCGGGGCGCGGGTGGTGGTCGGGCCCGGCACCGGGCTTGGGGCGGGTGCCCTCGTCCAGGCCGGCGGCATCTGGGTGCCGATTCCCGGCGAAGGCGGCCACGTCGATCTCGGCCCGGTCAGCCAGCGCGATTTCGCCATCTGGCCGCACCTGGAGCACACCTTCGGCCGGATGAGCGCCGAGACGCTGCTATGCGGATCGGGGCTGGTGCGGCTCTACAAGGGGATCGGCGCGGCCGACGGCACCGAGGCGCCGCTCCACGGCCCCGCCGACATCACGTCGCACGGTCTTGCCGGCAGCGACACGGTGGCGGCCGAGGCGCTGCAGCTTTTCGCCACCTATCTCGGGCGGTTCGCCGGCGACCTTGCCCTCGTCTTCGCGGCGCTCGGCGGCGTCTATCTCGCCGGCGGCATCTCGGCGAAGATCGCGCCGGCGCTCAAGTCCGGGGCATTCCGCGCCGGCTTCGAAGCCAAGGATCCCCACCGGCATCTCGTCGAGCGGATGACGACGGCGATCATCGTCAAGCCGGACCCGGCGCTCGCCGGGATCGCCGACTTCGCCCGGGCGCCGTCGCGGTTCGGCGTGGAGCTTACCGGCAGGTGGTGGCGGGGCTGAAGCAACGAAGCAGGAAAACGAGCCGGCCTCCCGCCTTACTCCGCGTCGTCGGCGGACTCTGCCTGGAGCAGGCCGAAGCGCTCGGGGCCGATTTCGCCGAGCAGCCTCAGCTGGGTCTCGAGGAAGTTGATATGACCTTCCTCGTCGGCGAGCAGATCCTCGAACAGCTTCATCGACACGTAGTCGGCGGCGACCCGGCACACCTCGCGCGCCTCGTTGTAGAGGGTGCGGGCGTCGTACTCGCCTTCAAGGTCGGCCTCCATGACCTCCTTGATGGTCTGGCCGATCTTGAGCGGGTTGAGCTGCTGCATGTTGGGCAGCCCTTCGAGAAAGATGATGCGCTCGGCCAGCTTGTCGGCGTGCTGCATCTCCTCGATCAATTCGGCGCGCTCCTTTTTGGCAAGCTTCATGTAGCCCCAGTCCTCGAGCAGCCGATAATGGAGCCAGTACTGATTGACCGCGGTCAACTCATGGCGGAGCGACTGGTTGAGGTAGTCGATGACTTTGGGGTCGCCTTTCATGGGGTCGCTCCGTAGATTAAAACTGTTCCAAACTAAGACATGCGGCCGGTCGGGTCAAACACGATGTCGATCTCGACGATCGACATCTCCGCTTCATCTTCCTCTTCCTCCGCCCCCGAGGCGAGCGGCTCGGGACAGGTAAAGACGATGCCGGCGTCGGCGACGATCCGGCGCACGGTCGGGAAGCAGGTGCCGCATTGCGGACGGGCGCCGAGGGCCCGGAACAGGCGCCCGGGCGTCACCGGCCGGAAGGGATCCTCCCTGGCCAGGGCGACGGCCGCGGCGGCGATGCGGTCGGCGGTGAGGACATTGCACGAGCAGACGATCATCGCCGTTCATTTGGCACCGGCTCCGCCCGAACGCAATATTCGCGGTGGCATCGCCCTTGGGTCGACCCGGGCCGCGCGGTATCCTTTGCGAGTGCCCGGAGAAGTAGCTATACTTAAAGATGCACGGATCGGTCGAGGGCTGGAGAGATCAATCGCGGGACGTTTGTGACCTCGCCAAGGGGGAACGGGAAAACTCGGGACGATGTTGAGGACATTTTCCGCATTGCTTCTGGGCTGTCTTGCCGGGCTGGCACCGGCGCCCGCCTCGAAGGCGGCCACGCCCATCAGGCATGTTTTCGTGATCGTGATGGAAAATCACGACGCACGGCAAATCTACGGCAATGCGACCGAGGCTCCGTTCATTCAGACACTGCTCCGCGACTACGCCCATGCCACGAACTTTGACGACGAGCTTCCGGGCCTCGACAGCGAACCACACTATCTGTGGATGGAAGCAGGCACGAACGCCTTTGCGGATCACACTTTCAAGACCGACGCCGGCCCGTCGAAGTCCAACAGCACCGGCAGCACGGCACACCTGGTGACGCAGATCAAGAACGCTGCGAACCTCACCTGGACGACCTATCAAGAAGGCCAGAGCGCCGCGACGGGGGCGTGCCCGATCGCGCGCAGCGGTCTTTACGCCTCCAAGCACAATCCCTTTGTCTTCTTCAGGGACGTTTCAGGCGACCCGCCGTCGAAGACCAACGCCTATTGTGCTGCCCACAGCAAACCCTATGGCGCGCTCGTCGACGACCTCGCAGCGAACAAGGTTGCAAACTACGTCTTCATTGCGCCGAACGTGTGCAATGACATGCACGGGGCGCTCCGATGCCCCGGCGCTGACAAGATTCGAAGGGGGGATGACTGGCTGAAGCGCGAGCTCCCGCATCTAGTGACCTGGGCCACGGCGCATTCGGGCGTTATCTTCCTCACCTGGGACGAGGGGAGCGCGACGACCAAAATCCCGTTCTTGGCGATCGGCGCGGGAGTCAAAGCCAACTACACAGGTGGCGTCGCCTACGATCACGGATCGATCGTGAAATCCGTGGAGGAGATCTTCGGCTTGCCGATCCTTTCCGCCGTGGCCGAGAAGAACGACCTCTCCGACCTGTTCCGGCCCGGCTTTTTCCCGTAGGCAGCGGAGCGAGGTCGTGCGGCGGCCGGACTACGATACCGCGGCGACCGCCCGCTTGGCCATCACCTTGACCAAGTTGGCGCGGTAGGCGGCTGAGCCGTGGATGTCGGAAAGCATGCCTTCGGCGCCGATGGCGAGCGGCTCGATCGCCTCAGGGCTCCATGAGGCGAGCAGCGCCTTCTCGATCTCGGACGAACGGAAGACGCCATTGCCGCTGGCGCCGGTCACGCCGACGCGCACGGCACCGTCCTTCATGCGGGCGACGAAGACGCCGGCCATCGGGTAGCGCGAGGCGGGATTGGGGAACTTGGCATAGGCCGCCTTGTCCGGGACGGGGAAGACGATTCGGGTGACGATCTCGCCGTCATCGAGGGCGGTCGAAAACATGCCGGTGAAGAAATCCTCGGCGGCGATCTCGCGCCGGTCGGTGTGGACGGTGGCGCCGAGCGCGAGGACGGCGGCCGGATAGTCGGCGGCCGGATCGTTGTTGGCGAGCGAGCCGCCGATCGTCCCCCGGTGGCGAATGGCCGGATCGCCGATCATGCCGGCGAGGTCGGCGAGCGCGGGGATGGCGCTGCGCACCGCGGCGGATGAGGCGATCTCGTCATGGGTCGAGGCGGCGCCGATGGCGACCCCGTCGGCGCCGGCCTCGATGCCGCGGAGCTCGGCAATCCCGGTGAGGTCGATCACGTCGGAGGGCGCGGCGAGGCGCTGCTTCATGGTCGGGATCAGGGTCTGACCGCCGGCGAGGTATCGCCCGTCGGCGGCGGCGGAAAGGAGCTTGGCGGCGTCGGCAAGGCTGGCCGGACGATGATAGCTGGTCTGGTACATTGGCCCTTACGCGTCCTGATGAATGCCTTCGTTCAAATTCGAGCTGCAAGCGAGGCGCCTGCGCCAATCCCGCCCCGACAGGGGGTGAGGGACCATCCGAAGGATGGTGGGTGGGGGCCTCTCCATCAACGAACCCCACCCGCTCGCGCTCGGCTTCGCCGACCGCGGCCACCCTCCCCGGTTCGGGGAGGGTTCGCTGTCACGCCGACCCAGCCCTAATTGTCGCACGATTCGCCCAGTCCCTCTCCTAGCCGGCCATCGCCGAGGCGCCGGCCCTGATCGCCTTGACGATGTTCTGATAGCCGGTGCAGCGGCAGATATTGCCTTCGAGCTCGTGGCGGATCGTCGTCTCGTCGAGGTCGTTGCCGAGCCGGCGGACCATGTCGAGCGCGGTCATGATCATGCCCGGGGTGCAGAAGCCGCATTGCAGGCCGTGGTGCTCCTGAAAGGCCGCCTGCATCGGATGCAGCCCGTCGCCGGTCGCCACGCCCTCGATGGTGAGCACGTCCTTCCCCTCGGCCTGCACCGCGAGCATGGTGCAGGCCTTCATCGAAACGCCGTCGACATGGACGACGCAGGCGCCGCACTGCGAGGTGTCGCAGCCGACATGGGTGCCGGTCAGCCCCAGCCCCTCCCGGAGGAGCTCGACAAGCAGGGTCCGGTCTTCGACGTCGACCGACACTTCTTTGCCGTTCACTTTCAACGCAATCTTGGACATGCCTGCCTCAGCGGACTATCAGGATCACCACGATGATGACGAGGAGGGCGATCAGCCCCCACACATAGGGGCCGCCGAGAACGCCGCGGCCGGCCGCGATCTCGAGGCGCTCCTCCACCGCCTCGGCGGTGACCTCGGCGTCGTTGAGGACATCGGCGGCGACGGCCGTCTCTCCCTTGTCGTCAGCCGCCGCCGAGCCGCCGAGCCGTTCGGCGAAGGCGCTGAAGAACTGGTCGGCCATCTGCTTGGCGGTGGCGTCGATGAGCCGGCCGCCGATCTGGGCGAGCTTGCCGCCGACCTGCGCCTTGGCGGTGTAGGTGAGCACGGTCGCGCCAGGGCCGTCATCGGCGAGCTTGACGTCGGCGCCGCCCTTGGCAAAGCCGGCGACGCCGCCCTTGCTCTCGCCGGTGATGGTGTAGCCGTTGGGCGGGTCGATGTTGGACAGTGTCACCTGACCGGTGAAGGCCGCCTTGACCGGGCCGACCTTGGCCTCGACGGTCGCCTTCATTTCGCTGTCGGAGACCTTCTCCAGCGATTTGGCGCCCGGAATGCAAGCCTTCAGCACCTCCGGGTCGTTCAACGCGGCCCACACCTTTTCCCGGCTCGCCGGGATTTTGTACTCGCCTGACATTTCCATGGTTAGGCAGCCCCGAGTGACGGCTTCCCGTCTTGTCTTTGCTTTTCCAGTGAACTGACCGCCAATGGATCACCCGGCGCAAGCCTAACGGCTTTCCGGGCCCAGCCGGCCTGGACCGATTCCAATGACATGGTTGCATGGCCCGGTCGCGCTCGGCAAGTGTTGGATTTGGAGCCGCCTCGCCGCTACATAGTCCTGGACACGAGGGGGGGCGATCCCGACAGGGGCCATGGCAGCAACCACCATGCGGCGCGCCGAAGCGGGATCCGGCAAGGGCGGCTCCGGCGGCCGGCCGCTTATGCGCGCGCCGGTGATGCTGGAGACCAGCGGCTGGGGCGACTACGCGCTTCTCGACTCCGGCCACGGCCGGAAGCTGGAACGGTATGGCGGCTACCGCGTTGTCCGCCCCGAGGAACAGGCGCTGTGGACGCCGCGGCTCGACCCGTCGGCGTGGGATTCGGCCGATGCCACTTTCGTCGGCATCGGCGAGGAGGAGACCGATGGCCGCTGGCGGATGAAGCGGCCGCTCGGCGAAACCTGGCCGATGAGCTATGACGGGATCCGCTTCCTCGGCCGCTTCACCTCCTTCCGCCACGTCGGCGTCTTCCCCGAGCAGGCGACGCACTGGCAATGGCTGGCCGACCGGATCGCCGTCGCCGGCCGGCCGACCAGAATCCTCAATCTCTTCGCCTATACCGGCATCGCCTCGCTGGTGGCGGCGCGGGCGGGGGCCGACGTGGTGCATATCGATGCGTCGAAGAAGGCCATCGGCTGGGCGCGCGAAAACCAGGCGGCGGCGGGACTGCCCGACCTCCCGGTCCGCTGGATCTGCGAGGACGCGGTGAAGTTCGTCGGCCGCGAGGCGCGGCGCGGCAACCGCTATGACGGCATCATCCTCGACCCGCCGAAATTCGGCCGCGGGCCGAAGGGCGAGGTGTGGGACCTCTTCACCAATCTTCCCGACCTGCTCGGCGCCTGCGCCGGCTTGCTCTCGGATACGCCGATGTTCCTCATCCTCACCGCCTATTCGATCCGCGCCTCGTTTCTGTCGATGCACGAGCTGGCGGCGGAATGCCTCGGCGGGCATGGGCGGCCTGCTCGAATCGGGCGAGCTCGTGCTTCGCGAAGACGGCGGCGGCCGGGCGCTGTCGACCTCGCTGTTTTCGCGCTGGTCGCCCGATGGGTGATTGCCACGGCCTGCGGCCGCCGGGCAAGGTGCTGCACATCACCAGCCTCGCCAACCCCATCGTCAAGGAAATCCGCGGACTGGCGCTACCCAAGAACCGCAGGGCGAGCGGCCAGTTCGTCGCCGAGGGACTGAAACTCGTGGCCGAGGCGGTCGACGCCGGATGGACGATCCGCCGCCTCGTCCATGCGGCCAAGGTCGCCGACGAAAGCCTGGTGGCGCGCCTCGCCGCCACCACCCGCGCGCGGGGCGGCGAAGTCGTCGTCGTCAGCGAAGCGGTGCTCGGCAAGATCACCCGACGCGACAATCCGCAGACGGTGGTCGGCGTCTTCGATCAGCGGCTCACTCCGCTGCAGGCCATCCGGCCGGGGGCCGCTTCGGTGTGGGTGGCACTGGAGCGAGCCCGCGACCCCGGCAATCTCGGAACGATCATCCGCACGGTCGACGCCGTCGGCGGCGACGGCGTGATTCTCGTCGGCGACACCGTCGATCCGTTTTCGATCGAAGCGGTGCGGGCAACCATGGGATCGATCTTCAACGTGGCGCTGGCGCGGGCGTCATCCTCCGATTTCGCCAGGCTGATCGCCGGCTGGCCGGGCACCTGCATCGGCACCCATCTCGCCGCCACGCGCGACTTCCGCCAGGCCGACTATCGCGGGCCGCTCCTTCTGGTGATGGGGGCCGAGCAGGCCGGCCTGACGCCGGAGCTTGCCGCGGCATGCAACTTGCTCGTGAAGATCCCGATGGCGGGCAAAGCGGACTCGCTCAACCTGGCGGTCGCCACCGGGGTGATGCTCTACGAAATCCTGCGCGACCGGCTGACGAGCGATGGCTGAACCGAACCGCCCGGACGGCCCGCTGTCCCTGCTCGGCCTGTCGGTCATCGCCACGACGCTGATCGTCGATCAGTTCGCCAAGGCGGTCGCGGAAGCGTCGCTGCCGCTCGGCCTGTCGTTCGAGGTGCTCCCCTTTCTGGCGCTCCACCTGGTGCACAATCCCGGTGTCGCCTTCAGCTTCCTCGCCGATTTCGGCGGCTGGGCGCTGGTCGTGATGACGCTGGCGATCACCGCCATCGTCGCCGGCTTCTGGTCGCGCGCAACCGAGGGCGGCAAGTGGGCGACGGTCGGCTACGGCCTTATCGTCGGCGGCGCGCTCGGCAACCTCACCGACCGCATCCTCCACGGCCATGTCATCGATTTCCTGCTCCTCCATATCGGCAGCAGGACGCTTTTCGTGTTCAACCCGGCCGACGCGGCGTTGACGCTGGGACCGCTGCTCCTGGTCATCGTCTATCTTTGGCCGCGGCGTCGGAGTCCGGACGGATTCTAGCGGCGGTTCCGCCGTGCCCTGGCCGGTCGGGTTGACGCCAATCAAGGCCGGCGCGAGCGTCTCCTGACCACTTCGGGGGCGAGAAAGGCGATCGCGACAGTGAGAGGAAGCGGTACAGAGCGTTTGGTCCGGCGCGCCCTTGTCGCCGTCCCGGCAGTAGGGCTCGCCGCCGGCGTGGTCGCCTATTTCAGCGCCGCACAAAACCTGGCGCAGGTCATCTGGGGCGTCGCCACCGTACCGGTGATCGCCGCGCTGGCCGCCGACATCGCGGTCAGCCTGCGCCGCGCCGAGGTCGGGCTCGACGTGGTGGCGCTGCTTGCCATGGGAAGCGCCCTCCTCCTCGGCGAGACGCTCGCCGGGGTTGTGGTGGCGCTGATGTATGCCGGCGGCCAGTTCCTCGAATCCTACGCCGCCGGACGCGCCCGACGCGAGATGACCGCGCTCCTCGAAAGGGCGCCCAAGACGGCGATGCGCTACGCGGCGCAGGGGATCGTCGAGGTGACCATTGGAGACATCGTCCCCGGCGACCGCATCCTCGTGCGCGGCGGCGAAGTCGTCCCCGCCGACGGCTCGGTCGCCAGCCGCGTCGCCGTCGTCGACCAGTCGACCCTGACCGGTGAAGCGCTGCCGGTCACCATCGAGACGGGAGCGGCGGTGATGAGCGGGTCGGCGAATGCCGGCATGGCTTTCGATCTCATCGCGACACGGCCGGCGGCGGAGAGCACCTATGCCGGGATCGTCCGCCTGGTGGAAGCGGCGGAGCGCGACAAGGCGCCGATGGTCCGCCTCGCCGATCGCTTCGCCGTCGTCTTCCTGCTGGTGACGGTCGGCATAGCCGGCGGCGCCTGGATCGCCACCGGCGACGCGGTGCGCTGGCTGGCGGTGATGGTGGTGGCGACCCCCTGCCCGCTCATCCTCGCCGTGCCGGTCGCGGTGGTGGCCGGGGTGTCGCGGGCGGCAAGCCGCGGCGTTCTGGTCAAGGGCGGCGGGGCGATGGAAGTGTTGGCGCAGGTGAAGTCGATCGTCCTCGACAAGACCGGGACGCTGACCGAGGGGCAGGCCTCGCTCGCCGCCATCCACCCGGCTCCGGGCTTCACCGATGCCGAATTGCTGCGGCTCGCCGCTTCGCTCGACCAGGCTTCGAGCCACGTGGTGGCGCGGGCGCTGGTCGAGGCGGCAACGGCCCGGGGCCTCGCGCTCAGCCCGCCGACCGAGGTGCGCGAGACGCAGGGCAGCGGCCTACAGGGCTGTGTCGAGGGACGCGAAGTGACCGTCGGCGGCTTCTCCTACGTGCGCGACCGGGCGTGGGACGGGGCCGATTTCGGCATGTCGGGCAAGCGCGAAGGCGAGGTCGCCGTGGCAGTGGCGGTCGACGACCGCATGGCCGGGCTGATCGTGTTTAGTGACGAGATCCGGGCGGAAGTCCCCAACGCGATCGCCGGCTTCCGTCGGCTCGGCGTCCGCCGCATCGTTCTCGCCTCCGGCGACCGGGCCGACGTCACGCAAGCGGTGGCGAGCCAGCTCGACATCGACGAGGTGCGTGGCGAGATGACGCCGCAAGCCAAGGTCATGGTGGTCGTGGCGGAACGCGACAACGGCCCGGCGATGATGGTCGGCGACGGCGTCAACGACGCGCCGGCGCTCGCCGCCGCCGACATCGGCGTGGCGATGGGCGCCCACGGTACGGTCGCCTCCGCCCAGGCCGCCGACGCGGTTCTCCTCGTCGACCGGCTCGACCGGCTCGTCGAGGCGATGGCGATCGCCCAGCGCTCCCGGCGGATCGCGCTCCAAAGCGTCTTTGCCGGTATCGGCATGTCGGTCGCGGCGATGATCGTGGCCGCCTTCGGCTATCTGCCGCCGGTCGAAGGCGCCTTCCTGCAGGAGGCGATCGACGTCGCCGTCATCCTCAACGCGCTGCGGGCGCTGCGTGGCTGAACCGCCCGGCGCTACTTGCGCTTGCCGAGGATGCGCTCCTCGAGCTGGTCGGCGGGAACCCCGGTGAGGTCCTTGTCGATCTCGGCGATGAGCGCTTCACGCACGGCGTGCGAATAGGCCTTGCGGATCATGCCGAGCGCCCGAGGCGGGGCGACGACGACAAGTCCGGTGGCATCTTTGCCGACGATCGCCTTGTCGAGATGGGCGGCGAGTTCCTTGAGGAAGGCCTCCTCTTCCCGGTCGTGCCAGTCGGTCTGCTCGACCGAACTCCGCATCGCCTCGTGAGACTGATGGACGGTACCCGGCTTGTCGGTGCCGAGGTCGCTCGTCCGCTCGGCCTTGTGGGTCTCGGTCTCCTTGATCCGGAGATCGGGATAATCCTGGTCGCCGACGTTCTCCAGGACCACCGCCTTGCGGCCGTCGCAGACGACCACCCACGCGCCTTGCCTGATCTTCAATTCAGCCATGTTTCCCGTGGTCCTTTCTTCTGTCGGCCAGCAAGTCGGCAGCCGGTGACCGGCTTCCGCGGTCACAGCTACTAGCATGATCGGCGAAGGAACGGACCGGGTCCATTCGTTCTGCCGGAGGCGGAGATTGACGATCGGCGGGATGCCCTATACCGGTCAAGGGTCCGCAACCGGTGCAGCAGGATTGGCGGCGATCCTCCGCCGCGTCGAGGACGACCGAAGGGCGGGTGTGAGGCCGGCGTCCGCGCCGGCAACCGAGGCGGGGCTTGCGCATCCGGAGGCCGATCGAGGCAGGGAGAGAAACCGGTGGAAGTCGAACTCAGGGGGGTCAAGAAGAACTACGGGATCGTCGAGGCGATCAAGGATCTCGACCTCAGCGTGGAGCGCGGTCAGTTTTGCGCGCTGCTCGGACCGTCCGGCTGCGGTAAGTCGACGCTGCTCAGGATGATCGCCGGCCTCGAAGTGGTGACCAAAGGGACGATCTACATCGGCGGGGTCGACGTGACCCAGACGCCTCCGGCCAAGCGCCGCATCGCCATGGTCTTCCAGTCCTACGCTCTCTATCCGCACATGACCGTCCGCCAGAACATCTCCTTCTCGCTGCGCGTCGCCAAGGCGCCGAAGGAGGTGATCGACAGGCGGACGCTGGAGGTCGCCCGCATGCTTCAGCTCGAGGAGCTGCTGGAGCGCAAACCGGCTCAGCTGTCCGGCGGTCAGCGCCAGCGCGTGGCGATCGGCCGGGCGCTGGTGCGCGAGCCGGAGGTCTTCCTCTTCGACGAGCCGCTGTCCAATCTCGATGCCATGCTCCGCGTGCAGATGCGGGTCGAGATCGCCAAGCTGCACAAGGATCTGTCGGCGACGATGATCTATGTGACCCACGACCAGGTCGAGGCGATGACGCTTGCCGACAGGATCGTCGTGCTCGACCGTGGCGTCATCTCGCAGATCGGCGAGCCGATGGAGCTCTATCGGGAGCCGGCCAATAAGTTCGTCGCCTCGTTCATCGGGTCGCCGACGATGAATTTTCTGCCCGCCAGGCTGAAGACCACCGACAACGGGTCGGCAGCCCTCGATCTTGCCGGAGGCGGACAGGTTACGGTCAAGACGCGGTCCGGCAAGCCAGGCGCCAGCGACGCGCTGGAACTCGGCATCCGCCCGGAGCATGTCGAGATCGGGGCGGCAAGCGGCGCGCCGGCCAATCTGCCGGGCACGATCCAGATCGTCGAACACCTCGGCAATGCGACGATCATGTATGTCGACACGCCGGCCGGCCAGATCGTCGTCCAGCAGGACGGCGACGCGAGAGCGAGATCCGGCGAGAATGTCGGCGTCGTCCTCGATCCGGCGCGTTGTCACGTGTTCGCCTCGAACGGGCTGGTCGTCTAGGTGGGCGGCCGCCTTTTCGGCAAAAACACAAGGCGGTTCGGGCCGCGCCGCCCGCGTCAGCCGCCCCTTGCGGGCCGTGAAACCGGCCCATTCCGGCCGCCGACGGCGCCAAGTCATTGACTCGGTTGGCGCAACCGATCCAATCCGGTAAATTCGCCGCCACATTTTCGCACGATCGCGAGGGCAAAGGCTCCCCCTTCGCCGCCAACCTTCCCCAGGCGGTCCTTCTTGTCCGCCAACACGGAGAACACCATGCCGACGATCGCCCTGGTAGACGACGATCGCAACATTCTCGCATCGGTTTCGATCGCTCTCGAATCGGAGGGTTATCGGGTTCAGACCTACACCGACGGCGCCTCGGCGCTCGACGGATTCCAGACGTCCCTGCCGGATCTGGCGATTCTCGACATCAAGATGCCGCGGATGGACGGCATGGAGCTGTTGCGGCGCCTGCGCCAGAAGACCGACCTGCCGGTCATCTTCCTGACCTCGAAGGACGACGAGATCGACGAACTGTTCGGTCTCAAGATGGGCGCCGACGACTTCATCAAGAAGCCGTTCTCGCAGCGCCTGCTGGTCGAGCGGGTCAAGGCGGTGCTCCGCCGGTTCCAGCCGCGCGACGCAACCCAGACGAAGCAGGGCGAAGCCGCCCAGGTGCTCGACCGCGGCGCCTTGTCGATGGACCAGGAGCGCCATACCTGCACCTGGAAGGGGCAGCCGGTGACGCTGACCGTGACCGAGTTCCTGATCCTCTACGCCCTCGCCAATCGGCCGGGCGTGGTGAAGAGCCGGAACGCGCTGATGGACGCGGCCTATGACGACCAGGTCTATGTCGACGACCGGACGATCGACAGCCACATCAAGCGGCTCCGCAAGAAGTTCAAGGTGGTGGACCCCGAATTCGACATGATCGAGACGCTGTATGGAGTGGGATATCGTTTCAAGGAGGTCTGACCGCCGATCGACGGTCCGACGCCGGAGATGACGGCCAGAGCCGAAAACCAGCCGATGACCGATGCCGCGGCGGGGGAACGGCGGGCGGGGCGGGTGAAGCGCGTTTTCACCGGCATCACCCGCTACGTCGGGCTCCATGCGTTTTCGAGCCTGACGCGACGCATCATCATCCTCAATCTGGTCGCGCTGTTCCTCCTCCTCAGCGGCATCCTCTATCTGAACCAGTTCCGGGCCGGGCTGACCGACGCCCGGGTGGAAAGCCTGCTCACCCAGGGCGAGATCATCGCCGGGGCGATCGCCTCCTCGGCGACGCTTGACTCGAACTCCATCAACATCGACCCGGACAAGCTCCTCGATCTGGAAGCCGGCCAGAGCCTGTCGCCGCTCGACCAGGTGTTCGACGCCTATGAGTTCGCCATCAACCCCGAACGGGTGGCGCCGGTGCTGCGGCGGCTGGTTTCGCCGACGCGCACGCGGGCCAGGGTCTATGACCGGGACGGTACGCTCGTCGTCGATTCCCGCCACCTCTATTCGCGGGGCGAGATTCTCAGCTTCGACCTGCCGCCGCCGGCCGAGGAGAAGCCGCCGCTCCTGGAGCGGCTGTGGCAGACGATCAATCTGTGGCTCCAGCGCAGCGACCTGCCGGTCTACAAGGAGCTCGGCGGCGCCAACGGCAAGGGTTATCCCGAGGTCGTGCGGGCACTGGACGGATCGCCGCAAAGCGTCGTCCGCGTCACCGACCAGGGCGAGATGATCGTCTCGGTCGCCGTGCCGATCCAGCGCTACCGCACGGTCTACGGCTCGCTGCTCCTGTCGACCCAGGGCGGCGACATCGACGCCATCGTCTCGGCCGAGCGGCTGGCCATCGTGCGCGTCTTCGTCGTCGCCGCAGCGGTCACCGTGCTGCTGTCGATCCTGCTCGCCGGAACCATAGCGGCGCCGCTTCGCCGGTTGGCGGACGCCGCCGACCGGGTGAGACGCGGCGTCAAGTCGCGGCCCGAGATCCCCGACTACAGTCATCGCGGCGACGAGATCGGCCACCTCAGCCAGGCGATCCGCGACATGACCACGGCGCTCTACAATCGTATCGAGGCGATCGAGAGCTTCGCCGCCGACGTCGCGCACGAGCTCAAGAACCCGCTGACCTCGCTGAGAAGCGCGGTGGAGACGCTGCCGCTGGCGAGGACCGAAGAGGCGAAGGCGCGTCTGGCGACCATCATCCAGCACGATGTCCGCCGCCTCGACCGCCTGATCAGCGACATCTCCAACGCCTCGCGCCTCGACGCCGAGCTGGCGCGCCAGGACGCCGAGCCGGTGGACATGCAGCACGTGCTCGAAACCGTCGTCCACATGGTGCGCGAAACAACGCCGCCGGACGGGCCGCGGATCGTCCTCGATATCGCCAAGGCCGAACCGGAGGCCTATTTCGTCCTCGGCCACGACAGCCGGCTCGGTCAGGTCTTCAACAACCTCATCGACAATGCCCGCTCGTTCTGCCGCACGGACGGCGTCGTCCGCGTCTCGCTGGGGTCGAAGAACCGCACCCTGCAGGTGACCATCGACGACGACGGCCCGGGCATCCGCGCCGACCAGTTCGAACGCATCTTCGAGCGGTTCTATACCGACCGCCCGGACGGCGAATGCTTCGGCCAGAACTCCGGCCTCGGCCTGTCGATCTCCAAGCAGATCGTCGAGGCGCATCAAGGGCGGATCGTCGCCGAAAACCGGACGCGGCCGGGCCCCCAGCCCGGCGAGCCGCCGGAAGTGCTCGGCGCGCGATTCACCGTGACGCTGCCGAGGGCGTGACCCGGCCGGCGACGATCCATGCGAGCGCCGTCCTCATCGGCGAGGCGGGCGTCATCATCCGCGGCGGGCCGGGCAGCGGAAAATCGTCGCTGGTGCTTCGGCTGCTGGCCATCGATCCGGCCAAGACCCGGCTGGTGGCCGACGACCGTGTCAGCCTCGCTGCCCATCACGGCCGTCTGGTGGCGGCGGTCCCGGCGGCGATCGCCGGAAAGTTCGAGATCCGCGGCCAGGGGATCGTCGCGCTCGCCCATGTCTCGCCGGTCGTGGTGCGGCTCGTCGTCGATCTTCTGGCGGCCGCCGATTGCCCGCGTCTGCCGGAGGAGAATGAGACGGCAGTGACGATCGAGGGCGTCATCCTGCCGCGTCTGATGCTGCCGATCGGCGCGGTCGACGGGGCGGAACGGGTGGGTGCGGCGGTTTCGGCGGCCAAACCAAGCCGGATTGCGTGACTCAACGTTAATCCGTTCCCTCTTGCGTTGCGGAATTGTTCGGTCAAGATAGCGCGCCCAATGGGGAGCGACCCTGAAGACGCGCCGGACGCCGGGCATTCCGGTGGCTCGCACCGAGTAACGAGGCGAGGAAGCCACGCATCCATGATCGGACTTGTCCTCGTGACGCACGGCAAGCTCGCCGTCGAGTTTCGCGCCGCGCTCGAACACGTCGTCGGAGCCCAATCCCAGATCGAGACGGTGTCGATCGGCCCCGACGACGATGTGGAGCGAAGACGGCAGGACATTCTGGAAGCCGTCGGGCGGGTCAACGACGGCTCCGGGGTGATCCTGCTCACCGACATGTTCGGCGGCACGCCGTCGAACCTGGCGATCTCGGTCATGGAAGAGGGCAAGGTCGAGGTGATCGCCGGGGCCAATCTGCCGATGCTGATCAAACTCGCCAGCGTCCGCGGCGAAAAACCGCTGGCCGGGGCGATTGCCGACGCTCAGGAGGCGGGCCGCAAATACATCAACGTCGCCAGCCAGGTGCTGAACGGCAAGTAATGGACCGGGTGGCAGAGGGCCTGCTCCAGCGCGATCTGACGATCTCCAACCGGCGCGGCTTGCACGCGCGGGCGGCGGCGCGCTTCGTGCAATGCGCGGAACGCTTCGACGCCGAGATCACCGTGACCAAGGACGGCACGACGGTCGGCGGGACGTCGATCATGGGACTGATGATGCTGGCCGCGGCGCCGGGCTCCGTCATCCAGGTCACCGCCGAAGGCCCCCAGGCGAAGGAAGCTCTCGCCGCGCTGGCCGACCTCGTGGCCAGCCGCTTCGGCGAGGAGGCATAGCCCGGCGCGTCGTCGCCGGCGTCAGCCCTACTGTTCAGAACACGACGAAATCGTCGTGGTGGAGGCTGGTGTGCGGGTCGACCTTGGCGAACAGGGTATGGCCGCCGTGCTTGTTGCCGTTGTCGTCGTAGTAGAGATTGCCGGTCTCCTTGATGTAGACGATGTGGTCGTTGCCGTCCTTGGCCTTGTGCGTGGAGAAGTACTTCTCCTTCAGCACTCCCGGCCCGCCGATCCCCTTGAAGATGGCATCGTCGAGATAGATGGCATCGTTGCCCTTGCCGAAGTCGGTGATGGTGTCGACGTTGTGCTTGCCGAGCGCGGTGGTGAACAGGAAGGCGTCGGCGTTCTTGCCGCCGGTCAGCGTGTCGTTGCCGAGGCCGCCGTCGAGACCGTCGTTGCCCTTGCCGCCCTTGAGAATGTCGGTCCCCTTGCCGCCGCTCAGGGCGTCGTCGCCGTCGCCGCCCTTGAGGACGTCGGGGCCGTTGCCGCCGTTGAGCGTGTCGTTGCCGCCGTTGCCCTTGAGGATGTCGGAGCCGTCGCCGCCCTTGATGGTGTCGTCGCCGCCGAGACCGGCGAGGTTATCGGACCCGCCCTTGCCCTTGATCAGGTCGTCGCCGTCGGTCGGCAGCGGCTGGCCGGGCACCGTGGTCGACTTGCTGACCAGGTCCGACCCGTTGGTGCCGATGATGACCGCGGCGGTGGCGGTGAGCACCACGTCGTTGCCGTCGCCGCCCTGGTAGGAGATGGTGAAGGCGCGGCCGTCGATGACAAGTTGCGCCCCTTCGGCGAGGCCCTGGAAGGTGCCGGTCACCGCGTCGCTGCCGTCATTGGCGATGATCTTGAAGTGCTCGCCGACCGACGGCTTGAAGCCGTCGATGAGCGAGGTGTCGAGGATGGCGCCGCCGACGTCGACGGTGCCCTTGACGCTGACCCGGTCGTAGCCGCCGACACCGGCCTGAGTGCCACCGATCTCGACCTCGAAGGCGGCGCCGGCCGCGAGCTGCGCGTCGCCGGTGGTGAGCTTGCCCGCGGAAGCGCCGGGGGCAAGCGCCCCGCCCGCCGCGACATGCACCGCGCCGGTCTTGCCGTTGCCGCCGAGTGTGCCGTCGGCGAGAACGGCGACCGACGAAACAACCGAACCGTCGACCTGCAACAGGCCGCCGCTCACAAAGGTCGGACCGATGTAACTATTCGATCCGGCGAGGATCAGCGTCCCCGCGCCGGTCTTGGCGAGGCTGCCGGTTCCGGCGATGGCGTCGGTGCCGTCGATGGTGGTCGTCCGGCCGGAGCCGACGTTGAGGATCGTGCTGAGGGTCCCGTCGAGGAACATCACCGAGCCATGCGCTTCGCCGTCAGTGGCGCCGCCGGTGCCGCCGGTGGTGCCGCCGGTCACGCCAAAGGTGCCGGTGAAGTCGCCGTCGTTGATGGTGAGCGAGCCGCCGTCGCGGACGAAGATGGCGCCGCCGAGCGCCGCGCCGCCGCCGCCGTCGGCGCCGTTCCCGGACCCGCCAGTTCCGCCGAAGCTGCCGCCGGCGCCGCCGATGCTTGCACCGCCGCCACCGCCGCCGAAGCCGCCACCGCCGGCGGTCCTGCCGGGATCGGTAGAGGTGTTTGCCACCGCGCCGCCACCGCCACCGCCGAACCCGCCGTTGCCGCCGTTCCCCGCGTAGGCGCCGCCGCCGCCGCCAAAGTCGCCAGCATCGCCGCCTCCACCACCGCCGCCTCCACCACCGCCGCCCAGACCACCCATTCCACCGTCGTGGCCGCCACCGCCACCGCCGCCGCCACCGGAATCGAGGCCGTCTCCGCCGGTGCCGCCGTTGCCGCCGCCGCCGCCGCCACCGAGCGGCAGCGCCGCGTCGTTGCCCTTCACTCCGGTATCGCCGCCGTGGCCGCCTTCCGGCGCGCCGCCGGCGCCGCCGGTGTCGCCCGAGGCATTCGCGCCATCCTCAGTCGCGCCGCCGCCACCGCCGCCGCCACCGTCGCCGCCGCCGCCGTTGCCCTGCTGGCCGCCGCCGCCGCCGCCGCCAAAGTGGCTGACGTTGCCGCTTAGGCCTCCGGCGCCGAACTCGCCACCGCCACCGCCGCCGCCGTTGACGCCGCCACCGCCGGTCCCCGCGTAGCCGCCGCCGCCGCCGCCGCCGCCGGACCCGTTGCCGCCATTGGCGCCGAGGCCGCCGCCACCACCACCGCCGCCGGTGTTTGAGTCAATTGGGGCGGTGCCGTTGCCGCCGTTCCCACCGACCCCGGACGCCGTGTCTATCGCGACATTGCTGAGGGTGACGATGGCACCGTCGTCGACGAACACCGCCGCCCCCGCACCGAGGCCGCCGCCGGCCCCACCACCACCGAAAGAGTCGGCACTACCGCCATCGCCGCCCTGGGCCAGGGCGTTGGCGATGGTCACGTCGTTGATCGCGACCGTGCCGCTCTCGACGAAGAACACGCGGCCGGCATGGTCGGCGTCGATGGTGTTGCCGTTGCCCTCGATGGTGATGGTGTGATCCGCGTCGCCGCGGATCATCGGCAGCGACTGGGTCAGCGTGATGGTGTCGCCGGGCGAGGGATCGATGTCGATGACGTAGTCGTCGGCAAGCGACCCGTTGACCGCGAAATCGTTCGAGATCGTGAAGATCGCGTCGCGCAGGTCCTGTTCGGTGCTGACGGAGATGGGGGTTGTCACGGGCATCGGTATCTCCCTGGATTGATGGCGCCGGCACCTGCCGTGATCCGGCAATCGACGAGCCGGAAACGCCGTTCGCACCCTCGGCGGCGCAACGCCGCCGGGATGCGTTCCCGCCCACATCCACAAAGACCGCGATTCGCCCCTGCCTCAACCCTGCCGTTTTATGCGCAACGACCGCCCTTATGCGGGCCGACGGCCTGTTAACCATTGCCAACCGGCCGCGCCTGGAACAATTAAGGGCTGGAACGAGGAGAGGGGGCCGCCTTGGCGGGGCTGGCTGACAGGGTCGAATGGCTGGTCCGTGCCGACGACGGCGAGCGCGTCGTGCCGGTTTCCGCCCGCATGACGATGGACGACGAATACTGGCGCGCCACCATCGAGCGCTTCGATCCCTCCGACGGCCTCCGCGTTTTTCTCACCAACGCCGAAGTCCACCGCGACCTTGTCTTCGACACCCACCAGGCCGAAGCCGAGCCGTGGCTGCTCAGCCACATCCCGGTGACCGGCGATGCGCGGCTCGGCTTCGCCGACGGCGTGGCGGTCGATATCGGCCCGCAGCGCTCGGCGCTCTTCCTGCCCGCCGAGCGGCGGGGGATTTTCAACCTGGCGCCGCAGCCCTCTCTCCGTCACGCCGGCTATTCGGTCAGGGCCGATCGGGTCCGGCAGATGTTCGGCGACGACCTGCCGGAGGCGATCACCGCGATGATCGGGGAATACGGGCCGACCCGGCTGGTCGAAACCGCCACCGGCATCCGCATGCGCCGCCTCGCCGCCTCGCTGTTCGGCGAGACGCTTCAAGGGCCGCTGCGGCTCATCTTCATGGAGGGCGTGTCGCTCCAGCTTCTCGCCATGCAGGCGGCCGCGGCGGGCAGCCGGGGCCGTTCGCGACGAGGGCTCTCGCCCCGCGACAGGCGAAGGCTGGAGGCGGCGCGCGACCGGCTCGTCGCCGATATGGTCCGCCCGCCGAGCCTCGGCATGCTGGCCGTCTCGGCGGGGATGAGCGAGCGCGCCCTCAATGCCGGGTTCCGCCACCTCTATGGCCGCTCGGTGTATGAAGTCCTCCGCGACGAGCGCCTGGAGCACGCGCGCGTCGCCCTCGAGACCACCGACGCGAGGGTCAAGCAGATCGCCCACCGGGTCGGCTACAGCCACGTTACCAACTTCACCAATGCCTTCACCCGGCGGTACGGCGTCTCGCCGGGCCGGCTGCGCCGGGGCACCGACGACACCAGCTGAGACGGCGTCGGGGACCGTTCGCCGCCGCCGCCGTCGAGGGCGACACGGTGCCGCCCGGCGCTCCTTGCCGCCCGGGGCGGGTGCGGAGCAAGTCGACAGGTCGAGACGATGGCTCGAAATCGTCGGACGCCCGGCCCTGACGCTTGACCCATCCCGGCTTCGTCAGCAGATACCGCGGCAATCGCCCCTTGCCCCGGAAAGACGCCGGGGGTATGGGCGAGAACTCCTCCAACGCTATTCGTCAGCTTCGACGGCGCGCCCCCCATGAAACCCGGCTTCGCCCGCTTGGCGCTTGTGCTCGGCCTCCTGTCGGCGGTCGGCCCGATCGCCATCGACATGTACATGCCGGGCCTGCCGGTGATCGCCGGGGATTTCGGTACGGACGTCGGGGCGGCGCAAATGACGCTCGTCGCCTTCTTCCTGGCGCTGGCGGTCGGCCAGCCAGTCTACGGCCCGCTCGCCGACGCCTTCGGCCGACGGCCGCCGCTGATCTGGGGCCTGGTCCTCTTCGTCGCGGCTGGCGTCGGCTGCGTCTTCGCACCGGACATCGGGACGCTCACCGTCCTCCGCTTCATCCAGGGTCTTGGAATCTGCTCGGCCGGCGTCATCGGCCGCGCGGTGATCCGCGATCTCTATACCGGTCCGAGGGCGGCCCAGCTGCTGGCGCTCACTTTGCTGCTCCTCGGCATCTCGCCGCTCCTGGCGCCGCTTGCCGGCAGCCTCTTCATCGCGGCCTTCTCGTGGCGGGCGGTGTTCTGGGTCTTCGCCTTGGTCGGCGTGCTCGGTCTGGCGATGACCTTCTGGCTCCTGCCGGAAACGCTGCCACCCGAGCGGCGCGACCGGCGGAGCCTCGCTCGCGCCTTCGCCGGCTATGGCGGGCTCTTTCGCGACCGCCGGTTCATGGCGCTCAGCCTGATCACCGGACTGATCCAAACCGTGCTCTTCAGCTTCGTCGTCGGCTCGGCCTTCTTCTTCATGGGGGTGCACGGCCTGCCGGCATGGCACTACAGCGTCCTCTTCGCCACCTGCGCCATCGTCGGCATCGGCCTGGCCCAGCTCAGCGCGCCGGCCATGCGGCGCCTCGGCACCGAGCGCCTCGTCATCGTCTCGGTGGCCATCTGCGCGGCGGCGAGCACGGCTTTTCTTGGGGTGACGCTGGCCGGGTTCGCCCCGCTAGCCCTGTCGCTGCCCTTGATCTGGATCGCTTTTGCCGGGCTCGCCTTCGTCGGGGCGCCGGGCACGGTGCTGGCGCTCGACCCCTATGGCGAGAAGGCGGGAACCGCCTCGGCGCTGATGGGAACCATCCAGTTCGGCCTCGGGGCGGCCGGCGCTGGGCTGGTCAGCGCGCTGTTCGACGGTACGGCCGTGCCGCTGGCGGCCATCATGGCCGGCTGCGCGCTGCTGGCGCTGGCCATCACGCTCCGCACCCTCTCGATGCGCTCGGCAATCGCATAAAGAAATCTTTATATCCTTATTGCCTGCATCGGTGGCGCCGCTATAACCCGCGGCAAAGCGACATCCTTCTCTCGACCAGAGGAGTCCCGGAATGCCGGAAGCGACCGATTACATCGTCAAGGACATCAGCCTCGCCGATTGGGGCCGCAAGGAAATCTCCATGGCCGAGACCGAGATGCCCGGCCTGATGGCGACCCGAGAGGAATACGGACCGCAGCAGCCGCTGCGCGGCGCCCGCATCGCCGGCTCGCTCCATATGACCATCCAGACCGCCGTCCTCATCGAGACGCTCCAGGCGCTCGGCGCCGAGGTGCGCTGGGCGTCGTGCAACATCTATTCGACCCAGGACCACGCCGCCGCGGCGATCGCCGCCGCCGGCACGCCGGTCTTCGCCTACAAGGGCGAGAGCCTCGAGGACTACTGGACCTTCACCCACCGCATCTTCGAGTGGCATGACGGCGGCACCGCCAACATGATCCTCGACGACGGCGGCGACGCTACCCTCCTCCTCCATCTCGGCCTGCAGGCGGAGACCAATCCCTCGGTCATCGCCCACCCGACCAACGAAGAAGAGGAAGTGCTGTTCGCCACGATCGGCAAACGGCTGAAGCAGACGCCGGGCTGGTACTCCACCTTCGCCAAGGCCATCAAGGGCGTCACCGAGGAAACGACGACCGGCGTCCACCGCCTCTACCAGATGGCCAAGGAGGGCCGCCTCCTCTTCCCCGCCATCAACGTCAACGACTCGGTCACCAAGTCGAAATTCGACAACCTCTACGGCTGCCGGGAATCGCTGGTCGACGGCATCCGCCGCGGCACCGACGTGATGATGGCCGGCAAGACGGCGATGGTCTGCGGCTTCGGCGACACCGGCAAGGGCTCGGCGGCGAGCCTGCGCAACGCCGGCTGCCGGGTGATGGTCGCCGAGGCCGACCCGATCTGCGCCCTGCAGGCGGCGATGGAAGGTTATCAGGTGACGACGATGGAGGACGCCGCGCCGGCGGCCGACATCTTCGTCACGGCGACCGGCAATGTCGACGTCATCACGCTTGACCACATGCGCGAGATGAAGCATCGCGCCATCGTCTGCAACATCGGGCACTTCGATTCCGAGATCCAGGTCGGGGCGCTACGGAACTACAAGTGGCACAACGTCAAGCCGCAGGTCGACGAGATCGAGTTCCCCGACGGCAAGCGCATCATCCTTCTGTCGGAGGGGCGGCTGGTCAATCTCGGCAACGCCATGGGCCATCCGAGCTTCGTCATGTCGGCGAGCTTCACCAACCAGACGCTCGCCCAGATCGAGCTGTTCACCCGGCCGGAGAAGTACGAGCGACAGGTCTATACCCTGCCCAAGGTCCTCGACGAGAAGGTCGCCCGGCTGCACCTCGCCAAGATCGGCGTCAAGCTCACCGAGCTCAATCAGAAGCAGGCGAACTACATCGGCGTTGGCGTGCACGGCCCCTATAAGCCGGAGCATTATCGGTACTGAGGGGTTCCAGGCCTTCGGCGTCGACGTGAGCATACGGCCGGCGGCGCGAGGTTTTTCGCCGCCGCCGCTTCACACGCGATTCCGCCACCAGTTAGAGTAGGGTGATTCGCGAGGGCGTAGGCTTCTCGCAAACGAAAGACACGGGCGGCTCCCGATTGTGCTCCGGGGGACGCGCCGAAGGGGGCCATGGCATGCGCGAGCGTGGCGGCAGAACGGTCGCGACCAGCGCCGCTTTCCGGGCCGCCGCCTGTGCGGCCGCGGCGGCCCTCGCCGACCCGGCTCGCGCCGCGATCGCTCCCGAGCTGCCCGGCGAGACGCTCAGCGCCTCCAGCATCATCCTGCTCGTCGTCCTGATCGGCTCGGTCAGCTTCGCCGTCATCAGCGCCATCGCGCTGATGCGGGCGCGCAACCGGGCGGAGACGGAGAACACCGAACTCCGCCTGCAGGTCGCCGACCTGAAGGCCGCCGCCGACCGCGCCGAAGCCATGATCAACAGCGAGGACGAGCGCCTGATCGCCTGGAGCGTAACGGGCGAGGCACCGCTCGTCGCAGGCAAACTCCCCGCCCGGACCGGCGCGCCGCCCGACCGAGCCGGCTTCCTGGCATTCGGCACCTGGCTGCAGCCGGAATCCGCTGGCCGCCTCGACCGCGCCATCGCGCGGCTGCGCGAGGACGGCGAAGCCTTCAATCTGACCATCGCCACCAACGCCGGCGCGCTGATCGAGGCGAGCGGCGCGACGGTCGGTTCGGCCGAGGTGGCACGATTCCGCGACCTCACCGGCGACCGTCTCGCCCGTGCCGAACTCGAAGCGCGCCACGACCTGCTCGAGGCGGAGGTGGAGGCGATGCGCACCATGTTCGCCGTCGCGCCGCTGCCGATCTGGCTGCGCGACGAAAACGGCGCGCTGGTATGGGTCAATGCCGCCTATGCCGTCGCCGTCGAGGCCGCCGACGAGGCCGACGCCACCGCGCGAGGGCTCGAACTCCTCGACTCGTCCGGGCGCCGCATGATCGCCGAGGGCCACCACAGCGACGCGGTCTTCCTCAAGCGCCTGCCGGCGATCGTCGCCGGGGCGCGCCGCATCTTCGAGGTCATCGACGTGGCCACGGCGAACGGCAGCGGCGGCATCGCCGTCGACCTCACCGCCGCCGAGACCGCCGAGGCGGCGCTTCGCCGCGAGATCGACTTCAACGCCCGTACCCTCGACCAGCTGACCACGGCGGTTGCCATCTTCGGGCCGGACAAGCGGCTCAAATCCTATAACGCCGCTTACCGGAGCCTGTTCGATTTCGAAGCGGCCTTCCTCGATTCGCGGCCCGACGAAAGTGCTATTCTCGACCGGTTGCGCGCCGCGCGGCGGCTACCCGAACAGGCCGACTTCCGAAGCTGGCGCGCCGATCTTCTCTCCGCCTACCGGTCGGTCGAGACGCGCGAGCACAGCTGGCATCTCCCCGACGGGCAGACGCTCCGCGTCATCGCCAACCCCAACCCGCAGGGCGGGATGACATGGGTCTACGAGAACGTCACCGAACGCCTCGACCTCGAAAGCCGCTACAACGCGCTGATCCATGTCCAGGGCGAGACCCTCGACCACCTGGCCGAAGGGGTCGCGGTGTTCGGCTCCGACGGCCGGCTCCGCCTCGACAATCCGTCGTTTGCCGCCATTCTCGGCCTCGACCGCACGGCGCTCGCGGGTGAGCCGCATGTCACCGACATCGTCCGGGCGTCCCGGCTGCCGGGCGACGACGAGAACGACTGGCAGCGCTTCATCGCCTGCGTGGCGGGGCTGGACGAGGCCCGCTCGAGCGTCGCCGGGCGGATGGAGCGTGCCAATGAAAGGGTGATCGACTACGCCACCGTGCCGCTGCCCGGCGGGCAGACGATGGTCACCTTCGTCGACGTCACCGACTCGGTGCAGGTCGAGCGGGCGCTGGTCGAACGCAACGAGGCGCTGGAAGCCGCTGACGCGCTCAAGAACGCCTTCATTCACCACGTCTCGTACGAACTGCGTTCGCCGCTCACCAGCATCATCGGCTTCACCCAGCTCCTCGCCGATCCCCAAATCGGGCCTCTCAACGAACGGCAGCGCGAATATGTCGGCTATGTCCTGTCGTCGAGCGGCGCGCTTCTGGCGATCGTCAACGACATCCTCGACCTCGCCACCATCGACGCCGGAATCATGGAACTCGACCTCGGCGAGGTGGACGTCGCGGAGACCGTCGCGGCGACGATCGAAGGCGTCCAGGACCGCGTCAAGGAGGCGGGAATCCGCGTCGAGACAAACGTGCCGCAGGGGATCGGCACCTTCATCGCCGACGGCAAACGGGTCCGGCAGATCCTCTTCAACCTGCTCGCCAATGCCGTCGCCTTCTCGCCGCACGGCGGACGAGTCGTCATCGAAGCGCGCCGCGACGGCAACGCGATCGAATTCGCGGTGAGCGACGAAGGGCCCGGCATGTCGACTGATTTCGTGGCGGGCGCTTTCGACCGCTTCGCCAGCCAGCCGAGGGGAAATGCCCGCGGCGGGGCCGGGCTGGGGCTCGCCATCGTCAAGAGCTTCGTCGAGCTGCATGGCGGCACCGTCGAGATCCACTCGGAGGAGGGCAAAGGCTCGCGCGTGGTCTGCCGGCTGCCGGTGCGGCCCGGAATCGCGGCGGCCGCGGCCGAGTAGGCTGGACCACCACCGCGCATGCGTGGCATTCCGGACCGATGTCACAGTGTCTTTCGAGCCTTCGACGCGGCGCGGGGCGATGATCCGGCATGTCTCGGTTGATCATCGACCTCCCCGACGAAGCGGCCACGGCGAGCCTAGCCGAGGACGTTGCCGCATGCCTGAGGCCGGGCGACGTGGTGGCGCTGTCCGGCGGTCTCGGCGCCGGCAAGACGACCTTCGCCCGCGCCCTGATCCGGGCGCTCGCCGACGACGCGGAGCTGGAGGTGCCAAGCCCGACCTTCACGCTGGCCCAGAGCTATTCCACGGCCAGGGTGCCGCTCACCCATTTCGACCTCTACCGTCTCGCCTCACCCGACGAGATTGACGAGATCGGGCTGGAGGAGGCGCTCGCCGACGGCGCGGCGATGATCGAGTGGCCGGAGCGGGCCGAAAGCCGGCTGCCGGCCGAACGGCTCGACATCGCCTTCGACATCGCCGGCGACGGCCGGCTCGCGACGCTTTCCGGCACCGGCGGCTGGATGGAGCGGATGGCGCGCAGCCGCGCCGCACGCGGGTTTCTCGAAGCCGCCGGCTGGACCGGCGCGCGGCGCCGCTACCTCCAGGGGGACGCTTCGACGCGAACTTACGAACGGATCGCCGCCGCCGACAGGGGCGCTGTTTTGATGGACTGGCCAACAGCCGAGGCGCCGCCGGTCGGCGATCGCCGCGGCGCCTACCGGGCCCGCGACGTGCGTGCTTTCGTCGCGGTGGACGCCGCACTCCGCGGCGTCGGCCTTTCCGCGCCGGAGGTCTACGCGGCGGACCTCGCGGCCGGGCTCCTCCTCCTCGAGGACCTCGGCACCGACGGGGTCGCCGCGGAGGGAGCGCCCATCGCCGAGCGCTATCAGGCGGCCATCGAGGTGCTCGCCGAAATCCACCGGTGGGAGCGGCCGGGCGAACTATCGGCGGAGGCCGGCTCCGCCCATCGCCTGCCGCGCTACGCGGAGGACGCGCTGCGGGCCGAGCTGGACCTCTTCCTCGATTGGTATGTGCCGCAGGCGACCGGCAAGGCGGCAACCGAGGAGAGCCGCCGCGCCTTCACCGAGGTATGGACGGAGCTGACCGGCCACCTCGCCGCAGCCGAGACAAGCTGGGTGCTCCTTGATTTCCACTCGCCGAACCTCTTGTGGCTCGCCGACCGGCCGGGGCTGAAGCGCCTCGGCATCCTGGATTTCCAGGACATGCTGATCGGCCCGGCGGCCTATGACGTGGTCTCGCTCTGCCAGGATGCCCGCGTCACCGTGCCTGCCGCCCTCGAGGCCTCGCTGGTCGGGCATTATGTCGCGCTCCGCCGGCGGGCGCGCGCCGACTTCGACGCCGCTTCGTTCTCGACGGCCTATGCGATTCTCGGCGCCCAGCGGGCAACCAAGATCCTCGGCGCCTTCGCCCGCCTCGCCGACCACGCCGGAAAGCGCCAGTATCTCCAGCACATGCCAAGACTGCGTGAATATCTCAAACGGAGCCTTGCCCATCCGGCTCTGACCGGCTACGCGCATTGGTATCGGAGGCATCTGCCTCCCGCCGCCTGACGCTCCAAGAGGCCTCCTTGCCGACATCCATGCGACCGAAGCGGGCGATGGTGCTTGCCGCCGGGATCGGCAAGCGCATGCGGCCGCTCACCGCCACCGTGCCAAAACCGCTGATCGAAGTCGCCGGCCGGGTGCTGATCGATCACGCCCTCGACCGCCTTGAAGCGGCCGCCGTCGACACCGCGGTGGTCAACGTCCACTATCTGCCGGCGTTGATGGAGGCGCATCTGGCGCGACGGCGGCGGCCGGAGATCATCCTGTCCGACGAACGGAGCGGACTGCTCGATACCGGTGGGGGGGTTGCCCATGCCCTCCCTTATTTCAGCGACCAGCCGTTCTACCTCCTCAATTCGGATTCGTTCTGGATCGAGGGGGCGCGGCCGAACCTGCACTGGCTGGCGGCGTGCTGGAACGACGACGTCATGGACGCGCTCCTGCTCTTGGCGCCGACCGTGCGCTCGGTCGGCTATCGCGGCCGCGGCGATTTCCGCATGGACCCGGCCGGCGCTCTGCGCCGCCGACCCGAGCGCGACGTGGCACCGTTCGCCTATGCCGGCGTCGGCATCCTCCATCCGCGGCTGTTCGACGGCTGTCCGGAGGGCCCGTTCTCGCTGAACACGCTTTTCGACCGGGCGATCGAAGAGGAGCGCCTCTACGGGGTGCGGATGGATGGGCTATGGCTCCACGTCGGCACGCCGGAAGCCATTGCCGAGGCGGAGCTGACGATCGCCGACAGCGCCGCCTGAAGGAAGATGCCGGGGGAGCCGAAGGTTTTCTCGATCCCGGCCGGCGCACCGTTCCTCGATGTTCTGGCCGACGCGGTGCTTGCCGGCCGGCTGGCGCCGCTTCCCGAGCCGCGCGACGACCCGTTGGCGCTCGCCGACGTCACCATCCTCTTGCCGACGCGGCGCGCGGTCAGGGCGCTCCGCGAAACCTTCGTCGAGAAGCTCGGCGGCGCCGCCGCGATCCTGCCGGTCATCCGGCCGATCGGCGATGCCGACGAGGAAGACCACCTGCTCGATCCGGGCGCCGAGACGATGGCCGAGCGACTGGCCCTTCCCCCGGCGATCGACCGGCTGTCGCGCCAGCTCGCCCTGACAAGGCTCATTCTCGCCTGGGGCCGCGCCGTCCGCGAAAATCGCGAGGTGCTGACCCATCACGAAGATGAGCAGCTTCTCATCCCGGCCTCGGCGGCCGACGCGGCTCGCTTGGCCACCGATCTCGCCCGCCTGATGGACGACGTCGAGACCGCCGCGGCGGCGTGGGAGGCGATCCAGAAGCTCGCCCCGGAGGACCATGCCGGCTATTTCCAGATCACCCTCGATTTCCTCAAGATCGCCTTCGAACGGTGGCCCGACTACCTCGCCACGGACGGCGTCGTCGACCCGGCGGTGCGGCGCGACCGTCTGATCCGCGCCGAAGCGGAGCGACTGAAACGGACGCCGCCGCGCGGGCCGGTGATTGCCGCCGGTTCGACCGGCACGATTCCGGCGACGGCGGAGCTGCTGACCGCCATCGCCCATCTGCCGAACGGCGCCGTGGTTGTGCCCGGGCTCGACCGCGATCTCGACGCCGCCGGCTTCGAAGCGATCGGCGGGATCGATCCATCGGCGCGCACGCACGGCCATCCGCAATTCGGCCTGAAGCAGCTGATCGCGGCGATCGGCGTCGCCCGCGACGAGGTTGAGCCGCTCGGCGCGGTATCGCCGGCGCTCGCCTTGCGGGCGCGGCTGGCGTCGGAGGCGCTTCGCCCGGCGGAAACCACCGACAGCTGGGTCGCGTTTCGGCGGACCGGCCCCGACCCGCGTTCGGTCGAGGCGGCGCTCGCCGGGGTCGGGCTGATCGTCGCCCACAACGAGCAGGAGGAGGCCGTCGCCATCGCGCTCGCCATTCGCGAAGCGCTGGAGGAGGCGCCGTCGCGGGTGGCGCTGGTCACCCCGGACCGGACGCTGGCGCGGCGGGTCGCCGCCGAGCTCGGCCGCTGGGCGCTTGCCGTCGACGATTCGGCCGGCGCCCGTCTCGACCTCCTGCCGGCCGGCGTCTTCACCCGGCTCTTGGCCGAAGCGGTTGCCGCGGACGGCGGGCCGGCTGCTCTGCTCGCGCTCCTCAAGCACCCCTTCGCCGCCTTCGGCCTGGAACGGACCGAATGCCGGCGGGCGGCGCGCACCCTGGAGATCGCGGTCTTCCGCGGCCGGCGCGGGAGTTGCGGGATCGCCGGGTTGGGCGAAGCGCTCGCCACGGCAAAGGCCGAGGCCGAGGGCGAAGCGGCCCGCCACGTGCCGCAAGCGCGGCGGCGGCTGTCCACCTACGACTGGGGGCTCGCCGCGCGCCTCGTCGCCAGGCTCGACGCGGTCCTCGGGCGGCTCGCCGCAGCCTTGCAGAGCGCCGACATGGTGACGTTGGCGGAAGCCGCCGGCCTGGTGCTCGATGCCGTCGACGCGGCGGCCCGCGACGCCGCCGGCGACCACAACCAGCTGTGGAGCGGCGTCGGCGGCGAAGCGCTCGCCCGCCTGCTTTCCGGACTGATCGAAGGTCCGGTGCTGCCGATGTCGCCGGCCGAATTGCCGCCGTTCCTGACGACGCTGATGGCTGAGGTTTCGGTGACGCGGCCGGCCGGCGCCGACCCGCGCATCCATATCTGGGGGACGCTGGAGGCGCGGCTGCAATCGGCCGACCTCCTCATCCTCGGCGGTCTCGACGAGGGTGTATGGCCTACCGAGACCCGCACCGATCCGTGGCTGTCGCGGGCGATGCGGGCGGAAATCGGCCTGCCGCCGCCCGAGCGGCGGATCGGGCTTGCCGCCCACGACTTCGCGCAGGCCTTCGCTTCGCCGCGGGTTCTGGTCACCCGTGCCGAGAAGCGGGGCGGTACGCCGACCGTCGCCTCCCGCTGGCTGCAACGGCTCGAGGCGCTGGTCGGCGAGACGGCAA
Organism: uncultured Alphaproteobacteria bacterium; assembly: GCA_963759235.1. Taxonomy (GTDB): domain Bacteria; phylum Pseudomonadota; class Alphaproteobacteria; order Rhizobiales; family Kaistiaceae; genus Bauldia. Next base: position 467,466 of record CAVWYO010000006.1, on the reverse strand, counting down.
CCGAACGGATGGAAGCGCGCGGCCACCGTTATGTCGATCTGGCACGCGACATCGACCGATGGACCGGCCCACTGGCGCCGGTGAAGCGGCCAGAGCCGAAGCCAGCGGTCGCCGTCCGGCCGCGCCGGCTGTCGGTCACCGAGATCGAGACGCTGGTCCGCGACCCCTATGCGATCTACGCCAAGCATGTGTTGCGGCTCGAGCCGCTCGACCCCCTCGGCCAGGCGCCGGACTATGCGCTGCGCGGCTCGCTGATCCACGAGGCGCTCGGCGACTTCGCCAAGGAATGGCGGGGACCGTTCGACGAGGCGGCGCGGACGCGGCTCACGGCGATCGGCCGGGCGACGCTGAGCGAGATCGAAGCGTTCCCCGATGTCCACGCCATCTGGTCGATCCGCTTCGCAGCAATCGCCCGCTGGCTGATCGCCTGGGAGGCGGGGCGTTCGTCGGAGATCGCCGCCCGCCACGCCGAGATCGACGGCCGGCTCGAAATCGCGGCGCCCGCCGGCGTATTCACGCTCCGCGGCCGGGCCGACCGCATCGACCTCCGCCACGACGGCCGGGTCGAGGTGCTCGACTTCAAGACCGGCACGCCGCCTTCGGCCAGACGCGTGCTGGTCGGTTTCGCTCCGCAACTCGGGCTGGAGGCCGCCATGGCGCGGGCCGGCGCCTTCGACCCGGCGTTCCGCGACCGCTCCATCGCGTATCTCGGCTGGATCGCGCTCGGCCAGGTCGACCGCGGAAAACCTGTCCAGTCGGCCGTCGAGGAAGGATGGACGGCGGACGGCGTGGCGGCGGAAACGCTCGCTCGCTTTGTCGCCCTGATTGTCGCCTTTGACGACCCCGACCGGGCTTTTGCGAGCCGGGCGCGGCCGATGTTCGAGACGCGCTATGAGAGCCCCTACGATCATCTCGCCCGGGTGCGCGAATGGGCGCTGGTCGAGAGCGAGGAGGACCTGGATTGGCTGCCGCCGGCAAAACCGTGATCGTCGACAAGGCGACCAGGAAGGCGCAGGCGGACGCCTCCAATCCGCGCGCCTCGGCGTGGGTGTCGGCGAATGCCGGCTCGGGCAAGACCTTCGTGCTGGCGCAGCGGGTGATCCGGCTCCTGCTCGCCGGCACCGACCCGACCCGCATCCTCTGCCTCACCTTCACCCGCGCCGCGGCGGCCGAAATGGCGAAGCGCGTATTCGCGACGCTCAGCGAATGGACGACCCTCTCCGACGCCAAGCTCGCGGCCGAGATCGCCGCCGTCGAAGGCAAGCGGCCCGACCCGGCGACGCTCGCCGAGGCGCGGCGGCTGTTCGCTCGCGCGCTGGAGACGCCGGGCGGCCTGAAGATCCAGACCATCCACGCCTTCTGCGAGCGTCTTCTCCATCAGTTCCCCTTCGAGGCGAACGTCGCCGGCCATTTCGAGGTGCTCGACGAGCGGGACGCCGCCGCCTTCGCCGACATTGCGCGGCGGACGGCATTAGCGAAGGCGGCGCAGGAGCCCGAAGGGGCACTCGGCAAGGCGTTGGCGACCGTGCTCGGCGCGGCCAGCGACTTCGCCCACGAGCTGGCGGTCAAGGAGTTCGTCGACAAGCGCGACCGACTCCGGGCCTGGATCGTTGCCGCCGGGTCGCTCGACCACGCGCTCGGCGAGCTCAAGGTGGGGCTGGGTCTCGACAAGGCGGAGACAGTGGCCAGCGTGCGCGACGCGATCCTCGCAGAGTGTGCCTTCGTCAGCGACTTGCCGCAGCTTGTCGCCCGCCTTCGCGAAGGCGGCAAGAGCGACCGCCAGGCCGCATCGCGCCTAGCGCCGTTCCTTGACACGACATCCGAGGTGGCCCGCTCGGCCGCCTATCTCGACTTCTGGACGACTGCCGACGGCAAGCTCCGGGCAACGTCGAGCCTCGTCAACAATGCGATCAAGAACGACTGGCCGGGGCTCGCCGACTGGATCGAGGAGGAGCGCGAGCGGCTCGACGCGCTGTTCGACCGGATCGCGGCGGCGGAGTGCTACGAATCGAGCGCGGCCATGCTTCGCCTCGCCGATGCGGCGATCCAGGAATACGACCGCATGAAGGTCGCCCGCGGCGTCCTCGACTTTAACGATCTGATCGTCAAGACGGCGAATCTTCTCCTGCGGGTCGGCGCCTCACACTGGGTCCACTACAAGCTCGACCGCGGCCTCGACCACATCCTCGTCGATGAGGCGCAGGATACGAGCCCGCGCCAATGGGAGGTGGTACGGGCGCTGGCTGACGAATTCTTCGCCGGAGAAGGCGCCAGCGACAAGGTGCGCACGCTGTTCGCCGTCGGCGACGAGAAGCAGTCGATCTACTCCTTCCAAGGGGCGGTGCCGGCGTGGTTCTCGCGGATGCGGCGCGAGCTCGGCGGCCGGGCGCAAAAGGCCGGCTTCGGCTGGACCGACCCGGAGCTCCACCTCTCCTTCCGCTCGGCGGAGGTCGTGCTTCAGGCGGTCGACGCGGTATTCGCCAACGAAACCGCCTGGCGCGGCCTGTCGGGCGAACCGGGACCGACGGTCCATACCGCCGCACGACATGCCGCGCCGGGCCAGGTGATCATCTGGCCGATGATCGAGCCGCCGGAGAAGCCGGAGCCCGAGGACTGGACCAGCCCGGTCGACCATCTCGGCGACGAAAGCCCGGAGGTGAAGCTTGCCAACCGCATTGCCGACACCGTGTCGGGCTGGCTCAACCGCGCCGAGGTGCTGGAGTCGACGGGGAAGCCGATCCGACCCGGCGGCATCCTGATTCTCACCCGCACCCGCGGCGCCCAGACCGACGCCATCAACCGGGCGCTGAAGACGAAGGGCGTGCCGATTGCCGGCGCCGACCGGCTGACGCTCACCGAGCATATCGCGGTGATGGACCTGATGGCGCTCGGCCGGGTGATGCTCCTCCCCGAGGACGATCTATCGCTGGCGGCGGTGCTGAAGAGCCCGCTGATCGGCCTCGACGAGGACCAGCTCTTCGCGCTCGCCCACGGGCGGGAGAGGAAGACCCTGTGGTGGGCGCTCGGCGAGGCTGCGGTCAAGGACAAGAACGGCCCGTTCGCCGCGGCACGCCGGCAGCTCGACCAATGGCGGGCGCGCACCGACTACCTCGAGCCCTACGCCTTCTACGGGCAGATCCTCGGCGACCGGGATCATGGCCGCCGTCAGTTCCTCCGCCGGCTCGGTTCCGAAGCGGAAGACGTGCTTGACGAGTTCCTCGCCCAGGCACTCGCCTACGAGCAGGCGCACACGCCGTCGCTGCAGGGCTTCCTCGCCTGGCTCGACGCCGCCGAGACACAGATCCGCCGCGACACCGATACGATCCGCGACGAAGTGCGGGTGATGACGGTGCACGGCGCCAAGGGGCTCGAAGCCGACATCGTCTTCCTCGTCGACATCGGCTCGAAGCCCGTCCATCAAACCCACGACCCCAAGGTCGTCGCGCTCGACGACGACCGCGACGGCCAAGGCCATCCGCTGGTGTGGATGCGGAGTTCGAAGGTCATGCCGAGGCGGGTCAGGGAGCGGCTGGAAGCGCTCCGCGCCGACGCCGAGGAGGAGTACCGGCGCCTCCTCTATGTCGCGATGACGCGCGCCCGCGACCGCCTCTATGTCTGCGGCACGCTGAAACCCAAGGCGACGGACACGAAGGCCGGCTGGCATGCGCTGGTGACGGCGGGGCTGCAGGCGGAATGCGTCCGCCGGGAAGCGCCGGACGGTACGGTGGAGCTGGAATGGCGGCCGCCGCCGGCCCGGCTGATCCCGGCCAAGGGGAAACAGGAGGCAATGGCCTTCGCCCCGCAGCGGCCCGCCTGGCTCGACACGCCTGCCCCGCCTCCGCCGCCGCCGATCCGGCGGATCACACCGTCGGCGGTGGCCGGAGCGGCCCATCGCACGAGCGGGTCGCCGCTCGCCATCGGCGCTGCCGATCTTGCCGCCGAGCGCGGACGGCTGATCCACCGGCTCCTCCAGTCGCTGCCGGAGGTCGCTCCGGGAGACCGCCGCGCCATCGGCCGACGCTACCTCGACGTCATCGCCGCGACCTGGGCGGAAGCGGAGCGCAAAGCGCTCCTCGACGAGGTGCTCACCGTTCTCGCCACTGTGGACTTCGCCCCGGTATTCGCGCCGGGCAGCCGGGCCGAGGTGGAGATCGCCGGAGATTTCGACGGCGCGATGCTTTCCGGGCGGATCGACCGGCTGGCTGTGACCGAGGACCGGGTGCTGGTCGTCGACTACAAGACCAACCGCCCGGCGCCCCAAATCCTCGATGACGCCCCACACGATTACGTGATCCAGCTGGCGCTCTACGGCACCGTATTGAGGCGGCTCTATCCCACCAGAAGCCTTGCGGCGGCAATTCTTTGGACGGACCGGCCGGCGCTGATGGAAATTCCTTCCGACAGGCTCGAAGCGGCAGCAATGGAAGCCGCTGGCGGCCGGGCGTGAGAGTCGGCGCGAGCGGCGCACGGTCGGACGATCCGCTCCTTGACGCTGACCGGGGCCACACCTACCTTCGCTTCAGATTTTCTCCCAACCCTCACAGAAACCGAGGTTTTTCATGACTTCCGTCGCAGTGACCGATGCGAACTTCGATTCGGACGTGCTCGGTGCGGCCGAGCCCGTGGTGGTCGACTTCTGGGCCGAGTGGTGCGGGCCTTGCCGCTTCATCTCACCGGCGCTCGAGGAGATCGCGGCGGAACTCCATGGCAAGGTCAAGATCGCCAAGCTGAACGTGGACGAGAACCCCGACATCATGATGCGGTACGGGGTGCGGTCGATCCCGACGCTGATTTTGTTCAAGGACGGCGAGCCGACGGCGATGCAGGTCGGCGCCGTGCCGAAGCAGCGGCTGTCGGACTGGATCCAGCAGTCGCTTTGAGCCTTCAGGCTCCTCTCATGAAAAAGGCCGCGCCTCGGGTGCGGCCTTTTTCGTTGAAGGCCGCCGCTTGCCTCGCCTACTCCGGCGGCGTGCCGTTGTCGGCGAGCGCGGAACCGGCAAGATAGAGCGATCCGCAGATCAGGATGCGCGGCGGACCGAGCGACTGGACCTCGCCGGCAATGCGGTCGAGCGCATCGCCGATGCCGTCCGTCGGCTCGCCGAGGAGCCCCACCTCTCCGGCGATCGTCGCCAGCTCGGCCGGGTCGCGGGCCGCCGGCGACGAGGGTACCGGGACCGTGTAGACGCGGCGGACCAGCCCGGCGAAGGGCCGGAAGAAGCCGACGGGGTCCTTGGTGTTGAGCATGCCGGCGATCAGAAAAAGCGGGCGCGGGGCTCGCTCCTCGAGGTCGGCCATCGCCTCGGCAACGACAATCCCGGCGCCGGGATTGTGGCCGCCGTCGAGCCAGAGCTCGGCATCGGCCGGCGCGCGGGACACCAGCGCGCCGCGCGCCAGGCGCTGGAGCCGCGCCGGCCATTCGACATCGGCGAGACCCGCTTCGATCGCCGACACCGGCAAAGCCAGCCCGGCGCGCCGGAGCGTGGCGACGGCCGCCCCCGCATTGGTGAACTGATGGCGGCCGACCAGCCGCGGGCTGGGTAGATCGAGCAGGCCGTCCTCGTCCTGATAGACCAGGCGGCCGCGCTCCGGCGTAGCGATCCAGTCGCGATTGGCGACGAACAGGCCGGCGCCCTTCCGCGCCGCCTGCTCCTCGATGACGGCAAGGGCATCGGCCGGCTGCGGCGCGACGATCGCCGGGCGACCGCGCTTGAGAATGCCGGCCTTCTCCGCCGCGATCGCCGCAATGGTGTCGCCGAGAAACTTCTCGTGGTCGATCGATACCGGCGTGATCACCGTGGCGAGCGGCTCGTCGACGATGTTGGTAGCGTCGAGCCGGCCGCCGAGGCCGACCTCGAGCAGTAGCACGTCGGCCGGGTTGCGGGCGAAGATGTCGAGCGCCGCGGCCGTGGTGATCTCGAACTGGGTGATCGGCCGGCCGTCATTGATCCGCTCCACCTCGATCAGCGCGTCGGCCAGCTCGTCCTCGTCGACGAAACGGCCGCCGCCCGGCTCGGCAATGCGGATGCGTTCGTGGAAACGGACGAGATGCGGCGAGGTGTAGACGTGCACCCGGCGGTCGGCGGCCTCCAGCATGGCGCGCAGAAACGCGGTGGTCGATCCCTTGCCGTTGGTGCCGGCGACGTGAATGACCGGCGGCAGACGGCGCTCGGGATTGCCGAGATCGGCCATCAGCACCTCGATCCGCTCGAGCGACAGGTCGATCTCGCGCGGATGCAGCCGGAGCAGCCGCTCCAATATGGCGTGCGAACGTTCCATGGGGCGGATCGCTAGGCCGCGTCGGCCTCGACGGCCGCGTCAAGTTCGGCCGGCTCGAGCTCGGGTTCCGGCTCCGGCTCGATCCGCGCCTCCGGTTCCGGCGCCGCACCGAGCAGCCGGCACAGCAGCGCAATCGTCTCGCGCAGCTGGTGACGATGGACGACCATGTCGACCATGCCATGCTCGCGGAGATGCTCGGCGCGCTGGAAGCCCTCGGGGAGCTTCTCGCGGATGGTCTGCTCGATGACGCGCGGGCCGGCGAAGCCGATGAGCGCGCCCGGCTCGGCAATGTGAATATCGCCGAGCATGGCGTAGGAGGCGGTGACGCCGCCGGTGGTCGGGTTGGTGAGCACGACGATGTAGGGAAGGCGCTCGTCGCGGAAGGCGTCGACGGCGATGGTGGTGCGCGGCAACTGCATCAGCGCAAGCACCCCTTCCTGCATGCGGGCGCCGCCCGAGGCGGCGAAAAGCACGAAAGGCCGCCGCCGCTGCTTGGCGGTCATCAGCGCGGTGATCACCGCCTCGCCCGCCGCCATGCCGAGCGAGCCGCCCATGAAGTCAAAATCCTGGACGGCGGAAACAACGGGAACCGACTCGACGTTGCCGGCACCGACCAGCACCGCGTCGCTCAGGCTGGTCTTGGCGCGGGCGTCCTTGAGGCGATCGGTGTAGCGGCGTTCGTCGCGGAACCTCAGCGGGTCGGCCGGCACGTCGGGCGTCGGAATTGTCTCCCAGGTGCCGTCGTCGAAGAAATGCTCGAAACGCTGCCGAGCGGTCATCCGCATGTGGTAGCCGGAGCCGGGGATGACGAACTGGTTCGCCTCGAGATCGCGGTGGAAGACCATCTCGCCGGTTTCGGGGCACTTGATCCACAGGTTCTGCGGCACCTCCCGCTTGGCGAGGAGGTTCCTGATCTTGGGGCGGACGACGTTGCTGATCCAGCTCACTGTTCCTGCCTGTCCCTATTCTGCCGCTTCGACCCGCGCACCACGGACGCCGGCCGCGAGGCCGGCAACCAGCGAGGTCACCGCGGTAACGGTATGGTCCGTTGCCCGGCCCTCTCCGTCGAGCGAGTCGCGCACCGCGTTGACGATGGCCGACCCGACCACCACGCCGTCGGCGGTCCGGCCGATCGCCGCCGCCTGCTCGGCGGTCCTCACGCCGAAACCGACGGCAACCGGTAATATGGTGTGCCGCTTGATCCTTGTCACCGCCTTGGCGACCCTGGCGGCGTCGGGTGCGGCGGAGCCGGTAACGCCGAGGATGGAGACGTAGTAGACGAAGCCCGAGGTGTTGGCGAGAACGGTGGGCAGCCGCCGGTCGTCGGTGGTCGGCGCCGCCAGGCGGATGAAGTTGAGGCCGCGCTTCATCGCCGGGATGCAGAGCTCGTCGTCGGCCTCGGGCGGCAGATCGACGATGATTAGACCGTCGACGCCTGCCGCCTTGGCGTCGTCGAGAAAGCGCTCATTGCCCCAGGAATAGATCGGGTTGTAGTAGCCCATCAGGATGATCGGCGTGTCGCCGTCGCGCTCGCGGAAGGCGCGGACCATGGCAAGCGTCTTCTTCATGGTCTGGCCGCCGCGAAGCGCCCGCTGCCCGGAGGCCTGGACCGACGGACCGTCGGCCATCGGATCGGAAAACGGCATGCCCAGCTCGATCAGATCGGCGCCGGCGGCGGGCAGCGCCCGGACGATGGCAAGCGAGGTGTCGTAATCGGGGTCGCCGGCGGTGACAAAGCACACCAGGGCGGGGCGCCCCTCGGCTTTCAAAGCAGCGAAACGGCGGTCGATGCGGGTGGTCATTGCTTGACCCTTCCACTTGCGCATCGAGGCCCGGAAGGGCTCCAATACCTCTCCCCGGCGGGGACTGTCGCGAAATTCGGTAACCCCCGGCGCGCGTGCTTCGAGGCGCGCTTCGCGCGCACCTCAGCATGAGGATGTTTGTCTATATGAAACATAAAGTTACCTCATCCTGAGGAGCGAGGGCGGAGCCCGAGCCTCGAAGGACGCAAGACCGTCAAGCCGCTATCCAATACTGTTTCGCGACTTGCCCCACCGGGAGGGAAACGTCAACGGCAGCGAAGCGACGGTCGATGCGGACGGTGATCATGGCGTGTCGCTAACACAAGACGCGGATTTGTGAAACGGCTGCCCATCAGCCGGACTTGACCCGCCGATGGAAGCAGTCGAGATCGTCGACTATCACTGACGGAGCAGAAAATGCCTCAATCAAGCGAAATCTTCCCGAGCCCTGCCGGCGGGTTCACCCTCGCGCCCATTCATCCCGGCGCGACTCTCGCGGCCGAGCTCGCGGCCCGGAACCTGACCGCCCATGCGCTTGCGCTCAATCTGCGGGTCCCCGCCAATCGCATCAGCGAAATCATCGCCGGCAAGCGCGGCATATCGGCGGAAACGGCGCTCCGCCTCGCCCGTTATTTCGGGACTGGAGCCGCGTTCTGGGTGAACCTCCAGGGCCAGTACGAGTTGGCGGTGGCCGAGAAGGAACTCGGGGGTCGGATCGCTGCGGAAGTGGAACAGGCGGCGTAGACGTACGCAGTACCCGCCGGGACCCTCTCGTTCATATCTCCATCCCCAACGCGCTGGCGACGGTGAAGACGTCCTTGTCGCCGCGGCCGCAGAGGTTCATCACGATGATCTGGTCGCGGTCCATGGTCGGGGCGAGCTTGATCACATGGGCGAGCGCGTGGGCCGGCTCGAGCGCCGGGATGATGCCCTCGACGCGGGTCAGGAGCTGGAAGGCGTCGAGCGCCTCGCGGTCGGTCGCCGGCACATAGGTGACGCGGCCGCTGTCGCGGAGCCACGAATGCTCCGGCCCGACGCCGGGATAGTCGAGACCGGCCGAGATGGAATGGCCTTCGAGGATCTGGCCGTCGTCGTTCTGCAGGAGATAGGTGCGGTTGCCATGGAGGACGCCGGGCCGCCCACCGGTCATCGAGGCGGCGTGACCGTTCTCGACATCGAGCCCGTGGCCGCCGGCCTCGACGCCGTAGATCGCCACTTGCGTGTCGTCGAGGAAGGGGTGAAACAGGCCGATGGCGTTGGAGCCGCCGCCGATGCAGGCGACAAGGGCGTCGGGCAGACGTCCCTCGGCCTCGAGAATCTGCTGGCGGGTTTCGGTGCCGATCACCGACTGGAAGTCGCGCACCATCTCCGGATAGGGATGGGGCCCCGCGGCGGTGCCGATCAGATAATAGGTGTCTTCGACATTGGCCACCCAATCGCGGAGCGCCTCGTTCATGGCGTCCTTCAACGTGCCGTTGCCGGCGGTGACCGGCCTCAGCTCGGCGCCGAGCAGCTTCATGCGGAAGACGTTGGGTTTCTGCCGCTCGATGTCGGTGGCGCCCATATAGACGACGCAGGGCAGACCAAATCGCGCCGCCACCGTCGCCACGGCGACGCCGTGCTGGCCGGCGCCGGTCTCGGCGATGATGCGGGCCTTGCCCATGCGCCGGGCAAGCAGGATCTGGCCGAGGCAATTGTTGATCTTGTGCGAGCCGGTGTGATTGAGCTCGTCGCGCTTGAAATAGACCTTGGCGCCGCCGCCGCGGCCGGAGGCCGCGGAAACCTGGCGAAGCTCGGCCGTCAGCCGCTCGGCGAAATAGAGCGGGCTCGGCCGCCCGGCATAGTGGGCGTTGAGGTCGTCGAGCTCGGCCTTGAAGGCCGGGTCGGCCTTGGCCGCCTCGTAGGCCTTCTCAAGTTCGAGGATCAGCGGCATCAGCGTCTCGGCGACGAAGCGGCCGCCATAAATGCCGAAGAAGCCGCGCTCGTCCGGGCCGCCCCGGAACGTGTTGGGAAGGGCGGTCATGAGGCGATCCTCACCGTCTGCCCGGCGTCGGCCGCACGCCGCGCGGCGGCGATGAAGGCGCGGATCAACGCCGGGTCCTTGCGACCCGGCTCGACCTCCACGCCGGAGGAGACGTCGACCCCAGTCGTCCCGGTGACCCGCAACGCCTCGGCGACATTGCCGGCGTTGAGCCCGCCCGAAAGCATCCAGGGCACCTTCGGTTCAAACCCTTCGAGCAGATGCCAGTCGAAGGAGAGACCGTGGCCCCCGGTCCGATCGCTTCCCTTCGGCGGCTTGGCGTCAAGCAGAATGCGATCGGCGACGGCTGCGTAATCACCGACCGCGGTCAGATCTTCCGACCCGCGGATGCCCAACGCTTTCATCACTCTCGGCGGGAATCGCTTGCCGACGGCGGCGACCCGCTCGACCGGCTCGTTGCCATGGAGCTGCAGCCAATCCGGCCGGACCCGCTCGACGATAGCGGACAGTCCCGCATCGTCCATGTCGACGGTCAGCGCGACGATCTCGGCGCGGCCGCGCGCCTGGTCGGCCAGTTCCGCGGCCGCCTCCATGCGGACGAAGCGCGGGCTGCGGCCGAAAAACACGAAGCCGACCATGTCGGCGCCGGCGTCGATCGCCGCGGCAACGGTTTCTCGGCTGGAAAGGCCGCAAATCTTGACGATCAGGCTCATGATGCGAGGATTTGGCACGAAAGCCGGAAAGAGTCCAACACCTGTGCCGGTCCCTCAAAGGTGGCTCCCGGATCAGACAAGCTCGCCAAGACAGGTGTATTTGCAGGGGGTGAACCCGGTCATCGACCTCGTCTTCATTCCGGGCTTCGACTAGGATTGCGTCCCAAGGGCGCGGCCACGTGACGAGGAACCAATAAGATGCCCACGGGCCTGCGCGTCCTGCTTGCCGTCGCCGCGTTCATCCCGGCGGTCTACGCCTTCGGCTTCTTCTTTGCAGCGGACACGATGGCCGACATCTTCGATATCGGTCCGGCCGGCCCCGATCTGCTTTTCTTCCTGCGCTCGATCGGTAGCGGCATGATCGGCATCGCGATCATCAACGTGCTTTGCCTTGGCGATGCAGGTTCACCGGCGCTGCGCGCCATCGTCGTCGGCAATCTCGTTTTCCACCTCGCGGCACTGGTCGTCCCGTTCACCGCCGAGATCGAGCGGAACGGCGGCTTCTGGGTCGCACTCGTCATCCACGCGATCCTGGTTGCCGGATTTGGCTACTATCTTGCCAATTGGCAAAAGCTGATGCGGGCCAAAGCCAGCGCCGCGTAGGGCGCCCGGCGCGCAGCGGCCGCCGCCGACGCGCGGCCGTTCGGAGCCCTGTTGCGCGAAAAGTCCGATTGACATCGCGGGCGATGAGAGGCGAGCCTGAGGGCCCATCCCGCCTTCTCCTCCTCGCATGCAAAAGGAACCGATGCCATGGAAACCCGACCGCTCGGCTCATCCGATCTGCGGCTTTCGCTGATCGGCCTCGGCTGCAACAATTTCGGCGGCCGCATCGACCTCGACGCGACGCGGAAGGTGGTCGACAAGGCGCTCGAACTTGGAGTCACGCATTTCGATACCGCCGACGTCTATGGCGGCGGTGGCCGGTCCGAGGAATTCCTGGGTGAATGCCTTGCAGGCCGGCGCGATTCCGTCGTGCTCGCCACCAAGATCGGCAAGCCGGTCGGCGACAAGGCGCCGACGTCGCGCGGCAACCGCGTCTATATCGCTTCGGCCATCGAGGCGTGCCTCAAACGCCTCCGCACCGACCGGATCGACCTTCTCTATATGCACGAGCCGGATCCGGCCACGCCGATCGACGAAACGCTAAGGACATTGGACGATGTGGTGAAGGCGGGGAAGGTCGGGCATCTCGCGGCTTCAAACTACAGCGCCGGCGAGGTGACCGACGCGGTCGACGCGGCGAGGCAGCTCGGCCTGACCGGCTTCATCGCGACACAGGACGAATACAGCCTGCTGGCGCGCGACATCGAGGAAGCGCTCCTCCCCGTCCTCGAGACCCACCGGCTCGGTCTTGTCCCCTATTTCCCGCTGGCCGGCGGCGCGCTGACCGGCAAGTACCGGAGGGGCCAGCCGATGCCCGAGGGGGCGCGGCTGACCGGCAACCAGCGGAGTGCCGGCCGGTTCTTCAGTGCCGCCAATCAGGAAAAGGTGGAGCAGCTGACCGCCTTCGCCGAAAAGAGCGGACACACGCTCCTCGAGCTCGCGCTCAACTGGCTGGCCGGGCGACCGCGGGTGGCCTCGATCATCACCGGCGCCACCAAGCCCGAGCAGCTCGAGGCGAATGTCAGAGCGCTCGGCTGGCAGCTGTCGACGGAGGAACTCGCCACGGTGGACGCGATCACCGGCGCCTAACCTGGCTACCCACCGATGGCGTGGAGGCGGGCGCCTTCCCGGTTGAGCCAGGCGCGCGCTTCCCGGGTTTGCGGGCAGACCGACTCCACCAGGTGCCAGAAGCGCGGACTGTGGTTCATCTCGTGGAGATGGGCCACCTCGTGGGCGGCGAGATAGTCGAGGACGAAGGGCGGCGCCATGATCAGCCGCCACGAGAAGGAAAGCGTTCCCGACGTCGAGCAGGATCCCCAGCGGCTGGTCTGATCGCGGAGCCGGATCGCCTTGACGCGAACGCCGAGCATCATGGCGTGCCGCATGACGGCGCGCTCGAGGTCGCGGCGCGCCTCGCGCCGCAGGAAATCGATCACCCGCCGGCGAAGGTGCTCCACCCCCCCGGCGACCAGCAACAGCGGTCCCTCGCCATTGGCGACAGCCGTCACCGTGCCGCGGCGGTGCGGCGCGTGACGAATGCGGTGGGGAAGCCCACGCAGGGGGATGATTACGCCGTCGGCGATCGGCTCCACGATCGGGAGCTTGCCCATCTGATGGATCAGCCAGCCGGCGTTCCGATCAAGAAAGGCGCGCGCCTCGGCGAGCGAGCCTCGAACCGGCATGGTGAGCACCGGCGAGCCGGCCGGACTACCGACCCGCAGGGTATAGTTCCGCGCGCGCGGATGACGACGCAACGCGACCGCGACCGTGCCGCGATCAGTGGCGAGATCGAAATGGGTGGCGCGGAGTGCCCGCTTTCGGTCGAGGAAGACCATTTGGACTTGGGTCCACGAATCAATCGGTGCAGAGCATTGTGCGCGATTTGGGCGAAAGCCGGAATCCTTTGCGCAAGGCCGGGCTGCGGCGCTTTCGTCGTCCGAGGCTCGCTGCTTTGCACCGGCGAGGTGGCCGAAGCGTGACGCCAACGCGAAGCGTGGCCGAAGGCAGCAAGGAAGGACGTATTGTCCGCGGCTTTCCCTACCACGAATCGAAGCGGCGGGGCGTTGGCCCCGCCGTCGAAGGATCGCTCAGGAGCGACCTAGAGATCGATCGTGTTGTCCTTGCCGCCGTTCCGGCGGGCGGCCTCACGGTCGTGCATGAAGCGGTCAAACTCCTCCTGATCTCGCGCCCGACGGAGGTTGTGCAGGAACGCCTCGAACTCACGGCGCTCCTCCTCGAGCTTGCGGCGCTCTTCCTCGAGCCGCTTCAGCTCGCGGGCCCGGTAGTCGTCGAAGGCCGCGTTGCCGGTGCGCGAGAAGCCCCGCGCCGCGCCGCAGCCGCGGAACTCGTTCGACCAGTCGCGCTTCACGCCGTCGAAGTGGCGCCGTATCTCCGGGATGCGATCGCCCCAGATGATGTAAGCGAGCATCGCGAGGCCAAGCGGCCAGAAGACAATGAAGCCGACAACCATCAGGAAGATGGTAAGCGGCGTCCAGGCCGGACGCAGGGCATTTGAGTAGACCATCGTTCTCCCCTTGTTAGGTGGCAGGGTTGGACGTGGGGATGGTCGAAAGTCGTTTCAAGAAAAATCGGACGAGCGGCCGGCCGATTCCGGCGAGGCGCGTAACCGCCGAACGCCTCGCGCCGTAAACACCGGCATGTCATGCCCGCAGAGGCGGGCATCCAGTAGACGGTGACGCGCTTCGTTTTGCGCCGACAGCGTCTACTGGTTCCCCTTCCCTCGCGCCCTTCGGGCGCTCGCCGGGGATGACAGGTTGAGGAGGCGGCGCTCGGCGGAGACGACAGGCGGAGGGGCGCCACGACGACGCCGGGACAAATGCCCCCTCCGTCATCCGCCGTCGCCGGCGCTCCGGCGGATGCCACCTCCCCCGCTCGCTCCGCTCGCAAGGGAGGAAACCAGACGTTCGTTTTGCCGCAGACGGCCAACCCGTCAGAGGACTCTGCCGTCCGTACAGAACGAGGCGCGCCAGCCTTCACCGGTTAGCCGCTCCCTCGGGAAGCCGGCTCGCTCCGCCTATTTGGCCGCCAGGGACTTCGCCTGGCCGATCCATTTCTCGCGGGCGACGCGGCCGGGGAAGCCGAGCTTCTTTTCGAGCCGTTCGATGTCGGCCGGCTTGAGCGCGGCGAGATCGGCGAAAGTGGAAATTCCCTGGCCGTTGAGGAGCTTCTCGATCTTCGGGCCGATGCCGGAAATGTCCTGCAGGCGGTCGGCGCGCTTGCTCGCCGGCGCGACGGTCGGGGCGGCAGCACCGTTCGGTGCGGGCCTCGCCCGCGGCTGGCTGGCGCCGTTGCCGCCGCGCCCGCCGTGGGTGGCGATGAAGTCGCCGATGCGCGGCGCGATCTCGGAGCGGAAGCGCGAACCGTTGAAGACGCCGTAGTGGCCGACCTTCGGCTGCATGTAGTGGGCCCGCCGATCGGCCGGGATGCCGGTGCAGATGTCGTGGGCCGCCCTGGTCTGGCCGACGCCGGAGATGTCGTCGTTCTCGCCCTCGACGGTGAACATGGCGACGGAGTGGATGCCGGCCGGCTCGACACGCTCGCCGCGATGCATCATCTTGCCCTCGGGCAAGGCGTGCTTGATGAACACCGTGTCGACGGTCTGCAGATAGAACTCGGCGGTGAGGTCCATCACCGCAAGATACTCGTCGTAGAACTCGCGATGCTTGTCGGCGGAATCGCCGTCGCCCTCGACGAGGTGGCGGAAGAAGTCGCGATGGGCCTCGACGTGGCGGTCGAGATTCATGCCGAGAAAGCCGGAGATCTGGAGAAAGCCCGGATAGACGTCGCGCATGAAGCCCGGATGCGGGAACGGCACCTTCATGATGACGTTGCGGCGGAACCAGTCGAGATCGTGATTGTGGGCGAGCGTGTTGACCGCGGTCGGATTGATGCGGGCGTCGATCGGCCCGCCCATCAGGGTCATCGTGGCCGGCAGATACTGGTCGCCGCGCGCCTCCATCAGGGCTACCGCGGCGAGCACCGGCACCGAGGGCTGACAGACGGCCATGACGTGCGCGCCGGGACCGATGAAATGGAGCATCGAGATCAGGTAGTCGATGTAGTCGTCGAGGTCGAAGGAGCCGTCGGCAAGCGGCACCGTGCGGGCGTCCACCCAATCGGTGATGTAGACGTCATGGTCGGCGAGCATGGTCTCGGCCGTGCCACGCAGAAGCGTCGCATAATGTCCCGACATCGGCGCAACGATCAGCAGTTTCGGCTGATGGGCACCGTTGCGTCCGCCGTGCTTCTCGAAATGGAGGAGATTGCAGAACGGGCGGGTCCAGGCGACGCGCTCATAGACGGGTACGCGCTCGCCGCGGGTCACCGTCGAGGTAATGCCGAATTCGGGCTTGGCGTAACGCCGGGTCGTGCGCTCGAACAACTCGGCAGCCGCGGCGACACTGCGGCCGAGCGGCGTATGCGACAGCGGGTTCAGTGGATTCTTGAAGTATAGCCGCGTCGCGTCGGCGGCGGCCCGAAGCGGGCTCAAGGCAGCGTGATTCAGTTCGTAGAGGTGGTAGTAGGACAATGCCCCAACCCCTTCCGCCGGATATGCCCGGGTATGGACTCAGCCAGCCGTTTTTTGCACTGCAAAATGATATGGTGACCTTAGGTGTCGAAGCAAGGAAAGAATTGACCAATTGGTAAGTAAAACAGACCCGATGTCGGGCCTTCCTCCGCCTGCAAGCGACCTCGCCGGCCACAGTCTGCGCTTGGAAACCCTGGTCCGGCTGCGGTGGCTGGCCGTTGTCGGACAGACGGCGGCCGTGCTGTTCGTCAAATTCGGCCTCGATTTCCCGCTGCCGCTCGTCCTCTGCTTCAGCCTGATCGGCCTGTCGGCGCTCATCAATATCGGCTTGCGGATTCGCTACCCGGCAAGCCAGCGGCTGCGGAGCCTCGCCGCCTTCCGTCTGCTCGGCTACGACGTCCTGCAACTCGGCGGCCTCCTCTACCTCACCGGCGGCCTCGACAACCCGTTTGCCATCCTTCTCCTCGTCCCGGTGATCGTATCGGCGACGACGCTGGCGCCGTGGGCGACGATGCTGCTCGGCGTTCTGGTGGTCGCCACTGCGACCCTGCTTGCCATCCTGCACCAGCCGCTGCCGTGGTTTGCGGGGGAGAGCCTTCCTCTGCCGCTCGTCTATTCGGCCGGTGTCTGGTTCGCGCTGGTCTCGGCCTGCGCCTTCATCGGCATCTACACGTTCCGGGTCGCCGAGGAGGCCCGCCAGCTTGCCAACGCGCTGAATGCCACCGAGATGGTGCTTGCCCGCGAGCAGCACCTCAACGCGCTCGACGGCCTGGCGGCGGCGGCCGCCCATGAACTCGGCACGCCGCTCGCGACCATCGCACTGGTCGCCAAGGAGCTGGAGCGCGAACTGCCGCCGGGCGGCCCGCACGCGGAAGACATCAGCCTGCTCAAAAGCCAGGTGCAACGCTGCCGCGACATCCTTTCCAAGCTGACCTCGCTGTCGAGCGAGCTCGACCATCCGCATACGCGCCAGCCGCTGTCGCATCTCATCGAGGAGGTGGTCGCCCCCTATCGCGAATTCTCGGCGGAGATCGCCATCACGACGCCGACCGGCGGCGGGGCCGAGCCGGTCGCCATCCGCAACCCGGCGGTGATCCAGGGGCTCGCCAACCTCGTCGAAAACGCCGTCGACTTTGCCCGCAACCGCGTCGAGATCGGCACCGAGTGGAACGATCAGGAAGTCACGGTGACCATCGCCGACGACGGCCCGGGCTTCGCGCCCGGCATCCTCGATCGCATCGGGGAGCCTTATGTGACAACCCGGGGCCGCTCGGCCGACGACCGTGCCGACCACGAAGCCGGCGGGCTGGGGCTCGGCGTGTTCATCGCCAAGACGCTTCTCGAGCGGGCGGGGGGCCACCTCTCCATGGCCAACCGCGAGCCGCCCGGAAGCGGTGCGGTGGTGCGCGTCACCTGGTCGCGTCCGCACTTCGACGCCAAGCCGTCGGAGCCCGAAATCGACGCGCGGGGAATGGCTTGGCGATCCGAGATCGAATCCCTATAAGGCTTCAAAACACCGCCCTGCGACACTATCTCGCAAGCGACCGAGGACCGTGGGCGATGCCCGAAACCATAGAGAAAGCCGACATGTCGCTGCTAATCGTCGATGATGACAAACCATTCCTGCAACGCCTGGCGCGAGCCATGGAAACCCGCGGTTACGAGGTCGACACCGCCGACAGCGTCGCCGACGGCCTGCGCAAGGCGGAGACCGCGCCGGCCTTCGCCGTGGTCGATATGCGGCTCGACGACGGCAACGGCCTCGACGTAGTGGAACTCATCCGCAAGCGGCGCCCCGATTCGCGGATCGTCGTCTTGACCGGCTACGGCAATATCGCCACGGCGGTAACCGCGGTGAAGCTCGGCGCTTTCGACTACCTCGCCAAGCCAGCCGACGCCGACGACGTCCATTTCGCGCTGACCCGCGATCCGGCGGAGAAGGCGGCACCGCCGGAGAATCCGATGTCGGCGGACCGGGTGCGCTGGGAACATATCCAGCGCGTCTACGAGCTCTGCGACCGCAACGTCTCGGAGACCGCGCGGCGGCTGAACATGCACCGCCGGACCTTGCAGCGCATCCTCGCCAAGCGGGCGCCGCGGTAGCCTAAGAAAGTCCCGCGCCGGGGTCGATCAGCCCCTGGAGGCGATGGGCCGCCGCCTGGGCGAAGCGCACCAGCATCGCTTTCCGCGTCGCCGCCGCCAGCCGGTGCTCGGGCGCCTCTCGCACCAGTTCGGCGCCGTAGGAATCGGCGAGGATCAGGCCGGTCTCATCCGGAAAGATGTCGAGCGGCACGGCGGCGTGGGTGGCGAAGAACAACCGGTCGCAGGACAGGCGGTAGTCCGGCCATTTGCGATCGGCGCGGAAATCCTCCACCGACGACTTGAGCTCGACGATCCAGATGTCGCCGGCCGGCCCCAGGCCGACAAGGTCGGCGCGACGGCCGGTGGCCAGCGGCAACTCGGCCACCACGGCAAAGCCCCGGACGCGCATCATCCGGCCGACGCCGCGCTGGATGGCGGCGGCATGCTCCGACTGGCGCCCGTCGACCGGCGGGGCGATCCTCTGCAGATCGATCAACATGGGAACAAAGGTGGCACAAAGTGCCGATTCAGGGAAGCCGGTGTCGCCGGCAACAGGATGGCTTTAGCGATAGTCGGCCCGGCAGCGCGTATTCAAATCCCGCGCGCACGCAACTCGTTTCGCACGAAATTGCCGAGGCGCCTGCTGCGGTTGCGCAGCTTAAGGCCGATCGAATGGTCGACATAGTAGGTGTGCAAAATGGTGTCGCGCGACGCATCCACCAGCTTCAAAGCGTCCACCGAATGCCAGGTGTCGGTTCCCACGGCGAAGGCATAGCCGTGATTGGGGATGAACGACATCTGCTTCACGCGGTGGAACTTGCCGTCCGGCAGCTGCTCGCTGAACACCGTCCCGATGCCGTCGAGGCTGGTGTCGCGGGGCAGATAGAGCTGGACCGTGATGCCTTTCCACCGGGTGTCGGTGTGCTCGCGAATGCGATAGCCCTCGGTGTCGCGCGTCAGCATGGGGACGGGAAACATCCCGACCCGCTCATAGGCGTCGCCGAACCGCTTGCGAAGGCCCGAGGAGAGGCGCCTGACGAAGGCCGACTTGACTTCCGGGGAGCACAGCGCGCCGCCGACGCACTGCCAAATCGCCTTCTGCCCACCCTGCAGATGGCGAATGTACTCCGGGAAAAGATCGATCTTGACCCGCCGCGCCGTGCCGTCATCGCGGAGGTTGGCGCGATTGCGACTGCGAATGGCCGAACGGTAGCTGTCCGCCACCGGAAAATTGTCGACCATGCGCTCATAGATATCGTCGGGAAAAAAGCCATCCAGAACCAGGTGAAAGAACGGCGTTTCGCTGGTTTCCGCCAAATCGACGCATTGCACGATGTGCTGCGTCAGCCTGGTCCGGGTCCCGCCATCGACCGCAAGCATTACGACCTCCGGTGACTCCACGATTGGACCGACCGTGTTGCGGCGAATCCCGCCTCTGTCGGCGTCCCGCAACCGGAAAAATCTCTACGCGGATACCCTGAACCTGTCCAGCGCGCGGTTCGGGCTTCGGGTATCCAGAGCTACGGGGTGGCGTCGCGCCTGCGGCCGAAGCGCCAGCGGTCGTGCAGCCACAGCCATTGCTCCGGGCACTCGCGCACCCACTGCTCGATGACGGCGTGCACGATCACGTTGGCGCCGTCCGCGTCGACCTTGCCCGTGGCATCCCGCGGCAGGTCCAGGCGGGGCGTTATCTCGATGCGGAACCGGCCGTCGGCAAGACGCGTGCAATACGCAGCATGGACCGGGCAGTCGAAGAGCCTCGCCATGATACCGACGATCGGATTGCTGTAGGACGGGCGGCCGAGGAAGGGAATGACCTGCCCGTCGCCGATGCGCTGGTCGATGATGGCGCCGACATGGGCGCGCCGCCGCATGGCGCTAACGACCTGGCGCGCCGCGTTGACGCGGGTGTCGATGAGCTGCTCGATCAGCGGTTTCCGTTCCTTCTCGATCTCCGCCGCGACGTAGGGATTGGCCGGCGGCCGGTAGAGGCCGGCGATCGGCAGGCCGACGCGCCGGGCGAACACCGCCACGAGCTCCCAGTTGGCAATATGGGCGCCGAAGATGATCGACGGGCCGCCTGATGCGCGCAGCGCACGGACATGCTCGATGCCGACGAACTCGATGGAGCTGGTCTCGGGGTGATCGGGATCGTAGGCGTCGAGGATGTCGGCCATGAAGGCATATTCGATGGTGACGCGGGCAAGGTTGTCCCAGACGCCCAAAAGTATGCGGTGCCGCTCCTCCTCGCTCTTTTCGGGAAAGGCGGCGGCAATATTGGCGGCCGCTACCCGGTGCTCGCGCGTCTTCGGTCCAAATCGCCGTGCGACTCGTGCGGCAATCCGCGACGCGCGCTCCCGGCCGACCGCCCGCGACCAGGCGAAGATGAACCGCATCAGCCCCGCGATGCTGCGCTGGACGAAGGCCGAGGTGAGCAAGCGGCGGAGCGGTGTCTGCCGCGCGAGCCGCTTGGCTTCCTTGCGGGCGGCGCGCTTCGCCAGTTTGCGCGAACGCCTGGCCGCCTGCCGCGCCATTCTCTTCTGACGGCGCTTTTTGCGGCGCACCCGGCGCGGGAGGGTCTGCTCCTCGCCGGGCAATGCAGCCGGGGTCGGAGGCTCGTCGCGATCGTCGGCGTCGTCGCTCACAGCGTCACGATGATCTTGCCGAACACCTGCCGCGATTCCAGGCGGGCAAGCGCCGCGTCGATCCCGTCCAGCGTGATGGTCGCGTCGACCACCGGCTTGACGCTGCCGTCCGCGATCTTGCGCAGCGCATCCTTCAGGTTCCGCACCGAGCAGCCGAAACTGCCGATCAGACGAAGCTGCTGCTGATAGAGCTGGAAGAGATTGATCTCGCAGTTGATGCCGGTGGTCGAGCCGCAAATGACCAAGGTGCCGCCGCGCTTGAGGCAGAACATGCTCTTGGCGAAGGTGTCGACGCCGACGTGCTCGAAAACCACATCGACGCCCCTCTTGCCGGTCAGCTTGCGAACGACGCTTTCGAACCGCTCCTCGCGATAGTTGATCACGTGGTCGGCGCCGAGAGCCTTGGCCTTGTCGATCTTGTCGTCGCTGCCGACGGTGGTGATCACTGTCGCGCCGACCGCCTTGGCGAGCTGAATGGCGGCGCTGCCGATGCCGCTGCCGCCCGCCTGGACGAGGACGGTCTGCCCGGCCTTCAGCCGGGCATTGTCGAACAGCATATGCTCAGGCGTGCCGATGGTGACCGGCGCACAGGCGGCCGCCACGACGTCGACGCCGGCGGGCGCGGCGATGACGAGGCGGGCCGGCAGATTGACGGCTTCGCGCGCCAGCCCGTCGATGTGAAAGCCGCGGATGCCGCCGACATTCTCGCAGAGATTCTCCCGGCCGGCGCGGCAGGCTTCGCAGGTGCCGCAAGTCTCGGCGCCGAAGATCGCCACGATCTGCCCCGGGACGACGCCCTCGACCCCCTCGCCGACGGCGCTGACCGTTCCGGCCGCCTCGACGCCGACGACGATCGGCAGCTTGCGGCGGGCGAAGGCCATCCCGCGCCAGCCCCACACGTCGATGTGATTGAGGGCGACCGCGCCGATGCGAACCCGAACTTCGCCTCGAGCCGGCGGAGGCGGATCGGGCAGTTCGACGACCGCGAGCTTGCGGCTGTCCAGAAGCTGAAGGGCACGCACGCGATTCTGGACCGGGTCGGTTACGCCGGCTCGGCCGCGATGATCAGGCAGGCATTCTGGCCGCCGAAGCCGAACGAATTGGACAGGACCACCGAGACTTCCGCCTGGCGCGCCTGGTTGGGGACGACGTCGAGCTCGATGGTCGGATCGGGAACCTTGTAGTTGATGGTGGGCGGAATGACGCCAGACAGGATCGTCTGGATGGAGAAGACCGCTTCAAGCGTCCCCGACGAGGTAAGCGTGTGGCCGATCATCGACTTGTTGGAGCTGATCGGCACGCCGCGAAGCCGCTCGGTGCCGAACACCTTGTCGAGCGAGAACGCCTCCATCTTGTCGTTCTCCGGCGTACCGGTGCCGTGGGCGTTGATGTAGTCGATCTCGTCGGGGTGCATGGCGGCGTCCTCGAACGTCGCGCGGAGCGCCCCGATCACCGCCGAGCCGTCCGGCTTGGAGCGGGTGCGGTGGAAATCGTCGTTCTTGTCGGCGGCGCCGCGAATGACGGCGAGGATGGTTGCGCCGCGCGCCTTTGCGACGTCGTAGTCCTCGAGCACCAGAGCCGCAGCGCCCTCGGCGATGACGAAGCCGTCGCGGTTCTTGGAGAAGGGCTTGGCGGCTTCTTGCGGCGGACCCTTGGCCGAAGACAACGCCGAAAGCAGCGAGAAACGGACGATCTCCTCGGCGGTCACCGAACAGTCGGTGCCGACGCAGAGCGCGGCCTGCGTCTCGCCGCGGCGGATCGCCTCGACGCCGAGCTGGACGGCGGTCGCTCCCGAAGCGCAGGCCGTGGTCAGCGAGATCGGCGCGCCCTTGGTGCCGAAGCGGTCGGCCAGCTTCTCCGACACGAAACCGTACATGGAGCGCTCGAATTCCTCGCGGTTGTTCGCCTGGCCGGCGGCGTGGCACATGCGGTCATAGGCGTCGCCATATTCCGCGCCGGCGGCTTCGTAGAGGCGGCGGCGCGCCGGCCAGCCGAGTTCGACCGGCGGAATCGCGGTGAACAGTGGTCCGGGAAAATCGCCCGGCCGCCCGATCCCCGACATGCGGATCGCTTCGTCGATGGCCATCTCGCCGATCGTCAGCTTGAGGTCGCGCGGGTCGACGCCGGGAAGATCGACGGTGCCGGCAAAGGTCGTGCGGAGATGGGTGGTGGGAAACCGGGTGATTTCCTTGATGCCGGAACGGCCGGCGACGAGCGCGGCCCAGTTTTCCTCGAGGCCGGTGCCGAGTGACGATACAACGCCCATGCCGGTCACCGCGACGACCGGGCGATTGCGCTTGTCACGTGCTGTCATCTCAACCTCCGTACCCCTAGTCGATCGCCTCGACGAGGCCCATGCCCTCGCCGCGCCAGTTTCCCCAAGAGTTTATGACGATGGCGTCCGGCGCCGTCGTCGCGGCGGTTTCGAAGCCGGTCTCGTCGGCCGGCCGGTAGAACCCCTTCCGCGACACGGCCAAAGCAGCAAGACCGACCATCGCCGGAAAACTCGCCTCGACGCACGAGCCGAGCATATTGGTCGCCGCCCGCACCGTATCGATCTCGCCGCCGGCGATCAATCCGGCGAGGAACTCACGCTCTTCCCGCGTCTGCGGGGCTAGTCCCGAGGCACCGGTCAGCACGGCGAGCCGGCGGTCGCCGGCCTCCTTGCGCATCTGTCGGAACTGGCGGGCAGCAATCGCCGCCGCCTGTCCCGGCTCCCGGCGGCTGCGGTCGGAAAGCACCGTGCCAAGTCGCGCATAGGGCTTGCGGCCCCTCGCCTCGGCGTGCTCGCGCGCCTCCACCACGAGAAAGGCGCCGACCGAGCCGAGGATGACGCCGCCACCTTTCGCCGGCCGCGCCCAAACGGAAATCGGCGTGCCCGTCCACGCCCAGCCGGCACCGGCGAGCACGAGGAGCACGTCCTTGCGCTCGGCAAGCACCGCGCCGCCGACCAGGAAGATGTCCCCCTGATCGGCGCGAATCCGGCGCGCGGCGACCTCGACGGCGCTGACGCTTGCCAGCTCCTCGCCCATGAAGGTGCGTGAGGAGCCGGTCACCTTGTGGACGATGGCGATGTTGCCGGCAACCAGATTGGGCAGCTGCGCCAGGAAAAGCGTCGGGCGGAGGTCGTTGGAAAGCCGCTCGTTGATGAATTCCTCCGGCGACTCGGTGCTGCCGATGCCCTCGAGAATGGTCTGATCGACCTGGAGATCGCGCTCGCCGCCCGCCGCCGCCACAACCATGTTGGTATGGGCGAGGAGGTCGAGATTGCCGGAGATGCCGGCATCGTCGAGGGCGAGACCGGCGGTATAGGTGCCGACGCGCTGCCAGTTCTCCATCTGGCGACGGTCGCCGCCGCGCGGGATCTGCAAGGCGAAGTCGAGCGGCACCATCGGGTGGACCGGATAGGGCGCAAAGCTGGTCATGTCGATGACCGGGCGCGGATGCTCGGCTTCCGCCATCGCCCGCCAATGGGCGTCGAGGCCCTCGCCAAGGCTGGACGTCAGGCCGATGCCGGTGATCCAGACCTCTCGCGTCATCGGCGTGCCGTTTCGCTCAAGTGGTCATTCCCAGCGCGACGCCGTGCTGCCTGGCGCGTTCCCGAACGAGAAGAGGCAGTTCGGGGCTCGGGAAATCCATCACCATCATGGTCAGCTCGGCATCGGCGATCAGCTTGCCGTCGACGCGGATCTCGTTCCGCGTGATGCAAAACCCCGAACCGTCATGGACGAGGTCGCAGGTCGATTTCATCACCATGCCGGGCAAGACGAAGCTGCGGATCTTCACCTTCTTGGCGCCCGCGAAAAACGGCAGGCGGCCGAAATTGTGCATGCCGAGGAGCAGGTAGCCCGAGGTGTGATTCATCATTTCGAGCAGCAGCACGCCCGGCATCACCGGATAGCCGGGAAAATGTCCCTCAAAGACGGTGCTCTGGGCCGGCACGGTCGACGTGGCCTCGACGTGGCCGGTCGCGAGGTCGAAGACGTCGACGCTGTCGATGATGTCGAAATATTCGAGCCGCATGTGGGTGTTCGGTCAAGCCTGCTTGGCGGCGACGAGCTCGTCGATTCGCGCACAAAGGTTCTTCAAGACGAAATAGTCGTCAACCGAAGCTCGCCCCTCGTTGACTTCCTCGGTCCACGACTCCAACGGAATCTTGATCCCGAATTTCTTGTCGAGAGCGAAGACGATGTCGAGGAAATCCAGGCTGTCGATGCCCAAATCGTCGATCGCATGCGACTCCGGCGTGATTTGATCCAGCGGAATCTCGCTGGTCTCGGAGATGACCTTGGAAACCACATCGAATGTCGAGGACATGTGACTTTGACGTTCCCTTGCTGCGACAGGCCATGTAACGCCGCCCACCGGCGAATCCAAGCAGAAAAACCCCCGTGCGGCGCGGTCCCCGCGTCGTGGGTCCGACAACGACAGCTTGCTCCGGCACGGCCGCCAGAGAGGCGGATTTTAGCCGCTTGGCGTTGCCGGGCAACGCACGGGCCACCACTGAGCCTCGGACTCGGACGCGCGCGACAGGGCAATACCGCCCTTATCGCCGCCTGTCCACCTGGCAGAACCATGGCAGTTGCGCGAGACGGGGTTGACGCGAGACAATGGCCGGCAAATCAACACGAGGCCTTTCGTGGTCGCAACAACCGGGTCGCAGGTCGCTTGCAGAGCCTACCGACTCGCAGTCATCGACGTGGTGCGCGGCGTCGCCCTCCTGGCGATGATCGTTTACCATTTCAGCTGGGACCTCTCGGCCAATCGGCTGATCGCCGTGGACGTGTCCACCGATCCGATCTGGCGGCTTTCGGCGCGACTCATCGCCGGCACCTTCCTCGGCCTCGTCGGCGTCAACCTGGTGCTTGCCGCGCGGAACGGATTCCGGCCGCTGCCCTATCTCCGCCGTCTGGCTCTCATCGCCGTAGCAGCCGGCGTGGTGAGCCTCGGCACCTACTGGTTCGAGCCGGACACCTTCGTCTATTTCGGGATTCTCCATTGCATCGCGGTCGCAAGCGTCCTGGCGCTGCCGTTCATGTGGGCACCGTCCTGGCTGAGCGCGGTCGTCGCCGTCGTCTTTCTCGCCGGTCCCCACTTCCTCACCAGCACGTTCTTCGACGTGCCGGGCTGGTACTGGCTGGGACTCTCCACCAATCCGCCGCCGACCGTCGACTATGTGCCGATCTTTCCGTGGCTCGGCATCGTGCTGCTCGGCGTCGTGGCTGGACGTTTCATTCTGGAAACCGGCGCATGGCCGCTCTGGCAATGGACCGCCGACGGGCGGGGATGGCGGATCCTCACCATCGCCGGGCGGTGGAGCCTGCCGATCTATCTGGTGCACCAGCCGATTCTCGTCGGCATTCTGTTCCTCATCACCCCGCTGCTCGGGCCGAGCCATGCCGCCCTCGCCGCGCAGCTCGTCGACGAATACAACGCAAGCTGCGCGGTGGCGGGCTACGACGAGGCGGTGTGCAGCGCCTATTCGCAGTGCATCCTGACCGCGCTCAGCGAGGACGAGGGCATCCTGCTCGCGGCGAGCCGCCATGAACTCAGCCAGGCGCAGCTCGATCTCTGGCAGGCCGCCATCGCGGAATGCCGGACGAAGACGCTGCCGGCGACGGGGGCCGGCGGCATCTGAGCTCAGGGGAGTTGGGCGCCGGTGGCGGTGACGTAGACCGAATAGAGCTCGTGGGTGCAGGTGACGAACAGGCGGTTCTGCTTCGGCCCGCCGAAAACGAGGTTCGACACCATCTGCGGAAAATTGATCCGGCCGAGAAGGGTGCCCTCCGGAGCAAAGACGTCGATTCCGGGGCCGGCGCTGGTCCACACATTGCCGTCGGTATCGACCCGGAAGCCGTCCGGGAAGCCCTGCTTCAGGACGAACTGCGCCTTGCCGCCCTTGAGGCTGTTGTCCTTGCCGACCTTGAAGGCGCGGATGTGGCGCGGCTTCTGCGGTTCGTGCGCCGCAGCCGAATTGGCAATGTAGAGCAGCGATTCGTCGGGCGAAAAGGCGAGGCCGTTCGGCTTGTCGAAGTCGTCGGCGACGACGACGAGCTTGCCGCTCTTGGGGTCGAAGCGGAAGACATGGCAGCGGTCCTGCTCCATGTCGGCCTTGTGTCCTTCATAGTCGCTCATGATTCCGTAGTTCGGATCGGTGAACCAGATGCTGCCGTCCGACTTGACGACCACGTCGTTCGGCGAGTTGAGGCGCTTGCCCTTGTAGCTGTCGGCGATCACGGTGATCGAGCCGTCGACCTCGGTGCGGGTCACGCGGCGGGCCCCGTGCTCGCAGCTGACCAGGCGCCCCTCGCGATCGCGGGTGTTGCCGTTGGAATAGTTGGAGTTGGCGCGGTAGACGCTGACGCTGCCGTCGATGCCGTTCGGCACCCAGCGGAGCATGCGGCTATTGGGGATGTCGCTCCAGATCAGGAAATTGCCGTCGCGGAACCAGACCGGGCCTTCCGACCAGCGGCAGCCGTCGAACAGAAGTTCCTTGTGGCAGGTGCCGTTGATCAGCCAGGTGAAGCGGCGGTCATGGTGTTCAGCATCCGGTCCGACGAGTGCCATTTTTCATCTCCCCTTGGATTGCGTCCGCTTCAGCGGAGCGCTTTTTGTCCGCCGGCGGCGGTGATGACGCCGACAATGACAAGGCCGGTCACCACCAGCCGGACGCCGGCGCTGACCCCGAAGGTGTTGAGCATGGTGAGCAGGAGCACCAGGAATAGCGCGGCGCCCCACACACCGGGGACATTCGCCTTGCCGCCGGCGACCGAAGTGCCGCCAATGACGACGACCGCGATCGAGGCAAGCAGGTATTCGTTGCCGATGTCGACGTTGGCGCCGCGGAAATAGCCGGCGAGCAACGCGCCGTTGAGGCCGCCGAGGGCGCCGCACAGGACGTAGGTGAGCAGACGGACGCGGCCGACCGGAATGCCGGCGAGCCAGGCGGCGCGGATATTCTGGCCGATGGCCAGCACCGAACGCCCATAGAGCGTGCGGTGGAGGACGACGCCGACGCCGATGGTGAAGAGGACCGTCAGGACGGCGATCAGCGGGATACCGACGCCGCCGATCGGGATCTGGATATTGGTGAAATCGGCGAAGCCCGGCGGCGGCTTGATCTGAAGACCGCGGCCATAGCTGATGTCGATCGACTGGATGATGAAGCTCGCCGACAAGGTTGCGATGATCGGCGGAATTCGGAGCGCCCAGATCAGAAGATAGTTGGCAAGGCCGATCGCGGTGCCGCTCGCCAGCGCCGCGATCAGCCCGACCGCGATCATCGCATCGCTGCCGTCCATCACCTTCATGGCGACGGCGCTGGCAAGCCCGATATTGGCCGGCAACGACAGGTCGACATTGCCCGGCCCCAGCGTGATGACGAACATCTGGCCGACGCCGACGATCACCATGAAGACGGCGAGCGACAGGGCGGCGGTGAGCATGCCGCCGGCGCCGTAGCCGCCGGTGAAGATGATGGCGGCAAGCCAGACCAGCACCGCCCCGACGAACGACCATAGCCACGGCTTGGCGAAGAGCCTCGTCACACCGGGCATCGCGTCACGACTCCCGCCGGCTGATCAGCGCCCGCGCCGCGAGCACGATGATCAGGATGGCGCCGTTCGAGCCGACCTGCCAGTCGGGCGGGATGTGCATGAAGGTGAGGAGCGGCGACGCCGCCATGGCAAGGGTAAGGGCGCCGATGACGGCGCCGATCGGCGACACGCGGCCGCCGACGAACTCGCCGCCGCCGAGGATGACCCCGGCGATCGACAAGAGCGTGTAGCCATTGCCGATATTGGCGTCGGCCGAGGTGGTGATGCCGATCAGCGCCATGCCGGAGAGGACGCCGAAGATGCCGGCGAAGGCGAACATCACCACCTTGGTCCTCAGAAGCGACCAGCCGGCGCGGCCGATGGCGATCGGATTGCCGCCGGCGCCGCGCAGGATTGCCCCGTAGGAGGTGCGCATCAGCCCGACATGGGCGACCACCGCAATGACGATTGCCGCGACGATGGGGAACGGCACAAAGGGCGGTTTGAGACCCATCAGCCCGGAGAGCCAGTCGGGCGCCTTGCCGCCCGGTTTGGGCAGGAGAAGGATGGCGAGCCCCTGCCAGACGAAGCTCATGCCGAGGGTGACGACGATCGAGGGGAGATTGCGGAGATAGATGAGGGCGCCGAGCGCCGCATAGACACCGATCGAGCCGATGAGGACGACGACGCCGAGGAGCGGCGCATCGCGGAGCCAGGTGGCGGTGACGCAACCGACGAAGCCGACGAAGGTGCCGATCGACAGGTCAAGGTCGTTGACGCAGATGACGAACATCTGGGCGATGGTGGCGAGGGCGATGGGAATCGCCAGGTTCAGCATGAGGCTGAAGCCGAAATAGGAAATCGCCCGCGGGTTCAAATAGGCGATGGCAATGACGATCAGCGCCAGCGACACCGCCGGCAGGGCGGAGCGGAGCAACCGTCGCGGGCTGACCGAGCCGAACACCGGCAGACGAGTGCCGCTGCCGATCGGCACGGAGGCCATGTCAGGCGACCTCCTGGAACGACGACTGAATGACCTTCTCCTCACTCAGCTCACCGCGATCGAGGTCGGCGACGATGTGGCCATTGCGAAAGACGTAGACGTGGTCGCAGTTCTCAAGCTCCTCCATCTCGGTCGTGTACCAGACGAAGGTGCGGCCTGCGGCCGCCTCCGTGCGGATCAGGTCGTAGACCTCGAGCTTGGTGCCGACATCGACGCCGCGCATCGGATCGTCCATCAGCACGATGCTGGCATCCGAGCCGAGCGCCCGCGCGAACAGAGCCTTTTGCTGGTTGCCGCCCGACAAGGACAGGATGTTGTTGTGGACGTCCGGCGTGCGGATATCGATCTTCTTCCGCCAGCGCTCGGCGAAGGCATCCTCTTCCGCAGGCGAAATCAACAGCCCTCGCCGCAACGCCCCAAGTGACCGGATACCGACGTTCTGGGCGATCGACCACAGCGGAAAGATACCGTCCGCTTGGCGGTCGCCGGCAATCAGCGCGACCGCGCCATCGACGGTCACCCGTGGCGAGGGCCGGGTCGCGGCGGCGAAAATGTCGAGGAGAAGCTGCGTCTGTCCATGGCCGGAAAGACCGGCAAGGCCGATCACTTCGCCCGCATGGGCGACGAGCTCGGCACTGTCATTGCCCCGCTCCGACCGGGCGCGGACGCGGACCGGTGCGTCGCCGCGCACCTCGCCGGCGGCGGCGCGCGGGCCGTGTTCATGGGCCTCCGCACCGCCCATGACGTTGACCAGCTTCGCCCGGTCAAAGGCGGCGGCGGTGTCGGCGGCGACCACCTTGCCGTCGCGCATGACGACGATCCGGTCGGAATGGTCGAGCACCTCGCCGAGGAGATGGGAGATCAGGATGCAGCTCGCGCCGCTCGCCACCATGGTGCGCACAAAGGCGAGCAGCTGGCCGGCGGTATGGGCGTCGAGCGAGGAGGTCGGCTCGTCGAGGATGACCAGATGGAGCGGCTCTTGGGTCACGGTGAAAGCGCGCGCCACCTCGACCATCTGGCGCTTGGCGATCGGCAGGTCGCGCACGATGTCGGAAGCGCCGATGCCGTGGCCGGGGAAAATCTCGTCGAGCTTCCTGAGGATCAGTTCGCCGGCCTTTCGGCGCCAGGCCAGGCCGGAAAGCGAGGCGTGGTTGACGCGGGCATTCTCCGCGACGGTGAGGTTGGGGCAGAGCGACAGCTCCTGGAAGACGCAGCGGATGCCGAGCTTCTGGGCCTGAGCCACGGAGTAGCTGGTCTGCTCGACGCCGGCGACGACAATGCGCCCCTGGTTGGGGGCGAGCGTGCCGGCGAGAACGTTCATGAGCGTCGACTTGCCGGCGCCGTTGTGACCGACGAGACCGACGCATTCACCGGCATCGACCACGAAGTCGACGCCGTCAAGCGCGCGGACGGCGCCGAAATGCTTTTCGACGCCGTCCAGCCTGACAATGTTCGCGCTCTGCTCAGACATCACCAGCAAATGGCCCGGCCCGTGCCGATGATGGATGGGCTAGCGCTGCCGCGCAATCACATCTTCTTGTTGGCGGCGATCGCCTTGACCGCGTCGTCCTGCGTATATTCGTGGCTGGCAACGCCGCCCGTCTCGATGTTCGGCAGAGCAGCCTCGAAGTCGTCCTGGGTGAAGGCGAGGTAGGGAACCAACAGGTCGTGCGGGACGTCCTGGCCGTCGAGAATCTGCTGGGCGACCCAGAAGCCCAGCGTCGACACGCCCGGCGCGATCGACGCCGACCAGGTGACGTAGCCGTCCTTCGCCTTCTGCTCCTTCCACCACTGCAACTCGTCCTGGCGATTGCCCATGATGATGGTCGGGCGTGGCTTGCCGGCGGCGGCGAAGGCCTGGGCCGCGCCGTAGCCGTCACCACCCTGGTCGACGACGCCGATGACGTCGGGCAGCGAGGGAAGCACGGTGGCAACCGCCTTCTGCGCCGTGGTCTGGTCCCAATCGCCGGTCACCGAGCCGACGATCTTGAATTCGGGGTGGGCGGCGACGCCTTCCCCGATGCCCTCGTGAATGGCGTCGTCGATCGACGTGCCGGCGAGGCCGCGGATCTCCAGCAGGTTGCCGCCCTTCGGCTGGAACTGGGCCATATGCTCGACTTCCTGCTTGCCCATGTCCTTGAAATCGACGACCACGCGCCAGGCGCACGGCGCGGTGACGATGCCGTCGAACGAAACGACGATGATGCCGGCGTCGCAGGCCTGCTGGATGGCGCCGTTCAGCGCATCCGGCGAGGAGGCGTTGATGACGATGGCGTCGTAGCCCTGCAGGATCAGGTTCTGGATCTGGGCGGCCTGGGTCGGCACTTCCTTGTCGGCCGTGGTGAACACGTCGGCGGCGGCGACGACGCCGTCGGCGACCGCCTTCTTGGTGACGACATCGTAGCTCTTCAGCATCGCCTGGCGCCACGAATTGCCGGCGTAGTTGTTGGAAAAGGCGATCCGCTTGTCGCTCGTGTCGGCTTGCGCCGAAACGGCAAGTGCGCTGACGCCGAGCGCTGCCAATGCTAGCATTCCAGTCAGACGTTTCATGCGAGTTCCTCCCTTGGATAGGATGGTCCGGCGTGTTCAAGATCGCCTGGATTTTCCTGCGCTCCCGATCCGGGCGAGACTTGCACGGGCGACGGCGGGGCCATCGATAACGAGAGCTAATATTAGTCTAGATCGGATCGGGCATAGGCGACAAGAGCGATAACGTCCGACGATTGACGTCGGACCGGCGAGGAGGAGACGAAATGCGAGCGGTCATCTGCACCGAGCCGGGCAAACTCGAACGGATCGACCAGCCATTGCCGGCGCCGGCTCTGGGAATGGTTGCGGTCGACGTCAAGGCGGTGGGGATCTGCGGCACCGACTTCCACATCTACACGGGCGTACACCCGTTCCTCGATTATCCCCGCGTCATGGGGCACGAGCTGTCCGGGGTCGTCGTCGAGGGCGCCAGGAGCGAGGACCTGAAGCCGGGGACGCCGGTGGTCATAAACCCTTATTTTTCCTGCGGAACCTGCGTCGCCTGCCGCAAGGGCAAGCCGAACTGCTGCGCCAGGCTGAAGGTGCTCGGCGTCCATATCGACGGCGGGATGTGCGAGCGGATCATGGTCCCGGAGGAAAACCTCTATCCTGCCAATGGCTTGAGCTTGCGGGACGCGGCGATGATCGAGTTCCTGTCGATCGGCGCCCACGCGGTGAGACGGTCCGCGCTTATCCCCGGCGACCGGGTGCTGGTGGTCGGCGCCGGGCCGATCGGCGCCGGCACCGCGCTGTTCGGACGGCTGGCGGGCGGCCTTGTGACGGTCATGGACGCCTCGGTGAAACGGCTTGCAACGGCGGCGGGCGCACTCCGTTTCAGTGAGACAATCGAGGCAAGCAAGACGGCGCTTGCCGAAGTCGACCGGCTGACCGGCGGCGACCGGTTCGACGTGGTGTTCGACGCCACCGGCAACGCCAAGGCGATGGAACGCTCCTTCGATTTCGTCGCCAGCGGCGGCACCCTGGTGATGGTCGGCGTGCTGAAGGCGGACATCACCTTCAACGACCCCGAATTCCACCGGCGCGAATTGACCGTCCGCGCCACCCGCAACGCCACCCGCCAGGATTTCGAGACGGTGATGGCGGCGGTCGCCGCCGGACGGATTCCGATGGATGCGCTCAACACCCACCGCGACCGGCTCGACGCGCTGCCCGAGGCGATGCCGGCCTGGCTCGCTTCGGACGACCCTCCCCTCAAGGCGATCGTGACGGTGTAGAATTTCCGGCTCGTGAAGTTGACGTAACATGACCCTCACCCGCTCGCCCGGTCCGCGACCTCCCCCCCTTTCGGGAACTCTTGTCCAACGGGATCGGAGAACGGTTCGACGGCCTTGCGCCCTTCGAGGCTCGGGCTCTGCCCTCGCACCTCAGGATGAGGTAAGCTATTGTTTCAAATAAGCAAAATCCCTCATGCTGAGGTGCGCGCGAAGCGCGCCTCGAAGCGTGCTGGATGCCGGGCGCAAAATGGGCACGAGAACGCCGGATGAAAACGCCCATCATCCAGTTCGGCACCAGCCGCTTCTTGCAGGCCCACGCCGACCTGTTCATTTCCGACGCCATGCGCGAGGGCCAGGCGGTCGGGCCGGTCACCGTGGTCCAGACGAGCGGCGCGGCGGAGCGCGCCGAGCGGCTCGCCGCCTTCGACGGGCGGCCGCTGCCGATCGTGATCAGGGGCCTGGAGAACGGCAGGCCGGTGGAGCGCACCGAATACACCACCTGCCTCGTCCGCGGCCTGTCGACGGCGGCCGACTGGGCCGAGGTGGAGCGCGTCTTCGTCGAGGAGGCGGACACCGCCATCACCAACACCGGCGACAGCGGCTACCAGATGCCGGAAGACGAGACGATCGGCGACCCGCACCCGGCGTCCTTCCCGGCCAAGCTCACCCGGCTGCTGGCGACGCGCTGGCGGCAAAGCGGCGCGCCGATGACGCTGTTTCCGACCGAGCTGGTCAGCTCCAACGGCGTGGTGTTGGCCGGGCTCTGTTCCGAGGTCGCCCATCGCTCGGGGCTGCCGGACGACTTCATCGCCTGGCTCCGCGACGACTGCGTGTGGGCCAACAGCCTGGTCGACCGCATCGTCTCGCAGGGGCTGAAGCCGGCGGGCGCGGTGGCCGAGCCCTATGCGCTCTGGGCGATCGAGACAAAGGCGGGCCTCACCGTGCCGTTCACCCACAAGGCGGTGAGGCCGGTCGACGACCTCAAGACGACCGAGCGGCTGAAGCTCTTCATTCTCAATCTCGGCCACACCTGCCTCGCCGATCGGTGGCTCAAGGACCAGCGCGAGGCGGACGAGGCGGTCCGCGAGATGCTCGGCGATCCGGCCGTGCGCGCCTGGCTCGACGGCATCTATGACGCGGAAATCCTCCCCGTCTTCGCCGCCGCCGGCATCGGCGAGGCGCCGGACTACCGGCGGACGGTGATCGAGCGGTTCCTCAACCCGTTCCTCGACCATCGCCTGGCCGACATCGCCATGAACCACGCCGAGAAGAAGGAGCGCCGGATCGGCGGGCTGCTTGCCTTCGCGGCGGAAGTGGCGCCCGGCTACAACACGCCGACGCTGATCGCCATAAGGGATTCGGGGGTGACGGGATCCGGGTGAGGTGGTCGGGCAGCCGCGCTCGTTGCATCGATATCGGCTCCGGACGGGAACCAGCGGGGCCAATTCAGATCGCCGCGCTCCGCGGCTGGTCGACCATCCGGTAGCCGACGCCCGGCTCGTTGAGGATGTATTTCGGGTCCGCGGGGTCGTCGCCGAGCTTGTGGCGGAGCTGGCTGACGAACACGCGGAGATACTGCGTGTCGTTCTCGTGCGCCTTGCCCCAGATGCCGCGGAGCAACTGGCCGTGCGTGACGATGCGCCCGGCATTGCGGGCGAGCATGCCGAGGAGATCGAACTCCCGCCGCGTGAGCCTCACCGGCTCTCCGAAAAGCCGGACCTCGTGGCGCGCGAAATCGACGGCGAGGTCTCCCACCGTGACTCTCGCAGGAGCCTCGCCGCCGGCGCTGCGCATCAGCGCCCGCACCCGCGCCAAGAGCTCGGCCATGCCGAACGGCTTGACGACGAAATCGTTGGCGCCGGCGTCGAGGGCGGCGACCTTCTCGAGCTCCGCCTGGCGCACCGACAAGACGAGAATCGGAACCTCCGACCATTCGCGAATACGGGAGATGACGCTCTTGCCGTCCTGGTCCGGAAGGCCGAGATCGAGGATCACCAGCTCAGGCTGTTCGGCGGCGCATTTGGCGACCCCCTCGGCGCCGCTGGCGGCTTCGCTGACCCTGAGGCCATGGGCCTCCAGCGCGATCCGCAGGAACTTGCGGATCTGCGCCTCGTCGTCGACGACAAGGATACGTCGGTCGGTCACGGCGCGCCTCCGGATCGGGCCAATGCCGGTTGCACCGGGATCGCGCCGGCGTCGCCCGGGAGGTCGATCTCGACGCGGGCGCCTCCACCGTCTGCCGAAGCCGGCAGCACCCTCACCGCGCCGCCATGCGCGTGCAAGATGCCGCGCGAGATGGCGAGGCCAAGGCCGGTCCCGGTGCTGTGCCCGTCGCCTGCGTTGACCCGGTAGAACATGTCGAACACCCGCTCCCGGTCGGCCTCGGGGATCCCCGGCCCTTGGTCCGTGACAGCAAGGCGCAGGAGCGGACCCTCGACGCGAGCGCTGACGACGATCTCGGTGTTGGCCGGCGCATATTTGGCGGCATTGTCGAGCACGTTGACCAGCGCCTGCTCCAGAAGCAACGCATCGCCCGATACCGGCGGGAGATCGGCGGGGACGTCGACGACGACATGATGATCCTTGAGCTCGCGCCGCAATTGACGGAGGGCGTGGCCGACCATCTCCCGGGCATCGATCCATTCCCGACTGAGCGGCAGGGAACCGCCGCTGACGCGGGTCATGTCGAGGAGATTCTGGACGTAGCGGTTGAGGCGCTCGCCCTCGTCGCGGATCGTCTCGGCCAGCGCCTGCCGTCCCTCCGCACCGATCGCCTCCGGCGCATCGAGCAGGCTCGTCGCGGCGCCGATGATGGATACCAGCGGCGTTCTCAGGTCGTGGCTGACCGAGGAAAGAAGTGCGGCGCGCAGCCGTTCGCGTTCGGCGACGAGGCGTGCCTCCTCCATCCCGGCGTGGAGGCGCGCCTGCTCGGCGGCGATCGCCCGCTCGGCCTCCATCCGTGCGCGGAGCTCCGCGGTGAGGTTGCTGATCAGGATGGCCACGAGCAGGAACATGCCGAGCGTCAGGACGAGGCCCTTGTCGGTGATCTCGAAGCGGAAATACGGCTCTGTGAAAAAGAAGTCGTAGGCGGCGAAACTGAGCAGGCTGGCAAAGATCGACGGCCACCGCCCCCACAGTCGCGCCGCGAGGATAACCGCCACCAGGAAGATCAGAGACAGGCTCTCGACCGGGAAGAACGCCTTGACCAGGAAGGCGACGACGCCCGCCAGCGCCACCAGCGCGACGACGCCGACATAGGGTTCCATGCCTCGATCCGGCATCGGAGTCTGCACCATCTCGCGCTCTGTCATCCTACGACCCAAAAGTTGCACCTGCGGGGCGGCCTCGGCCACCCGACGGCCGGCAACGCCGCCCGGTCTAGCGCCGCCAATATACGCCGAGCAGCATGACATATATGGTGGACAGCTCCAGCCGGCCGAGAAGCATGGCGAGGCTGAGGAGCCATTTTGCCGGCACCGCGAGGGACGCGAAGTTGGCTGCTGGCCCGACCACCGGGCCGAGACCGGGGCCGGCATTGGCCATCGCCTGGGCGACCGCGCTGGTGCCCGACAGGAAATCGAGCCCGGTTGCCATCACGCCGAGGGACAGGACGAGGAACGTCAACAGATACATGAAGAAGAAGTTGCGGATCGACGCCATCATCGGCTCATCCACCGGCTTCTCGCCGTAGCGGGTGACCAGCACCCGGTGCGGCGACAGCATCTTCCTGAGGTGCTGGCCGACGCCGGCAAAGAGGATCTGCCAGCGAAAGACCTTGATGGATCCGGCGGTCGACCCGGCGCAGCCGCCGATCAGCATCAGGACGAAGAAGAGCCCGACGGCAAAGCTGCCCCAGGCGGAGTAGTCGGCCGTGGCAAACCCCGTGTCGGTCAGAATCGAGGCGACGTTAAAGGCTGACTGGCGCAAGGCGGTGAAGAACGGTATCTGGCCATGCCCGACATTCCACGCGGTCGCCAGCGCGACGGCGACCGCGAAGATCGCGAGGAAGGTCGGCACCTGGCGCTCCTCGATCAGGGCGCGGCGCCGATGGGTGACGAGACGCGCCCACCAGATCAGCGGCGATGCGCCGGCGATCATGAAGACGATCGCGACGCATTCGATCGACACCGAATGATAGAAACCGAGCGAGGCGTCCTTCGTCGAATAGCCGCCGGTCGACAGCGTCGTCATGGCATGATTGATCGCATCGAACGCATCCATGCCGGCGAGGCCGTAGGCGACGGCGCAGGCGGCCGTCAGCCCGGCATAGGTTCCCATCGTCAGCCGCACGATCTGATAAAGCCGCGGAGCGACCTTCTCGGAGATGTCGGACGATTCCGTGCGGAAGAGCTGCATGCCGCCGACGCTCAGCGCCGGCAGCACCAGGATCGCGGTGAGGACGATGCCGCCACCGCCGATCCATTGCAGCATCGAGCGCCACAGAAGGATGCCGTGCGGAAACCTGTCGAGCCCGACGAAGACCGTCGAGCCGGTGGTGGTCAGCCCCGACATCGTCTCGAAGAAGGCGTCGGTCACGGTCGCGGCGACGGGCGAGAAGATGAATGGCAGCGAGGCGAACAGCGCGACGATGAGCCAGCCGGACACCGTGAGCATGTACCCGGCGCGCCGATCGAGCTCCGCACCACGGTCGCGAAACGACAGCACCATCGACCCGCCGACATAGACCGTGATTGCTGCGGACAGGGCAAAGCTCCGCCAGTCGGTGTTTTCGGTGGCCGCGTCGACCACCAAGGGCACGATCATGCTGGCGCCGAGGACCAGAAGAAGGCAACCGTCGACAAAGAGAACGAGCCGCAGCGCCGCGCCTCTTCCGGAGGGCGAACGGGTACACCCCGCGATAGCCGAAACCCGGCGTGCCGGCGCAAGTCCGGCGGGAGGCCTGTCGGGAAAATCGTTGATGGCGGTGATCTCCGGTTCGGAAGTCACCACATGGCGATCGAGTCCGTAAGGAAGCTATTTGGATTTCCGCTTGCAACCGTAAGGAATGTGCAAGGAAACCGCGAGGAAGCACACTCCACGAGAAGCCGGCAGAAGGAAGGAACAGGAGGCCCGCTCGCCTTCGCCGCCGAATAGCGCCCGGCCACAAGACCCCAAAGCTAATGGCGATCCGCGATTCGGGGGTGGCCGGGTTCGGGTGAGGTGGGCGGGCAGCAAGCATATGGAGCGGGTCGGCCTCTGAGTCGGCGTTGTGCCCACGAGGAGACACCGGACAGACGGTGATTCATCAGTCAAGCGGCCATCCCATAGGCTCTTTGTCGACGATCTGGAAGCGTCGGTCAGGTTCTATCGTGACGGACTCGGCCTGCCGAGCGAGGGCATCGTCGGTCGGGAGTTCGAGCCCGGCGCGGTGGCATTCTTCGACCTTCAACGCGGACTGAAGCTAGCGCTCTTCGCCCGCGACGATATCGGCCATGACGCCGGGCTCGCGCCAACCGGACGCAGCCCTACCGAATTCACGATCGGCCACAACGTCGCCAGCGAAAGCGAGGTCGACAGCGTCATGCGTCAAGCAGAGACGGCCGGCGCTCACGTGGTGAAGCGGGCCCAGAAGACCTTCTGGGGTGGATACGCCGGGTATTTCCAGGACCCCGACGGCCACCTCCGGGAAGTCCTATTCAACCCGGCGTTCCTGCCCGGCGACTAAACGGCGCGTGGGTCACGGAACCGGGCCGATCTCCCGCATCGGCTGGGCGACGGCGGTGAGCGGCGGCAGACAGGCGGCCGCCTCCCCGGTACTGTCGAAGCCGACGAGCGGTGCTCCAGGCCATTGTGAAGATGCGGAAGATCGTCGTTGCCGACCCCGAGAAGGCCTAAAGCGGGTTCTTACCCCTCTGCCCCAACTCCATCGTTTACCATACTTGCTCGGGTCTCGCGCCAAATCCGAGGTTGGCGCTTCCGTGTCATTGTAACGCCGACGCGCCTTCCGAAGGCGATCCTAGGCCACGTACTCGCTAAATCGTCGCGCTACCCAGTTCGCTCGATGGCCGATGGTGTTCCAGAAGCGCCAGCAGGCAGAGAAACGCCAAGCCGTGCATCTTCGAAGAGCGCGCTTAGCCAGCAAGGCTAGAGCTAGCTCCCCTCCTACCCTCGACCCCAAGATTAGCTGGCGGGAACGGTTGGCTATGGTAAGAAAACTCAGAGCTGGCGCCTTTGTTCTGTCTTCCAAATTGGTCCGGACGGTGGAGGGCAAAATTCACCCGACGCATCAAGAGTCGTTTCAGCTGTCGGAGATTCTTGGCGCCCTGTCGCTGGCGACCGATCTTGCTGACGGCCAGCCCCAAGGTTCCGCGATGGGTGCGACAGTCATCGCCACCCGGATCGGCGGACGGCTCGGGCTGGACCGTGACGCACTGACGGAACTCTACTGGTCGGTCCTCCTGCGCTTCTTGGGTTGTACTGCGACTGCCGGTCAGCTTGCACCTGCCGGCTTCGGGGTGGAGCAGGTCCTCAATCACGCCTTCACTGCGGGCGATCCTTATGACGCGGCTGATATGCGCCGGCGGCTCGACGCCGGCCTGCCGCTCGACGTCAATCCGCAAGAACGCAGTGCCCGGATAAATCGCTCGCTGAGTTGCGCGACGGTGCCTATGTCTTTGTTGAGCAACATTGTGAGCAGGCCAAGGCGCTCGCGCGTCGCTTGCCGGTACCGGAGGGAGTTCCTGAGATCGTATCGTTGCGCCACTCCCGCTGGGACGGGCAGGCGCCAATGCACCCCTCGGCTGACCAACTGCCGCTCAACGCCAGAATAATGGAGTTCGCCACGGCGATGGAGTTGCAGCGACGCGTCGCCGGGCTCGCCGGCATGGTCGATGTCGCAAAGCTGCGTTCGGGAGGGCAGTTCGATCCCAGAGTCGTGTCTACGTTGCTTGAGACTCCGGAGCAGATTATCGCAGGATTGGGCGAGGATGACTTTACCCTCTTTCAAGCGGCGGAGCCGAGTGAGCCCATTCGCATCCCGCTAGGCGAACTCCGCAAGGTCGCCGAGGCCTACGCGGACTTCGTCGACGTCAAATCGACCTACTATTACGGCCATTCGCGAAAGGTAGCAGGCCTCGCCTTCCGCGCGGCCGTAGCTCGGGGCGACGCTGAGTCAGGCTGCGACACAGTTTTTAATGCAGCGCTCCTGCACGATCTCGGCAAGGCCGCATTACCAAACGGGATATTGGAGAAGTCCACGCCGCTTACCCGCTACGAGGAAATGCAACTGCACTCGCTTTCCTACCACACAGAGCAGATTCTGGCGTTGACGCCTGCCTTCGACCCGATCCGCGACATGGCCTGCTCGGTTGAGGAGCGCTCCGACGGCTCGGGCTTTCATCGCCACATCCGTCTGGGCGAGGGTGCTCCGGCGCTGATAGCGGTGTCTAACCTTTACGATGAACTGACCCGCACCTTGCCCTCCCGCGAGGCGTTGGCTCCCGGGGCAGCGGCCGAGACGGTGTTGGCCGAAGTCCACGCCGGCCGCATCCCGCGCGAAGCTGCGCGGCTGGTGCTCGACTGCGCCGGACACGATCGCGGGATCAGTCGCGCCGCACTTCCCGACGGGCTAACCCCGCGCGAAGCCGAGGTCTTGCGACATCTAGCTCGCGGAAAAACAACTAAGGAAATCGCCCAGGCCCTTTCAGTGGCGCCGAAGACGGTCGACAATCAGACCCAGAGCATTTACCGCAAGATCGGCACGAGCAGCCGCGCCGCTGCGGCGATCTATGCCATGGAGAACGGCATCTTCTCCGCATAGGGAAAGCGCCCTATGGGCGCCGCGCGCTCGCTTTCTTACCATCCTTCCATCGAGACGAGCTCACAACCAAAGGAGCGCAGAAGGACCTCGCGAGGCAGAGACAATGCAAGCGGTCCTGAACGCGGTTGAAGCACACATTCTCGATACTCAGTCGAGCTGTTGAGCCGAGATAGACAAAGGAGGATAAGACCATGCATGCAGTCGTCAGGACATACGCGGGCGCAAGCGCCAAGGACTTGTTCGATGTTCTCGAAGCCAAGAAGATGGACGTCGAGAGGGCCATCCGAGCCGTGCCTGGCTTCGTCAGCTATTCCCTGATCCGGACCAACGGTGGTGGTGCCTCCGTGACCGTGTGTGAGGACAAAGCCGGTGTCGACAGAAGCGTCGAGGTGGCGCGTGAATGGATCAGGGCGAATGCATCACACATCCTAGCGAGCGACCCTCCGTCGATTTCGGACGGTAGCATCATCCTGCAACTGAACTGACTCATTCGTTTTCGTTCGCACGAGGGTGTGGGCGGGGTCAGGAGCCTGAGGAGGGATGGGCGAAGAAAGACCCATCCCTCACAACTCTGAGGGGCAGCGTCGGCGCCAAGCAAGGCACGGGTTTCACTGGAGCAAGGACGGCGTCAGCCTCACACTTCAACTCCAGAGGCGCGCCATCATGCAGATCAGGACGGGACCCATGCCTGCCAATAAACGGTGATGCCGCGCCTATGCTCTCAACCGCCCTTTCTTCCCACCGCCGCGAACATTTTCGCCACGGCTATCCACACATCCGGTCTTGCGTCGTATGCGGCCATGCCAGCGATCAGTTCATCGCCTTCGGTGGTCGTGGCCGATCCTGCCTTCACCACATAGGGTAGCGCGTTGCGCCAAGTGTTTTCCCACAGGTGTTTGCCTGAGCCACCGTTGTAGATGGGCTGGTCGGCGGCGAGAAAGGTCGTCGCGAGACCCGAGCCGGACAGGAGCTCGTGCAGCCTTGTTCCGACAGCGTAGTCTACCCCGATGTTGTGCTGATGGGCGCGGGCTACTTCGAGCCACCGCTGGTAGTGTTCGCTGGGCGGCATGGCGAGAAAAGAGTACATGTCCATGTCGACGATCACCAACCGTCCGCCGGGTTTCAGCAGCTTGGCCATTGCTGCCACGGCCTGGTCTGGCTCCTTCAAATGGCAAAGAACCAACCGCACGAACACAATGTCATAGTGCGCATTTGGCAATTTGGGTTCGTAGGCGCTGGCCAGGCTATAGGTGATCGTTCCCGAGCCCGCGGCCGGTTGCGTCATGCGTGCAACTGCCAGCTGGTCCTCTGAAATATCGATGGCGTCAACCTTCGAGCCTTCACCCATCCGCTCCGCTAGCCATCGCGACATCGTGCCGGTTCCGCAGCCAATGTCCGCTGCTCGGCGAACACCCTCCATACCCGCCGCTTCCAGCCCGCGGATACTGATGGGGCCATAGACCTCATGGATCACGTCGAGACGCTCCGCGTCCTTGCCTCCGGTTGGCAACACGTATTTGTCGCCGACTTCATTCACGGCAGTCGTCACCAATCCTCTCTCCTCGATCAAGCATGTGGATGGAAGACCCTGTTTCAGTCCGTCGACACACTGAGTTTCTGATCGTCGGTGGACCAAGTTGCGCAATGCAAGCACGGCATTTTCGGCTTCAGCTATGGGTCAATCGCGTCGTTTTCGCAATGACCGTGACATGTCCGGTCAGCGGCTAACTCCGGAAATCCTTGGTTCGCTGTTGAAGGCGTCATGCTCGACGTGATTCAAGCGCCGAAACCGGAGCCCTCAATCATGCGGTATGGTCTCAGCACTCCGAATGGAGTGTCATTAGGCCGATGCTTCCGAACAAGCCACGCGGCGTTCCCCGTGTCGACGACCGGCGCGTTCTCGACGGCATATATTCTGGGTCTTACGATCGGTGCGCCGTGGCGCGATCTGCCAGAGGCTGCCGCCCGCACACAACTTGCTACAATCGCTTCGTCCGTTGGCGGAGGGCTGGCGTCCGGACCGAATCATGGATGCTCTCGCCGCTGCACATGACGCGGCAGTGCAGATGATCGACACCAGACCGTCATCGCCGACCCCGAGGAGGCCTAAGCGGGTTGAGCATCATCTCGCGCGGTGGGCGGGGCGCTCACGGCAAGCGCGCCGGCCTCCCGAGCGGCGCGCGCAACGGAGGGACGAAACGGATGCGGATCGACGGGCTGGGCGACAATCTCGTCCGCGGCGAAATCGTCAATCGGGCCGAGGCGGCCCTCATGCACGGGCTGATCGACCGGCGCGGCTTCATGCCCATCGTGCTGGGCGCCGGGGTGGCGGCGGTCGCGGCGGGGGCGATGGCGGACAAGGCGATCGCGATCCAGCTCAATCAGGCGAACCGGCTCGCCAATCTGAGCGACCGCTACGACTATATCGTCTGCGGCGCCGGCTCGGCCGGGTGCGTGGTCGCCCGCCGCCTTGCCGAAAATCCGGACGTGTCGGTGCTCCTGGTGGAGGCCGGCGGCGCCTATGACGGCGAGACCGTCACCGACCCGTTGCTGTGGCAGACCAATATCCGCTCGCCGCGGGCATGGGACTTCAAGGCGCTCCCGGGCGATGGCGTCAACGATCGCGCCCTGATCCTGCCGATGGGCAAGATGCTCGGCGGGGGCAGCAGCATCAACGCCATGGCCTATGCCCGCGGGCACAAGAACGACTACGACTATTGGGCGCGCGAAGCGGGAGACGACGCCTGGAACTACGCCAACGTCCTCAAGATCTTCAAACGCATCGAGGACTGGCAGGGGCCGGACGACCCGGCCTATCGCGGCAAGGGCGGCCTGTTCTACGTGCAGGCCGCCCCCGACCCGAACCCGATTGCGCCGGCGATGGTCAAAAGTGCGGCCGCGGTCGGAATTCCGACATTCGCCGACCTCAATGCCAGGCTGATGGAGGCGCCGGGGGGATGCGCCATCGTCAACGTCGCGATCAAGGACGGCCGCCGGCACAGCGTCTTCCTGAACTACCTGCAGCCGATCCTCGACCGGCCGAACATCACCGTCCTGACCAATGCCATGGTGCAGAAGCTTGCCCTCGATCGCACGACGGCGACCGGTATCGTCGTGCGCATCGGCGACGGCACGCGGACGATCGCGGCAAACCGCGAGGTCGTCCTGTCCTGCGGGGCGATCAACACGCCGCGCATCCTCATGCTGTCGGGGATCGGCGACGAGGCGGTGCTCGGCTCCGCCGGGGTGCCCGTCGTCCATAAACTGCCCGGGGTCGGCAAGAACTTCCGCGATCACGTTCTGCTCGCCGGCTGCGTGTGGGAATACAAGACGCCGTTGCCGCCCCGGAATTGCATCGGCGAGTGCACCTTGTTCTGGAAGAGCGACGCGGCGCTCGACACGCCGGACCTGCAGCCGTTCCAGAACGAGGTCCCCTACGCCAGCGAGGTGGTCGCCAGGCAGTTCGGGATGCCCGAGGCCGGCTGGTCGATCCTGCCCGGCCTTGTCCGCCCGGAAAGCCATGGCACCGTAACGATCCGCTCCGCCGACCCGACGATAGCGCCGATCATAGACGCGGGGTGCCTGTCCGACCCGCAGGACGTCAAGGCACTGATGCGGGGCGTCGAACTCTGCCGCGAGATCGGCAACGGCGCGGAGATGCAGCCGTTCATCAAACGGGAGGTCATGCCCGGTCCGTTGACGGGCAAGGCGCTCGAGACATTCGTGCGCAACGCCGCCACGACCTTCTTTCACCAATCCTGCACCTGCCGAATGGGCCGGGACGAAGGCGCTGTCGTCGACAGCAATCTCAGGGTCCGCGGCATCGACCGGCTGCGCATCGCCGACGGCTCGATCATGCCCAGGGTGACCACCGGGAACACGATGATGCCCTGCGTGATCATCGGCGAGCGGATGGGTGAGATTCTCACGGCCTGAACCGGCGGCCTGGCTCGTTCGCTGGTGGCTTAGGGCATGGCTCGCCCATGCTTGGCCAGCGCCCTGAACCTGGCTGATGGTCAGGACATCGCAGCCATCGCCGGCTTGAACGCGACAATGCAGAGCCAGGCGGCCATAGCGATCAGATTTGTGCGCATTTGGAGGACCCTAAATTCGTCCAGGGAAGTGCTGTCGGAGCGCCACCAGAAACACG
The DNA here is from genome assembly GCA_963759235.1 of uncultured Alphaproteobacteria bacterium. Taxonomy (GTDB): domain Bacteria; phylum Pseudomonadota; class Alphaproteobacteria; order Rhizobiales; family Kaistiaceae; genus Bauldia. Next base: position 422,604 of record CAVWYO010000006.1, on the reverse strand, counting down.
TCACCGATGGCGCGAAAGCCTGAAGACGTCGGATGAAGTTCGTTCGCCCAGCTCGACGCTTTTCTTGGGAGAGTCGCCAAGGTGCGCACGTACACCACGCGGCTGTGATTGCTTTCGAACTGAACGAGCATGGCATCCAAGGCGTCCAGGACCTCGGCGACGACGCGCAGCCTTAGTGAGAAATTCTGCCAGCCGCGAAGCAGGAGTGACGGTCGAAGCCAGGGCCCGATGCCTGGGCACGCGGGACGCCCGTCCGGACGGGCGTAGTCATAGGCGTGCAGGAAGATCACACAGTTCGGAGCGTACTGATCGCGAATGATGACGAGATCTTCGTACGCGGCCTCCACCACACCAAGAATGTGAGCAAGCCGCGCGCGATTGACACCGTATGCTGGGTCGAGGCCGGGCGTATAGTCGCTGAGCCATAGACAAAAGGGGTCGCCGACGAGGTCGTTGCCGCCGGCGGAAAACAGCAGCGCGTCGAAGCGACCATTGGCGGGATTGCGCAGGTTGTCGACAATGCGTTCCCTTTGCCTGACGCCCAGCATCTCTGTCGAAACGTCGCCGAAATGGGCCAGATTCAGCACTTCAGGTGTGATCGCGGCCCGCTGCCTTATCCAATCAATGGTGTCTGGAGAAAGCGGATAGTCGAACCATGAGTCGCCCTCGGCAAGAATGTTGAGCTTGCGTGGTACGGTCGCTGACTTACGAAGGGCGCCGCCCTTGACGGCCCTTTGGTGTTCCTGAATACGCCGCTGCCGCTCGGTTTCGACCTGCTCGCGAAGATTCACGACGGCATTGACCTCGTCGCGCCTCGATGCCCTGGTGGCGCGCGACGTCAATGTCCTTGAATCCTTTGCCATGGCCGCCCTCCAAGCTGAAGGAAGGCGCGATCATACTACTTTAAAGGGAAATCAGGAAGCCGCGGAGTGGTCCGGCGCGAGGGCTGATTGACAACGTCGTTTGCCTGAATTCTGCGCACCGCCACCTTTCTGTCGTGATGCACTCAAACGAGCGCCTTGGGAAGATGGATTTCTTCTGGGCCCTGACGATGCGCTCGGGGGACGTCGTAGGGCATCGACAAGGTTGATCCGAAGGCGTGCCCGCCCCCTAGACGCCGCCGCCGGTGTAGCCGCCTCTCTCGACACTTGCCCAGCGCAGCCGACAACGATCGCGGCCTGCATCGAGTCTCTTGAGGCGCCAGAGGCGGGTCAGAAGTGCGGCAAGGCAAACGGCGGTGGTTGGCCCTGTGGCGATGAGGCTTATTGCCCGGCTCGCTGAGCTCGGAATCGCGCGGCTGCAAGCTTTATAACTCAGGCCTGCAGGCCCAATAGTTGACGGACTCCCACGGCACCGCCCTCAGGTCGCAACTTGCGAATACCTTCACGGAGTTGCGGGATGCCCCGTCGCGGACGTAGTGCGTAGGTCCGCAGTGATACCGCAGCAGGGAATTTCAATACTTCGAAGGTAAGATCCGTTTGTGCGATCGCACCGCATTTTTCGGTGTTGTGTGTCGCTTGATCATCGTAATGGCGAGTTATCTTGCTGCTCTTCGGAACCAAACCCGACGAAAGACTCGGGCGATCTACATATTCGAGGCGGGCGAGACCGGTGCCGGTGAGTTCGACGGTGCCGGCAAGCACCACGCCGTTGCATGGGCCGTTTGGTTCCCAGCCGAGCACGGCCGCAACCGGGCTCGACACCAGACCCAATGCCGTCGCCAGAGTCTCGCCGATCACGCCAAGCGCGAGGCCGGCTGGGCCGAGTAAGGCACCGACCGCAGCCGCCAGCATCTTGTCCATGATCTCGATCTGGTACTTCTCCAGGTCTGGATCCGGCAACTGCGTGTCGCCAATATTGGTGACGGAGTAGAAGACGCGGATGGTATCTTCAGGCTCAATATCGAACGGTCCAACCACGAATTCGCGGTCCCAGAACTCATTACCAATTGTGGCGGGAACAAAGGCCATGTCAATGGTACCGCCCCCAAAAGCAGGTGAACGACCGGAACATTGTCCACGAGCCTTTTCATTGACGACGACACCAAACGTAATGACGTCGTCGTCGGTGTGACGACTGCGTGTCGAAATAGTCTTGAGCGTCTGCAATCTGAATCCGAAAAGGGCCACGGCGGAGCTCTCCGTTAGTTATCGACGGTGCCAGCGAGCGGCTCGCCAACGGAAATTTGCTGCCACCAGACGTTGTCATCTTCACCAGTCCCGATTCTCTTGCCGAGGCATATCCAAACGCTTACGTCATTTAACAAAGCGGCAGGATTAATTGTCGAATTCTGCAGGACGATGATCTCGCCTACGTTTCCCTTGCGGGGAAGCGCATTGTCTGGCGAGTCGATCTTGCGCAACCGCAATCGACCGGCGACCGTCAGTCCGCCTTCGACGCTAGCGTCGCCGTCAATTCTGGCGTCGCCTTCGATTCGAACGTCGCCTTCAAGTCTGACACCGCCCGGATAGTCGCCATTGAAGTTGACCGTGAGACCGTCGTTTTCATTGTGTACAAGAGCGCGTCGGAATCCGTCCGTGCTTTTTCGGCGGGCGCTGTTATCCAGCATGAAGTCACTCGAATTCGCCTTCAGCACGTTTGATTCAATGGTGACCCATCCGTCACTCTCGGCGTCCAGCTTGATGTCCGAGTTCATTTCCGACCTCCGTAGTGTTACGTGAAATCTTAGATTCAGACTTGACAGTTTTTCGGCAACGGCCACCGGGATTGCGCGGTCTCCTCAAGGTCAAGCGCGGGTCTTGCAGGCAAATTTCCTGACGAATCGCAATGGAACCACTAGCAGCGTACCAACGCCTGTCGCCTTGAGTCCGAGGTGGGTGGCGCCAACGAGGAGATGCGGCCCTCGACCGTCTTGAAACCCGTGCCGCCATTGGTGCTTGTGGGCGCGAAGGGGCCTTCGACGAGGTTTGCGCCATCGTATTCCGAGACCTCGGAGCCCACGATCTCGGAGCCCTCGTAGCGACTGCCCGCGACATCCGCCGCCCGCACCCCAAAGCCGCAGAGCAGCGTCAAAGCGACCGCGGCCGACGTCGTCAACCAACCGATCTTTTTCATTCTGCGGTTACCCGACAGGGGAACTGACAGATCACATTTCCCACGCGCCCCATTGGACAGACGGCGCGGGCGTCACGTCCGCGCGAAACGAAGGTCAAGAGTGAGTGTGACCTTCGCCGCGTCGACGACCGGAGACTCCGCTCGGGCCCAGCCCGCGGCCACGGCTTGCCCACGCTACTCCTCCACACGACACCTCCGCGCGAACAAAAGTGACTTGGCGTGGCCAACATATCGCAAGTCCCCGGGCCGTTTCGGTGAGTGATTCTCTCAAAATGTACTTCAGCGGAGAGAACGTCTCTTGGACGTGAGAGAAGTAAGTCCGGGCTAGAGCGAAATCTCGCGCCTTTTTCTTCCGCCAATGGTACAAAGGTGAAGCGAGGGAACAAAGGTTGAGGCCGCCGATGGCCGCGCCGCCGACCGGCAACATGGAGTTTCGCGTCTCGACTCGAACAATGCCCGTCCCAACATGGCGGGAGGAGTTCGCGCGGGGATTTCTTCGCCTCGACATCAAGCCGGAGGACGCCGAACATTTCCAGGCGGACGCGACCATCCGTGCGCTGCCGGGTCTGAAGATCGCCTCCTGCTCGATCTCGGCCTCGCATTGGCAGCGGACGCGCATGCTGATCGATCCGGGCACCGATTGCTTCGGGCTGATGTTCGGTACGGCCGGCCCGGCTTTGCTTTCACAGCGCGGCCGCACCTTGGAGCTCGGCGTCGGCGACGCAGCAACATGCTCGCACACGGAGCCGGCGGAGCTTGCTCTTCCCCATGAGAATGGGCGGCATATAGGTCTTGTGGTTCCCCTGAAGCCGTTAACGGCTTTGGTCCCGGACCTCGAAGGGACGATACCAGCCCGCATCGCGCGAGACAGCGCCGCACTTCGGCTGCTCGCAAGCTATCTCGACGCTCTTGCCGAGGCCGCGACGCTCGCCAGCCCCGAACTCTGCCGGACGGTCGTCATGCATGTCCACGACCTGATTGCGCTGGCGATCGGCGCCAGCCGCGATGGGAGAGAGCTCGCAGCCGGCCGCGGGCTGCGCGCCGCGCGATTGCGCGCTGCCAAGGTGGACATTCTGGAGAATCTCGCAAGCCAACAGCTTTCCGCGACCGCTCTGGCGAAGCGACTGGGGATCACGCCTCGCTACCTGCACATGTTGTTCGAGACGGAGGGAATGACGTTCTCGCAGTTCGTACTCGGTCGACGCCTGCTGTTGGCCCGCCGGCTGCTTGCGGACCCACGTCACGATCAAAGGACGATCACTGAGATCGCCTACGAGGCTGGGTTCGGCGACCTTTCCTATTTCAACCGCGTCTTCCGACGCCGCTTCGGCATCACGCCAAGTGATGCGCGGCGAGAGCCGGGCGAAGCCACCGCCTGATCGCTCGTTACGTTGGCGCGCGAAGCGTCTTCGACGGCAGCCGCGTGCGGACGCCTGGAAAGATTGCCCATGTCTCGGCCCAACCGATCGAAGCGAAGAGCGGGCGCGGGGCCGCAGCTGCCCTCCAGTTCCCGGACGATGCGGTACCCGTTGGTCGTGTAAAAGGAAATCTGGATGATGGGATAAATCTTGCAATAGAGACTGTTTGTGACCATGGCGCCGCCGCTGCCGCCCAGGCCGCTGCCCTGTGTCCCATGGGGCTTCCCCATGACGCCCGCCGGAAGCACGGCCGCGCAACGCAGCCCGATCCGATCGATCCACGCCCCGACCCGGCCCGTGAAACCCACAACGTATTCGCCCCTCGGACATATCTCGGCACTGGAGATATCGCCGGAAGCATTTGGCTCCGGGTCGTGCCGAAAGACGCCTGGCTGATATTCGGTCTTCGCGAAAGCGTCGCTGCCGGCGAACGAGAGAGGCATAGCAAGCTGAGCACGGCCGTGACCACGCGCAGGACCCGGAGCTTGCGTTCCGCCATCGCGGAACCAGCCAACGCTGCACTCAGGGCGCTCATTGCCTGTCTCCTGTCATCGCCTGCATCAATCCCGTGCGGTCACTGCCGCGTGCCGTTCCAGTTTCCTTCGACGGCGTCGGGGTTGTTGCCGAAGCTGTAGCTGCCTTCAAACGACTGACCGTCACCGGAGAGCACGAACTTGCCGCTCCCCTTGGTGCCGTCGTTCTGTACCCAGGCAAAGCGCAGCACGTTGCCGCTCACCTTGCCGGTGATCTGGCCGGCGCTGCCGTCGGCACCCTGGTAGCGGCCCGAGACGCCGCTTCCCTTCTGCGTCAGCGAGATGCTGTAGGCGACGTTGTCGGCGTTGGCGGCCCATGTTCCGCCGAAGCCCACCGTCGCCAATGCCAAGGTCGGCTGCTTCCCCGTCGACTTCGCAAACCCGGCCGCACCATTGGGCAGGTTCGTGCCGGTGTCGGTGCCGCCGAACTGAAGGAACTGGGCAGACACGCAACCGGACACCGGCGCGCTGATCTGGCACCAGCCGTTGGCGCCGCCGCCCTGCGGGCTCTTCTGCTTGATTAAGCCCGCCGCCCCACTGACCGCACCGCACGGGCCGGCCACCGACACCATGCCGCCTTCCGGCACCGTGCCGATCACCTGGCCGCCGGGGCCGGTGCGGACATTCAGCTTGTCGAGGCCCGGCTGATTGATCACCACCATCGCCACGGCACCCGGGCTGCCGCACGAGCCGCCCGCCGGCTGCATCGGCATGCCACCCATGTCCGCCGGTGTTTGAGGCGTGCCACCCATGTCCGCCGGTGTTTGAGGCGTGTCACCTGCTTCACCACCGCCGACCGGGCCGGGCGACAGCGGCGTGCTGTCCACCACCTGGACGTTGTCGATAGCACTCACCATGATGAACGTGCCGACCGGATGCGCCGTCAGCTGGAAGGTGCCGCCGGTCCGGATCGCGTCCATGAGCAGCTGCGCGTTGGGCTTGCCCGGATCGAGCGCGAACCGGTGCGCCTCGCCTGCCGCAAACAATCGATCCGGCCAGGCGCATTCGCCCGGACCGGGTGACGCAGCATTGGCCGTTTGCGCGGCCGGCGTGAAGGCGATGAAGACCGCCGTCTGGCTGCTGATCGTCATCTTCATGCCGCCGCCGCCCTGGCACGACAGCACCCCGCCCGGTATCGGAGCGCCTCCGCTTCCCCCTTTGCTCGTCGACTTGATCGGTTTTTCCGGCACGGGTGGCGGCGCGGGCGGCGGTGCGGTAGCGACTTTCCATGGATTGTCCGCGCAAAGCAGGCCGATGTTGTCGATGAGGCTTCCCGCACGGCCATAGATGCCGGTCCCGATCTCGTTCTTCTTGCAGAGGATAGTCTGGGGGTTGTCATAATGCTGACCATTGGTCTGCATGGTCGTCCAGGTTGTTGTGCCGTCGATCATCGAGGTGCAGCGCAGGATGAACCCGTTCACCATCTTGTTGTAGTCCATCCACACCTTCATCCCGGTCACGAGCGAATTCTTCGGGCACGCCTGGATTTGATACCGGCCGCCGCCACCGCCGGCGTTAAAGCGGTCGTGTCCCCTGACATCGGTAAGGGTCCCGTTCTGGTTGAGCGTGCCGCAGTCGATCATCACCTTGTCCACGGCGCTGCCGGCGAACAGGAAGGCTCCGGCCAAGACCTTTGGTGAGCACGTTCCGTAGAACTCAACGCCGCCCGAGCCGCCGAAAGAACCAGCTTCGCGCTCCGCGAAGGCGCTTGGCGCCAGGAACGGCGCCGCAAGAAGGAAGAGAGCGATCAGCAGTCGGCCCGCTGAGCGCATCGCTCGATGGGAAGACATGGGCGTCACCTCACTGTTGCTGTGGCGGAACCGCGACGAATGAAACGAACTTTCATGTGAGTTTTCAGGTTGATGGATGGGCCTGGCGTTTCTGCCGTTACTGCGTCTGTTCCGGGAATCCCTCCTTCGGCTCGCAGAAGGCGCCGTACTTGTTCGGCTTGTCGAGCACGACATAGCCGGGTGGGCAGGAGTGCTCGTCCTGGCTGCCCGCATTGTTGATCGGGCTGCCGCCTTGCTGGCAGGCCGTCTTGTGCTTGACGAGGCCCGTGGCGCCGCTTGGAGGACACGGAGACTGGCCCTGTAGCTGGCCGTCTTGCTCGTTGGTGTTCTTGTCGCCGTTGACGACGCCGCAAACCAGCTGGCCGTGGCTGAGCGTGCAGCCGAAGGTAGCGGCCTTCACGATGGGCGCGTAGGCGGGTGCTTCGGATATCTGGACGTTTGCGCCGGCTGCCATGGCTTCGCCGCCGGCGATCAGGAGCCACAACAGGCTGAGTGCAGCGGTGGCTATGTGCGGGAGCCGGTGGCCACGCTTCGCGACGGAAGAACTCGCCGGCGCCGTAGGGAGTGCACTCATGTTCCCGTTCTCCTGGTCATCCACTGTTTGACTGTGCTCTGGCCCGCTGAGGTTTACTGCCGCGTGCCGTTCCAGCTTCCCTCGACGGCGTCGGGGTTGTTGCCGAAGCTGTAGCTGCCTTCAAACGACTGACCGTCACCGGAGAGCACGAACTTGCCGCTCCCCTTGGTGCCGTCGTTCTGTACCCAGGCAAAGCGCAGCACGTTACCGCTCACTTGGCCGTTGATCTGCCCGGCACTGCCGTCAGCACCCCGATAGTTGCCCGAGACGCCGCTTCCCTTCTGTCTCAGCGACAGGCTGTAGGCGACGGTGTCGGCATTGGCGCTCCACGTTCCGCCGAAGCCCGCAGTCGCCAATGCCAAGGTCGGCTGCTTCCCCGTCGACTTCACAAGCCCGGCCGCACCATTGGGCAGGTTCGTGCCGGTGTCGGTGCCGCCGAACTGAAGGAACTGGGCAGACACGCAACCGGACACCGGCGCGCTGATCTGGCACCAGCCGCTGGCGCCGCCGCCCTGCGGGCTCTTCTGCTTGATTAAGCCCGCCGCCCCACTGACCGCACCGCACGGGCCGGCCACCGACACCATGCCGCCTTCCGGCACCGTGCCGATCACCTGGCCGCCGGGGCCGGTGCGGACATTCAGCTTGTCGAGGCCCGGCTGATTGATCACCACCATCGCCACGGCACCCGGGCTGCCGCACGAGCCGCCCGCCGGCTGCATCGGCATGCCACCCATGTCCGCCGGTGTTTGAGGCGTGTCACCTGCTTCACCACCGCCGACCGGGCCGGGCGACAGCGGCGTGCTGTCCACCACCTGGACGTTGTCGATAGCACTCACCATGATGAACGTGCCGACCGGATGCGCCGTCAGCTGGAAGGTGCCGCCGGTCCGGATCGCGTCCATGAGCAGCTGCGCGTTGGGCTTGCCCGGATCGAGCGCGAACCGGTGCGCCTCGCCTGCCGCAAACAATCGATCCGGCCAGGCGCATTCGCCCGGACCGGGTGACGCAGCATTGGAGGGTTGCGCGGCCGGCGTGAAGGCGATGAAGACCGCCGTCTGGCTGCTGATCGTCATCTTCATGCCGCCGCCGCCCTGGCACGACAGCACCCCGCCCGGTATCGGAGCGCCTCCGCTTCCCCCTTTGCTCGTCGACTTGATCGGCTTTTCCGGCACGGGTGGCGGCGCGGCATCCCGCTCCGCCGGCGTCACGCAGACGGCATCGCCGATAAAGCTGTCTCGCCAGACATAACCTGCGCGGTAGGTTCCGTCGGCAAGCTTGTGGCGTAGTTCCGGTTTCACGCAGAGCGTGTCGCCGTCGAAGTTGTCGCGCCACACATAGCCGGAGGCACAGGGCTGCGCCTGCGCTGCAGAAGCCTGCACGGGCGCGAACTGCCGGACGATCTGCGTCCACGGGCCGCATGTAGATGACATGCCGACGAATAAGTTGCTGCAGCCCTCTATGGAGTACACGGCCCTGCCGTCGTCCGGCACGGTGAGCGTGAAGGTTCCGCCTGGCTCGACTCTGCCTTGTCCGTGGCCCGGGATGATGACGTTAAAATAGTCTGTGGTCCGCTTCCGCGGTTGCCGAAGGACGTTGACGCTCAGCGTTCGCTCGCTCGCCCCTGTCGAGAAGGACTCGCGAAGGCAGGCATAAGGCCAGAAGCTGCTGCAGTCGTCCGCCGCTCGTGCTGGGTTCGCCGCGACGGAGACGACGCCTATGAGCAGCATGGACTGCAGGAAGAGAAGGAAAGGACGAAGCGAACGGGAGACAGGTAGCGTCACGCTCATGCTCGTTCTCCGTGGTTCAAGCACCCCTCACTACGAAAACCAGCTACCCGGCACCGCCGGACTTGGCCGGAGCGCCACCGGTCCCGCCGGGAGCGGCGCCGGCCTGATCGTTCCGCTGAAGTTCGACGCGCCGATTCTTCGCGCGCCCCTCTTCTGTGTCGTTTGGAGCGACCGGCTGGGCCATGCCGGCACCCTCGGCGGTGAGGCGACCGACGTCGACGCCATATTGGGAGACCAGCGCCGCGACGACACTGGCGGCGCGGCGCCGGGAGAGATCCAGATTGTAGTCGGCGCTGCCCTGGTTGTCGGTGTGGCCAACGATGCGCAGCTTCAACTCCGGGTCGGAGGTCAGCAATTGCGCGATCTCGTCGAGGGTCGGCCTAGACTCGGGTTTGATGACGTCCTTGTCGAAGTCGAACAGGATTCCATAGATCGCAATCATGCCGGTGTCCGAGATGGCGGTCTCCATCTCTTTGGCTGTCACAACGTGGACCTTGTCGGTCTCCATCTCCTTCGTCTCGACGACGCGGACGACTGCTACGTTGCCGCTGTTGCTTTCGCCAAAATAGAGAGCGGCATAGACGGCCCCCTCCGGTCGATCGAGACGGGCAAGGAGGTAGCGGCCGCCCTCCTGGAACCAGTTGTGCACGTAGTCGTCCGAGAGCTTCGGCAGGCTGAGCGGGTCGCCGACCGCCTGGCCGAGCAGGTATCCGCCTTCCGGCTGTCCGGACTCGAAGCAGGAGCCGTTCTTCGTCGCGCAGGTGAAGACTACCGAAAAGCCCCTCGACTTCAGGCCTTCCTCGTAATTCCGCATCACCTCGAGCGTCGAACGGCCCAGCGGCAGGACGTAATAGATGAGCGTAATGCGGCCCTCGACCGTCTTGAAGCCGGTACCGCCATTGGTGCTTGTCGGGGAGAACGGGCCTTCGACGAGGTTGGCCTCATCGTATTCGGTAACGGTGTAGCCGACGATTTCGGAGCCGTCGTAGCGGCCGACCAGGGGATGGTCGGAACTGCCGGCCACGTCCGCCGCCCATGCGCCAGAGCCGCCGAACAGGACAACAGCAATGGCCGCCAAGGCTACCGGCCAACGAACCATCTTCATGCCGCGATACCCTCACTGGGGGCTTGAGATGGCCTTTCCCGACCGCACCGACGGATCGCTGCCTGTCCGCAAGTGGACACCAAGCACGAACCTGGCTCTCGCCATCTCCGCAGCGGCCCGCCGGCTAGCTCAGCACGGAAGCAGAAATTGCCAGCCCCGTCCGAGAGCAATGAAACTAATCCGGGGATCTATGCTTCGACAAAGGGGAACGCTTCTTGGACACAAGAGAAGCAAAAATGTCAATCGGCGCCTAATGGGGACCCCGGATCGGCGTCCAATATGGACCCCCCGGTAGCAGCCGCGAGCGAGCGCGCCTCATAGCGCCGTAGCGAGGGAGCGGCTGCGGCTGGATCAGGCGCGGTTCTTGAAGCGCCAGCTTTCGTTGCCAGTCTCGACGATATCGCAGTGATGGGTAAGCCGGTCGAGGAGAGCGGTGGTCATCTTGGCATCGCCGAAGACGCTGGGCCATTCGCCGAAGGCGAGGTTGGTGGTGACGATGACGGAGGTCTGCTCGTAGAGCTGGCTGACCAGGTGGAACAGGAGCTGGCCGCCGGACTGGGCGAAGGGCAGATAGCCGAGCTCGTCGAGCACGATGAAGTCCTTGCGCGACAGGTAGTCGGCCATTCGGCCCTGACGCCCGGCTCGTCCCTCGGCCTCGAGCTTGTTGACCAGATCGACGACGTTGAAGAAGCGGCCGCGAGCGCCGTTGCGGATGCAGGCGCGGGCGATCGCGATGGCCAGATGGGTCTTGCCCGTTCCGGTGCCGCCGACCAGGACGACGTTGCGCTGATGGGCGAGGAAGTTGCCGCCGGCGAGGTCGCGTACCAGGGTCTCGTTGATCGGTGTGTCGTCGAAGACGAAGTCCTCGATGTCCTTGGCCAACGGCAGCTTGGCGATGGTGACCTGGTACTTGATGGAGCGCGCCTGCTTGTCGGCGATCTCCGCGGTGAGCAGGTCGCCGACGACGCGCTGGGGCTCATGCTGGCGCTTCACGGCTGTGGTGACGATCTCGTCGAAGGCCGCCTTCATGCCATAGAGCCTGAGCTCGCCCATGGTGGTCAGGATCTCGGTTCGCTCCATCACAAGGATCTCCTCAAGCTGTCGTAGCGGGCGCAGTCGGCATTGGGCTCGTGCCTGAGCCGCAGCGCCTCCGGGGTCATGATCGTGATCGGGGTCGCCGGCTGCCGCTGCCGGGCGAGGATGTTGAGGATGACGTCGGCCGAATGGACGCCTTCGCGCAGCGCCTCGGTGCAGGCGGCTTCGACCGCGGGCAGCCCGTCGGTCAGCACCGCGCTGAGGATATCGACCATCTGGCGGTCGCCGTCGGCGGCGCTGCCGAGCTTGCGACGGACGCGGTCCAGCGCCGCCGGCAGCACCCAGTCCTTGAACGGCGCCCCGTTGCGCAGGGCGCCCGGCTTGCGGGCCAGCACCGGAACGTAGTGCCATGGGTCGTAGATGTTCCGGTCGCGGCCGAAGCTACGGCGATGCTCGCCGACCAGCCGGCCGTTCTGGCGCAGCTCGATCCGATCGGCGTAGGCTCGGACCTCGACCGGGCGACCGACCGCACTGGCGGCGACCGAGTAGCGGTTGTTGTCGAAGCGGACCAAGCAGGTCTTGGAGACCGACGCCGGCACCGCGTGGAACCCATCGAAGCGGCCGCCATAGGGCACCAGGCTCGGCCGTTCCTCCTCGAACACCTCCCAGACCGTCCGCTCACGGAACTCGGGATGTGGGTGCGCTTTGGCGGAGGCGATGCACTGATCGAGCAGCCAGGCGTTCAGCTCGTCGTAGTCCTTCACCCGAAGCCGGGGGGTGAAGAAGCGTTCGCGAATGTTGCCGACCTGGTTCTCCACCTGCCCCTTCTCCCAGCCCGATGCCGGCGTGCAGGCGACCGGATCGACCAGATAGTGGCCGCACATCTGCAGGAAGCGACGATTGTAGGCCCGTTCCTTGCCGACGAAGATCGCCTCCACCGCGGTCTTCATGTTGTCATAGATGCCGCGCCGGCAGGCACCCTTGAAGAAGGCGAACGCCCGGTCATGGGCGTCGAACACCATCTCCTGGGTCTCGCGCGGATAGGCCCGCACGAACGGCATGCGGCTGTGGCAGAGCCGGACGTGGGCGACCTTCACGATCACCGTCGCCCCGTTCATCAGCACGACCTCGTGGCTCCAGTCGAACTGGTACGCCTCGCCCGGCGCGAAGCTCAGCGGCACATAGGCGTCCGCCGTCGACGCCGACCGCTCCCGCTGCCAGCCGCGGGCATAGCGCCGCACCGCGTCGTAGCCGCCCGCATAACCCAGACCGCGCAGCTCCTCGAACACCCGGATCAGCGTCAGCCGCTCGCGGCTCGCTTTGCCGCGTTGCCGCCAGGAGCCGATCGAGGTCAGCCTTCCAGGGACCGATCTTCGGCTGTGGCTGGACCGCCCGTTCGTACTCAAACGCGGTCGCACCGCTACGCACCACCTTCCGAACACCTTTCCGCGAGACCCTCAGTTCGCGGCAGATCGCCTTGATCGACTTCCCCTGAACAAAATACTCGCGCCGGATCCTCGCAATCGTCTCCACGCCCTTCATCCCCCAACCACCCATCCCGGTTCCTGGATGGGCAGTCTGCTCGCAACACAAACAGGGGGGTCAATTTTGGACGCCGATCCCCCGCCTCAGGGGGTCAAAATTGCACGCCGAGTTACATCGGCGTCCGGACAGACATGGCTTCGGCCAAACCAGTTGCGGGGGAAAGCAGGATCCCCAGCGGAATTGCGACGCCGATCAATGACATCTCATTGATCGGCGGTCGGGACCTTTCGCGGCCACGGAGGCGTTAGGACACCATGCTCGTCAAAAATGGCGAATGGCCGCGCCCCGCCAAGGTCACCCCCTTGCCCGAACGCGTCGGCTGGCTCCGCACCCTCGGCCGCTTGCGTGAGCGGGTCGTCGGGACGCTGGGATATGCGGTGGAAGCGCTCGCCGAACGGCGCCGGCGGCGCCAAACCTACCGCGCGCTCGCCGCGCTCAACGACCACATGCTGAAGGACCTCGGCATCACGCGTTGCGATCTTCACGACTGGACCGACGAAGACATCCGCGGCTGGCGCAGGCGCCAATCGTTGCGCTGAGGACACGTCTGTCATCGCACCTCATCCCTTTGCCGTTTGTCCGTCGCTTGCCGCCCTCTGACTAACCAACGATCGGTCCGTGACGGACGCCCCCGAAATATCTCAAGGAGACCACTGATGAGTGACAACTTCGCTCCCGGCTTCGCCACGCTTTCGATCCACGCCGGCGCCAAGCCCGATCCGACCACCAAGGCCCGCGTCACGCCGATCTATGCCTCGACGTCCTACGTCTTCGACAATGTGGAGCACGCGGCGTCGCTATTCGGCCTGACAGCTTTCGGCAATATCTATACGCGCATCATGAATCCGACGCAGGACGTGCTGGAGCAGCGCCTCGCCGCGCTCGAAGGCGGCAGTGCGGCGCTGGCGGTCGCCTCCGGTCACGCGGCCCAGGTGGTGGCATTCCACGCACTGCTTTCGCCCGGCGATGAGTTTGTTGCCGCCAGGCAGCTTTATGGCGGCTCTATCAACCAGTTCAACCACTCGTTCAAGAGCTTCGGCTGGCAGGTGAAGTGGGCCGACATCAACGACCTTTCCACATTCGAAAAGACGGTGTCGCCAAAGACCAAGGCGATCTTCATCGAGTCGATCGCCAATCCGGGTGGCGTCATCACCGATATCGCCGGCATCGCCAACATCGCCAAGCAGGCAGGGGTGCCGCTCATTGTCGACAACACGCTGGCGACACCATACCTCGTCAAGCCATTCGAGCACGGCGCCGACATCATCGTGCATTCGCTGACCAAGTTCTTCGGCGGCCATGGCAACTCGATCGGCGGCGCCATCGTCGATGGCGGCAAGTTCAACTGGACCGCCAACAAGGGCCGGTATCCGTTCCTCTCGGAGCCGCGCCCGGAATACAACAACATGATACTCGGCGAGACCTTCGGCAATGTCGCCTTTGCCATTGCCTGCCGCGTCCTCGGCCTCCGCGACCTCGGGCCCGCGATCTCGCCGTTCAACGCCTTCCTGATCCTCACCGGCGTCGAGACGCTGCCGCTGCGCATGCAGAGGCACTCGGACAACGCCCGAGCCGTGGCGGAATATCTGGCCGGGCACGACAAGGTGACCTGGGTGAGCTACGCCGGACTGGCCGGCGACCGTTATCATCGGTTGGCGCAAAAATATGCTCCGAAGGGCTCGGGCGCCGTGCTGACCTTCGGCATCGAAGGCGGTGACCCGGCGGGCAAGAAGCTGGTGGAGAGCGTCAAGCTCTTCTCGCACCTCGCCAATATCGGCGATACCCGCAGTCTGATCATCCACCCGTCATCGACCACACACAGCCAACTCACGGTCGAGCAGCGGGTTGCGGCGGGCGCCGGTCCCGATGTTGTGCGCCTCTCCGTAGGCCTCGAGGACGAGGCGGACATCATCGCCGATCTCAACCAGGCGCTAGCGAATATCTGAGCCGCCGGATGGCCGGGCTGCGCACCAGCCCGGACCAGCTTTGCAAACCGTTCCTCGACCGTTTCCTCATCAAGGCCAGTCGCATGCTTGCACGTCTTCTCTGGCTTTCCGTCGGCACGTTCCTCATCGGTGCGGAGAATTTCATGATCGCCGGTGTGCTGCCGGAGATCGCCGGCGACCTCCACGCGCCGATAGGTTCCGCGGGCCAGCTGGTCACCGTGTACGCGCTCTCTTACGCCATCAGCTCGCCAATCCTTGCGACTGTGCTGGGCAATGTTCCGCGAAAGCCGCTGCTGATCGGGGCCATCGCTCTTTTCGCCCTCGCCAACGCAGCCGCCGCGGTGGCTCCGAGCTTGCCGGCGCTGATCGCGGTCCGCGCACTGATGGGTGTAACCGCCGGCGTCTTTACTCCGACGGCCACCGCAGTCGCCGTGCAACTCGTACCGCCGGCGATGCGCGGGCGCGCCATCGCCACCGTTATCGGTGGCATAACGGTCGCGGTTGCCTTCGGTGCACCGCTCGGCGCATTGCTCGCCAGCCTGCTGACCTGGCGCGCGCCGTTCGCGGCGGTGGCCGCGGTGAGCGCGCTGGCCACCATCGGACTCCTCATCGGCATCCCGCGCGGCCTGCCGAAGACAGCCATCTCTTTTTCGGAGCGCCTCGCAACGGCGGTGCGGCCGCCCGTCCGGCGCGCGCTGCTCGTGACGCTCGTCTGGTCGCCGGCGACCTTCGTGGTTTTCACTTACATTGCGGCGATACTGACCAGCGTCGGCATCGCGGGCTGGCAGCTCAGCGTCGCGCTCCTGATGTTCGGTATTGGTGGCGCCGCCGGCAACATCTACGGGGGCGTCATCGCCGACCGCATCGGCGCAACGCGGACCGTAGTAGGCGCCTTGGTTGCGCTTGCGGCGGCCGTCGCCGGCATGTCGGTGATCGCCTGGACGGTGCCGGCGCCAACGGCCGGGTTGATCCTCGCGGCGCTGATGCTGCCATGGGGCGTGGCCGGCTGGGCATTCTTTCCGGCGCAGTCATCGCGGCTGATCGGCGTCGCCCCTCAAGCCCCGGTCGTCGTGCTGTCGCTCAACTCGTCGGCACTCTATTTCGGCCAGGCGGCGGGCGCTGGCCTTGGGTCGCTGGCGATCTCGTTCCTCCCGCTCCGCGACCTCGGCTTCATCGGGGCCGCTTTGGCATTGGCCGCGCTTGCGATCCTCTCGTGGTCGGCGCGACCGGCCGCCGTCGCAGCGCCCTGCCCCGAACCGGCGGAATAGCAAGGCATCGCGCTGCCTGGCGCCATACGGGTCGTCGGCGATCCGGCAGTGGCGGCGACACCGGCGTCCTGCGACCAGGCCGGAACGCGCCAGAGCCTTGCCGCGAGCCTTTTTCTATCCCGCGCCGGCGATCACCTTGTTCACCTCGGCCGCCTTTTCCATGTGGACGATGTGGCCGGCGCCGGGGATCGTGATCACCTCGATGTGGGCGGGCAGGCCCTCGGCGTGGCTTGCCGGGAGGACGCGGTCGGTCTCGCCCCAGACGATTTGTACCGGGGCTTCGATCTCGCCGAGGCGGTCGCGGAGGGCGAGGCGCTGGGTATTGCCGGAGAAGTTCGCCTCGGCGATCAGGCGCAGGGCGGCCAGCGCTCCGTCGAGGCGCTTGAACTTGAGCACGTCTTCGACCATGTCGGCGGTCACCAGCTGCGGGTTGGCGACGAGCATTTCGAGCCAGGGACGCAGCTTCTTCGCACGGCTCTCCGACATGAAGCCTTCGATGAAATCGCCGGCGATCCCTGGGCCGAGGCCGGCGGGCGCGACCAGGGTCAGGCCGGCGACGCGGGAAGGCGCGTCGAGGGCGATCGTCAGAGCGATGGCGCCGCCCAACGAATGACCGACGAGATGGGCGGTGTCCAGCCCCTCGGCGTCCATGTAGTCGAGAACCGCCGCGGCAAGCGCGTCGACCGAGCCGTCGGACACCTCCTTGCCCGAGCCGCCATGGCCGGGGAGATCGATGGCATGGACCGGACGGTCTTCGGCGAGCGCCGCCTGATTAAGCGTCCAGGTCGACAGGTCGGCGCCAAAGCCATGAAGGAAAAGGACCGGCAAGCCGGCGTCGGGGCCGGCCTTGAGGCGGCGGAAGCGGCGGCCGCCGGCGAGGATCGTCTCGGGCGCGGGGCCGCCGGCCTCGCCTGGCTCGGCGGGCTTGAAGTCGTCGAGGAACGCCCGGACGAAATCGTCGACCGCGGCTTCCGGCACGTCCGGCTCGGAGACGACGCCAAGCAGCGCGCCGACGGGGACCGTGTCGCCTTCGCCGACGACCTGGCGGCGGAGCACGCCGGTCACCGGGCTCTCGAAGACATTGGCGATCTTCGTCGTCTCGATGTCCATGATCTCCTGGCCGAGAGCGACGGTGGCGCCGACATCGACCGCCCAGCGGGCGAGCATGCCCTCCTCCATGGCGAGGCCCCATTTCGGCATGGTGATCGGCTTGATGTCGGCCATCGGCTTCCTCTCCGGGATTGTCGCACTGTCGTCCGCCTCCGCCTCCCGCCACCAATTGGCGGCCCGTTGCGGGCGTTGGCCGTCGATCGTCATTCGGCCGCCGCTTTGCGGTCGTGGGAAAGCACGGCCCTGACCGCCGCCTCGATCCTGGCGACGCTCGGAATGTAGATGTCCTCCAGGGCCGGCGAGAACGGCACCGGCGCATGCGGCGAGGTGACCAGCTTGATCGGCGCCTTGAGCGAATCGAAGGCGTTCTCGGCGACAAGGCCGGCGATATCGCCCGCCATGCCGCAGCGCGGATGCGCCTCGTCGACCACGACGAGGCGGCCGGTCTCGGCAACCGTCTCGAGAATGGTCTCGGCATCGAGGGGCGAGGTGGTGCGCGGGTCGACGACCGTGCAGGAGACACCCTGCTTGCCAAGGCTGTCGGCGGCTTGGTTGGCGAGGTTCACCATGCGGCCGAAGGCGACGATGGTGACGTCGTCGCCCTCGCGGGTGACGTTCGCCTCGCCGAAGGGGATGGCATAGGGCTCGTCGGGCACCTCCATCTCGTCGTCGTACATGGCCTTGTGCTCGAAGAAGACGACCGGATCGTCGTCGCGGATCGCCTGGATCAGAAGGCCCTTCGCTTCATAGGGGTTGGAGGGCAGCACGACCTTCAGGCCCGGAATGTGGGTGAAGACCGGATAGAGACACTGCGAGTGCTGCGAGGCGGCGCGGAAGCCGGCGCCATACATCGTGCGGATCACCAGGGGGGTCACCGCCTTGCCGCCGAACATGTAGCGGAACTTCGCCGCCTGATTGAAGATCTGGTCGAAACAGACCCCCATGAAATCGACGAACATCAGCTCGACCACCGGCCTCAGCCCGGTCACCGCCGCTCCCGCCGCGGCTCCGACAAAGGAGATTTCCGCAAGGTGGGTGTCGAGGACGCGGTCGGGCCCGAACTGGGGACGGAGTCCCTTGGTGACGCCCATCGGACCGCCCCAGGCATCCTGGTCGCCGGCGGCGCCGGTGCCGCCGGAAACGTCCTCGCCCATGAGGATGACGCGATCGTCGCGCTCCATCTCCTGACGGAGCGCTTCGTTGATCGCCTGGCGATAGCTCTTTTTCGACACGCCGACCCCCTTCAATACGTCACGTAAACATCGGTCATCAGATCGACCTCGCTCGGCATCGGCGCCGCTTTCGCCGCGGCCATGCAAGCCTCGATCTCCAGCGCGATCTCCCGGTCGCTTGCGTCGAGTTCGGCCGGCGTGAACAGCGAGGCCTCGACAACGCGCTGCCTGAACAACGCGATCGGGTCCCGCCGACGCGCGTTTTCGATTTCTTCGGCCAGCCGATAGGTGCCCGCGTCGCCCTCGAAATGGCCGTAAAAACGGTTGAGCCTGACGTGGAGCAGCGAAGGGCCTTCGCCGGCCCGCGCGCGCTCGATCGCCTCGCCCGACGCCTCATAGACGTCGAAGAAATCGGAACCGTCGACCTGGCGCGAGGGAATACCGAAACCCTCTCCCCGCCCGGTCTGGCTGCCGCCGACCGACCAGCTCGAGGCGGTCGCCTCGGCGTATCCATTGTCCTCGGCGACGAAGACAACCGGCAGGTTCCAGATCTTTGCCAGGTTGTAGCTCTCCAGCACCGCCCCCTGATTGGAGGCGCCGTCGCCGTAGAAGCAGACCGCCACGCCGCCGGTCTTCAGCGTCTTGGCGGTGAGCGCGGCACCGCAAACCAGCGGCGCGCCGGCGCCGACGATGCCGTTCGCCCCCAGCATCCCCTTCGACAGATCGGCGATGTGCATCGAACCGCCCTTGCCGCCGCACAAGCCGTCCTTGCGGCCGAATATCTCATGCATCATCGGCCCGATCTCGACGCCTTTGGCGATGCAATGGCCGTGGCCGCGGTGGGTCGAGGCGATGGCGTCACGCTCGTCGAGGTGCATGCAGACGCCGACGCCGGATGCCTCCTCGCCGGCGTAAAGATGGACGAACCCAGGAATCGTGCCGGCGGCAAACTCGGCGTGGACCGCGTCCTCGAACTCTCGGATCGTCCGCATTCGGCGATAAGCGGCGCTGAGTTCGTCCCGCGATAGCTGCAAACCGCTCGCCATGGTGATCTCCATCCCTCTCAAAAGGCTTCTTGGTTGGCCCCGATGATATGCCCTTGCCGGACGCTGACAAGGGCATATGCCGCCGACCGGGCCGCGTCGGCGGGCGGTAAGCTCGAAAGGCGACCGGCTCGCGCCAAAGTCGCCCGATCGGACCAGCGACGAGATCGCCTTCGCCGCAAGGCGACGGTGTCGTGAGGGTCCAAGGCTTGCCACACCCCATGCGTCCGTGACATCAAGCCCGCCCAACGGACCGGCAAGGCGGATGTCGGATGAAACGCTTGCTCCTGCGCATTGTCGTGATCGTGGCGATTGTCGAGGTCGTCTACCTCGCCGTCGTCAACGTGGTCCTGAACCTCCCGGCGACACAGGCCTACATCAACCAGTTGCGGCCGGAGCGCGTCGTCTATCATTGGGACCGGGCGTGGAGCTGGTTGCCGTTCAGCGTCCACGCCACCAACTTTTCGATCAACGGCCAGTCGTGGTCGCAGCAATATGCCATCTCGGCGCCGTCCGTCACGGCGTCGCTGGCCATCCTGCCGCTCCTCACCAAGACCATTTACCTCTACGATATCGATAGCGCGGACATCACCGTCCGCTTCCGCCCGCGGCCGAGCTCCGATCGCGACGACGCGGCGCTTCGCCAGTACTATCCGACGATCGAGGGGCGCGACCCGAACCTTGCCGCCGACCCGGTGCCGAGCCAGACGCCCGGCTGGAAGACGGTCTTCGACGTGGCGCGGATCGGCGGCCAGAACGACCTCTGGCTCGCCGCCGCCAGAATGACGCTGGTCGGCGAGGCCGAGGCGACGGTGACCCGCCAGAACCTCAACGGGCCGCTCACCATCAGCGACGGGCAAGCGGACCTGGCGGTGAAGTCGTTCACCATCGCCGGCCGGCAGGTCTCACACGACGGCTCGATCAAGGGCACTTTCGACTTCGCCACGTTTCTGCCCCAGGAGAACCGCGGACTGAAGCTGCTGGCTTTCGTCTCGCTGGACGCCGATATCGATTTGCCGGTCGAGGGCCTCAACTTCCTCGATTTCTATCTCCGCGCGGTCAGCGGCATGAAACTCGGCGGCAATGGGACGCTGAAGGGACACGTCGCCTACGCCAAGGGCGATCTGGCCGCCGGCAGCGATGTGGCGATCACCGCCGACGACCTGACCGTCGAGTTGCCGCCCTATTCGGCCGAAGGGGCCGGCGCGGTCGGCGTCAAGGTCGATGCGGCCAGTCCCGACACGATTGCCGCGAACGTCCATTTCACCAAGATCAGCGCCTTTCTCACGCCCCAAAACCAGACGCTGTTCACTGGAACCGACCTCGACGTCGCCGTCGCGCGTTCGACCCGGCTCTTGCCGGGCGCCGACGCCGAGAAGGTGCCCCGGCGGGTTGCCCTCACCATCCGAAACGTAACGGTGCCCGACGTGAGCGCTTACCAACGCTACCTGCCCGACAAGTGGAACGTTGAGGTGCTCGGCGGCACCGGCTCGCTGGACGGCCAGGCGGAGATGTCGGGGGCGGATCTCAACTTCGACCTGACGCTCCGCTCCGACGATGCCGAGGTCAAGTTCACGGCGAGTTCGTTCAAGACCGGCCTGGTAGTCGGCCTGAAGGCCAAGGGCGAAGCCGACGCCAAGACGGCAAGGGTCGACATTTCCGGCACCTCAATCGACCTCGACGATTCGCGGGTGAAAGCCCCGCAAGGCGACAATTCGGCGCCCTGGCAGACCCACCTCTCGGTGAGCCAGGGGGAAGCCGCGTTCGGCTTGCCCGACCAGGTGGACGCCGCCGTCGGCTTTGTCGGCTTCTGGAGCCTGTTCCACGCCAAGGATACCAAGACGCTGCTGGCGACGGTGGACGGCGAGCTGAAGGCGGCCCTGACGGTTTCCGACCTCAACTGGGTCAACACGCTGTTCAAGAACCCCTATTCGCTGGCGGTCTATAATTCAGCCGAAGTCGAGGCGGATGTGACCCTCCGCTCGGGGCAGGTCGCCGAGGGATCGAGCGTGAAAATGCCGTCGCGCGATTTCAAGGTGGAGGTCCTCGACTACGTGGCCGAGGGGAGCGGCGGATTCGACCTGATCGTCGAGAAGGGCGGCGCGCAGCCGGATTTGCGCCTCGACGCGAATCTCGCCAATGCCTCGCTCAAGCTCCAGGACGAAACGACCGCGGTGGTCGAGGACGTCACGCTGGCGGTCACCGCCACGGCCGAGGGCGTTTCGCTGAAGAACGGCGGCTCGGTGAAGACGGTCGAGATGAGCATCCCCTCGGCGAAAATCACCGACATGACAGCCTACAACGCCTACCTGCCAAACGGCTCGCCCGTGCGCATGCTGAGCGGCACGGGGGAGCTGAGCGCAAAGCTCGACATGGAGGAGAACACCGCCGGCGGCTTCGTCAAGCTGCAGACCTCGCGCGTCGAGGCCGACCTCGACGGTCTGCGGATTGCCGGAACGGTCGCCCTCAACGTTGCCATCGACGGCGGCGCGGCGCGCGACAAGAGTTTCGACATTGGCGGCTCATCGCTGACACTCGACGGCGTCAGCGTCGCCGGCGAACCGGCCGCAGGCGGCAATTGGACCGGCCGGGTCGATATCGGCAAGGGGCACGTGGTGTGGAAGAGGCCGATGACTCTCGACGTCAGCGCCGGTCTCCGCATGAGCGACGCGCGTCCGGTGCTGGCAATCTTCCAAGCCCAGCGCAAGACCAGCAAATGGCTCGACCACCTGTTGGACCTCAAGAACATCCGTGGCAACGCGACGATCAAGGTGGCGCCGAACCAGGTGGTGGTTCCCTATGCGCTGGCCACCAGCGATACGATCGACGTCGGGGCAAAGGGCATCATCGGCGAACACAACCGGCAGGGGATGTTCTACGCCCGCGACGGCAAGCTCGCCGCCATTCTCGAAATCGACAACGACCAGAAACACTTTGAACTGATCGACGCGACCGGGAAATTCGATCGCTACGTTCCGGGAGGACCGCTGCCCGGCATGCGGCAAACCGACCCGTTGGGCACCGCGACGGAACCGAAAAGCGCACCGTTCTCGCTCTTCAAACGCAAATAGAACAACCCGCGCCTCATGCGGCGCTCATAAGAAGAAGTCGGCGCCGACGAGCTGGTGGAGGTTATCGACCTCGATCTGGAAGTCGGCCTTGCCGTCGCCGTCGATATCGCCCTCGACCAGCACGAAGCCGGCCTTCTTCACGTAATGAAGCTCGCCCTTCTTGTCGTGAAAATCATGCTTGCCGATGAACTTGAAGGCCTGGTTGCCGTGACCGCGCTTGGCGTCGATGTCGGAAAGATCGATCTTGTCGAGTTGGCCGTGTTTGAAGTCGGTGATCACGTCGCGGTGGTGAGCACCCCTCTTGCTATCGGCACTGAGATTGAAGTCGAACGTATCGGCGCCCGGACCTCCGGTCAGCGTGTCCTTGGCGCGGCCGCCGGTGATCGAGTCGTCCGCGGCGGAACCGGTCAGGCTGTCGATGCCCGCGGTTCCCTTGATCCTCGCCGGGGGAGCCGATGTCACGCCGGACAGATCGACCTCCGACCCGAAAACGACGAGACGGACGTTGACACTGACGTTGTAGTCAAAATTCGTGATGCCGCCCGGGCCTATTTGGTCGCCGTTGAGGGTTACCGTTGTGACGGCTGCACCCAGGCTGCCGACGAGAATGACCTCATCGATTCCCGACATCGTCGCGGCGGAGAAGTCGTAGTTGCCCCCGAAAGCGCCGTCGCAGCTGATTTGAAGACGATCGAGCCCGGCGCCTCCGGTGATCGTTTCTCCGGCCTGAATATCGGTCGGGCTGAAATACCCGAAGATGTTCCCCGCATCGCCGCCGATCAGCGTGTCGGCGCCGTCCCCGCCAAGGAGAGCATTGATGACATCCGAGCTGCCGGTGATGGTGTCGGCTCCGCCCGAGCCTGCGAGCTGGAGAAAGATGAAAGACGGAGCAAGAACCGAGAACGTCCAGGCAGTCACGGAAAATGTACCGCTTATGTTCTCGACGATGAACCGGCAGAGTTTGTCGTCGTCGCCGGTTACAACGACCGACTGCGAAATCTGAACGTTGTCGAATTGCGCCGCCGCGAAGGTCGCCTGGGTATTGTCGGCAGCCGTGTCGAAGACGATGTCGGTGACGTCGGCGAGACTGTCGCCGCTGTAGTCATGGGTTGCGTTGACGGTCAGCGTAGCCATAGCCCACCTCCTCCAGAGCCTCGAGGTTGATGGCGTATCGCGCCGCTGAGCCAGGCTCGAAGCGGAGGCCCCGCCCTGCCTTCGATTCACTCCGAGGCAGGACGATTTGCGGCCGCTATGGCAGCAATCATACCACGAGTTCGTCGTAAGCACATCGACTAGTACCTCTGCACAGGGATTATGACTCTTTCGTCGGCGGTTTGGGATAGGCGCGGGCCATCTTGGTCCTGGCTTGTTCGGTAGAGAACATCCAGTTGATGCGGGCGGCTGAGGCGTTGCGCCTGAGCTCCCAGGCGGCGACCTCTTCGACGAGCCGGTTCTTGCTGTCGATGCGGCGGTCCAGGCACTGGGTTCTGAGGACGCCGATCTCGATCTCGACCATGTTGAGCCAGCTGGCGTGCTTGGGGGTGTAGTGGAACTCCAGGCGCCTCAGGATTCGCCTGGCTTCAGCGGCCGGCAGGTTCTGGTAGAGGGCGCCGGCCGAGTGGGTGGACAGGTTGTCGAGCACGACCCTGATCTTGGGGGCGTTGGGGAAGTCGACATCGACCAGTTCGCGCATGCAGGCGGCGAAGTCCTCGGCGGTGCGGCGATCGGTGACTTTCACCCTGCGCCAGGAGCGGTGGGCGTCGAGGAAGACGAAGAGGTTGGCGGTTCCGTTGCGCCGGTATTCACAATCGTAGCGCTCGAGCCGGCCCGGGGCGGCTGGGACCGGCGCACGGACCTCGCCGATGAGCTGGGTCGGGCTCTCGTCGAAGCAGACTACCGGGCGGCTGGGGTCGGGGGCTTCGGCATAGAGGTCCAGCACATCCTCCATGCGCGCGACATACTCGGCGTCCACCTTGGGGATGCACCACATGTCCTTGCGCCAGGGCTTCAGGTGGTTCTCCAAGAGCCGGCGGCGCACGGTCTCGCGCGAGAGGCTCTCATGCTCGGTGAGCTTGACGAAGGCGCCGGCCAGGAGTTCCAGCGTCCAGCGCGAGCAACCGGGCGGCGGCGCCGAACAGGCGGTCGCCACCAGCAAGGCTTCTTCCTTGCCGGTGAGCTTGCGTTCCGCGCCCGCTCTCGGCTCCTCGCTGAGCGCCGCTTCCAGGCCCAGGGCCACGAAGCGCTGCTTGGTGCGATAGACGGTCGAGCCTGAGGTCCCGACCGCCTGGGCGATGGCCTCGTCGGCAAGGCCATCTGCGGCGGCCAGGAGGATCTGCGCCCGTTTGAGCTTGCGCGCCGCAGGTGCGCCGCCGCTGGTCAGCGACTTCAACGCCTGCCGTTCGGCTTGGTCCAACTCCACCCGATAGCGTACGTTCATCCTTGCGACCTCCTCGGCTCGAGAAGGTCCCGGGATGAATCAGAAAATGAACCGATGGGTTGACGAGGCGCCGCCGACCGCCCCCCGCTTCACCGAAAAGCAGGGCCAGTACCTGGCCTTTATCTGGGCCTACGCCCAGATCAACGGCCGACCCCCCGCCGAACGAGACCTGCAGGGCTACTTCCGCGTCACGCCGCCGTCCGTCCACCAGATGGTGCTGACCTTGGAAAGCGCCGGCTTCATCCGTCGAACCCCAGGCCAAGCGCGCAGCATCGAGCTATGCATCGACCCAAGGGACCTACCGGTCCTCGGACTGCCTCAACTCGTCAAAACCTCTGTGCAGAGGTACTAGTGCGGTGCTTCAGCGGGCGCCTGGCCCGGTCGATGCCACGGTGCCATCCCTGGTCAAACACCACAGACGACCGGAAAGGCGGCCCGGTCACGATTTGCGTTGCTCGGCCCCGTTCGTCGTCGCGGATTGGTGCAAGCAGAGCAGGCGAGCCATGACGTCGGCGAGCTGCCTCGCCGGATCGCCCGGCAGCGATTTCGTTCGCCAGCCAACGTGCCCGTCGGGGCGGACGAGGACGGCGCCGGTCGGCTCGATTTCGGACAACGTCGTCCAGGCGCCCGGCGTATCGACGAGGTCCGCATCCTCCTCCGGACCGATACCGAGGCACCGCAACGGCAGCGACAAATCGGCCACCGCGGCGGCAACCGCCTCCCGCCACGCCCGATTGCCCGCCGCATGGGTCAGCAGCGTGAAGCCGTCACGAGAGAGCGCGTCGTGAATCGACAGGCGCGTTCCTTGCCTCTCGACCCAGAAATGCGGAAGCCGCGCGCTCGGCCACGTCATCGGCCGGTAGTCGACGACGGGATCGCCCACCGCGGGCTTGGCCGACGGCTCCGGAATGAAGGCGCCGCGCTCGTAGGTGAAGCCGAGATCGAGGCCGATGAACCGATAATGCCGCACCTGCCCGGGGATCCGCCGCTCGAACGCGCACCTTGCGCGCGAACCGCGATCCGTCTCGGCCGCCAGTATGGCCAGACGGCGCTCGGCCCGGCGCAGCAGCCCATCGACGGCGCGCTTCTGCCAGGCCGCGGGCAGCGACCGGAACAGCCATGCGTTCTGAACCGCCCGCAGATGTCGCTGGTGCCGCAAATCGAGGCCGACGACCCGCAACAGGTCGCCCATGTTGTCATAGTTCCGCCGGCTGTGGTCGAGGTTGGTCCTGGCGACCGGCCGCCGCTCCTGCTCGTAGGTTTCGAGGAGCCGGGGTCCCGCTTTTCCTGTGATGACGGCGGCAAGCTTCCAGGCGAGATTGTGGACGTCCTGGACACCGGTGTTGAGACCCAGCCCGCCGGTCGGCGGAAAACCGTGGGCCGCGTCGCCGGCGAGAAACACCCGTCCCTGCCGGTAGCGCGCCGCCAGCGTCGCCGACAAAACCCATGGTCGGACGAGCTTGATGCTCAGATCGGGGACCGGCGCGCCGATCGCCGCATCGACGAATGCTCGGCATCGCGCCTCGGAGAACTCCGCCGGCGATTGCTGGGGCGGATAATAGGGCACGAACAAGACCCATTCGGACGGCAGCCAATGGGCGATGAGTACGCCCAATGCGGTGGGGTTCATGGTCCAGTAGAGGATGCTCTTGCGATGATCGACGAACGCGCTCAAATCGGCGGTGAAATAGACGCCGATCATGTGCTGCAGGACGCTTCCTTCGGTCGGGATGCCGACCAGGCGGCGGACCGGACTGGCGACGCCGTCGCAAGCGACCAGGTATTCCCCCGACACCGACGAAGCGCCCTCCGCCGATCCGGCGGTGGTGCAGGTCACGCCGTCCGCGTCGGCCGCTATGCCGACGCACTCGGCGCCCGGCAGGAACGTGATCAGCGGGTTGTCGCGAACCCGTTGCCAGAGAGTCGGCTCGAGGCGATTTTGCGGGAACTGGGTCGCGTGAACCGGGCTCAGCGCCAATACCGCGGCAACATCGTCGGGCAGGGCCGAGCAGTGGCCGAGCTCGCGCCCGGCGAGGCTGGTGACCCAGGTGATGCGGGCGCGTTCGAACACATTCTGGCAGCGCTCCAGTATGGTCTCGGCCAGGCCGATCTCGCGGAAGATCTCCATCGTGCGGGTGTCGAGGATACAAGCCGCCGGATGCGGCTGCGGCTCGGCATTCCGCTCGATCAGGACGGAGCGGATTCCCGAGCGCGCCAGGAGGAGCGCGAGGGTGAGCCCGGTCGGCCCGGCACCGACGATCACAACCTGCGGCCGTGATTTCTTCATGACGCATTCGCCGGCCGCATCCCGGCGCGCGTGGACGAGCCGTGGCGCGCTGCCGCACTATCTCCCCTCCCGGCGGCAGGGCCGTCGAGCGGGAGCAACCGTATGAAGCGCGTCCTCATGATCTATTACTCGCAATCGGGCGAGGTCGCGCAAGTGGTCAAGCGCTTTGCGGCGCGGCTCGAGGCGGCAGGCGCCGCGCTGACCGTCGAGGCGATCCGGCCGCGGGCCGACTATCCCTATCCGTGGAAATCCGTACGGCGCTTCTTCGATGCCATGCCGGAGACCATCACCGGGCAGGCTCCGGAGATCGAGCCGCCGCAATTCGATCGGCGGACCGGCTTCGACCTGGTCATCATCGTCTACCCGGTCTGGTTCCTGTCGCCCGCGCCGCCGATCCAGGGCTTCTTCAGGTCCGACCATGCCGCCGTCTTGCGCGATACCGAGGTGATCACGGTCTCGGTCAGCCGGGCGATGTGGCAGCAGGCGTCGTTGACGATGAAACGGCTCCTGGCCGCGGCCGGCGCGGTCCACTGCGACAACGTGGTCGTCACCCACCAGGGCTCGGCGATTCTGACGCTGGTCAGCACGCCCCGTGCCCTCCTCTTCGGCAAGAGCGACCGCCTCGCCGGCGTCTTTCCGCGTCCGGGCGTCTCCGAGACGGACCTGGCGCGCGTCGACGGCCTTGCCACGGTGCTGGCGGAGCGGCTGGATTCCGGCCGGCCGCCCGGCGGCTCGTTCCTCAGGGGGGAGGCAGCGGTGTCGGTGAAGACCTGGCTGGTGATTCCCGAGTTGCTGGGTTGGTATTGCTTCTATGGCTGGGCGGTGCTCATCCGTCGTCTCGGCAAGATCCATCCCGCTCTGCGGGCGGCGGGAGACTACGGATTCGCCCTGTTCCTGGTGCTGATGATCCTCCTCGCCCTCCCGGTCGTGCTCCTCGGCAGCCTGCTTGCCTATCCTCTCATTCGGCGGCGGGTGACGGCCTATGCGCTCCGCCTGGCGGCGCCGACCGGGGGTAGCGAAACGACGCCGTGAAGCGGCCGTCTTCTCGGCCCGCCGGCGGCATGGCCGTACAATGCGAACAAATCCGCCGCGACAGGTGTTAACATCATGGAAGACAGCATCGGACGGTCGCGCCGCGAGCATGGCCGAGGATCGTGTCGTGATCGGCCAATTGAAACAGTGACGACCGTACATGGAGCGCAGCGCTTACATCACGGGCTGGGGGGTCTGCCTCCCCAACGCGCCCGTCGACAACGCACATATCGAAGCGGTGCTGGGCCCGCTGATGCCGCAGTCGGCGACGGTCAAGCGCCGCGTTCTGATGAACAACGGCATAGCGACACGCCACTACGCCATCGATCCCGCGACGGGTGAGGTCACGCATACCAATGCCGGCATGACCGCCGAGGCAATCCGCTCTCTTTGCCGCAACGCCGATCTTCCAGAATCGGCGATCGAGAGCCTGGTCTGCGGCACCTCCAGCGCCGATCAGATCATCCCCAGCCATGCCAGCATGGTTCACGCCGAGCTCGGCTGCCCGCCCTGCGAAGCGACGTCCATTAGCGGGGTGTGCTGCTCGGGCGTCACCGCGCTCAAATACGGCGTCCTCAACGTCGTCGCGGGAGGCGCCGGCAATGCCGTCGTCACCGGTTCCGAACTGGCGTCGCCGAGCCTGCGGGCGTCGCATTTCGAGCCGCAGGTGCGACCGAAGGTCGAGGAGGGCGAAGACCAGTCGCTCCTGCCGTTCAGCAACGAGTTTCTCCGCTGGATGCTGTCCGACGGCGCCGGCGCGCTTCTGGTCACCGCCGCGCCGCGGGCGGACGGCCCATCGCTCAGGGTCGATTGGATCGACATGGTGTCCTACGCCGACGAGTCGGACGTGTGCATGTATTTCGGCCTGGAGAAGCACAAGGAGGGCACCGTCGAGAGCTATCGGACGGTGAACGATGCGGAGAGGCTGTTTCGCGACGGCTTCCTCAGCCTGTCCCAGGACGTGCGGGTCCTCAACGATCGACTGCCCGTCCTGATGAAGACCGCGTTTCTGCGGATGATGTCGCGGCACGACCTGACGCCCGACGCGGTGGACTGGCTGCTGCCGCATTACTCGTCGCAGTGGTTTCGCCACAGGCTGTTCGACGGCCTCACCGAAATCGGATTCGCAATTCCCGAGGAGCGGTGGTTCACCAATCTGAGCAGCAAGGGAAACACCGGATCGGCCGCGATCTACATCATGCTCGAAGAACTAATGACCTCGGGGAAGGTGCAGCCGGGTCAGCGGATCCTCTGCATGGTGCCCGAGAGCTCGCGCATGCTGTTCGGCTTCGTGCATCTGACGGCCGTGTAGGGACGCGCCGAACCCGATGAAGATTGGGGCCGTACCGGAGAACCTGTTCGAGCGCCTGATCGTCTTTGCCGGTCTCGCGCCGACCCCGATCATCGACACCTTCCACGCGGTCGTCGTCGCCCGGGCGATCATCGTGGCAACCAAGCTCGGTGTCTTCGACGCGGTCGCTGCGCGGCCGCGGTCGGCAGCCGAGATGGCGGGGAGCCTCAGCGTCGATGCCGAGGCCCTGGCCAAACTCAACAATCTTCTGGTGGCGATCGGCTATCTGAAGCTGGTCGACGACCGCTACGCCGCCACGCGGCTCACCCGGAAGTGGCTCCTCTCCGACAGCCCGCAATCGCTCCACGACAGCATGCTGCTTCGCTTCCTGGAGTGGGAGGCGATCGAGGCGACCGAGGATTTCGTGCGGACCGGGAAGGCGCTCGACGTGCACGAGCGGATCACCGGCGAGCAATGGGGGGTCTACCAGCGCGGCATGCGCTCGCTGGCACGGCTCTCGGCGCGCGAGGTCGCCGGCCGGGTCCGGCTCCCCGCCGGCGCAAGAGCGATGCTCGACATCGGCGGCGGCCACGGCTTCTACGCGGTGGCGTTTTGCCGCGCCCATCCCAAATTGCAGGCGACGATCCTCGACCTTCCCGAGGCGGTCGCCACGGCCGCCCCGATCCTCGCCGAAGAGCGGATGGACCAGCGCGTGACGCACAAAGCCGGCGACGCGCTGACCGAGGATCTCGGCGACGGCCGGTGGGACCTCATCTTCATTTCCCATCTCGTCCATCACTTCGACGCGGCCGACAACCAAGAGCTGGTAGGCCGCGCCGCACGGGGACTGCGCCCCGGCGGGGTGCTGGCGATCCTCGACGTCCTTCGGCAATCGGGCAACGCGATCAGCCAGACCGGGGCACTTCTCGACCTCTATTTTGCGACGACGAGCCATTCGGGCACCTGGTCGCGCGAGGAAATCACCCACTGGTCAACGCAGGCGGGCCTCAAGGCAGGGCGGCCGATCCACCTGCGGACCGCGCCGGGGATCACGACGCTGACCTTCACCAAACCGGGCAGGTAGCTCAGCTCCCCAGCCGGAAAAAGCTGCGGATGCGGCCGGCGAGGTCCGGCTTCGAGACGACCCCTGCCCCGAACGCATCGGCGCCATAGGCGCGGTTGAGTTCCGCCTGCCGCGCCTCGAGCATCGCGGCGAAGCGATCGACGAGCGCCGGAGCGGCGGCGAGAATCGGCGCCAGCGCCGCCTTGGTGACCTCGAAGGCGCGAACGTGCGTCGCCGCGGTGACGGTGGCGCTCCGCCGGGCGCCGGTCATCAGCGACATCTCGCCGACGATCGCGCCGGGACCGAGGGTAGCGATATGCTTGCCGGTCTCGTCCCCGGTGTTCACCTCGACCTCGCCGCCGACGATGACGAACAGCGACGACCCGGCGTCATCCTTGCGAATGAGGTCGTCGCCGGGCGGAAAGATTCTGGCGGCCATCCGCTTGGCCAGGGCGTCGAGCTCCGCCGCGTCGAGCACTTCGGCGAAGAACGGGTTGGTGGCGATGATGTCGCGCGCCTGCATGCGGCTACCCCCGGCGGTGGACTTTCTACGCCCGGCCACCACCGGTCAAGCCGACGGCTTCTCCGAGTCGACGATCAGCCGGAATAGTAGGCGGTCATCTGCGCGGCGATCTCGTCGCGGCCGACTCCGACGCTCAGCCAACGGCGCGCCTCGTGATGACGGTTGGCGAGTTCGGCGTGCCTCTGCTCGACCACAGTGGCGAAGCGCTCGGCGAGTTTCGGCTTGGCGGCGATCAGCGGCGCGATCGCCGCCTTGGTGATCTCAAGCGTCGCTACCCGCCCCTTGGCCTTGACGGTGGCGCTGCGGCGATCGCCGGTGACGAGCGACATCTCGCCGACCACCTCGCCCGGCCCGAGCGTGGCGACGACGCGGTCGCCGCCCGGCTCGTGCACCGAAACCGCCACCTTCCCGTCGACCAGCACGAACATGGACGAACCGAGCTCGCCCTGGCGCATGAGATAGTCGCCGCGCTTGAAATGAACCACCCGCGCCGCCGCCGCGAGCGCATCGAGCTCTCCGGCGTCGAGGACGACGTTGAAGAACGCGGTCGCGTTGAGGATGCCTCTGATCTCCATCGGCCTTCTCTCGTCTACGCTCCGTCACTGTCCGCCCGGGCGGCAGAGGCGTCAAGCGTCGGGCGGTCGCCATACCGTCAGCGACACGCGCGCGGTCGCGTCGAGCATCTCCACCGGCCCGGCCACGAGGCCGTGCGCGGCGAGGATCGCCCCGGCGCTCCGGCCTGGCGAGACGTCGGAAAAGATCGGCACGCCGTCGGGGAGGCGGACGCCTTCGGCGCGCGACAGGTGGAACGCATCGAATCCGATCGCCAGGAACAGGTCGAAGACCCGGCGCCCGCCCGGCACCGCGGCGATGCCGCCGCCAGGGGCAGCCGCGGCCAGCGCCTCGCCCAGCGGCGCGTCGGTCGGATTCCACCACCAGGCGTCGGCGCGGCGCTCGATGCCGCGGGCCGACGACGACAGCACCAGCCGGTTGCGGCCCTTCACGTTCGGGTTCGCCGCGTGGCCAAGGCGGCCGAGGATCGTCACGGCGGCGGCGTCCAGCGCCGCCTGAAACCGCAGCCAGTCGGCCTCGTTCCTCAGGCTTTCCGGCGTCAGGCCGTCGGGACCGGCGATCCTGTCGTCGGCGGAGACGATGGCGTGGCCGTGGATGGACCAGGGGCCGATCACGCTCTGAGCGTGCCGCCGGTCGCCTTCTCGACCGCGGCGACGATCCTGCCGGCGGTCGAGTCGATCTCCTCGTCGGTCAGCGTCTTCTCGGTCGGCTGCAACACCACCTCGATGGCGAGCGACTTCTTGCCGGGGCCGAGCGCCTCGCTCTCGAAGAGATCGAAGACGCTGACCCCGGCGATGAGCTTGCGGTCGGCGCCCTCGGCCGCGCGGATCACCGCCGCCGCCTCGACCGAGCGGTCGAGGACGAAGGCGAAGTCGCGGCGGACCGGCTGCAGATCGGAGAGGATCAGCGGCGGCCGGGTCCTGGTCGGTCGCGCCTTGGGCTCGGGAATGGCGTCGAGGACGATCTCGAAGCCGGCAAGCGGACCCGCCGCGTCGAGCTCTTCGAGGACCCTGGGGTGGAACTCGCCAAAGGCACCGATGACCGTCTTCGGTCCCTGGCGGATGGTGGCCGAGCGGCCCGGATGGAACCAGGCCGGGGCGCCGGCAACGACCTGGACCTTGTCGGCCGGGAGGCCGAGCCCGTCGAGGAGGGCCATCGCGTCGGCCTTGACGTCGAAGACCGATACCGGAGCGGCCTTCGCCGACCAGTGGCGGCCGCTGCCCGATACGCCGGCCGCGCCGCGGCGGATGCCGGTGGCGGCGGTCTCCTGATCCTCGGGCCGGTCGCCGTGATAGATCTGACCGACCTCGAAGAGAGCGAGATCGTCGAAGCCGCGATCGGCGTTCCGCTGGGCGGCGGCGATCAGGCCGGGAAGCAGGCTCGGCCGCATGTCCGACATGTCGGCGGCGATGGGATTGGCGAGGATCAGCTCCGGCTGGCCGCCGCCGAACGCCTCGGCGTGGCGGGACGGAATGAACGACCAGGTCACCGCCTCGACCATGCCACGAGCGGCGAGCGCCCGCTTGGCGGCCCGCGTCCGTCTCTGGATGGTGGTGAGAACCGGCTTCCGCGCGCCGGGCTGCCGCCGCATCGGCTGGGCCGGGACGCGATCGACGCCGACGATCCGCACCACCTCCTCGACGAGGTCGGCTTTCATGGTGACGTCGGGACGCCAGGTCGGCACGGCGACGACAATGCTTGCCTCGGTGCGGTGCGGCCGGCAGCGGAAGCCGAGATCCTCGAGGATGCGGGTGACATCGCTGACCGACGGGTCGATGCCGGCGATCCGCCTGACTTCGGCGACGGGGAAGTCGATCGCCATCGCCGGCTCCGGCACTTCGCCGGCGACGAGGATGTCGCTCGGCGTGCCGCCGCAAAGCTCGACCACCATCCGCGTCGCCAGATCGAGCCCGGGGATCATGAAGGCGGGATCGACGCCGCGCTCGAAGCGATGGCGCGCGTCGGAATGGATGCCGAGCCGGCGTCCGGTCCGGGCGATGTTGAGCGGCTCCCAAAGGGCCGACTCGATGAGGACATCGGTCGTCTCCGCCGTGCAGCCGGAGGCCTCGCCGCCCATGATGCCGGCGATCGACTCGACGCCGTCGTTGTCGGCGATGACGCAGATCTCGGGGTCGAGGGCGTAGGTCTTGCCGTCGAGGGCGAGGACCTCCTCGCCGTCGCGCGCCCGGCGAACGACGAGGTTGCCGGCGACCTTGGCCGCGTCGAAGACATGGAGCGGGCGGCAGCGGTCGTAGGTGATGAAGTTGGTGATGTCGACAAGCGCGTTGATCGGGCGGAGGCCGATGGCGTGGAGCCGCCGCTGCAGCCATTCCGGCGACGGGCCGTTCTTCACCCCGCGCACCAGGCGGAGGCCGAAGGCGGGGCAGAGCGACGGGGTATCGCCGAAGTCGAGCATGACCTTCAACGGGCAGGCGCCCTTCCCCCTCACCGGTTCGACCGGCCGATCGATCAGCCTGCCCTCGCCGGCCGCCGCGAGATCGCGGGCGACGCCGGCAACGCCCAGCGCGTCGGGACGGTTGGGGGTGACGGCAACGTCGATCACCGGGTCGTTGAGGCCGGCGTATTCGGCGTAAGGCGTGCCGACCGGCGCGTCCGCCGGCAAGTCGACGATGCCGGTGTGGTCGTCGGAGAGGCCGAGCTCGCGCTCCGACAACAGCATGCCGTTCGATTCGACGCCGCGAATGACGCCCTTCTCAAGGTCGACGCCGGTGCCGGGGATATGGGTGCCGGCCGGGGCGAAGACGCCGATCATGCCGGCCCGCGCGTTCGGCGCGCCGCAGACGACCTGAACCTTCGAGCCGTCGCCGGGGTCGACGACGCAGACACGCAAGCGGTCGGCATTGGGATGCTGCTCGGCCGAGAGGACGCGCGCGATGCGGAAGGGGGCGAAATCCCTGGTCAGGTCCTCGACCTTCTCGACCTCGAGGCCGATCATGGTGAGCCGGTCGGCGATGCCATCGACGGTGGCGATGGTGTCGAGGTGCTCTTTCAGCCAGGACAAAGTGAATTTCATGGGATTTCCCTTGGGCGAATCGCCCGAAGCGTCAGATCAGGAACAGGACGGGCAGCGAAACCAGGACGAGGAAGGTCAGATAGATCGTCATCTTGTTGCAAAGCGTATAGAGGCCGCGGCGAAGGATCAGTTCGTCGCGCGCGGCCGCCGACAGGGTGTCATTGTCGAATTCCGGCGGTTCGTGAAAGATCGATATGCAGCGCAGGCAAAGCAGCGAGATCACCAGATAGACGACGATCTCGAAGACGACGACGGCCTGCTGATTGAAGGTGTCGGCGACCACGGCGCTGGTCACGCCAAGGGCGGCAACCATCATCGAGGTATGGGTCAAGAGAGCGGCGGCCTTGCCGTCGATCATCTGGAAGGTGCGATTGACCACGCCGGGGATCGGGCTGGTGTCGCTGTCGACGCGAAGCTTCGCCAGGTACTCGTCAACGCGCGCGGGGGGCCAACTGCGGGTCAGCACCGCGTAAAGTAGCCGGTCGGCGGCCTGCATGGGGTTCATGCCGTTCTCCAAACCCTCGCCTCACGACGACAGCCCCCCGGCCAGCGAGGGCAGGTCGAGGGGGCGGAAGCCGTAGTGGTTGAGCCAGCGGACATTGGCGTCGCCTGAGCGCAGTGCTCCGCCGCTCTGCCTCCAGCAATGTGTCGGCAGCGTCCCAGGAGACGCGACACCATTGTCGAAGAGGGCATTATTCCTCAACGTCCTCCTCGACCTCGTCCTCGTCGGGCAACTCAGTGCGCAGGGAGACAAATCGGTCCTCGCCTGCCTTAAGAAGCTCGGTGCGAACGTCGTCGATTGCGTCGACCAGTTCTTCCGCTGGGACCCGTTTCCGAACATGCACGATCATCCGTAGGATCGGGTCTCCATCGAAGTCCTGTTCCTCCCTCACTTTTACTTCCTGGAAGCCATACTTCTCAAACCGGCTTGCCAAAATCGGGGCCGCGAGGTTCTCCGCTTCTGTTCCGGTCAAGAGTTTTGTCTGCGAGGGCACCATCGTGCGCCTCCTTTCTTTGAAGTCACCAGCGAGGCAATCGCGTGCTTGCCGCGCCTTGACCCGGGGATTAGGGGACCGTTCCATCCGGTTAGCTAGACAGCCCGCGGGCCAGCGAGGGCAGGCCGAGGGGGCGGAAGCCGTAATGGTTGAGCCAGCGGACGTCGGCGTCGCAATGTGTGGCGACCGGCCGACTATCCTCGATCTCAAGCACCAAAGTGGTCATTCCAAAATCTCGTCTTCATGCATCCCGATCGCCTGCTGCATGAATTTGAGCTGTTCTCGTGTTCCGGCATAGACAAGGTTTTCCAGCTGGCAGTCGACAAACGCACACCGGTCAAATGCAATGATTCCGAAGTGCTCCGATCCTTCTTCTAGGATCATGAAACTGCTTTGGTGGCTTTCGTAGAGTGCGAATCGGGAATGGCCAGCGACGACCCTTTGCATCATGATGATCGCCGGACCGAACAATAAGCATTCCTCAAAGCTCTTGCCGACGACCAGAACGGACCCGGCACCTCGCACTAAATCTGGCACGTAGATTTTCTTACGGCGCACGACGGTAATCTCCGCCAGTTCTACCGCCTCCGCCGGGGAAAGTTCAGTTAGTTCTTCAGGAGAGAGCCCGCCAACAACACTCGAGGTGACGGTCGAGGAAGTGTTTGCGGTCAGTCGCTGTCGCAACGCCGCCACTATTTCTTCGGTCAGTTCAATCAAAGCTCTGTCGCGCTCTGCGGCACTCATTTCGATCAGCGTCTGAGAGGGCCCATTCGCAGCTTGGAATTCGCCCAGAGAAGATGCCTCATATCTGCATGGTGCTACAATGAGCGGAAAGATTCTAACACCGCTATTTTCTCTTTCACGCTCAAGAATCTTTGGAAGTTCGAATTCTGTAATGAACTTCGAAGCAAAGAAATCGACGCTACACAATAAGATCGCTATGTTGCTTTCTCTAATCGCCTTCTCGATTTCCTCCTTCCAATGTTGCCCAGTTTCGATCTTCTTGTCGCTCCAAAAGTCGAAATCGAAGTCCTTTTCAAGTGGCTTTATGTGGAGTAGTAGGCGGTTCAGAATCTCGTCATCAGCGCGGGCGTAACATACAAACGCCTTGGCTCGACCGTCAGTCTTCGTCGGGCTCACGACGACAGCCCGCGGGCCAGCGAGGGCAGGTCGAGGGGGCGGAAGCCGTAATGGTTGAGCCAACGGACGTCGGCGTCGAAGAAGGCGCGCAAATCCGGCATGCCGTATTTCAGCATGGCAATGCGGTCGATGCCCATGCCCCAGGCAAAGCCCTGGATCTTGTCCGGGTCGAGGCCGCCATAGCGAATGACGTTGGGGTGGACCATGCCGCAGCCGAGAATCTCCAGCCAGTCGTCGCCCTCGCCGAAGCGGATCTCGTTGCCGATGCGACGGCAGCGGATATCGACCTCCATCGACGGCTCGGTGAAGGGAAAGAAGGACGGGCGGAACCGCATCTTCACCTGATCGACCTCGAAGAAGGCCTTGCAAAACTCCTCCAGCACCCATTTCAACGTGCCGACGGTCGATTCCTCATCGAGGACAAGGCCCTCGACCTGATGGAACATCGGCGTGTGGGTCTGGTCGGAGTCGAAGCGATAGGTGCGGCCGGGGATCACCACGCGGATCGGCGGCTTCTGAAGCTCCATGGTGCGGATCTGGACCGGCGAGGTGTGGGTGCGCAAAAGCATCCGCTCGCCGTTCTCCTTCGGGTTGAAGAAGAAGGTGTCGTGCATGTCGCGGGCCGGATGCCCCTCGGGGAAATTCAGGGCGGTGAAATTGTAGTAGTCGGTCTCGATGTCCGGGCCCTCGGCAATCGAAAAGCCGAGGTCGGCGAAGATGGCGGTGATCTCGTCGATCACCTGGCTCACCGGATGGATGCGACCGGTCTCGAGCGGCGAGGGACGGACCGGCAGGGTGACGTCGAGGCGCTCCTCCTCCAGCCGGCGCACCAGCGCCTCGTCCCTGAGGACGGCGCGACGGGCGGCGATCGCCTGGTTGAGGCGGTCCTTGAGGCCGTTCAGCGCCGGGCCCATGACCTGCCGCTCCTCAGGCGTCATGGCGCCGAGGCCCTTGAGCAGATCGGAGACGGCGCCCTTCTTGCCAAGCGCGGCGACGCGCTCGGTTTCGAGGGCGGCCTCGTCGGAAGCGCCGGCGATCCGCGCGGCAATGTCGCGCTCGAGCGCCTCAAGATCGGCAGTGACGATGGTGCTCATTGTGGGTCCCTCGTATCTGCCCCGATTGACATACGATCCACCGCCGCTCCAGCACATGCGACGTCAACCCTCCCCTTGTGGGAGGGTCGAAGCGGCAAAGCCGCTTCGGGGAGGGGTCCTGAGCGCCAGCGCGGCGTCACACCCCTCCCCGAAACCGCTATGCGGTTTCGGCCCTCCCACGAGGGGAGGGCTGGCTCTATGTCACGGTTCGTGGACATTGTCGCCGCTTGTCGCGTTCCTCCGAATTCCGGTCGTCAGCTCTTGAAGCGAAGCGTCTTCGGCTTCACCGGGTTGACGAAGGGGCGGCCTTCCTTGCCGGAATTGACCCATTCGTCCTTGAGATGCATCCACCAGCGCGCCTGGGTGTTGGCGTCGTTGATCAGCATCAGCTTCGGTTCGTCGAGCAGGCCCTCGCGCTGCTGGACCGCGATGTCGCGGTCCTGGCTGAGGAACTTCCGCGACAGCGCCCGGACCAACGGCTTCAGCGGCTTCGCCCACGGAATCGTCGTCCAGAACATCTGGTGGAAGGCGGTCTCCTCGTCGGTGATCGGCGTCAACGCCGTCAGCCCGACGACGTCGTGGCGGTCGCCGTGCAGTTCCTCGATGCGGATTGCCGGCAGCGAATAGCCGATGTCGGCCGTCACCTTCGATCCAAGAATTTTGTAGAAGGTCTGGGTCGGCGGCACCGTATGGGTGGCCATCCTGAAGCCGAGCGGCGCTGGCTCGAACGCCTTGGTCTTCTCGGTGACGTGGCGCGCCTTGGCGCGGAACCAGCGCGAGGTGTGGACATAGGCGACGTGGGCCGGATCCATCAGTCCGTAGGTGGTGTGGTCGATCGAGCACGGGAAGATCAGCTCGACGTGGGTGTCGGGCGGACGGTCGGCGGCAAACAGCGGAACCAGAGGCGGCTCCGCGGTGACGCCTCCCGGCTCCTCGCCGTCGCGGGCGAAGTAAATCCAGACGATTCCCTGCTGCTCGACGCAGGGGTAGGCGCCGCAGCGGATCTTCGACATGTCGATCTTCTGCCCGTCGACCATCGAGGGAACCTCGACGCACTCGCCGGCGCGGTCGTAGCGCCAGGCGTGGTAGGAGCAGGTGATGGTCTCGCCGTCGAAGGTGCCGTAGTGCAGCGGCACGCCGCGATGCGGGCAAATGTCGTGCAGGGCGAAGACCTTGCCGTCCTTGCCGCGACCGACGAGAACCGGGTCCCCCAGCATGCGGAGATGGGCAAGCCTGCCGGGCTTCACCTCGGCGCCGGGCAGCGCCATGTACCAGAATCCGCGGAGGAGTTCCGCTTTGAGGCCTTGCACGTTCGACTTCCGTCCTGAAGTGGCGCCAACCGCTCCAGCCTAGCCTCTGATCGGTGGTCGGCGGAAGGCCGGCCGGCGCGTCAGGTGAGCGCGCTTTGGGCCTTTTCGACGAGCGCCTGGAAGGCGGCCGGCTCGCGGACGGCAAGATCTGCGAGCACTTTCCGATCGACTTCGACCCCGGCCTTGCCGAGGCCGTCAATAAATCGGCCGTAGGTCAACCCGTGTTGGCGGGTGGCCGCGTTGATGCGCTGGATCCACAAGGCGCGGAAGCTCCGCTTGCGGTTCTTGCGGTCGCGATAGGCGTATTGGGCGGCCTTGTCGACCGCCGCCTTGGCGGTGCGGATGGTGTTCTTGCGGCGGCCATAGAAGCCTTCGGCGCGCGACAGGACCTTCTTGTGCCTGGCGTGAGCGGTAACGCCGCGTTTGACGCGTGACATGTCTGTTCTCTCCGGTAAGGCTTCAAATTAGCCGTAAGGCAGGAAATGCTTCTTGACGATGCGAGCGTCCTGATCGGACAGAACACCCATTCCCCGCGCCTTGCGGATGAACTTGGTGGTGCGTTTGATCATGCCGTGGCGTTTGCCGGCCTGCGCGACCATCACCTTGCCGGTGGCGGTCACCTTGAAGCGCTTCTTGGCGCCCGCCTTGGTCTTCATCTTGGGCATTTTGCTCTCCATGCGGCCGGACGCGGAAACGGCGCCGGCCGGTTTACGATTGCGACTTGAGCTTGCGAGCCGCCACGGCATGCCCTTTCAGGCCGGGCGGCCCGGAATCGCGGGGTTATAGCGACGGTTGCGGCGGCGCACAAGCGTTGCGCGAAGGCGCCGCTCAGCGCGGCGCCAGCACCATCGTCATCTGGCGGCCTTCGAGCCGCGGCTCGGCCTCGACCTTGGCAAAGGTGGCCGTTTCTTCCCGGACCCGGTCGAGCAGCTTTGCGCCCAATTCCTGGTGGGCCATCTCGCGGCCGCGGAAACGCAGGGTCACCTTGACCTTGTCGCCCTCCTCGAAGAAACGGCGGACCGAGCGCATCTTCACCTCGTAGTCGTGGATGTCGATGTTCGGCCGCATCTTGATTTCCTTGATTTCGACCGTCTTCTGCTTCTTGCGGGCTTCGGCGGCCTTTTTCTGGGCCTGATATTTGAAGCGGCCGTAATCGAGGGCTTTGCAGACGGGGGGAACGGAATTCGGTGCGATCTCGACGAGGTCCAGCCCCGCCTCGGCTGCGAGTTCCAGCGCGCGCTGGATGGGGACGACGCCCAGATTGGCGCCCTTGTCGTCGATCAGTTGAACTTCGCTGACGCGAATTTCCTCATTGACCCGCGGTCCTTCCTTGGCGGCGGGTGGGGGTGCTCTATAGGGCCTGCGAATGGCCAGCCTCCTCTCTTGTTCAAAGCAATACCCGACCTGCCGCCATACGATGCGCAGGCAGTGCCGGAGCAAAAGGATTCCTGCAAAGCCGGTGGGAAGTCAACCAATTCAATGTTGACGGGTTCCCTGCCCGGCCGGGCGGATATAGGCAGACACGACGCCAGATGCCAGAGGAGAAAGCGGATGGACGCGCCGCAGTCCGAGACCCTTACCGTCGGCAAGGGCGACGATTCCCGCTCGATCGCGATCCTGTCGCGGCCAGGCGGCCAACCCGGCCTCTTCTGGCTCGGCGGCTTCGCCGCCGACATGACCGGCACCAAGGCCGAGGCGCTCGACGCCTTCGCGGCCGGCCGCGGCCTCGCCATGACCCGGTTCGACTATTCCGGCCACGGCCGCTCCGGCGGCCGCTTCGAGGACGGCACCATCTCGCGATGGCTGGAGGAGGCGCTGGCGGTGTTCGAGCGGACCGAAGGACCGCAGATCGTCGTCGGCTCGTCGATGGGCGGCTGGCTGGCGCTGCTCCTGACGGAAGCGCACCGGGCGGCGGCGGAGGCGAGCCATATCGCCGGCCTGGTGCTGATCGCCCCGGCGGTCGACATGACCCGCGTGCTCATGTGGGACACGATGCCGAAGAAGGCGCGCAGGGAATTGACGGAGACCGGATCCTACCGCGCACCGAGCGACGATGAAGAGGACGGCTATGTGATCACCAAGACGCTGATCGACGACGGCGAGAAGCACCTGTTCGGCGACCGGCTGATCGAGACCGGCTGCCCGGTGCACATCCTGCAAGGCGTCCGCGACACCGACGTGCCGTGGCGCCACGCCACCGGTCTCGTCTCGCGGCTCGCCAGCGACGACGTGGTGCTGACGCTGGTCAAGGACGGCGACCACCGGCTGTCGCGCCCGGAGGACATCGAACGGCTGGAGGCGGCGATCGCCGGGATCATCGAGGGCGACGCGGCACCGAAGGCGTAGGCCGAACACCTTCGCCAGCTTGACGAGGCAGCGGGCCTCGCCTTGATCCTCGGCGCGGACCGAGGCGGGAAGAGCCGCGCGTCATCCGGCCGCAAGCGCGCCGCGAAACAGATCGCGATGCTCTTTGAGCAATGCGACAGTGCGATCGATCACGGTGCGAACCGCCGGCTGGTGGCGCTCCGACTGGTTGAGCACCAGCCACTGCTGCTCCCGCAGTTCGTCGATCGTGTCGCCGACCCGGACCAGTTCCGGCTCGCTGTCGCCGACGAAGCAGGGAAGCACCGCCACGCCGACGCCGGCGCGCAGGAGCTCGACGACGAGGCGCGGGTCGCTACAGCTCATGACGATGCGGTCGAGATAGCGGGCGGCGACCCAGCGGGCCGAGGGCGTGACGCCGGCATCGCCGACGACGCCGATCCACGGTGCCGTCGCCGGGTCGACGGGCGGCGCGCCGCGCGAGCGATAGATCGCGTGGGCGACGTCGTTGACGCGCCGACCGGACAGGCGCGCCTCCTCCGGGGCGCGATTGCGGACGCCGATATCGGCCTGACGGCGGACAATGTCGAGGCGGGCGGCGGCGGTCAGGAATTCGACCGCCATCGGCTCGTCCGGCTGCCAGAGGCGAGCCACGTGGAGGGCGAGGAAACGGCACGTCCAGGCGCCGGCCGAAATGCGAACGACCCGCCGTGGGGCTTGGCGCCGGTCGATGCCGGCGGCGACCGCCTCCATCTCTCTCGCCTGTTCATAGAGGCCGCGGCCGGCCTCGGTGAGCTCGTAGCCGGTTTGCCGGCGGTCGAAGAGCCGCAGGTTGAGCTGCCGTTCCAGCGCCGTCATGCGCCGCCCGAGCGTGGGGGCGCTCACCCCGGTCCGACGGGCGGCGGCGCCGAGACCGCCGGCCCGCGCCACGACGAGGAAAAGACGAAGAGCGTCCCAGTCGGCCAAGTCTTTCATTTGTGAAACACCCATTGCATTCGCGGCGGCTTCCGCAGCGCGTCATATCCCCATACTTCACCGGCAGGCCTGGAAATCAAGCAGGACGAGAGGTCTTTCATGATTGACGCATACGGTCTTGCCGCAGCCCACCTCCTCCACCCGGAACCCCAAAGGAGAGCGATCCCGGATGCCGACTTGACGTTCGGCACGGGTTTGTCCGAATGGATCGTTCGCCTGCTGCGCCGGCGGGCCGACCTCGGCCGCCGGCTGCGGGAGTCCCGGGTGCGATGCCCCTTGCGCGGTTACCCCTCCCCAAAACCGCTTCGCGGTTTTGGCCCTCCCGCAAGGGGAGGGCTGGCCGGTTTCGTGTCGGGCGCGAGAAGAAATCTTCAGCCCTGTGTCAGGCTTCCACGATCACAGGGATCAGAGTGAAGTCGATTCTGATTGAATCAGGGCTTTCGCTCTAGCTCTTTGATTCTTCTCATTTTCCGGGCGGAAAAGTGCGGACGCCAGCTTCCATCGCGCCCACATCGCGGCGAGGCGTTCCGGATAGCGGGCAGCGCGCGAGAATGGGTCTTGTGGCCGGTGCGGCCCTCGCATCGCGCTGATTTCACTTCGGCCCGCCGGAAGCGCCCGGTCATTCCTTTTTGAGCAGGAAGCAGAACGAGAAGTGGTCCGACGTGGTGACCGTGTGGTTGCAGAATTCCATCTCGGTCGGCGAGAGGAGAGTCGCCTCCTCGGAGCTGTCGGTGTCCACGATCAGAAGCGTCTTGTCGTCGAGCCGGATGACGCCCTGCAGGGTCTCCGAGCCGAGGACCGACGACCAGGTGCCGGTGAAGCCGCGCCCGTCCTGCTTGTCGATCGCCAGCGTGTAGGTGCGATCGCCGGGATGGACGAAGTCCGCCCCCTCGTCGGGCGGCGCGAGCTGGCCGCCACCGTGGCGGACGCCGCCGGTGAACGTTCCGGTCCATTTTCCGACGAGATTCGGGACGGCGTCTTCGGCCACCGCCGCGCCAGCCACGCCGACGAGCAGCGCCGACGCAAGAACCATTCGGCAAGCCACGATGCTGGGAGCCATGATGCCTTCTCCTCTGTCCGCTTTGTGCGCCAAGTCTAGCGCCGGTCGGTTCGACACGGAAATCGATCAGGCGCTACTCAACCGCAGACTGGCGCCAGCTTCCGTCGCGCCACATCGCGGTCAGTCCGTCGCGATAGGTCGGATAGCGGAGAACGACGCCGAGCTCTTGCCTGATCCGTCGGCTGGAGACCCGCTTGTTCTCGCCATAGAACGAGCCGGCCATCGGAGAGAGGTCTGCCTCGTCGAAGGGAATCGCCGGCGGGACCGCGACCCCCATCAGCCCAGCGGCGAAGGCGACCACGTCCTGGGGCGGCGCCGGCTCGTCGTCGGCGAGGTTGTAAATGCGCGAGGCCGGATTCGCGGCGGCGGCGGCGAGAGCGGCGGCGATGTCGGCGACGTGGATGCGGTTGAACACCTGGCCCGCCTTGACGATACGGCGGGCGCGTCCTTCGGCGAGGTTGACGAAGGCGTTGCGGCCGGGGCCGTAGATGCCGGCGAGGCGGAAGATGCCGAGCGGCACGGCGTGCCCCGCCGCAAGCGCACTCCACGCGTCCTCGGCGGCAAGCCGGTCTGCGGAGCGGCCACGCCGCGGGTTCGGCGGCGTCTCCTCGTCGACCCAGGCGCCGGCGCGATCGCCATAGACGCCGACCGTCGACAGATAGCCGATCCACTGAAGACCCGGCGCGCCAAGGATGTCGGCGCGATGGTGGGCCAGCACGCGGTCGCCGCTTGCCCCCGGCGCGATCGAAACGAGGAGATGGGTCGCCGTCGCCAAGGCTTCGGCAATGCCCTCGCCGGGCCGCTCGCCGTCGAAGACCGCCGCCGCGATCCCGTCGCCCGTGAGGCGCGCCGCCCTCTCCGCCTCGCGAACCGTGCCGCCGATCCATTCGGCCCGGTCCCGTATCGCGGCGAGGAA
This sequence comes from uncultured Alphaproteobacteria bacterium, assembly GCA_963759235.1. Lineage (GTDB taxonomy): Bacteria > Pseudomonadota > Alphaproteobacteria > Rhizobiales > Kaistiaceae > Bauldia. The sequence continues at coordinate 378,080 of CAVWYO010000006.1, read as the reverse complement.
GGCGCCAGCGGTGTAGCCGAGCCCGAAGACGAAAAGCCGCACGTGGGTTACCGCCGACGGCTCCGGTCAGGCTCGACGAGTTTCTTGACCTCGCCGATTTCGAGCGTCCCGACGCGGAGGCGGTCGATGCGCGCCTCGCGGGCGGTTATGCGGCCTATCGCGAGGCGGCCGATGGCGAGCGCGCCGATCGACAGGGCGCCGACGGCAAGCGCGCCGAGCGCGAGTGCGCCAACGGAGCTGATGCCGACGGCCTGGGCGCGAATAGCCTGGGCGCCGATCGCCTCGGCCGATTTCCGGCCGGTCGGTTCGGCATTCGCTTCGAGGCCGGCGAGAACCTTGCCGGGATTGATGGGCTCGTCCGGCTTTTCTTCCGGAGGCGCGGGCTTGTCGGCTTCAGGCGATGGCATGCCATTCCTCCACAACATCGGGATCGGATTCCTGCGGGAGCCGGACGGAGCGTTCGAGGCGCGCGGTTTCGGCGTCGAGCTCGCCGAGCGCCCATACCGCCGCGCCGCGCACCAGCGGCGCCGCGTCGTCGAGACACCGCATGGCGACGGCGTTCAGATGCGCATCGCCGGAATTGCCGATGGCGATCAGCACGTTGCGCACGAAGCGGTCGCGGCCGATGCGCTTGACCGGCGAGCCGGCGAAGCGGGCGCGGAAGCCAGCCTCGTCGAGCGCCGCCAGCTCGGCCAGCGGCGGCGCGGCGAGATCGTCGCGCGCGGCGAGCTTCGCTTCGCGGGTCGCGCGGGCGAACTTGTTCCACGGACAAACGGCAAGGCAATCGTCGCAGCCATAGATGCGGTTGCCCATGGCGCGACGGAATTCGTGGCGGGATCGGGCCCTTGTGCTCGATGGTGAGGTAGGAGATGCAGCGGCGCGCATCGAGGCGGTAGGGCGCCGGAAACGCGTCGGTCGGGCAGATGTCGAGGCAGGCGTGGCAGGAGCCGCAACGGTCGACCTCCGGCTCGTCCGGCGCGAGCTCGACGTCGGTGAGGATCGCGCCGAGAAACAGCCAGGAGCCGAAGTCGCGGCTGACCAGATTGGTGTGCTTGCCCTGCCAGCCGATGCCGGCGGCAGCGGCAAGCGGCTTCTCCATGAGCGGCGCGGTATCGACGAACACCTTGACGTCGGCGCCGGCCCGCGCGGCGAAGCGCGCGGCGACCTGCTTCAGCCGGCCCTTGATCAGGTCGTGATAGTCGCGGTTGCGGGCGTAGACCGAGATGGTCGCCCGGTCCTTCCGAGCGAGGCTTGCCAGCGGGTCGTGATCCGGCCCGTAGTTGAGGCCGAGCATCACCACAGAGCGCACGCCGGACCATAGCATCCGGGGGTCGCCACGCCGTTCGGCGTTCGCCGCCATCCACGTCATGGTGCCGTGATGCCCCTCGGCAAGGAACCGGCGGAGGCGGGGCGCCGTTTCGGGCACCGCGTCGGGCCTGGTCACGCCGACGACGTCGAAGCCCGCCGCCCTGGCGTCGGCGACCAGCGCCGTCTTCAGAAATCCAGGTCGACGTAATGGGTCACCGGCGGGGTGCCGCGCACCTTGTCGGCGAGGATCTGACGGAAGCTCGGACGCGACTTGACGCGCGCGTACCACTGCTTCGCCGTCGCGTCTTCCTCCCATGGCACCTCGCCAAGGTAATCCGCACATGACACCTCGGCCGCCGCGGCAAGATCGGCGAAGGTCAGATCCCGACCCGCCAGGCAGTTCCGCCGCGCGACCAGATAACCGATATAGCGCATATGGTAGCGGATGTTGCTCCGCGCCGCGCGAATCGCCGCGGCGTCCGGCGAGCCGCCGCCGTTACCGGCCGGCGCATGACGCTTGTAGACCTTCTCGGTGACGAGATAGCCGACCACCTCGTCGTCGAGCTTGCCGAGGAACCAGTCGACCAGGCGCCGGACCTCGGCGCGGGCCGCCGGGCCGGACGGCATCAGGGTGTCCTCCCCGACCCGGGATGCCTCGGGTTTCGGCCAGATATTCGGCGATCACCGACGCACCGACGATCGGCCCGTCGGTCTCGTCGACCAGGATGGGCACGGTGCCGGCCGGATTGAGGGCGAGCAGCTCCTCGCTTCGCTCCCAGGGGAGCGTCTCGATGAGCTCCGCCGTCTCGCCATATTCGGCAAGCACCAAGCGCACGTAGCGGGAGCCGGCGGACAATGGGTGGTGGTAAAGAACTGACATCAGGCGGGAAAATCAGGCGGAGGCCCCGATCACACAAATTTCCTCTCGCGATTCGGGTTCGGGTATAGAGGCCACCTGCGGCCGGAACAAGGCGATTCGGCCGGGCAAGGCGGGGACGTTTCATGGATCTGCATACGATCATCGATGCCCTGATCCTCGGTATCGTCGAAGGGATCACCGAGTTCCTCCCGGTCTCGTCCACCGCGCACCTCCTCCTCGTCGGCCGCCTTCTCGGGTTCGAGGATGCCGGCAAAGCCTTCGAGGTCCTGATCCAGCTCGGCGCGATCCTGGCGCTCTTATCGGTCTACGCCGGGCGGCTCTGGCATCTGGCGGTGAGCCTGCCGCGCGACCGAACGACCCAGCGCTTCGTGCTCGGCGTCTTCATCGCCTTCCTGCCGGCCGCTATCCTCGGGGTCGCGTTGCACGGCTTCATCACCCGGGTGATGTTCGAATCGGTGACGCTGATCGCCACCACGCTGATCCTCGGCGGCATCGTGCTTCTGTTCATCGACCGCCTGCCGGTCAAGCCGCGCTACCACGCGATCATGGACTATCCGCTCGGGCTCTGCCTCGGCATCGGGCTTTTCCAGACGCTGGCGCTGATCCCGGGCGTGTCGCGGTCGGGCGCCACCATCGTCGGCGCCCTCATCCTCGGCACCGACAAGCGATCGGCGGCGGAATTCTCGTTCTTCCTCGCCATGCCGACCATGCTCGGCGCCTTCGTCTACGACCTCTACAAGAACATCGACGTGATCGATGTGAGCGCCGCCGGCATCATCGCCATCGGCTTCGTCGCGGCGTTCCTCTCCGCCCTGGTGGTGGTCAAGACGTTCCTCGATTTCATCAGCCGGCACGGCCTCGCGCTGTTCGGCTGGTGGCGCATCGTTGTCGGCATCGTCGCCCTGGCGTTGGTCTATCTCGTCGGCTGAGCCGGCGAGCCGTCTCAGGCGGGGCGGCGCTCGTATTCGCCGCGCGGGCGGAAGCGGGAGAGGTAGGCGGGCAGGATCGCAGCCAGGCTGGTCGGCTTGATGCCGAAACTCTCGATGGTCCGGCCCTCGGCGACGGCAGCCGGCGAAACGACATTGTCGCTCCTCAACTGACGGACCTGATCGACCGTGAGGAGCTTGCCCGGCAGGTGCTGCAAGACCGCGCCGAGCGCCGTCGCCGCGCCCCACGGCACCGGCACCAGCAGCCGCCGGCGCTCGATCTCCCTCAGCATCATTGCCATGCAGTCGCGGAAGGTCGCGATCTCCGGCCCGCCAAGCTCGTAGGTCGTCGCCTGGCGCGCCTTGCCTTCGACCGAATCGGCGATGGCCGACGCGACGTCACCGGCGAAGACGGGCTGGAAGCGGGTCTTGCCGCCGCCGATCAGAGGCAGGACGAATGACAGCCGCGCCATGGCGGCGAAGCGATTGAAGAAGTGATCCTCGGGCCCGAACATGAGCGACGGCCGCATGACGACCGAAGCGGGCAGCGTCTCGAAGACCGCCTGCTCGCCTTCCGCCTTGGTCCGCGCGTAGTCGGAAGCGGAGTCCGGGTCGGCGCCGATCGCCGAAATGTGGGTCACCGCCTGCAAGCCGGCGGCACGGGCGGCCTCGGCCACGGCGCGGGCGCCGAAGACATGCACGGTGTCGAACGTCTGCCGGCCGGAGGGCGCCATGATCGCCACGAGATTGACCACCGCGTCGGCGCCGTCGACGGCGCGGTCGACCGACCAGCGATAGCGGAGATTGGCCTGGATCGGCTGCACCCAGCCGACCATGCCGAGCGGCTGGAGAAAACCGGCGAGATCGGGACGGCGAACCGCGGCCCGCACCCGCCAGCCGCGCTTCAACAGTGCCCGCACGACGTGCCGGCCGAGAAAACCGGACCCGCCGAACACCGTCACCAGCCCCTTGTCGGCGACTGTGATGGCCATCCCCTGTTGCCTCCGAAGGTTCAAGCCCGGCGCCCGCCGGGCGGTTCACCGCGCATGCAAAGCTGGTGCCCAGGAGAGGACTCGAACCTCCACGCCTCGCGGCACACGGACCTGAACCGTGCGCGTCTACCAGTTCCGCCACCTGGGCACGGGCGCGATAGGTAAGGGGGGCCCGGAACCTTGTCAACGGCGCGGACGACCGGCTCAAAGAGGGTCGGGAAGCGGCGAGCGCCTCAGCCTTGTCCGGACGGCGAGCCGGCTTCGCGCGGCTGCCATTCCGCAACCAGCCGGCGTGCAGCCGCCAGCTCTTCCGGCGTCATCGCAGCGGCAAGGCCGTCGCGTTTTGCGGCCGCGGCGGCGCGATCCGCATCGCCGCGAAGGCCGAGCGCGGCGAGCGCGTACCACCGGTAGGCGGCCGCCGCGTCGCGAGGAACGCCGCGGCCCAAGGCGTAGAGATCGGCGACGGCGAACTGCGCATCGGCATTGCCGCCTTCGGCCGCGGCAAGAAAATGACGGGCGGCGGCGGCGTAGTCCGGCTCGACGCCCTTGCCGTCGCGGTAGATGAGGCCGAGGCTGTAGTGGGCGTCGGCATCATTGGGGTTCACCGCCAGCGCGTAGCGGGCAACGGCCGCCCCGTAGTCCTGATCGCCCAGCATCCCGCCGCCGGTCGACCCGGTGATCGTTGTGCCCTCGAATGCGCCGACCGTCGTTGCATGCCCGGTGCCGGCGGCGAAACCGGTCCCGCGTGTCCCCGGCTTCAGCGCCTCGGCCACGGCCAGACGCCAGCCGCTGTTGATGGCGTCCAACGAGCCGGCCCAGTCGAGATCGGCGAGGGATTTCACCAGCCATTCGGCGACGGCGCCGGTGCCGGAATACACCGGCAGGCTGGCTCTCCCGCCGGTAAGCGTGCCGACCGAACCGCCTTCATTCCGCGCCGATGCGGCCGTCATCGCCGGAAGCGTGACGTTGGGCATCGAAACGCTCACCGCGTTGACCGACGTCCAGTTGACGACGCGGTCCGCGATGAACGCCATCAGGGCAAGGAGAACCGTCACGATCAGGGCTTGTCGCATTTGCGTGGCCGCCGGTAGCAGTATTGTCTCCAACTTTCTCCGTGTATTTGGGATAAATTATACGAAAAACAATACTCAGAAAGCTTAATCCCACCCCCCGAAAACCTGAGACAGTGTTATCGAGCGATTAAGGTTATCTGGTTATGAATGATCGGGCGCGCGGCTGTTGCATAACACCGCTTTCGGTTCGCGATTTGATAGCCGTCCGACCTTGAGGTAAGCCGGCTCTGCGGCAGACGGAGATGGAATTCGACCCAATGACGACGATCCGGTTCCACAAGGGCGACCTTGACGATCTCTCGCCCTACAAGGGCAGCGCGGCGGTCGACACCGAGACGCTCGGTCTCAACCCCCATCGCGACCGGCTTTGTCTTGTCCAACTCTCGCCGGGCGACGGCAGCGCCGACATCGTCCAGATCGGGCCGGGCCAGACGGAAGCGCCCAATCTGACGGCGCTGCTCACCGACAATCAGACGGTCAAGATCTTCCACTATGCGCGCTTCGACATCGCTGTTCTGTTCAAGACCTTCGGGGTGATGGCCGGCCCGCTCTACTGCACCAAGATCGCCTCGAAGCTGACGCGGACCTACACCGACCGTCACGGCCTCAAGGACGTCATCAAGGATCTGCTCGACATCGAGATTTCCAAGCAGGCGCAAAGCTCCGACTGGGCGGCCGAGCGGCTGAGCGACGCCCAGATGGCCTACGCCGCCTCCGACGTGATCCACCTTCACGCCCTGAAGCGGGGGTTCGACGAAAGACTTGCCCGCGAGCGGCGAACGGAGCTTGCCGCCGCCTGCTTTCTCTTCCTTCCGGCGCGGGCCCTCCTCGACCTCGCCGGCTGGGCGGAAGACGACATTTTCGCCCATTGAGCGGCGGCGGTGGCGCAATTGCCGTCCGGCCACCTTAAGTCCACAATGTGCCTGGCATATTTCGCCCTGATCGGGCAAACGCGATGACCGACTACCACTATCAGGCGGAATACGAGGACCCTCCCGACGACGACGGCCGCGCGCCGCGGGAGACGGGCCGGCGTGAGTCCAATACGTTCTTTCCGGGCTGGGGTGACCTCGGGCGGCGCTGGCGCGGCAGTCGCACGCGGCGGGCCGAGGAAGCGGCGGAGGCGTTGTCGGAGGACACAGACGTCATCGAGGACGAACCCTACGCCGCGGGGGAGAACTACCGATATGCCGACGACGTCGAAGCGTATCCCGATGATGGCGGCGCCTATGCCGAGCCGGAAGAGGACTATTACGCGGACCAGGACGACGATGCCGGCGACCTGGAGGAGCGCGACGAGGGCGCGTCGGTCGCGGCGGCGGGCGCTGCCGCCACCCGGCGCATCCGCTTCGATCCGACCAAGGAACGCGGCGCCGAATATTACGATCGCGCCGTCCGGCACAGCCGCACGGTGCGATGGCTCAAATTTCTGCTGCCGGGGCTCGCGCTCCTCGGCATCGCAGCCTTTCTGGCGTTCATCCAGTTCGCTCCCGATCCGGGATCGGCGGTGATCACGCTGTCCGGAATCAACGTCGAAGACAAGAGCGTGACCATGACGAAGCCGCACATCTCAGGCTTCGAAGGGACGAGGCGTTCTTATGAGGTCAGAGCCGTCCAGGCCGTTCAGGACCTCAACAATCCCAATATCGTCAGGATGAACGACGTCACCGCGCGGCTCGGCATGGGCAACGACGAGACCGCCCATGTCCAGGCGAAGAGCGGCACCTATAACGGGGACACCAACAATCTCGTTCTCACCGACGGCATCACGGTCGACACCACCAACGGCTACAAGGCGACACTGCAAGATGCCCAGATCGACATCACCACCGGCGCCATGGTCTCGTCGAATCCGTTGGAGGTGGCGACGGCGCACGGCACGGTGAAGGCGCACGCGGTGGAGGTCCAAGACCAGGGCAAGCACATCGTGTTCAAGGACGGCGTCACCGTCGTCTACACGCCGCCCGACGACGCGACGGACGGCGAGGCATCCGGGGGACAGCCGGCCACAGCGGGGAAAGACGCAACGTCGGGCGACAAGCCGCCGGCAGGCGCAGACGCTGCCAAGACCGATGCCGCGGGCGGAGCAGCGAAAGCCAAAGCGCAGGGCGACAAGGCGCCCGCAGATACCGCCAAGACCGACGCCGCCGTCGGACCGCCGAGCGAGAAGCCGCCGGCGGATGCTCCCAAGACCGACGGGACCGGCGGATCGACATGAGCCGCGCTCTGCCGCAACTGTGCCGGCTTGCCGGAGCCTTCGCCGCTGCCGGCCTTCTTTTTTCCGTTCCGGCAGCCGCGCAATCGACCGACATCTTTTCGGGCTTCTCGGCTAAGTCGAAGGCGCCGATCCAGGTGGACGCCCAGACGCTGGATATCACCGAGACCGACAAGCAACGGGTGTCGACCTTCACCGGAGGGGTTACGGTCACGCGCGGCAACACCACCATGAAGGCGGCCGTCATCACGCTATTCTCCGACAAGGACAGCAAGGACGACACCGCCTTTACCCGCATGGAGGCGACCGGGACGGTCTATGTCAATTCCGGCAATCAGACGGTCACCGGCTCGCGCGCCGTCGTCGACAACAGCGCCCAGACGATCACGCTGATCGGCAACGTCGTGCTCAGCCAGGGCAAGAACATCATCGTCGGCGACCGGCTCACCATCGACATGGCAACCGGGCGGGCGCGGGTCGAACAGGCGCCCGGCAAGCGCATCCAGGGGGTCTTCACCCCGGACAAGGCCAAGTCGTCGGATCAGAGCAAGCCGCCGGACCAGGCCAAGTCGCCGGATCAGGCCAAATCGTCGGACCAGGGCGGCCCGACCGACCTGACCAAGCCGACCGACCTGACCAAGCCGGCGCCTCCCAAACAGTGACCTCGACAGGACAGAGCAGACCGCCTATCTCCCGATAGGCGGCAAAGGGAACCTCCGGGCGTTGAGTTTGACCAGGCTTTTCGGGCGCAAACGTCAATCGGCGAACGGGGCCGATGGCGACGACTATGAGGACGTTCCGCCGTCGCGCCTCGTCCCGGAAGCGGGGGGCCGCGGCTGGCTGGTTGCCCACGCTCTCGGCAAATCCTATCGTGGCCGCCAGGTGGTCCACGATGTGAGCCTCGCCTTGGCGCGCGGCGAATCGGTTGGCCTGCTCGGCGCCAACGGCGCCGGCAAGACGACCATCTTCTACATGATCACCGGCCTGATAAGGGCCGACCACGGCACCATCGAACTCGACGGCCATGACGTCACCGGCATGCCGATGTATCGCCGCGCCCGCCTCGGCATCGGCTATCTGCCGCAGGAAGCCTCGATCTTCCGCGGCCTGACCGTCGAGGCGAATATCCGTGCCGTGCTCGAAGTAGTGGAACCGGACAAGGCGCAGCGCGAGGACCAGCTCGATGCGCTGCTCGACGAGTTCCGCATCAGCCATCTCCGCAAGGCGCAGGCGATCTCACTTTCCGGCGGCGAGCGGCGGCGCTGCGAGATCGCACGAGCGCTTGCCAGCCGACCGGCCTTCATGCTGCTCGACGAGCCGTTCACCGGCGTCGATCCGATCGCGGTCGGCGACATCCAGGCGCTGGTGCGGCATCTTACCAGTCTTGGCATCGGCGTCCTGATCACCGATCATAACGTCCGGGAAACGCTCCACCTGATCGACCGTGCCTACATCATCCATTCCGGCGAGGTGCTGTTCGAGGGGCGGCCGGACGAAATCGTCGAAAGCGCCGAAGTGCGCCGCCTTTACCTTGGGGAGCAATTCAGCCTTTAACCGGCTGGCCGGATAGGCTACGAAGGTCTGGACAAGCAATTCTTGGACCAGTTTCGGGCCCCGACCCACCCCGCGAGTGATGGCACTTTCCCAGAAGCTAGAGTTTCGCCAGAGCCAGCTGCTGGTCATGACGCCGCAGCTGATGCAGGCGATCAAGCTGCTGCAGCTGTCGAACCTCGACCTGACCGCCTATGTCGAAGCCGAACTCGAGCGCAATCCGCTGCTGGAGCGGACCGACGACGACGGTGGCGGGGCACCCGGCAACGACGCCGACGGCGCCGACGAGGCGGAGCTTCCGCCGACCAACGGCGCCGATGGGGCCGATGGGGCCGAATGGCTTGAGACCAGCCTCGAAGGCAGCGCCGAGATCATCGAGAGCAAGCTCGACACCGATCTCGCCAATGTGTTTCCCGACGATCACGGCCGGGCACCGGATGAACATGCGCCGGCGCTGCCCAGCGAATCATGGGTGACGGCGCCGACCCGCCAGCCGGTCAGCTCGGACGACTACAATCTCGAAGCCTTCGTCGCCGACCAGAAGTCGCTTGCCGACCACCTTGCCGACCAGCTTGGCCTGGCCGTCGGCGACCCGACTCTCAGACTGATCGGCCACGCGATCATCAGCGAGATCGACGAGACAGGCTATTTCCGCGCCGAGGTAGAGGGAATCGCAGACCAACTCGGCGCCGATGCGAAGGTCGTCGCCGAGGTGCTGCAGATCGTCCAGCGGTTCGAGCCGTCCGGCGTCGGTGCCCGCAATCTCGCCGAATGCCTGGCAATCCAGCTTCGCGAGCACGATCGCTACGACCCCGCCATGGCCACGCTTATCGACAACCTCGAACTGGTCGCCCGCCGCGACCATGCCGGGCTGATGAAGCTCTGCGGCGTCGACGGCGAAGACCTCGCCGAGATGCTCGCCGAACTGAAGGCGCTCAATCCGAAGCCCGGTCACGCCTTCGGTGGCGTGGTGGTGCAGCCGGTGATCCCCGACGTGATGGTCAGGCCCGCCAATGACGGCGGCTGGCATGTCGAGCTGAACACCGGAACGCTGCCGCGCGTTCTCGTCGACCAGACCTACTACGCCAAGGTCTCCAGGGGCCGGCGGAACGACAAGGACGACGCCTATCTCGCCGACTGCCTGCAAACCGCCAAGTGGCTGGTGAAGAGCCTCGACCAGCGGGCGCGCACCATCCTCAAAGTCTCCACCGAGATCGTGCGCCAGCAGGACGCCTTCCTCGCCCACGGCGTCCAGCACCTCAGGCCGCTCAATCTCAAGACCGTCGCCGAGGCGATCGGCATGCACGAATCGACCGTCTCGCGGGTGACGTCGAACAAATACATGGCGACGACGCGCGGCATCTTCGAACTCAAATATTTCTTCACCGCGGCGATCCCGTCGTCCGAGGGCGGCGTCGCCCATTCGGCCGAAGCGGTGCGCTTTCGCATCAAGGGCCTCATCGACGACGAGCCGTCCCATGCGATCCTCTCCGACGATGCAATCGTCCGCATCCTGCGCGAAGCCGGAATCGACATTGCCCGACGCACCGTCGCCAAATACCGTGAAGCGATGCGGATTCCATCTTCGGTGCAGCGTCGGCGTGAGAAACAAACGGCCCTTTGACATACCGCCAGACAGCGGCCGGCAGCGGCCGGATCAAACCGGCGCCGGTCGGTTGACTTGTCGTTCGGTCGTCAATAGAAGGTGCGCCCATTGACGAGCCGGGGGTGGCGGCGAGGCTTCAAGGAAGCTCGCCTGTTTGTCCGTTCCGGCCCGATCGAAGTCAGGGCCCTTGGGCCGCCGACGCGGCTCAACAAGCGACAGAACCGGAACAACGGAGAAGGTTCGAAGCCCAATGGGTCTGCAGATTTCAGGCAAGAATCTCGACATCGGCGAAGCGCTGCGCACCCACGTCGAGGGGCGCATAGGCGATGCGGTGGAGAAGTACTTCGACGGCGGATTCGCCGGGCACGTGACGGTGGAACGCGAAGGGTCGGGCTTCAAGGCCGACTGTACGCTCCACCTCGATACCGGGATCGTGCTGCAGGCGCACGGCAAGTCGCAGGAGGTCTATCAAAGCTTCGACCAGGCGGCGGAGCGGATCGAGAAACGGCTGCGGCGCTACAAGCGGCGTCTCAAGGAGCACCATGCCCACCGGCCGGAAGCGGCCGAGTCGGCGGCGAGCTACATCATCGCGGCGCCCGACGAGGACGGAGAGGTCGCGGCCGACGACAGTCCGGCCATCATCGCCGAGGAGACCACCAATCTCGATACCATGACGGTCGGGCGCGCGGTGATGACGATGGATCTCACCGATGCGCCGGTCCTGGTCTTTCGCAATGCCGCCCATGGTGGGGTGAACGTCGTCTATCGGCGGGCCGACGGTCACATCGGCTGGGTCGACCCGTCGCTGAAGACGGCGGGGACATCCGCCGAAAGCTGATCAAGTCGGCGGCGGCGGTCGAAGACGCGCCGCGCCAAAGGGAAAACATTGGATTTTTCAGAATGGACCTAGGTGATCTTATCGCGCCCGAAGCAGTGATCGCCTCGCTGAAGGCCAACAGCAAGAAGCAGGTGATCCAGGCGGTCGCCGAGAAGGCCGCAGTACTCACCGGACTGATGGAGCGCGACATTTTCGAGACGCTGTTGCAGCGCGAAAAGCTGGGGTCGACCGGCGTCGGCGGCGGAATCGCCATACCGCACGGCAAGCTTCAAGGCCTCGACAGGATATTCGGGCTGTTCGCCCGTCTGCCCAAGCCGATCGACTTCGAAGCGCTCGACGATCAGCCGGTCGATCTGGTGTTTCTGCTGCTCGCTCCCGAGGGCGCCGGCGCCGATCACCTCAAGGCGTTGGCACGCATCGCCCGCCATCTCCGCCAGGGCGGAGTGGCGAACAAGCTGCGCGCCTCGACGGACCGGGCCGCGCTCCATGCCGTGCTGACGGAAGAAGCGACGCCCGACGCCGCCTGACCTCAGGCGATTTAGTGAATGCTGACCATCTCCAGATCGTTCTGGAAGGCGTTCATGACCACCGCATCGCGGTTGTCGGCGAGCATGATCGGCGTGCCGTCGGCGCCGAGCAGCGCCCACAGCTCCAATTCCGGCGCGACCGGGGGGAGGCCCGGAAACAGGCTCTTCGCCTCGTCGGACTTCAGCGAACGGACATAGGCGATCTTGCCGCCACCAAGGCCGGCGAAGGTCGCAGGAGGCATAACCTGCCTTTCGGTGTTTTCCATCTCTACACACTCCTCTGGGCCGGCTTCAGCCGCGCCCGTTGATCTCGATGCTGCGCACCCCCTTGTCGGAAGGCGGGCGGGCAAGATCGATGGACAGAAGTCCATCCGCGAGACCGGCACCGATCACCTCGATCCCTTCGGCGAGCACAAAATTCTTGCGGAATTGCCGCGCGGCGATGCCGCGATGGAGGTAGGTGCGGTTCTCTTCCTCGGCCCGGTGGCCGCGGATGACGAGCTCGTTTCCCTCTACGGTGACATCGAGCTCGTCGCTCGAGAAACCGGCAACCGCAAGCGTGATTCTCAGCCTCTCGCCTCGCTCCCCGGTAGCCGCCAACCGCTCGATATTGTAGGGCGGATAGCCGTCACCAGCGGACTTCGACATCCGTTCCAAGGCTCGTTCGACTTCATCGAAGCCGAGGAGAAGCGGGCCCGAAAGCGCCGAGATGCGCGTCATTGCGATGGTCCTTGTTTCCTAAGCGACCTTCCTGGACGGACCCTTTCGAGGCGTCCGACCGCACGGAATATGGTGGGTGGCCAAACCCGGTTCAAGCGGCCGCCGGTGGCAGGGCCCGTCAAGCCAGCCCCTCGAACAGGGCCGTCGAAAGATAGCGCTCGGCAAAGGAGGGGATGATCAGGACGATGGTCTTGCCCTTCATCTCGCTCCGACTGCCGACCTTGACCGCCGCGGCAATGGCGGCGCCGGACGAGATGCCCACCGGGATGCCCTCGATCCGGGCGCTGAGGCGCGCATAGTCGAAGGCATCGTCGTTGCCGACCGTGATCACCTCGTCGTAGACGCCGGTGTCGAGAATGGCGGGGACGAAGCCGGCGCCGATGCCCTGGATCTTGTGGGGCCCGGGATTGCCGCCGGACAGCACAGGGCTGCCCTCGGGCTCGACCGCCACCACGCGCAGGCTCGGCTTGCGCCGCTTGAGGACCTGGCCGACGCCGGTGATCGTGCCGCCGGTGCCGACGCCCGAGATGAAAACGTCGATCGCCCCGCCGGTGTCGTTCCAGATCTCCTCGGCGGTGGCGCGGCGGTGGATTTCCGGATTGGCCGGGTTCATGAACTGCTGCGGTATCACGGCCTCGGGTATTTCCTTCAACAATTCGTCGGTGCGAGCCATCGCGCCGCGCATGCCGAGCGTCCCGTCGGTCAGCACCAATTCGGCGCCGAGCAGCTGCAGCATCTTGCGCCGTTCAACGGACATGGTTTCCGGCATAACCAGGATCAAACGATAGCCGCGCGCCGCCGCGACGAAGGCCAGCGCGATGCCGGTGTTGCCCGAGGTCGGCTCGATGAGGGTGGTCACCCCCGGCCGAATGCGGCCCTCGGCCTCCAGCGCGTCGATCATGGCGACGCCGATGCGGTCCTTGACGCTGCCGATCGGATTGAAGAATTCGAGCTTGCCGAGAAGACTCGCCTCGACGTGCTTGACCGCGGCGATACGGTCGAGGCGGACGAGCGGCGTGTCGCCAATCGTGTCGGTGATCGAATCGTAGATGCGGCCGCGCCCAGGCTTGCGCGCTACCGATGATGATTCGTCCGCCATACGTCGACCCTTCCGCCAATCCCCCTGCGCCATCCTAGAGCAAAGTCCGTTCTGATTGAATCGGGGCTTTGCTCTAGCTCTTTGATTCTTCGCATTTTCCGGGCGGAAAAGTGCGCACACTTTTCCTGAAAATGCGCTAGCCCGACAGGCCGGTCGAACCGAAGCCGCCCTCGCCGCGCCCGGTCGCCGGCAGCTCCTCGACTTCGGCAAGCTCGACCGGCGCCACCGGCGCGACCACCAGCTGCGCAATGCGCATGCCACGGCTGACGACGAACGGCTCGGCGCCGTGATTGACGAGGACGACCTTGACCTCGCCGCGATAGTCGGCGTCGACCGTGCCGGGCGCGTTGAGAACGGTGACGCCGTGGGCGACCGCCAGCCCCGAGCGCGGCCTGACCTGGCCTTCATGGCCGGTCGGCAGCGCGATAGCGAAGCCGGTCGGTACCAGAGCGCGGCCGCCGGGCGGGATGGTCAGCGGCGCCTGCTCGGCCACCGCCGCGGCGAGGTCGATGCCGGCTGCCTCCGCCGAACGCGACGCCGGCAGCGGCAAGCCGATCCCATGGGGCAAACGCAGGGCCAGCACCCGCGCTCGGTTCACGCGACCGACCCGCGGTGGCGGCGAAGCGCCTCGGCGATGCGCTCGACAAGTCTTGCGGCGACTTCGGCCTTGGCCATTTTCGGCCAGCTCTCGACGCCGGAGGCGCTGACCAGGTGGATCTCATTCTCGTCGCCGCCCATGATACCGGTCCCCGGCGAGACGTCGTTGGCAAGAATCCAGTCGGCGCCCTTTGCCTCAAGTTTCGCGGCGGCGTTCTTTTCCAGATCGGCGGTCTCGGCGGCGAAGCCGATCACCAGCGCCGGGCGGAGCGTATGGTGGCGACCGACGGTCGCGAGGATGTCGGGGTTCTCGATCAGCAACAGCGGCGCCACCTCGCCCGACCCGTCCTTCTTGAGCTTGCCCTTCGCCGATTTGGCGGCCCGCCAGTCGGCCACCGCCGCCGCCATGACGGCGACGTCGGCCGGCAGCACCGATTCGACCGCCTCGAGCATCTGGCGCGCGGTCTCGACATGGATGGCGGTAACGCCGGCCGGGTCTGGGATGGCGACCGGCCCGGACACCAGCGTCACCTTGGCGCCGGCAGCGGCGGCGGCGGCGGCAATGGCGTGACCCTGCTTGCCGGACGAGCGGTTGGCGATATAGCGCACCGGGTCGATCGGCTCGTGAGTCGGGCCGGAGGTGACCAGAACATGATGGCCGGCGAGCGGCCGGGCGCGCGGGCGAAGGATCGCCTCAACCGCCGCGACGATCTCCAGCGGCTCGGCCATGCGGCCGAGGCCGGCCTCGCCCTTCTCCGCCATCTCGCCGTCGTTCGGTCCGACGAAGCGGATGCCGTCGGCGCGGAGCCGCTCGACGTTCCGCCGCGTCGCCGGGTGGGACCACATGTGCGGGTTCATCGCCGGGGCGACCAGCACCGGTCTGTCGGTGGCCAGCAGGACGGCCGTTGCGAGATCGTCGGCGTGGCCGGCGGCCATCCTGGCGAGAAGATCGGCGGTCGCCGGGGCGACGACGATAAGGTCGGCCTCGCGCGCCAGGCGGATATGGCCGATGTCGAACTCGTCGTCGCGGCTGAACAGGTCGCTGAATACCTTGCCGCCGGTCAGCGCACCGACGGCAAGCGGGGTGACGAACTCTCCCGCCGCCCGCGTCATCACCGCGCGGACAGACATCCCCCGTTCACGTAGCCGCCGGATCAGGTCGAGCGATTTGTAGGCGGCAATGCCGCCGGAAATGACGAGGAGGATGGAAGGCGACGCGGTCATGGGCGATTCTTCCTTGAACGCCCGCCGCCGCGCCACGGGATCGAGGTCGACGCCGCCGACGGGAGCCGCGGGCCGTTGCCGCAGAGCTTGCCAAGACGGACCGCGACCTCGGGCGTCACCGAAGCCTTCTCATTGACGATCGAATAGAGAAGCTGGCGCGAGATGCCGAGCGAGCGCGCAATGTCGGTCATCGGACGGTTCAAGGCGGGCAGAACCATCCGGCGCAAAAGACCACCCGGGTGGGCCGGCTCACAGCTCGGGTCAGGAAGGATGGGCCGGCGACCGCTCACAGGAAGCCTCCATTTCGCGTGCTGGCTCAGTGATCGTCTTCCAGATCGACATCGATGACGTCACCCTTACTCCAGCCAAATGTGATGCGCCAAGCGTCGCTTGACAATCAAAGCACCCACCGCAGTCCGGCCACCACCGCCACCGCGGCAATCACCCAGAGCGCCACCCGGCCCCAGCGGGCGGCGTGAGCCTCGGAGCGGCCGATGCCGGCGATCGTCTCGGGGTCGAGACGCAACCCGTGCTCGCCCATGCGGTCGATCTCCGCCGAGAGGCGGCCGGCACGTTCGGCCAGCCGCGGCAGTTCGCTCGCCAGCCGGCCGATGGCGCCGACCCCCTCGGCGACGAGTTCGAGCTGACCGGCGGGGCCTAGATAGCGCTCGACCCATTCGCGGACCACCGGTTCGGCCGCCGACCACATGTCGAAGGCGGGATCGAGCGAGCGGGCGACGCCCTCGACCACCACCATCGTCTTCTGGACGAGGAGCAGCTCGGGCCGGGTCTGCATGTCGAACAGCTCGGTCACTTCGAAGAGCAAGGTGAGGAGCCGCGCCATCGAGATCTCGCTGGCGCGCTGTCCGTGGATCGGCTCGCCGATGGCGCGGAGCGCCTGAGCGAAATCGTCGACGGTATGCTTGTCGCCGGGCACGTAGCCCGCCTCGAAATGGACTTCGGCAATGCGCCGGTAGTCGCGGCGAATGAAACCGAAGAGGATTTCGGCGAGGAAGCGGCGGTCGTCGCGGTCGAGGCGCCCCATGATGCCGAAATCGACGGCGACGATGTCGCCCGCCGCGTCGACGAAGAGGTTCCCCTGATGCATGTCGGCGTGGAAGAAACCGTCGCGCAGCGCCTGGCGCAGGAAGGCCTGCATCAGACGGCGGGCGAGCAGCGGCAGGTCGTGGCCGGCCGCGCGCAACGCCGCGATGTCGGAAAGCTTGATGCCGTCGACCCATTCGAGCGTCAGCACGTCGCGCGCCGTGTAGTCCCATTCCACCGCCGGAACGCGGAAGCCCGCATCGCCAGCGGTTGCCTCGGCCGTCTCGGAAAGCGCCGCCGCCTCGAGGCGGAGGTCCATCTCGATAGCAACGGACCGCGCCAGCGTGTCGACGACGGCCACCGGCCTCAGCCGCCGGGAGGCGGGATCGAGGCGCTCGATCAGGCGGGCGCCTTCGTAGAATGTATCGAGATCGCGGCGGAAACGGCGGCGAATGCCCGGCCGCAACACCTTGACCGCGACCGTGCGCGGGCCCGTCTCGTCGGTGATCTCGGCCTTGTGGACCTGGGCGATCGATGCGGCGGCGATCGGCGCCGAAAAGGCGGTGAACAGTTCGCCGATCGGCCGGCCGAGGGCCTTCTCTACCGAGGCGCGCGCCTCGCTGTCGGGAAACGGCTCCATCTCGTCGCGCAGGCGGCCGAGGGCGTTCGCCGCGTCCTGACCGACGATATCGGGACGGGTGGCCAGGAACTGGCCGAGCTTGACGTAGGACGGTCCGAGCCGGTGGAGTGCCGCAGTCAGCCGCTCCGACCGGATCTCGTCACTGGCGTCGTGCCGCGCGATCATGCGGGCGACCTTGACGGCGAGACGGGGACCAGACGGCAGCCCTTCGGGATCGACCAGCGAAAACGCGCCCTCGCGGGCGAGCACCCAGCCGGCGCCGACCATGCGGAAGAGCGCGGCGACGGTCCCGGCCATCGGATCAGAGCTTCCAGCCGGAATGGATCGCCGCGATGCCGCCCGTCAGGTTCCGATAGTCGACGCGGGCGAAGCCGGCATCGGCGATCATGGCGGCAAAGCGGGCCTGGTTGGGGAACCGCCGGATCGATTCGACCAGGTAGCTGTACGCATCGCGGTCGCCGGCGATCACCGCGCCGATCGCGGGAATGACGTGGAACGAATAAAGGTCGTAGAGGCGGTCGAGCCCGGCGACATCGACCGCGGAGAATTCGAGGCAGAGGAAGCGACCGCCGGGCTTGAGGACGCGAAAGGCCTCGCCGAGGGCGCGCTCGATTCGCGGCACATTGCGAATGCCGAAGGCGATGGTGACCGCGTCGAAGCGGTCGTCGGGAAAGGCGAGGTCCTCGGCATTGCTCTCGACGAAGGCGAGGCGGCCGGAGAGCCTGCGGCGGTCCGCCCGCTCACGGCCGACCTTGAGCATCTCGGCATTGATGTCGGCGACGACGATCTCGGCACCCGCCGAGCGATCGGCAATGCGAAAGGCGACGTCGCCGGTCCCGCCGGCAAGGTCGAGCACCGAATAGCCATGGCTCGCCCGGCGCGGCGGACCGAGCCACGCGACCAGGGCGTCCTTCCACAGGCGATGCAGGCCGCCGGACATCAGATCGTTCATGAGGTCGTAGCGCCCGGCGACCTGATCGAAGACGCGGTCGACCAGACCCTGCTTGTCCGCGATGTCGACCTCGCGAAAGCCGAACCAGGCGCTTTCGCCGTCGGTTGGCGATGCCCCGGCCGAACTCCTTGCCATTCCTCGAAACCTCCGATCGGCGCGGACGATAGCCCAAGCGCGGCGATCAGGCTATCGTCGCCGTCCTGCCAAAGGGTTAGCGGAAAACTCCATGCCGGAATTGCCGGAAGTCGAAACGGTCCGCCTCGGCCTTCAGCCGGCGATGGAAGGCGCGACGATCGACAAGGTGACCGTCAGACGCCCCGATCTTCGCAAGCCGTTTCCGCCACGCTTCAAGGGCCGCCTGACGGGGCGACGGATCACGGCGCTGGGCCGGCGGGCAAAGTACCTTCTCGCCGATCTCGACGATGGCAGCGTTCTCGTCATGCATCTCGGCATGTCCGGCTCGTTCCGCATCGAGACCGACGGCAAGACGACGACTACGGCGCGCACCTACCGCCCACCCGGTCAGCTGAGGGCGCACGATCACGTCGTCTTCGACATGTCGTCGGGGGCGCGGGTGATCTTCAACGATCCGCGCCGCTTCGGCCTGATGGACATCGTCCGGCGTCGCGACCTGGACAGTACGCCGCTCTTCGCCGGCCTCGGCGTCGAACCGCTCGGCAACGCAATGAGCGGGGCGCTGATCGCGGAATTGTTCAAGGGCCGTGCGGCGCCGCTGAAGGCGATGCTCATCGACCAGAGCAAGATCGCCGGGCTCGGCAACATATACGCTTGCGAGGCGCTGTGGCGGGCGCGGCTGTCGCCGACCCGGCCGGCCGGCTCGCTCGCCACCGGTCGGCCGGCGGCAAAGCGCATGGCCGCCACCCTCGCCTCCGCCATTCGCGACGTGCTGGAGGCGGCGATCGCCGCCGGCGGCTCGTCGCTCCGCGACCACCGCCGGACCAACGGCGAACTCGGCGACTTCCAGCATCAATTCACGGTCTACGACCGGGAAGGCGAGCCCTGTCCGCGCCGGGACTGCAACGGCGTGATCCATCGCATGGTTCAATCCGGGCGATCGACCTTCTATTGTCCGGTCTGCCAGAAATGAACGGATCGCGACCACCGGCCGCGATGTCGTCCTGCCGCACAGACTCGAACTCCCTGGGGGATCCATGGCCTACGAAACCATTGCCACCGAGACGCGCGGGCCAGTCGGCCTGATCACCCTCAACCGGCCACAGGTGCTGAACGCGCTGAACGCCGCCCTGATCGGCGAACTGAGCAGCGCGGTCGACGACTTCGAGGACGATCCCAAGATCGTCTGCATGATCATCACCGGCTCGGAGAAGGCCTTTGCCGCCGGCGCCGACATCAAGGAGATGAGCGACCTGTCTTTCATCGAAGCATTCACGCGGGACTATGGCGCCGCGCTCGACCGGATCGGCAGGGCGCGCAAGCCGATCATCGCCGCCGTCGCCGGCTATTGCCTCGGCGGTGGCGCCGAACTCGCCATGCAGTGCGACATCGTCATCGCCGCCGACACCGCACGATTCGGCCAGCCGGAAATCACCATCGGCATCATGCCGGGCATGGGCGGGACCCAGCGCTTGCCGCGCGCCATCGGCAAGGCGAAGGCGATGGACCTCATCCTCACCGGCCGCCTGATGGACGCCAAGGAAGCCGACAGCGTCGGGCTGGTGTCGCGGGTGGTGCCGGCCGGCGATCTTCTGGAGGAGGCCATGCGGATCGCCGAGAAGATCGCCGACTACTCACTGCCGATCGTCATGATGGCCAAGGAGAGCGTCAACCGCGCCTTCGAGACGACACTGTCCGAGGGACTCCGCTTCGAACGCCGTCTCTTTCAGGCGATGTTCGCCACCGAGGACCAGGCGGAAGGGATGACCGCCTTCCTCAACAAGCGGGCGCCTCAGTTCAAGAATCGCTGACCGGGGAACCGTTGACCTCGGCAGACGGCGCCACTATAAGCACCGCCCAACAGGTGACGGACTGGTCCGCCGCCGTTTTTGTTATGTCCCTAAAGGCACATCCATGGCCAATACGTCATCCGCCAAGAAAGCAACCCGCAAGATCGCCGCGCGCGCCGAAGTGAACGGCAGCCGCCGCGGCCGCTTGCGCACCTTCATCCGCAAAATCGAGGAGGCGGTCGCTGCCGGCGAGAAGGAAAAGGCCGCCATCGCCCTCAAAGCGGCCGAACCGGAGATCATGCGGGCGGCGTCGAAGGGTGTCCTCCATCCCAACACCGCATCGCGCAAGGTCGCCCGGCTGACGGCGCGGGTTCGCGCCTTGAGCGCCTGACCCGAGCCCCAATTCGATCGAAACGGCACGGCTCTTCGCCGTGCCGTTTTCGTTTGGCGGCTAAGCCATCGCCTCATGCCGCGGGGTGCCAATTAGCGAGTTGTCGCGGCGTGCCGATCCTGACTCCCATTCCCATTGTCTTTCAACGTCATGCCGCCAAGTAGCCGGGCGCACCAAATTCCCCGTCCCGGTTTGGGGGCGTCAAGGGGGCGGAGAGCAAAAAAAATTTTCGCAGGCTATGGTATTGGCAGTGCCGAAAATGATTTTGTTGACTCGCAACGGCTTAACCTCGCGGCCGGGCCGGGCGACGTGGCGCGAAGGCGCAGAAACCGGCCGTTCAAACCGCCTCTCTGCGGATCGAGGCATTGCGATGGCGACGCGACCGTGTATTCTGCGCTCACGGTCGCCGAGACGGCCGCGAATAAAGATGAAGAGTACGGGGCGGTGCACGAACGTATTTCTGTAGATTTTTCGGCGTTATACGCTCGTAGCTTGAGTATCATCTTCAAGTAACCTTCTCCCATTTTGTCGGGAAGATTTTCTCTCGAGTACACAGAGCAGTACGCGAAAAATGTTGCGACGGTGAGGGCCGTCGCAGCGGGGGGTCCGCTATGTCTGAAACTGCGGCCGCCGGCTATGCCGGCGACGTGTCGGCGAAGGTTGCCTGGGACGGTCTGGCCAAGGCCGGCGATGCGGCGCTGGTGGATGTGCGCAGCAGGGCCGAATGGGCCTATGTCGGCGTGCCGGTTCTCGCCGAGATCGGCAAGTCGCCGATCCTGATCGAGTGGGATGAGTTCCCCAGCGGTCGCGTCGTGCCCGATTTCGTGGGGCGCCTCGATGCCGAGCTCCAAGAGCACGGCATGGGTAAGGATGCGACGCTGTTCTTTATCTGCCGGTCCGGGAACCGCAGCCGCAAGGCCGCGATCGCGGCGACCGCGGCCGGCTATCGGCGTTGCTACAATCTGGAGGACGGTTTCGAAGGAAGGCTAGGGCCCAACCGCCATCGCGGTACGGCCGGGAGCTGGAAGGCCGAGGAATTGCCATGGGCGCAATCATGATGAGGCGGGCTGCGAACGCGCAGCCCAAAGCGGCGGCACCGGGCGGCGTGGCGGTGCCGGGTGACGGAACGAATATGGCTGGGGTGGCCAGCGGTCAGAAGGAGGCAGGACTGATGGATGAGCGGGCGAATCCGAACCAATGGGCCCGCGTAAGGCAGCGTCTGCGTACCGAACTGGGCGAGGACGTGTTCAATAGCTGGTTCGGACGCGTCGAGTTCGAAGAGGCCGACAAATCGACGGTCTTCCTGTCCGTGCCGACCCGATTCCTCAAATCGTGGATCATGTCGCACTATTACGAGCGGCTGCTCACCTTGTGGAAGGCCGAGCGGGAGGGCGTCATCCGCATCGAGATCATCGTGCGCAGCGCCATCCGGCCGAAGGTGCCGGCACCACAGGAGGACAAGGTCGCCGAGCCGCCGCCGCCCCGCCCGCTCACCACTTTGCGGGTGCCGCCGGCGGCGCGCCGGCCGGACGCGCCGGAGGGTCATTTCAGCGGCTCGCCGGTCGACAGCCGCTACACCTTCGAGACCTTCTGCGAGGGCGCCGCCAACCGTCTCGCCTTCGCGGCGGCGCGCGCGGTGGCCGAGGCCGAGCCCGGCAAGCTCAACCGCTTCAATCCGCTCTACGTGCATGCGGGGGTCGGGCGCGGCAAGACCCACCTCCTCCACGCCACCACCCGCGCCGCCCGGCGGGCCGAGCCGTCGCGCAAGGTGGTCTACCTGACGGCGGAGCATTTCATGTTCCGTTTCGTCGCGGCGCTGCGCAACCAGTCGGCGATCCCTTTCAAGGAGAGCCTGCGCGACATCGACCTGCTTCTCATCGACGACATGCAGTTCCTGCAGGGCAAATCGGTGCAGCAGGAATTCTGCCACATGCTGAACGCGCTGATCGACGGGGCTCGCCAGGTGGTCGTCGCCGCCGACCGGCCGCCGGCCGAATTGGAGACGCTCGACGAGCGCGTGCGCTCGCGGCTGAAAGGCGGGGTCGCCTTCGAGATCGGCGCCCCGGACTTGGAACTCAGGCGCCGGATCATCGCCAGCCGCTACCACGTCGCCCAGGACCACAATCCGGGCCTCGACATCCCGGAGCCGGTGCTGGAGTACCTGGCGCAGTCGGTGGTCTCGAACGGCCGTGACCTCGAGGGCGGGCTCAATCGCCTCGTCGCCCAGTGGCAGTTCACCGCCCAGGCGGTGACGCTCGCCTCGGCGGAAATCACCCTCCGCGACCTGGTCGGCGCGCGCGAGCCGCGGCGGGTCAGGATCGAGGACATCCAGGTGGTCGTCGCCCGCCACTACAACGTCACCAAGGCCGATCTGCTCTCCAGCCGGCGGACCCGGACCATCGTGCGGCCGCGCCAGATCGCCATGTACCTCGCCAAGGTGCTGACCCCGCGCTCATTGCCGGAAATCGGCCGGCGCTTCGGCGGTCGCGACCACACGACCGTGCTTCACGCCGTGCGCAAGATCGAGGGGCTGATCGAGGGGGACAAGACACTGGCCGACGAGATCGCGCTGTTGAAACAACTCATCGACGAGTGAGCGGGGCGGCCGCTCGTCCGGGGTCCACCGCCGACGCGGATTGGCGGTGGACCACACGCTTGCGGTACTTGCGCTTTCCGATCCGAAAGGCCAGTTTCGTTAGTCCGTAGCCGCAGTACCGTCGCCTCCCGCGGCTATCCTCTAGGAACGGACGAAACAAAATGCGCGCGACCGTCGAGCGATCGCATCTCCTCAAGTCACTCAATCATGTTCATCGCGTCGTCGAGCGCCGCAACACGATTCCAATCCTGTCGAATGTTCTGTTGCGCGCCGACGGCGGCCTGACGCTGAAGGCGACCGACCTCGACCTCGAGGTGACGGAAACCGTGCCCGCCGAGGTCGGCCAACCGGGCGCCACGACGGTGCCCGCCTATATTCTCTACGACATCGTCCGCAAGCTGCCGGACGGCGCCGAGGTGTCGCTCGATACCGGCGAGGGGGCGCGGCTCGAAGTGAAGTCCGGCCGCTCGCGCTTCGCGCTGCAGGTCTTGCCCGAGGCCGACTTCCCCGACCTCACGGCCGGCGACTTTCCAACCCGCTTCACGCTGCCGGCGAGCGCGCTGAAGGCACTCATCGACCGAACCCAGTTCGCCATTTCCACCGAGGAGACGCGCTACTATCTCAACGGCATCTACCTCCACGTGGTCAGCGTCGACGGCAAATCGATGCTGCGCGCCGTCGCCACCGACGGCCACCGGCTGGCCCAGGCCCAGATCGAGGCGCCCCCCGGAGCGGAGGGGATGGTCGGCGTCATCGTGCCGCGCAAGACGGTCGGCGAGATCCAGAGACTTGTCGAGGAGCCGGATGCCGAGGTCAGCGTGGAGATATCCGACACCAAGATCCGCATCACGCTGGGCAGCGTGGTGCTCACCTCGAAACTGATCGACGGCACCTTTCCCGACTATGTGCGCGTCATCCCGCGGGGCAACGACAAGATTCTCAAAGTCGACAAGGGCGAATTCGCCGGCGCCGTCGACCGCGTCTCGACCGTATCGAGCGAGCGAGGCCGCGCGGTGAAACTGGCGCTCTCCGACGGCCGGCTGGAGCTGTCGGTCAACAACCCGGATTCGGGCAGCGCCAGCGAGGAGATCGGCGTCGACTATCCCGCCGACCCCTTAGAGATCGGCTTCAATTCGAAGTACCTGCTCGACGTCGCCGCCCAGCTCGAAACCGAGACAGCCGAGTTCCACTTCGCCGATCCCGGCTCGCCGACCCTGATCCAGGGCAACGATTCCGGCAACACGCTCTACGTCCTGATGCCGATGCGGGTGTGAGCGGCGGGCGTTCCGAGGATCAGGCGGCTGATGATCCAAGGGACGCCGGTCGTTTGACACCCCATCGCCGACGACGTTGACCTCCCTCGGATTCGATCGTCACCAGTAGTCATGACCGCTCCGAAAATCCTTGTCTTCGCCGGCTCGATCCGCACCGGCTCGCTCGCCGCCAAGCTCGCCGCGCTCGCCGCCAAGGAACTGGCGCTCGCCGACGCCGAGGTAACCCGCGTGTCGCTCGCCGACTATCCGCTGCCGATCTACAATGGCGACCTGGAGCAGGAGAAGGGCGTGCCGGAGAACGCCACCAAATTCGCCAGGCTGATCGCCGCCCATCAGGGCGTGTTCATCGCCACGCCGGAATACAACAATTCGCTGCCGCCGCTGCTCAAGAACACCATCGACTGGGTGAGCCGCATCAGCCCCGCCGCGAGCGGCATCAGGTTCCGCAACAAGGTCTACGGCATCGGCGGCACCTCGGACGGGCCGATCGGCGGGGCGCGGGCGCTGATCGATCTGCGCCGAGTCGTACAGACCGCTCTCGGCGCCATCCTCATCCCGACCAAGATCGAGGTGAGCCGCGCTCAGGACAGCTTCGACGAAGCGGGCGAGCTCACTGCCGAGCCGCGGGCCAAGCTGTTGAAATCGCTCTGCCGTCAGCTCGTCGACCTCGCCGGCCGGCTGGCGGATTAGACGAAACGCATCGCGATGCGGTTGGTTCTGCCACCGGCACTCGCCGGTATCGGCCATCGCGTGTGACGGCGAAATCAAGGCCGATCGTCCGGGAGGCCGGTGCGTTTCCTGCCGTCTGGTCACGGCCGGCTCGCGCCGAGTTGACGGATGCCGCCGTTGCGGTCAAATGGCGGGATGACCATATCAGCGAGGCCAATCGGGCGCGGCACATGATCGGTTTCTTCGCACGTTTCGTCGGGCTCTGGCTGATCGCCGGCGCACTGGTCGCGTTGGTGGTCGACGGGACCAAGACGATTGCGGCGTCGCAGTTGACCGTGACGCCGCTCGGAACGACCTGGTTCTCGATCAGCCCGTCGAGCCTGATGGCTGCGCAGGCCTTCGTCCAGCAGACGGTGGAAGCCTATATCGGCCACTGGCTGTGGGATCCGCTGATCCAATGGATCCTGATGCTGCCGAGCTGGCTCGTTCTCGGCCTGCTCGGCGGGTGGCTGGTCTATGCCGGCCGCAAGCGCCGCCTGCGCACTGCTTTCGCATCCTGAACTCGCACCGCCGGCCGACGGCCGGAGAAAGAGGTGGCCATGAATATTCTCGACCTGCTTGGGAAGAAGACTTCCATGCCGTCGCCGGAGGCCGCTCTGGCCGGCCGGACGGAGGCGATCCCAACCGCCGAGACGCATTTCGTCAACGGCAAGCCGCTGAAGGGGCCCTATCCGGATGGCCTGGAGACGGCGCTGTTCGGTCTCGGCTGCTTCTGGGGGGCCGAGCGCGTCTTTTGGCAGATGCCGGGCGTCTACGTGACCGCGGTCGGCTACGCCGGCGGCTACACCGCCAATCCGACCTATGAGGAGGTGTGCAGCGGCCGGACCGGCCACAACGAGGTGGTGCTCGTCGTCTTCGACCCGAGGAAGGTGAGCTACAACGACCTGCTCAAGGCCTTCTTCGAGGCGCACGACCCCACCCAGGGCATGCGCCAGGGCAACGACATCGGCACCCAGTACCGCTCCGGCGTCTACGTCGCCGACCAGGCCCAGCGCCAGGCGGCCGAACGGGCCAAGGCGATGTACGAAAAGGAGCTGAAGGCGCGTGGCCACAGCCCGATTACGACCGAGATCGTCGACCGACCTCCCTTCTATTTCGCCGAGGGCTACCACCAGCAGTACCTAGCGAAAAATCCGCATGGCTATTGCGGTTTGGGCGGGACCGGGGTTTCCTGCCCGGTGGGGACCGGGGTGGCCGCCGTTTAGGGCGTTTTCACGCGAGTGTGGGACCTTGGCCGTCCGAAAGAGGCGGCAGGCGAAGGCGTGAAGGGGCGAGGCTCGATCCGATCGGAGCGGGCCTCGCGCTGGAGAAGTCCGGAGGGGGGCGTTGGCGCATCGGATCGGCAAGAGCGAAGAGGCCGGCCTCGCCTTATGGCGGCTGTTGCGGGACGATATTGTCGGCGCGCGCCGCGGCCTCGCCTCGGAAGAGGAATCCCGCGACGAGCGGGTCCATCGCGCCCGCCAGCGTTTGAAGCGGGCGCGCTCGACGATCGGCGTCCTCAAGCCGGCGCTCGGCCATTCGGCGCGGAGCCTCAAACGTTCGATCTCGGCGGCGGCCCGGCTCCTCGCCGGGGCGCGGGACGCCGACGTGGTGGCGGCGACGGCACGCGGCCTCCGCGAGACGGTGGCGGTCGGCGACGACGCCGGGCTCGACCGCGTGGTCGCCGAGCTCGACCGCAAAGCGGAAGAAGCCCACCGACACGATACGCCGGTCGGCGAAGTGATCGTCCGACTGTCTTCGATAGAAGCCGCGCTCGACCGATCGGTCCGCGAGATCGACGGAGAGGCGCTGTTCAACGGTGCCATCGCCCGCGCCTACGAGAAGAGCCGCAAGGCGATGGCGCGCGCCCGTTCGAGCGTTTCGACGCCGGACCTGCATACGTGGCGGAAGGAGGTGAAGACCCTTTGGCATCTCGTCCGCCTCGGCAGGAAGCGGCTGCCGGAGTCGACGCGCCGCATGGCCGGCGATCTCAACCATCTCGGCGACGTGCTCGGCTACGATCATGACCATGCCGTCCTCGCCGAGCGGCTGGCGCTGGCCCCGGATGCCGATCATTCGCTGATGCGCCAGCTGTCGATGATCGCCAAGGAACGGCGATCGCTCGAAAAGGAAGCCTTCATCCTCGGCGGGAAGATCTACAAGCGGAAGCCGAAGCGGTTTGCCCGCAAGGCACGGCTCAAATAGCCGGTGCGGAGCCCAAGCCGGCGTAGAAGCGATCAATTGATGGTCGGTCGTGCCTGGGGCAGCGGAATATTGACCTCGGCGCCGATCGAGCCCGGTGCAGGGGCGCTGACCACGTCGCGACAGGCCTTCGGCAGGCCGGCAAGGGTAAGCGGAGGCGGCGGTTTGGCGGGTTTCGGCGCCGGCAGATAGGGCACCGGACTGAGCCACCAGGCGAGGTCGGCTCCGCAACCGTCGCCGGCCGGCGGCGGATCCTGAGGCTTGCAGTCGGCCATCCCCGGCGGACAATACAGCCTGACGTGGAAGTGGTCGTCGTGCAGGTACCAGGGCCTGATCTTGCGGAGCCACGCCCGATCGGTCCCGGCGGTCTCGCAAAGCTGCTTCTTGATGCCGGGATTGACGAAAATCCGCTCGACCTGGTCATAGCTCGCGGCGCGATGGATCAGCCGGGCCTGGGCGTCGGTCCACAGCGCCTTGTCGAGCTCGGTATGAGTGCCGGGAACGATATACGAGGTGGCGCCGATCGACTCGCGCTCGGCGTCGCTGAGCGTGTGATCGGGCATCGGATCAAGCCAGACGTCGACGTCAAGGCCGATTTGATGGCTGGCATGGCCCGTCGCCATCGGGCCGCCGCGCGGCTGTGACATGTCGCCGATCAGAAGGCCGGGCCAGCCGTCGAGCACCTTGGCATCGTTGGCGAGCGTCTCGAGATAGTCGACGAGGACCGGCATCCCCCAATTCCGATTGCGGGACAATCGCATCACCTGCCAGTCCGGGCCGGTGATCGGCAGGTCGACGGCGCCGGCGAGGCATCCGCGCGAATAGAATCCGATGCTTCGCGATTGAAGATCGGCCGGCGCCGTGAACCGGCCAAAAAGCACCGTGGCGGGAATCGAGTCCTGAGCCGCCGCGCCGCCGAGGCCGAACCCGCATAGGGCGGTCGCCAGTCCCGCGATGAGCGTGGTGCGCATGGCCGATCCCGTCGGTCGTCTCCGCACCATGGTCAACCGCTCCGGTCAAGGAAGCGTTAACCAGATGCCTGTCGAGTCGCCGCCGACCCGATTATCGACCACAACGGGGCGACCGCAAGGCCGACGGCGTTTCGCCCCGGTTCCCAGGGCTTGGGCGAGGCGGCAACCGGTGCCACAATAGCATCATGCGTGCCATGTCCATCGCCCGGCCCGGGGAACGGCTTCGCCTTGTGGAGCGCGACGTTCCGGTGCCGGGGCCCTATCAGCTGCTCATTCGCATTCGCGCCTGCGGGGTCTGCCGGACCGACCTCCACGTCGTCGACGGCGAACTTCCGCAATGCCGCTATCCCATCGTTCCCGGTCACGAGATCGTCGGCGAGGTTGCCAAGCTCGGCGCCAACACCTCGGGCTTCGGCATCGGCGAGCGCGTCGGCGTGCCGTGGCTGGCATCGACCTGCGGCCGCTGCCGGTTCTGTCTTTCCGGCGAGGAGAATCTCTGCGACCAGGCGCGCTTCACCGGCTGCCACGTCGACGGCGGCTACGAGGACTACGCGCTGGCCGACCACCGCTACTGCTTCCGCCTGCCCGGCGACTATGAGGACGCCGAGGCGACTCCCCTGCTTTGCGCCGGCCTGATCGGTCACCGCGCCCACCGCATGGCGGGCGCCGCCGAGCGGCTCGGCCTCTACGGCTTCGGCGCCGCCGCGCACATCCTGACGCAGGTGGCGCGCTTTCAGGGGCAGCGCATTTTCGCGTTCACCCGGCCGGGGGACCGGGACGCCCAGGACTTCGCCACCGAGCTCGGCGCCGAATGGGCGGGCGATTCCGACCAAAGACCGTTCGAGCCGCTCGACGCCGCGATCATCTTCGCTCCCGTCGGACCGCTGATCCCGGCGGCGCTGCGCGCCGTCCGCAAAGGCGGGCGGGTGATCGCCGCCGGCATCCACATGAGCGAGATTCCGGCCTTTCCCTATTCGATCCTGTGGGGCGAGCGGATGGTGCGCTCGGTTGCCAACCTGACTCGCGCCGACGGCGAGGATTTCATGCGGATCGCCGCCGAAGTGCCGATCAAGACGAGCATCACGACGATGCCGCTCGAACCAGGCGAACGAGGCCCTCGATCGATTGCGGAATGGCGACCTGAGAGGCGCCGCAGTGCTGGTTCCCTGACGGAGTTCATGAACGGAGGATGCTGTGATCACCGAATTGGAAGACGTGCCCCCGGGCGTCATCGGTTTCTCGCTGACGGGAGAGGTAACGGCGGAGGACTATGAGAAGGTTCTCATCCCGACGACGGAGAAGGCGCTCAAGGCCGGCCACAAGCTGCGCCTGCTGGTGATTGCCGGACCCGAGTTCGAAGGCTACGAGCCGGGGGCGATGTGGGACGACGCCGCCTTCGGTTTCCGGCACTTCTTCGATTTCGAGAAGATCGCCTTTATCACCGACAATGAGACATACGGCACGATCGTGCGCACCGTCGGCTTCCTGATGCCGGCGATGGTGCGCGTCTTCACGGTGAAGGACACCGAGGCGGCAAAGGCGTGGCTAGCCGGGTAAGCCGCCACCGGAACGCCCGATTTTTGTAACGAAGATGCCGCACGTCCGTCATCAAACGAACGTCGGCGCCGCCTACCGTCTTTCCAGTTACGGACTGATGGAGGGTGAAATGTTCACGCAGATCGACGATCTCCCCCAGGGCGCCATCGGCTTCCAGGTGAGCGGTCGCATCACCCGCAAGGATCGGGCGACGGTGCTCGAGCCGACCATCGAAGTCGCGCTCGAGAACGGCCGCCCGATAAGACTGCTGTATCTCGTCGGCCCCGACTTTTCGGGCTACGACCCCAACGCGCTGCTCGACGACGCCGTGTTCGGCACGCGCCATTTCCGCCACTTCGAGAAGATCGCCTTCCTGGCCGAGGACGGCCCCTATCGCAGGGCGGTGGGTGCCATCGACGGGCTGATGCCGACCTCGCTCAAGGTGTTTCCGGTGGGCGCGGTTGACGACGCCAAGGCGTGGCTCGGCGAATAGCGACGGCCGACGCTGACGAGAACCAAGCCCAGGGCAAAGCCCGCACGATCGGGCCTTGCTCTAACTATTTGATTCTGATGGGTTAGAAGCGGCCTCCGGTCCGGAAGCCACCGCCACCGCGCGGCGGCGAAGGCATCGACGGACGGCTGGGGAATTTCAGACCCCCGCCGAAGCTGCTGCCGCCACGCGGCGGCTGGCGCACGCTGAACCCCTTGCCGAACGCATCGTTCAGGTTCCGCGACGACATGGCGCCCGCCAGCACGCCGGTGATGATGCTGCCGATCAGGGCGCCGTCGGCGAACTGGCCGCGCGGCTGATTGTAACCGGAGCTGTGGAAGTTGTCGCGAGAGCGCTCCAGCTCGGTACGCTTGCGGGCAAGTTCGACCGCCGCCTTGCGGACTTCCTCGGCCTCGGCTTCGCGTCGGGCGAGAGTCGGCTCGATCTCGCGGAGCTTGGCGACGATGCGCTCATCCTCCGGCGTTTCCGTCGCGAGCGCCTGCTTGTAGAGGGTCGCCAGGTCGTCGCGGGCGATTGCCGCTGCGAGCCCGTCGATCGCCTTGTTGAGCGTCTCGTCCTTCGATCCGTCGAGAAGGCCCGTCCGGCGCTCGTCAATGGCGGCGAGCTTGGCTTCCAGCTCGCCGACCGCGGCGTCGGCCTTGTCGTGGGCGCGGGTAGCTTCGGCGACGTCCGCCTCGAGCTTGACGATGCCGTCGGCTTCGAGACCGCGGCGTTCGAGGGCCTGACGCTCGGCGGTGATGTCCGCCACCTGCTGCTGAAGCCGGTTGGCATGCTCGCGCAGACGGAGCGGAATTTCGTTCAGCATGTAGTAGTTCGGCCGCGCCGCGTCGTAGTCGACGAGCCGGGCGACTTTGGCGTCACCGTAGCGGACCAGCGGTCCGGCCCGATAGTCGGAGGTGCCATAGCGGCGCTTCCACAGATAGGAAAAGAGCGGGTCGGCGTCGTAGGGCTTGCGTTTCTCGTCGCGATCGGCCTCCGCCTGGCTCGCCTTCTCCGCCGCGGCGGCGGCCGTCGCCTCGGCGGCGCTGACCCGCTGCGACATGTCGATCCACTCGCTGTCGTTGGTGAGCCGTTCCCTGGTCTTCTCGGTGAGAGCCTCGACCGCGTCGACGGCGGCAGCCAGACGATCGGCCGCCTCCTCGCGCTTCTTGCCGGCGGCTTCCATCGCCGCGGCCAGCTCCGCCCGCTTGTCGGTGATGTCGCCGAGGGTGGCCTTGCGCCGCTCCAGCGCCTCCATCGCGGCCTGCTCGGCGGAATCGAGATGCCCGACCACGTCTTCGCGGGCCAGCTCATCGAGCTTGAGCCGGGCGAGAGCCTTGTAGGCCTCGGCCTGCTCGGCGCGCAGCCGTGCTGCGTCATCGGTGGCCGAGGTAAGCATCTTGGTCAGCCGGTCCTCGTCACGGCGGGCGCCGAGGATTGCCTGCTCGATCGACGACAACGCTTTGCTCGCCGGAATCATCCGCTCACCACTCGGTAATCGCCCCGGCTTCGACGTCCATCAGGTAGTCCACCTTCAGCGTTCCACGCTTCTTTTCGCCGAGAATGTTGTTCTCGACGATGCCGTCATCAAGCTTGTCGGCGCGCACCGCGTCGTAGGTCGATTGGGGAACCCGGACCCCCCATTTCGAGACGGTCTCCGTCTTGCCGTTCTCCTCGTTGCGAATGGGAAGCGACAGAACCTCACCGGAGTCGCTAATCGCCTCGACGATAACGTAGTAGTTGCGCGTGCCTTCGTTGAGGGCGGGAATGCGATAGACGCCGGTATCCTCGCCCTGGCGCGAAACGATGGTCAGCCGATAGGTCTGCAGAAGCGCGGCGCGGAGCGCGTCGAGCTTGGCCACCGCGGCGCGCATCGCATCGCCGTCTTCAGCCTTCACGGCGACCGCGCCGTCGGCGATCAGGCGATTCGCCTCGGCGCGGGCATCGGCGTCGCCGGCGGCGGCGAGCGCGGCGTCGCCGGCTTCCTTGACGGCGGCCGGCAGCGTGATCGTCAGCTCGATACGGAGTTGTTCGGCGGCGCGGGCCGCCTCGTTGCCCTTCCAGGCCTGCCAGCCGACCAATGCCACCAGCACGACGAGCAGGACGCCGAGCACCGCCCCGACGGCGGCGCGGCGGATCCACATCCGCGCCAGAAAGGTGTCAAAGCCCGGCTTGGGCGGCGTGTAGGCAAAACGGCTTTCCTTGAGGTCCTTGATGCCCTGGTCAAGAATCGCGTCGGTGACCTCCAGCCCCTGGCTTTCGTAGATCTGGCGAAGCCGCTTCTTCAGCGCCTCGTCCCGGGCGTCCTCGTCGAGTTCCCTTTCAACAAGCTTTTCCTGATGACGGAGCGTGTCGACCACGTCCATCGCCAGCATGACTTCGTCAAGCTGGGGCGCCGGCGTCGCAGCCGCCGGCGCGGCGGTATCAGCCATTTCCGATCAGCGCGCGCTCTTCGACGGCAAGCGCGTCGCCCTCCGAGGCGAGGCGCGCGAGCCGGCGCTTGCCGTCCTCGACGGCGTCACGGATCTCCTCGGAATTCTTGGTGGCCAGCGTCCGCATCTCGCCGATGAT
This sequence comes from uncultured Alphaproteobacteria bacterium, assembly GCA_963759235.1. Classification (GTDB taxonomy): domain Bacteria; phylum Pseudomonadota; class Alphaproteobacteria; order Rhizobiales; family Kaistiaceae; genus Bauldia. The sequence goes on along the minus strand of CAVWYO010000006.1, from coordinate 345,224 downwards.
CTCGCGGGAGCGTTCCTGGAAATTGACGACGGAATCGACCAGCTTCTTGACGGCGTCGGCCCTGATCGTCGGGCCGTAGCCGGCCTTCAACGCCTCCTCCTGGACCTTGCCGCCGATCTCCGCCAGCACTTCGATTGACTGGGAAACGCCCTCCTTCATCCGGTTGAGCGTCTCGGTCAACTCATGCAGGCCGAACATACCGGTGAAGGACGCCTTGAGCGCGGTCAGCACCGATTCGTTGGTGGTGAAGAAGGAGACCGCCTGCTGATAGACCCGCTCCTTGGCGTTGGTCGTCTGGGTCAAGCGAGCCATGATGACTTCCGAGGTATTGTAGCCGATGGTCAGATTGTCGGCGAGATCCTTGGCGATCTGGTACCGGCCATCCTCGGCCTGCATCTCGCGGAGCCGCTCGTCGCGGGTCAGCTCCAGCCGGGCTCGTTCGGCCGGGTCTTCGCCGGCATAGCCTTTCACCGCGTCAGCCGCCGTTGCGAGCTCCGCCTTGGCGCGGGCAAGCTTCTCGTCGGCAAGCTTGAGGACTTCCAGCGCGCTGACTTCGGCCTGTTTCAGAGCGCCGCGGAAATCGAGATAAGCCTCGAGAATCTTGTGCTCGCGGTCGATGTTGTTCTTGGTATCCTTGGAGACCTCGATGTAGGTGTCGTGGATCTTGTCGAAGCGGCCGGCGATATCACCGCGGGAAATCTTCATCCAGGCATTGGTCGCCCGTTCGAAGATGTCGATCTTTCCGTCGCTGATCTGATCGACCATCGCCTTGGCGTCGTCGCGGACGGAGTTGAAGGCGTTGGTGATCTCTTCGTAGCGGCGACCGACCGACATTTCGGAAATCTGCTCGCGGACGACTTCGTTGAACAGCGACATCTGGCCGAGGGTGCGGGTGATCACCGCAATCTTGTCCGGCTGGAGGTCGGAAATCTTCTCCAGAAGCCCGACGATCGGCGCCTCTTCCTGCGGACCGTCCTTGACAAGACCCAGGTCGCGCAGGCTCCCCATGGCCCGTTCGAGATATTGCAAAGGCGACTTCACGGTGACTTCCGGCATGACGGCACCCCTCTCGCTGCTCTACCGCCACACATATGGACTGGCCGCTGCGTTTCAAAGGCTTTTCGGAGGTGCGGCGACCGGAATCTGTCGAGGAAATCGAAGGCGCGTCCGTCGGCACGGGTTACGCGGGTACAACCCGCGGCGAGCCCGCTGCGGCCGAGCCGGCGCTCACCCCGCGCTCTCTTACTGGCGGTAGGTGCGTTCGCCGGGCAGCCTAAACGGCGCCGATGCGACGGCGCCCTCGAGCCGATCGTCGGCAAGGCGCCGTTTCGCCGCCGCGCCGATGCCGGCGTCGCGGACCTCGCCCGGCTCAAGGGAAGGCTTCGGCATGCCCAACTCCGGCTCCTGCGAACCGAAAGACGGTATGTTGACCGGCGCCTCGAGGATCTCGAGGAAGTCCGCACACCAGCGATTGACATTGTTCCGGCTGACCTGCTCGAACATGCCACGCCAGCGGGCGATGCGCTCGTCGAGCGGCATGGTCAAGGCTTCCGCGATCGCTCCGGCGGTCGATTCCAGATCATAGGGATTGACGAGAACCGCTCCGTCGAGCTCCCGCGCGGCACCGGCGAATCGCGATAGGACCAGAACGCCCGGATCCTCAGGGTCCTGAGCGGCGACGTATTCCTTGGCCACCAGGTTCATGCCGTCGCGGAGCGGCGTCACCAGCCCGACATCGGCCATGCGGAACAGGCCGGCGAGGGTCGAGCGCTTGATCGTCCGGTTGATATAGCGGATGGGGACCCAGTCGAGGTCACTGAAGGCACCGTTGATACGGCCGGCGGTGCCGGCGATCGCCCGCTGCATTTCGGCGTATTCCGGCACGTCCGACCGCGACTTGGGCGTCACCTGGAGATAGATGACCTTACCCTGCGCGGACGGATTCTTCTCGAGATACCGCTCGTAGGCGAGCATCCGCTGGTCGATGCCCTTGGAGTAGTCGAGCCGGTCGACGCCGATGATCAGCTTGCGGTTCTTGAGGCTGGTCGCCATGCGCTTGACGAGCGCGTGATGCTCCGCCTCGACGGCGACCTCGGCGAACTCTTCGGTCTCGATGCCGATCGGAAACACACCGATGCGAAACTCGCGCTCGCCGGCCCGGAACGTACCGCGGCTGGTTTCGCGCCCCAGCCCCTCGCGAACCAGGCAACTGACGAAATTCTCGGCGTCATAGTCGATCTGGAAGCCGACCAAATCGTAGGAGGTGAAGGCCTCGAGCAGCCGCCGGTGCCAGGGCATGGCGAAGAACACGTCGGCCGGCGGCCACGGGATGTGGAGGAAGAAGCCGATCTTGTTGGTCACTCCCCTGGCGCGAAGCTCGGCGGCGAGCGGTATCAGATGGTAATCCTGCACCCAAATCGTGTCGTCGGGTTGGATCTGGGCCGCCAGAACCCGGGCGAAGAAGGCATTGACGCGAAAATAGCCGGAGGTGTCGCGCCGATCGAAATCGGCGAGGTCGAGGCGGTAATGGAGGAGCGGCCACAATGCCCGATTGGCAAAGCCGTTATAATACTCCTCCTGGTCGCGCTTGGTGAGATCGACGAGCGAGAAGGTGATATTGCCCTCGACGCGGGTCTCGACGTTTTCGCTCTCGGCTTCCGAGGCAGCGGTATCGCCGGACCAGCCAAGCCAGAGACCCCCGCGCTGGCGCAGCGCCGCCTTGAGAGCCACGGCCAAGCCTCCCGCGCGGGCGCCTTTATCTTCCGGTGGCGGGACACGGTTGGAAACGACGATGAGCCTACCCAAGGCGATTACCTCCCAGTTCTCGGTGCCTAGGTTTGCGACGGTCGCCGCGACATAACAACGTCAACGCCGCGCTTTGGTTGCCTCCGCGTAAAGGAAATGTGTGATCTTCGCGTGAACGGTCCTATATATATTGCATTGCAGCAAGATTACCACCCCAAACCGCAAGTTTGCCGGCTCATAATTGCCCGCTTTGTGGGTAAACGAGGCGCGCCAGCCGGCCACGCACCGCTGCGGGGCGATCGAATGCGGATCGGGCGACGCTCTTTCCTTCGGGGTTCCCTGCTCCGGGACAAATGGACCGTGATCGCGGAACCCTTGTCCTCAAAGAGCGTGCCGGGACGGGCGGCAACTCACCGGGCAAGTCCGAGCACGACCAGCAACGCGCGATCAAGCCTTTCCCGCGCTTCGCCGTCGAGTCGGCCGATCACGCGGTGGACCCTGCGGCGGGGGAGTGCGGTGATCTTGTCGGTCATAATTTGCGATTGAAGGCGAATGCCGTTCACCTGGGTCGGCTCAATGATGGGCCTTAGCCTCGCGGCCTGACCGGCTTCCGACGACATAGGACAAACGATTACCGCCGTCGTCGCGGCGCCAAGCTCGTCCGCCTGAACGACCACCGCAGGGCGCGGTTTGCCTAGTTCCCCTGGCGCGACGATCAGGACGATGTCGCCTCGTCTCACGACCAGTCGCGCGGATCGATCACGGCCTCCAGCCATTCATCGATCGCATCATTCTCCGGGTGCTGGTTGAGCGTTGCTGCCTCTTCGCGGATATCGGCCAGCACGGCGGGATCGCGGAGGTCCGGCACCCAGTGCTGCACGGGGCGCAATCCCGCCGCGCGAAGGCGTTCCCGACGGGCGCGCATGCGTTCGCGGGCGGTTTTCGGCGACGCAGATCTCGGCTTGGCTGGCATATCGATGCCGTAACATGTTACGGACGGATGCGTCAATCGCTGTGGATGAGCCTCTGCGGCGTTAGACCACCGATGAGGGCAATCATTGGAGGAAGCTTGCCGACGATCGCCTATTTTCTCGGTATCGCGGTTCGGATGTTCTTCAATGACCATGATCCGCCGCATTTTCACGTGCGCTATCAGGGCTTCCGCGCCCGTGTGCGCATTGCCGATGGCGAGGTAATCGACGGACGACTTCCGCCGGCCGCCGGACGAATTGTCAAGGAGTGGACGGACTTGCGCCGCAACGCACTTATGCGAGACTGGCGGCTGGCCAAGCTGGAGCAGCCTCTCGAACGCATTGAAGGCCTCGAATAATGATCGACGTTGTTAATGTCCGCCGGCTTGAAGGCTTCAAGCTGGAGATCGAATTCTCCGATGGCACGATCGGCGTCCACGATTTTGACTTCAAAACGCGGACAACGGGCCCAATGGCGGAACCGCTGAAGGACCCTGCGTACTTCGGCCGTGTGTTTGTCGAGGACGGTGCGCTGACCTGGCCGAACGGTTACGACTGGGACCCGATCGCGCTCCATCACGAAATGAAGGCGGCCGGCGAACTGCATCGTGCCGTGGCCGCCGAGTGATCGTCCTCGCGGGCCAATTTCAGGGCGCGGAGCGGCGAACGCCTGATCGGCAGAGAGTCCTTATTCTTCCATCTTCAAGGCGGCGATGAAGGCTTCCTGCGGGATGTCGACCTTGCCGAACTGCCGCATCTTCTTCTTGCCCTCCTTCTGCTTGTCCAGAAGCTTGCGCTTGCGGGTGACGTCGCCGCCATAGCATTTGGCGAGCACGTCCTTGCGCAGCGCGCGGATGGTCTCGCGGGCGATGATCCGGCCGCCGATCGCCGCCTGGATCGGAATCTGGAAGAGGTGCGGCGGGATCAGCTCCTTCAGCTTCTCGCACATCGCCCGCCCCCGCCGCTCCGCCTGGCTGCGATGGACGAGGACGGAAAGCGCGTCGACCGGCTCGCCGTTGACCAGGATCTGCATCTTGACCAGATCGCCCGGCCGGTAATCGGTGAGGTGATAGTCGAACGAGGCATAGCCCTTCGACACCGATTTCAGCCGATCGTAGAAATCGAACACAACTTCGTTGAGCGGCAGATCGTATTGGACCATGGCGCGGCTGCCGGCATAGGAGAGGTCGACCTGGACGCCTCGCCGCTCCTGGCAAAGCTTGAGGATGGCGCCGAGATAGTCGTCAGGCGTCAGAATAGTGGCGCGCAGCCACGGCTCGGAGATTTCCCGAATCTTGACCGGATCGGGCATGTCGGCCGGGTTGTGAAGCTCGATCTCGGCGCCGTCGGTGAGGGCGATGCGATAGACGACGGACGGGGCGGTGGCAATCAGGTCGAGATCGAACTCGCGGGTGAGCCGCTCCTGGACGATCTCGAGATGAAGCAGGCCGAGGAAGCCGCAGCGGAAGCCGAAGCCGAGGGCGGCGGAGGTCTCCATTTCGGAGGTGAAGGCCGCGTCGTTGAGGCGGAGCCGGCCGATGGCGGCGCGGAGGTCCTCGAAGTCCGCGGCGTCGACCGGGAAAATGCCGCAGAACACCACCGGCTGGACCGGGCGGAAGCCGGGAAGCGGCGCCGTGGCCGGCCGCCGGTCCTCGGTGATGGTGTCACCGACGGCGGTGTCGGCCACCTCCTTGATCGAGCCGGTGAGAAAGCCGAGCTCGCCCGGCCTGAGCTCGGGCCAGTCGATCAGCTTCGGCGTGAAGACGCCGACCTTGTCGACGTCATGGACCGCCGCCGTCCGCATCATGCGGATGCGCATGCCCTTCCTGAGGACGCCGTCGACGATGCGGACCAGCACGATGACGCCGAGATAGGAATCGTACCAGGAGTCGACCAGCAGCGCCTTCAGCGGCGCATCGGGGTCGCCTTTTGGGGGCGGCAGGCGGGCGACGATCGCTTCCAGAACCTCCGGAACGCCCTCGCCGGTCTTCGCCGAGATCTCCAGCGCGCCGGAGGCGTCGAGGCCGATCACGTCCTCGATCTGCTGCTTGACCCGCTCCGGCTCGGCGGCGGGAAGATCGACCTTGTTGAGGACCGGCACGATCTCGTGGTCGTTGTCGATCGCCTGGTAAACGTTGGCGAGCGTCTGGGCCTCGACCCCCTGGCTCGCATCGACCACCAGAAGCGACCCCTCGCAGGCGGCGAGCGACCGGTTGACCTCGTAGGCGAAATCGACGTGGCCGGGCGTGTCGATGAGGTTCAAGACGTAAGCCCGGCCGTTGCGGGCCCGGTAGTTGAGCCGCACGGTCTGCGCCTTGATGGTGATGCCGCGCTCGCGCTCGATGTCCATCGAATCGAGCACCTGCGCCCTCATCTCCCGCGGGCTCAAGCCTTCGCAGATCTGGATCAGCCGGTCGGCGAGCGTCGATTTGCCGTGGTCGATGTGGGCGATGATGGCGAAGTTGCGGATGTTGTCCTGGGGGGCCGTCGTCATGGACGCGCTGATACACCGCGACGGGAAGGCGGGGCAAGCGGCCCCGCGGGCGCGTCCGCTACGGCGTCGTCTGCAGGAAGTCGCGAATGGTGTTGGTGAGCTCGGCCTTGCCGGCGCGAAGCATGCCCCAGGCGACGCCCCCATACATGCGGTCGAGCTCGCGCTGGCGGCGCATCAGCATCCCGACGAAGCGCTCGACCAGATCGGGCGACATCCACAGCACGTTGGCGAGGGCGGATTTGTCGACCTCGAGCACCTTGAGCGGCATCGACGCGGCGACCGTGGCGTTCCGCGGCGCGCCGGTCAGCAGGGACATCTCGCCGACGATGTCACCGGTCTTCAGCGTCGCCACCGTGCCGGGTTCGTCGCGGACCGTCACTTCCGCCTCGCCCTCGATGACCACGAACATCGAGTGGCCGGGCCCGTCCTCCTCGATCAGCTTCACCCCCTTGTCGAACGAGAGGACACGAGCGTGATCGGAAAGGATCTTCAGCTCGGCATCGTCGAGCACCCCGGCGAAGAAGGGCGTTGCCTTCAATATCCCGTACGCGTCCATCAATCGTGTCCCTCTCGGTCCGCCGTCGAAACGGCTGCCACTCTCCTGTCACCGGGCCGAACCGTCAAGGCTTGACGGCGGGGATTTCGGACCCTTCGGCGGGCGGCGCGACTGAGGTAGTCTGTCCTTCCCTTGTCGCCTTCGGGGTAAACCGATGATCCGTCACACCGTCGCCTTTCGCCTCAAGCACGCGCCGGGCTCGGCCGAGGAAAAGGCCTTCCTGCTCGACGCCGCCAATATTCTCGCCACCATCCCCGGCGTGAAGACGTTCGAGCAATTGCGCGAAGTCAGCCCGAAGAACGACTACGCCTTCGGCTTCTCCATGGAATTTGCCGATCAGGCCGCCTATGACGGCTACAACGGCCATCCGGACCATGTCGCCTTCGTCCGCGACCGCTGGATGGACGAGGTGGAGGATTTTCTAGAGATCGACTACACGCCGCTTTGAGGCGCCGGTGGTAGGATGCCTCGCCACAAAGCGCGAGGCTCCGCCATGACCGGCTCGGTCCTCTATCACCAGGGCAACAGACGGCTTCAGGACGAATTCGACAGCCGAAGGATCGCCGACCGGCTCGAGGCGGTGACGTTCCGCACCGCCTTCACCGCCTCGGACACCGCCTTCATCGGGGGGACGATCTTCTTCTTCCTGGCGACCGCCGACGCGGAGGGGCGACCAGACGTGTCGCACAAAGGCGGCATGCCCGGCTTCGTCCGCGTCACCGGACCGTCCGAGCTTGCCTTCCCCGATTATGACGGCAACGGCATGTTCAAGAGCCTCGGCAACGTCGCTATCAACCCGAATGTCGCGTTGCTTTTCATCGATTTCGAGCGGCCGCGACGGCTCCGCATCAACGGCACCGCCACGGTCAGCCGTGACGATCCGCTGATGGCGATGACGGTCGGGGCGCAGATGATCGTGCGGGTCACCGCCCGGGCGATCTTCCCCAACTGCCCGCGCTACATCCCCAGAATGCAGCTGGTCGAGCCGTCGATCTACGCGCCACGGGCCGGCGAGGCGCCGGTCGAACCGGGATGGAAGGCGGCTTCGGAATTCGCCGACGCCGTTCATCCACGGCAACAAACGGCAACCGGCGAGGCGGGCGACTAGCGATAGACTCGCTCAGGCCCGTGCCGCTGTCGCGGACGGTTGCGCCCGGATGCCGTCGACGCTCCACGCACCGGGGCCGGCAAACACCAGATAGAGGAAGATGAAGCAGAGGAGAATCGCCGGCTCGCCATGGTTGATGATCGGGAAGAAGTCATGCGGGGCGTGGCCGATGAAATAGGCAAACGCCAATTCACCCGACACGATGAAGGCGACCGGGCGCGTAAACAGGCCGATGACAAGGAGGACGCCGCCGACGAGCTCGATCGTGCCGGCGAGACCGAAAAGCGAAAACAGCGGCGGGGAAGATCCGAGCGACGGGAAGCCAAGAAGCTTGGAGGTTCCGTGGGACAGGTAAAGAAGCGCCGCCATCACCCTCAGGATGGAGAGGAAGATCGGCGCCCACGCATCGAGGCGGCGATTCAGTTCGGTCACTTTGCCATTCTCATCATGGAACGATCTCGTCATGGAACGATCGGGCCGCGGATCGGCCGGTCTTCCTCTTGGCGCGGAAGATAGCCGCCCTTACCTCTCTGGCAAGGTAACTTCGATAAAATCTCGGTGAGCGAGGAAATGCGGTGGCTGAGGGCGACGAAACAGGCGACCGGTTGATCGGGCTCCGGGCTCGGTGAGCTTCCCCAGGCTTGCCGCGGACTCGAAACCTGCGCGTAGCGGACTCGCCGCCGCGCGGTCTCAGCCGGCGCCGGCATCCGCGGACTTCGGCTCGGGGATCGCCAGCGTCAGCAAGATCGCCGAAAGCCCGGCGATGGTGACACCCGATCCGAGGATGTTTCGCACCGCTTCCGGTAGCCCCCGCAAGGCATCCGGCACCAGCGTCACGCCAAGGCCCAGTCCGAGCGACACGCTGATGACGAAAATGCGTTTCCGGTCGAACGGCTGGTTCGACAGGATACGGATGCCGGCGGCGGCAATCGAGCCGAAGAGGACGATCAAGGCGCCGCCGATAACCGGCGTCGGGACGATGGTGAATATGGCGCCGAAAATAGGGAACAGGCCGAGAAGAACGAGGATCGGCGCGGTGAAGAGGGCGACGTGTCGGCTGGCGATGCCGGTCAGCTGAATGACGCCGTTGTTCTGGCTGAAGGTGGTGTTCGGAAACGTGTTGAAGGTCGCGGCGATCATCGAATTGACGCCGTCGCCGAGGATGCCCGCACGGATGCGCCGCAGATAGACGGGGCCTTCGATCGGCTCGCCGGAAATGACCGAATTGGCGGTGAGATCGCCGGTCGTCTCGATGGCCGTGATCAGATAAAGGAATGCGATCGGGATGAACAGCGTTGGGTCGAAGTCGAGGCCGTATTTGAACGGGACCGGGACGGTGATCGCCGCCTGGTTCAAAAGACCGCTGAAATCGATCAAACCGAACGGCGCGGCGACCAGACAACCCACGGCGATGCCAGCGAGCACGGCGCCAATACGGAGGTTGTAGACCGGCTGAAAGTTCGCGGCGACGATCACCGCAATGCAGATAGCGGCCAGCCCGAGATTGCGGGGATCGCCGAAATTCGCGGCCCCGCTGCCACCAGCGGCGTCGGTGAAGCCGACGGAGACGAGGCTCATGCCGATCACGGTAATGACAACACCCGTGACGGTCGGCGTGATTATCCGGCGGAGCCGGTCGACAAACCGGCTGAGGACGATTTCGACGAGGCTGCCCGCCAGGCAGAGGCCGAAGATCATTGCCAGCATCGCTTCGGGCCCGCCGCCCGCCTGCTTGACGGAGAGGCCGGCGGCGGAGATCGCACCGACAAAGGAAAAGCTGGTGCCTTGCAGGCTCAACAGTCCCGAACCGACGGGACCGACGCGATGGGACTGGATGAAGGTCGCGACGCCGGAGACCATCAGCGACATCGAGATGAGGAACGGCAGATCGCTGCCCAGATCGAGCGCCCCTCCGATCACCAGAGTCGGCGTGACGATGGCGACCACGCTGGCAAGCACATGCTGGGTCGCGGCAAGCAGGCTGCGTCCGAAGTCGGGCCGGTCGTCGAGGCGGTAGATCAGCCCGGTCGCATCAGCTTCGCGATTCCGATCGGCCATGCGCTCCTCGCAAGATCGGGGCGTTCTATCACGGCCGCGTCGCGCGGTGAATCTCGGGCGGCGGTCCGCCAATTAAACGATCCGAGGTGGGACCTCACACCCGACCGCTGAGGTGGCGTGCCCGGCGCAGAGCCGGGAACCACCTCATCCAGAGGAGCGCCACGGCGATGGTGCCGGCCCCGCCGAGCGCCACCGCCGGCACGACGCCAATCAGCGCGGCGACGGAGCCGGCGCGAAATTCGCCGAGCTCGTTCGACGCGCCGACGAACATCATGTTGACGGCATTCACCCGGCCACGCACCGCGTCCGGCGTCCACAGCTGGATCAGCGTCTCGCGCACATAGACGCTGACCATGTCCGCCGCGCCGGCGAGCGCCAGCGCCGCCACCGAAAGCCAGACGGCGGTCGAGACCCCGAAGATCAGGTTGAACATGCCGAACAGGCCGACGCAGGTGAACATGATCAGGCCGGCGTGGTCGCGGATCGGTCGGGCGGCCAGGACGAGCGCGACGCCGATCGCGCCGATACCCGGCGCCGACCGCAACAGGCCGAGGCCCCATGGACCGACCTCGAGGATGTCGCGGGCATAGGCGGGCAGGAGGGCAACCGCCCCGCCGAGAAGAACGGCGAACAGGTCGAGCGAAATAGCGCCGAGCACGATCTTCTCGTGCCAGACGTAGCGGAAGCCGGCGACCACGGTCGCCCATGTCGTCGGCTCGGGCATGGTTTTCTGCGGGGGACGCGGCACCAAGGCGATGATCACGGCGGCACCGGCGAACAGAAGCAGCGCCGTCGTGTAAGCGACATCGGCGCCGATCCCGTAAAGCAGGCCGCCGGCCACCGGACCGAGAATCACGGCGATCTGCCAGGAGGACGAGGAGAGCGCGATGGCGCTCGCCAGCGCCTCGGTCGGAACGAGATTGGGAATCAGCGACTGGGAGGCCGGGTTCATGAAGGCGCGCGCCACACCGAAGACCGCCAGCGTGGCGAAGATCGCCGTCACCGAGAGCTCGCCGTAGACGATCAACAACAGCAGCGCGCCCGCGCACGCCGCTTCGGCGGCCTGACAGAGGGCAACGATGATCCGCCGGTTGAAGCGATCGGAAACCGTGCCGGTGACCAGGACCAGGAGCAGCGCCGGCGCGAACTGGACCAGCCCGACCAGGCCGAGGTCGAAGGGGTTGCGGGTCAGATCGTAGACCTGCCAGCCGACCGCGACGCTGACGATCTGGGTCGCGAAGGTCGTGCAGAAGCGCGACGCCCAGTAGAGCGCAAAGCCGCGGTGGCGGAGGGCGCCCCAGGCGGGCTGGGGCGACGAAGCGTCGGGCGTCATGGACAATCGGTGAGAGGGTGCGGATCAGGCGAAACGTCGTCGCCGACTCATCTACGCCATCGCCGAGGACGTTGGAAGGCTAAGGGTCCGGCCGTCGGCGGCCGTCAGGTGCCGGCACGGGCTGCCGCTGCCGCGCGCAGTTGGGCGGCCTTGGCAGCGGCCTGGCTCTCCGGCACGAGGATGTAACCGCGCTGGGTCATGCAAAGCTGATTGACCTGGCCCCGGTCGCTGCAAAAGGCCTGGTCGGTCGCGAATTGCTGCTGGAGGGCAGGATTGTCGCGACCGGACTGGCCGTCGGTGCGGACCCAGATGCCGCGTTCCGGTCCGTGCGGCGCGCCGCCGAGGCTCATACAGCCGGCCAGCAGCCCGGCCGTTATGGCAACGAAAACGGTCTTCACGACTCACCCCCGCGACGTTGATTTGAGCTAGCCGCCCTCAAAACGGCGAAAAGGCGGCGGCGGCCCGCCCTGGTGATGAGCGTCATCGCGTCAACCCGGCGAGGGCGGCCTTGATTTCCGCCGATCGCTCCGGGTCGCGGTCTCTTATCCATCGGGCATAGCAGGCGAACAATCCGGGCGACAGCGCGATGCCAAGCGGCAGGACCATTTCGGCGGCGGCGATCGCCTCTTCCTTGCGGCCGGCGCGCCACAGGCATCGTGGATACAGGGTGGACAGACGGGTCTCATGGATCCACTCGTCCTGCAGGCGATCGATGACCGGCAGGAGTTCCTGCAGCGCCGGCTTGTGGCGCTTGATCGAAGCCAGCCGGGCCGCCGTGGCGATGCGCGCGTAGTCCTCCACATAAAGAAGACAATCGTCACGGAAATTCATCAGCTCCGCGAACATTTCATCCCCGGTGAAGAGACTTCCCACCGATATCATCGTGGCGCCGTAAAACAGCTCGCTCGCCTTGGAGAAAGCCGACGCGGCCGGCGCGAAAATCTCGCGGCAGTGGCCGAGCATTGCCAATTCCGCCATGGCCAACTGCACGTCGTTCAGCCCATCACCACGGAATATTTCGGACGAGACAATGGTCTTGTCGGACGTCTCGCCGACAACGTCTCCGACGTTCCGGTCGTTGGAGAACAGGATAATCCTGTCGAAACGCTCCTGATGCCGCTGGATGGCGCGCCGATAGTAATCAAGCGGCAGATATTTGGTCGGGTACCATTTGACGCGCGACAAGCCGCCGGTGACGTCACCGAGCCGAACATGGATGCCGAGGGTCCTCCCCCCGCCGACCGTTTGCCGGAACGCCTCGAGCGCGGCCGCGACGGCCGAACCGATGTCGCGACCGAAAGGAAGAGATCGATAGAGGCTCCTCATTTCATCGGCGACCAGCTTCCTGCTTTCGCCCTTGAACGAGGTGATCCAGCCTTCGAGAAAAATGTCGGCGTTGCCCTCAGCCTGGCGCGTCCGTAGGGCTTGGCGCGCCTCCTCGACCGAATGATCGCGAATGAAATCCTCGTTCAGGAGGCTTGCCAATTGGTCGCTGGTGAACTTGCGGCCCGGATGATGCTCGGCGACGAAGGACGGATCGAAGAAATAGCCGACGTCGTAGTGGCCGCCGGCGTGCTTCAGAGGAAGCGCCGGCCAGTCGAAGAAGAAATCGGCGTCGAGCTTCGCCGCGACGCGCATCGCGCCGACCAGGCCGAGCAGCCGGGCGCCGAGACCATCGGGTCGGGAGTAATAAACCGCCACACGCCGCTCCTGTTGGACGCCGTTACCGGCCGCCGGCATTTCGAGAGCCGAGGCGAATGGGCATGACAGACCAGCCAGCCGACCCCGGCCGGCGCAGTGGAAAGTCGCTTCGGCCCTAGGATTCGAGCCGGTCGATAAACCATTTGGTCAGTTCGATCCAGACCTGGTCCTTCTCACCCTGATCCTCGACGCCGTGATCGATATTGGGGTTGTCGTTGACCTCGACGACGAAAATGCCCTCGCCGGTTTCCTTGATGTCGACCCCGTAGAGGCCGCTGCCGATCAACTGGGCGGCGTGAAGGCCGACATCGATCACGGCCGGCGGCGCCTCACCCAGCGGCAGTGTGTGGAAGCCGCCTTCCAGCGCCTTGCCGTCGGCGCGATGCTTGACGATCTGCCAGTGCTTCTTGGCCATCATGTACTGGGTGACGAAGAGCGGCTTGCCGCCGAGGACGCCGACCCGCCAGTCGAAGTCGGTCGGCATGAACTTCTGGGCAAGCAGAAGGTCGGTGTCTTCGTACCACGCCTTGAACAGCGCGGCGAGATCGGCGGGGCTGTCGACCTTGGCGACGCCACGGGAGAACGACGAATCCGGGATCTTGAGGACCATCGGAAAGCCGAGCTCGTCGGCGGCGCGGGCAAGATCCTGCCTGCCGACGATGATGACGGTAGGCGGCACCGCGATGCCGTTGCCGGTCATCAATTCGTGCAGATAGATCTTGTTGGTGCAGCGGATCATCGAGATCGGGTCGTCGATCACCGGCATGCCTTCCTGCACGGCGCGGCGGGCGAAGCGATAGGTGTGATTGTCGATCGATGTGGTCTCGCGAATGAAAAGAGCGTCGAACTCGGCGAGCCGGGCGAGATCGCGACGGGTGATCGGCTCGACCTCGACGCCGAGCTTGGCGGCGATCCTCGCCCAGTGCTTGAGGCTGGCAACGCTGGAGGGCGGCATCTTTTCGTTGGGGTCGTGGAGGGCGGCGAACGAGTAACGCGGCGGCAGCCGGTCCTTCTTCGAGCGCCATTCCCGCCGGGTGTGCTGGTGAAGGGCTTCATGAAAAAAGGCGAGGCCGGGGGACGTGAGCTTGGTCACCGGAACCGCGGCGAGGCGCTTGATCTGGGGTCGGTCGCCGGCCTCGACCGAGACTTCCAGCACCGGGCAGCGGAACCAGTCGAAGAGCAGCCTGCCGAAGCGGTCGAAGCGGCGATCCTCGACCGCGCCGAAATAGACCAGGATGCGCTCGGGGATCGACATGTCGACGGCACCGCCGATCGCCTTGGCCAGCGCGTCGTCAAGTTCGGGCAGCGCCAGGGCGTAGAGCTGGCGCGCGGCGAGATCGATCATCGTTTCGACCGAGGGAATGATCCGGTGGCCGCGCGCCTCGGCAAGCAGCGAGCAATAGTAGCCGCGGCTTTGATAGGCGAAGGAGCGCGAGAGGTTGATGAGCTTCGGCCGGGAGCCGCGGAAGAGATTCGTCCGGGCGAGATAATCGTTGGCGGTGATCACCTTGTGCGGCGTGTCGGCGTTGGGAAAGTCCTTCGGCGCGTCGACGATAATGACCCAGTCGGCCATGTTGTCCGTTATCCCGTGGCGGCGGCCGGCGACGGCCGCATGCGTCGTGGTGGGCGACCCCTGTGCCGGGTCAGGCGTTTTTCATAGCGAAGCGCCGTCGCCTTGTCGGCGTAGTAGCCGGCCTTGGCGCCGGTCAGCCGGAAGCCGAGCCGTTCGTAAAGGCGAATGGCCGGGAGGTTGTCCTCGCGAACCTCCAGACGCAGCCGGGTCATCCCGCGGAGCCGGGCGACGCCCTCGGCATCCTCGACGAGAGCAGCCGCCAGCCCGACGTGGCGCCAATCGGCGGCAACGGCAATCGAATAGAGGCGCGCCACGGTTGTACCTTTCCTGAAGAGGAGGAGGGTGTAGCCGGCGACCTGCAAACCGGCTCGCACCAGCCGGCACGCGGCCGTGCGCGACCGGATCAGCCGGCGGAAGCTCCGAGCCGAAATGCGATCGGCATCGAAGGCCAGGTTCTCCAGCCTCAGCAGGCTCTCGGCGTCGGCAGGAGCGGCACTGCGGATCAAGAAACGTCGCATAAAGGTGAGCGAACAGGGATTCGCCCGGACTTTGACGCCGAATTCAACGAAAAACACAACATTCATCGTTGCAGCGTCGCTTCAAGGCCCGGCGCCGAGGCAAGACAGCGCGGGCGGAGCGGTGAGGGTCGCCGCCGACGGAGCGGTAGGGACCTGCCGGCTTGCCATGTCCGGCCCGTCCCGCCGGCGGGTGATTGTCGTCGTCATCGGTCTGGGCTATCTAACCGATCAGCCTCTTTGCACCCGTAGCTCAGCTGGATAGAGCGCTGCCCTCCGAAGGCAGAGGTCACAGGTTCGAATCCTGTCGGGTGCGCCAATAATTTCAATTGGTTAGAGATAACGCTTCCATTTTGTCGTCCTATGGGTAACACCGGGGTAACACGGCACCGTGATTTGGGCGGTCGCCAAGGTGGCAAAGGTGGCCACATGAACTGCCCCCCGTTTCGACCGGACACCCGGCGTAAGCAGGAAGGCTCAAGGATATCCTCGAGGACAGGCTTATGTCGGATGACTATCAGCGGATGGAGCTGATCACGGGCACGGCGCGATTTCGGGCAGCGGCAGGGCTCGGCGATGTCCGTATCCACGATCTCCAACACACCTTCGAGTCTGTCGCCCGCAGCGAGCGGCCAGCCCCTTTACATGATTGGACCATTGCTCGGTCACAGCCAACCGCAGACCACGTCGCGTTATGGCCCACTTGTCCGCCGATCCCTCCGTGCCGCCAACGAGGTCGTAGGCCAGAGGATTGGCTTGGCTCTCGGCGGCTTCGATCCTGACGAATGGGATCTTGGCATAGCTCTCTTTCTTCGAGACGTTAGGACAATCCGGGAAGGCGATCTCTTCGCCGAGCCGGCGGCGGGAACTGATAACCGGAGCCAGGGTCGGTGACCGACCCGGTTGAGAAAGGCATGGTGACCTTGTCTCGTGCGACCCGCCAGCGTGCCCAGCGCCGCAACTGCGCCTGTCGGATTCGCTCCCGGCCTTCGGCCGTCCATGGCCCGGTCGACAGACCGCCGTGGAACTTGCACCGCCCGTTGGCGAACGCCTTTGCCCGGCACGGGGTTCCCTTCCGCGTTCTGGCCCCGCATTCCCTTTTTTGGCGGGACGAAACTGTGTCGGCGGTAACACCCCATATCGGGCGCGCCCGCGCACCTTGAGGCGAAATTCCGGCAGAGGCGATTTCCCTAAGCGCTAGAGCATTTTCCGATCAGGTAGCATCGTATCCTGCTGCTGCGAAGTAGTTTGCGCATTCCTGGGGGGTGAAGGCGTCGAGGAGAAGGCCGATGCGTTGCCAGAGGCCGTCTATGGTGCGCTCGGCCGCCTTGCGCAAGAGCGCCTTGAGCTTGGCGAAGGCGTTCTCGATCGGGTTGAGGTCGGGGCTGTAGGGCGGCAGCAGGAAGAGCTTTGCTTTTGCGTCCTCTATGGCCTTGCGCACGCCGGCGGCCTTGTGGGGAGCGAGGTTATCCATGATCACGATGTCGCCGGGCTTGAGCGTCGGCACGAGCACCTGTTCGATATAGGCGAGGAAGGCCGGCCCGTTCATCGGTCCGTCGAGCACCATGGGCGCCGTCATGCCGGTCAGCCTCAAGCCGGCGACGAAGGTGGTGGTCTTCCAGTGGCCGTGGGGGATGGCAGCCCGGCAACGTTCGCCCCTCGGCGCCCGCCCGCGCAGGCGCGCCATCTTGGTCGTCGCCCCGGTCTCGTCGACGAAGACCAGCCGCTGTGGATCGAGGTCGAACTGCCCCTCGAACCAGGCCTCGCGTCGCTTCACGATGTCGGGACGATCCTGCTCGGCGGCATGCGCCGTCTTTTTTTGAACGTGATGTCCCGTCGGTCGAAGAAGCGCCAGATCGTCCCAAGGCCGACACCAAGCCCGCGCTCCTGCCGCAGCTTCTCGGCGAGCTCGGCCAGCGTTATGTCGGGGGTTGCCGCAACTTGGCTCAGAATGAACGCGGCTTCCGCCTCGATCCGCCCGGACCGCCGGTCGCCGCCCAGCTTCCGCGGCGCGCACGAGCCTCGCTCTCGTTCCAGCTGCCACCAGCGGATCGCGCTCGACGCGCTGACCCCAAACCGCTGAGCCGCCTGCCGGCACGACAGGCCACCGACAATCGCCGCGATAACCCGAAGCCGAAGATCCATGGAAAGCGCGTGAGCCATGCATGCTGGCCTCCTTCCACCAGCATGCAGCTTGAATCAGACAAACGCTGATTTGGGAATCCCACCCCGATTTCAATCAGATTGGATTCTGCTCTAGCCCGACAAGCCCAACCGAGTACCAGCTCGTTTCTGGGAGAGTCTCGAACCGCTCAAGGCGGTGGATGCTATTCACGTGGAGGCTGGCCGCCTTGGCAAGCCGGCGCTGCGTAATCCCGTGCGCCTTGCGGAGATTCCGAACGCCTGATCCGTCATTGACCACTGCGAGGAAATCCTCAGCGGCCTGCATGATCGTCCCGGTGGATAAGGCAACCTCCGTCATTGTCCTTGCTCCTGTCGGAAATTGTGATTGCACCTAACACTCCATGCCACGCGCCCGCACGCGCGCGCGTACCGCGTAAATGCACCCGCCCACTCCGCTTTGAAGTTGCTCGGCATCGCGGGCTGCGGTGCATGGGCAATCTGCTTTGCGTGGGGTTGATCCTTCCGATTTCTGTGACGCCCCACCCCCCTGGTGGGCGACGTTGCCGACGATAGCCTGGCCGCCCTGGTTGACGGTGACGTGCCCGACGCGAACCGTCTGTACGGTGAACCTGGCTGTGTGAAAATGAGCCGCCATGGCGGCAGGGTAGAATATTCTCCTCAGAAAACGTCGCCATGCGTGTCCGCGCAAACAGAAGTTTTTGAATGGCCCGACCAATCCGAAATGCCGTTCCCCAGTCGTCGAGCACGGTCGCGTTATCACACAACCAAGACCCAATCCGGATGTCGCGAGCGTGATTATTTAGCCCGCAAAGTCCGCGTGGACGTCGCGACGGTCGATCAGATGCTGAGGATGGATGCCCGAGCGCTCTGGTCAAGCACCGCTTGAAGAAGTGGCGCCGGAATGATCTGTCGACAGGTAGCGACGGTGCACTACCGTTTTGGCATGCCCCTCGGCGGCAGAGACCGCCGCTGCGCGGCGATTCGGAAGATGGCGTTGGGCGCACCGTAGCCACCATAACCGTCTCGGCGCTCGACGATCTCGAAAAAGAAGCCATCGCCGTAGTTGGGGCTGTAGAGCTGCAGGAACTCGCCTCGCTCGTCTCGGTCATACAGGATGTTGTCCGCTCTCAGTTTCGCAACGAAGGAAGTCTCAAGGCCGAAGCGCGCTTCAAGGTCATCATAGTAGTTCGGCGAGATGACAAGCGGCTTGAATCCGTTCGCCTTTAGGACCGTGTTCGTCGCAAACATGTCATCGGTACGGAATGCAACGTGTTGGACGGCTGAGCCAAAGCTGTCGGCTATGAAGTGACCCGCAATGGTCCGCTGGTTCTCTGCGCCGTTTAGCGTGAAGCGGAGCGTACCGTTGTCGTTCTCTATGACTTGGCTGCGGACAAGTCCCGCCGGGTCCAAGACATCCACCATCGGCGTCTTGTGGGCCTGGAAGATTGACGTGTAGAAGAGGATCCAGGTCAGCATCTCCTCATAGTTCATGGTTTGGGCGACGTGGTCGATGGCGACGAGGCCGGCATCTGCACGCCCCCTGCTTCGCGCCACAGGCTGGAACTCAATGTCCCAGACCTTGCTCAGGTCAGACGAGCCGTCGATAAAGTGTATGACGCCTCCGGCTACCCCGCGGATGGCAGGGATCTTCAGTTCGCCTGGTCCGACCGGCTGCGAAAAGATGTCGGCACCGAGCGCCTTTGCCCGCTCGATCGTGGCGTCGGCATCATCAACCCTAAGCCCGATGTCACAGACCGATGTTCCGTGCGTCAGATATGAGGCATAGGCGAAGCCCTCGCGCTCGCTGTTGATGACGAGGTTGATCCCACCCTCGCGCCACACAGTCACATCCTTGGCAATGTGTTGGCCGACCTCGGCGAAGCCAAGAGTACGGAACATGGCGGAGAGGCTGTCGGCCTCGTGCTCATCCGCGGCAAACTCGACGAACTCCACCCGCTCGACCCGGACACGGTCGGGCATCTCCGGCACATCGACCTTCACTGCCGGCTCGGCACGCCGCACCTGATCCATGAGATAGATGATTGAGCGATGGCCATCACGCGCGATGGCGCGCGGCGAGCCGCCGCGGAACTGATCGTTGAAGATCTCCAGCGACAAGAAGCCCGAATAGCCGGTAGCCGCCACGGCACGCATGAAGTCAACGACCGCCAGGTCTCCTTCGCCCGGCATGTTGCGGAAGTGTCGACTCCAATAGAGCGAATCCATCTCGATCAGCGGCGCGTCGGCCAACTGGACGATGAAAATGCGATCGCGCGGGATCGACCGGATGGAGTCGACGTCGATCTTGCGCGCCAGCGTGTGAAAACTGTCGAGGATCAGACCGATCGACGGATGGTCGGCGCGGCGCACGATTTCCCAGGCATCGCGATGGTCATAGACGTGACGGCCCCAGGCCAACGCTTCGTATCCCACACGCAGTCCGCGCCGTCCGGCGCGTTCGCCAAGCTCGTGGAAGTCGGCCGCCGCGCGGTCGATGCCCCCGAGCGACAGGGGCGAGACGTTGGAGCAGGCCAGCATGAGGTCAGTGCCGAGCTGCTGCATGAGATCAAATTTCCGCTCGGCGCGGTCAAAGGTTCGGGCGCGCTGCGGTTCCGGCATGCCTTCGAAGTCACGGAAGGGTTGGAATAGGGTGATGCTGAGCCCGTGGTCGAGCACCATCGTGCCCGCCTCCGCGGGCGTGCCATCGAATGCGAGTAAGTCGTTTTCGAAGATCTCGACCCCATCGAATCCAGCGGAGGCGATCGCGGCTAGCTTCTCTCGCAGGTCGCCGCTGATCGAGACCGTCGCAATCGAGGTCTTCATGGTCACGCTCCTTCGAAATCAGTGAGACGGGCGGCGACCTCGATACAGATACCGCGCTGTGGCCCGCTGTCGATCGACTTGAGGGGAGGGCGCACGGCTCGCCAGGTTTCGTTGTCTCTCTCCTCCGCGAGAACTGCTTTGAGCGCTGGAACAATCGGCATCGCAAGCAAGCGTTCCAGCGCCCAGTCGATAAGCGAATTTTGAACGCCGGAGACGAGTTCCCCGATCAACCGCGGCGCAATGTTGGCGACGCCGCTGATCGAACCCGAAGCGCCGTTCTGCACGGCCTGAGCGAGGTGGCCCTCGTGCCCGACGAGAATCGCGAGATCGCGGTGCTCGGCGAGAAGCGCCGTTGTGTGTTCCCGGTCGCCGCCGCTGTCTTTCACTCCCACCACGACCTCGGGAAAGGCGCTCCGCAATCGGCCGACCAGCGGCGGGCCGATAGTCGCTCCGGTCAGGGCCGGGATGTTGTAGAGGATCACGTCCCGGCAACCGCTGCCGACCGCCTCGAAGACCTCCGCGTGCCAGCGATAGAGGCCGTCATCCGACAGGTTCTTGTAGTAGAACGGCGGAACGAGAAGGATCGCGGCGCAGCCTTCAGCGATGGCGCGGCGAATGTCGTGAGCGGCGTCGCGGGCGGCCGGGCCGTAAATGCAGGCCGCTACATTTGCGGGTGCGACCCCGCGCCTGGCGAGTTCTTCGAGCACGGCGGCGCGCGTGGCGCGATCCAGCGATGCTCCTTCGCCGGTCGTGCCGAAGGTGGTGACAATCGAAACGCCCGACGCGAGCAGCCGTTTCGCGTGATCGGCAAGCACATCCCAGAGCACCTCTCCGTTCGGCCCAAACGGGGTCGCCAGCGCGACACCGACTCTCAGCCGCTGGCGGAGTGGCGTGTCCGGTCTCGTTGCCGGCGAGTCATTCATACGGCTGTCTCAGTCTGCAGGCGGCGATTGAGAACGTCGAGATCGACCGGCCGCCGGCCGGTGAAATGCTGGAACGCGTCGATGCCCTGATGGAAGAAGAGTGCGTAGCCGCTCAGCATCTTCGTGCCGGCTGCTTCCGCGTCTCGTTTGAACACCGTCTCCACCGGCGTGTACACTGCGTCGAATGCCCATCGGCGCCCATAGAGCAGCGTCGCCGGAACCGGCGTCCCGGGGTGGCCGCTCATGCCCACCGGCGTGCCGTTGACGACTCCGTCCGCATCGGTAATTGCCTCGGTGATGTCACTGGCAACAACAGCGTAGACGTTCGTTTCGGCAAGGTCGTGTGCCAGCAGCGATGCTTTCCCGGCATCGCGGTCGAAGATCTTGAGTTGCGCCGCCCCGAGGTCGGCGAGTGCGAACGCGATAGCACGACCGACACCGCCCGCACCGACCAACGCGACTTTCCCCGGCGGGGCTGCGTCGAAAGCGCTCCGGTAGCCCGCCAAGAATCCCGAATAGTCGGTGTTGTAGCCGACAGGCCCCGACGCATCGAACACGATCGTGTTGACCGATCCGATACGTGCCGCCAGCGCATCGCACGCCACCAAACCGGCTGCGCGCTCCTTGAACGGATAGGTCACGTTGACGCCGCGCATGCCGGATTGCATGCAACGTGCCAGCGCCTCCTCGAAATCCTCAACTCGTTCCGGCGTCACCAGGTCGTAGGTCACGTTCAGCCCTGTGAGCTCGCCGCAGATGCGGTGAAGCGCGGGCGAGCGGGATTGGCGGATGTTGCCGCCGATCAGCGCGAGCTTGACCAGTGAGCGAGCGATGCCGGTGTTGGCCGTGAGATCGCTAAGTGCCTGCATAGCCGAACTTCTGTGGCAGCCAGAGCACCAGCTCCGGGAAAAGGATCATGATGACGAGTGCGACGACCAGAACGCCGATGAACGGCCAGATCTCACGGATGATCGACCGCAACGCGATACCCGTGGTGGCATTGATGACAAACAGGACGATTCCGTAGGGTGGGGTGATCAGACCGATCATGCAGTTGACGACGGCGACAACGCCGAAGTGAACGAGGTCGATTCCGAGCGTGCGGCAAGTCGGAATGAAGAGGGGGATGATGACGAGAATGATGGTCGACGCGTCGAGGATGCAGCCGAGGAGGAGAAGGATGCCGTTGACCAGAAATAGGAAGGCGAGCGGCGAAAAGTTGATGCCCTGTAGCGCATCGGCGATGGTAGTCGGCAAGTTCTCCGCTGCAACGATGTAATTGAAGATGAGGGCCGCGCCGATGACGAGACCAACGGAGGCCGATGATCGCGCACTGGTGGACAGCAGGCCGTAGAGGTCGCGCCAGGAAAGCGAGCGATAGAAGAGTCCAGCGAGCAGAAGCGCGTATGCAGCGGCCAGGGCGGCTGCTTCCGTCGGCGTGGTGATGCCGCCGTAGATGCCGTAAAGCAGGATCACCGGCATCAACAGCGCGGGAAATGCGCGGAAGGTGATCTTGGGGAGAGCCTTCAGCGGTACGCCCGCCTCCACCGGAAACGCGCGACGGCGTGCCACGCGGGCATTGAGGATCATGAGCACCAGGCCCATCAGAAGGCCGGGCAGGATCCCGCCGAGAAACAGGTAGCCAATCGAGCTGTCGGACACGAGCGCGTAGAGCACCATCGGGATCGATGGCGGGATGATCGGGCCGATGGTGGAGGCCGCTGCGGTGATTGCGGCTGCGTATCCCGGTGGGTAGTGGCCGTCGCGGGTCATCAGACCGATGATGATCTGGCCGATGCCCGCCGCATCGGCGACCGCCGATCCGGACATCCCCGAGAAGATCAGGTTGGCGACGACGTTGACGTGGCCGAGCCCTCCGCGGAAGCGGCCGACAATCGCCATGCAGAACTCGAGAAGGCGCTCGCTGATCGTGCCCGCGTTCATAATGTTGGCCGCCGCGATGAACAGCGGCACCGCGAGTAGCACGAAGCTGTCGTAGAGGCCCTGGATGTTCTGCTCGGCGGCCAGCGACAGGTCCTGGCCGTTGACCGCCAGGTACGTGATCGCCGCCACGATCATGGACAGTGCAATCGGCGCGCCGATTCCCGCCATGATGAACAGCGTCAGCATACAAATAGCGAAGGCGGCGCTCATGCGAGCGGCCGGTCCAGGTCTTGCGGATCGGCGCGCCGGATGAGGCGCCAGAGACGCCACGCGTAGCGGATCACAATCGCGATCGCGAAGGCGCCATAGATGCTGAAGACGTAATCGAGCCGGATGTGAAGCGTCGAACTGTGCTTAATCTTGTAGAAGGTGATGTAGCCGAGCGTCGCCGGTAGCGCTGCGGCAAAACCGGCGATCAGGCCAAGGGCCGCGATGATCGCGAACGCGCGTCGCGTCCGCTCACCGACCGCGTGATAGGCGATATCGAAGCGCACGTGATCGCGGTCCTTGAGGATGAATGCACCCTCCCAGAAGACCAGCCAGAGCCACGTCGTCAGGCACAGCTCCAGCGTCCATCCCAGCGGGAGGTTGAAGACGTACCGGGAAGCAACCTGAAGAACGAAAGAGAAGAACATGACGGTGAGCAACCCCACCGCCACGTTGTCCGCACGAGCGCGCAACCACGCGAGGGCCGCACGCATCGCGAAGGGGTCCCTAGAGCACGTTGATCTTGTCGACCATCCCGGCGGGCCAGTCCTTGGCGAAGTCGGACTTCAGGTATTCGGCCTGCACGTGCTTGCGGAAGGCTTCGACGTCCGGTGTGTAGACGTCCATCCCCTGGTCCTTGAAGAACTGGGCTAGCTCATCCTCGAGCTTCAGCTGGTTCTCCCGCCCGTACTCGGCCGCGTCGTCGGCAGCCTTCTGGACGGTCGCCTGCTGGTCGGCCGACAGCCCGTCGAAGACCTTCTTGGAGAAGGCGAGATAGTTCTGGTCGACCAGGTGGCTGGTCAGCACGATCTGCTTGGTCACCTCGTAGAACTTGGAGTCCTTGTCGGTGGGCAGCGGATTGTCCTGGCCGTCGATCGCGCCGGTCTGAAGGGCGGTATAGACCTCGGTGAAAGCCATGGGCACCGGATTGGCGCCGAGCGCCTTGCCCAGGAACTGCCAGGCGTCCGTGCCCGGCATGCGGAGCTTCACGCCCGCGAGGTCGTCCGGGGTCATCACGGTCTTGTCGGCCTTGGACATGCGCAGGTCGAGCTGACGGCGGCCCAGATACATGACCGTGAGCAGTTTGACGCCGAGCTGGTCTTCGACGTTCTTCTTCATGTCGGTCATGATATCGCTCTCGAACACCTTCTTCTGGTGCTCGGCATCGCGCAGAAGGTAGCCGGCGGTAAAAATCGACCACTCGGGGATCAGGGTGGCCAGTTCCTGCGGCGAGGTGATCGACATTTCGAGGTTGCCTCGGGCAATCGCCTCGAGCTCGGTGCCCTGCTTGAACATAGACGCGTTGTAGTGGGGCTCGTAGGTCGCGAAATCCGAGACGGCCGGTCCGAAGACCTTCTCAAGGGCCACGGTGCGCTGGTCCGTGGCGGTTGCAGGCGTCGACAGGCGCAGAAGCGCCTTGTCGGCTGCCATTGCCCGAAACGTAGACAGGCCCGCAACTCCGCCCGCAACAAGGCCGGCTGCAGTGGTGCCGAGAAAAGCGCGCCTAGTGAAGGCTGTCATGATGTTCCTCCCAAATCTCGTTGGGCGCGGGGAAAGCCGCCCGCGCCATGCAAAATGGTGCCATATTCCAATCCCGGTTACAACAAACAGAGTCAATTCAATCATAGGAAAGATATTTCGTATGATATCTCGTCGCGCCGGCCCGGCGCGCATCGCCCTGGTCGGAGCAGGCCTCGTCGGCCGCAAGCACGCCGCTCGGTTTGCCAAGGAAGCCTCGCTAGTCGCAATCGTCGATCCGGATGATTCCGCTGAGGAAGTGGCGGCGCGCTACCACGCTGTGCGCCACGCGACAATTGCCGATCTGCTAACCGGGGAAAGCGTAGATGGTGTGGTGGTGGCGACGCCGAACGAACTGCATTTTGAGCACGGCATGGCGTGCATTCGCGCTGGGGTGCCGGTGCTGATCGAGAAGCCGCTCGCGGTGACACTCGTCGACGGCCGGTCACTCGCAATCGCGGCCGAGGCGGCATCTGTTCCGGTTCTTGTCGGTCATCATCGCAGGCACAATCCGTTGATCGTCCGCGCTAAGTCGGCGATCGATGATGGCGTGCTCGGGGAGATTGTGTCGGTGGAAGCGCTGTGTTGGCTCGGCAAGCCGGACGCATACTTCGATGTTGCTTGGCGGATCGCACTAGGGGGCGGTCCGCTTGCCATCAATCTCGTTCACGACATCGACCTGATGGTTCACCTCTGCGGCGGCATCGAAGCCGTCCAGGCGATCGCGTCGAACCACACACGCGGCTTCGCAGTCGAGGATACCGCCGCCGTTATCGTCCGCTTCGAGAGCGGCGCGATCGGTACCATGACCGTTTCCGATACGATCACGGCGCCGTGGAGTTGGGAGCTGACTTCGGCCGAGAACCCGGATTTCGCCGTGCACGGAGAATCCTGCTACCGGATCGGGGGAACCACTGCCTCGATAAGCATTCCCGACCTTCGCATCTGGCATCAGGATGGTGCGCGCGACTGGCTGAAACCGGTTCGCGAGAGCAGCCTCGACGTCGAGCGGGACGACCCTTTGCGGCTCCAGGCAAGGCATTTCGCTACTATCGCCGTCGGTAACGCAAAGCCGAGGGTGACCGCGTGGGACGGTGTCCGTGTGCTGGAGATCATCGAGGCAATCAGGCGATCCGCAGCGAGCGGCGCGATGGTGCGGATCGCCGATGTGGCCTGATCGCTAACCCTTCGACAGCCCCTGCAGCGCCTTCGCCGCGAGGCTGTGTTCCACGCCGGCGGCGATATGATCGCAAAGAATTTTCTTGGCCTCCTTCGCGTCGTGACGCAGCGCCGCGTCGCGGAGACGCTTGTGTTCGTCGGCGGCGATCCTTCCACGATGGGTCAGCGACAGCATCTGGTAGCGGAGGTACTTATCGAACACGCCCGCATGCGCATCCATCAGCACGCGCGATCCGCACGCCGAAATCAGCGCCTGATGGAACTCCCAGTCGTAGCGCTTCCAGGTCTCGGTGACGGAGCGGGCGCCATCCATCATCCGCATTTCCATCTGACGAAGCTTGTGGTGCGCCGCGACGACGCGTCCCTCCCAGTCGACGTCGCCAGCCTTGAAGGAGAGTTCGAGCGCGTAGCCTTCGAGGAGTTGACGCAGCGCAGAAAGCTCGCGAAGGTTCTCCGCCGAAATCGGTGCAACCTCGAAGCCGCGCTGTCCCTCCGCCACCACGAGTCCCTCCGCCGCGAGGCGGTTCAGGATTTCGCGCAGCGTTGAGACGCTCGCTCCGTATTGATCGCGAAGCCGATCGAGCTTCAGCTTTTGGTCAGGCATCAGCCTGCCAAAGATGATGTCCTTCTTGATGCGGTCGTAGGTACTGTCGGCGACCGACCCGATCGCTGCGGAGATGCCCATCGTGCGAAAATATCTGGTTTAACCAAAAATGCCATATGAAAACCGCCGGGCAACGTGAGCGTGCTGGATGCGACTATCAAACGGTGGCTTGGCCCGGAGTCGCCGGATTGCGACGATCTTCCAAGGAGGGTGCAGGACCAAATTGGTGTTCCTGTCCGGCGTCAGCGCCTATGAGACAGATTTGGGGCATTGAGGAAGGGAGGATTTCTGGCTCATCGTAGCCTTTCAAAGGAGCGAAGATGAGACAGAAATCGGGGCCGGTGAGAGAGCCGGCGGAACAGGTCGTGTGGAATATACGCCGGGCGACCCGGCGGCTTTTTTCGGCCGAGGAGAAGATCGGCATTGTGCTGGAGGGGCTGCGCGGCGAGGACAGCATCGCCGAGCTCTGTCGTCGCGAAGGCATCGTCCAGAATCTCTATTACCGCTGGTCGAAAGAGTTTCTCGAAGCGGGCAAGAAGGGCTGGCTGGCGACACGGCACGGGAGGCGACCTCGGACGAGGTCAGGGACTGCGCCGCGAAGCATCGCCTCTGAAGGAGGTCGTGGACTAACTCACCCTGGAGAACCGTCGGCTCAAAAAAAGCATGACGGCGGATGGGGAGGTCGGCGCATGAGATACTCCGCCTCCGAGAAGCTGGAGATCATCCGGCTGGTGGAGCAATCGCATCTGCCGGTCAAGCGCACGCTGGAGAAACTCGGTATTTCTAAGGCGACCTTCTACCGTTGGTACGCTGGGAGTTGAGCCAGATCAATAAGGCCCACTAATTGGGGCTCATCACGTGGATCTGTTTCCGCTATTCCTGCAGGCGGTTCTGCTTGCCCCTCGGGGACGGGCAGATCAAGGGCGAGGTGAGTCTCGGCGCCGGCAACGACACCTTCAAGAACGCTGGCGGCCACGCGGGCAGGGTTTATGGCGGCGACGGCAACGACACGCTCATCGCCGGGCCGCACACCGACAAGTTCGTCTTCGACACGACGCAGAACGCGGCGACCAATGTCGACACGGTCAAACACTTCGATCCCGGCACCGACACGCTCTATCTCGACCAGACCATCTTCGCCAATTTGTCCGGGCCGGAAACCCTCACCAGCGCCGAGTTCCACAAGGGCGCGCACGCTCACGACGCTGACGACCGCATCATCTACAACAAGAGCAGCGGGGTGCTCCTTTACGACTCCAACGGCAACGTCGGGGGAGGCGAGGTGCAGTTCGCCAAGCTCGACAAGGGCCTCAACCTCCACGCCAGCGACTTCGTCGTCATCGCCTGATGGGCCGCGTCTGTCGCGCGCACCCGGTTCGTCGACGGGTGCTGCGGTGTGGCGTCTCCGTGACGACCGCTTATGAAACTCGGGACCGCTTTGGCGCGAGTCCGTCGCTGCGTGCCGCCATGCGGTCAAAAAGCTAGGCGCGGGCGGTGGCGAGTTGCGTTCCTTGTCGGGCGCCGTGGTCAGGATGCGTTCGAGATACGCGGCGTGCCCTCTCCCCCTTGACAAGGCGCGGCGCGCAGTTCTCGGAATAGTTTTCGAGCGCCTTGCGCACGACGTCGCCCATTTTGCAACCAGCCCCGATTGCAACCTCTTGGCGACCGTCCGGGTGTGGCCCGAAGAACCCGCCCAGACTTCTCAAATCGCTGCACCCTTGGGCAGGGTAGGTCAGGATGCAACCCTCGCGTCTGAACGCGGACAGGAGAGGCGAATGAGCGAATCGGATATCGTCGGCGTCGAGGACGAGGGCGAGGAGCCGGTGCTCTTCGATCCGGAAGAGCCCTGGATTTCGCTCCGCGAAGCCCTCGAAACCGACGACGCTGCTCGTCTCGTCGCCATCTTCGAGGAACTCACACTCAGCGACGGTCTGCGGGCGCTGCTTCAGCTCGATGTCGAAGAGCGCGGCACGATCCTCTCTGCACTTCCCCCAGCACTCGCCGCGGAACTCGTCACCGAGGCACCCAACGAGCAGGCGGTCGAACTCGTCGAAAATCTCGAGGCGGCAGACGCCGCCGAGATCATCGAAGAGATGGATTCGGACGTCCAGGCGGACGTCGTCGGCGAACTCGACAAGGAGGATGCCGACGCGATCCTCGCCGAGATGGAGCCTGAGGACGCTGCCGAGGTTCTTCGGCTCGTCGAGTATGAGGACGACACCGCCGGCGGCCTGATGATCGGCGAGACGTTTTCGTTTCCCAGCTCCGATACGGTCGGGGATGTTCTCCGTCGACTAACCAGCGAGGACGAGGACTTCGAGCGCTATCGCGGCCAGCATCCCTATATCGTCGACGAAGCGAACCGGCTGATCGGCGTCGTGTCGCTCCGCAACCTCCTTACCGCGAAACGCTCGACGCCACTCACCGGAATTATGGTCACGCCGATAGCCGTGGGCACCGGCGCGCCGCTCGAAGAGCTGCAGGACCTGCTCGGCGAGCACGAGTTCCTCGGGCTGCCTGTCGCCGATGACCTCGGGCGGCTGGTCGGCACCGTTTCGCGCACCGCTGTTTCGGACGCCTTGCTCGAACGGTCCGAGAGCGAGAGCCTCCGGCGCCAGGGCGTCTTCGGCGACGAACTGCGCTCGATGCCCCTTCTTCTGCGATCGCGCCGGCGTCTCGCCTGGCTCAGCGGCAACATCGTCCTCAACGTCATCGCAGCTAGCGTCATTTCGCTTTACCAGCAGACGCTTGCCGCCGTCATCGCCATCGCAATCTTCCTGCCGATGGTATCGGACATGAGTGGTTGCTCGGGCAATCAGGCCGTGGCGGTCTCGCTGCGTGAACTTTCGCTCGGTCTCGCAAAGCCGGTCGACGTATTCAGGGTCTGGTCGAAGGAGGTTGTGGTCGGCGTGATCAACGGGGTTGTCCTCGGAATCCTGATTGGCTTCGTTGCTTGGCTTTGGAAAGGAAATCCGTTCCTCGGCGTCGTCATCGGCGTGGCGCTGGCCATCAACACGCTGATCGCCGTATCGGTCGGCGGTGTCGTGCCCTTGCTCCTCAAGCGGTTCAACCAGGACCCGGCGGTAGCATCGGGGCCACTGCTGACGACAATCACCGACGTCGCGGGGTTCTTTCTGGTTCTCAGTCTCGCGACGCTGATGATGCCGCTGCTCATCTGACCAAAATGGGCGGTCGACCACAACATCATCTGCTGGGGCCTCGACCAGTTCGGCACCGATCCGATCCCGTTCGAGGCCCCGGGCCAGGCGCTGCCGATGCACATCGCCATGCTGACCAGGGCCGGCATTCGCCTGATGGAAAACGTCCAGATGGACGAAATCGTCAACGACAAGGTCTACGAATTTCTCATCATCGCCGCACCGCTGAAGGTGAAGGGCGCCACCGCCTCCCCCGTCAGGTTGCTCGCCCTGGTCTGAAAGCGGCGGCGGCCGGCCGCGCTACGGCAGACCGAGTCTGCGGAGTCTTTGGCTCTGCTCGACGATAATGTTGGGTCGGCTCTCCCGCTCTCGCCTCACGCAAACACGATGAAGTCGCTGGCGTGAAGGTGGAGGTCCTTGTCAAGCTTGGCGAACTGGATCTACCGGTGCCGCCGAGGCCGTCGGGGTCGTAGTAGAGGTTCCCGGTCGCCGTGTCGTAGATGATGTGGTCAGTGGCGTCGTGGGCAGACGAGCCTTTGTGGAACTCCCCGGCCAACAGAATGCCGGGCCCGGTCAACGCTCCGAAGATGGCCTTCGAGAGAAAGAGCTTGTCGGTGCCCGGATCGAAGTTCTTCACCCGATCGACATTGTTCACCGGGTCGAGCAGCGTGTCGAAGACGAACTTGTCGGTGTGCGGTCCGGCGATAAGCGTGTCGTTGCCGAGCCCGCCATGAACGTTGCCGGCATGGCCGCCGGTGTTCTTGTAGAGGTCGTCGCCGTCGTTGAGATACGTCTCGCCTTTGATGTGGCCGTCGTTGACGATCTTGTCCCTCTCGTTGCCGCTGGCGACATAGCCCTTGAGCGTGCCGTGGTTCTTCAAAAGCAGCTTGCCCAGGTCGTCGGTAGCGATGGCGTATTTGGATCCCTCGATGGTGCCGCCTGATTCGTTGACGATGGTCGTTTTCACTCCGGAAGGGGTGGAGGTGGATATGCCAATCGTGCCACCGCCGATCACGCCCGAATTGTCGACCATCGGCCCCTCGGCGCCAGACGTGGAGACCTGCATAACAACGCCGATTTTGGGCCCAAAGATGTGGCCGGTGTTGGTGAGATCGAAATTGGACACCGACACGGACTCAACGCCGAAGTCGGTCAAGCCGATGATGCTGCCGTCATTGATGACGGTCGCGTTCTCGGCGCCGCCGATGTTGCCTACAAGAACACCAACGCCGCCGCCGACAATGGTGCCGGACGCCTTGTTGACGACGGTGACGTTCTTCTGTCCCACGAGGTCGACGGCAAAACCGGAACCGTCGAAGATGACGCCCCTGTTGGCCAGTTTGCTGCCGCTGAAGGTGCTGTACACCGCACCCAGGCCTGTATTCCCCGAGCCGACCAGGACGGGTCACGTCCCTGGTGGTGGTGTAGCTCGACGGAGCAAGCCGCGAGCGCAGCGCGCCCCATAGCGCTGGAGAGGCGGCAGAACTCTGACGACCCCGACGCTACCGTCAAAGAACTCACAGAGGCGCGGGAGACGTATGCCAGGATCGCCGATCGCCTCTCGGAACTTCAGAAAGCCCGCGAAGTCGGCTCACCTTCTGGCGAATCAACTCATTCGGTTGATTAGTGGCCTCCACGAGCCAAAGTTTGTACTGCAACGACAATAACATAACAGTGCCCAGTTTCATCTCGTCGGGCGCCCCAACATGCGGCTTAAGCAGTGATCGGCGCTATTCATTCGCCCTTGCGCGCGAATATCAGGTGCGTCACGCCACTGGGCGAAGAGACCGACTCTATGCTGTAGTTCTTCTCAAGACCTTCCAGGCCGTCCCAAAGGCGAACGCCCCGCCCGAGGAGGATCGGGACTACGGCAACGTGCATGTTGTCGATCAGTCCGGCAGCGAGGAACTCACGGGCCCGGCGATGACGAGCGCGGCCCACCCGCAAGATGAGGAAGAGGAGTCATGAGAAAGATCATCGCAATTACCCAGGTCTCCGTGGACGGCATCATGCAGGCGCCCGGCGGCTCCGAGGAGGATGAGAGGCGTGGCTTCACTCACGGGGGATGGGCCATGCCCTTCGTGGATGACGCCCTGAACATCGTCGAGACCGCCGCAGAATACGACCTGCTCTTGGGACGCGTGACCTACGACATCTTCGCCGGCTACTGGCCGTTTCAGGACAACGCCATCGGCAAGGCGTTCGGCAAGGCGACGAAATATGTCGTCACCCGCAGGCCCGACAAACTCGACTGGAAGACGTCGGTGCGCATCAGCGGTGATGTCGTCGACGAAATCCGGCGGCTGAAAGCATCGGATGGGCCCGAATTGCACATCTGGGGCAGTGGCGAACTGCTGCAGACGCTGATCGCGACGGACCTCGTCGACGAATATCGCATTGCGGTCTTCCCGGTGGTGCTCGGCGAAGGAGAGCGCCTGTTCGGGGACGGCGTCCCGCCGCGCGCCCTTACTCTGGTGGAGACGCGGAGCACGCCAACGGGTGTCCTCGTCAACACCTACAAGCCGTCCGGTCCTCTTCCGAGCGAAGCGGCCTAGCAATCTGACGGTTGGCGGCCTGGTCGCGTCCCGAATCGCCGCCACGACATCCACGATTGCGCCGGTCGTCAGACTGTCCCGATATCGGCCATGGCGCAGCAGACCGAAGGAGCAACCACAATGCTACGCATTCTGCTGACCGTCGCAGCGCTCTTCGCTGCAGGTACCGCGTTCGCCCAGAAGTCCCCGGAAGGCCACCGGGTCGAAGTCAACGGCATGCAGATGTACTACGAGGTCTCCGGCGAAGGGGAACCGATGATCGTGCTGCACGGCAGCTTCATGACCATCCCCATGATGGGCGGGATCGTCGGACGGCTGGCCGAGACGCACAGGGTCTACGCGCTTGAGCTCCAGGGCCACGGCCGCACCACCGACATCGATCGGCCGATCACCTACCCGAACCTCGCGGGCGACGTCGCCACGTTCATGGACAAGGTCGGGATCAAGAAGGCCGACGTCTTCGGCTATTCGCTCGGCGCGGTTGCCGGGCTGCGGCTCGCCATCGACTACCCGGAGAAAGTCGACAAATTGGTTATGGCTGCCGGCGTCTACAAGTTCGAGGGGTGGCAGCAGACCTATCGGGACTTCCTCCCGCACATGTCGGTCGACATGTTCACCAACTCACCGATGGCCGACGCCTACAAGGCGATCGCTCCGGATCCGAACGGCTTTCCCGCCCTCGTCGAAAAGCTGATCGCCCTCGAGAAGGCGCCATTCGACTGGAGCGAAGAGATGGCTGCGGTGAAAACACCGGTTCTGATCATGGCGGGCGATGCCGATGCGGTCTCGCTCGAGCATGCTGTCGATATGTTTCACAAGCTCGGCGGCGGCGTGATGGGCGACATGGGCAAACCGCTCGCCGCATCGCGGCTCGCCATCCTGCCCGCCACCTCGCACACGGCTTTGATCGGCCAGGTCGACCTCATGATGGAATTTATCGGACCGTTTCTCGCCGGTGAGACGCCGAAAGGCTGGTCCAACTGAGATTTATTGGCAGGTCGGGGGCGCTGAACTCCACGAAACCGTGGGCGACGAGGGTCGCCACAGGTTTGGTCCAGCGCCCCTCCTTCAACCAACCCAATTGAGGAGAGAACATCATGACCGCGACCTACACCTTCGACGTCTTTTCCAGCCTCGACGGCTTTGCCTCGTTCGACGGGGGCGATTGGGGCGGCTACTGGGGCAAGCAGGGGCCTGAACTGCTCGCGCACCGCCTCGCCCTGTACGACCAGGAGCAGCGGATGGTTTTCGGAGCCAACACCTATAGGGCGTTCTCAAGGATGCTGGCAGACAGCAACGAGGAATCCGATGTGCGTGACCCATGGGTTACTCGGATGAGGAACCTGCCAGCAATCGTGGTGTCGGCGACCCTCAAGGGATCGCTCGACTGGCCGGACGCTGCCATCATGAGTGGCGACGCCGTTGAGGTCGTCGCCCGGCTCAAGGAAGGGTCAGAGGTACCGTTGCGCTCACACGGGAGCTTGTCGATGAACCGAGCACTGATGGCCGCCGGTCTTGTGGACTTCGTTCAGGTCACAATTTTCCCTGTGATCACGGGCCAGACCGGCAGGGAGCCGATTTTCAGCGGCGCGTCCGACTTCGACCTCGAACTGATTGACAGCCGTACCCTCGACGGCCGCATTCAGGAGCTCATCTATCGACCCACCCTGCACGTCTGAAGCTGACACCCAACCAGCGTCTTGGAGCGCAGGCTCAGGAACCTGGCGATCCCTGGCGACACGTAGCCGGATCATCCGAAGATCTCAGAAAATTAGCAACAGCAAACAATAACATACCGGTGCCCAGTTTCATCCTCTCCGGCGCGCCAATTTCAGGGTGTCCGGCCCGGAGACATAGGTAACAGTTCATGCCGGAGACGCGCTGTTTCGGGTTGAGTGATTCCCCAGGTTCGAGCCGGCTCGGCTGTCGGCGCGGCGATCGCATCGCGCTGCCGAGCCTATAGGCGTTGGCGGGCAAGGGTATCGATACCTATATCATAGGCGTGCGGAAACCCGGCAAACGACAATGGACCGGCTTGAAAAGCCCCGGAAGTCGTCGGCGCAACGATCGGATTCCGGGCTATCCGCAAACGGCCTTGTGACGACGCGCGCGAGCCCTTGAAGGCTCGGCCTGTGGCTTACCGACTAGCGCTCGTCATGTTGTCCGTTCGATAAAGGACGGTCTTGAAATGAGAACGACAAGCTCTTTCGCCGTCGCGGTGTTCGTCCTGATTCTGGCCATCGGCCTGGCTCTTGGCTACGCGGTCTACGGCGCTTCGGCCAACTGGCTGCTCAACTGGATCACGGCGGCGGGACTGCTCGTCGCGCTGGCGGTTTCGTTCTCGATCAAGATCGCGTCCCAGTGGGAGAAAGTGGTGGTGCTGCGGTTCGGCAGCTTCCGGGCGCTCTGCGGGCCCGGCCTTTTCTTCATCGTGCCGATCGTCGATACGATTGCCTACTGGATCGACATCCGGGTGATCACCAGCACGTTCAAGGCGGAGAAGACCCTCACCAAGGAC
Source organism: uncultured Alphaproteobacteria bacterium (assembly GCA_963759235.1). GTDB lineage: Bacteria > Pseudomonadota > Alphaproteobacteria > Rhizobiales > Kaistiaceae > Bauldia. The sequence continues at coordinate 310,596 of CAVWYO010000006.1, read as the reverse complement.
ACCGTGCCGGTCGACGTGGATGCCGTCCTGTTCTGGAAGGTCGTCGATCCGAAGAAGGCGGCTCTCGACGTTGCCGACTACCAAAGTGCGATCAGCTGGGCCGCCCAAACGGCGCTCCGCGACGTGATCGGCAAGACGATGCTCTCCGACATGCTCGAGGGCCGCGAGAAGATTAGCGACGAGCTGCGGCGAATTATCGACGAACGCACCGAGCCGTGGGGAATCAATGTCATTTCCGTCGAGGTCAAGGATGTCCTCATCCCCCTCGCCCTTCAGGACGCCATGTCGATGCAGGCCCAGGCCGAACGCGAGCGCCAGGCGCGGGTGATTCTCGGCGATTCGGAGCGCCAGGTGGCCGAGAAGTTCGGAGAGGCGGCCAAGACCTATACCAACAATCCGACCGCTCTTCACTTGCGGGCGATGAACATGCTCTACGAAGGCCTGAAGCAGAACGCCACGATCGTCATCGTGCCGAGCACCGCCGTCGACACCATGCAGCTCGGCAGCGTCTCGGGGCTGAGCGCCCTCACCATGACGCTGCAGAAGAACCAGGAAAACCCGGCCGGAGAAGCCCCGGCCGCCGAGCGAGAGTGACACCGGCCACTGCACGACCTCTGGCCGACTGCAACAAAGCGCCCAGTCCGAGGGCTCCAGCTCTTCAAGGACGACAAGCGCGCGATCTTCTCGGCGTCCGCCGATGCGCGGCGCGCGGTCGATTTCCTGCAGTCGGCCGGATCGTCCGAGCATTGCTCGGACGCGAGTCGGTCCGCCGAAACGGAGGCGACGTGAATGACGGGAAGGCAGGAGCGCGCCGCCGCCTTCCGCCTCATACGCCCCAACGCAGCGCCGCGGTGTGGACGGGTGCGTCCCATAATCTCGTCATTTCATCGTCGAGAAGCGAAACGGTAATCGAGCAGCCGGCCATTTCCAGCGATGTCACGTAAGTGCCGACCAGCGAGCGCGCGATGCGGAACCCGCGTTTTTTCAGACGCCCCCGCGCGGCGTGGTACATCAGATAGAGCTCCATCAGCGGCGTGCCGCCGAAGCCGTTGACCAGAAGCAGGGCGCTACCGGCGTCGCCGAGATCGCCGGCAATGGCTCCGACCATCTCGTCGGCGATGGCGTCGGCCGGCGCAAGCTTCACCCGGCGGCGCCCGGGTTCGCCGTGAATGCCGACGCCCATCTCCATCTCATCGTCGCCGATGGCGAATGTCGGCGTGCCCGCCGCCGGAACCGTGCAACTGGTCAGCGCAACGCCCATCGAACGGGTGGCGGCGTTGACGCGATCGCCGAGCGCCTTGAGGTCGGACAGGGAACGGCCCTCCTCGGCGGCGGCGCCGACGACCTTTTCGACGATCATGGTGCCGGCTACGCCCCGGCGGCCGGTCGAATAGGTGGAGGCCTCGACGGCGACATCGTCGTCGGTGACGACGCTCATGATCTCGCGGCCCGCCATCTCGGCCGCCATGTCGAAGTTCATGACGTCGCCTTCGTAGTTCTTGACGATGAAGAGAAGGCCGGCGCCGCCATCGACGGCTTCGGCGGCGGCGATCATCTGGTCCGGGGTCGGCGAGGTGAACACCTGCCCCGGGCATGCCGCGTCGAGCATGCCGCGCCCGACGAAGCCGGCGTGGAGCGGCTCGTGACCGGAGCCGCCGCCGGAGACGAGAGCGACCTTGCCGGGGGACAGCCTTGCCCGGCAAACGAATTTCCGCTCCGCGCCGAGGGCGACGATATCGGAGTGGGCGGCGGCAAAGCCGTCGAGGCTCTCCGCGAGGATGGTGTCGGGACTGTTGATGAACTTCTTCACGCTCTCCTCCCTGTCGAGGCGCCGATCAGCCGTCGCCGATCAATCGCGTCAGTCGCTGAACGAACTCGCCCACCATGCGGTCGAGATCGTGGTTGCGCGCCTCGTCGCCGAGGTCGGGCAGATAGACGGTGTGCGGTCTGAGGCGGGATCCTTCGCGGCCGACCGGCAATCGCCGCGGATGGGCGGCGGCGTAAGCATCAACGAACCGCCTACGCTCTTCCGGCGGAAAATGGCAGATCTCGAAGATGGTCTCGATGTGCCGCGCCGGGATCGGCGTCGCGTAGGACGGATTGGTGATCTGCGAGATGAAGCTCCGGTTCTTGCCGAGGGCGCCGGCAAGTCGCTGGCGCGTTCCGGACGGCCGGGTCTCGATGACGTTTTGCAGAATCGTCTTGTAGCGGGCAACGGCCTCGCCGCTCGCTGCGGGATCGCTAGGATCGGACTTTGCTTTCACGGTCGGCGCCCATTTCGGTTTCGGCGATGGCGAGCTTGGTCCGGCCGACGAGCGGAGGCGCCACCGACACGGTGCGAACGCCCGCCTCGATCAGTGCCGGGATATGGGCCGGGTCGCCGCCCATGTCGCCGCAAAGGCTGACGTCGCGCCCGATTTCACCGGCAACCGCGACGACCCGCCGGATGAGGGTCATGACGGCCGGGTGGCCGGCGTCGTTCAGCCCGGACACCGCCGCGATGTCGCGCGCACTGGCGGTCAGGTATTGGGTGAGGTCGTTGCTGCCGATCGAGAAAAATGCGGCGCGGCGATAGAGGGCCGATTCGATCGCCACTGCCGGGACTTCCACCATGATGCCGAGCGGCGGCCGACGGAAGGGTACGCCGTCGGCCTCCAGCGCGGCGACGGCAGCATCAAGCAGCTCAGCCGCGCGGTCGATCTCGGCGGGAATCGTCACCATGGGCAGCATGACCTTGACGTCGCCGAGCGCGGCGGCGCGCGCCATGGCGCGGAGTTGCACCATGAAGACGTCGGGTCGCAGCAAGGAAAGCCGGACGCCGCGGGTTCCGAGGAAGGGGTTCGATTCCCTCGCGACGGTCAGCCCGGCGACCGGCTTGTCCCCACCGACATCGAGCGTCCGCAGCACCACCGGCCGGCCGTCGGCCCACGCGACGATTCGCCTGTAGGCCTGGAATTGCGTTTCTTCGTCGGGCAGGCCACCAGGGCGGTGGAAGAGGAACTCGGTCCTGACCAGCCCAATGCCGTCACAGATCGCCGGGTCGATCGCGTCAAGCTCCTCGGGCTCGGCGACGTTGATCATCACATCGACCGGCGTACCGTCCCGCGTTCGGGCCGGCAGCCGGAGCACCGCGGCCTCGCGCTCGGTACGTTCAGCCGCGTCGGCGCGGGTGGCGTCGTAGTCGGCCCACTCGGCGGGGCCGGGATTGAGCACCACCCGCCCGTGCTCGCCGTCGACGATCGCTACATCGGCGTCGGCAACGTCGAGGGGGCCGATGCCGACCACCATCGGGACGCCGCGCGATCGGGCGAGCATGGCGACGTGGCTGGAGGCACTGCCGCCGAACAGGGCGACGGCGCCGCCCTTGCTCCAATCGACCGACAAGAAACGCGTCGGCGTGACATCTTCGCCGGTCAGCACGGCGCCCGGCGGCGTCGCCTCGTCGCGCTCGCCCGAGAGCAGCCGGAGGACGCGGTCGCGCATATCGGCAAGGTCGGCGACGCGGGCACGGAAATATTCATCCTCGGTCGCTTCGTAGTCGGTAATCTGGGTGGCGATCGCATCCGTCCAGGCGGTGACGGCGTCGACACCTTCGGCGATCCGCGCGAAAGCCGGCGCGCCGAGCGAGTCGTCCTCAAGCATGGCAATCTGGAAATCGAGGATCTCCGCGGCTTCGCCGTCGACCTTCTCGGCGAGCGCGCTCACAGCAGCGATGGCAGCGGCGATCGCCACCTGCAGATCGGCGCGCTCGCGCGCCGGATTGCCGCTCGGCTCTCGCCGGGACGCGATCCGGTCGAGCCGCATCACGCGACCGGCGGCGATGCCGGGTGCGGCGGCGACCCCGCGGCGTTCAACGGCCGGCGGCATCTGCCCCCGCGGCCCCCGCCTCGTCGAAGTCCCGCTCAACCAGTCGGATGAGCGCGGTGACGGCGGTATCGGCGTCGTTGCCGGCGGCGCGGAAATGGAGCTGCGTTCCCTGCGGCACCTTTGCGCCCATCACCTTGACGATGCTCTTGGCGTCGATCCACGGGCCATTCGGTCCAAGCCCGATCTCGACGATCGAGCGAAAGGTCTTGGCGAGCTTGGTGAGCTTCACCGACGGCCGCGCATGGAGGCCGACCGCGTGGGTCAGCAAGACGGTGCCGGAAACCTGTTGCTCTGACATTCCCAGATCCCTGCTGCACCCACTTTAGGCCGGCGACAGCTCCTCGGCGGTTCGTTTGACCTCGTCGAGCGATGCGCCACTGGAGGCCTCGGTCGCCGCCATCACCGCGCCTTCGACGATCGGTGCATTGCAAATAACGATTCGCTCGCGGCGCGCGGGCACCTGCATCTCGATCGCCATCTCGCTGTTGGTTTCGGCACCGCCGAGGTCGACAAGAATGGCAACCCCCTTCTCCGACCACGCCGCGTCTATCGCATCGACGATCGCCTCGACGCTGGTGCCGAGGCCGCCGGCGGGGTCACCGCCGCAAAACGCCAGCGGTACGTCGTCACCCACCATCTGGCGGACCATGTCGGCCGTGCCCCGCGCGACGTCGAAAGAATGCGAGACGATGACGATGCCGACATTGGTGGTCATGCGCGGTCTTCCAGAACGGCGACAACGGCGCCGATCATCAGCGCGCTGGAACGGGCGCCGGGGTCCATGTGGCCGATCGAACGCTCGCCGAGAAACGAGGCGCGACCCTTGATCGCCTTCATCGGCACCGTCGCCTCGGCCGCCGCGTCCGCCGCCGCGACGAGATCGTCGCCGCTCTGCAGGGCGTCGCGAACCGGGCCCAACACGTCGAGCATGGTCTTCTGGCCGAAATCGGACTTGCCGCGCGCCTTGACCGCATCGATCGCCACCCCGAAGGCCCGGGCGAGATCGGCGCGCCGCGGCTCGGCCGGCAGCTCCTTGCCGAGAGTCATGAACAGAGTTCCGTACAACGGACCGGAAGCGCCGCCGACCTTCATCACCAACGTCATGCCGATCCCCTTGAGGGTCTCGGCGAGCGGCTTCGCCGAGAGGCCGTCGAGATCGACGAGGACCGCTTCGAAGCCGCGTTTCATGTTGAGGCCATGGTCGCCGTCGCCGATCGCCCGATCGAGCGCGGTCAGCTCCTCGGCGTGATCGAAGATCGTCCTGGCGACGGCCTCGATAAGGCGCCGCCGCGTCGGCTCGTCGATAGCGCCGGCGGCCAGTCCCGTGGCGGTGTCAGGCGCTGCCAATTGGCATCCTCGCTTTCCTACCGCCGGCAATTCGTTCGCCGGAAGCGCCGAAATACAGGCGATCGACAAGATCGAGCGAAACCCGGTCGTCCTTCGCCGGATCGGTCGCCAGGTCCGGCGATATGTTTAGTAATTTAGTTTAGTAAAACACAAGATACTAAACAAGGCAAATGTTCCTTCTGGTGGCATCGTTAAGGTCAACGCTCATCGGAATTGCTGGCGAGGCGGTCCCGCCGCATCCGCGGCCTACTTGACGCGTATCAAGGACTTCGACGCGCCGTCCAAGAAGGATGTCGACATGCTGGCCGACGCCATCCAGCCGAAGGGAATTGTCCTCGCCGTGCGGGGGGCCGTGGTCGATGTAGCCTTCGATACGGCGATCCTTCCGCCGATCGAGGATGCGCTGGTGGTCGAATGGGATCGGCCCGAGACTCTGTTCGTCGAGGTGCAGGCCCATCTCGACGAGCACACGGTTCGCGGAATTGCGCTGCAAGCCACCTCCGGCCTCCGGCGCGGCACGGCGGTGCGAGCGACCGGGGGGCCGATCGCGGTGCCGGTGGGCGACGCCGTGCTCGGGCGCCTTCTCGACGTGACCGGGGCCATCCGCGACGAAGGACCAGCTCTTCCCGACGACACGCCGCGCCGGCCGATCCATCGCCTGCCGCCGAATCTCGCCGAGCAGAGTGCGGCGACCACCGTGTTCGAAACCGGCATCAAGGTCATCGACCTCGTCGCCCCGCTCGCTCAGGGAGGCAAGGCCGCCATGTTCGGCGGAGCCGGGGTCGGCAAGACGGTGATCGTGATGGAACTCATCCACGCCATGGCCGAACGCTACCAGGGCATCTCGGTCTTTGCCGGTGTCGGCGAACGCTCGCGCGAAGGTCACGAGCTGTTGGCCGAGATGCGGCAGTCCGGCGTCATCGACCGGAGCGTCCTGGTCTTCGGCCAGATGAACGAGCCGCCCGGGGCGCGGTGGCGGGTGGGGCTTACCGCAATGACGGTCGCGGAGTATTTCCGCGACGAGAAGAAGCAAAATGTGCTTCTGCTCATGGACAATGTGTTCCGCTTCGTCCAAGCCGGCAGCGAGGTGTCCGGGCTTCTCGGGCGGCTGCCGTCGCGGGTCGGATACCAGCCGACGCTGGCGACCGAAGTGGCCGCCCTGCAGGAGCGGATTGCCTCGGTCGGCAATGTCGCGACGACCGCCATCGAGGCGGTCTACGTGCCCGCCGACGATTTCACCGACCCGGCGGTCACGGCGATCGCCAGCCATCTCGACAGCCTGATCGTTCTGTCTCGCGCGATGGCGGCGGAAGGCCGCTACCCGGCGATCGACCCGCTCGCGTCCACCTCGACCCTGCTCGATCCGCTGGTGGTCGGCGACGAGCACTATTCCATCGCCGAGAAGGTTCGCGAGACGCTCGCCCACTACAAGGAGCTGCAGGATATAATCGCGCTGCTCGGCATCGATGAACTGAGCGCCTCGGACAAGCTGGCGGTCAACCGCGCACGGCGGCTTCAGCGGTTCCTGACACAGCCGTTCGCGGTGACCGAAGCGTTCACCGGCCGGCCCGGCCGCCCGGTGCCGCTGGCGGAGACCCTGAAAGGCTGCCGTGCCATCCTCGACGGCGTTTGCGACGAATGGACGGAGGCGTCCCTGTTCATGGTCGGCACCATCGCCGAGGCCGAGGAAAAGGAGACGGGCCTCCGCGGCGCGCAACAGCGACAATGAGGTTGCTCATCACCACCCCGACCGCGGTTGTCGTCGACTACGCCGACGTCGATTCGGTGCGTGCCGAAGACGAGAGCGGCAGCTTCGGCATCCTCGACGGCCACACCGACTTCCTGACGGCCCTGGCTGTTTCAGTCGTCGGCTGGCGCCGCGCCAACGGGCAGGAGGGGTTTTGCGCGGTAAGGCGCGGGGTGCTGACGGTCGATGGCGGCCACCACGTGGCGATCGCCACGCGACAGGCGGTGGTCGGCGACGATCTCGAGCGTCTGGAGGCGGAGGTGCTTGCCGAGTTCCGCAACGCCGCGGAGGCGGAGCGCTCGGCGCGCACCGGCAGCATGCAGCTTCACATGAAGGCTGTCCGCGCCATCATGAAATATCTCCGCCCCGAACCGCCGGGCGGCTTCGGGAGCGCAGGATGACCGCCTCGCCGAACGACTCAGAACGCGACGAGCCCGACGGCATGGCGAAATCGGTGCGTCGCGAGCGAGACCGCCAGCGCCTCTGGCGCGCCAAGGGCGAGCCCTCGGTCATGCGCTTTGTCGGTCAGATCGGCGTGCTCGGATGGATCATCGTCACGCCGACTTTGATCGGTGTCTTCCTCGGACGCTGGCTCGACCATCGATTCGACAGCGGTGTCTTTTGGAGCGCCGCGCTGCTGTTCGTCGGGGTGACGATCGGCTTCTGGTCGGCCTGGCACTGGATGCACTCGGAGAAATGAAACGTGTTCCCACTCGATAGAGGCGCGCCATGACATTGCTTGCGGTCGTCAGCTCTTTTCTCGCCGGCCTGATCGTCGGAGCTGTCCACTACGGCGGGCTGTGGTGGAATGTGCGGTTGTTCGCGGCGGGCGGGTCAGTGTTGAAGGCGCTTGCCGTGCAGGTCGTCCGACTGGCGCTGATCGCGGCCGCGCTGATTGCCCTGGTGTCGTTCGGCGCGATGCCTCTGCTTGTCGCCACGCTCGGGGTGATCTCGGCCCGCATCGTCGCGGTTCGTTGGCTCGGAGCCCTGCAATGACGACTTCGCCGCTCGTCGAGACGACGTTGTTCTTCATCGGCCCGGTACCGATCACAACGCCGGTGGTGATCACCTGGGCGATCATGGCAATTCTGGCCGGCGGCGGCTGGCTGATCACACGATCGCTCGCCCTGACGCCGTCGCGCCTGCAGGCAACGCTGGAAGTGATCGTCACCACCATTGTCGATCAGATCCGCGGTACCATGCGGGTGGCGCCGGGACCCTATCTGCCGCTCATCGGCACCATCTTCCTGTTCATCCTGACGGCAAACTGGTCGTCGCTGGTTCCCGGCGTCGATCCGCCGACCGCCCATATCGAGACCGATGCGGCGTTGGCCCTCATCGTGTTCGGCGCCGTGATCTACTACGGCATCCGGGCGCGCGGCTTGCTCGGCTATCTGAAGGCCTTCGCCGAGCCGACGGTCTTCATGATCCCGCTAAACGTGGTGGAGACGTTCACCCGCACCTTCTCGCTGATCGTGCGTCTCTTCGGCAACGTGATGAGCGGCGTCTTCATCATCGGCATCGTCCTGTCGCTCGCCGGGCTCCTCGTGCCGATCCCGCTGATGGCGCTCGACCTGCTCACCGGGGCGGTTCAGGCTTACATATTCGCGGTCCTGGCGATGGTCTTCATCGGCAGTGCCGTGACCGAGGACGTGCCTTCCGCCACCAATGAATGAAGGAGAAGATCATGGATACCATTGAAATTGTCAGCATCCTGGCGGCGGCGCTGGCGGTGTCGTTCGGCGCCATCGGGCCGGCGCTCGGCGAAGGGCGGGCGGTCGCCGCCGCCATGGATGCGATCGCCCGCCAACCGGAAGCCGCCGGAACCCTGTCGCGCACGCTGTTCGTCGGTCTCGCGATGATCGAGACGATGGCGATCTATTGCCTGGTCATCGCGCTGCTCGTCCTGTTCGCCAATCCGTTCATCAAGTGACGCCATGCACATCGACTGGTGGACGCTGGCGCTTCAGACGGTCAACGTCCTCGTCCTGATCTGGCTGCTTGCCCGCTTCTTCTTCAAACCGGTGACGGCGATCGTCGCCCGGCGCGAGGAACAAGCCCGCAAGCTCCTCGCCGACGCCGAGGAGGCAGGCCGGAAGGTCGACCAGGCGGAGCACGAGGCGACCGAGATGCGCGCCAAGATCGCGGCCGATCGCGAGTCATTGCTTGCGGAAGCACAAAGGACCGTGCAGGCGGAGCATGCTCGGCTGCTGGCGCACGCCAACGAGGAATTGGCGAAGCTGCGCGCCGATGCCAAGGCAGCGCTCGACCGCGATCGCGCGGCGGCCGAACAAGCCCTGACCGATCGCGCGGGCGAGCTCGCGATAGCGATCGCCGAGCGTTTGCTTCGGCGGCTGCCGCCGGCCGCGACGCTGAACGCCTTCATCGATGGACTGGGCGCGGAGATTGGTTCGCTTTCCGCCCAGATGCGCGAGGCGTTCACTGCGGCGGGCAATGACGGCGAAGCGGTTCGGGTGGCGACGGCCGCCGCGCTCGATGCCGAAGAGCAACAGCGGGTGGGGCAAGCCCTCGAGGCGGCCTTCGGCGCCAAGCTGCCGCTGGTCTTCGAGCACGATCCCGCGTTGATCGCCGGCCTCGAACTGCGCTGCCGGCATGCCGCCATCAGCAATTCCTGGAAGGACGATCTCGAGAAGATCCGTGAGGAACTGAAACGTGACAACGAGCTATCCGAGTCAGCTGAAGGGCTGGCTCGAACGAGCGAAGACCACCGTCGAGGCGACGCATCTCGCGCCGCTCACTGAAGAGCTCGGCCGGGTCGAGTCGGTGGGCGACGGCATTGCCCTGGTCTCGGGGCTGCCCAACGCGCGTCTCGACGAGCTTGTTCGCTTCGAGGGCGGCCAGTTCGGCTTCGCCGTCACACTCGACCGCGACGCCATCAGCTGCGTCGTGCTCGACGCGGCCGAGAAGATCGAGGCGGGCGAAAAGGTTCGTTCCACCGGCGAGGTGGTGCGGGTTCCGGTCGGGCCCGGTCTCCTCGGCCGGGTTGTCGATCCCCTCGGCCGCCCGCTCGATTTCGGCGCGCCCATCGTGGCCGAGCGTCACGACCCGGTCGAGCGTCCGGCACCGGCGATCGTCGACCGCGACGCGGTGAGCGAGCCGGTCCAGACCGGTACCCTCGTCATCGATGCCATGTTCGCCCTCGGACGAGGTCAGCGGGAGCTCATCATCGGCGACCGAGCGATCGGCAAGACGGCAATCGCCCTCGATTGCATCATCAATCAACGGACCAGCGACATCATTTGCGTCTATGTCGCGGTCGGCCAGCGGACCTCCGCCACCAAGCGGGTCATCGAGGCGATCCGCGCGCACGGCGCTTTCGACCGCTGCATCGTCGTAGCGGCCAATGCCGCCACCGCGCCCGGTTTGCAGTGGATCGCCCCCTTCGCCGGCTTCACGATGGCCGAGTATTTCCGCGACAAAGGCGAGCATGCGCTCGTCGTCGTCGACGATCTCACCAAGCACGCCGCGACGCATCGCGAGATCGCCTTGCTGACGCGTCAGCCGCCGGGGCGAGAAGCTTATCCCGGCGACGTATTCTACGTGCACGCGCGACTGCTCGAGCGCGCCGCCAAGCTGTCGGCGGCGAAGGGCGGCGGATCACTCACCGCCCTGCCGATCGCCGAGGTCGATTCGGGAAATCTCAGCGCCTATATCCCGACCAATCTGATTTCGATCACCGACGGCCAGATCGTGCTCGACGCGCGGCTGTTCTACGAAGGCCACAAGCCGGCTGTCGACGTCGGCATCAGCGTCAGCCGCGTCGGCGGCAAGACCCAGGCGCCGGCGCTTCGCGGCGTGGCGGAGACGCTCCGCCTCGACTACGCGCAGTTTCTCGAGCTTGAGATGTTCACCCGCTTCGGCGGCGTGTCGGATGTGCGGGTGAAAGACAAGATCGTCCGTGGAACCCGCATCCGCGCCTTGCTTGCCCAGCCGGAATACACGCCGCTTCCCATGGCGGACGAGGTCGCGTTGCTCCTTGCGCTGGAGGAAGGACTGCTCGACCGCATGCCGCTCGACCGGATTCCCCTCTTCAGGACCGAGCTGGCGAGCTGGCTCGATCGGACGGCAAAACCGGTGACGACGAGCCTCGACCATACCGGCCGAATGGACGATAGCGAGCGCGCAGCTCTGCTGGCGGCCGTCGCGGCGCTCGCCGCCAGCCTTGGGCTGGAACCCGGCGCCGGCCGAGCGGAGGACGGCTGATGGCCGAACGACTGGCCGACATCACCGCTCAGATCCAGAACATGCGACAGCTTCAGTCCGTGGTGACGGCGATGCGCGGCATCGCGGCGGCGCGTACCCAGCAGAGCCGGTCGCTGCTCGCCGGAATCGAAGCGTATTCCGTTGTAGTGTCGCGAGCGATCGGTCGCGCGGTAAGCCTGCTGCCGTCCGACAGCCGGGCGGGCCCGGCTCGAAGCGTGGCCGCCCAGGGCATGATCCTCTTCTGCGCCGAGCACGGTTTCGCCGGAGCCTTCACCGAACGCGTTCTGGCCTCGGCGGGTGACGAACTGAACACCACCAGCAATTTCCTCATCGGAACGCGCGGCGCCTCGCTCGCCGCCGAACGGGGGATCGGCGTCGCGTGGTCGACCGCGATGGCAACCAATGTCAGCGGCATACCCGCATTGGCAGACCGCATCACCGAGGCCATTTACCGTCGGGTGGAAAGCGGAATCGCGAAGATCGACATCGTCTTTCCGCGCTCCGTGTCGAGCGGCGCCATGCGGATCGACCGCCATTCGCTTCTGCCGGTCGAGCTCAGCCGTTTTTCGACGGCGGCCGCGCGCATCCCCCCGATCACCACGCTCGCTCCCGAAATCCTCGTCGAACGTCTGGTGGAGGAATACGTCTTTGCCAGGCTGTGCGAAGCGGCCTTGCACGCCTTCGAGGCGGAGAACGAGGCGCGCATGATGGCGATGGCCACCGCCAAGGACAACATCGAAACCAGGCTCGGGGGGTTGACGCAGCGTGAGCGGCATGTGCGCCAGGAGGAAGTGACCGCCGAAGTCGTCGAGCTCGCGGCCGGAACCGAGGCTCTCAAGGCCAACGCAAGATAGCGGGCGCGGCGGCTCGAACTTTTGGCCGGGCTCTGTCAGGCCGGTTGGCCGGCCGACAAAAGCTCCATCGCCATCGCGGCCGTCCATGTGAAGTGGCGGCCGCCGAGCCCGGTCCCGCTGATCGGATCGTAGTATTCCGCGAAGCCGCTTTGGTGGATCAGGGCAAGGCTGTCGGCGACGATCCCGGCGGCGGCGTCCGGGTGGCCGCTCCGGTCAAGCCCGTCGGCGATGAGGTGATTGACGATCAGCCAGCACGGGCCGCGCCAGTAGCGCTTCGCCTCGAAGCGCGGGTCGGCCGGATCGTGCGACGGCACGCCGAAGGCGACATGGCGGCGCCAGCGCCGGATCGTCGCCGCCAGCCGGTCGGTGTCGCCGAGCCCGGCAAGCGCGGGCAGCAGGCCGCCGACCGACGGGCTCTCGATGCGCTCGCCGCTCGCCCTGTCGAAGCAGAGAAACTGGCCGGCGTCGTCGCTCCACAGCATTGCGAAAGCGCCGCGGGCTTTGGCGACACGCTGGCTCGCCGCGGCGGCGATCTCAACCAAACCAAGCATGTCGGCAAGCCCGGCGAGCGCCTCGTCGGAGCGGACGAGGATGGCGTTGAAGCCGGGATCGACCACCTTGAAGGGCGACGCCTCATGGAGTTTGGCGTTGTCCCAGCCGAGTTCCCTGAATTGCTGCACGAGCCAGAGGTAGCGGTCGTACTCGGCTTTGGTCGGCCGTTCGGCCGCGGCGACGTGCTCCGTGTCGCGGCGCCGATAGGAGGCAACACCTTCACAGGGCACCCGTGCCAGCGCCGCGTCCCAGTCGACCGAGTTGTCGCGGCCCGACTCCCAGGGATGCAGGATCGCGACCAGGCCGGTGCCGGCCGGATCGCGGTTCGCGTAGAACCAGCGATGCCAGGCGTCGGTCTTGGGGATCAGAGCGGCGACCCGTTCCCGCGCCATCGGCTTGTCGCGGGCCTCGGCGTAGAGCCGGTCGAGAACCATTCCCAACACCGGCGGCTGGGTGATGCCGGAGGTCGGCGTCGGGCGCCCGGTCGACCACATCGCCGGGCCGGGAAAATAACCGTCATCCGGCTGGTGGAACACGATGTGCGGCACCATGCCATCCGGCCATTGATGAGCGAGCAGGGTCTCGATTTCGGTCCACGCCCGCGCCTCGTCGAGGTGCCGCAGGCCGACCGCGGTCAAGCACGAATCCCAGTTCCACTGGAAGGGATAGAGGCCCTTGGTCGGAATTGTGTAGGTGCCGCGATCGTTGTCGCGGAGGATGGCCTCGGCCTCGGCGAGAAGCGTCTTGTCGCGGGGGTCGATCGACATGCCGCCTCCAAGCAGGTTGCGTCCGCCGCCAAGCTTGCATTCTTATTGTCGACACTTTGCTTCGACGGGACTATACCGGCGCCAAGTGTCGGCTAGACTGTTTCCGGCCGTCGCGATTGACAAGAGGACCACCAATATGGCGACAAAAGCGCGGGGAACCGCGCCGAGGACGACGCGCCCGAGGAAGCGCCGAACCCAGCCCAAGGGCACCCGCGGTTCAGGCGTGCAGACGGTGTATACCAGCCTCAAGCAGGACATTCTGGAAATGTCGCTGGCGCCCGGCGCGGTGCTCGACGAGGTGAGCCTTTCGGAAAGGTTCGCGATGTCGCGGACACCGATCCGGGAAGCTCTGGTGCGGCTGGCGGGCGACGGACTGGTCGCTACCTTGCCCAATCGCAACACGATCGTCTCGATGATCAATTTCGCCGAGCTACCGGTCTATTTCGAAGCGTTGACGCTGATGTATCGCGTGTCGACGCGGGCCGCCGCGTCCCGTCGCAAGCCGGCCGATCTCGACAAGATGCGCCTCCACCAGGACGAATTCACCGAGGCCGTGCGCCAACAGGATGCCTTGCGCATGATCGCCAGCAATCGCGAATTCCACGTCGCGATCGCCGAGGCGGGCGGCAACAAATACTACACCGCCTTCTTCGCGCGGCTGCTGGACGAAGGCCGCCGGATCCTGCGGCTCTACTACGCCTCGTTCGATGACCGGCTGCCGAAGCAATACGTCAACGAGCATGAGCGGATCATCGCCGCCATCGAGGCGCGCGATGCCGAGCTCTGCGACGAACTGGCAACCCAGCACGCGGCGCAGATCGTCAAGCAGATCCAGAGTTTCCTCGATCGCGGCATGGCGGCCGAGATTTCGCTCGCGCCGGCGCGCATCGAGGCGGCGGTATCGTGAGCCGGCCGCGAGTCCGCGGGTCGGCCTGATCGCGAGCGGGCGACCTCCGTCGCACCCTACCCAACCAGCCGGGGATCCGGAATGAAACACAGTTTCTTCTGTATCGACGCCCACACCTGCGGCAACCCGGTCAGGGTCGTGGCGGGTGGCGGACCGCCGCTCCACGGCGACACAATGAATGCCCAGCGGGAGCATTTCATCGCCGAGTATGACTGGATACGCACGGGGCTGATGTTCGAGCCGCGTGGCCACGACGTGATGTCGGGGTCAATCCTCTACCCGCCGCTCCGCGACGATGTCGATGCCTCGGTTCTGTTCATCGAGACCTCCGGCTGCCTGCCGATGTGCGGGCACGGGACGATCGGAACGGTGACGGTGATGCTCGAGGAAGGGCTGGTCGCGCCGGCAAAGGAAGGCTTGCTGCGGCTGGAGGTGCCGGCGGGGATCGTGGAGGCGACCTACGACCGCGACAATCTCGGCCACGTCACTGAAGTCCGCATCCGCAATGTTCCGAGCTTTCTCTACGCGACCGGCCTGGAGGTCGACGCGGCCGAACTCGGCACCCTCACCTTCGACGTCGCCTATGGCGGCAATTTCTATGCGATCTTCGAGCCGCAAGAGGGCTATGCGGACCTCGCGGCCCTCAGCGCCGGCGACATCCAGCGCCTCTCCCCCATGATCCGCCAACGGATCAATGCCGCATATGCCCTGCAGCACCCCGAATACGAGACGATCAAAGGCCTGCGGCACGTGATGTGGACCGGCAGGGCGAAGGATCCGCAAGCCGACGGCCGCAACGCCGTCTTCTATGGCGAGAAGGCGATCGACCGCTCCCCTTGCGGCACCGGCACCTCGGCGCGGATGGCCCAGCTCGCGGCGCGCGGCACACTTGTCGTCGGCGACAGCTTCGTCCACGAGAGCATCATCGGCAGCCTGTTCTTCGGGCGGGTGGAAGCCTCGACCAAGGTCGGCGCGTACGACGCCATCGTTCCGTCCGTCGCCGGGCAGGCGTGGATCACCGGCTACAACACCATCTTCCTCGACGACCGCGATCCCTTCGTGAAGGGATTTTCGGTGCTCTGAATGACGGCGCCAGGCCGGGTCAGCGGCGCTTCTTGCCGGCGCTGAGAGCAACCGCGACGACGATGATCAGGCCCGTCGTCAGATCCTTGAAGAACGGATTGACGTTGAGGATGTTGAATCCGTTGCCGATCAGCGAGAGGAGCAGCACGCCGGCGAGCGATCGCCAGACCGCTCCCGCCCCGCCATAGATGCTGGTGCCGCCGAGGATGACGGCCGCGATGGCTTCGAGCTCCATGCCGACGCCAGCCTGCGGCTGACCCATGGAAATACGCGACACGCCAATCACTCCGGCGAGGCCG
Source organism: uncultured Alphaproteobacteria bacterium (assembly GCA_963759235.1). Lineage (GTDB taxonomy): Bacteria > Pseudomonadota > Alphaproteobacteria > Rhizobiales > Kaistiaceae > Bauldia. The sequence goes on along the minus strand of CAVWYO010000006.1, from coordinate 294,949 downwards.
GCCGCGAGCCCGGTAAGCGCAAAGGTGGCGATCTTGATCAAGTTGATGCGCACGCCGGAGAGGATCGCCGCCTCCTCGTTGCCGCCGACGGCGAAGACCCGGCGCCCGAAGGTGGTGAAATTGAGGAGGAGGATCATCGCCGCGGTGAAGAGCGCCAGCACGATCACCGCAATGTTGACGATGCCGATCTTGCCGCGGCCGAGCCAGGCGAACGCTTCCATCCGCACGGGGATCAGCGCGCCGCCGGTGATCAGGATCGCCAGCCCGCGATAGACGAGGCTGGTGGCCAGCGTGGCGAGAAACGAATGGACGTTGATGCCGGTGATGATCAGGCCGTTGACGATGCCGAGCACGATGCCGATCAGCGGACCGACGAACATCGCCAGAATCGGGTCGATATTGACCGCGGTCCAGGCGGCGGCGACGCTGGCGACGCCGAAGATGGCGCCGGTGGAGAGATCGAACCCGCCGCCGATGATGACCAGCGTCAGCGCAACCGCGATCAACGCAAGAGGCGTGCTCTGGTTCAGGATGTTGAGCAGGTTGCGCGGGGTGAGAAACGAATCGGAGAGGAAGCTCAGCACGATCATCAGCAACACGATGATGATCAGCACGCCGTAGGAGCGGGCGAAATCGGCAAGGGCATGGGAGCCGAACCGCGCGGCAATGCCCTGGCTCGCCGTTGTGTTCGTCACGTCAGCGCCCCCGCCGGCTGTTCCGCCCGCGAGGCCTGGGCGGCGACGTTGAACAGGCGAAACAAGACCTGCTCCAGCGTCACCGCTCGACAGTCAATGCCGTCGATGATCCGCCCGTTGCTCATCAGATAACCGCGATGCGACAAGGCGATCGCCTCTTCGAGATCGGAGGAGATAAGGAGAACCCCCGCTCCCGCGCTTGCCAGCTCGACGATGAAACTATGGATACGGCGCCGGGCGCCGATATCGACGCCCCGGCTCGGCTCATCAAGAATGACGAGGCGCGGCCTTTCGAAGACCCATTTGGAGAGAAGCACCTTCTGCTGGTTGCCGCCGGAATAGTAGGCGACCTCTCCGTCGACCAGGTCGGGGACGATGTTGAAGTGGTGGATCAGCTGCCGGGTAAGCCGGCGCTCCTCGCGGGTGTCGAGAAGCCCCCAGCGACTGACCCGTTCGAGGTGCGGCAGCGACATGTTGGGCCTCACCCTTTGGGTGAGGACGAGCCCCTGCTTGCGGCGATCTTCCGGGACGAAGGCGACCCCCTGCTTCAAGGCCCTCTGCGGCTGCGGCTGGTGGAACGGTTTGCCGGCGATCCTGATCTCGCCCGAGGCAATCGGATCGGCGCCGAAGACGGCGCGCGCCACCTCGCTCCGCCCGCTGCCGACCAGCCCCACCAAGGCGACGATCTCGCCCGGACGGACCGACAGCGAGATGTCGCTGAGACCGGTGGTGGTCACAAGGTGGTCGACCTCGAGGAGCGGAGGCGTCTCCGGCGAGGGCGGCGGGGGAAGTTCCGGATAGGCGATGTCCGCCGGCTCGCCGAGCATCGCTTCGACCAGGCTCTCCTTGGTCTCGTCCCTGATCTGGCTGGTCCGCACGATCCGCCCGTCCCGCATGATGGTGACCCGGTCGGCGGTCGCCAGCACGTGATCGAGGAAATGCGTGACATAGATGATGGTGCGCCCGTCCGACTTGAGCCAGGCGATGACCTGGTGGAGCTTTTCCGCTTCGTCCGCGGTGAGGGACGAGGTCGGCTCGTCCATGATGATCACCCGCGCATCGCGGGCAAGAGCCCGCGTGATCTCGACCTTCTGGCGCTCGGCGATCCGCAGATCGGCCACCTTCGCGTCCGGGGCGAGGCCGAAGCGGCAGCGCTCCTCGAGCGCGGCGAAACGGGCCTGGTCCGATCCTTTGAGGAGCCCGGCGAAATTCCGCTCGATGCCGAGGAAGACATTCTGGGCGACGGTCAGCTCGGGCACCAGTTGCAGTTCCTGGTGAATCATGGCGACGCCGGCGCCCAGCGCGGCGCGCGGCGACCACGAGGACACGGCGTCGCCGAAGACCGACAGCGTGCCCGCATCGTAGCTGTAATAGCCGCCGACGATCTTGCCGAGGGTCGACTTGCCCGCCCCGTTCTCGCCGACGAGCGCGTGCACTTCGCCGGAGGCGATGGTCAGGTTGATGTCGTTGAGGACGCGCGCCGCGCCGAAGCTCTTCTCGATGTGCCGGAGTTCGACGGCGTCTGGCATCGCTTGTCCCGACCGGGCAGGAGCCGCCACGGGTGGCCGGCCTGGGGCGGCCACCCGCGGCGTCGGAAGATTACCCCTGCCACTCTGCCTTGAAGTCCGGATGAGCGTCGAGGATTTCCTTGTTGATCAGATAGGGCACCCCACCGATCGTGCTCGCATCGGTGTAGGCGGGAACCTCCTTGCCTTCAAGCGCGCCAACCACGCCCTCCAGCGCCTTCTTGCCCATGCTCTTGGGGAATTCGGCGAGCGTCGCATCCCAGCGCCCGGCGCGGATGGCGTCGATGGCGATCTGGTTGGCGCCGCCGCCGATCAGGAAGAGGGGCGGCACATCGATGCCGGCATCCTCCAAGGCGATCTCGGCGCCGACGAGATGCTGGTCGGCGTTCGACAGCACCACGTCGATATCCTTGTGGGACTGCAACACGTCCTGCATGCCGGTCAGCGACTTGTCGGGATCGTAGTTGCCTTCCACCGTGGCGACCACCTGAATGTTCGGATGCCCGGCGAGCGTCGAGGTGAAGGTGTCGTAGCGCAGCTTGTCGAATGGATAGATGAGCTGGCCGATCATGATGACGACCTTGCAGGGATCCTTGTCGGCGCAGAAATCGACAACCGCATCCGCCTCGGCCTTGGCGCCTTTGGCGGGGTTGGAAGCGACGGTCGTCACCAGGCCGGGGATCTGGGGCTCCAGCGTGTCGAGCTTCGGGCCAAGCGGAAAGAGGGTGGTCGCGACCTTCATGCCGCCTTTGACCGCCTCGTCGACGGCCGTGGCGATGCCGACCGAGTTGTTCGGCAGGATGATCATGCCCTGGTACTTCCCGGAGGCGAGAACGTCCTCGACCTGGGAATATTGCAGGGTCGCGTTGAACTCGCCGTTGAAGATGTCGACGGTCACGTTGCCCATCGCCTCGGCGGCTTCCTTGGCCCCCTGATAGACCGCCTGGTTGAAGCCGTTCTCGCTCGAGGCGGCGAGAAAGGCGATCGAATACGGCTGCGCCGAGGCGCCGAGGCTCGAGGCGAGCATCCCCGCCCCGAAAGCAAGACCAAAGACCAAGCCCCTGTTGGAAGAATTGGAATTCATGGCATCGCTCCTGTTGTTTTGCGCATTTCGCCGCGGACTTCCGTCCGCCCCGGCCGATACGGCCCAGAGCCAAGCGCCGGCCGACATCGCGCGGAATGCCGGCGCGGAGGGGCCGCTGATCGCCGGACGGCGTCCTTCCCGCGGCCATGGTGAAACTCCAGCGCACTCACCCTATTTCCTTGAATATTTTTTGTCGACAAAAACAATTATCCGTCGCGGCGGCCGGCTCAAGCTCAAAGATTCGGCAGGTTGGGCCGGGTCGCCAGCGCTCTCTCCACGATGCCGGTGACGCGGGCGCATTCGTCGCCGGCAAGCTTCAGACGCGGGGCGCGCACCGCCGGCGAGGTGCCGCGCACGATCGCTTCGGTCAGCTTGATGTATTGAACGAACTTGGTGGAGACATCGAGGTGGAGGAGCGGCATGAACCAGCGATAGAGGCCGAGCGCCTCGGCGTAGCGGCCGGAGGTGGCGAGCTTGTAGATCGCCACCGTCTCGCGCGGGAACGCCGCCACCAGGCCGGCGATCCAGCCGACCGAACCGAGCATGAGGCTCTCGAGGGCGAGATCGTCGACACCGGTCAGGATCTGGTAGCGGTCGCCGACGGCGTTGATCGTATCGGTCACCCGCCGGACGTCGCCGGACGATTCCTTGATCGCGACGAACTTGTCCTCGTCGGCCATCTCGCCGAGCATGTCGGTGGTGACATCGACCGTGTAGGCGACGGGGTTGTTGTAGACGATGATCGGCAGATCGGTTGCCGCGGCGACGCCACGAAAATGGGTGATCGTCTCGCGCCGGTCCGACACGTAGCGCATCGCGGGAAGCACCATCAGCCCGGCCGCGCCGTGTTCCGCCGCCGCTTCGGCGAGCCGGCAGCAGGCGCGGGTCGAATCCTCGGCGATGGTGAGGAGGATCGGCACCCTGCCGTTCGCCTCGTCGACGGAAGCCTTGAGGATCGCCACCTTCTCCTCGGCGACGAGGCTGCTTGCTTCCCCCAGCGAGCCGCAGCAGATCACCGCGTCCACCCCCGCCTCGATCTGGAATGCGACATCGGCGCGCACGGCGGCGATGTCGACTTCCTCGTCGTCCGTCATCTTGGTGGTGATCGCCGGCAGGACACCCCGGAAATCGTCCTTTTGCATCTGGCTGTCGTCTCCGTTGGTGAGTGACGAGACCTTTGGTCCCCGGTCAGACCTCGCGCTTGATGATCTTGCCGCCGCGCATGATGACCGGCATGTGGGCGCCGTCGCCGGCGAGAAGGCTTACGTCGTCGAGCGGATTTCCGTCGACGACGATGAGATCCGCGAAGGCGCCCGGCGCGATGACGCCAACCTCGCCGTCCATCCGGCAGAGCCGGGAGCCGACGACGGTGGCGGAACGGATGATCTCGGCAGCAGAGAGCACCCGCGCGCGGATCTCGAACTCCATGCAATGATACTTCTGCAACTCGCCGAGGAGGTCGGAGCCGAATGCCATTGCGAGCCCCGCGGAACGCATGACGTCGAGCGAGGCAAGCCCGCCCGAGCGGACCCGCTCGATCTTAGCGACCGCCTCGGGACCAAGGCCAAAGCGCTCGCCTTCCAGCGCCAGCCCTTCATAGGCGACCAGCGTCGGCACCGCGGTGGCGCCGGCGGCGGCGGCGCTTGAAGCCGTCGCGGCCTCGATCAGATTGCAGTGCTCGAGGGAACGCACACCGCACTCGACGGCGCGCGCGATGGCCTCGTCGGTGTAGACGTGCGCCGACACGTAGGTGCCGGCATTGGTCGCCTCCTCCACGGCGGCGCGAATCTCCTCGCGCGAATATTGCAACGATTCGATCGGGTCGTTGGGCGAGGCGACGCCGCCATTGGCCATGATCTTGATGAAGCGGGCGCCGGCCTTGATCTCCTCGCGGGCGGCAAGCCGGATCGCGTCGACGCCGTCGACCAGTCGGCCCAGCGATCCGAGGCGATGGGAGAAAATCGACGGCCGATCATCGGATCGGGCACGGATGTCGGCGTGACCGCCGGTCGTCGAGAAGCCCTTGCCGCAAATGACGAGGCGCGGCCCTTCGATCAATCCTTCCGCCAATGCCAGCACCAGCCCGAAATCCGCGCCGCCGCAATCGCGCACGGTGGTGAAGCCGCGATGGAGCATGCGGCGCATGATGCGGCGTGTCCGCAACGCCGCGAGCGAGGTCGGCGCCGTCGCCGTCTTCCAGAGGTCGACCGAATGAGACACCACGTGTACGTGGCAGTCGATCAGTCCCGGCATCAGGATCTTGCCGGCAAGCTCGATGCGCTCGGCGGTGGCCGAGCGGATCGGCGCATCGCCGACCTCGACGATGCGCTCGCCGTCGACCGCCACTTCGAGGCCGTCGATCGGTTCGCCGCGTTCCGGATCGAGCACCCGGCCGCCGGAGAAGATGGTCGTCATCCGGACGCTCCCGAAGTTTCGTCGAAGCCGTAAACGGCGCGGGCCCGCTCCGCCGTCAGAACTCCGTTCTTGATGTCGCGGGCGATGGCCCGCCGGTCCCTTTCCTTCGCCTCGCCGTAGCCGCCGCCCGTGCCGGTCCTGATGCGAACGATGTCACCGGCGTTGAGCGGAACGTTGGTGGCAAGCGCATGGCGCTCGGCCGTGCCGTCGGGGTGGGCGACCTCGACATAGTTCAGCGACCCTTCGGCACCGCCCGCCAACCCCCACGGCGGAATGCGCGAGCGCGTATAGCCGATGGTGAGGAAGTTGTCGTCCGCCCGGACCCGGTAGTCGAGGCAAATGCCCTGCCCGCCCCGCCACTTGCCTTCGCCGCCGTCGGTAACGTTCAGCTCGAGGCGGTCGACGAACAGGCCGTAGCGCGCCTCGGCGACCTCGGCCGGGCAGTTGAAGGTGTCCCCGTGGAACGGCGAAAACATCGCCGTATTGCCGTCGAAGCCCCGGCCGGCGCCCCAGCCGCCGAGCTGCGGCTCGACGATCGTATAGTGGCGCCCGGTGTCGGGGTGCGGCCCGCCGATCACGGTCCCGCAGATCGATCCGAAGCTGCCGGCCGGCAGGATATCCGGCAGGTGCGGCGCCAGGCAGCGCAGCATCAGGTCGAACACCCGCACCTCGACCTCGAAATAATAGCCGTTCGCCGCCGGCTCCAGCGCGTGGAACACCGAGCCCGGCCGGGTCAGCACCCGAAGCGGGCGAAAGGCCCCGCCATTGGCCGGCACGTCGACGGGGAGCGCCGACTTGAACGCCATCTGCGCGGCGATGACGACGCCGTCGAAGCTGGCGTTCTTCGGTCCCTTCACCTGATCGGGGTTGTTGCGGAGATCGATAATGAAGGCGTCATCGGTGATCTCGATGGCGACGTGGTAGACGGAGCCGTCGTCCTGCTCCTCGGAAACCTCGAACCGGCCCTTCGGCAATTCCTTCAGCGCGGCACGCGACACTTTCTCCCCGTAGTCCATGAAATGGGCCATGGCGGTCTGGAAGGTGCGCTTGCCGTATTTGTCGATCAGCTCGATCAGCCGCCGCTCGCCGATACGGGCAGCGGCGATCGCCGCCCACATGTCGCCGCGCAGAAAGTCGGGCAGACGGGAATTGACGGTCATGATGTCCATGACCGCCTGATTGGGGACGCCACGCGACACCAGCTTGATCGCCGGCAACCTCAGCCCCTCCTGGAACACCTCGGTCGCCTCGGTCGACATGCCGCCGGGCACCATGCCGCCGATGTCGTTCCAGTGGGCGATATTTGCCGTCCAGGCGACGATCTCGCCGTCGGCGAAGACCGGCATGGCAATGATGCAGTCGTTGAGATGGGTGACGCCGCCGTAATAGGGATCGTTGGTGGCGAACACGTCGCCAGGCTCGATAGCGTCGGCGTCGAACTTGCGGATGACCGCCCGGACTGCCTTGTCGAGCACGCCGATGAAGGAGGGAATCCCGGCGCCCGACGAGGCGATCTCGCCATCGGGGTCGACGATCGCGGTTCCCATATCGAGCACCTCGTAGATGATGGCGCTCATCGAGGTCTTGCGCATGGCGACGAACATCTCCTGCGAGATGGCTTCGAGCGCGTTCTGAATGATGTCGAGCGTTACCGGGTCGTTTTCGTAGGCGAGCATCGCGGCTAGTCCCCAAGCTCGATGTGGGTATTGCCGTAGTCGTCGATCGTTACCCGGTTGCCGGGATGGACGACAGTGGTGGTGCCGGGATCCTCGACGATCGCCGGTCCGGCAAAACCCATGCCGGGCTCCAGCCGTTCGGCGTCGTAGATCGTCGAGCGATGGATGCCGGCGGTGGCGAAATCGACATCGCGGTGCGCCTTTACGGCGTCTTCGAGGCTTGCGCCGCTTCGCGGCTGCCGCGACAGCTCAAGCTTGCCGACCTCTGCCGCCACGATGAGGTGAAGGCCGACGACCTCCACGGCCGCCTCGAGGCGATAGGTGTATTCGCGTTCGTAGATGTCGTGGAAATCCGCGATCATCCGATCGAAGACGGCCGCATCGATCCGGCCCGCCGGGACCTCGACCTCCACCGAATGCTCCTGGTTCTGGTATCGGCATTTCACCATCGCGCGGAAGCTGACGTCGTCGAGCGGCACGCCTTCGTCGGCAAACTGCCTTGTCGCTGCGGCCATCGCCTCGGCGGTGATTGCATCGAGATCGGCGACGGCCGCGGCGCCGCGCGTCGATTCGATGATGCGGGTCAGGAAGTAGTCGCGGCGCAGATCGGACATCATCATGCCCCAGGCGGAAAACACCGCCGCGCCGCGCGGCACCACCACCTTTTGGCAGCCAAGCTCGGCGGCAAGCTCCACGCCGTGCATGGCGCCGCCGCCGCCAAAGGCGACCAGAACGAAATCGCGCGGATCGTAGCCGCGATTGAGGGAGACGAGCTTGAGGGCATTGACCATGTTGGCATTGGCGATGCGGACGATGCCGCGTGCCGCCTCGATCGGCGAGACGCCGAGCCGCGTCGCCACGCGTCCGAGAGCGGCCGCCGCTGCATCCATGTCGGCGGTGATCTCGCCGCCGCAGAAATAGTGGCGATTGATCCTCCCGAGGGCGAGGTTGGCGTCGGTGGTCGTCGCCTCGGTGCCGCCCTTGCCGTAGGCCGCAGGTCCAGGCACGGCACCGGCCGATTGCGGTCCGACATGCAGCTTGCCGAAGTCGTCGACCCAGGCGATCGAGCCGCCGCCGTTGCCGATCTCCACCACATCGACGACCGGCACCATGATCGGATAGCCGGCCGAGCGGGCATTTCGCTCGATCCAGTAGTCGGTCTTGATCTTGATCTGTCCGTTCTCGATCAACGAGCACTTGGCGGTGGTGCCGCCGATGTCGAGCGCCAGCACATTGGGGCTGCCGATCAGGCGCCCGAGCTCGGCAGCGCCCCAGAAACCTGAGGCGGGGCCGGATTCGACCATGGTGATGGGGATCGCCTTGGTGGCCGACAGCGTGTCCACCCCGCAGTTCGACTGCATGATATAGGGCGCGCCACGATAGCCGCGGGCGCGGAGGCCGCCCTCGAGCTTGTCGAGGTAGCGTCCGGCGGTCGGCTGGACGAAAGCCGACAGCACGGTGGTGTTGGTCCGCTCGTATTCGCGCCATTCGCGGGTGATCTGATGCGAGGCAACCACCGCAACCTCGGGCCATGCTTCGCGGATCGCGGCGGCGACCTGCCGCTCATGGGCGGGATTCGCATAGCCGTGAAGCAGGCAAACGGCGATCGCCTCGACGCTTTCGTCGCGAAATCCGGCGAGAATGTCGAGCAGGTCCGTCATGTCGAGCGGGGCGCGTTCCTCGCCTCGATAGCTCATCCGGCCGGGAAGCTCCGCGCGCAGGTAGCGCGGCACGAAGGGCGGCGGCTTTCGATAGGCGAGATTGAAGAAGTCGGGTCGATTGCCGCGCGCAATTTCCAGGATGTCGCGGAAGCCTTGCGTCGTGATCAATCCGATGCGGGCGCCCTTCCGCTCGGTCAACGCGTTGATGACCACCGTCGTGCCGTGCACGAAGAAATCGATGTCGCCGACCGACACTTCGCCCTTTTCCAGGGCATTGAGGACACCGATCTCGAAGTCCGGGGGCGTCGTCTCGGTCTTGGCGGAGCGCACCGTCTGGTGTCCCGTCACCCGGTCGGTCTCGAAATAGACGAGATCGGTGAAGGTGCCGCCGACGTCCGTCGCCACTCTCCGGGTCTTCGCACTCACCGGCGCTTGCCTCGATGCGGCGCGCTCGCGGCACGCGTCCGCTGTTCATATGATCGCATGGAGCGGACCGTATCGTGTATTCTTTTTGTCGACAAGACTCCGGCATACGATGCGTGTCTTGGGGCCGACCGTCAAGATGGAATGTGCCCGCCAGACGGACGCCGGTCGATGAGGCGCGCTCTCACGCAAATTCAGTAGACACAAAGTCAATTATTGAGTTACTGAGTTGCTGGGTATCGGCAGGATCGGCTCCGCCATGAACATTGTCGAGCGATCGGGCGCCCCTCTCTCCCTGTCGAGCCACCTGGCCCAACAGGTTCTGGCGCTCATCAAGGATGACAGGCTGCAGCCGGGAGACCGACTGCCCAGCGTGAAAGAGCTATCGGAGCGCTTCTCGGTCGCCACCCCCACCATGCGCGAAGCGCTGCGTCTCCTGCAGATGGCGGGAAACCTCGATATCCGCCACGGTTCCGGAATCTACGTTCGCCGGCCGCAATCGCGTCTGATGCTGACCAACCCCTATGCGGGTTCGTTGAGCACCGAGACGATCCTCAACCTACTTCAGGCGCGCCTCTTGATCGAGCCGTCGGTGGCTGAAATGGCCGCAACCCATGCCAGCGAGAAGCATCTCGACGATCTGGCCGAGCTGCTCGCCGACGCGGAAGGACACCTCTCCGGTCAGGACGCCGAGGACGCCGTCCTCGGCGTGGTCAACATGCGTTTCCATCGTGGCATCGCCGAGGGCTCGGGCAATACGATTCTCGCCGACGTCGTCTTCACGCTCACCGAGGTGCACATCAAGGAACAGATGGCGGTGCTCGACCTCTACAACAATCGCCGGCGCGACCACCAGCAGCACAAGCTGATCTTCGACGCGCTGAAGGCCGGCGACGCGCCCGGCGCGCGCCGACTGATGGGCGAGCATCTTACCGACGTGATTTCCGTCATCCGGTCGAAACTGGAGGGTGGCAACCCGGACGGTCCCTGACGGACCGCGAAGACGCCATGGTGCCGGCCCGACCGGCGCCGGGAAACAAGGCCGGGAAAACCCGGTACGAGACGAATGGGAGCATGCGCCTTGGGCAAGATCCGAACGGTCTATGTTTGTAACCACACCCACACCGACATCGGGTTCACCGACTACCAGGACCTCTGCTTCCGCCAGCACGCCGCCTTCATCGACCAGGCGCTCGATCTGATCGAAGCGACGGACGGGCACCCTGCCGAGGCGCGCTACAAGTGGACCTGTGAAACCACCGGCCCGCTGATGCGCTACCTCCGCGCCGCCGGCACCGGCCAGATCGACCGCTTCCGGCATTGGCACGACAAGGGGCGCATCGACGTTGCGGCCATGCAATACAACCTGACCCCGCTCCTCAACGTGGAGCAGATGCACCGCAGCCTCTATCCGCTCCGCGCGCTCCGCGACGAATTCGGGCTGACCGTCCAGTCGGCGATGCAGGACGACGTCAACGGCGTCTCCTGGCTCTTCGCCGACCTCCTCGCCGATCTCGGCATCACCTTCTACACCGCCGCCATCAACCCCATCCGCGGGGCGCGGCCGAAGCCGTTCCCCGGCGCCTTCTGGTGGGAGGGGCCGAGCGGCAAACGCGTCCTCGCCTGGAACGGCTACCATTATCTCTTCGGCCGCAGCCAGGCCGGCCTCGGCAACTTCGATCTGGTCGACCGGCTGCTGCCGCGCTGGGTCGAGCAATTGGAGGCGGACGAGACCTACCCGTACGACTTCCTCTATTGCGAATCGACGCATCCGGTCCGGGTCGACAACGGCCCGCCCGACCCGCGCATGCCGGAATTCGTCAAGCGGTGGAACGGGGAGGAGCGGCCGTTCAAGTTCGCCTTCGTCACCACCAGCGAATTCGGCCGGCTGCTCGCCGAGGGCCACGGCAACGCCATCGGCACTCAGCGCGGCGACTGGACCGACCACTGGACCGACGGTCCCGGCTCGAGCGCCTATGAGACCGGCGTCAACCGGGCGACCCACGAGTTCCTCGGCATGGCCGAGGCGATCGAAGCGTGGCTGCGAAGCCGCGGCGAACGCCACTGGGACGCGCCGCGCGCCGCTGCCACCTACGAGAACACCACCCTCTATGACGAGCACACCTGGGGCGCTTATTCGTCCATCGAGGCGCCCGATTCGCTCTTCACGCGAGCGCAATGGAACCGCAAGGCCGGCTTCGCCTACACCGCCGCCATGGAGGCGCACGACCAGCTTGCCGCCGCCGCGCGGAAGCTCGCCAAGCCGCTCGGCAATCCCGGCCCGGAAGGCATCTTCAACCTCGGCGACCTGACGCCGGAAGAAGCGTTCAAGCCCTCCGGTATCGAGGAAGTCCTGGTCATCAACACCCTTCCCTGGGAGCGGCAGGTCATCGTCGAGGAGCCCGAACCGCGCGGCGGTGCCGCACCGATCGGCGTCCTCGACTGCTTCTTCAACCGCGGCAGCGGCTGGGGCGGCGCCCGGCCCATCCCGCCCGTGCGGCGCCTCGCTGGAACTGTCCCACCGATGGGATACGCCTTCCTGAAGATCGCGCCGCCGGACGCGTCGGATCTGAAAGTCGGGCCGGGAGTGATCGAGAACCGCCACTACCGCCTGCGGGTCGATGCGAAGACGGGCGGGCTGTCCGAGCTCTTCGACAAGGAGCTCGGCCATGACTTCGCCGGCGAATATCAGGGCTGGCGGCCCGGGCAATACATCTATGAGGAGATCGACTCGCCGGAGGGCCGGCTCGCCATCAACAACTACGATTTTTCCCATCCCGACTTCTTCATCGGCAACAAGAACACCCCTTGGGTGCGCCAGACCGCCAGCAAGATCGAGATTGGCGAACCACAGATCGATCAGGGTCACGCTTCGATCACTGCCGAGATCGAGGCGCCCGGCGTGCGGCGGGCGACGGTGACCTACGCACTCGACGCGGGCATCAAGTCGGTCGCCGTCGACTGGGGCCTCGACAAGCTCCATCACCAAGATCCGGAAGCGGTGTTCATCGCCTTCCCGTTCAACCTCGACGGGGCGGATTTCACCATCGACCTCAACGGCATTCCGGCCGCGCCCAACCGGGACCAGTTGGATGGCGCGGCGAAGGACTGGTATCCGCTGCAGCGCTGGGTCGACGTGAGCGACGGCAAACGCGGGGTGACGCTTGCGCCGCTCGACGCGCCGCTCGTCCATCTCGGCGGCATCACCACCGGCAAGTGGTCGCGCAGGCTCGAGCCGGAAGGCCCGACCATCATGTCGTGGGCGATCAACAATCACTGGATGGTGAACTTCAAGGCGAGCCAGGGCGGGCGGATTCCGCTCCGCTACCGGCTGACGACCCATGCCGGCATGGTCGATCCAGTCCGGGCCGCACGGTTCGCCGCCGAGGCACTGGTGCCGCCGGTCGTCCTCCGCGATATCGCGCCGACCGACGGGCAGAGCGACAGCTTCTTCGCCGTCGACTCCGGGGCACCCGTCCTTGTCACGGCAAAACCAGGCGAGGAAGACGGATGGGTCGCGCTCCGCCTGCAAAACCTCTCGCGTCAGTCGGCGCGAGCGGCGGTGACCTTCAACGACGCACCGCGGGCGGCAAAGCAGAGCGATCCGATCGAGCGCCCCGGAGACGACATCCCCATCGACGGCAAAGCGCTCGCGGTCGAACTCGCGCCGCTCGCCGTCTCAACAGTTCTGGTGAGGTTTGGAAAATGACACGCTTCACCGAAGTCCGCATCGCACCGATGCGGAAGACCTAGCAACGGAAGTCCGAAAGCACAGGAACAAAGCGGAGGAAAGGAGCGCTTTCATGCATACGATCAAGAGAATTGGCCTCACGGTCGCAATCCTCGGAGGGCTCGCAGCACCAGCCCTGGCAGCCGGCGTAGACCTCTATCACGACAAGGCGAACTGGGAGGATGCCTATCAAAAAGTCCTCGGCATGGACAAGGACGTGCCGGTCAACGTGGTGCCTTATGCCGACACCAGCACCTATCAGGCGGCCGTGCGTGCATCGCTGAGGACGCCGTCGGCGCCGGGCATCTTCACCTGGTGGTCCGGCTATCGTATGAAGGATCTGGTCGACGCCGGCCTGGTCGCCGACGTCAGCGCCCTGTGGAAGAAGTACACCGATGCGGGGCTCTACAGCCCGTCGCTCGCCTCGGCCTACACCTTCAACGACAAGATCTACGGCATCCCCGATCTCGTCGCCTACTGGGCCGTCTTCTACAACAAGAAGGTTTTCGAGGCGAACGGCATCACCCCGCCGAAGACCTGGGCGGATCTCGAAGCCGCCGCCACTACGCTCAAGGCCGCCGGCGTCACGCCCTTCGGCGCGACGGTCGATGGGCGGTGGCCGGCCTTCATCTGGTTCCAGGAGTTCCTCGTCCGGCAGAACCCCGATCTCTACAACCGGCTGATGAACGGTGACGCCAAGTACACCGATCCGGAGGTCGAGACCGTGTTCAAGACCTGGAAGGACTGGATCGACAAGGGATGGTTCAGCGATCCGTCGATCAGCTTCGGCACCGCGGGCACCAACGCCATGGCGAGCGAATTCGCGCAAGGCAAGCTCGCCATGATCCTGGTCGGCACATGGTATGCCGCGACCCTACAGGAAGCCGGCATGTCGTCTGACGATATCGGCATCTTCATCATGCCCAACGAGAAGCCGGATATGGCCCCGGCCGTCATCTTCGAGACGGGGCCGCTGCTCTTGGCGGCAAACTCGTCGCAGGCGGACGATGCCATGAAGGTCGCCGATTTCTGGATGTCCGCTCCCGCCCAGCAGGCGTGGGTCGACGCTCAGGATTTCCCGCCGATCAACAAGGACGTCAAGGCGAAGTCGGCGCTGATCGCCGATCTGGTCAAGGAGATCAACGACGGCAACTACACCCAGATCAACCGGTTCTGGGAAGCGACGCCGACACCGATCGCCGAGGGCGCCGTCGACGAGCTCGGCAGCTTCATGCTGCATCCCGACACCTATCCCCAGGTCATGCAGAACCTGCAGGCGCTGGCCGACAAGACCTGGGCGGCGATGAAGTAGATCGAAAGGGGCCCGGCGGGCGGGACCGTGCAGGCTTCGGCATCCGCGGAAATGGCGGGGAGCGCGGCGGCATCGCCGCCGTCCTCCCGCCGCTTCGTTCAGCGCGCCCAGCCCTACCTCTACGTTCTGCCCGCCGCCGCCTTCGTCGTCTTCTTTCTGCTCTATCCGATGGTGGTGACGCTGTGGCAGAGCTTCACCCGCTTCGACGGAATCACGGCTCCGATCTTCATCGGGCTCGACAATTTCCGCGAGTTGTTCGCCGACCCCTATTTCCTGCTGTCGCTTCGCAACACGCTTACCTGGACCGTCGCCTCGGTGGTCTTCCCGGTGACGCTGGGGCTTGCCTTCGCGCTGACCATCAACGGTTTGCGCGGCGCCGGATTCTTCAAGATCAGCGTCTATCTGCCGGCGACGATCTCGGCCGCGGCGGTCGGCATTCTCTTCACCTTCGTCTTCGACCCCGGCAACGGCGCGATCAACGCGTTCCTCGAAGCGATCGGTCTCGGCGCGCTCAAGCAGCGCTGGCTGTTCGAGGCGCCGCTCAACACCTTCTCGATGATTGCCGCTTACACCTGGCAGCAGACCGGGCTCAACATGATGCTGTTTCTGGTCGGCCTGCAGGGCCTGCCCCATGAGCCGCTCGAGGCGGCGAAGCTCGACGGCTGCGGCAGCTGGCGGCTGATCCGCCAGATCGTGCTGCCGATGCTCACCCCCTACATCGTCATTGCCACGCTGCTCGCCATCGTCAACGGCTTCAAGGTGTTCGACCTGATCTGGGTGATGACCCAGGGGGGACCGGGCCGCTCGTCCGAGACCCTCGCCGTCACCATGTACCGCGAGGGCTTCATCCTGTTCCGGCTGGGCTACAGCGCCGCGATCGCGGTGATCATTTCGGTCGCCGCGATGGTGTTTTCCTATTTCTATATGCGATCCGTCATCCAGCAGGAGTTGCCGCAGTGACGGAAGCGATGGCGGGTACAAGCGGCGGCGCGAAGCGGGAGCTGGCCTTCATTGCCGGCCTGGCGCTGACGGTCTTCTGGCTCCTGCCGCTCGCCATCCTGGCGATGAACGCGGTCAAGTCGCCGCAGGAGTACCTGCTGACCAGCGGGCTGACGCTGCCGAGCACGTTCGACCTTTTCGACAATGTCGCGCGGGCCTGGGCGAAGGGTTTGTCCTCCGGCTTCGTCAACAGCCTGATCTACGGGCTGGTCGGCTCGGTCGGCGCGGTCTTCCTGGCGGCGCTTGCCGCCTACGGCATCGTCCGGCTGAAACTCCCGCGCGCTCTCTTCTGGTTCCTGCTCATCTACAGCGGCACGGTGTTTCCGTTCCAGATGTACCTGATCCCGCTGTTCAACCTCTATCTCGACACCGGCATGTACGACACGCGGTTCGGCATGATCGCCTTCTACATCGCCATCTGCATTCCGTTCTGCACCTTCGTCATGCGCGGCTTCTTCCTCACCGTGCCGTGGCAGCTCCAGGAAGCGGCGGCGCTCGACGGCGCCTCCTCGTGGCGCACCTTTTGGTCGATCATGATGCCGCTCGCCCGCGCGCCGCTCATCCTGCTGGTGCTGATCCAGTTCACCTGGATCTGGAACGACCTCCTGTTCGGACTGGTCCTGTCGAAATCGAGCGGCGTGCGGCCGATCATGGTGGCGCTGGTCGGCATGATGGGCGTCTACGGGGCGAGCGACGGTCCGTCGGTGATTGCCGCGACGCTGGTCGGCAGCGCGCCGACGCTGATCCTGTTCCTGGTGCTGCAACGCTATTTCATCCGCGGCCTGACGCTCGGTCTCGGCCGATAACGAGAGAGAAGAGCATGGCAGAGAGTGAAGGCGAGTTCTCCGGCAAGGTGGCCATCGTCACCGGTGGCGCCATGGGCATCGGCGCCGCGGTAGCCGAGGTGCTCGCCGAGCGCGGCGCCAGGGTCGCCATCGTCGATCGCGACAGCACCGCCGCCGACGAGGTCGCGGCCGGCCTGAACAAGCGCGGCTTCGAGGTGCTGGCGATCGCCGCCGACGTGTCGGTCGGGCGCGAGGTGGCCGACTGCGTTGCCAGTGTCGTGGAAGCTTTTGGGAGGCTCGACATCGTTTCGAACAACGCCGGCATCCAGCGCTACGGCACCGTCGAGACGACCGCCGAGAGCGCCTGGGACGAGGTCATCGATGTCAATCTGAAGAGCGTCTATCTCGTCTGCCATGCCGCGATCCCCCACCTCAAGAAGACCCGCGGCGCGATCGTCAACATGGCCTCGGTCCAGGCCTTCGCCACGCAGGCGAACGTCGCCGCCTACACCACGAGCAAGCACGCGCTGATCGGGCTCACCCGCAGCATGGCGCTCGACTTCGCCCAATACGGCGTGCGGGCCAACGCAGTGGCGCCGGGCAGCGTCAACACCCCGATGCTCCGCTGGGCGGTGTCGCTCGACCCGAATCCCGATGCACTGATGGACGTGATCCGCGACATGCATCCGCTCGGCCGCATCGCCGAGCCGCGCGAAGTCGCCGAAGCGGTGGCGTTTCTCGCCTCGCCGCGGGCGTCTTTCGTCACCGGCGCGACGCTCGTCGTCGACGGCGGACTCCTCTTGCCGATCAGCGGCACGCCAAAGGACTAGAGAAGGAAGACCATGAAGATCACCGATCTCAAGGCGACCACCGTCACCGTTCCGCTCGAGGCGCCGCTCCGCCATTCCAACGGCGCCCACTGGGGGCGTTTCGTCCGCACCCTGGTGGAGGTCGAAACCGACGAGGGGCTCACCGGAGTCGGCGAAATGGGCGGTGGCGGCCAGTCGGCCGAGGCGGCGATCGCCGGTCTCAAGCCGTATCTTCTCGGCCACGACCCGTTGCAGCTCGAACAGCTGCGCTGGAAGATCATGAATCCGGTCGCCTCGCTCTACAACAACCGCATCCAGCTCCACGCGGCCATCGAGTTCGCCTGCATGGACGTCGCCGGCAAATATCTCGGCATCCGCGCCTGCGACCTGCTCGGCGGCGCGGTGCGCGAAGAGGTGCCGTTCGCCAGCTACATCTTCTACCGCTATCGCAGCAAGGACGGCCGCGCCGGCGGCGAGACCTCGCCGGACGAGATCGTCGCCCACACCCGCGACCTGGTGCAGCGCTACGGCTTCAAGTCACACAAGCTGAAGGGCGGCGTCTTTCCGCCCGACCACGACATCGCGGTGATGCGGGCGCTGGGCGAGGCGTTTCCCGGCGACGGACTTCGCCTCGACCCGAACAGCGTGTGGGGGGTCGAGGAAAGCATCCGCGTCGCTCGGGCGATCGACGATCTCAACAACGAGTATTTCGAGGACCCGACCTGGGGGCTCGAAGGCATGCGCCGGGTGCGGAACGCGATCAACATGCCGACCGCCACCAACACGGTCGTGGTCAATTTCGAACAGCTCGCCGCCTGCATCCGCACCGAAGCGGTCGACGTGATCCTACTCGACACGACGTTCTGGGGCGGCCTCCGCCAAGCCTACAAGGCAGGCCAGGTGCTGGAGACGTTCCAGTGGGGCGCGAGCGTCCACTCCTCCGGCGAGCTCGGCGTCCAGCTTGCCACCATGCTTCATCTCGGCGCGGCGCTCCCCAACCTCGGCTTCGCCGCCGACGCCCACTACCATCACCTCGCCGACGACGTGATCAAGGGCGGCAAGATGGCCTATCGCGACGGCAAGATCGCGCTGCCCACGGGGCCGGGCCTTGGCGTCGAGCTCGACCGCGACAAGGTGGCAGAGTACGCCGAGCTCTATCGCGAGCTCGGCGGCTACGCCTACGACCGCGATCCGTCGCGCCCCGGTTGGTACACCATCATGCCCGAACGCCGCTACGCCGATCCGGCGGCGGGCGCCGACATGCCCTGGTGAAACGCGACGGCCCGCGTCTTCCTCCCATCACAGCCAAGAAATCGCCCATGATCCGCGAGATCCTGTTCGTCCATCACTCACACACCGACATCGGCTACACCCATCCCCAGCCGGTCGTTTTCGAATTGCATCGCCGCTTCATCGACGAGGCGCTCGACATCGCCGATCGGACCGCCGACTGGCCGGACGACAGCCGCTTCCGGTGGACCTGCGAGGTGACCGGCATCACTCAGGACTGGTGGACGCACGCCAACGATCGCGACCGTGAGCGTTTCCTGGCGGCCGTGCAGCGCGGCCAGTTCGACGTCGCCGCCATGGCCTGGCACATGACCCCGCTGATGGATCACGGCATGCTGGTCGATACGCTGAAGCCGATCCGCTTCTTCCGCGACCTCGGCATTCCGGTCCGTGCGGCAATGAACACCGACGTGAACGGCCTGCCCTGGGGGGTGGTCGACGCGCTCCTCGACCACGGTATCGAAGGCCTCTCGATGGCGATCAACGAGCATTTCGGCCATGCGCTGCGGCCGTGGCCGCGGGCCTTCCGCTGGCAGGCGCCGGGCGGGCGGACGATGCTTGCCTATAACGGCTTCATCTATGGCGTCACCAGCGACCGCATGCTGCGCATTCCTCTCGACATGGAAGAGGCGCGGGCCAGGGTTCCGCGATGGACCAAGCTCTGGGAGGATCGCGGCTATCCGCATCCCTTCCTGATGATGCAGATCACCAATGTCCGCTATCACGACAACGGCTCGCCGCAACCTGCCCTGCCCGCCTTCGTCCGTGCCTGGAACGAGACGAACCCCGAGATCAGGCTGCGCATCGGCACGCTTACCGAGTTCTTCGACCGCCTCGGCGCCGAGCCGGAGGATCGGCTGCCCGTGCTCAGAGGAGATTGGACCGACTGGTGGAATTTCGGCGCCGGCAGCACCGCCCACGAGACGAGCCAGGCGATGCAAGGCCAGCGCCATCTCGACGACGCGCTCGGGCTGGAGGCGTGGCGTCCGACCGTCAACGGCCGCCAGGCGACGCTCTTCGACGAGGCGCGGCGGGCGCTGGCGCTCTACGCCGAGCATACCTGGGGCGCCGACCGCTCGGTTTCACGGCCGCAATCGGCGGAGACCCGCTCGCAGCAGCTCCTCAAGCTCGCCCTCGCGCCGCAAGGCGCCAGCCTCGCCCGCATGCTCCGGCGCGACGGGCTGGAGCGGCTCGCCGAATCCGCCGGCGGCGAGGCGCCGCGCCTCCTTGTCTACAACCCCCATCCCTTTCCCGTACGTCGGTCGCTACGCCTGCCGTACCTCCCGCCGCTCGCCGGCGCGCCGGAACCCTCCAGCGGCTTCGGCCTCGAGGCGATCGTGCCGACCGGGCCGCAGTCGCATCGCATCCAGCGCCAGGATGTGCTGTTCAGCGACCTTTCCGACGAGAACGCCTATTGGAGCGCCCCGATCGACCTACCGGCCCTCTCCTATCTGACACTGCCGGCGGAGGCGGTGCGACCGGCAGGCGGCGATTGCGAGGCGGGTGACGGCTTCCTGTCCAACGGCCGCGTCAGCGTCGCGTTCGACAGGACGCGGGGCGGTGTCTGCTCGTTGAAACTGGACGGTGTCGAGTATGCGGGCGCCGCGGACGGCGCAGCGATCGGCGTTCCGGTCCTGGAACGCCCGGAGGCCGCAACACGCGATGCGATCTTCGACAAGATCGACGTCGAATCGCCTGACTGGAACGAGTCCTGGCATACCGACTGGATTGCCCGGCACGATGTGCCAGAGAAAGTCCTGTCGAGCCGCGCGCTTGTCGAGCGCGGTCGCGCCGAGGTCGAGCAGGCGTTCGCGCTGCCGGGCGGCGATCGCATCCGCGTCATCCACCGAGTGGTTCCCGACGAGGCGGCGCTCGAAATGGAGGTCATCGTCGCCAAGACGCCGCTTGCCGATCCGCACGCGATTTATCTGCCGTTCCCGACGAATCTCGGAGCGTCATGGCGTTGCGACTTCGAGACGGCCGGCGCGGCGGTCGCCCTCGACACGGAGCAGCTTCCCTATGCCAGCCGCCACTACATCACCACCCAGCGCTGGATCCGGCTGACCGACGGGGAGCGCGAACTCACCATTGCCTGCCCCGACGCGCCGCTTTGGCAGGTCGGCGGCTTCACCTTCGGGCGCCACCGGGATCCCGACGGCCGCGTCTCCCGCGAACGACCGATGATGGTCGCCTGGCTCGCCAACAACTATTGGATGACCAATTTCCAGGCCGATCAGGGTGGCGAGCTTCGCTTCCGCTTCTGGCTGCTGCCGAGGCCGGCACGTCCGCTCGGCGCCTCGGCGGCAGAGGCGCTCGCCTACGCCCATCCCCCCGCGGCGCATGTCTATGCCGGGCGCGGCGAGGTCCGCCGCACCGCCGAGACGCTCCTCAAGCTCGATCTCGGCAACCTGCTTCTCACCCGGCTCGAACCGGCCGGCGGCGGCGTGGCGCTGACCCTCCTCAATCCCGACGAGACGGCGGTCGAGGCGACGATCGGGCCGGGCACGCTGACGCCGGTGCGGGCGCGCCGTACGAGCCTCGCGGGCGACGCGGTCGAGGACCTGCCCTGCCGGAACGGCGAGGTGCGCGTGGTCGTCGCGCCGCGGGCATGGACGCGGGTCAGCGTCGAGGCCGATCGTTTGCGGTAGTCAGAGCGCCGACAGGTCGATCTCGGTGATATGCCAGCGGCCGAGATTGGCGGTGTACATCTTGTCGCCCTTCAATGCGACGTTGGTCGGATGCGCCAACACCGTCGCGTGGGGATCCTCGATGAGGATTTCCAGCGGCCCGCCGCCCTTGAACCGGTAAATGCGGCTCGGCTCATAGCAGGAGATGTAGAGGGTCCCGTCCGGCCCGAAGGCGAGGCCGTCGGGAACATTGTTCACCGCGGAGACGATGCGGCGGAGCGCGCCAGCGCGGCCGTCGGCTTCGATCGGCACATAGCTGACCGCCGGCACGTTGCTCTCCACAAGGAAGAGACCGTTCCCGTCGGGTGCCATCGCCATGCCGTTGGCGAAACGCGTGGGTCCCTCGCACCAGACCCCGCCCTCGCCGGTCCGAAGGTCGAACCGGAAGATGCCGGGCCCCGGATCGCCGGCGCTGTCCGAGACGTAGAGGCAGCCGCGTGCCTCGTCGACGACGGGATAGTTCGGCACCTTGATGCCGGAGGCCGCGAAGCGCTCGGTCCGTCCGGTCCCCGCGTCGTAGCGGAAGATCGCCGCGTGCTTCAGGTCGCAGGCGAAGCAGTTGCCCGCCCGATCGAAGGCGATGCCGAGCAGGAAGCCGCCGGTCGATCCGACGCGCTCGACGGACTTGCCGTCCGCGTCGATCCGCAATAGTTCGCCGATCTCGTTGCCGCACCAGATCGCGCCGTCGGCGTGGATCGCGACGCCTTCCGGATGGGCGACCCGCGGATCGGTGAAGATGCCGTCGAAGAAGACCCGGGCGGCGGACATGTCGAGCAAGGGCTTCATCCGGCTCTCCGTTTCCCGCCGGCACGGTCGGCCAGGAAAGCGACCAGCTCGCGGTCGCCGGCGATGATCTCGTCGAGGAGCGCGCCACGCTCGCGCGAGCCGACGAATTCGAGGCGGCGCAGACCAAGCGGATCGATGCGCTCCCGCAATATCTCGAGGGTCTCGGGCGCGACGGGAGGCGTCTCGCCGCAATCCGGCGCGAAGCGCGGCGGAAAGCCGGTGGCTTCGACGATCTGGTCGCGGCCGACGCCCGCGAAGGTCTCGACGACCACCAGCTCGCGGGTCTCTGGATCGAGCGCGAAGACGCAGAGATTGGTGACTAGCCTGACGACGCCCGGCCGGTAGCCCATCGCCGCGCGTTCGGCGTCGGTGACATAGGCGCGGCCGCAACTCGCGATATCGACCTCGGCCACCAGCGACTGCGGCGAATGGCGGGTGACGTAGACGACCATGTCGCGGTGCATGTTGGCGACGTCGGCCATGCCGCCCTGCCCCGGCAGGCGGATGGTGCCGCCGTCCGCCTTGCGCAAGGCGATGTTGTTGACCCGCGCATGGCGGTCGATCTGGGCCGCGGCGATGATCTCATGGGTGACGGCGCCCGCCTGATAATAGGTCGAGTAGGTGTCGTCGCCACCGGCATGGGCGACCGCGGTCTCGGCATCGAAGGCTTCGAGCAGGCTGAGGCTGATCGGGCTCGGCGCGATGTCGAGGTGGCCGCAGCTCATCGTCGCGATGATCATGTCCGGCGCGTGGGTCGACTTGGCGAGACGGTAGGCGACATTGGCGAGCGGCGACACGGCGCCGGCGCTGGCGAAGCTGTCGTTGTCGAGCTCAGCGGCAATGCGCACCGCCATTATCTCGTCGATCGACGCGGCCTCCTTTCCCCGGTTGACGACGCTCGGGAAGCGCGCAACCGCGGCGGATGCCGCGGAGAGTGATGCGGATCTGCGGAGGGCGGCCGGGACACCGCGCGCCGGCAGGCGGAGCGAGACGCCAAGCGGCTCCTCCGACTCGAAGGCGACCTTAAGCGCCGCGTAGTCGGTCGCGTAGAACGGCAGGCACGAGGTCGGCCAGGCGCCGCCTTCGACCGGCGCGATGGCGGTGACGCGGTTGCGCGTAAGGATCGACCGGCGGCCATTGCGCGCCAGGTCGCCGACCGGCACGATTTCCTCGACGGTGACCAGCACTTTTCGCGCCGCGCCGACCATCGGTCCGTCGAGGGCGCGGGCGCCGACAATCTCCACATTGCCGCTCTCGTCGGCGCGAGGCGCATGCAGGACGATCGTGTCGAGGCGAAGCGGCGGGATGGCGCCGACCGCCTCGCCGGTCGCCGGGTCGTGCACGGTGCGCACGCCGGGAATGCGGGCCATCATGTCCGAGCCGGCGGGAAGCTGGAACGGCAGCGACGGCAGGTTCTGCTCGGCGGCACGGAGCGCCTGGATCATCGCCAGCGCCGTCCAGTCGTGGACCGGCAGGCGGCCCGTCTCGGCGGCGGCGCGAAAGCGCGGCGGCAGGCCGAAGATGTCGAGGCTGGAGAAGCACATATCGACGCTGGCGACCGCCTCGGCCTCGAGCAGCATCTCCAGCGGCAGGCCGCCGGCCCAGGAGACGTAGCGGAGGTCCTGCGTGCCCCGCTCGGCGATGGCATTGAGGAGGGCGACGGGGAGCCGGGCGAAATGGTGGCCGCCGACGCCGAAGACATCACCGTCGGCGACCATCGCCGCGAGGCCGGCGAGGTCGGTGACGATCGGCCGGTTGGGTTTCACCAGGCTTTCGTGCACCGGCCGGCCCATCAGAGCGGCTCCGCGGCAATCCGGTAGCGGGTGACGAACGGCTCGTCCGCCTTGAACTCGAGAGCGGTCGGCGTACCGGACCGGGCAATCGGATTGTCGGCCAGCGCCGTCGGCGGGCCGAGACCGAAGGGCGAACAGACCGGCTCGACGCCGATTGCCACGTGGCGGCCGTTCCACGGCGCCATCTTCCGCCCCCGATTGCTGAACCACAGGAGCAAGCTCGGGAAATGCTCGGGCTGCCAGGTGAGCCTGACCCGGTATCCGTCCGCCTCGTTGGCGAGGGCCGCGGTGCCGTCGATGCCGTTGAGCTGCACGAGTTCCTCGGTGTCGACGGCAAGAGGGAGGCGGCTCGCGTCGATCGTCGCGCCGCTCCGCGTCGGCATGGCCGCAAGGTCGACAAACCGGACATTCTCGGCGAAGAGCGGCGCCGACGGCTCGACCATGGACGGATAGGTCAGGCCATGGTCGAACCGGCCAGGCTCCAGCCGCGCGCCGCCTGGCGTGGCCGGGAGCCGCAGGACCGGATGAAGGCCGATCGGCAGCCGGCAATCCTCCCGGACCTCGATACGGAATTCGATGTTGATGGCCGGCCCATCGGCGTCCGGCGCGACGGTGCGCTCGACCCGCTTCACCTGGCTCGATGGCGGGTAATCGAGAGAGAGCCGGATGGTCCCGTCGGGCGCGTCCTCCCATTGCCAGTCCACATTCGACGAATGGCCGTGGACCTCCTCGCCGGGCTCGGCGGGCGCGATCGCCGGCACCCACGCCGGAGCAAAGCCCTCGGCCGGCACCGAATAGCCGAACGGCACGCAGGGCCACTCGCCGCGCAGGCGCCGGAGAATCCCCGGCAGCTCTTCGGTGCCCTTTTCCCCCGCCCACGGGGCAACGTGCAACGGGCTCACCTGACGGCCGTCGGCGAAGAGAAACGTGACCGGCGCGAGCATCGCGCCGAGCCGCTGCACGGTCAGGCAGCCATGCGCCCAGCCGAGACCGCGGTAGGGGGCATCGGCGCTTTGCTGTTCGTCGGCCATCGAAAGTTAGCTCCCCCTTCGGGCGCGTGCGGCACTTTTTTCGGCGAACGCCCTCACACGGGTTTTGGCGATGTCGGTGCGGAACAGACGGCGGACCGCTTCACCTTCGCGGTCGAGCCCGGCTGCGAGGTCACCGCCGGTGGCGAAGCGGGTGAGCGCCTTGAGGTCGCGGATCGCCTCGGGGGACGCGTCGGCGATCTCGCCGGCGACGGCGAGCGCGCGGGGCATGAGCTGGTCGGGCTCGGTCGTCTCGGTGACGAGTCCGAACTGCTCGAACCTCGCCGCCGGCAGCATGGCGCCGGTCATCACGAGATGGTTGGCGCGGTTTTGGCCGAGTTTTCTGACGCTCCGCTGCGTGCCGCCGCCGCCGGGGACGAGGCCGAGGCTGATCTCCGGCAGACCCATCTTCGCCTCGCGCCAAGCGATGACGATGTCGCAGCAGAGCACCAGCTCGAAGCCGCCGCCGAGCGCATAGCCGTTGACGGCGGCGATCACCGGCTTTCGGTTCTCCTCGATCGCTTCATACATGCGGCGGCCGCGGGTCTGGAAATCGTCGAACGCCGCATCGCTCTGCCCCGCATATTCCTTGATGTCGGCGCCGGCCATGAAGCCGCGCCCTTCGCCGGTGACGACGATGACGTTGACACCGGGGTCTTGGCCGAGCGCCGCGAAGGCTTCGGTGATCTCCGCCTGCATCCGCGTTGAGATGGCGTTGAGCTGGTCCGGTCGGCGGAAGGTCACCACGGCGATACGGTCATGCTGATCGACGGACAGCGTCTCGTAGGCCGGCGCGGTCGCCATCTCAGGCCTCGACGGTCATGTCGCCGCTGGCGACCAGCTCGTCGATCTCCGCCTCCGCCACCCCGAACTCGGCAAGGATCTCGCGCCCGTGCTGGCCGATAAGCGGTGCCGGCCGCTCGATCGCCGGCGGCGTCTCGCTCATCCTGATTGCCGGCGCGACGACACGCACGGTTCCGCCTTTCGGGTGCTCGTAGGTGACGAGCATGTTCATGTATTTGACCTGCGGGTCCTCGGCGGCGTGGCGGATGTCCTTCACCTCGGCGCACCAGATATCGGCGGCGAGCAGCCGATCGAGGAGTTCGGCCGTGCCGTATTTCTTCGTCTCGCTGTTGACGTGCTCCCACACCTCGTCACGCTTGTCGTAGAGGGTGGTCAGATCGTCATAGACGGCGAGTTCAGGCGCGCCGAGCGTCTCGTAGAGCGTCTTGAACGGGCTCATGGCGATCGACACGTAGCCGTCCTTCGTCTCGTAGATGCCGAAGGGTGCCTGCATGCCGGGATGGCCGATGCCGGATTTCGGACGCTCCAGGTCCTGGCCGAGATTGAGGACGGCGACATATTCCTGGGCGAGATGGGCGAGCATGCCGGCGAGCAGGTTCACCTCGATCTTCTGGCCCTTGCCGGTCTTCTCCCGCCAGTAGAGCGCGGCGAGGATGCCGTAGACCATGTTGAGGGCGCCGATCTGGTCGGCGAGCCCGGCGCCGGCCGGGACCGGCGGCTGGTCGCCGCGGCCGGTATTGGCGACCAGCCCGGCGAGGCCCTGGATCAGCATGTCCTGGCCCGGCCGATCGACATAGGGCCCCTCCTCGCCGTAGCCGGAGCCCGAGCAATAGACGATGCGCGGGTTGACCGCCTTGAAGTCCTCGTAGCCGTAGCCGAGACGCGCCAGCACGCCGGGGCGGAAGTTCTGGACGACCACGTCGGCCTTCTTCGCCATCTCCATGATCAGATCGTGGACCTTGGGGCTCTTGAGGTTCAGCGCGATCGACCGCTTGTTGCGGTTCCAGGCGAGGAAGTTCGGACTTTCCGAGCCGCCGACCCACTTGGCGAAGAAGGTCATCGAGCGGAACAGGTCGCCCGCGCCGGCGCGCTCGATCTTGATGATGTTGGCGCCGAGGTCGCCGAGCAGCTGGGTGGCGAACGGCCCCTGCAGGAGGTGGCTGAAATCGAGGACGGTGACCCCTTCCAGAGCCCGCTGCATCGTCAAACCGCTGTCCACGGCAGCCTCCGTTACACGAGGTCCGGCACGAAACGGGGCGCCGCCGTCAGGCCGCCATCGACACGGAGGTCGATGCCGGTGGTGAAGCCGGCGGCGTCGCTGGCAAGATAGATCGCCGCTTCGGCGACCTCCTTCGGCTCGCCGATCCGACCGATCGGATGCATCTTCACCCAGGCGCGCGCGACGTGGTCGCCGAGATCGGCGATCACCTTCTCGTTCATCGGCGTGTTGATGGTGCCGGGCGAGATCGAATTGATGCGGACATTGTGGGGACCGAACTCGACCGCCATCTGCCGGGTCATCGACATCACCGCGCCCTTGGCGCCGGCATAGGCGGTCCACCCGTCGAGGCCGACATGGCCCTGCGCCGAGGCCATGTTGATGATCGCGCCGCTCTTCTGCTCGATCATCTGCGGCAGCGCGTATTTGCAGCCGCGGAAGACGCTGGTGAGGTTGGTGGCGATCAGCTTGTTCCACTGCTCGTCGGTCATCTCGTGAACGGGAAAGCCGCCGATCGCGATGGCGGCGTTGTTGACCAGGATATCGAGGCGGCCGCCCTTGCGGATCGCCGTCTTGATCAGCCTGGCGATGTCCTTGTCCTCGGTGACGTCGCAGTGGAGGTAGTCGGCGTCGAGCCCTTGGGCGCGGAGCGCCTTGGCGAAGGCGCGACCGGCCTTATCGTTGATGTCGCCCATGAAGACATGGGCGCCCTCGCGCGCCATCCCTTCCGCGATCGCGTGACCGATGCCGTCCGCCGCGCCGGTGACGACCGCGATCTTCCCCTTCAGCCGATCCATATTCGCTCCTCCCCGAGGTTCGTCGCCTCGCCCACGGTCTATCCCGCCCTTCGCCGCTTGAGCTCGTCGAAGGCAACCGCGATGATGATGATCGTGCCGGTAATGACGAGCTGCCATTCGGTCGGCAGGTCGAGCATGCCGAGACCGTTCGACAGGAACGAGAGAATCAACACGCCCATCGCCATGCCGAGCAGCGAGCCGACGCCGCCGGAGAGGCTGACCCCGCCGAGCACCACCGCCGCGACCACCTGGAACTCGAAACCGAGGCCGGCGAGGTGAACCGCCGAGCCGAGGCGCGAAGCCAGCAGGATGCCCGACACCGTCGCCAGGCAGGACGAGATGACGAAGCAGGTGAACTTCACGCCGCGCACCGGATAGCCGGCGAGCCGGGCCACCTCGGCGTTGCCGCCGACCGCATAGACCTTCCGCCCGAACGGCCGGTGGCGCATCACATACATGAAGACGAGGAGAAGGACGAAGGCGATCACCGCCGGGTAGGGAATGATGCCGAGGAACTGCTCGTTGCCGATGGCGAAGAAGCTGTCGAGCATGACGTCGTCGGGGATCGCCGTCTGGCCGGTGTAGAGATAGACGCCGCCGCGCAGGATGAAGAGCATGCCGAGCGTCACGATCAGCGAATTGATGCCGACATAGGCCGACAGGTAGCCGTTCACCACGCCGACCGCCAGGCCGAGGGCGAGCGCGCCGGCGAGGCCCAGCCACAGCGAACCGGTGGCGTTCATGATGACGATCAGCGGAATCGCGACCGCCGCCTGCAGCGAGCCGATCGAGATGTCGACCTCGCCGGACATGAAGACCATGGCGACGCCGATGCCGGCGATCAGCGCCAGCGACGCCTGACCGAGAACGTTGGTGAGGTTGCGCAGCGTGAAGAAATATTCGGACGCGAAGGAGAAGAACGCGATCACCGCGATCAGCGAGAGAATGAGGGCGACCTCGTTTCCCCGGCTGAGCCTGGCGAAGGCGTCGGCGAGCGGTGCGCCGGGCCGCGCGGCGAGGCTAGGCGATTGCGGCATTGAGAATCTTCTCCTGGGTCGCCGCGTCGCGGTCGAAGGTGGCGGTGATGCGTCCTTCCGCCATGACGACGATGCGGTCGCTGAGACCGAGCAGCTCCGGCATTTCCGAGGTCATCATGACGATGGCGTGGCCGTCGGCGGCGAGCTGGTCGATCAGCGCGAAGATCTCCGACTTGGCGCCGACGTCGATGCCGCGGGTCGGCTCGTCGACGACGATGACGCTCAACCCCCGCATCAGCCAGCGGGCGAGGACGACTTTCTGCTGGTTTCCGCCCGAGAGGTTCTTGACCTCCTGATAGAGACCGGGGGTGCGGATGCGGAAGCGGTCGACGAAGGACTGGGCCGCGCTCCGCTCCCGCCCCTCGTCGATGAAACCGCCACGGGCAAAGTCGGCGAGCGCCGCGAGGCTGAGATTGTGGACGACCGGCAGCTCGAGCATCAGGCCTTCGCCCTTGCGGTCCTCGGTGAGGAGGCCAATGCCGAGGGAGACGGCGGTGCGGGTGTCGTGCGGACGGAGCGGCTTGCCGCCGACTTCGATGGCACCGCTGCGGATGGGGTCATAGCCGACGATCGCCTTGGCGAGCTCGGTGCGGCCGGCGCCCATCAGGCCGAAGAAGCCGAGCACCTCGCCGGCATGCGCCACGAACGAGACGCCATGCAGCTTCTCGGTCGAGAGGTCGGTCACCGACAGGGCGAGCTTGTCTGAGGCGTGCCCGCGGCTCCGCGGAAACAGGTTGTCGATCCGCCGCCCGATCATGTCCTGGATGAGGCTGTCGTGGGTGTGCTCGCCGATCGGCTTGGTCGAGATGTGGCGCCCGTCGCGGAGTACGGTGACGATGTCGGCGATGTCGAAGACCTCGTCGAGCTTGTGGCTTACATAGAGGACGGCGATGCCAAGACCGGTCAGCCGGCGGATCACCGTGAAGAGCAGCGCCACTTCGTTGGGGGTCAGCGACGAAGTCGGCTCGTCCATAACGACGATGCGCGCCTCCTGAGCCAGGGCGCGGGCGATCTCCACCATCTGCTGCTGGCTGATCGGCAGAGTCCCGGTTCGGGCGGTGGTATCGACGTCGAAGCCGATCCGCTCGAACAGTGCCTTGGCGTCGCGGCGGATCTGTCCCCAAGCGATCGATCCCGCCCGGCCGGTCGGATAGTCCTCGAGGAAGATGTTCTCGGCGACGGTAAACTCGGCGATCAGCGCGATTTCCTGGAAGACCACCTTGATGCCCTGGCGGAGCGCATCGCCGGGATGGCTGATCGCCGTCTCGCGGCCGCCGATGCGAATGATGCCGGAATCCTTGTCATAGACGCCGGCGAGGATCTTGATCAGCGTCGACTTGCCGGCGCCGTTCTCGCCGACCACCGCATGAACTTTGCCGGCCTCGAGGCAAAGATCGACATTGTCGAGAGCCACCACGCCCGGAAAGCGTTTGCTGATCCCGCTCATTTCGAGGGCAAGCGGGGCGGTGGCGGCGGTGGTGCCGACCAGGGCCGCGTCAGCGGGCATCGGCCTTCCTCCGCAACAGGTCGAGATAGATCGCGAGGATGAGCACGACGCCCGGCACGATCATCTGCAGGTCCTGGTTCCACTGAAGGATGATGATGCCGTTGTCGATGACCTTGAGGACGAGCACGCCGAGGAGCGTGCCGACCAGCGTCCCGCGGCCGCCGGAAAGACTGGTGCCGCCGAGGATCACCGAGGCGATGACGATGAGCTCGAAGCCGCGTCCGGCGGTCGGCTGGCCGGCATTCATCAGCGAAACGAGCACCATCCCGGCCACCCCGACCAAAAGCCCCGTGACCACGAAGGCGAGGAGCTTCAGCCGCTCGGTGCGCAGGCCGGAGAGGCGCGCGGTCTTCTCGTTGGCGCCGACGGCGTAGAGGTAGCGGCCGAGCGTGGTGTGCCGGAGGACGGCATAGGACACCGCGAACACCACGGCCGCGACGATCACCGGAATCGGGAACGGGCCGATATAGCCTGCGCCGATGTCGACGAACGACGGCAGGTGGTGATGGTTCTGGACCGCCTCGCGACTGTAAAGGAAGACGCTCCCTTGCAGGATCATCATGGTGCCGATGGTGGCGATGAGCGAGTTGACCTTGAGACGGGTGACGATGAGGCCGTTGACCAGGCCGACGAACCCGCCAAAGGCGATGCCGGCAAGGATACCGAGAGGAACGCTGTCGGTATGGTTGATCACATCCATGGCGACGACGCCGACGAAGGCGATCGAGGCGCCGACCGACAGATCGACCTCGGCGGTTATCAGCAGCATCGTCATGCCGCAGGCGACGATCAGCACCATCGCCGACTGGCGGAGAATGGCGATGATGTTGGCGCCGGAATAGAACTGCGGCACGGCAAGCGAAATGCCGAGGCAGATGATGACGAGCGCCGCGACGAGCACGATCTGGCTCTTGCTCGCCAGCGCGCCGACGACGGTCCCCGATCTCGCCGGGGCTGAGACTTCGGTCACCATCAGCGCATCGCCATCTTGAGACTGTGCCCGAAGCCGCCTCGGCGGCCTCGGGCGCCTCGCGAGTCCTCTTGTTAGCTCTTCAGATCGGCCGCCGTCTTCATGCACTTCGCCGGCGGCTGAAGCGCGTTGACCGCGTCCCATTTGATGGAGCGGGTCGTGCCGTCATAGTCGTAGTACTTCTTCCAGTCGTCGCCGACCAGCGCCGCCGTCGGGCTGACGATGTGCTCGGGCACCGGCTTCTTGTTGAACACCGCCACCGCCGCGTCGATGGTGGTGTAGCCTTCCTTCTCGGGGAACATCGCCGCCTCGATCCGGTAGGACGGCTCGTTCTGCATGGCGTTGATGAAGGCGAGGCCTTCGCCGCCGGTGCCGACCACCAGCAGGCCGTCCTGCGACTTGCCGGCCGCCTTCCACGCCTGCAGGCCACCCAGCGACGAGGAGTCGTTGATGCCGTAGATGATGTTGATGTCGTCGTTCTGGGCGAGCGCCGCGGTCGACACTTCGAGCGCGCGATCCGGATTGCCGCCGCCGTCGAGGTCGTGAACGAGCGCGGCGTCGGGAATGACCGTCCGAATGCCGTCCATGAAGCCGTGCGAGCGGAGCACGGTGGCCGACAGAAGCGGCAGGCCGACATTCATCACCTTGGCGACGCCGCCGAGGTTCTCTTTGGCGTATTTGCCGGCCGCGACGCCGGCGTCGTAGCCGGTATCGTAGTCGCAGATCGCCACCATCGTGGTCATGCCCTTGACCGGGTTGCCTTCCAGCACGACCGGCATGTTGGCCGCCTTGGCGCGGCGGAGGAGCGGCACGACGCCCTCCTCGTTGACCGGCGTCAGGATCAGCACGTCGACGCCTTGCGACATGAAGTCCTCGGCGGCCGAGACCTGCTTGGCGACGTCGAGATTGGCGTCCTTGACATCGACGTCGGCGCCGATCTCGGCGGCATGGGCCTTCATGCCCTTGATGACGTTTTGATACCACTCATGAGTGGCGTAGTTGACGACGTAGCCGATATGCTTCGGCATGTCGTCGGCCTTGGCCGATATGGCCATGACCGCGATCATTGCCGTGCCGGCGGCGAGCAGTCCCAGGATAGACTTCTTCATCGATTTCCTCCCTGTTGTCTCGCGCCAGCTGGGTTCATCGGGGCCGCTCTCAACGTCGGCCGGCGGGCTTGCCGGCCTCCTCGGGAGCGCCCAGGGCGCGCGAGATTTCGAGCGCAGCGCCTCGCGCCTGCTTCAAGACCGTCTTGCGGTCGAAGCGCGCGTGGGTCTGCGGCAGATAGGGTACGGTGAGCGCCGCCACCGTCGTTCCGGTGTGGTCGCGGATCGGCAGCGATATGTTGGTGCAGCCCTCGACGGCGAGCGACGGGCGCATCTCGTGGCCGATGGTGTCGATCGCCGCCAGGCGTTCTTCGACCTTGGCGGCATTAAGCGTCGGGTCGGTGCCGAGCAGCGTCTCGACAAGCTGCGCGCGCTCCGGCGGCGGCTGGTTGGCGAGGAGCACGGCGCCGGAACTCGTCTCGAGGATAGGGAATTGCGATCCGAGCGCGACCGAGTAACGCATCGGCAGCGGCGATTCGACCTGAACGACGATGAGGACGTGCAGGCCGTTCAGCACCACCAGATGGCAGCTCTGGTCGGCGCCCTGGGCAAGGGCGCGCATGACCGGCAGCGCGGCGTCGACGAGGCGATTGACCGGCGGATGCTTGTGGGCGAGCTCGAACAGTTTCAACGACAGCCGATAGCGGTCCGACTTCGGCGCACGGACCAGATAGCCGCGCTTCTCGAGAAGCTGGATGATCCGGTAGATCTCGTGAATGGAGCGGCCGAGCCCGGCCGAGATCTCGGTCTGGGTCACGCCGTCCGGGCGGTTGGCCATGAACTCGAGGATGTCGAGGGCTTTTTCCGCCGCGGGTGCCTTATAGACGGGCCGGCCCGAAAGTTCCGTTGCCCCGCTGATCGACGCCCCCTCCGCCGTCAAGAGCCGCGTATCGTCGTTCATACGAGGCTCCGGTCGAAGGCGCCGCGAAGGAAGCTCTCGGCGTGCTTGCGGTTGAACCACGATGCGAGATCCTTCGCCGACAGCTCCCCCTTGATGGCGGCGACGGTCTTGTGGGTGCCCTCATGGAAGAAGGCGATGAAACCCGGGTGGGTGCCGCGAAGATACGAGCCCTGAAGCGTGGCAAGCGTATCGCGGAAGAAGTTTCGCGTTGCCTGGTTCACCGCCGGATCGGTCCACGCGGAGAGCGATCCCGGCTGGCCGCCGGCGGCAACGTATTCGCCGCGCTGGAATTCCGGACTGCAAAGATAAAGTGCATATGCGACCGCCGCGTCGCGGTTACGAGAAAACGCGCTCACCCCGATCCCGGCGCCGCCGAGCAGCGCGCCATTGGGTGGCGACGCCGGGATATCCGCGAACAAAAGGTGCGGTTCGTCAGTCCGGGAGGCGTAGTTCACGTAGCCGAAGGCGAAAGGCACATAGGCGACATCGTCGTGGCGGACCATGTGCTCGTAGCAGCGGATCGGATTCCACGACCACGAGGACGGGTGCACGAAAGCGGCGATCTCGCGGATGCGACCGATCACCTCCTCGACGGCCTCGTCGGTCAGGAAGATGTCGCGCGAGGGCGCGATCGCGTGGCCGGCGAGCGCCGCGCCGGTGAGAACCAGGCACATCGCATCGGTCGGCACCAAAGGCAGCCCGAGCCAGAGACCCTCGGCAATCAGGCGCCGGCCGAGAGCCAAGACTTCATCGTGGTTCCGCGGCGGACGGTCGGCGAATTTGGCGAGAAGATCGGGGCGGTAGGCGGCGACTTGAGCGGCGGCGTCGATCGGCAGTGCCCATTGGCTGCCGTTGGCCTGGTAGGACTGCCAAGACTTGCCGACCGAATCCGCCTCGAAGGCGTGTCGGTCGTCTTCCGAGAGATAGGCATCGAGGGGGAGAAGCAGTCCGTCGCGAGCGACCTCGCCGACGAACGGATGATCGAAGATCACCAGGTCGTGGGTCTTCACCGCCTGGTCGAGCCGGCCTTCGCCGAATTCGTAGAGGCTGCGCCGGTCCCACTCGATACTGAGATCGGGATGCCGCGCACGGTAGGTCGGCACGCTCGCGTCGAGCGGACCCCAGCAGCGCCGGTGGTCCCATGCCAACCCCTTGAGCGAGACGCCCATCCCTCGTTTCCCCAACTCCTT
The DNA here is from genome assembly GCA_963759235.1 of uncultured Alphaproteobacteria bacterium. Lineage (GTDB taxonomy): Bacteria > Pseudomonadota > Alphaproteobacteria > Rhizobiales > Kaistiaceae > Bauldia. The sequence goes on along the minus strand of CAVWYO010000006.1, from coordinate 260,719 downwards.
ACCACCGGTCTGTCGCCGGCCTTGATGAGCAGCTTAATTCGTGCTTTTCACATACGCAAGCTGTTTTTTCCTATGCCGATATCGAGCAATTGAACCCCGAGCTTGAGCATTTGACCGTTTCGTGAACTAATAATCCGGCGTCAAAAATTGGATTTTCTGTTGCTTTTTTTGGACGAGTGGGAGGCGATGACCGATCCTGATCGGAGGATCTCAGGCGCGGGCGACCATGTCCCCGAGCTGGTCATCTTCGACTGCGACGGGGTGGTCGTCGACAGCGAGGTGCTGAGCTGCCAGTGCCTGGCGGACACGCTGGTCGACCATGGGATCGACGTTTCGCTCGACGATGTCCTTGACCGCTTTCTCGGACGCGGCTTCGGCGCCGTCGAGGATCACTACCGGCAGGTGCGTGGCCGGCCGATGCCGGAGGCGTTCCGGCGCGAGCTCGGCATGCGGCGTCGCGCCGCCTATGTGGCGTCTCTCAAGCCGATTCCCGGCGTCCGCGAGGCGCTCGCGGCCGTCCCCGCACGCTACTGTCTCGCCTCGTCCAGCGATCCGGAGCGGATCGGGCTGAGCCTCCGGCTGACGGGGCTGGAGCCCGATTTCGACGGCCGCATCTTTCACGGCGCCATGGTGAGCCGCGGCAAGCCGGCTCCGGATCTGTTTCTCCACGCCGCCGCGGCGATGGGCGCCCGGCCCGAAAAAACCGTGGTGATCGAGGACAGCGCCGTCGGCATCGCCGCCGGCAAGAGCGCCGGGATGACCGCCTGGGGCTTCACCGGCGGCAGCCATTGCGTGGGACGCAATGTCGACGCGCTGCTGGCCGCGGCCGGGGCTGATCGTGTATTCGGATCGATGAGCGCCATTGGCGCAGAGCTTCGGGAATCGTGACAGCGATGGACGCACCCAAGTCGAACCGAACCCGCCTCGACGAGGCAGCCCGCGCCGGATGGCTCTATTTCATCGCCGGCAACACCCAGGAAGAGATCGCCCGCAAGCTCAACATCTCGCGTCCGACCGCCCAACGCCTTGTTTCGCTTGCACTTTCCGAGCGACTCATCACCTTCCGCCTCGACCATCCGATCGCCGCCTGCATGGACCTGGCGGCCCAGTTGACCTCCCGCTACGAGCTGCGCTTCTGCGAGGTCGTCCCGGCCGATCCCGCCTCGGACGACGCGGTGGTCGGCATTGCCGAGGCCGCCGCGGCGCTTATCGAACAGCGGCTCAGGTCGTCCGAGCCGATCGTCATCGCCGTCGGTACCGGGCGGACATTGCGCGCCTCGGTCGAGCAGGTCCCGCGCATGATCTGCCTGCAACACAAGCTGGTGTCGTTGGTCGGCCACATCTCCATGGAGGGCGCCGGCAGCTTCTACGACGTGCTGACTCGGCTATCGGAATTGACCCAGGCGCCGCATTTCCCGATGCCGCTACCGGTCGTCGTGCCGTCGCGCCAGGACCGGGAACAGCTGGTGCGCCTGGAGCCCTTCCGTCGGCTTCGCGATCTGGCCGAGGCGGCGGAGATGACCGTGGTCGGCATCGGCCGCATGGACGAACGGGCGCAACTCCATCTCGACGGCTTCATTTCCATGGAAGAACTCGCGGAAATGCGCCGTTTCGGGGCGGTCGGCGAGATCACCGGCTGGGCCTTCGACGCGGCCGGCAAGGTCATTCCCCGCGGCTTCAACGACCGCCTCACCAGCGTGCCGCTGAAGGCGCCGGCGGAGCGATTCGTCGTCGGGGTGGCGCAGGGAACGGGCAAGGTTCTGGCGATTCACGCCGCGCTGAAGGGCCGCCTCATCAACGGTCTCATCACCAACGAGACGACCGCCGGATCGCTGCTCGACCTCGGCTGAGGCCCGCCTCCGGTCGCCCCCGCAGTCCGGCCGAATCGCCTCGGACGGCCAGCGGGCGGGTGCCGGACACCTCGCGGGCGCCTCTTGCAACGGCACCGGACGGCCCTGGGACACGCCGTTTCATCGGCGCGCCGTCTTGACATTCCGCGATCGATGTGGTGAGCATATGCTAACTGTGAGAGCAAATGATCGCAGTTAACGGGAGGAGACCCATGACGAGACTGATGATCGCCCTTATGGGCGCCGCGTCGCTGTTGGGTGCCGGGCAGGCCCTGGCCCAGACCCAGCTCACCATCGCCACCGTCAACAACGGCGACATGATCCGGATGCAGAAGCTGACGGACGACTTCGCCCAGATGAACCCGGATATCACCCTGCAGTGGGTGACGCTCGAGGAGAACGTGCTCCGCCAGAAAGTGACGACCGACATCGCCACCAAGGGCGGTCAGTACGACATCCTGACCATCGGTACCTATGAAGTGCCGATCTGGGCCAAGAACGGATGGCTGGTGGCGCTCGACAACCTTGGCGCCGACTACGATGTCAACGACCTGCTGCCGGCGATCCGCGCCGGCCTCAGCTATGACGGCAAGCTCTATGCCGCCCCGTTCTACGGCGAAAGCTCCTACGTGATGTACCGCAAGGACCTGATGGACAAGGCCGGGCTGACCATGCCCGACAAGCCCACCTGGGACTTCATCAAGCAGGCGGCGGACGCCATGACCGACCGCGCCAACGGCATCAACGGCATTTGCCTGCGCGGCAAGGCCGGCTGGGGCGAGAACATGGCCTTCCTGACGACGCTGGCCAACTCCTTCGGCGCGCGCTGGTTCGACGAGAAGTGGCAGCCCCAGTTCGACAGTCCCGAGTGGCACGACGCCATCCAGTTCTATGTCGACCTGATGAAGGCCGACGGCCCGGCCGGTGCCTCGTCGAACGGCTTCAACGAGAACCTCACCCTCTTCCAGCAGGGCAAGTGCGGCATGTGGATCGACGCCACGGTCGCCGGCTCGTTCGTCACCAATCCGACGGACTCGACGGTCGCCGACAAGGTCGGTTTCGCGCTCGCCCCGGACAAGGGCCTCGGCAAGCGCGCCAACTGGCTCTGGGCATGGTCGCTCGCCATTCCGGCCGGCTCCAAGAAGGCGGACGCCGCCGAGAAGTTCATCGCCTGGGCGACCAGCAAGCACTATGAGGAGCTCGTGGCGAGCAAGGAAGGCTGGGCGAACGTGCCTCCGGGTACCCGCACCTCGCTCTACAACAACACCGACTACACCAGCGCCGCGCCGTTCGCCGCGATGACCCTCGCCTCGATCGACGCCGCCGATCCGCAGCACCCGACGGTCAAGCCCGTCCCCTATACCGGCGTGCAGTTCGTCGCCATTCCCGAGTTCCAGGGCCTCGGCGACACCGTCGGCCAGATCTTCTCGGCGGCGCTCGCCGGGCAGAGCAGCGTCGACGACGCCTTGAAGCAGGCACAGGACGTGGCCACCCGCACCATGACCAAGGCCGGCTACATCAAGTAGCCCTCCTCCCAAGGCCGAGAGGCTGCCCGGTCTTGTTGCCCGGGCAGCCTCTCGGATCTGCTGATCTGCGCGAAAAACTCAGCGCGCATTAAGTACGCCGTGGCCTGCCTAACCGGGAACACCCGGAGCGGCCATGGGCCGTTGCAAGGCCGGCGTCCGGACGAGCGCCGGAAAGGGGAGGGGAAACATGGCGACCGCGAATACTCGCAGCCTGGCGCGCGGCATGCTGACGCCGTCGGTGGCGATCCTCTTCATCTGGATGATCGTGCCGCTAGGCCTTACCCTCTGGTACTCGTTCCAGACCTATAACCTCCTCAATCCGATCAACAGCGGCTTCGCCGGCTGGTCGAACTACTATTATTTCCTCACCGACCCATCATTCTTCCAGGCCTTCGGCAATACCCTGACCCTCACGCTCTCGGTGCTGGCGATCACGGTGATCGGCGGAATTCTGCTGGGGCTGTTGCTCGATCAGCCGATCTTCGGCCGGGGGATCGTCCGCATTCTGGTGATCTCGCCCTTCTTCGTCATGTCGACCGTCGCCGCGCTGGTGTGGAAGAACATGATGCTGGACCCGAACTACGGCATCTTCGCCTGGATCACCACGCGCTTCGGCATCGCCCCGATCCCGTGGCTCCAGGACTATCCGCTGTTCTCGATCATCATCATCGTGTCGTGGGAGTGGCTGCCCTTCGCGACGCTGATCCTGCTGACGGCGCTGCAGTCGCTCGACGAAGAGCAGAAGGAAGCGGCCGAAATGGACGGCGCCAACGCCATCAGCAAGTTCTTCTACATCGTGCTGCCGCACCTGGCGCGCGCCATCACGGTGGTGATCCTCATCGAAACGATCTTCCTGCTCTCGGTGTTCGCCGAGATCCTCGTCACCACCAGCGGCGGCCCCGGCTACGCCTCCACCAACATCACCTATCTCGTCTACCACCAGGCGCTCCTCGACTACGACGTCGGCGGCGCCTCGGCGGGCGGCGTGGTGGCGGTCATCCTCGCCAATATCGTCGCCATCTTCCTGGTCCGCATCGTCGGCAAGAACCTCGAAGCGTGAGGGAGAAAGAAGATGGCCCGCGCCGCCACGCCGCAAAAAAGATGGACGTTCACGATCTTTGCCTGGCTCGTGGCGCTGATCATCTTCTTCCCGATCCTGTGGACGATCCTCACCTCCTTCAAGACCGAAGGCGACGCCATCCTCTTTCCGCCGGCGTTCTTCCCGCCGCACTGGACGCTGGAGAACTTCACCGAGGTCCAGTCGCGCTCGGACTACTTCAAGCACTTCTTCAATTCGGTGGTCATCGCCGGCGGCTCGACCATCCTGGCGCTGATCGTCGCCGTGCCGGCCGCCTGGTCGATGGCCTTCTCGCCCACCAAGCGCACCAAGGACATCCTGATGTGGATGCTCTCCACCAAGATGATGCCGGCGGTCGGCGTGCTGGTGCCGATCTACCTGATCTTCAAGAGCCTGAACCTGCTCGACAGCCTCAGCGGGCTGACCGTCATCCTCATGCTGATCGACCTGCCGATCGTCATCTGGATGCTTTACACCTACTTCAAGGAAATCCCCGTCGACATCCTCGAAGCCTCCCGCATGGACGGCGCGGTGCTGTGGAAGGAGATCGTCTATGTGCTCTTACCGATGGCGGTGCCGGGCATCGCCTCGACCATGCTCCTCAACATCATCCTCGCCTGGAACGAAGCGTTCTGGACGCTGAACCTGACCGCCGCCAACGCGGCGCCGCTCACCGCCTTCATCGCCTCCTATTCGAGCCCGGAGGGCCTGTTCTGGGCGAAGCTTTCGGCGGCCTCCACCCTCGCCATCGCACCGATCCTGCTGCTTGGCTGGTTCTCCCAGCGTCAGCTGGTGCGCGGCCTCACCTTCGGTGCGGTGAAATGATCGCCGCATCCAACCCGGGAGCCTTGTGATGGGCCGCATCGTTCTGCGCAATGTCCGCAAGGTATTCGGCGACGTCGAGGTCATCCCCAGCGTCGATCTCGAAATCGAGGACGGCAAATTCGTCGTCTTCGTCGGTCCGTCGGGCTGCGGCAAGTCCACCTTGTTGCGGCTGATCGCCGGGCTCGAGGACGTCAGCGGCGGCGCCATCGAGATCGACGGCGTCGACGTGGCCAAGGAGCCGCCGGCCAAGCGCGGCCTGTCCATGGTGTTCCAGTCCTATGCGCTCTATCCGCATATGAGCGTGCGCAACAACATCGCCTTCCCCCTCAAGATGGCCGGCCAATCGAAGGACGTGATCAGCAGCAAGGTAACAAAGGCGGCGACCACGCTGAACCTGACCGACTATCTCGACCGGCGGCCGGGCCAGCTCTCCGGCGGCCAGCGGCAACGGGTCGCCATCGGCCGGGCCATCGTACGCGAACCGAAGGCATTCCTGTTCGACGAGCCGCTGTCGAATCTGGACGCGGCGCTGCGCGGCCAGATGCGGATCGAGATCACCCAACTCCATCAGTCGCTGAAGACAACGATGGTCTATGTCACCCACGACCAGATCGAAGCGATGACGATGGCCGACAAGATCGTCGTCCTCAACGCCGGAAACATCGAGCAGGTCGGCTCGCCGCTGGAGCTCTACAATCATCCGGCCAATCTCTTCGTTGCCGGATTCATCGGCTCGCCGCGGATGAACCTGATCAAGCCGCCGCCGGGAGGCTACGACAGCGCGGCGACGATCGGCGTCCGACCGGAGGACATCGAACTGGCGCGCGACAAGGGCGCCTGGTCCGGCAAGGTCCTCATCGCCGAGCATCTCGGTTCCGACACCTTCTTTCACATCGACGCCGACGGTGTCGGCGCCATCACGGCGCGGGCGCCCGGCGAATTTTCGCTTGCCGCCGGCGACCCGGTGTGGATGACCCCCCATCCCGACCGCATCCACCGCTTCGACGACCACGGCCAGGCGATGCGGAACTAATCGCGTCGCCGGGGGCCGCCAGCAGCCGGGGACCGCGAAAGACCGACAGGAGAGACAGATGTATCTGGAGATGTTCCGCCTCGACGGACGGGTCGCCCTGGTCACCGGCGGCGGCCAGGCGATCGGGCTCGGCTGCGTCGAGGCGCTATCGGAAGCCGGCGCCAAGGTGGTCATCGCCGACGTCAACCCGGCGATCGCCGAGACCGGCCGCGACGCGATGCGGAAGAAGGGCTATGACCCGGAGATCGCCATCATGGACGTCACCGATTCGGCCCGGGTCAACGAAGTGGCCGACGATGTCGTCGCCCGCCACGGCAAGATCGACATCCTGGTCAACAATGCCGGTATCGCCCGCAGCGAGACGCCGGCCGAGACGGTGACCGACGAGCACTGGCTGAACGTCATCGACGTCAACCTCAACGGCACCTTCTGGTGCTGCCGCGCCTTCGGCAACCACATGCTGAAGGCGAAGTCCGGCTCGATCGTCAATGTCGGCTCGATGTCCGGCTTCATCGTCAACAAGCCGCAGGAGCAGGCCTTCTACAACGCCTCGAAGGCGGCGGTGCACCACCTGACAAAATCGCTCGCCGCCGAATGGGGATCACGCGGCGTGCGGGTCAACGCGGTGGCGCCGACCTATATCAACACGCCGCTCAACGCCTTCGTCAAGGACAAGCCGGCGATGTACGAGGCGTGGATCGGCGGCACGCCGATGGGGCGGATGGGCGAGGTCGAGGAGATCGGCGCGGTGGTGCTGTTCCTCGCCGGCGACGCCGCCAGCCTGATGACCGGCAGCGTCGTGGTGGTCGACGGCGGCTATACCCTGTGGTGAGGGACCGGGGGCCCGTATCGGGTTCCCGCCGGCTTCGGCTCGGCGCGCGCCCGCCTCTGGAGCAAAGTCCGTTGTGATCGGATCGGGGCCTTCGCTCCAGCTCTTTGATTCCTAGCTCCTTGATTCTTCGCATTTTCCGGGCGGAAAAGTGCGCACACTTTTCCGCGCGCCGCCGATGGAAGATGATGGAACCGTGCTAAGGGGCGCGGCGAGACCGCCACGGACACGAACCAAAGAAAAGAACGACATATGGCAGCGGACCGCATGCAGGGAGTTTTTCCGATCCTCGTCACCCCCTTCGACGAGAAGGGCCGGATCGACGAGGAGAGCCTGGCCAAGCTGATCGAGTTCAACCTCGCCGCAGGCGTCCATGGCATCGGCGTCGCCATCGGCAGCGAGATGTTCAAATTCAGCGAGGCCGAGCGCGGGCAAATCACCCGCCGGGTGGTCGAACAGACCCGCAGGCGCGTGCCGGTGGTGATCAATACCGGCGCCGGCGGCACCGATCTCGCCGTCCACTACAGCCGGGCGGCGGAGGATGCCGGCGCCGACGCGCTGATGATCATGCCGCCGGCGTTCCTGCCCGCCGGACCGGCCGAGGTTCTCGACTATTTCCAGGCGATCTCCGACGCCGTCACCATTCCGATTTTCCTGCAGGACACGCCGGCGGCGCCGATCCCGCCGGCCCTGGCCAACCGCATCGCCGAGGCGTGCGAGCGGGTCCGCTACATCAAGGTGGAGACGTTGCCGGTGACGGCCAAGGTCGCCGACATGGCGGCCGCGGCCAGCGACAAGCTCACCGTCTTCGGCGGCGCCGGCGGCGGCTACTTCATCGAGGAGCTGCGTCGGGGATCGCATGGCACGATGCCCTTCTGCAGCCAGCCAAGCGCCTTCGTCGGGGTGTGGAACCTCTACCAGCAAGGCGACGAGCGGCGCGCCCGCATCCTGTTCAACCGCTACATCACGCCGGTGAACCGGCTTGCCGCCCAGGGCGCCGACATCTTCTATTACGTCCACAAGCAACTGCTCGTCCGCCAGGGGATCATCCGCTCGGCCAAGGTGCGCAGTCCGACCGTGCCGGTCGACGACATCACCCGGCGGGAGGTCGAGGAGCTGATCGAAGACCTCTATCCGTCCGGCGGATCGTGACCTCATCGACCCGTCCAGGCCGGGGCGACGCCTGAGATTCGGGCAACCGGGGCCTTGCTTTCGGCGAAGTCCGCCCATATGGCGAAGCGTGGTCATCGGACGGCGGGCGCCGCCGGCCCGACATCGGTTTTTGCAATGGAGGCACCTCTGTCATGAATGCCAAGAACGCCAGGAAAAAGCGAATGGCCCCGCTCGACACGCCGAGCGGGCTCGGCGCCAACGCGACGAGGGACATCGCCGCGGCGCTGACCACCCTCCTCGCCGACATGTTCGCGCTCTATCTGAAGACCAAGAACTTCCACTGGCATGTCTCGGGTCCGCATTTCCGCGACTATCACCTGATGCTCGACGAACAGGCCGCGCAGATCCTGGCGACCACCGACGCCATCGCCGAACGGGCGCGCAAGCTCGGCGGCACGACGCTGCGCTCGATCGGCCACGCCGGCCGGCTGCAGCGGATCGCCGACAACGACGCCGACTATGTCACGCCCCTCGACATGCTGGCCGAATTACGCGACGACAACATGCAGCTCGCCGGCTTCCTGCGCGAGACGCACGGGGTGTGCGACGAGCACGGCGACGTGGCGAGCGCCAGCCTGATCGAGACGTGGATCGACGAGGCCGAGCGGCGCATATGGTTCCTGTTCGAGGCCAGCCGCCACGGCGAATAGGTCTCGGCGCGACATTCAACCCTAATCGGGAGACGCGGCATGACCAAGGTCACCTACGAGATCGTCGAGCACGACGGCGGCTGGGCCTACAAGCTCGGCGAGGTCTTCTCCGAGCCGTTCCAGAGCCACGACGAGGCGCGGGCCGCGGCGCGGCGCGCCGCCATCGAGCAGCAGCGCCCCGGCGAGACGACCGGGATTTCCTGGGAAGACAAGGACGGCCGGTGGCACGAGGAGGTGTCGCGCGGCGACGACCGCCCGGAGACCGACGTCGAGGGCTGACCGTCCGGCCGGCAAGGAGACCCGCATGCCCGGCTGCGCCCATTTCGCCGGCATCCGCGACGTGACGCCAAGCGCGCTCGGCTGCGAGGAATGCCTCGCGTCCGGCGACCGGTGGGTGCATCTCAGGCTCTGCCGCAGCTGCGGCCACGTCGGGTGCTGCGATCAGTCGCCGAACCGCCACGCCACCAAGCATTTCCACGCGACCGGCCATCCGATCATCGAAGGCTACGACCCGCCGGAGGGCTGGGGCTGGTGCTATGTCGACGAGGTGCTCCTCGACCTGTCGGGCCGCACGACGCCGCAGCGCGGCCCGATCCCGCGCTTCGTCTGACCGGCGCCTAGACCGGCGCCTTGGCGCGCCGCGCGGGAAGCGCCTCGCGGCCGCCGATTCGTTCCCAAACTTCTTCGTGCGGGGTGAACCAATTGCACGTAAGATGACGGCGATCGTCGGGCATCGGTCGAAGGAGGCTTACTTGGCAACGATTATCGGCACGCACAAGCATGACGTCCTGAAGGGCAAAGGCGGGCACGACATGATCTCGGGGCTCGGCGGCAACGACGACCTCTTCGGCAAGGGCGGTAGCGACACCCTTTTCGGCGGAGCGGGGAAGGACTACCTGGACGGGGGTCGCGGAGCCGACACGCTGAAGGGGGGCGGCGGCAACGATACCTATGTCGTCGACAATGCCGGCGACAAGATCATCGACAGCTCGGGAATCGACACCGTCAAGAGCGCGATCAACTACACGCTCGGCGTCGATCTCGAAAAGCTGATCCTGACCGGATCATCTGCGATCGACGGCACGGGCAACAGCCTCAACAACACCATCAAGGGCAACGGCGCCGCCAACAGAATCGACGGCAAAGCGGGAAACGACACGCTGAGCGGCGGGGGCGGCAAGGATACCTTCGTCTACCAGCAGGATTTCGGCAAGGACACCATCAAGGATTTCTCGGCCGGCCCGGGCGTCGGCGACGTCATCGAAATCACTGTGCCGGGAGTCGTCGGCACCTACATCGCCGGCTTCTCCGACGTCCTGGCCAACACCGTGGACGACGGCCATGGCAACACCACTATAAACTTTCCGACCGGAAGCTCGATAAAGCTGTTGCACGTGGTCAAGGCCGACCTGGTCGCCGACGACTTCAACTTCATCTTGGCTCCCTAGAAGTTCGGTCCGGCGCCTAGACCGGCGCCTTGGCGCGCCGCGCGGGGGGCGCCTCGCTTCCCGGCGGCACGGCCGAAAGCGGCCGGTCGCTGTCGCGCGACACCAGTTCCATCGGCCAGACCTCGCGGATGATGCGGACGCCCTCGGGGCCGGCATAAGCGGGCATGGCGGCGAGCAGCATCTCGGCGAGGCGTTGGCCGAGCGGCCCGAGGTTCGGCCGGAAACTGGTCAGCGCCGGCGAGAAGTACCGACACAAAGGCGTGTCGACGATGACGATGACGGCCACGTCGCGGCCGGGCCTCAGCCCCATCTCGGCCAGCGCCTTGCAGCCGCCGAGCGCCATGGCGTCGTTGTTGTAGATGATCGCCGTCGGAGGATCCTGCCCCGCCATCACGCCGGGGGTGACGGCATAGCCGCCAGCCTCGTTGATGTCGCCGGCGGCGACCAGTTCGGCATCCGGGGCGATGCCATGCCGGCGCAACGCCTTGCGGTAGCCGGCGAGGAACAGGGAGCCGAAATTGAGGTCGAGCCGCGGGCGAACGGCGGCGATGCGCCGATGGCCGTGCCCGACCAGCCGGTCCACCGCTTCTTCCCCGGCTCTTTCGAAGTCGAGGTCGAGGCTCGGATAGCTCTTGCCCCCCGACTGGCTGCGGCCGAGGGTGGCAAAGGGAAAGCCGACCTCGGACAGATAATCGATGCGCTCGTCCTTGCGCCGCGTCCAGGCGAGCACCACGGCGTCGGCCCAGCGCGCCTCGACGACACGGCGAAGCCGCTCCTGCTGGTAGTCGCCCGGCGCGCCCATGACGACCATCAGGTCGAGACCCCGCTCGGCGAGCACCGCCTGCAGGCCGGTGAGGAACGGGATGAAGAACGGCTCGCCGTATTGCTGGTCGCCCGGATGGGGCTGGAGCATGAAGGCGACGGCATGGGTGGCACCGCGGCGCAGGCTCCGCCCCGACTGGTTCGGCGCATAGTTGAGCTTGGTCGCGGCGGCGAGCACCCGCGCCCGCGTCTCGGCGTTGACGTCGGCGCGGCCGTTGAGGGCGCGCGACACCGTGCCGATCGAGATGTTCAGATGGCGGGCGAGATCGCGGATGCTCGACACTGTGGGCGGGGTCTCCCTTCGCTAAGCGGGCTAGCATAAGCAGAGGCCGCCGTCCAAGCGACCACCGCGCCGACTGGTCCGCGGGGATTGACAAGCTACGCTGATGCGCCCATCGTCGTAAACGTTTACGGAAAACCGGCGCCCATGCCCGCAAGGCGCCGGCGGTCAACACAAACGGGCAGGAGGAAGCCTGGGTGGTTGAGGCCGTCCTGGTCGGCTGTGGAGCCATGAGCAAGGCCTGGCTCGAGGCCGCCCGTCAGGCGAATGGTGTCGCCATCACCGGTCTCGTCGACATCGACGTGGACCGCGCTCGTCGGCGCGCCCAGGAGTTCTGCCTCGACGGAATCGCCATCGGCGCCGACCTCGATGCGATCCTCGAAGCAACGAAACCGGACGTGGTCTTCGACGTGGTGGTGCCGCCGGCGCGACGCGAGGTGGCGCTGACGGCGTTCAAGCACGACTGTCACCTCCTCACCGAAAAGCCGCTTGCCGACACGCCGGAGAACGCGCGTGCCATCGTGGATGCCGCGCGCGCGGCCGGCCGTCTCCACGCCGTCATCCAGAACCGCCGCTATCTCGCCAATGCCCGCCGGATCCGGCGCTTCGTCGATTCGGGGACGATCGGCGCGCCGACCAGCATCCATTGCGACTTCTTCATCGCGCCGCATTTCGGCGGCTTCCGCGAGGAGATGGACCACGTCCTCCTCCTCGACATGGCGATCCACACCTTCGATTCCGCGCGCTACCTGGTGAACGGCGAGCCGGAGAAGGTCTACTGCCTGGAATGGGAACCGGCCAACTCGTGGTACCGGCAGGGATCGTCGGCGATGGCGGTTTTCGAAATGGGCCGCGGCGTCATCTTCACCTATCGCGGCAGCTGGTGCGCCGACGGGCTGCGGACAAGCTGGGAGAGCGCCTGGCGCATCGTCGGCGAGCGCGGCTCGCTCACCTGGGACGGTTTCGAAGACCTGCGCGCCGAAGTGAAGACTGCCGCGCGCGAGGGTCTGTTCGACATCGTCGAGCCGGTGAGCGTGCCGCCGCTCGACCCACGCGACCGGATCGGCGGCCATCTCGGCGTCATCCAGGATTTTGTCGCCGCGATCGACGGCGGCCCCGAGCCGGAGACGCGGGGCACCGACAACATCAAGAGCCTGGCGATGGTGTTTGGCGCGATCGACAGCGCCGAAACCAGCCGCCGCGTCGCCATCACCACCTGACGGAGCGAAGCGTGACCAACCCGCTTGAGGATTTGCGCATCGGCACCATGGTGCGGGGGAATATCGCCGACCCCGCCGCCTATGTCCGGCAGATCCTGCCGCTCGGCTTCGAAAGCATCCAGCCGTTCTTCTGGCAGACCCTCGGCGGCAAGGACATTCCGCGCCTCGCCGGCGAGATCCGCGAAGCGATCGGCAATGCCGACGTCGTGGTCAGCTCGCTCGGCATGTTCGGCAATCCGCTGGAGGACAAGGAGCTCGACCGCGAGACGCTGGCCGGCTGGGAGACGCTGATCGACAACGCCCACCTCTTCGGCACCGACCTCGTCACCGGCTTCACCGGCCGCATCCGCGGCAAGCCGCTGACCGACAGCCTGCCGCGCTACCGCGAAGTCTGGGGCCGGCTCGCCAAGCGGGCCGCCGACAAGGGCGTCCGCATCGCCTTCGAGAACTGCGCGATGGACGGCAACTGGGCGACCGGCGACTGGAACATCGCCCATAACCCGGACGCCTGGGAGCTGATGTTCGACGCGCTTGCCGACGACAATCTCGGGCTTGAATGGGAGCCGTGCCACCAGCTTGTCTACCTGATCGATCCAATCCCGCAGATCCGCACCTGGGCGCCCAAGATCTTCCACGTCCACGGCAAGGACGCGACGGTGCGCTGGGACGTCATCCGCAGCCACGGCATTTTCGGCAAGGTGCCGTTCGTGCAGATGCGGACGCCCGGCTTCGGCGACAGCGACTGGGTGCGGGTGATCAGCGAGCTCAGGCTCGCCGGCTACAAGGGCGCCATCGACATCGAAGGCTGGCACGATCCGGTCTATCGCGGCGACCTGGAGATGACCGGCCAGGTCCGCGCCTTGCAGTTTTTGAAGGAGTGTCGGGGCGGGGCGGAGCTTGTGCCGAACCCCGCCTGACGGTCATTCCGGCTCACGCCGGAACAAGAAGAACACCGGCGTTCAGCCGGGCGAGCAAGAGTGACGCCCCTCGCGGGCTAACGGGAGGAGAAGGCAATGAGACAAGGACTGAAGGTCAAATTCGGCGGCCTGCTGCTCGCCGCCGCAAGCGTTCTGGCGCTGACGGCGTCGGCGACGACTGCAAGCGCGGAGACCCTGCGTGATAAATGGTGCAGCGACGTGCATCTGCGCTTCTTCGCCGGCGGCGCGGAAGGCGATGCCTTCGCGTCGATCGTCTACAACGGCGCCGTCCAGGCGGCGCACGATCTCGGCGCCCAGGTGGACTACGTGTTCTCGGGCTGGAAGGCCGAGACCATGGTGCAGCAGCTGCGCGAGGCGATCGCCTCCCAGCCCGACGGAATCGCCATGATGGGCCACCCGGGCGAAGCCGCGATCATGCCGCTGGCCGAGCAGGCTTCAAAGGCCGGCATCAAGATGATGTATCAGAACGTCCCGCTGCCGGGCGTGGTTGCTAAATATGGCGGCGGTTATGTGGGCGCCCAGCAGGCCGAGCAGGGCAAGGCGCTCGGCGAGGAGTCGGTGCGCCGCTTCGGCCTCAAGGCCGGCGACGTGGCGATCGTGTTCGGTCCGTTCGACCAGCAGCCCGAGCGCTATGTCCGCGAGGGTGCCACCGCCGATGCCATGGAGGCCGCCGGGCTCAAAGTCATTCGCATCCCGTCGCCGACCGAGTGGGCGGCGGATCCGAACCTCGCCATCCCGGTGATCACCGCGGCGCTGACCAATAATCCCGATACGAAGGCCATCGTCTATCCCGGTGGTCAGCTCCTTGGCAACGCGCCGGTCTACATGCAGGCCGCCGGTAAGAAGCCGGGCGAAGTGATTCAGATCGGTTTCGACACGAGCCCGCAGATCGTCGCGGCGTTCAAGGACGGCTGGGTCCAGCTCACTGCCGACCAGCAGCCCTTCCTGCAGGGCTACATGCCGATCCTGAGCCTGTGCCAGCAGGTGGTCTACGGGCTTGCGCCCATCAACGTCGACACCGGCGCCGGTTTCGTGACCCCCGACAACTACGAGGCGGTCGCCGGCCTGGCTACGGAAGGTCTGCGCTAACGCAATCGGTCGCCGCCCGCCACGATGGCGGGCGGCGCCTAGGCTTGGACCCGGATATGGCTCAGCATTTCATCGAACTCAGAAACATCACCAAATCGTTCGGAAGCGTCTATGCGCTCGGCGGCGTCAATCTGCACGTAGGCTCAGGCGAGGTGGTCGGTCTCATCGGCGACAACGGCGCCGGTAAATCGACCCTCATCAAGATTCTCGCCGGTGTGATCAAGCCGACCTCCGGCGAAATCCTCGTGCAGGGCAAGGTGGTGAGCAACTGGAACCCTGCGCGCTCGCGCGCTGCGGGGATCGAGACGGTCTACCAGGATCGCGCACTCGCCGTGCAACAGTCCATCGTGCGCAATATCTTCATGGGACGCGAACTCGCCGGTCGTTTCGGCTGGCTCGACACGCGCAAGCAGATCGAAGGGGCTGAGCGTCTGATGCGCGAAATCGGCTTCACCTCCAAGGTCTTTTCGCCACGCTCGATCGTCGGGCAGCTCTCCGGCGGCGAGCGCCAGGGAGTTGCGATCGCGCGCGCCATCCTCAAGGACGCCCATCTCATCGTGCTCGACGAGCCGACCACCGCTCTGTCGCTGACCGAGACCGCCAAGGTCTTCCACTTCGTCCGCCAGGTGCGGGAGGCGGGTCGCTCCGTCATCTTCATCGGCCACAACATCCATCATGTCTACGACATCGCCGAGCGGTTCGTGGTGATCGATCGTGGCACGGTGGCGATGGAGAAGCCGAAATCCGAAATCGCCTCCGTTCAGGAACTCATCAGTTTCATGGAGGACGTGGCGCGGCCGCGGCAAGCCCAGTTGGGAGAGACAGCGTGATGTCGGACATTGCCAAGGCCATCGACGGCAAGCAGGCCGATATTCACCCGAGCGAGCGGCCGCTGCGACGGCTCCTGATCGCCAACCGCGCCGCACTCGGCTCGCTCGCTGTGTTCGTGCTGATGCTGCTCTTCTTCTTCATCGCCAATCCCCGCGTGTTCTCCACCTGGGGGCTCTACGCATCGGTGATGACGACGCTGCCGGTGGCGCTTTTCATGGCGGCTCCGCTGGTGTTCGTGGTCACCGCCGGCGAGATCGACCTGTCCTTTCCGGCGATCTTCGGCTTTGCCTCGCTCGCCTTCGCGGCGGTTGTTCAGGCGGGATTCGACCCGTTTCTGGCCATTGTCGCGGCGCTCCTGACCGGGACGGCGCTCGGCTTCGGGACCGGAGCGCTCGTCGTCTATGGCGGCCTGTCCTCGCTCGTGGCGACCCTCGGCATGAACTTCATGCTGCGCGGCGCCATCCTCATCATCACCCAGTCGAAATCCATCGCCATGCCGCAGCTGGCCGAGAGCCTGGCGTTCAAGGTGTTCTCGAGCACCCTGTTCGGCGTGCCGGTGCAGATGTTTTGGGCGATCGCCTTCGTCGTCTTCTGCGCGTTGCTCTACAACCGCCACCGCTTCGGTGCGCAGGTGCATGTCGTCGGCGACAATCCCGACAGCGCCAACGAGATGGGCATCAGCGTCACGCTTGTGCGGGTCAAGGTGTTCGGCTTCATGGGCCTCGGGGCCGCGCTGGCCGGCATCTTCTCGACCATGATCAACTTCACCTGGTGGCCCACTTCCGGCGACGGTTATCTCCTGCCGGTTATCGCCTCGGTGTTCGTCGGCGGCACGCCGACCTGGGGCGGCATCGGCACGGTCGTCGGAGGGGCCATCGGCGCGTTGACGGTGTCGTTCATCCAGACCGGCGTGGTCGGTGCCGGATTGTCGGGCTTCTACGTCCAGTTCTTCTACGGCTTGATCATCATCCTGTCGCTGCTCGGCCATCGCTGGAACCAGGCGCGCTACCGCTAGCCGCGCTCGCGGTCAGCGGCCGCGCGAATTGATTTCAAGCAATGCAGCCGGCGCGAGGGTGTGGAGTCTACCCGCAAACGGTTCGGGGAGACGACGGATGACCACCAGAAGCGACATCGAGCCGGGCGACATCCCGCTGACGGTATCGCTGGAGACGGTCTGCTTCCTCATCGTCAAGGCGCGCGCGTTTGACGCGAAGGACGCGGTGACCGAGCCGGATCCCGGATCGAACGCCACGGACGACGCCGACTATGCGGTGCTCGAGGACCATCCCGACGACCCGGTGGTCGAGGAGATCACCGCGCTGGTCGACAGCCTCAGCGTCGACGAGCAGGTCGACCTGGTGGCACTCGCCTGGCTCGGCCGCGGCGACTACACCGCCGACGACTGGGAAGCGGTGCGCGAGGAAGCAGCCGGCGCCCACAACAACAAGACGGCGAGCTACCTCCTCGGCATGCCGCTCCTCGCCGATTTCCTCGAGGAGGGCCTGTCGCTGCTCGGCTATTCCTGCGAGGACTTCGAAATGGGCCACCTGTAGGGCGAAGGCACCGCCGTCCCATTCCGGGGAGCGCTGGGCCGCGTCGCATCGCTTGACATCGCCGGAGATTCCCGGCCAAGGTCGCGGACCGACTTAAGGATCGTACCGATGGGTAGGGATATTTCGTAGCGGCTCGCGCCGCATCGCTCGCCCGGCCGTATAGGCCGGCCTCCCCTCGTCTTCGATCCTGTCGGTTCTCCTCATGGCTTTTCTCAGCAATGACGCGGTCAACCGCGTCAACCTGCATTCGGGCATCCAGGCCCTGGCGCAGAGCGGCGGCGGCATCTTCATCGTCGTGTTCCTGCTCCGCGCCGGTCTGTCGATCCCCGCCGCGCTGACGGCGATGGCGGCGATCCTCGCCGTCCGCTTCACGCTCAGGCCGGTCATCCTGCCGCCGGCGAAACGCTGGGGCCTGAAGCCGTTGCTGATCCTCGGCACCGGTGGCGTCGCCATCCAGTATCCGCTGGTGGCGGAGGTGGACGGCGTCGGTCCCGCGCTCGTTGCGTTCTGCCTGATCACGGCGCTCGGCGAGACCTTCTACTGGCCGGCCTACAACGCCTATTTCGCCGCCATCGGCGACGCCGAGCATCGCGGCCACCAGATCGGCGCCCGCGAGGCGCTGGTGGCCGTGGCGGGGGTCGTGGCGCCGCTGCTCGGCGCCTGGGCCCTGGTGACGCTCGGCCCGCGTCCGATGTTCGCCGCAGTGGGTCTGATCCAGGCGCTGGCCGCCGTTCCGCTGATCGGCGCGCCCAACGTGGCGATCAAGCCGGCCGCGCCCGGCGCGTTTCGGGCGGCGGGCTTCGGCGCGATGCTCTATGCCGCCGACGGCTGGTTCGACGCCTGCTTCTTCTTCGTCTGGCAGATCGCCCTGTTCGTCGCGCTCAGCGAAAGCCTGACGGCCTATGGCGGCGCCATGGCGCTGGCCGGACTGGTCGGGGCGGTCTGCGGCCTGCTTCTCGGCCGCCACATCGATATGGGCCATGGACGCCGCGCCGTGGCGATCGCCTACGGCGTGGCGACCGGGGTCGTGCTGTTGCGGGCGATGAGCTTCGGTTCGCCGTGGCTCGCCGTCGGCGCCAACGCGCTCGGCGCGCTGGCGATGTCGCTGATGCTACCGGCGCTCGGCGCGGCGACCTACAACCTCGCCAAGGCCTCGCCTTGTCCGCTGCGCTTCCAGGTGATCGCCGAGGGCGGCTGGGATCTGGGATGCGCCGGCGCCTGCCTCGCCGCCGCAGCGCTGGCGGCGTCCGGCGTCTCGCTTGCCGTCGCCATGCTTCTGGCGCTTCCGGCCCTCGCCGTCGCGGCGCTCCTGCTCGGCCGCCACTACGCGCGCGGCGCTGTCGCCTCCATCGTGGCGCCGGTCACGCCGGGATAGGCGGTGACGACCAACGCCGGGCCGCCGGCCTGCCGCCCTATGTAGGTCGCCGGGGCCGCCTTGCGACCCTCGGCGGAAGCGCCTCAGCCGCGCCAGGCGGCGATCACCTGGGCGGTGTCCTCGAAATGGCGGAGGCGGGTGATCCTGCCGCCCTTGACCGTCCACCAGTGCAGCTGTTCCTGGTCGACGCGGATGCCGGTCTTGCCGACGACATAGGCGATGCGGATATGGGCGATGACCTCGTCGCCGGAGGCGATGAACTGCTTCGGCTCGAACGCCTCCATCGCGACGTTCGCCATCAGCGCGCCGAGGAGGTTCGGAACCTCGCCGGCGCCCTCGGCCGCGACATGCCACGGCACGTCGCTGTCCTTGACGTTGAAGTCCCAACGGGCGTCGGAGGCGAGGTTGGCGAGGATGAAGGGCATGTCGCCGCGGCCGAAGGCGGCATAGACCTCGCCGATCTGCTTCACGTTGGCATCCGCCGTCGCGGTGGTGATCGCGTTCATGGCACCCTCCTTTAGGCTGGCTCCGCGGCGGGCTTGCCGTGCATGCCGGCTGCGATCTATACAGGCGCGAAGGGTCACCGGAAGGCGCGATTGCATCACCCGCCGGTGAATTTTTGCAACGATGCTGGACTGGGACAATCTCCGCTACCTGCTTGCCGTCCACAAGGGCGGCTCGGCGAGCGCGGCGGCGCGAGCGCTCCGCGTCGACAAGGCGACGGTGTCGCGGCGCATCGCGGCGCTCGAACGGGAGATCGGCTCCCGCCTCCTCGACCGGCGCGCCAGCGGCTGGACCGTCACCGCGGCGGGCCAGCGGGTGCTGGCGGCGGCCGACGCGGTCGATGCGCGCCTCGCTGCGCTCGTCGCCGATCTCGGCGACAGCGCCGGGCCACGCGTGCGCGTCCGCTTCACGGCGCCGCAATGGTTCTGCACAGAGGTGCTGCTGCCGGAGCTCGGCGCCCTGCAGGCCGAGGTGCCGTGGCTCGACCTCGACCTCACCGCCAGCTCGCGCCTGGTCAATCTCGCCGAGCGGGAGACGGAAGTGGCGCTCCGCAACGTGCGCCCGGCACGCGGCGCGTTCGTCATCCGCCGCGCCGGCGACCTCGGCTCGGCGCTCTACGCCGCGCGGTCGTATCTTGCCGGGCAAGCACGGCCGGCAAGCCGCGACGACCTCGCCGGGCATCGCGTCGTCGGCTATGCCGACAAGCTTACCTATGTGCCGGGCTTCCAATGGCTGAACGGGATGGGCGACCGGCTCGGCCCGGTGCTGCGGCTCGACGATGCCCAGGCGCTGACCGCTGCGATCAGGGCCGGGCTCGGCCTCGGTGTGCTCCCCTGCCTGCTCGGTGACCGCGAGGCGAGCCTCGTCCGCCTGATCGGCGAGCACGCCACCGAGCCGATCTGGCTGGCGGCGCCGATCGAGCTGGCGCGGACCAAGGCGGTCCGCGCCGTCATCGGCTTTGTTGCGGGCTTGTTCAGGAAGAACGCCGAGGCGTTGAGCGGAGCCGCCAGCTCGGGCGTCGGCCCTTCCTGCTGAAATGGCGCCCGAACATTTACCTGTCTGGTCTTTTTGGGGGCCGACGGCTCTATGCCAGCCAGCCGTTTGCGGACTATATTGGCGAGTTGCTGATTTGGTCGATTGCAGAAACGGAATTGGGCAGCGATGGCCGGGTTTGATCAACTGGTCGGCATTGGACTCTACACCCCGGCGGAGGCAGCTCGGCTGACAGGCGTTCCCGCTACGAAGATTGTGCGTTGGCTTCGAGGCCACTCCGTTGCAGGTCGCCACTACGGCGCACTTTGGCAACCGCAGGTCAACATCGGCGATAATCGTGTCTATCTCGGTTTCCGCGATCTCATGGAGGTGCGGGTCGCGGATGCGTTCATCAGCAGGAACTTGAGCCCTCAGAAGGTGCGTCGAGCGATCGAGATCGCCAGCGAACTGATCGGTGATGAGCGCCCTCTGTCGACGCGCCGCTTCCGCACGGACGGGCGGACCGTTTTCCTGCAGGTCGCGCGTGAGGATGACGCAGATGAACTTATCGATCTCTTCAAACGACAGTACGCGTTTCTGAAGATCATCGAACCGAGTCTGAGCACCATCGATTTCGACGGTGCCGGCCTACCCGCGCGATGGTGGCCAATGGGCAAAAGAGGCCACATCGTCGTCGACCCGGCACGGGCATTCGGCCAGCCCATAGAGGCGGCTAGTGGCGTCCCGGCTGCGACGCTCGCGGCTGCGGTCGAAGCGGAAGGATCTGCGGAAGCGGCGGCATCCCTGTGGGCGGTGCCCATCAATTCGGTCCGCCGCGCTCTCGAGTTCCAAGGCTCGGTCGAACGTCGTTTGGCGGCGTGAAGATCTTTTTCGACAACTGCACGCCTCCCGTCCTCGCTGCCACACTTAATGGATTCGTCACTCAAGCCGGCCATCAAGCTTGGCACGTCAAGGACCTACCCTGCGGTCGCGACGCCACGGATCGAGAGTGGATGGAGATGCTGGCCGCCAGCGACGACCGGTGGATCGTGGTCACTGGCGACGGGCGCATCGCTAAGAACAAACCCGAGCGGCACGCCTTCCGCGCGGCCGGATTGTTCGGATTTGTGCTCGCGCCGGCCTATCAGCGCACGCCCGTCCATCAGATAGCCTCGCTGTTGCTATGGCGCTGGCCCGAGATGGAGAAGCTCACAGCTCTCGTGGGCGGCCCGGCCCTCTATGAGCTGCCGATCAACCGCAGGAGTAAGATTCGGCAGCTCCCGCTGTGATCCCTATCCCACCCTCGCCTCCACCGCGTCCCAGATCAGCGCGGCGATGTCGGCGCCGCCGAAGCGCTTCACCTCGCGGATGCCGGTCGGCGAGGTGACGTTGATCTCGGTCAGGTAGTCGCCGATCACGTCGATCCCGACGAAGATCAGGCCGCGCCGCTTCAGCGTCGGGCCGATCGCCGCGCAGATCTCGCGGTCGCGGGCGGACATCTCGGCGGGCTCGGCCCGTCCGCCGACATGCATGTTGGAGCGCGCCTCGCCGGCGGCCGGGACCCGGTTGATGATGCCGGCCGGCTCGCCGTCGACCAGGATGATGCGCTTGTCGCCCTTGCGCACATCAGACAGGTAGCGCTGCACCACGTAGGGCTCGCCGCGATAGGCGGTCGCGAACATCTCCATCAGGCTGGCAAGATTCTCGTCGGCGGCGGTCAGCCGGAAGACGCCGGCGCCGCCATTGCTGAACAGCGGCTTGATGATGATGTCGCCGAATTCCTTGCGGAAGGCGCGGATCTCGTCCAGGTCGCGGCTGATCAGCGTCGGAGGCATCAGCTTGGGAAATTCCGTGACGAAGAGTTTCTCCGGCGCGTTCCTGACATGGGCCGGGTCGTTGACCACCAGCGTCTTCGGGTGGATGCGGTCGAGGAGATGGGTGGTGGTGATGTAACCCATGTCGAAGGGCGGGTCCTGGCGGAGCATCACCACGTCGAAGGTCGAGAGGTCGGCGGTGTCGCCCTCGCCGAGGGTGAAGTAGTCGCCTTCCTTGTCGCGAACCGACACCGGCTCGACCCGCGCCTCGATCCGACCGTTCCGCATCGCCAGCCGGTCGGGCGTGTAGTGGTAGAGGCGGTGGCTGCGGCGCTCGCCCTCGAGCATCAGAGCGAAGGTGGAATCGCCGCGGATGACGAGCTTCGACACGTGATCCATCTGGAAGGCAACATCGAGCGCCATGGGCATCTCTCCGGGAATTTGGGCGAGGGCTATATCCCTTGGCGGGTGGGCGCAAGGCAACGGCTAAAATCGCCTCACCAGCTGCGGCCCTCGCTGTCGAAGACCGAGACCAAATGGCGCGGCCGGCGGCCGGGAACCGCTACTACGACGTCGAAGCGGCGGTCGAGCCCGGCGAAGGCCGGGTGCTTGCCGATCCACAGCTCCGCGGCGCGGGCGATGCGCTTGCGCGCCGCCGGCTTCACCGCGGCGATCCCCGCCGCCTCGCTCGGCCGCTGCTTGACCTCGACGAAGACCAGCGTGCGGCCACGGCGGACGATCAGGTCAATCTCGCCGGCGCCCGACCGGTAACGGCGGGCGAGCACCCGATAGAGCTTCATCCGCAGCCACCAGGCGGCGATCGCCTCGGCCTTGCGGCCGCTCGCCTCCGCCGCCCGGCGGCGGGGATCGGCCTCAGTCACCCGTCTCATCCTTGCGGTCCCTCAGGGCCAGCGCCCTTTGATAGAGGTCGCGGCGTGGCAGGCCGGTGAGCGCCGCCGCCTCGTCCGCCGCCGAGCGAACCGTTCCGGTCGTGAGCAGGCGAGCGAGCAGCGCGTCGACGTCGGCAGCCTCCGGTCCGGCCGCGACCGGCGGCCCGACGACGACGACGACCTCCCCCTTCGGCGTCGCCTCTCCGGCAAACGCCTCGGCAAGGGCGGCGAGGGTGCCGCGGCGAATCGTCTCGAACGTCTTGGTCAGCTCCCGCGCCATCGCCGCCTGCCGCGCTTGGCCGAGCACCGCCGCCATGTCGGCCAGCGCCGCGGCAAGGCGGCGGGGCGATTCGTAGAAGACGAGCGTCGCCGGCACAGCGGCGAGCTCGGCCAAACGGTTCCGGCGCGCCGTCTGTTTCGGCGGCAAAAAGCCGGCAAAGAGGAACGCGTCGGTCGGCAGGCCGGCGGCGACAAGCGCCGTCAGGAGCGCCGAGGCGCCGGGCACCGGCGTAACGGCGTATCCGGCGGCGATCGCTTCGGCGACGAGGCGGTAGCCGGGGTCGGAGATCAGCGGCGTGCCGGCGTCGCTGACCAGCGCCACCGCCTTGCCGGCTGCGAGATCGGCCAGGATGCGCGGCCGCTGCTTGGCTGCATTGTGTTCGTGATAGGCGATAAGCGGCCGCGAAATCGCGTAACGATTCAAGAGGATACGGGTGACGCGCGTGTCCTCGCAGGCGATCAGATCGACGGCGGCGAGCGTCGCGAGGGCGCGGAGCGTCACGTCGCCAAGATTGCCGATCGGCGTCGCCACCACGTGCAGCCCCGGCGCGACGGGCCGCGCCTCCAGGCGGACACCGTCGACGGAGAAACCGGCCGTCGCGATGCCGGCGGGCGGTTTGCCATCGCGCATTCCGCCATGCGGGGCCGATCGCTTCGCCTCAGCCATCGACTTGACAAAGCCGGTAGGGCGCATTTGACAGGGCATGGTTTGGCCACACGACTCGGCCATCGGTACCGGGTCTTCGGGGAGCACGGGAGGGGGAATTGTCCCGCTTGGGGTGGATGCGTAACGGCGGCGTCCGGCTATTCGCCGCAGCCGTCGCCGGAGTTCTGCTTGCCGCCTGCTCGCCGACCGGGCTCCTCAACGGTCCCGGTGCGGGGGCGCCGAGCGGGCCGGTCGCCGGCGAGGTGCTCGGCACCGGCTCGGTGAAGGTGGCCATGCTTCTCCCGCTTTCGGCAACCGGCAATGCCGGACAGCTCGCCAAGGACATGCGCAATTCCGCCGAGCTCGCTCTCCGCGAACTGCAAAACACCAGCGTCCAGATCCTGGTCAAGGATGACCGCGGCACGCCGGACGGTGCTCGCGCCGCGGCGAGCGCGGCGCTCTCGGAAGGCGCCCAGCTCATCATCGGGCCCGTGTTCTCCGAATCGGTCACCGCGGCAGCCTCCGTCGCCAAACCGGCCAAGATCCCGATCGTCGCCTTTTCCACCGATGCCTCCGTCGCCTCGCACGGCGTCTATCTGATCAGCTTCCTGCCGCAGAGCGACGTGGAGCGCATCGTCGGCTATTCCGCCAGCCAGGGAAAGCGCTCCTATGCGGCGCTGGTGCCGGCCAACGCCTACGGCACGCTGATCGAGGCCTCGCTGCAGCATTCCGTCGCCAATGCCGGCGGGCGGGTCGTGGCCCTGGAGCATTACAATCTCGACCGCAATTCCATGCAGGACAAGGCGACCGCCATCGCCGCCATCGTCAAGCAGGGCACCGTAAATGCGATCTTCATTCCCGAAGGCGGCGACGCGGCGCCGTTCCTCGCCCAGATCCTCGCCGCCAACGGGGTCGGCCCGTCACAGGTCAAATATCTTGGCAGCGGGCAATGGAACGACCCCCGCATCATCAACGAATCGAACCTGAACGGCGGCTGGTTCCCCGGCCCGGATCTCGTCGGCTTCCGCGACTTTTCAGCCCGCTACAAGGCGGCCTATGGCAGTGACCCGCTCCGCAACGCCTCGCTGGCTTACGATGCGACGAGCCTCGCCGCGGGGCTTTCCGCCCGCTTCGGCGCCCAGGCCTTCACCGACAAGGTGCTCACCGCGCCGAGCGGCTTCATCGGCATCGACGGCGCCTTCCGCTTCCGGTCCGACGGCACCAACCAGCGAGCGCTGGCGGTCTATCAGATCGAGCGCGCCCAGCTCGGCGTCCTCTCCCCGGCGCCGAAGAATTTTGCCGCGGGGTTCTAGACGCCGGTCCGGCGTGGCCGGGGCAATGCCGTTTGCCTCGGTCCGGCACGGTGTTGCTCGGCGAAGCGCCGACCCTTGCTTGGCGGCACCAGAGGGGCTACCCCACGCGGGGGCGGACCGCGGAGAGCGTTGCGCGAGGAGTTGGCATGACGCTGACAGCCGATCACATTGTCGACCGCCGCAGCCTTCGTCGGAAGCTCTCGTTCTGGCGCGTGGTGGCGTTCGTCGCCATTGCCGCGGTGTTGATCGCGGCCATCGCGCTCGTCGTCGGCCGCGACCTGTTTCCGGGACTGGCGCTCCCGCAGATCGCCCGGGTCAGCATTTCCGGGTTCATCACCGAGGACCGCGACCAGCTTGAAATGCTCGACAAGATCGCCTCGACCAACGCGGTCAAGGGCGTCATCGTGGCGATCGATTCAACCGGCGGCGTCACTGCCGGCGGCGAGGCGCTCTACGAGGCATTGCGCCGTCTGGCGGCGAAAAAGCCGACCGTTGCGGCCATGGGCACCGTCGGCGCTTCGGCCGCCTATATGGCGGCGATCGCCACCGAGCACGTGATCGCCCGGCGCACGACAATCACCGGCTCCATCGGCGTCCTCTTCCAATATCCGGAGATCAGCGGACTGCTCGACCACCTCGGCATCAACGTCGAAGAGATCAAGAGCGCTCCGCTGAAGGCCGCCCCTTCCCTGTTCAAGCCGGCCTCGCCCGAGGCGCGGGCGGTGATCGACAGCATCGTGCACGACACCTACAACTGGTTCGTCGATATCGTCGCCGAGCGGCGGGGCCTGTCGCACGACGAGGCGCTGACGCTTGCCGACGGCCGCATCTTCACCGGCCGGCAGGCGCTCGATGCCAAGCTCATCGACGAGATCGGCGGCGAGGAGGCAGCGTTGGACTGGCTGGCCTCCAAGGGCGTCAATCGCGACCTGCCGATCAAGGACTGGCAGCCCGCCAACCGGAGCTCGGGCTTCCTGTCGGCGGATGTGGTGACGTTGTGGTTCGCCCGCCAGCTTGGCCTTTCGCCGGATGGCGTGCGCGACAGCCTGGTCGGTCGCTTCCTCCCCGACCGGCTCAAGCTTGACGGTCTGATGTCCGTTTGGCAGGCTCCGATGAGCGGGAGCGACGGACCCGCCGGGGGGGCGCCTTAATGATAAAATCCGAACTGGTGCAGAAGATCGCCGAGCAGAACCCACATCTCTATCAGCGCGACGTCGAGCACATCGTCAACGCGATCCTCGACGAGATCACCGATGCGCTGGCGCACGGCGACCGGGTCGAATTACGAGGCTTCGGGGCATTTTCGGTGAAGAACCGGCCGGCGCGGGTCGGACGCAATCCACGGACCGGAACCCGCGTCGAGGTGACCGAAAAGAACGTGCCCTTTTTCAAGACCGGCAAGGAGATGCGCGAGCGGCTGAACGGCAGCTGAGGCCGACTACCCATCAAGCGCCTGGTCGGGTCGTCATCCGGCGACCGGCTCCCGTGAAAGATCGATGCGACGGTTCCTGACCTATCTGCTTCTCGTCCCGCTGGCGATCATCGTGGTCGGCTTCTCGGTCGCCAACCGCCATTCGGTGACGGTGTCGTTCGACCCGTTCCACACGACCGCACCGGCTCTTTCATTTTCGCTGCCGCTGTTCGTGCTCCTCTTCGCCACCCTTGCCCTCGGCGTGGTGATCGGCGGCATCGCCGCATGGCTTCGCCAAGGGCACTGGCGGCGGCTGGCGCGGAATGAGCGGCTCGAGGCCGACAGATTGCGGCGCGAGGCCGACCGGCTCCGCCTACCGTCGGCGCGTTCGGCTCTGCCGGCCAGCCGTGACGCCGCCTGAGAGCGGCCGGCGTCGCCTCGCGGTCAGGTCGCGAAACGGTCGAAATGCGGCAAAAATAGAGATTGCCGGACACTTGCCCCGCAGTAACATGCGTGGCCTCGCCGGGGCCGCCCGCGGGGGTGGCTCAGACGTCAACCCCTTTTTTGGGGCACGGGAGACGATGAAACGTTCCACCATCAACGCGACGATGCGCGCGGCGGACGATTTCGTCCGCTCGTTCGGGTTTCTATTGCCGCCTTTCGCCTATTGGACGCCGGACGCGTTCAGGCAGCGGCGGCGCGAGGCATCGGGCATCATCGAGGCCCGTCTCGGCTGGGACATCACCGATTTCGGCGGCGGCGATTTCGACGGCTTCGGGCTCGTCCTCTTCACGCTGAGGAACGGCGATCTTGGCGACCTCGCCCAGGGCCGCGGCATGCTCTACGCGGAGAAGCTGCTGATCTGCCGGCCCGGACAAATGAATCCGATGCACCGGCATAACATCAAGGCCGAGGACATCATCAATCGCGGCGGCGGGCGCGCCGCCTTCGAGCTGTTCATGTCGGATGCCGAAGGCGCCATCGACCGGCAAGCCGAGGTCGTCGTCCGCACCGACGGCATGGCGCGCCGCATGCCGGCCGGCGACACGCTCCATCTGGCGCCCGGCGAAAGCGTGACGCTGCTTCCCGGCGTCTGGCACCGCTTCTGGGCAGAGGACGAGGACGTTCTGTTCGGCGAGGTCTCGACGGTGAACGACGATCTCAACGACAACGTCTTCACCCAGGCCATCGGCCGCTTCGCCGAGGTCGAGGAGGACGAGCCGCCGCTCCATCTCCTCGTCTCGGACTACGACCGCTATCTCACCGAGTGAGCCGGGCAACCACGCCGCCATGGCCGTCTACGTGTCGATGCTGCGGGCCGTCAATGTCGGCGGCAACAACCGCGTCGGGATGGAGCGGCTGCGGACGCTCTGCCGGTCGCTCGGTTTCGAGGATGCGCAGACGCTCTTGCAAAGCGGCAACGTGGTGTTCAGGTCGTCGTCGCGCAGCGTGGAGGCGGTCGGAAAGGCGATGGAGGAGGCCATCGAAGCGGAATTCGGCTTCCGGACCGGCGTGTTCGTCCGCACCCCCGCCGAGCTCAGAACGACGCTCGGCCGCAACCCCTTCCCACAGGAAGCGGCGCGCGACCCGAGTCATCTGCTCGTCATGTTCCTCGCCGCCTCGCCCGACCAAGCGGCGATCGGCCGCCTGGCCACCTATGCCGGGCCGGAGAAGATCGCCGTCGTGAAGCGCGAGGCCTGGCTCTACTACCCCAACGGCATCGGCCGCTCGAAATTGACCAATGCCGTCATCGAGAAGAATCTCGGCGTTGCGGGCACGGCGCGAAACTGGAACACAGTGACAAAA
The DNA here is from genome assembly GCA_963759235.1 of uncultured Alphaproteobacteria bacterium. Lineage (GTDB taxonomy): Bacteria > Pseudomonadota > Alphaproteobacteria > Rhizobiales > Kaistiaceae > Bauldia. The sequence continues at coordinate 232,564 of CAVWYO010000006.1, read as the reverse complement.
CTATTGACGATGGCGGAGGCGCTTACGGCGGCTTGATCCTGCCCGCCGATCGTCGGCGAGGAGCCGGGGTCGGTGCGCGGCTCGGCTTTCGCTATCTCCGGCGCGCGTCCGGATCGCCGACGACCTGATAGTCGATCTCGATGACCCGCCCGTCGTCGCCCGCATCGCGGCGGCTTGCTTCGTCCCGCATCGCCGCCTCGATCTTGCGCAAGCGCCACCATCCGAGGGCGACCACCACGGCGACGACCGGCAGGAGCAGGATGGCGATGCCGAGTGTCAGGATGACGAACGCCGCCGCCAGGCCCATCGCAAGCGCGAAGGCGAGCACGACGCCGATACGACCCTGCCAGGTGTTCGGTTGGAGACGGAAAAGGCGATACTGCATGATGTCGTCGGACCTTTCTGTTCCAGTCCTATTTGGAGCCGTCGGGCGCCTGTCGCAAGGGCAAAGGGGTTTTTCGACCCGCCGGCCGGGCCCCGATCGCCCGCGTTACAAACTGATACAAAGCCGGGATACGTCGGCGACATCTCGCTCCTACATGACGCAGCGGGACGCGGGCCCGAGGCCCCGCGTCGGTGCGCATGGAGCAGGACAATGCCGCAGAACTCGCGTTTGAAACTTCGCCCCGCGTCTTATTCGTGGGCGCAGATCGTTCTCCACTGGACGATCGCCGTCCTGGTCGTCTGGCAGCTCTTCTTCAGCGGGCGTCCGAGGTTCCATGTGACCTCGACCACCACCGACTTGTGGAGCATGACCTCGCAGTCAAGTCACGTCTGGGTGGGCCTGCTCATCCTTCTCCTCGTCGCGATCAGGATCGCGCTGCGGCTCGTTTTGGGAGCGCCGCCGGCAGACGACTCGAACCGCCTCGCCGCAACGGCGGCGCGCGGCGCCCACTTCCTCTTCTACGCGCTCCTCCTGTTCATGCCGATCACCGGCATCCTCGCCTATTATGGCGGCCTGCCGGTGGGGGGACTGCACGAGGCGGGTCAGCCGGTCTTCGTCGCGCTCATCGCCGTTCACGCCGCGGCGGCGCTCTGGCACCAGTTCGTCAAGCGCGACGGCCTGATGCGGCGAATGCTCGCGCCCGCCCACTGAGCGGGGTGGCAATGCCGGACATCGGCCCCAGATGGTACGTCAGAAACGTCAAGGGGGCATCAGATGGCCGGCAACGGGAGAGACGGACAAGGACGGACCGCCCTTGTCACGGGCGGCAATCGCGGCCTTGGCCTCGAAACCTGCCGCCAGCTCGGGAAGGACGGCTTTCGCGTCATCCTGACCGCCCGCAACGAGCGAGGCGGGCGCGCCGCCGCGTCAAAGCTCGCCGGAGAGGGGCTTGCCGTCGAATTCCGGCCGCTCGATGTGACCGACGCGGAGAGCATCGCTGCGCTGGCGCGCGGTCTTGCCGAGGACGGCGTCGGGCTCGACGTGCTCGTCAACAACGCGGCGGTCGAGTTCGACGGCTTCGACGCGGAGGTGGCGCGAAACACCCTCGCCGCCAACGTCTTCGGCCCGATGAACGTCACCGAAGCGCTGGTCGAGCTGATGCCCGACGGCGCCACCGTCGTCATGGTGTCGAGCGGCGCCGGCGACCTCTCGGCCTTCGCGCCGGCGCTCCGCCGGAAAATCCTCGATCCCGAACTGACCCGCACCGGGCTCGTCGCCCTGATGGACTCCTTCGTCGCCGCCGTCGCCGACGGCAGCTACCGGGCGGCGGGCTGGCCGGGCTCGGCCTACAAGACGTCGAAGGCCGGGCTGAATGCGCTCACCCGCATCCTGGCGGAGGCGTTCCGCGACCGCCGGATCAAGGTCAACGCCGTCTGCCCCGGCTGGGTGCGCACCGACATGGGTGGCCCGGTGGCGCCGCGCGGCGTCGCCAAGGGCGCCGCCTCGATCGTCTGGGCGGCCCTCCTCCCCGCCGATGGACCGACCGGCGGCTTCTACCGCGACGGCAGGCCGATCTCCTGGTAGTCGCCCGATATTTGTTCCCTTATTGTTCTTGTCGCGGTCGGCTGGTTGCGTTATGGTCCGAATGAGCGGAGGGCGCGCGAAATGGTCTCCCACGTCACCACGGTCGCATTTCAGGGCATCGAGGCGGTCCCCGTCGATGTCCAGGTGCAGATCGCGCCGGGCGGCCCCTATTTCGCCATCGTCGGCCTCCCCGACAAGGCGGTCGCCGAGAGCCGCGACCGTATCTGGGCGGCGCTGCATGCCACCGGCCTGTCGCTGCCGCCGAAGCGCATCACCATCAACCTGGCGCCGGCCGACCTGCCCAAGGAGGGAAGCCACTACGACCTGCCGATCACGCTCGCGCTGATGGCGGCGATCGGGGCGCTGCCGGGCGACCAGCTCGGCGATTTCGTCGCGCTCGGCGAACTCGCCCTCGACGGCACCATATCGGCGGTTGCCGGGGTGCTGCCGGCGGCGATCGCCGCCAATGCCATGGATCGCGGCCTGATCTGCCCGTCGGCGTGCGGCTCGGAAGCGGCATGGGCGAGCCGGGACATGGCGATCCTCGCCCCGCGCAGCCTGATCGCCATCGCCAATCATTTCCGCGGCACCCAGGTGCTGTCGCGTCCCGAACCGAGCCTGGCGGCGGCCTCCGACACGCTTGCCGACCTCAGCGACATCAAGGGGCAGGAGACCGCCAAGCGCGCCCTCGAGGTGGCCGCCGCCGGCGGCCATCACATGCTGATGGTCGGCCCGCCGGGGGCCGGCAAGTCGATGCTGGCGAGCCGGCTTCCCTCGATCCTGCCGCCGCTGTCGCCGCCGGAGCTTCTGGAAATCTCGATGATCGCCTCGATCGCCGGGACGCTCGACAACGGCAGGCTGACGGCGCGGCGGCCGTTCCGCGCCCCGCACCACTCGGCCTCGATGGCGGCGATGGTCGGCGGCGGCATCCGCGCCCGTCCCGGCGAAGCCTCGCTCGCCCATTACGGCGTCCTCTTCCTCGACGAGATGCCGGAATTCACTCCGCAGGTGCTCGATTCGCTGCGCCAGCCGCTGGAGGCGGGCGAGACGATGATCGCCCGCGCCAACTACCGGATCAGCTATCCGTCGCGCTTCCAGCTGATCGGCGCGATGAACCCGTGCCGGTGCGGCATGGCCGGCGAACCGGGCCACAGCTGTCGGCGCGGGCCGCGCTGCGTCGCCGACTATCAGGCGCGGCTCTCCGGCCCGCTGCTCGACCGCATCGACATCCGCATCGAGGTGCCGGCGGTGACTGCCGCCGACCTCATCCTGCCGGCGCCGGCCGAGCCGTCGGCCGATGTCGCGGCCCGGGTCGCCGCGGCGCGGGCCATCCAGCGCGACCGCTTCACCGGGCTCGGCCTCGCGGCCACCTGCAACGGGCAGTGCTCCTCCTCGACGATCGAGAAGATCGCGGCGCTTGACGGCCCGGCCATGACGCTCCTCAGGAACGCGGCGGAGGCGATGCACCTTTCGGCACGGGGCTATCACCGGGTGCTCAAGGTCGGCCGCACGCTCGCCGATCTCGACGGCGCCGGCCCGGTCGGCCGCATTCATCTGGCCGAGGCGCTGAGCTACCGCGCCGTCGGCGATCTCCTCGCCGCTGCCGCCTGAGCCGGGAAATCGAGCGGCGGCCCGCGATATCGTCGAAAGATTGAAGCGACTTGCGGCGGCGCCGTCAGCCTTTTGGAAAGAACACCGTAAAGTTGTCCGGCGCGGTTCGTTGAACCGCAACTTCTCGCGTCTACGCTTTGCCGACAGGGGCCGGGTCAGCGTGGAGGCCGAGTCGAATGGCGGCGACAAATGGACCGGATATCCTCAAGGGCACCAGCGCCGCCGATGTGATCTCCGGTCACGGCGGCGACGATACGATCTTCGGCTATGACGGCACGTCGACCGCGGCGGACGTCGGCAAGATCACGGCCGAGCGGGTCGGCAGCGGCTTCGACGGCGCCGTCGCGGCCAGCTCGGCGCCTGGACGGCCCAACGAACTCTTCGTCGTGCAGAAAGATGTCGGCGAGATCCACATCCTCGATCCGGCGACGGGAACCTCGTCGCTGTTCCTCGACATTCCCGACGGAGAGCTGAGCACCGACAGCGAGCAGGGGTTGCTCGGCCTCGCCTTTCATCCCGACTACCAGAGCAACGGCCGCTTCTTCGTCTATCTGGTCAACGCCACAGGCGATCTCGAGATCAGGGAATACGCCCGCTCGACAGGCGATCCGGATGTCGCCGATTCGGCGCCGGTGCAAACCATCATCACCATTCCCCACCCGGATCACGCCAACCACAATGGCGGCGCGCTCGCCTTCGGGCCGAACGACGGCTACCTCTACGCGGCCGTCGGCGACGGCGGCGGCGGCAACGATCCGGACAACAACGGCCAGAACACCAACACCCTGCTCGGCACCGTCCTTCGCCTCGACGTCAACGGCGACGACTTCCCCGCCGACGACGGGCGAAACTACGCGATACCCACCGACAATCCCTTCGTCGGGGCGAGCGGCGCCGACGAGATCTGGGCCTATGGGCTGCGCAACGCGTGGCGGATCAGCTTCGACCAGAACGGCGACCTCTACATCGCCGATGTCGGCCAATCGGCGCGGGAGGAGGTCAACTTCCAGCCCTTCGACAGCCCCGGCGGCGACAACTATGGCTGGGACCTCGCCGAAGGCACGCTCGGCAACCCGCCGCCCGGCTCGAAGCTGCCGGTCTTCGAATACGATCACAGCCAGGGCGTCGCCATCACCGGCGGCTACGTCTATCACGGCGGCGAACCGTCCTTCGACGGCGTGTATTTTTTCGCCGATTTCGGCAGCGCGCGGTTCTGGACGCTGAAGATCGAAGGCGGCGCCGCCGTCGATACGACCGAGCGGACCGGGCAGATCGACAGCCCCGACGCCGCCTTGACGCAGATCTCATCCTTCGGCGTCGACGGCGACGGCACGCTCTATGTGGTCAGCCTCGACGGCGATATCTTCCGCCTCGACCTCACCGAGAATTCCGGCGACGTCGGCGACACGCTGCGCGGCGGCGGAGGCGATGACAGCGTCTATGGCGGGCCGGGCGACGATCATCTGGCCGGCAACAAGGGCGAAGATCGGCTGAGCGGCGGCCTTGGTGACGACAGCCTCCGCGGCGGACTCGGCGACGACCGCGTGCTCGGCAACGCCGGCGACGACGACCTCGCCGGCGGCAAAGGCAATGACGTCCTGAAAGGCGGCGAGGGCGCCGACGCCTTCCGCTTCGACACGGCGCTCAAGCCCGCCGGCAATGTCGACCGGCTGCCCGACTTCCTGCCGGGCACCGACCGGATCCTGCTGAAGCAGTCGGTCTTTCCGGCGATCGGCGCGGTGCTCTCCAAGAACGAGTTCCACGTCGGCGCCAAGGCCGCCGACGGCCACGACCGGATCATCTACAACGCAACCAACGGCAGGCTGTTCTACGACCCGAACGGCGACCATTCCGGCGGCAAGATGCTCTTCGCCCGGCTCGAAGCCGGCCTCGACCTCGATCACAACGACTTCCTGATGGTCTGATCGCGCCGGCGCCCACCGGCCCAGAGCGGCAGGTACATGCCGGGCCCCGGCACCGGTCAGCCCGCCGCCCCGCCCTCTCGCGGACCGGCGACATTGAGCACCAGCCGGGCTACTTGCAGGCAAGGTCCAGCTTGTACGTGACGTCCTTGCCGTCGACGGTGATCTCGGCCGTCCCGCTTGCGCCGGCATAGGCTTCCGTGCCGCCGTAGATCCGGTGCCGGGTAACCGGAGCAAGCACCGTCGGCCCGTTCTGTTCATAGTCGCCCACCGGTTCGTCGACCTTGGTCACGAACACGGCGCCGTCCGCGAATACGTATATCCCCTCCTCGTCCGTCGAGCTGGGCTTGCCGTCGGCGCCGACCGCGAGGACGGTAATCACCCAATAGACCTTGCCGACCGTCTTGCCATCAGCATCGGCGAGCCCGTAATCGCCGATCCGCTTGTCGCCGACGTTCGGACCGCCGCTCCCGTCGAGGTCGGCGAAACTGATCGCGAGCGTTCCGGGAATGGACTTGAGCGTCATCGGCGCGCAGGCCGCCCACGCACCCGCGCCGGGCAGGATCAGCGACGCCGCCAGAACCAGTGTGCCGATCGCTCGCATGGCTCGCCTCCTCTTGGCCTTATGCGAATGCACGCTGCGCCCTCCCCGGCACGCTTGCCCCACTTCGCCACCTTACGCGCCCGCCGCGACGGCCGAAACCCTCCATGTTCGCCCCGCCGCCAGCAGCGGGGACAACAAGAAGGTTGTCCCCGCCTTCCGCTCCGCCCTCATGATGCGTGTCATCGTCGCTCGATGAGGGGCGCGTTCTAGGGTTATTTCACCGGGAAATCGAAATAGGTGTCGGGGTAGGGCTCGTCGGCGAGCGTGAAGTGCCACCACTCGTAGGGGTACGGCGTGAAGCCGTGGAGCTGCATGATGCTCGACAAAAGCAGCCGGTTGGACCGCGCCTCGGTCGGCTGCTCGGCATCGTCCGGCCAGGAGCGCTCCGAGAAGAAGTCGAAGCCGGTGCCCATATAGACCTCGATCTTGGCCGGCAGCGTGACCAGCGTCAGGTCGACGGTCGAGCCGCGGGAATGGCCGGATTTCTCGGCGATGTAGCCCTTGGGGAACAATTCATCCTTGTCGAGCTCCGGATAGAACTCCGGTTTCATCCGGGTGTCGCCCTCGTCGGCGGCCCAGCGGATGAACTCGGCGACCGCCCGGGACGGCCGGTAGCAGTCGAAGACCTTGAGCCCGAAGCCGAAGGGTTTGAGCGACGCCTGGACCTTGGCAAGCGCCTCGGCCGCCGGACGGGTCAGCAGGCAAAGCGGTGCCTGGTAGCCGTCGATCGGCTGGCCGACGAAATTGAAATAGCCGGCATAGCGCGCCTCGACGACAAGACCGGGGACGACCTCGGCAACGTTAACAAAGTCTTTCGGTCTCTCCTCGGCGTTCGCCAAAGTCGCCACCATCGCCACAGCCAATAACACTGCGCTCCCGACATTCATGCGCCGACCTCACCGCGTTTTGTGGCCGACCGCAACAGCCGGGCGCCGTGGTAGCCGATTTTTGCTAACGCTTTCTGTCGTCTTCATCGTGACGGTCAAGCATTTGGAAAGCATGGCCTGACACTCTCCGATCCGGTTCTGCCCCGAAATCCGGTCCGACTGGAACCCGACGAGACAATGGCCGCCGTCCCCGCCCCTACCGACAAACCCCCGCCCGAACCGCAGCCGGCTTTGCCGGCCGCCCCTCCCGCCACGGCGGAACCGGCGTGGCGGGGGCCGAGCCGCGTCGCGGCGGGACTGCTCGCCGCGGTCACCGGGCTCGTCGCCCTGTCGGCGCTCGCCGTCGCCTATGTCGAACCGCCGCTGGCGCCGGTGGTGGCGCCGGTCGCCGTGATTCTAGGGGCAATCGCGCTCTGGGGCGCCTCGCGGATCGACCTTGTCCGATTCCGCGCCCGCCTCGACGCGCTGTCGGGGGAGAAGGAGGAACTGGCCGCCAGGCTGGAGCGGAGCGCCGACACGGCGTGGGAGCTCCGCGAAAGCGAGGAACGCTACCGCAGCCTGATCGACGCGCAGGGCGATCTCGTCGTGCACCGCGATGCGGGCGGCCGGGTGACGTTCGTCAATCCCGCCTTTCTCAAGGCGTTCGCCGCCGAAGCGCCGGATGTCGTCGGCAAGCCCCTGTCGCTGGCGCCGATCGAGGAGGCGCGGCAGAGGGACCGCGACGCCCCCGCCGGCGACGTCGAGGCGCGTGACCTCAAGCTGATGACCCGGACCGGGCCGCGCTGGTTCGCCTGGGTGGACATCAGGATACGCGACGACGCCGGCGCCCTCGGCCCGGTCTATTCGGTGGCGCGCGACATCACGGCGCGCAAGGAAGTGGAACTGGCGCTGGTCGAGGCGCGGAAGAAGGCCGAGGCGGCAAGCCAGGCAAAGTCGCGCTTCCTCGCCACCGTCAGCCACGAGTTCCGCACCCCGCTCAACGGCATCCTCGGGCTCACCGGTCTTCTCCTCGAAACCCGGCTGACGCCGGTCCAGGAGACCTATGCGCAGGGAATCCGGTCCTCCGGCGACGCGCTTCTCGGCCTGATCGACGACATGCTCGATTTCTCGAAGATCGAAGCCGGGCGGTTCGACCTCCGGCCCGAATCGACCGACCTCGAGGCGCTGCTTCACGAAATCGTCGAGCTGCTTTCCTCCCGCGCCCACGCCAAGGGGATCGACATCGTCGCCGACCTCGATCCGGCGATTCCGGCGCTGGTGTCGGTCGACACGACCCGGCTGAGGCAGGTGCTGGTCAACCTTGTCGGCAACGCCGTGAAGTTCACCGGTCGCGGCGGCGTCACCCTCGCTGCCGGGGTCGAGCAGATCGAGGACGGCACGGCGACCGTCGCCTTTTCCGTCACCGACAGCGGACCGGGGATCGCGCCCGAGGACAGCGAGCGGCTGTTCGAGGAGTTCGAGCGGGCCGACTCCTCGCCGAACCGCCAGCACGGCGGCACCGGCCTGGGGCTGGCGATCAGCCGGCGGATCGTTCGCCGCATGGGCAGCGATCTCACCCTGGAGGCGCGAGAAAACGGCGGTTCGGTCTTTCGCTTCCGCCTCGACCTCCCGGTCGAGGCGCCGGCTCGCCCGTCGGGCCGGAGCCTCCGAGGCCGTCGCGTTCTAGTGGTGATGCCGGAGGGAGCGGAACCGCCGGCCCTCGTCCACGCGCTGGCGGTCGCCGGCGCCGAGGCGCGCGAGGTTGCCACCGTCAACGCCGCCGCGGCGCTTGCCGGCGCGGCGGCGGCCGCGGCCCTTCCCTATGACGCGGTCCTCGTCGACCGGCGGGTGGTGTCGGAGCCGTCGGCGGCGCTCGCACGGATTCGCGAGGCGGCGGGCCGGCCCGTCGGGACCGCCGTGCTGATCGAGCCCGGCGGACGCCACGAGATCGACGGCCTGCGCCGGGCCGGCTTCGATGCCTATCTGGTCCGGCCGATCAGGCGGTCGTCGCTGGTCAGAATCGTCGACGAACTGGTCGCAGCGCCGGGCAACTTTCACATGGATCCGGGGGATGCCCGGATTCGCCCGGCGGAATCGCCGCGACCGGCGTCGCCGACGCTCGACGTGCTGCTCGCCGAAGACAACGAGATCAGCGCCCTCCTCGCCCGCGCCGTGGTCGAAGGCCTCGGCCATTCGGTCACCGAGGTCCAGGACGGCGCGGCGGCGGTGGCGGCGGTGACCTCGCGGCCGAACCCCTTCGCCGCGATCCTCATGGATCTCCACATGCCGGGGCTCGACGGGCTTGCCGCCGCGCGTGCCATCCGGGCGCACGAAGCGGAGACCGGTGGGCCGGCGGCGGTGATCGTGGCGCTGACGGCGGATGTCCTGCCCGAGACGCGGGCGGCGGCGCGCGCCGCCGGCATCGATTCGATCCTCGACAAGCCGGTTTCTCCCGATTCGCTCCGCCGACTGCTGGCGGAATTGACGGAGACGCGGCGGACGCGATAGTCACGCACCGCGCCACCGTCACCAGATTGTTGAAAATCTGTGATTTTTGCCGTTCGGCCGGCGTCGGCGGTCCGAGTCGCGGCCGCCGAGACAAACGGGGTGTCGACAGGTTAATATCGCGAGAATCGTTCTTGCGGGGGCCACCGGCACGGACGATGCTAGGGGCTGGCGGGGACCGTCCCGCGGGGAGGCGACATGGCTTATCTGCCGCTGATGCCGCAGCGCTTTACCGGCGGAATGATGCGCATGTCATGGCGGCGCTTCAACCAATCGGCGGCGCCGCTGGGGCGGCTCGGCAGCCTCGAAGTCCGCCTCGCGCGGTCGGGCGACGAGGTCAAGCAAGCCCAACGCCTCCGCTACCGCATCTTCTACGAGGAGATGTCGGCGGTCGCCAATGCCCGCGCCACGTTCTTCGGGCGGGACGCCGATTCCTATGACAAGTTCTGCGACCATCTTCTGGTGCTCGACCACGACGTGGTCGGCGGGCCGGAGATCGTCGGCACCTATCGCCTCTTGCGCCAGACGGTGGCGGAAAAGCGCAAGGGCTTCTATTCCGCCGGCGAGTTCCAGCTCGGCCGTCTGACCAATCGCCATGCCCACCGCTCCTTCCTCGAGCTCGGCCGCTCCTGCGTCCTCAAGCCCTATCGGACCAAGCGGACGGTGGAGCTCCTCTGGTACGGCATCTGGAGCTATGTGCGCCAGCACAATATCGACGTGATGATCGGCTGCGCCTCGCTGGAAGGAACCGACGTGCGCCGCTTGGCGCCGCTGCTCGGCTTCCTGCGGAGCTACGCCCCGTCGCCCGACGAATGGCGGGTGCGCGCGCTGCCCGGCCGCGGCATCCCCCTCGACGGCCTGTCGACGGACGAGGTGAGCGGCATCACGGTGCTCCGCCAACTGCCGCCCCTGATCAAGGGCTATCTCCGCCTCGGCGCCTATATCTGCGAGGAAGCGGTCGTCGACTGGCAGTTCGGAACGACGGACGTCTTCATCGTGCTGCCGCTCGAACGGATCAACGTCCGCTATATCAACTATTACGGCCCGGACGCCACGCGCCACGCCGCCTGAGCGTCGCGGCCGTTCACAACCGTCTTTGCATGAAGACGAGGTCGAGCCAGCGGCCGAATTTGAAGCCGACCTCCGGCAACCGTGCCGTCTCGGTGAAGCCGTGCCGGGCGTGAAGCTGGATCGAGGCTTCGTTCTCCGAGGCGATCCCCGCCACGATGACGTGCTTGCCGAGGGCGCCCGCCCGCTCGACCAGCGCGACGAGGAGAGCCGTGCCGACCCCACGACGCCGGTGATGCTCGGCCACGTAGAGCGAATGCTCGACAGTGAAGCGATAGCCGTCGAAGGCACGGAAGTCGCCGAACGAGCCGTAGCCGACCACCGCATCGCCTGCTTCGGCGACGAGAACCGGATAGTCCTGCTGCCGGCGCGCCGCGAGCCAGGCGGCGCGGTTGTCGAGGTCGACGGGTGAATCGTTCCAGATCGCCGTCGTGCTGAGCACGGCGTCGTTGTAGATGGCGAGGATCGTCGGGAGATCGGCGTCGCGGGCCGGGCGGACGATCGCGGTCATGGACGATCGTCAGGCGGCCGTCGCCGGCCAAAGACACCGGAACGCCGACCCGCCGCCAAGCTTACTCCGCCGGAGCCGGCTTCGGCGGGCCGGCCGCCGGACTGTCGGGGCTCGGCTCGGTGCCGGTGCCGAGTTCGCCGACGATCTGCTTCAGACCATGTTCCTCGGTGGCGAATTCGCCGACCCGGTCGGCCACGTCGCCCCAGCTCGGTGGCGGCGTGCCGCGCGCCTTCGCCACCACCTCGTCGCCGAGTTCGCCCAGCCGGTTCTGCAGCCCGCCGTCCTCGGCGAGCCACCACACGCCGATGATGCCGACGGCGAGGATGGCGACGACGATGGCGCGGCGCATCGCCCTACATCCCCGGCTGGAGGCGCAGCCCGTTATTGACCTCGTCGACGATCTTCATCAGGTCGCTCCACGAGCGCACCATCTCCGAGCGGAGGGTGTTGAGATTTTCGATGCTGCCGAGATCGCTGAGCGCCGTCTTCAGCGAACTGGCCATGTTGAGGGTCTGCGCCGCCGCGTCATAGACGCGGGCATTTTCCTTGAGCGCATGGAAGAAGACGTCGAGATCCTCGGACTGGTCGCCGAGCCGTTTCATCACGTCGGCGTGCCGCTCGGCGAAATAGTTCCAGGCGGCGACGGCCGCTTCCAGGCTGTGGGTCTCGGCGTCGTTCGCCTGCCGGGTCAGCCGCAGCTTCTCGATCTCGGCCCGGGACAACGTCTCCGACTTGAGATAGCCGTCGATCTCGTCGTTGTTCTGCTTCAGCGTGGCGAGCCTCGAATGGGCGTCGGCGATGCGGAAGCCGACCTCCTGCCCGATCGCGTCGATATCCGACAGTTCCTTGTAACGCCGCTCGAAGACCTGCGGCGCCAGACTGGCGATGGCGTCGAAGGATTTGGCGATCTTCGAGATTTCCGTGGCGACCTCGGCGATCTTCTCCTCGGTGACGGGATCGGCACCGTCGACGAGGCCGCGGATCCGCTTGGTCGCCGCAATGTTGGCCTGCAGCGCGTTGAGGATATCGGGGATGCTCGGATCGGCCTGGGTCGCCTCGATGCTCTTGCCCAGCGTCTCGCCGAGCAGCTTCAGCGCCTCGTCATTGGGCAGGTTGCCAGCCTGCTCCCGGATGATGCCGATGTCCTTGTCGTCGGCGCTTGCCGAGGAGACCGCGACGGTTGCCGACACCAGAACGACCGCGATCAGCGATGCGATTGCCTTCGACATGACCACCCTCCCGTTTTGGTTAATGTGCCAGATTGCGCCGCCCCTGTTGACACAAATATTACGACCGGCCGCTCAATCCTGTGGACCGGTCTTGCACGCCTCGGCAACGGTGACGGCGCCCTCGCGCTTGAACGCGGCCGGTGAGGCTTGCGGATCGGCCCCCGGCGCGGCGGCATCGGTAAAGGGCAGGACGGGTGCCGCGGCGCGCTCGGCGAGTCGCTGCTTTGCGGCTAGAACCCGCGCATAGGACCGGTCGATCGCCGCCATCGGCACCCGGCCGGACGCCACGGCGCCGCCGACCGCGGCGACGATGCGGTCGACCAGCGAGGTATCGGCCGAAGGCTGGTTGGCAAAGACCAGGATGTCGGCGCCGGCCGCCACCGCCATGACGGCCGCGTCCTCGGCGCTGTAGCGGTCGCTGATCGCATCCATGCCGAGGTCGTCGGTGACGATCAGCCCACCGAAGCCGAGCCGATCGCGCAGTTCGTCGGTCATGGCGCGGCGCGACAGGCTCGCCGGCCGGTCGCCATCGGAAAAACGCGGATGAATCAGGTGGCCGACCATGATCATGGCAATGCTGCCCTGCCGCGCCAGGAAGCGGAAAGGCTGCAATTCGGCCGGCTGCCAGGTGTGAGAGATATCGACCACCCGCTTGTGGGGATCGAGCACCGCCGAGCCGTGGCCGGGGAAATGCTTGGCGACGGTCAGCACGCCGGCAGCGTCATGGGCGTCGATGAACTGCTCGGCGTAGGCGATGACGGTTGCGGGATCGGCTCCATAGCTTCGCGCCAGAAGGCCGATCGCCGGGCTCCGCGGGTTGATGTCGAGGTCGACCACCGGGCCGAGATTGACGTTGATGTGAAGCGAGGCGAGTTCGGCCGCCGTCGTCCGATAATCGGCACCGGCCTCGCAAAGGCTCTGCGTCGCCACGAACCGCGCCGACGGCAGGCCCTGGAAGCCCTGGCGGCGGCTTAGCCGCTGGATGCGGCCGCCCTCCTGGTCGATGGCGATGAAGGGCGGCAGCCGCCCGCCGGCGGCGAGCAGGCCGGCGGTCAGGCGTCTCACCTGGTCCGGATTGCGGACGTTGTGGCCGAACAGGATGACGCCGCCGACCCGTCCGTCGGCGATCATCGCCGCGGCACGAGCGGGCCATGCCTCGCCCGGCTCCTGCCCGGGAAAGCCGATGAGGATCATCTGCCCGATCTCGCGGGCGGTCAGTTCGATCTGGCGGTCGGGGTGGAGCGTCGACGACGTCGATGCCGTCTCCGGCCACAGAAGCGGCCAAGTCGGCGACGGCGTGCCGGCGTGGGCGGGTGGCGCGAGAAACGCCAGGGCCAGGAGAGTGGGGAGCAGTTTCGGGCGCAGGGCCTCAACTCCATCTTTTGCGCGTTTTCGCCGGCGGCCGGCCCGCTCTGTCATAGCCCGAAACGGGGCAAGGGTCATAGGCTGTCTCCACCGCAGATCGCTCTCTGAAGCCGGGAGTGGGGTAGTCATGCTTATGCTCAACCGGGCAAGCTCCACCGTTGCCGCCCTCGGGTCGCGCCGAGCCGGGCCATGGGCATTCCTGTCGCCTCCCTCGGTCCTTTCCCTCGGGCAAGCCGAGGGGTGGCGGGCGCCGATGAACGCCTGCACGCCTCCGGCCGAAGCCGGGGGCAAAGGGGCGCTCGTCCGGCGCCCGCCGCGGCGATTTTGGGCCTCCGACACCCGCGCTCCACCGGGGAGCGGGACGACCGCCTTGTGGGCCGGCCGCCCCTGACCATCCTTCGAGGGCAGGCTTGCGCCTGCCTCCTCAGGACTGACCCGCCCGGCTTACGGTCAGCCTTGTGACAGCCGGTCGTAATGCCGGCGGGCGAGCTTCGCGGAGGCCTCCCGGGGCGTTCGGACCGTCGTCCTCTCCGGCTCGGGATCGCTCCCTCGCCGGTGTCCCTTTTCCGTCGAGGCTCGGGCTTTCGCCTTCGCCCCTCGGGATTGCGGGACTCGCCGCAGGCGCCGCTCCCCGCTCCGCCTTCTGGCCGTCACCGGTAGACGCCCCTCAGTCGAGCGAGGATGGCGAGCATTATGAGGGCGGTTCGGAAGACGGGGATTACTTTTTTTCTTATGCCCGGTCGGGCGGGCGAGGCCACGATAGTCGGTTTTGCGTTTTGCCAACGCGCCGTCTGCCGAAAGGGCGCCTCCTCTCCCGGAGGGGGAGAGGATAGCGAGACTGGCTTCGCGGCAGCGAAGCGTAGTCGAGCTTGGTGAGGGGCTAGACCGTTTCAAGTAGAGGCGGCTCCCTCGGCGCATTGTTCTGCTCCCTCCCGCACCCCCTCACCAACTCCGCCTAAGCCGGCTTTGAACTATTCCCGGTCGCTGCGCTCCGCGCCTCTTGTCGCCGGCAAGGCTGCGTATCCTCTCCCCCTCCGGGAGAGGCGGGCGCTTGCGGTGCCTTTTGTGGGCCAGCGGGAAGGTCAGACGATGATGGTCGATCTTTGGCCGGCGGAGCCAATCCACCACCGTCATGCCCGAGCTTGTCCCGCGTATCCACGCGAACACCTGCGTGGAAACAACAAGACGTGGATGGCCGGGACAAGCCCGGCCATGACGGCGAGGAGGGGCGGCGGAAGGCGATCCTCTCCCTCTCAGGGAGAGGATCGCCGGCAAGGCTTCGTATCCCCCGATCGGGGTCAGATCGGGGTCGGGGGCAGGCCTCTCCCCCTCCGGGAGAGGAAGCGTTCCGGCCGCCCCGTCGCGCGGGGCGGGCGATGATGGTGGGCTTTGCCTCGAACTGGCCAACCCCCCTCCCCGTCACCCCGGCGAGAGCCGGGGTCCATAGCGGGCTGAGCCTCTTGTTCAGACCTTCTGCCCCTGGTCGCGTAATCGATGGATTCCGGCGTTCGCCGGAATGACGGAGGAGCGCGAGACTGGGCCCCCTAATGCGCCTCGTCCCAGTTGCGGGCGGCGTGGGCGTCGACCTGCAAGGGCACCGTCAGCCAGATCGCCGGCTCGGCTGCCTTGGCCATGACGTCGGCGATCACCGGCATGGCCGCCTCGACCTCGTCCTCCGGAGCCTCGAAGACCAGTTCGTCGTGGACCTGGAGGAGCATCTTCGCCGAGAGCTTCGCCTTGGCCAGCGCCGGCTCCATGCGGATCATGGCGCGGCGGATGACATCGGCGGCCGTGCCCTGGATCGGCGCGTTGATCGAGGCGCGGTCGACGAAGGCGCGCTCCGCCGGGTTGCCGGATTTCACCTGCGGGAAGTGGATCTTCCGCCCGAACAGGGTGGTCACATAGCCGTGCTCGCGCACATGCGCCTTCATGGCGTCCATGTAGCCGCGGATGCCGGGGAAGCGCTCGAAGTAGCGCTTGATGTAGGCGGCCGCCTCCTCGCGCGGGATCGAGAGCTGGTTGGAGAGGCCGAAGGCGGAGATGCCGTAGATGATGCCGAAATTGATCGCCTTGGCGCGGTTGCGCACCTCGCGCGGCATGCCCGCGACCGGCACGTTGAACATCTCGCTCGCCGTCAAGGCGTGGATGTCGAGGCCTTCGGCGAAAGCCTGCTTCAATTGCGGGATGTCGGCGATATGGGCGAGGATGCGCAGCTCGATCTGGCTGTAGTCGGCCGAGATCAGCCGCTGTCCTTCCTCGGCGATGAAGGCGGTGCGGATGCGCCGCCCGGCCTCGGTGCGGATCGGGATGTTCTGGAGGTTCGGCTCGTAGGAGGAGAGCCGCCCGGTATTGGTCGAGGCGAGCGCATACTGGGTGTGGATGCGGCCGGTCGCGGGGTGGATGAAGCCGGGCAGGAGATCGGTGTAGGTCGATGTCAGCTTAGAGAGCTGGCGCCAGTCGAGGATGCGGGCGGCAAGCTCGACGCCGCCGGCGGCCAGCTCGTCCAGCACGTCGGCGCCGGTCGACCAGGCGCCGGTCTTGGTCTTCTTGCCGCCGGGCAGACCGAACTTGCCGAACAGGATGTCGCCGAGTTGCTTGGGCGAGCCGATATTGAACTCCTCGCCGGCGAGACCGTAGATCTCCGCCTCCAGGCCGCCGAGCTTCTGGGCGAACTCGCCGGAGAGCCGCGACAGCGCCTGGCGGTCGACCTTTATGCCGCGCTCCTCCATCCGGGCGAGCACCGGCACCATCGGCCGCTCCAGCGTCTCGTAGAGGTTGGTCATGTGCTCGGCCACCAGCCGCGGCTTCAGGCTTGTCCACAGGCGAAGCGCCAGGTCGGCGTTCTCGGCGGCGTATTGGGTGGCGCGGTCAAGCGGCAGGTCGGCGATCGCCACAGAGCCGCGCGGCGTGCCGGCCGCCTCCTTCAGTGTGAGCGGGACGTGGCCAAGCCAGCGCTCCGACAGTTCGTCCAGCCCGGCGCCGCCCTTGCCGACGTCGAGGGCATAGGAGATGAGGATGGTGTCGTCATAGGGCGCGACGTCGATGCCGTGGCGGGCGAAGAAGAGGCGGATCGGCTTCAGATTGTGGGCGAGCTTGAGCACCGAGGCGTCTTCGAGGAGCGGCTTCAGGCGCTTCAGCGCCTCCGCCGCCGGTATCTGGCCGGCGAGCAGACCGGGGCCGAGGAGATCGGTCGCGCCGTTGCGGTGGCCGAGCGGGATGTAGGCCGCCTTGCCCGGCCGGCTGGCGAGGCCGATGCCGACGATGTCGGCCTGCATGGGGTCGGGCGAGGTGAATTGGACGTCGATGGCGACACGGCCGGCTTCCATCGCCGCGTCGATCCACTCCTCCAGGCGGGCAAGGTCGGCGATCGTCTCGTAGCCGGCGAGGTCGATGGGTTCGGCGGTCGCCGCCACGGCTGCCGCTTGCGCGCGGCCCGCTGGTGCGAAGGCGCCGTTGGGCGACCAGGATGCCGCCGCGTCCGCCACCCCTTCGCCGTCACCCCGGCCCCCGATCGCCGCCGAGGGTAAACTCAAGCCGGGGTCCATGGCGCCAGAGCCTTCCACGGCTTTGCCATCGATGGATTCCGGCTTTAGCCGGAATGACGTGTCATCTCCTCGCTCCTCCGCCGGCATCAGCTTCGCCGCATAGGTGGCGTGGTGGAGCTTGTCCGACTTCAGGCGCGGGTCGGCGTCGACGCTGTTCGGGTCGATGCCGGAGGCTTCGCCGACGCGCTTCACCAGCGTGGTCAGCTCGATCGCCTTGGCGAAGGCGATCAGCTTCTCGGCGTCGAACTCGCCGACCCGGGTGGCGGCGAGCGGCGTCTCGCATTCCACCCGGCAGTCGAGGGTCACCAGCTGTTTCGACATGCGCGCCTGCTCGGCGAAACCGATCAGAGTCTCGCGCCGTTTCGGTTGCTTGATCTCCTCGGCGCGGGCAAGCAGCGTTTCGAGGTCGCCATATTCCTGGATCAGCGCCGAGGCGGTCTTGATGCCGATGCCGGGGACGCCGGGCACGTTGTCGGAGGTGTCGCCGACCAGCGACTGGACGTCGATCACCTGCTCGGGCGGCACGCCGAAATAGTCGATCACCCCCTGCCGGTCGATCTTGCGCTCGGGACGGTAGCCGGGGCGGCCCTTCTGGCCTGACTCGAAGTCGTAGAAGAGGATCCTGTCGGTGACGAGCTGCATCAGGTCCTTGTCGGACGAGATGATCAAGACGTCGGCGCCGGCCTTTTCGGCCTCCTTTGCATAGGTGGCGATCAGGTCGTCGGCCTCGAAGCCCGCCTTCTCGATCGGCTCGAGGCCGAAGGCGCGGACCGCCTCGCGCATCAGCGGGAATTGCGGGACGAGATCGTCCGGCGGCTCGCGCCGGGTGCCCTTGTAGTCGGGGTAGATTTCCTTGCGGAAGGTATCCTCGGACTTGTCGAAGAGGATGGCGAGATGGGTCGGCCTGATCCCGACGGCCCCCTCGCGGACGAATTGATAGAGCTTGGTCGAGAACAGGCGGATGGCGCCGGTCGGCAGCCCGTCCGAGCGGTAGTTGTATTTGGCGTCCTGGTTAATCGATTGGAAATAGGCACGGAAGACGAACGACGACCCGTCGACCAGGAAGACGTGGTCGCCGGGTCCGATGGGCTGTGGCCGCTTGCTGTCTGACATGGCTTCAATATGGCCGGCCGATCGGGAAATGACTAGGCTGTCACCGCCTCAAGAGGTGGCGAAATGATCGCGCTCGGGTTACGCTGTGTGCTTCGCCGGTATGGTCTTCGGCCTGCCGGACACGATGTCTTTCGCGGGGAGGCCGCACAGTGTCGTTCTATTCCGGGCCGGTTACGCCGCTGATCGCGCTGACGCTGTGCGTTGCGCTGGCGGCTTGCGGGGAAGAAAAGAGCCAGCCGGCGCCGCCGCGCACCGCGCGGGTGATCGAGGCCGCGCCGGAGCCGTTGCTGCTCGCCGCCGAGGGAAGCGGCACGGTCGCGGCCCGCACCACCACCAGCGTCGGCTTCCTGGTCACCGGGCGGCTCCAGACCCGCGACGTGGACGTCGGTTCGACTGTCAAGACCGGCGACAAGATCGCCGCAATCGACCCTACCGACCTGAAGAACCAGGTGCAGGCGGCCCAGGCACAGGTCACCGCGGCGCAGGCAGCGGTCGACCAAGCGGCGCCGGAGGAGGCGGCCAAGCGCCAACTCCTCAAGCAGGGCTTCACCACCCAGGCCGACTACAACCAAGCGCTCAAGGCCCTGCAGAGCGCCCAGGCCGATCTCGCCGCCGCCGAGGCCAACCTGCGTCTCGCCCAGGATCAGCTGAAATACGCCGACCTGAGCTCGCCGGTCGACGGCGTCGTCACCAAGACCGGCGCCGATCCCGGCCAGGTCGTCCAGGCCGGGCAGATGATCGTCGAAATCGCCGATATCAACGCCCTCGACGCAGTGTTTTCCGTCTCGCAGCGCATCGCCAATCTGGCCAAGGTCGGCATTCCGGTCACCGTCTGGCTGCAGTCGGACCCGACCAAGAAGGTCGAGGGCGCGGTCCGCCAGATTTCGCCGAACGCCGACCCGACCACCGGCACCTACACGGTGAAGGTCGGACTAACCGACCCGCCTCCCGAGATCCGCATCGGATCCCTGGTGCGTGGCCGGGCCGAATCGACCGGATCGGACGTATTCAGCGTGCCGCCGACGGCGCTGGTGCAGACCGGCGACAAGCCGGCGGTCTGGGTCGTTGCGCCGGACACCGGCGCCGTCAAGCTGACGACGGTGACCGTGGTCCGCTACGACACCGACGCGGTGCTGATTTCGGACGGGCTGAAGAAGGGCGACCTGGTCGTCATCGCCGGGGTCAATTCGCTGGCCGAGGGACAGATCGTCAAGCCCGAGAAGGTCACGCCCAATGAGGGCGCATAACCTTTCGGCCTGGGCCATCGCCCACCGGCCGCTCATCCTCTTCTTCATGATCCTCGCCGCGTTGGTCGGCATTTATGCCTACGCCAATCTCGGGCGCGAGGAGGATCCTGCCTTCGCGGTCAACACAATGGTGGTTTCCGCCGGCTGGCCGGGCGCGACGCTCGTCGACACCATGAACGAGCTCACCAACACCATTGCGGAGAAGCTGGACGAGACGCCGGACCTCGACTACCTGAAGAGCTACACCGAGCCCGGCCAGACGGTCATCTATGTCAACCTCAGGGATTCGACGCCGCCGTCGAGAATTCCCAACGACTGGTACCAGGTTCGCAAGAAGATCTCGGACATCACCCAGAACCTGCCGCAGGGCACTCAGGGGCCGTTCTTCAACGACGAGTATGGCGACGTCTACGGGATCCTCTACGGCGTCACCTTCGACGGGTTTACCTGGCAGCAGGCGCGTGACTTTGCCGAGACCGCCAAGGCGGCGTTCCTGTCGGTCTCCGACACCGGCAAGGTCGACATATTCGGCACCCAGGACGAGAAGTTCTATCTAACCTTTTCGCCGGAACAGCTCGCCGCATTGAATATCAACCTCAACCAGATCATGGCGTCGCTCGCCAACCAGAACGCCGTGGTTCCGGCCGGCGTCATCACCACGCCGAACGAAGGAATCCTGATCGACGTGTCCGGCGCCTTCGTCGACAAGCAGAGTCTCGAAAACGTCAATCTCTACATCGCCGGCAACTTCTATAAGCTGACCCAGCTCGCCAAGATCACGCGCGGGTCGGTCGACCCGCCGACCAAGATGTTCGAGGTCGACGGCAAAAAGGCGATCGGCATCGGCATCTCCATGCGCGCCGGCGGCAACAATCTGACGTTCGGCAAGGAGATCAGCGCGGTCGCCGCCAAGCTGCAGCAGCAGTTCCCCATCGGCATCGATCTCGTCCAGGTCTCGGATCAGCCGGAGATCGTCAAGGAGGCGATCCACGGCTTCACCAGCGCCTTGTTCGAGGCGATCGCCATCGTTCTGTTCGTCAGCTTCGTCAGCCTCGGCCTGCGCGCCGGGCTCGTGGTTGCGCTGTCGATTCCGCTGGTGCTGGCGATCGTGTTCTTCTTCCTCTACTCCGTCGATATCAGCCTGCAGCGCATCTCGCTCGGCGCGCTGGTGATTTCCCTCGGCCTCCTCGTCGACGACGCGATGATCACCGTCGAGTCAATGGTTTCACGCATCGAGGCCGGCGACGAAAAGGCGAAGGCCGCCTCCTATGCCTACCAGGCGACCGCCTTCCCGATGCTGACCGGCACGCTGGTCACCATTGCCGGCTTCCTGCCGATCGGCATGGCTCAAAGCAGCGTCGGCCAGTACACCTTCTCGCTGTTCGCGGTGATCGGCATCGCGCTCGTCACTTCGTGGTTCGTCGCCGTGATCTTCGCGCCGGTGATCGGTTTCACCGTGCTGCCCATCAAGATCAAGGCGAAGAAGGAGAGCGGCCCCGGCCGCTTCATGCGCGCCTTTATCCACGTGCTGACGGTGTGCATGCGGCACCGCTACACCACCGTCGTCGTGACGGTCGCGCTGTTCGGGCTCGCGCTCTACGGCCAGAACTTCATGCAGCGCCAGTTCTTCCCGGCCTCGGACCGGAAGGAACTGCTGGTCACCATGCTGCTGCCGGCAAATTCCTCGATCTATGCCACCCAGACCGAGGTCGACAAGGTGGCCAAGGTGATCGAGGGCGATCAGGACGTTGTCGGCTATTCGGCCTATGTCGGCGGCGGCGCCATCCGCTTCTACCTGCCGCTCGACGTCCAGGGCGAGGACAATTTCACCGCCCAGATGGTGGTCGTCACCACGGACCTCGAGGCGCGCGCCCGCGTCGAAGCGAAGCTCGACGCGGCGATTGCCGACATGGGCACCTTCACCGGTCGGGTCTCGCGGCTCGAGCTCGGGCCGCCGGTCGGCTGGCCGGTCCAATACCGGGTCACCGCCAACACCATCGACGAGGCGCGCAGCCTCGGCGCCCAGGTCGCCGAGATCCTGCGGAATTCCGGCTACGCGATGTCGGTCAACACCGACTGGAGCGAAAAGACCAAGGCGGTCCGGCTCGAGGTCAACCAGGACAAGGCGCGCCAGGTTGGACTCAGCTCCAAGGACATCGCCCAGCAGCTCTACACCATTCACAACGGGGCCGTCGTCACCCAGATTCGCGACTACATCTACCTGGTCGACGTGGTAGCGCGGGCGACCGACACCGATCGGTTGTCGCTCGAAACCTTGCGGAACGTTCAGCTCAATCTGCCGAGCGGTCAATCGATCCCGATTACCGAGGTAGCCACGCTGTCCTATGGCCTCGACGAGGTCTATGTCTGGCGTCGCAACCGCCAGCCGACCGTCACCGTCCAGGCCGATCCGATTCCGGGTCTGCAGGCGCCGACCGTCTTCGCGCGCCTGGCGCCGCAGATCGACGCATTCGCCGCCAAACTTCCGGTCGGCGCCTTCATCGAGAATGGCGGCACACTGGAGAAGAGCCAGCAGAGCAACGCCTCGGTCATTGCCCAGGTGCCCTTCATGCTGGCGATCGTCCTGATCGTCCTGATGGTGCAGTTGCAGAGCTTCTCGCGCCTCGCCCTCGTCCTCAGCGTCGCGCCGCTCGGCTTCATCGGCGTCGTCGTGACGCTGCTTGCCACGGGGACGCCGTTCGGCTTCATCGCCACGCTCGGCGTCATTGCGCTTCTCGGCATGGTGGTGCGCAATTCCGTCATCCTCGTCGACCGCATCGAATACAACCACGCCCAGGGGCTCGCCACCTGGGAGGCGGTGCTCGAGGCGACCGAGGCCCGGCTGCGGCCGATTCTGCTCACCGCCTCGGCGGCGATCCTCGGCATGATCCCGATCATGAGCGACGTCTTCTGGGGGCCGATGGCCTATGCCATCGCCGGCGGTCTCGCCGGAGCGACGCTGCTCACCCTCCTCTTCCTGCCGTCGCTCTATGTGATCTGGTTCCGGATCAAACCACCGACCCACGAGGAATCGGATCGCGCCCAGGAGGCCAGGCGCGCCGCGGCGGCCGCGGCCCCGGCAGAGACGCCGGCCGGGTGATCGTCGCTGCGACCGATACCCGCCCTCGCCGCGCTGCCGTGACTGAAATCCCGTCCGGATCACCGGACGGGATCGTCGGATTGGCTGCCGCGCGCGTGGCTTGGCGCCCGGCGCAAAGTCTCCTCCGATCGAATCGGGGCCGCTGCTCTAAGTCTTTGATTCTTCACATTTTCCGGGCGGAAAAGTGCGCGCACTTGCCCTGAAAATGCTTCAGGCTACCTGTTGACGCGCCCGGTCGGGCGTCCCCCGAACCATGTGCAGCGGTTCCACGCCAATTTCACCTATCAGGCGGGAAGCTGGACGAAGCCGCGCCGGGTGGTCGCCAAAGTCGCGTGGCATCCGGGCGAACTCGTTCCGCGGGTCGGCTTCATCGTCACCAACCTGTCGCGCCCGGCCGAGCGGGTGGTCGCCTTCTACAATCAGCGCGGCACATGTGAGCAATGGATCAAAGAGGGCAAGGGCGCGATCAAGTGGACGCGGTTGTCGTGCCGGACGTTCGCTGCCAATGCCGTGCGACTTCAGCTCCACGCGCTCGCCTGCAATCTCGGCAACTTCCTGCGCACGCTGGCAACGCCGGAGCCGATCAAGGACTGGTCGCTGACCAGCCTGAGGGAGAAGCTGATCAAGGTCGGCGCCAAGCTCGTCAGCCACGGCCGCTATGTCGCTTTCCAGATGGCGGAGGTCGCCATCCCGAGAGCTATGTTCGCCGAGATCCGGCGACTGATCGCCGAACTCCGGCCGCCGCCTGAGCCTGTGCCGGCATGAGGCGTCCGGTTGTCATGCGTTCCAGCGAGAACCATGGGAGAGGTGCGCCGTGATGGAGACGAAATCGACATTGCTGGGGCGGAAACGCACCGGCGTCACGGACTTTGCTGAAGGCAGCAGCGGCGGCAACGAGCTGACGACGGTCCAAGCTTGTCAATGCCCGACCATCGCGACAATATCATCTCCGCAAGCCGGTCATCGGGTGGATGTCGGTTCAGACACAAGGCCGCTGCGCAGTAGAATGATCACAGGCTCACCCACCCAGGCACTCAACCACACCAGGAGATCAACATGACAACCGCTGCCCATCACTCAGCCGCCATCAAGAGTCTCTACGCCGCTTTCGCACGCGGCGACATGCCCAGCGTGCTCGGCGCCATGGCCCCAAGCTTCAGCTGGACCGAACCGGAGGGCAATCCATATGCGGGCACCTATGTCGGGCCTGATGCGGTGCTGCAGGGTGTATTCATGAAACTTGGCACCGAATGGGACGGCTTCGCCGTGGTCCCGCAGGAGTTTATCGCAGAGGCCAACACGGTGGTCACGCTCGGCGAATTGAGTG
This sequence comes from uncultured Alphaproteobacteria bacterium, assembly GCA_963759235.1. Lineage (GTDB taxonomy): Bacteria > Pseudomonadota > Alphaproteobacteria > Rhizobiales > Kaistiaceae > Bauldia. Next base: position 208,582 of record CAVWYO010000006.1, on the reverse strand, counting down.
GAACCTACAAGGCCACGGGCAAGAGTTTCAAGACACCGTTCGTGCATGTCTGGAAATTCAGCGCAGACCGTCTCCAGTCCTTCACTGCGCACATGGACACACTGGTCTACCAGCGCGCCCTTCGTTAGCGCGTCGCGGCCTGCCGTTGCGCGGAGGGCCGAGTGTGTCGTTCGACCGTGCTTCGAGACGGCGATTTGCAAATGGCGCTCCCTGCACATCCGGCCGCTTGGGTCATGCTGCGACGCACCCGCAGCGAATGTCCGTTTAGATATAAAGATGTTTTCGGAAAACCGCATAGAACGCTCTTCGGGAATATGTTCTCTATAAAAGCCTGTCCACGCAGACCGGACGACACCTACCCCATGGGTGTAAGCCGGCGCGGCAATCGCAGCACCCAGGCTGACGACGAAAAGCGCCAATGCCGCCCGCTTAAGCGGCATCACGCACCTCGGTTTCGGCTTGGTGCGTTTGCTACCGAATGCCGGACATTTCTGCGCGGCGAAGCGACGCCGCGGCCCGCGCCTTGGATGGAGACGTTGACCAGCCGGGGTCGTTGCCAACTACCCTATGCGGGATGGTTCCCTCCGGGGATCAAAAGGGAACGCGGTGCGGGCGATCGGCCTTCAGACAAACCGCTGGACGAATGCCAGCGCCTTGTCGGCGACCTCGCGCCAGCCGCTGTCGATGGTCAAGGCGTGCCCGCGGTTGGGGATTTCGACGATCTCGGTCACCCCCTTGTTGCCCTTTTGCTGCTTGAAGGAGGCGTTGGCGATCGCCCACGGCACGGTGTGGTCCTTCTCGCCGGAGATGATGAGGAGCGGCCCGCGGTCGGGATTTTCGGAATCGACCTTTGCCTCCGTCCACGGATTGAAATTGGCGGTCGCCGCCTGGAAGAGCGGCGCGCCCGAAGCCGGCACCGCGAAGGTCTCATAGAGCTGCTTCGCCTCGTCCTCGCCGACCGCATTGGCGAAGCCGAAGCGGAACTGGTCGTAGGTGAGCGGTATCGCGCGGTTGCGGTTGGCCGGGTTGTGGAGGACCGGCCAGGCCGACTTCAGGGCCGAGAACGGCAAAGGCAGGACACCGCGGAAGGGAGCCGGATCGATCGCGACGGTCGCCGCCGACAGGCCGCGCCCGGCGAGGATCTGGGCGAGCAGGCCGCCGAACGAGTGGCCGACGACCGCCGGTTTCCGCGTCAGGCCGCGGATGATCGTTTCGAAGTGATCGGCAACCTGCCCGACGGTCTTGTGGGCCATGACCTCGGGATGCTCACGCGCCGCCGCGACGGTCTCCGGGTCATCCGGCCAGCCGGGGGTGAGGGCCGCGAAGCCCGCCTCGTCGAACATCTTGGCCCAACGGTCCCAACTGCTCGGCAAGAGCCAAAGGCCGTGGACGAAGACGACCGGCTGCAATCCGGTCTGGTTCGCCTGCTCGCATTGCTTCAGCTCGTGCTCGGTGATGGTGAGCGCGGCGCCTTCTACCCTGTCCATCGCTTGCGTCGTCATGAGGTCTCTCCTTGTGGCATCAAGCACAAGCGGCCTGTGTGGATCGGAAGGACCGGCGTTAGACCGCTTGGGGACGCGCCGGCCCCGGCAGGACAATTCACCCGCGGGATGCGCGGGCGGCAAATTCGGGCAATGCTCATGTCGTCACCGCCAGAGCGAGGCCGTCGCTTTCGCCGGGAACGAGTTCCATCGGCCACACTTCCTGGACGAGGGTTGTGCCTTCGCCTTGTGAATAAGCGGGAATGGAGGAAAGCAGGGCGTGGCCCAGCCTTGCCCCGAGGCCGCGAAGATCGCTCCGATAGTGGGTCACCTCGGGGCGCAGGAATCGCGCCACCGGCTCCTCGCCGAAGCCGATGATCGACAGGTCGCGGCCCGGCGTCAGTCCCGCCTCGAAGAGGCGGCCATAGAGCCCGACGACCATCGCCTCGTTGGCAAGGATCGCCGCGGTCGGACGCCGACGCATGGCGAGAAACCGTTCGCCGAACGCGTAGCCGCCGGCCTCGCTGGCCTCGACCCGGACGATCAGATCGGGATCGCCGGCGATCCGCCGGCGTTCGAGGGCGGCGCGATAGGCGTCGGCGAAGACGAAGCCGTAGTTGATCTCGTCCGACGTGGTGACGCAGGCGATCCGCCGGTGCCCAAGGCCCGTCAGCCGCTCCACGGCCGCCTCCGCCACACCTTCGAAATCGAGGTCGATCCAGGAATAGGCGCCTGGCGTCCGGCTTCGACCGAAGGCAACGAAAGGGACCTCCCGGTCGAGCAGATAGTCGATCCGTCGATCGATCCGCTGCATGTCGGCGATGACGAAGCCGTCGGCGAGCCGCCGTTCGACCACCCGACGGAGATAGGCGAAGTCCGCATCGTCGGGATCGCAAAGAAGAACGAGAAGATCGAGCTTGCGCGCCGCGATCACCGAGCGGAGGCCGTCGAGAACCACGACGAAAATGGTGTCGGCAACGGCGAACCTCCCGCTCGTCGGCAGCATCATCGCCACCATTCCGGTGGTGCCCTGGCGCAGACTCCGTCCCCATTGATTGGGCGCGTAGCCGAGGTCCGCCGCGGCCTTGAGAACCCGCTTCCGCGTCTCGGGGTCGACATAGCGGCGGCCGTTCAGGGCACGGGAGACCGTGCCGATCGACAGGTTGAGATGCCGCGCAAGATCCCGAATGTCCACGCCGAGCCACCCGTTCGGTTGTCGCCCAGGGCCGCGTCAGGCGGCCGGACGGCGTTTATCGAAATCGGTATGCAACCGTTTCTGTAAACGTTTTTTGACGGTCTGTAAACGTTTCTCTATGCCAAAAGGGAGCAATTTTTCGTGAATACGTGAATCTGGAGAGGTCAGGGTCGGGTCGCGCCCGGTTCCGGCCGCCGCTCGGTCGAGCCAGACTTAACCGCCCCTTAAAGCGCCGCATCTAGCCTGCCGTACCGATCGCGGGTCGGTCGCATCTGTTTGGAGTAGCGACAGGGCATGGCGAGAAAACGCCGGCAGAGCGAGCGCATCGAGCCGAAGTTCGGCGGCCGGGCGAAAAGTGCCGGCTTCTTCGGCCGCTCGAAGAAACCGGTCGGCGCCGCGCCGAAGCGCGCTGCGAAGACGTCCGCCAAAGCCAAGTCCACCGCCAAAGCCAAGCCGGGCGCCAAGGCGCCCCTCGCCAAGACGACGTTCAGGGTGAAGGCCAAGACCGCGCCGAAAACGACGACGCGGAAGGCGACGGGGGCCCGGTCCGGCGCGCCTCGCCGGTCACCGGCACGCGGCGGGTTCTTCGCCGCGATCGGCCGCACGCTCCGCGGTGTCGTCTACTGGTCGGTGGTCGTCGTCATCATCGCAACGGCCGGGATCGCCGCGCTGGTCGGCTACTCGTGGTCGAAGCTGCCGCCGACCTCCGAATGGACGCTGCCGGCGCGTCCGGCCAATGTCCGCATCCTGTCGGCGGACGGCGAACTGATCACCAACCGCGGCGATACGGTCGGCCAGACGCTAACCCTCGACGAGATGCCGCCCTATCTGCCGCAAGCGGTGATCGCCATCGAGGACCGGCGCTTCTACTGGCATTTCGGCATCGACCCGATCGGCCTCATCCGCGCCGCGGTGGCAAATTTCAGGGCCGGCGGCATCGTCGAGGGCGGCTCGACCCTCACCCAGCAGCTTGCCAAGAACCTGTTCCTGACGCCGGAGCGATCCTTCGAGCGCAAGATCCAGGAAGTGATCCTCGCCGTCTGGCTCGAGGCGAGCCTGTCGAAGAAGGAGATCCTCCAGCTCTACCTCAACCGCGTCTATCTCGGCGCCGGCGCCTATGGCGTCGACGCGGCGGCGCATCGCTATTTCGGCAAGTCGGCCCGCGACGTGACGGTTGCCGAGGCGGCAACCCTCGCCGCCCTCCTCAAGGCGCCGAGCCGCTATTCGCCGATCGCCAACCCCAAGGGGGCGGAGGAACGGACGCAGCTGGTGCTGGCCGCCATGCACGAGCAGGGCTACATCACCGACCGCCAGGCGAGCCTCGCGCTGTCGGAAGAGATCAAGGCCGTCCGCGACGTCGCCGGCGGCAGCGGCCGCTACGTCGCCGACTGGGTGATGGACCAGCTGCCGAGCTATGTCGGCTCGCTCGACAGCGACGTCATCGTCGACACCACCATCGACCTCAAAATGCAGACGCTCGCCGCGCAGGCGCTCGGCGGCACGCTCGGCGAGGACGGCGCCAAATACGGCGTCAGCCAGGGCGCCTTCATCGCCATGGATCCCCTCGGCGGGGTGAAGGCGATGGTGGGCGGCCGCGACTACGCGCAGAGCCAGTTCAACCGCGCCGTCGACGCGCACCGCCAGCCGGGCTCGGCGTTCAAGCCCTTCGTCTATCTGACCGCCCTTGAGCACGGGCTCATCCCGGAGTCGGTGCGGATCGATCAGCCGGTGTCGATCAAGGGATGGTCGCCGGAGAACTACAGCCGCAACTATCTCGGGCCGGTCACCTTGCAATCGGCGCTGGCGCTGTCGCTCAACACCGTCTCGGCCCAGCTCACCGCCGAGGTCGGGCCGAAGGCCGTGGCGGCTACCGCCCGCCGGCTCGGCATCCTGTCGCCGCTGATGGCGACGCCGTCGATCGCGCTCGGCACGTCGGAAGTGACGCTCCTCGAGATGACCGGCGCCTTCGCCACCTTCGCCAATGGCGGGCGGGGTGTGATCCCCCACGTGATCGACCGCATCCGGACGACCGACGGCAAGATCCTCTACCAGCGCACCGGCTCGGGCCCCGGCCAGGTGGTCAACCCGGCCTATGTGGGCATGATGAATTCGATGCTGAGGGAGGTGGTCGAGAGCGGGACGGCCAAGCGCGCCGCCGTTCCCGGCTGGCCGGTCGCCGGCAAGACCGGCACCTCGCAGGATTTCCGCGATGCCTGGTTCGTCGGCTACACGGCCGACCTGGTGGCCGGCGTGTGGTTCGGCAACGACGATTCGCGGCCGACCAAGAAGGCGTCCGGCGGCAACCTGCCGGCGATCGCCTGGCAGCATTTCATGTCGGCCGCCCTCGACGGCTATCCGGTGGCCGATCTGCCCGGCAACTACCGGTTCCGCGACCCGGCCAATTTCAACGGCGCGGCGGCGCCGCTGGTCACCATCGACGGCGACGGCGAGCCGCTGACCGTCGCGCCACGCCCGCTGCCGGACACCACCGGCAGCATCGCCCAGCCGTCGTCGGGCGAACCGCACAAGGGCTTCTTCCGGCGCCTGTTCGGCGGCTAGAGCTTTTGGCGGAAGCGTCGCGGAAAGGCGCGCTTCAGGGCGTCGGCGAAGGCGGTGGCTTGCGTATCTCGGAGTGGATGGGCGGCAGGCTCTTCAAAAATGCCGCGATCGCGTTGAGATCGTCCTCCGACAGCTTGGCAAGGTTGCGCTGGACCGGCGCCATCGTGCCGCCGACCGAATCGAAATTCGGCTTGAAGCCGGTTTGCAGCAGCGTGACGATGTCGTCCTTGCTCCACGAGCCGATGCCGGTGTCCGGGTCGGGGGTGATGTTGGGGACGCTGCCCTTGCCGTCCGGCGTCGGGGCGCCGCTATAGGCACGGTCGGCGATCATGGCGCCGGCGACATTGCGCGGTGTGTGGCATTCGCCGCAATGGCCGGGTCCCTTGACCAGATAGGCGCCGCGATCGAGCTCGGCGTCCTCAGCCGGGTCCGGCCGAAAGGTCTCGCCGTCGACATAGAGAAGCTGCCAGAGGCCGATGCCACGCCGCACGTTGAACGGGAAGGGAAGCTGGTGGCCCGGCGGAAGGTTCTCGACCGGCGGCAGCGTATCGAGGAAGGCCTTGAGGTCGATGATGTCGGCAAGCGTCATGTGCTGGTAGGAGGCGTAGGGAAAGGCCGGGTAGAGGTGCGTGCCGCCCTTGCCGATGCCGCGTTTCATGGCGTTGACGAAGTCGAGCGTCGACCAGGAACCGATGCCGGTCTGCTTGTCGGGCGAGATGTTCGGAACGTTGAAGATCCCGAAGGGCGTCGTCAGCGCGAGGCCGCCGCCGAGCTTGAGCTGATCGTCGCCGGTCGCGTCGGGCGCCGCGTGGCAGGACTCGCAACCGCCGGCCCAGAACACGTACTCGCCGTTGGCAAGATCGGGCGTGTGATCGGGAAGATCGGCGGCGGCGAGGATGCGCGGCGCGGTGAGGAACCAGAACGCCACAGCAGCGATGGCCGCAAGAACGATCACAAGAACGAGCAGTCTTCGGATCATCCCCGGCCCCCTTGCCCCCGTATCGCTCAGTCGCCCGGGATGTGCCCGTTCGCGCCGCGCCGCCATGATCGCAAGCCGCCGGTCACCCGGCAAGCGGGCGCCGCCTGGCGCATGTCGCGCCACAATCGACAAGCTGTTGCGGAGAGAAACGGCGAGACTAACGTCGGCTCGCGGGTCGGGCCGCGCGAACAGCGACCGACCCCGTACCGCTTAGGCTAAGGCTACCATTCCAGCCCGGGCAGATACGGATCGGAGAACATGCGCCGCATGCGCTCGCCGATCTGGCAGTCGACCGGAACCAACGCGTCGACGGGAACCAGCGTGGCGGCCGGCGGCCGCGAGGCGATCTCAAGGACGAGCTTGCGCCGGATGGCTTCGTCGAACTCCTCGACCCGGTGCACCGGCAGAACGAAGGCGCCCGGCCCGCCGATGACGCAATCGGCGTAGTAGCGGTCCATGGCCGGGAAGGTGGGGGACGGCCGGATCATGATCGGCAGGCCGTTGATGACGATGCCGCTGCCGGTGGCAGCATCGCGAGCGACGGTGACCGGGCCGCCGCTGTTGTTCGGCCCGTCGCCGGAGATGTCGATGGTCCGCCGATCGCCCTCGAAGCCGTTGTCGGCGAAAAGGCCGGCGCCGAAGGTGAGCGCCGAAGAGATGGATGTGCCGTGATAGGAGGAGATCGCCTCGGCGGAGAGCTGATCGGCGAAGGCCCGCGCGCTTTCGGCGCTGTCGATCAGCCGCCACGGGATCACCGTCGCCTGCCATCCGCTGCCGGCCCATTCGACATAGGTGACCGCGACGCGCTGATAGGCCCCGGAGGCGACGGCCTGGATGAAATCGGGATGCCGGATGGCCTCCACATAGCCGGCGCGCTGGACCGCCTGTTCCTCGGCATCCATCGATCCGGACACATCGACGGCGATAACCAGTTCGAGATCGACCGGCACCGCCTGAGCGGCGGCAGCGGCCCCGGTCGACGCTACGAAGGCAGCCAGCGCCGCGAGAAGGCGTGTCGCTTGGGCGGTCATGGTTGCACACCGTGGTCGGTCATTGTTCGATCCGAGCATCGCTGTTCGATCCGAGCATCGCTCGCGGCGAAAGCCGGCAGACGCCAACGCCGGCAGGCTGCGCCGCCATTGGGGCGAAAATCGGCTGGGCCGATCCAGCCTTTCGTTCTCCCCAACACCTTTTGTAGCCAATTGTCTTCCACGATGGAACGGCGTTGAGTCCCGCATGTTGATCAACCGCTTGTCCCCGATCTGCCGGGAGCGGGCTCTTTCCTCCTCTAAGGGGAGCGTCGCGAAACGGCTTTGGAAAGCGGCCGATCGGCATTGCGTCCCCTGATCAAGTCTGGGCTCCGCCCGAGCACCTCGAAGCACGCAACACAGGTTTCCTCGGGGCCTTTGCTCCAGCTCTTTGATTCTTCGGATTTTCCGGGCGGAAAAGTGCGCACACTTTTCCTGAAAATACTCTAAATTCCGGTGCATGGCTTTCTCCGGCGACGAGATCGAACGCTACGCGCGGCACATCGTGCTCGCCGACGTCGGCGGGCCGGGGCAGCAGAAGCTGAAGGCGGCGCGGGTGCTGGTGATCGGCGCCGGCGGGCTCGGCGCGCCGGTGATCCAGTATCTCGCGGCGGCCGGCGTCGGCACCCTCGGCATCGTCGACGACGACACGGTGGCGCTGTCCAATCTCCAACGCCAGGTCGTTCATGACACCGAGGCGGTCGGCCGGCCGAAGACCGAAAGCGCCGCGGGCGCCGTCCGCCGCATCAATCCGCACGTCGCGGTCGAAACGCACTCGGTTCGCCTCGGCCCCGACAATGCCGCCGAACTGATCGGTGCCTACGACGTCGTCGCCGACGGCTCGGACAATTTCGTTACCCGCTACGTCGTCTCCGATCAGTGCTTCCGCTCGCAAAAGCCGCTGGTGACGGCGGCGGTCGGTCAGTTCGACGGATCGATCACCACGCTGAAGCCGTGGCTATCCGGGTCGGACGGCATGCCGAACCCGACCTATCGCTGTCTGTTTCCCGAGGCGCCGCCGGACGGCTTGCTGCCGACCTGCGCCCAGGCGGGCATCCTCGGCGCGCTCACCGGCGTTCTCGGCTCGCTGCAGGCGCTGGAAGCGATCAAGGAGATCGTCGGCTTCGGCGAGGGTCTGGTCGGCCGGCTGCTGCTCTACGACGCGCGCGCCACCCGCTTCGAGACGATCCACTATCGCTGGAATCCGGCCAATCCGCTGACCGGCACCAGTGCGGCGGCCGAGTAGAGCGTTTCCGGTTCCGAAACGGGCGGAGCAATCGGTCCCGCCGTTGAGACCTCCTTAACCACGGATGCCTCAAGATTGAGTTAAATCTTGTTGCGTAAGCGTGAGGTGTCTCGATGAGGAGAGCGATTGGAAACCGCAGGAAATTCAAGGGGCTGATCCTGGCGCTCGCCAGCGTCGGCGCGTTCACCCTTCTCCTTCATCCGGCCGGCGGGCCGCAAGCCGCGCCGCTTGCCGCGCCCGGCGTGCAGGTGGGGCCGAGCGGCCTCCCGGTTCCCCGTTTCGTCAGCCTGAAAGCAAGCCGGGTCAACGTCCGGGTCGGGCCCGGCGAGGACTACAAGATCGCCTGGGTCTTCGTGAAGCCGGGTCTGCCGATCGAGGTCGTCCAGGAATACGACAACTGGCGGCGCATCCGCGATTCCGACGGCAGCACCGGCTGGGTTTTTCAGAGCCTGCTCTCCGGCAAGCGGACCGCCGTCGTCGCGCCCTGGACCAAGGGCGACCCCCGCCCGATCCGAGTATCGGCGGCGCCCGAGGCGGCAATTTCGGCCTATCTCGAGCCCGGCGTGATGGGTCAGGTCGACCGCTGCCAGGACGGCTGGTGCCGCATTTCCGGCAACGGCTTTTCAGGTTGGATCGACCGGGACCAGCTGTGGGGCGTCTATCCCAACGAGGACATCAACTGAGGCCCGCGCCCGCACTGGTCGGGCGCGCATCAGCGCGACCGGTGGCAGCCGGCGCCCTACATGACCAATCCGAGCGGATAACGCGCTAGTCGCGGATGCGGCGCAACCTGACCACCACGTCGATCCGGCTGATTTCGTAGCCGGGAGGCGGGGCGGGGATATCGTCGACACCCATCTGCCCAGGCGGAATATCGATCACCCGGTCGTCGTCCTCGACGAAGAAGTGGTGATGATCCGCGGTATTGGTGTCGAAGTAGGTTTTCGACCCGTCGACGGCAACCTCCCGCAGAAGGCCGGCCTCGGTGAACTGATGAAGCGTGTTGTAGACGGTCGCCAGCGAAACGGGGACGCGATGGATGGTCGCCTCTTCATGCAGGCCCTCGGCCGAGATGTGGCGGTTGCCCTGACTGAACAGGATCTCGGCCAAGGCCAAGCGCTGTCGGGTCGGCCTCAGGCCGGAGCTTCTCAGCATCGAGCGAATCTGCACGCGGCCTAAATCGCCGCCCGAAGTGGTTCCGGTCTGTTCCATCTCTGCTTCCATCGACCGCGCGGTTCAAGGCCGCCGGCTTCATCACCAATGAATACTATAGGTTCGCGACGCCGCGAGCGCAACAAACCCCGCCTTCTCTGCCGTCGGATGGCCATAACTGCAACCCAAACTACGTGGGCGCGCCGATTGGTCCCGGCGGGGTTCGCTCGGAGCGTGGCGGACGACGGTTGCGGAAGGAGCGCTTCGGCCCGATATTGTAGCGGCGTACATCATTAGATGTTAGGAAAGCGAACGAAGCCGGCCGGCGGCGGAATGGTGGCACGGGGCGATGGGCCGGACAACGTCTTAAGCGACAGAGTGAGATATGCTCGACAGGATGGATATTCGCGCGACGAGCTTCGACTACGAGGACTTGCTCGCTTGCGGGCGCGGAGAACTCTTCGGCGAGGGCAATGCCCAATTGCCGTTGCCGCCGATGCTGATGTTCGACAGGATCACCCAGATCGCCGAAGAGGGCGGCGCGCACGGCCGCGGCGAGATCCGCGCCGAACTCGACGTCAAGCCCGACCTCTGGTTCTTCCTCTGTCACTTCCGCGGCGACCCGGTGATGCCGGGCTGCCTCGGCCTTGACGCTCTGTGGCAGATGCTCGGCTTCTTCCTCGGCTGGCTCGGACTGCCGGGGAAAGGACGCGCCCTCTCGGTCGGCGAGATGAAATTCTCCGGCATGGTGTTGCCGACGGCGAAGCTGGTTCAGTACGGCGTCGATCTGAAACGGGTGCTCAAATCGAAGCTCGTGCTGGGGGTCGGCGACGGCTGGCTGAAGGCCGATGGCCAGACCATCTACAAGGCGACCGACCTCAAGGTCGGTCTCTTCCAAGGCGAAGCTCAGCCGGCCATCGGCTGATTTCCCGAAGCTTGGCGCTGCCCCCCCGCAGTCCGACAACCAGACGGATGAGGTAAGCCGAGATGAAGCGGGTCGTCGTGACAGGCATGGGGATCGTATCGTCGATCGGCAACAACACGCAGGAGGTGCTTGCCTCGCTGCGCGAAGGCCGGTCGGGGATCGTTCGTGCCGACCGCTATGCGGAGCTCGGCTTCCGCTGCCAGGTCCACGGCGCGCCCAATCTCGACGTCGAGGCGATGATCGACCGCCGGGCGATGCGCTTCCATGGCGGCGGCACCGCCTGGAACCACGTCGCCATGGACCAGGCGATCCTCGACGCCGGCCTCGACGAAAGCGACATATCCAACGAGCGGACCGGCATCATCATGGGCTCCGGCGGGCCATCGACGCGGACCATCGTCGAGGCGGCGGACGCCACCCGCACCAAGGGACCGAAACGGGTCGGGCCCTTCGCCGTGCCGAAGGCGATGTCGTCGACCGCCTCGGCGACGCTGGCGACCTGGTTCAAGATCAAGGGCGTCAACTATTCGATCTCGTCGGCCTGCGCGACCTCCAACCATTGCATCGGCAATGCCTATGAGATCATCCAGCTCGGCAAGCAGGACATCATCTTCGCCGGCGGCTGCGAGGAGCTCGACTGGACGCTGTCGGTGCTGTTCGACGGCATGGGGGCGCTGTCGAGCCATTTCAACGATCGGCCGGCGGTCGCCTCGCGCGCCTACGACAAATCGCGCGACGGCTTCGTCATCGCCGGCGGCGCCGGCGTCGTGGTCCTGGAGGAACTGGAGCACGCCAAGGCGCGCGGCGCGCGCATCTACGGCGAATTGGTCGGCTATGGCGCCACCTCGGACGGCTTCGACATGGTGCAGCCGTCGAGCGAGGGGGCGATGCGCTGCATGCGGATGACGCTGAAGCAGATCGGCGACCGCAAGATCGACTACATCAACCCGCACGCGACGTCGACGCAGATCGGCGACCTCGCCGAGATCAAGGCGATCCGCCAGGTGTTCGCCGACGGCTGTCCGCCGATCTCGGCGACCAAGTCGCTGACCGGCCATTCGCTCGGCGCGACCGGCGTCCAGGAGGCGATCTATTGCCTTTTGATGATGAACAACGGCTTCATTGCCGGCTCGGCGCATATCGACGAGCTGGACCCGGACTTCGACGACATGCCGATCGTTCGCCAGCGGATCGACGCGGACCTCAACACCGTCCTGTCGAATTCGTTCGGCTTCGGCGGCACCAATGCGACGATCGCGCTGGCACGCTACGCGGACTAAGAACAGAAGAAGAGGCAACGGCGGGGGGAAGTGAAATGACAGCCGGCCTGATGAGCGGCAAGCGCGGCCTCGTCATGGGCGTCGCCAACGACCACTCGATCGCCTGGGGGATCGCCCGGCAGCTTGCCGGGGCGGGCGCGGAACTGGCCTTCTCCTATCAGCCGTCGATGGACAAGCGGGTACGACCGCTCGCCCAGTCGGTCGGCTCCGAGTTCGTCATTCCCTGCGACGTCGGCCTCGAATGCGACGCCGACGATCCGGCTTCGATGGATGCGATGTTCGCCACCATCGCCCGGGAGTGGGGCTCGCTCGACTTCGTCGTTCACGCCATCGCCTTTTCCGACAAGGCCGAGCTGAAGGGACGCTACGCCGACACCACCCGCGCCAATTTCCGGCGCACGATGGTGATCTCCTGCTTCTCCTTCACCGAGGTGGTCAAGCGGGCGGCGGCGCTGATGCCGACCGGCGGAGCGATGGTCACGCTCACCTATGGCGGCGCCACCCGCGTCATGCCCAATTACAACGTGATGGGCATCGCCAAGGCGGCGCTGGAGGCGTCGGTGCGCTACCTTGCGGTCGACTTCGGCGACCGCAACATCCGCATCAACGCGATCTCGGCGGGTCCGGTGCGCACGCTGGCGGGATCGGGGATCTCCGACGCGCGGATCATGTTCAACTACCAGCGGGAGAACTCGCCGCTGCGCCGCTCGGTCGGCCTGGAAGAGATCGGCAACACGGCCATCTACCTCCTCTCCGACCTGTCATCGGCGGTCACCGGCGAGATCCACTTCGTCGATTCGGGCTACAACATCGTGTCGATGCCACGGCTCGGCGGCCTGAAGACGCTGGATGCGCCGGGCGGCGATCCGGCCAACGGTACGGCCGAAGGGAATGGCAATGGCGGTGTCGGCGAAGCCGACCCCGCCACCCAGGGGCTGGGGCGGAGCGAAGCGGCCGAGTAAGCGACGCCCGTCGCCGCGTCGCCAGCCTGGTTCAACTGAAACGATGGCGCCTCAGGCCGGCTCGGGCGGGTTGTCGCCTGCCTCGACGCCGACGCCTTCCTGATCGTCATTGGCCGGTTTCGGTGCCGCTTGCGGCGCCTTGGCGACCGCCACCAGCGCCGGCCGCAGCATGCGATCGCCGATGACATAGCCTCCCTGGACCATCTCGGCGACGGTGCCGGCCGGCACCTCGGCGGTCTCCACCTCGTACATCGCCTGATGGAGCTCGGGGTTGAACTTCTCGCCCTTCGCCTCGATCGGACGAACGCCGAACTTGGTCAGCGTCTGCTCGAGGCCGCGCTCGGTCGCCTCGACGCCGTCCATCAGATTGGACAAGGCGGGGTCCTTGGCGCGCGCGTCGGCCGGTACGGCAGCGATGGCGCGCTTCAGATTGTCGGCGACCGTCAGCATATCGCGGGCGAAAGAGGCGACCGCGTATTGGCGGGTGTCGGCGATCTCCCGGTCGGTGCGCTTGCGCAGGTTCTCCATCTCGGCCAGCGTGCGTATCAGCCGGTCCTTGAGATCGGCGATTTCCGCCTTGAGGGCTTTCGCGTCGTCCCCGCCCGCGGCCGGGATTTCTTCGGGCGTGGCCGGCTCTGGCGCCGTCCCTTTCTCTTCAGGCATCGGACCTCTCAACATCTGATCAGCGGGATTTCCGGCCCCGATATCAGGCTTGAGACGCCGGAAATCAAGGAGAAGCGCGGCCACGTCCCGCTTTTCGCGGTCAAATCCGGCGAAGCGCCACCTGCTCCACCCGATGGTCCGCCCCCTTGCGCAGGATGAGATGGGCGCGCGGCCGGGTGGGCAGGATGTTTTCGTGAAGGTTGACCAGGTTGATCCGCTCCCACAGGCCTTCGGCGAAGGCGGCGGCCTCCGCGTCGGTGATCGAGGCATAGCGGTGGAAGTAGGAATCGGGGTCGCGGAAGGCGGTCTGGCGGAGCTTCTTGAAGCGCTCCAGGTACCAGCTCCGGATCACCGCTTCGTCGGCGTCGATATAGATCGAAAAGTCGAAGAAATCGGAGACGAAGGGCACCGCCCGGCCGTCCTTCGGCAGCCGCGAGGTCTGCAACACGTTCAGCCCCTCGACGATGAGGATGTCCGGCCTTTCGACGGTCACCGTCTCGCCGGGGACGATATCGTAAACGAGATGCGAATAGACCGGCGCGTCGACCCTCGGCTGCCCCGCCTTGATGGCGCTGAGAAACGCCAGCAGCGCCGGCCGGTCGTAGCTCTCGGGAAAGCCCTTGCGCTCCATCAGCCCTTCGCGCTTGAGGACGGCGTTCGGGAGCAGGAAGCCGTCGGTCGCCATCAGGTCGACCTTGGGCGTGTTCGGCCAGCGGCGCAGAAGCGCCCGCAAGAGCCGCGCCGTCGTCGACTTGCCCACCGCTACCGAGCCGGCGACGCCGATGATGAACGGGACGGCGCCGTCGTGGTTGCCGAGAAAGGTGCGGGTGGCGGCGTGGAGATTCTGGATGGCGGCGACATAGAGGCTGAGGAGCCGCGAGATCGGCAGATAGATCTCGACCACCTCGTCGATGAGGATCGGGTCGTTGAGGCTCTTCAGCCGCTCGACATCGGCTTCGGTCAGCGTCAGCGGGGTGTCGGCGCGCAGCGTCGCCCATTCCGCCCGGGTGAACAGGCGGTGCGGCGAAACCGCGGCCGGCGACGGCTGGTCCATCAGGTGGCGTCCTTTCCGCCCGTCCGCGCCGCCTTCTCGGCGAGGCCCGACTGCTTCGTGCGGCGGGCGAGTTCCTCCATCACCGCCGACAGAGGCACCGCGCAGGCCTCGAGCAGCACCAGGAGATGATAGAGCACATCGGCCGCCTCGGCGGTCAGCGCCGCCTTGTCGTCGCTGACCGCGGCAAGGGCGGCCTCGACCGCTTCCTCGCCGAGTTTCTGCGCGCAGCGGCTAATGCCCTCGCCGACCAGCTTGGCCGTATAGGAGCCGGGATCGCCGGAACGGGCCCGTTCCGCGATGATCCTTGCGAGGTCGCTGAGGGTGAAGTCAGTCATGAGCGGTGAGCTCCAATAGCACACCGCTCCCGGTTGGCACCCCTCTCCCCCCTTTCGACCTGTTGCAAAATTCGAGGACAACGGTTCTGCGTGCTTCGAGGCGCGCTTCGCGCGCACCTCAGCATGAGGATGTGTGTTCTTGTGAAACGTAGACTCGCCTCATCCTGAGGAGCGAGGGCGGAGCCCGAGCCTCGAAGGACGCACGACCGATGCATTCGTCTCCAATAGAATTTCGCAACCGCCCCCCTGCGGGGGAGGGGACGCGGTCGCGGCGCTGACGCTTCAGCTTCCGCCGAGTGGAGTGCGGTAGTTGCGGTTTTAGCCATCGAGCCTCACGGGAACGCCGAAAGCCGCCATGTGTTCCTTCGCCTGATGGATCGAATAGGTGCCGAAATGAAAGATCGAGGCGGCAAGCACCGCCGAAGCATGCCCTTCGGTCACGCCTTCGACCAGATGGTCGAGCGTGCCGACGCCGCCGGAAGCGACCACCGGCACCAACACCGCGTCGGCGATGGCCCGCGTCAGCGCCAGGTCGAAGCCGTGGCCGGTTCCGTCGCGGTCCATCGAGGTAAGCAGGATCTCGCCGGCGCCGAGCCGGGCGACCTCGACCGCATAGTCGACCGCGTCGAGACCGGTCGGGGTGCGGCCGCCATGGGTGAAAATCTCCCAGCGGCCGGGCTCCTCGCCCCGGCTCACCTGCTTGGCGTCGATGGCGACGACGATCGCTTGGGCGCCGAACTTCTCCGAGGCTTCCGCCACGATCCGCCGGTCGCGCACCGCGGCGGTGTTGATCGACACCTTGTCGGCGCCGGCGAGCATCAGGGCGCGAACGTCCTTGATCGTGCGGACGCCGCCGCCGACGGTCACCGGCATGAAGCAGACCTCGGCGGTGCGGGCAACCACGTCGAGGATGATGGCGCGGTCCTCGTGGCTCGCCGTGATGTCGAGGAAGCAAAGCTCGTCGGCGCCGGCCGCATCGTAGGCGCGCGCCGCCTCGACCGGGTCGCCGGCGTCGGTCAGGTCGACGAAGCGGACGCCCTTGACGACACGGCCATCCTTGACGTCGAGACAGGGGATGACGCGGATTTTCAGCATGCGGTTGACTTGAAACGAAGGCCGACGAAATCTGATTTATGGCGTTATCGTTTAGCGACTTTGTCATATATGCGGACGAGAGCGGCGATCATAGCCTCGTAAAGATCGATCCGCAGTATCCGGTCTTTGTCCTGACACTATGCGTCTTCCGGAAGCACCACTACGTTTCACGAGTGGTGCCTTCAATCCAGCGACTGAAATTCAAGTGGTTCGGCAACGATACCGTTGTCCTGCATGAGCGAGAAATCAGGAAACAAGAGCGACCGTTCGAATTCCTTACGGATTTGTCAAAGCGAACCGAATTCATGGCCGATCTTGATGCGGCGCTGTCAAGAGCGAGTTTCCGAATATTCACCTCAGTTATAGACAAAAGGCCGCTTAAGGAAGAATATCTATTCCATGGCAATCCATATAGCCTGGGCCTACAATTTTGTTTGGAGAAGATATACGAATTTCTGCTAAAAAATGAGCAAGTTGACCGAATCACGCATTGCAATTTTGAGTGCAGGGGCCGAAAAGAGGATAACGAGTTGGAGTTAGAGTTCTTGCGCATAGTTGGCGGCGAAAACCGATTCCGAACACCATTGAATTGTTTCAAAATTCAATTGGTCGACAAGAAGGCCAATAGCGCTGGACTGCAGATTGCAGATCTCACAGCTCGACCGATCGGAATCAAGACACTGCGGCCTGACCAATCGAATCGAGCATTCGACATTATTGAGAAAAAGCTCTTTCGAAACTCACGAGGGCAAGGGCCAATTCGGGGGCTTAAAAGCTTCCCCTAAAAAGCGAAAGGCCCCGGAATACACCGAGGCCAAACGCCGACCGGGAAATCCCAATCCATTTGCACACAACATAGTTGCCTCTCGGCCGATTGTCAACAGCGAAGGGTGTGAAATGTACATTATTTCAATGGGATAACTCCCAAACGATTCTATCGATTCGCCTTTTGCTTTCCGCCGATCAGCCTCAGCGCCTCGGCTGCGTCGAGGCGGCCGTCGTAGAGCGCGCGGCCGGAGATCGCGCCTTCCAGCACGGCGCAGTCGGGCTCCAGGAGCCGCTTGACGTCGGCGATCGAGGCGAGCCCGCCCGAGGCGATCACCGGGATCGACACGGCGTTGGCGAGCCTCAAGGTGGCCGCGATATTCAGGCCGGCGAGCACGCCGTCGCGGTCGATGTCGGTGTAGACGATCGCCGCGACGCCGGCGTCCTCGAAATGGCGGGCAAGGTCGATGGCGTCCATCTCGGTCGCCTCGGTCCAGCCGGCGACCGCCAACTTGCCGCCGCGCGCGTCGATGCCGACGGCGATCTTGTCGGGATGCGCCCTCGCCGCGGTCCGCACCAGGTCGGGATCGCGCACGGCCGCCGTGCCGAGGATGACGCGCGCCACGCCCTTGTCGAGCCAGGCGTCGATGCCGGCACGGTCGCGGATTCCGCCGCCGAGTTGGACGGGGACATCGACGGCGGCGAGGATCGCCTCGACCGCCGCGCCGTTGACGGAGCGGCCGGCAAAGGCGCCGTTGAGGTCGACGACGTGCAGCCACTCGAAGCCAGCATCGGCGAAGGCGGCAGCCTGCGCGGCCGGGTCGGCGCCGAACACGGTCGCCTTGTCCATGTCGCCCCGTTCGAGGCGCACGCACTGGCCGTCCTTCAGGTCGATGGCGGGAAACAGGATCATGGGCGGGTTCTAGCGCTGGATCTCGACGAGGAGAACCCACGCGTCGAGCACCGCCTTGATGACGGACAGGATGATCGCCGCGGCTACCCAATAGAGGCCGGCGGCGTCGCCGAGGAGGAGCAGGATGCCGCCAATCACATAGGGCAGGGCCGACACCGCGAACAGCACGACATTGAAGAGGTAGGTGGCGCGATTGCGGTCGCGCGGCACCCGGCCGATCGAGACTTCGATCGCGGTCCCCGCGAACAGCACAATGCCGCCGAGCACCAGCGCCTCGCCGCCGGCCAAGGGCAGCGGCTGGCGCGGGATCAGCATCAGGGCCGAGATGACGAGCACGACCAGCAGGAGCAGAAGGGCGAGCATTGCCCGGTTGGGGAGCTCCGGCGCCGCCATGATCCGCTCGAGATTGATCGAGATCGCGACGAACAGGAGGCCGCCCAGCGCCGCCGAGGCGCCGAGCTGCCCGAGAAAGAAGTTCTCCCAGCCGTCCATCGTCTCACGGCTTCCATTTGAGAAAATTCCCGATCATCGCCAGCCCCAGCTTCTGGCTCTTTTCGGGATGGAACTGGGTGCCGGCGATGTTGCCGCGCGCGACGACCGCCGTGACCGGCCCGCCATAGTCGGCGACCGCGATCACGTCGTTCTCGTCCTCGGCGACGAGGTGGAAGCCATGGAGGAAATAGGCGTGCCAGCCCTCCGGCCCGAGGGCGATGCCGTCGAGCAGCGGATGGGCGGCGCGACCGCCGAGGGTGTTCCATCCCATGTGGGGAACCTTGAGCGCCGGATCGCTCGGCTCGACGGCGCGGACTTCGCCGGGAATGCGATCGAGGCCGGGCGTCACGCTGTGCTCGATGCCGCGGGTCGCGAGCAGTTGCATGCCGACGCAAATCCCCAGGAACGGCCGGCCGCGCCGGTCGATCGCCTCGTCGATCGCTTCACCCATGCCGGGAATCGCATCGAGGTTCCGCCGGCAGTCGGCAAAGGCACCGTCGCCCGGCAGGACGACGCGGTCGGCGCGCGCCACGGTGTCGGGGTCCGAGGTGACCGCCACGGTCTCGCGTACGCCTTCCTCGGCAATCATCCGTTCGAACGCCTTGGCGGCGGAGCGCAGGTTGCCGGCGCCGTAGTCGATCAGCGCGATGGTCATCGCGGCGATCCGGGCGTCGGGAAGAGCCCGACGACCTCGGGTTCTCCCGCCGCAGGTTGCCAGGGCGCCGGAGCCGGGGCCGTCGGCAACGATCCGGGGTTCCGCGGGGTCAGGTCGGCCTCAGGCGCGTCGGCGTGCCACTCGGTGAAGAAACGGCGCTCGGCCTCTTCGACATTGCGGCCCTCGACGACCCCGACCAGCGTGTGCCCGTTGCGCTCGAGCGTCCAGCGCCTGAGCCCGTTCGCCTCCAGGCCGTAGAGAATCCGGCCGAGGAGATAGACAACGCTCGCTACCGCGCCGCCGGCTTCCCGCAACAAGACCAACAGGAAGACGGCGGCGAGAAGCAGGAGGACCATCAGCCACAGCCGCCGGTAAAGCGTCCAGATCAACGGGATGATCAAGGCGGGCCAACAGAAGCCTTCCTTGACGAACACCAGTTCGGCCGGGCTCGCTGCGGCGCCGTCCGCCTTGCGGGGCGCGTGGATGGTATAGAGCGCCATGGCTTTCTTTTAGCCGCTCAAGGTCCCCTTGGTCGACGGGACGCGCTTGCCCTGTCGCGGATCGAGCGCGACGGCTGCGCGCAGCGCCCGCGCCACCGCCTTGAAGCAGGTCTCGGCGATATGGTGATTGTTGCGCCCGTAGAGCGTCTCGACGTGCAGCGTGATCCCGGCGTTCTGGGCAAAGGCCAAGAAGAACTCGCGAAACAGCTCGGTGTCGAAGTCACCGATCTTGGCGCGCGTGAAATTCACCTTCCAGACCAGATAGGGCCGCCCCGAAACGTCGATCGCGCAGCGGGTCAGCGCTTCGTCCATCGGCAGGTTGACGTCGGCGTAGCGGGTGATGCCGGCCCGGTCGCCCAAGGCTTCCTTCAGCGCCTGGCCGAGGGCGATGCCGATGTCCTCGGTGGTGTGGTGCTGGTCGATGTGGAGGTCGCCCTTGGCCTTGACGGCGAGGTCGATGAGGCTGTGGCGAGCGAGCTGCTCCAGCATGTGGTCGAGGAAACCGATCCCGCTCGCAATGGACGCCGCGCCCGAACCGTCGAGCCCGACGGTCACGACGATGTCGGTTTCCTTGGTCTTGCGGGTAACGGTTGCCTTGCGCATGGCGGGCGGTCCTGTTCGGGGCGCCTTTTATCAGTCCCTTGGCAGGATTGCCATATTCGTAGCCGCGGTGTCGGGGTGTGACGCACCGCTCGAAGGGCGTATAGTGCGCCTTCGCCCGGCGGTCTCGCGGGCGGACATCATCGGCATCAGGGTTCAGCCGCTCTCCCGGAATTCGCTCGGGGGACGAGAGCCGTTCAACACGGGGGGATGAAGAGGGATGGACTACCGTCATCTCGGAAGGACCGGCCTGAAAGTCAGCGAGCTTTGCCTCGGCGCCATGACCTTCGGCCGCGAATGCGACGAGAGGCTCAGCCATCAGCTTCTCGACCGGTTCGCCGCGGCCGGCGGCACCTTCATCGACACCGCGGACGTCTACAGTCAGGGCAAGTCGGAGGAAATCGTCGGGAACTGGCTAGCGGCGAAGGACCGCGAAGACTTCGTCATCGCCACCAAGGTCCGCTTCGGCACCGACGACCCGGCCAATCGCCGTCCCAATCGCTCCGGCCTGTCGCGGAAGCACATCATGGACGAGGTCGACGCCAGCCTGAAGCGGCTGAAGACCGACTACATCGACCTCTACCAGGTCCACAATTGGGATTCCGGCACGCCGCTCGAGGAGACGCTTGGCGCCCTCGACGATGTCGTTCACGCCGGCAAGGCCCGCTACATCGGAGCCAGCAATTTCTCCGGCTGGCAGCTCCAGAAGGCGATCGATCTCTCCAGGATGAATGGCTGGCAGCGTTTCTCCTGCCTGCAGCCGCTCTACAATCTCCTCGATCGCGACACCGAGTGGGAGCTGCTGCCGGTCTGCCGCAGCGAAGGGCTGGGCGTCATCCCGTGGAGCCCGCTCCGCGGCGGCTGGCTCAGCGGCAAATTCCATCGCGGCATGAATGCCCCGGCGGCGGGAACCCGCATCGAGATCGCCGGCAAGTACGGTTGGAGCGAGAGCTGGGACCGCTATGCCAACGAGCATACCTGGAACGTGGTCGACGCGCTCGTCGCCATCGGCAAGGAGCGCGGCAAGCAACCGGCCCAGGTGGCGCTCAACTGGCTCTTGCAGCGGCCCGGCGTCACCGCCCCGATCATCGGCGCCCGCAATGTCGCGCAACTGGAAAGCAACATCGGCGCCAGCGGCTGGTCGCTCTCGGCGGACGACGTCGAACGACTCGACGAGGTGAGCGCCCGGCCGCTTCCCTACCCCTACGAGACGCACGCCCGGCTCGGGGTGTAGACCGGGCGCTTCCCCCACGGTTTGAAACCGGGGAGCCAGGGATTACATAAGGAGCCTGCCGGGTGCCGTTGGCGTCCGGAACGGGGGTTGTCGCGGGGCTTTGTCAAGCCTGCGCCGGCCTGCTGGATGAGGATGTTTGCGTTCCATGAGCGATTCCGCATTCGTGCCCTGGCACGGCACCACCATCATCACCGTGCGCAAGGGCGGCAAGGTGGTCATCGCCGGCGACGGCCAGGTCACCGTCGGCCAGACCGTCATCAAGCACAATGCCAAGAAGGTCCGGCCGATCGGCAAAAGCGGCGTCATCGCCGGCTTCGCCGGGGCGACCGCCGACGCCTTCACGCTGTTCGAGCGGCTGGAGGGGAAGCTTGAGCAATATCCCGGCCAGTTGACCCGCGCCTGCGTCGAGCTCGCCAAGGACTGGCGCACCGACAAATATCTCCGCCGCCTCGAGGCGATGATGCTGGTCGCCGACGCCACCACCAGCCTGGTGGTGACCGGCACCGGCGACGTGCTGGAGCCGGAGGGCGGCGTCGCCGGCATCGGCTCCGGCGGCAATTACGCGCTCGCCGCGGCGCGCGCCCTCATCGACACCGACCTCGACGCCGAGGCGATCGCCCGCAAGGCGATGGCGATCGCCGCCGACATCTGCGTCTACACCAACAGCCAGGTGACCGTTGAGGTCATCGACACGCCGGCCTGACGCCATGGAGGCCGCCGCCACTTTCCACCCGCCCGAGCAACGGACCCTGATGACCACATTCTCGCCTCGCGAAATCGTCTCCGAACTCGACCGCTACATCATCGGCCAGGCCGACGCCAAGCGGTCGGTCGCCATCGCGCTCAGGAACCGCTGGCGGCGCCAGCAACTGACCGGCCAGATGCGCGAGGAGGTGCTGCCCAAGAACATCCTGATGATCGGCCCGACCGGCATCGGCAAGACCGAGATATCCCGCCGGCTCGCCAAGCTCGCCGGAGCGCCCTTCCTCAAGGTCGAGGCGACCAAGTTCACCGAGGTCGGCTATGTCGGCCGCGACGTCGAATTGGTGATCCGCGACCTGGTCGAGGTGGGCATCGGCCTGGTGCGCGAGCGCAAGCGCAAGGAAGTCTCCGCCAAGGCGGAGCTGGCGGCCGAGGAGCGGGTGCTGACCGCCCTGGTCGGGGCGTCGGCAAGCCCGGCGACGCGGGAATCCTTCCGCAAGCGGCTGCGCGATGGCGAACTCAACGACAAGGAGATCGAAATCGAGGTCCGCGACACCGCCAGCGGCATGCCGTCCTTCGAGATCCCCGGCGTGCCCGGCGCCAGCGTCGGGGTGATGAACATCTCCGACATGCTCGGCAAGGCCTTCGGCCAGCGCACCAAGACCCGGCGCGTGACGGTCTCCGATTCCCACGAGCTGCTTGTCGCCGAGGAATCCGACCGGCTGCTCGACGACGAGCAGGTGGTTCAGGAGGCGATCGCCTCGGTCGAAAACGACGGCATCGTCTTTCTCGACGAGATCGACAAGATCTGCGCCCGCGAGGGGCGCTACGGCGCCGATGTCAGCCGCGAAGGCGTCCAGCGCGACCTGTTGCCGCTGATCGAAGGCACCACGGTCGCCACCAAGCACGGCCAGGTCAAGACCGACCATGTGCTCTTCATCGCCTCCGGCGCCTTCCATATCGCCAAGCCGTCGGACCTCCTGCCCGAACTGCAGGGCCGCCTGCCGATCCGCGTCGAGCTTCATCCGCTCACCAAGGAAGACTTCCGCCGCATCCTGACAGAGACCGAGGCGAGCCTGATCAAGCAATATGTGGCGCTGATGGCGACCGAGGGGCTCGAACTGGAAGTGACCGACGACGCCATCGACGCCATCGCCTCGTTCGCGGTGGCGATCAACTCCAGCGTCGAGAACATCGGCGCCCGGCGGTTGCAGACGGTGATGGAGCGCGTGCTGGACGAGGTGAGCTTCACCGCCGCGGACCGCAGCGGCGACAAGGTGGTCATCGACGCCCAATATGTCGAGGACCATATCGGCGACCTGGCGCGCAACACCGATCTCAGCCGATTCATCCTCTGAGCGCGGGGAATTCGGCCCTTCGTTTGCCTTAATGCGGCTGTTATGATCCGCGCCGCCGGCTGGTGAAGCGGCGAGCTGTCGGCCATTTGGTCGCCACTCGCGCCGCCGGCTGGTATGTCGGGGCACACGGGATTCGGGCTTTCGTCGATGATCTGGTTTGGACGCCTCATTGCGTTAGCGGCCGCGACGGTTGCGGTCGGTCTGGTCGATTCGCTGCCGCCGCCCCCGGCGAATGCCGCCGACGTCATCGTCGTGCCTCCGGGCAATCGCAACGCCAAGCAGCCGAAGATCTATGCCGGGTCGCGGGTGCTGACCGCCTTCGGCGGCGGGTCGTTCGAGACCAAGTACAAGAAGGTCTACACCCTGCTGGCCAGCGACCCGGTCCTGCTCGGCAAGATCAAGAAGGCCGCGGCCGCCTACGGCATCGATCCGATCCATATCATCGGCGCCATCGTCGGCGAGCACACCTACAACATCGACACCTACGACACGCTGCAGACCTACTACGTCAAGGCGCTGGAATACGTCTCCAACGATTCCTTCGTGTTCGGCTATCAGGGCGACACCGCCGAGGCGCTGTTCGCCCGGCCGCAGTTCGCCAAATGCAACCAGTTCAAGATGAACTACGAAGTGTGGGACTGCCGGCAGACGGTGTGGGAATCGACCTTCATGGGGCGGTTCGTCGGCGGCCGCCATTACCCGCGCGACCGGTTGCACCGCGTCTATTTCGCGCCGATGTTCGCCGGCCAGACCTTCGGCTTCGGCCAGCTCAGCCCGGTCGCCGCCCTCTCGGTCACCGATATCGTCCACGCCAGGAGCGGGCTGCCGCTCCTCTCCATCGACGACGCGTCGACCGTCTACGCGCAGATCATGAATCCCGACACGTCGCTCGACTACATCGCCGCCAACATCAAGGTCTCGATCGACCTCTACAAGTCGATCGCCGGCTTCGATATCTCCGACAATCCGGGGATCACCGCGACGCTCTATAATCTCGGCAATGCGGCGAGCCGGGCGCGGGCGCTGAAGGCCCAAAACGACAAACTGGCCAGGGCCGGCAAGCCGCCGCAGATGCCGCAGGAGAACTTCTACGGCTGGCTGATCAACGATCGCGAGGCGCAGCTGCGCAAGCTGGTCGACTGATCAGTCGCGCCGCCGGCGGATGCGAACGTAGACGGCGCCGCCGCCGCCATGGCGGCGGCCGGCCTCCGCCAGGCCGGACACTAGCGGCTGGAAAGCCGGCGATCTCAGCCATTCCGGCACGGTCCGCCGAAGCACCCCACGTTCGTAGATGCCGTCGCCGGCCTCGCCGGGACGGCCCTTGCCGGTTATCACCAGAACGAGCCGCGCGCCGCTTGCCTGCGCCTCCTCCAGGAAGCGAAGAAGCCGCCGGTGCGCCAGGCTCTGGGTCAGCCCGTGGAGATCGATCCGCCCGTCGACCGGGATCAGCCCGCGCGACAGGCGGCTGACGGTTCGGTGGTCGAGCGCGCCGGGCGCTCGGTTGGGCGCCGGCTTCGGTTTTGGCATGCGACCTGCCGGCGCCGATGCCGGCGGAGCGTCGGGCGGTTGCCGCGGCTCCTCGGGAACCAAATCGCCGGGGATTTCGGCGTGGAGCGGCCTGGCCGACCGTTTGACGGCCGCCCATAGCCGCTTCTCCTCCTCACTCAGCCCGCGGCGTTTCTTGTCGCGGCTCATGCCGCCTCGCCGGTCGATCCCCGGCGCGGCACCAAGAGGACGAACCGCCCGGGCGCCTGCAGCGCGCCGGCCACTGCCCCGGCCTGGTCGCCGGAGCCGACGAAGATGTCGCCGCGCGCCGGCCCGACGATGGCCGAGCCGGTGTCCTGGGCCACCATCAAGCGACGGAAGACCTCGCCATCCGGCAGCCGCGTATCGACCCAGACGGGCATGTGGAAGCCGTGGATCAGACGATCGACGGCGAGGCTCCGGCCGGGGGTGAGCGGCACTTTCGCGGCGGCAACCGGTCCGAGCTCCGGGTCGGCGACCGGCGCCTCGCGGAAGAAGATGAACGAGCGGTTCCGCGCCATGACGGAGGCGGCTTCGCCCGGATGGTCGGCGAGCCACGCCCTGATGGTTTGCATGGTGGCGCCGCCCGCCGGCAGGGCGCCCGCCGCGATCAGCACACGCCCGATCGGCGTGTAGGGGTGGCCGGTCTTGGCGGCGTAGGTGATCCGCATCTCGCCGCCTTCCGCCAGGCGGATGCGGGCCGAGCCCTGGATGTGGATGAAGAAGACGTCGACGGGGTCGGCGAGATAGACCATCTCGAGCCCGCGGCCGGCGAGGAAACCGGCTTCGATCGTATCGCGATCTGGATAGGGGGCGAGGCGGTCCGGCAAGCACCGGGCGAAGCGGGTGCCCGCTTCGAGCCCGGCGGGCGGCCGGTCCGGATCGATTTCGACGAGGTCGTCCGGGACGCCGTAGATCGGAACGGCGAACTTCGGCGAGCGGATCCGCGATCCGTCGACGATCGGCTCGTAGTAACCGGTGAAAAAGCCGGGCTTGTCGTCCGCGACGACTTCGCAAGCGGCGAATTCGGCCTCGAAGAAGGCCCGCGCGGCGACGCCGGTGACGTCCCCGAGGCGTTCCGCCCGGATCATCGCGGCGGCGAGAGCGGCGGCGTCGATGCCGGTCGCCCGCGTCTTCGGCGGATGCTCCTGGAGCACCCGGGCGCCGCGACGAAACGCCGCGAGAGCCGCGACATGGTCGTCCTCGGCCCAGCCCGCCATGGCGTTGAAATCACGAGGCTCCAGGCGAAACCCCGGAGCCGGCATGGCGCCCCGCGTCAACGCCGCGCCGCCCTTCGAAGTCACTCGACCGATTCGGTGGCGATCAGCTTCCAGTTCGGATCGCGCGAAGTAACGTCGCGCGAGAAAGTCCAGATGTCGGTGACGTCGCTGACATGGACGGGGTCGCCGTCGACGACCGCGCCGCTCTTGTCGTGGGTGGCGGAGATGAGCTTGGACAGGAAACGAATGGTGATTTGCGCCGACGTAGCCTTCAGCGAAGCGTCGGTGATCTCGGCCTTGTCGATGCCGACAAAGCGGAACTCGATCGTTTCCTCGCGGGACTCGCGCTCGGTGATGGCGGTGACGAAACCGTCATATACCTCGCGACTGAGCAGCGGCTTCAGCGCCTTGCGGTCGCCCTCGGCGAAGGCGGTGACGATCATCTCATAGGCGGCCTTGGCGCCGTTGAGGAAGGCGTCCGGGTCGAAGTTGCGGTCGGCCGTGGCGATGGCGCGTAGCGCTTCGTTGAGCGTGGTGCCCTCCGGGGCCAGCGTCTTGATCTGCGCTTCCGCGCCGGGGGCGATGCCGGCCGGCGCGTCGACGCCGGCAACCGGTCCGCGCGCCGGCAGGCTGATCACCTTGTCGTCGCCGCCGGCCGCCGGCGGCGCCTCGCGACGAGAATAGGGATCGAAAGGCGGCCGCTCGCTGCCCGTGCGCCGCCCGAGAACACTTCTCAGACGGAAGAAGATCACGATCGCAAGGACCAGAAAAATGATCGTGTAGATGTCGACGAAGCCGCTCATACCTCTGGGTCCTGTCCCGCCCAGTGGGATTTAGCACGAAACATTGCGGAGGAACGATGTTTTTCCAATGTAGGCAACGTTAAGGTCAGATGCGAGTCCGTCAAGCCGCCGCGGGCGCCTTGTAACGCCGGCTTTGCCGTGTTAGCCCCCGTGCCGGGTCGCAAAAGCCCACGGATTGAGCCATCGGGAAGCGGATTTCATGGCCGAAGAAAAAAATGACGGGCAGGCCGCCGGAAACGACGGGCAGCAGCCGGCGCAGCAGCAGGCACCGCAAAATCTCGGCGTGCTGGCGCAATATGTGAAGGATCTGTCCTTCGAGAGCCCGGGCGCCCCGCACTCCCTGCTCGAGCGCGGCGCCACGCCCACCATCACCATCAACATCAATGTCGAGCCCGGCCAGGTTGCCGACAACCAAGCCGAGGTCGAACTGAAGCTCGACGTCCAGGCCAAGGTCGCCGAAAACGTGCTGTTTGCCATCGAGCTGGTCTATGGCGGCCTGTTCAGATTGACCAATATCCCCGCCGAGGCGGTGCAGCCGATCCTTCGCATCGAATGCCCGCGGCTGCTTTTCCCATTTGCCCGGCAGATCATCTCGGATGCCAGCCGCAACGGCGGATTTCCGCCGCTGCTGATCGATCCGATCGATTTTCTGTCGATCTACCGCCAGCGCCTCGCCCAGGCCCAGCAGGCCGCCATGCCGGACCAGCTCGCTTAGCGTCCGGCAGGCGGTCGGGGCCGCCACTTACAAATCGAAACCGGATTGAAGGGCGAGGTCGCGGAGCGATGCGGCCGGGCGCGGCCCGATATGGGCGATCACCTCGGCGGCGGCGAGCGTTCCGAGACGCGCCGCGTCCTTGAGGTCCATCCCGCGCGCCACGCCGAACAGGAAGCCGGCGGCGAAGAGGTCGCCGGCGCCGGTCAGGTCGGCGACCGCCTCGACCGGGGTCGCGTTGACCTTCGAGACCCCCTCGCGGGTTACCACCATTGCGCCCTCGGCCCCAACGGTGACCGCCGTCAGCGGGCAATCGCCGGCGACCGCCCTGACGGCGGCGTCGAGGCTTGCCGTCTCATAGAGCGAGCGCAGCTCGGAATCGTTGGCGAACAGGATGTCGATCGTGCCGTCGCGCATCAGGCCGAGGAACTCGGCCCGGTAGCGGTCGACGCAGAACGGGTCCGACAGGGTGAGCGACACCTTGCGGCCGGCGCCGTGGGCGATGTCCGCCGCGCGGCGGAAGGCCGCCTTCGCCTCCGGCGGGTCCCAGAGATAGCCTTCGAGATAGGTGATCGCGGCGGCGGCCACGACCGCCTCGTCGATATCGGCGGGCCCGAGCGCCTGGCAGGCGCCGAGAAAGGTGTTCATGGTGCGCTCGCCGTCCGGCGTGATGAGGATCATCGAGCGGGCGGTCGGCGCACCGGCAACCAGCCGCGGCGTTGCGAAATAGACGCCGGTCGCCCGCATATCGTGGGCGTAGACGTCGCCGAAGGCGTCCTCGGCGACCTTGCCGATGAAGGCGGCCCGCCCGCCGAGCGAGGCGATGCCGGCGGCGGTATTGCCGGCCGAGCCGCCGGAGGCCTCGATTGCCGGCCCCATGTCAGCGTAAAGCCTCTCGGCCCGCGCGGCGTCGATCAGGTGCATGGTGCCTTTGTGGAGGTCCTCGGCAACCAGAAAATCGTCGTCGGTGCGGGCCAAGATGTCGACAATCGCGTTGCCGATGCAAAGGGCGTCGAATTCCGGTGCGGTCATTTGGGGATTTGGCCGAAGGTCCAGCGAGGAAGCGGCCGGACTATAGCGGCCGGCGTCCCCCGTGCAACCTCGCCGACCTCAGACGGTCTTGTCGGGATAAAGGCAGAGGTCGCGGATGAGGCAGGTCGGACAGTCGGGTTTCCGCGCCTTGCAGACATATCGGCCGTGCAGGATCAGCCAATGGTGGGCGTGAAGCTTGAAACGGTTTGGGACGACCCGTCCGAGCGCTGTCTCTACCTCGTCCGGCGTGCGTCCGGGGGCGAGTCCGGTCCGATTCGACACGCGAAAAATGTGGGTGTCGACGGCGATCGTCGGCTCGCCGAAGGCGACGTTGAGCACGACATTGGCGGTTTTCCGGCCGACCCCGGGGAGGCTCTGCAGCGCTTCGCGCGAGCGCGGCACCCGTCCGTCGTATTCGGCAACCAGTTGTTTTGAAAGGGCAATCAGGTTCTTCGCCTTGGTACGGAAGAGGCCGATGGTGCGGATCATCTCCCGCACCTTGTCCTCGCCCAGCGCCGCCATCTTCTGCGGCGTGTCGGCGAGCCTGAACAGAGCCGGCGTCGCCTTGTTGACCCCGGCATCCGTCGCCTGCGCCGACAGCACCACGGCGACCAACAACGTGAAAGGACTGGTGTATTTCAACTCACTCCTTGGGTCGGGCCGGGCCTTCTGGAAGCGGGCGAACATCTCCTCGACGTCCGCCTTCGGCATCTTGCGGACTCCCCTTTTCGCCCCCCGTCCGGCGGCGCGATTGCGGCCGCGTGCGCCGGTGATCTGCGGTGTCTTGGTCACCTGTCCATGCGGTTCCCCGCCCCCTCCGCCGACCCCGCCCGCGACGCACAGGCCGCTTTGAATCGATTGCCCGTCCTCTATACTCAGGGTCCATGACCTCCGGCAACGCCGCATCCGAATTGCAGGACGAGCCGATCTTCACGGCGCTGCTGACGCCCTACCGGTCGCTCAGCCCGACCGGTTTCGTGCTGGTCATGATGGCGCTGGTCTCCTGTTCCTTCACCGCCGGCCTCGCCTTCTGGATGATGGGCGCCTGGCCGGTGGTCGGCTTTTTCGGCCTCGACATCGCGCTGGTTCAGCTCGCCTTTCGCCTCAACTACCGCTCAGCGCGGGCGTCGGAGGAGATCGCGGTGTTCCGCGACCGGCTGATGGTCAGGCGGACCACGCCGACCGGCAAGGCGACCGAGTTCAGCCTCAATCCATACTGGGCACGGCTCGAAGTCGACCGCCACCCGGAAATCGGCGTCACGCGGCTCCGACTCACCTCCCATGGCAAGCGGTTCGACATCGCCGGCTTCCTCGGCCCGCACGAGCGCGAATCCTTCGCCGCCGCCCTTGGGACGGCGCTTGCCACGGCGCGTTCGGCGCGAGCCTAGGACTCTTCGTCAGGACTGCTTGCAAGAATCGGGTGGCGCCTGCCCGGCGAGGCGCCTAGGTCAAGAACAGGAAAACGGTCGATTGCCGAGGTTCAAGATGTCCCTTTCATTCGCCCTTGCCGACGTGCCGCCGACGCCCCTCTCCCGCCCGCAGCCGCGTAGCGACTACGATATCGTCCGTCGCGCCATCGAATACATCTCCGAAAACTGGCGGGATCAGCCCTCGCTTGAACGGATCGCCGAGGTCGTCGGCATGCGGCCCTTGTCGCTGCAGCGGCTGTTCACCCGCTGGGCAGGGTTGTCGCCGAAGGCCTTCGTTCAGGCGCTGACCCTCGACCATGCCCGGTCGCTCCTCGACGATTCGGCTTCGGTGCTCGACGCGACGTACGAGGTCGGGCTCTCCGGTCCCGGCCGTCTGCACGACCTGTTCGTCACCCACGAGGCGATGACCCCCGGCGACTACAAGGCGCGCGGCGAGGGCCTTCTGATCCGCTGGGCCTTCCACCCCTCGCCGTTCGGCCAGTCGCTGATCATGATCACCGATCGCGGCTTAGCGGGGCTCGCCTTCGCCGACCCCGGCGACGAGCGGTCGGCGCTCGCCGACATGCAGGCCCGCTGGCCGCGCGCGGCCTACATGGAGGACGTCGCGGCGACCGCCGCCTATGCCGAGCGCGTCTTCGACCCCGACACCTGGCGTCCCGACCGGCCGTTGCGGATTGTCATGATCGGCTCGGATTTCGAGCTCCGGGTGTGGGAAACCCTCCTCAAGCTGCCGCTCGGCAAGGCAACCACCTATTCCGACATCGCCGCCCATATCGGTCGGCCGAAGGCGGCACGGGCGGTCGGCACGGCGATCGGCAAGAACCCGATCTCCTTCGTGGTGCCGTGCCACCGCGTGCTCGGCAAGGGCGGCGACTTCTGCGGCTATCACTGGGGGCTGACCCGCAAGCGCGCCATCCTCGGCTGGGAGGCGGGGGTGATCGGGCAGGAGGGCTGAGGGCGGCCAGGTGCGGTCGATCTGCGAGCGAGCGCGCCTCTACCCGCCTACGTGCTCGAGCAGCGCGGTCAACCCTTTCAGAATCTCTATCGGTGACGGGGGACAGCCGCGGATGTGGAGGTCGACGGGCACCACCTCCCCAATACCGCCCACCACCGCATAGCTTCCGGCGAACAGGCCGCCGTCGACGGCGCAGTCGCCGATGGCGACGACCCATTTCGGCTCGGGCGTCGCCCGCCAGGTCCGTTCCAGCGCCTCGCGCATGTTTTTGGTCACCGGGCCGGTGACCAGAAGCACATCGGCGTGGCGCGGCGAGGCGACAAAGCGCAGCCCGAGGCGCTCCAGGTCATAGAAGGCATTGTTCAAAGCGTGGATCTCGAGTTCGCAGCCGTTGCAGGAGCCGGCGTCGACCTCGCGGATGGAGAGGCTGCGCCCGAGGCGCCGGCGGGCGGTGGCATCAAGGCGGCCGGCGAGTTCAGCCAACGCGGATTCGTCGGGCGACGGCGCCGGTTCGGTGAGAGGCGGGCGGAGAATGCCTTGGAACACGAGCTTTCGCATGGCGGCGCCTAGAGGTCGTGGCCCGAGTAGGAGCAGTTGAAGGATTTGTTGCAGAGGGGGAAGTCGGCAACGATGTTCCCCTCGATCACCGCTTCGAGGAGCGGCCACTGGAACCATGACGGGTCGCGAAGATGGCAGTGCGCGATCCGGCCGTCACCGTCGATTCGCACCCAGGCAAGCACGTCACCGCGAAACCCCTCGACGAGGGCCAACCCTTCGCCGGCCGCTGGGGGGATGTCGCATTTCGCCGGCCCGTCGGGCAGGCGCGCCAAGATCTGCTCGATCAGCGACAAGCTCTCGCCAACCTCGTCGATCCGGATCCATACCCGCGCATTGACGTCGCCGTCCTGTCGCGTCGGCACGTTGAAGCCAAGCGAGTCGTAGGGCGGATAGGTCTGAGCCTTGCGCGCGTCGAAGGTCCGCCCGGACGCGCGACCGACATAGCCGCCGGGCGCGAAGCGCCGGGCAAGCTCCGGCTTGAGGATGCCGGTGCCGACGGTCCGGTCCTGCAGCGACGCCGTGCGGTCGTAAAGCTCGACCAGCCGCGGAAACGCCTTGCGGATGTCTTCGAGCAGGGCGCGAAGCCGGGCGGCGCCGTCCGGCGTCAGGTCGACCGCGACGCCGCCGGGAACGACGCAGTCCATCATCAGACGGTGGCCGAAGGCAGCGGCGGCGGAGCGCAGCACGCGCTCGCGCAGCACGCCGCAATGGGCGTGCATCATCGCGAAGGCTGCATCGTTGCAGATCGCGCCGATGTCGCCGAAGTGATTGGCGATCCTTTCCAGTTCGGCCATCAGCGCGCGGAGATGCTGGGCGCGGGGCGGTACGTCGGCATCGGTTGCCGCCTCGACCGCGCGGGCAAAGGCGGAGGCGTAGGCCACCGTCGAATTGCCGGAGGTGCGGCCGGCAAGCTTCGCCGCCTTGAGGAGATCCGCACCGCGCATCATGCCCTCGATGCCCTTGTGGACGTAGCCGAGCCGCTCCTCCAGCCGGACGACGGCCTCGCCGTTGGCGGTGAAGCGGAAATGACCGGGCTCGATGATGCCGGCGTGAACCGGGCCGACCGGAATCTGATGGAGGCTCTCGCCCTCGGCGGCAAGGAAGCGATAGGGCGGCGGGGCTCCGGCGGTCTGGCTGGGGCTGCCGAGGGGATGTTTCACGCCCCAACGCCCATGGTCGAGCCACGGTCGCCCGTCGGCCGCCCCGCTGGCTTCCAGCCCGTAGAGATCGCCGATCGCGCGCTCTGGCCGGATCGCCGGCGCGTGGCGGGCGCCGACTGAGGGAAACCGTCCCCCCGGGCAATCGAGGCTGATGACGGCGAGCGTGCCGGCTTCGAAGAGCGCCATGTGAACCGCGTCGCCGGTGCTCCACAGGCCGAGAAGGGACGAGTTGCCAGCGGCAAGCAGGTCGATCGCCCGCCGCCACAGGTCTTCGCCGACTTGGAGGCGCGGCACCGGCCGGTGGCCTTCCGCCGCCGTGCCGTCGCGGATCAGAGCCTGAAGGTCGCTCATCGCTCGCCGCTCACCCGAGGAGGGACGCGACATGCTGGAACCAGACGACCAGCAAGGGCGGCAGATAGAGACCGGCGGCAAGCACCAGCCCGAAATGGACATACATCGGGACGTAGGACGCCTGAACCGGCGCGTTGCTGCCGAGCGGGTCGCCGAAGGCCATCTGATTGAGGCGCAGGAACAGCGCACCGAAGGCAACGAGCAGCCCGCCGACCAGAACGATCGCCAACAAGGGCTGGCGCGCGAAGGTCGAGGTGACGACCAGGAACTCGCTCATGAAGATGCCGAGCGGCGGCAGTCCGGCAATGGCGACGACGCCGAGGACGAGCGCCCAGCCGAGCGCGGGATGGCTGACGGTCAGGCCGCGGATGTCGGCGATCTTCTGGGTGCCCTTGACCTGGGCGATGTGGCCGACGGCGAAGAAGATGCCCGACTTGGTCAGGGAATGCATGACCATGTGAAGCAGTCCGGCGAAATTGGCCAGCGGCCCGCCCATGCCGAACGCAAACGTGATGATGCCCATGTGCTCGATCGAGGAATAGGCGAACATCCGTTTGGCATCGCGTCGCCGGTAAAGCATGAAACCGGCGAAGACGAGCGAGACAAGCCCCATGGTCACCATCAGCGGGCCGGGGGCGAGGGCCTCGGGGTTGCCGGCGAGCAGGATCTTGAAGCGGAGCACGGCGTAGAGCGCGACGTTGAGGAGAAGCCCGGAGAGCACCGCCGAGATCGGTGTCGGGCCTTCGGCATGGGCGTCGGGGAGCCAGGCGTGCAGCGGCGCCAGACCGACCTTGGTACCGTAGCCGAGGAGCAGGAAGACAAAGGCGAGGTTGAGGAGCGCCGGGCTGAAGCCGGCGGCCTTCTCGGCGAGCACCGTCCACACCATCGCGTCGAGCCCCTCGCCGACCACCGGCAGCGCGGCGGTATAGACGAGGATGGTGCCGAAGAGCGCCAGCGCGATGCCGACGCTGCCGAGGATGAAGTACTTCCACGCCGCCTCGAGCGCCTCGTGGGTGCGATAGATGCCGACCATCAGGACGGTGGTCAGCGTGGCGACCTCGATCGCCACCCACATCAGGCCGATATTGTTGGCGAGCAGCGCCAGGTTCATCGCGAACATCAGCACCTGATACATGGCGTGGTAGAAGCGAAGATAGGTCGGGGTCAGCCGCCCGATCTCCAGCTCGTGCGCGATGTAGCTGGCGCTGAACACGCTGGTGGTGAAGGCGACGAAGCTGGTGAGCACGACGAAGACGATGTTGAGGTCGTCGACGAAGAGGTAGTTGCCCGGGGCCGGCCGTGTAATGAAGAACAGGGATATCGCCGCAAGAAAGGTGGCGGCAGCGGCGGCGACGTTGAGCCGCGCGGTCAGCCAGTAGCCGGGCAGAACCGCGAGCAGCGCCGCCGCGGCGAGCGGAATGACGAGGATGGCGATCTCCGGCCGGAACCAGGTCATTCCGCTCCCCTCGGAAGCGGTCGAGGGCCTGGACATCGACCGTGTCGAAGCGCTCGCGAATGCGGAACAGGAAGATGCCGATGACGATGAAGGCGATGAGGATCGAAAAGGCGACGCTGATCTCGACCACCAGCGGCATGCCCTTGGCCCCGGTCGCCGCCAGCACCAGCCCGTTCTCCAACGACATGAAGCCGACCACCTGACTGACGGCGTTGCGGCGCGTCACCATCATCAGGAGCCCAAGGAGCACTACCGAGAGGGCGAAGGCGAGATCTTCGCGGGCGAGCGGATCGGCGCCGGCGGTGACGTGCAGCGTCACCACCATCGACAGGGCGACGAGGCCCATGCCGGCGAGCATGGTGATCGCGACGCCGCCGACCGTCTCGATCTGGCGATGGATGCCAAGGCGATGGACGATGCGACGGAGCGCGGTCGGGATGACGATCCCCTTGAAGAGGAGGGCGATCGCCGCGGTGACGAACAGATGCGGCGCCGCCTGGATATAGGCCTGCCAGGCGACCGACAGGGCCAGCACCACCGCGTGCAGGGCGAAGACGTTGAGGAGCGCCAGCATGCGGTCCTGGTAGAGGAGGACGAAGCTCATCAGCACCAGCCCGCCAGCCAGGAGGTGGGCGACGTCGAACGAGAGGCCGTCCATCTCAAAGGCTCCGGGTGACGAACAAGAGCAGCGTGGCGAGCAGGCCGAGCATGAGGCCGGCGCCGAGAAAATCGGGAACGCGGAAGACGCGCATCTTGGCGACGGTGGTCTCGAAGACGGCAAGCAGGACGGCGGCGCCGGCAAGCTTGACGACGTAGACGCCGAACCCCTCGGCGAGGGCGGCGGGACCCGCCCCGGCCGGGGCGAGGTTCCACGGCAGGAAGATACAGACGATGAGCGAGACGTAGAGGAGGAGCTTGAGCGAAGCGGCAAGCTCGATGACCGCCAGGTGCCGGCCGGAATATTCGAGGATCATGGCCTCGTGGACCATGGTCAGCTCGAGATGCGTGGCGGGGTTGTCGACCGGGATGCGCGCGTTCTCGGCAATGGCGACCAGGATAAGGGCTACCAAGGCAAGGCCGAGCGAGACGCGAAGGCCGACCTGCGACGAGGCGAGCACGGCGGCGATGGTGGACAACTGGGTCGAGCCCGCCACCAGCGAGGTGGTGAACACGATCATGATCATCGCCGGCTCGGCAAGCGAGGCGATCATCACCTCGCGGCTGGAGCCGATGCCGCCGAAGCTGGTGCCGATCTCCATGCCGGCGAGCGCCAGAAAGAAGCGGGCGGCGGCGAGAAGCGCAATGATGGCGATGAGGTCGGCGGTCCAGCTGAACACCAGTCCGGTGGCGAAGGTCGGCACCAGCGCGGCGGCGACCCAGGTCGTGGCAAAGATCAGATAGGGCGTCACCCTGAACAGCCACGAGGCGTTGTCGGCGAGCACCACCTCCTTGCGCAGCAGCCGGAAGAGGTCGCGATAGGGCTGGATGACGGAAGGGCCGCGCCGGCGGAGGAGCCGCGCCTTCACCCTCCGCACGAAGCCGGTGAGGAGCGGCGCCAGCGCCAGCACCAGCACCATCTGCGCGCCCTGGATGACGAGATCGAAGATCATTGTGTCACCGCCAGCACGGCGAGCAGCGCCACCAGAGCGATAAACACCAGGCTGAGATATCGCCGGATGGTGAGGAACTGGAACAGGTTCAGCCGTTCGGCGATCGCCATGACGCCGACGGCGATCGGCGCATAGAGGGTGTCGAAGATGAGATCGCGGAGATCGACGACGAAGCGCGCCGGCCTGAGATCGCCCGGCGGCGGCATGTCGACCCGTTCCCGGGCGCGGAAGACGACGGTGCCGAAGACCCGCCGGATCGGCTGGGCGAAGCTGCCGGCGGTGTATTGAGTCGCCGGGCTGGGGTCGGGGTAGCCGCAGTCCCAGGCCGGCGCGCGGCGGACGGCGCGCGACGCCAGGCGGTGAATGGCGAACGCCGCCAGCATCGCCGAGGCGGCGATGAAGAGGATCACCAACAGGCCGTTATACGAGCTGCGGCTCTCGGCGACCGGGACGATCGAAAGCCAGGGCAGCGCGGTCTGCACCGGCATGCGGCCGCCGACGAGGGCTTCCACCGCCGGCGCAAGGCCGTCGATGACGAAGGCGGGCAGGACGCCGGCGAGCAGGCAGAGGGCGGCGAAGGCGAACATCGTCCCCAGCGAGAAGCGGTCCACCTCAGTGGCGCCGGCGGCGGCCGGGGTGCGCGGGCGGCCGAGGAAGCTGACGCCGAACGCCTTGACGAAGCACGCCGCGGCGAGTGCCGCCGACAACGCCAGCATCGTGCCGACCGCCGGGACTAGAATCTTCAGGTCCCATTGCGGCAGGTCGGGACTCAACAGGATAGCCTGAAAGGTCAGCCATTCGGAGACGAAGCCATTGAGCGGCGGCAGCGCCGAGATGGCGACGCAGCCGACCAGGAAGGTGAAGGCGGTCTGCGGCATGCGGTGAATGAGGCCGCCGAGATGCTCCATGTCCCGCTCGCCGGTGGCGGTCAGGACGGCGCCGGAGCCGAAGAACAGGAGGCCCTTGAAGACCGAATGATTGAACACGTGAAAGAGCGCCGCGGTCAGCGCCAGCGCCGCCGCGCCGGCCATGCCGTTGGCGCGAAAGGCGAGCGCAAGGCCGAGCCCGATGTAGATGATGCCGATGTTCTCGACGGTATGATAGGCGAGCAACCGCTTGAGGTCGTGCTGCATCAGCGCATAAAGAACGCCCATCACCGCGGTGATTCCGCCAAGCGCCAGGACGAGGGTCGCCCACCACCATTCGGTCGGGCCGAGCAGGTCGAAGACGATGCGGATGAAGGCATAGACGGCGACTTTCGTCATGACGCCGCTCATCAGCGCCGAGACGTGGCTCGGCGCCGCCGGATGGGCGAGCGGCAGCCAGACATGAAGCGGCACCAGCCCGGCCTTCGAGCCGGCGCCGAGGAGCACGAGGCCGAGAACGAGGCCGCCCGACAGCGGCGATATCGGCGCGACGCGAATGGCCGAGAAGGCGTAGCCGCCGGCCGGCCCGGCGAGCAGACCGAAGGCAAGGATCAGCGCCAGCGTGCCGGCGCTCGCCATGACGATGTAGACGTAGCCGGCACGGGCATTGCCGGGCTCGCGGTGATGGGACATGACGAGCGCCCAGGACGACAGCGACATGAATTCCCAGCTGAGCAGGAAGGTGAAGGCGTCGTCGGCCAGCACAACCAGGTTCATCCCGGCAAGGAAGACGGCAAAGAACGGCAGCACCCGCTCCGGCGCGCTCTCGTGCCGACCGTAGCCGAGGCCGTAGTAGCTGGCGCCCGCGCCGCCGAGATTGATGACGATGAGAAAGACCGCGGAGAGCGCGTCGAGGCGGAAGTGAGCCCCGATCCAGGGGATGCCGAGCGGCAGGGTGATCGCGTCGGCGGCGCCCGGTCCACCGATCAGGCGGGCAAGCGCAATGACCAGGATGGCGACAGAGGCGGCGAAGCTCAGCCCGTAGACCGCCAGCCTCGCTTCATCGCGACGGGCGAGCACAACGCCAACCACGGCAGCGGCAAGCAGCACGGCGATCGAGACAAGCACCAACCCCGTCGCCACGCGATCACCGCCCCAACGCGCCGGACGGACGCCGAAGCGGCCGCCAACCCGCGACCGTGCCCGCCAAAGCTCGCCCCGTCATCATCATGCCCGAAGCCCCGAGTCACCCCTTCAGCCGCACGCCGCGACCCCCGGCCGGACTGACGGCCCCCTCGCCGATCAGCTCGATGCCCGCGCGATCGAGCGCCGCAACCAGCTTCGTCAGTGAATCCACGTTGCCGCGAACGACGCCGCGGCTGGCCTCCATGCGCTGGATGGTCGGCACGGAAAGCCCCGAGAGCGCCGCGAGTTGGCGCTGATCGATGGAAAGCAGCGCTCGGGCGGCGCGAAGTTGAGCCGCGGTTATCACGCTTGAGATATCATTGATGAGGACTGACCTACGATAACTCGTGCTTACGATATGAGATTGCCAGTCCGCAATACGATTTGTGGGGCGTGGGACATCTCGCCGCGGCGATGGTCCGGCCGGGCTCCGATCTGCCGGGACCTGGGTGGTTGGTCAGAGCGGAGAAAGTCGATTCAGTTCCGCGCCGCGCTCCGTCGCTCGGCGATGAGGATGTGATCCGTAACCAGCACAACCTCGTCGCGCTGATTGAGCACCTCGCAGCGCTCGACCACACGGCCGGCCTCCGGCCGCTTCGGATCGTCCTGTTTCGCGGTGATGGTCACGCGGGCGCGGATCGTGTCGCCGATGAAGACGGGGCGGACGAAGCGGAGCCGGTCGTAGCCGTAGGAGAAGGCGACCGGATTGATCAGGTTTGCCGTCAGCCCGACGCCGATGGCGAACACCATCGTACCGTGCGCGACGCGCTGGCCGAAGGGCGTCGTCTTGGCGAACTCCGCATCCATATGGTGGGGAAAGAAGTCGCCGGTGTGCCCGGCATGAACAACGAAATCGGCTTCGGTGATGGTGCGACCGGTGGTCGTCCGCACGTCACCGATTTCGTAGTCCTCGAAATAGACCGACTGTTCCATCAGGGCTCCCAGCTCTCGCTGATGAGAGCATCATTCATATACACAATGCAGATTCCGGTGGCATCAAGCCGACAGGTCTTCCGGTAGCAGTTCTTTGTGCGTATATGAAAGCGGCTTTTCACTAAAGGGGATTCGTGTGGACAACGCTGAGACAGACCGGTATCGCGCCCCGGCGCTCGACAAGGGTCTCGACATGCTGGAGCTGCTTGCCGGGGTCGATGGCGGCCTCACCCAGGCCGAAATCGCCAAACGGCTCGGCCGCAGCCATAACGAACTCTACCGGATGCTCGATCGCCTGGTGCGGCGCGGCTACGTGACACGCATCGACGGCGACCGTTTTTCGCTGACCCTCAAGCTTTTCGGGCTGGCGCAACTGCACGCCCCGGTTCGCCGTCTGGTCTCCTATGCAACGCCGCTGATGCGAGAGCTCGCCGAGATCTCGCGCCAGGCGAATCAGCTCGTGGTCTTCGACCGCGGTTCGGCCGTGGTCATCGCGCAGCAGGAAGCGCCGAGCTATTGGGGCATCTCCATCCGCGTCGGAGCCCATGTCAGCCTGTTCGACACCGGATCCGGTCACGTGCTTCTCGCCTTCCACCCCCAGGAGGAGCGGATGATGATGATCGCGGAGCACGTGGGGAGTTCCGAGCGACCCGAAATCACACCCGAATTCCTCGCGCAACTCGACCAGATTCGCGATCGCGGATACGAGATGATGCCGAGCGCCCAGATCGCGGGGGTCTTCAACCTCTCGGCGCCGGTTCTCGGGCCGGATGGCAAGGCGATTGCCGCGCTGTCGATTCCCTACATCCATGTCGTCAACATGCCCTCTGCCCCGGACATTTCCACCACGGTGAAGCTCGTCCAGAACACGGCGGCCAAGCTGTCCCGGCTTGCCGGCTCGGACGTCGCGTCGCTGCAATAGTTGCGGCCCGTGACGCGGCGCCTGGCGCCTCCTGTCAAATCGTCGCGCCGACATGCCGCTCACGGCCGTAAAGCGAGACGAGGAGAATGATGATGAGACCGAGCGACGCCTGCACCAGGGAAGGCTGCAGACCGAGGCCGATGAGCAGCGTGTTGATCTCGGTGAGGACGACCACGCCGGCGACCGTGCCGAGGAAGGAGCCCCGTCCGCCGACCAGTGCCGTGCCGCCGATGACGACGGCGGCGATGGTCTGGAAGAGATAGGGCTGACCGACATCCCCATAGGCTGAGCCGGTGAAGCCGAGGAGGAGGACACCCGCGACGGCGGCGAAGAAGGCGCTGAGGGCGAAGGTTATCATCCACATCCGCAGAGGATCGATGAGGGCCAGCGCCGCGGCGCGCGGGTTGCTGCCGAGCGCGAACAGGCGGCGGCCATAGGGCGTCCGGTTGAGCACCACGATGATCAGCGCCGCGAGGACGATGAAGGAGGGAACCAGCCACGGGACGGGAACCGGCCCAACCGAGCCGCCGATCGAGACGAAGTTCGTCACGGCGTCGGGCGCCGAGCCGGAGGGGAATCCCTTCGTCCACACCAGCACGCTGCCCTGGATGACCGTCCCGACGCCGAGGGTGACGATCAGCGGATGAATGCCGAGCCCCGCCGATATGGCGCCGTTCAGCGCGCCGATGCCGAGTGCCAGCACCCCGATGATCATGCAAACCACTATGAAGTTGATGCCGTCGCCATAGAGCTGGGCGGCGACGACATTGGCGAAGCCGATGACGAAGGGGATCGAGAGGTCGATGCCGCCGATGATGATGGTCAGCGTCTGGCCGACGCAGGCGACGGCGAGCAGACAGGCGAGCACCAGCATCGCGCGGATGGCGAACGGCGAGCTGTAGCCGTCGATCAACAGGGTTCCGGCGAGGTGGAGCACCACGGCAATGGCGATCGCGCCGGTAACGCGGGCACCGGTGGTGTTGAAGGAGATCCTCATGCCTTCCTCGCCCTGGCCAGGAGGCGATCCTGGATGGCGGTCAGCGAAATCGCGATCACCAGAATCGCGCCATAGGCGATCTGCAGGACGAAGGTCGAGACGTTGAACAAGGTGAGCGCGCTTTGAACGAGGAAGATGTCGATCGCCCCGATCATCGCTCCGACAAGCCCGCCGCGTCCGCCCGCCAGGCTGACCCCGCCGAGCGCCACCGCCGAGATCGCGATCAGCGTGTAGGTCGGCGCAATATTGGCATCGGCCGAACCGATGAGCGCCGTCAGCATCAGGCCGGCGATGCCGGAGAAAATGCCGGTGACGACATAGGAGAGAAAGCGAATGAAGGGGACCGGAACGCCCGCCGTGTAAGCGGCGCGATCGTCGGAACCGGTCGCCATCAGGTGGTCGTAGTACGGCAGGCGCCGGATTCCCGCCCAGATGACGAAGATCGCCGCAATCGGAATGATCGAGAACGGGCCGTTCAGCGTCTTCAGCCAATCGGGAACCGTGCCCATCGGCGCCGGCAGGATGGTGAGCGTGACGCCGATGAGGATCAGATAGGTGCCGAGCGTGGCGACGATCGGCTGAATGCGGACATAGGCGGCAAGGAAACCGTTGACCGCCCCGATGCCCGCCCCGATCAGCAACGCCGCCGGTACGATGACGAAGGGCGACGACAGACCCAGTTCGGTGATCAGAACCTTGACGAGAATGGCGTTGACGAAACCCATGGTCGGCCCGACCGAGACGTCGATGCCGCCGCGCCCACCGAGAATCGCCGGCGTCGAGGCAAGGGCGGCGCCGATCAGCGGCGCGGCAAGACCGATCAGCGTGCCCCAGGCGCCGGGCGCGAAGCGGGCGGGATTGAGCCAGACATTGACGACGAGCAGCACGACGAGAAGCGCCGCGGCGAAGCCGGTCCGGCGCCAGATTGCGCCGAGGACGCCGCCGAGCGAAGCCGCGGTCGGGGCGGCGGGGGCAATCGTCATCGGCCGCGGCCGAACATGGCGGCGATGACCCGATCGCCGGTGAGGTCGTCGCCGGAAAGCGTCGAAAAGAGCTCCTCTTCGCGGAAGACGAGGACGCGGTCGCAAAGCGCGACGATCTCCTCGATCTCGGTCGACAGCACGACCAGCGCCACGCCGTTGTGGGCCAGTTCGTGGAACACGCCGTAGAGCGTGTGGCGCGTGGCGATATCGACGCCGCGCGTCGGATCGTTGAGAAGCAGGAAGCGCGGATTGTGCGCCAGCCAGCGGGCGAGCAGCACCTTCTGCTGGTTGCCGCCGGACAGCGAGGTGACCGGGGCGCCACTGTTCGGGGCGACGATCGACAGCTGCTTGTGAAAGGTCTCGTAGCGCGCCTGGCGGCTACGATTGCTGATGAAGCCGGCGCGGACGTCACGTCCGATGGTGGCGATCGAGAAATTGTCGAGGATGGAGAGGCTGGGAAAGATACCGGTGGCGCGGCGGTCGCGCGGCAGATAGGCGATGCCGTTTCGCACCGCGTGGCGGAACCCCTCGACGCGCGTCCGGGTGCGGCCGTCGCCGACGATCACCTCGCCGTCCCCCGGGGTCGCGAGGCCGGCCAGAATCTCGAGAAAACGCTCCTGACCGTGGCCGTCGAGGCCGGACAGTCCGACGATCTCGCCGGCCATCACGGCTTCGCTAAAGGCAGCCTTGCCGGGCGCGAGCGAAAGATCCGCGACGCGCAGCTCGTTGCGCGCCTCAGCCATGACGGCGTTCCTCGACGATCTCGGGGGCCATGCTGGCGAGAAGACGCTCGGCCGAGGCGTCGGCCCGGTCGAGAGTCTCGACGACGCGGCCGCCGCGAAGGATGGTGATGCGGTGGGAAAGCCGCATCACCTCGTCCATGCGATGCGAGATGAAGAGGACCAGGCAGCCCTGGCGCGCCAGGCTTTCGATCAGGGTGAATACGATTTCGCGGTCGTTGAAGTCGAGCGCGGCGGTGGCTTCGTCGAGAATGAGAATGCGCGGCCGGCGAATCAGCGCGCGGGCGAGGACGACAAGCTGCTGGGTGGCAAGCGGCAGCGATCCGGCCTCGACATCGAGATCGATCACGGTCCGCGCACAGCGCGACAGGACGTCGGCCACGGCGTGGCGACGCGAGCCGCGCGGCATGCGGCGAGAGAAAGGACCGTCGTAGCCGAGAAGAATATTGTCGGTGACGCTACGGTCGGGGGCGACCAGAACCTCCTGGAAGACCGTGGCGAAACCGCGCGCCTGAAAAGCGGAGGGGTGGCGCCCGCCGAACGGCATCCCGTCGACCGTGATCCGCCCACGGTCGGGCATGACGACGCCGGAAAGCAGCTTGACCAGCGTGCTTTTGCCGGACCCGTTCTCGCCCATGATCGTGTGAACGGTGCCCGCCGAAAACGAAACGGACGCATCGTCGAGGGCGGTGGTCTCGCCGTAGCGCTTGGAAAGGTTCGCGATTTCCAGCATCGCCCTCAGGAACCAGGCGGCCCGCCCGGGAGACAACCCGGACGGGCCTACTTCCGGGATGCAGAGGTTACTGCGTGGCGCAGGCGCCGGGAACCTTCGAGTAGTCGAAGCCGACCGGCGCCGGATTGGTGAAGTAGGCGTTCATCAGGTCCACCGGCATCGGATCGGTCGGCGGCACGGGGAAGACCGAGACCGAATCGGGGGTCATGCAGGACTGGTACCAGTCGCCAAGGCTCGCGCCGCTGACCGGCGGGATCGGGATCAGAA
The DNA here is from genome assembly GCA_963759235.1 of uncultured Alphaproteobacteria bacterium. Taxonomy (GTDB): domain Bacteria; phylum Pseudomonadota; class Alphaproteobacteria; order Rhizobiales; family Kaistiaceae; genus Bauldia. The sequence goes on along the minus strand of CAVWYO010000006.1, from coordinate 164,972 downwards.
GGACGTTCAATTTCGGCTTCTGGCCCTCAAGCATCCGCAAGCCGACGCGGAAGAGCGTCTCGGCCGTCCAGCCCGGCAGAACGGCATTGCCCTCGAACCGATACTTGTCGGGGTTGGCCTTCCAATAGCCGAGCGCGTCGCCGGTTATCGAGCCGGTGATGAGCGGCGCCGGACGGCCGGCCTCGGCAAAGGCTTCGGCGATCACCCGCGACTCGCTGCCGGTCGTCCACACGGCATCGATCGGAGCCGGATTGGTGGCGAGCGCCTGGAGCACGACCGTCTTGGTGACGTTGGCGGTCCAGTTGCCGTTGACCGAGCGGACGACCTTCAAGCCTGGATTCTCAGCCAGAACCTTATCGGCGCCTTCGCGCTCCATGGCAACGATCGGGGCGCCGGCGATGCCCTCAACCATGAGGACATTGCCCTTGCCGTTCAGGCCTTTGGCAATGTCCTGCACCATATCGTAGCCCCAACGCGAGAAGTTGGAATCGACGTTGATGGCGTAGGGGCTGGTGACGAACGCCGAGGCGGTGACGAAGGGTATGCCCGCGTCGTAGGCGGCCTTGACGGCGTCGTTGACGCCGGTCGAGGAACCCGGAATCGCGGTGATGATCGAGCAGCCCTTGTCGATGAAGGCGCGGATCTGATTGATCTGCTGGCTGACATCGCCGTTCGAATCGGACACCTCGAACGAGCTGACGTCGCCCGTCTCGATCAGGCCGTCGACGAGGCGCTTCAGCTCCTTGGTCACCGAAACGCGCCACGGGTTGCCCTGATAGGATTCCGAGTGACACCACTTCCATGGTTTGGCCGGCGGCGTGAAGTTGTCATAGGCCGACGGCATCAGATCGTCCGCGTTGCCCACATAGAGCTGCTTGAGGCTGTCGGGCAGCGATGCGATGAGATCCTCCCCGGCGGCCATGGCCGGCATCGCCGTCGCGGCGAATGCGGCCGCGGCTGCGACAACAATCGATGCTTTCATGTGCGACATTTCATTTTCCTCCGTTTTGGCAATGCGGCCTCGGCATCACTCACCGAAAGCTGCCGCGGAACGCACGGTTCAAATCGGCGATCACGTGATCGCCATCCTCGCCGTCTTGCAGTGCACGATTGATCCTCTGCGAGGCCTCTTCCTGGAACTTCATATAGCCGTCATGGCGCGGCCGCAGCCACCCGCCGTCGAGCGTGGCGCGCGTCTTTTTGAAGAAGTCGCCGACCGGCTCGTTGACCGCCTCGTCATTCCAGGCGGCCGCATGGCCGGGCTGGCCGCCCGCCGCGGCATAGGGTCCGCGCTGGACCTCGCCGCCGGCAATCCAGTAGGCGAAGTCGACTGCCGCTTCCGTCGCGGTCGAGAAGGCGGAAACGGCGATGCCGGTGCCGCCGAGGGCGGAACCGACGGGACCGGATTTGCCCGCAGCGGGAATGTCGGCGAAGGCGAGACGACGCGGGCGGAACCCTTCCACCGCATAGTTCACATAGCCGTAGATCAGGGGCGAGCAGGCAATCTTCCTGTCGGGTTCCGCCATGCGTTCGCACACCGTGATCGGATCCATGTCCATGCAGGCAAGCTCAATCAGGGCCGCGATCTCCCGCATCATCCCATAAACCGTCGTTCCCGTCCGCTCGTCGATCATGTCGGCGGGTCCGTCCGTCGCGCACGGTCGGCCGAGATTTCCGGCCAGCGTATAGAAGGTCATCAGCGAGTGCGGCGGACGCAGGGGGAGGAGCACGCGACCCTGCCGCGCCAGCTCCAGCACCTCGGCCCAAGTCGCTGGCGCCGCGGAAAGGAGATCCGGCCGCCAGGCCTGCACCTGGGCCGCGGCGTCAATGGGAAAGGCCCACTGCCTGCCGTCCCACTCGTAGCTCGGATACGACTTGCCGACGCTCGCCGCCGCCAGCGCCGCCCGCTCGGCTTCGCGACCCTCGACGTCGAGCGGCGTCAGGCAGCCGTCACGCGTGATCCGGCCGACATGCGGGTGGTCGATCACGATCAGGTCGTAGGCACGGGCGAGCTGCTCGACCGGGACCCATTCGAAATCCTGCAGCGACCGCTTGTCCCAGGCGATCGCGACCCCGGTCTTCTCCTTCCAGATGGCGGAGCAGGCCACCAGCGGATCGTAGCCACGCGGATGGCTCCAGGTCATGCCTTTGAGCGTCAATCCGCTCACAGGCCGAACTCCGCCCGGATCGCCTCGCTATGCTCGCCGATGCGGGGCGCGGCGCGGGCCACCCGCGTGCGCACGCCATCGACCCGCAGCGGCGATCGGGTGGTGAGGATGGACACATCGTCCTCCCGCTCGACGGCCTGCAGCATGTCGAGGACTTTGAAGCCCTCGCTTTCCAGAACGTCATGCCAGGTCAGGACCTTGGCGCACCAGATGTCGGCGGGCTCGAGGATCGCCAGCCATTCGTCGACAGTCCCCGTCGCGATGCGGCGGGCGATGATCTTCTTGATCGCGTCGCGATCGGTGAACCAGCTCTTCGGCTCGTCGCGATAAGGCGCCAGCTCGTCGAGATCGAGGAGGTCGGCGAGCTTGGGGATGGGCGTCATGGCGATCGCCAGGAAGCCGTCGGAGGCCGGATAGACGCCGTAGGGCGCGGCGAGATAAGCGTGGGCGCTGCGGAAGCCTGACCGCGTCGGGAGCCGCCGGCCGTCGTTCAGGAAGGTCGTCAGCACCTCGAACTGGAAGTCGATCAGCGCTTCGAGAAGGCTCGTCTCGATATGGCTGCCCTTGCCGGTAACGCCGCGCCTGACGAGAGCGGCGAGAATGCCCTGCGCCGCCGCCGAGCCGGCGAGCATGTCGCCGATGGCGAGACCGAAGGGCACCGGACCCTGCCCCTCGTCACCGTTCAGCCACATGACGCCGGAGCGCGCCTGGGCAAGCAGGTCCTGGCCCGGCCGCTTCACCCAAGGGCCCTTTTCGCCAAACCCGCTGATCGAGGCATAGACCAGACGCGGATTGATCCGCCGGACCGACTCGTAGTCCATGCCGAGCCGCTCGGCGACGCCGGGACGAAAGTTCTGGATGAGCACGTCGACCTTGGCGAGCAGGCCGCGCAAGGCGGCCAGATCGTCCTCGTTCTTGAGGTCGATCGCCAGGCTCTCCTTCCCCCGGTTGATGGCGTGGAAGATGGTCGAGTCGCCGCCGATTTCCGTGTCGCTCAGATAGAGGCGGCGGCAAAGATCACCGCCGTCGGGCCGCTCGATCTTGATGACGCGCGCCCCGAGGTCGGCGAGCCGCAGCGAGCAGTAGGGTCCCGACAGGAACTGGCTCATGTCGACGACGACGAGGCCCGACAGCGGCAGTTCGGTGTCGGTGGTCATGCCCGCCTACCGCTCGGTCTTGCCGACGAAGTCGGCCGGGTTGCGGTATTTCACCGTCTGGAGATGCTCGCAGTAGAGGACGAGCTCGCCCTCGTTCTTGAAGACCTCGTAGCTTGCCCTGATCAGCCCAAGCTCCTTGTAGCGGGGATGTTTGTCCAGGTTGGTGCGGATCGTGTAGATGGTGTCGTCGATGAACACCGGCTTGATGAAGCGCAGCTTGTCGTAGCCGTAGGAGAAGGCGTTGACGCAGTTGGTGGCGACGAGGCCAAGGCCGGCGGAGAAGACGAACGCGCCGGCGATCAGCCGCTTGCCGAACATCCCTTCGGTCTCGGCGAACATCTGGTCCTGCACATAGGGATGGATGTCGAGGACCAGCGTGTTGAAGAGATGGCTGTCGCCCTCCGCCATGGTGCGGCGAAGCGAACGGATCTTCTGGCCGACCGGCCAGTCCTCGTAGAACCAGTTCTCGGCATTCCAGACCGGTATCTCGGCATGCTCGGCCGGCATGTCCTTGGGAAAGGTCGAGGAGACACCGACCGTCGAGGCAGGCCCGGTCACGCGACGCGCCCCCATGCGCCTGGGCCCGGCACGCCTTCGGTCATGAGCTTCACCGGCGCGTCGCCGGCTCCGACGCGCGCGGACCCGATCCCGTTCCTGGCGAGAACAGCCATGCCTCCTCCCGGTTTTTTTCTTGTGAATGACATTTTCACATATGGGTCCAATGCGCAAGAGGGACCGGATGCGACGAGGACCCCGACGCCGAAGCAGACATGGAATGGGAAAGGCGGGGCGCTTCGACGCGACCGACCCGATCTCGGCAAGTCGGGCGGGCAAGAGTGGTTTGTTGACAACGGCCCGTCACCCACACTTACTAAAGAAAACCGCATTCAAATATGCAGGGACCATTCGGGAGGAAGATAGCCTTGGATTGCCTGGTCTTCGTCGGAAGCCTCAATCGGGACGCGCCCTATTTCCAGGGGGCGCGGGGCGTCGGGCTGTCCGTCTACGCATTCGACGACCGAACGCTCGAAACCGAAAAGCTGGCCGAGACCGGCGCGGTCGACAATCCCACGTTCCTGTCGGTCAGCCCCGATGGAACCCATGTCTATGCGAACTCCGAGGTGTTCGAATGGCGCGAGGGGATGGTCACCGCCTTCCGCTTCGATCGCGAAGCGAACGCGCTTCACTACATCAACGCCCAGCCGACGCTCGGAAGCATCACGGCGCACAACTTCATTTCGCGCGACGGGCGCAAGTTGATGGTTGCCAATTACGGGATGGGGGAAGGCGGCCCCGACCAATCCGTGGTCGTCTACGGCATTCGCGAAGACGGCGGGCTAACGCCGCCGGTGGCGAACGTGGCGCATAGCGGTATTGGCCCGCATGCCGAGCGGCAGGAGCGAAGCCACGCCCACAGCGTCAATGAGACGATCGACGGTGGCATCGCCATCGTCGCCGATCTCGGTATCGACCGGCTCATCTCCTACCGTCTTTCCGCCGCCGGCGAACTCGAACGGCTCGCCGAGTTCGCGATGGCGCCGGGCGCCGGCCCGCGCCATGTGGCGCTCCATCCGAACGGCCGCCTGCTCTTCGTCATGAACGAACTGGATTCGTCGGTCGCCTCGCTGACGCTCGACCCTCAATCCGGAAAGCTCGCGCTGGTCGACACGAAGCCGGCCGTGCCCGCCGAGGCGCGTGCCGACAATCACTGCGCCGACATCCAGATCTCGCCGGACGGCCGCTTCATCTATGGATCCAACCGCGGACATGACAGTATCGCGATCTTCGCCGTCGACCCGGATACAGGTGCGCTGGCGTTGGTCGATTTCTGTCCGTGCGGCGGCGCCACGCCGCGGAACCTCGCTCTGACGCCGTCGGGAAAACACCTGTTCTCGGCCAACCAGAATGCCGATGTGATCACCATCTTCGAGCGCGACGCCGAGACCGGCAGGCTGAAAGACGCCGGTCGGCCGATCCAGGTCGGCACGCCGATGTGCATCCGGATCGTTGCGACCGCGGACGGCAGGCCCGCCTAGGATCGGCGAGCCGCGCTCAGCCAGTCGGCCGATCGGCCGTCGTTTGATCCAGCAGGGCACGTGCCGCGCTCTCGTCGGTGACCAGGGTGTTGCAGCCAATGCGGCGGATGGCGGCCCGAATAGCGGTCGCGCGGTGTCGGCCGCCGGCCGCGATGACGACATGGCCGGCTCGGCGCAAGCTGTCGAGATCGACGCTCATGACCCGGTCGTTCAGCGAATGGCCGATGCTCTTCCCGTCGGCTCCGAGAAAGTTGCACAAGACGTCGCTCACGCATCCGAGATCGATCAACGCGCGAAGCTCGTCCGGCGCGATCATCCCCGCCGCCAGCGAGGTCGCACCAGGGCCGATGTCGCCGACGCCGACGATCGCGATGTCGAGGGCGGCGGCGAGGCGATAGAGCCGGTCAAGCCCGCATTTCTCGATCAGCCGACGCTTGGTTTCGGCCGAGTCGACAAAGGCGGGAGCGACGAACAGAAAGCAATCGGCGCCGAACTGGCTCGCCATCCGCCAGCCATATTCGAGAGGGTTGCTGCCGCGGGCTTCGACCACGCCGCCAACCAGCGAGACGACGCTGACGCCCTGGCGTCGCACCGGTCTGAGACTCGCGAGCGACGCCGTCAGCGTCTGGCCCCAGCCGACTCCGATGGTCATATTGTCGGCGACCGCTTCCGACAGGAACTTGCCGAGGGCCAGTCCCACCGATCTGGCGACACGATTCGCCGGCGCGGCGGGAACAACGATCGCCTCGTCGAGGCCGAGGGCCGATTCGAGCTTGACGGCAAGATGGACGCATTCCGTCTCGTTCTCATTGATCCAGATCTGGACGTCGCCCCGCTCCGTGGCTTCGTTGAGGATACGGATCACCGTGCCCCGGCTGATGCCAAGGCGGGCGGAGACCTCTTTCTGGGTGAGACCCTGGTTGTGATAGAGCCAGGCCGCTCTGATCCTGAGCGAGCTGTCCTCGGCGGCGGGCTGACTAGCGGCGCGCTTCAGTCGTGCCATCCTCGCCTCGCCGCTCGCCCGGCATCCATCTCACAGCCCTCGCCGCGCCAGCCGCCGGTCATCCCAATTGCGAAGGCCGCGGCGATTGAATGACCGGTCTTCCAAGAGTTCGGCGCAGATGACATCGATGATGTCGGCGACCTGCGGGAAGTAGGTGGATTCCATTTCGGCTCCGGGGACGATCCAGTTCGGCGAGCCGAGCACGCGCGGCGGCGCCTTGAGGTCGCCAAAAGCGAAGCGGCCGATATTGGCCGCCAGCGTCATGAGGAAGCTGCCGCGCTCGCTCGCCTCGGAAACGAGCAGGAGGCGTCCGGTCTTCTTCACCGAGGCAAGTACCGGATCGTAGTCGAAGGGCACCAGCGACCGCGCGTCGATAACCTCGACCGAGAGGCCGCGTTCCTGCTCGATTAGTTCGGCCGCCGACACCGCCGTATAGAGGGAGGGCCCGACGGTGAGCACGGTCACGTCGCTGCCCTGGCGCTTCACCTCCGGTACGCCGAGCGGAATGCGGTAGTCGTCCGCCGGCACGCCGTCCGGCCTGAACAATTCGACGGTATCGTAAAGGCGCTGGCTTTCGAAGAACACGACCGGATCGTCGCTGGCCAGCGCCGAGGCAAGCAGGCCCTTGGCGTCGTAGGGTGTGGCCGGATAGACCACCTTCAAGCCCGGGATGTGAGCGACCAGACCCGTCCAGTCCTGGGAGTGCTGCGCGCCGTACTTGCTGCCGACCGAGCACCGCAGGACCACCGGCAGCTTCAGCCCGCCCGCCGACATCGCCTGCCACTTGGCCAGTTGGTTGAAGATCTCGTCGCCGGCCCGGCCGATGAAGTCGGCATACATCAACTCAACCAGAGCCCGGCCGCCCTCGACGGCATAGCCGACCGCGGTCGCAACGATCGCGGCCTCCGAGATCGGCGCGTTGAACAGACGGTTGTAGGGAAGGACATCGGAGAGACCGCGGTAAACGCCGAAAGCGCCGCCCCATTCGCGGCATTCCTCGCCATAGGCGATCAGCGAGTCGCCGGTCATGAAGTGATGGAGGATGGCCTCCAGGAGCGCATCGCGGACGGTGACGGCGCGCATCGGCGACAGCTTGCCGCCGTCTTCGGCGCGACCCCGGCGGCTTTTCTTGGCAAGGCGGCGAAGGTCGGCGGAGGCTTCGATGGCGAGCGCCGGCCGGGGCTTGGGAGACGTGGGTTCGCTCTCGGTGTTGGAGAACATGAGCCCACCGATCAGGGTCGGTTCGGCGGCGATGTCGATGATGGGGGCAGCCTGAGGATCGGCTGCCGCCGCGGTCACCGCGCGGATGTCCGCGGCGACCTCCTCGCGCATGGCCTCTGCCGCTGCTCCGCTGAGAATGCCCTCGGAACTGAGTGCGGCGGCAAACAGCAGGATCGGATCGTGGGCCGCCCAGGCCTGCAGCTCATCGCGGCTGCGATAGGCGTTGGCGTCCGTGGTCGAATGGCCGACCATCCGGTAGGTCTCGACGTCGAGCAATGCCGGACCCTTGCCCGCCTCAAGCAGCTCCCGTTGGCGGCCGACGGCGTCGGCAACGGCGAGCGGATCGACGCCGTCCACCGTCTCGGCATGCAGGTTCGAGGGATTGGCCGCCGCCCCGATGCGCGCCAGCCGGTCCCAGCCGGTCGTCTCGCCGATGGTCTGGCCGCCCATGGCGTAGAAATTGTTCATGAAGAAGAACAGAACGGGCAAACCGCCACGGAAAGGCTCCGGCCACAGACGGTCATACTGCCCCATCGAGGCGAAATTCATCGCCTCCCAGACCGGCCCGCAGGTAGCGGCGCCATCGCCGATATTAGCGACAGCGATGCCCTTTTGCCGGCGGAGCTTCTTGAACAGCGCAGCGCCGGTCGCGATGCCGGCCGAGGCGCCGACAATGGCGTTGTTGGGATAAGCGCCGAACGGGGGAAAGAAGGCGTGCATGCTGCCGCCCATGCCGCCGTTGAAACCGGTCGAGCGCATGAAGATCTCGGACAACAGCCCGAACAGCAGGAACGATTCGGCGAGCGCCCTGTCGTCGCGCGGCTTGATGTGACGCTCGACCGTCGCCAGCACGCGTCCGCCCTGGTGATCCTCCATGATCCGCAACGTTTCCGCCTTGTCGAGCCGATCGATTGCCGCCAGGCCCTTGGCGATGAACTCGCCGTGGCTCCGATGGCTCCCGAAGACGTGGTCCTCCGGCCGCAAGGCGAGGGCCGCGCCGACCGCCGCACCCTCCTGGCCGACGGAAAGATGGGCCGGGCCTTTGTAGGAGAAGGCGATGCCGGAATAGGCGCCACGCGCCTTGAACTCGCCGAGCATCGTCTCGAACTCGCGGACGATCAGCATGTGCCGGAGGACGTTGACGAGTTGGGCGTCGCCGTATCGTTGCCGCTCCTCGGCCAGCGATCTGGCATAGGCGTGAACGGGGATGGGAGCGAAGGCGATCTCGCCGCGCCGCCGCATCGCCTGAGGGTCGACCATCAACTGCTTCGGCATTCGCTGCTCCCGCCTGCTCTTCCAGATGGCGACTTTTGTTCATCAACATAGACAAAAGTCAACAGCCATCCCCACCCGTGCCTTAGCCGGGCGGGACCTCATGCCGCAGCATCTCGCGCATATCGCGGCCGAACCGGAGCTGAGCGAACAGTCCGAGGAAGTCATCGACGTCCGCGCCATTCTCGGCGTCGGTCGACGCGCCCAAATCGCGGACCAAGCCTGACCTACGCAAGGCACGACGATGACGCCCTGGGGCGACGGTCGCGCCGGCGAAGCGCGTCACGTCATTTTGCCGAAGCGGAGGTACCCTTCAGCTCGTCGTCCGTCATGCCGGTGATGATCAGTTCGACGTCGTCGATGCTGGTGTGCTTCGGGTCGATGTCATCGGCCACGACCTTGCCGCGGCGCAGCACGATGATGCGGTCGACGACCTGAAAGACGTGGTGGATGTTGTGGGCGATGAAGATGCAGGAATGCCCTGAATCGCGGGCGTTGCGGACGAAGTTGAGGACGCCGCGCGTTTCGGCGACGCCGAGGTTGTTGGTCGGCTCGTCGAGGATGATCAGGTCGCTGTCGAAATACATCGCCCGGGCGATCGCCACGGCCTGGCGTTCGCCGCCCGACAGCGCGCTGATCGGCGTCGACGTCGGGATGTTCTTGGTAATGCCGACCCGGGCCAGGAGGTCGCTCGCCACCTGATTCATGGCGGCCTGATCCATGCGGTTGAGGAAACGCGGCCCCTTGACCGGCTCGCGGCCCAGAAACAGGTTTCGCGTGATGGAGAGCTGGGTGACCAGGGCCGAGTCCTGGTAGATGGTCTCGATGCCGAGGTCGATGGCGTCGGTGGTGCTGCGGATATCCACCTTGCGGCCGCGGACGTGGATGCTGCCGCTGGTCGTCGGCACCGCGCCGGAGAGGATCTTGATCAGCGTCGACTTGCCGGCACCGTTGTCGCCGAGCAGGCCGACGATCTCGCTTTGCCCAACCGTCAGGCTGACGTCGTCGAGGGCCTGAACGCGGCCGTAGAACTTGGTGATGTGCTCCATGCGGACGAGGTCTTCGGCCATCGCTCTCATGTCCCCGCTTGGTGCCGGCGTTCGAGCCCGTAGTGAAGCGCCATCATGCCGAGAATGATCGCGCCGATGAAGATGTTGTAGGCGAGGCCCGGCACGCCGATCAGCACGATGCCGTTCCGCATCACGCGCAGGATAAGGACGCCGAGCACGGTGCCGACGATGGTGCCGCGGCCGCCCATCAACGCCGTCCCGCCGATGACGACCATGGCGATGACCTCGAGCTCGTAGCCGGTGCCGCTGTTGGGATTGGCGGCCGAGGTGCGGATCGAGCTGATGACGCCGGCGAAGGCCGACATCGCCGAGGAGAGCATGAACAGCGAAATCTTGGTGCGGCTGACATTGACGCCGCGGGCGAGCGCGGCGCTGGCGTTGCCGCCGGAGGCCTGGATCCAGTTGCCGAACTTGGTCTGGGTGAGGACGTAGCCGAGGATGATCGCGGCGGCGATGAACCAGAACAGCGACATGTAGATGCGGAACGGCCCGACGTAGAAGTCGGCGACCAGGACGTCCGCCAGCCACTGATCGCCGGCGTTCCAGGTTCGCTGCGGGAAGCCATTGGTGACGAAGAGGGCGGTGCCGCGCACCACCAGAAGCATGCCAAGCGTGACGAGGAAGGAGGGGATCTTCAGGCGGGTGACGAACAGCCCGTTCACCAGCCCGATGAGGGCGGCGATCACCATGGCGATGAGAAAGCCGACGAACAACGATACGACGCCCTGGTTGAACAGGGTCCACATCACCACGGGCGAGAAGCCGAAGACCGAGCCGACCGACAGGTCGAATTCGCCGGAGGTCATCAAGAGCGTCATCGCCAGCGCGATCAGGCCGAGCTCGACCGTGAAGGTCAGCGTGTTGCTGATGTTGAGCGGTGACAGGAAGTCGTGGTTGATCGACCAGAAGACGATGAGCTCGAGGACAAGCAGAACGAAGGGACCGAATTCCGGTCTGGCGATCAGCCGCCTGATGAGCGGGGTCTTTTCCACGAGGGCAGTGCCTTCCGGGCTTGGTGCTTTTTGTCTCCGCGGCGCTCGCGAGACCGCGGCCTGATCGCGTCCGCCGTCAGGGACGACGGGCATCCGCGTCGGCCGATGGCCGTCGCGGATGCCTCGATGCGTTCAGGTCGTGCTTACTTGCCCGAGAGGACCTTGTCGTAGATCGGCGCGGTATCCTTGCCGTAGAGAGCCCCGGTGATGATGTTGAAGCCGGGCGGGATCCCGTCGGTCGCCATGGCCGCCAGCGACAGGGCGAGATAGCTCGTCGCCTGCGGGTCCTGCCACTGAGCCGCGTTGACGTAGCCGTTGATGACCTCGTCGGTGGTGTCGAGCGAGTTGCCCCAGCCGACCACCGGGATCTCGCCCGGCTTGACGCCGACCTGGTCGAAGACCCGCTTGATCGAGCCGGTCACCAGATCGCCGAGGCCGATGATCGCCTTGATCTTGGTGCGGTTGGCGGTGAGGTAGTCGCTCATCCGGTTGATCGCCTCGGCCTGGTCAAGGGTGGTGTCGGTCACCTCCCAGGTGATGCCGAGCGGCTTGAAGACGGTGGCGATGCCCTTCTCCTCCTCGACCCCGTAGCTGGCGCCGGGAACTTCTACCGGCATCCAGACGAAGTCGCCGGACTTCAGGCCGGCATGATCGACCATGTATTGGGCCCAGCCCTTGCCGACGACGGACAGATCGGCGCCGACATAGGCGTTCCAGTCGGCCTGCGGGTCGGGGGTATTGAAGTTGATCACCGGAATGCCGGCGTCGCGAGCCTCCTTGACCACCTCGACCATGCTGCCCGGATCGGGGCTGGTCGACACGATGGCGTCCGCCTTGGCGGCGATGGCAGCGCGCATGGCCTCCTGCTGGGAGGGCACGTCCCCGTTGTGGAACGAGGTCTTGACCTCCTGGCCGGTATCCTTCGCCCACTGCTCGGCGCCGGCGAGGAAGTAGGTCCAGACCGGATCGGCCGGGCCGCCGTGGGAAATCCAGTAGAACGTCTTGGCCTGCGCCGCGACCGGGATCGCCAGCGCCAGCGCCGCGCCGACCAATGCACCTGTCAGGTTTTTGAGCATGCGGAGTCCTCCCTCTTTTTCTGGCCCAGTCACGCTGGCCAACAACCCGTCGTACCGCCCACTATCGGCGCGGCATGCGGTCCTCCAAGTCCTAAACGAACGAGGACCGGCTGGGCAACAAGCGATTTCAACAGACAGCCAAGAAGGCCAGCAGCTGTCGCTCATCGCCTATTGAGATGAAGATCGAAACGACCTGAAAGAAGACGACCTCGAGCCGAAGGTAACCTCAGGTTCCCGTCTTCCGTCTGGTCAGAAGGATCGTGGACCCGACGATCGCCAGAACCACCGCCGGTCCGAAGAACACGACCAGAAACTGCAGCAAGGTCATCGCGTTCGATCTCCTGACGTGAGCCCAGAATTGGCAATTGAAGCACAGTGGGACCAATCCGCAAGAGGGATGATTTCAAGGCCGGGCTTCGTGAACCGGCAGGCCCGTCGTCAGGACCCGGCGTCAGCCGTACAACGCCAGGCGAATGATGATGACATTGCAGCAATGCGCGTGAGAAGATCGACCGCGCAAAAAACCGACCAAGACGCATTTGCCGGGGGAGGAACCGTCATGCCGGTTGCGGTTGCCAACGGGCCTGTATCGTGGGGCGTTTACTACGGCGACGATCCCACCAATTTTCCCTGGCAGAAATACCTCGACGAGGTGGCCGCCGTCGGATTCGCGTGGACCGAGCTCGGTCCGATCGGCTATCTGCCGGAAGACCCGGCGCGCCTCAAGGATGAGCTGAGCGGGCGCGGCCTCGGACTGATCGCCGGCTTCATTTTCGATTCGCTGCACGATCCATCCGAGCGTGAGCGCCTGCGCGCGTTGACCCGCCGGACCTCCGCCATTCTGGCGAGCCAGGCGGCCAAGTACTTCGTCATCATCGACAACCTCCCCGAGGAGCGGGCGAAGACCGCCGGGCGAAGCGAGGCAGCGCCACGGCTGACCGGCGCGCGGTGGACGGACTTCATGGCGACGATCGCCGATCTCGCCACGATTGCACGCGACGAATACGGGCTCGAGCCGGTGATCCACCCGCATGTCGGCGGCTATCTCGAATTCGGCGACGAGATCGACGCGGCCCTCAACGACCTCCCCGACGATCTGGTCGGTGTCTGCCTCGACACCGGTCATACCGCCTATGCCGGCGTCGATCCGATCGCCCTGTTCGAACGGACGGCCGAGCGCGTTCGCTATCTCCATTTCAAGAACATCGACGCCGAGCATCATCGCCGCGCCATCGCCCGGAAGCTCGACCTGTTCGCCGCCATCACCGAAGGCGTGTTCTGCCCGCTTTCCGACGGATCGGTCGACTTCGAGAAATTGAGGCAGGCCCTCGAAGCCCATGGCTACCGGGGCTTTGCGACGATCGAGCAGGATTCCGATCCGCGAGCGGGCGCACAGCCGGAGAAGGACGCGGCCGCGAGCCTCGGCTTCCTGCGGCGGATCGGCCTCGCCGAACGCGGCGGCTAGAGCTTCGCTCTTGCCGGTTGTCGAACTCCCGCTTCGTTCGACCAAAGAACGAACGGTCCGGCCGATTGGTCTGACAGGTTTGCTGTGGTATTAGGCAAGGCGACGCGCTACAGAGGCACCATGGCCGCCGTACGGAAGAAATTCGAAGAGATCGCCGAGCATCTGGAGCTTTCGATCTTCTCGGGCCGGCTGTCGGTAGGCGACAAGATCCCCTCGGAACGCGCCTTGATGGACCAGTTCGGCGTCGGGCGGTCGACCGTTCGCGAAGCGCTTTTCATGCTGCAGCGAAAGGGGCTTCTCGAGACGCGGCCAGGCGCCGCGGCGCGGGTTTCCCGGCCCGACGCGAACACCATGGTCGACGATCTCTCGGGAGCGGCGCGGCACATGCTCAGCCAGCCCGACGGGGTGAGGCACCTGCAAAACGCGCGCACGCTTTTTGAAATCGGCCTCGCCCGCCACGCCGCGCGGCATGCGACGGAAGAGGATATCAGGGCTCTGAAAGCCGCCCTTGAGGCGAACCGGGCGGCCGACGACCAGCCGACGTTCGAACGCACCGACCTCACCTTCCACTACACGCTGGCGATGATCACCCACAATCCGGTCTTCACGACGATCCACCATGCCCTGATGGCATGGCTCGCCGAGCAGCGTTCCGTTTCGGCGCGGGCGGGGGCGACGCGCTCCGAGATATTCGAACAGCACCGCGGCATCTATGAAGCGATCGAGGCGGGCGATTCGGTCGCCGCCGAAGAGGCCATGGAAGCGCATCTCACGACGGTGGCGCGCTACTATTGGCAGGCGATGACCCCCATCCAGTCGGCGGGAGCTGCCGGTCACCGCGGCAAGATCGAACCTCAGCCCATGTAGACGCCGCCATTGACGTCGATGACCGTTCCGCAAACGTAGCTTGCGGCTTCCGAACAGAGGAAGGCGATCGGCCAGGCAACCTCATCCGGTTGCGCCATGCGCCGCAGCGGGATGCGCTGCAGATCGACCTTCTGGCCTTCCATCATCGGCGTCACCGTCGAGGCGGGCGCGATGCCGTTGACCAGGATATTGTCGGGGCCGCCGCGCTGGGCCAGCCATTTGACGATGGCGTGGAGGCCGCCTTTGGACGCCACATAATGGGCGCTGGCGATCAGGCCACCCATCTTGCCGGCGAGCGAGCCGACGAGAACGATCCGACCCCAGCCGCGCTCGGCCATCGCCGGCATTACGGCGCGCGCCGCAAAGACAGCGCCGCGCAGATTGACGGCGAGGACATTGTCGAAGGCCTCGTCCCAGCCCTCATCGCGCCAGTCGTCCCAGGGGCAGATCGCCGCCAGGTAAACGAGCGCGTCGACCGCGCCGGCCGCTTCGACCATCGCCTCGACCGACGGCCGCCGGGCGACGTCGCAAGCGAGTGCGGTCGCGGCGGCGCCCGCCGACCGCAGCTCTTCGGCAATATTCTGGGGCGCCTCGCGGTCGGCGAGAACCAGCCGTGCGCCCTGCCGGCCAAGGACGCGCGCGGCGGCTTGGCCAATCCCGCCGGCAGCGCCGACGACGAGGACGGTGCGGTTCGACAAATCAAAAGCGGATTCCATGGCACACCTATCAGACCAACATGTGCCGCCGGTTTTAACCGTCCGCCGGCCTGTCCGCCAGCGTCGCGCCAACGATGACGATTTTCCCCAGCCTCACTGTAGACGCGAACCGGAAAACTTGTCATACCACATCACCGGCGCACCGACTGAATGGTGCGCCCAAGAGGGAGGTGGAGATGAAGCGAATAGTGATGCTGGCAACCGCCGTCGCGGTCGTGGCCGGATGGGCGTTGCCGAGCGCCGCCCAGGACATCGTCGCCGAGGCCAAAAAGGACCTGGTGATCTATGCCGGACCGCAAGACGACTGGCGTGGTCCGACCAGTTCGCCGAAGCCGGCGTCGGGCAAGAAGATCGCCTATATCTCGAATGACGAGAACAACGACGCCTCGCGGGCGTGGGGCGTGGCGATCCAGGAGGCCGGTTCGAAGATCGGCTGGGACGTCACCATCATTGACGGCAAGGCGACCCCGGTCGGCTGGATCAACGCCTTCAACCAGGCGATCGCCCTCGGCGTCGACGGCATCATCACCTCGGCGGATGCCGCCAGCCTTCAGGAGCCGATCGGCGAGGCGCACGCCAAGAACATCCCGATCGTCGGCATCCACGCCGCCGCGCTTCCCGGCCCCAACGAAAAGCTTGGCCTGTTCACCAACATCCAGCAGGACCCGCGCGAGATCGGCAAGGCCCAGGCCGACTGGGTGATCGCCGATTCGAACGGCAAGGGTCGCGCGGTGGTCACCAGTCACAACGAGTTCGCCATCGCCGAAACGAAATCGCGTGCCACCGAGGCGCGGCTGAAGGAATGCCCCGGCTGCGAGGTGCTCGAATATGTCAGTTCGCCGATCGCCGAGGTGGCGCAGCGCCAGCCGCAGCTGGTGATTTCGTGGATCCAGAAATACGGCACGCCGCTCTACATCACCGCGGTCGCCGACTACACCCTCGACTTTCAGGTTCCGGCCTTGAGAAGCGCCGGCGTCGACCCGGCCGACGTCAAGCTGGTCGGCGCCGACGGACAACGGTCGGCCTATGAGCGCATTCGCTCGGGCGAGTACCAAGTGGTCACCGTGTCGGAGCCCGTCGAGATGCAGGCCTATCAGGCAATCGACGAGGTCAATCGGGCCATCCAGGGCCAACCCCCCAGCGGCTTCGTCCAGGCGCCCTA
Source organism: uncultured Alphaproteobacteria bacterium (assembly GCA_963759235.1). Classification (GTDB taxonomy): domain Bacteria; phylum Pseudomonadota; class Alphaproteobacteria; order Rhizobiales; family Kaistiaceae; genus Bauldia. The sequence goes on along the minus strand of CAVWYO010000006.1, from coordinate 148,767 downwards.
TCTGGTGACGCCCGACAATGTGAACGCCGAGGGCGGCGACCAGAACGCCTTCATTCCCACCAACGACTACAAGAAGCATTATCTCGATCTGTGGGGTGTGGGGGGATAGGGAAGGCCGCATTGCACGCCGGTCGACTGAAGCCGCAGTCATGACGAGCGTTGGTCCGCGAAGATCGGTGCTTCTCAGATGCGTTCGACTGAGCAAGCGCTTCGGGGGGACCCAGGCGCTTGACTCGGTCGATCTGACGGTCGTCAGCGGCGAGGTCCATGCGCTCCTTGGCGAGAACGGCGCCGGAAAGTCGACGCTCATCAAGATTTCTCGCCGGGGTCTATGTCGCCGACGAGGGAAGCGTCGAGGGACCCGAGGGAAGGGCGATGGCCGGCCGGCCCGTGCCCGGCATCGCCTTCGTCCATCAGGACCTCGGCCTCGTCGAAACGATGACGGTCGCGGAGAACGTGGCGGTCGTCGCCGACTACGCGCGCTCGCGCGGATTGATCAATTGGCGAGCGACAGAGGACATGGCGCGGCGCGCCCTCGACGCCATGGGATGCACCTTCGATCCGGGGACGCTGGTCGGCCGTCTGTCGGCGGCCGAAAAGTCGATGGTGGCGATCGCCCGCGCGCTGGCGATCGAAGCACGAATCCTCGTGCTCGACGAACCGACGGCGACCTTGCCCGAAGCGGACGTCGCGACCTTGCATGACGTGCTTCGCCGTCTACGGGCGCAAGGTCTCGGCATCGTCTATGTCACCCATCGTCTCGACGAGGTGTTTCGCATGGCCGACCGCGTCACCGTGCTCCGCGACGGCAGGGTGCGCTCGTCACGGCCGGTCGCCGACACGACGCCGCAGGGCCTGGTGGAGGACATCGTCGGCCGCCGCATCGAGGACCTGTTTCCGGAAGCGCGGCATGAGTTCGGCGAGGTGGTGCTCGCCGTGGAAGATCTGGCGTCGAAGTCGGTCGGCCCGGTGAGCTTCTCCGTCTCGGCGGGAGAGATCCTCGGGCTGGTCGGTCTCCGCAGCGCCGGCCACGATGTGGTCGGCCGCATGATCGCCGGCGCCCTGCCGGCGCGGACGGGTACGATCCGCCTCAACGGCAAGCGACTTGCGCTGGACGAGCCGCGCGACGCCATCGTCGAGGGCGTCGGCTTCGTGTCGAGCAAGCGCGCCGAAGAGAGCATCTGCTCCGGCTTGGCGGTGCGGGAGAACCTCTTTCCCGATCCGGATCTCGCCGACATCCGCATCGTCGGAACCGACAAGGAGCGGGATCTCGCGACGAAGACGCTGGCCGCGTTCCACGTTCGTCCTCGCGAGACCGAGCGTCCGATCGCGACGCTGTCCGGCGGCAATCAGCAGAAGGTGGTGATTGCCCGCTGGCTGGGGATCGGGCGGCAGGTGCTGGTGCTGGAAGAGCCGACGACCGGTGTCGATGTCGGCGCCAAGGCGGAGATCTACCGCCTGCTCGACAGGGCGCTGTCGAACAGGCTTGCCGTCGTCCTCGTCTCGTCCGACTTCGAGGAAGTGTCGGGCCTCGCCGATCGCGCGCTGGTGTTCAGCCGCGGCCGCGCGGTAGCGGAAGTGCCGCGCGCCGACCTCTCCATCGAACGGCTGACGGCGCTCGCCGCCGGCGGCGGCGCGTGAGGGCGCGATGGCCGGGCTCATCCGCATCGTTTCGGTCTGGGGATTGGCGATCCTGCTGATCGGCCTCATCGTCCTGTTTTCGGCCTTGAAGCCGGACAGCTTCCCGACCCAGTTCACCTTCACCTCGCTCGCCAACAACCGGTCGATCTATGCGCTGGCGGCGCTGGCGGTGATGATCCCGATGACCGCCGGCCAGTTCGACCTGTCGGTCGCCGGCGTGATCGGCATCTCGCAGATCCTGGCGATCGGGCTGCAGACCCAGCAAGCGCTGCCGTGGTGGCTCGCCTGCCTGATCGTCCTCGCCATCGGCGCGGTGGTCGGATTCGTCAACGGCGTGCTGGTAACCCGCATCGGCATCAACTCATTCATCGCCACCCTCGGCACCGGCTCGATCCTGCTCGGCATCCTCCAATGGTACACCGAAGGCCGGCAGGTGATCGGAACGCTGGCGCCGGACTTCATCGCGCTGGCCGGGCGGGTCGGCCCGGTTCCCTTCGCGCTGATCTACGTCATCGTCCTCGCCGTCGTCTTGTGGATCGTGTTCGGTTATCTCCCCTTCGGACGGAAGCTCTACGTCCTCGGCGAAAACCCCCGCGCGGCGGAACTGAACGGCATCTCGGCTACCTACTACGTGACGATCGCCTTCATCATCGGCGGTCTGGTTTCGGCCTTCGCCGGCCTGATCCTGCAAGCCCAGCTCCGCGTCGGCCAGAGCACGGTCGGCCAGGAGTTCCTACTTCCCGCCTTCACCGGCGCGTTGCTCGGCGCCACCGCGATCAAGCCGGGGCGCACCAATGTGTGGGGGACCCTGGTGGCGGTCGCCGTGCTGGCGGTCACCGTCGCCGGCCTCAACCAGCTCGGCGCGCCGTTCTTCGTCGAGCCGCTCTTCAACGGCTTCATGCTGATCGTCGCCGTCGGTCTCTCCGTCACCGCGGCTCGCCGCCGCGACCGGATGGCGAGCGAGCGATGACGGGGGAGATGAGCCGCGGATGATGAAAGCGCCGAAGCTCGGCCGGCCGACGGAACCGGCGCCGTCGCCTCCGAAACGGAACGCCGCAAGCTCTCTCGCGACAATGCGAATCGCATTCTACCGCCTGTAGCTCGTGAAGGTGCGCAAATGGCCATCTACCCCAGGACCGCCGCCGATCGCCGGGTCACGCCGGAGGCGCTGCAGGGTGTTGTCGCAGCAATCTTCGCTCGCTGCGGCATGAGTGACGAAGACGCCGGATTGCTGACGCGCTCGCTCGTCCATGCCGACGTGCGGGGTATCCACTCGCACGGCGTCCTGCGGGTTGCGGACTATGCCAAGAAGCTGACGAAGGAGGGCGTCGATCCGCGCGGCAAGCCTTCTGTCGTCTCGGATCGCGGCGCCGCGATCGTCGTCGACGGCGGCAACTCCATGGGTCAGATCGGCGGCACCTTCGCCATGCAGCGGGCAATCGACCGGGCGGCGGAGATCGGCGTAGCGTTCGTCGCCGTCCGCCGCTCCAACCATTGCGGCGCCATGGACTGGTACGCGCTGATGGCGGTCCGCCAGAACATGATCGGCATTGCCGGAACCAATGCAGTGCCGACCATGGCACCGTGGGGAGGCACCGAGAAGATCGTCGGCATCAACCCCTTGTCGATCGCCATGCCGGCCGATCGGGCGCCGCCGTTCATGCTCGACTTCGCCTTCGGCGCGACGGCTCACGGCAAGATCCGCGTCTATCACCAGAAGGGGAGCCCGATACCGGAAGGCTGGGCATTCGACGCGGCGGGCAACCCGACGACCGACGCCGCCGCCGCGCTGGCGGGTCTCATCCAGCCTATCGGCCAGCATAAGGGCGTCGGCCTCGGCATGGCGATCGGCATGCTGTCGAGCCTTCTGTCCGGGGCAGCCTACGGGACGGAACTTGGCAACATGGTGGACGGCGCGAAGTCGGGGGTGGACGGCCATTTCTTCGCGGCGATCAACGTTGCCTTCTTCGAGGAGGTTCAGCGCTTCAAGCAGCGAACCGACGCGGTGATCGCCGAGGTGCACAATTCAAAGCGCCGCGCCGGGGTGGAGCGGCTGTTGGTACCCGGCGAGATCGAGGCCGAGCTCGAAGCCGCTTCGGTAGAGGAGATCTACCTTGCCGGCACCACGATCGACGACATTGTGACCACGGCGCGCGGGCTCGATGTCGACCCGTCGGCTCTCATCAACAGCAATTGACGGGTGTGGTTTGCGCGATGAGCGATGCGCCTCGGACGACGTCGGCTTCCCGGATGGATGAAGCCTATCTGCCGTTCCTGAGAGCGCTGGCGCCGCGCAACCCGGAGGGGGCTCCCGGCAAGGCCAGCATCGCGGAGATGCGGGATGCGGCGGCGCGAGCCCGCTTGCCCTGGCAGGCCGGGGGAGCGGCAATGCACGAGATCGCCGAGGATACGATCGACACGCCACACGGGCCAACCCGTATTCGCGCCTACTATCCCGTCGCCGCTCGCCCCTTGCCGACATTGGTCTATTTCCACGGCGGCGGGTGGACGCTCCTCGACATCGATACCCACGACCGCATCATGCGGGAATACGCCGCCTTGTCGCATTGGGCGGTGGTCGGCATCGACCAGCCGCGGGCGCCGGAAATCCGGTTTCCCGACACCGTCGCGGCCTGTCGGGCCATCGTGCGGGCCATCTCCTCGCATTCCGCTCCCGCCTTCGGCAAGCCGCTGGCAATCGCCGGCGATTCCTCGGGTGCAAACCTCGCGCTCGCCACCGCGCTCGTCGCACGCGACGAGGGCGCCCTGGATGTGCGAGCGCTCATCCTCAACTACGGCGTATACGACGGAAGCGCGACGCGACCATCCTACGACAGCTTCGGCGGTCCGCCATTCACGCTGACGCGAGAACGCATGGCGTGGTTCTGGGACCAGTATTGTCCCGACCCCGCCGCGCGCCGCCACCCGCTGGCGTCGCCCCTTCATGCCGATCTCGGCGACCTGCCGCCGATCCGGCTGGTGACGACGGGCTTCGATGTGCTCCGCGACGAGAACATTGCCCTGATGGTGCGCCTCTGCGAAGCGGGCAACGCCGTCAGCCTCGACCACCATCCCCACGCGCCGCACGCCTTCCTCGAGGCCTTGGCGCTACACGACGAGGCGCTCGACGCCATCGTTCAATCCGCCGCCTGGCTCAATGCGATAGCCGATCGCTGACGGACTGGACCGCGGAGCGTCTCGGTTCGAATGGCGAAGCGCTTCGCTCGACAGCAACGGCTACAACCCACGAGGTGCTTTACGCTGGGATCGCTGGATGTTGCGAGGCTTTGACCGCACCGCTATGAGCCGTGGACCCGCACGTCGACCCCCGGCGCCGATCCGGCAACGGGCTTCCCATCCGGCAAAGGTTATGGCCCGTCGGGGCATCCATAGAGGCATCAGCGAATGGCATTGCCGTGAGCCAACCCCCCGAATATCTGCGTGGGATCGTTCTGCTCGTTCTATCGGCCTCGCTGTTCGCCGTCGTTGATGGCCTCAGCAAGATTCTCGCGGAGACGCAATCGGTCGGACAGATCGTCTGGGCGCGCTATGCACTCGCGCTCCTGGTGCTCATCGCGACAACGCCGCGGGTCTCGTGGGCAGGTCTCCTTCGAACCGCGCGACCCGGGGTGCAGATCCTTCGCGGCGCCACGCCGATCATGGTCAGTGGCAGCATGGTGCTGGCGGTGCACTATCTGCCGCTCGCCGATGCCACGGTGATCCTTTTTCTCGGGCCGTTTCTCGTGGTGGCATTGTCCGGGGCATTGCTCGGCGAGCATGTGAGGACCGCAAGCTGGATCGGCGTGGCGGTTGGCTTTGTCGCGGTGATCCTGGTGGCGCGGCCGGGATTCAACGACCTGTCGAAATACGCGGTCTTCCCGTTGATCGCCGCCGTGTTCTACGCGCTTCTCCAGATCTTCACCCGGCGGCTCGGCGCCGCCGGGGAGCGGTCCGACACGACGCTCGCCTGGACGCTTGCGGTCGGCGGCCTGGTCGCGACGCCGGTTGCCCTCGCCACCTGGCGACCGACCTCCGCGATCACCTGGCTCCTCATGATTTCGCTGGGGCTGGTTTTCGGTTTGGCGCAGCTCTTGATGATTCGCGCCTTCACCCATGCTCCCGCCGGGGTGCTGGCGCCCTTCAGCTATGCTCAGGTCATCGCCGCCACCATCGTCGGCATCATCGTCTTCGGGGCGGTGCCGGACGTCTGTACGCTGCTGGGCATCGCCATGATCATCGGGGCCGGGCTATATGTGATCCGTGGTCGCACGGCGTAGAGGCGATTTTCGTGTCGGCGGTAACGGCAGGCGAACCGTTCCGGCGGGTGTCGCAGTCGGGGCGTTGCCCCACCAGAGTGACTTGGGGAGGACCCGCGCATGGCGGGGACCGCAGGATAAACGAGGGTCAGGATGCTTCTCGGTTTCAACATGCTGCTTTGGTCGGGCTACGTGGTCGACGAGCACTTTCCGTTGCTCGCCAGGATCAAGGCGGCCGGGTATGACGGTGTCGAGTTGCCGGTGTTCGAGGGAGCGCCCGAAGCCTATGAGCGGCTCGGCGAGGAAATCAGGAACAACGGGCTGCGGGTGACGGCCGTTACCGTCATCCCCGACGAGGCCCATGACTGCACGAGCTCGGATCCGAAGGTGCGCGCCGCCGGCCTCGACCATCTCAAATGGGCGATCGATTGCCTGGAGGCGGCAGGCGGCGAGGTGCTGTGCGGTCCGTTCTACCAGCCGCTGGGCATTTTCAGCGGCGAGCCGCCGACCGCCGACGAACGCAGCCATATCGTCGAAGTGCACAAGCAGGCCGCCAAGCATGCCGCGCGCGCCAATATCAAGCTGTCGGTCGAGCCCTTGAACCGGTTCGAGTGCCACGTGCTCAATACGGTCGCCGATGCGGTCGACATCGTCCGGCGGGTCGACGAGCCGAACTACGGAGTGCTCTACGACACCTTCCACGCCAACATCGAGGAGAAGGACCCGGTCGGCGTGATCGCGCCGAACCTCTGGGCGATCAACCACGTCCACACCTCCGAGAACGACCGCGGCACGCCGGGCAAGGGACATGTGCCGTGGGCGGCGACAATGAAGGCGCTGAAGGCAGGCGGCTACGACGGCTGGTTCGTCATCGAATTTTTCGGACGCTCGCTTCCGGCGCTCGCCGCCGCCACGCGGGTCTGGCGCGACTTCTTCCCGCACACGGACGAGGTGTTCCAGTTCGGCCATGACTTTCTGCGCGACCAGTGGGCAAAGGCCTGAGCCTGGGCGGGAACGCTTCCCGGCCTCAATGCAAGCATCCCAGAGTCTTTCAATCCGCGCCAAAACATGCCAAATTCCGGCAATGAGACGACTTGGCGCACGGGAGAAGGCATTGGTGGACCCTCGATCGTTTGAATCGATTCTTGCGGCGCCTGGACTCGTCATCACGGTCGGGCCGGACTGCTTCCTCTCGGGCGCTCTCTAGCGTCCCGGCCGCAGGGCTTACTCTCTTGCAGGCGGACGCCGATCTCTTTTTGCAGCGTGGTATGACGGAATCCGCCGGATGATCGCGACGCGTGCTCTCGGTCGCTCGGCGCTCCGTCCGACGACGCTTGGCTTTGGTGGTGGGCCAGCGGGTCATCTGCAAGGTGTCGGCGCCGACCAGCAGGTCGAGACGGCGGCGGCCATCGCCTGGCAAGGCGGCATACGCTACTTCGACACCGCGCCGCTTTATGGGCGCGGCAACAGCGAGCGCCGCCTCGGCAGATTTCTGCGGACCATGCCGCGGGACGATTTCGTCGTCTCGACAAAGGTCGGCCGCTATTTCAAGGAGACCGCGGACGGCCCTCAGCTTGTCTACGACTACAGCCGGGCCGGCGCCCTCATAGCGATCGAGCAGAGCCTGGAACGGCTTGGCCTCGACCGTATCGATATCGCCCTCATTCACGACATCGACCGCTGGACCCACGGCGAGGCGCAGCCTGCCCGCTTCGGCGAGGCGCTCGACGGCGCCTATCACGCCCTCGCCGACCTCAGGGCAGAGGGCGTCGTCGGGGCGATCGGCATCGGCGTCAACGAATGGCAGGTCTGCGACGCCTTTGCCCGTCGCGCACCGATCGACTGCGTGCTGCTCGCCGGCCGGCATACGCTGATCGAGCACGCCGCGGCCGAGTTCTTTTTGCCCTTCTGCGTGGAGGAAGGGATCGGCGTCATCGTCGGCGGCCCGTTCAACAGCGGCATCCTCGCCACCGGACCGGTCGACGGAGCCACCTACAACTACGGCTTGGCTCCTCCGCTCCTCGCGGCGCGCGTCGGCGAGATCGAGGCGGTCTGTGCGGAACACGGCGTTCCGCTCGGCGCGGCAGCGCTCGCCTATCCGCTCCTCAGCGAGGCGGTCGTCACGGTGATCCCCGGCCTGGCGAGCGCGGCGGAAGTGACCGAGGTCGTCGCCTGGGCGGCGCATCCTATCCCGCCGGCACTGTGGGACGCGCTGCGGGAGCAAGGTCTGATCCCGGGCTGAGGCCTGGCGGTTCGCGCCGGGCGGGAGAGGAAATGGGCGAACACTACGACACCATCGTCGTTGGGGCCGGTTCCAGCGGCGGCGTCATCGCCGCTCGCCTCAGCGAAGACCACGATCGGCGAATCCTGCTTCTCGACGCCGGCCCCGATTTCCCGGAGGAAGCCGAGTGGATTCCACTCTTCGTCGTCAGCAGCGAGCACTCCTGGCGGGTTTCCGGCGCGCCGGAACTCGACTGGGGTTTCGTCGACCGGGACCGGGCCGGCCGCCGCGGCGGCCGACCGATCCGGCTGCCGCGCGCGCGGGTGGTGGGAGGATCGTCGATGGTCAATTCGACCATCGCGGTGCGGCCGGCCGCCTTCGACATGGACCGCTGGGACGGCCTGGGATGCCCGGGATGGGACTGGAACAGCCTGCTGCCGCTGTTCCGGCGGATCGAGACGGATCGGGATTTTGGCGACCAGCCGATTCACGGCAGCGACGGTCCGATCGTCATCCAGCGCTATCCGGAATTGGCCTGGGCGCCGGTGAATCGCGTCTTTGCCGAGGCATGCCAGGCGCTCGGCGTGGCGCACATAGCGGACCTGAACGGCGTTGGCACGGATGCGGGCGCCTTCGGAACGCTGCCGCACAACCGATTCAAGGAGGCGAAACAGGGCACGCTCAACACGTATCTGCGAATCGCCCGGCGGCGCCCGAACCTCACCATACGGGGCGCGTGCCCGGTCGACCGCATCCTGTTCAACGGGACCCGAGCGATCGGCGCGCGTTATCTCGGTCCGGAGGGCGCGGCCGAAGCGACCGCCGACCGCATCGTCGTTTCGGCCGGGGTCTACAACTCGCCCGCCATTATGCAACGCTCCGGCATCGGCCCCGAGACGCTCCTGAAACGGCTCGGCATCAAGATGGTCACCGACCTTCCGGCGGGCAGAAACCTCATCGACCATCCGGGCTGTGCGTTTTTCTTCCGCGCGGATGGCATATCGAGCATGACGGGGAGGCTGTTCGCCGCCAACTGGCGCGGGGAGGCGCATGACAACGGCGAGCCGTGGTGGCAAACCCACCCCTTCCCGGCCGACGAGGAAGAGGGCATCTGCGGCCTGTTCACCTATCTCTGCCGCCAGACGTCGAAGGGCACGGTGGAGATCACCGACGACGACCCGAGGACGCCGCCGTTCATCGATCACGACTATCTCGCCGGGCCGGGCGATGTGGAGCACTTCGCCGATGCATTCGAGGGGATGCGCGCCTTGCTCGCCACGCCGCCCTTCGCCAAGCGCGGCGCCGCGATGGTGACCTCGAAGGCCGATTTCGAGTCACATCTGACGGCGACGCTCGCATCGGCCCATCACCAGAGCGGCACCTGCCGCATGGGGAGCGATCCGCGGGCGAGTGTCGTCGATCCGACCCTCAAGGTGCACGGTGTCGACGGCCTCATGGTGGCCGATTCGAGCATCTTCCCCGACACCGTGATGCACAACACGAATCTCACCTGCTACGTCATCGGCGAACGGGCCGCCGATGTCATCCGCGCCGCGGCATGACATTCGTCTCCGCGGGCGGCGCGGCTCCGATTCCGTCGCCGATCTTCGTTCCGTTGAGCTCCGCCACGATGCCGGGAAGCACCGGCAGGAAGCGTTCGGCGTGGCCCTGATTGAGCGCCATGCGAAGCGTCTGGTTGACCGCCTGGCCGACGAAGGCGGCAACGCCGGCGTTCTCGGCCATGCGGCCATAGGTCCGCATATCCTTGGCGGCAATGCGCAGCGGACCCCTCAAATGGCTGTCGTCGCCGGCACGGATCCACGGTTCGAACATCCGCCACATGCGACCGTCGGCGCCGCCGGCCGAAAGCACGTCGGCGAGGGCGTTGAGGTCGACTCCCACCTTGGCGGCGGTGGCGAAGCCCTCGGCGAGGAGCGCCGCCGTGCCGATGGTGATTGAGTTGTTGACCAGCTTGCAGGTGGTTCCGGCGCCGAGCGGACCGCAGTGGACGATGGTGTCGGCGTAGCTTGAAAGGATCGGACGCACGCGTTCGAGGACTTCGGCGTCGCCGCCCACATAGGTGCTGAGCTTGCCCTCCTCGGCCTCCTTCGGCGTCCGGCCGAGAGCGGCGTCGAGCATATGCGCGCCGCGTTCGGCCAGATCGGCGCCAATTCGCCGCGTCACGGCGGGGTCGGCGGTCGTGGCGTCGATGACCACCGAATTGGGGCGGAGCCCCGCGAGAACGCCGTCGTCGCCATAGACCATCGCCTCGACTTCGACGGACGAAGGCAGGCAGAGGATGATCACCTCGCTGGCGGCGGCGACCTCCTTCGCGCTTTTCGCTTCGCGGGCGCCGCGGCGGATGAGATCCTCGACCGGCTGGCGATTGCGATGGCCGAGGACGGTCAGCGGATAGCCGCCACGCTCGATGATGTTGCGCGCGGCGCCGTGGCCCATCAGCCCAACGCCGATGAAGCCGATTAGCGGTTTCTCTTCCATGCCGGCGTTCACTCCTTGCAGAATTTCAAAGGCGGTAGATCCGTTCCGCGTTGCCGCCGAGGATCGCCGCGCGATCGGATGCCGACAGAGGGGCGAGGAGCTCCAGGCTCACCTCCCGCCAGCGGGCATAGCTCGCAGCCAGCTCCAGCGGCGGCCAGTCGCTAGCCCACAGAACGCGATCGCTGCCGAAGGACGACAAAACATGCCGTGCGTACGGTTCGAGCTCGGCGGCGCCGGCGTCCGGCCCGGCGCAGTTGAGAAGACCCGAGAGCTTGCAGGCGACGTTCGCATGGCCCGCGAGCCTGGCGATGTCGGATGCCCAGGGCTCGAAGCGGCCGCCGGCAATATCCGGCTTGGCGCAATGGTCGAGCACGATGGTCATGTCGCGATGGGCCCGGACGAAATGGGTGACCAGCCCCACTTCGTCGGGGTTCTGGACGAGAAATTCGAGCACCAGACCGGCGTCGCCGATGGTGCGCCAACCGGGCTCGAGCCTGCCGTCGAGCATCCAGGCGATTGTCCGGTTGTCGTCGCGAACCGGCCGCACGCCGCTGAACCTCGGATTGGCGGAGAGTGTCGCCACCTCCTCGCCGATCGACGGCGACGACGGATCGACCCACCCGACTACCGCGGCGATGAAGGGGAAACGGGCGGCAAGCCCAAGCGTGTAGAGGTTCTCGGCGAGGGTCTCGGCCCCTTGCACCACCACGATCCGCTCGATGCCGGCGGCGGCGATGTTCGGCCGCAAATCGTCCGGCTCCCGATCACGGTAGATCGGCGTCATCGACGGCGACAAAGCGAGATTGTCACCCCGTGCAAGCCGCCAGAAATGGATGTGGGCGTCGACGTTCACGCCGCGCCCTTGCCCGGCATCGCGCCGGCAATGATCATGGCGAGCACCTGATCCTGGTCGACCTCCGCCGCCGGCACGACACCGACCATGCGCCCGTTCTTCATGACCGCGAGGCGATCGGCCAGATCGAAGACGTCGTGAATGTCGTGACTGATCAGGATGATGCTGATCCCCTGGCTTGCCAGTTCGCGGATGAGCGCGCCGACCTTGCGGGTCTCCTCCGGTCCGAGCGCCGCCGTCGGCTCGTCCATGATCAGGACCCGCGCATTGAAGTGGACGGCTCGAGCTATGGCCACCGCCTGGCGTTGGCCGCCGGAAAGCGACGCGACAAGGTTGGTGAGGGACGGCAGCCTAAGTTTCATCCGGTTCAGCGTCGTCCTTGCCGCCTCCTCCATGGCTTCTTCGTTCATGAAGCCGAGCCGGCCGCTAATCTCTCGCCCAAGGAAGAGATTGGCGACCGAATCGAGGTTCTCGGAGAGCGCCAGCGTCTGGTAAATCGTCTCGATGCCGAGCGCCTTGGCATCGCGGGTCGACCGGATCGTCACCGGGTGGCCGTCGATGCGGATTTCGCCGTGATCGGCCGGAAACACCCCGGAGAGGATCTTGATCAGGGTCGACTTGCCGGCGCCGTTATGGCCGAGCAGTCCCAGCACCTCGCCCGCCATCAGGTCGAGGCTCACATCCTCGACGGCGTGCACACCGCCAAACGACTTGGAGATGTCCCGGAACTGGACGAGCGGCTCGGGGCTCATCGCAGCCGCCTGCGGCGGTAGGTCATGTCGACCCAGACCGCCAGGATGAGGACGAGGGCGAGCACCATCTTCTGCGTCGGCGTCGGCACGCCCATCAGTATCATGCCGCTCTCCAGGCTCTGCATGATCAGCGCGCCGATGAGGCCGCCATAGATGGTGCCGACGCCGCCGGCGAGCGAAGTCCCGCCGATGACGGCGGCGGCGATGACGTTGAGCTCGGTCATCGTGCCGGTGACACTGGCGCCGGCGTTGAGGCGCGCGGTGACGACGATCGAGGCGAGGCCACAGAGCAGGCCCATGACCGTAAAGACGAGGACTATCAACCGGCGCGTATCGATGCCGGCGAGCTCGGCGCTCTCGCCGCTGCCGCCCATGGCGAAGACGTGCCGGCCGAAACGATGCTTGCGGGCGATCAGTGACATCACTACGACCACCGCCATCAGGATGAGAACTGGAATCGGGATGCCCATGGCGCCGCCGGTTTTCGGCCGCTCGTAGCCGTTCATCACCATGACGAAGCCGATGACGACGAGGCTCCACACACCCACCATGATCAGGTCCATGGCGAACGGTCGCTGCTCGACGTGGTGACCGTGGCGGCGATGGCGGCCACGCAGGACAACAAGCACGACCGCGGCGATTGCGAGGACGCCGACGATCCAGCTCCAGAAGTCGCCGATGGTACCGTTGAGGCCACCGCCGAGGAGTTGGAAGGTCTCGTTAAGGGGCGAGATGGTACGGCCCTCGTTGATCTGGTAGGCGGCGTTGCGGAAGAAGAGAAGTCCGCCGAGGGTGACGACAAAGGACGGGATGCCGGCATAGGCGACCAGGGCGCCCTGGACGGCGCCGATCACGGCGCCGAGGGCGAGCATGGCGAGACAGGTGATCCACCAGGTCGCGGCGCCGTCGATCGGCATGACCTCGGTTTGCAGCAACGCTCCGAAGACGCCGATGAAGCCGATCTGCGAGCCGACCGACAGGTCTATCTGGCGGGCGACGATGACGAGCACCATGCCGCAAGCCATGATGCCGACAACCGAGACTTGCAGCGACAGGTTGAAGAGATTGCGGGCGGTGAGAAAGATGCCGCCGGTCAGGATGTCGAAGCCGAACCAGATCGCGAGCAGAACGAGAAGCATGCCAAGCAGCCGGGCATCGAGCCCGGCCGCCTGAGCGACGTTATCCGACAGCGTCCGGAGACGGACGGAAGCGACAGCCATTTGGTCGGCGTGCCCTCACTGGCAGGCTGCGGGCGGATTGTCGGTGACGCCCTGGCACAGGTCCTTCTTGTCGATCCACTTGGCGTCGAGCACCTCGTTGAGATTGTCGCGCGTGATGGCAATCGGCTTCAGCAGGATCGCCGGCTGATCCCTGCCGCTCTCCGTCTGGAAGGTGACGACGCCGTCGACCTCGGTCGGCTGCTTGCCTTCGGCCATCTCGATCGCCGCCTTGGCCGCCGCCTGGCCGAGCAGGTAGGAGTTCTTCCAGATCGTCACGGTCTGCTGGCCCTTGGCAATCCGGTTCAATGCCGCCTTGTCGCCGTCCTGGCCGGACAGCGGAATGCCGAGCATATCTTGCGAGGCGAGAGCCGCGGCGACACCGCCGGCTTCCCCATCGTTCATCGCCAGCACGGCATCAACATTGTTGTTCTGCTGGGTCAGAATTTGTTCCATGGTGGACTGGGCGACATCGGGCTTCCAGTCCGGGATGTTTTGTTGAGCGACAATCTTGATGTCGCCCTTGTCGATCAGGGGCTTCAGAACCTCCATCTGCCCACTCCGGAATATCTGTACGATCGGGTGGGCGGCGTCACCCTCGATCAGCACCCAGTTGCCATGGTCGATGGCCTTGACCATCGCCTCGGCCATCAGGTGGCCGACGGCGACATTGTTGAAGCTGACAAACAATGCGTCCGGGTAATCGATCGGCCCGTCATAGGCGATGGTCGGTACGCCGGCGGCCTTGGCCTGGTCCAGCGCTGGCACAACCGCTTTGGGGTCCTGGCCGAGGACGATCAGCGCATCGCAGCCCGATGCAAGCAGGTTCTCGATGTCTGTGAGCTGCTTCTGCGGATCGGACTGGGCGTCGGCGCTGACATAGGCATAGCCGGCCGGATCGAGGACGGACTTCACGCCGGCTTCGTCGATGCGCCAGCGTTCTTCCTGGAAATGGCGCCAGCTCACGCAGACACGCTTGCCGTTCTCCGCCGAGGCGGTGGACGCGAAGCCCGCCCCGACGGCGAGCGCCGCGAGGCAGACGGCTATTGGAAGATTCAGAAATGGACCGCGACGATCTTGCATCGTTTCCTCCCGCTTTTTGAGATCGTTGGAGGAATTTGGCATATTTTGGCTTTATATGGAAGGGCATGAAACAGAGAATCATGGCCGACGGGAGATGACGCGTGCGGATTCACACACTGAAGGGAGCGGGCGGAACGATCGTGCGCTTCATCCCGCAGGGCGGCATCATCACGGCGATCGAGGTGCCCGACCGGGCAGGACACTTTGACAATATCGTCCTCGGGCTCGCCGATCCCGCCGACTACGCCGCCGACCGCATCTATCTGGGCGCGATCGTCGGACGGTATGCGAACCGCATTGCCGATGCGCGTTTTACTCTCGACGGGATGGAGTACCGGCTGGCGCCGACCGACGGAACGAGCAGCGTCCATGGCGGACGGCGCGGATTCGACAAGGCGATGTGGTCGGTGGAGATGGAGGGCACCGGGACCACCGCTGTCCTGCGGCACACCAGCCCTGACGGCGACGAAGGCTATCCCGGCACGCTCGAGGCGACGGTTCGCTATTCGATCGGCGATGACGCGGCGTTCCGCGTCGACTACAGCGCGACGACCGATCGTCCGACCATCGTCAACCTCACCAATCACTCGTATTTCAATCTGGCCGGCGAGGGCTCGGGCGATGTTCTCGGGCACGTCCTCACGGTCAACGCCGACCGCTATACGCCGGCCGACGCGATCCTGATCCCGTCGGGCGAGATCGCCGCCGTCGCCGGCACGCCGTTCGACTTCCGTCGACCGACGCCGGTCGGGGCGCGTATCCGCGAGCCGCACCCGCAGATGATCGCCGGCCGCGGCTACGACCTCAACTATGTGGTCAACCGGAGCGGCGAGGGTCTCGCCTTCGCGGCGCGGCTCTTCGATCCGTCGAGCGGCCGAGTGATGGAGATCCACACCAGCGAACCCGGCCTCCAGCTCTACACAGGAAATCTTCTCGACGGGACGATCGCCGGGCCAAGCGGACGCCTCTACCGGCAGTCGGATGGGCTGTGCCTCGAGCCGCACCACTATCCCGACTCGCCCAACAAGCCGGCGTTTCCCTCGCCGGTGCTGAGACCCGGCGGCATCTATCGGTCGACGACGATCTACCGGTTCGGCATCGCGGCGGCTTGACGGCGCCGCCTCACGTCAGGCGTCGACGGTGATCACTTCGACGTCGCTCTCGGCAAGCTTCTCACGATCGGTGGCGCCGATGGCGGAATCGGTGACGATCGTCCGCACCGCGTCGATGCCGCAGACGTCGCAGAACGACGGATGACTGAATTTCGAGGAGTCCGCCAGGATGACCGCGCGGGCGGCGCTGGCGATCATCCTGCGTTTCATCGCGGCAAGATCGATAGAGGTTTCGGAGAGCCGTCCGCCGAAAAGCGAATGGATGCCGACAAAGGCAATATCGGCGTGGAGCCGCTCGAGAAACGAAAACCCGGGATCGCCGATGAGGGTCAGCGAGCCGGCCCGCTTGGTGCCGCCGAGGACGAGGAGTTGCAGACTGTCCGATCGGGCAAGCACGAGCGCGGTGGCGATGTCGTTGGTGCAAACCGTCAGCCGGAGGTTGCGCTCGACCACCACCTTCGCCGCTTCGAGCACGGTGGAGCTCGAATCGAAGATGACGCTCTGGCCGGGCTCAAGCAGCGCCGCGGCACGGGCGCCGATGGCGGCCTTCGCGGCATGGGCGACATGCGCGCCGATCTCGCGCTCGGGCTCGAAGGTGGTGCGGTGCGCTTCGTTGAGGACGGCGCCGCCGTGGCTGCGGACGATGTAGCTGCCCTCGGTGAGGAAATCGAGGTCGCGGCGAATGGTCGAGGGTGAGACGCCGATCTTCTCGGCGAGCGCGACGATCGAGCCGGCACCCTCGCGGCGCAGCTCTTCGAGGATCAAGGCGCGACGTTGAGCGGCAATCATTTAGGCTGTCCGCGCGGATTCATCGTACAACAGGTGTGCCGATTCCGAGTGATTCACGCAAAGCGAGAGCTAGCCCGGCCGGTTGCCGGGAGGCAAGCCGACTTGTCTTTGGCTGGCATTTAGGGCAAGCGTCGTTGACAGTGATGAGCCAATGTGTTGCAATATCTACCATAATATTCCAATCTTGCGCGATGGCATGCCTCCGGGCCGGGAAGAGCGGGCGGGTTGGTCGATGAGCGAACACGCCTGGCGGCGCCAAGCGGAACCGCTAACCGGGTCGGATGGACGTCACCGCGGGTGCAACTTGAGTGAAACATCCGGCTGATGCGGCGAATCGGCATTCTTGCAGACGACCTGACCGGCGCGCTCGATGCGGCTGCGCCCTTCGCGTCCGAAAGGACCCCGGTGGCGGTGTGTTGGGGCGACAGTCTGCCGGCGGCGGACGGAGATTTCGCCTTCGATTCCGAGACGCGCTCACTGTCGCCGGAGCGCGCCGGCCGCAAGGTGACGACGCTGGTTCAGGGGCTTCGCGGTTCGGCCATCGCCTTCAAGAAGATCGACTCCTTGATGCGCGGCAATACCGTGCCGGAGCTGGTGGCGTGTTGCGCGAGCGCCCCGTTTGCGAGCGTGGTGATCGCGCCGGCGTTTCCCGAACAGAACCGAATCACGCGCGGCGGCAGGCAACTCGCGCCCGGCGGCGATGACGGCCAGCCGATCGCGATCGATCTCGCCGGCGGCCTGACGGGCGAGGGGGTGGCGATCCGCGTGATCGGCCGGGAGGAGGACCTGCCGGCGGGAGGCGTCGCGGTCTTCGACGCGGAAACAACCGACGATCTTGCGCGCGTCGTCGCGCTTTCGCCGAGCCTTGCCAAACCGATTCTCTGGTGCGGGACGGCCGGCCTCGCCCGCGCGCTTTCCGCCGGCGCATCGAGCGGCTTGGCGCACGACGGCGGGCCGCGGCTGCTTGTCATTGGAAGTCGGCATCCGGTGTCATTGGCGCAGACGGCGCGCCTCCGCCGGGATTGGGGGAAGCGGATCGTGACGGTCGCGGCCCCCGAGGAGGCCGAGTCCGCCGTCGCCGCGATCGATGCGGCGCTTCGGGCCGGCGAGTCGCGCGCGCTCGCTTTCGCGCTTCCGCAACTCGATCCCGACGACGCCGAGGCCTTCTTCCGCCGGATATTCGCCATGCTGTCTGACGCGACGCCGCCCGAGACCGCCGTCGTGGTCGGCGGCGACACGCTCTTTCGTCTTTGTGGGGAGATGGGCGCCGGCCGCCTCGACGCCGTCGGCGAGTGGATGCCCGGCATCGCGGTCTCGCGCTTCGCCGACGGTCGCTGGGAAGGGACGACGGTCATATCGAAATCGGGTGCATTCGGCGGAGACGATACGCTTAGCCGCCTGTTCGGCGAACCGGAAGGACGCGTGCGTTGAAGACGCCGCGGCGGATCGGCATCACGATGGGCGACCCTGCCGGCATCGGGCCGGAGATCATCGTCAAGGCCCTCGATCAGCTCGCCCGACGCAGCGACCGCGACGGCTTTCAGCCGATCGTCTATGGGTCGCCGAGCGTTCTAGCGACCGCTTCGGGCTCTCTCGGCATCCCGATCGAGATCAGAGACGACGGGGGCGAAGCGCCCTGGCCCGCATTGGCGGTGGTCGAATCGGGCGAACCTGCACGCCGCATTCCGGTCGGCACGGTCGATGTCGAAGCCGGTCGCCTCGCCTTTGGCGCGATCGAGCGAGCGGTGACGGACGCACTCGCCGGCGATATCTCCGCCATCGTCACCGCGCCGATCTCCAAGGAGGCGATCAATCTCGCCGGTCATGCGTATTCCGGGCACACCGACATGCTGGCGCACCTCACCGGCAGCCGCGATACGTGCATGATGCTGGTCCACGAGAACCTTCGCGTCTCGCACGTCTCGACGCACGTTCCCCTGTCGGCGGTGCCGGGGCTGGTGACGCCGGAGCGGTTGACCCGGGTTCTCGATCTCACCATCGCGGCGCTCTGGCGTTTCGGATTCGCAAAGCCCCGCATTGCCGTGGCGGCCCTCAACCCACATGCCGGCGAGGGCGGCCTGTTCGGGCGCGAGGACAGCACCATCATCGCCCCGACGGTCGAGGCATTTCGCAGCCGGGGTCACGACGTGAGCGGGCCGATTTCGGGCGACACCGTCTTTGTGCGCGCGCTCGGCGACGAGTTCGACGCGGTCGTCGCCATGTATCATGACCAGGGGCATATTCCGCTGAAGCTGCTCGGCTTCCGCATCGACCCGAAACAGCGGAAATGGACGGCGCTGAGCGGCGTCAACGTCACGCTCGGCCTGCCGTTCGTGCGCACATCGGTCGATCACGGAACTGCCTTCGACATCGCCGGCAAGGGCGTCGCCTCGGCGCAAAGCATGGTCGAAGCGATCGACTTCGCTCTTAACATGGCGCAATGACGTACCCGCCGGATGGTCACGTCATCGCCTGAAGACATGAGGTTCACTCTTGGCTGCTGCCACCGTCGCTGAAAGCCGGGCGCCGATCCACAACATCGCCCGCCAAGACCTGCAGGACTTTGCCGAGACGATCTTCCAGGCGGCGGGGTCAAGCCGCGAGGAAGCCGAGATCATCGCTTCCCATCTGGTCGAATCCAATCTGGCCGGCCACGATTCGCACGGCGTCATGCGGATCTACAAATATGTCGACTGGGTGCGGGCGGGTCAGGTTCTGCCCAATCGCCATGCCGAAATCGTCTCCGACCGCGGTGCTGCCGTGGTGGTCGACGGCGGGTTCGGCTACGGCCAGGTGATCGGCAAGGAGGCGATGGCGATCGCCACGACGCGCGCTCGCGCCAACGGTTTTGCCGTTATGGCGATCCGCAATTCGGGACACCTTGGGCGTATCGGCGCCTGGGCCGAATACCTCGCAAATGAGGGGCTGGCCTCCTTTCATTTCGTCAACACATCCGGATTCGGCATTCTCGTCGCGCCGCATGGCGGCAGCGACCGGCGCCTCTCCGCGAATCCGCTCGCCGCCGGCGCGCCGGTCGCGGGGGGGAGGCCACTCATCCTCGACATCGCAACGTCGGTGATCGCCGAGGGGAAGATCCAGGTGGGGCGGAACAAGGGGGAGAAGCTTCCCCCGGCTACGTGCTCGACGGCGCCGGACGGCCGACGACCGACCCGGAGGCCTTCTATGCCGATCCCCCCGGCGCCATCTTGCCGTTCGGCGGCCACAAGGGGTCGGGGCTGTCTTTCTTCTGCGAGATTCTCGCCGGATCGTTGACCGGCGGCCTCGCCAGCAATCCCAAGAACCCGACGGCGGGGCGGCTGGTCAACAACATGCTGTCGCTCGCCTTCGATCCCGCCGCCTTCGCCGGCACCGTGCCGTTCCAGGAGGACGTCAAGCGGCTCATCACCTGGACGACCGCGTCGCCGCCGCTGGAAAGCGGTGGGACCGTGCTCCTGCCCGGCGCGATCGAGGATCGAACGAGAGCCGAGCGGGAGGCAAACGGCATCCCGATCGACGGCGAGACCTGGGCGCGAATCGTCGCCGCGGCCGCGTCGCTCGGCGTCCCCGCTCCGGGGCGGTGACCATGGCGATCCGAGCAAATCCGGTTCGCACCAAGCTGCTTAGCGACGGCGCCGCCTACGGCATCATGGCGACCGAGTTCTTCACGCCGGGCTTCTGTCAGATCGCCGCCAATGCCGGCGCCGAATTCGTGATCTTCGACATGGAGCACGGCGCCGTCGGCATCGACACCCTCAAGGCGCAGATCGCCTTCGCCCGCGGCACCGGGGTAGTCCCGTTCGTGCGGGTTCCGGGCCTCGCCTACCACCTCATCGCGCCGGTTCTAGATGCGGGGGCGATGGGGATCATGGTGCCGATGATCGAAACCGCGGAGCAGGCGGCGAACCTCGCCAAATGGTGCCGGTACCGGCCGGACGGCGTTCGTGGCCTCGGCTTCGGCGCCGGGCACGACGACTACGACCGCGGCGACGTCGTCGCAAAGATGCAAAGCGAGAACGAGCGGACGCTGGTCATTGCGCTGGTCGAGACCAAGACCGGGATCGGCAATGCCGACGAGATCCTCGCGGTCCCCGGCATCGACGTCGGTTGGCTCGGCCACTACGATCTCACCAGTACGATGGGGATCACGGCCGCCTTCGACGAGCCCGCGTTCCATGCGGCGGTGGACACGCTGCTGACGGCGTGCCGCCGGCACGGCAAGGCGGCGGGCTTCCTCGCCGGTTCGGCGGAGATGGCCCGGGAGTGGCGCCGGAAGGGCTTTCGCTGCCTGTGCTGCGGCACCGACGTCGGCGTCTTCCAGTCGGCGCTCGGCGGATTCATCGGGGCCTTGCGGGAAGACGGCAAGGACGCCTGACGCCTGCGGCGACCACCGCCCGGTCAGTGAATGTCGTCCATCTCGGCGAAGGCGGCGCGGATGTCGTCGATCGAAAAGCCGCCGCGCCGACAGGCGTCGAGGATCACCTTCTCGCGCCGCGCGATGAGGGTTGCCGTCGCCGGAATCGCCGCGGCGGCGGCTTCCGGTATGACCACCGCCCCGTGGCGGTCCGCGTGGATCAAGTCGCCCGGCGAGACCGGCATGCCGGCGACGGTCACCGGCACATCGAAAGCGGCGATATCCGCATGGACGTGCGACGGCATGACGGAACCGGCGAGGACGAAGAAGCCCTTGGCCATCTGGTCGATGTCGCGCACCGAGCCATCGGTGACCACGCCGGCGCAACCGAGCGCCTTGTGAACGTTGGTCTGGACCTCGCCCCAGAACGCGCCGACCCCTTGCTCGGGGTCGGTGTCCTGGATAACGACGACGCTCGGGCGCGGACCTTTCTCGACGTAATCATAGTAGGCGAGCCGGCGACCGCGCTGGTCGGCGCTCGCCGGAGGCCGACTGCAACGGATGACGGCGGTTCGGGCAAAGCCGACCATCGGCTTCAACTCGGGAAAGGGACAGACCAGAGGCCTGCGGTTGAAGCCCGTGGTGCGCCGCGAGGGGTCGACGATCTCAAGCGCATTGCAGATCGTCGGCGTGTCGATACCCCGCAGCGTTTCAATCAGGTCGGTGGAAATGGTCATCGCTTCGCCGTCGGTCGCCTGCTGAGCCGGTTTCTCATAATCTTCCAAATTCTTACATTTCTTGCCAAGAAAATCCACTTGTGGGATGTAGGCTTCCTCGCCAGCGATTGTTCCCCGATCAACGGTCGGCCATGACCGACCGTTCAGAGGTGCGTGGCAACGCAGTGAACGGCAGGAGGGAGAACATGGCGACCAAGCGCGAGGAATGGGCGATGTTGATCGACGGCGAGGCGGTCCTTTCGCCCCAACAAAGGCCTGTCGTCAATCCCGCCACCGGCGACACCATCGCATCGGTTCCCGAAGCGACGGCCGAGCAGATCGACGCGGCCATTGCGGCGGCACGCCGGGCCCAGCCGGGCTGGAGCGCCCTGGCGCCGATCGAACGGGCCGCCTTCATGAAGAGAATCGCCGAGCTCATTCGCCGCGACGCCGACGAACTCGCCAGGCTGGTGGTGCGCGAGCAGGGCAAGCCGATCAGCGAGGCACGGGGAGAGGTCGGCGGCGCCGCCGAGTTCTTCTCCTATTTCGCCGAGTTTGCCCGCCGCATCGAGGGCGAGATCCTCCCCTCCGACGTCCGCGACGAGCAGATCTGGATTCAACGGGTTCCGGTCGGGGTGGTGGTCGGGATCATCCCGTGGAATTACCCGGCCGCGCTGGTCTCGCGGAAAGTGGCGCCGGCGATGATCGCCGGCGACACGATCATCTTGAAGCCGCACGAACTGACCCCGCTCTCCGCCCTCCATATGGGGCGGCTCATCAACGAGGCGGGGGTGCCGCCGGGCGTCGTCAACATCGTTACCGGGGCAGGCGAGACCGTCGGCGAGCGGCTCACCGGCGCGGCCGGCGTCGATCTCATCACCATGACCGGCAGCGTGCCGACCGGCCGGCGGATCATGCAGGTCGCGGCAACCCATCTGACGCCGATCTCGCTCGAACTCGGCGGCAAGGCGCCGTTCATCGTGATGCCCGACGCCGACCTCGGTCTCGCCGTCCGCAGCGCCGTCACCTCGCGCTTCATGAACTGCGGACAGGTGTGCATCTGCAACGAACGCACCCTCGTTCACGAGGACGTCTACCAGAGCTTCCTCGACGCTTTCATCGAGCAGGCGCGTGCCCTCCGCCTCGGCGATCCGCTCGCCGAGGACACCGACATCGGGCCGAAGGTGAGCCGTCCCGAACTCGAGAAGGTCGAGGCGATGGTCGCCGCCGCCGTGCGCGACGGCGCCCGCGTGGCCCTCGGTGGCGAGCGTCCCCAATCGCCACCGACGCCGGGCGGCAACTGGTATTCGGCGACCGTCCTCACCGACGTCGGCCCGGACATGGCGATCATGCAGGACGAGATCTTCGGTCCAGTCGTCCCGATCGTTCCGTTTCACTCGTTCGAAGACGCCGTGGCGGTGAGCAACCGCAGCCGCTACGGCCTCTCCGCCTATCTCTTCACCCGCGATGTCACGCAGATCATGAAGGCCATTCGCGACATCGATTTCGGCGAGCTCTACGTCAACCGCATCGGGCCGGAAAGCCTGCAGGGCTTCCACGTCGGCTATCGGCAGAGCGGCGTCGGCGGCGACGACGGATCGCACGGGCTCGAAATCTTCCTTAAGAAGAAGACCGTCTACATGAACTACGGCGACGCGGCGGCGACCACGCTGATGCCTTATCGGCCAAGCTGATGAAACGGGTCGCTACGCCGACCCGCGCCGCTTCGCTGATTAAATCGGGGCCTTTGCTCTATCTCTTTGATTCTTCGCATTTTCCGGGCGGAAAAGTGCGCACACTTTTCCTGAAAATGCCCGAGAATCGCGCGGGCGTATCAGCAAGGACGACCGCATTCCGGTTCCCTCGATGCGTCGGCGCGCGTCCTATTCCTGGGCCTGCCCTCCGGCAAAGCGGGCGACCATCAGCGAGCCGAGGATGATCGCGCCGTAGATCGCCTGGATCCAGAACGACGGCACCTGGGCAAGGGTGAGCAGGTTCTGCACGACGCCGAGAAGAAGCACCCCGGTGAGCGCGCCGAACATCGATCCCTTGCCGCCGTCGAGCGATATGCCGCCGATCACCGCCGCGGCGAAAACGGTGAAGATCATGCCGTTGCCCTGATTGGCGCTGATCGCGCCGACATAGCCGACCGTAACCAGCCCACCGATGGACGCCAGCATGCTGGCCAGTACGTACACGCCCCAGGTGACGCGCTCGACGCGGATGCCGGCGGCGCGCGCCGCTTCCGCATTGCCGCCGATCGCGTATAGCGCCCGGCCAAGACGGTGGTAGCGCAGGATCAAAGCCGCAATCAGGAAGGCGAACGCCGCCAGCCACACCGATAGCGGCAGACCGAGGAATGTGACCGTCATCAGCGCGTAAAACGCGTCCGGCAGGTCGAAGAGCGTCCGCCCGCTCGTCGCGCCGACCAGCATCCCGCGCAGAACGATCAGCATGGCGAGCGTGACGATGAAGGCGTTGAGCTTCAGTTTGACGACCATGAAGCCGTTGGCGAAGCCGATCACCGCGCCGACGACAAGCACGGTGAGGATGCCGACCGCGGTCGGCAATTCGACACCGAAGCCGTAGTTTGCGGTGGGGATGACGACCATCGCGCCGATCGCCGGGGCGATGCCGAAAGTCGATTCGAGCGACAGGTCGAACTTGCCGGTGATGATGACCAGCGACTCACCGAGCACCACGAGGGCGAGCGCCGCCGACGAGGTGAGGATCGTCGTGATGTTGGCCTCGGAGAGAAAGACCGGACTGACGAACGTGCCGACGACGATGAGAACGATGAGCGCCGGCAACAAAGCGAGGTCGCGCAGTCTGACGCTGGCGGCCGATCGCGGTCTGGCGCCCGCCATTCCGCCGACCGTCCCGCGTACCGGTTCATTGATGCTCATCGAACTCTATGCCCTCGATTGAAGCGACCAACGTGTTGTCGGTCCAGCCGGCCTTGTGTTCGGCGACGACAGCGCCGTGCCGCATGACAAGGACGCGGTCGCAGGTTTTGAGGTCCTCGAGCTCGCCGCTGACGACGAGGATCGCCTTGCCTTCCTGGCGCATGCTCTCGACGATTGCGAGGAGGGCCTCCTTCGACTTGACGTCGACGCCGGCGGTGGGGTCCATGAGGACGAGCACCGGCGGCGCCGTGGCCAGAGCCCGGGCCATCACTACCTTCTGCTGATTGCCGCCGGACAGGCCCGACACCAGTTGCTCCGGGCCCTCAGTGACGATGCCGAGCGACTCGATCATGGTCCTGGTCACCGAAGCCCGGCGGCGCGGGGCGATGAAGCCGAGCGGCCCGAGCCGGCCGCTGATCGTCATCGTCGTGTTGTCGGCAACCGACTGGGAGAGGACGAGGCCCTGCTTGTGGCGGCTCTTCGGCACGCAGCCGACGCCGAAGGCGAGCGCGGACGGCACGTCGGCGGACGGCAGCGACCGGCCGTTGATCTCGACGTCGCCGGCGGTGAACCGACCGAGCCCGGCAACCGCCTCGGCCACGCCGATCCGGCCGCTGCTCGTCGCACCGGACAGGCCGACGACTTCGCCGGCGCGCACCGTGAAACTGACATCGGCGAAATCCTCGCCGCTCAGATGACTGACGTTGAGCGCGACGGCGGCGTCGGCGGGCGCGGTCCTGGCGCCGGCGTCCGCGACATGGAGATCGGCCTGCTCGCCGGTCATCGCTTCGATCAATCGATCCTTGGGGAGATCGGCGACCGGCGCGGTGATGATGTGGCGCGCGTCGCGCAATACCGTGACCGCCTGGCAGATCTCATAGACCTCCTGAAGGTGGTGGGAGATGAACAGAAAGGTGACGCCGGCCGCCTGCAGCTCGCGCATGCGGCTGAAAAGCCGCTTGATCTCTTCGCCGTCGAGCTGGGCGGTCGGCTCGTCGAGGATGATGAAGCGGGCACCGTAGGAAAGGGCGCGGGCGATCTCGACGAGCTGGCGCGCCTCCACCTTGAGATCGCCGGCGCGCATGTCCTCGGACACCGCGACATTCCAGCGGTCGAGGAGCACCCGCGCCTCACGGCGGAGCGACGCCCAGCTGATGAAACCGCGCCGGATCGGCTGGCGATTGATGAAGAGGTTTTCGGCGACGGTCAGGTCGGGAATGATCGTCGAGTGCTGGTAGACACAGGCGACGTTGACCCGCCAACCCTCGCGATCGGCGACCGGTGGCGCCGCGACGCCGCTGAAGCGGACTTCACCCTGGTCCGGCGCGGTCAGGCCGGTGAGGATGCGCACGAGGGTCGACTTGCCGGCGCCGTTCCGACCGACCAGCGCATGCGATTCTCCGGCGACGACGCGGATGCCAACGTCATTCAGCGCGATCGTCGGGCCGTAGCGCTTGGAAACGCCGATCGCCTCGACGATCGGCGCCTGGCCGGGCGGGTGCGTGTTGCCGCCCCCGCCCAATTCAGAGGCTTCGACCATCAATGTCGACTATACTAGGAGTTATTGCCCCAGAAGCTCTTGTCGTCGACATTCTCCTTGGTGACCAGCGGGGCAGCCAGTTCGTCCTCGAGGACACCCGGCGAGACTTCGACGATCGTGCTGTTGTGGTCGGTCGGTCCGGCGGCGAATGTCTTACCGCCGATCGCTTCCTTGACGTACTGGATGCCGTATTTGGCATAGAGGTCGGCCGGCTGCGAGACCGTGGCGTCGATCTCGCCCTTGCGAATCGCATCGAACTCCTGCGGGATGCCGTCGTTGCTGACGATGACGATGTGTCCGTCCTCGCCGACCGGGTGGAGCAGGCCCTTGCGCTTCAGGGTCTGCAAGGTCGGCGCCAGGAACACGCCGCCGGCATGCATGTAGATCGCCTTGAGGTCGGGGGTCGAATTGAGGAGGGCATCAAGGCCCGCCGCCGCGTCCTCGCCCGACCACGCCTTGGTCGGGATCTCGAGAAGCGTCAGGTTCGGATATTTCTTCAGGCATTCGCGGAAGCCGACGCCACGATCGCGGCCGTTGATGGAGGCCTGGTCGCCCATGATCTGAACGACGGGCCCCGACTTCACGTGCTCGCCGATATACTCGCAGGCCTGGCGGCCATAAGCGAGATTGTCGGCGCGGACGACGATGGCGACCGGGCCGGTGGTGGGCGCGACGTCAACGGCGACGACCGGTATCCCGGCCTTCTCGCCCGCCTTGAGGATGGTGCCGGCGGCAGCCGATTCGAACGGCGAGAAGATGATGCCGTTGGCCCCGAGGTTGATCAGGTTCTGGATGCCGGTGATCTGCTTGGCGGTATCGAACTCGGAGTTGATCGGCGCGAGGAGCTCGACCCCCTGGGCCTTTGCTTCGTCATCGAGGTACCCCGCATAGGCCGTCCAGAACGGCGAGGTGAGCGTCGTCAGGTCGACGCCGATCTTCGGCATGTCCGCGGCGCGGGCGGCGCCGGATAAGATCAGCGCCGACAGGATTGCGGTGCCGGCCACGCCTTTCAACGTGATGGGTGATAGAGACATATCGGTATTCCTCCCTGGTTTATGTCGGTGGTTCGAGCCGCATCCCTCTTGCGGCGGGGATGGTCATGGACGCAGAGGCAGGTCCTCCGGCCGACGGGAAAGAAACTCGTCGCGGCTCGCCGCGAGGTGGAAGCCCAGCGCCGCGGCAACCTTGCCGGCATCGCCGGTCCGCATCGCCTCGACGATCGCCCCGTGTTCACGACGGACGCGATTGATGTCGTAGCGCTCCAGCGAATAGTTGCGGATCGTCTGCGTCTGACGCAGAGCCATCCTGTGCCATCCCGCGATCAACGGATTGTCACCGATGCTGACCAGCAGCTCATGGAACTCGCGGTCGAGCCGGATCGCTTCGGCCAGGCCTTGGGTGGTCTGCCGGCTGATCTCGGTCATCTGCTCGTCGAAAATCGCCTGGAGCCGATCGACGAATTGCGGCGTCGCGCGTCCGGCGACAAGACCCGCCGCCGTCGCGTGCAGCTCGAGGAGAAGGCGGGCTTCGTAAATCTTCTCGATGTCGGCGACGGTGAACCGGCGAACGACCGACGCACGGCGCGAAGTCCCTTCGACCAGCCCATCCAGCGCCAGGCGGGCGAGCGCCTCCTTGACCGGCGTCTGGCTGATCGCGAGCTCTCCGGCGAGTTCCTCGGCAAGCAGACGCTGCCCGGCGGCAAGCCGCCCGGAGACGATCTGCTCCTGCAGCTCTTCGTAAGCCTGCTCGGCGAGGGTCAACCGCCTCATTGCAACCATGCGCCTACATAGCCGGGGATCGCGACGACCGGCAAGATAAAAAATATTCTATATGGACGATTGCCCTTTCTTTTGGCAGAAACAATGCTCGATTTAGGAGCCGCGACCCTCATGGTGCTCATTGCCGATCCTGCCGGCGATACGGATCCCAGGCTCCTCCTTCTCGACGAGCGGGACAATGTCTTCGTCGTCACGGCGCGCATCCGGGCGGGGGAGACGATCACCGTATCGGGCAGGTCGCTGACCGCGGCCGCCGACCTGCCGCTCGGCCACAAGCTGGCGCGCCGGGATATCGCGGCCGGCGAGAAGGTGGTGAAGTACGGGGCTCCGATCGGCTCCGCGACCAGTGCGATCCGGGCGGGCGAGCACGCCCACGTCCACAACATCAAGAGCGACTACACGCCCACCTATCATCTCGAGGACGTGAAGTCGCAGTACGGGAGCGCGCCATGAGCATGCGCGGCTATCTTCGTTCAGACGGGCGGAAGGGCATCCGCAACACGATCGTCGTCGGCTATCTCGTCGAATGCGCCCACCACGTCGCCCGCGAGATCGCCATCCATTTCCGCGAGCAGGACGTGCACGTCATCGGCTTCCCCGGCTGCTACCCCAACTCGTACGCCGAGACCATGATGGAGCGGCTCTGCACGCACCCGAATGTCGGCGCGGTTCTGCTCATCTCGCTCGGCTGCGAGAGCTTCAACAAGTACAAGCTCGCGCAGGCCGTCCGGCTGAGCGGCCGGCCGGTGCACACGATCGTCATCCAGGCGACCGGCGGCACCCGCAAGTCGATTGCCGAGGGGCGGGCGTTCATCGCCGAGCAGCGCGCGCTGCTCGACGCGATGGAGACCGTGCCGATGGCGGTCAGCGACCTCGTCGTCGGCACGATCTGCGGCGGCTCCGACGGGACGTCGGGCATCACCGGCAATCCGGCGGCGGGCCGGGCCTTCGATGCGCTGGTCGAGGAGGGGGCCGCCTGCATATTCGAGGAGACCGGCGAGCTGATCGGCTGCGAGCACATCATGGCCGACCGGGCGGTCAATCCGGCGCTCGGGCGGGAGCTCGAGGCCAGCGTCACCAAGGCGGCTCGTTACTATGCAACGCTCGGCTACGGCTCCTTTGCCGCCGGCAACGCCGATGGCGGGCTCACCACGATCGAGGAGAAGTCGATGGGCGCCTACGCCAAGTCAGGCTCGGCGCTGATCGCCGGCCTGATCAAGCCGGGGGACATCCCGCCGCGGGGTGGGCTCTACCTCCTCGACGTGGTGCCCGACGGCGAGGTGCGCTTCGGCTTCCCGAACATCAACGACAACGCCGAGATCGCCGAACTGATCGCCTGCGGCAGCCATGCGATCCTGTTCGTCACCGGACGCGGATCGGTGGTTGGCTCGGCCATCTCGCCGGTCGTCAAGATCTGCGCCAATCCGGAAACCTACCGCAGGATGGCCGACGACATGGATGTCGACGCCGGGCGGATTCTGGAGGGCGATGCCACGCTGGAGGAGGTCGGCCGCGAGATCCGCGATGTCGTGGTCGGGCTAGCCGAAGGGCGGCGGACGAAATCCGAGGAGCTCGGCCATCAGGAGTTCATCCTGACCTACAAGTCGTTCGAGCCGATCGGTCCGGCCTGCCTGCCGGCCGCGTGACCCGCCGATGTCGACGCTCTCCGACCGCCTCGCCGGCTGCTACACGGGGGTCATCCACGATGTCATGCGTGGCATGGGGCTCTCCGGCTTCACCCTGCCGCCCGAATTGCGTCCGATCCTGCCCGAAAAGTCTCTCGCCGGCCCCGCCTTCACCATCGAGGGCAAGGTGGTCGAAGGCGCCGAAGCCCACGAGACTCTGCTCGCCTGGACCGGTCTCCTGTCGCAGGCGCCGGCGGGCTCGATCTGGGTTTCGCAGCCGAACGACCGGGTCGTCGCCCATATGGGCGAGCTCTCGGCGGAGACGCTGAAGAACAAGGGGGTGCGCGGCTGCGTCGCCGACGGCTTTATCCGCGACGTCGACTTCCTGCTTCGCATCGGCTTCCAGGCGTGGTGCCGCGGCTTCACGCCACGCGATATCGTCGGCTACTGGCTGCCGGCGGCGGCGAACGTGCCGATCACCATCGGCGACGTCGTCATCGCGCCGGGCGACTACATGGTCGGCGATCGCGACGGGCTGATCCGGGTACCGCAGGCGCAGGTGGAGGAAATCATCGAAAAGGCCGAGGCCGCGATGGCGACGGAAAGCCTCGTCCGCAAGGCGATCCTCGCCGGAACCGATCCGCAAGAGGCCTATTTGAAATACGGAAAGTTCTGAGGAACTGCCGCCGGCGCGGGGTAGCCCGAAATCAGAGCAGTTCCTGAACCTCCTCCACCGAGGTCTCGTTGACCGGCTGATCGAAGACGATCTCGCCGCGCGCCATGGCGACGATCCGGTCGCAGGACTGGAAGACGTGGTGCATGTTGTGGCTGATGAAGATGCCGGTGACGTTCTGCTCCCTGAGCCCGCGGATGAAGCGGAGAACCTTGTTGGTCTCCTTGACCGAGAGGTGATTGGTCGGCTCGTCGAGAACCAGGATCTTCGACTTGAAGTGCATGGCGCGGGCGATCGCCACCCCCTGCCGCTGGCCGCCGGAGAGTTCGCCGACGAGGGCGTCGGGCGAGCGAAGGTGAAGCTCGACATCGGCGATCGCCTGAATGCTCTCCTGACGCATCCGCTTCTGATCCATCAGGCCGAAACTGCCGATCGAGACCTTGAGCGGTTCGCGGCCGACGAAGAGGTTGCGGGCAATGGACATCGTCGGGACCATCGAATTGTACTGGTAGATGGTCTCGATACCGAGATTCATCGCCTGCTTGGGGTTCTTGATGATGACCTGGCGTCCGTCGATGAAGATGTCGCCCTCGTCCTGCCGATGGACGCCGGAGAGGATCTTGATCAGGGTCGACTTGCCGGCGCCGTTGTCGCCGACGAGGCCGACGGATTCACCCGGCGCGACGCTGAGGTTTACCCCCTTGAGGGCGTGAACGCCGGAGTACCACTTATGCAGTCCGCGACACTCGATGATCGGCTGGCTTTTCATCATCCACCTGTACCTTGATGCGGCGCGCGGTCCGCTGGAGATAGGAGTTGCCGATGACCGCGATGACGGTCAGGAACCCGATCGCGAACTTGAACCAGTTGGCGTTGACGTGGGTGAGCACGAGGCCGTTGTCGATGACGCGAATGAGCAGCGCGCCGACGATACCGCCGAACACCGTTCCGACGCCGCCGGTCAGCGCCGTGCCGCCGATCACCGCGGCGGCGACGGCTTGCAGCTCCATGCCTTCGCCGATCGACGGCAGCGGCGAATTCAGGCGAAGCACCTGAATCAGGCCGCCGAAACCGGCCAGCATGGAGCAAAGCATGAAGCAGACGACCTTGACGCGGTTGACCGGGATCCCCATCGACGCCGCCGCCTCGATATGACCGCCGGTCGACTTGATCCAGTTGCCGAAATTGGTGAGCGACATCATGCCGCCGGCGAGAAGAGCGATGCCGACGAACCACAGAAACGACAGTCGCACCAGACCGCCCGGGCCGACATAGAGCGTGAAGATCCAGCTCGGCACCGGGGGTAAGAGCGGCGGAAAGCCGCCGGAAATCACCACCGTCAGCGAGCGCGCCATGAACAGCATGCCGAGGGTCGTGATGAAACTCGGAATGGCGAAGCGAATGGTGATGAAGCCGTTGACGAAGCCGATCACGGCGCAGACGACCAGGCCAAGCAGGATGGCCGGCACGAACGGCATCCCGTTGACCATCATGACCGCGAACGACATCGGCATCAGAGCGAACACCGAGCCGACCGAGAGGTCGAATTCACCGCAGATCATGAGCATGGTAACGCCGACGGCGACAAGGCCGATCTCGGGCAGGATGCCGAGCACGCCGCGAATATTGTCGGGGGAAAGGAATATGCCATGCGACGTCGTCTCGAAGACGACGATCAGCGCAATGAGAAGGACGACCCCGGCCAGTTCCGGCTTCTCCATGTAGATCTTGAGCAGACGCCTCATCGGCTCGCGGTTCCTCTCGGATGTCTAGTCGGCGGAGCGGCCGGCGCCCTTGCCGGTGCCGACCGCGTGCAGGATAGCGCAACAGGAATGGCTCCGGGCCGCCGCGGTTTCTCAAAGGCCACGGCAGCCCGGCGAGCCGATCAGCGAACGCCCTGGGTCGACAGCGCCATGATCGAATCGACCATGTCAGGGGTGACGACGCCTTGCCCGGTGTCGATGTCGGCAGGCGACAGGCCGACGGTCTTGGCCAGATACACCTCCATCACCGGCATGAAGCCCTGCTCGTAGGGCTGCTGGTCGATCTGCACCTGGACGTAGCCGTTCTTCATCTGCTGGAGGACTTCCGGCACCAGGTCGAAGCCGCCAAGCAGCACCTTGCCCGGGGGCACGCCGCGATCGGCGAGGACGCGGGCGACGCCGGCATGCCAGTAGCCGGTGTCGAAATAGGCGGTGGTGTCGGGATTGGCGTTGAGATAGGCGCCGATACGGTCGGAGACGACGGCAAGATCGGTGCCCGAGTCGATCCGCTCGACCGTGACCTCGCGGTCAGGGTGGGCCTTCTTGTAGTCCTCCATGAAGTTGATCACCCCCTGGGCGCGCTGCTCCGACCAGTTCTGGCCGGGAGCGGAGACGCCGACGAGAACCTTGATCGGGCCTTCGGCCGGGAAGTTCTTCGACTGGGCCTGGGCGAGCGTGTAGCCGGCGGGGATGAAGCCCTGGCCGATGAAGGCCTGGCGGGCGTTGCCGGCGGCGCCTTCGGTGTCGTCGACATTGGTGGCGATGACGATGATGCCCTTGTCGCGGGCGCCCTGAATCAGGTCGTCGAAAGCGTTGTTGTCGACGATCGAGGTGATGAGCGCGTCGGGATTGCCGGCGAGAGCCGTCTGCATGTTCGCCTGTTGCTCGGCGATGGAGCCTTCGGTCTGGGTGAAGATCATCTGGCAGTTGGCCTGGATCTTCTCGCAGGCATCGTCGAAGCCTTTCTTCACCGCCTGCCAGAAGGTGTTGGTCGCCGACGAGTGGATGGTGAAGGCGATGTTGATCGGATCGGCGGCGAGCGCCGGCATGGCAAGCCCGACGCTGAGCGCCGCGACGGACGTTATAAGTTTCAGTCTGGTCATTTCTCTACTCCTCCCTTGGATGGGTCGTGGTGGCAGTCGATCCGCCCTCAGTGCAAACTCGAGGTGCGGACATTCGCGGTAAAGCGTTTGCCGATGTCGGGAGCGAGCTCGAGCCCGAGGCCCGCTCCGGGTGGAACCGTGATGGTGCCGTCCCTCACTTCCGGCACCGCCGTGACGAGGTCCCGATACCATGTGTGATAATGGGCGCGCACGGTTTCCTGGACGATCGCGTTCGGGGCGTTGAGGGAAAGGTGCGTGGCCGCGGCGAGCGCCACCGGGCCGGTGCAGTCGTGCGGCGCGACGGGCAGATGCCACGCCTCCGCCATCGCGGCGATCTTGCGCGCTTCGGAGATGCCACCGCACCAGCCGATGTCGAGCATGACGATCCCCGCCGCGCCGGTTTCGAGGAGATCGCGGAAGGCGAAGCGGGAACCGAGGGTCTCCGACGCGCAAACCGGGGCCGAGGATGCGTCGGCGTAGCGGCGAAGGTCGCCGAGGCTGTCCATCCGGATCGGGTCTTCGTGCCAGAGGGTGCCATAGGGTTCGAGAGCGCGGGCGATGGCGATCGCCGGGGTGAGCTGCCACAGCGAATGGAACTCGACCATGATCTCGATGCGGTCGCCGACGGCTTTGCGGATCTTGTCGAAAGGAACGAGCGCCGCTTTGAGGTCGGCGGCGGAGATGTAGTTGCCGTCGCTTTTTTCGGCGGCGATGTCGAAGGGCCAGATCTTCATGGCGGTGATGCCCTCCGCCAGAAGCTCCTCCGCCAGCTCGTCGGCGCGGTTGAGGAATGCGTCCAGATCCTCATAGGCCGCCCTCTTGCCGACGCCCCAGTTGGCGGTGTTCTGGCCCGCCGCGGTGCGCATGTAAGTCGTGCCGGCGCAGGTGTTGTAGGTGCGGATCCTGTCGCGCGAGAAGCCGCCGAGCAGTTGGGCGAGAGGCTGGGCGGTCAGCTTGCCGAAGAGATCCCAAAGCGCGATGTCGAAGGCCGAGTTGCCGCGCAATTCGACGCCCGTGGCGCGGAAGCC
This sequence comes from uncultured Alphaproteobacteria bacterium, assembly GCA_963759235.1. GTDB lineage: Bacteria > Pseudomonadota > Alphaproteobacteria > Rhizobiales > Kaistiaceae > Bauldia. The sequence continues at coordinate 114,861 of CAVWYO010000006.1, read as the reverse complement.
GATATAGGGGACGAGATCGCGGGCGATGCGATCGATGGCGAGCGGATCGCGGCCGAGCATCTTCGGCGCGATCACCTCGTGGACATAGGCTTCCACCGTCTGCGCCATGAAGAAGGTTTCGCCGAGGCCGGTCAGGCCCTCGTCGGTGTGGACATGAAGCCAGAGGAGGTTGGGGAACTCCTCGACGCGGACGGTCTCGATGCCGGTGATCTTCACGTGCGTTCCCCGGCCCGATCAGTTGATCCCTGCCGCGAGCAGGATCTTGACCGTGTTGTCGAAATGCTCGGCCATCAGCGTTTCGGCCGCCGGGCGATCGCGCTCGCCGATCGCCGCGGCGATTGCCTCGTGGCAGGCAACGTTGGCAAGACGGTCGGCATCGGTGGCGCGCGCCCGCCAGCCGATCGGCCAAGTCTGACGCGTCACCACATGGAAGGACGCGACGATCAGCGCGAACATCGGATTCTTCGATGTGCGGGCGATCGCCTCGTGGAAGGCGATGTCATGCTCCATGACCCGCGCGGCATCGGCGAAGTCGTTGCGCATCGAAGCTGCCTGACGGGCGATCTCCGCCGCCTCGCCATCGCTGCGGCGAAGTGCGGCCAGGCCGACCGTCCGCATCTCGACCGTGCGGCGGACATCGAGAATTTGCTGGACGGTGATCTGGTTGGTCTGGACGACATGGTCGAGCACCAAAGCGAGCACGCTCGGGTCCATGGCCGAGACCCGCGCCCGGCGGCCGTTGCCGATGTCGATGAGCTTGAGCGTCGCCATCGACCGGTACGCCTCCCGTACAACGGCGCGCGAAACGTCGAGTTGCTCGGCAATGGCGTTCTCGGAGGGGAGGACATCGCCCGGGGCGAGGCTGTTCGAACGAATGTGGGCCTGAAGGGCCGCCATTACGGTCGGGACCAGTCCCGCCGGAGTGCGCTCTTCGGCTCCCGCCATCCTCGCCTGCATCCCCCCAACCTATCTGATAGGTCTTTGTTGTTCGGCAGTGAATTCAAGCGCCAGCTATTTGTCAAGTGGGCGATGCGAGGCCACCGCGGGCACGCGGCCTGGACGAAAGCGCCCGCACCCCGGTGCGAAAGGGAGCGGCTTCCTGTCGCTGACGACGTTACGGTGTTGACAACCGCTTTGTCTCATTTATGATTACAAATCAATAATATGAGACATATTGTCTCAAATCGAAGCGGCCGGAAACGGACCGGCTCAGGGAGGAAACGGACTCTTGAACGCAGGCGTTCAGCAGTTGAACGACGGCTCGGGCGACGGATCATCGTCGGACGGCTCCTCGCTGATGGCCCGTCTTTCGAACGCCGACCTGAGCGCCGCCGAGCGCCGCCTCACCGAATACCTGTTCTCGCTTGCCGAATACGACCTGGCGACCATGACGGCGGCCGACCTCGCCGAGCGGGCCGGATCGAGCCGGGCGACCATCGACCGCTTGGCGCGGAAGTTCGGCTATGCCGGGCAGCGCGAGATGCGCCACGCACTCTTGCGCGGCAGCCGGGCGATGAAGGCCCGGGTCGACGAACTCGAATCGACGCCGCCGACGATCTCCAGCGAGGACGGGCCGGCGGAGATCGCCTTCAAGGTCTTCAACAACGCCTCGGTGCGGGCGCTCAAATTCGCCGAGCTGCTGTCCCGCTCCGACGCGCTCGAGCGTCTTATCGACGCGGTGTTCGAGGCCCGCTCCATCGAGATCTTCGGCGCCGGCTCGTCGGCGGTGGTGGGGCTCGACATGCATCAGCGCCTGCTGCGGCTCGGCCTCAGGATCGGCTTCGCCCAGGACTCGCATACCCAGATGGCCCAGGCGGCGCTGATGGGCCCGGGCGACCTCGGTATCGCCATCTCCTATTCCGGCGTCACCCGATCGACGGTGCTGGCGGCGCAAACGGCGCGGGCTAAAGGCGCTCAGATCGCCGGAATCGTCGCCAAGCCGCAGTCGCCGCTCGGCGAGCTTTGCGACATCCACGTTCTGACGCCGCCCGGCGTCGGCCTGTTCGGCACCGACGCGGTGATGACCCGCATCCTGCAGATGATGTTCAACGAGGTGCTGTTTCACTGCGTGGCGTTGCGCGACCAGCGGCTCCTCGAAAACGTGCGCGCCGTCGACGAGGCGCTCAACGCCGAGAAGCTCCCGAACAAACCCCTGGCCAAGGAGAGAAAGAATTGACGGCTGTGGCCGACATTGCGTCGCTCAAGGCGACGGCGCGGCGGATGCGCGAAGATATCCTGCTGGAGATTCACATGGCAGGGTCCGGCCATCCCGGTGGCAGCATGTCCTGCGTCGAACTGCTCGCGGTTCTCTTCGGCCATGTGATCAAGCCTTCGAGCGACTGGATCAGGCGGAACAGCCGCGACCACGTCATCCTGTCGAAGGGTCACGCCGCCCCGGCGCTCTACGCGGTGCTGGCGGAATTGGGGCTGATCTCTCGCGAAGAGCTGAAGACGCTCCGCCAGCTCGGTTCTCGCCTCCAGGGCCACCCGGACCGCACGCGGATGCCGGAGGTGGAGATGTCGACCGGCTCGCTCGGTCAGGGGCTTTCGGTCGCCCTCGGGCTCGCCCTTGCGTTGGCGCGGCGGGAGGAGCCGCATCGCTCCTACGTCATTCTCGGCGATGGCGAGATGAACTCGGGTCAGGTCTGGGAGGCGATCCTCTTCGCCGGGGCGCACAAGGTCGACCGGCTGGTCGCCGTCCTCGACGCCAACGGCATCCAGAACGACGGCCCGATCGAGGCGATCCTCAACATCAAACCGTACGCGCCGAAGCTTGAAGCCTGCGGCTGGGCCGTGACCGAAATCGACGGCCATGACATCGGCGCGGTCGCCGAGGCGCTCGACTGGGCTTCCTCCGACGAGCCGGGCGCCAAGCCGCGCATGGTCGTCGCCAATACCAGGAAGGGCGCCGGCGTGTCGTTCATGACCGATCGCGTCGACTGGCACAGCCATTCGCTCACCGACGAGCAATACCAGGCCGCGCTTTTGGAGGTTCGGGGCTGATGGGCGCCGCGCAAGCCAAGGCGGTGAACGGTGACGTGTCGCTGCGCGACGTTTTTGGCGAGCAGATCATGGCGCTCGGCGCCCGCGACGAGCGGGTCATGATGCTCGACGCCGACCTCGCCACCTCGACCCGCACCGCGAAATTCCAGGCCGCCTATCCCGGCCGGCACATCAATGTCGGCATCGCCGAGCAGAACATGGTCGGCATCGCCGCCGGCCTTGCGCTTGCCGGATTCGTGCCGTTCGTCAACACCTTCGCCGCCTTCCTGACCCGACGCGCCTGCGACCAGATCGCCATCTCGGTCGCCTACCCGCAGCTCAACGTCAAGCTCTTCGGCTTCCACGGCGGGATCAATCTCGGCGAGGACGGCGCCACCCAGCAGGCGGTCGAGGACCTCGCCATCATGGATGCCATTCCGGGCATCAGGGTCTACGCGCCGATCGACGGGAACGATCTGACGCGGGCGATGAACGAGGCCGTCGACGTCGACGGCCCGACCTATGTGCGCCTGTCGCGCTTCCCCTCGCCGCTGTTGACGCCGACGCCGGCATCCCAGGCCGAACACGTCGCCGACTACCGGATTCTGCAGGAGGGCAACGACCTCATCGTGCTGACCACCGGCACGCTGGCGTCGAAAGTCGTGGAGGCGGCCCGCAAACTGAGGACGGAGGGCGTGACCGCCAAGGTCGTCGGCATCACGCGGCTTAAGCCGCTCGCCGACGGTGTCGCCGAACTCCTGCGCTCGGCGCCGTCGCTGCCGGTCGCGGTCGTCGAGGAACACTCCATCCACGGCGGGCTCGCCGACATGGTGTCGAGCCTCCTCGACCAGAGGCAGATTTCCCACCGCTTGGCGCGCATCGGGATTGCCGACCGCTTCGGCGAGTCGGGCCCACCCGAGGCGCTTCTCGAGGCCTTTGGGCTTGCCGGCGAGCCGCTCGCGCAAGCCTTGAGGAACCTGGTTCGCCGGCCTGGTTGACCGGAACCGAAAACGAAAGGGCAAAGCGGCTCAACAGACGTATGGAGGGAACACCATGAAGACGAGGTTCAAACTGGCAGCGGCGCTGCTCGGTGCTTCGCTGCTCATGCAGCCAGCCCACGCAGCGAACCAGGAGGTCACGGTCTGGTCGTGGTTCATCGCCAGCACGATGCAGAAGTCGATCGATGCGTTCCAGAAAGCGCATCCGGACATCACCGTGAAATATACCTATTACAACTACTCGCCCGAATACATCACCGCGCTCAAGGCGGCCGCGGCGTCGAACAGCCTGCCGGACCTGATCGGGCTCCAGCCGGGCTCTTTGACGCAACAGTACCGGGAGCAGCTTGCCGCGGTTAACGATCTCGCCGCCAAGGAGTGGGGTGCCGGGTGGGAGGACAAGATCTTCCCGGTGAACCGCAAGCAGATGCTGATGGGCAACCCGCCCGGCGACACGAACTACTACATGGTGCCGCAGGAATCCCAGGTGCTGTGCATCTGGTACAACACCAAGATCTTTGCCGACCTCGGTCTCAAGCCGCCAACCAGCTACAGCGAGCTGGTGGCGACCGCCAAGACCCTGACCGACAAGGGCTACATCCCGATGTTCCAGGGCGCCGCCGACGGTTGGCAGAATGAGAACGTCTTTCTGATGCTCGCCAACCAGCTTGCGCCCGGCCTCCCCGAGAAGGCGCAAAACGGAGAAGCCCCGTGGACATCGCCCGAACTCATCGATGCGATGAAGGCCTGGAAGGGCCTGTTCGACGATGGCGTCTTCCAGCAGGGTGCGCTTGGCGCCCACGCCTATCCGACCGGCGCCCAGCTCTTCGCGCAGGGCAAGGTCGGCATGATGGCGCTCGGCTCGTGGTGGATGCAGGAGAGCAAGTTCCCGCCGCCGCTGTCGCCCTTCGTGCAGAACATGGACGGGTTCGACTTCTTCTACCTCCCGCCGCTCACGGACGGCGGCATGGCGAGCCCACCCGTCGGCGGCATCGACATCGGCTACGGGCTGACCAAGAACGGCGAGAAGAACCCGGCGGCGTGGACGTTCCTCGCATCGCTGACCAACGGCGAGGCGTTGCAGCAGGCGCTGAACGAGCTCAACGACCTGCCGGCCTTCGTCGGCCACGAGCCGCAGGGTGACGTCAGCGACCACGTCAAGGACATGTCGAAGCGATTCATGGCCGACCTGCCCAAGGCCGAGAACCAGCGATTCGGCAGCCCGGCGGTAGCCGAGGCCCTCGACAACGCTCTGGCCGGTGTCGCATCCGGCGACCTCGATCCCGAAGCCGCGCTGAAGTCCGTTCAGGCGGCGACCGACAAGGCGCTGGGCAAGTAGCCGGCGACTTGGGGGGCGGAATTCTCTCCCGGTTCCGCCCCTCTTCTTCGTTCCATGGCATATTCGCTTCAGTCAGCCGCAGGATACGGGAGCGCTGCAATTCCTAACGCCGCGACTTTAGCGCGTGGGCGACGGCGGAAGCGATTTTCCGGCCCGTCGGCTTATCTGTTCCTGCTGCCGGCGACGCTGCTGTTCGTGGTCTTCATCGCCTATCCGATCCTGTGGGTGATCGGAAAGAGCCTCTACGTGCACCAGCCGTACGGCAGCGATATTTTCGGCGGCGTCACCAACTATTTCGAAGTCGTTCGCGATCCGGTTTTTTGGATCGTCGCCCGCAACATGCTGCTGTGGGGCGTCATCACGATCCCGGTGCAGATGATCATCGGCGGGACGATCGCCTATTTCATCGAGCGCCACACCCATCGCTGGCGCGGCTTCTTCCGCACTATGTTCTTCCTGCCGGTGGTCACGTCGGTGTCGGTGATCAGCCTCGTCTGGATTCAGATCTACGCGCCCTATTACGGCATCGCGCAGGAGTATCTGAAGCAGATCGGCATCGTGATGACCAACTCGCCGATCGGCGACGCGAAGACGGCGATCTATGCCCTCATCCTCGTCAACGTCTGGCAGTGGACCGGCTTCTCGATGCTGATGTACGTCGCCGGCTTCGCCAATCTTCCGCCCGAGGTTCTCGACGCGGCGCGGGTCGACGGGGCGCGCGGCTTCAAGCTCGCCGCCTGGGTGATCATTCCCATGGTCTCGCCGGTCACCAAGTCGCTTCTCCTCCTCGGCGTTATCGGCACGCTGCAGACCTTTCCGATCGTCCACCTGATGACCGGCGGCGGCCCCAATCACGCCAGCGAAATCTTCGGCACCTACATCTTCCGCCAGAGCTTCGTGCTTGGCGACACCGGGGTCGGCGCCACGCTTTCGGTGGTGGTGCTGGCGATCGCTCTCATCCTCTCCGTCGCCCAAATCTTTCTCCTCGGCGCCGATCTCGGCCCGACCAAGCGGGAGGGGGCGTGATGGCCCGTCGCGGCGCAATCCCGATACGCTCGGTGGCGATCCACGCGGCGCTGGGCATCGTGCTGGCGTTCTGGATGATCCCCGAAGCCTACATGTTCTCGATCGCGCTGAGGACTCCGGACAAGGTCTTCGACCCGACACTGTTCACCTGGCCGGTCACCTTCGGCAACTTTATCACGGTGATCCGCGACAATCCTCTCATCATCTTCTTCGTCAACAGCCTGGTGATCACCGTCGCGACGGTGGTCATCGTCGTCATCGTGTCGTCGCTGTTTGCCTTTGCCGTGGCGATCCTCAAGCTCCGTGGCTCGCTGGTTCTCTACGGCACGCTGCTGACGACCCTGATGGTGCCGATCGCCTCGCTGGTCTTGCCGCTGGCGATCCTCCTGCAATCGTTCGGCTGGATAAATCATTACCTCGGGCTGATCGTTCCCTACGCGGCGCTCGGAGTCCCCTTCGCCATCGTTGTCCTGAAGGCATTCATGGAGGACACGCCGCGCGAGCTCTACGAGGCGGCACGGGTCGACGGCTGCAACGCCTGGCAGACCTACCTCTTCGTCACTCTGCCGCTGGTCCGGCCGGCCCTCGTCTTCGTGGCGATCTGGCAGTTCATCGTGAGCTGGAACGAGTTCTTCCTCGCCCTCATCGTCATGACCCAGAGCGAGATGAAGACGCTCACCATCGTGCCGATGCAGTATTCCGGCCTGTACATGGCCAATCCCGGCGCCCTCTTCGCGGTGCTGGCGATCATCGCCCTGCCGCTGATCATCCTCTATGTCGTCGTCCAGCGCGCCTTCGTGCGCGGGCTCCTCGCCGGAGCGGTCAAGGGGTGATCTGATGCGCACCATCGGCATCGACGTCGGCACCTCCGCGGTCAAGGCCGTTCTCGCCGAGATCGACGGCGGCGTCTCGGTGACGGAGGCCGTCAGCGAATCCTATTCTCCCGACGGTGCGCCGACGCGTGATCCCGAGCGCTGGGTGACGCTGGCGCGCCGGGCTCTGGCGGCGCTGATCACGCGCGGTCGGCCCGACGCGGTCGGTCTCACCGGCCAGATGCACGGGCTCATCGCGGTCGACCGCGACGGTCGCCTCGCCGCCCCCGTCAAGCTGTGGCTCGACATGGACGGCGCGCCCGACCTCGACAAATTCGTGACGGCGCATGGCGGAGCGGCCACGATCGTGGAGAAGTCCGGCAATCTCCCCCTGCCTGACTTCACGCTCGCCAAATGGCTCTACGCGCTTGGGCGCGACCCGACCCTCGCGGACCGCGTCCATCGCCTCTATTGCGTCAAGGATTTCGTCCGCCGGGCTCTCGATCCGGCCGCCGATTTCGTCGTCGACGCCAACGAGGCCTGCGGCATGCAGCTGCAGGACCCGCTGACCGGCACATGGTCGGACCAGCTTACGGCCGCGGCCCGCCTGCCGAGATCCGCACTGCCGGAGATCGTCGAGGCGAGCAGCCGAGCGGGCGACTGCGGCGGCTTTCGCGCCGACCTGAAGGGAGTGCCTTTCGTCCTCGGCGTCGGCGATCAGGCGGCGGCAATGCGGGCGGTCGGCGTCGACCGGCCCGGCACGCTCTCGCTGTCTCTCGGCACGTCCGGAGTCCTCTCCTTTGCGATCGCCAAGGACCACGTTCCGAGCGGATGGGACGGCGCCTTTCACCTTTTTCCGACGGGATATTCGCCGATGCTCGAGGTCATCGGCACGGTGCCCGGCTTCGGCGCGACGCTGCACTGGCTGGCCCGTCTTCTCGGCCGGACCATCGAGGAGATCGACGTGCTGGCCGAGGCGACGAGGCCGGGCGATCCGGCGCCGGTCTTTCTGCCCTATCTTGCCGGGGCCGGTGCGCCCAATCCGTTCCACGACCTCTCAGCAGAGCTTCTCGATTTCAGGGACGATTTGACACCCGAACGGCTGGTCCGGGCGGTCTATGACGGTCTCGCCCAGGAAATCGGCGCTATCCTGGAAGATGCGAGAGCGCTCGGCATCGGGACCGACCGTGTCATCCTCTCCGGCAACCCGATCCGCCTGGCGCGGCTGTTGGCAACGCTGGTTGCCTATCTCGAGGCGGAATGCTCCGTCGTCGATGTCGCTTCGGCGAGCGCGGTCGGCGCTGCCCTGATTGCCGCCGATCATCTCGATCCCGGTCTCGCCCCGCGGCTGGAGGCGAAGCCGCTGGGGGGCCCAAAGTTAGCCGCCAACCCCGCATGGCTGGCGGCGCGCCACCGGGCGCTCGCCGCCGCCCGCGGCAGGGCGGATTGATCCGATGTCGAGTCTGGAACTCAGGGCGGTCCGCAAGCTGTTCGGCAAGGTGGAGGTGATCCCCAACCTCGATCTTACCGTCGCCGACGGCGAGTTCTGCGTTCTCGTCGGCCCGTCGGGCTGCGGAAAGTCGACGCTGCTGAGGATCATCGCCGGTCTCGAGGATGTCACCTCGGGCCAAATCCTCATCGACGGCGAGGACGTCACCGGTCTCGAGCCGCCCGAGCGGGGCATCGCCATGGTCTTCCAGTCCTATGCGCTCTATCCGCACATGTCGGTCGCCGGCAATATCGGGTTCGGGCTGCGCATGGCGGGGCTCAAGAGAGAGATCGTCGGCGAACGCGTGCACCGGGCGGCGGAGTCGTTGAGCCTCCAGGAACTGCTCGCCCGCAAGCCGCGCGAATTGTCCGGCGGCCAGCGCCAGCGCGTGGCGATCGGCCGGGCGATCACCCGCGACCCGAGGATTTTTCTACTGGACGAGCCGCTGTCGAACCTCGACGCGGCGCTCCGCATCGGGATGCGTTTCGAGCTGGCGAAACTCAAGGCGCGGCTCAATGCGACGATGGTCTATGTGACCCACGACCAGGTCGAGGCGATGACCCTCGCCGACCGGATCGTGGTGATGAATCTCGGCCGCATCGAGCAGGTCGGGACACCGCTCGAGCTCTACCATCGGCCGGCTAACCGCTTCGTCGCCGGATTCATCGGATCGCCGGCAATGAATTTCCTCGACGGGACGGTGACCGCGTCGGACGGCAATCGTACCGGCGTGCGGCTCGACGTCGGCACCGAACTCGAAGTGATGCTGCGCGGGCCGGTGGCGACGGGAACCAGGGTGGCGCTCGGCATTCGGCCTGAACATCTGTTGGTCGGGGCGCGCGCCGAGCTGCCTCACCTCGACGGAGAGGCGGTCTTCGTCGAGCTCCTCGGCAGCGACACGCTTCTGCATGTCAAGGCGGGCGACACGAACCTCGTCGCTAGAACCGACGGGATGGCGGTGATCCGGAGCGCCAGCAATGTGACGCTCTCGCTGCTGCCCGACCAATGCCATCTGTTCGACTCGGAGGGGATTTGCGTATCGGAGATGCACGCCATCCCGGGAGCCGTGCATGATGTGGCAGAGTCTCCAACATAGTTGGTCGGACTTAGCGCTCCGGGACGTCAAGGCGCGCGCTACGGCAATCCCGGCCGTCGCCCAAGCTGCGCTCTGGACCTCTTCGATGGGTTGGCGATAGTAGGACCGGCGAACTTGTCTTGCGCGGGGGCCACTGAATGGAGACGGATGTCCTGATTGTCGGCGCCGGTCCGACCGGCCTCGTTCTCGCTTTGTGGCTTCGCAAGCTCGGTGTGCGCGTTCGCATTGTCGACCGGAGTGAAGGGCCCGGCGAGACCTCGCGCGCGCTCGCAGTGCACGCCCGCACGCTCGAATTCTACAATCAGATCGGACTGGCGAAGGAGGTGGTGGCGGCCGGTATCAAGGTCGAGAGCATCACCGTTCGCGAGAAGGCACGGGCCGTGGGTCACTTGTCGCTCGGCGATTTCGGCACCGGGCTCAGTCCCTTCCCGTTTGTCCTGGCGCTTCCTCAGGACGTGCACGAACGCATCCTCGTTGCTTGCCTGGAACGCGAGGGGCTGCTCGTCGAGCGCGACTCGGAAGTCACCGGCTTCGCCCCGAAACAGGATCGGGTGGTGGCCACCGTGGTTCGCAAGGGCAAGACCGAGGTGGTGGAGGCCGCCTATCTCTGCGGGTGCGATGGGGCGCACAGCATGGTTCGCCACACGCTCGGCGTCGGCTTTGCGGGAGGCACCAATCCGGAGGTGTTCTACGTCGCCGACGTGATCGGCTCGGGTGCGGCGGCAGACGGCGGCCTCGACGTCTGCATGACCCGCGACGGCTTCTGCATTGTCCTCCCGGTCCGCCAGACCGGCTCGGTGCGCCTGATCGGCATCGTGCCGAGGGAGCACGAGACCAACCAGGCGATCACCTTCGACGATGTCCGCGCCTCGGTCTCGACGAGCACGGGCCTGTCGATCGAGGCGGTCAACTGGTTCTCGACCTATCACGTCAGTCATCGCGTCGCCGAGCAGTTCAGGGTTGGGCGGGTCTTCCTCTTGGGGGACGCCTGTCACGTCCATAGCCCGGCCGGCGGCCAGGGGATGAACACCGGCATCGGCGACGCGGTGAACCTTGCCTGGAAACTCGCCGCGGTGGTGCAGAACCGGGCCGACGCGGTCCTTTTCGACAGCTACGAACCCGAGCGGATCGCTTTCGCGCGACGTTTGGTGAGGACCACGGACCGGCTGTTTCGCCTCGTGGCGACACGCTCGGCCATCGGCGAGGTGTGGCGTGAGAGCGTCGTGCCGAGACTTGTGTCGGCGTTTTCGCGCCTCCGTCCCGTGCTCCGCATGGCCTTCCGCTCCATCTCGCAGATCGAGATCTCCTACCGGCACGGCCCGATCGGCGTCGGGTCGGCCGGCAGCGTGCACGGCGGCGACCGGCTGCCCTGGGTCGAGGGCCCCGATGGCGGAAATTTCGCGCCGCTCACCGGATTGGACTGGCAGGTTCACGTGTACGGCACGGCGAATGAGCCTCTCCGCTCTTCTGTCCAGTCGCACGGGCTGGAACTTGTCGCGTTCCCGTGGACCGCAGCGGCGCAGGCGGCCCGGCTCGCTCGCGACGCCGCCTATCTTGTCCGCCCGGACGGTTACGTCGCCTTGGCCGAACCGCAGCAGCGAGTTGCCGAACTCGAGGGCTTCCTTTCCCGGCTCCACATCGTGGCGAGAACGAAAACCCCGCCCTGGCTACGCACGGAGGGATGAGGCCGACTTCAAAGACGCGCGCCGACCGACCCAAACACGACCATCAGCACGGCGTTCGCCAGCACGACGAGCGCCAGGACAACGCCGAGCGCGGGCCGGCCGGCCATGAACAATGCGGCGGCAGTGCCCTCGAGCAGGACGGTGCCAAGCGCCATCCGCACCAACTGCGAGAGCTGGTTGTTGGCCCTTGGCGCGACGACCAGAGCCCACACCGCGATGAGAACGACCGGCGCGCCTACCCCGAGGATAATGCGCAAAAAGGTGTCCGAGCCGGCGGTGAAGCCCCAATAGCCAAGCGCCACAATGCCCGCGATTTCGAGGATGAAGCGAAGAGCCAAGTTGACTGCGGCCACCGGTCTCAAACTCACCTTGGAGGCGTCCCTTGAAAACGTCCGCCGACCCGTCGGACTGACCACGCCGAAGCAAGGACCTTTACCGCGACGCCAGATACTAGATAGTGAACCGCCGCCTGGCGGCAAAGGCTTTGGAGGCGCTGATGTTCGGCATGGTTGCGGCCGGCGTGGGGGGGCTGGGTCTCTTCTTCGCCGGCATGTACCTGCTGACCGAGAATTTGAAGAAGATGACCGGCCGCCGTTTTCGCGAAACGGTGGCGGCGTGGACCAGACGGCCTGCCGCCGGCCTGGTCTGGGGGTTCGCCGCGGGCGGGGTGATGCAGAGCACATCGGCCGTCACCTTCATCGTCGTCAGCATGCTGGGGAGCGGCCTCCTCACCGTCGTGAGCGGGCTGGCGATCGTCGTCGGATGCAACGTCGGCACCACCCTCCTCGTCATCATCGCGGCGCTCGACATTCATCTGTTCATCCTCGTCCTGCTCGGCATTGCCGGCATTTCGTTCGCGAGCGAGCGCCTCGCGCCGACGCGCACCTTCGCCATGGCCGTCTTTGGCATCGGTCTGGTCTTTCTCGGTCTGCAGATGCTTCAGGACAGCGCCGCCCCCATCGCCCACGAGTCGTGGGTGCACACCCTGATGGCCGAGGCAGGGTCGTCCTACATGCTGATCCTCTTAATCGCCGCGGTTCTCTCCGTCATCACCCAGTCGACCAATTCGATCACGCTCCTCGCCATCACGCTTGCCAATTCCGGCGTCTTCTCCTTCGATCAGACGGTGATGGCGATCTACGGCGCCAACGTCGGAGCGAGCGTCCTCACCTACCTGCTTTCCGCCAATCTCAAGGGGCGACAGCGGCAGGTTTCGATGTTCCAGGTGGCGTTCAACTTCGTGGCGGCGTTCGTGATGGTGCCGATCTTCTACATCGAGGTCTATTCAGGCATCCCGATCGTGCGGGCGATCGTCACCCGGCTGGCAGCGGATCCGGCACTCCAGCTTGCTTACGTCTATGTCGTCTTCAACATTGCCGGCGCCATCGTCCTCGCTCCTGTCGTCAGTCCGGCGGCTCGGCTCCTCGCCAGACTCTACCCGCCGCCGCAGGAGGAGAGCGACGCGCAGCCACGCTACATTTACGATCACGCCGCGCAGGAGCCGGAAACCGCCCTCGACCTCGTCTCCCTCGAGCAACAGCGACTGGCCAGCTATCTGCCGCGCCTCCTCGACGTCGGGCGGGACGCAACCAAGGATGCGGCGGCCCTCACGTCCCGCCAGCGGCAGATCATCGTCACGCTCGCTTCGGCGATCGACGATTTCCTAGGCCGGCTTGGCGAGGCGCCGATCTCGCATTCCGGCTACGAGCGCCTCAACCACGCGCTGATCCTCCAACGGCTTCTCGACGGGTTGACCGAGACGCTGGTCGACCTGGTGCGTGCCGTCGGCGAAATCGGCGATAATCAAAGCACCCGCCGCCTGGCGAGCAACGTGGTGGAAGGCCTCGACGCGGTGCTTTTGACCATGGTCGAGGCGATGGGCCCCGGCGGCGAGGACGATCGGGTGCTTCTCCTGCAGGCGACCGGCGACCGCGGCGCGCTGATGCGGCGACTGCGCGAGGAATATCTGGCTAGCGACGCGGCGCTCGGCGCCGGCGACAAGATGGCCATCCTGACCATCACCAACCTGACCGAGCGCGCCTCATGGCTGCTCGGCCGGCTGGCCGAGGTGCTGCCCGAGCAGCCGCCCGCCAAAGGCCTGACCCACCCCACTCAGGGGCTGCGCACCACATGAAGGGCGAAGCCACGGACCGTGTCCTGACGCTGCGCATCGCCAATCGCCTCGACGCGATCCCGGCCGCGGCCGAAGAGATCGAGCGTTTCTGCCAAAACCTCGGCGTGCCCGCCGCAACCATCGGCCATGTCAACCTCGCCATCGACGAGGCGCTCACCAATACGGTTTCCTATGCCTGGCCGGAGGGCGGGGCCCACGAAGCAATCGTCACGATTCGCGTCGGGACCGACGAGATCGCAGCGGAAATCGCGCACGAGGGAGCTCCTTTCAATCCGCTCGAGGCGCCGCCGCCGGATCTCGAAGCCGATCTCGACGCGCGCGCGGTCGGCGGCCTTGGCGTCCATTTCATCCGCACGCTGATGGACGGGGTGACCTATCGCCGGGTCGGCGACAGAAACGTGCTGACCCTTCGCAAGTCGATCGCGGCGCCTGGCCGGCGGCCGTAAGTGAACCGGGGCGACCATGGCGCTGGACCTGCCGACCGCCCCGGACTATGCAAACGGTCATCGGTTCGCTTGCTTGGCTCGCCTCAACGAAACAGAACGGACAAGGCATGATACCCACTGAGTTCACGGCCGATAAATCGCTGGTCCTCGTCCCGGAAGGTCGTCTCGACAGCAGCAACGTCGGGGCGGCCGAAACCGACGTTTTCGGGCATCTCGACGGCGGCTATTTGCGTATCGTGTTCGACTGCGCGCGGCTCGACTACATCTCCAGCGCCGGGCTGCGGCTCGTGCTGGTGACGGCCAAGCGCCTGAAGCAGGGCGGGGGAAAGCTGGCGCTCTGCGGGATGAAGCCGCATATCCGCGAGGTTTTCGACATCAGCGGCTTCGCGTCCATCCTGACAATCGTCGATTCGCGTCAGGAGGCGGAGGCCGCCGTCGCCGGCTGAACCGGAGTTCGACTATTCGGCCGCGTCGCGCTGCTCCGCGTGTTCCGGCGGCCCCTTGTAGCGAACGACCAGGCAGGTAATGTCATCGGACTGGGGTGCGTCGCCCACGAAGTTTCGCACCGCGTCGATGACCGTCGACACGACGACCTCGACCGACTGCCGGTGGCTCTCCGACATCGAGTTGACCAGCCGCGCTTCGGTGAACTCCCGGCCATCCCGGTCCATCGCCTCGGAGATCCCGTCGGTGTAGAGCAACAGCGTGTCGCCCGGCGTCAGCGTCACGCTGTCCTCCTTGTAGGTGAGGCCCCGCATCACCCCCATCGCCATGCCGCCGGTGCCCGGCAGGCTGGCAACCGTGCCGTCGGTCCTCGCCAGCAGCGGCGGATTGTGGCCGCCGTTTGCATAACGAAGCTCGCCCGTCTCGATATCGAGGATGCCGTAGAAGACCGTCACGAACAGGTCGAGCGGGTTTTGCTGGCAGAGCAGCTCGTTGGCGGCGGCAAGGCATTGTCCCGGAGTGCGACGCTCACGGGCGCTGCCCTGCAGGATCGTGCGCGAGATCGCCATGAAGAAGGCGGCAGGCACGCCCTTGCCGGAGACGTCGGCAATGACGAGGCCGAGCCTCTCGTCGCCGATCGGGAAGAAATCGTAGAAGTCGCCGCCCATCTCGCGGGCTGGAACCATCGCAGCCTTACCGGTGTAACCGGCGTTCTTGGGCAAATCTTGCGGCAGCATCGCCAATTGCAGCGAGCGAGCGATCTCCAGCTCCGCCTCGACCCGCTGTTTTGACTGCTCGAGCGCGGCGTTCTTCTCGTTGAGCTCATGGGTGCGCTCGGCGACGAGCCGGTCGAGCGTGTCGGCGCGGGACTGCACTTCGGCGGCCATCGCGGTGAAAGTCCGCGCAAGATCGCCCAGTTCGTCCGTCCTTTGCCGTACCGCGGCCAGGCTTGCCGCGTCGAAGCGCGCCGCTTCGAAGGCAGCGGCGGCGCTGGTGATCTGAACGATGGGGGCCGTGAGGTGCCGCGCGACGTAACCCCAGCCTATCAGGACGGCGCCAAGGATGCTGACCGCATTGAGCACCAAAAGCAGCGTCTCGCCGACATCGATAGCGTGGTTGGAAGCGGTGACCGCCTCCTGCATCCTTGCCTGGACGCTCTGCACAAGCCGGTCGACGTGACCGGTCAAGACGGTGGCGAGCGTGCGGGCCTGCTCGACCAGGGCATTGGCGGAGTGCTGCTCCAGGAGCAACTGCCGGCGCGGCTCGATTATGCCGTCGGTGCCCTCGCCGAGCGCGATCAGCGCCGTCGCCACGCCGCGCAGCGATTGCCGATCAGCGAGACCGGCCGCATCGATGGATTGCAGGAACCGGTCGCTGGCCGCCTCGAACCGCTCGCTCAACGGCTGCAACAGCGCAACGTCCGGGATATTGGCCGCCTCCGCGAGGAGCCCGCCGATGAGGTTGCCTTCGATGCTGAGCTGGGTCATGGCGGCGTAGCCGAGCAGCGTCTTCTCGGTGAACCGTCGCTCCGGCGGTTCCGGCGTCGCGTCCTCAAGGGTGCGAAAGCCGGTCACCAGATAGAGGGTGGCGTCGTCGAGCAACGGCGTCAGCAGCTCGATCAGCTGACGGTGCAGATTGGCCGCGCGGTCAATCCGGTCGTCAAGCTGGCTCTTCAGCGCAAGCTGGCGGCCGACGGACTGATCGAGCCGATCGAGCATATCGGAAAGCTGCCGGCTCGCGTCGCGGATCTCCGCCATGCGGGCATCGTTTTCCGGCGCGCTCGAATCGCCGCTCGTTTCGCTTGCCAGCCGATCGACCAGCTGACCGATCACCTGACGCTGGTTGCTCAGGTCCGCCATTGCCCGATTTCGCTCCGACTCGTCGGAGGCGGAGACCAGCGCCGGGACCGTCGCCGCGATCAGCGCGCTTTGCCGCGCCAGGCGAAGCGAATCGCTGATCGATGGGATGCGCTGGCGCGTGATTTGCCGCTGGAGCTGTCCGAGCTCGACGAACGAGATCCAGGCTACGACGCTGGCCGCCAGGGTGAGGGCTACCGCGCCCGCGATGGCCGCATAGAGCTTGATCGACAATCCCACGCGTGACCGCGGCGGAGCCGATGTCGCCGTCATGGCGAGATCCGCTCCACCGGAACGACGCTGCCGTCACCTTGGATCTTGGTCAGAAACACCTGATCCGAACCGCGGTTGTCATGAGGCCCGTAATGCAGTGCAAAGCCTCCGATATCGTAGTCGCCGGTTTCCGCCAGCGTTGACAGAAAGCCCTGGCGCGTCGGCGCTTCGCCCAGTTGGCGCAGGACCTCGACGGTCAGCCGGCCGGCGATATAGCCCTCGAGCGAGCCGAAGCCGGGCTTGGCCGCGTCGTCGTAAGCCGCAAGCGCCGCGCGGTATTGTGCCAGCAGCGGCATGGTGTTGCCATCGGGAAACGGCACGACCTCTGTGACGTAGACGCCCTCCCCCGCCGGGCCGAGTTCGGCGGCGAGCGCGTTCGCGCCGACGAACGAAATATTGAGGATGACGGCATCGACGCCAAGCTTTCGCGCCCACTTGGTGAAGACCGCGCTCGGCAGATAGGCGCCGATGATGATGATCGCCTGCGGGTTCTGCTCGCGCATCCTGAGCAGGGCGGTCTTCACCGCGGTCGTATTGCGCATGTAGACCCCGGTGCCGGCCAGCGCCAGACCGCGCCGGTCGAGTGCCTGGGTCACCCCGGCGAGACCGCTCCGGCCGTAGGAGTTGTCCTGATAGAGGACGGCGACGCGCGTGATGTCGCGATCACGGATCAGACTGTCGACCATCTTCTCCGTCTCCTCATAGTAGGAGGCGCGGACATTGACGACATTGGTAAGCGCCGGATCGCGCAGGAACTCCGCCCCGGTGAAGGGACCGATGAACGGGACACCGGCGGCCCTGGCGATCGGCTCGGCAACTATCGAGGTCGGCGTCCCGACCTCACCGATCAGGGCGAAGACCTTGTCCTCGGCGATCAGCTTCTTGGTATTGGCGATCGCTGCCTCGGGCTCGTAGCGATCGTCATAGGAGAGCAGCTCCAACTGCCGGCCATGGATGGCGCCGGCCCGGTTGGCCTCGGCAAAGGCCGCCGAGATGCCCCGCCGCATTTCGATGCCGAGCTCGGCGGCCGGGCCGTCCAATGCCGCCGACTGGCCGAAGAGGATGCGCTCGGCCGTGACGCCCGGCGTGTCCTCGCCGACTGCCGGGTGGCCGGCCACAAGCCAGAGCGTCGCCGCCAGGGTGGCGAATGCCGCGCGATGATCCATCGCCCTCCCCATGCAGCCTCGTCTCGCCAAGCGGTCGGCTTGCCTCGGCTCCCCGCCGGGATCCCGGTTCCGGCGGTATCGCATCGCCCGTTCTGCTATCTTAGCCGAACGCCGCGCGGCAGAGGAACACACTTTGGCCCTCGCCGGCGACGATGCGATCGACAATGCCGAGGTCGCGCGCGGCTTCGCTCCTGAGGAGGCGGCCGGTGGCGATCAGTTCAGCTGCATTGGCGACGCCGACGAGCCGCGGCAGGCGCTGCGTGCCGCCGGACCCCGGGATGATGCCGAGATTGACCTCGGGCAGGCCGAACTGGCCGCCAGCTTGCATCGTATGTCCGACGCGGATCATGCGGGTGAGCCAGACCCCGGCGAAAACCGCTCCTGGACTCCCAGCCAGGTGCGATAGACCAGGACCTTGCCGGCATTGTTGACGAGGAACCAGATGAGTGCATACGCCCAGACCAGAAGCGCGTAGCCCCAGCCGATCGGCTCGACGAACCAGCCATATACGGCCGCCAGCGTGCCGACGACCTGCGTGAGCTCGCAGGCGGCGATGAGCCGCCAACTCGGGAATGGCCGCTCCCAGAACCAACCGACATTGCGGGTCAGATAGATGGTGAGGTGGCCGGCGACGAGGAGCTTCAGGAAGATCAGCGTCTGGAGCGTCGGCCGGGGGATGTGGAGATAGCGGTCGGCGAACCAGAACAGGCCGAAGCTCGCGATCACACCGAGGACGCCGAGGAACGCGCTCATTGTCAGGACGCGCCTCATGTCCCATTTCACCGGACGCTCGGCGACCTGCACATGGTCGTAGGCGATCATCATGATCGGCACGTCGTTGAAGATCGCCAAGAGCACGATCATCACCGCCGTGACCGGGTAGAAGTCGAAGACGAGGATCGACAGCGTCATGAACAGAAGGACACGAATGGTCTCGGCGATGCGGAACGTCGCGTAGCCCGTCATCCGCTCGAAGATGCGGCGCGATTCTTCGATCGCCCGGGCGATCACGGAAAGGCCGGGGGCGGTGAGGACGAGATCGGCGGCGGCCCGCGCCGCATCGGTGGCGCCGCTCACCGCAATGCCGATGTCCGCCTGCTTCAGCGGCGGCGCGTCGTTGACGCCGTCGCCGGTCATGCCGACGATGTGGCCGGCCTTTTGCAGGGCCTGGACGATCTTGAACTTATGCTCGGGAAACACTTCGGCGTAGCCGCCGGCGTCTTCGATGCGCTTGGCATCGCCCGTGCTGTCGTTGTCGTCGAATATCTCGTGGGCCGAGACGATGTTCGTGCCGAGGCCGAGCTTGCCGGCGATTTCCTTGGCAATCGCCGTGTGATCGCCGGTTACCATGCGGACCTGCAGGCCCATCTTCTTGGCTTCGGCGATGGTCGCCGCCGAATTGTCGCGCGGCGGGTCGAAGAGCGGCAGGAGGCCGAGGAACTGCCACTTGCCGTCGTCGCCGGTCTTCGCCACACCGAGGGTGCGGAAGCCGCGGCTGGCCAGATCGTCGGTGGCCTTCTGCATCTGCTGTTGAACGGCGTCGGCCGGCTTGGCGAGGTCGAGAATGACCTGGGGGGCGCCCTTGGTCACCTTGTAGCTCTTGCCGCCGGCCTGAACCTCTGCCTCCGCACGTTTGCTCACCGGGTCGAACGGCGCGAACTTGACCACCTTGAGGTCGTCCAGCTGGTGCTCGTCGTCGAGGCCCTTGAGCACCGCCTCGTCGATGGCATCGGGCGAATCGCGTTCGCAGGTGAGCGCCGCGGCAAGCAGGAGGTCCTTTCGATCCTCTCCCGCGATCGGGACGGGATCGCCCAGCGTCAGCTCGTTCTTGGTCAGCGTTCCGGTCTTGTCGGAACACAACAGGTCCATGCCGGCCATCTCTTCGATCGACACCAGCCGCGAGACGATCGCCTTCATGGCAGCGAGCGTCGAGGCGCCGACGGCCATGGTGACCGACAGCACCGCCGGCAGCGCCACCGGGATTGCCGCAACGGTCAGGATCAGCGCGAAGACGAGGGTGTTGACCAGATCGTTGCCGCGCAGGAGCGCGACGACCAGAATCACGGCAACCAGGACCAGCGTGATCATGATCAGGAAGTTGCCGATCCGCAGCACGGCCTGCTGGAAGTGCGAGCGCTGCTGCGCCGTCTCGACCAGTTGGGCGGTCTTGCCGAAGAAGGTCTTCATGCCGGTCGCGGTGACGACCGCCCGCATCTCGCCCTGGCGCGCGATGGAGCCGGAATAGGCGGTGTCCCCGACCTTCTTGTCGACCGGCAGGGATTCGCCGGTCAGCGCCGACTGGTCGACGCTCAGATAATCGCCCTGGCGGAGCTCGACGTCCGCCGGAACGATGTTGCCGAGCTTGATCAGGACAACGTCGCCGGGGACGAGCAGCCGTGCCGGCAGATCCTGCCATTTGCCGTCGCGCAGGACGCGCGCCGCCGGCGCCAGACGCTGCTTGAGCGCGTCGATGGCATTGCCCGCCTTGTATTCCTCGAAGAAGCCGACGCCGGCATTGATCAGCAGCATGACGACGATGATGGCGAGGTCTTCCCACCGCTGTGTGATGCCGGAGAGGATCGCCGCCACCTCGATCATCCACGGGATCGGGCCCCAGAAATAGGTGAGCAGCTTCTTGAGCGGGCTCTCCTTCTTCTCGGTGATGGCGTTTTCGCCGTTCTCGGCGAGCAGCCGTTTCGCCTCGTCGGCCGAGAGACCCTTCAAGGGCTCGGGCTCGGGCGTCTTGGCGTCGCTTCCGGAAGTGATGTCGCGAGCTTCCGGTTGTCCGGTCATCGGTCCCTCCGTCACAGCACCGTGCAAGCGGTGACGAGCCGTAGCACGCGTGTCTTAACGTAAGGCTTCGAGCAACAACGCAATCCCCTGGCCGCCGCCGATGCACAGCGTCACCACGCCCCGCTCGATCCCGTCGCGCTTCATCGAATAGAGCAAGCGCGTGGTCAGCACCGCTCCCGTCGCGCCGATCGGATGGCCGTGGGCGATGGCGCCGCCTTCGACGTTGACGATGTCCTCGGGCAGGCCGAGCTCCTGCATCACCGCGATGACGATCGCGGCAAAGGCCTCGTTGATCTCGATGCGCTCGATGTCACCCACCGACCAGCCCCCGCGATCGAGCGCCTGTCGGACCGCCGGGATCGGACCGAGGCCGAACATCCCGGGCTCGACCGCGGCGACGCCGTACGCGACGAGACGCGCCATCGGCTCGAGCTCATGTCGTTCGGCCCAGTCGCGCTCCGCGACGATCATCGCCGCGGCGCCGCTGTTCAGGCCGGGCGCGTTGCCGGCCGTGATCGTCCCGTCCTTGCGAAAGGCCGGACGCAGCTTGGCGAGGATCTCGATCGTGGTGTCGGGCCGGTTGTGTTCATCCTTGTCGAAGATCGCGGCGCCCTTTCGGCTTTTCAGTTCGACGGGCGTGATCTCGTCCTTGAACTTTCCCGCCGCCTGGGCGGCCGAAAAGCGTCTCTGCGACCGTTCCGCCCAACGGTCCTGCGCCTCGCGGGTGATCTGGCGCGATTTGGCCAAGTCCTCCGTATGCCAGCCGGAATGCTCGCCGGAGAACGCATCGTTTAGGCCATCCCGCAATACGCTGTCATACATTTCCGCGTCGCCCAGCCGGTAGCCCCATCTCCCGCCGCCAACCAGATACGGCGCCATGTCCATGTTCTCCATGCCACCGGCGACCGCGCTATCCGCCATGCCGAGCAGGATGTCCTGGGCCGTGGAGACGACGGCCTGGGCGCCGGAGCCGCATACGCGGTTGACGGTCATCGCCGGAACATCGACCGGAATGCCGCCATTGACGGCCGACTGCCGCGCGGGGTTCATCTTGTTGCCGGCCTGGACAACGTTGCCCATGACGACGGTGCCGACGTCCGAGCCTGCAAGCCCGGCGCGCGCCAGTGTGGAACGGACGACGATGCTGCCGAGGTCGGGCGCCGGCAGCGACTTCAAGCTGCCGCCGAAGGTTCCAATCGCGGTTCGATTGGCGCTGCACAGAACGATCTCACGCTGATTCATGATCTTCACTCCGGAGAATCGCGGGCCGGACCACGGATGAGATCCGATCCCGGGTATGTCGAGCGATGACGTATTGCTCATTGGTCGCCAATGTCAGGACCGATACGGCGGCGCCCTCTTTGCCGATCGGTGGGCCGCCGGCGAGGTTGGCGCTTTCGTCGAGATCGACGCCGAGCCATGTCGCCTGCCGACAGACGCGGGCTCGGATTTCCGGCGAATGCTCCCCGATCCCGCCGGTGAAGACGAGGGCGTCGAGGCCGCCCAACGCGGCGACGAGAGACCCCAGTTCCCGGACGATCCGGTAGACGAAGAGGTCGACCGCCTCGGCCGCATGCGGATCGTCGCTGGAGAGTAGGTCACGCATGTCGTCGCTGATACCGGAAACGCCCAGCAGTCCGGATTTCTCATAGAGCAAATGGCCGATCTCCGTAGCGTCCATGCCGTCGTGATCGAGCAGGTAGAGGATGACCCCGGGATCAAGGGCTCCGCACCGGGTGCCCATGACCAGGCCGTCGAGGGCGCTGAAACCCATGGTCGTCGCCATGCTTCGTCGCCGGACCATTGCGCACATGCTGGCGCCATGGCCGAGATGGGCGACGACGATCTTGCCGTCGGCCATCGATCCGAGGTGATCGGGCAGGATGCCGGCGATGTATTCATATGAGAGGCCGTGAAAACCGTATCGCCGGACCCCGGCGTCGGAAAGCGCGCGCGGCAAGGCGAACGCCGCAGCGACGCTCGGCTGTGTGACATGAAACGACGTGTCGAAACACGCAACCTGCGGAAGCTTGGGATGCAGCTTCGCCAGCGCGGCGATCGCTGCGAGGTTGTGCGGCTGGTGCAACGGGGCGAGCGGATTGAGCGCTTCCAGCCTTCGCATGACTTGCGGCGTGATCTCGACAGGGGCGGTGAATTCGCGGCCACCATGGGCGACGCGATGGCCTGCTGCGGCCAGTTCGATCCCGCCGCAATTGGCCGCGATCCAGTCAAGCAGGGCCGACAGGGCGGAACGGTGGGTCGCGACCCCATCGATCGCCACCTCGGCCATCGGCTTGCCGGTCGGATCTTCCGCGTTGAGCCGCGCGGCATGTCCGATTCCATCTATCTCGCCGGCATAGCGCGCTTTTTCATTGGTGATGTCGGCCGGATAGAGCGCGAACTTGATGCTCGACGAGCCGGCGTTCAGCACCATGATGGCCTCGGTCATTGCGGGTTCCCGCGGCGATGATGCACCAGCAGCAAGGCGACGGCGCAGGAGGCCATGCGGCTCAGCGTCTTGTCCGCCCGGCTGGTCAGCACGATCGGCACACGCGCGCCGAGGACGATCCCGGCGCCATCGGCGCCGGCCAGATATTCGAGCTGCTTCGCCAGCATGTTACCGGCTTCGAGGTCCGGCGCGACCAGAATGTCGGCCTGGCCGGCGACCGGCGAGACGATGTGCTTGGTCTTCGCGGCATCGGCCGACACCGCGTTGTCGAACGCCAGCGGACCGTCGAGAATGCCGCCGGTGATCTGGCCGCGGTCCGCCATCTTGCAGAGATCGGCGGCGTCGAGGGTCGAGGGTATCTTCGGCGTGACGGTCTCGACCGCCGACAGGATCGCCACCTTCGGCGTTTCGATCCCGAGCGCGTGCGCCAGATTGATCGCGTTCTGGACGATGTCCCGCTTGGTTTCGAGGTCCGGATAGATGTTGATCGCCGCGTCGGTAATCAGCAACGGTCGCGGATAGTCCGGGACATCCATGACGAACACGTGACTGATGCGCCGCTCGGTACGGAGATTCCGCTCGCCGGCGACAACCGCGTGCATCAGTGCGTCGGTATGCAAGGCGCCCTTCATGAGCGCTTCGACCTTGCCCGCAAGCGCCATTTCGACAGCCTCGGCCGCCGCCGCCTCGGGGGACGCCGCCGGAGTCAGTTCGAAGCCGGAAATGTCGATGCCGGCGGACTTGGCCGCGGCCTCGATGGCATCCGGCGGACCGACCAGGATCGGAACAATCAGCTTTGCCTTCGCGGCCTCCACCGCTCCGATCAGCGAGACCTGATCGGTGGGATTGACGACGGCCGTCGGGATCGGATCGCGGCCTTGCGTCTGCGCGATCAGCTGCCGGTGCCGGGCGCCGCGATCCTCGAGGCGAACCTCTGGCATGACGACACGGTCGCGGTGCACCTTCTGGGATGGGGCAATGACCTCGGCGGCGCCGTCGATGACGACTTGTCCGGTCTGGTTGGTGACGCGGCAATCGAGGACCAGCCGTCGGCCGGCGGCCCGCTTCTCGCGAACCGCAACGGTGACGACCACCGTGTCGCCAATCACAATCGGATGCCGGAAGTTCAGCGTCTGGCTGTGGTACATGGTGCCGGCGCCGGGCAGCTCGGTGCCGAGCACCGTCGAGATCAGCGCTCCCCCCCACATGCCGTGGGCGATGATCTTGTGGAACATGTCGTCCTGGGCGAATTGCTCGTCAACGTGCACGGGGTTGACGTCGCCGGACATCACCGCGAAGAGCTCGATGTCTTCCTTGGAGAGAGTCCGTGACAGGCTGGCCGAGTCCCCGATTTGGATCTCGTCGAACGTCCTATTCTCGATCAATGTCATCGGCGTTGCCTGTCGTCAGCCCAATACGTGATAGCCGGCGTCCACATAGGCAATGTTTCCCGTGATGGATTTGGCGGCGTCACCGACCAGAAACGCCGCCAGCGCGCCAACGTCGTCGAGAGTCACCAGCCGGTGTTCGGGAGCCTGCCTGACCGCCCGTTCGAGCAATTCATCGAAGTGGTCGATGCCGGAAGCCGCACGGGTGGCCACCGGTCCAGGAGAGAGCGCATTCACGCGGATATGCCCGGAGCCGAACTCGACGGCCATGTAGCGCACCGCCGCTTCCAGCGCCGCCTTGACCGGTCCCATCACATTGTAATGTGGCACCGCTTTGTCGGCGCCGTAGTAGCTCATGGCGAGCAGACAACCGCCGGAGCCCATCAACGGTTCCGCCAGCTTCGCCATCCGCAGGAACGAATGCACGGACACCTGCATGGCGAAGGCGAAGCCGTCCGCCGAGCAGTCGACGAGCCGGCCATGCAGGTCTTCGGCTCTCGCATAGGCGATGGAATGCAGAACGAAATCGAGGCGGCCCCAAGCCTTGGTCACCTCCTCGAAGACGGCCTCCAGCTGTCCATCGACAGCGACGTCGCAGGGGAGAACGATCCGGCTCTGCAATGCCGCCGCCAGCGGGCGCACATATGGCTCGGCCTTCGCATTCACATAGGTGACGGCGAGGTCCGCGCCGGCAGCGCTGAAATGTCGCGCACAGCCGTAGGCGAGACTGTGTTCGTTGGCGATCCCGACGATCAGCCCCCTCTTGCCATCCAATGTGCCCATGCCGATATCCTCAGCAACCGGCGCCGCCGACGGAATCCTGTGCCGTGGCAAGGCCGATCGACTGTCCTCCTACAGGTCCGCTTCCGCCATGTTCTTGATCCTGCTCAAGCGTGACGTCGCGTCATCGGGCTATTGGTCGGTGGCGAACCCGGCGGAGGTTTCCGTTTCTTCCTTGACGACGGCGACCGGCGCCGAGCCGCCGGTGAAATCGGGTAGGCCGACCGATCGAGCCGGCTGAGGAGTTGGGAAAATGCCTGCGGACGACACCATGACGCAATCCCTCGGCCTCCATCAAGCCCAGACCGAAAATACGGTCCCCTTCTTCTGGCCGCTTGAATTTGCCACGGCCGTCGCGAAGGGCGAGATGGCTCTGTTCACGCGGGGTCTGGCGACGCTGGCGGAGGCCGAAAAGCTCGACTTCGGGCTGACGCCCGAATTCGCGACCGCCAACCGGATGCTCGTCGAGCTTCACACGCTGCGGCTTCGGGATTTCACCGAAGCGGCGGATGCGGACGAATGCCCGACGATCATCGACGCGCCCTATGCCGGACATACCGCGACGATCGCCGATTTCCACGACGGGCAGAGTCTGGTCCAGACGCTGCTCGCGAACGGCCTTTCCCGCGTGCTTCTCACCGACTGGAAGAGTGCGACGCCGGAGATGAAGGACTACGACATCGACAACTATCTGGCCGAGATCAATGTGTGCGTCGACGACCTCGGCGGCCGCGCCAATCTCGTCGGCCTATGCCAGGGCGGGTGGATGGCGGCCATGTACGCCGCCCGTTTTCCCCACAAGGTCCGAAGCCTGGTGCTGGCGGGCGCGCCCATCGATACCGACGCGGGCAACGGACCGATCAAGAAGATGGCCCACGAATTGCCGATGAGCGAGTATGAGGAATTGATTGCATTGGGCGGCGGCTTGATGCGGGGACGATTCATGCTCGAAGCATGGAAGAACATGCATCCGGGCGAGCAATACGTTCGGAAATACGTCGATATCTACGAGCATGTCGACGATCCGGTCTACCTGAAGAAGCAGGAGGCGTTCGAGTCGTGGTACGAGAATCCCATCGACCTGCCGGGCCGCTGGTACCTGCAGGCGGTCCAGGAGCTTTTCAAGGAGAACCGGCTGGCGAAAGGAAAGTTCAAGGGTCTGGGCAAGACGCTGTCGCTTAAGACGATCGAATGCCCGGTGTACTTGCTCGCCGGAGCCGACGACGACATCACCACCCCGGAACAGGTCTTCAACGCCTCTGACTATCTCGGAACCCCGGCGGACCGCATCGTCAAGACGCTCGTGCCCGGCGGGCACATTGGTCTATTCATGGGATCGCGCACGCTGCGGGACTATTGGCCGGGAATCGCCCGCTGGATCGCGGCCGCCGGACCGGCCGAAGGCGCCGGATAGCCGGCCGCGCTTAAGCGCCCTGCCCCACCTAGGTAAGGTGCCGGCGGGACCTGCGCTTACAGAATCTGATGACGGGCAAAGACGGTTGCCAGCGGTTCGCCGGCTTCGAGTTCGTTGCGCACCGTTGTCTCCTGGGTGACCTTTTCCAAGGAAAGCGTGATCACCTCCTCGGCTATCGCCTCGGGAATCACCACGACGCCATCGACATCGCCGAATATCCAGTCGCCGCTGGCGACGGCGACACCGCCGCACTCGACCGGGACGTCGATCTTCATGACGATGCCGCGCCCCTTGCTGTCGAGCGGGCCGATGCCTCCGGCAAAGACCGGGAATCTCATGCCGCGTATTGTGCGCACGTCGCGAACCAGGCCGTCGGTGACACAACCCGCCGCATGGCGGGCGCGGGCGGCGGTGCTGAGCAGCTCTCCCCATGGCCCAATGCGATGGCCGGCCGGACAAGCCAGCACAGGCACCTCGTCCGGCGCGAGGCTGTCGACGAGCTTGATCTCGAGTTCGTAAGGATTGACGTGCTCTTCGCTATGGTAGACCGGCATATAGAGCCCGGTGCGCGCCCGGCCGAACAGCGTCAGGCTCTCGTCGAGCGGCCGGATGGTCGGCGCCATGGCGTGACGCCAGTTGCCCTGGCCGTCGAGCACGTCGGAAATCACGCCGGAATAGAGCTTGCTCCTCGCGGCGGTAACAAGAGCATCGTCCATGACGCGGTTTCTTTCTCTTCAAGTGTCTATTTCTGCGTGGGAACGCCGACGAACCGAATTGCCAACAGGGCGAAACCGGTGCTGGCGGCGAGCACGATCGTGACGAGGGCATTGATGTCGGGCGTGAAGCCCATGCGCATCATCGCCCACAGCCGCATCGGCAGCGTGCTCTGGGTGCCGGTGACAAGCAGCGTGATCAGCGTTTCGTCGAACGACAGCGCGAATGCGAGAATCGCCGCGGAGCCGATCGCCGACATCAGACTCGGGGCCAGCACGTAGCGGAACGTCTGCCAGCGGCTGGCGCCGAGATCGAGCGAGGCTTCGACCAGGCTGGCGCGCACGGTCTGCAGTCGCGTGAGGATGATCCGGTAGACCAGCGCCAGGACAAAGACGGTGTGGCCGATGACCACGGTGATCAGGGATCGGGGAATGTCGGTCTCGCGGAAAAAAACCAGCAACGACAGGCCGGTTATGATCGGCGGCATCAGGAAGGGCAGGAAGATCACCAGCTGCAGCAGCTCGCGGAAACGCGATCGGCTGCCGTTGTAGTAGAAGGCGAGTGCGGTGCCGAGAATCAGCGCGAGGCTGACGGCGATGCCGCCCACCAGCAACGTGTTGAGGACCGCGTCGATGATGCCTTCGTCGTGGACGAGCGAGCGGTAGGCGTCGAATGAAAAACTGTCCCACTGAACGGCGTTGTTCTCGTACTTGAAGAACGAAAAGAAGATCGCGACCAGCAACGGCCCGTAGAGGACGAGGAGGACGAAGGCCGCGATCAGGCCGAGAAGCGCCATGGCGGGAGCCGAGAGGCGAATCATAGCTGATGCCTCGCGCGCGCCAGCAGACCGGTCACGACGATGGCCGCCAGGACCACGGCAAGGAGGATGACGGAAAGCGCCGCGCCGAACGGCCAGTTGAAGGCGAATCCGAACTGGCTGTAGATGATGCGGCCGAAAGTGAAGCCGCTGGTCCCGCCGACCATTTGCGGCGTTATGAAATCCCCCAAAGCAAGCACGAAGGTGAAGGTCGCGCCGACGATGGTGCCCTGGACGCTCAGCGGCCAAACGACATGGCGGAAGCTCTGGAACGAGGAAGCGCCGAGATCGAACGAAGCGTCGATCAGCGAGCGGGGGATGCGTTCGAGGGCGATGAAGATGGGCAGGACGGCGAACGGCAACAGAATCGCCGACAGGGTCAGCAGCACCGCCTTGAGGTTGAAGATCAGGAAGGTCAGCGGCTGGTCGATGAGGCCGAAGAAAAGCAGAATGCGGTTGAGGAAGCCGTTGCCGCCGAGGATCGCCCGGATGGCGTAGATCTTGATGATGTAGCTCATCATCAAGGGGACGACGAAGATCACCATCATCACGTATTTGCGCCGGCCTTGGAGACTGGCGAGCAGATAGGCGACGGGATAGCCGAAGATGACGGTGATCGCGGCCACGCCGAGGCAAAGCGCGCAGGTGCTGAAGAAGACCGGTACGAAGGCCGGCGCGGTGAAGAAGCGTTCGTAGTTGCGGAGCGTGAACTCGCGAACGATGTTGCCGTGGTCCACATAATAGAAACTCTGGATAAGGAAGAGGATCAGCGGCAACAGGATGAAGATGAACGGCACCGCATAGGCGAGCACCGTCGTGACGAAACGATAGCCGCCAAGTCGCTCGTCCTCGCCGCGCTCCGACGCCCTGGCCGACATCACGCGGTCACCACGTGACATTCCTCGGCGCTCCAGCCGACCTCGGTCTCGCGGCCGACGGCAAGCCGGATGCCGGAAGCACGGCTCGGCAGCTTGACCATGAGGGCAAGTTCGGGCTTGGCCAGCGGGCGTACCTGAACCTGCGACACCGGGCCGACAAAGCTCATATCCTCGACCCGCACGCGGACGCGGTTTTGCGCGCCGTCGGCGGCGTCGCCGACCGCGATCGCCTCGGGGCGGATGAGGAGCTTCCCGGTTTGGCCGGCGGGCGCTTCCGCCAGGCCCGGACGATCCTTCACCGCGCAGCGAAAGGTGCCGATCTCCGAGGTAAGCTGCCGGCAACCGTCGCCGAGGCTGCCGAATCCGACGTCGAGCAGATTGTTGTCGCCGAAGAAGCGCGCCACGTATTCGTTGGCCGGCCGATAGTAGACCTCCTCGGGGGAGCCGACCTGCTCGATGCGACCATGGTTCATGACGCAGATGCGGTCGGCGATGGTGACCGCCTCTTCCTGGTCGTGGGTAACGAAGAGAAAGGTGGTCTTGATCTCCTTCTGCAGACGCTTGAGGAAGCGCTGCATCTGGCGGCGAAGCTCGGCATCGAG
This sequence comes from uncultured Alphaproteobacteria bacterium, assembly GCA_963759235.1. Classification (GTDB taxonomy): domain Bacteria; phylum Pseudomonadota; class Alphaproteobacteria; order Rhizobiales; family Kaistiaceae; genus Bauldia. The sequence continues at coordinate 85,280 of CAVWYO010000006.1, read as the reverse complement.
GGCGCCAAGCGGTTCGTCGAGGAGGATGAGACGCGGCGCGCAGATGATGGCGCGCGCCAGCGCGACCCGTTGCTGCTGGCCGCCGCTGAGTTGCGACGGATAGCGCGTCGCGAACTCTTCGAGCGCCACGAGCCGCAGGGTTTCGATGACGCGCCGCCGGATTGTCGACTTGGGCTCGCCGCGCACCTTGAGGCCGTAGCCGACATTACCCTCGACCGTCATGTGCGGAAAGAGGGCGTAATCCTGGAAAACGGTGTTGAAGGGCCGACGGTTGATCGGCATTGCGGAAATGTCCGCCCCGTCGAGGAGCACGGCGCCTCGCGTCGGCCGCACCAGCCCGCCGATGACCCGCAGGATCGTCGTCTTGCCGGAACCGCTCGGTCCAAGGACCGTCATGAACTCGCCGTCGCGCAGGATCAGATCGATGTCGTGCAGGACCTCGACGCCGCTATACGTTTTGGCGACGCGCCTGAGCTCGATCAGCGTCTTCGGTTCCATGGCGCCGGTAAAGGACTTCTCCGGAATTCGTCGCGAGGCGGGCCGCCGGCGCCGGATCGGTCCGGCGGCCCCCTTCACACTCGGGGTTAGGGCGACGCCTTGACCTCGTTCCACAGGTCCGCCCGCTTGGTCGGATCCTCGACGTCCTCGAGCCAGACGAGCTTGTCGCCCTGTCCGGCGCTGGCGAAGGGAACCACCGTGTTGCCGAATCCGGTGCGCTCGGAGAGCTGCTGACCGATCTTCTTCTGGAGCACGAAGTTGACCCAGGCTTCGGCCAGGTCCTTGTCCTGGACCCCCGTCGTCATCGCCCATGTATCGAGCCAGGCCGGAGCGCCTTCCTTCGGATTGATGTAGGCGATATGGGCGCCGGCGTCCTGCATCGTCTTGACTTGCTGCTGGCCGTAGTTGGCGAAGATGAGGGCGACGTCGTTGTGCTGATAGAGCTGCAGCGCCTCGTCGGCGGTGGTGTAGAAGCTCAGCACATTGTGCTTGAGATCGATCAGCTTCTTCTCGGCCTCCTGAAGCTGTTCGTCGGTGAGCTTATAGGGGTCCTCGATGCCCATGGTGAGGGCGGTGATCGTGAAGTTGTGCTCGCCGTTGTCGTAGCCGAGCACCTTGCCCGCATATTGCGGATCCCATAGGGCGGTCCACGAGTTGGGCGGCGTCTTCACCTTGTCGGTGTCGTAAATCAGGCCGATCGAGTCGAAGGCATAGGGAATGGCGTAGACCTTGCCGTCACGCATGACCCCGGTGACTTTGCTCAGATCCTGGAAGCGCGGCAGCGTCTCCTTCTGGTTGGGCACCTTGCTAAGGTCGTAGGGCTCGACAAGGCCGAGATCGAGGTAACGCTGGAGCTGGGCCGTGTTGACGGCGAAAAGGTCGAAGTCCTTGCCCTCGCTGCCCTTGATCTTGGCCCAGATCTCGTCGTCGGTGCCGATGAAGACGACGTTCACGTCGGCGCCGCTCTGCTGCTCGAATTCCTTGACCCAATCGGGGTCGGCATAGCCCTCCCATGCCAGGATCCGCAGTTCCTTGGCTTGGCTATGGGTCGGGACCGCGGCGAGGACAAGGGCCCCGATGGCCGCGGTAAACAGGCTCTTTGCTGTCAGCTTCATGATCCTACTCCCTCTTCTGGTTTGATTGAGCGTAGTCCATCGTCTTCGGCCAAGCACGCTTTGCACTGCTGCTCTCGAGGCGCCTTTCCAACCGCCTACACCCAGCCGCCGTCAACGATGTAGTTCTGCGATGTGCACATTCGGCTGTCGTCGGCAGCCAGGAACAGCACCATGCGCGCGATGTCGGGCGGATAGACCCGCTCCGACAGGCATTGGCGCTCGTCGATCTGTCGGTTGCCTTCCGGGGTGACCCAGAGATCGAGCTGGCGTTTGGTCATGACCCAGCCCGGCATCACACAGTTCACCCGGATATGCTCGGGACCGAGTTCGCGGGCGAGACCCCGGGTCATTCCGTTGATCGCGGATTTGGCGGTCACATAGGCGATGCAGTCGGGGTCGCCGACCATCCAGGTGATCGAGCCGAGATTGACGATCGAGCCTCCGCCGGAATCGCGCATTTGCGGGCGGACTGCCTGAACGGCAAAGACCTGATGGCGCAAATTGACCGCCATGCGATCGTCCCAGTAAGCCTCGGTGAGGTCTGCCAGCCGATGGCGATCGTCGTTTCCGGCGTTGTTGACCAGAACCTTGATCGGTCCATCTTCGCTGCCCGCTTGAACGATCGCCGCCTCCAATGCGCCGACGTCCCTCAGGTCGACCTCGATGAAGCGCGGTTTTCGGTGACCACGGGCGGCGACGCGCTCGGCAATCGCCCGCGAGGCATCGGCCTGGATATCGACGAAGGTGACGCGCGCGCCTTGCGCGCAGAAATGCTCGACGATGCTTTCGCCGATACCGGCTCCGCCGCCGGTGACGAAGACGACGCGATCCTCGAGAACTCGGATATTTGGCGTCAGTCGGTTCCACAAGCCTGGTTCCGGAAATCGTTGGTGACGGCGACGCGGAACGGCGGCGCCAGCTTTTGCTGCGTCATTTGTTCGGTCTTCTATTCTTGGCCCGTCCCTTTCGCCGCCGGATCTTCATGGCTCTCGCCGCGTCGCTCTCCGCGTCGTCGATGAGCCGGGTCATGACATCACGCGCCGCGTTCGGGTCGCGGGCGCGAAGCGCGTCGTAAACCGCCCGGTGCAGCGGCACCGAGTGGCGCTGGCCGCGGGGGTTGTCGAGCGACAGATACATGCTGGTGGTGAGCGCGGTCTCGATGACCCCGCTAAGCGAGCGAAACATTCCGTTGTCGACGGCATTGAGGATGCCGAGATGGAACCGCAAATCGGGGCCGATGAAGCGCCGGCCATCGTCCCCGGCGGCTTCCATATCATCCAGCGCGGCGGCCATCTCATCGAGGTGCTGGTCGGTCGCCCTGAGGGCGGCAAGGGCGGCGACCGACGGTTCGATCGCCCGGCGCAGCTCGAAGATCTCCCGGACGAAAGTATCGCGTGGGGCGACGGCCAACTGCCAGGAGAGGACGTCGGGGTCGAGCAGGTTCCAGCTCTCGGCCGAACGTACCCGGGTTCCGGTCTTGGGGCGCAACTCGACGAGCCCCTTGCTGATCAGGACCTTGGTCGCCTCGCGGAGGACCGTGCGGCTGACGCCGAGCTGGACGCACCACTCGGCTTCGGCCGGCATGGCGGTGCCGGGCGGCAGCTCACCGCCGATGATCCGCAGCCCAACGGTGTGAACGATCGTCCCGAGAAGGCCGCGCGTCGAACTCAGCCAACGGTTCAAACCGTCGGCTTCGGAACGCGCTACCGCGACGCTCCAAACATCACGATCCATCGCCGGCTCGGTCACGCCCAGGTCCCACCTCAACCGCCCATCGCTCGTATGATACTATGATAAGCGCAAAATGCCCGAGTCAAGCTCGGCTGCTTCCAGCTTGTCGGCCGTCGAGCGATGCTGCCGTCGCTTCGAAGCGATCAAGGCGGACCATCGACAAATCGGAAACGGCTCGGTGGCCGGCCAAGCGCTCGGCGTCGATCCCATCGAGGACGGCGTCGATCGAGACGTCAAGTCATGAAGACATAGGTGCCCGGCGCATCCTGTCTTGGCCGGTACTCTCCGTCACCGCCAAGCCGTGGCGGCGGCACCGCCTTGCCGGAGCGGGCTCTCAACCAGCTTACATATTCCGGCCACCATGATCCTCGCCGATGCGGCGCCTTCTCAAGCCACGCGTCGGGGTCGACATAGAGCGCCTCGCTGCCTCTCGTCGCGATCTGGTAGCTGCGGCCGGGATGCCCGGGCTCGGAGACAATGCCGGCATTGTGGCCGCCCGAAGTGAGAAGGAAGGTGACCTCGGTGTCGGCCGGCAGGTGGATCTTGAAAACCGACCGCCAGGGCGCAACGTGGTCGCGCACGGTGCCGACCGCAAAGATCGGCGCGCGGATATCGCTGAGCGCGATGGGTTTCCCCTTCACGCGATAGCGGCCCTCGGCGATATCGTTGTTGAGGAAGAGCTTGCGCAGATATTCCGAGTGCATGCGGTAGGGAAGGCGGGTCGCATCGGCGTTCCACGCCATCAGGTCCGTCATCGGACGCCGCTCACCCATCAGGTAGTCGTGGATGACGCGCGACCAGATGAGGTCGTAGGAGCGGAGCATCTGAAACGCCCAGGCCATCTGCTGCGCGTCGAGATAGCCTTGTCCGCGCATGATGTGATCGAGGAAATGCAGCTGGCTCTCATTGACGAAGAGCTTCAGTTCGCCGGCCTCGGTGAAATCGGTTTCGGCGGCCAGTAGCCCGACCGTCGCCAGCCGGTGGTCGCCGTCACGGGCCATCGCCGCGGCGGCAATGGTCAGCATCGTGCCGCCAAGGCAATAGCCGAGCGCGTGAACGTGCCGGCCGCGGACGATCGCTTCGATTGCCGCGAGCGCTGCTGCGATGCCAAGCTCGCGATAGTCTTCGAGGCCGAGATCGCGGTCGCCGCGGTCCGGGTTCTTCCAGGAAATGATGAACACCGTGAAGCCGCGCTCGACGAGGTAGCGGACGAGCGAGTTCCCGCGCGACAGATCGAGAATGTAGTATTTCATGATCCAGGCCGGGACGATGAGCAGAGGCTCGGGGCACACCGTCGCCGTGGTGCTCTCATACTGGATCAGTTCGATCAGGCGATTGCGGTAGACGACCTTGCCTCGGGTGGCGGCAATATTCTCGCCGACCTGGAATCGCTCGGCGCCAACGGGCCTCCGGCCGGATAGCGCGCGCTGCCGGTCCTCGATCAGATTGGCGTATCCGGCGACGAGGTTGGTGCCTCCGGTAGCTATCGTCTTGTCGAGGACTTCCGGGTTGGTCGGGATGAAATTGGATGGCGCGACAGTGTCGAGAATCTGTCGCGCCACGAAGCTGACGACGTCCTCATGCTGGCGGGTCACGCCCTCGACGCCGGTGGTGGCGTTCTGCCACCACTGCTCCTGCAGCAGGAAGGCCTGATGGATGAGGTTGAACGGCCAGGTGTTCCAGCTTGCGTCGACGAAGCGCCGGTCGGCCGGACGCGGCTCGATGCACTTGCCGTCGGCCTGACCGAGCAGCGAGCGCCAGGCGTAGGCGGACAGCGCCGCGGCACTCTGGGCGGCCTGTCCCGCCAACAGCATCTGCCGGCCGGGAGAGAACGCCTGGTGAGTGACCCAGTCCGAATAGGCGCCGAACAGTGCGGTCGGGGAAAGACCGGCGGTCAGGCGCGCCACGGACGTGTGGACCAATTCGTCGACGCCCTCGGCGAGGCGCGCGAGTCCCGGGGGTGAGCCGGCCTTTTCCGGAAGGCGGCGGTGGGCGGGCGCCACGTTGGCAATATTGCCGGCAACGACGGCCCCATCGGCAACCTTAGGCAGGGCAGAGCCCCGTCCTTTCCGGTCGCGTGCCTGTTCAGGCGTTGCCGCGCCTAGCGCTTTCATCTGACTCAGGCTCTGTGCCGTGTTCCCTCGCCGGTTCCGGAATTTCGCTCATCGTCGCCTCCGTGACCTTCTCCCGGGCAGCGGAGCGAAACGTGACCTGCTTGTGTGCCATGGACAACACTCGGCCATGAACTCTCCCGGCAATATGGAACTCTAGCGCGGGCCCCCTCGCCGGCCTTGACTTAAGTCAACGGCAAAAAAGGGGCCGCATGATGAGAGGGTTGTGGCTCCCTCTCCTCGCGGTCACGCAGGCACAGCAAATTTCGGAGGCAGCCTGACCTCCCGTTGCCCGGTCACCCCCCGAGCTACACCCACTCGACGGCGTGAAGCCAAAAAGAAACCGTGGCAACGGCGAACATTGTCGAAATCGTCATGACGCTTGATGCGAGGCCTTCGCCGGTCCGGAAGCGCCCGGCCACCAGAAACGGCGTCACGCCGGTCGAGCACGCCGCGGCGATCACCGCCACCTTGAAGGCAATCGGCGGCAACTCGATTGCCCGGGCGAGGACGAAGACCAGTGCCGGCATGACGAAGAGCTTCAGGCCCGCCAGCAGGACGGCAGCCCTGACATTGCCGCGAATGCCGTAGCGGCTGAGGGTCATGCCCACGGCGAACAGCGCCAGGGTGGTTGTGACGTCCGCGATGCGGCTGATCAGCGTCGCCGGCAGGCCGGCGAACGGGATGCCGGAAAGGCGCCACAACACACCGACCGCGAGGCCGATCACAATCGGGTTGCCGACGAACGTCCTGACCAGGGTTGTCGTAATCGGGGTATGGCCGCCGGCAACGTTGTCCCGCCGCTCGGCCCGCTCCATGAGCAGGGCGACGGCCGTCATGATGGCCGGGAACTGCACGGCGACGATCAGGGCCATCGGCACCGAGCCGGCGTCGCCATAGGCGTCGAGCACCAGGGGAATGCCGATCAGCGTCGTATTGCCGTAGGAAGCGGCAAGCCCGGCAACGAGACCGGCGCGCGCGTCCCGGCCGAACAGCCTTCGCGCGACGATGGTGCCGGTGGCCCAGACGATGACGAAGCCGGCGAAGTAGGGGAGCCACAGCTGCCAGGCCGAGGTGCCGGAAAAATCGGCCGTCACGATGATGCGCAGGATCAGCAGCGGAATCGCGATGACGAAGACGAACTCGGAGAGTGCCTCGGCGCGCGTGTCGCTGAGTATTCCCAGACGGGCGACGAGATAGCCGATGCCAATCAGGCCGAAGACGGGAAGGACAACTGTCGCGATCAGGTTCATCGCGTCACGGAAGCGCGCCGTCCGCGTCGCCGCGTAGTGCCGCACGGCCGCGCATCGAGGTTCGCCACGGGGAAGGGGCGCGGCCGATGGAGGTTGCGGTCATGAGCCGAGGGGGCAGCGACGATCGGTCAGTCCGGTTGCACCGCCCAGCTGAACGGGGCGAAGTGGCCATTGTTGCCCTTGCCGACCAAATCGACGTCGAGGCCGAAGACGTGGATGTGGGTTTCTCTCGCCTGGGCGAGCGCCACCCGTTGGTTTGCCGGGTGTTCGGTGTTGTCGATGTGCAGCGGTTCTCCGTGTGCCACGGTCGATGGGAAACCGTCGATCGTGAAGGAGACGGCCCCCGGTATCTCGGCGGCGCGACTGAGCCCGTCGACGCGAAACTCGATCGGCTTGATCTCGACGCCGCGGAAATCGCTGACCAGAGTGTCGCGGATCAACGCCGGCGCGCCGCCCGCTTCGCCGCTGACGATGGCGGTGAGAGCCTCGCGCTGAGCGTCGTCCGCTGCGGCATCGACGATCCCCGCGAAGATCCAGTTGCCATCCGCCATGACCTTGCCGGCGCGGATGACCAAAGCGAACTTCAGCCCGTCGAGGCTCACCTCGCCGAAATGGCCATGGTCGATGCGGTAGACATGGATCGACGTGCACTGGTCGTACGTCACCCGGCCTTTCGAGTTGGTGTAGATGCACGGGCAGAGATAATCGCAGTTGCAGTTTTCCATGAACTCGCCGCTGAGTTTCCATGCTGGTGCTTTCATGGTTTGCTTCCCGTCGCAACGACACGCCGTCACTCTTTCAGCAACTCGATGAGGCGTCAACCTGTTCGCATCGCGGCGGTTTTTCGGCTGCGGGCGAAGCGGACGCCGCTGGTCCGGAGGCTTCGGCGCGGGGGCTGATCGCGCCGATCGCCAAGTCTATCGCTTGCCGGCACAATTGCGAGCTATGCTCACGCCGTGGCCCGCCGCCACGCGCAGAAGCTCCTTCTCCAGCGTCATCAGGCCAACCGGATGGAATGGCAGTTTCCCTACCCGTCGTTTCGCGTGCCGCTGCTTGCGGCCAATTGCGTGACCACGACCCAGCCGCTTGCCGCGCAGGCGGGCCTCGCCATGCTCGCCCGGGGCGGCAGCGCGGTCGACGCGGCTGTGGCGACCGCCATCACGCTCACCGTCGTCGAACCGGTGATGAACGGAATCGGCGGCGACGCCTTCGCGATCGTCTGGGACGGAGGTGGATTGCACGGCCTCAACGCGTCCGGCCGCTCCCCGGCGGCATGGACCGCCGAACGCTTCGCCGGCCTCTCGACAATGCCCGATACCGGATGGGACACCGTTACCGTTCCCGGCGCGGTGTCGGCCTGGATCGCGCTCCACCAGCGTTTCGGCCGTTTGCCCTTCGAGGTGCTTTTCGAGGCCGCCATCGGCTACGCGCGCGACGGGTTTCTGGTGAGCCCGCGAGTCGCAAAGCTCTGGCAGAATCAAGTGGAGCGGCTGGGTGGCTATGACAGCTTTGCCGAAACCTTTCTGCCGCACGGCCGCGCGCCGCTGCCGGGCGAGCATTTCTGCTGCCTGCAACAGGCGACGACCCTCGAGGCGATCGCCGCCTCAAGCGGCGAGGCGTTCTATCGCGGCCATCTGGCCGAGGCGATCGCCGCGGCCGCGGCGAAAGACGGCGGAGGGCTGTCGCTCGACGATTTGGCCACCCACGCACCCGAATGGGTCGCGCCCCTGAGTGTCGACTTCCGCGGCTATCGGGTGCACGAACTCCCCCCCAACGGCCAAGGCCTGGCGGCGCTGATCGGCCTCGGCATTCTCGACCGGTTCGACCTCGATACGATGGGCCCGGACCACGACGCTCTCCATCACCTCGAGATCGAAGCGACCAAGCTCGGCATGGCCGACGTCGCCGGTCATGTTGCCGATCCCGCCGCCATGACGCTCCGGGCCGAGGAGCTGCTTGCGCCGGATTACCTCGACGCGCGCGCCCGCCGGATCGATCCGAAGCGGGCAACCGCACCGGGTCCCGGAAGACCGGTGGGCCACGACACGGTCTACCTCGCCGCCGGCGAACTCGAGCGGCATGATGGTCTCCTACATCCAGTCGAACTATCGCTCCTTCGGTTCCGGCATCGTGGTCCCCGGAACCGGCATCGCCCTGCACGGCCGGGGAAGCTCGTTTGTCCTCGCCAACGGCCACCCCAACCAGGTCGGGCCGCGCAAACGGCCGCTCAACACCATCATCCCCGCTTTCGCCACCCGCGACGGCTCAGCCGTCGCCGCCTTCGGGGTGATGGGCGGCAGCATGCAGCCGCAGGGACATATCCAGGTGGCGACGCGGCTTTTCGCCTATGGCCAGAACCCACAGGCGGCGATCGACGCGCCGCGCTGGCGGATCGAGGCGGATGAGGTGCGGATCGAGCCGCAGTGGCGCGAGGATTTCAAATCGGCATTGAGGGCGCGAGGACATCGGCTGGCCGACGCCGATCCCCTCGACATGGGCGGCGCACAGATCGTCTGGCGCCACGACGGCCACGGCTATATCGCGGCCTCGGAGAGCCGACGGGATGGACAGGCCGTCGGTTTCTGACCGGAGAATCCAGTCCGAGCCCTGGGCACCAGTCGCTTGGCGGCTATTGGCGCAACAAGCTGATGGGAAATTGAAACATGAAGATTCGACTTCTGATCACAAGTGTGGTCACGGCCTGCAGTCTTCACGTGCTGCCGGCCATCGCCGACGACGCTGCGGCCATTGCCGAAATCAAATCGGCCGTGCTCCAGATCGACAAGGCATACGCCGACGAGGATGTTTCGACGATCGAGCGCATGATCTTGCCGAATCAGGTCTCGATTGCGCCTCGCTACGGCGGCGCGGCCACGCCGGACACACAGATCAAGGCGTTCGAGCATCTGGAACGGGAGCACTTCGACTATTCGCCGATGGACGTCGAGTTGCTCAGTCCCGGGGTCGCCCTGGTCACTTTCGAGAAATCCTACGCGGGAACCTACAAAGGCACGACCCTTCCGCCGCGCGTTTTCGTCAGCGAGATCTGGTTGAGGCAAGAGAATGGGTGGCGCCAGCGACTTTACCAGGAGACTCCGATCGAGAAGCAATAGCCGAACGACATCCCGACGCGGAGCGGCGGGTGAGGCCGAGCGCTAATCCGATCGTCGGCGATCGGCACGGAGGCCGATCGCGGCGAGAACGAGGCCCGAGCAGGCGACGAGGGCGGCGGCGAGCGGCACGGCAGTCACCCCCAAACCCCAGTCGATCACCATGCCGCCGAGAAAGGCGCCGCCGGCATTGCCGAGGTTGAAGGCTCCGACATTGAGGGCGGAGGCGAGGTTCGGTGCATCCCTGGCGCCATCGAGAACGCGCGTCTGCAGCGGCGGCACGGTGGCGAACGCCGCCATGCCCCACAGAAAGATGACGATGACGGCGGTGACCTTTGCGAAGCTTGCCGCGGCAAACAGCGCCGAGAACAACGCGAGCGCGGCGAGCATGCCGATCAGGGCGTGAGACAGACCGAGGCGATCGGCAAGCTTGCCGCCGATATTGATCCCGATCGTCAGACCGACGCCGATCACGAAGAGGATGATGGTGACGGCGCGCGGGCTGAAGCCGGCGTTGCCCTCGAGAATCGGCACGATATAGGTGAAGAGCACGAAGACGCCGGCCCAGCCGAGCACAGTGGTGGCGAGGGCGAGCAGCACCTCGGGCTTTCTTGCGACGACGATTTCCTGGCGGACATCGATGGCGCCGCGGTCGGAGGTGGCCGGCACCAATAGCGCGATGCCGACGAAGGACAGAACGCCGAGTCCGCTGATCGCCCAGAACGTCGCGCGCCAGCCATAGAGCTGGCCGATGAAGGTGCCGAGCGGCACGCCGGCGATGTTGGCGACGGTCAGCCCGGTGAACATCAGCGCGATCGCGCCCGCTCTGCGGTTGGGAGGCACCATGTCCGCGGCGACCACCGCCCCGGCGCCGAACAGCGAGCCGTGGGCGAAAGCCGCGACGATGCGCGCGACCATCAGGAACAAGTAGCCGGGCGCCACCGCCGAAAGCAGATTGCCAATCACGAAGATGCCGAGCATCAGAAGGAGCACGGCTTTCCGCGGCAGCTTGCTGGTGGCGATGGCGAGGAGCGGCGCTCCGATGACGACCCCGATCGCGTAGGCGGTCACCAACTGGCCGGCGGCCGGGATCGAAACATCGAGATCCCGGGATATGTCGGGCAACAGCCCGGCGATGACGAACTCGGCGGTGCCCACCGCAAAGGCGCTCATGGTCAGCGCCAGGATGGGGATCGGAAACCGGCCGGACCCTCCGGCCGCGTCCGGCGCTATGTCGGCTTCTTGGTTCAAGCGGGTGCCTCTTGGTTTTCGGCCGATCGAACGCCCGCTCAGGCAGGCGCGGCGGAACGGCCGCGGCCGCGGGCTTCGGGGTTGACGACATCGGCGTGCCCCTCGCCGCTGATCATCGCCCAGAGATTGCGCGCGCCATGCCACCCGACGTTCTGGATGCCGTCGTGGGTCCATGCCGCCACATGCGGCGTCGCAATCACGTTCGGCATCGAGAACAGCGGGTCGGCGGGATCGGGAGGTTCCCGGTCGTAGACATCGAGCGCCGCGCCGGCGATGACGCCGCCAATGAGCGCCTCGCGGAGCGCGGCATAGTCGACAAACCAGCCGCGGCCGGTATTGACGAGGATCGCGCCCGGCTTCATCCGGGCGAGTGCATGGGCGTCGATCATGTGGCGGTTTTCCGCCGTCGGGGTCGCGTGCAACGTCACCACGTCGGCGGAGGCGAGGAGCGTCGGCAGGTCGACCATCGTTACGCCCGGAGCAGCCGCGCTGACGTAAGGATCGTGCGCCAGGATGGTTGTGCCCCAGCCGGCAAGCCGTTCCGCCACGCCGCGGCCGATGCGGCCGAAACCGACGATGCCGACGGTCGCTCCCAGCATCGAGGTCGCATGGACGAGGCCTCGCCAGCCGCCCTCGCGCATGAATTGCGGCGTCCACACGTTCAGCCGCTTCATCAATGCCAGCATCAGCGCGATCGCGTGCTCGCAGACCGTCGTCACCTGAGAATCCTCCGGGGTATTGGCGACGAGGATGCCGTGCTCGGTCGCCGCCTCGATGTCGATGCTGTCGACGCCGATACCGAATTTGGAGATGTAACGGAGGTCGGGAAGCGCTTCGATGATGCTTCGGGTGATGCGGGTGCCGCTGGCGCCCATGACGGCGATCTTGCCCCTGGCGGCGGCGATGAAATCGTCCTCGGCGTGACGCCAGAACGGTTGCTCCCACATCGGGTAGCCGAGCGTCAATTCGAGGCCGCGCTCGCGCAACCAGTCGAGCGATTCCTCCGTCGCCTCGAAACGCTCGAAGACGAACACACCTCGCGGCCCGACCGGCCGCGGAACCGGATCCGGCATCGCCACAGCCGACCTCACCGCGCGCCGCTCAACGCTCAACCCGTATATTCCATGATGTACAGACCGGCGCCGCTCCAGTCGCTGCAATAGGCGAGGCCGTTGCGATCGACAAAGACATCGGCCGAGTGGAGCACCACCGGCCGGTTGGGGCGGGGATCGACAAGCTTTTTCGGCGCCGGCGGCACGCAGGCGCCGACCTCGACCGGACGAAACGGATCGCGGATGTCATACACGCGCACGCCGGCGTTCTGGTAGGTGGCGAAGATCAGCTCCGAGCTCTGGAAGCTGCCTGGCCGGTTCTCGTGAATATTGTGCGGACCGAAGTGCCCGCCGACGGCGACGTAGTCGCGATCGGCAGGAAGCGGGAAGGTGGAGATGCTGATCGGGTTCGCCTTCACCTGGTTATCGAAAACCCAGATCGGCTTGAAGCCGTCCTCCATATTGTCGAGCACTGCTTCGTCGAGAACGATCAGCAGGTCGCGATCGGGAAGCGGCAGGCAGTTGTGCGTGCCGCCGCCGAAAGGCGGCGCCCAGTTCTTGTGAACGATCAGCTTGGGGTTGGCCTTGTCCTTCACGTCGACGACCACCAGACAGCCGTCGCGCCACGCGCCGTAGGCGACGTCGTCGTCGACGATCGCGTGGTGCAGGCCGTAGCGGCCGGTGGGGAGCGGCCAGTCGGCCGTCTCGCCGGCGGCAACGTTCATCCCCGGCAGCCAGAACCGCCCGACGATCTCCGGCCTGGTCGGGTCCTGCATGTCGATGGTCACCAGAATGTAGTCGGAGAAGCCGTCCATCATCGCCGAGGCATAGGCCCAGCGCCCGCCCACATACCAGATGCGATGGAGACCGGTGCCGTCGACCGGCATGAAGCCGATCTGGCGCGGTTCGGCCGGCTTCGAAATGTCGAAGACCGCCATGCCGGCCGACCAGTTGCGGGTCGCTGGCGTTTCGTGCTCGTCGTGCCGGCCGGCCTTTGGCTTGTAGTAATTGCGCTCGTCGGCCATCTCCGGCTGGGAGAACATGTCCCGTCCATGCACGAGGAGCAGAAGATCGTCGTGGACCTGAAGATGCAGGCTCCAGGTATTGGGCGGGTTCTGCACATAGTTGACCGTCTTCGGCTGCGTCGGATCGCGGACGTCGATGACGGAGAAGCCCTTCGAGCAGACGTGGCCGACATAGGCATAGCCGTTCCGCACCATGACCTGCTGGCCGTCGGAACGGTCGCCCTGATCGCTATGTCCGATCAGGCGCATGTTGTGCGCATAGGTCGGCTTCAAAAGGTCGGTAGCGGCCATGGTTTTGTCGCGCGCTCTTTTCTTGCGCGCCCCTTGCGGGGCGCCTCTCGGCACGGGGCCCGTCAGCCCTTGTATTCGACGATGTAGAGCCCGGCGTTGAAGTCGGTGACGTAACAAAGCGCGTTCTTGTCGACAAAGACATCGGCCGAGTGCAGAACGACCGGCCGGTTGGGACGCGGATCGACCCAGGTCCCCGTCGGCAGCGGCGGAACGAAGGCGGCGATCTCTTTCGGCCGGAACTGATCGCGGATATCGTAGACCCGCAAGCCGGCGTTTTGGTAGGTGGCGAAGATCGTCTCGGAGCTGACATAGCTGCCGGGCCGGTTCTCGTGGACATTGTGCGGCCCGAAGTGGCCGCCGACCTTGAGGTAGTCCTTGTCCGAGGGCGGAGGGAAGGTGGAAATGCTGATCGGATTCGACTTGACCTGATTGTCGAAGACCCAGATCGGCTTGAAGCCGTCTTCCTGATTGTCGAGCACGGTCTCGTCGACGACGATCAGGAGATTGCGGTCGGGGAGCGGTAGCGCATTGTGCGTGCCGCCGCCGAAGGGCGGCGCCCAGACCTTGTGAACGAGCAGCTTCGGATTGGCCTTGTCCTTGACGTCGACCACCGCGAGGCAGGCATCGCGCCAGCTGCAATAGGCGATGTCGTCGTTGATGATGGCATGGTGCAGGCCGAAGCGGCCATTCTTGGTCGGCCAATTTGCCGTCTCGCCGGCGGCCACGTTCATGCCGGGCAGCCAATATTTGCCGGTCAGCACCGGCTTCTTGGGGTCCTGCATGTCGATGACGATGAGGATGTAGTCGCTGAAGCCGTCGAGCAGAGCCGAGGCATAGGCCCAACGCCCGCCGACATACCAAAGACGATGCAGGCCGGTCCCCTCGACCGGCATGAAGCCGATCTGCTTGGGATCGTCGCCCTTCGAAATGTCGTAGACGGCGAGGCCGGCCGACCAGTTGCGCGTCTCGGCTTCCGGCTTGGCGTGATGGTCGACGGAGCCCTTGTAATAGTTCTTTTCGTCGGCGAGTTCGGGTTGGGCGAACATGTCCTTGTTGTGGATGACGAGCAGGAGATCGCCGAAGGCCTGAAGGTGCAGCGTCCAAGTGTTGGGCGGCGCGGCGACGTGTCTGATCGTCTTCGGCTTGGTCGGATCGCGAACGTCCACGACCGAAAAACCCTTCGAGAAGATCTGGCCGATATAGGCGTAGCCGTTGTGCACCATGATCTGCACGCCGTCGGAGCGACCGCCCTGATCGCTGTATCCGACCAGGCGCATGTTCGAGGTGGCGTAATCGGGCTTGGGGAGATCGCTACTGGCCATCATCAGTCTCCATGTTGGCACACGCCGACGCTCGGCCGGCATCTGGTGACCCTGCGCGCGGCAGGGATTTGCGGAGGGTTCAGCCCGGCAGGTTCGACGGGTTCGTCGGCATGCCAGTCCGGATCGCGCAAGCTATTCGTCCCACCCGACCGCAATCGCCGGCCGCCGGCCCGGTCGCAAGCGCCGGTGGAGGGTGGGAAGGGAGGGCAGCGCACGACGCACCGCCCGTCCCAGTCAGTTGGATCAGTCGTCTGAAGTCGGCTGTTACTGCACGCCCCAGATCTTCTTGTATTGCTCCTGATAGCCGTTGCCGGGATCGAAGATGTTCTTGTCGCCGCCGTCCTGGTCGATGTTGGCCTTGATGAACAGGTGCGGCGGGGCGACGTAGCCGCTCGGTTGCTCGCCGGCAAAGGCGCGGTTCAACTCGTCGATCGTCTGCCAGCCGTGCAGGTGGAGAGGCTCAGCGACCGTAGCGATCTGATACTGGCCGTCCCGGATGCGCTGGAAGGCCGGCACCGAACCGTCGCCGGCCGAGATGTTGCGGGGATAGCCGGTCGCCGGATCAATGCCCGCCGACTGAAGCGACGGAGCCGCAAAGTCGAAGTAGAGGTCGTTGACGCCGATGGAGTAGGTCCACGCGTCGCCATATTTGGAAAGCAGCGACGTGGTGAGCTGGCCCATGCGGTTGGAAAGATCGCCGATCGGCGTATCCTCGACCGACAGGACCTTGCAGCCCGAGCACCCCTCAATCGCCGCCTTCTCGGCGTTGGTCTTGGCGGTGGCGATGGCATAGATCGAATTGGTGAACAGGATCACCCCGGCGGTGCCGTCGGAATCGGCGACGGCGTAGAGGCCGGAGGCCTTGGCGACCTCGTTCGGGTCAGTCGTGATGTTGGTGAAGACGCCGGGAACCGCTTCGATCTTTCCGGGCCCGGGGCCGGCGTGCCAGCCGACGACCTTAATGCCTTGCTTCAGGGCCTCCTCGATGATTGGCGCCTGCTCGGCGGCGTCGACGGTGCCGAGGATGATGCCGTCCGGCTTCAGCGCGATGGCCTGGGTGAGCGCCGAGGTCCGCGCCGGCACCGAGCCCTGGCCGTCCAGGACGCGGAAGTCCCAGCCAAGGGCCTTGGCCGCCTCCTCGGCGCCGTCACCGACGCCCTGGGCACCGCCGTTGCGTTGGTCAGCCGACACGTAGATCACCAGTTTCTTGCCCTGTGCCTTGGGGCCGGTGGTCGGGCCGGTCCACTCGGTAACCGGCGCGGTCACCGATGAGATGTAGTCCTTTGCCATTTTCGTGTAATCGTCGTCGGCCGCGCTCGCGGCCGAGACGTGCACCGTGACGAATGCGGCCGAGGCAAGCAGGGCCCCGCCGATCAGACCGAATTTCGACATACTCACTTCCTCCCTTTCAAGACTGGCAGACCTCCCAACGGTCTGTCAGGCCGGTTGCTCCGGCTCGAGCAGCGACCGCTATTCGGCCGCCGAACCTGGCAAGGCGGGCGTTCGTTCCCGCTCACTGCTAACTCTCATCGCTTCGGCGTCCCCCGTGCCGCGCGTCGGCCGTGCCACCGCGCGGCGCCGCTGCGCAAAAGCGGCAAGGGCGATCGAAACGACCAATGTCGTGCCGTTGAACAGCGGCTCGACGAAGAACGATCCGCCGAGCTGCTGGATGCCGGATATGCCGACGGCCAGGATCAAAACGCCGAACATCGTTCCCCACACGTTGACCCGGCCGGGCTTGATGGTGGTCGAGCCGAGAAACGCACCGACCAGCGCCGGCAGCAGATAGTCGAGACCGACATTCGCTTGTCCGATGCGGAGCTTGGCGGCCAGCACACAGCCAGCGAAACCGCAAATCAGTCCGGAGCCGACGAAAACGCCGATGACGTAGGCGCGGACGGGGATGCCGTTCAGCGCGGCCGCCTTCTCGTTGGCGCCGATGGCATAGATGTAGCGGCCGAGCGGCAATCGCTCACTGACGATCCACAGGAAGATGGCGAGGACCATCACGTAGATTGCCGGTATCGGTATGCCGGCAATCGACAGGGTATTGATGTCGATGAACCCCGGCGCCAGCGAACCGATGATCTGCCGTCCCTCGGTGAACCACAGCGCGATCGCATAAAGGATCGTGCCGGTGCCGAGCGTGGCGATGAAGGAGTCGATCTGCGCCACCTCGACGAGGATGCCGTTGATCAGTCCGACCAGCGCGGCACAGGCGAGCACGATCAGGATCGCCAGCGGCCACGGCACGCCGTATTTGACTTGCAGGCCGATCGCCAGGATGTGCCACATGACGATGCCGAAACCGACGGTCAGGTCGATGCGGCCGGCCATCATCGGCAACGTGGCGGCAAGCGAAAGAAGCGCGATGATCGCCTTGTCCGCGAGGATCGAGCGGAAATTCAGGTAGGTCGGGAAGGTGTCCGGCAGGAGCAGCGAGAAAAAGATGATGAGCAGGACGGTGAGAATCGGCAGGCCGTAGACCGGCAACAGACGAACGAGAGCCCGCCAGCGGGACAGTCCCGCCAGTTCGGAGCGCGTCGGCTCGAGTGCGTTGGACTTAATGGACTGCATGTGGCCCCGGCACTGGCTCTTCGAAGGCCGACGCGGCGATTTCCGCCGAATGGGTGATGTTGGCCGACGCGGCGGCGAGGAGATTCTCCACCGACAGATCGGCTGCACCCAGTTCCGCAACAACCCGGCCACGATCAAAGACGACCGCTCGATGGCAGACTTTGGCGACCTCTTCGAAATCGGTCGACACGATCAGGATGGCCGCGCCGGTCTGGAGCGCCACATCGAAGAGCCGGTAGATCTCCGCCTTGGCGCCGACATCGACACCGGCGGTCGGGTCCTCGAAGACGTAGAGTTTCGCCGCAAGGTGCAGCCACCGCCCGACCACGACCTTTTGCTGGTTGCCGCCGGAGAGGAGCTCGATCGGCAGACCGGGATTGTTGGGACGCAAGCCGACCTCGCGGCCGAGCTCGACCGACGCCCGGCTCTCGCGGCCGGGGGCGAGGAATGAAAATGCCGTCTTGCCCGCGGCGATCGGATTGAGGAATAGATTCTCGCGCACCGTGAGGTTCGGCATGATCGATTCGCCGACCCGATCGGCGCAGACCAGATTGACCCCGGCGGCCATCGCCTCGCGCGGCGAATGCGGGACCATTTCATCGCCGTCGACCACAATCCTGCCGCCGGTCAGCGGCTGCAGCCCGAACAACGCCCGGCCGACGCTCTCCTGACCTGCGCCGCGGAGCCCTACCAGGCCAACGACTTCGCCTGCGTGTATCTGGCAATTCACCGGCCCGACCTCTTCGAGCATCATCGACTCGACCACCAGCCGCGCCTGTCCCTGGCGCTGCGCCGGCCGGCGAAACACCTGCGAGGGCTCGCGCCCGACGATCAGCAGAATCACCTCCTCGGGCGTCGTCTCCTCCACCCGCCGCTCTCCGGCGACGGCGCCGTCGCGGAGCACCACCATGCGGTCGGCGATCTCGAACACTTCGTCCAAGCGGTGCGAGACGTAGATCATCCCGACCCCGCGGGCGCGGAGTCGGCGCAAGGCGCCGAATAGTCGTGCCACCTCGTCGGCGGGCAGGCTTGCGGTCGGCTCATCGAGAACAAGAATGCCGGCCTCCGCGGCAAGGGCCCGGGCAATTGCGACCAGGGATTTCTCGGTGCGGCTCAGGCTCTGGATGCGGAGGTCCGGGTCGACGTCGGCGCCGAGCACCTCCAGGGCCGCCGCGGCGCGCTGCCGGGCCGTATCCCAGTCCACCATGCCGTGGCGACGGGGATAGCCGAGGGTCAGACAGATATTCTCCGCCACGGTCATCCAATCGATGAGGCCGAGATCCTGATGGATGAAGGCGATGGGCAGACGACGCAGCGACCCGGTGACCTCGCTGTCGCGGAAGAAGATTCTGCCTTCGTCGAGCGTGTAGACGCCGGCGAGGATCTTGATCAGCGTGGATTTGCCGGCGCCATTCTCGCCGAGGAGCGCGACGATCTCGCCCCCGTTGAGGGACATGCTCACATTGCGCAGCGCCTGGGTGCCGCCGAAAGTCTTTGAGACGTCCCGCACGACCAGCAGGTCGCCCCCACCGTCGGCGCGCGGGGCCGGGTCAAGCGAAGCGGTCCTTCCTTCCGTGTCCCGCTGACCCTCCATCGAGGGTTCCTCCTCCCAATCGCCCCGCTTGTTCTTTCGACCGTAACGTCGTCCGCAGGGTAATTATGCATACGTCCGAAAACCCGGCATTCCGCGCTGGATCGCCCGGACGAACCAGCAAGCAAGCAGGGACGCGACCGCAGCCGACCACCCAGAAAAACAGCCGTCCCTAACTTTGCTCGCGGTTCCTATGGATTGAGCGTAGAGAATTGAGTAAACTTGTCAATCTGATTTTGAGTTTGTGCCGAGAGGATGGAGAGTGTCCTTCGCGGATTTTCGGCAAAGACCAATGGAAATCGAGCCACCTGTGGAAACCCATGCCGCCTAAAGCTGTCAGACAGCCCTTGCAGAACGCCGTTGTGGCCTCGGATGACCGCAGCTGGGGGACGGTGTCGCCGGCCCTGCCGCTCGGCGAACAACTGTCCCACCGCGTGGCGACCCTAATCCAGCGGGGCGCCTTCGGAGAGGGTGGAAAGCTGCCGCCCGAGGCCGAGCTGGCCGACCGTTTCGGCGTATCCCGCCCGGTCATCCGCGAGGCTTTGTCGCGACTAAGGGCAATGGGCTTCATCGTCTCTCGCAAGGGATCGGGGAGCTACGTGCGCAAGCGTGCCCTCCTGCCCATGCAGTCATCGGCGATGATCGGTTTCGGCCCCCTCAACAGTCTGGCGCAGGTGCGGCAGTGCTTCGAATTTCGCGTCACCGTGGAGGGCGATGCCGCCTACCATGCGGCGCAAAATCGCAGCCCCGAATTGCTGCACGTCATGCGCGGCGCGCTCGACCGCATGGAGGAGGCTATCGCCACCGGCGTGGTCGGCATGAACGCGGATTTCGAGTTTCACATCGCCGTCGCGCGCGCCTCCGGCAACGATTTCTACGAGACCGTGATGGAGGCGCTGCGCACGCCGATCGAGTTCGTCATCAACTTGGCGCGGAGCCTCGCGATGACGCGGCCGCTCGACCATCTGCTGACGGTGCAGGCGGAGCACGTCGCGATGTTTCAGGCGATCGAGGCGAGCGACAGGGAGGCCGCGCGGCTCGCCATGCGCACCCACGTCGAGCATGCCTGTCAGCGGGTCTTCGAAGGACCGGGCAGTGGCGGCACACCGCCAGGCATCGAAGAGAGCCTGCCTCCGTCGAGGGAGCGCGGTTAGTCGGGTTCTCGATGGCTGGGGGCAGGAAAAGTCATGCTGTCGATCATCCGATTCCCGCCTCTCGGGACGACGGCACCGGACGCCGCGTCAAGCGTTTTTCCCCGCCATGACCGGCCTCCGCGTCCTCATCCCTGATCCGATCCACAAGGACGGCGTGGCGCGGCTCCGTGAGCATTTTGTCGTCGATGCCTTGGCCAGTCGGGACAGCAAAGACCGGCGGCGCGCTTTCGCCGAGGCCGATGCCGTCATCATCAGGAACATCGCAATCGACGCTTCCCTGCTTGACGCAGCGCCGAAGCTGAAGGTGATCTCCAAGCATGGCGCCGGCGTCGACAACATCGACATGAAAGCCGCCACCCGCCACGGCATCGTGGTCGCCAACGTCCCCGGCGGCAACGCCGACGCGGTAGCCGAGGCGACCGTCGGCCTCATGCTCGCGGCGATCCGGCGGGTGCCGGCGGTCCACGCATTGGTCAAGGACGGGCACTATGCGGCCCGCTTCGAGCTCCAGTTCGAGCAGTTGTCGGAACGTACGCTCGGACTTGTCGGGATCGGCAATATCGGATCCCGGGTCGCCAGAATCTGCGCTCGCGGTTTCGACATGACTGTCGTGGCCTTCGACCCGGGCCTGTCGACGGCGGAGATCGAAGCGCGCGGCGGCAAGAAAATCGAGTCGCTTCGCTCGCTGCTGGCGATGTCGGACGTGGTCTCCCTGCACCTGCCGCTGACCTCCGACACGTTTCACATGATCGGCCGTGATGAGCTGGCAGCGATGAAATCGACCGCCATCCTCGTCAACGCGGCGCGAGGCCCGCTGGTCGACGAGGTCGCCCTCGCCGACGCCCTGCACAATGGGGTGATTGCCGGTGCGGGGCTCGATGTCCTCGAGACGGAACCGCCGGCCCCGGACAACCCCATCCTCACCGCGCCAAACGTGGTGCTCTCCCCTCACACGGCGGGGAATACCGTCGAAGCGGCGCGTCGGCTCGCCATATCGTCGGCCGAGATTGTGATTGCCGCGCTGTCGGGCCGCAGGCCGACCGGCCTCCTCAATCCCGAGGCCTGGGACAACCGGCGCCGGTGATTCCCGGCGCCTTAGAGAACCGCGATGGGATTGCCCGGCGACCCGGTGGCGCCGACGATCGGCAGCGGCGCGAAGATGTAGACAAATACCCAGGCCTGGCGCTCGACCAGTCCCTCGAACGTCATTCCCTCGTGGAGGTGAATGCCGTTTTCCATGATGAGATGCTGGTGGCAGGGGTGGAACACCTCGGGATCGACCGGCGGCACGACCTCGACGGCGAAATTGTCGGCGCCGACGACGCAGACTTCGAGGCTCGCGAACCATCGAGCGCAATCGATGCCGATGCCGGGCGCGCCGTCGTAGAAGGTCGCGGTCTCGGTGTACCAGCGCGAGCCGTGACCGGTGCGCACGAACACCGCGTCGCCGGGCTTGATCGTATTTTCCGGCACGCCCTGGCGCTCAAGGCATAGCTTGAGGTCGGCGAGCTGGATCTCCTCGCCGACGTCGAGCACCCGCCCCTTCAGGCCCTGAACGTCGAAGAGAACCCCACGGGTGAAGAACGGCGGGGCGTTCTCCATGCCGAGCTTCTTCAGTCCATAGGGCGACCACATCTCCGACAGGCGGTTGCCGTTGTAAAAGAGCATGTTGGTCTTGTCGCCCTTGGCGCCGCACATACAGCCGAGATGGCCGAGCGCGTCCATCTGCGTGCCGATCTGGCCGATCTCGGTGGCGATGAACTCGTCGTTCCAGATGGTCTTGCTCTTGTCGCCATAGGGACCGCCGGTCGGCCCGCCGGGCATGCGGAGCGCGTAGGCGCGGCCCGGCGCGATCGGCATCTTCGCGTCGTAGGGCATGCCGAGGCTGACGATCTCGCCGGTCTTGATCAGCCGCGTCGCCTCCAGGACTTTCGCCGGCGTCATCAGGTTGCCGTTGCCGCGCTGGTCGTCCGGCCCCCATCGCGACGTGAACCAGCCGGCGCCGAGAGCGGGACTGTCGGCGGCGTTGTCAGGCAATGCGGTTTTCGGGTTCATTGGGAGGAGGTCCCTATTCGGCCACCGGTGCGGCCGAGCCGACGGCCACCGCGCGATCCGCGTCAGTGCCCTGCTTCGACCGGCGCTGCGCCGCCTGCACGGCGAGCCCGACCGCCAGGATCAGCATCGAGCCGTTGAAAAGCGGCTCGACGAAGAACGGCGCACCGAGCTGGTTGAGGCCGGCGACGGTTACCGCCAGCACCGCAACGGCAAGCACCGTCCCCCATACATTGACCCGGCCGGGCCGGATGGACGTGGCGCCGAGGAGAGCAGCGGTGAAGGCGGGGAGGAGATACTCCTGGCCGACCGAGCTCTGGCCGACCTGGAGTTGGGACTGGAGCACGACACCGGCAAAGGCGGCAAGCGTGCCGGCAGCGATGAAGCCGAAGGTGACGTAGCGTTTCGCCGAAATGCCGTTCAGCTCGGCCGCGCGCGGACTGGCGCCGAGGACGTAGAGATAGCGCCCGAGCGGCAGGTATTCGAAGACGATCCACAGCGCCAGGCTGACGATCAGGGCGTACACCGCCGGCGCCGGGATGATCCAGATGTTGCCGGAAATGGCGAGGAATTCGGGTGGCAGGTTGGCGAGAACCTGCTGGCCGCCGGTATACCAGGCGTTCAGCCCATAAAGCACGGTGCCGGTGCCGAGCGTGGCGATGAACGAGTTGATCTTGATGCGGGTGACGAGGAAGCCGTTCACCAGCCCGACGAAGGCGCCCATCAGCAGGACCGCGATGACCGCCACCCACCATGGCAGACCCTGGCCCTGAAGACCGATTGCCAGCACTTGCGAGATGCCGACATTGAAGCCGGCAGAGAGGTCGAACTGGTTCGACGCCATCGGGATGAAGACCGACAGGGCCACCAACGCCTGCACCGACTTGTTGCTGAGGATCGAGCGGATGTTGAAGTAGGTCAGGAAGGTGTCGGGCTTCAGCAACGCGAAGAGGATGATGAGCAGAACGAGGAGGATGAGCAGGCCCCACACCGACACGGCCCGCATCACCACGGCCGTCAACTGGCGCGTCATGTCTCCATTCATGGCAGGGCTCCTGTTTGGGCCCCCAACTCGCCGCCGGTGGCGCTCACGGTCAGGTTCGATATGGTCAGCTCGTCATGGGGGATCTCGGCGACGACCCGGCCGCGGCTGAAGACGAGGGCGCGATGGCATATGCGCTCGACCTCCTCGAAGTCGGAGGAGATGAGGAGCACCGCCATTCCCTTCTTCAGCGAGAGTTGCAGGAGGTGATAGATCTCGGCCTTCGAGCTGACATCGACGCCGATCGTCGGCTCTTCGAGGACGAGCAGGCCGACCTTCGTCTCCATCCACCGCGCCACGACAACCTTTTGCTGGTTGCCGCCGGATAGCGTGGCGACCGCCTGTTCGGGGTCCTCTGCCTTGATGGAAAAGCGTTGGAGCGCCGCGCGGGTCTCGGCAAGCTCGGAGCGCCGGCGGATGATCTCCATCACCCTTTTGCCGGTCGCGACGGGGTTCATGTAGATGTTCTCGCGAACCGCCATGTTGGCGGCGATGCTCTCTTCGGCCCGCCGGCTCGAAACGAAGCCGATCTGCTTCCGCATGGCATCCGCCGGGTCGCTCGGGTCGACGCGCTTGCCGTCGAGGAGGATATGGCCGGACTCGAGCGGCGTCTGGCCGAATATGGCACGGCCGATCGTGTGGTGGCCGGCGCCGCGGAGGCCGACCAGGCCGAGCGTCTCACCGGCTTTGACGGTGAACGAGACCGGACCGACATGCTCGGCGACAGCCTCGACCACCGAAAGGACGACGCGATCGGTGGGAGCCGCCGGTCTGACAAAGGCATCGTTCATCGACCGGCCGACGATCATTTCGACCAGCGCGCCCGGGCTCGTTTCATGCGCGTTGACCGTCGCGACCCGGCGGCCGTCGCGAAGGACGGTGATGCGGTCGGCGATGCGGAAGACCTCGTCGAGGCGATGGGTGACGTAGATGATGCCGATGCCGTTGGCGCGAAGCCGGCGCAGCGTCGCCAGCAGGCGCTCGACGTCGTGGTCGGGAAGAGCGGCGGTCGGTTCGTCGAGGACGAGGATGTCGGACTTGACCGCCAGCGCCCGGCCGATCGCGACCAGCGATCGCTCGGCTGCCGGCAGGGTGAGGACGGGAGCGGCCGGGTCGAGGTCGCTCCCCAACGTCGCCAGCGCGCCGCCGGCCGCCTTGTGGACCCGCCGCCACGAGATCACCCCGAGACGCGAGCGCGGATAGCCGGTCATCAGCGCGACGTTCTCGGCGACGGTCATCCATTCGACCAGGCCGAGATCCTGATGGATGAAGGCGATCGGCAGGGTCTCGAGCCCGGAGTCGACGGGACGGCCGTCGAAGCGGATGTCGCCGGCGTCGGCCGCGTAGACATTGGCAAGAATCTTGATGAGCGTCGACTTGCCGGCGCCGTTCTGGCCGAGCAGGGCATGGACTTCGCCGCGCCGTACGTCGAAGTCGACGTCGTCGAGGGCGAGGGTTCCGGTGAAGCGCTTCGTCAGGCCAGTCATGGCCAGAAGCGGTTCCGGGCCGTCAGGGTCCCGATGATCGAGCTCCGGCATGGCCGCGGTCTCAATCATTTGTCCAATGGTGCCGCCCCGGCCGGCGACGACGCCGGCCGGGATTTGCAATGATTACATCACACCCCAGATCTGGAGGTAATGGTTCTTGTAGTCATTGCTGGGGATGAAGGTGTTCTGATCGCCGCCCTCGGAATGGATGTTGTCGGGCGTGACAAGGAACGGCGGCTGCACGAAGCCGCTCGACGGCTGGTCGTGGAAGGCGCGATTGAGTTCGTCGATCGCCTGCCAAGCCTGAAGTTCGATCGGTTCCGAGACGGTGACCGTCTGGTACTGATCGCCCTTGCGGATGCGGTCATAGGCCGAGCGATTGCCGTCGGCGCCGACCAGCTTGACCTGGTCGGTGGCGATGCCGCCGCTTCTCAGCACCGGCACGGCGAAGTCCCAGTCATTGTCGCCGACCGAGGTGGCGTAGAGCGGCAGCCCGAAGCGCTGAACCCAGCTGGTGGTCAGCTGCGGCTGGCGCTGCGCCGCCTCGGAAGCCGGCGAGTTGACGTAATCCAGCACCTTGCAGCCTGGGCACTTTTCGATTTCTGCCTTGGTCGCCATCGATTTGACCTCGGCGATGGCGTACTCGTTGTGGGTGAGGATGACGGTGTTCGCGGTGCCGTTGGAATCGGCAATCACCCAGTCCGCCTCGGCCTTGCCGATCTCGCGCGGGTCCTCCTGGATGTTGACGAAGAGGTCGAGGTCGGGCTGCGGGCCCGGCAGCCCGGCGGCGTGCAGGCCGACGAACTTGATGCCCTGGGCGACGCCCGCCTTGATCGGATCCTGCAGGCTGGCGGCATCGGCGAAGAGCGCGATGCCGTCGGGCTTGAGGGCGATCGCCTGGTTCATGCCGGCAAGCCACGAGGTGGGGCTGCCCTTGCCGTCGATGATGGTCACGTCCCACCCCAGCTTTTCGCCGGCTTCCTTGATGTAGACGCCGTAGAGGTGGGAGATGTCGTTCTGTTCGTCACCGGACAGGTAGACGACCTTCTTGCCCGCCTCCGGCTTCGGCGCCGAGGTCGGCCCTTCCCAGGTCGTCTGCGGCCCGGCGTATTTGGCAACCGCGGCCTTGGCGTCGGCGACGTCGTCGGCGCTGGCCGCCGCAATGCCGAAAACCCCGGCCAGCACCATGGCCGTTCCGGCTAGCAACACTGCTCGTCTGGATTTCGCAGTCATTCTTCATTCCTCCCTGTTTGGTCCCGCTGATTGTCGCAGTTCCTCCGCGGCGGGACGGATCGGCTAGTGGTGGGTCGGCTGGCCTCCGCAGCTCGATCGAACGATGAGTTTTGGCGGCAGGATGATGCTCTCGGGCGCCCCGTTCGGGCTCTTGATCCGCCGGAGCAGAAGATTCGCCGCCTCCTCGCCGATCTGGCGCGCGCCGATGGCGACGGTGGTGAGAGCCGGGCGATGAAGCGCCGCCTCCGCGATGTTGTCGAAACCGATGACCGCCACGTCGCGCCCGGCGACCAGGCCGCGGTCGGCGAGGCCGAGCATCACGCCGAGGGCACAGAGGTCGTTGTGGCAGATGACCGCCGTCGGGTCGGTCGGCTTGCCGGGAAACAGCGACTCGGCGGCGCGAGCGCCGTCCTCGCGGGTCGGCAGGCAGTTGACGATGGGGCCGGTCGGCAGCCCGTAACGCGTCAGCGTCTCGCGGAAGGCGGCGGCGCGGTCGCGTGCCGGCGAGATTCGGCGGGCGCCGCCGACGAAGGCGATGCGGGTATGGCCGAGACGGATCAAATGCTCGGCGGCGAGCGTCATGCCAAGGCGGAAGTCGGCGCCGACATGATCGGCCTGGCGCTTGCCGAGACGGCGCAACATCTGGACGACCGGCAGGCCATGACCCCACAAATCGTCGATGATGGCCGGGTCGGTGCCCTCCGCGGGGGCGAGCAGCAGGCCGTCGACGCGGTGCTCGCGCATGCGGGCGATGAAGCGGTCCTGACGGGTGGGCGATTCGGCGGTGTTGGCCAAAAAGGCGACCCATCCGGCCCGGTCGAGCAGGTCATCGATGCCGGCGGTTAGCTCGGCGTAGAAGGGGTTGGTTATTTCGCAGACGATGAGGCCGATGGTGTGCGTCAGCCGGGAGCGGAGATTGGCCGCGGCGCGGTCGTAGACGTAGCCGAGCGCATCGAGCGAGGAGCGAACGCGCTCCCGCGTCTGGGAGGCTACCAGGGGGCTGTTGCGGACGACGAGCGACACCGTTGCCGGGGAAACGCCGGCATGCTTGGCGATGTCCTTCAGCGTGGTCCTTGCGTACGCCACCGTGCTGTCCGCCATGATTCTTCTTGGATCGTTACAATAGCACCCGGCAATGAATCCGGCCCTGCCGGCAAGAGCATGCGAGACAATAATTAGATCGATCTAAATCGTGCCCCACTCGCCTTTGCGAGTCAAGGCGTCGCTCAGATGGAGACAGTTCCGGCGGGAGCAGCTGGGCGGCGCCGCTTCTTCGACCCACTTCAAGTCGCGCTTGCTCCGGTCGCCCCCGCCGGATTCACGGGCGGTCAACGCGATCCGCGATCCCTGCGCCGAAAAGGGCGGACCGTTCAGCTGTGTCGTGCGCGCACGATCAGCCGCGCGACCAGCGGCTCCAGGTGGCCGGCGACAACGCTGTAGCCGGCGGCATTCAGATGCGGGACAAAGTCGTGCGGCAGCGCATACTGCTTCTTCTTCACGCCTTTCACCGCCACGCCGGCGAAAAAATCGCCGGCATAGACGGCGCCATGCCGGGCCGCGATGTCGGCGAAACTGAATGGGTAGAAGCCGCAGAGGACGACCTGGACGCCGCGGGCGCGCAAGCGGGCGACGATGGCATCGAGATTGCTGCGTATTCGTGACGCCGGCACGCCGAAACGAACGTCGTTGCGGCCGAAGAAGACGATGGCGATCGCCGTGCCCGGCGGCACCGCGGAGTTGAGCCGGGCCAGCCCTCCCCCCGTCGTGTCGCCGTTCACCCCGCTGTTCCTGACCGTGACATCGTAGCCCCTCGCCCGGAGGGCGCGCTCGAGCTTTGAGGGATAGTTGCTCCCGGCGGCAACGCCGAAGCCTGCGGTGTTGCTGTCGCCGAACGCGACAATGCGGATCGCGGCCGCGTCGACCGCCGTGGCATAGACCAGCACGAGAATGACAAGCAGGCCACCGGCGACCCGCAAGCCAAAGGGTCGATGGGAACGCATGATCCGTCCCCCGAAGGTGCACCGTCAGCGCCGAAGCGCAGCTGAAGCATAATCGCCTCGGACGGGATTTCACAATCGATTCGATATGCCGGCCGCACCCACGGTGACCCAGGGCAGTGCGTGCATGCTGCGGTTATCGGGTCGGCCGGGGCGCATTCTCCACCAGCGTTGGCGTGGCGCCGATTGGGTCCGGGTCCTGGCTATTACCCCGTCGCTGCCGGCTCCGCCGCTCGTTCGCCTTCCGCCGCGGCCAGCACCGCCATCGCCGCCGCGACCCCGCCGTCCGCGTGCGGCACGCCGGCGAGCCGCAGGCCCATCTCGACCCCGCCGAGCGTGCCGACCAACGACAGGTCGTCGAAGTCGCCGAGATGGCCGATGCGGAACACGCGATCCTTGAGCCTGCCCAGTCCGTTGCCGAGGCTCATATTGAAGCGGCGGAGGATCAGCCCCCGCAGCGCATCGGCGCTGTGGCCTTCGGGCAGCCTCACCGCGGTGAGCGAGCCGGAATAGTCGCGCGGCTCCAGGCACTGCACCTCTATCCCGCCTGTCTCCCCCCACACGCGGACCGCCGCGCGCGTCGCCGCGCCGTGCCGCGTGTGGCGGGCGAACACATTAGGCAGCCCCTCCTCCTCCAGCATCGCCAGCGCCTCCTGCAATCCGCGCAGCATGTTGGTGGCCGGCGTGAAGGGAAAATAGAAGCCGGCATTCGCCTCCAGCATCGGTCGCCAGTCCCAGTAGCTCCGCGGCAGCCGGGCCGTCTCGGCGGCGGCGAGCGCGCGGGCGCTGATGGCATTGAACGACAGGCCCGGCGGCAGCATCAGCCCTTTCTGGCTCCCCGCCACGGTGACATCGACACCCCACTCCTCGTGACGGTAGTCGATGGAGCCGAGTGAGGAGATGGTGTCCACCATCAGGAGCGCCGGATGCTTCGCGGCGTCTATTGCCGCGCGCACGGCGGCGATCGGGCTCGTGCAGCCGGTCGACGTCTCGTTGTGGACGACGCAGACGGCGCGGATGCGATGAGCGCCGTCCTGCCGCAACGCCGCCTCGATCGCCGACGGGTCGGCGCCGCGGCGCCAGTCGGTCTCCAGGACGACGGGATCGAGCCCGAGCCGGCCGGCCATCTCCTGCCAAAGCGTCGCGAACCAGCCGGTGCGGACGATCAGCACGGCATCGCCCGGCGACAGCGTATTGACCAGCGCCGCCTCCCAGGCGCCGGTGCCGGAGGCCGGATAGATGATCACCGGTCCGGAGGTGCGGAATACGCGCTTCAGTCCGGTGAGCACGGCGCGGCCAAGCTCGGCGAAGCCCGGACCGCGATGGTCGATCGTCGGCTCGGCGATCGCGTGCAACACCCGGTCGGGCACGTTGGTCGGGCCGGGAATCTGGAGGAAGTGTCGACCGGGGAGGCGACTGTTCATGAGGGGCCATCCAGGACTGGGAGCGGCGGCGCCGGGTGCCGCCGCATGAAGGCGCCGGCGAAATCGAGGAGAGCCGCGTCGCTTCCGAAGCCGGCGGCGAACTGCACGCCGATCGGCAACCCCGACGCCGAAACCGCGACCGGCAGGCTGATCGCCGGGAGGCCGGCGATATTCACCCAGCCGGTGAACGCAGCATGGTCGCGTGGTCCCGCGGGGCGATCCGCGATGCGGTCGGGATAGGGCTGCTCCGCCGGCCACGGCAGTGCAGCAGCGGTCGGTGTGAGAACCAGGTCGATATCGACGAACAGCTCGGCGCAGCGGCGGCGGAACGCCGCCACCCGCTCCAGCGCGTCGATATAGTCCGCGCCGGTGAGACGCTCGCCGTCGGCGGCCATGGCGCGAACCGAGGCGCCGGCGAGCCCGCCGAGCCGTCCGCCGTCGCGCGCCGTAAGCCAGGCAACGCCGGCACGCGAGATGACGTGCCAGATGCGCGCCGCATCTTCGATGTCGAAGAAGACGGATTCCTGCCGGACCGCGTGGCCTTCCTCTGTCAGCGCCGCGGCTACGCTTGCGGTCACGGCCGCTACTTCCGGATCGACCGGAGCGTCGCCGAACTGCGCTATATAGAGAACCCGCGCCATGCCCGGCGGCCATGGCGCTGCCGCCATAGTGAGGGATCGGCGGTCGCGTGCGTCCGGTCCGGCCATCGCCGAATCGAGGAGCAGCGCGTCGTCCACCGAGCGGGTAAGCGTCCCGATCGTCTCGAAGTCGGTGAGGATCGCGGGGAATCCGTCGATGCGTGGAATGTGGCCGGCGGACGGCTTCCAGCCGACCAGCCCGGTGTGGCAGGCCGGACGGCGGATGGAGCCGCCGCCGTCGGTGCCGATCGCCGCCGGCACCAGCCCCGCGGCGACGCTCGCCGCCGCGCCGCCGGAGGAGCCGCCGGGGGTAAGGCGGACATCCCACGGGTTGCGGGTGACGCCGAACAGGTCGTTCTTCGTATAGCCCTCCAGCGTAAGTTCGGGCACGTTGGTCTTGCCGACGATCACGGCGCCGGCCGCCCGCAGCCGGGCGATCGGCAGCTCGTCGCGGTCCGGGACGAAGTCGGCAAGCGCGCGGCTTCCCCAGGTCGCCGGCAGGCCGGCAACCAGGATGTTGTCCTTCACCGAAAGCGGCACGCCCTCCAGCGCCGAGCGCGGCGCACCGCCGGCAAGCCGCGCGTCGCTCGCTTGTGCGGCGGCCCGCGCGCCGGCTTCGTCGAGGGCGACGAAGCTGTTCAGCTTCGGGTCGAGGCAGCGGATGCGGTCGAAGCAACGGTCGAGCAGCGCTTCGGCCGTCAGTTCGCCGCCGCGAAGCAAAGCCGCCAGTTCGGAAATGTCGTGGGTCATCGCCTCGCCCGTCGCTAGCGTTGCAACGGCTGCCCGATCGCAGCCGGCATCCTCGAGGAGCGGCCGATGCCGGCCAGAACGGCGAGCGCGATCAGATACGGCGCCATTTGAACGATATACGAGCCGACCGGCACGCCAAAACCCTGCAAGCGCAACTCGAACGCTTCCGCGGCGCCGAACACCAGGCACGCCGCGGCCGCCCCCCATGGCGTCCAGCGCCCGACGATCAGCGAAGCGAGCGCCAGATAGCCACGTCCGCCGGTCATGCCGTCGGTGAAGGTGCCGACCTGCTGTAGCGATAGAACCGCCCCGCCCAATCCCGCCACCGCGCCGCAGGTCACCACCGCCAGCATGCGCACTCGCAGCGGGTTCGCTCCCGACGCGAAGACGGCCTCCGGATTCTCGCCGGTGGCGCGCAAGGTGAGCCCGGCCTGGGTGCGGCCGAGAAAGAAGGTCAGCGCTGCGCAGCCGAGCACGGCGAGATAGGTGAGCGGCGGATGGACGAAGAGGAGTGGGCCGACCACCGGGAGGTCGGAAAGAACCGGGATGGGCCAAGGGGACAGAAGAGTGAGATGGATGGCGACCGGATGCCCCCCTCCAACCACCCGCAGCAGGTAGCTGGTGAGGCCGAGCGCCAGAATGTTGGCGGCCAGTCCGGTCACCATGTTGTCGGCGCGGTAGCGCACGGCCACCACCGCCACCGCCAGCCCGATGACGGCACCGCCGAGCGAAGCAAGCAGCACGCCGGCGCCCATGCTGTCGGTTGCCCAGGCGCCGACGGTCGCGGCAAAGGCGCCGGCCAGCATCATGCCTTCGAGGCCTACCGCGAACACCCCGGCGCGCTCGGAGAGGATACCACCGAGCGCCGCCAGCAATAGCGGCGTCGCGATGCGGATGGCTGCGGCGAGAAACTCGATCATACGCGGCGCACCGTCGCCGCCAGCACGAACAGCATGGTCAGCCCCTCGATCACCGCAACCAAGGCCGAGGGGACGCCGACCTGCCGCTGCATCGACAGCGATCCGGCCTCCAGCAGACCGACGAAGAGCGCCGCCGGCACCACGGCAAGCGGCTCCAGCGCGCCAAGCAGCGCCACAGTCACCGCCTTAAAGCCGAAGCCCAGCGAGAACCCCTCGATCAACCGGTGATGCACGCCAAGAACCTCGATGCCGCCGGCAAGGCCGGCGAGCGCCCCGGCGAGCAGCATCACGCCCCAGGTGAGACGCGGCAGCGAGAACCCAGCGTAGGTTGCCGCCGGACGCGAGCTGCCGGCGACCCGCAACGCGAACCCGAAGCGCGTGCCCCACAGCACGAAGGAGAGGCCGGCTGAGGCAACGACCGCGATCAGGAAGCCGGGATGGGCGTCCCACCCGGGAACCCGCGGCAGCCACGCCGGACGCGGCAGCAGCGGCGATTGCAGGAACCCGGCGCCGAATTGCCCGAGCGGCCCGGCCAGCACCTGCTGCACCAACAAAAGAGCGACGAAGTTGAGAAGGAGAGTGACCAGCACTTCGTGAACGCGCCGCCCGAGATGGATCGCCGTCGCCACTCCCGCCCACACGGCGCCCGCCGCCGCGCCGCCTACCAGTGCGGCGATTACCGCCAGGATCGGCACGTCGGTCGGCCAGGCGAGCGCGGCCGCCGCGGCGCCGATGCCGCCCACCGCGATCTGGCCTTCCGCGCCGATGTTGATGATGCCGGCGCGGAAGCACATCGCCACCCCGCCGCCGGCAAGCAGATAGGGCGTCGTGCGATTGAGCGCGGCGCCGATCTGATGAGGCGAGCCGACCGCGCCGACCGCCATCGCGGCGAAGGCGGTCAGCGGGTCTTCGCCGGAAAGGGCGATCAGCGCGGCGGCGCACAGCATGGACAGAAGCACCGCAAGCAGGATCCGCCCGGCCAATCCTTCGGCCGCAACCCGCAGGCCGAGCGGCAGGCGGCCGCGCTGCAGTGTTCCCGCGGCCGGGACGGATGACGTCGGCTCGCTCATGCTTCGCGCCCGACCATCCACAGGCCGATCTGTCGCAAGTCGGCCCCGGCTCGCGGTACCATGCCGGCGAACTCCCCTCCAGCCATCACCGCGATCCGGTCGCTGATCGCCAGCACCTCCTCCAGCTCCGACGAGATGTAGAGAACCGCGGCACCGGCGTCGCGCAGTGCAATCACGCGGTCCAGCACGAAGCGCGTAGCGCCGGGATCGAGGCCCCACGCCGCCTGATGTGCCACCAGAACCGCGGGGGCGCGGTCCAGCTCGCGCGCGACGACGATCTTCTGCTGATTGCCGCCCGAGAGTCGCGCGACGATCGCGCCGGGGCCGGGCGCCCGAATGTCGTAGTCGGTTATCAGCTCGCGCGCCTTCGCGGCGCGGGCCGCCGGCATGAGCATCACACCATGGGCGTATGGCGGCCGGCTGCTGTCGCGCAGCATCAGGTTCTCGGCAACCGTCATGCGCCGCACAAGCGCGGTGTGCGCGCGATCGGCCGGCATGTAGGCCATTCCGGCCCGAACCCGCGCCGCGACCGGCGCATGGGTGATGTCGCGCCCGTCGAGCAAGAGGTTGCCCGCGCGTGCCCGGCGCAATCCGGCCAGCGTCTCGGCAAGCTCGATCTGCCCGTTGCCGTCGACGCCGGCGACGCCGAGGATCTCGCCGCCGTGCAGGTCGAACGTCAAAGCCTCGAGGCCCGGCCCGGCCAGGCCGCGGGCCGCAAGCCTGACGGCGCCGGGCGGGCGCGGGTCGGGGGTATGCGGCCTGGTAACGTCTCGACCGACCATCATCTCGGCAAGCTGCGCGCGGCTGGTGTCGGCAACCGACGTGCGCCCCGCCACGCGACCGTCGCGAAGCACGACGACCTCGTCACAGACCTCCAGCACCTCGGACAGCTTGTGGCTGATGAACACGATGCCCTTCCCCTCGGCGCGCAGACGGCGAAGGATGGTGAGAAGGTCAGCGACCTCGGTCGGTGCGAGGTTGGACGTCGGCTCGTCGAGGATCAGGAGTTCGGCCTCGCGCAGGATCGCCTTGAGAATCTCCACGCGCTGCCGGCGGCCGAGCGGGAGAGCGGCGACGGGCGCTTCAGGGTCGAGGTCGAGGCCGAAACGCCGGCTCGCCTCGCGCACGCGCTCGGCCATCGCTACGGTCTTCAGCACGCGGCCTGCTTCCGGCCAACCGAGCATGACGTTCTCGACCACCGTCATCGCGTCGATCAGCATGAAATGCTGGTGGATCATGGCGATGCCCGCCGCCATGGCGTCGCCGGGACGGTGGTCGGAGAGTTCCCGGCCGCGGAAGACGATGTTGCCGGCGTCGGGCGGCAGCATGCCGAAGAGCACCCGCATCAAGGTGCTCTTGCCCGATCCGTTCTCGCCGAGCAGCCCGAGGATCTGGCCGCGCTGCACGTCGAGATCGATGCCGTCATTGGCCCGCAGGGTGCCGAAGCAGCGGACGATCCCGCGCATCTCGAGGAGCGCAGTCATCCGCGACCCCGGATCGGGAAACTGGCGAATTTACCGGCGCCGCGCGGCCTGAGTTCCATCGTCATGCGCGGCCCCCGGCCATGCATCCGATCCTTGCAAGCGGCGCCCCTCGGCGCCAGGGGACAAGGATGGCCGGGTCAAGCCCGGCCATCAAGCGGCAAAGATGCGGCGTCTTGTCGAAGCACCGCGCTTTCGACCTAGCTGCCGCTGCGGGCGTCGTCGTCGGTCGGCTCGACCTTCATCGCTCCCGAGGCAAACTGGGTTGCCAGGTCGTTCAGCTCTTTCACCACCGCGTCCGGCACCACCGGATTGAATGGCTTGCCCTCCTCATAGAGGAGGGTCGCGCCGGTCACCGGCGCGGTGTCATAGCCGTACTGGACGAAGTTGCCGAACAGCTTGCCGTCCTTCACCTGGTCGGCGGTGCTGCCGAACATGCCCGGCCAGTCCTCGATGATGTTGGTCAGCACGAGATCGGGCGCGATCTTCGTTTGATCGAAGCCGCGGCCGGTAACGTACACGTTCTTCTCCTTCGCCGCCTGGACGAGACCGGCCTCGGCAGCGTTGAGCTTGCCGGTGATCACGTCGGCCCCTTGCGCAATCAGCGATAGAGCGGCCTCCTTGGCCTCCGCCGCATCCTCCATGTCCTTGATGTAGAGGATGGTGACGTCGGCTCCCGCCTTGTTCGCACAGATGCGGAAGCCGCCGGCCTGCGCGGTGATGTTCGGTACGCCTTGCAGGCCGTATACGCCGGCGACCTTGTGCGTCTTGCTCATGCGCGCGGCGAGCGTGCCGAGCTGGCAGCCGAACTGCGCGTTGTTCCAGTCGATCGACATGACGTTGGGCGCCATGCCCTCGTTGCCGCTCACCGCGATGAACTGGGTGTCGGGAAAGTCGGGAGCCACCTGCTCCATCGCCGAGACGAAGCGTCCCGAGTGGCCCATGACGATATTGTAGCCCTGGCTGGCGTAGTCGCGCAGCGCCTCCGCCTCGTCGGCGTCGGCGACGTTCTCGGAATAGGCGGTGGCGAAGCCATGCCCCTCGAGGCTCTTCAGAATCGCGTAGCCGAGCGCGTTCCAGCTCTGGTCGTTGATGCTGCCCGGCAAGAGAATGGCGGCCTTGTCCTCGGCGGCGGCCGGCCCGACGGACAAGGGCACGGCGGCCAACAGGGCGGATGTGATCACCCCGCCCCACAGCCTGCATAATGTCTTTGCGGTCATCGAAGTCTCCCTCATGTTACTCCCGATCCGTCGGCGCATTTCTTGCGCCGGCTAGGGAAGCAATTGATGCAGCAAGTTCAATGCCAGCAACCTCAAGGGGCCGACGCTAGACGCGCACGATTGCGGCTATCGGCGCCTCCCCCGGCTTACATTGATGTTCGGTACCGCCGGAGACGAAGATCGCGGCGTCGCCCGTCACCGAGGCTATCACCGCGCCGAGCGCCGCCCGCGCGTGCCGTTCGTAATTGATGTCGGCGTCCGACAACATCGTCGTGCGCCGGCCGCGCAGCATGCCGCCGGGCGGCGCTTCCGCCTTGGCGAACATCGCCAGGATGCGGGCGGGGTCCAGCGATGCGGGCGCTTTGCCGAGAGCATCGTTCACCGCGGCGCGCACGCCATCGGCATCGATCACGTCGCGCAAAACCGCATGCCCGATCCGCAGGTCGCCGCCCGCCGTCGACGAGTTGCCGAACAGCAGGATCTCGCAATTGCGCAGCTCGCCGCCCGCCGAGGTGTTGGCGACCGTCGAGAACAGGTCCATCCGCTGCGCGATCACGGCGTCGCTTAGATCCGCCTCCGCCACCTCGCCCAACCCAAGCGCCACGCCGAGCGCGGTGGCGCCGCGGGCAAAGGGCTTCGAACCGTTGGGGTCTTGGGTGACCAGTTTGGCGCCGCGACGATTGGCGTCGGCGACCGCTGCGGGGGTGAGCAGCGGGCCCTTGACCTGGACGTAATGCACGTCGGCGGCGTCATCGATTGCAGCCTCGGCCTGCGCCTTCCGCACGGCGGCAGCCACTTCCTGCACCTCGGCCATGGTGCCGACTTCTTCCGGCGCAAAGTCGCGGGTTACCGCGATTCCGAGCGCCAGCCGCTTACCACCGGCGGGAGCGCTCTCGCTCCGGGTGAACACCGTGGCGTGCGGGCTGAGCACGCCTTCGGTGCCCCCCGACCAGACGAAGGCGATCCGCCGCGCCACCTCATCGGCTGACACGCCGAGATGGCGCCCGAGCGCCAGCGAGAACGAAAGGGTAGCGAAGCCGCGCGTGAAATCGTTGGCACCGCCGTTGCCCTCGGTCTTGCCGATCGAGGCAACGATCTCGCGCGGATCGATGGTGCCGGCCTCGATCAGCCGTTCCAGGTCCGAAACATCGCTAGGGCTGTTCATCAGCACCTTGTGAACGCCGATGCGCATCCCCAAACTCCCCTGCACTGCCTAAGGCGATACTAGGCGAGCAGGTTATCGGGTCAACATTATTGGAAGACATTTCACGATGTGGAATACTGCCGCTTCCGTAGCGAACGGGACTCAACAAGCATGTCGACGGAACGGCGCCCGCGAAGTCATCACGGCGATGAAGAATCGCGCAGCGTCAAATCCGGTGGCGGGGTTCAGTCGCTGACCCGGGCGCTGTCAATCCTCGACGCGCTCGCCGAAAGCGACGAGGGCCTGACGCTGACATCGCTTGCCAAGAAGGTTGCGTTGCCTCCGTCGAGCGCGCACCGGCTGCTCACCACCTTGCAGCGGCAACGCTTCGTGCGCTTCGATCAGGCATCGCGGTCGTGGCAGATCGGCGTCCAGGCGTTTGTCGTCGGCAATGCCTTTGCCCGGACTCGCGACGTGGCCACCTTGGCGAAGCCTTACATGCGTCGGCTGATGGAAGAGAGCGGCGAGACCGTGAATCTCTACGTTCTTGGCGGCGGCGAAACCGTCATTTGCATGGCCCAGGTGCAATGCCACCAGACGATCCGGGCGATCTCGCGTCCCGGCGGTCAGGTCGGAATGCACCGGTCCGCCGCCGGGAAGGCGATGCTTGCCCATATGCCTCGGCAGGAGGTCGCCGACATCGCCGCCAGGCAGGGCCTGTCGCGCGCCACGCCCAACACGATCGTCAGCCTGAGGAAGCTTCACGCGGAACTGGCAAAAACGCGGGCGCGTGGCTTTGCCATCGACGACGAGGAGTTCGCTGTCGGACTGCGTTGCGTCGCGGCGCCGATCTTCGACGAACGTGGCGCGGCTCACGCCGCCCTGTCGGTGGCCGGGCCGGCCGCCCGCATGCTCGACGAGCGGCTCGCCATGCTCGGCAGGGTCGTCGGGGCGGCAGCGGATTCGGTGACGGTCGAACTGGGCGGTGCTGTCGCGAAGCAGACCGGCTGATCTTGACGATGCAAGGATCGCAACGACGGGATGTGCTGCCCTCGTGCAGAATGAGACAGGATCGATGCGTTTCGAAGCCAACTCGTTGATCGCTCCGGCCCACTCCGGTAAGGCCATCGGCTATGGCCGAGCCACCCGCTCGGGGCCGACCGAAAGGACTTTGCAGCCGTGCAATCTGCGCCAAACGGACTGACCGCCTTGCCGACAGCTGGCCGCAAGCCGACGCGTACCGACGAAGAGGGGATGACGTCGGCGCCCACGTTCCCGCTTGTTCCCGCCGTCACAAAAGCGATCGACGTGATCCGATTCCTCAACGAGCGGGGGATGCGCGGCGGTTCGTTGTCCGAAATGGCGGAACAGCTCCACATCAATCGTAGTCACTGCCACAATATCCTGAGAACCCTCGTGCACTGCCAGTGGCTGTCCTATGACGCTCCGTCACGGACCTATCGGCTGACGTCCAATCTCCCGGCCGACGTTTCGTCGGCCTTGGTCTCGCGCCCTTACTTCAACGAGATCCAGCCTCACGTCCAAAGGCTGGCCGACGAGATCAGCTTGCCTTGCATCCTCAGCGAGCCGATCAGCGATGGCTCGTTCCTGGTGGTCCTGACGGCCAACCAATCCGATCCCTTCGTTTTCAGTGTGCCGGTCGGTTTCCGCTTTCCCGCCGGATCGCCACCTCACTTCAAGGCCGCCCTTGCCTGGCTGCCGGCGGAGCAGCAGGAAGCCGCTTTGGCGCGATGGAAGCCAATTCGCTACACCAAGACGACGATTACCAATGTCGATGCCATGCGGCGCGAACTGGCGGCAACCCGCAAGCGTGGTTTCGCGCGAAGCATCGGCGAGTTCACGGAAGGGTTCACGACGATCCTGCTGCCGATCTTCGCGCGCGCTGGGGATGTCTTTCTCATTCTGCAATTGGCGGGGCTGAGCGAGACCGTAAGCCCGCGGGAGATCGAGGTGGCGGAAGCCCTGGCGCGCGCCGTCGCCGGCATCCATCGGGCAATCGACGGGCGGCCGCCGATCGATTTTCCGACCGGAACGAGGCCGGCGGGGGGCTGAGGCGGCCCGGCTCAGTGGATCTGGTCGGCCTTGGCGATCGCCTCGACCAGCACGTCATAAGAGAAATCATCGCGCCGGCAGGCGGCAAGCAGGACCGCCTCGCGGCGTTGAATGAGCTCGGCGGCGGCGGCGATCTCGGCTGCCGCTCCGGCCGGGACGATCACCGCACCGTGGCGGTCGGCATGGATGAGATCGCCGGGCTGGGCGACCATGCCGCAGATGTTCACTTCGCAGTCGAAGTCGATCAGATGGTCGAAGGCGTGGGACGGCACGACCTTGCGGGCCAGAATTTGGAAGCCGGCGGCGAGCGCGTCCACGTCGCGCATCCCACCGTCGGTGATCGCGCCCACCGCGCCGAGGGATTGGTGGATGGTCGAATGGACCTCGCCCCAGAAGCAGCCGAAGCCGCCCATGCTGCCGTCGATGTCCTGGATCAGGATGAT
Source organism: uncultured Alphaproteobacteria bacterium (assembly GCA_963759235.1). Taxonomy (GTDB): domain Bacteria; phylum Pseudomonadota; class Alphaproteobacteria; order Rhizobiales; family Kaistiaceae; genus Bauldia. Next base: position 46,225 of record CAVWYO010000006.1, on the reverse strand, counting down.
CGAAGGTCGCGGGCCGTCGGCGACATATTTCAGGTAAGCAAGGCGGTGGGCGCGAGCGTCGTCCGGCGGGCGAGCGTTCGGCTGGCGGGTGCGGATTATCGCGGTTCGCGCGTATCCGACGATCGAGGGCAGTTGCGGCCGGGCACTGATCAGCGTCTCCACCGTATAGCCGTAAGACCGCCGGGTCGGGTCGACGATCTCGATGGCGTTGCAGACGGTCGGGGTATCCAGTCGTCGCAGGGCTTCGAGGTCCTTCTCGGACAGCAGTGCCGGCGTCTTCGCCATGTTCGAATCCTTCATGCCTGTGATGAGGTAGGGCCGGCACTCCAGCGGACGAGCGCCAGGTCGCCGCCGGAGACGTTGAGCTGCTCGGCCGTTTCAACGATCTGAAGCCAGGTGGTCTCGTCGAGCGGAACGCCTGATACCGAGCGTTCCGAACGGAGGCGCGCCTCGCGTTCGCCGGGTACCAGCACCTCCGTGCCGGCTGAGACGGGCGCGGCGCTCTTCACCCACTCGGTAAGATCGGCCACCGAATTGGCCAGGTAGTCGTCGGAGCCGAGGGTGGCGGGATCGATGTAGATCGACAGCATGTTGTTGCCGAACTTGATCTCCTTCGGATCGCTGCAACCGCCGCGGGTCAACGCGCCGGCGAGGAGATCGATCGCCATGCACAGTCCCGATCCCTTGTGTCCGCCGATCGGGAGGAGAGCGCCTGGAAGCGGCCCATAATAGTCCTTGGGCTCGCGCGTCGGGCGGCCGGCGGCATCGATGGCCGCTCCCTCGGGCAACAGTTCGCCGGCATTCAACGCGACCAGCACCTTGCCTTCGGGTACCACCGAAGCGGTGAAATCGAGAATGAACGGAGCCGAATCGGGGCGTGGGATGCCGATCGCCATGGGATTGGGCGGCAGGCGTCGCTCGCGAGCGCCGAAGGGAGCGACCTGGATTCCGCCGCGCCCCGGCGAGTTGACGAAATGAAGCGAGACGATCCCCTCGGCCGCCGCGAGCTCGGCCCAGCCGCCGATGCGACCGAGATGGCCGACGTTGCGGATGCCGACCAGCGCGACGCCGCTCTGGCGGGCGCGGTCGATTCCGAGCCGGACTGCGTCTTCGCCGATGACCTGGCCGAAACCGCTGTTGCCGTCGATCAGAACCGTGGCTCCCGCGTCGAGAATGAGGCTGCCGGTCTGATTGGCCTGGACCTCGCCGTCGGCCACGTATTTCACGTAGCGCGGAACGCGCACCACGCCATGCGATTCATGGCCGGCGAGGTTGGAGGCAACGAGATGGCGGGCAATGGCCTCCGCCTCGCCCCGCCGGGACTTGTTGGCGACGAAGATATCGCTGACATAGCTGGTCAATTGTTCAGGCTTGAGCAACATTCTCTTCTTCTCTTCTCACTTCTCTGTCCGCGCCTTGCGTTCCGTCTGAAGCGCCATGGGGAATGGTTTCAGCCGATGGGGAATGGCGCCGCTAACCGGCGCCGACGATGTGGGAAACCACCCTGTTCATGCTGGTTTCGGCGACCGCCTCGTCGGCGATGACGCTGCCTTGCCGCAAAGTCAAAATCCGGTCGGACACCTCGAAGACGTCGGTCAGCCGGTGGCTGACCAGGATCACCGAAATGTCGCCGCGCTTCAGTTCGCGGATGAGATCGAGGACGTGGGCTACCTCGCGCACGGCGAGGGCGGCGGTCGGCTCGTCCATGATCACCAGTCGCGGCTCGAAGGTGAGCGCGCGCGCGATGGCAACGCTTTGCCGTTGTCCGCCGGAGAGACGGTCGACGCGCGAGCGAACCGAAGGCACCCGCGCCCCGAGCCGGGCGATGATGGCGGCGGCGTCCTGTTCCATTCGCGACCAGGCAATCAGGCGGATCGGCAGGCCGGGCACCTTCCGCAACGGCTCCCGGCCGAGATAGACGTTGCTGGCGACGTCCTGCTGCCCGGCAAGCGCCAAGTCCTGATAGATCATTTCGATGCCGATGCGCCGCGAATCGGCCGGGCTGCCGATCCGTCGCTCCTCGCCGTCGAACCAGATTTCACCGGTGTCCGCCTGGTGGACCCCGGTGATGCACTTCATCAAGGTCGACTTGCCGGCGCCGTTGTCGCCGACGACGCTGACCACCTCGCCGCGGCCGACATCGAGCGAGACGCCGTGGAGCACGTCGACGCTGCCGAAATGCTTCTTGAGGTTCCGGATTCTGAGGAGAGGATCCATGCTCAACCCTCCGACAGGCGCGTGCGCAGACGATCGAGCCAGACCGCGGCAATCAGCACCACGCCGATGACCACGGGCTGGTAGAAGGCTTCGACGCCGAGGAGATTGAGGGCATTCTGGATGACGCCCATGATCAGGGCGCCGACCACCGTGCCGATGATGGTGCCGCGACCGCCATAGAGGTTGGTGCCGCCGATGATCGCGGCGGTGATCGCCGACAGCTCGAAGAAGGTGCCGCCGGAAGGATCGGCGGCGTTCAGACGCCCGGTCTGCACGATTCCCGCGATCGCCGCCATGCCGCCCGACATCACGAAGACCGCAACGCGGTGGCGGTCCACGTTGAGGCCGGCGACGCGCGGCGCCATCGCGTTGTCGCCGATGAACAGTGTGTGTCGCCCGAAAGGCGTGTGCTGGAGGACGAAGTGGGCGACGATGGCGAGGATAGCGAAGACGACGATCGGAACGGGGATGCCGAGAATGCGGCCTTGCCCGAGGAAGACGAGCGGATCCGGCAGGCCGTAGATCGCCCGCTCGGTGGTCAGGATGTAGGCGAGCCCTCGCGCGATGCCGAGCGTGCCGAGAGTCACGATGAAGGACGGTATGCCGGCGCGGGCGACCAGCAGCCCATTGATCAAGCCGACCAGCATGCCGCTGGCGAGCGCCACCACCAGCACGCTCGGCCAGGGCAGTCCGAGCGGCTTGACCATCAGCACGCCGCAGACGGCGCTGAGCGCGACGACAGAGCCGACCGACAGGTCGATCTCGCCCGTGCAGATGACAAACGTCATGCCGAGGGCAACGATGCCGATGACCGAGGTTGCGAGCAGAATGTTGAGGAAATTGCCGACGCTCAGAAAATAAGGACTGGCAATCGAGGCTGCCACGGCGAGGAGAAGCAGAACGGCGAACGACTCGAGCCTCACCGATCCGGGCCGTATCGTCGCCCGCGGCTTGAGAACCATGGACTTCCAGCGCATGGCGTGCGAGCGGCCCGTTTGCTTTTCTTGAATATGAGATGGCGGCGCGGCGGGCCGCCATCTCATAGCAGGGTCTCAGCGCTGCTGGACGTACTGTAGGAGCGGCTCCTTGTTGTCCTCAAGGACCTGCTTGTCGATGACGAATACGGGAACTGCCTGCTTCCATGGCTCGAACGTCTTGCCGTCGATGATGTCCTTGGCCATCTTCACGGCCCGATAGCCGAAAAGGTAGGGAAGCTGTGCCGCGGTCGCCGTCATCCGCCCCGCCTTGATCGCCGCGATGCCGTCCGGCATGGCGTCGACGCCGACGGTGATCACGTCGGTCCGTCCCGCGGCGCGCGCCGCCTCGGCCGCGGCAACCGCCATTTCGTCGGCGGCCGCGTAGATCACGGCAAGGTCGGGATAGCGGGTGAGGGTGTCGGCGGCGATCGTCGCGGCTTTCTCGCGCTGCCAGCCGGCGTCGAGCGAGGCAACGATCTCGAGACCGGGCGCGATCTTGGCGAGGGTCTCCTTGAACCCGTCGCGCCGCCCAATTGCGGGAAGCGACCCAGAGGCGCCTTCGATGACCAGCACCTTGCCGGTCTGGAGTTTGCTGGCGACGTATTGCGCGGCAACCGCGCCGGCCTGGTAGTTGTCGGAGCCGATGCTGTTCGCCACTTTCACGCCGGCGGCCATGGCGGTGTCCTCGACAAGATTGGCGTCGACGTCGAGGATCGGGATGCCTTTCTTCGTGACCTCGGCCAGGCACGGCAGGAGGCCGGTCGGGTTGACAGCCGCGACGATCATGGCGTCCATGTGCCGCTCGATCATCGTGTTGCAGATGTCGAGTTGCGGGCCGACATCGGCGTCGGACGTCGAGGCGAGCACGAACACGTTGACGCCGATCTCCTTGGCGGCGGCCTTCGCGCCGTCCGAGACGAACGCCCAGAACGGATCCTTCACGTTCTTCAGCAGGACGCCGAAGGTCAATTCGTCGGCGAATGCGCTTGTCGCGAAGCCCGCCAGCGTCGACAGGAATACGAACGGCAGAATTCCTCGTTTCATTTCATCCTCCCTTGCTGCACCGCCTTCTTGTGGCGGCTGGTTTATTTGCTTGGAGCAGGTGCAATCGGCGCTCTACAGTCGTCCTTCTAATAGGACGATATCCTCCTTAGAAGACGATAGCATGTCGCACCTTGCGGTCAAGAAGATTTCCTGAAGCCCCGCTTCGCGCGGTGCGCGAACCGCCCAGCAGGCGGCCACCGACGCTCTTCGCGTCAGCGCATCCGGGTACGGCGTCGATAACGGATTTTCGGACGGGCGCGGGGAGGCTTCGGCCTGAAATTAGCGCTTCGTTAACCATAGTCCGACAGGGTCGATCCATAGCGAATCTTGCGCTTCCGCTCACGGAGTTCTCCGCGGCCGAGCCAACCCATGTGATTGATCTTGCTCGACCCTCGCCGCTCACGATCCGCCCTTGCCGGCCGGCGGGCTGATGCATCCGGGCGGTGGGGTCCACGGCTTGCCGGCGCCCTTCTCCTCGCTCTCGGCCTCGTTGGTTGCGCCACAGGACCGCGGATCACCTCGGTCAAGACCGAACTCCCGGCGACGGATTCCTTTGTCGTGCTGCCACCGGGTGGTCCGGCCGTCATCGGGGTGCTGGAGAAACGCTACCGGGACGCGATCGTGCGGGAAACGATCCTAACCACCCGTTCCAGCGTAGCGGGGCAGAATTTCCTGACGGTGACGCTCTACGGGCCGGTCGGCTACCAGACGGTCATCGACAATTCGCTCGGCCCCGATTCCATCAGCCCCGACCAGATCGCGCGCGAATTCACCTGGTACCTGCTCGGCGTGCCGATGAAGCGCTCGCTGCTCTACGCGCAAAACAAATATGGGCCGTTCGGCTTCGCGACCGGGATCGCGCCGGGCGGCAACCGCTGTCTCTATGCGTGGCAGCATATCGGCCGGCACCAGGACGAGCTGTTGCCGCGCGTCGGATCGATCGGCGTTCGCCTGCGCCTCTGCGATTCCACGGCAAGCGAGCAGCAGCTCCTGTCGCTGATGTACGATTTCACCATCGTCGGATATCTGCCGTCGCCGCTGTGGAACCCCTATGGCAGCCCGCCGGAGGTCGGCAAGAGTCTCGGCGGGCTGTCGGCTCCGCTCGAGCCGCCGTTGCCGACGTCGGCTGTGCGGCCGGCCGAGCCGGTACGGACAACGAAGCCGGCACAGGTGAGCAAGCCCGTCGTCGAAGGGCCGGTCGTCCCGCTTCCCGAGCCCGGCAGCTACGACGACTACGCCAACGTCCCCCCACCGGAACCGTGATGGAGCGCGAGCCGCATCGACGATTCGTTAACGATGCCCACCAATCGTCGCGGTCGCGCCGGATCGCGGTCGGGCAGTCTTAGCAGTCGGCGAACGATCAGCGAGGCAGAAACAGCAGTCGGCACGGATCGGAAGAATGGCAAAGATCGGTTTCGGAGTCCTGTGGTCGGTCGCGGCAGCGGCAGCGCTGTTTCTGATCACGCTGCCGATCAGCCTGCAGGCGCAATTGATCGGCGGCTCCCTGGTCGTCCTGGCGATGATCGCGCTGAAGGTGGTCCGACCCGAAGGCGCGTGGCGCCTGGCGGCGCTTGCCCTCGGCACCGCGATCGTCCTTCGCTACATCTACTGGCGAACCACCGAGACCATTCCGCCGTTCAACCAGCCGGGGAACTTCATCCCCGGAATCCTTCTCTATGCGGCGGAGATCTACAACGTCTTCATGCTCGGCCTCAGCCTGTTCGTGGTGGCGAAGCCGCTGCCGAGCAGAAAGCCGCCGGCGCCGCAACCGGATCTGCCGACGGTCGACGTGTTCGTTCCGAGCTTCAACGAAGACGCCCGGCTGCTGGCGACGACGCTTGCCGCCGCCAAGAGCATGGACTACCCGCCCGACAAGTTCACCGTCTGGCTGCTCGACGACGGCGGGACCGACCAGAAATGCGAGTCGGAGAGCGTGGAGGAGGCGATCGCGGCGCAGGAGCGCCGCGCCGAGCTTCAGAGGCTCTGCTCCGATCTGGAGGTCCGCTACCTCACGCGGGCGCGCAACGAGCACGCCAAGGCGGGCAATCTCAACAACGGCCTCGCCCAATCGACCGCCGAGCTGATCGCGGTATTCGACGCCGATCACGCACCGGCCCGCGACTTCCTCACCGAGACGGTTGGCTATTTCGGCGAGGACGAGAAGCTGTTCCTCGTCCAGACCCCTCACTTCTTCATCAACCCCGACCCGCTTGAGCGGAACCTCCGCACCTTCGAGAAGATGCCGTCGGAGAACGAGATGTTCTACGGCGTCATCCAGCGTGGCCTCGACAAGTGGAATGCATCGTTCTTCTGCGGCTCCGCCGCCGTCCTGCGCCGCACGGCGCTGCAGGAAACCGACGGTTTTTCCGGGATCAGCGTCACCGAGGACTGCGAGACCGCGCTCGAGCTTCATGCGCGCGGCTGGCGGAGCGTCTATGTCGACAAGCCGCTGATCGCCGGCCTCCAGCCGGCGACGTTCGCGAGCTTCATCGGCCAGCGGACGCGGTGGGCGCAGGGAATGATGCAGATCATGCGCTTCCGATTCCCGCCTCTGAAGCGCGGCCTCTCGCTGCCCCAGCGTCTTTGCTACATGTCGAGCACGCTGTTCTGGCTGTTTCCGATTCCGCGCATCATCTTCCTGATCTCGCCGCTCTTCTATCTCTTCTTCGGCGCCGAGATCTTCGTCGCCTCGGGCGCCGAGTTCGCCGCCTACACGCTCATTTACATGATCGCCAACCTGGTCATGCAGAACTACCTCTATGGCCGCTATCGGTGGCCGTGGATTTCGGAGCTCTACGAGCTGATCCAGGCCATCTACCTTCTGCCGGCGCTGATCTCGGTGCTCCTCAATCCGAGCAAGCCGACCTTCAGGGTGACGGCCAAAACCGAGACGCTCGACAAGAGCCACATCTCCGAACTCGGCGGGCCGTTCTACATCATTTTCGCGGTCCTTCTGGCCGCCGGCGCCCTGACCGTCTGGCGGCTGGTGACGCAGCCCTACGACACCGACGTCATCCTCGTCGTCGGCGCCTGGAACGTCCTCAACCTGCTCATGGTCGGCTGCGCGCTCGGTGTTGTTTCCGAGCGCCGCAACCCGCAGAGCAGTCATCGGGTCAGGCTCGAGCGGCGATGCGACTTTCTTTTTCGTGGCGAAACGATTCCGGCCTCCATCGAGGACGTTTCGATCGGCGGCGCCCGCATCAAGGTGCTGAGGCAGGCGATCAATCACATCGAGCGCGCCGAGGCGAGCAGTATCCGCTTCGAGCCGAGGTCTCACATCGAACCGAACACGCTGCCGCTGGCGGTGCGCAACTTCGCCACCGTAGACCACGCTTTGATCATCGGCTGCCGGTTCATGCCGGCCAGCGCGACGCACTTCCGGCTGATCGCCGACCTCATCTTCGCCAATTCGAAGCAGTGGAGCGACTTCCAGGAAACGCGGCGGGTCAACATCGGGATCATCCGCGGCACGCTGTGGTTCCTCAGGCTGTCAATCGTCCAGAGCGGCCGCGGGCTCGTCTACCTCTTGCGGCGGATCGGAGCGGTACGGGAAGCCGAGCCGCTTCAGCCGACCAGCGTCAACCGGGTGAGCGAAATTGACTGACCCGGGCCGCATCATCGTATTGACGATCGCCGCGGCGCTCGTGCTCCCGGCACTGGCGAGCGCCCAGGCGCCGTTCGACATGTCGCCCGAACGCCGGGAGCTGGCGCCGACGCCAACCCCCGGCGGTGGAGTGGTGATGCCGTTCAATTCGGCGCCGGCCGGCGAGGCTCCCGGCGAGGTCTCGCCGACCGACCGCGCACCGGCCGCGCCGGCGGCACCCACGGCGAAGCAAGAGGACGCCGGCGTGGACGCCATCGATCGTTACATCATCCCGCAGCCGAGCCTCCGCTTCGAGGGCGAAATGGGACGGCGCTCGTGGGGGGTCGCGCTGACCGCCGATCAGGCGGCGCGCCCGACCACGCTCGCCGTCACCTACAACAGCTCGATCTATGTGGCGCCCGAGAACTCCCGGCTGCGCGTCCTGTTCAACGACCAGGTCGTCCTCGAGACGCCGCTGAAGGCCCGCGAGAAGCCCGGCCGCGTGACGGTTCCGGTGCCGAGCGGAAACCTCAAGGCGGGAATCAACCGCGTGAGCTTCGAAGTGGTGCAGCGCCATCGGACGGACTGCACGGTCCAATCGACATACGACCTGTGGACCGAGATCGAGGGTGAGGGCACCGGATTGATCTTCGACGGCGCCGATCCGCAAGGGTTGACCAGCCTCGACGATCTCGCCGCGGTCGGCTTCGACGCCACCGGGACGACCAACATTCGCCTCGTGCTGCCGGACAGCGAACGCTCCGCGACCGACGCCGATATCCTCGGGCTGGTCCAGGCGATCGCGCTACGCGGCGACTACCCGCAACCGTCGGTCCGCGTCACGGCGCAGCCGGAAGAAAGCGCCCCGCCGGGCACGTTGCAGGTTGCCGTCGGCACGGCGCGTGCGCTGGGGGCGATCGGCGGACTTCCCGCCAACGCCGAGGCGGCGCCAACCGTTGCCTTCGTCGCGCAGTCCAGTGGGACGCCGAACCTGGTGGTCACGGGTCCCGACCCGGCGGCGGTCGCGGCGGCAGTCCACCACATAACCGCTGGCGTTGATCGCCCGCTCGACGTGAACCGAACCGAAATCGACACGACCCCGTGGCTACTGCCGCAGGTGCCGATGCTCGGCGGCAAGCGGACGCTGAGCTTCGCCGATCTGGCGGTCCCCACCGAGGAATTCAACGGGCGCCGGTATCACGCCGACCTCTATGTCGGCCTGCCGGGCGATTTCTACGCGGGCGCCTATGGTCAGGCGACCATCTTCCTCGATGCCGCATATACCGAAGCGGTCAAGCCGGGGAGCCATATCGACGTCTATGCGAACGGCTTCGTCGCGGCCAACCTGCCGCTCGCCTCCGACTCCGGCGATATCTTCCGACATCTGCCCGTCAAGGTCGCCCTCACTCACTTCAGGCCCGGCGTCAATCATGTCGCGGTCGAGGCCGTCCTCGATACCGAGGCCGACGCGGTCTGTGCGCCTGGCGCCGCGTCCGGCGGGCCGGACCGGTTCGCCATCTTCGACACCAGCGAGTTCTTCATGCCGGACTTCGCCCGGATCGACCGCTGGCCCGACCTTTCGGCCTTGGCGGGGACCGGCTCGCCTTATGCCGGGGACGAAGGCCCGGTGCAGGTCGTGCTCGGGCGAGGCGACGACACGGTCTATTCGGCCGCGGCCACGCTTCTTTCCCGTCTCGCCATTGCTTCCGGCCGCCTGATTCCGACCGATCTCGGCAGTCCCGGCCTGCAGCCGACGCGCCCGGCGATCTTTGTCGGCGCGCTCGACCAGTTCTCCGCGCCGACGCTGGCGGAACTCGGCGTCGACGCGGGAGCGCAGAGCTCCTGGGTGCGCCAGGTCCGTGGCGAGCTGTCCGGCCTCCCGGTCACCATCGATCCCGGCAACGCCACCGCCGCGTTTGGCGACGCGCAAACGACAAACGGACTCTACAATCGCTGGAGGAAGGAGCTGGTCCAGCCGGGTGGCGTGCAAGGCACCTGGTACGCCTTCCAAGACTGGCTCGAGCGGACGTTCGATCTGTCGTTCTCGTCGCTGCGGATCATGTCGGCCGAGGATCGCCCGTTCGCGCCGCCGGACCGCGCCAGCCTGTTCGTCGCCGAGGCGCCCGCTGCCGCCGATCGATCGTGGACGATGGTGGCCGCGCCGACCGAGGATGACCTGCTCGCCGGGGTCAACGAGATCACCGCCATGCGCTACTGGCCGACCCTCGACGGCCGGGTCGCGAGCTTCGATGCCGCCACCGGCGTTGCCGGCATCCCGGCCCAGTCGCAGCGCTTCATCCTCGGCCGGGGTTTCTCGCTCCAGAACATGCGGCTGGTGGCGGCGAACTGGCTTTCCGTCAACATCGTCGTCTATGCGTTCGCCCTGGTCATCCTGTGCGGCGTGGTGGGCGCCTGCACCTCGGCCTTGCTTGCCCGGCTGGGGAGGCGATCGTGAATGCCGCGCCCACTATCGGGCGTTGTGCGGTGGGGCTGATCCTGCTTGTTCGCCTGATCGCGCCGGCGGTCGCATCCGCCTCGCTGGAAGGAACCGTCGGCGCCGACGCATGGTTGGCCTATCGCGATCGCTTTGTCGAGGATGACGGTCGCGTGGTCGACGACGCCAATGGCGGGATCAGTCATAGCGAGGGCCAGGGCTACGGCCTGCTGCTCGCCTTCTCGGCAGGCGATCGGGCGACCTTCGAGCGGATCTGGACCTTCACGCGGAATGAACTGCTTATTCGCAGCGATGGGCTGGCGGCGTGGAAATGGGATCCCGCGGCAAAGCCGCACGTCGTCGACGTCAACGATGCCAGCGACGGCGATATCCTCATCGCCTATGCCCTCGGCCTTGCCGGCAAGGCGTGGAAGGAGCCCCGCTACACTGCGGCCGCGAGCGACCTGGCGACGGCGATCGGCACCCATCTGCTCACCACGGTCAACGGCCGGATCGTGCTCGTCCCCGGCGTCGTCGGCTTCGCGCCGGCCGACCGGCCGGACGGGGCGCAGATCGTCAACCCGTCCTATTGGATCTTCGAGGCGTTCCCGACGCTCAAGCAACTGGCCCCGCAGTTCCCATGGGAATCGCTTGCGTCCTCGGGCGCCGAACTCATCGCCGGAGCTCGTTTCGGCACCATGCATCTGCCCGCCGACTGGGTGGCGATCACGTCGAAGGGCCTCGAGCCCGCGCCGGGATTCCCGCCGGAGTTCGGCTACAACGCCATCCGCATCCCGCTCTATCTGCTCAGAGCGGGGGCCGAGAGCGGGCCGCTCCTCGAACCGTTCGTCGCCGAGGCGGACGCGGACGGGCCGGCGGTGATCGAGCTAACCTCCGGGCGGGTGCTCCAGGCCCTCGATGACCCGGGCTACCGCATGCTCGACGCCGCGCTTGCCTGCGTAACGCACGGCACGCCGATACCGGAGGATCTCCGGCACTTCGCACCGACCTCCTACTATCCGTCGACGCTTCACCTCCTTGCCCTGTCCTACGTTGCGGGGAGCCAGCCGCAATGTATCTAAGGGCGATCGCCCAGGTGGCATTGTCGGCGGCGATTGCGGCCTGGATCGTCGGCGGCCGTCCGGTTCCGACGCTGACGTTTGCGGTCGATCCGATGACGACCGGCGCGATTGCCCCGGCCGGCGCGCCTCAGCCGCCGCGGCGATCGGCTCCCGGCATCGTTGTCGGCCAGGCGAGCGAGCCGGAGACCGCGGCGCCGCAGGATACGCAACTGACCGCCCCAGTCACCGGGGCGCCGGAGCGCGATCAGACCAAGGTCGACGAGTTGGCGCTCCGCTATTTCGCGCGGCAAGGCGACACGCGCCGCCTCAATGCGGAGATCGCGCGGCTGAAGGCGCTTTATCCCGGATGGCAACCGCCGGAAGACCCGACCGCGCCGGAGGTCTTCACCGACCCGGAACTCGATCGCATGTGGCAGTTGTTCTCCGAGGGCCACTATGCGGATGTGCGGAGCGCCATCGCCAAGCGCCGCGCCAGCGAGCCCAACTGGGAGCCGCCGCCGGCCCTCGTCGACCTGCTCGATCAGGCCGACACGCGCATCCGGCTGACCAACGCTTCGGATGCGGGCCAGTGGAACGCGGTTATCGACACTGCCGCAAAGGCGCCGAGTCTCCTCACCTGCGATTACGTCGACATCCTGTGGCGGGTCGCCGAGGCTTTCGCCAAGACCGACCGGCCGAACCGGGCGGAGGATGCCTACATCTATATCCTGACCAACTGCGACAAGCCCGAGGAACGGCTGGCGACCATCCAGAAGGCAATGGACCTTCTGCCGGCCTCGGACGTCGACGCTCTGCTTCGCCTCGATCGTGGCGGCGAATTCCAGACGGCCAAGGACGAACTGATCCGCCGGCGGGTGGGGGCGATCGCCGAGAACGAGACGAGCGTTGCCGACCCCACCGATCTCGCCCGCCTTGCGAGCCTTGCCGCGGAGCCGCAGGACGCCGCCGATGCCTTGCTCCTCGGCTGGTACGACTATCGCCACAGCGAGCCGGGAAAGGGCATCGACTGGTTCGCCAAGGCACGCGACCGCGACCCTGCCAGCGCCAAGGCGGCCGAGGGCTACACGCTGGCGCTGATCGGCCTCGACCGGTTCGCCGAGGCGGAAACCGCCGGCTACGACTGGAACGAAAAATCGGCGGAGAATCTGGCTGCCTATGTGGCCGCGGTCGTCAAGCTGCTCGGCGCCGACCCGCCGGTGAAGATATCGGAAGCGGTGCTCGGACGGATCGTTTCGGTCGTCGTCAGGGTGAAGAGTCCGGAGGCCGGCGAGCAGCTCGGCTGGTACGCCTACAATCTCGGTCAGGTGAAAACCGCCGCGCAATGGTTCACGACCGTCCTCAAATGGGCCCCGGACTATGAGCCGGCCGCGTACGGGCTCATCGTGACGCAACTCGCGCTTAACCAAAGGACGGCCGCCAACGAAATGATCCGCGCCTGGCGCGACCGCTCGGAACGCATCGCCAAGCTGGCCAGGCCGGTGAAGGGCGAACTGCGCGGCCCCCAATACGCCGTCGACGCCGCGATCTACGACAGCCCGGACAGTTCGGGCACGGCGGCGGCCGCGCCATCCGCATCCGCGTCGCGTTGCAGTGGGAGCGCCCCGGTCAACACGCTTTCGCCGGACGCTGCGCTTCGGCGCGGCTGGTGCCTGATGGATCTGAATCGGCCGGTCGAAGCCGCCGCCGCCTTCGCGATCGCTCTACATTCGGCAAGCGCCGCGACGAGGAGCGACGCCGCCTATGGGGCTTCGCTCGCCAATCTCCGCTCCGGCGTTACCGACAAGGCCGCGATCGCCGCCTCAGCCGCACCGTTGGCGCCGGACCGGCAGGTCGAATTGACGGTGAGCATCCTCACCCAGCAGGCGCTCGCCGCCTATGCGGACGGACGCTATGCCGAGGCGATCCTCGCCCTCGACGAACGCAACCGCTATGCGCCGGAGCAAAATGACCTGCTGGTGCTTCGCGGCTACGCCTATCTGAAGTCGCGCCGCTATGCCGACGCCAAGCGGATATTCGAGGCGGCGGCCGGGACCGGCCTCCCCGACGCCGTTCGCGGCCTCGCCGAGGTGCAGGCCCTCCAGAACGGAGTCCACTAACGGTGTGGATCGGGCGGCGGACGGGGAGTGATGGGCCGCTTCTTACGAGGCGGCGTCGCGACGACCATGACTTGCCATCCAAACCGATCCGCTATTTGTTGCAATCAATGGACCTATGGTGACCGACAGCTGGGCGAGCGAAGCGACTTGCCATCCTGCGTGGGAAACCGATCACCCGTTCCATTTGGGACATAGCCCGATGATCGACCGAGATGCCATCGAATCCTACCGGCGGAACGGCTGGCTCGTCGTCGACGAGCTCCTCACGCCCGACCAGCTCCAGGCGGCGCGCGATGTCGTCGCGGAGTTGCTGGAAGGCGCCCGCGGGCTTACCGACCACACCGACTTCTACGATCTGGAGCCAGGTCACCGCCCCGACGCACCGCGCGTCCGGCGGCTCAAGGTGCCGCACAAGCAGCATCCCTTCTTCCGGGACCTGGTCGAGTCTCCTCGCATCGTGGAGGTGCTGCAGGCGCTCATCGGCACAAACGACATTCGCCTGACCGGATCGAAGATCAACCTCAAGCTCCCCTTCGGCGGCGCCCCGGTCGAATGGCATCAGGACTGGGCGTTCTACCCGCACACCAACGACGATCTCCTGGCGATGGGCGTAATGCTCGACGACTGTACGCCGGAGAATGGTCCGATGCTGGTTCTGCCGGGGTCGCATCGCGGGCCGGTCTACGATCATCACGCCGATGGTGCCTTCTGCGGTGCGTTCGATGTCGCGGCTGCGGATGTCGATCTGTCGAAGGCGGTGGCGTGCACCGGCCGCGCCGGCTCGGCCAGCTTCCACCACGTGCGGGCTGTCCACGGTTCGGCGGAGAATCAGTCAAACCAGCCTCGCGCGGTCCTCTTCTATGAGATCGCCGCGGCCGATGCCTGGCCGCTGCTCGGCGTGCCGGACTTCGCCGATTTCGATAGCCGCCTGCTCTCCGGCTCACCGACCATTGCGCCGCGCCTCGAGCCGGTGCCGGTGCGGATGCCGTTGCCTCCGGCGCGGCTTGCCGGTTCGATCTATCAAAATCAGATGGGCGCCAAGCGCCGTCATTTCGCCCTCAAAAGCGCCGGATAAATGGGGCGTTCCGCCTTGCCACGGGGATCTTTCGCGAGGACCCCATGCGGTCCTTCGGCTTGACGTGACGCGGCCGCGCCGCCGGGCGCATCGACCATGGAAAGGTTCCCAGACATGGCCACGATCGGCGTCGGCGTCATCGGCTGCGGCGATATCGCCCGCGTCCGCTATTTCCCCTCGATCGCGGCGCTGCCGGAACTGTCGCTCGCCGGCCTCTATTCCCGGACGCCGGCGGCCTGCGCGCCGATCGCCCGCCAGTACGGCGGTGCCATCCACGCCGATCTCGCCGGCTTCCTCGCCGATCCCGCGATCGAGGCGGTCGTTGTCGCCTCCCCCCATCCGAGCCACGCCGAGCTGACGGTACGGGCGCTGGAGGCGGGCAAGCACGTGCTCACCGAAAAGCCTATCGCCACCAGTCTCGCCGATGCCGAGCGCATCCGGCGGGCGGCGGCGGGCTCGGACCGCGTCTTCATGGCCCTGCCCTTCGACGCCATGGCGCCGATGGACGCCGCGCGGAGCCTTGTCGAGAGCGGCGCGATCGGGCGGATCAACTCCGCCGACGCGGTCCTCGCCCATCACGGGCCGATGCACGCCGCCTGGTTCTTCGATCGCGATCAGGCGGGATGGGGCGTGCTCGCCGATCTCGGCATCTACCTGATCAGCCAGCTCGTCTATCTGTTCGGTCCGGCAGAAAGCGTCGTCGGCCGCGTCGAGACGGTCTTCCCCGAACGGGCCCTTTCGAACGGCGAGACCTGCAAGGCAACGGTGGACGACAATATCGCCGGCGTCATCACCTGGCCCGGCGCGATGCTCGGCTCGGTCCGCGCCAATTGGTGCTCCCCGGCCGACGCGCGGAACTTCATCTGGGAAACCCGCGTCTACGGCACCGACGGCGTGATCTTCGTCAACATGGCCGCCGCCGGCAACAACCTGGTGGTCTTTTCGCCCGGTCGGCCGATCGAAGGGGCTGAGAAGGTCGTCCACAACGGCCTCGACGCGTGCTACCGGCCGACTTTGGCGCCATGGGACCTGCATCTCGACATCCTGCGCGCCTTCGCGGAGGCGATCGCCGGCGGGCGGGCCGCCGAAATGCGCCTCGCCGCCGCCCGCCAGCACCACGTCATCGAGGTCATCGCCAAGCTCTACGAATCCTCGCTGACCGGCACGGCTCGGACGCTCGACACGACCTTCTGACGTTCGGCGGCGCGGCGCCGATCGCATCATACGATGAGGAAATCATCCGCGGCGAGAGCGGCGTGGTTGTCGAGAATTGCAACGAGCGTCTTGGCGTGGCCGCCGTTTCCGTCGCTGTCGTAGTAAAGCTTGCCGTGCGCTTGGTCGTAGATGATCCGATCAGCCGCATGTGTTGAGTGCGTGCCTACGTGAAAGGCGTTTGAGGCAAGATGACCGGCCGAGAGTGCACGGAAGACGCCGTGTTTCAAGACGATGGTGTCCTGACCGTGGGCGAAATCGGCGATGTGGTCGAGATTGGCGGCTTTGGGCGTCGTATCGAAGACGAATTTGTCCTTGCCACCGCCGCCTTTCAGCCAGTCCTTGCCCTCTCCGCCCGACAGGCTGTCTTTGCCCGCCTCACCATCGATGATGTCGTTGCCCGCATTACCTTTAACGCTGTCCTTGCCGGCGCCAGCGACAATCGAGTCACTTTCGCCCGAACCGTTCAGGGTGTCGCGCGCGGCCGTCCCTTTGATGCTGATGCTTTCACTCACGTACCAATGCCGAAACTCGACGAGCGAAAGATCGACGGCCGATCCGATGACGATTAACGCGGCATGCGAAAAGCTGGCGTCGACCGCGGTGATGTGGCCACGACCGATCTGGTTCCCATTCAGGACGACCGTGTTGCTGAACGAACCGAAGATGAGCTCCTCGACATGCGTGATTCCGACGCCGGACAGATCGAAAATCGCGCCGCCGGGCTCGTGATAGATCAGTATCGCGTCGGTCCCGCCTTTTCCGTTGATGGTTTCGCCCGGCTGGATGTCGCCGGGGTCAGAGTATTGGAATTGGTCGGGTCCATTGCCGCCGACCATTGTGTCGGCGCCACCGCCGCCGGCAATGCCGTTATGCGCCGAGGAATTGCCGGTTATCGTGTCGTCTCCGCTCGAGCCTCGGACGCCCAGCCAGATCAGCCCGGAGAGCGGCGGCGACAGGGTCCAATTCGCCGCCGAAAATGCAGCCGGCGCGGTCATGTCGACTTCAATCGTATCGATATAGCCGTCACCCTCGACGTGAAGGATCGTCGACAGTTGCGACGGGTTAAAGATGCCGTACGTGTCGGCCGACCCTTGAAAGACGAGGTCGTCGACGATGCCGACGGCGTCCAGCGAGTAGTCATGCGATGCGGTGAGGGTTAGCGTATTGGCCATGACGGCTCTCCTGCAATGGCCGGCCCACGGCCTGCCACACCGGGGTTAGACAATGACAAAGTCGCTGGCTGAAAGCGTGGTGTGATTGTCGATCACCGCGAACAGCGTCTTGCCGTCCGGGCCGTTGCCGTCGTCGTCGTAGAAGAGTTTCCCCTGCGCTTGATTGTAGATGATGTGGTCGCTGGCGTCGTTCGCATGGCGCCCAATGTGAAAGGCACCGGCAGAGAGATGGCCGAGGGGAATCACGCTGAATATCGAATGCTCCAGGCCGATAGTGTCGTGTCCGTGGATGAAGCGGACGATGAGATCGACATTGGTAGCGCCGTTTAGAGCCGTGTCGAACAGGAAGGTGTCGTTGCCGGCGGCACCCTTCAGCTTGTCGTTGCCGGCACCGCCGGACAGGATGTCCTTGGCTGTGCCGCCGTTGAGCACGTCGTCGCCGGAACCGCCTTTCAGCTTGTCCTTGCCGCCGCCGCCCTTGATCTTGTCGGGCTCGATCGAACCAGTCAGCCTGTCGTTGCCGGACGTGCCCTTGATGGTGATCGTGTTCTCGTCTGGGTTCCAACCATTGAAGGTCACACCGGTCAGATTGGCGGTTGAACCGCGCACGATCAGGGCGACAGGATGGCCCAGCGGATTCTCGTTCTCCACCACCGTGATGGCGCCGGAGCCGATCTGATCCCCCGCCAGGATGGCCCGCATGGGGTCGGTCGAAGCGATAAATTCAAAGATAAGGTCGTCGATGTTCGAGAGGTGTGCGGCCGAGAAGTCGAAATCCGCCGCGCCTGCAACGCGGATGTCGTCCTCTCCCGCCCCTCCGGTCACGGTCTGACCCGGCGCGATATCGGACGCCACAGCATACATGAACCCGTTGCCAGTGGGTCCGCCGATAAGCGTCTGGGTGCCGTTTCCGATGATGAAGTTGTAGGTCGAACTCCCGGTAATGCTGTTGCCCCCTGAGTGACCGTAAATGCTCACGTAACCGGTCCAGGTGGCAAAACCCCACCCGGCGGCGGAGAAGTCGCTCTCGATTGTCAGGTAGACGTTGATGCCGTCCGGGCTGCTGTCGCCGGTTACCTGGAGCAAGCTTGAGAGTTGCGACGCGTTCACTTCGACTTCCGGAAAAGTCTCTGAGGTGGCGAAGGTCAGGTGGTCCACCACGCCGATCGAGTCCGGGCGGTAGTCGTGCGATGCGGCAGCGGTCAGCAAGTTCACCATGACGGCTCTCCAGCGGTGGCCGGCGGGTGGCGCGGCATCTGGTTGTCGGGTGGAGCCCGAGGCGCCGTCACTCTGTCGACGGCCAATGCCCACTGCAATTCCTGAGAATTCAGGTATTGACCGAGCCGCGTCGTGGGGGTCAGGCTGCGATAAGGCCGAGCGCGACCGCCATCACGACCGCCTCCGCGCGCGAGGCGGAATTGAGCTTGCGCATGGCCGATTCGATGTACTGGTCGATGGTATGGGGGGACAGTGACAGTTCGATCGCGATCGCCTTGCTCGATTTCCCCGCCGCGACCCGCAGCAAGCACTGAAGCTCGCGTCTCGCCAGCGACGGGCCGTCCTGGCAATGACCCGTCAAGGGAATCGCGTTTGGAGAGGACTGGCCCGGCGATCCGGGATCGACAACCATGACGATCGCGGCGGGCGGGGGAAGAATCGCCCAGTCGATCGCCGGAGCGAGGGGTGCGACGAGGGCAAGGAGCGAGCGCCTGGGCGGTCGGCGCGGCAGGCTCACCGCGTCGCCCACGTTGCCTGGCGCCTCGCCGGCCGCCCGCGCCACGGCGCTCGACAGACGCGCCGTATGATCCGTCGTCGTCGCGCACAAATAGCCAGACACAAACCGAAGTCCGTCGGCCTCGGCAAGCAATGTTTCCGCGGCGGAGTTTGCGAAAACGATACGCCCGCCGGCGGCGACCAGGAAGGCGGCGTGCGGAAGACTGTCCAGCAACCCAACCGACCCGGCACGCCGTGGCTCGGCGTTCTCGAGCCGACGGCCGATCTCCATTGCCCGCCGAAAATGAGGCGTGAGATGGCGCAGGACGTCGATCTGTTCCACGTCCCACTGGCCTTGGGTCGGTGATCGCCAGATGGAGAGTCCCGAGGTCGCCAGCGAGAAGACCGCGGCGATGCCCTCTTCGGCCTGCTGCGGCCGGAGAAAGTCGTTGTAGTATTCCGAGCGTTCGAACGCGTCCCGCGGCACGACCATCCGATCGGTGACGACGGTGCCAGCCGCCAGACGGGAAACCTCGCGCACCAGCAAGTCCTTTTCCCGGAAATGCTCGACATATGCGCCGTACAGCGGCGGGTCCTGACGGACCGTCACCATCGCGCCGCCCGGCGGCTGGATAAAGACACCGAAGTGGCCGCCAAGAAGGTCGGTCACCTGTTCCAGGACAGCGGGCCAGAGCTCCGGATCGAGCGCCGCGTCGTAGATTAGACCGACGACTTCGGACAGGCCGACCGCGTCCGCCATTGGCGAAGGCCTTTCGTGCCCGTGGCCCGTCGCGGCACGGTCCGCCGCTTTGCGTTAGACCTGCGGACGCCGCATCGAAGCGCTCGCGCCGCCCGATATATGACGCTACGCTTTCCCGCGCTCCGCGGCAATCTGGCATGAACCGCAGAAACCCGGGCTCCTATCCTATGATTTGAACGAAATCCCATCCACCGACCGCCTCCGGGTCCGATGGAGGGCCCGAAGATGTCGAGACGTCCATCCCTACGGCAGCGAGCCGCGGGCCAACGCCTTTTCCGTCGTCTCGCGGGTGTGGCGGAGGTGATTACGGTAGGCGGCGACGGCGGCCTCGGCGTCATGGTCGAGGATGGCTTCGGCGATCAGGCGATGATCGCCGACGCTGGTGGCGATGACGCCGGGGGTCTCGGTGGCGATGCGGCGGATATCGAGGGCGATGTCGTAGAGGCCCTGGCTGATCGCCTTGAGGAGGGGATTGCGGGCGGCGTTGTTGATCGTCTGGTGGAATTCGAAATCGAGGACGCGGAACCCGACCGGATCGGAGAGGAACGCCTGGCCGTCCTCCGCCAGCCTGCCGATCCGCCGCCGCGCTTCGTCATCGGCCCGTTCGCATGCCAGCCGCACCAGTTCGAGGTCGACCGCGGCACGTGCCTCGAAATGAACGGCAACATCATAGTTCTGGACGAACATCAGAAATTGCAGCGGCGCGACAAGCCGGCCCGGCGAGAGGTCCGTCACGGTGTAGCGGCCACCCTGGCGGCTTGCCAGCACTCCAAGCACGCTCAGCGCCTTGAGGGCTTCGCGGAGCGCCGGCCGGCTGATGCCGAGCGCAATCGCCATTTGCTGCTCGGTCGGCAGCTTGTCGCCGGCCTTGAGGTTGCCGCTCTTGATGAGGGCGAGGATGCGGCCGGCAACCTGTTCGGCGATCGACCGCCGACTCGAGGGTGACCCCTTCGAAGTCCCCGGCCGGCCGCGGCTTGCCGATGCCGGCGATGAGGGTGTCGAAGGCGTCCGGAACCGTCTCGGCCATCAAAGTCCCAGCCGATAGAAACGGTTGGCATTGTCGCGGTAGAACTTCCGCCGATCCGCCTCCGACAGGCCGGCCAGTGCCCGGTCGAGGACGCCGACCCAACGTTCGATGCTGGTTGCCTGCAGGCAGACCGGCCAGTCGCCGGCATAGATGACGCGGTCGACGCCGAAGGCCTCGACGGTAGCGTCGATATAGGGGCGGAGATCGGCATCGGTCCAGTTGGCATGGTCGGCCTCGACCGGCAGGTCGGAGAGCTTGCAGACGACGTTCTGGTGCCTGGCCAGCTCGGCGATCTGATGTCGGTACTGGTCGAGCGCGCCTTCCTCGATGCCGGGCTTGCCGCAATGGTCGAGGATCATCGGTACCTCCGGCACCTGCTTCACAAATTCGAGCGCGATGTCCATTTGCGTGTGGTTGACGTTGATCTCGAAGTGCATGTCGAACCGGCCAAGGGTGTTGACCCCTTCGATGAACCGCGGGCTGAGCGTCAGGGCGCGCGGGTCGGCGTCGAACTCGACGATGCGGCGGATGCCGCGCACCTTCGGGAATCGGGTGACCATCTCCTCCAGCATCGGGGCGACCGCGGCACCGCGTTCCAGCGGGGCCATCGGCACGATGGCGGCGATGCGCGGGTCGCGCTTCGCCTCGTCCTCGACGAACTCAATCTCCTCGATGTACTGACCGCCCTTCGCGTCGAAGTCGGCATAGCATTCGAGGAACACCATCGCGTCGACGTCGACGCTGCCGCAGTCGCGGCGGTAGTCCTCGACCAGACGGGGCCGGTCGAAGAGGGCGTTCCCCTTCTGCCAGGAATAGGACAGCCGGCGCGGATCCCAGATGTGGAGGTGCGTGTCGATGATCGGGTAGTCGGGCATGCGGCGCTCCTGGTCTCGATCAGACGATCAGCCTGAACTCGGCGGGATCGGGCGATTTGAGCGTGAGGCCGAAGCCCGGCTTGTCGTCATCGAGGTCGATCATGCCGTCTTTCGCCTGCGGATCGCCGTCGAATACGTACCAGAAGAGCTCGTTGCCGACCTCCACCGGAACTTTTGGGAAATACTCGGCGATCGGCCCGGCATAGGTCGACATCGAGACGTGATAGTTGTGCATCTGGCCGGCATGCGGGATGAACACGATGTCGTGCGCCTCGCAAAGGTCGGCGACCTTCTTGGCCGCCGTGACGCCGCCGACGCGATTGACGTCGGGCTGGGCCACGTCGACGGCCTTGGCGTCGAGCAGCTGGCGGAAGCCGGCAAGAGTGTATTCGTGCTCGCCGCCGGAGATCGGCACATGACCCATGGCGCGAAGCTCGGCATAGCCGGCGATATCGTCGGGCACCAGCGGCTCTTCCACCCAGCGCATGTTGAACGGCGCCAGCGCCCGCATCATTCGCTTGGCATATTCGAGCGTCCAGCCCATGAAGGAATCGGCCATGACGTCGATGTCGTCGCCGGCGACCTCGCGCACCGTGCGCACGAGGTCGAGGTTCTGTCGGATGCCGGCGACGCCGTCCTTCGGGCCCCAGCCGAAGCGGAGCTTCACCGCCTCGTAGCCCTGGTCGATATACGCCTTGGTCTCGCGGGCAAGCTGGTCGAGCGGCTGGCTGTAGAGGCGGCTGGCATAGACTGGAATGTTGGGCTTTGTCCGGCCGCCGAGCAGCCGGAACACCGGCTGGTTCAGGAGTTTGCCCTTGGCGTCCCAAATGGCGAGATCGATGGCACTGATCGCCGCCATGCCGATGCCCTTGCGCCCATAGGGCAAGGTGCGCCTGTACATCGACTGCCAGAGGTATTCGCTGTTCATCGGATCCTGGCCGATGAGAAGCGGCTTGAGATAGGTGTCGATCACCGTCTTGGTGGCGTGGGGAGCGAGCGCCGCGTTGCCGATGCCGACGGTTCCGTCGTCGAGCTCCATCTCCACCACCAGCCAGCCGAGAAACCGGAAGCCGGTGATGGTGCCGGTCTGATCGCTGATCATGTCGGTCGGCGTCGTGCAGAAATGCGGCGGCATCGGCGCGACCGGGCCGATCCATTCCCAGATCGTGGCGCGGATATCCTTGATGACGGGCATGTGCAATCTCCGGACTAGACGGGAAACAGTCGGACTTCCGCCGCAAGATGGGCGCGGGCTGCCTCGCCGGGCATGGGCGGCGTGTCGTTGAAAGAGGCGGAGCGTGTCGGATAGGTGCTCTCGGTCGCCATCGGTCCTCCCGCCCGCTGTCCGCGCCGCGCCATCTCTGATGGATGGGTGCGTTCAGTGTTGGCGAGGGAGGACAAAGTTGTCAAACAAATACTTGTCTGGCAAATTAGCGTTCAAGGGATTCCGGGAGAGGTTGGGCATGGGATCGCTCAAGAGCGCCATCGTGATCAACGTTTTCACGACGGCCTCGAGGCTGCCCCGGTGTGTTCGTGTTCGACCGTTGGATACGAGAAACCGACAGGAATCTGACGAAACGGACAGTCCGATGCCTCGCCATAACCGGTCAGGGGTCTCGGCGAGAAACTTGACGGATGGGCGTAGACATGTTGACGTTTTCATGGGCTAAGGCGAGGAGGGTGGTGGCGGACAAAAGCGGCGTCGAAGGCCGCAACCCGCGGGGAGGACGTTTGATGTGCCGTTTTCCAATTCGCTCCAATGGCTGTCCCGGCTGAGCGGGCGACGACGATGGCCTGCCGTCCGGCAACCCTTGTCGGCGAGGCGTGTGCTGTGATGCTCTCGCTTCGGTTTGGGTGAGGTCAGATGAGCGCATCGGAAGCAGACGTCGTTGCCGCGCCGATCGTCAGCGCCCGCCAGATTTCGAAGTCGTTCGCGGGCATCGAGGTCCTGAGCAACGTCGATCTCGATCTGGCCGAAGGCGAGGTGCATGCCCTGGTCGGCGAGAACGGCGCCGGCAAGTCGACCTTTGCGAAGATCCTTTCCGGAATCTATCGGCCAACGCGCGGTTCGATCACCTTCGCCGGCGCCGAGGTCACGGTGTCGAGCCCGCTCGAGGCGCAGCGGCTCGGGATAACCCTCATCCACCAGGAGCCGATCTCTTTCCCCGATCTCAGCGTCGCCGAGAATCTCGTGCTCGGCCGGACGCGCGGCGGCCCGCTCGGACGGGTGCGCTGGGCGGAGCTGGCGCAGGAGGCAAGGCGCCTGATGGATCTCCTCGGGGTGGCCCTCGACGTCACCAAGCCGATGCGCGGACTCTCGATCGCCGATCAGCAGATGGTGGAGATTGCCCGCGCCCTCGTCAGCGACAGCCGGCTCATCATCATGGACGAACCGACGGCGGCACTAACCCCGAAGGAAGTGGAGACGCTGTTCGGTATCATCGGCCGGCTCCGCGAGGAGGGGCGCACCGTCATCTTCATCAGTCACCGGCTCGAGGAGGTGCGGGCGATCTGCGACCGGGTCACCATCTTCCGCGACGGAGAGAAGGTCGCGACGGCAACCACCGAGTCGCTGTCAAACGACGAGATCATCCGGCTGATGATCGGCCGGCCGCTGAAGGAGTTCCTCCACAAGGACGATACGACAATCGGCAACGTGGCGCTCGCGGTCGAAGGGCTGACCCTTGCCGGTCGCTTCGAGGATATCGGGTTCGAACTCCACCGCGGCGAGGTGCTCGGCCTCGGCGGCTTGGTCGGCGCCGGACGCACCGACGTGGCGCGGGCGCTATTCGGCATTGTTCCGGCCGAGCGCGGGACCATCCGGGTCGACGGCAAGCCGGTCGTTATTCGCGATTCCTCGGACGCCATTGCGCTTGGCATCGCCTTCGTTCCGGAGGACCGCGCCATCGCCGGCATCTTCCGCACGCTCTCGGTCGAATCGAACATCTCCGTCGCGGTGCCCGGGAAGATCGCGCCGGGCGGCGTCATCAAGCGCGCGGTCGAGCGCTCGCTTGCCAGCGATTCGGTGGACCGGCTGCACATTCGTCTGGCCAACCTTCGCCAGCCGATGGGCGAACTGTCGGGCGGCAATCAGCAAAAGGCCATCCTGGCGCGGTGGCTGCTGACCGATCCGGGCATTCTCATTCTCGACGAACCGACCCGCGGCATCGACATCGGCGTCAAGGCGGAGTTCTACGACATCATCGGCGAGCTGGCCGCCGCCGGCCGCGCGATTCTCCTCATCTCGTCGGAGCTGCCCGAGTTGCTGGCACTCTCCGATCGCGTCATGGTCATGTCCGAAGGGCGGCTTACGGCAACGATCCCGCGCAACGAGGCGACCCAGGAGACGATCATGCAGGCGGCGGTGCCGCGCACCGGCGTCCATCACCACGGGTGGGAAACGGCCGAATGAGCATCGCCACCGCGCTCGGCCACATCTTGCGCGCCCGCGAGGCAGGCATCCTGGTGATGCTGGTCGTCTTCTGCGCGGTGGTCGGCGCTATCGAGCCGCGCTTTCTGACGCCCGACACCGGGCGCATCGTGCTTCTCGCGATCCCGCTGGTCATGGTGGCGGCGATGGGCGAGATGATGGTCATCATCGCCCGCCACGTCGATCTTTCGATCGGCTCGATCCTCGGCTTCTCGGCGATCCTCGCCGGGATGGTGTTCCGCGACCATCCCGACTGGCCGCTGGCCGTCGGCTTTGCCCTCGCCATCGTCTCCGGCGCCGGCCTCGGCCTGTTCAATGGGCTGATCGTCACCATCTTCAATCTGCCGTCGATCATCGTCACCCTCGGCACGCTCAGCCTCTATCGCGGCCTTCTGTTCATCATTTCGGGCTCCAAGCAGATCGATCCCAACTACATTCCCGAACCGTTGATCCGCATGGCTCAGACGTCGCCGATCGGCTTGCCGTGGATCGTCATCATCGCCTTCGCCGTCGCCTTCGCCACCTATCTCTTCCTCAATCACAGCCAGGTGGGCCGGCAGATCTACGCCATCGGCTCCAACCCGGCGGCGGCGCCGCTCCGCGGCATCCGGGTCATGCCGGTGACGCTCCTCGTCTTCACCCTTTCCGGGGCGCTCGCCGGCCTCGCCGGCATCATCTACGCCGCCCGCTTCGGCTACGTGAATCCGGGGATCACCGGCGTCGGCTTCGAGTTCACGGTCATCGCCGCGGTGGTCATCGGCGGGGTCAGCATCAACGGCGGCGTCGGCTCGGTCGCCGGCACCGTGCTCGGCGTGCTCCTCCTCGGCGCCGTTCAGGTGGCGCTGCCGATCCTGCGCGTCTCCGGCTTCTGGGAAGAGGCGATCTACGGCGCCGTCATCGTCGTGGCGCTGATCATCGACCGCACCGTGCGCGAAGGCGGGCTGAAGGGTCTGGTGACGGGGACGGCGTCATGACCATCGCCGAAAAGAGCCAGGAGGCGATCACCGCGCGCGACGTGGCGGCGCCGCGGCCCCGCTGGCAGGTGATCCTCGTCCGCCCGGAAACCGCGACCTTCGTCTTCCTGGTCATCGCCACCATCGTCGCCTCCCGGCTGTCGCCGTTCTTCGCCGATGCCAGCTTCATCCTCGAAAGCGCCACCTACTACATCGAGTACTGCATCGTCGCCCTGGTGCTGACCATGGTGATCATCTCCGGCGAGATCGACCTGTCGCCGGCGTCGATGATGGCGCTGTCCGCCTGCCTGTTCGCCGTTGCCTTCCGCCAGGGCGCCTCGATCCCGGTGGCGATGGTGGTGAGCCTCGCTTCCGGGCTGATCATGGGAGGCCTCAACGGCATCCTCGTCACCGTGCTCAAGCTTCCCTCGATCATCGCCACCATCGGCACCCTCACCCTCTTCCGGGGCATCGCCCAGGTGCTCGTCGGCGACAAGTCGATCGGCTCCTATCCGAGCTGGTTCGTCGGCATCGACTTCGTCACGGTCGGCATCGTGCCGGTGCCGGTCATCATCTTCGTCGCCGCGTCGATCGTCCTCGGCCTGATCCTGTCGATGACCATCTTCGGCCGGCAGATCTATCAGATCGGCACCAATGTGATCGCCGCCCGGCACGCCGGCATCCGCGCCGGGCGGATCAAGATGGGGCTGTTCATCGCCTCCGGGCTGACCAGCGCCATTGCCGGGCTGATGACCGCCTCGCGCCTCGGCTCGGTCCGCTACGACCTTGCCGCCGGCGGCGAATTGCAGATGGTGCTGATCGTCATGCTCGGCGGTACCTACATCTTCGGCGGCCGCGGCACCATCCTCGGGACGTTCCTGGCGGCGTGGCTCCTGGTCATCATCGCCACCGGCATGACCGTCGCCAACATCTCGATCACCGCCCAGCTCACCGTGATGGGGCTTCTGCTCATCGCCGCCATCATCGCCACCAACTTGATCTATTCCCGCAGCCAGAGATGAGGCTCGCGCGAACCGTCAGCAAACCAGGGAGGATGAACCCATGCTGAGTAAGAAACTGATTGCCGCCATCACCGTCGGTGCCGGGCTTCTGGCCGCCGGCCAGACCTTTGCCGCCGATCCGGTGTCGATCGTCTACATCCCGAAGAACACGGGCAACCCCTATTTCGATTCGATCATCAAGGGCTTCGAGGACGGCTGCAAGCAACTCGGCTGCGAGTTCTCGACGGTTGCGCCGGCCACCGCCGAAGCGACGTCGCAGATCCCGTTCGTCACCGCGCAGATCCAGCGCGGCGTCAACGTCCTGACGATCTCGCCGAACAGTCCGGACGCGCTGAACCAGATCTTCGATCGGGCGCGCAGCCGTGGCACGCTGGTCTTCAGCGTCAACTCCGACATGCCCGGCAACCAGGACCACCGCGACGCGGCGATCCTGCCGGTCGACTTCACCAAGACCGGTCCCGACGAAGTCGAGTTGATGGGCTCGCTCATCAACTATGAAGGCGACATCGCCATCCTGTCGGCGACCACCGACGCTCCCGACCAGAATGTGTGGATCGCGGCGATGAAGAACGCCCTCGCCAACAATCCGAAATACGCCAAGATGAACCTCGTCGCCACGGTCTACGGCGACGACGATCCGCAGAAGTCGACGACCGAAGCCGAAGCGCTGCTCGCCAATTATCCGAACCTCAAGGGCATCATCTCGCCGACCACCGTCGGCGTCGCCGCCACCGCCCAGGTCGTCGAGACCGCCGGCAAGGCCGACCAGGTCAAGGTCACCGGCCTCGGCACGCCCAACCAGATGCGCCGCTTCGTCAAGGACGGCACGGTGAAGGCGTTCCAGCTGTGGAGCCCCTACAATGAAGGCCTGCTTGCCGCCTACTACGCGGTCGGCGTCAAGAACGGCACGATCGAGAACAAGCCCGGCACCACCTTCGACGTGCCCGGCCTCGGCACCGTCACCGTCGGCGACAACAGCGTGATCAACACGCAAGCCGCGCTGACCGTGTTCGACGCGTCGAACATCGACGACTTCGACTTCTAATTCGATTGGTCGCCGGCGCCGGCCCTCATCGGCCGGCGCCGGATTCCTCCAACCGGGAGCCCGTTGCATGAAAAGAATTGGCTTCAAGATGAAGCTCCATCCCGGCCATGCCGCCGAATACAAGAAGCGGCACGACGAGATCTGGCCGGAGCTCTCGGAGGTGATCTCGCGCGGCGGCGCCAGCGACTACACCATCTTCCACGACCCCGAAACCGATATCCTGTTCGCCATCATCCATGTGCCCGACGAGGGCGGGCTCGGCGATCCCGGCGAGGAGCCGATCGTCAGGAAGTGGTGGGACTTCATGAGCGACATCATGGACACCAATCCGGACAAGTCGCCGGTCCAGAAGCCGCTGGTCGAAGTCTTTCACATGGATTGACGAGGGCGCCCCTCAGCCCGCCGTCAGGGTGTCGGCGCGTCGGCCCGGATCAGCCCCTCTTTCTTCAGATCGCCCCACAGCTCGGCCGGGATCTCGTGACGGAAGAGCGCGAGATTGTTGACGACGTGCTCCGGCTTGAAGGCGCCGGGGATGACGGCCGCCGCGAGCGGATGGTGGAGGGGGAACTGCAGCGCCGCGGCGGCGAGCGGCACCCCGTAGCGCTGGCACACCGCCTGAATCCTGGTCGCCCGATCGAGATCCTCGGGGGTGGCGTCGGCGTAGTTGTATTTGGCGCCCTCAACCGGGCCCGTCGCGAACAGCCCGGACGAGAACACCCCCGCCACGACGAAGCCGACGCCGCGCTCCGCGCACAGCGGCAGCTCGCGGTCGAGAGTCTCCTGCTCGCCGAGCGTATAGCGGAGCGCCAGCATGAAGAAGTCGACGTCGACCATGTCAAGAAAGACCGGAATGGTGCCGAGCTCGTTGACCCCGGCGCCGATGGCGCCGATCAGCCCGTGCGCCTTCAACTCCTCCAGGGCGCGGAAACCGCTGGTCCCCAATTGGGCGAGATAGGCATGCACCTTGGCGTCCGTCGTGTGGTGCCACCAGTCGAGATCGTGGATGATGAGGATGTCGATGCGGGTCATGCCGAGGCGCTGAAGGCTGTCCTCGTACGACCGCATGATCCCGTCATAGCTGTAGTCCCACTGGATATCGAAAGAGAGGCCGCCGGCCCACATGCCGAGGTCGAAGGTGTCCGGGTTGGCGGGGGCTCTGAGAATCCGGCCGACCTTGGTCGAGAGAAGGAATTCGTTGCGCGGCTGCCGATAGAGGAAGCGTCCGAGGCGGTGCTCGCTCTGCCCGCGGCCATACCACGGCGCGGTGTCGTAGTAGCGCACGCCGGCCTTCCAGGCGGCGGCGAGCGTCGCTTCTGAATTGGCTTCGCTCACCGTGGTGAACAGTTCGCCAAGCGGGGCGCCGCCGAAGCCGAACTGCGGCAGCATGACGTCGGAACGGCCGAGCTTTCGCCGTTGAAATGGATCCATTGCTCGTCTTCCTCCCGGTTCGATGGCCGTGTCCGCGCTTGCTCGGCCCGACTGTTCGTCACACACCCGGACAAGCGCGACCGCCGCACGATCAAAGATCAGCTTCATGTGAACGTCAACATCGTAAGGACGGGCGCTGCCTCATCACGGCCAACCTCGCGCGGAGCGGGATCAAAAATATTGCAATTCCGGGGCCTGGCTGGCAGACCTGCGTTGGTGTTCCGCATGGTGGAACGCTGCCTTGATGACCGGAGATTCCAAGTATGAAACGGTCGGTCGTGTAAACGTTATGGCATCCGATCAACCGATCGGGTCGCGGCGTCAGCCGACCATTCGCGAGGTCGCGGCGGCCGCCGGCGTATCGATAGGCACGGTGTCGCGGGTCGCCGGCGGAAGCGCGCGGGTGGCGGGGGAAACCCGCGCCAAGGTGCTCGCCGCGATGGCCTCCGTCGGGTATCAGCCCAACGCCGCGGCGCGGGCGATGCGCACCAACAAGACGAAAACGATCGGGTTCCTGATGCCGGATATCGCCAATCCGGTCTTTTCGAAGGTCGCGCTCGGCGCCGAGTTGGTGCTTGGACCGGCTGGCTACACCTTGTTCGCGCTGTCGTCGAACCGCTCGCCCGATCGCGAGGTCGAATACCTCCAGGCCGTTCGGCAGAGGCAGATGGACGGGCTGATCGTCACGCTGGCGGACGAGACCGCCGCGACGACGATCGAGGAGCTGAGGCGCATGCGGGTCCCGGTGGTGCTCCTCGACAGGGACGTCGATGTCGGCGCCGACGTCGTCTTCAGCGATCACATGCTCGCCATGGAAACGGTTATCGGGCACCTGATCGCGCTCGGCCATCGCCGCATCGGGCTGGTCACGGCGTCGGAGAAGATTTGCCCGGGGCGTGAGCGGGTGCGGGGATTCCGCCGGGCGCTTGGCGAGGCCGGAATTCCCGTCGACGAGTGGCTCATCCGGGCGCGAACGCAGAGCGCCGAATACGGCGCCTCCGAGACCCACGATCTGTTGACCGGTGCCGATCCGCCGACGGCAATCGTCGCGGCCGGCAGCGACATCTTCTACGGCGCGTTCAAGGCGGTTCGCCTTCTCCGCCGCGAGGTGCCACGCGACCTTTCCTTCGTGGGGGCGGACGATCTGCTCCTCTCGGAAGTCGTCGGACCGCCGGTCACCATCATCGACCGGGACATGGTCGAGGTCGGTCGCGAAGCCGGCAGGCTGCTTCTCGACCGGCTCAACGGCATTGTCTTTCCCCCGCGCCGGGTGCTGCTGCCGAGCACGGTGGTCTTGCGCAACTCGATCGCCGCGCCTCGCCATCACTGAGCCGGGGTCCCGAGAGAGCGCGCCCGGTCGTTGCTGCCGCCGGTCAGATCGCGATGCGATGACCGAGGTCGAGTTCGCGGCTGCGATGCTTCCTCCACCGATTGGGAGATGTCCCGCAGGTCTTCCGGAAGACACGGACGAAGTAGTTGAGGTCGTCAAAGCCGACGCGTTGGGCCACCTCGCCGACGCTGACATAGGGATCGAGCAGCAAGGCCTGGGCGCGCTGCATCCGATGGATTCGGTGGTAGGCGAGCGGCCCGCAGCCGAATCGCGCTCTGAACAGAGCGCTGAGATGGCTGTAGCTGGTGCGGGTCGCCCGTGCGAGGTCGGCGGCGGCGACGCGGCTCGCCGGCCGTTGGCGGAGATAGTCGACGGCGGCCGCGAGCCGCGGATGGAGGGCCTTCATCGATCGACTGCGCCGTTCAAGCTCGGCAGCGCCCGAGAGGACGGCGAGGAGAAGCGCGTCGGCGGCCGGACCTGGGGGTGCCGGACGTGAATCATAGAGCCGGCAGAGGTCGTCGAGCCACCGCCGCAGCTCCGGTTCGTCCCTGACATCGATGGTCCGCGGCTCGGTTTCCAGCACCTCCTCGCCGCCGAGGTAGAGGACGCAGACATTCTCCCAGGCGCCGTCGCTGCGCACCGCATGCGGTATGCGGGCGGGAAGCACGTAGAGGTCTCCGGGACGCCCTTCCAGCGAATGCTTGCCGACGTCGATCCAGATGCGGCCTTTCGTGCAATAGACCAGTTCCGGCTCGTTGTGAGCGTGATGCGGCACGGCTGCGGTTTCGAATTGCGTGTCGTCGCAGCGCGCGGCCCATCGCAGCCTCGGCAGGTCGACGAGGTTCGCGGTCCGCGGCGGTGGCGGCGATGTCGCCAACGGCGCCGGGATCGGGATCGGCTTCCTGCGTCGGCGACCGGGAACGGAAGCCGGTGCCCCAATTCCTGCTGCCGGGTCTTGACGGACCATCCGCAACTCCGGGCCTCGACCTCCGGCGGCAATCATCAGATGGTGCTAAAGGAAAATCAATCCATGACTTGTTCCGCACGTCTCACCGGGTGTTTCATTCCAGCGAGCGTGCGGGGTTTCGACGCAAAGATGCCGGCCGGCCCGCTGACGGGGTTGGTCCGTCAAATCGTCCGGAAATGAAGATCGCATCGACTCCGATCGCGTTCCACAACGACACTTGAGGGCTGACCGCCATGGCTAGATCGCATGACCTTGATCTCTTGAGAGCGTCGCTGTCGCGGCGGCGTTTCCTGCAGGCGTCGGCCGGCGTGATGGTGGCCGGCGGGGCGGGAAGCCTGGCCTTGCCGCGGCTTGCCGATGCCGCCGATACCGGCCTCGTCGCCCTGGTCCATACCCAGGCCGCGGGCGACAACGGACCGATCGATTCGATGATCGCCGCCTTGAAGAAGCTCTCCCAGGAGAAGGGCTTCCCGATCCGCACCATCTACGCCCAGGATTCCGCCACCTTCCCGTCGATCTTCACCAGCCTCGCCGATGCCGGCGCCTCGGTGATCGCCGCCACCTTCAACGAGGTGGCCGAGCCGATCAAGGCGCTGGCGCCGAAGTATCCCGACACCAAGTGGATCCAGATCTTCGGCGACCCCTTCGACCCGCCGATGCCGAACGTCGTGACGGTGTCCTACGACTACTATCTCGGCTGCTACCTGTCGGGGCTGTTTGCGGCGAAGGTGTCGAAGAGCGGCAAGATCGGCTACATCGGCGGGGTGAGCCTGCCGCCGCTCAACGCCGACCTCAACGCGATGAAGACTGCGGCCGCTTCGGTCGGGGCGGACAAGACCGTCACCGGGGCGTTTGCCGGCTCGTTCCAGGACCCGGCGAAGGGGCACGAGATCGCCACCCAGATGTACCAGGACGGCGTCGACTATATCCAGACCGACTCGGCGGCGACGGACACCGGCATCATCCAGGCGGCCAATGAAGGCGACGGCCGTATGGTTAGCGCCGGGTCGGAGGCGCAGTTCAAGCTCGGAACCGGAACGGTGATTGCCATCGTCCAGCTCGACTTTGGCCAGTCGCTTTACAACGAAGTGTCGAAGGCGATCGGTCCTGACTTCAAGGGCGGCCATCTGAGCACCGGGCTCGGCACCGGGGTGATCGACTTCGTGCTGTCGCCGGAGTTCCAGAAGCAGGGACCGGCCGACCTTATCGCCAAGGCCAAGGACGTGTGGCCGGACATCGACAAGGCGCGGGCCGACATCATCGCCGGCACGCTGAAGGTGCCGTTCAACACCGAGCTGTGAGGCTCGACGCCGGCGCCGCGGGAACCGCTCGGTGCCTTGGCGGCGCCGGCGGTTGGTCCAGGGTGTT
This sequence comes from uncultured Alphaproteobacteria bacterium, assembly GCA_963759235.1. Taxonomy (GTDB): domain Bacteria; phylum Pseudomonadota; class Alphaproteobacteria; order Rhizobiales; family Kaistiaceae; genus Bauldia. The sequence continues at coordinate 13,412 of CAVWYO010000006.1, read as the reverse complement.
GAGCGGTTCGAAACATGGCGGCGAACGCATCGATGACCGACGTCGACTTCGACCATCATGCTCCCGACTTCAATCGGACCAAGTACCGGCTTTACCGGACGATGCGGCGTGAATGCCCGGTGGCCCACTCGGCCGCTCACGGCGGTTACTGGTTGCTGTCGCGCTATGACGACGTGTTCCGGGTTGCCCGCGACGACCGGACCTTCTCTTCGGCGCGCGAGGTCGTCGTGCCGCCGACCAATGTCGGGCGGCTGATTCCGCTTCAGTCGGACCCACCGGAACTGGAGCGCTACCGTGGGCTGTTGATCCCGTTCTTCTCGCCGAGGGCGCTGAAGGGTCTGGAGCCGTTCATCCTCGAGGTGGTCGACCGGTCGATCGACGGCTTCATCGAGCGCGGCGAAGCCGAAGTGGTGACCGAGCTCGCCAATCCCGTGCCGTCGAGCACCACCATGCAGTTGCTCGGTCTCGACCCGGCCGAGTGGCGCGTCTTCGCCGATCCGATCCACGCGGCGAGCTATTCGCGTCCGGGCACACCGGAGAACGTGGCCGCCACCGTCGCCGTCAACCAATTCTCGGCGAAGATCGAAGCGGAGGTCGACGACCGCGCGGTGCGGTCGCGCGGCGACATGATCTCGTCCCTCCTCGCCTCGGAATATCAGGGTGTGAAGACCCGCCGCGACGAGGTCGTCGACCTCGTCCGCATGGTCATCTTCGGCGGCATGGACACGGTGATGGCGGCGATCAGCAACATCTTCGTGCAGCTCGGCCGCCGCCCGGACCTTCGCGACCGGCTCGGCGGCGACCGCAACCTGATCCCCGCCGCGATCGAGGAACTCCTCCGCTTCGACGCGCCGGTTCAGGGTTTCGCCCGCACGGTCACTGGCGACACCGTCGTCGGCGGTCAACCGATCCCGGCCGGCGAGACCGTGTTCATGCTGTGGGCGAGCGCCAACCGCGACGAGGCGGTCTTCGGCGATACGGCGGAAGAGCTGGTGCTCGACCGCGCGCCGAACCGTCACATGACCTTCGGAATCGGCGCCCATCGCTGCCTCGGCTCCTTGCTGGCGCGCGTCGAGCTGCGTATCGTCATGGAGCGGGTCTTCGAGCGCCTGCCGGATTTCAGCGTCATAGAGGACGACATCGTCGAAGCGGACACGATCGGCATCGTCTTCGGACGGCGCAAGGTGCCGATCGCCTTCGCGCCCGGCCCGCGGCTCTCCGGCCGGAACGGAGGTTCCTGATGGCAACTCACGTCACCGTCGACCGCGACATCTGCCAGGGGCACGGTCTCTGCCACCTCACTGTCGCGCGGCTGTTCGCCCTCAGCGACGAGGACGGCAAGGCGATGGTCCTCCTCGATCCGGTTCCCGCCGACCTGGTGAGCGCCGCCCACCGGGCCGTCGACGGATGCCCGGAGCAGGCGATCACGATCCGCGAGGACTAAGCGCGGGCCCCTCGGCGGCCTGGCGGGCGGGCCGAGCCTCTCGCCGGACGCCTCGTACCCGTCACCCCACAGCCTTTCAAAACGACCGCGCAGATCGTCTCGGCGGCACGCTGGTAGTCGCCGGCGTCGATCCGCCGGCTGGCGAGGTGGTTGCGGGCGAGGACGTCGAAGTCGGCGTAGTACTGGGTCGAGGCCCACAGCAGGATGAAGAGGTGGATCGGATCGACCGCGTCCATCTTGCCCGCCGCCGCCCAGGCTTCGAAGACCTTGACCTTGTCGAGCGTGATCGCCCGCATGTGGGCGCGATCCGTGCGGCTGAGGAAGCGGCCGCCGTGCACCGCCTCGTTGGCGAACATGCGCGACTGGGCGGCATGCTTGCGCGAGAACTCCAGCTTGGCGCGGATATAGGCGGCAATGGCGTCGGCCGGCTCGCGGTCGGCGGTCAGGTGGGCGAGCGCCTTGTCCCATTCCTGGATGAGGTCGGCGATGACCGTCCGGTAGATCGCTTCCTTCGAGCCGAAGTAATAGTAGACGTTCGCCTTGGGCAGCCGGGCCTTCTCGGCGATCTCGGCGATGCTGGCCCCGTCATAGCCCTTCTCGGTAAACACGCCGATGGCGGCGTCGAGAATCGCCTGCTTGTTGCGGGCGGCGATGCGCGTATCGGCGTTCGCGGCGCGCGCCGTGGCGGATCGTGGTGTCGTCATCCTCGCTCACCCTCGCGCCGAAAGGCGCCGTCCAAGGTCGCCGACTCGCCGGCCGCTGTCCAGTTGAAAAGTCGACGCCGGCGTCAGGATTGCTCATCTGAAAAGTTGACGCCGACGTCAACTTCCGACTATGCTCGGCGATCGTCAAGGAATGGCCGCGCATGCGTCTCGCGCTTCACCATGCGATGCGGGACATCCTCGCCGATTGGCGGCAGGATCTCGACCCGGCGTGGCGCGCCGTCGCCGACGGCGCCGAGCTCGGCTTCGAGCACGTCGATTCCGGCCTCGGGCTCGAGCCGTGGGAGCCGGTGTTTCCCGCCCGTCGCGGACGCGTCTTTCCCGGCGCGCCGAAGGGCGCCCACATGTTTCGCGCCTTCGACGGCATCGCGCCGGACGCGGTTCGCTGCGTCGTGCTCGGCCAGGACCCCTATCCCTGCCCGGCCTTCGCCACCGGCCGCGCCTTCGAGGCGGGCAACGTGGCCAACTGGCGCGAGCTGGAGAAGATGTTCTCGACGAGCGTGCGCACCTTCATGCAGCTCGTCGCCGCGGCGCGGACCGGCGAGGCTTCCTATGCCGGCTCGGCCGACGACTGGCGGCGGCTGATCGACGACATCGAGGCCGGGCGCATCGATTTGGAGCCCGCCGGAGAGATTGCCGACCGCTGGGTCGCCGACGGCGCGCTCCTCCTCAATTCATCGTTGACGCTTAGCCGCTTCGCCGTCGAAGGCGACCCCCACCAGCTCCGCGGCCATCTGCCGCTGTGGCGTCCGTTGATCGTCGCGGTGCTCCGTCACCTCGCCGGCCGCGGCCGACCGGTGGTGTTCATCGCCTTCGGAACGCAGGCCGCCGACGCGCTCGCCGAGGCGGGCATCGCCGGCGACGGTCTGGCCGACGGCCATGTGGCGAGCCTCATCCGCGAACACCCGGCCCGGGCGGAGGCCGTGCTTGCTCTGGAGAATCCCTTCCTCGCCTGCAATCGTCTGCTCACGACGATGGGCGCCGAGCCGGTCGCCTGGTAGCCGGCGATGGCCGCCCCCGACACCTACGATTACATCGTCATCGGCGCCGGTTCCGCCGGCTGCGTGCTCGCCGACCGCCTGTCGGCCGATTTCGGCCGTTCGGTGCTTTTGATCGAAGCCGGCGGCAAGGACCGTCATCCGCTGGTGCGCCTGCCCATGATGATGGGCAAGCTGATGCATTCCGGCATCTACAACTGGAGCTACCAGACCGAGCCGGAGCCCGAGCTCGACAACCGCCGCATCTACTGGCCGCGCGGCAAGGCGCTCGGCGGCACCTCGACGATCAACGGCATGATCTACGTGCGCGGCAACGCCGCCGACTACGATCGCTGGGCGCAGCTGGGTAACCCCGGCTGGTCCTATGCCGAGGTGCTGCCGTATTTCCGCAAGTCCGAGACCCACGCCGAACGCGGCGACGATTTTCACGGCCGCGACGGCCCGCTGTCGGTCTGCCGCGCCCGCGGCACCAACCCGCTCTTCGACCGCTTCGTCGAAGCCGGCGTCCAGGCCGGCTACGTCCGCAACGATGATTTCAACGGCACCGGCCAGGACGGCTTCGGCCGCTACGACTTCACCATTCGCAACGGCAAGCGCTGCAGCACGGCGACGGCGTTCCTGCGGCCGGCGATGAGGCGGCCCAACCTCACCGTCGCCACCCACGCGCTGACCGAGCGCATCGTCATCGAGAAGAGCCGGGCGGTCGCCGTCGATTACGTCCGCCGCGGCGTGCGGCATCGCGCCCGGGCGGCGCGCGAGATCGTGCTTTCGGCCGGTGCGGTCAACGCGCCGCAGATCCTCATGCTGTCCGGCATTGGCGACGCGGCCGACTTGAAGGCACACGGTATCGACGTCGTCCACCATCTTCCCAGCGTCGGCCGGAACCTGCAGGACCATGTCGACGTCTGCCTCGTCTATGAGGTGACCAAGCCGATCACCCTCCACGGCGACCTTCGCGTCGACCGTCTGACCATGGCGATCGTCGAAGGTGTCCTGTTCGGCCGCGGCGTCGCCACCACCTTCCCCTATGAAGGCGGCGCCTTCCTCCGCTCGCGCCCCGGCCTCGCCGTGCCCGATATCCAGCTGCATTTCATGCCGGCCCTGGAGCGAACCGCCAACCTTCATTGGCCCAAGTTTTCCCGCCACGCCCGCGTCGAGGATAATCACGGCGTCACCATCCGGGTCGGGCCGGTCAATCCTCAGAGCCGGGGACGGATCGCGCTGCGGTCGGCCGACCCCCGCGACCCGCCCCTTATCTTCGCCAACTATCTGGCGACGCCGTTCGACAAGGCGACGACCGTGGCCGGTGTCAGGCTCGCGCGTGAGGTGATGGCCCAGCCGGCCTTCGCCGATATCCTCGGCGCCGAAACAACTCCGGGGCCCGACCGATCGACCGACGCGGCATTGACGGAGTGGCTGAAGCAGGCGGGCGGCACGACGCTCCACCCGGTCGGCACCTGCAAGATGGGCAACGGGGCCGACGCCGTGGTCGATGCCGAGCTTCGGGTCCGCGGCATCGACGGCCTTCGCGTCGCCGACGCCTCGATCATGCCGATCATTTCGAGCGGCAACACCAACGCACCGACCATCATGATCGGCGAGAAGGCCGCCGACATGATCCTCAAGGCAACCGGTTGAGCGGAGGAACCTCCATTGATCGTCGAACAACGCACCTACACCTTCCGGCCCGGCACCTTGCAGCGCTGGCTGAAGAAATATGAGAGCGACGGCCTGCCGATCCAGAAACGGCATCTCGGCCGTTTCGTCGGCCTCTTCACCGCCGAGACCGGCAACGCCCACCAGACAGTGGCACTGTGGGCCTATGACAGCCTGGACGATCGCGACCGGCGCCGCGCCGCGATGAACGCCGACCCGGCGTGGCAGGCCTATATCGATGGGATCTGGGCGATGGAGGCGATCGAGGCGCAGGAGGTCCGCTTCCTCAGGCCGACCGCCTTCTCGCCCGCCCTCGGCTGAACGCAGGCCAATCGCCGAAGCCGTGAAACCGGCACCTTAATAGCTTGACTGACCGGCCGTGCCGATACTCTTTTGCCAGGTGGGACCAGTCCTCGGAGCGGACGTCATGCGCATCAAGGTCGATCGCGAAGCATGCCAGGGGCATGCCCTCTGTGTCATGTACGCGGACGAACTCTACGAGATCAGCGAGACGGACGGGCGCGCCGTCGTGCGCCTCGATCCGGTGCCGGAAGCCTGGCGCGACGCCGCCCGCCACACCGTGCTCGCCTGCCCCGAGCGCGCCATCAGCCTCGTCGAGGACGCGTGATGGCGGAAGGGCACGCGCCGGAGGTTTCGTTCGACCACCATGCGCCGGATTTCGTCCATTCGAACGACGACGTCTATCGAAAGCTCCGCGCGGCGTGTCCGGTGGCGCATACGGCGAGCCACGGCGGCTTCTGGGTCGTCACCGGCTACGACGAGGTCTTTCAGATTGCGCGCGACGACCACACCTTCTCCTCGGCGAAAGGCGGCGTGATTCCGCCGACGACCGTGGGCCGGCTTTTGCCTATTCAGGCCGATCCGCCGGCGCTGGAGCGCTATCGCCGGCTGCTCAATCCCTTCCTCACCCCCTCGGCGATCAAGCCGCTCGAGCCGTGGATCGCGCGGATCGTCGACGACGCCATCGACGGCTTCATCGAGGCCGGCCATGCCGATCTCGTGCTCGACCTCGCCAACCCGATCCCGGCGAAGACGACCATGCACCTTCTCGGCCTCGATCCGGCCGAGTGGCGGCTGTTTGCCGATCCGCTCCACCAGGTGATGTATACGCGGCCCGGCTCGGCGGAAAACGACGATGGCCAGCGACACGTCCTCGCCTTCAGCGAGAAGATCGTCGGCGAGGTGGAGGAACGGGTCCGCAAGCCGCGCGACGACATGATCTCGCGCCTCCTCGTCTCGGAATTCGAAGGCACGCGGACAACCTTCGACGAAGTCTGCGATCTCGTCCGCATGGTCATCTTCGGCGGCATGGACACAGTGGTTGCCGCCCTCGGCAATATCTTCCTGCGCTTCGATCAGTACCCGGAAGTGCGGCGCCGCCTCGTCGGGGACCGGACGCTGCTGCCGACGGCGGTCGAGGAATTCCTCCGTTTCGATGCACCGATCCAGGGCTTCGGTCGCCTGGTGACCACGGATACGGTGGTCGGCGACCGGGCGGTGAAGGCGGGGGAGTGGGTCTTCATGGTCTGGGCGAGCGCCAATCGCGACGAGAAGCTCTTCGGCGAGGACAGCGATCGGTTGCGGATCGACCGCACCCCGAATCGTCACATGACGTTCGGCATCGGCGGTCATCGCTGCCAGGGCTCGACGCTGGCGCGGACGGAGCTGCGCATCGTCGTCGACCGGGTGCTGGAGCGCCTGCCGGACTTCAAGGTGCTGTGGGATCGCGTCGTCGGGCCCGAAACGATCGGATCGAGCTACGGACAGCGCGAGGTACCGGTGACGTTCACGCCGGGTGCGAAAGTCGAGCGACCCGCCGAGACGGACGGGGACGTGTGAGGCGCGCCGCATGCCGTCCGACTCGAAAATCTTCGCGTCGGTAGGCGCCGCCGTCGCCGGCGACGGCGACGGCGGTCGACGCGGTTGGAAAAAGCTGACTCGATCGTCAAGATCGGCGGCGGTTGAAAGTTGACCGTTCGGTCAAGATGCGTCTATCGTCGATGTCGCCGCGGAGGCTCGGAGGACGGCTCGATGCGATCTGCAACTGGATACGCGCATCTCGTTCGCATCGGCACGCCTCCCCCGACGCCCGCGTCTGACCGCCGGCGCCGGTTCTTCCATCGTGACCCGCTTGCCCACCCCGCGCCGACCGTTGCGGGGGAGGCCGGAGCGCTGCCGGCGGCACGAAATTCGCATGGGTATTCGCTCAACAACCAGTGACGCAACGGGCGCGCCGATCGTGAGCACGCCCCGAACAAGGGGATGAACAGATGAACAGGAAATTCGAACTCGGTCTGAATGCTTGGGCATTGTCGCGGCGGCGTTTCCTGCAGGCGTCGGCCGGCGTGATGGTGGCCGGCGGGGCGGGAAGCCTGGCCTTGCCGCGGCTTGCCAATGCCGCCGATACCGGTCTCGTCGCCCTCGTCCATACCCAGGCCGCCGGCGACAACGGCCCGATCGATTCGATGATCGCCGCCTTGAAGAAGCTCTCCCAGGAGAAGGGCTTCCCGATCCGCACCATCTACGCCCAGGATTCCGCCACTTTCCCGTCGATCTTCACCAGCCTCGCCGACGCCGGGGCCTCGGTGATCGCCGCCACCTTCAACGAGGTGGCCGAGCCGATCAAGGCGCTGGCGCCGAAGTACCCCGACACCAAGTGGATCCAGATCTTCGGCGACCCCTTCGACCCGCCGATGCCGAACGTGGTGACGGTCTCCTACGACTACTATCTCGGCTGCTATCTGTCGGGGCTGTTTGCGGCGAAGGTGTCGAAGAGCGGCAAGATCGGTTACATCGGCGGGGTGAGCCTGCCGCCGCTCAACGCCGACCTCAACGCGATGAAAGCGGCCGCCGCTTCGGTCGGGGCGGACAAGACCGTCACCGGTGCCTATGCCGGCTCGTTCCAGGACCCGGCGAAGGGGCACGAGATCGCCACCCAGATGTACCAGGACGGCGTCGACTACATCCAGACCGACTCGGCGGCGACCGACACCGGCATCATCCAGGCGGCCAACGAAGGCGACGGCCGCATGGTCAGTGCCATCTCGCCGGAGCAATACAAGCTCGGGCCGAAGACCGTCATCGCGCTTGTCCAGCTCGACTTCGGCCAGTCGCTCTACAACGAAGTGTCGAAGGCGATCGGTCCTGACTTCAAGGGTGGCCATCTGAGCACCGGGCTCGGCACCGGGGTGATCGACTTCGTGCTGTCGCCGGAGTTCCAGAAGCAGGGCCCGGCCGATCTTATCGCCAAGGCCAAGGACGTGTGGCCGGACATCGACAAGGCGCGGGCCGACATCATCGCCGGCACGCTGAAGGTGCCGTTCAACACCGAGCTTTAAGGCTCGGCCGGCAGCGGATTCCGGCATCCGCGACGCGTCGATGACGCCTGAGGCGACCTTTGCCCTCGAGTGCCGCGATGTCTCCGTCAATTACGGGGACGTTGCGGCGCTGGTGGGCGTCTCGGTCGGTTTCGCGCCGCGGTCCATCCATGCCGTCGTCGGCCAGAACGGCGCCGGCAAGACCACCTTCGCCCGCGTCGCCGCCGGCATCGTCCGTCCCGATCGCGGCGGCCTCGCCATCGGCGGCCGGGACGTGCCGCTCGGCAGCGTCGGCCGGGCCCGGGCGGCCGGTATCGAACTCGTCCATCAGAGCTTCGCCCTGCCGCCGTCCTTCACCGTCGCCGAGGCGATGGAGTTCGGCGCCGAGGGCGGCCGCGGCCTCTACACGCGCAAGGAATTGGAGCGGCGCTGGACGAAGCATCTCGAAAGCCTCGGCGTCCGGGTCGGCCCGCGCGAGCGCATCCGCGACCTGCCGGTCGAGACCCAGCAGGCGGTGGAGATCGCCCGGGCGTTGGTCACCGACGCCGGCGTTCTCATCCTCGACGAGCCGACCGCCGTCTTGTCGCCGTCGGGCATCGACAAGCTGTTCGAGCGCCTCAAGGTGATGCAGGCGAACGGCGTCACCATCATCCTCATCCTCCACAAAATCCGCGAGGTGCTGGCGATCGCCGACACGGTGACGGTGCTGCGCGGCGGCAAGCTGGTCGAGGGGCCGATCCCGACCGCCGCCACCGACGCGGCGCGGCTCGCCGCCTCGATCATCGGCACGGCCGGCGACGACACCCTCTCCGAGACCGACCGCGAGGCGCTGGTCGGGGCGGCGGAGGAGGCGACCGGCGCCGCAACGCTGCCGGCTGCCGGCGAAACCTCGGCGGTCCTCGACATGCGCGACGTCACCACAAGGCGCGACCCCGAGGGGCCGGCGCTCGACCGGGTGGCGCTCAGGGTCGGGCGCGGCGAGATCGTCGGCGTCGCCGGCGTCGAGGGCAACGGCCAGCGCACCCTGGTGCGCGCCCTGTCGCACCTCGCCGACATCGAATCCGGCAGCATCGCGCTCGCCGGCATCGACGTGACGCGCACGCCGCTCAGCGACCGCCGCGCCAACGGCCTCCGCGTCATCCCCTTCGAGCGCAACAGCGAAGGCCTCAGCCTGTCGAGCGCGCTGTGGGAGAACTGGGCGGCGCGGCTGTTGCTCCTCGGCGGCGTCCTCAAGCTGATCAGCCCGGCCCGCCTGAGACGGTCCTGCGAGGGAGCCCTCAAGCTGTGGGACGTGCGCTTCTCCTCGCCCAACCAGCCGGCCGGCTCGCTCTCCGGCGGCAACGCCCAGAAGCTGATCCTTGCTCGCGAGATCGACGACGACGCCGCCCTGATCATCGCCGCCCAGCCGACCCGCGGCCTCGATGTCGGCGCCACCGCCTTCGTCTGGCGGTCGCTCCGCGACGCGCGCGCCCGCGGCTGCGGCATCCTGCTCATCTCGTCCGACCTCGACGAACTGTTCGACATCAGCGACCGCATCGTCGTCATGCTGTCCGGGCGCATCAACGGCGAGTTCCGCCGCCCCTATCACCTCGGCGACATCGGCGCCGCGATGACCGGGGCCGATCGATGATCGGCTATCTCACCCAGATCGTCCGGGCGCTCGCCTTCGTCTTCGTCGCGCTTCTGCTATGCGGCGTCATCTTCGAGTTCGCCGGCTTCTCGGCGCCGCTGATGTTTCAGAGCATCGCCGAGGGCGCCTTCCTCTCGGTGCGCGCCTGGGAGAACAGCCTGCGCTGGGGGCTGCCGCTCTTCCTCACCTCGGTCGGCGTCGTCATCTCCTTCCGCTGCGGCTTCTTCAATATCGGCGCCCAGGGCCAGTTCTACATGGGCGCCATCGCCGCCACCTTCGTCGTCGACGGACTGGACGGCGCGTCGCCGGTGCTGGTCATCCCGCTCACCTTCATCGCCGGCATGCTCGGCGGGGCGATCTGGGCGCTGTGGCCGGGCCTCCTCAGAGTGCGCTCCGGCACCGACGAGGTGATCACCACGCTGATGGGCAACTTCATCGCCGGGCTGATCCTCATCTACGTCACCTCGGGGCCGCTGAAGGATCCCTCCGGTACCGGCCAGGCGGCGTCGAGCCGGCCGGTCGACCTGATCTACCGCATCGCCCCGACCAACTCGCTGTCGCCGGCCATCGTCGTCATCTGCGTCGTTGTCGGCGTCGCCGCGTGGGTGCTGGTCAACCGTACCTCCTTCGGGGTGCTGTCGAGCCTCGCCGGCCGCAATCCGATCATGGTCGTCTGGCAGGGGGCGAAGCTGTCGCGGCTCGGCCTTGCCGGCTTCGTCATCGGCGGCGGGCTTGCCGGCCTTGCCGGCACCATCGAGGTGCTCGGGCCGATCGGCCGGCTCTCCAGCGGCATGCTGCCGACCCATGGCTTCACCGCCATCCTGATTGCCCTTGTCGCCAATCTCTCGGTGGCGGCGACGGCGGTGGTCGCCATCTTCTTCGGCGGACTTGCCGCCGCCGGGCTCTATTTGCCGGTGCTCGCCGGCCTGCCGGCGGCGGCCATCGACATCATCAACGCCGCCATCGCGCTCTTCATCACTGCGCGGGCGTGGCCGAAGCGCCTGACCGGACTTTTCGGCGTCCGGCGCGAGACGCCCTGAGGCCGGCCATGGAAGATACCCTCATCGCCATCCTCCGCTCGGGCACGCCGCTCGTCTATGTGACGCTTGCCGGCGTGCTCGCCCAGCGCGCCGGCATCTGGCATCTCGGTCTGGAAGGACTGATGGTCATCGGCGCCTGCGCCGCCGTGCTCGGCGTGGTGCAAAGCGGCTCCATCCTGGTCGGCCTTGCCGTCGGCATCGTGCTTTGCGTCCTCGCCTCGGCGCTGCTCTGGCTCGTCATCGAGAAGCTCCGCGCCAACCCGATCATCGCCGGCCTCGGCCTAACCGGCCTCGGCCTCGGCGGCACCGACCTCGCGGTGCAGGCGATCTACGGCAGCCAGGCGTCGGTCAACGCGCCTTACGGCCTGCCCCGGCTCGGCCCCGCCTTCGGCGATTTCGGGGTGCTGTCGGTGCTGGTCGTGCTGATGCCGTTCGTCGTCTTCGCCGTGTGGGTGCTCGCCCGCCGGACGCGCTGGGGCCTGCAGCTCGCCGCTTGCGGCGAGCATCCCTTCGCGGCGCGCAGCGTCGGCGTCAACCCGTCGCGCATGCGCCTCACCGCGCTTTGCCTCGGCGGCGTGCTCTGCGCCATCGGCGGCGCCGAGCTGTCGATGGGCTCGCTGCAGATCTTCGCCTATGGCATGACCGCCGGCCGCGGCTTCATGGCCTTCGCGGCGGTCATCTTCGGCGCCGCCAACCCGCTCGGCGCGACGGCCGCGGCCTTCTTCTTCGCCATCGTCGGGGCGCTCGGCATCCGCGCCCAGCTTCTGTTCGGCGCCAGGGTCCCGCACGACCTTCTGCTGACGCTTCCCTATATCGCGACGGTCGTCGGCGTTTGGATCAGCGGCCGGCTGCGCGGCGGCGCCAAGGCGGCGGCCAGCTTCGGCGAACTGAAGGACTACTGACGAAGCGATGGAAAGGTTCGCCCAGCGCCACGCCATCAGCGACGTCTGCGTGCTTTGCGAGGACATCGAGCGCTCCATCCGCTTCTATGTCGACCGCCTCGGATTCAGGCTGAGGCACCGCGCCGAGGGCTTCGCCGATTTCTCCGGCGCCGGCCTGACGCTGGCGCTCTGGGAGATCGACCACATCAGCCGCCACACCGGCATCGCCGATACCCGCGGTCCCGGCGCCCACAAGGCCTGCATCGCCGTCAAGCTGCCCTCTCCGGCCGAGGTCGACGCCTGCTACGCCGATCTGACCGCCAAGGGAGTCGTCTTTCAGCGGCCGCCCGCCGACTATCCGTGGAACGCTCGCTGCTGCTATTTCGCCGGCCCCGACGATGAGCTGTGGGAGCTTTATGCCTGGCTGGACGGCGGACCGGTCGGCGCCGTCGGTTGAGAAGGAAAGAACGGAACGCCCATGCCGCAGGAAGTCATCCGCCGCAAGCGCGACAACCAGGTCCTCAGCGAGGACGAGATCGCCTTCTTCGTGAAAGGGATCACGGATGGAAGCGTCTCGGAAGGCCAGATCGGCGCCTTCACCATGTCCGTCTACCTCAACGGCATGACGACGGCGGAGCGGGTGGCGCTCGCCCTCGCCATGCGCGATTCCGGCGAGGTGCTCGACTGGTCGGAAAGCGGCATCGACCCGAAACTGATCATCGACAAGCATTCCTCCGGCGGCGTCGGCGACGAGAAGGTGACGCTCCTCGTCGTGCCGCTCGCTGCGGCCTGCGGCCTTTATGTGCCCAACCTCTCCGGCTGGGGCCTCGACTACTGCGGCGGCGAGATGGACATGCTGATGAGCGTGCCCGGCTATGACGGCGCGCCGCCGCCCGACAAGTACAGGAAGGTGGTGATCGAGGCGGGCGGGGCGATCAGCGGTCCGACCGCCGAGCTCGCCCCGGCCGACATGAAGATCTTCAAGGTCCGCGACGTCACGGCGACGGTCGAGAGCGTCGCGCTGATCACCGGCTCGATCATGTCGAAGAAGCTCGCCACGGCGCCGAGCGGCGTGGTGATCACCGTCGGCTCGGGCTCCGGCGCCTACATGGCGACCGTCGACGATGCGCGCGTCCTCGCCGAGAGCATGGCCGATGTCGCAGCCGGCGCCGGCATCCCGAGCGTCATGCTCCTCACCGATCTCGACGCGGTGCTCGGCACGTCGGTCGGCAGCGCCGTCGAAGTCCAGGAGACGGTCGACTTCCTGACCGGCAGATACCGCGACCCGCGGACGAAGGAGCTGGTCATCGAGGTTACCGCCGAAATGATCGTGCTGGCCGGCATCGCGCCGGACATCGGCACCGCGCGGGCGCTGGCCGAGGCGCGACTCGCCGACGGCAGCGCGGCCGAGCGCTTCGGCCGGATGGTGGCGGCGCTTGGCGGCCCGGCCGACTTCGTCGAGCGGGCGGCGGACTATCTGCCGAAAGCGGCCGTCATCCGCCCGGTGTTTCCCGACAAGCCAGGTTTCGTCGCCGGCATGAACGCCAAGGCGGTCGGGCTGGCGCTCATCGCGCTCGGCGGCGGCCGCAAGCGTCCCGGCGATCCGATCGACCTCACCGTCGGCTTCACCGACTTCTGCCAGCTCGGCGACCGCGTCGGTACCGACCGGCCGCTCTGCGTCATCCACGCGCGGAACGAGGCGG
>CAVWYO010000005.1:0-799894 GCA_963759235.1 uncultured Alphaproteobacteria bacterium | reverse complement strand
GGTCCTGAGGTCCGCTTCGTTGCCCGCCTCGTCGATGGCGCACCGCGCCAATCCCCCACTTCCAACAGCGGGTCACCTAGGAGGACTGCATGGCCAAAGGACAAATTCGCGGAAACCGAGAAATCAGAAAGCCCAAGAATAAGAAGGAGCCTGTGATCACCCGCGGCCCCCTCGACCAAGGACAGACCTATCGCGGTTGGCAACTTAAAGACGAAGCGCTGACGGGCATCGCGATGACAGTTAGGACCACCAAGTCGACGGTTACCTTTAAGCATCCGTTCAAGCTCAATTGGTTCGACCGTCCGCAGCCGGCGGGCGCCTCCCGGTTGACGATCAACAAGGAAGAGATGGCGGGGACTCCCTTCCTCGCCTATCGGCGCGCCGTGACCATGCTGCACACGCCCACCATATTCTGTGGCAAGCCTGAGGCGCCAAGTTAATCCCGGTAGGATAGCAGGGAACTGGAGGCGGCCCTGGCGAAGGACTTGCGTCACACGCAGTCCGCCTCAAACGAAGAGAATTGACCATGCGATACCTTTGGTGAACTCCGCGGAACCGGCAACCTCAAATTCGGAGATCAAACGGTTGGTCGCGCCGACTACGAGATCGAAGGCTACATCGCAAAGTTCGGTGCAGTGACCGCGAGCGGCGAAATCAGGATACCTGCGGCGTCGCTCAGGGAATTCTTCGGTCAAACCGACGTCCAGTTGCAAGCCGAAGACGGGCGGCTTCTCGCCATCCCCGGCATCCGACAAGCGGCTGAGAGCGGCAAGCCGGATTGCGCCCATGTGGAGGTGTACGGCGACTTGCCACTCGCCTTTGGTTGGCGCCAGTGAGTTCGATGTACCGGCCTGACGACCGGCAGTATGGAATACGATCCGGGCGACCCCAATACGTCAGATCGGCCTCGCTCCCGCCCGCGGGGCGAATAACCGACGAAAGGGATCCATGTTCTCGCTCCTTCGTCGTGCCTTCGGGCGGGCCCGGCATCCCCCCCGTGGACAGTCGGGCACCGGCGGTAGGAGCTTTTCAGCGTCGAGCGTCTTGAGCAGCACGCCGAAAGCCTGCGTCCTCCCAGCCGATCACGACCAGACCACCCTCCGTCGTTCCCCTGAGGCCCGGCTCGACGACAATGCAGCGATCTTGCTCATCGCCTACAGGGCGAGCGCCGTTGAGGTCGAAAGCGCCAGGGGCGTGGTTCCCGCCGCAGAATGGCTGTAGACAACTATCATCTGGTCGAAAGCCAAATACGGGAGATCCGGAATGACCTGCCTCCGGGTACTACAGACTGCTGCCGAAACTGGCCGCAGGCCCGTTTGCTGGCTATCCGAAAATTCTTGGCCTCGCATGGGGTTTGTCGCCCATACCGACAGTCACTTCGACCCGGATGTGCTGCGTCGGTTTGTTCGGCCTATCAGCGGATACAGCCGCTGACGATCGGCGAATTGTGGGCCGTGGCGATCACGCTGCGTATCGTTCTCGTCGAGAACCTACGACGTCTCGCCGACCAGATCACGGTCGGACGAACTGCGCGGGCTGATGCCGATGCGGTCGCCGACCGCTTGCTCGAGGAGGGGCATGCCCATTCCGCGCTCAAGCTGGATATCGCAAGTCGAGCGCCCGGTCCGTTGTCGGAGATCTTCGCCGCACAACTCGCCAAGAGGCTGCGAGACATCGATCCCCGCACAATGCCGGCGCTGGGGGCGCTGGAAGAGCGCCTGGCGGATCAAGGCAGCTCGATCAACGACGTCGTGGAGCATGCACAGCGCAGACAGGGCTCGTCCAACGTGACCGTGCGCAACGTCATTACCTCCATGCGCCTCGTCTCGGACATCGACTGGACCGACTGGTTTGAAAGCGTCAGTCCGGTCGACGAGCAACTCCGCACCAGCAGCGACTTCGCTGCCATGGATTTCCCCACGCGCAATCTTTACCGGAGCGCAATCGAGCAACTCGCCCGCGGGTCGGCATTCACGGAGCTCGAGGTGGTCCACCACGCCCTCGACGCCTCGCGCCTTGCCGCAGCCGGAGCGATGGACCGGACGGAAGCCAAACGCCTCGGCGATCCCGGCTATCATCTGATCGCCGCCGGTCGTGCGGTCCTCGACGGTCGGATCGAGTTTCTACCCGCCACGGCTGCGGTTCAGCCGAATCGACATCAAGCTCGGCATCGGTGGCTATGTCGGCGCAATCCTGATTGCTACGATAGGATTGCTCGCTCTTGCGGCCTGGGCTTTTGTGGATGCCCGGACTCGGGCCCCTATGGCTCGCGCTCTTCATTCTTGCAGCATTCGTACCGGCCAGCGACGTTGCGACCGCGCTGGTCATCGCTCGATCACCTGGAGCTTCGGCGCGACGGCGCTGCCGGGTCTCGAACTCGTTCGCGGAGTGCCGACTTCGCTGAGAACGCTTGTCGCAGTACCGACCCTTCTGACCAGCGAAGCCGACCTCTTCGAACAGGTCGAGCGGCTCGAAGTGCATTATCTCGCAGGTGCCGCCGGCGATCTTACCCTTGCTCTCTTGACAGACGGAATTGATGCCGACGAGGAGGTTGTCAGCGGCGACGCACATATGCTCGATGTCGCCGCTCAGGCGATCGGCCGCCTCAATGCCCGACACGGCCCCGGCCCCGCCGGAGCCCGCTTCCTCCTCCTGCCTAGGCGCCGCGTCTTCAATCCGGCCGAAGGAAAATGGATGGGATGGGAGCGCAAGCGTGGAAAGCTGCATGAACTGAATCGGCTTCTGCGCGGCGCGACCGACACAAGCTTTATTACCGTCGACGGGAAAATGCCGAAGGTGCCGGTCGAGGTGCGCTACGTCATCACCCTCGATGCCGATACCAGGCTGACGCGAGACACGGTGATTCGCCTTGTCGGCAAGATGGCTCACCCACTGAATCGACCGCGATTCAGCCCTCACGAGCAACGGGTCTCGACGGCTACGCGATCCTACAGCCGCGGTGACGCCGGCGCTCCCGGTCGGACGGGGGGGATCATTCACCAACGGGTGTTCTCCTCGCCCGGCGGCCTCGATCCCTATGCGGCCGCAGTCTCGGATGTCTACCAGTACTCTTCGGCGAAGGCTCCTACGCAGGCAAGGGCACTTACGACGTCGATGCCTTCGAGGCCGCTCTCGTCGGGCGGATGCCGGAGAATGCGCTTCTCAGCCACGATCTGTTCGAAGGAATTTCCGCCCGCGCCGGAATCGCTTCTGACGTCGAAGTGATTGAGGAGTTTCCGGGACGCACTACGACGCGTAGCAATTCCGAACGGTCTTTCCTCCTGAAGGACCAGGCGTCCGATCCGTCACACCGTAACAAGTGAAGAAATCCGCGGCTTTCCGGCCGATCCGATCCGTAACAAAGGGAGGTAATGTTACGGATCGGATAACGCTGAAACCCGCACAAATGCGCCATTGTTACGGTGTGACGGATTGATCCGGGAGATAGCGGCGGAAAGCCTCCTCGAACTGGTTGAGGAGGTAGCCCTTGGCGGTTCCGGCCATGGTCCGGATGGTGCTGGGCGCGATGCCGAACGGCCCGAGCAGCTTCGCCACTTGTCGTAGCGTGATCGGCTTCCCGGATTTCCACTCCGGCCACGGCCGGTCCTCCATTGCACCCAGGTCCCGCGCGATCTCGTCCGACGGAGCCGGTCGGCGCCCAGTTGCGAAGAGCTTGTGGAGGTCTCGCAGCAGCACGATGCCGGCGGTGTTCGCCTTCCCGGTCGACCCTGAGCGTCACTGCCGCGTTCCGGGCCCGGCAGGCCACTCCCCGCCAGCGGCGTCGGCGATGGCAAGCAGGCGCGCCAGTTGTCGGCCCTACGGCCTCGGAGACCCGTCGGCATTTCCGGTTCGGCCGGCGCAGCCGTGTCGTTGTCGAGAGCCCACCGTCAGGCCTTGCGACGGTGAGTTTCAAGGTGGTCGAGGCGATCACGACGCAGCGGTTCGACGTCTCCGCTGGTCCCATGCGTCGAAGCTCCACATGGATCGAACGGCTCTCAAGGGTCGCAGGCAGGCGGCCGATATGTGCGATTGCCTTCGGCGACCACGTCGCGAAAGGACACGGATCATGGTCGTCACCAGCCGTTCGGATGACACTCGCCGTGTGACGATTGTGGCCGCTATCGAAAATCCCGCGCAGGTCATCATTGTAATGAAGGAACGTGTCGGCCTCATCGACCAGGACGCCGGGACGCCACTTCTCGACCGAGCGGAACAACGCCGCCGCGGTGATGTTGCTGGTCGACAGTGGGCGGGCCACCAGCGCCCTGAGCAGCGTCAGCAATGTCGTCTTGCCGCACTCCGGTGCCGGCGGGTCGCCGCGAGGATCGGCGAGATCGATGCCGCGTCATGGGCATGGGTATGGACGATCCAGAGCGCGACGGCGTATCAGCCCCGGCAGGCAGGACCAGGTGCCGACGCGTCAGCCGCGCAGATTGTTGAGGAATACGGCTCCGTCCACCGGCTCGGGCCATGGCTCGGGATCGTCAAGGGCGAAGCCCAAGGAGCTTCTGGCGGTTTGGCTTCGACGCGCCTCTTCTGCACCTCTGCATCGAGCGTCGAGACGCGGACACCGAGACGCTTCGCCTCATCCTCCCGCCGGCGGTCATAGTCCATTGGCGACAGCGCTGCGAGGCGTTGAACGACTGCGTTGTCGTCGCCGGTGACATCCGCATCCTCTTCGCCGAGCTCTCCGGCCGGATACGCCATTTGCGGGGATGCCGAAGGGACAACGGGCAGTTCATCCTCGTCAGGCGTGATGCGCTCGATCATGCGCCCCTCCCGTGGTGGCTCGACGCCCATGACCTCAGCAGCAGCCGCTCCGATTCCTCGGCTGCCTTGAGCACCGTGAACTGCTCCTCCGGCAGGTGCTGCTCGATCGCCTGCCGCACGATGCCCCGAAGCCGATGCGGATCGATGGCATCCAGTTCGACCGAGGTCGCGCCAAACCCCCTTGCTCGCGTGTCGGACTGCTTGGTCGGCCGGGTCGGGAGGTCCCAGGCCTCGATCTGCCACGGCAGCACGGCAAGCCGGGTGAAGGTGATGTCGGCTTCCCGCGCGAACTCCCGCAGGCTCTTCTCGATCTTTGCCGCCGCATCCACCCCGCTCGGATCGAAGTCGCCAAGGTGGTAGATGAAGGCCGGACGGCCATCCGCCGCGATGCTCGGAGCCGCCTGGTGCAGGAAGCTGACGCTGGCATAGCCGCGCGCCACCATCAGCGGCACATCGTATTCCTCGGTGACGTCGTAGACCACCGCCGACAGGGCGTCCTTCTCCAGCCAGACCTCGACATAGTCCTCGGCATCGGCCCACAGCGCCTTGCGGTAGAAGCGCGCCGTCTGGCGGAGTGCCTCCTCCGGGTTCCGCCAGGTCTCGGGCTTGCGCTGCCAGCGGGTGTTGTCGGCGATCCAGTGCCAGGGTAGGCGACCGGCACGCCGGAGCTCGACCAGCGCCCGCTGGACCCTGCCGTAACCGGCCTCGGTCTTGTCGACGATGCTGCGCACCGAGGCCTGGTAGAACACCTGCCTGACGGTCATCGGCTGCATCTCGGCGACGATGTCGAGCAGCGCATCCGATGCGTTCCGCCATCTCGGCTTGGGTGGCCCGCGGCGTTTTAGTGGGCTAGCCTGATAAACCGTCATGCCGCAGCCCTCCGGCCGGAGACGACGACGGTCGGCGGCAGCGGCGTCAGCCTGCGGATAAGGTCCCGGCGGTGGGCATCATCCTCGGCTTCGAGGAGAAGGCCGCGCAAAGCAAAGGCAGCAAGGTCCCAATCGGCGATGACAATCCTCCGTCGCCCGGCCCGCAACCAGCCAAGCGGATCGCGGTGAACCGGGAGCGGCAGCCCGGTGGTGCCGAGGCCGTCCACTCCCACCTGCTCGGCGCCGAGCGCGAAGACCTCGCCCAGCCGCGTCGCGATCCGCCCGGACTTCGGCGCCCAGGCGCCCAGGTCGATAGCGCCGAGATCGGTGACGATCTCTGCCGGATCGGCTGGTACCGGGATGACCAGGGCGAATGCACCGACATAGGTGCATGGCCGGTAACGGTCATCAGGATCGAACACGACCCGCGCGACCCGCACCGCGATCGGCGACGTGATGGCGTCGAGCGGGACGCCCTGATGCCGAAGCCACGCCAGCGTGCGGCCGTCGAGACCGGCTCCCTCGGCCGGGTCGGCGAGAAGGCGGGTGGCGGAGCCGACGAGGGCTTCAATCATGGCGGCCTCCGTCATCGAGGCCGGCGAGCAGCACGACCAGCCGCGCGGCCGTGGCGTCGATGCCGTATTTGTTGGCGATCCGGCGGGCGGGGAGCGGCAGCGCCCTGAGTTCAGCTTGGCGTGCTGCACGCCACAAGGGCAGCGCGGTATTGATATGGCGGGGATCAGACTGTATTTTCACGAGGTCCTATCCTTCTGAAATTTGATGGGTTTCGGGAGAGGATTTGCCCCGGTGCCGCGCTCCAACGCGGGCCGGGGCAACTGCTTTTCAAGTTCATTTGCCTTCGGAAATCGCTCCTCGGGAGGTGTGATTTGGCGGCGCCGCGGGGTCGGCCGGGCTCAGGGTCCCGTCCCATCCGTTACGGCCACAAATCGCACCTCGCCAGGTGACAGTTCCGGACTTCGTTCGGCTGGTAGCAGGAGCAGTCCAGGCACTTCCGGCGGATCGCGGCCAAGACGTCGGCTTTAGCGGTCACGGGTCACCGGCTCCGGTGACGTGGCATGGCCGGAAGGGCTTCTAGCCAGCATTCGAAGTCGTCGCGAAGGATGACCGTGCGGCGCCCAAGCTTGCGCGCCGTCAGCCTGCCTGCGGCGATTTCCGTGTAGACGGTGGACCGACCGATTCCGGAAAGCTCGACGGCCTGCCGTATGCTCAGCGCGTGAGGCTTTGTCGAAACTTTTGGCAGGGAGTGGCGGCCAGTTTCGTCTCGGAGTTGGCCGAGTGTGTAGATGTCGCGAGGCATTCTTGTCACTCACGTCTCTGTTTGGACATGAGCAACCATTACCAGACGCCGCGGGGCGAGCGCGGCATCGTGGCGAAAATCAAGATGCGAGTGTTCTCAGTTGGTTAGGTTCGATCAAGTTCGCGGCGATAATCGGCCCAGCAGCGACGGACGAAATCCGTAGTAATCTGGGTCTCGGTCCTCGCCGACCAAATGCGCGCGACCCAATTCCAAATTCGCCTTTTGGCGCCGCGCGGCATCTTCATCGAATAGGCGTCGTTGTGTCTGATCTTGGGGATCGTTTCTCGGACAGCGCGAATGGTCTCAACAGCATCTGCGGCAGCCGGGTTCGTATCATCAAGCGTCTCCGCATCAGGCAGGCTGCCGTCGCCGCCAATCTGCGCCAGTACCGCTCGGCGAACCGGAAGCGGGAGCTCTTTAAGTGCTCTCCGCTCTTCGTCGACACCAGTGCTTCGATGAAGCTGGCGAATTCGGCGGCGTCGGCAGGCATCGGCAGTGCGTTGGAGTCGCCACTGGCACTCGGCGCCAATCAAGAACCGCTCCGCCGCGCCAACCTTCCTCGGTCGGCCCGCGCCTGGGCGCCTACCGCCGTGTCCGGCCATCGTCGCTGTTGATCTGGACAGGAGCCATCGCCAACTGATCTCGCTCTGAAGAAGAGGAACGGCTCACTCAAACCCACAAAATCCGTCTGTTACCGGTGAAGTCCGGCTACAGCCGTTCCGTACATTTTCCGTACAGACCGAAAATGGAACGTATTCTGAGATGTAAGACATTGATTTTATTGGCGCGCCCTACGGGAATCGAACCCGTGTTTCCGCCGTGAAAGGGCGGCGTCCTGGACCGCTAGACGAAGGGCGCGGCGCGGCGACGCCATATAGAAGCATCAGCGCCCCGGAACAAGTCAACCATTCTCCGGCGAAGCGGGCGATGCTAGAGATAAACGCGCGAAAGCCGTCGGGAAGACCGGTGCGCGGGTGCGGCCGGGTACGGCAGGCGGCGACCGGCGTCCGCGGAATTGGCGGCAGCCGTTGATGGGCTCGCGATCGCATCGAAGGGGGGACTCCATGAGGCAATGTGTCATCGGCTCATCGTGGCGCGCGTTCGCAATCGTCACGTCGATCGCACTGCCGGTCGCGGCGGGCGCGCAGACCGCGACGATGGAGAAGGTGAAGGCGGCGCTTCCCAAGCTCGACGCGTTCGTCGACGAACTGATCGCCTATGACGCGGTTCCCGGTCTCGCCGTCGCCGTGGTTTTCGACGACCAGGTCGTCTACCTCAAGGGCTTCGGCGTTCGCGAAGCGGGCAAGCCAGACACGGTCGACGCCGACACCGTCTTCCAGGTCGCGTCGTTCTCCAAGCCGATCTCGTCGACGGTGGTCGCAGCGATCGTCAGCGGCGGAACGGCAAGCTGGGACAGCCGCATCGCCGACATCGATCCCCAGTTCCAGCTCTACGATGCCTATCCGAGCGAGCAGGTTACGGTGCGCGACCTGTTCGCCCATCGGAGCGGATTGCCGGGCAACGCCGGCAACGATCTTGAGGCGATCGGCTACGACCGCGACACGATCCTCCACCGCTTGCGGCTGGTGCCGCCGTCGTCGAGCTTCCGGGCCGGCTACTCCTACAGCAATTTCGGGCTGACCGAAGGGGCGGTCGCGGCGGCAAAGACCATCGGCAAGCCCTGGGAGGATGCCGCCGAGGACCTCCTCTACAAGCCGCTCGGCATGACTTCGACGAGCTCGCGCTACGCCGACTTTCTGAGCCGCACCAACCGCGCCACCTTGCACGTCTGGTACCAGGGCAAATGGCAGGCGCTGGCGAAGCGCATGCCCGATGCACAAGCGCCGGCGGGCGGCGTCAGCTCGAACGTGCGCGACCTTGCTCAGTGGATGCGCCTCGAACTCGGCAACGGCCAGTACGACGGCAACCAGCTCATCGCGCCCGAAGCCATCGAACAGACGCACCTGCCGGTGATTGCGCGCGGCACGAACCCGATAACCGGGACCCCGAGCTTCTATGCTCTCGGCTGGAACATCGACTACGGACGCTACGGCGTCGTCTGGGGCCATGCCGGCGCGTTCAGCAACGGCGCGCGAACGCTGGTCAGCCTCCTGCCCGACGAACATCTCGGCATCGTCGTTCTCGCCAACGCCTTTCCGACCGGCGCGCCGGAGGCGGTCGCCGACACGTTCTTCGATTTCGTCTTCAATGGCACGCCGTCGCGGGACTGGCTCAGCGAATGGAACAAGCTCTACGCCGCGCTGTTCGTGCCGGCGACCGAAGCAGCGAAGGCGACCTTCGGGACACCGCCCGCCTCGCCGTCACCGGCGCTGTCGATGTCGGCCTATGTGGGCGAGTACGGCAACGACTATATCGGCCGCGCGACGGTCGCCGAGGAGGCCGGCGGGCTCATCGTCAAGCTCGGACCCAACGGCGAAAAGACACTTCCGCTCAAGCACTTCGACCGTGATCTCTTCGTCTATTATCCGGCCGACGAGACGCCCGACGTGCCTTCCGCGGTGACCTTCGAGATCGGGCCGGACCAGCACGCTGCAAAGGTCACCTTCGACGACCTCAATGACGAAGGTCTCGGCGTTCTCACCCGCATCGCCGAGTAGGTCCCGCGTCCGTCGCCAGCCTGGTCGCCGGAGTCCCCGACGGCATCACGCTCGCTACCGATACGCCGTCTCGTGGACAGGCTCGCATTGGTAGGCGACCGAGGTGTCATGAGGCGGCGTCAGCGATGCGCGGCTACCACTCGCCGGTGTTCTGCATCGACGCCCATGGCTCCTTCGCCGGCAGCGAGCCGCCCTTCTGGAGGATCTCGACAGAGACCTTGTCGGGCGAGCGGACGAACGCCATATGGCCGTCGCGCGGCGGGCGGTTGATGGTGACGCCGGCGTCCATCAGCTTCTGACAGAACGCATAGATGTCATCGACCTCGTAGGCGAGGTGGCCGAAGTTGCGGCCGCCGGTATACACCTCGGGATCCCAGTTGTAGGTGAGCTCGATCGGTGCGTCATCCTGGCCGGGAGGCGCGAGGAAGACGAGGGTGTAGCGACCCTTCTCGTTTTCATGCCGGCGGATTTCCTTCAGCCCGAAAAGGTCCCGGTAGAAATGCAGGGACTCGTCGAGATCGGTGACGCGGACCATGGTGTGGAGGTATTTCATCTGACGTTTCTCCCAGGCTGGCGAGATGCCGCCGCAGCATAAGGTCGCGAGCGACAAAGGCAAATCGGATTGGCGACGCGCCGACCGTTGCAAGGAGTACACAGGTTGCGGAAACCGTGCCACTTTGGGCTAGCCTCTCACCAAGCGGGTGCTATGCTCTAGTGAGATTCGGCGTTGGCTGCGTCGAACAATGCGGCATCGGGTAGGGGCACCACGTCAGCATGGGGGCGAAGGTCTCACCGGAACTCCCTCTCGGAACCGAACCGGGGGAGGAAGCTCCTGTCGATCTTGTCGAGGTCGCAGGCGTCATCAAGTGGTTCGATGCATCGAAAGGATATGGCTTCATCGTTCCCGACGATGGAGCTCCCGACGTTCTTCTCCACGTCACCTGTCTGAGGCGCGACGGATTCCAGACCGCGCACGAAGGCGCGCGCGTGGTGTGCGAGGCGGTGCACCGCGACAAGGGCATGCAGGCGTTCCGCATTCTTCGCATGGACGAGTCGACCGCAGTGCATCCGGCTCAGTCGGCGCCGTCGCGGACGCATACCAGCGTGGCGGCGACCAGCGGACTCGAGCGGGCGACGGTCAAGTGGTTCAACCGGGTGCGCGGCTACGGCTTCCTGACCCGCGGCGACGGCACCGAGGACATCTTCGTCCACATGGAGACGCTGCGACGCTACGGGCTGACCGAGCTCCGGCCCGGCCAGTCGGTGCTGGTGCGCTACGGCGACGGCCCCAAGGGGCTGATGGCGGCGGAGGTGCTGCCCGACACCGGCAGCGGCGGGCTATCCTCGCACTAGGCTCGCAGCAAAAGCCTCCAGATTTCAATAGGTTACAAGAGTTATCTGAAGTCGAGACCGCTTGGCGATAGGCGTGGCGCTGCGTCCGAGCTTCAGCTCCGGCCCGCGCTCATGGCGCGGGTACTGAGCGAGGCGAACGCCGAGGCGAGCAGGAACGTCGCGAAGCCGGCGGTGATCGCCCGCGTCCCCACCGACGGGATCAGCACGAAGGTCGTGACGATGATCCCGATGATGTTGCCGAGCGAGGAGATGGCAAACAGCCCGCCGGCGATCTTGCCCGCGTCGCGCGGCTCGCGGAGGAGCAGGCGTACCGACAGCGGCGCGTACATGCCGAGCACCACGAGCGGCGGGAAGCAGACGATGAAGCCGCTTGCGAACAGCGCGGTGAATTCGCCGTCGATGTTGTCGATCAGATGTTCGAGCTCGCCCTGCGAGATCCAGTAGACGAAGAACAGGTAGGCCGAGGAGGCGAACTTGATCGCCGCCGCCAGCCCGAAACCGGGCAGGCGGTCAGCGACGATGCCGCCGAGGAAGTAGCCGGCCATCAGCCCGCCGACGACGATCGAGATGATCGTCGCCCAGGTATAGATGCCGCTGCCGAAGAGGGGCGTCAGGATGCGGCTTGCCACCATCTCGAAGCCGAGGGTGACGAAGCCGAGGGTGGCGACATCGACCACCACCAGGGCGGCGGCGCCGAGACCGACGGCGAGCCGGCGGTGGAGGGGAGGCGCTGTGGCGAGCTCCATAGGGCGAGCCCGCTCAGGTCTGCTTCGCGTTGTGCCGGTCAATCGCCTTCAGATACTCGACCGGGGCGAAGTCGTCGGTGAGCGGCTTGGCCGTGGCGTCGTATTCGGGTGCGTAGCGGCGGTCGACGAGCTTGGTCAGGTCGTAGCGGAAGCCGTATTCGGCCTGTCGCTCGGCGGCGATGCGTTTTAGTTCGGCAGGATCGCGCTTGGGGCCGTCATAGGCGACGACGACGATGTTGCCGCTGCCCTCGTAGA
Organism: uncultured Alphaproteobacteria bacterium; assembly: GCA_963759235.1. GTDB lineage: Bacteria > Pseudomonadota > Alphaproteobacteria > Rhizobiales > Kaistiaceae > Bauldia. Next base: position 787,965 of record CAVWYO010000005.1, on the reverse strand, counting down.
AGTCGAGATTGTCGAAGACCGCCCCGATGGTGGCGACGGCGCTGTCGAACAGCATCGTCGACGGTTCGACATTCTGAACCGCCACGCCGCCCGGTTTCAGGTGCTTGGCGACCTCCTGGTAGAATTCCTTGGTGAGGAGGTGAAAGGGGACGAACGGGCCGCGGTAGGCGTCGATCAGGATGAGGTCGAAGGAATCCTCTGACTTGGTGAGCCAGACGCGGCCGTCCATGATCTCGATGTCGAAGTTCTTCTCCGGCGCGACCTTGAAGAACTGCTGGGCGAGCTGCGCGACGGCGGGATCGAGCTCGACGGCGGTGAAGTTGAGGCCGGGGATGCTCTTGTGATGGTACCAGGCGGTGCGGCCGCCGCCGAGGCCGATCATCATCGCATTGTCGAGGCCGGGAGCATAAGCGAGGCCGACGGTCATCGATTGGGTGTAATAGACCGGCAGATCCAGCTCGTCGTTCGGATTGACCTCCGATTCGATGTAGCGGAGGCGCTGGGCTCCGAACGAGAGGATATAATTGCCGTTCGGCCGCTTGTAGACATAGATGTCGTTGTAGAGGGACTCGACCCGGGCGACGACGCCGGGCTCGTTGGCGTTCGAAGCGACGACAGCGGCCTCCGGCTTCGGCCACAGCAGGAAGGCAAGCACGGCCGCGACGACGATGGCGCCGGCGATCCCGATCAGGATGGCGGCGCGCGATCCGGTTGCCGGCGGAGATTTCGAGGGCTGTTTGGCGCGCGCAGCCGCTCTCGCGCTTCCGCCGTTCGGCATGATGGATACTCGGTACTCCTTGCGTCGCCGGCCGGAGTATAGCCGCGACCCCTCCCGTTACAACGGTGGTTCGGGTTTGATGGAGGCGAGCGGCGAGACGAGGCCTGCCGTGTCTCGGGTTAGGCGCCGCCGCGATGGGCGCGAGGCCGATCCGGCGGGGGATTGACCAACGTGGCGGAAGGGATCACATACCCGCGGTTCGGGGCGTAGCTCAGCCTGGTAGAGCACCTGCTTTGGGAGCAGGGGGTCGTTGGTTCGAATCCAGTCGCCCCGACCAAAACTGAATCAAAGCCTTAGCGGAGATGCGGGCTATAAGACTGGTGAGCGATCTTTTCGATAGGTCGCAAATGAGTCATTGGTTCGGGCGCTCGGTCGCTCCTCGGCGAGGCGGGCCGGATCGCCGAACGCTGGTCCGAAAGCCAGAGGCGACCGCCGCTGCCGGCGTCACGACTAAGCGGAACGATCGACCGCAGAATGTGCGTGGAAACCCTCGATCGCTCGCTTTGCCCGCCGGCGTTCGTGAAGACATCCCAGAGGAGCCAACGCTCATGCGAACGATCCCGATAGCCGCCGCGTTCGCGGTCTTTGCATTTGGCCCTGCGTTCGCCGACGACTCGACCGCGGAGCTGGCGACCGGCGGACTCGCCTTCGTCCAAACCGACGACATCGAAATGCAGTCGGAAGACCTTTTCGTCTCGATGACGGAAATCAGGGCAAGCTACGAGTTCGTCAACACGTCCGATCACGACGTGACTACGCTGGTGGCCTTCCCACTTCCCGATATCCAGGGTGAAATGGACTTGATGGTCGCGGTGCCGAGCGACGATCCTCTCAACTTCCTCGATTTCAAGACGCTGGTCGACGGCCAGCCGGTGACGACCAAGGTGCAGCAACGTGTGTCGGCGCTTGGCATCGACCAGACCGCCCTGCTTAAGAGCCTCGGCGTGCCGCTCGCACCACTACAGCAAGCTACCGGCGCAGCCCTCGACAAGCTCCCACGCCAGGTTTGGGACCAGCTCATCGAGCTCGGCCTCGCCCGCATCGACGAATACGACGTCGGCAAAGGCATGGAAGAGCACCTGACCCCGCTATGGGTGCTCTCGACCGCTTTCTACTGGGAGCAGACTTTCCCAGCCCACAAGACGGTCGTCATCCAGCACAGCTACACCCCGAGCGTGGGCACCACCGCGGGCGTCTCGTTCGGCATGCCCGATGCTCGGACCGAGCCCTGGTTCAAGGACTACCAGACCAAATACTGCATCGATCGAAGCTTTCTCGCCGCGGTGGACAAGCGCAGGACGCCTGACGGCGGCGACACTTTGATGGAGAACCGGATCGATTTCGTGCTCAAGACCGGTAGCAATTGGGAGAGCTCGATCCACCAGTTCCACGTTGTCATCGACAAGGGCTCGCCGACGAACCTGGTCTCCTTCTGCGGCGAGGGGGTGAAGAAGATCAGCCCGACCCGGTTCGAGATGACCAAGACCGATTTTGAGCCTGACCAAGACCTGGCCATCCTCATCCTGTCGCCAATCAACCAGGAACAGTGAAGAGGCCCTGCCGCATAAACTCCGGCAGCCGAGCGGACACGCCTAATCGGCACCACCACTTGCGAGACGCGGCCGCTTCCGGCCTCACGCGCTGGCCTGGATCGCACCGCAGGTGCGTAGCGCAAGGGCCGTCCCCGTCAGCGTGGGATTGACCGCCACCGGCGACGGAAAAAGGCCGACGGTGGCGAGATACAGGTTCTCGAAGCCGTGGACCTTGCCCAGCCGGTCGGCGACACCGGACCATCCCTGACGATCCATGCGGCAGGTTCCCACGATGTGGCTTACGCCATCCGGCTGCCAGGCCGGCTCGCATCCGCGCCGCCATGGCCCGAGATACTCCGCCAACCGCCGGACGTCGGCTTCCATCGCCCGCATGCGCTCGCGATCCTGATCCGAAGACGCGAAACAAAACGCAGCGGCCTCGTCGTCATCCATCTGCAAGACGTTCTCGTCGCGAAATTCCATGGGCACGAATGCCTGGAACTCCAGCAGGCGGTGGGGATTGTCGACAGCTTCGGCGGGCGGCAGCGGACAGGTGTCGCGCAACACCTGCACGTGCCACGGCGCGCCCTTGGTCGGCGGAATCCAAAGGCGCGGCGCAAGGTCTTTGTCGCCGGCACGCGGACACATGCCGGCATCCAGGACGATCTGGCCGAACAGCAGCGCATGAAACGACATCCCCCGTCCGAGGGCTCTCGGCCGGATCCCCGACCGGTGCAGGAGGCCTGCGGTTCCGATTGCGCCGCCCGCGAGCAGCACGATCGGTGCTTCCAGGCTGGTGAGACCGTCGGGGCCTGCCAGGTCGGCGCCTTTCACCCGGCCGCCCTGGTGGCGCAAAGTGGTGACCCGCACGCCGGGCAGAACCGCAATGCGCTCACGCACCACCGGGCCCGCCGCTTCGAGGATGTCCGACGGCCCGTTGAAGTAGATCCCGTCTCCTGCCGGCGCCCGCCCGCAGAGCGGCAGTCCCTGGATGGCGCGCCCGTCGGCCGCCAGCACACCCCGCAGGCGGTTCCGTATGGCGTGGCCGGTCCGCGATGCGGCGGTCGGGTCGGGCACGACCTGAAGGATGTCCTCCGCCGCCGCGTAGGCCAGCTCCCACTCCTCCGGCGTCATCGCGTCCCAGCGCTCGAAGCCCGAGGCCCGCGGACAGTTGTTGGTCCACAAAATGCCCTGCCCCCCGACCAGCGACGAATCCGCCGCGCCCGGCAGATCGCCGGCAACCGGCGTGAGGTACTGGCCGATGGCGGCGAAGAAGCTGTCCGGGTCCTGTCGGAAGCGCGCCTGGTTGCGGAAATGCGATCCGGGCGGCTCGGTGATCGCCGATCCCGCCTCGACGACCGTCACCCTGAGGCCGCCCTCGGCCAAGCGTCGCGCCGCCGCGGTCCCCAAGGGTCCCGAACCGACAACGAGAACATCAGCATCTCGCCCCATGCCAGTCCTCATGTCCCAAGTCCCAAGCGCCAATCTCGGGGCCAAGTCCTCCCGAGGTTTCCGGATGCCTATCCGGGGATTTTGAACTCATCGACGTGAGCTTAGGTGAAGCCGGGGATCTGGCCAAACTCCTTTCCCACGCCTGGAGGGGGGCGTTGTTCCAGCGCGCCAAGGTCGTGCTATAGTAATGCGTCGGGTATGCGCCATCGGCGAGATTTGAGAGCAAGTTCATGCGAAGTCAGGCGATTGCGGTCCTTGCGGTTCTGGGTGTTCTGGCGGCTTCGGTCGGCTACACCGCCCCGGCGCTCGCCGGCAGCACCTACAAGGTCCACAAGGGACAGACCAAGGGACCGCTTCACATCAAGAACCCGCCGTACAGCAAGGTTGTCAACAAAGGGAAGATCACCAACGGTGGTCAAAACGGCGTTCCCGCGCTGACGACGAGCGGCTCGATGACGGTCGTGAACGATGGGGTGATCTCCGCGACCGCCTCCGGGAGCTCCGCCAAGGCCGTCGGCATTTCACAAGGCCAGTGAGGCACTGGCGCCGTCGTGGCGCCTTCCGCCCCGCGCGGCGGATAGCGTGCGAGGTGGGAAACTGTCCGGCTGACGGATGAAGCTTTTCCGTATGGCGGTGCCCGGCTTGGATGCTCGCCGGCCGCTATTGATGCCAATCAATGCGCCGCCGATCTTCGGCTCGAAACTGCCAGTTGAGTTGAGCAGGAGGTTGAGCGTGGCAGCGACCGCCACAGGATCTTCCGCCGGGACGACCATGGATCCGCGCGAGGTGGTGATCCCGCCGCTCGGACTTGCCGGCATCGTGCGGCTGCCCGCCGAGGCGGGCGGCCTCGTCGTATTCGCGCATGGCAGCGGTTCAAGCCGTCACAGTCCTCGCAACAATGCGGTTGCCGAGGCCTTTGCTGGAGCCGGAATCGCGACAGTGCTCTTCGACCTTCTGACGCCAGCCGAGGAGGGCGATCGCCGGAACGTCTTCGACATCCCATTGCTGGCGGATCGCTTGCTCGACGCCGTCGACTGGATCGACGGTGATTCAGGTCTGGCGAGGCTGCCGCTCGGCCTCTTCGGGGCCAGCACCGGCGCGGCGGCAGCGCTGGTCGCGGCGGCGCGACTGGGCGATCGCGTCAGGGCGATCGTCTCGCGCGGCGGCCGGCCCGATCTCGCCGACGACGCACTCGAGAGAGTAAGGGCGCCGACCTTGCTCATCGTCGGCGGCGCGGACTACGACGTGATCGAGCTGAACCAGCAGGCGGCCGCCCGCCTGGCGGGGCCAAAAAAGCTGGAGATCGTCCCCCGCGCAACCCACCTCTTCCCCGAGCCGGGAGCGCTCGACGCGGTGATCGCGTATGCGGTGGGGTGGTTTCTCGATCACTTCAAAGGTCCTGAACCGAAGAGCGATCAAGTTCCGGATTCGTGACCCGAGGGAGAACGACATGCCGTTCACAGATCGATCGGAGGCCGGTCGCAAGCTTGCCGAGGCCCTGGCGAAGTACCGGGACCAGGACGTGGTCGTGCTGGCCTTGCCGCGGGGAGGCCTGCCGGTGGCGAAGGAAATAGCCGCCGCCCTCGGCGCTTCCCTCGATCTCGTGCTGGTCCGCAAGGTGGGTGTGCCCTGGCAGCCCGAGCTGGCGATGGGAGCGGTGGTCGACGGCGCCACGCCCCTTACCGTGCGGAACGAAGACGTCATCAAGCTGGCCGGGGTCACCGCGGCCGGCTTCGATGCGGTGCGCGATCGCGAACTCGCCGAAATCCAGCGTCGTCGGGTCCTCTATCTCGGTGGGAGGCCGCATCCGGAACTGCGCGATCGCATCGTCATCGTTGTCGACGACGGCATCGCGACGGGCGCGACGACGCGAGCGGCGCTGCGAGCGGTTCGCAAGCGGAAACCGGAGAAGCTGATCCTGGCTGTCCCGGTCGCACCGACGAGCACGCTCTCCGAATTGCGCGACGAAGCCGACGAGATCGTCTGCCTCGAGGATCACGAGGCGTTCGGTGCGATCGGCTTCTTCTATTCCGACTTCAGTCAGGTCTCCGACGACGAGGTGAAGGACATCCTCGCGGCGTTCCCCGTCCAGACGGTGAAGGCCTAGGAAACGCCTCAAAAGGCAACGCCAATAGGCCGCGGTCGACGCCGGTCGGTGATGGACCGCCTGAGCAACGCCCAAGAAGAAAAGGAAACGACTATGGAAACTCCGGCCGAGATCGATTTCCAGGGCATGGACCCGCTGCCGGCGATCCGCGACGAAGTCGCCCAGCATATCGCCCAACTCGAGCGTCGCTTTGGCCGGATTACCGCTTGTCGGGTCGTCGTCAGGGGGCCGGGACACCACCACCGCACCGGCGGATTGTATGAGATCAACGTCCATCTGGCCGTGCCCAACAGCAAGGATGTCAGCGTCGCCCGGACGGCCCAACGGGACGAGCGGTACGCGGACGTCCATTTTGCGCTGAACGACGCTTTCAAACGGGCACGGCGCCAGCTTCAGGATCGCGTCAGGCGGCTGCAACGCCAGGTCAAGCATCACGAGCCGCCGCCGACCGGCAAGGTGGCGCGGATCGATCCGTCGGGGGAATTCGGGTTCATCGAAACGGTCGACGGCCGCGAGATCTACTTCCACAAGAACAGCGTGCTGAATGACGCGTTCCACCGGCTGGCGCCCGGTACCGCGGTCGCCTATGCCGAGGAGGATGGGGAGAAAGGGCCACAGGCAAGCACGGTCCGGCCGCTCGGCAAGCACATGATGCCATGACCGCGCCAGCCGCCACGGCGCGCGGTCGGATCTATGTGTCCGGCCGCACATGACGGAGACCGATGGGCGCTTGAGCCCGTACGCCGTCTCCCTGATGCTCGCCGGCGACGTGATGACGGGACGCGCCATCGACCAGGTGCTGCCCCATCCGAGCCCGCCGGTGCTTTACGAGCCGGAAATCCGCTCGGCCCTCGACTATGTGCGTCTCGCCGAAGCGGCGAACGGGCCGATCGAGCAGCCGGTATCGTTCCCTTACATCTGGGGCGACGCACTGGCCGTGCTCGACCGGCGGCGGCCCGACCTGAGGATCGTCAACCTCGAGACCGCGGTCACGCGGTCGCGTCGCATCGTGCTGAAGGGCATCAACTTCCGGATGAACCCCGATAACCTGCCCTGCCTGACGGCGGCCGGGCTCGATTGCTGCGTGCTGGCCAACAATCACGTCCTGGACTGGCGGCGGCAGGGGCTGGAAGAGACGTTGGCCGTGCTCCGGGACGCCGGCATCCCGACCGCCGGCGCCGGCCGCGACGCCGGGGAGGCCTCGGCGCCAGCGATCCTCTCCGTCCCGGGTAAGGGACGCGTCCTGGTGTACGGCTTCGCCTGTCCGTCGAGCGGCGTGCCGGCCGACTGGGCCGCCGGGGTCGACGTTTCAGGCGTCAGTTACGTCGAACAGCCTTCCGCCGCGAGCGCTCAGGCCATCGGGGAGAGGATCGGCCGCGACCGCCGGCCCGGCGACCTCGTCATCGCGTCGATCCATTGGAGCGGCAATTGGGACTACGACATCCCCGAAAACGATCGTGCCTTCGCGCATCGGCTGATCGAAGCGGGCGCCGCCGACATCGTTCACGGCCATTCGTCCCATCACCGCAAGGCGATAGAGGTCCATCGCGGCAAGCCGATCTTCTATGGCTGCGGCGACCTGATCAACGACTACGAAGGGATCCGCCGCCACGAGGATTATCGGAGCGAATTGGCGCTCATCTATTTCGTCGCCATGGACGGCGGCGGCCCCGTCTCTCTCGACATGGTACCGTTCCGCATCCGCAATTTCCGCCTCAACCGCGCCAGCGATGAAGAGGCGGAGTGGCTTCGCGCCACCATGGATCGCGAATGCAGGCGCTTCGGCGGAAGCGTCCGCCTTTCCAACTCCGGTCTGCTTGCGCTGTCCTGGTCGTAACCAGAGTGACGCGGTTGGGATGACACGAGGCGGGCTGGGCCAGCGGTCGCCTTGACCTTCCTCAACGCTTCTGGTCCATCTGACGGACAGCGTTCGTAGAGAAATCCGCGGTCGGCTGCCGCATGACGACCAGCGTGCGCGAAGGGGAGGGCGCTCGATGGATCTGACCACGAGCCCGCTGGTTACCGATCTCTATCAGCTCAACATGATCGAGGGATATCTTGCCTATGGCGAGACGGGACCCGCGGTGTTCGAGTTCTTCTTTCGCCGGCTTCCCGTTCAACGCGGATTTCTTGTGGCGGCGGGGCTCGAACAAGCCCTCGACTTCCTTGAAGGCCTGCGCTTCTCGCCGGAAGAACTGGACTGGCTTGCCTCGACCGGGCGCTTCACCGACCGTCTCATCGACTATCTGCGGACCGTCCGTTTCACCGGCGACGTGCACGCGATGGCGGAGGGAACGACGGTCTTCGGCGACGAACCGATTCTGCGGGTGACGGCGCCGTTGCCGGTAGCGCAACTGGTCGAAACGCGGCTGATCAACCTTCTGCACTTCGAGACGCTGATCGCCTCCAAGGCCGCCCGCATGATGCTCGTCGCCGCCGGCAGGCCGCTGGTCGATTTCGGTCTACGCCGGGCCCATGGCAGCGAAGCCGGCGTGCTGGCGGCGCGGGCGAGCTATATCGCCGGTTTCGCGGGGAGCGCCACGGTGCCGGCCGAAAAGCTGTTCGGCGTTCCGACCTTCGGCACGATGGCGCATTCGTTCGTACAGGCGCACGACGACGAGGCGACCGCCTTCGAGCGGTTTGCCCACGCGCGTCCCGACGGCCTGACGCTGCTCCTCGACACCTACGACACCGAGGCGGCGGCGCGGAAGGTGGTCGCGCTCGCCCCGCGCCTCAAGGCCGACGGCATCACGATCCGCTCGGTGCGCCTCGACAGCGGCGATCTGGTCGCCCTGTCGCGGAGCGTGCGCGGCATCCTCGATGACGGCGGCTTGCGTGAGGTGACGATCTTCGCCAGCGGCGGCCTCGACGAATACGCGATCCGCTCGCTTCTCGCCGCGGGCGCGCCGATCGACGGGTTCGGAGTGGGAACCAGCCTGACCACCTCCTCCGACGTGCCTGCGCTGGACTGCGCCTACAAGCTTCAGGAATACGGTGCCCTGCCGCGCCGCAAGCAGTCGACGGGCAAGACCACCTGGCCCGGCCGGAAGCAGGTGTGGCGGCAGTACGGACCGGACGGCCGCATGATAGAGGACATCCTGTCGACCGAAGAAGATCGCCAACCCGGCGAGCCGCTCGTCCACTTGGTCATGGCGGCGGGACGGCGGCTCGAGCCGCCGCCGACGCTAGGCGAGATAAGGTCGCATGCGGCGGACGAGCTGGCGCTCTTGCCCGAAACTCTGCGGCAATTGGAACCCGGGTCCCGCTACCCCGTTCAGGTGGGCGAGGCGCTCCGTCGTCTCGCCAGCGAGACCGACCGGAGGCTGGGAAGCGCGGGAGGAGTGGAGGCATGACGGACCAACTTATCCCGGGCGAGCAGGACGTCCTTCTAGTCGTCGACATCCAGAACGATTTCTGTCCGGACGGGGCGCTCGCCGTACCGCGCGGCGACGAGGTAGTCCGGCCCATCAACCGTCTCGCCCGCCGCTTCCGGCACGTGGTCCTGACGCAGGACTGGCATCCGCCTGGCCATCATTCCTTCGCCTCCGCCTATCCGGGGAAGCAACCCTACGACACGGTCATGCTGTCCTACGGGGAGCAGATCCTATGGCCCGACCATTGCGTCCAGGAAACGCCGGGCGCGGCGTTTCGCGACGACCTCGACATCCCTCACGCCCAGCTGATCATCCGCAAGGGCTATCGCCACGAGATCGATTCCTATTCGGCGTTCTTCGAAAACGACCACACCACCCCGACCGGCCTCAGCGGGTATCTGCGCGAGCGAAAACTGTCGCGCGTCTTCCTCGCCGGCCTCGCCTTCGATTTTTGCGTCCGCTATTCGGCCGAGGACGCCCATCGCCATGGCTTCGGGGTGGTGGTGGTCGACGAGGCCTGCCGCGGCATCGACGTGAACGGCTCGATGGCGGCAACCAGAGAGATCCTGGCCGACCTGGCCATTCCGGCGGTCGACGTTGACGCTATCGGCTGAGTCGCGGCCAGCGGTGGGTTCCGGCGTGGCGGCATTGTTGCGGCATCCGTCTTGATCCGACCCATCGGCTCGCCTAACTTCCCGCTTCGCACGAGCCGCGAAGGCCAATGGAACGGTTGCGCGAGGTGCGCGATCGTGGTTTGCCGATGCGGTTACGGCCGGTTTGTGTCCGGTCATCACGCGGTCACCATCGCCGGAGAAAAATCCGATGCTCGCCCGAATCTTCAAGCCCGCCAAGACCGCCATGCAGTCGGGCAAGGCACAGACCGAGATGTGGCTCCTCGAATACGAGCCGGAGGTTCCGCTGAGAGTGGACCCCCTGATGGGCTATACCTCGTCCTCCGACATGCGGCAGCAGATCCGGCTTGCATTCGCGACGCGGGAAGAGGCGGTGGCCTATGCCGAGCGGAACGGCATCCCGTACCGGGTCCTCGAGGCCGAGGACTCGCCGCCGAGAATCCAGTCCTACTCCGACAATTTCCGCTTCAACCGTCCGCAGCCCTGGACGCACTGACCCGGCCTTTTTGAGGCCCCGTAGCTCAGGTGGATAGAGCAGCAGCCTTCTAAGCTGTTGGTCGCAGGTTCGAGTCCTGCCGGGGTCGCCATCCGCCCGCTGTCCGGCCCGGAGACATAGGTGACGGTTTGTACGCAAGACCTAGGTCGCTTTCATGATGCCTCCCCGCTGGTAGGGCTTTCCAAGGCCGGAGCGCCGGCCATCAGTCGGCCGCCGGGGGTTAGCAACGTGCCAGCGAGACAGGCCGGCGGCCTTTAAGCTCTCGCTCCGGACATGGCGCCGCCCCCGGCCATAATCGCCAGGAGACCACGCCCGCCAAGGGCCGTCGGTTCGGCGAGCTGCACGGAGCCAACCGTTGCTCGCTTATCGCTGGTCCGGGTTTCCAAGCTCATGAACCACGATGCTTTGATTTGCCCAAAATGACAAACGCTCCCAATCAGGAGTAGCATCGCCAAAGGTTCTTCCACAGGCGCTAGCTGCTTATTCGTGTTTACACAACCCATTACCCTCATCGTTGGTGCTGGAGCGAGTGGCGAATATGGCCTTCCTGGCGGTCAACGCCTTCGAGATGATATCGCGACAGACTTGTTGCCTGGCGCGGAGAGAAGAAGCGAGCGTGCCAACGAATTCATCAGAACTGTCAGCAACCATATGGATCAAGAAGAATTCCGGGAAAGCCGATTTATTCTAGCCAGCACACTCAGAAATTTTCCGTCAATCGACGAGGCGATCCATTATCACTCAAGCAATGTCAATGTCGTAAAACTCGGAAAACTTGCGATAACCTACTATATTTTGCTTTCAGAACGAAGCGGACAGCTAAGAATTGATATAGATAAGCCACATAATCTCGACATCGGGTGGATGACTCCGTTCATGCCCGTCGTTGTAGGAGGAACGATAAAGGAAGAATCTGCAAAGTTATTTCGAAACATAAACATTATAGACTTTAATTATGATCGTGTAATCAAGCACTATTTATATTATTCTCTACGTTTGCGTTACGGCCTTGATGAGGAAGAGGCAGGGCAAGCAATATCTGGGCTCAAGATCATTAAGCCCTATGGATCGCTAGGCCCACTGCCGTGGGAAGGGGCGGCTGGAGGAGTCCCATATGGCGAAGCAAATTTTGGTCTGGCTTCAGAGGGCTCACGAATCAGCACGTATACCGAAGGCATCGGCGCGCCTGGCTTGAAGGAATCTATTTTCGGAGCGCTTACGGCCTCGCGTCTAGTCGTGATTCTTGGCTTTGGATTCCACCGTCAGAACCTGGAGATCTTGACTTCCGATCCGAAACCGGCCTTCCGCCGGAAGGTTATAGCAACCGCCAAAACGATCAAAGAGGCCAATTTCCCGACGATGAAAAAAACTCTCTCTTCAAAATTCTACACGAGGACAGAAAACGTATCAATGTTCGAGACTAGCTGCAAAGAGCTGATTGTAGAATATAAACCAATGATTTCTGCTTTCTTGTAGGTGACGGTCATCGAGCCTCGGCTTGAAGGCGCTGGCGATGGCGTTGACGGGCCGCCACTGACGCTTGCCCAACTCCAGGAGTGAAGCTTGACACAGATCATGGAGTGATGTGGCAGCTCCCGCTATCGATCATCGCTAAGCCAGGGCCGAAAGCGCCGATGGCGACATCTCCCGAATGCGGGTGGGCGTGTGATGCAGGAGCGAAAAGCCTTCGACGCGATCGTTATTGGTTCGGGCATGGGCGGGCTTTCCTGCGCGGCGGCATTGGCCCGAACCGGTCACGTGGTCATGGTGATCGAGCAGCACTTCATCGCCGGCGGCCTCACCCAGACCTTCGAACGCAACGGCTTCCGTTGGGACGTCGGCGTCCACTATCTCGGCGAAATGGGCCCCGAGGGTGAGGCCCATGGGATCCTCGACTGGCTCGTCGGCGGGGCGGTGGCATTCGCCTCCCTCGGCGCGGTTTACGACACGGTCCATTTCCCGGGAGGCTTCGAAGTACAGTTCGCGCGGCCCGAATCCGCCCTGCAACTCGACCTCAAGGAAAAGTTCCCGGCATCTTCGAACGACATCGACGCTTTCTTTGCCGCCACGGCGGAGGCCGAGCTTGCCGGCCGGGCGATCTTCGGGCGGCGCGCAATGCCGAGCCTGCTCGCCAAGGTCTATGGGATCTGGCACGACAAGGGGATACGCAAATGGTGGGGTCGCTCCAGTGCCGAGGTGCTGGACGAGCTGATCGGCGACCCTAAGCTTCGTGCGGTGCTCCTGGCGCAGAAGGGCGACTACGGCGGCGGCGCGGCCGAAAACATCAGCTTTGGCATCCAGGCGATGGTGATGTGCCACTATTTCCACGGCGCCTATTACCCCGTCGGTGGCGCCAGGGCGTTCGCCCAGGCGCTCGTCCCGGTGATCGAGCAGGCCGGCGGCGAGGTCAGGCTGAAGGCGAAGGTCGACGGGTTCGTGGTTGAGAACGGATCGGTTGTCGGCGTCATGCTCCCTGATGGGACAGAGGTTCGCGCACCGCGGGTTTTCTCGGACATGGGGGCACGCAACACGGTGAACCTGTTGCCGGACGACATCCGCGCCGGCGAGTGGGCTCGGGAGATCCTGTCGTTTGAGCCATCGGTGTGCCACGTCGCGCTTTATCTCGGGCTTGAAGGCGACATCCGGGCGAACGGGGCGACGGCGTCGAACCACTGGTTCCACGAGACCTGGGACGTCAATGAGGGCGTGTGGAACCCGGCGAAGGAAGCTTCGGCGCCGGGGCTTTTCATCTCGTTTCCCTCACTGAAAGACCCGGCCCACGATCCCGGCGACAGAAAGCGTCACACCGCCGAGATCGTCGCAATGACCAGTTGGGATGCTTTCGCTCGGTGGAAGGACTCGACGCTCGGCGACCGACCGGACGACTACACGGCTTTGAAAGCCGTCATCGAGCGACGTCTGATGGAGGATTTCGCGCGGCATTTCCCCGCCCTGGCACCCATGGTCGTCGCGCGCGAGGTGTCGACGCCATTGAGCACCTCCGCTTTCATCGGCTCCCAACAAGGGGCGATCTACGGGCTCGAAGTGAGCCCGCGGCGCTTCCTCTCCGACAGTCTGCGAGCGAGGACGCCGGTTCCCGGCCTGTTCCTCGCCGGTCAGGACGTCGTCACGCCCGGCATCTCAGGAGCGATGATGGGCGGTGTCCTGGCGGCCGGCGCGATCGAACCGCGGATCTACTCCCATATGCTGTAGCCTGACACGGTCATCGGCGGCGGACTCTGGCCAGCCGGTTCCCTGTCCAATCCGGGTCGCGACCCGCCGTGCCCTGCAAGCGCCGCGAATTCCTGTTATCGTCCTCGCTCTTCCACAGGCGCGGAGCGGGATGAAGCGCGATGGTGTCGGCGGCGTCCGACCAATCCGCCGAACAGACGGCGCGGGACGCGGTCGAGCGGCTCATCGACCGCCTGGCCGCTTCGCCGTTGGCGAGCGCGCTGGCCATCGCTGTCGTCGCCCTCATCTGCTTCCTTCCGGGGCTGACCGGCCTGCCGCCGCTCGATCGCGACGAGGCCCAGATCGCCGAAGCGGCGAGGCAGATGGTCGCCGCCGGCGACCCCGGGACGATCCGCTTCGTGGTGGAGCCGCAGGGCATGTCGCCGGTCGGCATGGTATGGCTGACGGCGGCGACGGGATGGCTCGCCGGCGGCGATCCGCCGATCTGGGTCTACCGCATCCCCTCGCTGATCGGGGCGGCGGCCGCGGCAATCCTGACGTGGTGGATGGCGCTTGCCTTCGGCCGGCCGCGAGCCGCGTTGCTTGCCGGCCTGTTCATGGCCGCCAATCTGATTCTCGCCTCGGAAGCGCGGATCGCGCGTCCCGACGCCATCGTGCTCGCCGCCCTGGTCGTCGCGCAAGGGGCGCTCGCCCGCCTGTGGCTGACGGCGGACGACCGGCGCCACGTCGGGCTCTGTGCCGTCTTCTGGGCGGCGCTCGGAGTTGGGATCCTGCTGAAGGGGCCGGTGGTGCCGACCATCGTGGCGGCGACGTTGCTGGTCCTCTTGCTCGACGGCCGCGACGCGCGGCTGCTGCGCCGGCTTCAGCCGGTTTGGGGGGTGCCGCTCGCCGTGCTGATCGCGGCGCCGTGGCTGGTAGCGGTCCTGACCGGTAACGGCGAGGGCGAGGTCACCGCGGGCAACGCTCCGGCTGGGCTCGCCGGCAGCATTGCGCCGCTCGTACCGACCGGCACCTATTCGCTTCTCTTCTTTGCCTTGTTGTGGCCGGCCGCGGCTTTCTTCGCCCTGGCGATCCCCTGGCTATTCGATCGGCGCGGGCGGCCCGTCGTTCTGTTTGCCACGGCTTGGGGCTTGCCGGTCTGGATCGTCGCCGAATTCGTTTCCTTCAAGCTGCCCCACCTCGTGCTTCCGGCGTTCCCGGCGATAGCTCTCCTCGCCGGCACCGCGATCGACGCGACGGCGGTGCAGGTCGCCGGCCGGGTGCGGTGGCTCCTGTCGCTGATGTTGCCGCTGCTCGCGGTCGGCGTGGCCGTTGCCGCGCCAGCCGTCGTGTATGTCCTGGACGGAACAGTCCCGTACACCGTCTTGCCGCCGCTCATCATCGCCGCGGCATTGGGGGTGGTCGCCTGGCGTTGGCTGCGGATCGGGAGCGCGGGCGCAGCCGCCGGGGTGTCCGTGGTCGCCTCCGCGTTCATCTGCCTGGCGGTGTTCGCGCTCATTCTTCCGGGCCTTGATCGGACCAGGCTGAGCGGCCGCGTCCTCGAGGCGGCAAAGGCGGTGGCCTGCAAGGCGCCCCGCTATGCCGTCACCGGCTTTGTCGAGCCAAGCTTCTCCTTCCTGACCGAGGGCGACGTCCGCTTCGTGACGGCGGCCGGCGCGGCGGAATACCTCGATCGCGGATCGTGCCGCATTGCCGTCGTCGAAAACCGCCAACTCTCATCGTTCCGCCAGCGCGCCGAGGATATCGGCATCGACCTCGACGCCGTCGGCCGCGTCCAAGGCTTCAACCCAGGCAACGGGCGGTGGGTCAACTTGCGGCTATTCGTTTTGGCGGCCAGCAAACCGGAGGTGACATCGCACGATGCAGGAAGCAAGACCGGACGGACCGGCGGCCACCAAGCCGGGACTGACCGTCGGCCGTAACCTCGGCATTCTCCGACGCCAGCTGAAGCGCCGGCGGATGCCGGCGGCCGCGGCCGGAGCGTATCCCTACGGCCGCCTGGTGAAGGCGGGCGCGGCGCTGACGGTGCTTCTCGTCCTGGTATCGGTCATCGGCCTCGACCCCTACGCGGCGGAATGGGCGACCAGCCTCCCGGCGACCAGCCAGCAATTCTTCCAGTTCGTCACGCAGTTCGGCCGATCGGGCTGGCTGCTCATCCCGTCGGGCATTCTCGGCATCGTCATCCTGCTCACCGATTGGGAACGGGTGCAGCCCAGATTGGCGGCGGCATGGGTTGAGGTCGGGGGATTAGCCGGCTTCTTTTTCTTCGCCGTTGCCGGCGCCGGGATCGTCACCGACGTGATCAAATGGACAGTCGGCCGGTCACGTCCGACCGCCCACGGCGCCGATGGCGTCCTGAGTTTCCGGCCGATCTCCTTCGCCTATGAACATGTCAGCTTCCCCTCGGGCCACGCCACCACCGCAGCCGCCGCCTTTGTGGCTTGCGTGCTCATCTTCCAGCGCCGCCTCCTCGTCATCGGCGCCTTTGCCGCCGTCATCGCCCTCAGTCGGGTTGCGGTTCGCGCCCACTACCCGAGCGACGTCTTCGCCGGCATCTTTGTCGGCGCCGCTTTCACCTACCTCTATGCCTACGCGCTCGGACGGAGCGGGGTCGCCTTCCAGCGCCAGCCCGACGGGAGCCTGATGCCAAAGACGATCGCCGTGCGCCTGGTGCTGCGCCGGGCGGGATGGCGAGCGATGGCCGGCGGGCTGAGATCGGCCTGGTCGAGCCGGCTAGCCAGGACCGGCCAGCCGCCTGAACCCGGCGTCAAGGTCGGCGATAAGGTCGAGCGGATCCTCAAGCCCGATGTGTAGCCGGATGAGCGGGCCCTCGGCACTCCAGGGAACCTTGCTTCGCAGTCTCTCCGGCCTTGCCAGGATCGCCAGACTCTCGAAGCCGCCCCACGACGCACCGATGCCGAAGAGCTGCAATCCGTCGATGAAGCGCTTGGCGGCGTCGGTGCTGTAGTCGTCGAGAATGAAACCGAACAGACCGCTCGCGCCGGTCATGTCGCGTTGCCACAGCGCGTGTCCGGGATCGTCGGGCAGGGCAGGGTGGAGAACCCGGGCGACCTCCGGCCGTTCCTTCAACCACTCGGCGACGGAGATGGCCGATTTCATCTGCCGCTCGAGGCGGACCGCCATTGTGCGGAGTCCGCGGAGGGCGAGATACATGTCGTCCGGGCCGACGCAAAGGCCCATCGTCCCGTAGGTCTCCTTGAGCGCCGGCCAGCGCGCTTCATCGGCGGCGACCAGTCCGAGATTCACGTCGGCGTGACCGCCAAGATATTTGGTGCCGGCCTGAATCGACAGATCGGCGCCGGCGGCAAGCGGCTTGAAATAAAGCGGCGTCGCCCAGGTATTGTCGACGATGACCGCGGCGTCGCGCTGACGGGCGACGGCTGCAATCGCCGGCACATCCTGCATCTCGAAGGTCAACGAGCCCGGGGACTCCAGGTAGACCGCCTTGGTCCGTTCGGTGAACAGCGCGGCGATGTCGTCGCCGATAAGGGGATCGAAATACACCGTCTCGATCCCCATGCGCGCCATCACGGTGTCGGCAAAGTGACGGACCGGCCCATAGACGCAGTCGACGACAAGTGCCTGGTCGCCCGTCGACAGGACCGAAAAGAGAGCCGTCGAGATGGCGTTCAAGCCCGACGGGCAGACGATCGTCCCCGCAGCGCCTTCGATATCGCTCACGGCCGCTTCAAGAGCGTCGCTGGTCGGTGTTCCGCGACGGCCGTATTGATAGCGCTGGCGGCGGGAGAGCATCGTGTCGGTGTCCGGGAACAGCACGGTGGAGGCGTGGACGACCGGCGGATTGACGAACGGCCCGGTGATCGCCGCGTCGCGCCCGACGCGGACAATTCTCGTCGCCGGTTGCAGGCGGTCGCCGTCGTCGCTGGAAGAGACCATGAGTACCCTTTTGTGCCGGGGGTGAAAGGACATAGCGGCCAAGGCTTCACGGTCACGCGCTTCCGCAACGCCCTTGACCGGTGTCGAATAATCGCCTGTGATGAACCGGTCAATCAGCGAACCGTGACTGAGAGCTGTCGATGGCAGCGATTTTGCAGGCGCTGACGACTGCGGTCACCGGGACAACGGCGTCGCCGTTTCCTGACTTCTGTCGATCAGGCCAACAACAAAGGGACTTCCAAATGAAAAAGCTGGTCACGCTACTTGTTGCAGGCGCGGCGGCGTCATTCCTGGCGGCAAGCGCCTCGGCGTCGACGCTCGACGACGTCAAGGCGAAGGGATTCATCCAGTGCGGCGTCAACACCGGGCTTCTCGGCTTTGCCGCCCCGGACGACGCCGGCAACTGGAAAGGCTTCGACGTCGATTATTGTCGGGCGGTCGCCGCGGCGGTCTTCAATGATCCGAATGCGGTGAAATACACGCCGCTAACCGCCAAGGACCGGTTCACCGCCCTGCAGTCGGGCGAGATCGACATGCTGGCGCGCAACACGACCTGGACGATGTCCCGCGACACCGCCCTCGGCCTCGCCTTCAGCTTCGTCAATTACTATGACGGCCAAGGCTTCATGGTGCGCAAGGACGCCGGGATC
This sequence comes from uncultured Alphaproteobacteria bacterium, assembly GCA_963759235.1. Taxonomy (GTDB): domain Bacteria; phylum Pseudomonadota; class Alphaproteobacteria; order Rhizobiales; family Kaistiaceae; genus Bauldia. The sequence continues at coordinate 769,834 of CAVWYO010000005.1, read as the reverse complement.
ACCTCCGCCCTGGAGCTCTCCGGTGCCGCGGTCTGCGTCCAGACCGGAACGACGACCGAACTGAACCTCGCCGACTATTTCAACCGCAACAAGATGGAACTCAATCCGGTCGTCTTCGAGAAACTCGACGAGGCCGACGCGGCCTATGATTCCGGGCGCTGCGACGCTTACACGACGGACGCCTCGGGCCTCTACGCGATCCGGCTCGTCCTCAGCAATCCCGACGACCATATCGTCCTGCCCGAGATCATCTCGAAGGAGCCGCTCGGACCCGTGGTCCGCCAGGGCGACGATCAGTGGTTCAATATCGTCAAGTGGGTCGGATTTGCGCTGCTGAACGCCGAGGAGCTCGGCGTGACGCAGGCCAATGTCGACGAGATGAAGACGAGCGACAACCAGGAAATCCGTCGCCTGCTCGGCGTCGACGGGACGTTCGGCGTGGACATCGGCCTCACCAATGACTGGGCGGCGAACGCTCTGAAAGCCGTCGGCAACTATGGCGAAATCTTCGATCGCAACATAGGAGCCGGCTCGCCTCTTCAGATTGCCCGCGGCCTCAACGCTCTGTGGACCAAGGGCGGCATCCAGTACGCGCCTCCCATCCGCTGACCAGCCAAAGCACCCCGGGCTCGGCATGCCCGCGCCCGGGGTAACAGCAAGCCGAGCGGCGCATGGCCATCGGAGAAACGGCACCCGCGAGCCGGCGCCAGCCCGCCAGCGCGGCGTTCTTCTACAATGCGAAGGTGCGAGGCGTTGTCGTTCAGGTCGTCCTCGCGCTCGGCCTGACCGCCTCCCTGTGGTGGCTCTTCGACAATGTCAGAGACAATCTGCAGCGCGCGAAGATAGCCTCCGGGTTCGATTTCCTCTGGGCTCGTGCCGGCTTTGCGATCTCGCAATCGCTGATTTCCTATTCGCCCGACGACAGCTACGCGCGCGCCTTCCTGGTCGCGTTTCTCAACACCCTGCTCGTCGCCTTGCTTGGGATCGTTTTCGCGTCGATCCTCGGTTTCCTGTTGGGCGTTGCTCGTCTTTCGCGGAACTTGCTGATCGCCGGCATCGCCACCGTCTATGTTGAAACGCTGCGCAACGTGCCCGTGCTTCTTCAGCTTTTGTTCTGGTACAAGGCCGTGCTCTCGGTCTTGCCAGGCCCGCGTGAGGCGATCCATCTGCCGTTTGGCGCCAATCTCAGCAATCGCGGGCTGCTCCTGCCCTGGCCGGTCTTCGAACCCGGCTTCCGGGCCACGCTGATCGCGCTGGGAATTGCTGTCGCAGGGGCGATCGTCATCAAGATCTGGGCGAGGCGGCGGCAGTTCGCGACCGGGCGCCCGTTTCCTTCCTTCCGGGTGGGGCTTGCGCTGGTTATCGCGCTTCCGGCCGTCGTCTTCCTCGTCAGCGGGTCACCGCTCAGCGTTGAATATCCCGAACTCAAGGGCTTCAACTTCGTCGGCGGGCTGCATATCCAGCCGGAATTCGTAGCCGTCGAGCTCGGCCTCAGCCTCTACACGGCGACGTACATCGCGGAGATCGTCCGGGCCGGCATCCTTGCCGTGGCGCGGGGCCAGACCGAGGCGGCCAACGCGCTCGGTCTGAGGGCGGGCCCGACGCTTCGGCTCATCGTTGTCCCGCAGGCGATGCGGGTCATCATCCCGCCGCTGACCAACCAGTACCTGAACCTCACCAAGAATTCCTCTCTGGCGGTCGCCGTCGGCTATCCCGACCTGGTGTCGGTGTTTTCGGGGACCGTGCTCAATCAAACCGGCCAGGCGGTTGAGGTGATCTTCCTCACCATGCTGGTCTATCTGGCGATCAGTCTGGGAACCTCGCTGTTCATGAACTGGTTCAACCGGCACGTTGCGCTGGTGGAGCGCTGATCCGATGGCCGAACAATTGACCGAGTTGGCCGAGAGGCCGCCCCGCCGCCGGCCACCGCTCAAGGTCGCGGCTGTCCGACCAGGCATTGTCGCCCAACTCGCCTATGTGCGGGGCGAGGAAGAGCCGATTCTGCCACCCCCGCCAGGCAATATCGGCTTTCTCGGCTGGCTGAGCGAGAATCTGTTCGCGTCGGTGAGCGGCGCCATACTCACCTTCATCGGTATCGTGTTCATCGCCTGGGTGGTGCCGCCGATCGTCAATTGGGCGTTCATTGACGCCGTGTGGACGGGAAACGGCCGCGAAGCGTGCATTGTGCCCGGCGCCGGCGCCTGCTGGGCCTTCGTCGACGCAAAATTCGGCCAGTTCATCTACGGCCGCTATCCGATCGACGAACGCTGGCGGGTCAATCTGACCGCAATTCTCCTTGTCATCGGCCTCGTGCCGATTGCGATCCCCAGGGTACCCTACAAGCGGGCGACGGCGATCTATCTGTTCGGCATCTTTCCCGTCGTCGCGCTCCTTCTCCTGACCGGAGGCCACTTCGACATTTCGACCTGGGTGCTGCCGTCGCTGGTTCTGGTCGGCTGCTTTGCCACGGCAATCGTTGCCACGGTGGCATCCCACGGCGCGTCGCCGATCTACAGGAGCGTGGTTGCGCCGGCGGCGGCCGGGGTCGCATTGCTGGCTTTCTTGGCGTCATTCTTTTTCGACCAGCCCACTGTAGAAATTGCCGGGTCTCAAGCGGCGATCACCACCGTTGCCATCGCGGTATGCGGCATTGTCGGTCTGGTCGCCGGCCTCGTCGCTATCGTCGGCGCGCCGGGACGTCCCGGCGGACGGACCATCTTCGGTGTGTGGATCGCTCTTGCCGTCGTGGCCTTCCTCGTCACGTTGTTCAGCATCGACTTCGGCCTCCCTTACGTCGAGACGCCGCGCTGGGGAGGGCTTCTGGTGACGCTGGTGGTGGCGCTGACCGGCATGGGCGCGTCGATGCCGCTCGGCGTCAGCCTCGCCCTCGGGCGGCGGTCGAAGCTTCCCGTCGTCCGCTTCGTGTCCGTCGGGTTCATTGAGTTCGTCCGCGGCGTACCGCTGATCACCGTCCTCTTCATGGCGAGTGTCATGCTGCCGTTCTTCCTCCCGGAGGGAGTGAATTTCGACAAGCTGCTGAGGGCGTTGATCGGCGTGGCGCTGTTCGAGGCGGCCTACATGGCCGAGGTGGTGCGCGGCGGCCTGCAGGCGATCCCGAGCGGTCAGTACGAGGCGGCCCAGGCGGTCGGATTGAACTATTGGCAGTCGATGCGGTTGGTGATCCTGCCGCAGGCCCTCAAGATCGTCATCCCGGGAATCGTCAACAGTTTCATCAGCCTGTTCAAGGATACGAGTCTTGTCGGGATCATCGGCATTTTCGACCTGCTCAGCATCGTCGGGGCCAATTTCACCGACGCGAATTGGGCGTCGCCGAGCACGCCGGCGACCGGCTATGTCTTTGCCGCCGCCGTGTTCTGGATGTTCTGTTTCGGAATGTCGCGCTATTCGATCTATACCGAACGCCGGCTCGATACCGGCTACCGGCGCTGAACCAGGAGCCTCAAGATGACGGATCAGGCTTCCGCATACCCTGCTCGACCGGACGGTCAATCCCGGACGTCACCGACGGATGTCGCGATCGGCATCGTCGACATGAACAAGTGGTTCGGCGACTTCCACGTCCTGAAGAACATCAATCTCAGGGTCATGCGCGGCGAGCGCATCGTGGTCTGCGGGCCGTCCGGCTCGGGCAAGTCGACGATGATCCGCTGCATCAACCGGCTGGAGGAACACCAGACGGGGCAGATCGTCGTCGAGGGGATCGAACTCACCAACGATCTCAAGCGGATCGACGAGATCCGCCGGGAGGTCGGCATGGTCTTTCAGCACTTCAACCTGTTTCCCCATCTCACTATCCTCCAGAACTGCACCCTGGCGCTGATCTGGGTGAGGCGGATGCCGAAGCGCGAGGCGGAAGCGGTGGCGATGCGCTATCTCGAGCGGGTCAAGATCCCCGAGCAGGCCGACAAGTATCCAGGCCAACTTTCCGGCGGCCAGCAGCAGCGCGTCGCCATTGCCAGGGCGCTGTGCATGAGCCCCCGCATCATGCTCTTCGACGAGCCGACCTCGGCGCTCGATCCGGAGATGATCAAGGAAGTGCTCGATGTGATGGTCGACCTCGCCCATGAAGGGATGACCATGCTGGTGGTCACCCACGAGATGGGCTTCGCCCGCCTGGTCGCCGACCGCGTCATCTTCATGGACGCCGGCCAGATCGTCGAGCAGAATGAGCCGGAAGCCTTCTTCAACAACCCGCAGCACGAGCGAACCAAGCTGTTCCTCAGCCAGATCCTTCATTGAGCGGAATCGTAGGGCGGAGTGCCGTTGCCCGACCCTGTTTGACGTCACGTCGGGGCGCGGGCGGCGTAGGAAATGAACTCGAGCAGCGATCCGTCGGGGTCGCGGAAATAGACGCTGACGCCGTCTCCCTTGGCGCCGCTCCGTGCCACCGGGCCCATTTCGATGGCGACGTTGCAGCGTCCAAGGTGCGCGACGGCGCCGTCGATCGGTCCGTCCCACTCGAAGCAGAGGTCGCTGTTGCCCGGCTGAACGGGCAGTCGCGCCAGCGGGTTACCGGCCTGGCCGGGACCATGCAGATTCAGTTGCACATCGCCAAATCTGTACGCGACGCGTCCATGGGTCCGCACGATCGTGGCGCCGAGCACGTCGCGATAGAACGCAGTCGAGCGATCCCACTCCGAGACCTGAACGACACAATGATCGAGCCTGACCTTCACCGTGACGTGGCCCGGTTCACCGGCGGCATTCCGATCCGGCCCGCCGCTCATCGTTCCGGGCCGGTGGCGACCGGCGTGTCGTCGCGCCCGCCCCACTCGGTCCATGAGCCGTCATAGAGGCCGCTTTTCTCGACGCCGATCATTTCGAGCGCCAGCGTGAGGATCGCAGCGTTCACACCGGACCCGCAACTCGTCACGATCGGCGTGAAAAGATCGACGCCGGAGGCGGCAAAAGCCTCCGAAATCGCAGCGGGCTCCTGCATGATCCCGTCGACGATCACGGCCGAGGAGGGGAGGCTGAGGCTACCGGGAATGCGGCCCGACTTGACCCATGACCGCGGCTCGGGCGCGTCGCCGAGAAAGCGCTCCCGCGGCCGGGCGTCGACAAGCTGGATGGCCCCCGCCGCGAGCCCGTCGCGCACGCCGGCCATGTCGTACACGGCCGTTTCGTCGAAGGTGGGGTGGAAGACGCGAGGCGGCCAGGCCACCGGGCGGTCGTCGACGGGTCGACCTTCGGCGAGCCACTTCGGCAGGCCGCCGTCAAGGATGACGACGTCGCGCGCGCCCATGATCCTGAACGTCCACCATACGCGGGGTGCGGAAGACAGCCCGAGCACATCATAGACGACGATCCTCTGCCGCTCGTCGATGCCGAGCGCGCCGACCGCCGCGGCGAACGCTGCCGGTGATGGCAGCATATGCGGGAGTGGGTTGATCGTGTCGGCGACCGCGTCGATGTCGAAGAAGACGGCGCCAGGGATGTGGGCTTTGTCGTATTCGGCTCGCGCGTCGCGGCCGAGACCGGGCAGGTGCCAGCTCCCGTCGATGACGACGAGGCCAGGATCGCCGAGGCGGTCGGCCAGCCATTCGGTGGAGACGAACCAGCGGGAACGGTCGGCCATCACTCCTCCGCAAACCGTATGCGCACGCGGCGGTTCTGGCGGCCCTTGCTTTCCATCTTGCCGATCGCCAGACGGCCGATCTCGCCGGTCGAGCGGACATGAGTGCCGCCGCAGGGCTGAAGGTCGATGTCGCCGATGCGCACCAGCCTGACCCGGCCGGCGCCCATCGGCGGCTTCACCTTCATCGTCTTGACGAGGTCAGGCTTGGCGATGAGCTCCTCGTCGCTGATCCACTCGTCGGTGACCGGATAGTCGGCGGTAACCAGCGCGTTCAGCCTTTCCTCGATCTCCTCTTTCGGCGGTACATCACCGGCAATGTCGAAGTCGAGGCGGCCCTCGTCGGCACGGATCTGACCACCGGTCACCGGGTAAGGCAGCACCACCGACAGAAGGTGGAGGCCGGTGTGGATGCGCATGTGACGGTGCCGCCGAGCCCAGTCGATCGCCGCTGTCAGCCTCTCGCCGGGTTCCGGCAGAGGCTCCGTCTCGCCCGGCACGTGGACGACCTCGCTCTTGTCGTCCCCGTACACCGTGGTCGCGATGGCAACCGGATCGGCATCGGCGCGAAGCAAGCTGCCGCTGTCGCCGGGCTGTCCGCCGCCGGTGGCGAAGAAGACGGTGCGGTCGAGGATGATTCCGCGCCGGTCGTTGATGCCGAGGACCCTCGCCTCGGCCTTGGGCAGATAGGCGTCGTCACGGAAAAGGAGATCGGTTGCCATAGGATGGGTCCTTGGTCGAGGCGCGATCTTAACCCGGCGATCACCGCGTTGGGTAGGTTGAGGCTGACGATCGTACCCCGCGCATCCTAGTATCCTGGCGTGCAACAGAGGAGGCAGGTATGCGAAATCCGGCTTATGGACTTGCGTTGATGTTCGGACTGGCCGCGGTACCCGCGTTTGCGCAGGGCGACTACCCGAGTTCTCGAGGGAACCTGGAAGGGAACCGCCGACCAGGTCGTCCTCCATCTGGACGATTCAGGGGCGACGTTCGAGTCGGGGGCGATGACGCTCGTCGTCAGCGAGCAGCAGGATCGCCGCTTCGTCGGTTCGATCAAGGTGCCCCTGGAAGGCAAGATATTGAAGCTCGGGCTCGTCGGCGTGTTCACCAGCCCGACGGAGTTCCGGTGGGCCGAACCGGAGGGCGCAGTCGAGGGGCATATGGTCGATCAGGACACGATTGAGGCCTGCTACTTGCGAATCAGTCCGTTCAGTCAGGTCGCCGCCTGCGAGACGCTGAAACGACAGCCTTGACGTTGGCGGTGGCTTCTCAGGCGCGCACCAGCGGCACATCGACGTCCGCCCGGGCCTCCAGCCATTCAGGCACCGGTAGGTGCTTCGAGCGCAGAAACTTTGGATTGAACAGCTTCGACTGGTAGCGCGTCCCGAGGTCGCAAAGGATCGTCACGATGGTGTGGCCCGGTCCCATGTCGCGGGCGAGGCGCATGGCGCCGGCAATGTTGATGCCGGACGAGCCGCCAAGCACCAGCCCCTCCTGTTCGACAAGGTCAAAAAGCAGCGGGATCGCTTCGCTGTCCGGCACGATATATGGGCGGTCGACCTTGATGTCGCCGACGATCGGCGTCTCGCGCCCGAGGCCGATGCCCTCGGTTATCGAATTGCCGGGACTTGCCTTCGCCTGGCCGGTGGTGAACAGGCTGTACATGGCGGCGCCCTCCGGGTCGGCGCAGCCGACGACGATCGACGGCTTCCTGTCACGGAGGAACATGGAGACGCCGGCAAGCGTGCCTCCGGTCCCCACCGAGCAGATGAACCCGTCGATCGCACCACCGGTCGCCTCCCAGATTTCCGGACCGGTGGTGAGGTAATGCGCCCGCCGGTTATCCAGGTTGTTCCACTGGTCGGCGAAGAGGACGCCATTCGGCTCGCTCCGCCGCAGCGAATCGGCGAGCCGCCGCGCGATCTTCTGATAGTTGTTGGGATCGCGGTAGGGTTTCGCCGGGACTTCGACGAGCGTCGCGCCGGAGAGGCGCAAGAGGTCCTTCTTTTCCTGGCTCTGGGTCTCGGGAATGACGATGAGGATCCGGTAGCCGCGCGCCTTGCCGACCAGGGCGAGGCCGATGCCGGTGTTGCCGGCGGTGCCTTCGACGATCAGGCCGCCGGGTCTGAGATCACCGCGCTCCTCCGCCGCGAGGATCATCTGGCGCGCCGCGCGATCCTTCACCGATTGGCCGGGATTCATGAATTCCGCCTTGCCGTAGATTTCGCACCCGGTCTCTTGCGAGGCCCGGCGGAGGCGAATGAGCGGCGTGTTGCCGATTGCGTCGACGACGGATGGCTTGACGTCCATGACCGGAAATCTTGCTACGGGCGTGGGCACCCGGAATGGCGCGGAAGCTAACGGCGGGCCCGTCAGGCTTCAAGGCCGCAGCCATCGGGCGGGAAAGGCATCGCGAAAAGATTACCCGCCGAACCGGGGCTTTGGGAAATTTCATTCGCGAGTGGGGGCGGGCGAAACAACGAGGCTGGCGGCGCGTGGCGTCATACGCTGCGACAGGATCCAGCGTGATCCGATGAGTGAGGCGCGGGGCAAACATAAAGACCGGCGCTCCATTGAGCGCCGGTCTTAGCTATCGATACGCAGCCCGGCCGAAGGCCCGGGCTCCGCTCGCCAGGCTTATTGCGCCGGTTGTGCCGGAGCGGGCTCGGCCGGCTGGGCCGGAGCAGGTTCGGCCGGTGGCGCGGGCTCTGCCGGCTGTGCCGGCGCGGCCGGTGCGGGCTCGGCTGGCGGCGCAGGTTCGGCCGGCGCAGGCTGGGCCGGCTGTGCCGGTTCTGCCGGCGCGGGTTGTGCCGGAGGTGCCGGTTCTGCGGGCGGCGCGGGCTGGGCCGGCGCGGCTGGTGCCGGTTGTTCCGGGGGCGGCGGTGAGCCGCTCATATAGGTGGTCGCGGCGTAGTAGATGATCGCGAGGATGATCACTGCGATGATGATGTAGATGATCGAGCGGCCACCGCCGCCGCCCCTGCCGGTTGTATTCTGATTGTTTGTCACCTGCGACCTCCTATGGTCGGTTGAGTGGATATACCCGGTCCCCATCGCGTCGTCCGCGCGAGCGGAAAAACGATGAAACGCCGTCGTCGCCCCGTAACCCCATGATCAAACAGTGCGCATCACGCTACACTCAGGCCTTGGCACCCGCTAGCGATGTTTTCGGGCCGCCCCCGGCCGACTAACCTCGAGACCCGACCGCTCGTTCCCGTGAAAATCATCTGGGCGTTCGCCGACGCCATCGCGTGCCTTCGTCTCGGTACTGGCTCCCCGGGCCGGACTCGAACCAGCGACCCAGCGGTTAACAGCCGCTTGCTCTACCAACTGAGCTACCGGGGATCTGCATATCGTTGCCGAGTGCGAAGCCGTATAGCAAAGCCCTTGCGCCCTTGCAAAGAGGCGTTTTGCTTCTTTCGGGCTTGTGCACCCGGCAGATTTCTCCCATGTGTTACGTCCCGCCGGGTCCACAAGGAACTGGCTCGATGAAAGGGGCGTTCCGGCGTGCCAAAAGTCCGGCTGGGTAACCGCAGGGTAGCGCTCCCGGAAAACCGGATCCTCAGGCTGGCGATCGGCGGCCTTTTGATCGTCGGCGGCCTGTTCGGATTCCTGCCGGTGCTGGGGTTCTGGATGCTGCCCTTGGGGTTCATCGTGCTGGCGACCGATCTTCCCGCCGTGCGCCGGATAAACCGCCGGGTCAGCGTCGCCGTCAAGCGCTGGTGGACCGGAGCAAAGCGGGGCGCCAAGTCCCAGTCCTCTCCGGTCGACTAGATTTTGCCTGAATTCTCCACGCCGCTTGCCTCGCCACGTCCATCGGCATACGGTGCCCATGCGTCGGTTCTCCGGCCGTCAATGACCGGAGATGAAATGGGAATGCGGTGAGGGAAGACTTTTCCGAAGCCGCAGCTGCCCCCGCAACTGTAAGCGGTGAGCCCGCCTGCAAGATCATGCCACTGGGAAACCGGGAAGGTGTGGGCAGGGCTGAGACCCGCGAGCCAGGAGACCGGCCGGCGCATCCTTGAAACCTCTCGACCGTCGGTGGGACGGAGAAGGAGACGCGCCGTGAATTCAGCCACTTCGCTCGCATCGACCCGCCTGTCCGTTCGCGCCTGGCCGGCGCTTGCCGCCCTTGTCTTCGGCCTCGGGCTGTTCCTTGCAACCGGATTTGCCTGGCCAAGCGTGCTTCACAACGCAACGCACGATACCCGCCACGCCCTAGGCCTGCCTTGCCACTGACCGCGCGGGGCAGCCATGTTCAGAAACATCGTTTTCAGCGCTTTCGGCGCTGGGCTGGTTGTCAGCATCGTGATTTCCGCGATTCAGTTCATGACGACCGAGCCGCTGATCCTGCACGCCGAGCGGTTTGAAGCGGTTGACGGTGGTGGCGGCCACCAGCACGCGACCGCCGGCAACCAGCAGGGGGCGGATGTGGGGGATGAAGCCGAATCCGCCGCATGGAAACCCGCCGACGGTCTCGAACGCGGCTTCTTCACCGTTCTTGCCAATCTCCTTGTCGGCGTCGCGATCTCCCTGATCCTGCTCGCGCTGATGACGCTCAAGGGCGGTCCCATCGATGCCCGGCAAGGGCTCGTCTGGGGCGCGGCCGGCTTCGTCGCGGCCTCGCTCCTCCCGGCGCTCGGCCTGCCGCCCGAATTGCCGGGGACGCCGGTGGCGGACCTCGCCGACCGACAACTGTGGTGGCTGGCGACGGCCGTTGCTTCCGCCGGCGGCATCGCGGTGATCGCGCTCGGCCGGCACTGGGCGGTGAAGGTGGTTGGTGTGGCGCTGTTGGTGCTTCCGCATGTCGTCGGAGCGCCGCTGCCGCCGAGCCAGGATGTGGCTTATCCGGGAGCGCTCGCCGGCGAGTTCGTGATCGCCTCGCTGGTGGTGAGTGCCGCCCTCTGGTCGCTCGCCGGACTTTCGGCGGGATGGCTGCACGCACGTTTGACCGGGACGGCGTGAGCGAAGGATGCCTGGAGCCGGCCACGTGCTCGTTCTCGGCGGCCAGCGGTCGGGCAAGAGCCGATTCGCCGAGGACCTCGCGAGGGCTTCCGGCCTGTCGCGCGTCTATCTCGCCACCGCCGAGGCCGGCGACGACGAGATGACCGACCGGATCGCGGCACATCGGGCGCGGCGGGGCAAGGATTGGCAGACCGTCGAGGAGCCGCTCGACGTGCCGGCAACTCTTGCGTCGGTGGTCGACGCCGACCGGATCGTCGTCCTGGATTGCTTGACGCTCTGGCTGGCCAATCTGATGCAAGCGGACCGCGACGTGGAGGCGTCGGTTGCGGCGCTGCTTTCCGCGCTCGCATCGGCGGCCGGCGGCGCGATTTTGGTCTCCAACGAAGTCGGCGCCGGCATCATGCCGACGAACGCGCTCGCCCGCCGCTATGCCGACGCGCAAGGCATCCTCAACCAGCGCGTGGCTGCCTGCGTGGACCGGGTGGTGCTGATGGCGGCGGGAATCCCCCTGCAGATCAAGCCAGCGTCCTCGGCGGGGGTGGCATGAACCAGGCGAGAATTCCCGCAACCATCGTCACCGGCTTCCTCGGCGCCGGGAAGACGACGCTGATCCGCAACCTGATCGCGCGCGCCAGGGGCCGCCGGATCGCGGTCATCGTCAACGAGTTCGGCGAGCTGGGGTTCGACGCCAGCCTGCTCGGCGATTGCGGCGACGCCGGCTGCCGGCCGGACTCGATCGTCGAACTGACCAACGGCTGCATCTGCTGCACGGTGGCCGATGAATTCCTGCCGACCATGGAGGCGCTGCTCTCCCGGGCGCCGGCACCTGATCATATCGTGGTCGAGACATCCGGTCTCGCGCTACCACAACCGCTGGTCCGCGCCTTTGCCTGGCCGTCAGTCAAGCATCGCGTGACGGTCGACGGGGTGGTCACCGTGGTCGATGCGGTTGCCGTCGCCGAAGGCCGCTTCGCCCCGCAACCTCATGTGGAAGCCGATCCCGCGCGGGGCCACGACGACCCGGTCGAGGAACTCTTCGCCGACCAGCTCCGCTGCGCCGATCTGGTGGTGGTCAGCAAGGCGGATATCTTGGGGGCCGGCGCGTTCACAAATGTCGATGCGGTGGTCCGTCGCGAGGCCCGGCCGGGCACGCCGCGCATCCCCGGCTCCACCAAGGGGCTGCCGGCCGAGGTGCTGCTCGGGCTGGCGGCGAGCGCCGAGGCGGATATGGCCGGACGGGAGAGCCATCACGAACTTGAAGGCGAGGAGCACGACCACGACGATTTCACCAGCTTCGTGGTCGAAGCGCCCTCCTTCGCTTCCCTCGACGAGCTTCGTTCGCGTATCGGAGCGGCGCTGGCGCTCCCCGGCGTGTGCCGGATCAAGGGACGCGCGCGCGTCGCCGGGAGATTGGCTGCCGTGGTGGTTCAGGGCGTCGGCCCGCGGGTCGAGACCTACTTCGATCCCGGCGCCGGTGCTGATCGTCTGGTGGTGATCGGCCTTCGGGACATCGATGCCGACGCCGCACGGTCACACCTGGCCGGCTGACGGATGCACCTTCTCGCCGGCGGCATCGAACGGATCGACGACGGGGACACCGCCGTCGATCTCGACCAATCGCCCGGGGATATCGTGGTGCTTTCCGCCGCCGACAGCGAGCTGGCGCTTCTCGCAAAGGTGGCGGGAGAGCGCGGCGCCGGGGCGGCGAGCCTGCGGCTCACCAGCCTCATGCGCCTCGCCCATCCGCTTTCGGTCGACCTCTACGTCGAAAAGACCCTCCGCCCCGCGAAGCTGATCGTGGTGCGCCTGATGGGTGGGGTCGGCTACTGGCCTTATGGCCTGGAGCGCCTGCGGGAGCTGTCGCGCGGCGGCGGCCCGCGGCTGGTGGTGATGCCGGGCGAGGACCGCTGGGATCCGGGTCTGGAGGCTTATTCGACGGTGTCCGCCGAAGCCGCGCGCCTGATTTGGCGATATCTGGTGGCCGGCGGATCGGAGAACGCCGCGGCGGCGCTGGTCGCCATGGACCGCCTGATCGGTGGGGTGGAGCGGCCGGCGGAACCCACCAGCGTTGCCAGCGCCGGCTGCTACTCGCCGGGGGAGGGGATTCTCTCCCTCGCGGCGGCACGGGGACGCCTCGACCCGGATTTCCCTGTGGCGCCCATCATCTTCTACCGGTCTATCCTGCAAGGCGGTTCGACCGCGCCGATCGACGCCCTTGTGGCTGCCCTCGCCGAGGAGGCGGTCGCCGGTCTGCCGATCTTCGTCACCAGCCTGAAGGATCGCGAGAGCGCCGCGTTTCTCGATGAGGCCTTCGCTGCGATCCGGCCGGCGATCGTGCTCAACACCACGGCCTTCGCGGTAGCGCGCGTCGGCGCCGCGAACGAAGGCACCGTGCTCGACCGGCCTGGCCGGCCGGTGCTCCAGGTCATCCTCGCCGGGTCCAGTGAGGAAGCGTGGCGAGCGAGTAGCCGTGGGCTGCTGCCCCGCGACCTGACCATGCACGTGGTCCTGCCCGAGGTGGACGGCCGGCTGGCGAGCCGGGCGATCTCGTTCAAGAGCGAGAGGCATGATCCGGGCACCGACAGCCGCACGAGCAGCTATCGTCCGGTGCCGGACAGGGTCGTTTTCGCGGCGAAGCAGGCAGCATCCTGGGTTCGGCTTGCCGCCAAGACGGCAAAGGATCGCCGGATCGCGATTATTCTCTCCAACTATCCCAATCGCGACGGACGCATCGCCAACGGGGTCGGGCTCGACACCCCGGCGAGCGCCGCGCGGATTGGCGCGGCAATGCGGCAAGCCGGATATACGATGCCGGGATTTCCCGACACCGGTGCGGCCCTGATGACCCGGCTCCTGGCAGGACGGACGAACGCGGCAGGGACAGCTCACCGGAATGGCGGCAAAGGGGACCCGGGCGGCATCGTGCTCTCATTGGCGGAGTATGAGGGCGTGGTTGCCGGACTACCGGCTGTCGCGCGCGACCTGCTTTTCGCACGGTGGGGCGCGCCGCAGAAGGACCCGTTCTTCGTCGACAGCGCGTTTCATCTGGCCCTTTACCGGTTCGGCAACGTGGTCGTCGGCATCCAGCCGGCGCGCTGCTACAACATCGATCCGAAGGCCACCTACCACGATCCGGATCTGGTGCCGCCGCACCACTACATCGCCTTCTACGCCTGGCTGCGGCGCGTATTTGCCGCGGACGCGATCGTCCATCTCGGCAAGCACGGCAATCTCGAATGGCTGCCCGGCAAGGCGCTCGGCCTATCCGAGAGTTGCTGGCCGGAGGTGACCCTCGGGGCGACGCCGCTGATCTATCCGTTCATCGTCAACGACCCCGGCGAGGGATCGCAAGCCAAACGGCGGGCCTCGGCAGTGATCGTCGATCACCTGATCCCGGCGATGACCCGGGCCGAAATCCACGGACCGCTGGCGGTGCTCGAAACCCTGATCGACGAGTATTACGTCGCGGCCGGCGTCGACCAGCGCCGGCGCGACTGGCTCGAGGAGGAGATCGTCGCGACCGCCGAACGGCATGGACTCGACCGCGACCTCGGCCTGTCGCGACGCGAAAGCGGCGCGGCGCTGAGAGCGCTCGACGCGCATCTTTGCGAGCTCAAGGAAATGCAGATCCGCGACGGGCTGCACACCCTCGGCGTCTCGCCGCAACGCCGGCAAAGGATCGATACGCTGGTGGCGATCGCCAGGGTGCCGCGGAGCGGCACCCACCCGGCGAGCCGCTCCCTTCACCGGGCGATCGCCGCCGACCTCGGGCTCAGGGACTTCGATCCGCTCGATTGCGATCTCGCGGCACCATGGGTCGGTCTTCGGCCCGATGCGCTGGCCAGGACCTTGGACGCGCCGTGGCGAACCGCCGGCGATACCGTCGAGCGCGTCGAGGCCTTGGCAGCAAGGTTGGTTGCGCGTGCAGTTGGTGGAGAGGCAGGCACAGACCGTCCACCTCCCGGCTTTCACCGGAATGACGCTGACGAGGGGCTGGTACCCGGTCCGCAGACCCGCCCCGTCATCGACTGGATCGGAGAGGACCTCGCGCCGGCGCTGGATGGCTCGGGAGAATGTGAGATCGCTTCCGTGCTGACGGCCCTGGACGGCAGGTTCGTCTCGCCGGGACCGTCCGGCGCGCCGACCCGAGGACGGCCGGATGTCTTGCCCACTGGCCGCAATTTCTATTCCGTCGACGTGCGTGGCGTGCCGACCGAGGCGGCGTGGTCGCTGGGCCGGGCGGCGGCGGATGCGCTGGCGCTCCGCTATTTCCAGGACGAGGGCGAATGGCCCCGCTCGATTGCGCTGTCGGCGTGGAGCACGTCGAACATGCGAACCGGCGGCGACGATATCGCCCAGGTGCTGGCGCTGATCGGCGCCGAGCCGCAATGGGAGCCGGGCACCGGGCGTGTGACAGGGTTCCGGGTGATGCCGCTCTCGGTGCTCGGGCGGCCACGCATCGATGTCACGCTGAAGATCTCCGGCATGTTCCGCGATGCGTTTCCCGACCAGATCGACCTGATCGATTCCGCCGTCCGCGCAATCGCTGCGCTCGACGAGGATGCGGAGGCCAATCCGATTGCGGCCGCGGCGCGGACGACGAGGGAGCGACTGGCGGCATCGGGACTGGACGATAAGCTCGCCATGCGGCTGGCCGGCTCGCGCATCTTCGGAGCCAAGCCGGGGGCGTACGGGGCCGGGATGCAGGTGCTGATCGACGAGAGAATCTGGGAAAAGCGGGGCGATTTCGCTGAAGCCTTTCTCGCCTGGGGCGGCTTCGCCTATGGCGGCGGGAGCCACGGCCGGGCGGCGCGGGAGCTGTTTGCCGACCGGCTGAAATCGGCCGACGCCGTCCTCCACAACCAGGACAACCGCGAGCACGACATCCTCGATTCCGACGACTACTACCAGTTCCAGGGCGGGCTGGCGGCGACCGTCGAGACGCTGAAGGGAACGGCGCCGTCGGTCTATCACGGCGATCATTCGCGTCCCGAGAAGCCGGTCGTCCGCTCGCTGAAGCAGGAGATCGCTCGGGTGGTGCGCGGCCGGGCGGCCAATCCGAAATGGATCGCGGGCGTGATGCGCCACGGCTACAAGGGCGCTTTCGAGATCGCGGCTACCGTCGACTATCTCTTCGCCTACGCGGCGATGACGGACGCCGTCGGCGATCATCATTTCGACCAGCTCTACGACGCCTATATCGCCGACGAGGCCGTGCGCGCCTTCATCGGCGATGCCAACGCGCCGGCCCTCGCGGAAATAGCGGCGCGGTTCCGCGAGGCGATCGACCGCGGCCTCTGGTCGCCGCGCCTCAACAGCGCCTATGATCGCCTGTCAACTCTGGTCGATCAGCGGCAGGAGGCGGCCGAATGACCCGCGATATGAGCGAGACAGAACTTGACGCCCGCCACGCCGAGAAGATGCGCAAGAAGAAGGCGGCGCGCGACAAGATCCTCGCCACCAAGACCATCGAGAAAGGCCTTCTGATCGTCCACACCGGCAAGGGCAAGGGGAAATCGACCGCCGCCTTCGGCATGGTCTTTCGCGCCCTGGGGCATGGGATGCCGGTGGCGATCGTCCAGTTCGTCAAGGGCAAGTGGCAGACCGGCGAGCGGCTGGCGCTCGACAAGTTCGGCGATCTTGTCTCGATCAACACGATGGGCGAGGGCTTCACCTGGGAAACCCAGGACCGCCAGCGCGACGTCGCCGCCGCCCGCGCCGCCTGGGAGCGGGCGAAAGAGGTCATCGAGGGCGGCCGATACAAGCTTGTCCTCCTCGACGAGCTGAACATCGTGCTCCGCTACGGCTATCTCCCGGTCGAGGAGATCGTCGCCTTCCTGCATGACGAGAAACCGGCCGACGTCCACGTCATCGTCACCGGTCGCAACGCCCCCGACGAACTCATCGAAATCGCCGATCTCGTCACCGAGATGGAGATGGTGAAGCATCCGTTCCGCTCGGGCGTGAAGGCACAGCTCGGGATCGAGTTTTGATGCATCGCACTTGATGTAGACGAAGACATATGCTTCATACCACATATGGATGCCGTTCTGCTCGAGTATCAGAAGCTGACTATCAGCGACGGCGCAATCATCGAGGTGAAGGTCTGGCAGTTGCCCGAGCCGACCGCTGAACGCCCGCATGGTCTGAAATATTCACTATTTTTCGGTCGACCGGGCGAGCGGATTGTCAGTTATGACAACGAGGCCGGAAAGGGGGATCATCGCCACTATCGAGGTCGCGAGCGCCCCTACCGGTTCACCACTTTCGAGGCTCTGCTGGCTGATTTCTGGCGCGACGTGAGAGAGGAGTTGGGACATGAATGAGGTGAAGCTTCACGTCGAAAGCCTGGATGCATTTGCCGAGCGGACGATGGAGTTGGCTCGGCGCTTGGATCGAGGCGACCGCCGGAAACAGAAGGCCCATATCTCGTTCGAGAGCATGGAAGGCTTTCTTCGGGTTCTCACGCCCAATCGCTGGGTGTTGCTGAGGACGCTGCGCGGCCGCGGTCCTTGCTCGATCCGTGCATTGGCCAAGACGTTGGGGCGGGATTATCGCGGTGTTCACGGCGATGTCGCCACGCTGGTCGACGCGGGCTTGATCGAGCGCGACGCCGAAGGCGCGATCAGCGTGCCATGGCGGCGGATTACGGCCGAGATGGCGCTCGATATGGCGGCGTAACGGACCAAAGGCGGCGGATGAAGGTCGTTCCGGCCCTGATGATCCAGGGCACCGGCAGCCATGTCGGCAAGTCGGTGATCGTCGCGGGGCTCTGCCGGGCGCTGGTGCGGAGGGGCCTCAAGGTGGCGCCGTTCAAGCCGCAGAACATGTCGAACAATGCGGCGGTCGCCACCGAGGGCGGCGAGATCGGCCGGGCGCAGGCGCTGCAGGCGCGGGCGGCGGGGGTGGAGCCCTCGGTGCATATGAACCCGGTGCTCTTGAAGCCCGAAACCGATCACCGGGCAGCGGTCGTCGTCCACGGCAGGCACTTCGGAACGCTGAAGGGCGGCGATTACGGCAAGCGGAAGGGCGACCTCTTGCCGAAGGTGCTCGAGAGCTTCGAGAGGGTCGCGGCGGGCGTCGACATCGTGCTGGTCGAGGGGGCCGGCAGCCCGGCGGAAGTCAATTTGAGGGATGGCGACATCGCCAATATGGGGTTCGCCGAGGCGGCGAACGTTCCGGCCGTCCTCCTCGGCGACATCGATCGTGGCGGGGTGATCGCCAGCCTCGTCGGCACCTATGCGGTGCTGTCCGCCGGCGATCGTGCCCGGATCAAGGCGTTTCTGATCAACAAGTTCCGCGGCGACGCCGGCCTGTTCGACGACGGCGCGAGGCTGATCGAAGAAAAGACGGGCTGGTCGAACCTCGGCGTCATCCCGTGGTTCGAAGCGGCGCGACGACTGCCGGCGGAGGATGTGCTCGGCCTGGCAGAGGAGCCGCAGGAGCCGGCGGCATTTGTGATCGCGGTGCCGGCGCTGCCGCGGATCGCCAATTTCGACGACCTCGATCCACTCCGTCTGGAGCCGGGGGTCTCCCTCGTCATCGTCCGGCCCGGCGAGGCGATGCCCGCCGAGGCGAACCTGATCCTCATTCCCGGTTCGAAGGCGACCATCGCCGACCTCGCCTTCGTGCGGGAGCAAGGATGGGACATCGACATCAAGGCCCATCATCGGCGCGGCGGCAGGGTGCTCGGGCTCTGCGGCGGTTATCAGATGCTGGGACGCGTGATCGCCGATCCCGACGGCATCGAAGGCAGGCCGGGGCCGATCGACGGGCTCGGGCTCCTGGACGTCGAGACCGTTCTTGGGGGCAGCAAGAGGACGGCGGCAGTCCAGGGCCGGCACGTGCGGTCGGGCCTCGCCGTCAGCGGCTACGAGATCCACCTTGGGCAGACCGGCGGGCCGGATTGCGCCCGGCCGTTCCTCGATCTCGACGGGCGACCCGACGGCGCGCGGTCGGCCGACGGCCTGGTGGCCGGCTCCTACGTCCACGGCATCTTCGCGGCCGATGCGTTTCGCCGCCGGTATCTCGGGGCGCTTGGAGCGTCAGCCTCCAGCTTCCGCTACGAAACGCTGGTCGAGACGACGCTCGACGCGTTGGCCGAACATCTGGAACGGCACGTCGATGTCGACCGGCTGCTGGCGATAGCCGGTCGACAGGATTAGCGCATTGGCCCGGAGCGGCGCCGGCCGCTCACCTCATGCCGCGAGTTGGGCGCTCGGCGTCGACCTCGAGATCGCCAGCTCCTCCTCGTTCATGTCGGCACTGATATCGGCGAAGAGCGGCGTGCTCAGATAGCGCTCGCCGGTATCGGGCAGCATGCAGAGGATGTTGGCGCCCTTCGGCGCCTTCTCGGCGACGCGCAGCCCGCCGGCGAACGTCGCGCCCGACGTGATGCCGACGAAGATGCCTTCCTTCTGGGCAAGATCCTTGCTGCACTTCATCGCGTCGGCGTTGGGGATCTCGATCAGTTCCGACATCAAGCCCATGGCGACGGCGTCGCTGGTCAGCTTGGGGATGAAATCGGGTGTCCAGCCCTGCATCGGATGCGACTTGAAGGCCGGATGCGGGGCCGACGGCGTGCCGTCGGGATTGGCCGCCTGCGGCACGCCGCTGCCGATCAATGGCGCCTCGGCCGGCTCGCAAACGATGATCTTGGTCTCCGGCCGCTCCTTGGCGAGGACGCGTCCGACGCCCTTCAGCGTCCCGCCGGTTCCATAGCCGGTGACCCAGTAGTCGAGGCGCTCGCCGTCGAAATCGTCGAGGATCTCGACCGCGGTGGTGCGCGAATGGAAATCCGGATTCGCCTCGTTCTCGAACTGGCGGGTCAGGAACCAGCCATGGGCTTTGGCGAGTTCTTCGATCTTCGTGATCATGCCGACGGCACGCTCGGCCGCGGGCGTGATCACCACCTTGGCGCCAAGGAAGCGCATCAGCTTGCGCCGCTCGACGCTGAACGGTTCGGCCATGACGAGGACGAGCGGATAGCCCCTGGCGGCGCAGACCATGGCGAGGCCGATCCCGGTGTTGCCGCTGGTCGCCTCGACCACGGTCTGGCCCGGTTTCAGCTCTCCGGATTTCTCTCCCGCCTCGATGACGCCCAGCGCCAGCCGGTCCTTAACCGAGCCGAGTGGATTGAACGCCTCGACCTTGACGTAGAGATTCACTCCCGCCGGTCCGAGCCGGTTGATCTTGACGACCGGCGTGCGGCCGACAGTTTCGAGGATGTCTTTATATCTGTGGCCCATAGAGTCCCTCCCGAGCGGCAAGAATTGCCAAGCGCAAACCTATGCCGATCCGAACAAGGCTTCAACGTCAGGTGCGTTGCAAAGAGCGCCGACCGATGCCGGATCGGTCAGGCGAAGCGGACGACGAGGCCCCCGGCGGAGGCGACGACGAAAAACAGTTCGGCGGATGCGGCGAGATAGAGCCTTAGACCGCGGCGAATGTCGGCGGGTGTCGCCTGCCGTCGGCCGGCGGCGTTGATGTAAGGATCATGGACGGGAACGCCGCGATAGCGTCGCGGGCCGGCAAGCGCCAGGCCGAGCGCCGCCGCGGCAGCGGCTTCCGGCCAGCCGGCATTGGGCGACCGGTGCTTCGGCGCTTCGGCGCGCATCACCCCGAAGGCCCGGCCGACGGAGCCGCGCACAATCGGCGCCGCCAGCGCAAGGAGGGTGCCGGCTAAGCGGCTCGCCGGAAGATTGACCAGATCGTCGAGGCGCGCCGCCGCCCAGCCGAAATCCTCGTGGCGCGGCGTGAGGTGGCCGATCATCGAATCGGCGGTGTTGATCGCCTTGTAGGCGGCGAGCCCCGGCAGTCCCAAGACGGCAAACCAAATCGCCGGTGCGACAACGCCGTCGGAGAAGTTCTCGGCAAGGGATTCGATCGCTGCCCGGCAGACGCCTGCGTCATCGAGCGTTGCGGGATCCCGGCCGACGATCTTCGCCACGGCGGGACGCGCCGCGGCAAGGCCGCCTTTGTCAAAGGCGGAGGCAACCGCGGCAACATGGTCGTAGAGGCTGCGCCCGGCGATAAGGATCGCGGCGGCGAGGATGATACCGATCCAGCCATAGGGGATGCGGGAAAGGCCGTATTCCAGGCCAAAGCCGACGGCGGCGGCGATGACGACGGTGATCAGAAGGGCCAGGGCGCCGGCGATCTTGCGAAGGAGCGGTCTGTGACGCGTCCGATTGAGGTTCTGATCCAGCTCATCAACAAGCCGGCCCATCAGCCTGACCGGGTGCGGTAGCCTGCGCCAGACGAAGTCCGGATCGCCGATCACCGCGTCGAGTACCAGCGCCGCCGCCAACATCCACAGGTGGTCGAGGGTGATCACGACCCTGCCAAGACCCGCCGTGTCTCCGACGCCAGCCGATCGAGCGCGGCCGGAAGGGACGGCCCGCCACAGACGGTCAGCCGTTCCGGCACGACGAGGCGCTTATTGGCCGGAAACAACGTGGCCAATGCCGGATGGGCGAGGAGAGCCTCGCCCTGATCCTCGGGCCTTACGGAGGGCGTAGAGACGATCAGGAAATCCGGAGGATCGGCGATCAGCCGCTCGAGACGAACGAAACCGCCGGTCCTGCCGGCCAGCTCTCCGCCGGCATTGGCGAGCCCGACCGCCGCCAAGAGGTCGCTGGTCAACGTCTCGCCGCCGGTGACGTAGCCGCGGCGCTGGTAAACGGCGGCCGTCGGCCGGGCGCCGCCCGAGGCTGCGGCCGCGGCACGATCGCGAGCGGCGACGATCTCCGCAATGAGCGCCTCGCCACGCTCAGGATGGCCGACCAGGGCCGACACCTCCCGAATCTGGTCGATCGAATCGGCGATGCTGTTCGCCGGGTCGAGGAGTTCGACCCGGTATCCGAGAGCCGACAGCATGTCGCGGGTCGCCCGCTTGGTGTAGCGGCCGGCAAGGACAAGATCGGGATGCAGGTCGACGACCGTTTCGGCTTCCCCGGCATCGTGACGGAAAGCCGCTGCCTGGTCGGCGACAAACGATAGCTGTGGATCCGTCGCGTAGATCGACAGCGAGGCGATCTGGTCGGGGTCGGCAAGGGCGATCAGAAGCTCATCCGCACAGAGGTTGATGGAAACGATCCGCTGAGGCGGTGCCGCGCATGCGCCCGATACGCCGAGCGTCAGCACGGCGAGCAAGAGCCGGCAGCCGGCCGTGGCAAATGCGCTGCACGGCGAAAAGAATCTGGTGAGCATGTCCCAATCTCCCGCGCGTCGCGTTGCGCGGCCCCCGCCCTTCGTTTACTCCTTGTCGAACCGGCCGAGAAGCCGGGTGGGCCCGGGACACATCCCGTGACGGGCGCCAATCGCCAGATCGATCGACGACGAGGTCTGCCACATGCAAGGCTGCTCGCGGCGCGTCCGCGCCGGCGTCTTTCCTCTGCTTGGCCTTGCGTTGTCGGCGGTCACACCCGCGTTGGCCGGGCCGACGGAAATCGTCGTCACGCCATACTACACGCCGACGGCGCTAGGTTCGGTCGGCAGCTCCGTTTCAGTGATCACCGCGGACGAAATCGCCCGCCAGCCCACGGAATCGATCGCTCAGCTGCTGCGCACGGTCCCCGGCGTCACCGTCACTGAAACCGGTGGTGTCGGCAGCGAGACCCTGGTGAGCCTGCGGGGGACAGAAGCCCAGCACACCCTCGTGCTCATCGACGGCGTGCGGGTCAACGACCCCTCCAGCGCCCGCGACGAGTTCGACTTCGGGCAGTTCACCATCACCGACATCGAGCGGATCGAGGTGCTGCGCGGTCCGCAGAGCGCGCTCTACGGCTCCGACGCGATCGGCGGTGTCATCAACATAATCACCAAGCGACCGAGCGGCGCGCCGCAGCTCAGTGCTTCCGTCGAGGGGGGGAGCTACGGCACCCGGCGGGTCAACCTCTCCGGCGGTACCGCGGCAGGCGATCTCAGCCTCTTCAGCAGCGCCACCTATTTCGCGACCGACGGCTTCTCGCGGGTCGGTAACCGCGACCACGGCGAGCCCGACGGCACCGAGAAGTTCGCCGGCACCATCCGCGGCGCCTTCGATCCGGGCGACGGCGTCCGCTTCGAATTCGGCGCCGACGGCTACCATGAGGACAGCGAGATCGATGGAGGCCCGACGCTGGACGCGCCGGGCTACGACGCAAAGCACGATCTGATGTCCGGCTTTGCCAAGTTCACCTTCCCGAGCCTTGGCGGCCGGGCGAGCGACAGCATCAACTTCTTCGCGACCAACAACGACCGTCAATATGGCGAGCCGACCGTGACGACCGACTATGCCGGCAGCGACATCGGCGTGGAATATCAAAAGCTTATAAACCTGGGCAACGCCGGGTCCCTGCTCGGCGGCACGCGGTTCGAGGACCAGAGCGCGACGAGCACCCGCAGCGACGTTGTCGGGCCGACCTTCGACGGCGACATGCTGCTCTATGCCGGCTACCTGCTCTATCAATTGCCGGTCGGCAGCCGGCTCAACCTCTCTTTTGCCGGCCGCTACGACGGCCAGGTCGACGGCGAGGGCTTCACCACCGGTCGCGCCACAGCGAACTACGCCCTTCCCGAACTCCAGGCCGCGATCCGCGGCAGCATCGGCACAGGGGCGAAGCGGCCGACCGCGTTCCAGCTTTCGTACAACCCGGATCTGCAGCCCGAGACCAGCGTCGGCGGCGACCTCGGCATCGACAAATCGCTCTTTGACGGCCGCCTCACCGTTTCGGTCACCGGCTTCTGGAATCACATCGACCAGATGATCGACTGGGACTTCACCCTGCCGCCGTGGGGCAACTATGCCAACATCGACAAGGTACGAACTTCGGGCGTGGAGCTCGGGACAAAGGCGACGATCGTCTCGGGGGTCTTATATTCCACCGCGACCTACACCTATCTCGACGCGCGCAATCTGACGACCGACATGCCGCTCGCCAGGCGGGCGCGGAACTCGGGGTCGTTGTCGGTGGTCTACACCGGCATCAGAAACCTCGAGACGGCAGTCTCAATGACCTATGTCGGCCCGCGCTACGATGACGACGCCAACACGGTGAAACTCGATCCCTATACCCGCATCGATCTTTCCGCCGACTACCGGGTCAACAGCAACCTGACCGTCTACGGCAGGGTCGAAAATCTGCTGAACACGCCCTATCAGGACGCCGCGGGCTATAACAGCGCCGGCTTGTCGGCCTATGCCGGGCTGAAGTGGAGCAATTGAAGAGGGCGCCGATGGCGGCCAGCCGGAAAGGGGGAGAAGCCCGCCTGCTTGCGGGCCTGTCTCTGCTGGTGGGCGTTCTCTTTCTGGTTTCGCTCGGGGTGGGGCCGGTGTGGCTGCCGCCGGATACCGTGCTCGGAGCGCTGCTCGGTCGGGCTGGAGAGGCCCCGCGCATCATCGTCGTCGATATCAGGCTGCCGCGGGCGCTCCTGGCGCTGATGATCGGCGCGACCCTCGGGCTGTCGGGGGCAGCCTTGCAGGGCCTCCTCCGCAACCCGCTGGCGGCACCTTCGCTGTTCGGCGCGCCGACGGCCGCCGCGTTCGGCGCCGTGGCGGTCATCTCGCTCGGCGTGGTCGACGTGCTCTCACTGGCCCTGCCCGTCGCGGCGATCGCCGGCGCCCTGGTCTCGGTGGCGCTCCTCATCCTTGTCGCGGGACCACGCGCCAGCCTGTTGGTGCTCATCCTCGCCGGACTTGCGATTTCGAGCCTGGCGGGCGCCGGCACCGCCCTCGCTTTGAACCTCGCGCCAAACCCCTTCGCGGCGCTGGAGATCGCGTTCTGGCTCCTCGGCTCCCTCGAAGACCGAAGCATGCGCCACGTGGCGATCGCGCTGCCTTTCATGATCGTCGGCGTGGTGCTTCTGCTCTGGGACCGAAGGGCGTTTCGGGCGCTGACCCTTGGCGAGGAGGCGGCCGCCAGCCTTGGCTTCGATCTCGCCCATGTCCGACTGCGCGTCGTCGCCGGGGTGGCGGCAGCGGTCGGTGCCGGAGTGGCGGTCGCCGGCTCGATCGGTTTCGTCGGTCTGGTGGCGCCGCACCTGGTGCGCCCGTTCGTCGGCCACGATCCGGGACGGCTGATGGTGCCGGCCGCCCTCTCCGGCGCGGCCCTATTGCTTGCCGCCGATATTGCCGTGCGCCTGATACCCTCGACCAGCGAGATCAAGGTCGGCGTGTTCACAGCGCTGATCGGCGCACCGTTCTTTATCGCGCTGATCCTTTACCGCCGCAGGGAATTGACCGGAGGCTCGGCATGAACGGCGCAACGCTGAAAGCGACCCGCCTATCGGTCGTCCTCGGCGGACGCACGATCCTGTCCGACGTCGATCTCGAAGCGCGGCGCGGCGAATTCGTCGCCGTGATCGGGCCGAACGGGGCGGGCAAGACCACGCTGTTGAAGGCGGTGGCGGGGCTCGTCGCCGGCGGCGGCGACATCGTGATCGAGGGCAGGGCGCTTCGCAGCCTCTCCCTGAAGGAGCGGGCGCTCCACATCGGCTATTTGCCGCAAGGGCACGTGTTCTATTGGCCGCTTCCGGTGATCGAGGTGGTCGGCCTCGGCCGGCTGCCACGCGGAGCCGGCGCCGATCTCTCCGAGGAAGACCGGCTCGCCGTCGAGCGTGCCATGGCGGCGACCGGCGTCGTGGGCTTCGCCGAGCGGGCCGTCACCACCCTATCCGGCGGGGAGCGAGCGCGGGTGGCCCTGGCGCGGGTGCTCGCCACCGAGGCCGATCTCATTCTTGCCGATGAGCCGACCGCCTCCCTCGACCCGCGCTATCAGCTCGTCGTCCTCGACATCCTCAAGCGACATGCGGCGGAGACCGGGGCGGTGGTAGCCGTTCTGCACGACCTGGGGCTCGCCGCCCGCTATGCCGACCGGGTGGTGCTTCTCGACGGCGGCCAAGTGGCCGCAACCGGCTCGCCACGGGAGGTGCTGACCGAAGAGCGGCTCGGCGAAACCTTCGGAGTGAGGGCCGAAATCCTCGACCGTGACGGCGCCATGGTCGTTATCCCCAGGTCAGTGATCTGAGGGCCGGCGCCGATTCAGGGCGGACGCCGGTGTTCCGTCATGAAGCGTCAACGAGCGATCGGCGCGATTATGTCCGACATTGGTGGAGATTGGAGGCCTCGCCCGGAATCGAACCGGGGTCTACGGATTTGCAGTCCGCTGCGTAACCACTCCGCCACGAGGCCATCCGAGGGGCGTGTATAGGGATATTGCATGGCGCGGCGCAAGGGGCAGGCCCATTCGGACAAGTCGTCGGATACGCTGGAATTCGCCAGCGTCTTGTCACCCGCCGCGGGCACGGGTAGGAACGAGCCAGCTTGGGGCTTTTTCGAGACATGACGATATGAACGATTTCGCCAGCGCGCGATCCACGATGGTCGATACGCAGATCCGAACCGAGGGGGTGACGGATCGTGCCGTTCTGGGAGCGTTCGGCGAAGTCCCGCGCGAGAGCTTCCTGTCGGGCAGCTTGCGACCGTTCGCCTATAGCGACGACGACATCCTGGTGAAGGAGGCGTCCGGCGACAGCCCGGCGCGATACCTGATGCGGCCGGCGGCGCTCGCGCGGCTGATCCAGGCCGCCGACATCGATCGCTCCGATTTTGTCCTGATCGTCGGGTGCCCCACCGGATACGCGGCCGCCGTGGTTGCCCGGCTGGCCGGCTCGGTGGTCGCGCTCGAATCGGATGGGCAACTCGCGGCGAAGGCGTCCGAGACCCTGATCGAGCTCGCCACCGACAATGTGGCGGTTGTCACCGGTCCGCTCGAGGCTGGTTACCCGTCCGAGGGGCCGTATGACGTGATCCTGCTCGCCGGCGCCGTTGAGGTGATCCCGCAATCGCTGTTCGAGCAACTGAAGCAGCGCGGTCGGCTCGTGGGTGTCGTCGGTTACGGTCGGGCGGCGCCGGCGATGATCTATACCCACACGGATGACGATTTTGGCGGGCGTCCGATCTTCGACGCGCACGTCCCGCCATTGCCGGGCTTCCGGAAGCCGAAATCGTTCGTTTTCTGAGGCGACCGCTTGCAGAACACGGCGTGTTGTATCCGCGTCGCAGGTAGCGCCTTTTCGGTGCGCTGCGCGACGGAATGTTTGACGGGCGGCGCACTGAGGTTAGAGTAGCCTCGTTGGCCTATGTTTCTTAAGCGGCGCCAGAGTGTCTGGCGCCGCGGTCGGTGTCGAGGGGGCCGTCTTGTTATCTGGGCGTGGTGTTGGGGCGGCGGCGCTTGTCATGCTCGCCGCGTCGGTCTGGGGCGGACCGGCGGCCGCTGCAGAATCGATGGCGGCCGGTACGGGCACCGCTGAATCGATGGCGGCCGCCATGGCGTCCGCCTACACCACCAATCCCGATCTCAATTCCGCCCGCGCCCAGATGCGGGCGATTGACGAAGGCGTGCCCCAGGCGAAGTCCGGCTACCGTCCACAGATTAGTGCTTCCGGCGACTTTGGGTATTCGACGAGCCGCTCGACTTTGGCGACGGATTGGTCGACGGCGACAAATCCCCGCGGCGTCAGCCTGTCGGTGGAGCAACCGCTGTTCCTTGGCTTCCGCACGACGAACGCGGTCAAGATGGCGGAGACTTCCGTCAAGGCCGCCCGCGAACAGCTGACGCTGGTTGAACAGAGTACCCTCCTCGATGCGGTGACCGCCTTCATGAACGTCGTCAGCGCTCAGGTGGTCGTCAACCTGAACGCTCAGAACGTCCAGTTCCTCAGGGAGCAGCTTCGCGCTGCAGAGGACCGGCTCAAAGTCGGTGAGGGGACCAAGACGGACGTGGCGCAAACCAATGCGCAGCTGGCCGGCGGCGAGTTCGGACTACGCCCAGGCCGTCGCCAATCTCAACCAGGCGATTGCAACCTATGTTCAGGTCATCGGCCACAAACCCAGGCGGCTCGGCGCGGTGGACGGGATCGAAAGGCTCCTGCCGCGCACCATGGACCAGGGGCTCCAGATCGCGTTGACGACCCATCCGAGCATCGTCTCCGCGCTTTACAATATCGACGTCGCGTCGTGGAACGTGAAAATAACGGAAGGTTCCATGCTGCCGACCATCGCGCTGGACGGGTCGCTGAGCCACCGCGACAGCTCCAGCTTTGCCGGCAGCTGGTCGGATTCGGCGTCGATCACGGCGCGGATGAGCGTTCCGATCTACCAGGGGGGCCAGCCCTCTGCGAAGGTGCGGGAGTTGAAGGAAACGCTCGGCCAGCGGCGGAATGAACTGGATTCCTCCCGGGCGCAGGTGCGCCAAGCCTACATCACCGCTTGGGGATCGCTCGACGCGGCACGGGCTCAGGTGAGCGCGGCGGCGGCTCAGGTTGCCGCCGAGCAGCTCGTCCTTTCCGGCGTGATCGAGGAGCGCCGCGTGGGGCAGCGCACGACCCTCGACGTCCTCAACGCCCAGCAGGACCTTCTGAACGCCCAGGTCGGCCAGGTGAATGCCCAGCGCAATCGTGTCATCGCCGCCTATACCTTGCTCTCGGCCGTCGGCAAACTGACCGCCCAGACCCTGCACCTGCCGGTCACGATCTACGATCCGACCGCCCACTACAACGAGGTCAAGGACAAGTGGTTGGGGCTGAGGACGCCGGACGGCCGATAGCCGGGATAACTGGCAAGACGGGGCCGGTCCCGCATTCCGAGTTCAGCCCAATTCGGCTAGTCTGTGCTTCTGATCCACGAATCACTCGGGCGCGCCGCGCGGCAGCAAGACGGTCATGGCCAAAGCCGGTCAAGCACAAGACGAGGCGATGGATGCGATCCTCGCATCGATCCGCAGCATGATGTCGGACGACGAGCGCGGTGTTCAGCCTGCCGAGCCGGAGGCTTCGGTGGAGCTGCCGCCGGACAATGTGAGCAAGCTGTTTGCCGAAGCGCGGCCGCCGGCATCGCTCCCTAGGCGCGAAATCGAGGTGGACGAGACTCCGGCTATCGAACCCGCGGCGAGCGAGCTCGACGGGGCTGAGATCGACGCCGTTCAGGCAGCGGAAAGCGATCGACCCACCGATCCCGCCGTGGAACGAGCGATGGCACGGGCGATGGAGGAGGCGCAAGCCGAAGTGGAGCGGGGCGAGCCGGCGGAGGATGAGGAGCCGGTAAGAGAGGCCGAGCCTTCCCGTCCCGCTGCGGAGCCGGCCAGCCCGCCTTCCCAGCCGGATCCCGTGCCGATTGCCTCCGAGCCGGTGCGACCGGCCGCCGTTGCCCTGCCGCGTGGCGGGGCGAGTGACCGCCCAACGGCGCCGCCGCTTCTCTCGCCTCACGCCGATGCGGCCGTTTCAGGCGCCTTCAACGAGCTTGCCACGTCGATGCTGTCGGGAAGCGGCCGGACCATCGACGAACTGGTCGAGGACCTGTTGCGCCCGATGCTTCGGGACTGGCTCGACGACAACCTGCCCCCGATGGTCGAGCGCCTTGTCCGCGAGGAGATCGAGCGCGTCTCCCGCGGACGCCGGTAACAATCCGCACAATTGCTTTGCCGGTTGTTGACTTAGGCAAATCCATCCGATTTACACGGGCCGCTCATTCCAGCGGGACCGGAGATGCTGAGTAAGACTTTTGACGCGGCGGCGGTCGAGCCGCGCATCAG
This sequence comes from uncultured Alphaproteobacteria bacterium, assembly GCA_963759235.1. Classification (GTDB taxonomy): domain Bacteria; phylum Pseudomonadota; class Alphaproteobacteria; order Rhizobiales; family Kaistiaceae; genus Bauldia. Next base: position 740,701 of record CAVWYO010000005.1, on the reverse strand, counting down.
CGCGCTTTGGGAGAAGGCGGACGCCTTCAAGGCCGGGGCAGGGGCGAAACCCGGCGCCGAGCCCTATTCGATCGTCATTCCGCCGCCGAACGTCACCGGCTCCCTCCACATCGGGCATGCGCTGAACAACACCCTCCAGGACATCCTGGCGCGGTTCCACCGGATGCGCGGCCGGGACGTTCTGTGGCAGCCGGGCATGGATCACGCCGGCATCGCGACCCAGATGGTGGTCGAGCGCCAGATGATGGAGCGGCAGGAGCCGAACCGCCGCCAGATCGGCCGCGACAAGTTCGTCGAGAAGGTCTGGGCGTGGAAGGAGGAGTCGGGTGGCCTCATCATCGGTCAGCTCAAGCGGCTCGGCTGCTCCTGCGACTGGAGCCGCGAGCGCTTCACCATGGACGAAGGCTTGTCGAAGGCCGTCACCAAGGTGTTCGTCGACCTCTACCGGCAGCAGCTGATCTACAAGGACAAGCGGCTCGTCAACTGGGATCCGACCCTGCAGACGGCGATCTCGGACCTCGAGGTCGAGAACATCGAGATACCCGGCCATCTCTGGCACTTCCGCTACCCGATCGAGGGGGAGGCCGATCGCTTCATCGTCGTCGCGACGACCCGGCCCGAGACCATGCTTGGCGACACCGGCATCGCCGTCCATCCGGACGATGAGCGCTACAAGGACCTGATCGGCAAGAATGCCGCTTTGCCCCTGGTCGGCCGCAAGCTGAAGATCGTCGCCGACGAGCACGCCGATCCGGCGATCGGTTCGGGCGCGGTCAAGATCACCCCGGCGCACGACTTCAACGACTTCGAAGTGGGCAAGCGCCACGACCTGCCGATGGTCAACGTCTTCGATGCGGAAGCCAACGTCGTCCTCGAGGGGAACGCCGATTTCCTCGCCGGCGTGCCGGAATCGGACGATCTGACGGCGACGATCGCCACGGTCAATGGTCTCGACCGCTTCGCCGCCCGCAAGCGGGTCGTCGCGCTGATGGAGGAGAAGGGGCTTCTCGACAAGACCGAGGACAAGCCCGTCATGGTCCCCCATGACGAGAAGTCGAAGACCACCGTCATCGAACCCTATCTCACCGACCAGTGGTATGCCGACGCCAAGGCGCTTGCCGAAAAGGCGATCGCCTCGGTGCGCGAAGGGCGCACCGTATTCATCCCGCAGAGCTGGGAGAAGACCTATTTCGAATGGATGGAGAACATCCGTCCCTGGTGCATTTCGCGTCAGCTCTGGTGGGGCCATCGGATCCCCGCTTGGTACGGTCGAAAAAAGACGGGAACCAATGAATGGGCACCGATAAGTAGTCCTGAGGTTTTTGTCGCCTCGAACGAAGCTCTCGCCGTCGGCACGGCGCAGGAGAAGTATGGATGCGAAGTTCGCGTGGTGGAGAAACCAACAAGCGAGATCGATCCCGTATTCCAGCAGGTGATTGACGATGAGACAGCCGGAAAGCCGCGATGGGAACCGATTTGGCGCGACGAGGACGTGCTCGACACCTGGTTCTCTTCGGCACTCTGGCCCTTCTCGACCCTCGGCTGGCCGGAAGAGACGCCGGAGCTGAAGCGCTACTACCCAACCACGGCGCTGGTCACCGGCTTCGACATCATCTTCTTCTGGGTCGCCCGGATGATGATGATGGGCCTCCATTTCATGGGAAAGGAGCCCTTCCGCGACGTCTACATCCACGCGCTCGTCCGCGACGAGAAGGGCGCCAAGATGTCGAAGACGAAGGGCAACGTCATCGACCCGATCGTCCTGATCGACGAATACGGCGCCGACGCCCTGCGCTTCACGCTCGCGGCGATGGCCGCCCAGGGGCGCGACATCAAACTGTCGGCTGGACGCGTCGAAGGCTACCGCAACTTCGCCACCAAGCTCTGGAACGCCGCCCGCTTCGCCGAGCACTACAACTGCCGGCCGGTCAAGGATTTCGACCCGTCCTCGGCCGAGGGGACGCTGAACCGATGGATCGCCACGGAAACCACCCGTGTCGCGGCCGAGGTCAAGGCGGCGATCGAAGCCTACAAGTTCAATGAGGCCGCCGCGGCGCTATACCGCTTCACGTGGAATTTTTTCTGCGATTGGTATCTGGAGTTTTCCAAGCTGGCGCTGAGCGGCGAGGACGGCCCGGCCAAGGACGAGACGCGGGCGACCGTCGCCTGGGTGCTCGATCGGATCATCGCGTTTCTCCACCCGTTCATGCCGTTCATCACCGAGGCATTGTGGATACGGGAGGAGGGGCAGGAGGAACGACCCGTGCTGGCGCTGAGCGATTGGCCGGAACTCGCCTTCGAAGACTCCACCGCGGCCGAGGAGATCGGCTGGCTGATCGAGGCGATCACCGCGATCCGCTCGGTGAGGTCGGAGATGAACGTGCCGGCCGGCGCGATCGTCGAGCTGGCGGTCTCCGGCGCGACCTTCAAGACGGCGACACGCTTGCAGGGATATGACGTCGTCATACGCCGGCTCGCCCGGGCGGGATCGATCAACCTTGCCCATGCTCCGCCGAAAGGAGCGGTTCAGATCGTCGTCGGCGAGGCGACGTTCTCCTTGCCGCTAGCCGGAATTGTCGACCTCGACGCCGAACGTTCCCGCCTTTCCCGCGAATTGGACAAGGTCACCAAGGAAATCTCCAAGATCGATGGCAAGCTCGGCAACGCGCAATTCATGGCCAAGGCCCCCGAGGACATCGTCGAGGAACAGCGCGAGCGGCTGGAGCAGGCGCAGGCTCTGCGGGCCAAGACCGAGGCAGCCCTGGCGCGGCTTAAGTCACAGGATTAGCGAGGAAACGCTATTTTGCGGTCGGTGAGCCGGCCTCTGTTGCTGCCAAGCAACAGCCACTTCGGTCCCTTTTCGGCTACAATCAACCGACCCGCCGAGGCGGCAAGTGCGGGAGGGGAGCATCATGCGCTATCCGGGAATTGCGCTCGGCGCTTGCATTGCCTTTGGGGCAGGCTCAGCGGCGGCCGCTGATCTCGCCGCCTATCCGGCCGCTCCGCCGCGGAGCGGCAGCCCGATCTACGCCGCTCAGTCGATGGTGACCGGCGATGCGTCGCTGGCGCTCGGCTATTTCTCCTTCGACGGCTTCGACACCGGCGAAATCTGGGGAACCGGGCGCGTCAACATCCCGTTCCGTGCAGGTTTGAACGAGGAGGTCGAACTGTCGGGCCTCACCGGATTCGACAAGAACACCTATTACACCTATGGCGTCTACAGCCACACCTACTGGAAGAACCGGCGGTCGGCGGCGGGCCTTCTCCTCGGCGAGTCCAGCCTCGACGGCAGCGCCGTGACGAGCGTGGGCGCCGAAGCGGCCGTCTTCCTGCCGACCGCAAGCCTGGTCGGCCTTTTGGCCTACAACTGGGCGAGCGACGGTGTCCCGGATTTCTGGTCGGCGAGCGGCGAGGCGCGCTGGTACTGGAACCCGAATACCAAGCTGACGGGCAGCGTCAGCTACAACGAGTACAACGCGGCCTGGAAGCTGACCGCAGGGGCCGAGCACCGTTTCGACGGCACCATGGTCAGCCTGTTCGGCGAGGGCACCTACTACACCAACGACCAGGGAACCGGGTGGGAGGTCTTCGCCGGTGGTCGCCTCATGCTCGACCGACCCGGACAGACGCTCCAGGGTCACGACCACGACGTCCCGTTCGCCGCGGCGCGGCCGATCATGTATTAGCCTGCCTGGTCGCGGCCGCGTCAGCGCAGCACGGCCCGCATCACCAACTCTGCCCGTCAGACCTGATCGGTGATTCTCGTGCTGTTGCGTCGAGGCAACAGCCATGGCCCGCCGGATTCGCTATAGTGGACTGCAAGACGACCGCCCCAAGGCGGCAGTTCGGGGACAGGGGTGTCAAATGCGCGGCTTGAGGCTTGCCCTTTCGATCTGCGCCGGCTTGGCAGCCGGACCGGCGCTTGCCGGCTACTACGGGCCGCCTGCCAGCGGCAGTCCGCTTTACAGCACCCGGTCGATGGTCACCGGCGACGTGGCGCTGGCGCTCGGCTGGTACGATCCCAATCCCGGCAAGAGCACGGGCCAGGGGCTGGCGGATTTCCGGCTCAACCTGCCGATTAACGAATTGTGGAACACCGAGCTCGAGCTTGGCGGCCTGGCGTCGTTCAGGAAGCACGGCTTCGACGCCTTCAGCGGCTTCGGCCATTTCTACTACAAGACCCCGCAAGTCGCCTTCGGAGGCCTGGTTGGCGGGGAAAGTGTCACCAACGGCAGCGGGTTCACTGCCGGCGGCGAGGCCGCGCTCTTCATGGCGACGACCACGCTACTCGGTCATGCCAGCTACACCTGGGCGGACGGCTATCCGGATTTCTGGACACTCGCCGGCGAGTTTCGCTGGTACTTGAATCCGAACACCAAGTTCGACGGCATCGTTACCTACTACAACGGCGGTGGCGACGCCTGGGCCTTCACGGGCGGCGTCGAACACCTGATCGCCCGTACCAACCTGTCGCTGTTCGGCAACGCGACCTACTACAATTACAATCACGGCGACGATGCCTGGCAGCTGATGGCCGGTGGGCGATATTCGTTCGGCCGCTCCCGCGGAACCCTGCAGCAGTTCGATTGGGATCAGCCGTTCTCCGCCGCCCCGCTCGTTCGGTTCTGATCGGAACGGGGAGATCGCCGTCCGATCGCGCCTGGAGAAGCCGCGGCCAAACCAAAAAGGGCGCCGGGCGCCCTTTTTTCGTTTTCGTGTGCGCCCGAGCCGGGTCAGACCGAGTAGTACATGTCGAACTCGACCGGATGGGGGGTCTGCTCGAAGCGGGTGACCTCCTCCATTCTCAGCTCGATATAGGCATCGATCGCGTCGTCGGTGAACACACCGCCGGCCTTGAGGAAGTTGCGATCCTTGTCGAGGTTGACCAGGGCCTCGCGCAGCGACCCGCACACCGTCGGGATCTTCTTCAATTCCTTTGGGGGCAGGTCGTAGAGGTTCTTATCGACCGGATCGCCCGGATCGATCTTGTTCTGGATGCCGTCGAGGCCGGCCATCAGCATGGCGGCGAAAGCGAGATAGGGATTGGCGGCCGGATCGGGAAAGCGAACCTCGACGCGCTTCGCCTTGGGTGAGCTTGCCACCGGAATACGGCAGGACGCCGAGCGGTTGCGCGACGAATAGGCGAGCAGCACCGGCGCCTCGTAGCCGGGTACCAGGCGCTTGTAGGAGTTGGTCGTCGGGTTACTGAACGCGTTGATGGCGCGAGCGTGCTTGATGATGCCGCCGATGTAGTAGAGGCAATCCTGCGACAGGTCGGAATAGAGCTTGCCGGCGAACAGCGGCTTGCCGCCCTTCCAGATCGACTGGTGGACGTGCATGCCCGAACCGTTGTCTCCAAAGATCGGCTTCGGCATGAAGGTCGCCGTCTTGCCATAGGCATTGGCGACGTTGTGGATGCAGTATTTGTAGATCTGCAACCGGTCGGCCATCAGCGTCATGTCGTCGAAGCGCATGCCGAGTTCGTGCTGAGACGCGCCGACCTCGTGGTGGTGCTTCTCGGTCTTGACGCCCATCGCCGCCATCGTCGACAGCATCTCGGAACGCATGTCCTGCATCGTGTCCTGCGGCGGCACCGGGAAGTAGCCGCCCTTGATGCGCATGCGGTGGCCGAGGTTGCCCATCTCATAGTCCCGGTCGCTGTTGATGGGCAGCTCGATGTCGTCGATCTTGAAGCCGGTATTGTAGGGCTCGGTCGCGAACTTCACGTCGTCGAAGACGAAGAACTCGGCTTCCGGACCGAAGACCACCGTGTCGCCGATCTTGGTCTGCTTGAGATAGGCCTCAGCCTTCTTTGCGATCGACCGCGGGTCGCGCTCGTAGGGCTCGTCGGTCAGCGGCTCGAGGACGTCACAGACGATATTGAGGGTCGTCTGGGCGAAGAACGGATCGATCGCCGCGGTGACCGGGTCGGGCATCAGCTTCATGTCGGATTCGTTGATCACCTTCCAGCCGGCGATCGACGAGCCGTCAAACATTACGCCTTCGGTGAACGTGTCCTCGTCGATGAGGCCTATGTCGAAAGTGACGTGCTGCCACTTTCCGCGCGGATCGGTGAAGCGCATGTCGACAAATTTGACGTCGTTGTCCTTGATCATTTTGAGGACGTCTTTGGCGCCTGGCATGTGGTGAGTTCCTTCTTTCCTGCCTCAATGGTTACGCACCGACGACGGCGGGCGGCCGGTGCCGGCGAAGCGACGTCGACGGGGTACGATGACGCGTGGCGGCGGAGCGATCAGATGGCATCCATCCCGCTTTCGCCTGTACGAATGCGGACTGCCTCCTCGACGCTGGATACGAAGATCTTGCCGTCGCCAATACGGCCGGTCTGGGCGGCCTTGCGGATCGCTTCGACCGCCCGGTCGACCATATCGTCGCCGAGGACGACCTCGACCTTCACCTTGGGCAAGAAATCGACGACATATTCCGCACCCCGATAGAGTTCGGTGTGCCCCTTTTGCCGGCCGAAGCCCTTCGCCTCAGTCACGGTGATGCCCTGCAGACCGACTTCCTGAAGCGCTTCCTTCACCTCGTCGAGCTTGAACGGTTTGATGATCGCCTCGATCTTCTTCATCTAGTTCGCATCTCCGAAAATACGCCGCGGCCGGAGTCACCGGCCGGTCAGCGGCGGAATTGCAGACTCCATGCCACCCCGTAGGGCGGTGGAAGCCGCTGGGAAATTGGGCTAGTCGATGGCTTGCAGCATGCTCGGCGGCAGCGGAACAGTCAATCCGTGATTAAGGAATGTGCAAGTGATTAAATCTTCATCGATCGGCAAAGACTGGGCGGAACGTTTCGCGACCCTGCTTGGCGATGTCCCGGAAGACGAGACACAGCGCATCGAGAGCGAGACGATCGAGCTCCTCACGCCCGAGGAGATGGCCGATGCCGACCGCCGCGCCGTCGGATTGGGGATCAGAAGCTCGCTCCTCATGGAGCGCGCCGGCGAGGCCGTCGCCGCGGTCGCGGGCAGGATGGTACCGTCCGGCGGACGCATCGCGGTTCTTGCCGGCCCCGGCAACAATGGCGGCGATGGTTTCGTGGCGGCGCGCCTGCTTGCGGCGACTGGCTATCGCGTTTCGGTCAGCCTGGTCGGCGACCGCAACAAATTGAAGGGTGACGCAAGTCTCGCCGCTCGCGGCTGGACAGGCCCGATCGAGGCCCCGAGGCGTGACTTCGCCGATGGCATGCAACTCATCATCGACGCCCTTTTCGGCGCCGGGCTCGATCGTCCGATCGAGGGCGTGGCGGCGACGGCGATCGACGGGGCGAACGAGAGCGGCGTGCCGATTCTTGCGGTCGACCTGCCGAGCGGTGTCGACGGCTCTTCCGGCGCGATCCTCGGGCGCGCAATCCTGGCGAAAGAGACGGTCACCTTCTTCCGGCGCAAGCCCGGCCATTTGCTCCTGCCGGGGCGGCTACTCGCCGGTCCGATCACCCTCAGCGACATCGGCCACGACCCGGCCATTCTGCAAGCGATCCGGCCGACCAGCTTTCACAACAATCCGGCGCTGTGGCTCGAAAACTATCCGCGACCGCGCATCGACGGGCACAAATACGATCGCGGTCACACGCTCGTCGTTTCCGGACCGCTTACCGGCACCGGCGCGGCGCGGCTTGCCGCGCGCGGCGCGCTGCGCGTCGGATCGGGGCTGGTGACGGTCGCCTCGCCGCCCGACGCGGTCGTCGCCAACGCCTCGCATCTCACGGCAATCATGCTGACCCGCATGTACGAGGCCGAAGGCCTTGCCGAGATCCTGACCGATCGCCGGAAGAATGCGGTGGTCGTCGGCCCCGCCCTTGGTGTCGGGGAAGCCAGCGCCGCGCTGGTGTCGGCTGCTCTGGCGTCCGATGCCGGTGTTGTCGTCGACGCCGACGGATTGACCTCGTTCGCCGCCGCCCCGCAGGACTTGTTCACCCGCGTCAAAGGGCGGCAGGCGCCGGTCGTGCTGACGCCGCATGAAGGCGAGTTCTCTCGGATCTTTCCCGATCTGGCCGAGACGGTCTCGAAACTCGATCGGGCGCGCAGCGCGGCGGAGCGATCAGGCGCGGTGGTGGTCCTCAAGGGGCCGGATACGGTGGTGGCTGCACCGGACGGCATCGCCGCCATTGCCGACAACGCACCCCCCGATCTCGCCACGGCGGGAGCCGGAGACGTTCTGGGCGGCATGGTCGGCGGGCTCCTGGCTCAGGGCATGTCGGGCTTCGAGGCGGCGGCGGCAGGGGTCTGGCTGCACGGAGCAGCAGCCGCGAGGGTCGGGCGCGGGCTGATCAGCGAGGATATCCCGGAGGCACTGCCGTTGGTTCTTGCCGACCTGCTTGACGGATAGCGGCGGAAGAAAGATGAGGTCCGGCAGCGCAGCTTTCCCTTTGATCGGGGAGAAGCCAGTTGATATAGAGGCGGCGCCTCGGCCGGGGCCGCGGGGCCCGCGGGCGTGGCGGAACTGGTAGACGCGCGGGATTTAGGTTCCCGTGACGAAAGTCGTGGGGGTTCGAGTCCCTCCGCCCGCACCAGCACCTCCGGCCTGAGAATTGTTCAGGGTGAACGGGATTGAACCGGGCCTGATGAACAATTGCGGTTTCGCCGCGGCCGGCATGTTTGAACGAGTGGAAGATTGAAAGCGTGACGCGATGCAGGTGACTGAGACACTGGCCGAAGGGCTCAGACGGGAATTCCAGATTACGGTTCCGGCCTCGGAACTGGACGGGCGCCTGACCAGCCGCTTGGCCGAGTTGCAAGGCGAGGTGCGCATCAAGGGCTTTCGGCCGGGCAAGGTGCCGGTCAGCCATCTGCGTCGATTGTTCGGCAAGTCGGCGATGGCCGAGATCGTCCAGAGCGTCATCTCCGAGGTTGCCCGCGATACGCTCTCCGGACGCGGGGAGCGCGCCGCCCAGCAGCCGGATTTCAAGCTGCCGGAGGACGGGCGCGAGTCGGAGCAGGTGCTCCAGGGCAAGGCCGACCTCACCTACACGATGAGCTACGATGTCCTGCCCATCGTGAAGCTCGGCGACTTCAAGTCGATCAAGGTTGAGCGGCCGGTCGCCGACGTCAGTGACGCCGAAGTCGACACCGAACTCAATCGCCTGGCCGAGAACACCCGCACCTTTTCGCCGAAGGAGGGCAAGGCGGAATCCGGCGACCGGATGACCATCTCCTATGTCGGCACGATCGACGGCGAAGCTTTCGACGGCGGTTCCGCCGACGACGCGACGGTGCAACTCGGTACCAGCCAGTTCATTCCGGGCTTCGCCGAGCAACTCGAAGGGCTTTCGGCGGGCGAAACGAAGACCGTCACGGTGACTTTCCCTGAGGATTACGGAGCGAAACAACTCGCCGGCAAGACGGCGACCTTCGAAGTGACGGTCAAGGAGGTGGCGGCACCGGAGGAGATCAAGCTCGACGACGAACTGGCCACCCGGCTCGGCCTGGAATTGCTCGAGCAGCTCCGCGACGCGATCCGCCAGCAACTCCAGAGCCAATATGGCATGGCCATCCGGCAGAAGGTGAAGCGGCAAATTTTGGATCAGCTAGACGCGACGCACGCCTTCGACCTGCCGCCGAGAATGGTGGAGCAGGAATTCGACAACATCTGGCGTCAGGTGACCGGCGAACTCGGCCAGTCTGGGCGGACATTCGAGGACGAAGGGACGAGCGAGGAAGCTGCGCGGGAAGACTATCGCAAGATCGCCGAGCGCCGAGTGCGACTTGGTCTCGTGCTCTCGGAAATCGGCGAGAAGAACAAGATCGAGGTCAGCGAGGAAGAGGTGCAGCGGGCGCTCGCCGCGCAGCTCCGCCAATTCCCCGGCAGGGAGAAGGAACTGGTCGAGTATTATCGCACCAATCCCGACGCGGTGGCGGGCCTGCGCGCCCCGATCTTCGAGGAGAAGGTCGTCGACTTCCTGCTCGAACTCGTCAACGTCACCGACAAACCCGTCTCGCGCGAGGAACTGATGCGCGAGGACGACGAGGAGCCCGCGACGACGCCGTAACACCGAGCAGCGGCCCCCGCCGTGCCAGCCGCCGATGGGGGGCGATTGCGCGGCGAGCGCCCAGCGGCAGGAAGACCCAACCGCCGATGCTCTGATATCCAGGCTCGCCTACGGGCCTGACGGCAGGCCCGCGGGCCCTCAGCTAGCGGGACCGGCTTGCTCCAGTTCCCGGATTCTTCGACTTTCGCGCCGATTTATCCTGCCGCCCAGCGGCAGGAAACCGGCATTCCCGCTCCGCCCAGCCCGCGGACATGGGCCGCCGATCTGCAATCCCGGATATACCCCATATGAGGGATGACGCCTCCCGCTTGAGTGCCGAGACTGGCTGTCGGTAGCAACACCGTCAACGGAACAGCGGAGCGAGTGTCATGGCCAAAATCAAGGGAAACGGCAAGAACAACAAGCTCACGGGCACCAACGGTAACGACACGATCGACGGCAAGGGCGGGAACGACATCCTGAAAGGCCGCGGCGGCAACGATACGCTGATCGGCGGCAAGGGCGCCGATCGCATGAAGGGCGGCGCCGGTAATGACACCTACATCGTCGACCACACCGGTGACGTCGTCGACGAGAGGGGGGGAGGAGGCAAGGACACCGTCAAGGCGTCAATCTCCTTCAGTCTGGCGTCGGCGCATGTCAAAGGGTCCGTCGAGAAGCTGACGCTGACCGGCCCCTCCGACATCAACGGGACCGGTAACGGGCTCGACAATGTGATCACGGGCAATAACGGCAAGAACGTACTGGATGGCGGCGACGGCAAAGACACCCTAAGCGGCGGCGGCGGCGCGGATGTGCTGATCGGAGGCGCCGGCAAGGACATCCTCAACGGCGGGTCCGGCAACGACACTGCCGACTACAGCGACAAGACCAGCCGCGTGGAGGTGACCCTCAATGGCGGCTCTTTTGTCAACGTCAAGGTCGGCGGCTCCAACGAAGACAAGATCAAGAACATCGAGAACGTCGTCGGCGGTTCCGGCGACGACTTGTTCCACGGCGACGCCAAGGACAATATCTTCACAGGGAACGACGGCTACGATGAGTTCACCGGCGGCGCCGGCAATGACACTTTCATCGGTGGCAGCGACGACGACGAGGCGCGCTACTACGACGAGGGCGGCGGCAATGCGATCATCGTCAACCTCAGCGATAGCGTCCAGGACGGGGTTGCGTCCGGGCGGGTGAAAGACACCTTCGGCGACATCGATACGCCGGTCGATGTGTCGAATTTCTCCGGCACCAGCGGCGACGACAAATTCTTCAGTGGCCCGCCGGGTAGCGGCTACCAGGGTTTCTACGGCTTCGATGGCGACGACGAGTTCACCGACGGCGGCAACTTCGCCTGGGTGTACTACGATGGCGACAGCAACAAAGGCGGAAACGAAGGCGTCATCGTCAACCTGTCGGACGCCCTGATCAGCGCCGACATCGGGGCGGGCCTCGTCAATGTGGCCGCGCATCAGGCCAAGGACGGCTTCGGCGACACCGATACGCTGAACGACATGCATAGCATTCGCGGCACGATTTTCGACGATCATTTTGTCGGGAGCGACGGAGGCGATCATTTTCAGCCGGCGAGCGGCGACGACTACGTCGACGGCGGCGACGGCGAAGACGAGATTGACTACGGTCGCGATTCAGACAGCGGCGGTGGCGGCGGGACCTACGGCGTCATCGTCAATCTGTCCGACGATGCCCTCGTCGGTATCGACCTCGGTGACGACCGCGGCGCGTTGAACGTCGACGCCCACCGCGGCATCGACTCCGCAGGCGACACCGACACGCTCCTCAATATCGAGCGGGTCACCGGCACAGACCTCAACGACTACATCGCCGGTGGCGACCACGAGGGTGCCTTCTACAACTATTATGCGCAGAGCGGAGACGACACCGTTATCGACGGCGACGGTGAATCCTTTACCGGCGGGGGCGCCGGCAACGACACCGTCGATGGTGGGAACGGCTACGACAATCTTGGCTTCTTTGGGACACTGAACAATCAACCCGGCGGCATCGACGTCGTGCTCGACGGCTCCGGAATACCCGGCGGGGGGACGATCACGGGGCAGATCGGCGAGGGCGCCGTCAACACGACGTTCCAGAACCTCGAGCGGATCGAGGGCACCGAAGGCGACGATACGTTCTCGGCTGGCCCCGGGTTCGTCAATACCGATGACGCGGACAGTACCTTCTTCGGTGGGAGTCACGGTTTCTCTTTTGTAGGCCAAGACGGCAGCGACACTTTCACCGACACCTCCGGCATTGCCGGCGGCGTGGTCATGGTCAACTACGACGCAGAGAAGTTCGGGCGAGGTTTCGACGGCTTCTGGGGCGACAATCCCGGCGAAATCGGTGTTGCCGTCAATCTGTCGGGTGACCAGCAGGACGCCGGGGCGCTTGGCGTCGCTGCCGCCGGAACAGCGCTTGATACTTTCGCGGACTCCGACACGATCAACGGCGTCGTGGCGTTCCGATTGACGGATGCCGCCGACTATTTCTGGGGCAGCGATGCCGGTAACTACGTCGAGACGCGGGCCGGCGACGACGAGGTCCATGGCGGCGCGGGCGACGACGAAGTGCAGGCGGGCGCCGGTGCCGACACCTATGACGGCGGCGGTGGCTTCAACCAGCTGAACTACAATACCGAGTGGTATCACGAGCTCGCCGACAACAATCCGGCTGCGCGAAACGGCGTCGTGGTCAACCTCTCGGACTCGGACGTCACCGTCGGCTCCACCATCTCCGCGCACACCGCTGTCGATTCCTTCGGCGACACCGATCAGGTCTCCAACTTCAACTGGGTCATCCTGACCTACGGCGACGACGTCATGATCGGCGGCGACGAGGACAACATCCTGGTGGGCCTGGCCGGCAACGACGATCTGCGAGGCGGCGGCGGCGACGACACCTTCATCGGATTCTCCGGCGACGATACGATGGACGGCGGCGACGATACCGATGTCGTGAGCTACCGCTACGAAGACGGTGAGCAAGACAACTGGGGCCAGTTCGGCGGCGGCTCGGACCCGCCCGTCCAGCTTCCCGACCCGCTCCCGGACCGGCACGGCGCGGTGGTCAATCTCTCGGCCGCGCAAGTGACGGCGGTCGGATTTGACGTGGACGGGAATGCCGGTGACGACGTCGTCGAGGCCGGACAGGCGATCGATTCCTGGGGCGGCACCGACACGCTGACCAATATCGAAAATGTCGAGGGCACGGAATTCGCCGATTTCATCCTCGGCAGCGCCGGCGCCAACCAACTCGACGGCTATCTCGGCGACGACACCCTCAACGGCGGCGATGGCGACGATACGCTGATCGGCAACGATGGCAGTGACACTTTCGTGTTCGCCGGCGCGAGCTTCGGCCACGATGTCGTCAATGACTTCGAGGCGAGTCTCGTCGGGGTGACCGACATGATCCGCTTTGTCGGCGTCTTCACCAATTTCGCCGACATGGTGGCCCATGCCGACGACGACAGCGGAAATGGACCCACGGTGATCACCGACGACAACGGCAACACCGTCACGTTGAACGGGGTCGTTATTTCGGAGCTGAACGAAGACGCGTTCCTGTATGCATGAGGCCGACCGACGCGACGCCCCGACCGGGGCGCCCCGAGGCTCTGGCGCCGCGCTTCGGGCTCGCCTAGATTCGCCGAGGCCTCACGAGGAATGTTGCACAGTGCTGAAGCCGCACGTCATGGTGGTTGACGACGAGCCGGAAATCCGCGCTTCGATCGAGGAATACCTGACCCTCCACGGCTTCGATGTGTCGAGCGCGGACGGCGGCCCGGCCGCCCGGCGCATCCTCGACGGCCGCAAGCCGGTTGACCTGGTCATTCTCGACGTGCGCATGCCCGGCGAGGATGGAATCTCGATCGCCCGCTCGCTGCGCGAACGCGGCGGCGTCGGTATCATGATGCTGACGGCATCCGGCGAAACGGTGGACCGCATCATCGGCTACGAGGTCGGCGCCGACGACTACATGGTCAAGCCGTTCGATCTGCGGGAACTCCTGGCGCGGACGAAGAGCCTCTTGCGCCGGGTAGGCGCGATGCCGGTGCCAAACGCCACGCCCAACGCCACGCGCCTCGCCTTCGGGCAATTCGTCCTCGACCTCGACGCTCGCCGACTAACGAACGCGGATGGTGCGGAAATCCCCTTGACCGCCATGGAGTTCGATCTGCTCGCCGCCTTCGTCCGCAATCCGAACCGGGTGCTGAACCGCGACCAACTGCTCGAACTGTCGCATAGCGGCGCTTGGGAACCGTTCGACCGTTCCGTGGACGTGCGGATCACGCGTCTGCGGCGCAAGATCGAGGCCGACCCCGCCCGCCCACAATTCGTCAAGACGGTGCGGGGCGTGGGCTACCTCTTCTCACCTGACGGATAGAGCCTCCGATACGATCCGGCGCACCTCGAGCGGGCTGAACGGCTTTTCCAGGCAGGGCAGGCCGGTCTTCTCGAGAAAAATGCGAGCGTCGGCGGTCAAGGTATCGCCGGTCACGACGATCATGCGGCCGGCCAGGGCGGGCTGCTCGAGCCGCAACCGCTCAAACAACGCGGGACCGTCGAGATCGGGCATCCTCAGGTCGGAGAGGATGAGGTCGTAGTCGGCCTCGGCGACACGACGCAGTGCCGCGGTACCGCTGGAGGCGGTGTCGACGAGATGGCCCTCGGCTTCGAGGATTTCGACAACCGTTGCGACGATCTCCGGTTCATCGTCGACCACCAGCAGGCGCCGCCGCTGGCCAAGCGTGGCCACCGCCGGCGCCGGCGTCTCCTCCGGCTGCAAGGAGCCGAGCGGCAGCCGCACGGTGAAACGGGCGCCACCGCCGGGCGTGTCGCCGACCGTGATCGTGCCGCCGTGCGAGGCGACGATGCCGTGACATACCGATAGCCCGACGCCGGTGCCGAGCCCGACCGGCTTGGTGGTATAGAACGGGTCGAAAATGCGGCCGCGGATCTCTTCCGGCACGCCCGGGCCGTTGTCGTCGACGTCCAGCCGAATCGCGGCGGCATCCGGCTCGTAGCGCGCGGCGATCCGGAGCCGGCGCCGCCCCGATATTTGTTGCAGCGCCTGCTGGGCGTTGATCATCAGATTGGTCAGCACCTGGACCAATTGATCCGGGTCGCCCCGGATCGCCGGCAGGTCGCTCGGTATGTCGCGCTCGATTTCGATGCCGGCCGCGCGGAGCCCGTAATTGACCAACTCCAAAGTGTCCACGACCAGCGCGTCGATGTGTGCGGCGACGCGCTGCGGCGGGCGTTGGCGCGCCATGGCGAGGAAGCTGTGCACGATTTTGGCGCATCGTTCGGCGGCGGCGCGAATGCGCTCGGCGCGGCTGCGGGCCGCCTCGTCCTTGGCGAGCTCCTCAAGCAGCATCGCCTGGGCGAGGACAACCGAAAGCGGATTGTTCAGTTCGTGCGCCACGCCGGCGAGAAGCGAGCCGAGCGCGCCGAGCTTTTCGGACTGATAGATGCGCTCTCGCTGCTGGACCATCTCCTGTTCAAGCCGCTTCGCCTCGGTGAGGTCGCGGATGAAGGCAGTGAACAGCCGGCGGCCACCGAGCTTCAGCTCGGTCATCGTCAGTTCGACCGGGAACACCGCGCCGTCGGCGCGCATCGCCTCGATCTCAATCCGCCGTCCGAGGATTTGCCGCTCTCCCGTCTCGAGGTAGCGCGCGAAGCCGGCATGGTGGGCCGCGCGGTGGTGTGGCGGCACCAATGTGTCGCCGACCAGCCGGCCGAGAACGTCGGCCCGCGCATGGCCGAAGACCCGCTCGGCAGCCGGATTGAACTCGACGATGGCGCTGGCGTCGTCGACGGTGACGATGGCGTCGAGGGCAGCATCGACGATGGCCCGGGTGCGCGCTTCGTGCTCGGCCAGCGCCAACTCGACGCGGTGACGATCGCTGACGTCGCGGACCGCGACGACGCGGAGCGTCTCTCCCCGGCGCTCGACGTGGCGGAAATGCAGTTCGACGGGAATGCGGGTGCCGTCTTTGCGCAGACCGACCGCCTCGTAGGAGCGCTCGTCGCGGTTGACGATGCGCTCACGCGCGAAGTCGCGGAATTCCGGCGCCAGCAGTTCGAGCGTGCTCATGCCGATCAGTTCGTCCGGCCGGTAGCCGGTCAGTTCGGCCAGCGCGTGATTATGATCGACGATCTTGCCATCCTGCAGAATCAGCACGGCCTCGAAGGTGATCTCGGAGAGGCGGCGAAAGCGCTCCTCGCTCTCGGCCAGCGCCTGCTCGCGCAGCACTCGCCCGGTGACGTCCGTCCGCACGCAGACCACGCCACCGTCCTCGGTGCGGTAGTCCGCGATACGGAGCCATCGGCCGTTCGGGAGCCGGCGTTCAAAAGGCTCGTCCGGGGAGGCGAGGCGGGCCATGCGCTCGGCCACGAACGCCTCGACGTCGGTCTCGGGCACGGCGTCCGCCACAGCGAGCGCCCGCACGAAGTCGGCGTAGGGCGCGCCGACCCGTAGAACCGCCTCAGGTACCCCGAAGAGTTCCCTGAATTTCGAATTGACCAGGAGGAAGCGGTGCTCGGCGTCGAGCAGCGCGAAGCCGTCCGAGATCGTTTCGATCGCCGAGGCGATCGGGTCGACAATGCTCATCCCGCCGCCCTCCCGGCCCGGCCAGCCTGTAACATTCGTAACACTTTTCCCTTTGGCCAGAAATACGGCTGCAACGGCGCCCCCTCACAACGTCGCCTCCATCGACGGCCGGTCGAGTGAACCGGCCTCCGGATCGGCCGTGGTGGCCGCCGGCGCACGAGCGACAAGGGACACGACCATGGCCACGTTCAACGCATCCACCAAGATCGATATGATCAACCCGCAAGCCGATCTCTTCGACACCACCTCGCTCCAGGCGATCGCCCGCGACCAGAGCAAGTTCGAGACAAAAGGCACTGACGGCTTCAAGGTCTGGACGAACGACAGCTTCCTGGCGACGCCAATCTACGTCACCGGCGACTTCCAGATGTCAGGCAACACCCTCACCGGCGGAACCATACAGGGCATTCAGGCTGCCCCCCTCGAAGGGATAAGCGCCGCCTATAGCATCGGCGGGCTCGACGTCAGTCTGAGCAGCCTGATCAACGCGCTGAACCAGAGCACCCAATTAGGCTTGGCGACCCTTCTCGGCGGCGACGATACGGTCAACGGTTCGGCGGAAAGCGACGTATTGGCCGGCTTCGACGGCAACGATACCGTCGACGGCTTCGGCGGTGACGACACGCTGCTCGGCGGCAGCGGCATGGATACGTTGAACGGCGGGGCCGGGCTCGACACCATCTATGGCGGCGTCGGCTTCGACACCCTCAACGGCGGCGGCGGCAAGGACACGCTCTACGGCGAGGACAACAATGACGTGCTGTCGGGCGGCGGCGGAGCGGACAAGCTCTTCGGCGGCCCAGGCAGCGACTCTCTTTCGGCGGCAACGGTCTCGACCGGCTCGACGGCGGCGACGGCGAGGACGTCGTCGGATACGCCACGGCGTCGAAGTCGGTGGTGGTCAAGCTCGACGGCGCAACTTGGGCGAACGTCACGATCAACGGCAAGATCGTCGACAAGGTCATGAACATCGAGGATGTCACCGGCGGTCAAAAAGGCGACACCCTCGTCGGCGACGCCGGCACCAACTCTCTCTATGGCAACAGCGGCGGCGACGAGTTGAAGGGCGCCGGCGGTAACGACTGGCTGTATGGCGGCGACGGCGGCGACAAGCTGGTCGGCGGCGCCGGGAACGACAATTTCTACGGCGGGGCGGGCAACGACGTTCTGACCGGCAACGCCGGCGCCGACATATTCCACTTCGTCACAGCCCTCAACGCCAAGTCAAATGTCGACACGATCACCGATTTCCACGTCGGCGAGGACAAGATCTATCTGTCGTCATTGGTGTTCTCGAACCTGTCGGCGATCGACAACACCAGCAAGGACTACTTCGCCTTCGGCAGCCCGAAGGATGCCAATGACCACATCATCTACAAGGCGGGGAGCGGCGAACTCCTTTATGACGCCGACGGCAACGGCAGCGGCAAGGCCGTGCTGTTTGCTCAACTCGACAAGCACCTGGCGCTGACGGTGGACGATTTCTTCGTCACTGCCTGAGCCGGCCGCCGTGACGGGCGCGGTGCGTTAATCACGCGGTAATCTGCGAGCAATTTGGCCCTTGCAGTTGGAGACCACTTCCCTTTCACTGCGCCACAACGCTCTACGGATTCTGATCGGCTGTTCGCGTGCCGAGCAACGCTGGTTCATCCCGTGGAGACGCCTGGGGCAGGGGCTCGGCAGGAGAAACGGAAATGGTCACATTCGTCGCGAACGTCGCCGTCGACACCCAGCAACTGACGGAGCTCGGGCTTCTCTCCGACTTTACCCACATGAAGCTCGTCAACCGGTCATCGACCACGATAACCGCGAAGGACCAGAGCGCGGGCGTCACTTTCGACATCAAAGGGACGGCCTTTCTCTACAGCGGCAAGACGCCCTATGCGGGCTTCGTCCAGCAGATCAAGGTCGTCGAATCCGGCGACGTTCACTACAAGCTGAGCGGCCTGTCGATCTTCGTCACCAACATGGACAACTATTTCAGCGGTAGCTTGTCCAACCTGGCGCAGAAGATCTTCCAGAGCAACGACACCATCACCGGCTCCAATTCCGCCGACGTCCTCTACGGCTACGACGGCAAGGACACGATCAGCGGTCAGAAAGGGGGCGACACGATCAACGGCGGCAAGGGCGCGGACCATATCAACGGCAACGCCGGGAAGGACACCATCTCCGGAGCCAAGGGCGGCGACAACCTGAAGGGGAGCGGCGGCGACGATACCATCAACGGTAACAAGGGCAGCGACACGATCAACGGCGGCACGGGCAACGACATGCTGACCGGCGGCCAGGGGTCCAACACCTTCGTCTTCAACTCGGCGTTGGACGCGTCGAGCAACGTCGACACGATCACGGACATGACGCCGGGCACCGACACGATCGACCTGTCAATGTCCGTCTTCACCAAATTATCCCTTGGTGTTCTGCCATCGAATGCGTTCTACATCGGGAGCGCCGCGCATGATGGCACCGACAGGATCGTCTATGACGACACCACCGGGGCAGTTTACTACACGCCGAAAGGCGACCAGGGCGGCTCGACCGAATTCGCGGTGTTGAGCACACACCTGTCCCTGTCGCACTCTGACTTCTTGGTCATCTCGTAAGGGACCACGCCTGTCAGACGGCGGAGCGTATTGTCGGTTTCGGCGCGGCGTCGGCGGTTGTCCGGCGCCGTTCCCTTTATCGGTATCCCCGCCCACTCATGAGAAGGACTTGCGGTGGAAGCGCCGGAAAAAGGTCGCAATGGCCACTATTCAGTAAGAGTTCCTTGGCGATTGGCGGCAATGATCCAGCCACGCTTATTCGCGCCGAATCACACACCCGGCGCGTCAGTGGAGTAGCCGGCTGAACGCCACTTTCAGAAGAAGACGCCATGGCCACTGTACTGGAGCAAGCTATCGACTGGGGGACAAAGCTCAACCCCGCGAATAACTTCGTATACTACTACTTTTACGGGAATGGCGAGTCGACGCCGTTCAATGAAATTTCGCACGGATTCTCGAACTACGAGAAAGGCCAGTTCGAACTGGCTTTTCAGATCTACAGCTCGTTCCTCAATCTCCATTTCATCGAGGTGAATCAGTCCGGCGCCGCCAATCTCAATCTCGTCACCGTGTCGAATGTCGACTACCTCGGCCAGATGTATCCGCCGGGCTACACGACAAAAGCAGATTTCGGCTACTTCAACGACACGGACCCCACTTGGACCCAAGGGCTGGAGCAGGGCGGCGACGGTTTCATCACCATCATCCATGAGCTCGGCCACGGGCTCGGCCTTGCCCATCCCCACGACCATGGCGGCGGCTCGGGTGTTTTTCCCGGCGTGAGCAGTGCCTTCGGCGACTACGGCGAATACGACCTGAACCAGGGCATCTACACCATGATGTCCTACAACGACGGATGGCAGACCAATCCGGACGGAACATCGCCCTCGCTGCAATACGGCTATGAGGGCACACCGATGGCCCTCGATATCGCCGTGCTTCAGTCGAAGTACGGCGCCAACATGGCCTACCATACCGGCGACAACACCTACTTTCTGCCCACCTCGAACGGCAGCGGCACCTTCTATTCGTGCATCTGGGATGCCGGCGGCACCGACACGATCGCTTATACCGGCAACAGACC
The DNA here is from genome assembly GCA_963759235.1 of uncultured Alphaproteobacteria bacterium. Classification (GTDB taxonomy): domain Bacteria; phylum Pseudomonadota; class Alphaproteobacteria; order Rhizobiales; family Kaistiaceae; genus Bauldia. The sequence continues at coordinate 720,439 of CAVWYO010000005.1, read as the reverse complement.
GGCGCTGATCGACCTCCGGGCGGCGACGCTGCAGGTCGGGCCGGGCGGTGGGGGCTTCCTGTCCTATGTCGACGGAATTTTCGGCGGTTACACCATCGCCAATGGAGTGACGATCGAAAACGCCACCGGCGGCAACGGGGACGACTTCTTGCGCGGCAACGGCGTCGGCAACCTTCTGATTGGCGGCAAAGGCGATGACATCATCAGGGGCGCCAGTGGCAAGGACACGCTGAAGGGCGGCGCCGGCAAGGATGTGATCATGGGCGGTCGAGACGGCGACCTCTTGTCCGGCGGCGTGGGAAAGGACACCCTCGATGGCAAGAGCGGCAACGACACGCTTTACGGCGACAAGGGAAAGGACGATCTGACCGGCGGTCCCGGACATGACGCCTTCGTCTTTGCCGAGACAATCGAGTCGGCGAAAGCCGATACGATCACCGACTTCGCGCCGGGCAAGGATGCGATCTGGCTGTCGGCCTCGATCTTCACCGCCCTCGGCGGCCTCGGGACGCTGGGCGCCGGGAAGTTCCACATCGGCAGTTCCGCGCACAACAGCAGCGACCGGATCATCTACAACGATGCGACCGGCGCGCTGATCTACGACAAGAACGGCGACCAAAGCGGCGGCGCCAAGCATTTTGCCACCCTCGACGCGGGGCTGGCGTTGACCCACAACGATTTCATCGTCGTCGCGTAGATCGGCGAGCCTCGAGTCTGCCGCGAGACGGACTCGCTCCATTCGCCGAGGGGTGGGTGGAAAATCTGCCGCAAGCTGTTAGACTGCGCCCCGCGACAGAAGGAACCAAGCCATGTCTAGAACGACGTTGATTGCATCAGCGCTCGTCGGAGCCGGTCTGATGCTCGCACCGCTGGCCGCCTCTGCCGAAAGTCCGGTGTTTGGCACCGCGAAGCGCGTCACCTTGACGCCGACCGCGATGGAACAGGTCACCGGCCAGGGCGCGACTGCGGATTACTACGGCCAAAAGGGCTACAACAAGCTGTCGAAGGCGCTCGACGCGGCCTACTGGGGCCTCTACTACAACGGCTTCAATAAAGAGAACAAATTCTACCAGAGTGCCTACAACAAGGCGCTGAAGGCCGCCGAACAGCTCTATTGGGCGTGGTACTACGCGGGAACCTAGAAACGCCACTCGAAACGACGTTGTCGAACGCGCCCTCTTGGGCGCGTTCTGCGTTTTAAAGATATGTTTCCATTGGGCCGGCGGGTCGGGGTGACCACGGGCCGGCGGACGGCGGAAATCTCTCCGCGGGGAGGAATGTCATGTCTCGACGGTCTCGCCTGGTTGACCTTGCCGTGGGCATTGTCGTGCAGTTGGCGGCGGTCTTCGCCGGCGCCTTGTTTGTCGTCGGCGACGCCAACGCGACGACACCGGAAGAATACGAACAGCGGATCGACGCACTGGAAACCCGGATCGCCAGGCTCGAGGCGGCGGTCGATCGCCTGACCTCCAAATCGGCACCGTCCACGGCGACTGCCGCAACGGCCGGACCGGGCGAACCCGCCGCAAGCGATCCCCCGCCGCCGAGTGCTGCGACCGCCGGCGGGCCAGCGGCACAGCCGAGCGAAAGCGCCGCGTCGACGGTCGCCGAAATCAAGAAGGCCGACGAAAAAGCCATCCAGGCCCTCTATCTCATCCGCGACAAGGCGGTGACGCTGACGCCGCGCCGCTGGGAGGCCGACTTCGAAATGGCGTTCACGCGCGACGACGAATTCTTGCAGAACAACTGGGCGCTAGGCGCGATAGCGTCCCTCCATTACGGCCTCGCCAGCGGGCTCGAAGTGGGCCTCAGCGTTCCTTACGACTACACCCACCGTCGTTCCGAAACCGGAGCACCCGGAGGCCGGGTGGTCGAGATCAGCGCGATCGGCGACATGCGCGTCGACATCAACAAGACGATCCGTCACGAGACCGAGAAGTGGCCGGGGGTGGTGCTCACCGGCGCGGTGGGCTTGCCGACCGGCCCCGATCCGTACCATCACAACGGATTCAGGCCGGGTACGCTGCCGTCCGATCCCTTCACCTTCTACCGCGATGCAAGTGGACATTATTCGGCTTCGATCGGCGCCGAGCTGATCAAGACGGTGGATCCGTTCGCCTTTTTTGCCGGCCTTAGCACCACCTACGCCTTCCCGCGGACAGTCACCGGCGTCAAGGTGGCCCCGGGAGCGAGCTTCGGGTTCAATGTCGGCGGGACCTTCGCGGTGAGCGAGGCGACGGCGCTCGGCTTCTCCCTCAACGGCGCCGTCAACCAACCGACGAGGACCGGGGGAAAGGCCGTGACGGCAACCGACACGATACCGCTCTTCACCACGTTCTCCGTGCAGCAGAAGCTCAAGAACGGGCTGTACCTTCAGCCCTCGCTCACCACCGGTCTGACCGGCGACGCACCCGATGCGACCTTCGCCGTGAGCACGACAAAGACGTTCTGAGCAGACGCGCGCTGGACGCGGCTATCCCGACCATGACATCGCGCCTTTTCAGGAAGGTGGAGCCCGGCACCCGAGGCGCGGCGACGGTGGTGCTCGCCATGTTCGTTGCTTCATGCACGGCGACGGGTTTGCCGATCGATCCCGTCGTCAGCATGCAGGAGGCGAAGTATGTCGACGTCGTTCGCCAGCAGCACGATTTCTCATGCGGTGCCGCCTCGTTGGCAACTCTCCTCAATGGCTATTTCGGCGGCCATTACACCGAACAGCAGCTCCTCGACATTCTGGAGGCCCGCTACGATCCGGCCGCCTGGAAGAAGAAGCAGGAAGCCGGATTTTCCCTCGAAGACCTCGCCTATGTGGCGGACAAGCTCGGCTTCGCGGCGGAGGGGGCGGTGATCGGGATTGCCGGGCTGCTTCAGATCAACGGACCGGTGATCGTCCACCTGAACAAGGACGGCTATGAGCATTTCTCGGTCTATCGCGGGATGAAGGATGGGGCGATCCTGTTGGCCGATCCGATATTCGGCAACATCCAGTATTCGCCCGGCCAGTTCGAGGCCCAATATACCGACGTCGCCATGGCGGTCTGGAAGAAGGGCACCGCATTGCCGGCAACCTACGCCCTGATGGTGAGCGAAAAGGACTCCCGCGGCCAGCTCACCCAGGCACGCAGTCTCCTCAACGCGAGGCACGAACCCCACACCATCCGCTATTGACGGACCGGGCCCCCGGCGGCGCACATACCGTTCAAGTTGAAGCAAACGGCGAAACGCCCTGTTGGGGAAATCCTGTCAGGTTCCGCGGCGACGAAACCGAAGCTGACAGGACGCCAAGCGTGGTCAAGATTGTCGCTCACCAACCCATCGATCCGGAATTCCTGGCCGAGCTCGGCTCGGCGGTCGATAGCGGACCGGCCAACATCCACGACCGGTCGTCAAAGGGCTTCATCGTCACCCAGGGCAAGAAGACGGTGCTCGACTTCCACTTCGAGGGGAAGGGCATCAAGTACTTCTCCGGCGTTCCCTATCAGGGAAAGATCAAGGAGGTCACCATCGATCTCAACGGGAAGGTCGCCTACAAGTTCAGCGGCGACACGATCCAGGTGTCGAAGGCCCTCAAGATCTATCTCGACAACGACCCGGAGAAGGCCATCAAGGTACTGACGCATGGCAACGACACGATCATCCTCTCCAAGTTCGACGACCACCTCAACGCCGGCAAGGGCGACGACAAGGTGCTTGGCAACGGCGGCAACGACAACATAGCCGGCGGACCCGGAGACGACGATCTCCGCGGCGGCAGGGGCGACGACCACCTCAAGGGCAACGACGGCAAGGACATTCTCAACGGCGGCCGCGGCGACAACATCCTCAACGGTGGTGCCGGCAAGGACTGCTACGTGTTCGACCAGGCCCCCGGCACCGGCATAAGCACGATCACCAAGTTTCAGGCCGGAGAGAAGATCAAGCTCGACAATGCCGACTTCTCCGGGATTGGCGGCCAGGGCGGACTCAAGTCGAAATACTTTCACGTCGGATCGGACGCCGACCACAGCGCCCAGCACATCATCTACGACCCGACCGATGGCACGCTCTCCTACGATAGCGACGGGAATGGCCCGAACGCCAAGGTACAGTTTGCCCAACTGCAAACCGGCCTCGATCTCACCAACCACGACTTCCTGGTGATCTAACTCGTCGAGCGGGGCCTCCCCGCCGGACTCGGGCAAACCGCCCGACAGATGGTCGCCGCTATCGGCCCGACCGACGGCGCCCACGACTGCGTGATTTCCCCGGCATCCCCGATCGGCCGCCAAAGGGCAATGTTGGGCCGAATTCCATCATTATTACGGCGTATCAATTGCCTATCGTAATTATTACGGTATCATGTGTGGCTTATAGGACTGCACTCGGGGAGCGGCCATGAGCGGCAATTTGACGGCATACTATGAAGGCGTTGGGACGCGCAGCGAAAGCTTCGTTCTCACCCTCGACCTGCCGACCTTCGTTTTCGCCGGTGATGGCAACGACTATATCAGCGGCGCTGGCGGCAATGACCTGCTGGCAGGCGGTCTCGGCACCGACATTATCGAAGGTGGCGACGGCAACGACACGATCTATGGCGACAACTCGGCCGATCCCTTGCAGGCCGGCAGCGCCGACAACATTCTCGGCGGGACCGGCCGTGACACGATCTTCGGCGGCGGCGGCAACGACTTCATCAACGGCGAGCACGACAACGACTGGATCGACGGCGGTCCGGGCAACGATATCATCTGGGGCGGCCCCGGCAGCGACGTGATCTATGGTGGCGATGGCAACGACGTGATCTACGCCTTTTCGGCCGCGCAGGCACCGGCGAACCTGCTTTCCATCGCCACGTCCTTCAACGGCCTCAACGACAGCGCACTGGCCGGCAATCATCAGGGCAGCGCCGGCTATATCGACGCCGGTGGTGACTTCTTCGGCGACAAGCTGTTCGGCGGCGACGGCAACGATACGCTGGTCGGCAGCAACGGCATCGACACTTTCACCGGCGGCAAGGGCAAGGACCATTTCGTCTTCAACGTCCTGCCCTCGACGAACACCGACGTGATCAAGGATTTCTCGGTCAAGGACGACACCATCGACCTGCTCAAGGCCAAATTCGCTGGCGTCGGCGGGCCGGGGGTCCTCGCCAAGGGGAAGTTCCATGTCGGCTCGCACGCCGGCGACGCGGGTGACCGGATCATCTACGACAAGAGCCACGGCAAGCTCTATTACGACAGCGACGGGACGGGCGGCAACCCCAAGATCCTGTTCGCCAAGCTCGATGCCGGGCTCCACATGACCCACGACGACTTCCTCATCATCTGAGGCAAAAGGCAGCCGCGGCGGCGGGATCCCGCTGCCCCCTTTTACTCTTGCGAGCCCTGCCATATCTAAGGGCGGCGCCTGGGGGATTCGCGACGCCGCGAGTGCTTTCCCGGCGGCGTCGAGCATGAGCCCACCACCAACCAGGCCGAGATCCCCATGAAAGACCCCATCGACACCTACATGAACCTCGTCCCAATGGTGGTCGAGCAGACCAATCGCGGCGAGCGCGCCTACGACATCTATTCGCGGCTCCTCAAAGAGCGCGTGATCTTCGTGACCGGCCCGGTCGAGGATTTTATGGCCTCGTTGGTGACCGCCCAGCTTCTCTTTCTCGAGGCGGACAATCCGAAGAAAGAGATCAACATGTACATCAACTCACCCGGCGGGGTGGTGACGTCGGGCCTGGCGATTTACGACACCATGCAGTTCGTCAAGCCGGCGGTATCGACGCTCTGCATCGGGCTGGCGGCCTCGATGGGGTCGCTGCTTCTCACCGCCGGTGAAACCGGTATGCGATTCGCGCTACCCAACGCCCGGATCCTCCTGCACCAGCCTTCGGGCGGCTTCCAGGGGCAGGCCTCCGACATCGAGCGCCATGCCGAGGACATCCTTAAGATGAAGCGCCGCCTCAACGAGATCTACGTGAAGCACACCGGCAAGGACTACGAAACCATCGAACGGAGCCTCGACCGCGACTACTTCCTGACCGCCTCGGAGGCTCAGGAATTCGGGCTGATCGACAAGGTGCTGACGACGCGCGAGGCTCTGGACGGTGTGGAAAAGGCCGCCCAGAACTGATTTCGGCCGCAATCCTTAAGCCTGATTGACACGGGACGCCGGACCGGTTGTGTTAAGTATCTCTTGAACAAATCCCGCCTACCATGATTGGATTGAAGGTAGGCGAGTTGGCCTCGTGCGAGGCGTTGTCTAAAGTAAGCCTCGAATCCTGGGCGGGACGGCCGGGATTGCGGAAGACGTAGAGTGGCCGGACGATAGGCTGCGGGGAAGACGGATGAGCAAAGTCAACGGCAGCGAAACCAAGAACACACTCTACTGCTCCTTCTGCGGCAAGAGCCAGCACGAAGTCCGCAAGCTGATCGCCGGACCGACCGTCTTCATCTGCGATGAGTGCGTCGAACTGTGCATGGACATCATCCGCGAGGAGAACAAGTCCTCGCTGGTGAAGTCGCGCGATGGCGTGCCGACGCCGGGCGAGATTTGCGCCGTGCTCGACGACTATGTCATCGGCCAGCAATACGCCAAGCGGGTTCTCTCCGTCGCTGTCCACAACCACTACAAGCGCCTCAACCACGCCGCCAAGAACAACGACGTCGAACTCTCCAAGTCGAACATCCTGCTGATCGGCCCGACCGGCTGCGGCAAGACGCTGCTTGCCCAGACGCTCGCCCGCATCCTCGACGTGCCGTTCACCATGGCCGACGCGACGACGCTGACGGAGGCCGGCTATGTCGGCGAGGACGTCGAGAACATCATCCTCAAGCTGTTGCAGGCGGCCGACTACAATGTCGAGCGGGCGCAACGCGGCATCGTCTATATCGACGAAGTCGACAAGATCAGCCGCAAGTCGGACAATCCGTCGATCACCCGCGACGTGTCGGGCGAGGGCGTCCAGCAGGCGCTGCTCAAGATCATGGAAGGGACGGTGGCGAGCGTTCCGCCGCAGGGCGGCCGCAAGCACCCGCAGCAGGAATTTCTGCAGGTCGACACCACCAACATCCTGTTCATCTGCGGCGGCGCCTTTTCCGGCCTCGAGAAGATCATTTCCGACCGCGGCCGCAAGACCTCCATCGGCTTCTCCGCCAATGTCTCCTCGGCCGACGATCGCAAGACCGGCGAACTGTTCCGCGGCGTCGAGCCGGAGGACCTGTTGAAGTTCGGCCTGATACCCGAATTCGTCGGACGCTTGCCGGTGCTGGCGACGCTCGAGGACCTCGACATCGGCGCCCTGGTCAAGATCCTGACCGAGCCGAAAAACGCGCTGGTGAAGCAGTATCAACGGCTGTTCGACATGGAGAATGTCGAGCTCGGCATCCATCCGGACGCCCTCAACTCGATCGCCAAGAAGGCCATCGAGCGCAAGACTGGGGCGCGCGGGCTCCGCTCGATCATGGAGGCGATCCTGCTCGACACCATGTACGACCTGCCTGGTCTCGACGGCGTGCAGGAGGTCGTCATCTCGTCCGACGTGGTTGAGGGCAAATCGCGGCCGCTCTATATCTACGCCGACCGGCAGGAAGAGGTCGGCTCGTCGGCTTGACCGGCTCGCTGGAAACGGCAGCGCGTCGCGGCGCAGGTTCGGCGCGGATGCGCGCCGAACCGCTCTTTGAGCCGGCGCCTTGACACCCCCCGCCGCCGACGCCACCTAATGCGTTGTCAGGCAAGCGTCAGCGTGATTCACAAGGAATCTCGGGGCGTATCCCTCCCTGCCTGAACCGCAGCATGAGCCGGCGGCCGCAAAGGCGGACCGGCTGGAAAGGATAACAATATGGCCGAGCAAACCGGCTCCATCGGAGTCCCAACTGGCGATGGCGCCCACCCGGTGCTGCCACTGCGCGATATCGTCGTTTTTCCGCACATGATCGTGCCGCTGTTCGTCGGGCGCGAAAAGTCGATCCGCGCCCTCGAGGAGGTGATGCGCGCCGACAAGCAGATCCTGCTCGCGACCCAGCAGAATCCGAGCGAGGACGAACCGACTCCGGAGACGATCTACAATGTCGGCACTCTGGCTTCCGTTCTGCAGCTCCTGAAGCTCCCCGACGGGACCGTCAAGGTGCTGGTCGAGGGCGTCGGCCGGGCCGAAATCCTCCGCTACACCGAAAACACGTCCTTCTATGAGGCTTACGCCCACAAGATCGCGGACCAGATCGGCGACGAGGTCGAGGCCGAGGCGCTGTCGCGCTCGGTGATCTCCGAGTTCGAGAACTATGTGAAGCTCAACAAGAAGATCTCGCCTGAAGTCGTCGGCGCCGTCACCCAGCTCGACGACTACTCGAAGGTGGCCGACACCGTCGCCTCGCATCTGGCGATCAAAATCCCGGAGAAGCAGGAGCTCCTCGCTCTGCCGACCGTCGTCGAGCGGCTGGAGCGGGTGCTCGGCCTGATGGAGAGCGAGATTTCGGTTCTCCAGGTCGAAAAGCGCATCCGCAGCAGAGTCAAGCGGCAGATGGAGAAGACCCAGCGCGAGTACTACCTCAACGAGCAGATGAAGGCGATCCAGAAGGAACTCGGCGACTCCGAGGACGGTCGCGACGAACTGCAGGAGCTCGAGGAAAAGATCGCCAAGACCCGCCTCTCGAAGGAGGCGCGCGAGAAGGCGCAGAACGAGCTGAAGAAGCTCCGTCAGATGTCACCGATGTCGGCGGAGGCGACGGTCGTTCGTAACTATCTTGATTGGCTGCTCGGCATTCCGTGGGGCAAGAAGTCGAAGGTCAAGAACGACCTGAACTATGCCCAGGAGGTTCTCGACGCCGATCACTATGGTCTGGAAAAGGTCAAGGACCGGATTGTCGAATACCTGGCCGTGCAGAGCCGCGCCAACAAGCTGCGTGGCCCGATCCTGTGCCTCGTCGGCCCGCCCGGCGTCGGCAAGACGTCGCTTGGCAAGTCTATTGCGCGCGCCACGGGCCGCGAGTTCGTCCGCATGTCGCTCGGCGGGGTGCGCGACGAGGCCGAGATTCGTGGCCACCGGCGGACCTATATCGGCTCGATGCCCGGCAAGGTCATCCAGTCGATGCGCAAGGCCAAGAGGAGCAATCCGCTGTTCCTGCTCGACGAGATCGACAAGATCGGCATGGACTTCCGCGGCGATCCGTCGTCGGCGCTCTTGGAGGTGCTCGATCCGGAGCAGAACTCGACGTTCAACGACCACTATCTCGAGGTCGACTACGACCTGTCGAACGTCATGTTCATCACGACGGCGAACACCTTGAACATTCCGCCGCCGCTGATGGACCGGATGGAGATCATTCGGATTGCCGGCTACACCGAGGACGAGAAGATCGAGATCGCCCACCGGCACCTCATCCCGAAGATTCTCAAGGAGCACGCGCTGACGGAGAAGGAGTTCGCCCTCGACGACGATGCGCTGAAGACGATCATTCGCCGCTATACGCGCGAGGCCGGCGTCCGCAATCTCGAAAGGGAACTGGCGACCCTGGCGCGCAAGAGCGTCAAGGAGTTGATCCTGTCGAAGAAGAAGACGATCAGGATCACGTCGAAGAACGTCGAGGAGTTCCTGGGCGTGCCGCGTTACCGCTATGGCGAAGCCGAGCACGAGGATCTCGTCGGTGTGGTGACCGGACTTGCGTGGACGGAAGTCGGCGGCGAACTGCTCACCGTCGAAGGCGTGATGATGCCCGGCAAGGGCAGGATGACCGTCACCGGCAATCTTCGCGACGTGATGAAGGAATTGATCTCGGCCGCGGCGTCCTATGCGCGGTCCCGGGCCATCGACTTCGGCATCGAGCCGCCGCTGTTCGACAGGCGGGACATCCACGTCCACGTGCCGGAAGGCGCGACGCCGAAGGACGGCCCCTCGGCCGGTGTGGCCATGGTGACCGCCATCGTTTCGGTGATGACCGGGATCCCGGTCAAGCGGGATGTGGCGATGACCGGCGAGATCACGCTGCGCGGCCGGGTGCTCCCGATCGGCGGACTGAAGGAGAAGCTGCTTGCCGCGCTCCGCGGCGGGATGAAGACGGTGCTGATCCCCGAGGACAATGCCAAGGACCTCGCCGAGATCCCGGAGAACGTCAAAAGCGGGCTCGATATCGTGCCGGTGGCACGGATGGAAGAAGTGCTCAGACACGCCCTCGTCCGCATGCCTGAGCCGATCGAATGGACCGAACCGAAAGTGCCGGCCGCGCCGGTGGTTTCGGAGGAAGAGGCGGGAACCGCCCTCACGGCCCACTAAGCATCGGAAATCATTGAGTATTCGGCGCCTGCTGCAAAGCAGGCGCCGTCTCCTTGTGACCACCGGCGTTTCGATCAAAATCGCGGAAATCCGCCGTTTTTGACTTGCCATGACCGGCATTTAGCAGGAGTGTCCCCGCGTGAAGTCGAAGATGCGATTCGCTTTCGGCTCAACTCAGTGAGAGGGATGTCACATGAACAAGAATGATCTCATCGCGTCTGTGGCGGAGCGCACCGGTATGTCCAAGGCGGGCGCCGGCCAGGCTGTGGATGCGACGTTCGACGCCATTACGGCCGCACTGAAATCGGGCCAGGAAGTCAAGATCATCGGCTTTGGCAATTTCAGCGTGGCCAACCGCGCCGCGAGCACCGGCCGCAACCCGCGGACCGGCGAGACGATCAGGATCGCCGCGTCGAAGACGCCCAAGTTCAAGGCAGGCAAGGGCCTCAAGGACGCGGTCAACCGGTAAGCTAAGGCTTCAGTACCACCCCCGTCGTTCGCGTTTCCGATCATGACTTGTATGCGGATACCGTGAGCGCCGGCCGCTGCGCCAGACTTGCGCGGGGCGCGCGCCCACCCCATAAATCGGAGGCGGAACGCGGGGGCGGTTAGCTCAGCTGGTAGAGCGCCACGTTTACACCGTGGATGTCGGGAGTTCGAGCCTCTCACCGCCCACCAGCCTTCGCTCTTTCAGCCACCACTTCGACGGGCTGGCCTTCGGGGCAGGACCCGTTCGGCGTGGGCGGAAGCGCACTAAGCAACGCGGCCTCTCCGCCATCCAATAACCCGCCCCGCGGCACGACTTAATCTTGACTTGGCTGCGGCCGTCGCTTAACTCACCGCGCGCGACCGAATTGTCGACGCGAAACGCCCGCGGGGGCGTAGCTCAGTTGGTTAGAGCGCCGGCCTGTCACGCCGGAGGTCGCGGGTTCGAGTCCCGTCGCTCCCGCCACACTCAGCCAAATTGCTTCCTGCGTGCGACCCCGGGCCATGCGGCGACCGTTTCAGCGCCGACCTGGTGCCCTTCCGCCCTTGCCACCTCCGCCTTGCTCGGCTAAGCCTCGACAGGGCCTGTCGCATCCTGGAACGCGTCGACAATTATGCCGAACAGTTGAGCCGGCGTGGGGGTTGTCGTCACGTTGCGCTGCAACAAGTATGGGGGTAAGCCGTCACTGGCCGCGAGCGGAGCAGGCGGCGTGAGGTCGACATGGAGAACCTTCTCAACACCTATTTGCCGCTGGTCATTTTCATCGGCGTCGCTTTGGTCATCGGAACGGCGCTGCTGGCGGCGCCCTTCGTCGTCGCCTACAAGAACCCGGACCCGGAAAAGCTGTCGGCCTACGAGTGCGGCTTCGTTCCATTCGACGACGCGCGGATGAAGTTCGATATCCGCTTCTATCTGGTCGCAATCCTCTTCATCATATTCGACCTCGAAGTGGCCTTCCTGTTCCCGTGGACGGTGGTCTTCAATGATGTCGGCTGGTACGGCTACTGGTCGGTGATCATCTTCCTCGCAATCCTCACCATCGGCTTTATCTACGAATGGCGTAAGGGAGCGCTGGAATGGGATTGAGCGCACCAAAGCAGGATCAATTGGTAAGCCCGGCGAAACCGCTGGTGTCGCGCGAGGATCCGTTCTTCCTCGAAGTCAACAACGAACTTGCCGACAAGGGATTTCTGGTCGCCGCCACCGACGACCTGATCAACTGGGCGCGGACCGGCTCGCTGATGTGGATGACGTTCGGCCTCGCCTGTTGCGCCGTCGAGCTGATGCAGGTTTCGATGCCACGCTACGATGTGGAGCGCTTCGGCTTCGCGCCGCGGGGCTCGCCCCGGCAGTCCGACGTGATGATCGTCGCTGGAACCCTGACCAACAAGATGGCGCCGGCGCTCCGCAAGGTCTACGACCAGATGCCGGAGCCGCGCTACGTCATCTCCATGGGCTCGTGCGCCAATGGCGGGGGCTACTATCATTATTCCTACTCCGTGGTCCGCGGCTGCGATCGCATCGTGCCCGTAGACATCTACGTGCCCGGTTGCCCGCCGACGGCGGAGGCGTTGCTCTACGGCATTCTGCTCCTGCAGAAGAAGATTCGGCGCACCGGAACGATCGAGCGATAAAGGGCAGGGCGGAGCGCACTGATGGACGAGGCGCTGAAAGATCTCGCCGAATATATTGTGTCGGAACAAGGCGATGCGGTCGTCGAGTGGCATGTGGCCCACGGCGAACTGACGATCACCGTGCCGTCGACCGAGATCGTTGCCTTCGTCAAGTTTCTCTATGACGACCCGCGCCTTGCCTTCGTCAATCTCACGGACATTTCCGGCGTGGATTGGCCGAGCCGCGAGAAGCGTTTCGACGTCGTCTACCAACTGCTTTCGCCACGCCAGAACCTGCGCCTTCGCGTCAAGGTCATGACCGGCGAAGCGACCCCGGTGCCGTCCGTCACCTCGGTCTTCCCGGCGGCCGACTGGTACGAGCGGGAGGTTTACGATTTCTACGGCATTCTTTTCACCGGCCATCCGGATCTGCGGCGGATCCTCACCGACTACGGCTTCGAAGGACATCCGCTTCGCAAGGATTTCCCGCTGACCGGGTTTGTCGAAGTGCGCTACGACGACGAACAGAAACGCGTGGTTTACGAACCGGTTCGATTGGCGCAGCAATTCCGCGACTTCGACTTCGAATCGCCGTGGGAAGGAACCGACTACGTCCTGCCCGGCGACGAGAAGGCGCAGTGAGCCAGGGAATAGCGAACGCAAAGATGGCCGAAACCGAAGTCCGCACCTTCAACATCAATTTCGGACCGCAGCACCCGGCGGCACACGGCGTGTTGCGTCTGGTGCTGGAGTTGGATGGGGAAGTCGTGGAGCGGGTCGACCCGCATATCGGCCTCCTCCATCGCGGCACGGAGAAGCTGATCGAGCACAAGACCTACCTTCAGGCCGTGCCTTATTTCGATCGGCTCGACTATGTGGCGCCGATGAACCAGGAGCACGCCTTCGCTCTGGCTGTCGAGCGGCTCCTCGGCATCGCCGTACCGAGGCGTGGACAGCTGATCCGCGTCCTCTATTGCGAGATCGGGCGCCTCTTGTCGCACCTCCTCAATGTCACCACCCAGGCGATGGACGTCGGCGCCCTGACGCCGCCGCTTTGGGGGTTCGAGGAGCGCGAGAAGCTGATGGTCTTCTACGAGCGGGCGAGCGGCAGCCGCATGCACGCGGCGTATATTCGCCCCGGCGGAGTCCATCAGGACCTTCCGCAGAAACTCGTCGACGACATGGGCGCCTTCTGCGATCCATTCCTCAAGGTCTGCGATGACATCGAGGTCCTGCTTACCGACAACCGCATCTTCAAGCAGCGGAACGTCGACATCGGTGTGATCAGCCTGGAGGACGCCTGGAAGTGGGGATTCTCCGGTGTCATGGTGCGCGGCTCGGGCGCCGCCTGGGATCTCCGCAAGGCGCAACCTTATGAATGCTACGGCGAGATGGATTTCGACATCCCGGTCGGCAAGAACGGCGACTGCTACGACCGGTATCTCATCCGCATGGAGGAGATGCGGCAGGCGACGAAGATCATGAAACAGTGCGTCGAGAAGCTGAGTTCGGCAGACGGCAAGGGGCCGGTCACCTCAGAGGACGGCAAGGTGGTGCCGCCGAAACGCGGCGAGATGAAGCGCTCGATGGAAGCGCTCATCCACCACTTCAAGCTTTATACCGAGGGCTACCACGTGCCGGCCGGCGAGGTCTACGCGGCGGTCGAGGCGCCCAAGGGCGAGTTCGGCGTGTACCTGGTCTCCGACGGCTCCAACAAGCCCTATCGCTGCAAGCTCAGGGCACCGAGCTTCGCGCACCTGCAGGCCATGGACGTCATGTCCCGCGGGCACATGCTCGCCGACGTCTCGGCTATCCTCGGATCGCTCGACATCGTCTTCGGGGAGGTTGACCGTTAATGGCCCTGCGTCGCCTCGCCGAGAACCAGCCCGAAAGCTTCGCCTTCACCGAGGCAAACGTTGCCTGGGCGAAGGGGGAGATCGCCAAATACCCGGAAGGGCGACAGGCCTCGGCGGTGATCTCGCTTCTGTGGCGCGCCCAGGAGCAGGAGGGGTGGGTCACCGAGCCGGCAATCGAGGTCGTCGCGGAAACGCTCGACATGGCCAAGATCCGGGTGCTCGAGATCGCGACCTTTTACACCATGTTCCATCTCGACCCCGTCGGCCGGATCGCTCATGTCCAGCTGTGCGGAACGACGCCGTGCTGGCTTCGCGGCGCCAACGATCTGAAGGAGGTGTGCAGGCGGCGGATCAATCAGGCGCCGTTCCAGCTTTCGTCGGACGGCGCCTTCTCGTGGGAAGAGGTCGAGTGCCTCGGCGCTTGCGTCAACGCCCCGATGGTGCAGATCGGTGCCGATACGTTCGAGGACCTGTCGGCCGAGCGCTTCGAAGCGCTGATCGACGACCTCGCGGCGGGCCGGCCGGTCAAGCCCGGACCTCAGATCGACCGCCAGTTCGCCGCGCCGGTCGGCGGTCCGACCACCTTGACCGATCCGTCGCTCTATGCCCGGGAGGACGCAGTCGAGCAGCAGACGGGGAAATCGGAGCAAGAGGGCGCGGCCGCCCACCCGGAAGCCAAAGACTGATCGTCGGAGACAGGCGATGGTTGAGACGATGGACGAATTGGTTGACGAGGTGCTGAAATCGCTACAGAGGCGACTTGTCAATCTCGAAGGAACGGTTGCCGAGATGCGTGTGGAGCTGACCGCCCTTCAGCATGAACTCGAAGCCGACCGTGATCACCGGCCCGAGATCATCGTCCCGGAGGCCAGCCTCGAACGCCGCGTGGAGCGACTAGAACGCCGGCTTAGTTCCGTTGATGTACCCGGTTAAGTGACGACGATATGCTGAACGACAAGGATCGCATCTTCACCAACCTTTACGGGCTCCACGACTGGGGCCTGAAAGGCGCGATGGCCCGCGGACAGTGGGACAACACCAAGGCCCTTATCGACAAGGGGCGTGACTGGATCGTCGGCGAGATCAAGGCTTCCGGCTTGCGCGGCCGCGGCGGCGCCGGCTTCCCGACTGGGCTGAAATGGTCGTTCATGCCGAAGGAATCCGACGGCCGGCCCGCCTATCTTGTTGTCAACGCAGACGAATCCGAACCCGGCACCTGCAAGGACCGGGAGATCATGCGGCATGACCCGCACACCTTGGTCGAGGGTTGCCTTGTCGCCGGCTTCGCCATGGGCGCTCATACCGCCTTCATCTACATCCGCGGCGAGTTCGTCCGCGAGCGCGAACGGCTCCAGGCAGCGGTCGACCAGGCCTACGAGGCCAAGCTGATCGGCAAGAACAACAAACATGGATGGGATTTCGACATCGTCGTTCACCATGGCGCCGGGGCCTATATCTGTGGCGAGGAGACGGGGCTTCTCGAGTCGCTCGAGGGCAAGAAGGGCATGCCGCGCCTGAAGCCGCCGTTCCCGGCAAGCGTCGGCGTGTATGGCTGCCCGACGACGGTCAACAATGTCGAATCGATCGCCGTCGCGCCGACCATCTTGCGCCGTGGCGCCGCCTGGTTCTCCGGGTTCGGCAGGCCGAACAACACCGGCACCAAGCTCTTCTGCATCTCCGGCCATGTCGAGAAGCCGTGCACGGTCGAGGAAGAGATGAGCATCACGCTCCGCGAACTGATCGACCGGCACTCTGGCGGGGTGCGCGGCGGCTGGGACAATCTCCTGGCGGTGATCCCGGGAGGCGCCTCGGTGCCCTGCCTGCCGGCGTCGCTCTGCAACAATTTGATCATGGACTTCGACGCGCTGCGCGACATGAAGTCCGGCCTCGGCACCGCCGCGGTCATCGTCATGGACAAATCCACCGACATCATCCGGGCGATCGCGCGGCTCGCGGCCTTCTACAAGCACGAGAGCTGCGGCCAGTGCACGCCTTGCCGCGAGGGAACCGGCTGGATGTGGCGCGTGCTGGAGCGGATGGCCGAGGGGCGGGCCGAGAAACGCGAAATCGACATGCTGCTGGAGGTGACGTATCAGGTCGAGGGCCACACCATTTGCGCTCTTGGCGATGGAGCGGCCTGGCCCGTGCAGGGGCTGATCCGGCATTTCCGCGACGTGATCGAGGAGCGGATCGACAATCACGCCTTGAAGCCCGAGGTCGGCGAGCCTCTGATGGTCGAGGCGGCGGAATAGAACGGTGCTCGAAAAACCAGACAACATTGTTCTCGTCTGCCCCCATCGGATCGACGAGAGGGCGTCGCTGAAACGGCGCTTTGAGGACGCCTGATGCCCAAGATCAAAGTCGACGGCAAGGAGATCGAGGTTCCGGCCGAGTACACGCTGCTCCAGGCCTGCGAGGCCTCCGGCGCCGAGATTCCGCGGTTTTGCTATCATGATCGGCTGTCGATAGCCGGCAACTGCCGCATGTGCCTGATCGAGGTGAAGGGTGGCCCGCCGAAGCCGGTCGCCTCATGCGCGATGAATGTCCGCGACCTTCGCCCGGGGCCGAACGGCGAACCGCCGGAAATGTTCACCAAGTCTAAGATGGTCAAACGCGCCCGCGAGGGCGTGATGGAGTTCCTGCTGATCAACCACCCGCTCGACTGCCCGATCTGCGACCAGGGCGGGGAGTGCGACCTGCAGGACCAGGCGATGGCCTACGGCGTCGACGGCAGCCGCTTCGAGGAGAACAAGCGGGCGGTGGAAGACAAGCACATCGGCCCGCTGGTCAAGACGACCATGACGCGCTGCATCCACTGCACGCGCTGCGTCAGGTTTTCCGCCGAGGTGGCCGGCGTGCCGGAGCTCGGCGCGACCGGGCGCGGCGAGGACATGGAGATCACCACCTATCTCGAACATGCCATGACCTCGGAACTGCAGGGCAACGTCATCGACCTCTGCCCGGTCGGAGCGCTGACGTCGCTGCCCTACGCCTTCCAGGCGCGACCTTGGGAGCTGACCAAGACCGAATCAATCGACGTCATGGACGCGGTCGGCTCGGCCATCCGGGTCGATACGCGCGGACGGACGGTGATGCGCATCCTCCCGCGCCTCAACGAGCCGGTGAACGAGGAATGGATCTCGGACAAGACACGTTTTGTCTGGGACGGGCTCGGCACCCAGCGTCTCGACAGGCCGTACATCCGCCGCGGCGGGCGCCTCCAGCCGGCGACCTGGCATCAGGCCTTCGCCGCCATTACGGAGAAGACGGCGAACATCGATCCGAAACGGATCGCGGCGATAGCCGGCGATCTCGCCGGGGTCGAGGAGATGTTCGCCCTGAAGTCGCTGATGGCCGCCTTCGGATCACCGCATATCGACTGCCGGCAGGACGGCGCCAAGCTCGATCCGTCGCTTGGCCGCGCGACATACATCTTCAACCCGACGCTGGCCGGGGTAGCCCAAGCCGACGCGATCCTGTTCGTCGGCTCCAATCCCCGCCATGAGGCCGCCGTGCTCAACGCGCGGATCCGCGGGCGCTGGCGGCGCGGTGACCTCAAGGTCGGCCTGATCGGTGAGAAGGTCGATTTGACCTATCCCTACGAATACCTCGGTGCCGGCCCCGACACATTGGCCGGTGTCGCTGCCGGGGAGCACGCTTTCGCCAAGACGCTTGGCGAGGCCAAGCGGCCACTGATCGTCGTGGGGCAGGGAGCCTTGGCGCGGCCGGATGGCGACGTCATCCTGTCGCTGGCGGCGAAGATCGCCACGGCCGGCGGGCACGACGAAGGCTGGAACGGTCTCGCCGTCCTCCATACGGCCGCCGCCCGGGTCGGTGCTCTCGATCTCGGCTTCGTTCCGGGCGAGGGCGGGCATGACGTGATCGGCATGGTCGCGGCGGCGGCGGCTAGCGAGATCGACGTTATGTTTCTGCTCGGCGCCGACGAGATAAAGGTGAATGCCCTTGGCGATACCTTCGTCGTTTATATCGGCACCCATGGCGATGTCGGTGCGCACCGCGCCGACGTGATCCTGCCGGCGGCGACCTACACCGAGAAATCGGCGACCTATGTCAGCACCGAGGGCCGCGTCCAGATCACGGCGCGGGCGGCCTTTCCGCCAGGCGAAGCGCGGGAGGACTGGGCGATCCTTCGCGCGCTGTCGGACACTCTCGGCCACAAGCTGCCTTTCGACTCCCTCATCGAGCTGCGCGCAGCGCTCTATGCAGAGGAGCCGCGCTTCATGCGGATCGACCAGGTAGCGAGCGGCGCGGTCGAGGAAGTGAAGGGGCTGGCAGCGCGTGGCGGCAAGCCCCTGTCGGACCCGTTCCGCAACGCCGTCGACGACTTCTACCTGACCAATCCGATCGCCCGGGCTTCGGCCGTGATGGCGGAATGCTCGGCGCTTGCCGCCGGCCGGCTCGCAACCGCGGCGGAGTAGCGGCGATGAGCGGCTTCTTCACCGACTATGTGGTTCCGGCGGTGATCATCATCGCGGAGAGCCTGCTCCTGATGGTCGTGCTTTTGATCTTCGTCGCGTACGTGCTCTACGCCGATCGGAAGATCTGGGCGGCAGTGCAGATGCGCCGCGGACCGAATGTCGTCGGGCCGTGGGGTCTTTTCCAGTCGTTCGCCGACCTCCTCAAGTTCGTTCTGAAGGAGCCGGTGGTGCCGTCCGGCGCCAACAAGGGCATCTTTTTGCTGGCGCCGCTGGTGACGACGACGTTGGCGCTTTCGGCGTGGGCGGTGGTGCCGCTCGCGGCCGGCTGGGTGATCGCCGACATCAATGTCGGCATCCTCTACATTTTCGCCATTTCCTCGCTCAGCGTCTACGGCATCATCATGGCCGGCTGGTCGTCGAACTCGAAGTACCCTTTTCTCGCCGCGCTGCGCTCGTCCGCCCAGATGGTGTCCTACGAGGTGTCGATCGGCTTCGTCATCATCACCGTGCTGCTCTGCGTCGGCTCGCTCAATCTGACCGACATCGTCAATGCCCAGGCCGTGGGCCTCGGCACGCATCTCGGCCTTCCCAACAGTATTCTCGACTGGCATTGGCTGGTGCTTCTGCCGATGTTCATCATCTTCTTCGTGTCGGCGCTGGCCGAGACCAATCGGCCGCCCTTCGATCTGGTCGAAGCGGAATCGGAGCTGGTCGCCGGCTTCATGGTCGAATACTCCTCGACGCCCTACATGCTCTTCATGCTCGGGGAGTATGTGGCGATCGTGCTGATGTGCGCGCTGACCACGATCCTGTTCCTGGGCGGCTGGCTTCCGCCGGTGGCGATTGTGCCGTTCACCTGGGTGCCGGGCGTGATCTGGTTCATCCTCAAGGTGACGCTCGTCTTCTTCATGTTCGCCATGGTGAAGGCTTTCGTGCCGCGCTACCGGTTCGATCAGCTGATGCGGCTCGGCTGGAAGGTCTTCCTGCCGATTTCGCTGTTCATGGTCGTGGCCGTCGCCACGGTTTTGCAGATAACCGGTTGGGGAGCCTGAGATGAGACTCGACCAGGCCGCCAAGTCATTGTTCTTGACCGAGTTCCTGTCGGCATTCGGGCTCTCGATGCGCTACTTCTTCAGCAAGAAGGCAACCCTCAACTATCCCTTCGAGAAGGGGCCGATTTCGCCGCGATTCCGTGGCGAGCATGCGCTCCGCCGCTACCCGAACGGCGAAGAGCGCTGCATCGCCTGCAAGCTCTGCGAGGCGATCTGTCCGGCGCAGGCGATCACCATCGAGGCGGGCCCACGGCGCAACGACGGAACACGACGGACGACGCGCTACGATATCGACATGGTGAAGTGTATTTATTGCGGCTTCTGTCAGGAGGCCTGCCCGGTCGATGCGATCGTCGAAGGGCCGAACTTCGAGTTCGCCGCCGAGACACGCGAGGAACTCTATTTCGACAAGGACAAGCTCCTCGCCAACGGCGACCGGTGGGAACGGGAGATTGCCGCCAACATGGCGGCGGACGCGGCGTATCGATAGGCATTGGACGGGGGCGGGGGAAATGTCTAAGAAACCGGCGCTTGGGCAGGCGCGCTTTCGGGTGGAACGCTGACAGATGATTCTCAGCGCCATTTTCTTTTACCTCTTCTCCGCGGTGGCGATCGCCTCGGCGGTCATGGTGATCGGCGCGCGCAACCCGGTTCATTCGGTGCTCTTTCTGATCCTTGCCTTTGTCAATGCAGCGGGGCTGTTCGTCCTGCTCGGCGCCGAGTTTCTCGGGATGATCCTGATTGTCGTCTATGTCGGCGCGGTCTTGGTGCTCTTCCTGTTCGTCGTCATGATGCTCGACGTCGACTTCGTCGAACTGCGCCAAGGCTTCCTCAACTACCTGCCGGTCGGCGGACTCATCGGCGTCGTGCTTCTCGCCGAACTGCTGGTGGTGGTCGGCGGCTGGGTTTTCGCGCCGGAAACGATGCCCGCCGCCCCTGCCGCCACGAACATCTCGAACACCGCCGCGCTGGGTGAGATCCTCTATACGCGGTACGCCTACTTCTTCCAGGCCGCCGGCATGGTGTTGCTCGTTGCGATGGTGGGCGCCATCGTGCTGACGCTCCGCCACCGCGAGAACGTCAAGCGGCAGTCTGTCGCCGAGCAGGTCGCGCGTTCGCCGGCGACCGCGATCGAGATCCGCAAGGTCGAATTGGGGAAGGGGATCTGATGGCGGTTGGACTGGGTCACTATCTTGTCGTCGGCGCGATCCTGTTCACGCTCGGCATCTTCGGCATCTTCATCAACCGCAAGAACGTAATCGTCATCCTGATGTCGATCGAGTTGATCCTGCTCGCGGTCAACATCAACCTGGTGGCCTTCTCGGCATTTCTCGACGATATGGTCGGCCAGGTTTTCGCCCTGATCGTTTTGACGGTCGCGGCGGCCGAGGCGGCGATCGGGCTCGCCATCCTCGTCGTCTACTACCGCAACCGCGGCTCGATCGCGGTTGAAGACATCAACATGATGAAAGGCTGAGCGGGGCGCATGTACTCAGCCATTGTCTTCCTGCCGTTGATCGGCGCGATCATCGCCGGGCTGATCACGATCTACGGTGCCCATCAGCGCCACGCAGCGCCGCCGGAGAACGCTCAAGCACGTCGCAGCCACTCAAACGGGCATGGCGGCGACGGCGAAAACGGGGCCGACGAGCACGGTCACGAACCGGCTGCGGTGGGGACGCGCCAGGCCGAGATCATAACGTCCGGCTTCCTGATCGTGACCGCCGTACTGTCGTGGATTGCCTTCTTCACGGTTGGCCTCGGCGACGGGCCGGTCCAGCGCATTCCGGTGCTGACCTGGTTCGACTCCGGCACGCTGTCGGTCGATTGGGCGCTCCGCATCGATACCTTGACCGTGGTGATGATGGTGGTGGTCACCACCGTGTCGTCGGTCGTGCACGTCTATTCGATCGGCTATATGCGCCACGATCCGTTCCGGCCGCGCTTCTTCGCCTATCTGTCGATGTTTACCTTCGCCATGCTGGCGCTGGTCACCGCCGACAATCTGGTCCAGTTGTTCTTCGGCTGGGAGGGAGTGGGCCTCGCCTCATATCTGCTGATCGGCTTCTGGTACCAGCGGCCGGCCGCGAACGCGGCGGCGATCAAGGCGTTCATCGTCAACCGCGTCGGCGACTTCGGCTTTGCCCTCGGCATCTTCGCGATTTTCCTCCTGTTCAATTCGGTCGAGTACGAAACGATCTTCGCCAACGCGCCGACCCTCGTCGGCACCAAGTTCCACTTCCTGTCGTGGGACGTTGACGCGCTCACCGCCATTTGCCTCCTCCTCTTCATGGGAGCGATGGGGAAATCCGCGCAGTTCCTCCTCCATACCTGGCTGCCCGACGCCATGGAGGGTCCGACTCCGGTCTCGGCGTTGATCCACGCCGCCACCATGGTGACCGCCGGCGTCTTCATGGTCGCGCGGATGTCGCCGTTGTTCGCGTTGTCGCCGGTCGCGCTTGTATTCGTCACCTTCATCGGCGCGACCACCTGCTTCTTTGCCGCCACGATCGGCACCGTGCAGAACGACATCAAGCGGGTCGTGGCCTATTCTACCTGCTCGCAGCTCGGCTACATGTTCGCCGCCATGGGCGTCGGCGCTTATTCGGTCGGCATCTTCCACCTCTTCACCCACGCGTTCTTCAAGGCGCTGCTCTTTCTTGCCTGCGGGTCGGTGATCACCGCGATGCACGAAGAGCAGGACATGCGGAAGATGGGCGGCCTGCGCAAGGTCCTGCCGGTGACCTATTGGATGATGGTCATCGGCGCGCTGGCCCTGACCGGGTTCCCGCTGACGGCAGGTTACTTCTCGAAGGACGCCATCATCGAGGCGACCTCGGTCAGCGATAGTCCGATGGCGGGTTACGCCTATTTGATGACGCTTGGCGCGGCGCTTCTGACGTCCTTCTACATCTGGCGACTGATCTTCGTGACCTTCCACGGACGCTCGCGCGTATCTGCCGATCTGTTGAAGCGGGTCCACGAACAGCCCTGGGTGATGCTCGGACCGATGATGGTGCTTGCCGCCGGGGCGCTGTTCGCCGGGCTGGTCTTCCATGGCCTTTTCATCGGCACGGAACACGCCACCTTCTGGAAGACGGCGCTCGATCTGGTCACCGAAAACAAGCTCCTGGCGCTCATGGAGCAGATACCGTTCTGGGAGACGGTGCTGCCGACGCTGATGATGGCCATCGGTGTCGCCATCACCTACTACTGGTACGTGGTCAATCCCGAGGTTCCGCGGCGCCTCGCCGAGCGCAACGACTGGCTGTACCGATTCCTGCTCAACAAGTGGTATTTCGACGAGCTCTACGACATCCTCTTCGTCCGCTCGTCGAAGTTGCTCGGCCGCTTCTTGTGGAGGAAGGGCGACGGTTGGCTGATCGACGGTTTCGGTCCCGACGGCGTTTCCGCCTGGGTGCTCGACGTGACGTCACGGGTGGTCCGGCTGCAATCCGGCTACCTGTACCACTACGCCTTCGCCATGCTGATCGGCGTCGCGCTCCTGATCACCTATTTGATGTTCGCGTTGTGAGGATCGCCCGATGAACGAATGGCCGATCCTTTCAACCGTCATCTTCCTGCCGCTGGTCGGCGCGCTCCTGGTGTTGGTGGTTCGCGGCGATGACGACATTGCCCGGCGGAACATCTTCAACGTCGCGCTGTGGACGACGACGGTGACGTTTGTCCTGTCGCTCTTCATCTGGGCCAATTTCAACAACGCCGATCCCAACTTCCAGATGGTCGAGCAGAGCAAATGGCTCGCCGGCGGTATCAACTACCACATGGGCGTCGACGGCATTTCGATGCTGTTCGTCATTCTGACCACCTTCCTGATGCCGCTCTGCATCATCTCGAGCCGGCTGGTCATCCACCGCTATTTCAAGGAGTACATGATCGCCTTCCTGGTGATGGAGACGCTGATGATCGGCGTCTTCTGCTCGCTCGACCTCGTGCTCTTCTACGTCTTCTTCGAAGGGGGCCTGATTCCGATGTTCCTGATCATCGGCATCTGGGGGGGCTCGCGCCGGGTGTATGCGAGCTTCAAGTTCTTCCTCTACACGCTGCTCGGCTCGGTGCTGATGCTGCTCGCGATCATGGCGATGTACTGGTACTCCGGCACTGTGGTGCCGTGCGAGGCGGCGGCCGGCGGCGTTGCGGCGACCTGTCCGACGACGGACATCGTCAAGCTGCTCACCGTTCAGTTCCCGGCCAATATGCAGTTCTGGCTGTGGATCGCCTTCTTCGCCAGCTTCGCGGTCAAATTGCCGATGTGGCCGGTCCACACCTGGCTGCCGGATGCCCATGTCGAGGCGCCGACCGCCGGTTCGGTGGTGCTAGCCGCCGTCCTCCTGAAGATGGGCGGCTACGGCTTCCTGCGCTTCTCGCTGCCGATGTTCCCGCTGGCCTCGGCCGATCTCGCGCCGTTCATCTTCACCCTCTCCGTCGTCGCGGTCATCTACACCTCCTTCGTCGCCCTGGTGCAGCGGGACATGAAGAAGCTGATCGCGTACTCCTCGATCGCCCATATGGGCTTCGTCACCATGGGAATCTTCGCAGCCACCCTGCAAGGCGTGCAGGGCGGCATCTTCCTCATGTTGTCGCATGGCCTTGTCTCGGGCGCGCTGTTCCTCTGCGTCGGCGTCCTTTACGACCGCATGCATACCCACGAAATTTCGGTTTTCGGCGGGCTGGTCAACCGCATGCCGCTCTACGCGGCGGCGTTCATGGTCTTCACCATGGCCAATGTCGGGCTGCCGGGCACCTCGGGCTTCGTTGGGGAGTTCCTGACCCTGATTGGGACCTTCCGGATCAATACCTGGGTCGCTTTCCTCGCCACGACCGGCATCATCCTCTCGGCGGCGTATGCCCTGTGGCTCTACCGGCGCGTTATCTTCGGCAAGCTGGAGAAGGGGAGCCTGCGCGACATCCTCGACCTGTCGCGACGAGAACAGCTGATCCTCGGCCCCCTGGTGATCCTCACGCTTCTGTTCGGCATCTTTCCCGGCCCGATCATGAACGTGACGGCGGCGTCCGTCGACCAGCTCGTGTCCAACTATCAGGCTGCGCTTTCCGCGGCCGGCAAGCTTGCGGCGGTGTCACCGTGACCGGCGTGCGCGGAGGGCCGAGCCGATGACTGCTCCCGACCTCCTCCCGGCGCTGCCGGAGATCCTGCTCGCCTTGGGCGCGCTGGTGCTCCTGATGATCGGCGTCTTCGCCGGCGAGCGTTCGACGTCGCTGATCACCGGATTGTCGATCGCCCTCATCGTCGTCGCCGGGTTCGTCCTGGTCTTCCTGCCGACCGAAGGACACACCTTCAGCGGCGCGTTCGTAATCGATCCCTTCGCGCGCTTCATGAAGGTGCTGGCGCTGATCGGCTCGGGCGTCGCCATCGTCATGTCCATCGGCTATGCGCGGGCGCACAAATTCGAGCGCTTCGAGTATCCGGTGCTGATCGTCATCGCCACGCTCGGCATGATGATGATGATCTCCGCTGACGACCTGATCGCGGTCTATCTGGGCCTCGAACTGCAATCGCTGTCCCTCTATGTGATCGCCGCCATCAACCGGGATTCGGTCCGCTCGACCGAGGCGGGCCTCAAATATTTCGTGCTGGGCGCTCTCTCCTCGGGAATGCTGCTCTACGGTGCCTCGCTGGTCTACGGATTCACCGGCACCACCACCTTTGCCGGCATCGCATCGGCCCTCGAGGGCGGCACGGCGTCGCTCGGTCTGGTGTTCGGGCTGGTGTTCCTGATCGCCGGGCTTGCCTTCAAGGTATCGGCCGTGCCGTTCCACATGTGGACGCCGGATGTCTATGAAGGCGCTCCGACGCCGGTGACCGCATTCTTCGCTGCCGCGCCCAAGGTCGCCGCGATGGCGCTGTTCGTGCGCGTGGTGGTGAGCCCGTTCGCGCCGATCACCCCCGACTGGCAGCAGATCCTGTCGTTCCTCGCCATCGCCTCGATGGTGCTCGGCGCCTTCGCGGCGATCGGCCAACGCAACATCAAGCGGCTGATGGCGTATTCCTCGATCGGCCACATGGGTTACGCGCTGGTCGGGCTGGCCGCCGGCACCCAGGCCGGTGTGCAGGGCGTGATTATCTACATCGCGATCTATCTGGCCATGACTCTCGGCGCTTTCGCCTGCATTCTCTCCATGCGGCGGCGCGAGGGAATGGTCTATGAGATCAACGATCTCGCCGGTCTGTCGAAGACCCATCCGCTGATGGCCTTCATGCTGGCGGTGATCATGTTCTCGCTGGCCGGCATTCCGCCTCTGGCGGGCTTCTTCGCCAAATTCTACGTGTTCCTCGCCGCCATCGAGTCGGGCCTTTACGTTCTGGCGGTGATCGGCGTCATCGCCAGCGTGGTGGGCGCCTACTACTACCTGCGCATCGTCAAGATCATGTATTTCGACGAACCGGCTGCGACCTTTGAACCCATGCCGACCGAACTGCGCGTGGTGCTCGGGGCAAGCGGCGCGTTCATCCTGCTGTTCGTCTTCATCGCCGGGCAACTCGGCGGCGCCGCCGATCTCGCCGCCCAGACGTTCTTCCCGCCGCCGGGTTGATGGCAGCGGCCGTTCTTCCTCCAGGATATCGCCGCGAGGGGCATAGCAGTTTGCCCTCGACCAGTTCCCTGGCATTGGAGCGGGCGCGCGGCGGCGATGCCGGCCGGTTGTGGATCACCGCACACGAGCAGACCAAGGGCCGCGGCCGGCGGGGGCGGGGATGGACGACGGGCGCGGGAAATCTGGCGGCCTCGCTGCTGCTGATCGACCCGGCGCCACCGGCGATTGTCGTGACGGTCTCCTTCGTCGCAGGGTTGGCCCTCCATCAATCGATCCTCGATCTTGCCGGCCCCGGGCTCGCCGAGCGGCTGAAGCTGAAATGGCCCAACGATCTGCTTCTCGATCGTCTGAAGGTGGCGGGCATTCTGGTCGAAGGGGAGAAGCTCGATGACGGCCGCTTCGCGGTCGTCATTGGCATTGGCGTCAACTGCCGGTCGCACCCGGAGGTGGGTACCGTGCAAAGAGCGGGCGACCTGCTCTCGGCGGGTATCGTGCTGGACGCGGAGGCGGTCTTCGAACGCCTGGCGCTCAACCTGGCGGCCGAACTCGGCCGTTGGGATCGGGGAAAGGGCTTCGCCGACGTCCGCGCCGCGTGGCTGGCGCGTGCGATCGGCATCGGCGAACCGATTACCGTCAATCTGCCCGGCCGGATCGTCGACGGCTGCTTCGACACCCTCGACCACGAGGGACGCCTCGTCCTCACTCGGCAAGATGGTCACCGCGAGACGGTCAGCGCCGGTGATTTGTTCTTCGTGCCGCCTCGCTGACGAGAACCGATTTGGCGCGGGTCGGCGAAGAACTGGTCTTTGTACCCCTCGGCGGAGTTGGCGAGATCGGCATGAACCTCGCCCTCTACGGCTACGGCCCCCGCCACGAGCGCTCGTGGATTGCCGTCGATTTCGGCATTGCGTTTGCCGGCGAGGACCTTCCCGGCGCCGACGTGATCTTCCCCGATATTGCCTACCTCGAGGAGGAGCGGACAAATCTTGCGGGCATCCTCATCACCCACGCGCATGAGGATCACTACGGGGCGCTGATCGAGCTCTGGCCGCGCCTTCGCACGCCGGTCTACGCGACGGCTTTCGCGGCGGGCCTGCTCAACGCGAAGCTCGCCGGGGAGGCGGGCGCGGAAGTGGTGCCGATCACGGTCGTGGCACCCGGCGGTCGGTTCAAGGTGGGACCGTTCGACATCGAATACATCAACGTCGCCCATTCGATCCCCGAGGCCAACGCGCTGGTGATCCGCACCCCTCTCGGCCTCGTTCTCCACAGCGGAGACTGGAAGCTCGACGACACGCCGGTGGTCGGCCAGCCGACGGACGTCGCGCGGCTGCGGGAGATCGGCGAGGAGGGGGTCCTGGCGCTCGTCTGCAATTCGACCAACGCCTATCGCGAGGGCCGCAGTCCGAGCGAACAGGAGGTCGCCCGCGAGATCGAGGAGATCGTCAAATCGGCCAGGGGACGCGTCGGTTTCACCACCTTCTCGTCCAACGTCGGGCGGCTTCGCTCGATTGCGCTGGCCGCCGCCAAGGCGGGACGGGAAGTCGTGGTGGTTGGCCGCGCCATCCAGCGCGTGCTGGACGTCGCCGCCGAACTGGGCATGCTCGCCGGTCTGCCGCCGTTTCTCGAGGAGGAAGCGTTCCGTCATCTGCCGAGGCACAAGGTGCTGGCGCTGCTGACCGGGAGCCAGGGCGAAGCGCGCGCGGCGCTTGCCCGCATCGCCACCGACGAACATCGCAACGTCGCCTTCGACAGCGGCGACCTGGTGGTGTTCTCCTCGCGAGTCATTCCAGGCAACGAAGTGCCGATTAACCGCATCATCAACGCGCTGGTCGCCCGAGGGGTGCGTGTCCTGACCGACCGCGACCGCCTGGTTCACGTTTCCGGACATCCGCGACGCGAGGAACTCCGCCATCTCTACGGCTGGGTCAAGCCGGCGATCGCCGTCCCCGTTCACGGCGAAGCGATGCACCTTGCGGCGCATGCCGAGCTTGCTTCGGAACTCGGCGTGAAAACCGTCCTGGAGATCGAGAACGGCACCATGGTCCGCCTCGCCCCCGGGCCGGCTACCGTGGTCGACGAGATCGCCACCGGGCGGCTTTACCGGGACGGCCGCCTGATCGGCGATCTCGAGGAGATGGGCATTCCGGCCAGGCGACGGCTCGCCTTTGCCGGGCATGTCGGGGTGGCGGTCGTTCTCGACAACAAGGGCGAGATGCTTGGCGATCCGGAAATCGCGCTCATGGGCTTGCCGGAAGAGGATTCGGCCGGACGTCCGCTCGCCGAGACCGTGATGAACGCCGCCCTCGGCGCGATCGACTCGATCCCGCGGCCGCGGCGACGCGACCCCGAGCTGGTTCGCGAGGCCGTCCGCCGCGCGATCCGAGCCGAAGTTGCAGCCGTGTGGGGCAAGAAGCCGAATTGCACGGTCTTCCTGTCGGTCGTATGACGGTGCCGTCATGATCGGCCGGCTCAACCACGTCGCCATCGCCGTCCCCGACCTTGCCGCGGCGGCAAAGCTTTATCGCGATCGGCTCGGGGCGCGGGTGACGCCGCCGGTCGCCCAGCCGGAGCACGGCGTGACGACCGTCTTCGTCGAGCTCCCCAACACCAAGATCGAACTGATCGCCCCGCTTGGCGCCGATTCACCGATCGCCTCCTTCCTCGACCGGCACCCGCAGGGGGGCATCCACCATCTGTGTTACGAGGTCGACGACATCGGCGCCGTGGCGCGGGAGCTGGCGAGCAACGGCGCCCGTATTCTAGGCAGCGGCGAGCCCAAGACCGGCGCTCACGGCAAACCCGTCCTGTTCCTTCATCCGAAGGACTTCCTCGGCACCCTGATCGAGCTGGAACAGGCATGAGATTCCCTGCCGTATGAGCGTCCTCAGCATCATCGCCATCTATTTCGTCGTCTGGTGGATCGTGTTGTTCACGGTGCTTCCGTGGGGAATGCGCACCCAGGAAGAGGAAGGGAAAGTCACGCTCGGCACAACCGCGAGCGCTCCCGCCAATCCGCGGTTCCTCCGCAAGGTGATCGCCACGTCGATCGCCGCTGCCGTGGTGACCTTCGCGATCTGGTTCCTGATCGGCTATCTCGGCTACGGCGTCGAGGAGATGGGCGCGATCTTCCTGCCGCGGCAATAAAAAAAGCAAGGCTTTTCAGCCTTGCTTACCGAGTTCCGCGTCTTAACCCTTCGTGCCTCACTCAATGATCCAACTGGCTGATTGGACCTTTCCTCATGGTGTGGCGGCTGCGACCGAACGGCGCGCCTGAAGGGATCTTCCTCCCAAGACTTAGACCGCGATGCCTTTTTATTCAGGAGGGCGGGCGGGCCTTTGATAAGCCATTTCCCAACCCCCCTTTATGACGAAGGACCGTAACGAAACTCGAAGGACTTGTCATCTATTTGTGCGCCGCCGGCTCAAAATTTTTGCATGTTGGAAGGAGATGGAATGAGGCCCGACTGCGCGATCCGTCGCGCATGGTCACCGATTTGCCGGCTTATTGCCACTGACCGCAACAGCAGGCGGCGAGGGCTTGTCTTTTCGACACGGTGTCGATTGACTGGCGGCCCCGCCTGAACAGCACGGGAATCGACCGCTCCGATGCGCCTGTCCCGCTATTTTCTGCCGACTCTTCGCGAGAATCCCAAGGAAGCGGAGATCGTCTCCCACCGCCTGATGCTGCGTGCCGGACTGATCCGCCAGCAGGCGGCCGGCATCTACTCCTGGCTTCCCATCGGCACCCGCGTTCTGGCGCGCATCGAAGGTATCGTTCGCGAGGAGCAGGACCGGTCGGGTGCCATCGAAATCCTCATGCCGACCGTTCAGCCCGCCGACCTTTGGCGCGAAAGCGGGCGTTACGACGACTACGGCAAGGAGATGCTGAGGATCGAGGACCGGCACGAACGCGACATGCTATACGGTCCGACCAACGAGGAGATGGTGACGGACATCTTCCGCACCTTCGTCACCTCGTACCGGTCATTGCCGCTCAATCTCTATCACATCCAGTGGAAGTTCCGCGACGAGGTACGGCCGCGCTTCGGCGTCATGCGGGGGCGCGAATTCCTGATGAAGGACGCCTATTCCTTCGACGTCGATGAGACGGCAGCTCGGGTCGCATACAACAAGATGTTCGTTGCCTATCTGAGAACGTTCTCGCGGATGGGCCTTACTGCCATCCCGATGCGGGCGGAGACCGGGCCGATCGGCGGCGACCTCAGCCATGAATTCCTGGTGCTGGCCGAGACCGGCGAATCCGGTGTCTATTGCCACAAGGATGTCCTCGACCTGGCGGTGCCGGACGAGGACGTCGACTATCAGGCGGATCTCGCGCCGCTGATCGCGCCGTGGACGTCGTTCTACGCCGCCACCGAGGACGTTCACGACGCGGCGCGGTTCGAACGCGAGGTGCCGGCCGACAAGCGTCTCCACACGCGGGGGATCGAGGTCGGTCAGATCTTCTACTTCGGTACCAAATATTCGGTCCCGATGAAGGCGATGGTCGCCGGCCCCGACGGCAGCCAGCGTCCGGTCCACAGCGGCTCCTACGGCGTCGGCGTCTCGCGGCTGGTGGGCGCGATAATCGAGGCCTTCCACGACGATGACGGCATCATCTGGCCGGACAGCGTGGCGCCCTTCGCGGTCGGCCTGATCAACCTCAAGCCAGGCGACCGGGAGACCGATGCCGCTGCCGAGGGAATCTACGAACGCCTCACGAAAGCCGGAATTGATGTCCTTTACGACGACGTAGACAATCGTGCCGGGGCGAAATTCGCAACCATGGATTTGATCGGCCTGCCGTGGCAGGTCATTGTCGGACCGAAGGGAATCGCTTCCGGCGAGGTCGAGGTCAAGCGGCGCGCCACCGGCGAACGAGAGACGCTGACGATCGATGCTGCAATCAACCGACTCGTTGCCCGGTAGGCCAACCGAGGCTCCGCAACGGCGAGCGCCGGGCAAGGCGAGCGCAACCAAGCCAAAGCCGCTCACCGCGGCGACCGGTCCGTTCTCCCGGTTCGAATGGATGCTCGCGGGGCGCTATCTGCGAGCGCGTCGGCGCGAGGCGTTCATCTCGGTCATCGCCGGCTTCTCTTTCATCGGCATCATGCTTGGCGTCGCCACGCTGATCATCGTCATGGCGGTGATGAACGGCTTCCGGGCCCAGCTGATCGACAAGATCCTCGGCCTGAACGGCCATCTGATCGTCCAGCCGATGGACACCGGCCTGACCGACTACGATGCAGTCGCCAAGCGGATCGCCGCGGTGAAGGGCGTCGCGTCGGCGATTCCGCTCGTCGAGGGACAGGCCCTCGCCAGCGGGTCGAACAACTCCAGCGGTGTTCTGGTGCGCGGCATCCGCGACGCCGACCTGCCCTCGATCCGTGGCATCGCCAACAATGTCCAGCTTGGCAGCCTCGCCGACTTCGAGGCGTCGGGTGGCGTCGCCATCGGCACCCGGCTCGCCGCCTCGCTGGGGCTGACGATCGGCAGCAGCCTGACGCTGGTCTCGCCGAACGGCAACGTCACGCCGCTCGGCGTGACGCCGCGGATCAAGGCCTATCCGGTGACCGCGATCTTCGAGATCGGCATGTCGGAGTACGATTCGAGCTTCGTCTTCCTGCCCTTCAAGGAGGCTCAGGCTTATTTCAACCTCGACGACGAGGCGACCGCGATCGAGATCTATCTCGACGACGCCGATTCGGTCGATGCGTTGCGGCCGGCGATCGAGCGCGCCGCCGACCGCCAGATTCTGTTGACCGACTGGCAGCAGCGGAACGTGACGTTCTTCTCCGCCCTCGAGGTCGAGCGCAATGTCATGTTCGTGATCCTCAGCCTGATCATCCTGATCGCCGCACTGAACATCATTTCCGGCCTGACCATGCTGGTGAAGGAGAAGGGCCACGCGATCGCCATCCTGAGAACGATGGGGGCGACGCGCGGCGCGATCATGCGCATCTTCTTCATCATCGGATCGTCGATCGGAGCGATTGGCACCCTTGCCGGCTTTTTGCTCGGGGTGCTCATCTCGCTCAACATCGAGACCATCCGCGAGTGGATCACCGGACTGTTCCGGACCGACGTGTTCTCGCCGGACCTCTATTTCCTCAGCAAGCTGCCGGCCGACATGGATCCCGGCGAGACACTGGCGGTGATCGCCATGGCACTCGCTTTGTCGTTCCTCGCCACGCTCTA
Source organism: uncultured Alphaproteobacteria bacterium (assembly GCA_963759235.1). Lineage (GTDB taxonomy): Bacteria > Pseudomonadota > Alphaproteobacteria > Rhizobiales > Kaistiaceae > Bauldia. The sequence continues at coordinate 687,978 of CAVWYO010000005.1, read as the reverse complement.
TCCGGCCTGGCGGGCAGCCCGCCTCGATCCGGTCGAGGCGCTGCGCTACGAATGAACGCCGGCGCCGAGAACGGTCAGGGGAATGGGCCGATCTTGCGTCTCCATGACGTCGAACGCCACTTCGATGACGCTACCGGCGGTCTTACGGTGCTTTCCGGCGCCAACCTTGCGATCTATCCGGGTGAGCTGGTGGCGATGGTGGCGCCGTCCGGGGCCGGCAAATCGACGCTGCTCCAAATCGCCGGGCTGCTCGAACGGCCGAGCGGCGGCGAGGTGATCATCGCCGGCCGGCCGGCCGGCAAGCTGTCCGACCGCGAGCGAACCGCCATCCGCCGGGTGCAGATCGGCTTCGTCTATCAGTTCCACCATCTGCTCGGCGAGTTCTCGGCGCTGGAGAACGTCATCATCCCGCAGCTGATCCGCGGCCTTTCCAAGAAGGTCGCCACCCAACGAGCGATGCAGTTGCTCGCCTATATGCGGGTCAAGGAGCGCGCCAGCCACCGGCCGGCGGAGCTTTCCGGCGGCGAGCAGCAGCGGGTGGCGATCGCCCGCGCGGTCGCCAACGCCCCGCGGCTCCTGCTTGCCGACGAACCGACCGGCAACCTCGATCCGACCACCGCCGGCCATGTGTTCGACGGATTGACCAGACTGGTGCGCGCCTCCAAGCTGGCCGCGCTTATCGCCACCCACAACCACGACCTTGCCGCCCGCATGGACCGGCGTATCACCCTGAAGGCGGGCAAGGTGGTGGAGATGGAGTAGGGAGGATGCTCCGGCCGGCGGTTGTCGCGGTTTTGATGCTGGTAGCCGGCCTCTCTCCCGCGCGCGCCGAGGAGCAGGCGGCCGCAGCGACCGCGAGCGCCGCCGCGGAGGTCGCCGCGACGGGAAAGCCGGCCGACGACGATCCGCAGACCATCTGCGCACTGATCGAAGCCGCGGCCGAAGAGCATAGCCTGCCGATCGGCTTCTTCACCCGGCTCATCTGGAAAGAGAGCCGCTTCCGGCCGGATGCCGTCAGCCCCAAGGGGGCAGAGGGCATTGCGCAGTTCATGCCCGGCACAGCCGCGCTGCGGACCCTGTCCGATCCGTTCGATCCGATCGAGGCAATCCCTGCCTCGGCCGGTTACCTCCGCGACCTGGCCGACCGCTTCGGCAATCTGGGGCTCGCCGCGGCCGCCTACAATTCGGGCGAGCAGCGCGTCGAGGACTGGATCGCCGGATCGGGGGGCTTGCCGTGGGAGACCCGCGACTACGTGCTGGCGATCACCGGACGAACCGCGGAGGAGTGGAACCAGGAGGATCCCACGCCGGCGGTTGCTCCGGTCAAGGAGAAGCCCGACGAGGGATGTCTGGAGATCGCGGCGCGGCTCGCCAAGGCGGGTGCCGGTGCGGAACTGGTCAACCGCATCGAGAAGGCCGCCTGGGCGCCATGGGGGGTTCAGGTCGCCGGCAACTTCTCCCTCAACCGGGCGATGGCGAGCTATGGCCGCCTGCAGGCGCAGCACGCCGCTATTCTCGGCGGTCAACCGCCGATGGTGATCCGCGCGGTCGACCGCAGCCGCGGCAGCGCCCCGCTCTTCCAGCTGCGGGTTCCCGCCACGACGCGCGACGAGGCCGACAAGATTTGCACGCGTCTCAAATCCGCCGGCGGTGCCTGCATCGTCCTCAAGACCGGGCGGTAGGCGGGGAGGCGGTGCGGCCGCGAGAGAGCGGCGTCGACCAAGGATCACTGGACATCGCGTCTCCTGACGCCTAAATATGTATCAGGAGACGAGCCATGAGCACTGCCCAGGAAGCAACCGCGCCACCCTTGGCGTCGGGAGAGCTGCAGACATTCTCGCGCGAGGGTGACCGGGCCCGGCTTTCTGCCGTTGGGCTCAAGGCTTACCTGTCCCTGGCAAAGCGCTGGGGCCTTTCAAACGCCGAGGCGGCAATGCTGCTTGGCGTCTCCGCCAGTTCCTGGGACCGCATCAAGCGCGGGCGGCGACCGGTGCTCAGTCAGGACCAATTGACCAGGGTCTCCGCTTTGGTCGGTATCTTCAAAGGCCTGCACCTCTTGTTCGCCGACAGCATGGCCGACCGCTGGCCGCGGCTGCGGAACAAAGGGCCGCTGTTCGAGCAGGAGACGCCGATCCAGGCCATGATGGCGGGCGGCATTCCCCGGATGATCGAGGTTCGGCGCTACGTCGACGCGGTCAGGGGCGGCATGTAGAACAGCTTGATGCTGGACGGCCTGCCGATCGTCCGCGCCGCCTTCGCGCGAACGGTGAGGCTGGTGTCGACCGCCAGGCTCCGCGACTCGGTCTTGCGCGCGCTGGTGGCGGACGAGGATCTCCCGGCGCTCTTTGAGATCGAGGCGGCGACCAGTGCGCGGCTGCGCGCGCAGGAAGGCGGCCTGGAAGGAATCGCGGCCAATGAACTGGTCTTCGGCGTTCCGCACGCGGCCTTCATCAATGCCGCGTTCGCCTACGCCAGGCCGCGCCAACTCAATCGCTTCAACGGGCCGGGCCGCGGCGCCTGGTATGCGGCGCTGGACGTCAGAACCTCTCTGGCCGAGGTGTCCTACCACATGGCGGAATTCCTCGGCCGGACCGGCGAGTATCGGGCGACGGTCGACTACGTCGAACTGTTCGCGAGCCTCGCCGGCGAGTACGTCGATCTGCGGCAAGTCGGGTCGGATCACCCCAGTCTCGATCCCGATCCCGCCGTCGGATATCCCGTTGGCAATGCGCTCGCGGAGGCCGCGCGGGCGGCCGGGCTGAACGGCATCATCTATCCGTCGGTCCGCCATCGAACGGGAACCTGCTTCGCCGCGCTCTGGCCGCACGCGGTCCAATCCGTGGCGCAGGGCGGCCTCTACCGGCTGGTGTGGTCCGGAGCGCCGGAGCCCTCGATCGAGGAGTTGACGGCGGCGTCCGACTAACCCGCAGAAATTCGAACCGCGACACGACCTCCTCCCGGGTGCTGTCCTGACGAGGACACTTGGGGATAGGCATGACGACAGCCCTTGACGATGATTCCCCAGCCCCGCACCCGGCCCGTCAGCGTTCTCTTCCATGAAGATCGCGCCGGCCATTTTCTACGCGCGCTTAGGGTCCCAGTCCTCGCCGGGCTTCTCGCCGAGGAGCAGGGATATCCGGCGTACGAACGTCCACATGGCCATGCAGAGCGAAATGGAGACGGCGATGGCATGGAGCGCAGCTCCGTGAAACACCGCCGCGTTCACAACGAGAAGCACCGCCGCGCCCCAATGGGTGAAGTAGGCAAGCAGGACGGTCGGCGGCACTGCCACCGGCGCGGCCTTCGGTCGCTGAAGCTGGATGTGAGCGACGGTCATAACCTGGATGGCCGCGGCAACCAGGCTCGCGATCATCCACGTCACAGCTTCGGGAAAATGGAGTAGGGCGATCAGCGCCGGCAGTATTGCATTCACGCCGGCTGCAAATCCCAGTGAGACATAGGTCGTGATCAGGAAGATATCGAAGTTTGATAGCTTCCCGCCCATGGTCTGGCGCATCAGCATCACCAAGACCGAGACCGCAGCGAAGGTCATCGCCACCAACGACAGGTTGAAGAGATACGCTGAACCGGCAAGTTCCATTGGATTTTCTCCTTTGGGCGAGGTCAAGGGCCGAAGGAAAGGCCAAGACGCATTACAGTTGAAGCGCGAAGCGGCACTATCGGCGTCGGCGAGCCGTCAACTATGCCGCCAAGGGACCTGCTGCCGGCACGATAACCGATCATCAAGAGCGGCCCCCATCGATTACCTTGCACCGACCATAAGGCGCGCCAGCCTCGGGGCGATCAATCCGATCGAATGGAGCGTGGATCAATTCGCTGATTGATTCGGACAGCACGTACCTCCGCGCACGCACAAGGCGCCCAAGCTATCGCCGGTGATGGCTGCGGCGTCAGCGAGCACCTGTGGTCGATGGAAGAGATCGTCGCGCTGATCGATGCCCGCGCGCCCAAGCCGGGGAAGCGGGGCCGTATAAAAATGCAGCGCAGTCCCTCTGATTTCGCAATTCTTTCGAGTCTTCGTTCATGATATGTTCTGCGTGGGGCATTTGCCACACCGGCAAAGGAAATCGCGTTGAAAAAGGAATTGTTGATTCCGAATTGGCCATTTCCACAGTTCAACTTCTAATGTCGGCTCAGGAGGGAGATGACTATGTATGCGATGGTGCGAGTGGCGGGAACAGGAATTCACCCAAGCGAATTGGTTGTCGAAATCGATACGATTAATGGCCCCGAGCGATTTACGGTAGACAAAGGATCACTTCTACATGGTAGAGTTGATGTCGGAGAACCCGTCGCTAAAAGTGACGGCGTGCGGTGCATCGAATTGCCTGCAGAAACGACCAGCGGCAAATGGCGAGTTTGGGTCGAAGAGCGTATTGTTTCGAGTGGGGAGTTGGAGGCGGCTGAGTGATCCTAACGGACCGCGAAATCCAAATCGCGCTATCCAAGAATCAGATTACGATAACGCCGGAGCCGCTGGTAGACGCCTACAGCTCAACCAGCGTCGATCTGATATGATGCCCAACCTTGACAGAAGAACAAAACAAGAACACTATGCCCTCCCAATGAACGAGGGGGACCGAAAATGACCGCTTTTCTCAAGGATATCGCCGCGCTGATCGTCATCACCGCATTCGTCGCATCCGTCGGGGTTCTCTCCGAGGCGATGCACATGATCATGTGACGATTGCGCCCGGGAGAAACGGCGGATGGCCCGTGGACATGAGCCGGGCCGTTGGCGACACTTGGTGCGAGGAGGATCGCGCCATGAGTTGCATCGCCGAGGAGGTCGGCTTCGTGCATCTGAGGGTGCACTCCGCCTATTCGCTTCTGGAAGGCGCGCTGCCGATCAAGACGCTTGCCGCGCTCGCCGCCGCCGACCGGATGCCGGCGCTCGGCATCGCCGATACGGGCAACCTGTTCGGGGCGCTCGAATTCTCCGAGAAGATGGTCGAGCAGGGCATCCAGCCGATCGTCGGATGCCAGGTCGCGGTGGATTTCGGCGACACCGAGGGCCAATGAACGGCCGGGTGGCGGGACCCCTCAGAAGCGGCTGGCCGATATCGTCCTGATCGCGGCGAGCGAAGAGGGATACTGGAACCTCGTGCGGCTGGTTTCGGCCGCCTTCATGGATACCGAGACGGGAGAGCGGCCGCATGCGCCGATTGACCGGCTGGCGTCGCATGCGGCCGGCCTGATCGCCCTGACCGGTGGGCCGGGCGGCCCGATCGACCGGGCGATCGCGGCCGGGCAGACCGATCTGGCGGCGGCACGGCTCGACCGGCTGGCGACGTTATTTCCCGATGCCCTCTATGTCGAGATCCAGCGCCACGGCCTGGCGAGCGAGCAGTTCGTCGAGCCGCAGCTCCTCGAGTTCGCCTACGCCCGCAATCTGCCGCTGGTCGCCACCAACGAGGCGTTCTTCCCGACCCGTGAAGACTACGAGGCCCACGACGCGCTGATCTGCATCTCGGAAGGCGCGGTGATCGGCGACGATAATCGCCGGCGGCTGACGCCGGAGCACTATTTCAAGACCCGGGCCGCGATGGTCGAGCTGTTCAGCGACCTGCCGGAAGCCATTGCCAACACTGTGGAAATCGCCCTGCGCTCGGCGTGGTGGCCGTCCGTCCGACGACCCATCCTGCCGCGCTTCGCCGGCGCCGACGCCGACCCGGACACCGCCGATCGGGCGGAAGCGGAGGCTCTCCGCGAGGCCGCCCGAAACGGACTCGCCGACCGTCTCGCCACTCACGGTCTGGCTCCCGGACTGACGGCCGAGGAGTACAGCGAGCGGCTGGAATATGAGCTCGGCGTCATCGAGCGGATGAAATATCCGGGCTACTTCCTCATCGTCGCCGACTTCATTCAGTGGGCAAAGGGGCAGACGATCCCGGTCGGTCCCGGTCGCGGCTCCGGCGCCGGCTCGGTGGTCGCCTGGGCGCTGACCATCACCGATCTCGATCCGCTCCGCTTCGGCCTCCTGTTCGAGCGCTTCCTCAATCCGGACCGGGTGTCGATGCCCGACTTCGACATCGACTTCTGCCAGAACCGCCGCGACGAGGTGATCCACTACGTCCAGGAGAAATACGGCGCCGACCACGTCGCCCAGATCATCACCTTCGGGACGCTGCAGGCGCGGGCCTGCATTCGCGACGTCGGCCGCGTGCTGCAGATGCCCTACGGCCAGGTCGACCGCATCGCCAAGATGATCCCTTTCAACCCGGCGGCCCCGGTCAGGCTCGACCGGGCGATCGCCGACGAGCCGCGGCTGCAGGCGATGCGGGAGGAGGAGCCGGTGGTCGACCGGCTGCTCACCATCGCGCAGAAGCTCGAGGGCCTCTACCGCCACGCCTCGACGCACGCCGCCGGCATCGTCATCGGCGACCGGCCGCTCGACCAGCTCGTGCCCCTCTACCGCGACCCGCGCTCGGGCATGAAGGTGAGCCAGTTCAACATGAAATGGGTCGAGCAGGCGGGGCTGGTGAAGTTCGACTTCCTCGGCCTGAAGACGCTCACCGTGCTCGACCTTGCAGCGCGGATGATCAAACGGCGCGGCATCGACATCGACCTGTCGCGCATACCGCTCGACGACAAGAAGACCTACGAGATGCTTGCCCGTGGCGAAACGGTCGGGGTGTTCCAGGTTGAAAGCGCCGGCATGCGGCGGGCGCTGGTCGACATGCGGCCGGACCGTTTCGAGGACCTCGATCGTGCTCGTCGCCCTCTACCGGCCGGGCCCGATGGCCAACATTCCGAGCTACTGCGCCCGCAAGCTCGGCAAGGAGCGGGTCGAATATCTCCATCCGAAGCTCGAAGCGATCCTCGAGCCGACCTACGGCATCATCACCTATCAGGAACAGGTCCAGCAGATCGCTCGCGATCTCGCCGGTTACAGCCTCGCCGAGGCGGATCTCCTGCGCCGCGCCATGGGCAAGAAGATCAAGTCGGAAATGGACGCCCAGCGCGGACGGTTTCTGGAAGGAGCGGTCGAGCGCGGCGTCGACCGCGGTCTGGCGAGCACCATCTTCGACGCCTGCGCGAAGTTCGCCGAATACGGCTTCAACAAGTCGCATTCCGCGCCCTATGCCTTCATCACCTACCAGACCGCCTACGTGAAGGCCAACTACCCGGCCGAGTTCATGGCCGCCTCGATGACGCTGGACACCGGCAACACCGACAAGATCGCCGAGTTCCGTCGCGAGGCGCTCCGCCTCGGAATTCCGGTGGAAGCGCCGTCGGTGAACCGTTCCGGCGTCGAATTCGAGGTCGAGGGCGGCCACATTCTCTACTCGCTCGCCGCGATCAAGGGCGTCGGGGCCCAGGCGGTCGAACATATGGCGGAGGTGCGTGCCGAGGGGCGTTTCCGCGACCTCACCGATTTCGCCGAGCGCATCAACCCGAAGCTGATCAACAAACGCTCGCTGGAGAGCCTAGTCGCGGCCGGCGCCTTCGACGAGATCGAGCCGGATCGCGCCAGCATCCATGCCGGCATCGACCGCATCCTCGGCCACGCGACCCGCCGTCAGGACAGCGCCGCCGTCGGCCAGGCGGAATTGTTCGCCGGCGGCGGAGCGGCCGAGCCGATCATGCTGCCGGCGGTCGAGCCGTGGCTGGCTGCCGAGAAACTTCAGCGCGAGCACGATGCGGTCGGCTTCTATCTCTCGGCCCATCCGCTCGACGAATACGCCGCGATTTTGGAGCGGATGCGGGTGCAAAGCTGGGCGGAGTTCGTCGAATCCGTGCGCCGCGGGGCGACGGCCGGCCGCCTCGCCGGGACGGTGACGGCGAAGCAGGAGCGCCGCATCCGCACCGGCAACCGGATGGCCGCCGTGCAGCTCTCCGATCCGACCGGATCGTACGAGGCGGTGGTGTTTTCCGAGAGCCTCGCCGAGTACCGCGAGCTCCTCGAGCCGGGGCGGTCGGTGGTGGTGCTGGTGAGTGCGGAGGAGCGGCCGGAGGGGATCAACGTCCGGCTGCAATCCGTTGAATTGCTTGATAAATTCGTCTCCGGCCTCAAGCAGATACGGGTGTTTGTGCGCGATGAAACGCCCCTGGCGAGCGTGGAACGGCACCTGATACGCAAAGGAGACGGCGCGGTCAGCCTGATTCTTTTGCTCCAGGAGGGGCGTCGCGAGATCGAGGTGAACCTGCCCGGTCGCTATGCGGTCAGCCCGCAGATCGCCAGCGCGCTGCGCGCCGTGCAGGGCGTGGTCCAGGTGGAACTGGTCTAGCGGCGGCTCGGGGCGCCGCGAACCGAGTCGGGCAAGCTGATCACAACCGCGTGAAGGGGCGGGCCCGAAACTGTCGCAGGGCTTGATCAGGATGTCGGGGACGACGCGGCAATAGACAAAGCAAAGCTTTGCTGAACACGCCGTCGGACCCGCCGCGTCGCATAGCGTTCGGGATACACCTTGATACAAGTCAGCGACAATTTGCGCCGCCCGCCGCAAGCCTCGCTAATCAATCTGTGCCAATCGCACGGCGCGGTCCCCATATGGGCCACGTGCGAGTTGACGAAAACGGGAAGCGGTAATGGAACAACCCAACATCGAGGCGCTTCTCAAGAGCGCGCGCCCGAAACGCCGGTTCGGGCGGCTGGCGATCTGGGGCGTGCTCGCGGTCGTGCTGGCCGGCGGCGCCTGGTACCTTTGGGGAGGTAGCGCTTCGCGCTCGACCGTCACCTACACCACGGAGGCGGCGACCACCGGCGACCTCACCGTCACTGTTACCGCCACTGGCACCGTGGAGCCCACCAACGAGGTCGAGCTCTCCAGCGAGCTGTCGGGAACCATCGGCTCGGTCGATGCCGACTTCAACGATGTTGTCACCAAGGGTCAGCCCCTGGCGAAGCTTAAAACGGACCAGCTCGAGGCAAATGTCGAACTCGCCCAGGCGACGCTTGCGGCCCGGCAGGCCGGCGTCCAGCAAGCCGAAGTGACGGTGACGGAGAAGCAGGCCGCGTTGGACCGGACCAAGGAGCTTCTGCAGAAGAACTACAGCTCGACCGAGACCTTTGAGGCCGCCAAGGCCGACAGCGACCGGGCCGTCGCCGCAATGGCCGCGGCGAAGGCCGACCTCGATATCGCCGACGCCAACCTCCGGATTGCGCAATCGAACCTCCAGAAGGCCTGCATCTGTTCTCCGATCGACGGCGTCGTTCTCAACCGCAACGTGGAGGTGGGGCAGACCGTCGCGTCGTCGCTGTCGGCTCCGGTCCTGTTCACGCTGGCCGAGGACCTGACCCAGATGCAGCTTCAGGTCGACATCGACGAGGCCGATGTCGGCCAGGTCGCCGAAGGCGAGTCCGCTTCCTTCACGGTCGAAGCCTTCAGCGACCGGCAGTTCCCGGCGACGATTACCCAGGTCCGACTGTCGCCGGAAACGGTCGAGGGCGTCGTGACCTACAAGGCGATTCTGCGCGTCGACAACGCCGATCTCCTGTTGCGGCCCGGAATGACCGCGACGGCAGAGATCACGGTTCAGTCGCTCAAGGACGCGCTGATGGTGCCCAACGCCGCCCTGCGATTCACCCCGCCGGTGCAACACGAGACTGCGACAAGCCGCGGGTCCGGCCTGCTTGGGCTATTATTGCCGTCCCGATCAAGGAACGGCGGCTCGGAGACCGCGCAGGCAGGCGCGGACGGTCGTCACACGGTGTGGGTACTGCGGGGCGGCGAGCCGGTCGCGGTCCAGGTCGAGATCGGGCCGACCGACGGCAGCCGCACCGTGATACGGAGCGGCGACCTCGCCGCCGGCGACAAGGTGATCGTTGCCGCCCGGACGGCGTCGTGACGGAGATGCGCGTGCTCCGACCGGCCACCCCCATGTCTGTTCCGTTGATCGACTTCCGCGGCGTCACCAAGGTGTACGGCACGGGAGACGCAGCGGTGGCGGCGCTGAGGGGCATCGACCTCAGCATCGATCGCGGCGAGTTCGTCTCGATCATGGGGCCGAGCGGCTCGGGCAAGTCGACGGCGATGAACATCCTTGGCTGCCTGGATTCGCCGACGGAGGGCAGCTATCGCTTCGACGGCGCCGCGGTCGGGCGATCTCGATCGCAACCAGCAGGCGCTACTCCGCCGTTATTTCATCGGGTTCATCTTCCAGGGCTTCAATCTGCTTGCCCGCACCTCGGCGGTGGAGAACGTCGAGCTGCCGCTGCTCTATCGCGGCGTGGCCGGGGCCGAACGCAGGCGCCTGGCCGAGCAAGCCCTCGACAAGGTCGGTCTCTCCGACCGCGCCGGACACGACCCGAACGAGCTGTCCGGCGGACAGCAGCAACGCGTGGCGATCGCGCGCGCCATCGTCACCAGCCCGCAAGTAATTCTTGCCGACGAACCGACCGGCAATCTCGACACGGCCATGGGCCGGGAGATCATGAACCTGTTGAGCACGCTCAACCGCGAAGAGGGCATCACCATCGCCATGGTGACGCATGAGCCGGACATGGCGGCATATGCCCATCGCACCATCCGCTTCGTCGACGGGCGGATCGACAACAGCGATCGTTCGACCGAGGCCGCCTGAGATGCTCGTCGAAACCCTCAAGCTCTCCCTCAAGACCATCTTCCGCAACGCGTTGCGCTCGACGCTGACCGTGCTCGGCATCGTCATCGGGGTCGCCGCCGTCATCGTCATGGTCACCCTCGGTCAAGGCACCACCGCGCAGGTGACCTCGGACGTTGCCAAGCTCGGCAGCAACCTCCTCATGGTGCGGCCCGGCCAGGCGGGGCGGGGACCGGCCAGCGCCTCGGCGGATACCCGCAATTTCACCGAGAAGGACGTCAAGGCGATCGCCGACCAGATCCAGGGGGTCAAAGTCGTCGCTCCCGCCGTCCAGAGCGGGATGACGGCGATCTACGGCAACCTCAACCACGCCCAGAGCGTCACCGGCACCGACAATGACTATCTCATCGCGCGCGACTGGACCATCGCCAGCGGCCGCTCCTTTACAGACAGCGAACTGCACGCCGGGTCGGCGGTCTGCATCCTCGGCGCGACCCCGCGCGAGGCGTTGTTCGGCAGCAGCGATCCCCTCGGCGAAACCATCCGCTTGAAGCAGATTTCCTGCAAGGTCATCGGCACCCTGGAGAAGAAGGGCGCCTCCGGCTTCGGCAGCGATCAGGACGACGTCATCCTGATGCCGCTGGAGACCGTTCAGCGGCGGGTGACCGGCAACCAGGACATTCCCTTGGTCTTCGTCTCCGTCGAGGACGGCTACGATACGTCGCTCGTTCAGGCCGACATCGAGGGGCTGTTGCGCGAACGACGGGGCATTCGCCTCGGCGAGCGTGACGACTTCAACGTCATGGACATGGCGCAGATCGCGTCGATGCTGACCAGCGTCAGCGGCGTCCTCACCGGGCTGCTGTCGGCGGTCGCCGGCGTCAGTCTGCTCGTCGGCGGCATCGGCATCATGAACATCATGCTCGTCTCGGTCACCGAGCGGACCCGCGAGATCGGCATCCGCCTCGCCATCGGGGCGCAGCAATATCAGGTGCTTCTGCAGTTCCTCGTTGAGGCGATCGTGCTTTCCCTGTTCGGCGGCGTCATCGGTGTCGCCCTCGGCCTCGGGCTTGCCGCCATCGGCGGCGTGTGGCTGAACGTGCCCTTCGTCCTCAACCCGACGATCGTCGTCGTCGCCTTCGTCTTCTCGGCGATGGTCGGTGTCGTCTTCGGCTATTTCCCGGCACGCCGCGCCGCCCGCCTCGACCCGATCGAGGCCCTGCGGCACGAATAGGCGCGCGTGCAAGTCGCATTTTCGTCTCGACTGCGGCCTTCAACAAATGGCACAGTGTGTGTCCGACCTGTCGTCAGCGAGGGGGATGCTATGCCTGACGAATTTGTGCTCGGGAAAATGCGGGCGACCAAGAGACCAATCACGTTGCCGGCGGGCGACGCGGATGGAGTGAAAATCCAGGGCGTGGCAAAGGTCGATTGCCGACCGCCGCCGGGTTCGACGACCGAATACCTTAGGCCGGACGACGCCAAGCCGTTGGTCATCAAGCGGTTCCTGCAGGAACAGGAGGGAAAGCGGCTGGCCATCCTCGGCCCCGGCTCCGATGCGATCGCAAAACTACTCGCGGGCCTCGATATCAGACGACTCGATCTGTCCTACAACGACCCGTACCGCGATCTCCTGAAGATTGTCCCGTGTCATACCGTTGAGATCTTCCTTCGTGTCACGTACGAAGTCTACGAGATCAAGGTCACGGCCGCTGCGGATGTGACGGTTGATGGCACGGCCTATCCGGCCGGCGACGAGCTCGCCACTTTCAGGGTGGCAAAACCGGTCCAATTCCGGTTCGAGACGCTGACGACCTTCAATCCGCTGTGCTGCGACAATAGGCCGGAACGGCCGCCCGCGGAGCGTCAAAGCTCCTGGCTTCCCGGAGACGACGCTTTGGACTTTTTAGACTGGAAGCTCGACAAATACGGCCTCGAACCGGAGTACCTCAGGCCGAAGGTTGTGCCCCCCGGATCCGGCAGGGACTGACGCAACGGGAGTTCAAGAGGCCTGGAACGGGCGCCGCCGGCGGAACTTCCCGAAACCGCAGTCGGCAAAGCGGGTCGTGCGCCGGACAGCAGGCCTTGCACGCAGGCATCCCAATCCCTATAAGGCAGCCATCTCACACGCGGGGGTTCGGCTCGTTCGTCCCGGCAATGTCCGGAGCGAATACGATCCGACCGGTGTCTGGTGACAGGCTTGCGGCCTCGGCCGCGTCCCCGCGGAGGCAGAACCGGTGAAGGAGAACAGGTAGTCATGGCACTGCCCGATTTTACCATGCGTCAGCTGCTCGAGGCTGGCGTCCATTTCGGCCACCAGAAGCATCGCTGGAATCCGAAGATGGACCCGTACATCTACGGTGTCCGCAACAACATCCACATCATCGACCTCGCGCAGACGGTGCCGATGCTGCATCAGGCGCTTCAGGCGATCAGCGACACCGTGGCGCGCGGCGGGCGGGTGCTCTTCGTCGGTACCAAGCGCCAGGCGACTGATCCGGTGGCCGCCGCCGCCAGCCGCTCGGCCCAGTACTACGTCAACGCCCGCTGGCTCGGCGGCATGCTGACCAACTGGAAGACCATTTCCCGCTCGATTCATCGGCTTCGCGAGGTCGACGAGCTGCTCGCCGGCGAGGCGACCGGCCTCACCAAGAAGGAGCGCCTGACGCTCCTGCGCGAGCGCGACAAGCTGGAGAAGGCGCTCGGCGGCATCAAGGAGATGGGCGGCGTGCCCGACCTCCTGTTCGTCATCGACACCAACAAGGAGGCGATCGCCATCAGCGAGGCCAACCGCCTCAACATCCCGGTCGCCGCGATCGTCGATTCCGAACTCGAATCCGGACCACATCACCTTTCCGATCCCCGGTAATGACGACGCCGGCCGCGCCATCACGCTTTACTGCGACCTCGTCGCCAAGGCTGCGATCGACGGTATCTCGCGTGCCCAGGGCGACGCGGGTATCGACATCGGCGCCGCCGAGGAGGTGCAGGAGCCGGTGATCCTCGAGACGGTCACGACCAACGGCGGCGGGGCGACGATGGCCGATGCCGAGACGGTCGAACCGCAGACGATCGAGGCGGCGCGGCAGCAGGCGGCAGCGGTGGAGGAGGAGCCGGAGCAGACCGCACCGCTTTTCACTGCCCCGGAAGGCGCTCCGGACGACTTGAAGAAGATCACCGGGGTCGGCCCGGTGCTGGAGCAGAAGCTGCGCGGGCTCGGCATCACCAAGCTCGATCAGATTGCGAACTTCTCGGACGAAGATATTGAAAAAGTTGACTCGGCGCTCAACTTCAAAGGGCGCATCCAGCGCGACGACTGGATCGGTCAGGCCAAGGCTCTGATCGGCGAAGCGTAATTCGAAGGTTCTGACATGGCGATCTCGGCAACACAGGTGAAGGAGCTCCGCGACCAGACCGGGGCGGGGATGATGGACTGCAAGGCGGCCCTGACGGAGACCGCCGGGGACATCGAGGCGGCCATCGACTGGCTGCGCACCAAGGGCCTCGCCAAGGCTGCCAAGAAAGCCGGGCGGGTGGCGGCCGAGGGGTTGGTCGGCGTGGCCACCGCGCCGGGCAAGGCGGTTATGGTCGAAGTCAATTCGGAGACCGACTTCGTCGCCCGCAATGCCGACTTCCAGGCTCTGGTGGCCGGCATTGCCGGGGCGGCGCTATCGACCGACGGGTCGCCGGCCGCGATCGCGGCGGCGAAAATGCCGGGCAAGCAGGAGACCGTCGACGAGGCATTGAAGAACGCCATCGCGACGATCGGCGAGAACATGACCTTGCGCCGGGCGGCGATGATCGCGGTCGAACCGGGCGTGGTGGCGACTTATGTGCACAATTCAGTCGCTCCCAACCTCGGCAAGATCGGCGTGATCGTCGGCGTCGAATCGGCCGGCGACCAGGAAAAGCTCGCCGGGCTCGGCAAGCAGGTCGCCATGCATATCGCCGCCGCCAGCCCGCTGGCCGTCAGGCAGGAGGAAGTCGACCCGGCGGTCGTCGCCCGGGAACGGGCGATCTTCGCCGAGCAGGCGCGCGAGTCCGGCAAGCCGGAGGCGATCATCGAAAAGATGGTCGAGGGACGCATTCGCAAGTTCTTCGAAGAGGTGGTGCTCTTGTCGCAGGCCTTCGTCGTCGACACCGACAAGACGGTTGCCGAGGCGGTCGCCGCCGCCGAGGCCGGCGCCCCGATCACCCTCACCGAGTTCATCGTGTTCCGCCTGGGCGAGGGGGTCGAGAAGCAGGAGACCGACTTTGCCGCCGAGGTCGCGGCGGCGGCCGGCGTGCCGAAGGACTGAAGCCAAGCCGCTTCAGTGACATCCCGGCGGCCATCGTGTATCGGGTGAGCCCGTCGGCAAACCCCCACGAGTTGGGACGAATGACCGGGCGCCCGCGCTTCAACAAGATCCTGCTCAAGCTTTCCGGCGAAGTGCTTGCCGGGGATGGCGGTATCGGCATCGATCAGCCCGTCGTCGAGCGGCTCAGCGATGAAATCGCCGAGGCCGCCGCTCTCGGGGTCAGGATCGGCGTCGTTGCCGGCGGCGGCAACTTCGTCCGCGGCGCCGCCTTCGCCGGAGCCGGCGGCGACCGGGTCGCCGGCGACCAGATGGGCATGCTCGGCACGGTGATGAACGCCATCGCCTTCGGCGAGGCGCTCGCCCGGCGGAGCGTCGCGACGCGGCTGTTCTCAGCGATTCCGGTGCCGACGGTCTGCGAGACCTTCACCCAGCGCGCGGCGGACCGCGCCTTCGACGCCGGCGATGTCCTGATTTTTGCCGGGGGAACCGGCAACCCGTTCTTCACCACCGACACAGGTGCCGCGCTGCGGGCGGCCGAGATGCGTTGCGACGCGCTCTTCAAGGGGACGCAGGTCGACGGCGTCTACTCGGCCGATCCGAAGCGCGATGCGAAGGCCGTGCGTTTCGACCGGCTGACCTACGCCGAGGTGCTGGCGCGCGGGCTCGAGGTGATGGACGCCGCCGCGGTGTCACTTGCCCGCGACAACGGTATTCCTGTAATCGTTTTTTCCATCCTTCAACCAGGTGCGATCGTTGCTATCCTGACCGGGAAGGGGCAGGCAACGATCGTCGCGGACAGCTAGGCCGGCCGCCGCCGGGACAGCCGGACCGCACCGCAAGCGGAGGAGAAAACGCGATGGATCTCAAAGACATCGAACGGCGTATGAAAGGCGCCGTATCGGTCCTCAAGGGCGAACTGGGCGGCTTGCGGACGGGACGCGCTTCGATCAGCCTGCTCGAGCCGGTCCACGCCGACGTCTACGGCGCCTCGATGCCGCTCAACCAGGTGGCCACCATCAGCGTGCCGGAATCCCGCATGCTTTCGGTGCAGATATGGGATAAGTCGAACGTGCAGGCGGTGGACCGCGCCATCCGCGAGGCCAATCTCGGCCTTAACCCTATCGTCGAGGGCCAGCTTCTGCGCATCCCGATTCCGGAGTTGAATGCCGAGCGCCGCCAGGAGCTGGTCAAGATCGCCCACAAATATGCCGAACAGGCCAAGATCGCCGTCCGCCACGTCAGGCGCGACGGGCTCGACAGCCTCAAGAAGGAGGAAAAGGACGGCGGCCTGGGCGAGGATGCAAGCCACGGTGTGGCCGACCAGATCCAGAAGCTCACCGACGCCACGGTGAGCGAGATTGATGAGATGCTGACCCAAAAAGAGGCCGAGATCACCCAGGTCTGACGGCCGACCCGCGGATTCCACGATGAGGCCAGGAGCCACAGAGCAGGCGGAGGTCGCAGGTCCCACCGGGCCGGAGCGCGGGCCGCCGCGCCATGTGGCGATCATCATGGACGGGAATGGCCGCTGGGCAAAGGCGCGCGGGCTGCCCCGGAGCGAGGGCCACCGCCGGGGCGTCGAGGCCGTACGGCGGACCGTCACCGCGGCCAGCGATCTCGGTATCGGGTACCTAACGCTCTTCAGCTTTTCCTCGGAGAACTGGTCCCGCCCGCCTGCGGAGGTCGAGTTTCTCTTCGGGCTCCTCCGCCTGTTCATCCGCCGCGATCTCGCCCGGCTTCATCGCCAACGGGTGCGCATCCAGCTTATCGGCGCCCGGGACGAGCTGCCCCCCGATATTGCCGCTCTCATCAACGAAGCGGAAACGAAAACCGTGGCAAATACCGGATTGCGGCTCGTCGTTGCCTTCAACTATGGCGGTCGCGACGAGATCACCCGGGCGGCGCGCCGTATCGCGCGGAAAGTGGCGGAGGGCGGCATCGATCCCGACGAAATCGACGAGTCCATGTTCGCGGCACATCTGGACACCGCGGAGGTGCCTGATCCGGACCTGGTGATCCGAACGAGCGGGGAGATGCGGATCAGCAATTTCCTGCTGTGGCAGTCGGCCTATGCCGAGTTCGTGTTCCTGTCGCTTTACTGGCCGGATTTCGACGGCGAAGCGCTCAAGTCAGCCATCGCGCAATTCTCGGCGCGCTCGCGGCGTTACGGCGGGCACCCCACCGCCGGCGTCACGTGAGAGCAAGCAGACACGGATGGCGCCCGGCAATCCGGTTGCGGCAGCGGGGAATCTTCTCCCCCGCATCGCCTCGTCCATCGTTCTGATTGCTATCGCTGCCCTCGGGGCGTGGCGTGGGGGGCTTGCCACCGCCGTCGTTGTCACGGCGGTCGCGGTGATCGCCCACCTCGAATGGACCGCAATCACCGAAGGCGCCCAGCGCGCGGCGATCGGCTTCACGACGCTTGTGGGCATCGTGATGTTGATCGGCGGCCTGGGCTACCTAGCCGTTGCCGGCGGGATCGCCGTAGCTGCCGCCGTGGCGGCCGGCATCACCGGTCCGCGCCCATGGCGGCCGGTCGGCATCGTTTATGTTTCGGCGTTCGGATTGAGCCTCCTTGCCCTCAGAGCGTCGGACCACGGTCTCGCCGCCATTGCCCTTCTGTTCGCTGTGGTCTGGGCAACCGATATCGGCGCGTATTTCGCCGGACGCGGACTGGGCGGGCCCAAGCTGTGGCCGGCGGTCTCGCCCAAGAAAACCTGGTCCGGAGCCGCCGGCGGGCTGGGCGCTGCACTTATCGCCGGGGTGGCCACGGCCGGGGTGATCGCGATTCCGATCGTGCCCGCATTGGTCGTCGTCATCGTGGCGTTATCGATCGCCGGACAGTCCGGGGACCTCTTTGAATCGTCGATCAAACGCCATTTCGGCGCAAAGGACGCCGGCAAGCTCATCCCGGGCCACGGCGGCATGATGGATCGCGTTGACGGGCTTGTGTTCGCCGGGGCGGTCGCGGTTTTGATCGGTTTCCTGCATAGTGGCGGCACTGATGCGGCAAAAGGACTGATCACGTGGTGAGTATCCCGGTTTCGGCGGATCCCCAGCCGGTCGCCGAACAGGAGCCAGCCCCGACGGCGCGGCCGCGCCGCATCTCTATCCTCGGGGCGACTGGATCGATCGGCACGAGTACCGTTGCCGTCATCGCGGATCGGCCGGGCGCGTTCGAGGTCGAGGCGGTCACGGCCTTCGGCAATGCCGAGAACCTTGCACGGGTGGCCAAGGCGGTCGGTGCCAAAGTCGCGGTGATCGCCGACCGCAAGGGCTACGAGACGCTGGAAAGCGCTCTCGCCGGCACCGGCATCGAGGCGGCGGCCGGCGAAAAGGCCATCGAGGAAGCGGCGTCGCGACCGGTCGATGTCGTGGTGGCCGGAATCGTCGGCGCCGCGGGATTGTCGCCGACCTTGGCCGCGATCCGGGCCGGCTCGAACATCGCGCTGGCTAACAAGGAATGCCTGGTTTGCGCTGGCGACGTTTTCGTTGCCGAGGCGCGCCAGGCCGGCGTTAAGATCTTGCCAGTGGATTCGGAGCACAATGCCGTGTTTCAGGCGCTTGGCGACAACAAGATCGAAGATGTCGCCAAGATTATCCTGACCGCCTCGGGCGGTCCGTTTCGCGACTGGACGAAAGAAGCCATGGCTGGAGCGCGGCCCGAGGAGGCGATCAAGCATCCGAACTGGTCGATGGGGCCGAAGATCAGCGTCGATTCGGCGACGCTAATGAATAAGGGCCTCGAACTGATTGAAGCGCATCACCTTTTCGGGGTCGGCAGCGACAGGCTCGACGTCGTGGTTCACCCGCAGTCGATCGTCCACGGCATCGTCGCCTATCGGGACGGCACCATGATCGCCGCGATGAGCGCGCCCGACATGCGCACGCCTATCGCCCATTGTCTCTATTGGCCGGCACGCGGCAACGACGCGGGTTTGGGCCTCGACCTTGCCAAGGTCGGAAGGCTGACATTCGAAAAGCCGGATATCGAAAAGTTTCCGGCGCTCAAGATCGCCCGGCGGGCACTCGACGCCGGCGGCTGGGCGACGAATGTGTTGAACGCCGCCAACGAGATTGCCGTCGCCGCCTATCTGGCCGGCAGCATCGGGTTCCTCGAAATCGCCCGATTGGTAGGGGACACCATGGAAGACGTGGCGGTGGCCGGCCTCGACCGTTCGCCGGAAACGATCAAGGATGCGCTGGTGCTCGACAAGGAGAGCCGCCGCATTGCGACCGGGCTGATTGCAAGCTACCAGATTAGGAAGCGAGTTCGCTAAAGGAAAGACCGCGCATGCAGGCCTTGGGCTCTCTGGAAAATTTTGGCTCGACGGCGGTTGGCTATGTCGTTCCGTTTCTGTTCGTCCTGACGCTGGTCGTCTTCGTCCACGAATTCGGCCACTTTCTGGCCGCCCGCTTGTGCGGCGTGGGCGTCAAGGTGTTCTCCATCGGCTTTGGTCCCGAGCTTCTGGGTTTCAACGACCGCAAGGGCACCCGCTGGCGGATTTCGATGATCCCGCTTGGCGGTTACGTGAAGTTCATCGGCGACGAGAACGAAGCGAGCCAGACCGACCGCACCGCGGTCGAGCAACTGAGCGAAGGCGAGCGCCGCCGTGCCTTTGCGGCCAAGGGAGTGGGGGCGCGGGCGATCATCGTTGCCGCCGGACCCTTGGCCAACTTCGTTCTGGCCATCGTCATTTTCGCTGCGATCTTCACCTTTTACGGCCGCCAGCTGATCGAGCCGCGGATCGACAGCGTGGTTGCCGACAGCCCGGCCGCGCACGCCGGCCTTCAGCCGGGTGACCTCATCGTTTCAATCGACGGCCAGCCGATCGGCGACTTTTCCGACCTGCAACGGATCGTCAGCGTCAGTTCGGGTGTGCCCCTGAACATCGTTGTGCGACGCGGGAACAGCGAAGTCACGGTGACGGCGACGCCGGAGCGGCAGGAAATCACGGATCGATTTGGCAATGCCCACCGGGTCGGAATGCTGGGAATCCAACGCAACACGACCGGCGATGCCGTCAAGGTGGAGTATTACTCGGCGCCCCGGGCGGTCGGCCTTGCCGTATCCGAGACCTGGTTCGTGACGGAGCGAACCATCTCCTACCTGTTCAACGTCATCGTCGGGCGCGAATCGGCGGATGAGCTGGGTGGGCCGCTTAGGGTTGCCGAGGTCTCGGCTCAGGTCGCGACGATCGGATTCGTCGCGCTGATCAATCTCGCGGCGATTCTCTCGATATCGATCGGCCTGATCAATCTCTTTCCGGTGCCCATGCTGGACGGCGGGCACCTCATGTTCTTCGGCTTCGAGGCAATCCGCGGCCGGCCGCTGAGCGACAGGGCGCAGGATATCGGATTCCGGATCGGGTTCGTGGCGGTCGTGATGTTGATGATTTTCGCAACCGGAAATGACATCAGACAACTCTTCCCCTGGCTCTTCGGCGCGTAACCGGATGGAAACGGATTCTTCGCAACCTGGAGCGACATTATTCGTTTGAGTTCCTTGTGAAAAAGGACTTCGATGCGTGTCGCCGGGGCAACGCCGGGGGAGATTCGGCGAGCGGGTGAGGGGGCGGGCTTGCGTGAGTACCGAAAGGCTGCAAATGTCAGCCTCTGGAGCCGGCGCACAACGAATCTCGTTGGCGTCGGAGCCGGCCGGGCGCGGGCAGAACGGGGTGCATCGAACCATATGAAGTTCTTGTGTTTTGTCCGGAGAGCGACGCTCGCGCTGGTCCTCTCGATGGGGGCTGTTGCCGGCGTTGCGCCGTTGGGACTGGGGCCGAGCGCGGCGCAGGCCGCCGTTGTCTCGTCGATCGTCGTCAGCGGCAACACCCGCTTGGAAGCCGAGACGATCAAGAGCTACGTCCTCATCGTTCCGGGCAAGCCCTTCTCCAACGCCGACATCGACGCGTCGGTCAAGGCCCTCTACGGCACCGGGCTTTTCGCCGACGTCGACATCTCGGTGAACGGCAGCCGTCTTGTCGTCCGCGTGCAGGAGAACGCGATCGTCAATACGGTGATCATCCAAGGCAACCACAAGGTCAAATCAGAGGTTCTGGTCACCCTGCTGCAGACCAAGGCGCGCGGGGTCGTCACGGACGCCAAGCTGCAGGGCGACGTTCAGCGCATGCTGGACTACTACGACACCCAGGGACGCAGTGAAGCGTCCATCGACTACAAGCTGACCCAGCTCCCCGACAACCGCGTCGACGTCGTCTTCGTCATCGACGAGGGCGACCGCACCGCCATCGGCCGAATTACCTTCATCGGCAACAACGCCTTTTCGGAATCGAAGCTGCGCAGCGTCATCACCTCTCGCCAGCGCAGCCTCCTGACGCTGCTGAACCGCAAGGACGTGTTCAGCGAGGTCAAGCTCGCCGCCGATCAGGACGCGCTCCGGCAGTTCTATATGAGCCACGGATATGCCGATTTCCGTGTCATATCCGCGGATTGGAACTTCGACGAGAAGACCCAGAGATACTCGGTCGTCTTCACCCTCGACGAGGGCGCGCGATACCGGTTCGCGACGATCAACATCGATTCGACAATTCCGGGCGTCGACACCCGGGCGCTCATGCGCCAAGTCACGACGAAATCCGGCCGGATATTCAACTCGGCCGAGGTCGAGAAGTCGGTGGAAAACCTGACGATCGCCCTGTCGCGGGGCGGCAATGCCTTCGTCGAGGTGCGACCGCGCGGCGATCGCGACTACGCCAACCACACGATCTCCATCACCTATCTGATCGACGAGGGACCGCGGGTCTATGTCGAGCGGATCGACATCTACGGCAATACCAAGACGCGCGACTATGTCATCCGGCGCGAATTCGAGATTGCCGAAGGCGACCCCTACAACCGCGTCCTGATCGACAAGGCCCAACGGAAACTGCGCGACCTCGGCTATTTCAAGACCGTCGATATTACGACGGAGCCCGGTACGGCGCCCGACAAGGTGATCGTCGTCGTCCGGGTGGAGGAACAATCGACCGGCGAGTTCTCGGTGGGGGCCGGCGTGTCGACCGACGGATTCATCGCCGAAGTGGGGCTCGATGAGCGAAACTTCCTCGGCCGCGGACAACAGCTCCACATCTCCGTCGGAGTGGGCGCCAAGCAGCAGACCTACAACATCTCGTTCACCGATCCGTATTTCCTCGGCTACAACATCTCGGCCGGGATCAACGCCTACAAGAACGTTCAGTCGAAATCCTCGTATCGCCCCTATGACAGCGACACCATCGGTGGCGGGCTGCAACTCGGGCTGCCGATTACCGACAATCTCAATTTCGATCTGAACTATGGGATCAGCCAGCAGAAGATTACCAATACGCGGAAGAACACGTCGGTCTATTTCCCCAACGGCACTTACCTGACCTCGGAAGCCGGGTACGATCTGGTCTATTCGACCCTCGACAGCACGGCCGATCCTAGCCAGGGCCTGTTCATCAAGGCGGGCCAGGATTTTGCCGGCCTCGGCGGCGACGAGCACTACATGAAGTCGATCGCCGACGCGCGGTACTACACGCGGCTCCTGCCCGATTCGGACGTGGTCGGCCTCATCCGGGTGGGTGCCGGCAACATCACCGGCCTCAATGGTGAAAAGGTTCGGACCTTCGACGATTTCTTCCAGGGCGGCGAGACGATCCGCGGCTTCGCCACCTACGGCTTCGGCCCGGTCGACAGGAAGACCTCGACTCCACTCGGCGGCAAGAACTACTGGAACGCGACTGCGGAAGTCGACTTCCCGTTCCCGGGCATCTCGCCTGACTTCGGCTTCCGCGGGGCGGTGTTCGCCGACGCCGGCACGCTGATGGACGTCGACGTGCCGAAGGGCGGCGGGCCGGTCATCAATCCGAGCACGATCCGTTCGTCGGTCGGCGGATCGATCCTTTGGGCATCGCCGATCGGTACGCTGCGCGCCGACTTTGCCTACGCTCTGACCAAGGCACCCAGTGATACCACGCAGTGGTTCCGGTTCAGCGCCGGCAAGACATTTTGACCGTTGCGACAGTGATTGGAGGGCCGCCTGACCAATGGCGGCCCTTTTTGCTTCTCGGGTTCGGGCGATGACGGAACCCGGCTTCTTCGACGAGCCGACGCCGATCACGCTGGAAAAGATCGCGGTGCTGACCGGCGCCGTGATCGCCGATCCGACTGAGACCGAGCGGCTGATTCAGGGGGTCGCGCCCCTCGATCACGCCGGGCCGGCGGACGCCAGCTATTTCGAGACACGGCGGCTCGCCGACGCCCTCGCGGCGACCAAGGCCGGCGCGTGCTTCATCGCCCAGCGCGACGTGCTGCTGGCGCCGCCGTCGACGGTCGTGCTGGTGACGGCTTCGCCGGACCGGGCCTACGCGATCCTGACGGGCTACTTCTATCCGGCGGCCCTGCGGCCGACCGGGGTGACCGGCGAGGGCGGTATTTCGCCGGGCGCTTATGTCGCGGCGACCGCCCGACTTGAAAAGGGAGTGACGGTCGAACTCGGCGCCGTCGTCGGGCCCGGCGCCGAGATCGGTGCCGATACGCTGATCGGGGCGGGAAGCGTTGTCGGACCGGGGGTCAGGATCGGACGCGAGGTGTCGATCGCTCCGGGCGTGTCCGTGGTCCATGCGCTCGTGGGAAACCGCGTCGTGCTGCACCCGGGCGTGCGGATCGGCCAGGACGGCTTCGGCTATGTCCCCGGCTCGGCCGGACACCTCAAGATCCCCCAGATCGGCCGTGTCATCGTTCAGGACGACGTCGAGATCGGCGCCAACACCACGATAGATCGCGGCAGCAATCGGGACACGATCGTCGGGGAAGGTACAAAGATCGACAATCTGGTCCAGATCGGCCACAACGTCGTGATCGGTCGCCACTGCCTGATTGCCGGGCAGGTCGGCATCTCAGGGAGCGTCACCATCGGCGATTTCGTCATGCTCGGGGGCAACGCCGGTATCCGGGATCACGTGACGATCGGCGACGGCGCCAGGGTCGCCGCCGCGGCCGCCGTTCACACCAACATCCCGGCGGGCGAGACCTGGGGCGGCTACCCGGCCCTTCCGGTGGACAAATGGTACAGCCAAATGCGGACGCTTCAACGGCTCGTCCGCCGCGCTGGCGCGCCGCGCGGCGCCGGGCAGGGCAAGGATGGTCCCGATGGCGAATGACGCGGCCGGGGTAGTCAGTCTCGATATCCACGCAATCTACAAATTGCTGCCGCATCGCTTTCCGTTCCTGATGGTCGATCGAATCGTCAACATCGACGCCGACAATTCGGCGGTCGGCATCAAGAACGTGACGATCAACGAACCCTATTTCGCCGGTCATTTCCCCTCGATGCCGATCATGCCGGGGGTTCTGCTGATCGAGGGGATGGCGCAGACGGCCGGTGCCATCTGCATCCTCGCCCGGGGCAAGGACAGCCCCAAGGTCGTCTATTTCATGACCATCGATCAGGCGAAGTTCCGGCGGCCGGTATTCCCGGGAGACACGGTCGAGTATCACGTGCGCAAGATCCGCAACCGTACCAACATCTGGAAGTTCACGGCTGTGGCGCTGGTGGACGGAACCAAGGTAGCTGAGGCGACGATCAGCGCCCTAATCGCAGACGAGTAGTTCCCGCAAATGGCAAAGATACACCCCACGGCAATCGTCGTGGACGGCGCGCGGATCGCCGCAAATGTCACCGTCGGCCCCTTTTCCATCATCGGCCCCGACGCCGAACTCGAAGAGGGCGTGATCGTCCACTCCCACGTGCTGATCGATGGTCATGCGAGGATCGGCGCCCGGACGGTGATCTTCCCGTTCACCGCGATCGGCGGACCGCCGCAGGACACCAGCTACCGCGACGAGCCGACCTCGGTCGAAATCGGCCCCGATTGCATCATCCGCGAACAGGTCACCGTCCATCGCGGCACCGGCCGCGGCCGCGGCAAGACGACGATCGGAAAGCACTGCTTCCTGATGATCGGCGCCCACGTTGCCCACGACTGCGTCGTCGGCGACGACGTGGTAATGGTCAACAATGCAACCCTGGGCGGCCATGTCGAAATCGGCGAGCACGCGATCCTGGGTGGCCTGTCGGCGATTCAGCAGCACTGTCGGGTCGGCGCCCACGCCTTCATCGGCGGCGTGTCGGGCGTCACCATGGACGTGATCCCTTTCGTGTCGGCGATCGGCCAGCGCGCCGAGATCGGCGGGCTCAACGTGGTGGGCTTGAAGCGGCGCGGCTTCGATCGGCCCACGATCCACGCGCTGCGCGCGGCGTACAAGGCGGTCTTCACCGGCGAAGGAACCCGCGCCGAGCGCGTCGATCGGGTGGCGGAGAAATATGCCGACGTTCCGGCGGTCATGATGATCGTCGATTTTATCCGGGCCGGCGGCGACCGCCCCCTGTGTATGCCGCGGGACTGAGTTACAAACGAATCGCTGGACCATGGCAGCGGCAAAGGGTGAACCACTCGGGATCGTAGCCGGCGGCGGCACCGTTCCGCTTTATGTCGCCGAAGCGGCGGCCCATGCCGGGCGGCGTGTCTTCATCATAGGCATCGACGGCGAGGCCGACCCCGGCATCGCCGCCTATCCGCATGAATTCCTCAAATGGGGCCAGATCGGCCGCATGCAGGCGCTTTTCGCCGAACACGGCGTCGGCGAACTCGTGCTGATCGGGAATATCCGCGTGCGACCCGACTTCAGCAGGTTCAAGCTCGATCTTGGCGCGATACGCATCGTCCCGAAGGTGCTCGGCCTCCTCTCCAGCGGCGACAACGACCTTCTGAGCGGCGTCATCAAGCTGTTCGGGCAGCTTGGCTACAAGGTGATCGGCGCTCACGAGGTCGCCCCCGATCTGGTGGCCCGGGAAGGGGTGCTCGGACGGCGCGCTCCGGCGGCCACCACCCGCCGGGATGTAAGCCGGGCCATGCAGGCAGCACGAGCGATCGGCCTGATCGATGCCGGCCAGGCCGCGGTAGCCGTCAACGGGCGCATTGTAGCGCTCGAAGCGGCGGAGGGGACCGACGCCATGCTTGAACGCGTGGCGTCCCTCCGCAAGGCAGGCCGCCTCAAATGGAGCGGACGGGCTGGCGTTCTGGCCAAATGCGCCAAGCCCCAGCAGGATCTTCGCGTCGACATGCCGACGGTCGGACTGGCGACCGTCAAGGCTGCGGCGGAGATCGGCCTTGCCGGGATCGCGGTCGAGGCGGGGCGGGTGATGATCGTCGATCGCGCGGAGGCGGTGAAACTCACCGATCGGAGTGAGATGTTCATCGTCGGACAGGCCTCCGACCGGGAGGAGCGCGGGTGACCGAGCGGCCGTTCACGGCGTTCTTGATAGCCGGCGAAGAGTCCGGCGACAACCTCGGCGCGCAGCTGATGGAGGCGCTGAAGGACCGTCTCGGCGATCGTATTCGCTTCGTCGGGGTCGGCGGCGAGCGCATGGAGGCGCACGGCCTCACGTCGCTCTTTCCGATGCATGAGATCGCTTATCACGGCATCTCGGCGATCATCGCCAACGCCCATCGCATCCTTGCCAAGATGCAGAAGACGGCGAGGGACGTCGTCAGCGCCGATCCCAACGTGCTGGTCATCATCGATTGCCCCGGCTTCAATCTCGGCGTGGCCCGCCGGGTGAGAAAATGGAAAGCAACGATTCCCATCGTCGAATACGTCTCGCCAACCGTCTGGGTGTGGCGCCCGAGCCGCGCGCGGTGGATCGCCGGATTTGTCGACCAGATTCTGGCGATCCTGCCGTTCGAGCCCGACGTCCATAAGCGACTGGGTGGGCCGGCCTGCACATATGTCGGGCACCCTTTGATCCAGAGATTGGACCGCCTGCGCCCCGGCGCCGGCGAACGCAAGCCGCTTGGTCAGGCCAACCGACCGAACCTAGTCGTCCTGCCGGGAAGCCGCCACGGCGAGATCAAGCGGCTGATGCAGCCGTTCGGCGAGACCGTCGGGCGTCTTGTGGCGGACCGCGGGCCGATGGAGATCATCCTGCCGGCGGTGCCGCGCCTGGCCGCCGAGATCCGGGCGCGGGCGGCCGACTGGCCGGTGAAACCGACCGTTATCGTGGGCGAAGCCGAAAAATATGCCGCCTTTCGCCGCGCCCACGTCGCACTCGCCGCCTCCGGCACGGTAACGCTGGAACTGGCGCTCTCCGGCGTGCCGATGGTGGTTGCCTATCGTGTCGATCCGTTCGTGAAGCCCTTCAAGTACACCCTGGCGCGGATCAACTCCTTCGTCCTGCCCAACCTGATCACCGGCACCAACGAAATTCCCGAGTTTCTCGACAGTGACAGCACGCCCGAGAAGCTGTCGGCCGCCCTCAGCCGGCTGTTCGACGAGACACCGGAGCGACAGGCTCAGATCGCGGCTTTTGCCCGCCTTGACGCGCTGATGGCGGTAGAGGGCGGGACTCCGAGCGGCCTGGCGGCCGATCTGGTGCTCGGCACGGCCGAACAACGGCAGGCGACGGCGCGAAGCTGACGGCCGTCGCGGTTCACCGCCGTTTCGAGATTGGGACGTAGTCGCGCTGGTCCTCGCCCGTATAGAGTTGGCGCGGACGCCCGATCTTCTGGGACGCATCCTCGACCATTTCCTTCCACTGGGCGATCCAGCCGACGGTGCGCGCCAGTGCGAAGAGGACGGTGAACATGGTGGTCGGGAAACCAAGCGCCTTCAGCGTGATTCCCGAGTAGAAGTCGATATTCGGATAGAGCTTCTTTTCGATGAAATACTCATCGGTCACGGCGATCCGCTCGAGCTCCATCGCCACCTCGAGGAGCGGATCATCCTGGATACCGAGCTCGGCAAGGACCTCGTGGCAGGTCTTCTGCATGATTTTCGCCCGCGGGTCGTAATTCTTGTAGACGCGGTGGCCGAAGCCCATCAGCCGGAACGGATCGTCCTTGTCCTTGGCGCGGGCGATGAAATCAGGGATCCGGTCGATAGTGCCGATCTCCTGCAGCATGTTGAGGGCGGCCTCGTTCGCCCCGCCATGAGCAGGCCCCCACAAACATGCAATGCCCGCCGCGATGCACGCGAATGGATTGGCACCCGACGAGCCGGCCAGCCGGACGGTCGATGTCGAGGCGTTCTGCTCATGGTCGGCATGGAGGATGAAGATGCGGTCCATGGCGCGCGACAGCACCGGATTGACCTTGTACTCCTCGCAAGGCACCGCGAAGCACATCCGCAGGAAGTTCGACGCATAGTCGAGGGAATTGAGCGGATAAACGAAGGGCTGGCCGACGTGATATTTGAACGCCATGGCGGCGATGGTCGGCATCTTCGCGATCATGCGAAGCGAGGCAACCATCCGCTGATACGGATCCGAAATGTCGGTCGAGTCGTGATAGAAGGCCGACATGGCGCCGACCACGCCGCACATGACCGCCATCGGATGGGCGTCGCGGCGGAAGCCGGTGAAGAACCGCGTCATCTGCTCGTGCACCATCGTGTGATAAGTCACGCGGTGGTCGAAATCGGCCTTCTGGGCGGCGGTCGGCAGCTCCCCGTAGAGCAGCAGATAGCACGTCTCGAGGAAATCGCCGTGCTCGGCGAGTTGGTCAATCGGATAGCCGCGATAGAGAAGAATGCCCTCGTCGCCGTCGATGAAGGTGATCTTGGATTCGCACGAGGCGGTCGACGTGAAGCCCGGATCGTAGGTGAAGCGCCCGGTTTCGCGGTAGAGCGTGGAGATATCGACGACTTCGGGCCCCAGCGTGCCACTGCGCACCGGGAAGTCCCAATCCTGCGCGTCGATGCTCAGCCGCGCGGTTGCCGGTCGCGCCTCGGTCGGTTGCTCGCGGGGCGTCGCAGGGGCGTCCATTTCGCTCGCATTAGCCACGGCAGCCTCCAATCGTGTTCCAGGGGATCGCGTTGGAATGGATTATATTGCTGCGGCGCGGTAAGTCCACGGAGCAAGCGGGCGACGCGGCTCTCATCGCTTGCCTGACGGCGCTGATGGGGAGTTCTCGGCGCGGCCGGAGCCAAGGTCGCCCATCCACGACCCACCGTCATCTCGATGCGGCGGCCAATAGCCGCGGTCGGGCGCAATCTGCTCCAGTTGCGCGCCCTCGTCGTCGGCAAGATAGTCGTACCCCATCGGCTGCAACGCATTTTCGGGGTCAAGCATCCTGTACAGGTCGCGCCGCGCCACCCGACGGTCACGCGTGATCATCTTCAGGTGGTAGAGGTTGAGGCCGGTCAGCCGCTGCGCGTACTGACGGGGATGCGGCGGCGCGTGCAGCGGCTGTTTGGAGAACCGCTGGCCTTCCAGCAACGGAAACAGCCGGTAGCGCACTTTCGTGCCCCAAAAGCCGTCGACGCGGTAAGCATCCGGCGCGTACAGCTCGCGAAGCCAAAATCCCAGGCTCACGGGTTCGGAAACCGCGGTCAGGCGGGGCAGCACCTCGGCGGCTGCCCGCTCAAGGCGCTCGTCGGGATCGATGCTGAGCACCCATTGTGCTCCCATGTCCCGCGCTGCCCGGATCAGTCTACGGCGTCGTGGCGGCTCGGGGCTGAACAATTCTTCGGCGCCGCGATCGTCGAGGGCAATATAGCCGCCGACAATCGGGCGCAGGTTCTCGATCAGATCGGGAACCAGATGCGCGTCGTAACGGTACGAGAAGACGGCCACGATGTGCGGCTTCCGACGGAACCTCCGCGGAAGCCAATGGTCGCGGAAGGCATGCCGCGTCAACACCGGAGCGCGCTCGCTCGCGGACGGCCCGCCGGCACGAAGAGCTCAACCGGCGCCGGCCGACGATCGGACCCACCCATCCGCGCCTCAGGGCGAATCCGCCGATTCCGGCATCCAGGGAGAGGGCTGGTCAGCACGAGCGGCCTCCTGGAGGTTCGCTCCGCCCGGCCTCGGGCCGAGCCGGTTCACCGGGACTCGACGGCTGGTTGTCGCGAGACGCACTTCGATGGAATTGCTGCCAGTGCCAGGCGCCGACGCAATAAGCCGCCACCGCGATGGGGATGAGCGGTCGGGCAAGCCGTACATAGGCGCGATCCGTCTTACTGGTCTTACGCGACATGCGGACGGACACGACCGACCTTCGCCACCATGTCGGCGGGCCGCAGGCAAAGCGCCCCAGCCCGAGGTCGTTGTTGGCACGAGCCGCCCTCGCACCACGAGCAAACTGGTCGCGAAGCAGACCCGTGAAGGTGGTCGGATTGCGATGAATAGTCTGAACCAGAGGCTGCCAGACCGGCTGCTTGTCGATCGGCAGGCGGGCGTGGAACTCGGTATCCTCCGCCGTCCTCAGATCTTCGCGGAAATAGCCGTACCTCTCGAAAAGATCGCGTGCGTAGGACGCGCCATATGGCAGCCCCCGCTTCTTGACGCGCGGCAGGCGCCACGGCCACAGGGAAAGATGGCCGGCCCAGGCGAATATGTTGCGCGGATGGCTGTTGACCACGGCGCTGCCGACCGCGGCGAATCCGGCCTTGTGGGTGTCCAGCCTCTGCCGGGCCCAATCGGGTGTCGCCAGGCAGTCGCACGCCAGGAAGGCCACATAGGGGGCCCGGGTCGCCCGGATGCCGAGGTTTCTTGCCGCCCCGACGAACAGGCGTTCTTCGCGCTCGACGACCGGTACATCGATATCCGCGGCCGCAAGCCGAGCCGCCATCCCGCCGCCGCCCGAATTGACCACGACGATCTCGACGCCCGGGTCCTGGGACAACAGGGACCGGACTGCGTCGATCGTCTCCTCGGGCGCGCCGAGCGCGAGCACTACCACTGCCAGTTCCGGAACCGTCACCTCTCCATGCTTCAGGGAACTTGATCGGCCATTCTAGCCAAGCTCTCCGATTTCCCAAGGATGGCGAAAACATCGAAGATCCCCGGCGACGCGGCCCGTCCGGTGAGCGCCGCGCGCAGCGGCTGGGCGATCGTTCCGAGCTTGATCCCCTCGGCATCGGCAAACGCCTTGACGGCTTCCTCGATCGCCGGCGCCGACCAATCCCCGACCGAGCCCAACCGGTGCCTGAGCGGCCCGAGCAACGCCCGCGCCTCGGGGCCGAGAAGCGCCGCCGCCTTCTCGTCCATGGCGAGCGGACGCTGCGCGACGATGAACTCGGCCCGGTCGATCAACTCCACCAGCGTCTTGGCGCGCTCCTTGAGAAGCGGCATCGCCTCGCGAAGCCGGTGAAGGCGATCGGGATCGAGCTTGGCCTGGAAGGCGTCGCCGCCCGGCAAATGGCGCAATTCGTCGATCAAGGTCGCCAACAGCTCGGCATCGGCCATCTGGCGGAGGTAGTGGGCGTTGAGGTTCTCCAGCTTGGCGAAATCGAAGCGCGCGGCCGAGCGGCCGATGCCGGAGATGTCGAACCAGGCGATCATCTGGTCCGTCGACATGATCTCGTCGTCGCCGTGGCTCCAGCCGAGGCGAACCAGGTAATTGCGCATCGCCGAGGGCAGGTAGCCCTTCGCCCGGTAGGCGTCAACGCCAAGCGCTCCGTGACGCTTGGAGAGCTTGGCGCCGTCCGGTCCGTGGATCAGCGGGATATGGGCGAGCGCCGGCAGCGGCCAGCCGAGCGCGTCGTAGAGGACCTTCTGGCGGGCGGCGTTGGTGAGGTGATCGTCGCCGCGGATGATCTGGGTGACGCCCATGTCGTGGTCGTCGACGACGACGGCGAGCATATAGGTCGGCGTTCCGTCGGACCGGAGGATGACGAAATCGTCGAGGTCGTCATTGGGGAAGGCGATGCGGCCCTGAACGCGATCCTCGACGATCGTCTCGCCGCCTTGCGGTGATTTGATGCGGATCGACGGGGCGATGCCGGCCGGCGCCTCCGACGGATCCCGGTCGCGCCAGCCGCCGTCATAGCGGGCGAAGCGACCTTCGGCGCGGGCGATCGCCCGCATCTCGTTCAGTTCCTCCGGCGTATCGTAGGCGCGATAGGCCTTGCCCGAAGCGAGCAGCGCCTCGGCGACCTCGCGGTGGCGGCCGGCACGGGCGAATTGGTAGATGGGCGCGCCATCCCATTCGAGGCCGAGCCATTTGAGGCCGTCGAGAATGGCGGCGATCGCTGCGTCAGTGGACCGTTCGCGATCGGTGTCCTCGATGCGGAGCAGCATCCGGCCGCCGGTGTGCCGGGCGTAGAGCCAGTTGAACAGGGCGGTCCGGGCGCCGCCGATGTGCAAATAGCCGGTCGGCGAGGGGGCAAAGCGGGTGACGACGGCTTCGGACATGGCTTTGGGTCGGGGTAGTGAAAGGCTCGTCTACCACGCGGAGCGTCGGCGCGGCAGGCGAATTTTCAGCGGGCTCGCGCCGCACCGGTATTGCATCGGCGGCAATTGCGTATTACATCGCACGACATGAAAACGCTGACCGTCCGACTACCAGAACCTCTTGCCGCGGCCATTGAGGCGGAATTGCGGGAGCGCGGGATCTCAAAATCCGACGTCGTGCGCGAACGCTTGCAGCGCGCCGATGAACCGGAGCGGGTGAAAGCGCTGGACGACATTGCGGACCTGATCGGGTCGGTAGACGGCTTGCCCGGCGACCTGAGTGCGCGGGCGGAAGAGTACCTACAGGTCACCGGCTTTGGTCGCGACCGCGGTCGTTGATACCGGGCTGCTCGTTGCACTGCTCAATCGACGCGATACCTTTCACGATTGGGCAACGACGCAGGCGGTGCGGCAACCCCGGCCGTGGCGGACGTGCGAGGCCGTCCTGGCGGAGGCCTTTCATCTTCTTGGATCGAGGGGCGCGGCCGAACTTACATCGCTCCTTCGTCGAAGGGCCGTGCTGATTTCATTCAGCCTTTCAGAGAACCAGGAGCCAGTTCTCAACCTGATGCGGAAATATGCCGAAGTGCCGATGAGCCTGGCGGATGCGTGTATCGTTCGCATGACCGAGGTCGTGGCTGATCCCGTTGTTCTCACGACGGATCGCCATTTCCGCATCTATCGCCGGCACAGTCGTCAAGTCGTGCCCTGCGTGATCCCGGATTGAGCGGACGTTCCGGCGGGAAGAATGGGACGAACGGTCACGTTGGCGCGAAAATGCCGTAACGCCTAGGAAAGTGAAGGGCGGCGCCGATCTTCGCCCTTCCGAAGGCGCGGCGTCACGACCGGACCTGATGCAGAGGCATCACCGGACTTGGCGTAGGCGCGCTGATTTGGCAGATAGTCCGCGGGTTCGGACCGCGAGCCAGCCGACAGGGACCGCAAGAATGACGGACGCCACGCCGGTCCGCGAAGCCGGGCAGGACTTCATCCGCGACATCGTGCGGGCGGATATCGATTCCGGCGCGGTACGGAGCGTCATCACCCGCTTTCCGCCCGAACCCAACGGCTACCTGCACATCGGCCACGCCAAGTCGATCTGCCTGAACTTCGGCGTCGCCGAGGAGTTCGGCGGGCGCTGCAACCTTCGTTTCGACGACACCAACCCGACCAAGGAAGAGCAGGAATACATCGACGCGATCAAACGTGACGTGCATTGGCTCGGCTTCGACTGGGGTGAGCACCTCCACCACGCGTCCGACTATTTCGAGCAGCTCTATGACTGGGCCGTGCATTTGATCCGGCACGACAAGGCCTATGTCGACGATCAGAGCCAGGCGGATATGCGGGCCGCGCGCGGGACCCTGACCGAACCCGGCCGCAACAGCCCTTTCCGCGATCGCAGGGTCGAGGAAAATCTCGACCTGTTCGGCCGGATGCGCGCGGGTGAGTTTGCGAATGGCGCGCGGGTGCTTCGCGCCAAGATCGATATGGCGGCCGGCAACATCAATCTTCGCGATCCGGTCCTCTATCGCATCCTCAATGCCAGCCACCCGCGAACCGGCACCACATGGTGCATCTATCCGAGCTACGACTTCGCCCACGGCCAGTCGGACGCAATCGAGGGCATCACCCATTCGCTCTGCACGCTCGAATTTGCCGACCACCGACCGCTTTACGACTGGCTGCTCGACAACCTGCCGGTGCCTAGCCGGCCGCATCAATACGAGTTCGCGCGGCTCAATCTGACCTACACGCTGTTGTCCAAGCGGGTGCTGACCGAGCTCGTGCGCGGCGGACACGTCGACGGCTGGGACGATCCGCGCATGCCGACCCTTGCCGGCTTGCGCCGGCGCGGCGTGCCGCCGGCGGCGATCCGCGACTTCGTCAAGCGGATCGGGGTGGCGCGAGCCGACAGCCTGGTCGACGTCGCCATGCTCGAATCGGCGATCCGCGATCTCCTCAACAAGACCGCGCCACGGCGGATGGCGGTGCTGAGACCGCTCAAGGTCGTGATCGAGAACTATCCCGAGGGAGAGGTTGAGGAGCTCAAGGCGGTCAACAATCCGGAGGATGCGGAGGCGGGGACCCGCACGGTCCGTTTCGCTCGCGACCTCTATGTCGAGCGCGACGACTTCATGGAAGATCCGCCGAAAAAGTTCTTCCGGCTGGCGCCCGGGCGCGAGGTGCGGCTTCGCTACGCCTATTTCGTCACCTGCCGCGAGGTCGTGAAGAACACCGCCGGGGAGGTGGTTGAGCTCCGCTGCACCTACGATCCCGAGACGCGCGGCGGCAACACCCCGCCCGACGGGCGCAAGGTCAAGGCGACGCTCCACTGGGTGTCGGCAGCCGACTCGGTGCCGGCCGAGGTGCGGCTCTACGAGCCGCTCTTCAACCGGCCGAATCCCGACGCCGGCAACTTTGCCAGCGACCTCAACCCGGATTCGCGAGAGGTGCTTACCGGATGCCGGATCGAGCCGGGGATCGCCACATCGAACGCCGACGATCCGGTCCAGTTCGAGCGACTCGGCTATTTCATGCGGGACCCCGACTCGTCACCGGGACGCCTGGTCTTCAACCGGACGGTCGGCCTGCGCGACAGCTGGGCGAAGGCCGGCGGGGGCCGTACGGGTCCGGAGTAGCATCGCGACAGCTCTCTCGCCTCAAGCGACGAAGCAATCGCCGTGGTGGGACATTCGACGAGAGCACGAGAAGCCCCGCGATCGGCCTCGACGATCCGATCCTGGGCTTCTTCGGAATCTGACCCAAAGTCCTCAACCTGCGGTAATGTTGCGCTGGAAGGGGGTGATCGGGGATGAGCGACCTCGACCATGGCCGAGCTTCCGCCGGGCCTGAAGGCGCCGCGCGAGAGCGGCCTCGACATCGCCAGCTCCTCAATCTGCCCGGCCGGGGCCGGCCGGCGGATGTCGCCGATTTCATTGTCGTTCAGTTCGGCGCGGTGTTCGAGCGCGAGATGGAGGCCGGGCGCGGCTTCCTGTGGCTTCCGGTGCTGTTCGGGGCCGGCATCGTCACTTATTTCGCGCTGCCGGCCGAACCGTCGGCGGTCGCGCTGCTCATCGCGACGGCAGCGCTTGCAGCAGCGGCGTGGCGAAGCCGTAACCGCGTTTCGATCTATCGGGTCTTCGTCGCGCTGACGGCGCTCACCGCCGGCGTGACGGTGATGAAGGTGCGGACCGACATCGTCGCCGCACCTGTGCTCTCGCGCGAGATGACCACCACGGTGAGTGGATGGGTGGCCGAACGGGAAGCCGCGTCGCGCGGCGGCGTGCGGGTGCTTCTCACGGTGCACGACATGACGAACGTCGCCCCGGCCGCAACGCCGAAGAAAGTCCGGATCACGGTCCATAGCCGGGCCGACGCCATCTCGGTCGGCGATGCCATCAGCGTCCTCGCACGGCTCAGGCCGCCAAGCGGACCGGTGATGCCCGGCGGTTACGATTTCGCCCGCGCCGATTTCTACGATGGCGTCGGCGGCGGTGGCTTCGCCTATGGCGCCGCGAAGCCGGCCGACGTCGGCGAAGCGCCGCTCGGCATCCGCCTCGCAACCCCGGTCGCGCGCATGCGCCAGACCATTCGCGAGCGCATCATCGCGGCGCTGCCGGGCGACAACGGACAGATCGCCGCCGCCCTGGTGATGGGCGACAGACGGGGCATCTCGGAGGCGACCCAAGACGCAATGCGGAGCTCTGGGCTTGGGCACATCCTGGCGATCTCCGGGCTCCACATGGCGCTGGTCGCCGGCTCGGCCTTCTGGCTGATCCGGGCGCTGCTGGCGCTGTCGCCGGCGCTGGCCATCAACCGGCCCATTCGCAAATGGGCCGCGGCCGGAGCGCTGACGGTCGGCGCCGTCTATCTCGCCATTTCCGGCTCGGGCGTGGCGACGCAACGGGCCTTCATCATGCTCGCCGTCATGCTGGTCGCCGTCATGATCGACCGCCGGGCGATCACGCTCCGCAACGTGGCGCTGGCGGCGCTGATCGTGCTCCTGATCGAGCCGGAGAGCCTGCTGACCGCCAGCTTCCAGATGTCCTTCGCCGCGACGCTGGCGCTCGTCGCCGGCTACGAGGCGATCAGCGAACGGGCCGACCGCGCGCTCGTCCTTGTCGATCTCGGCGACCGGGGAGTGACAAAGCGGTTCTGGCTGTCGGCGCGGAGCCTGCTTCTCACCTCGCTGATCGCCGGGCTCGCCACCATGCCGTTCGCCATCTACCACTTCCAGCGGGCGGCACCGCTGACGCTCTTTGCCAATCTGGCGGCGATGCCGATGGTCGCTCTGGTCGTCATGCCGATGGCGTTCCTTGCCGTGCTATTGATGCCGTTCGGCCTCGAATCGCTGCCGCTCACCGTCATGGGCCTCGGGCTCGACTGGGTGGTGTCGGTTGCGCGCGTGACCGCCGGGTGGACGGAAGGCTGGGGTGGCGTGCCGATGCCGCCCGTCGCGGCGCTGCTTCTCGTCGTCGTCGGCTTTCTCTGGCTCTCGCTCTGGCGCGAACGCTGGCGGCTCGCCGGCCTTCTGCCCATCGCGGCCGCGCTAGCGGTCGTCTTGCTGGCGCCGCGGCCCGATATCCTGATCGACGAAGGCGGGACGACGGTCGCCGTGCGCGCGGCGGACGGCGCCTACCGGATGATCGGCGTCAAAGAGAACCGGTTCGTCGTGGAAAACTGGCTGCGCGCCGACGGCGATCCGCGACCGGTCTCGGAGGCGCTGAGCGAGGGCGTCCGCTGCGACCCGCTCGGCTGCGTCACCGACTCGGCGGACGACACCCTGGTCGCCGTGAGTTTGAAGCCAGGAGCGTTTGCCGACGATTGCCGGCTCGCCGCCGTGGTGGTCAGCCGGTTTTCAGCACCGGAAAGCTGCGCCGATCGCGCCACGGTGATCGACGGCGCGACCCTTGCGCGCGGTGGTGCGCAGGCGCTCTATCGCCGTGCGGCAGGCGAGGCCGGTCGGCCAGGCTTCAAGGTGGAGGCTGCGTACCCGCCGGCCCGACGGCCCTTCATGCCGCCGGTCGTTCAATAGCGCCGGATCAGACCCACCAGCCTGCCCTGGATGCGCACCCGGTCCGGGCCGAAGATGCGCGTCTCATAGGCAGGGTTGGCCGCCTCCAGGGCGATCGAGGCGCCCTTGCGGCGGAGGCGCTTGAGCGTCGCCTCCTCCTCGTCGACTAGGGCAACGACGATGTCGCCGGTGTCGGCCGCGTCGGTCCTGCGGATCAACACCGTGTCACCCTCCAGAATTCCGGCGTCGATCATCGAGTCGCCGCGCACCTCGAGGGCGAAGTGTTCGCCGGGGGAGAGCATGTCGGGCGGTATGACGATCGAGTGGCTGTGGTTCTGGATTGCCTCGATGGGCGTGCCGGCAGCGATCCGGCCCATCACCGGGATCATTACCGGATCCGCCGTGGTGTCGTCCGGGCTCATTGCCTTCACCCGCCCAAGGCTGCCCTCGATGACGCTCGGCGAGAAGCCGCGGCTGCGCTGGGCAACCGGCGTCGTCGATTCGGGGAGGCGAATGACCTCGATGGCCCGCGCCCGGTTGGGCAGACGCCGGATGAAACCGCGTTCCTCGAGCGCCCGGATCAGCCGATGGATGCCCGACTTCGAGCGAAGGTCGAGGGCATCCTTCATCTCGTCGAAGGACGGCGGGATCCCCGCCTCCTTCAACCGCTCGTGGATGAACATCAGGAGTTCATGCTGCTTTTGCGTAAGCATCGATCGTTCCAGAGCGTTGACGGTGTGAGTGATTCCGGTACAAAACACGAACAAATTACCTTGTTCTATATGTGTTCCGCAAGCCCTGAATTTTCGGTAAAAGCGCGGCCCCGCATGCCCGACGAGTTCCCGGCGCTCTTTGAGGTGTGCGACTACGGCAGGCGAATGATGCGGCAGGGCTCGCCGGCGTGGCCCGCCGGAGCGTTTGGCGGCCGGATCAGCAGGCAATCGGCGGCGGCAAGGGTCGACAGCATCGAACTGTCCTGGACCGGCAGCGGCGCGACAAGC
The DNA here is from genome assembly GCA_963759235.1 of uncultured Alphaproteobacteria bacterium. Lineage (GTDB taxonomy): Bacteria > Pseudomonadota > Alphaproteobacteria > Rhizobiales > Kaistiaceae > Bauldia. The sequence continues at coordinate 649,914 of CAVWYO010000005.1, read as the reverse complement.
GGCGGCCCGCTGCTCGCCGCTACGCTCGCACGAACATAGTCCTGACGAGCATCGTTGGCCGGCACGTCGGCCGCGAGTTGAGCCGGCTCGCTCGGCTCGCGATAGGGCCGGCCGAGCAGGGCGCCGAGAAGGGGACGAAGGAACAAAAGCCCGCAGACGAGGGCGGAGACCGGATTTCCGGGCAGCCCCAGCACCCGTTGATCGCCAAGGCGCCCGAACATCAGCGGCTTGCCAGGCCGCATGGCGATCCGCCAGAAGTCGAGCGTCATGCCGCTCGCCTCGAGCGCCTCGCGGGCAAGGTCGTGATCGCCGACCGACGCGCCACCGAGCGTGACCAAGATGTCGGCCGGGAGGGTCGATCCCCGGCGGATGGCCGCGGCGATGTCGTCCCGATTGTCGGCGACAATGCCGAGGTCGTACGGCTCGCCGCCGGCCGACCGGACCAATGCCGCGATGCCGACGGCGTTCGACGAGAGAATCTGGTCTGGGCCCGGCTCCGCTCCCGGCGGCGCCAGTTCGTCGCCGGTGGCGATGATCGCCACGCCCGGCCGCCGCCGCACCGGCACGGCTCCGTATCCCATCGCCGCGGCCAGCGACAATTCCCGCGCGCCAAGCTGCCTGCCGGCCGGGAGCAGCACGTCCCCGGCGGCAAAATCCAGCCCGGCGGGACGGATATGGCGGCCGGAGTCGACGGTCGCCTTGACCACGATGGACGCACCGTCGACGGCGTCGGCGTCTTCCTGAATGAGAATCGCGTCGGCGCCTTCGGGAACCGGCGCCCCGGTGAAGATGCGAACGGCCTGGCCGCGCGATAGTTTGCCGGGAAATCGGTGACCGGCGGCAGCCATGCCGACGACCTTCAGCTGGGCGCCCGGTTGCAGGTCATCGGCCCGAACCGCATAGCCGTCCATGGCCGAGGCAGGGAAGGGCGGCTGGGATCGCTTCGCCGTCAAATCATCGGCGAGAACTCGGCCGTCGGCGTCGGCAAGCGCGACGGTCTCCGCCGGCAATGGCACGACGTCGCCGATGACCCGCCGGACCGCCTCTTCGACCGGCAGCAGACTCATTTCGGCCTGGCCCTTCGCCAGACGCCGGAACGACCGCCCCGCTTCTCGATCAACCGGATGCCGGTGATGGTCATGCCGCGATCGACCGCCTTGGCCATGTCGTAGATCGTCAGGCAGGCTATCGACACGGCAGTTAAAGCTTCCATCTCGACGCCGGTGCGCTCGGCGACCTTGGTGGTGGCGCGGACGCGGAGGCCCGGCAGCCCCGCGTCGGGCTCGATTTCGACGGTGACCTTGGCGAGGCCGATCGGATGGCAGAGCGGGATCAGCTCGTGGGTCTTCTTCGCCGCCATGATGCCGGCGATGCGCGCGGTGCCGATGACATCGCCCTTCTTGGCGTCGCCGGAGCGGATCAGGTCGAGCGTGGCGGGACTCATCAGGACGGCGCCTTCCGCGACCGCCAGCCGCTCGGTCACCGGCTTCTCGGAGACATCCACCATATTGGCGGCGCCGGCCTTGTCGAGATGGGTCAGCGTCGGCTTGCTCATTCCCCTTCCCAGCGCATGAAGGCGCGCCGCTCGACCTGCAGGCCTTTGCGGATCTCGAGGTCGTGGACGAGGTAGAGGGCCGGGGTCCATTCGCTGCGGTCGAGATAGCGGAAGCCGAGCTGCTCGTAGAGCGGGCCGTTCCAGGGGATGTCGCGGAAGGCCGACAAGGTGACCGCGGGGGCGCCCTCGGCGCCGGCAAAGCGGCAGGCTTCCTCGATCAGCCGGCGTCCGAGACCGCGGCGGCCGTGCTCCTCGGCGACCGACAATTCGTAAATGTGAGCGGCCCGGTCGAGCATGCCGACAAGGATGAAGCCGACCGGCGTGTCGTCGACGTCCTGGGCGGCGACGAACACCCCGCCAAAGGCACCGACGGCGCCGATGAATTCCGGGTCGGTCGGTTCCGCATCGGCAAGTTCGGCGAGGCCGACTTCGCCGAAACGCCGGCCCGCGCTCCGCTCGATGTCACCGAGGAGGTCGTACTCGTCGAAGCGGGCGGGGCGGATCGTATAGTCCATGGGTCACGCAGCGACGGTGACGCCGAGCAACCTCGCGGTCGCCGCCGCCACGTCGTCCTGGCGCATCAGGCTTTCGCCGACGAGGAAGGCATTGATGCCGACGGCCGAAAGCCTGGCGATGTCGCCGGGGGTGGCGATGCCGCTCTCGGCGACGATCAGCCGGTCGGCCGGCACTTTTGGCGCAAGCCGCTCGCTCACCGCCAGCGATGTCCGGAAGGTGCGGAGATCGCGGTTGTTGATGCCGATCAGCGGCGAGGAGAGGGCGAGCGCCCGCTCCAGCTCGGCCTCGTTATGCACCTCGACGAGGACGTCCATGCCGAGGCCGCGCGCGGCTGCCTCGATCGCCGCGGCGTCTGCGTCGCTAACGGCAGCCAGGATGATCAGGACGCAATCGGCGCCCATCGCCCGGGACTCGTGGACCTGGTACGCCTCGTAGATGAAGTCCTTGCGAAGCACCGGCAGGCGCACCGCTTCGCGCGCCGCGACAAGGAATTCCGCCGCGCCCTTGAAGAACGACCTGTCGGTCAGTACGGACAGGCAGGTCGCACCGCCTGCCTGATAGGCCCGCGCCAGTGCCGGCGGGTCGAAATCGGCGCGGATCAGCCCCTTGGAGGGGCTCGCCTTCTTGATCTCGGCGATGAGGGCCGAGCGGCCGGCGGCAATCGTCGCCCGTAGCGCTTTGATAAAGCCCCGTGGCGGCGGCATCGCCGAGGCGCGGGCTTCCATCTCGGCAGGCGGCACTTTCGCCTTGGCGGCGGCGATTTCGGCCCGCTTGCTGGCTTCAATCTTCCGAAGGATGTCGCTCATGGCGCTAACCGTTCGACACCGCGATGAGCTTGTCCAGCCGGTCGCGGGCCCTGCCTGCGTCGATCGTCGCGGCGGCCAGCTCAGCCCCCTCGGCGAGGTCGGCCGCCAGACCCGCGACGACAAGCGCCGCGCCGGCGTTGAGAAGCACGGTGTCGCGGTAGGCGCTTTCGGCGCCTTCGAGGACACGTCTCAGCGCCTCGGCATTGTGCGCGGCATCGCCGCCCTTGATCGCCTCCTTCGGAGAGGAGGCGAGCCCGGCATCTTCCGGACCGACCGTGAAGACCGTCACCGTACCGTTTTCCAGCGAGGCGACCGTCGTCCGACCGGCCGGCGATATCTCGTCGAGGCCGCCTTCGCCATGAACCACCCAGGCGCGCTCGGCACCGAGACCGGCGAGGACATGCGCCAGCGGCTCGACCCAATCGGGCGAGAACACACCGAGCAGATAGCGCTTGACGCTCGCCGGATTGGAGAGCGGGCCGATGAGATTGAAAACGGTGCGGAAGCCGAGCTCGGCGCGTGCCGGCCCGACATGTTTCATCGCGGCATGATGCATCGGGGCGAACATGAAGCCGATGCCGGCTTCCCGGATGCAGGCGGCGATGCGTTCGGGCGGCAGTTCGATGTTGACGCCGAGAGCGGCGAGCGTGTCGGCGGCGCCCGCCTTCGACGAAAGCGCCCGGTTACCGTGCTTGGCGACCGGCACGCCGGCGCCGGCAACGACGAAGGCCGAGGCGGTCGAAATGTTATAGCTCCCCGAGGCGTCGCCGCCGGTGCCGACCACGTCGATGGCGCCGGCCGGTGCCTCGACCGGTGTCATCTTGTCCCGCATCGTCGCCACCGCTCCGGCGATCTCGTCGACGGTCTCGCCGCGAAGCCTCAGGCCGGTGAGGAAGGCACCGATCTGGACCGGCGTCGCCTCGCCCGACATGATCACGTCGAATGCCTGGCGCGCTTCCTCGCGGCTGAGCGTCTCGCCCGCCGCCACCTTGCCGATGATTGTCTTGAGTTCCGCCATGCTCTCCCCGTCAGGCGACCGACCGTTCGACGCGGTGCGCGGCGTTCCACGTCGCGGCGATGTCGAGAAAGTTCTGGAGCACCCGGTGTCCATGCTCCGAGGCGATCGACTCTGGGTGGAACTGAACGCCGTGGACGGGGAAGCGCTTGTGCATCGCCCCCATGATCACCCCGTCGTCGGCGGTCGCCGTCACCTCGAGGACCTCCGGCATGCTCTCCGGCGCGATCGTCAGCGAGTGATAGCGGGTCGCCTGGAAGTCGCCGTTGATGCCGCGGAAGACCGAGCGGCCGGTGTGGTGGATGGCGCTCAGCTTGCCGTGCATAAGGGTCGGCGCGCGGACGACCTCGCCGCCATAGGCCTGGCCGATCGCCTGGTGGCCGAGGCAGACGCCGAAGATCGGGATCTCCGACCCGACCCGTTCGATCAGGTCGAGGCAGATGCCGGCCTCGTTCGGGGTGCACGGGCCGGGTGAGATGACGATCGCCTCGGGGTTCGTCGCTACCACCTCGTCGACGCCGATCTTGTCGTTGCGGCGGACGGCCAGCGTCGCCCCCAGCTCGCCAAGGAAATGGACGAGGTTGTAGGTGAAACTGTCGTAGTTATCGATGACGAGGATCATACCTCACCTGAACTCTGATTTTCGAGAAAGCGGTATGCCAACGCTGCCTCCGCCTCGCTCTCTTCGTAGCCTTTCGAAAGCGTTTCGGTACTATCCGGTAGTCCCACCAGATCTCCAGGGCTAGCCTCGTTGGCGACAAGATATTCGTGATAGAACTTTGCTGACGCCTCCGCTACGCCAAGCTCTGGAACATGCATCGTGAACTCGGAATCGAGGTGCGCGAGGAACTTATCGCGGTACTCGCGCATCTTCACGCGAAGATTCTCGAAGTCGGTCCTGGAACAATTCAAGGCCGTAAAGAGCTCAAACTCAAAGCGGACCGGGTCGGACACAACGCGCCACCAAGTGTGTCGACCTGCGTTGCGGGTGCCCTTCTTATCCCCGAAAAGCTTGCACCATTCCAAAACACAGACATCTATGGAGTTGGCGTTTGCCGTTCGCCAGAAATTCGCGGTGGGATGAAGTGGATCATCCTTCCAACCCTTGGGATGCCGCCATCCCTCGCGGTAGTATGCCAAGTTTCCGAAGAAGAGCGTGCAGACGATCACGACACGCCGCAAACGGTCTCGCCGGTTCATCCTGCAATCTCACTGCCCCCGGCCGACGCCAGAGGCGAACCTTACCGCCTCTTCCGCCGCGCGGAAAAGGGCGCGTGACTTGGCCACGCATTCCTCGTGCTCCTTTTCCGGCACCGAGTTCGGCGACGATGCCGGCGCCGGCCTGCACATACATCGTGCCGTCCTTGATGATCGAGGTCCTCAGCACGATACAGGAATCCATGTCGCCGTTGGCGGTGAAATAGCCGACGCAGCCGGCATAGATGCCGCGCTTCTCCAATTCCAGTTCGTCGATGATCTCCATCGCCCGCACCTTCGGCGCGCCGGAAACCGTGCCGGCCGGAAAACCGGCGGCGAGCGCCGAAAGGGCGTCCTCGCCGCCGGCAAGCCTTCCCACCACGTTGGAGACGATGTGCATGACGTGGCTGTAGTATTCGGGGAAGAACTGGTCGGTCACCTTCACCGTGCCGATCTTGGCGACGCGGCCGACGTCGTTGCGGCCAAGGTCGAGGAGCATCAGATGCTCGGCCCGCTCCTTCGGGTCGGCAAGAAGCTCGGCCTCCAGCACCTTGTCCTCCTCCGGATTGCCGCCGCGCGGCCGGGTCCCGGCGATCGGCCGTATTGTGACCTCTCCATCGCGGACGCGGACCAGAATCTCGGGGCTCGAGCCGGCGACGGCGAATCCGCCGAAATCGAGGTAGTAGAGATAGGGGGAGGGGTTGACCCGTCGAAGCGCCCGATAGAGGGCGAAGGCCGGCAGGGCGAAGGGCGCCTCGAAGCGCTGCGACAGGACCACCTGGAAGATGTCGCCGGCGGCGATGTAATCCTTGGCGCGCCGGACCATGTCGAGATAGCGGTCGCGGGGCGTGTTGGAGACGACCGGCATGTCGAGATCGATGTCGAGCCTCTCCACCGATTTGTCGAGCGGCGTGTCGAGGGCCTCGACGACGGTCGTCAGCCGGTCGATCGCCCGGGCGTGGGCCTGAGCGGCGGTAACGCCCGCCTCCGCTCTCACCGGGGTGACGATGGTGATTTCATCGCGAACCGAATCGAAGACGACGATCACCGTCGGGCGAAGGAGAATCGTATCGGGAAATCCGAGGGGATCCGGGTTCGGCGAACCCAACTCCTCCATCTCGCGCACCATGTCGTAGCCGAGATACCCGAATATGCCAGCGGCCATCGGCGGAAGGCCAGGCGGCAGGTCGATCCGCGATTCCTCGATCAAGCCGCGCAGCGCCGCCAGCGGCGGGTCGGCCATCGCCCGGTAGTCGCCAGGTGCATGCCTCGGGCCGCGGTTGACCTCGGCCCGGGCGCCGACCGCCCGGAAGATCAGGTCCGGCTCGATGCCGATGATCGAGTACCGACCACGAACCGCGCCTCCTTCCACCAACTCCAGGAGGAAGCAGTTGACCCGGCCGGCCGACAGCTTGAGCATTGCCGAGACCGGCGTTTCGAGGTCCGCCACCAAACGCGTCCAACAAACCTGTGGCTTGCCGGTATCATAGGCGCGCGCGAAATCGACTTCGGCGGGTTCGACCAGCATCGGCGCACGTCTCCGCCCGAGGTCAGCTTCCCGGCTGGCTGACGCCGATCACCTGCTGCAGGGCCACCTGGTTCACGGCGACGCCAAGACGCTGCTGCAGTTGGGTGATGTATTGGCCGAGGAGGTCGTTGCCGATGTCGGACGTCAGCCGCTCCTCCGCCTGGCTCAAATCAGGCGCACCGGAAAAATAAGGCGGAATGGTCAACTCCGTCGCGACCAGCACGATCTTGGCCTGATCCACTCCGGGGGCGACCGCAACGTACCCCTTCGGGCCGTCGAAAGCGGCCGTGATCGCGTCCGCGGTCAGCTCACCGCTCGGTGCGGTCGCCCGCTTGAGCGCTTTCGCGGTCTGCACCTCGACACCCCGCTCCTTGGCGATCGCGTCGATGGCTTCGCCGTGGGCCAGACGGTCGCGTATGTCGTCGGCGATCTTGGTCAGCTCCTTGTCGACCTCAGCCTTCTGATAGGCGGCAACCACCTTGTCGCGCACCTCGGCCAACTCGCGATCGCGCTCGGCGCTGACCGCGGTCACCTCGTACCAGACATAGCCTTTGTCCAGCGGAAGCGGATTGTTTTCGAGGCCGACATCGGTTTCGAAGACCGCCGAAACCAACTGCTTGCCGCCGGGAAGGTCGGCAATCGGCTCGCCGTCGGCGTTCTTGCCCTCGCTGTCGATGGCGGGATAGGTCACCACTTTGAGCTCGTAGTTCTTGGCAATCTCGTCCAGCGTCGATCCGCCCGCCCGAGCATCCTCGATGACATTCAACTGATCGGAGATTTCCTGGGCGGCGCGCGCCTCGGCGAGCTCCTTCTTGATCTGGTCCTTGACCTCGTCGAAGGTCTTGACGACCTCCGGCTCGACGGTCGTGACCCTGAGGATGACGGGGCCGAACTGCCCGTCGACGACCCCGCTGACGGAGTTGGGCGCCAGAGAGAATGCCGCTTCGGCCACCTTCGGATCGAGGAGCTTGTCGCGGGTCACCAGGCCGAGATCGACGTCTGCGGGCTTCAGCCCACGCTCGGCAAGCAACGCGTCGAATGTGGTCCCGTCGGCGAGGGCGGCGGCGGCCGCACTAGCATCGCCGGCATCCTTGAACACGATCTGCTCGACCTGACGGCGCTCGGGTGTCGTGAAACGGGCGGCAAGCTGGGTGTCGTAGACTTTCTTGGCGTCCTCGTCGGTGATCTCGCTGGCATTGGCAAGGTCTTCCGGCGTCATCTTCATGATCCGCACCGAACGCAGCTCCGGCAGCCGCCAATCGCTCTTGTGTTCGTTGAAGAAGGCCGTGAGATCGGTGTCGCTCGGCTCGGTGATGTCCGTGACCAGCGTCGGCGGGAGGACCAGATAGCTTATGTCGCGTTCCTCGTTTTGATATTCGTTGAACGCCCGCATATAGGCGTCGGGAAGCTTCATCGCGCCGATGAGCGCCGAAGCAAGCTGCTGACGGACATAGCTTTTCCGCAACTCCTCGACGAATTGGTCCTCCGTGATGCCGATCCCGTTGAGCGCCTGGACAAAGCGGGCCCTGTCGAAGGCGCCGGTCGGCCCCTGGAAGGTCGGATCGTCGGCAATCTGCTTGGCGAGCGTTTCGCCCGAGACGCCGAGTCCGAACGAGCTGGCCTCGTCGTTCAGCGTCGCATCCGTGACAAGGCGGGAAAGCACTTGGCTCGGAACGCCGAAAAGCTGCGCCTGCTGGTCCGTCAGCGGCTGACCGAGCCGCTGGGCGATCTGGCGCTTGGCCTGCTCGTACTGGCGGGCGAATTCCTGCACGGAAATATCGGTGCCGCCGACCGTGGCGATGGTGTCCGACCGGAAGCCGCTGAAGATGTCCGAGACGCCCCAGATGGCAAAGCTCACCACGAGCAGGGCGATAAAGAGCTGGGCCAGCCATCCGCCAGCGCCTTTACGAAGCGCTCCAAGCATGTGATTTCCTTACAATTCGGCGGCACGCGAGACTCCCGCGCGCCGCCCCGTAGATTTGCCGCGGATAATAGGCAGCGGACCATTTTGCCGCAAGGCAAGAATACTTTGATTTCCCGCCGGTTTTTGATACCGCTCCCCGCATCCCGAAGAGGAGCGCACGGATGACCGCTGCAAGGCCGCTGGTCGCAGGCAATTGGAAGATGAACGGACTGAAGGCGAGTCTGGTCGAGATCGACGCGGTCAAGGCCGGGATCGGGGAAGCGACATGCGACGTGGCGATCTGTCCCCCGGCGACGCTCATCGCGGCCGCCGTGGGGCGCGCCGCCGGCTCGCCGCTGTTGATCGGCGGACAGGATTGCCACACCGCCGAGAAGGGGGCGCATACCGGTGACATTTCGGCTGAAATGATCGCCGATGCCGGCGGAAAGCTTGTCATCGTTGGGCATTCGGAACGCCGGGCCGACCACGGCGAGACGGATGCCCTGGTTCGTGCCAAGGCGGAGGCCGGATGGCGCGCCGGGCTGTCGGTCATTCTGTGCATCGGCGAGACGGAGGCTGAACGGCGGCGAGGGGAGACCTTTGCCGTTCTCGATCGTCAGTTGGCGGGATCGGTCCCGGACGGCTCGACGCCTGAGAAGCTGGTGCTCGCCTACGAACCGGTCTGGGCGATCGGAACCGGGCTCACGCCGTCCAACGATGACATCCAGGCGGCCCATGCCCATATACGGGCCGAACTCGTCGCCCGTTTCGGACAGGAGGCAGTGAGACTGCGCGTCCTCTACGGGGGCTCGGTCAAGCCGGACAACGCCGGCGAGATCCTGCCGCTGGCGGACGTCGACGGTGCACTGGTCGGTGGCGCAAGCCTCAAAGCTGCCGATTTCCTGCGTATCGTGGCTGCCGCCGGCTGAACAAAGAGCATTACTTGGCAACGCCGAACGCGATCGTGTAAAAGGCGCGGACCTCAAGGACAGCTTGATCCATGGAAACCGTAATCATCGTCATTCACCTGATGGTGATCGTGGCGCTCATCGCAGTGGTTCTGATGCAACGGTCGGAGGGCGGCGCGCTCGGTATCGGCGGCGGCGGCAACTTCCTGTCGACCCGCGGCCAGACCAATGTGCTGACGCGGACCACGGCGATCCTGGCGGCGGCATTCTTCGCCACCTCGATCGCTCTCACGGTGCTGTCGCGGTTCCAGGAGAATCCCGCCGCAATCCTCGACAACGTGCAGACGACGCCGGCGCCGATCAGCACCGACAACGCCGCCGGCGCGCCGGCAGCGGACACCAGCGGCACGGCCGCGGCCGGTGGCGCAGACGGAGCCGGGACGGCGACCAACGGGCCGGGCATCCTCGACGAACTGCAGAAGATCACACCGGTCCCGACCGGCCAGCCGGATTCGACGACCGGACAACCGCAATCGACCGACGGCGCGCCCGCGACACCGCAGGTGCCGACCTCGCAATAGCCCGCCCGCGGAACGCCGCCGCGGCGTTGCCCGCCGGCCACCCGGCCGAATATGGCATCGCGCCGGCAAACCTGCCCGTTTGCGGGCGGGCGATTGGGCTCTTATCTAGGGACCGATTTTTCGACTCCCCGAATCGATCTCCGGCGAGATAGTATGTAGGCCCATGGCGCGGTACGTCTTCATCACCGGCGGCGTGGTTTCCTCCCTCGGCAAAGGTATTGCTTCGGCGGCTCTGGCGGCGCTCCTCCAGGCGCGCGGCTACAAGGTCCGGCCGAGGAAGCTCGACCCCTATCTCAACGTCGATCCGGGGACGATGAGCCCCTATCAGCACGGCGAGGTGTTCGTCACCGACGACGGGGCCGAAACCGACCTCGACCTCGGCCACTACGAGCGGTTCACCGGCCGCTCGGCCAACCGGCAGGACAACGTCACCACCGGTCGCATCTATCAGGAGATCATCACCAAGGAGCGTCACGGCGACTATCTCGGCGCCACCGTGCAGGTCATCCCCCACGTCACCGACGCCATCAAGCAGTTCATCCTCGACGGCAACGAGGACTACGACTTCGTGCTCTGCGAGATCGGCGGCACCGTGGGCGACATCGAAGGACTGCCGTTCTTCGAGGCGATCCGCCAGCTTGGCAACGATCTGCCGGCGAGGCACGCGGTCTACATCCACCTGACCCTGATGCCGTGGATCGCCTCGGCCGGCGAACTGAAGACCAAGCCGACCCAGCACTCCGTGCGCGAACTGCGCGAGATCGGCATCCAGCCGGACCTCCTGCTTGTCCGCGCCGATCGGCCGATCCCGACTGACGAGCGGCGCAAGCTGTCGCTGTTCTGCAACGTGCGGCCGAGCGCGGTGATTCAGGCGCTTGACGTAGCAAACATCTACGACGTGCCGATTGCCTATCACTCTGAGGGCCTCGACGACGAGGTACTCGCCGCCTTCGGCATCGCCGACGCGCCGATGCCCGATCTGACCCGCTGGCACGACATCGGCCGGGCGATCCGCGAGCACGAGGGCGAGGTCACCATCGCCGTCGTCGGCAAGTACACCGGACTGAAGGATGCCTACAAATCCCTAGTCCAGGCCCTCCACCACGGCGGCATCGCCAACACGGTCAAAGTCAACATCGACTGGATCGAATCGGAAATCCTCGAGCAGGACGGCAAGATGCTGCAGCGGCTCGACGCGGTCGACGGCATCCTCGTCCCCGGCGGCTTCGGCAAGCGCGGCTCGGAGGGGATGATTTCGGCGGCGGGCTTCGCCCGGGAGCGGAAACTGCCGTTTTTCGGCATCTGTTTCGGCATGCAGCTCGCCATGATCGAAGCGGCGCGCAACGTGGCGGGGATCAGTGAGGCGAGCTCGACCGAGTTCGGACCGACGCCGGAGCCGATCGTCGGGCTGATGACCGAATGGGTGCGCGGCAACGCGCTCGAGCAGCGTAGTGGGGAAAGCGATCTCGGCGGCACCATGCGTCTCGGCGCCTACCCCGCAATCCTCGAAAGGGGCAGCAAGATCGCCGGCATTTACGGCATGGGCGAGATTTCCGAGCGCCACCGCCATCGCTACGAGATCAACATCAACTACCGGGGAAGGCTTGAGCAGCACGGTCTGCGCTTTGCCGGGCTGTCCCCCGACGGCGTGCTGCCGGAAACGGTCGAATATGTCGACCATCCGTGGTTCATCGGCGTCCAGTATCACCCCGAGCTGAAGTCGCGGCCCTTCGCCCCGCACCCGCTGTTTGCCTCGTTCATCGAGGCCGCGGTAACGCAATCCAGGCTGGTTTAGGTCTGATGCCGGAGGGCCACTACAGTGACGACGTTCTACAATCAGATCGCCGGCCAAAGCCTGCACCGTTTGGCGGGCCTCTGCGACGGCGTGTTCGCCATCGTCATGACGCTTCTGGTGCTCGACCTGGCCGTGCCCGCTGCCGAGACCATCCATTCGGAAGGCGACCTGTGGCGCGCCCTCGTCGCTTTGGAGCCGCGACTGCTCACCTACCTGATGAGCTTTCTGACGCTCGCCATATTTTGGGTCGGGCAGGAGACCACCGCACAATTGCTCGGGCGGAGCGACCGTCACTACACGTGGATCACGCTGGCCTTCCTGATGGCGATCACGCTCATTCCGTTCTCGACGGCACTCCTGTCGGAATTCATCACCTACCGGATCGCGCTGGTCGTTTATTGGCTGAACCTTGTTCTGATCGGGCTGTTCATCATGGGAGGCTGGTACTACGCCCGCAGCAACAAGCTGCTGAAGGATGACGTCCCTGACCATTTCTACTACGCCCTCAGGCGGCGCATTGTCGTCGGCCAGTCGCTCTACGCGATTGGTGCCGCCCTATGCGTCATCGACGTTCGCTTGAGCATCGGCTTCATCGTGGTGGTGCAACTGATGTTTGCCATTGCGCCGCCGTGGCGGCCGTTCACCTGGTTATAGATCCTGCAAGATCCGCCCGCCCCGATGCGGCCGCAATTTGTTACCGAAGTAGACCCAGGGGCTCGGCGCGAGGAGCTCGGCGTTGATCGGGGCATTGGAACGGCGTGCCGTGATGCAGAGTGTTCTTTTGGTCGGCATCGATCCTTACGCAATCGATTACTCTTCGGGGCCGTTGGTCGGCTTCAACGCTGAGGGCGTGATGAATGTCCTGGAGGCGGCCCGGGCCAAATTCACACGACGAGGCATCGCGGCCGACATGTGCTTGGTCGACTTCGGCGCGACCGCTCAGGCGACCTTGTCCGAACGACTTAGCGTCTCCGACTACGATTGCATCGTTGTCGGTGCGGGCATCCGGGAGCCGGGAGAGACGCTGATCTTGTTTGAACAGGTTCTCAATACCATTCACCGGCTCGCGCCCGGGGCGGCTATCGCTTTCAACACCAATCCGGACGACAGCCTGACGGCCGCTCTCCGATGGCTGCCGTCAGACCATCAAGCGCCCCCCGGCGGCCCCACTGACCATCCCTGATTCATCGCCGTCCAGTATCACCCGGATCTGAAGTCGCGGCCGTTTCCCCCGCGCCCGCTCTTCGCCTCGTTCGTCGATGCGGCCGTGGCGCAGTCAAGGCTGGTGTGATAGCAAGCCGTCGAACGCTGCGACCGTTCGGAGAACATCGGGATGAGCGATCACACCCTCTACGACGACGACATCCTGCTTTGGTCCGAGCAGCAGGCAGAAGTAATCCGGCGGCTCGGGCGGACACGCCGCGACCTCCCCAACGAATTCGACATCGAGAACGTGGCGGAGGAGATCGAAAGCGTCGGACGATCGGAACTGGCGTCGGTTGAGAGTTACCTTCGCCTTGTGCTTCTTCACCTTATCAAGCTCTTCGTAGAAGCGGAGTCCGACGCTTCCCGACACTGGCGCAGCGAGATCGCAGGCTTTCATGCCGACCTCGGGCGGCGCTATGCTCCCTCGATGCGACAGCGCATCGACGTCGACGGGTTGTGGCGATCGGCGTGCGAGCAGGCGATGCTTGCCTATGACGGCAATGAGCAACAACGCGTTGCAACCCTCCCTTCCAGTCCACCGCTGACGCTGGACGATTTCATTGCCGAGCGCGTCGACAGCGTGGCGTTGGTCGAGCGCCTTAGGGAGACGGTGACGCGAACGGAAAAGTAATACGGCCGGTGCCGTTCCAGCCGCTGTCCGGTTCATCAGCCCGGTTGCTTTTCCAGTGCATCAAGCCAGTCCACTATCGGATCGAACGCCACGCCGGGCGTGCCGAGGTGATTGGCATTGACCTTCACCAGGCGATTCAAGGACCGATCCGGCGCCAGCTTGAACAGGGCCCCAGCGTTCCGCTGGCTGCTGTCCTTGGTTCCGGCGATCCACAGAACGGGCTCTTTCAGGGCCGGAACGGTCCTGTTCATCACACCCGGACTGTCGGCGCCGAAGAAGGTGATGAAGTCGGCGGCGGTCGCCTTGACCGGCAAGGCTTTTCCCAGGACGAAATCGTTGAACGTGCCGACATCGTCGCCATGCCCCGCCTTCACCGCGGCGCGGGCCTTGGCCACGCTCCTGGCGATGACCGGAATCTTGCCGAAGGCGACGGGGTCGCCGTCCGGCGCCAGCGCGATCACGCCGGCGAGCCCGTCATGGGTCGCGGCATAGGCAAGGGCGCCAATGGCGCCGAGGCTGTGCCCGGCGACCACGATCCCTTCCGCCCCGTCGGCCTTCAGCCGCGCGATCGCTGCGTCGATGTCGTCGAAACAGCCGGTGAACGACCGGTCGTAAATACGCCGCGCCGACCAGCACATCTCCGGCGTCTCAATCAGGTAACCGAGGTCAGCGAGGTCGGCGGCCAATAGGGTGAACTGGCTGGGCATGCCGGTCTTGCCGTGGAGAAGTACGATGCCGAAACGCTCGAAGGCGTTGGCGGAGGCCGCGAGCAGCAGCCAGGCGAAAAGAAGCAGGATCAGCCGTCTGGTCATGACCTGATCCTCGCCTGCGCCAAGCTGCGGTGTCCAGACTGTGTGCAAATTGACACACGCCGCGGCTGCCCTCAGCCGTTCATCTTCCGGCCAAGTTCCCGCCGGAAAGGGCTGGCAGCGTTCGGCCCGCGTTGGGGGGCGCTGTCGGAGGACCCGGTGATGCGACGCCACCCCCCAGTGCCCGTAAAGTCTGTTCTCTTTCTCACGCTGCTTCTATCCGCCACTGCGCTGACCGCGCGTTTCGCGGCTGCCTCGAATAGTGACGTCGTCGACGGCCTGCCGTCCGCCGACGCCTGCGCCAAGCTCGGTTTCGCCGGAGCCCGCGCCGACGAGGATGCCGCTCCCGGCAATCCCGTCGGCGGCGGAATTCTGAGGCGGCTGATGCCCACCCTCAGCCTCGAGGCGGCTCCACCGCCTTTGCCGTCACCGACATCACCGATGGTGAAGGCGCCCTCGGGCGTCATCGCCGGAGGCGTCATGGCGGACCAGACCGTCGACACCGAGCGCTATCCCGACGCCACCCCCAATCCGGTCAAGCGGGTGGGGCAGGAACCGGTCTCGACCTTCTCGATCGACGTCGACACGGCGTCCTATGCCAATGTCCGCCGTTTCCTCAACGACGGCCATCTGCCGCCGCGCGACGCCGTGCGGGTCGAAGAGCTGGTCAACTATTTCGACTACGGCTACGCGCCGCCGGACAATCCCGACATCCCGTTCGCGGTTCACGCGACGGTCGTCCCATCGCCATGGGCGGAGGGCAAGGAGATCATCCACATCGGCCTGCAGGGCTATGATATCCAGGCCGACCACCGCCCGCCGCTCAACCTCGTCTTCCTGATGGACGTGTCGGGGTCGATGGACGAGCCGACCAAGCTGCCGCTCGTCCAGAAGGCCCTGAACGTGCTGATCGACGAGCTGCGCCCCGAGGACAACGTGTCGATCGCCGTCTATGCCGGTGCCGCCGGCGCGGTGCTGGAGCCGACGCCGGGAAACCAGAAGCTCAAGATCCGCTGTGCGGTCGACGCCATGCACGCCGGCGGCTCGACCGCCGGCGGGGAGGGGCTGGCGCTCGCCTATGCCATGGCGGAGCAGTCCTTCGACAAGGCTGCCGTCAACCGCGTCATCCTGATGACCGACGGCGACTTCAACGTCGGCATCGCCGATCCCGAAAAGCTCGAGGATTTCGTCGCCGAGAAACGCAAGACCGGCGTCTATCTCTCGGTCTACGGCTTTGGCCGCGGCAACTACAACGACGTGATGATGCAGACATTGTCGCAGTCCGGGAACGGCACCGCCGCCTATGTCGACACGCTGAAGGAGGCGCGGAAGCTCTTCCATGACGACTTCTCCGGATCGCTCTTTCCGATCGCCGACGACGTCAAGATCCAGGTCGAGTTCAATCCGGGCCGCGTCGCCGAATACCGGCTGATCGGCTACGAGACGCGGCTTTTGAACCGCGAAGACTTCAACAACGACCAGGTCGACGCCGGCGAGATCGGCGCCGGGGCGTCGGTGACGGCGCTCTACGAGATCACGCCGGTCGGCGGCCAGCTGTCGGTCGACCCGCTCCGCTATCAGGATCAGGCCGCGCCGACCGACAAGGGCGGCGAGCTTGCCTATCTGAAAATCCGCTACAAGCTGCCGGGCGAGGCCGCCTCGAAGCTCATCGAACGGCCGATCGGCGATGCCGAGCGGCCGCCGGCTCTCGCCGAGGCGCCGGAGGCGACACGCTGGGCGCTGGCGGTCGCCGCCTACGGCCAGCGGCTGCGCGGCGACCCCTGGATGTCGTCCGGCTTCGGCTGGGAGGACATCGGAGCGCTGGCACAGACCGCCCGCGGCGACGATCCCTTCGGCCTCAGAGCCGAGTTCGTTCAACTCGTGCGGGCGGCGGAGACGGCCACGTCGGTGAACGAATAGGTTTGGTGGACCTGCCCCTCAACACAAGTAGACACGAGGGTTTCTCAGCAATGAGCCTGTGAGCAGCCATTTCGGGAAGGGATCTTCGGATCGCCCCGCAAGCCGGCGCAGAAGCGCGGGACGAGGCGGCGGAAGAAAGAGCCGCACGCAGGGCATGTTTGGGACGACCTATACTGTCGAATGTCCTAACTGCCAAAGGCGCTTCACCCGCACGCGCCCCATCACAAGACTTAACCCCCACAAGGATGCGAATGGCTGGCCCCGCGGCGGCAAAGCCGGCTACTCGGTCTATGAAGGGACGCTATCGTCGACAGCCTCAATCTCTGATAGGCGTCATGAAGATCAATGTGGGGGGAACCGTGGAAGCATCACCGGCTCAGGTCATTCAGTATTTCAACGGCGAGAAACAGAACCTCATTCCGCTGTTCCAACGGCCCTACTCGTGGCGTTTGGCGAACTGGAAGACCCTTTGGGAGGCAACGTTTTGGTCCAATATGACTCCGACGATAGGTCCGCCCATTTCATGGGCACCATCGTATCGGTTCCCGCTCGCAGCGTGCCCGTCGGTGTCAGCAAATATCTTATCATCGACGGGCAGCAGCGCCTCACGACGGTTTCTATCCTTCTCGCCGCGCTCCGCGACACGCTCGACAAGAACTCCTCCGATCGGATCCAGGAGGTCTACCTTACGAATTGGTTCCGCGATCCCGAAGACACGTTGAAGTTCGTGCCGACTCAGATCGACCGCGATCGTTATCGAGCGATGATCCTGGATCGCAACGTCGCTGACGATCAAAGCCTCATGTCGGAGGCATACGCCTACTTCAAGAACCAGCTGCTCCGAGGCATCGATCCGAACGGCGACCCGATCGATTGCGCCAAGGTACTTACAACGGTCGAGCGGGCGTTGCAGGTTGTCATGATCAACCTGGGCGACGATGACGATCCGTACCTCATCTTCGAGAGCCTCAACTTCAAGGGTGAGCCGCTCACCCAAGCCGACTTGGTCCGGAACTACATCCTGATGCGGTTCCGCCATTCAATTTCGGCCGGCGGGGAGCAGGAACGGATCTACACGAAGTATTGGTCGCCGATGGAGCAGCGCCTCGGCGAGAACATCACCGAGTTCCTCCGCCATTATGCAATGAAGGGCGGCGATAACGTCTATAAACGCGGAATTTACGCGGCGACGAAGGCCCTTCTCAAAGGCATGTCCGAACCGGCCGAAGTTGAGGGTGAATTGGTCCGGATGACGAATTTCTCCGCCATCTACGCGAGTATACTGGACCCATCCTTGGTGCAGACGCCATCGATTCGAAAGCGTCTCACAGACCTGAAAAGCCTGGACGTGGGTACGTCATATCCGTTGCTCCTTCGTCTTTTCGAGGCGCGACATTCCGACAAGATCGGCGTCGATGATCTCGAAAAATGCCTGGGCCTCATAGAATTGTTCGTCGTGCGCAGGGCCGTCTCCGTCGTCCCCACCAATGCGCTGAATAAGCTCTTCTTGCAGTGGGCACGTCAGTTTCCGCAAGAGGACCACGTCGACTGGTTGCATGCATCCTTGTCCGCTGGTGCCGGTGGACGACGCTTCCCGAACGACGCTGAGTTCGGCAAGAACTTCAAACATTTTGCACAGTATGGGCGCGGCTATACGCGCTACGTGTTGCTGCGCCTTGAGGAAGCCTTCGGGCATAAGGAGCGCGTCGATCTAAGCGATGCGACGATTGAGCATCTCATGCCGCAGACCATGACCACAGAGTGGGAGAACGAAGTTGGCCTACACGCCGACTTGGTGCACGCGCGGCTCAAGGATACCTTCGGCAACTTGTCGCTGACTGGTTACAACACCGAACTGGGCAATCTGCCGTTCCGGGAGAAGAAGGCGAAGCTTGCGAGCACTCATATCGAACTCAACCGCTTCGTTCTCGAACAGGAGCGATGGGACGAGGACGCAATCACGAGGCGAGCGGAAGCTATGTTCGCGGCCGCAGTTTCGCTCTGGCCTGGCCCAGTCGTTCCGACCGCGTCCGGGCTGCCAGCAGCCGATACACTGGGTCCAGAAGCCGTCACCGCGCAGTGACGCGCGTCAAAATCACTGCGCATCAGGCTCTACGATCGTCCGCACGGCCAAGAGCGGGCAGTGGGCGGGAGCTTGGCGAGTGGTCTCGGCGTATGAAGCTCCCGCCATGCCTTCAAAGAAGTATTTCTGAGCAGGCTGTGCTCATCACAGCCCTCCGCCCCTCCGCAGTCAGTCGCGAACACGCTCTAAGACGACCGGCACCGGTCGACGGATGGTGTTGGTGACCGTAGAATGCTCCTGCGCGTAAAGGATCAGTTTTTCCAGCTCTTCGTCCGAGCAGTCGGCTTCGACGTTCAAGCGGACGCGGATCTGCTCGAAGCCCGGGTTGATCGACTTATCGAGGCCGAGGACGCCACGAACATCCACATCTCCGTAGACTTCGGTCGAGAGCTGACGGAGGACGATACCGCGTGCCATCGCGTGCAAGACGAGAGTTGTGGTGATGCAGCCGGCGAGCGCATGAAGCAGGGATTTGCCGGGGTTTGCACCCACATTGTTGCCAAGAAGGATGGGCGGTTCGTCATGGATATATTCGAACGCCTTGGTCCGCGACCTATCCTCCCGTCCGGCGCCGTAGAAGTCTTGGATCGTGGAGCGATTTTCGGTGCCGTCGACCCACCGATTGCGAACGCGGAATTGAAAGCGGGCAAGATCCTTGTCCGCCTTGACGGCCGCAATGGTGTCGAGCGCGGCCTGCACATCGAGGCCATTGATCTTAGCCGGTATGGGGACTGCGGCTTGGGATGTCATTTTGTTTCTCCTTATTTCTCATGATGTTGTGACAAGCGCGGCAGGCCGAGCGACTAGCTCGGGCACCGCTCACGGCCGGAGAATTACTGCTGGACATTTGCCGGAGGCAGATCGAATTTCCTCCAAAAAAGTCCTTTTGTGCCACTATTGAGAGCCCCCAATGGCGAAAGTGGATTCCGAAGACCATCGACGCCTTGATCGTCGCGTTGCCGGAGTCCGCGGGCTCCGCGATCTACGGGCTGGTCGACGTGTTCGCTTCGACAGGAACGCTCTGGCGTGAACTGATCGGGGACGAGCCCGGCAGAAGGCTGATCAGACCCAAGATTATCTCGCTGTCTGACGAGCCGTTCGTGTGCGGAAATCAAATTCCGATAAGTCCTGATCTCACCATCGAGGCGAAATCCGACGCGGATATCGTCATCGTTCCGGAGCTTTGGCTTGCGCCAAATGACGACCTCGCACAGCGCTACGAGGAATTGAAGGAATGGCTTCGCCAGCGCTATCGGACCGGTAGTACGATCTATTCGGCGTGCTCCGGCTCTGTGCTGCTGGCAGCGTCAGGCCTGCTCAACGGCAAGGAGGCAACGTCTCATTGGGGCTACGCGGATCTTTTTCGGCGGAGCTTTCCGGAGGTTCGCTTCCTTCCCGAGCCGAACATCATTTTCGCCGATCACACGGGCCGTATTGTGACCGCCGGCGGTGCAACCTCCTGGCATGACCTGGCGATCCACATCATTTCGCGCCATTGCAGTCCGGGAGAAGCATTGCACATCGCCAAGGTATATCTCCTGCAATGGCATGGTGATGGCCAGTTACCCTACGCCAGCCTTGTCAGGCGACAGGCGCATGCCGACTCCATCGTTCGTCAGGCCGAGGACTGGTTGGCCGACCACTTCAACGAGCCGCACGCCGTCGCCGCCGTCGTGACCGCGTGCGGTATTCCTGAGCGCAGCTTGAAACGTCGGTTCAGGAGAGCAACTGGATCGACGGTTATCGATTACGTTCAGAACCTTCGTGTCGAGGCGGCCAAACGGCTGCTCGAATCCAGCGAAAGCTCCTCCGACGACATCGCTTCGACCGTCGGATATGAAAACCCGGCATTCTTCAGGAGGCTTTTCAAGCGCCTCACCGGGCTCACCGCGGGACAATATCGCCGCCTATTCCGCCCGATTGCCGCGGCGGCTCATGTCCGTGATCTCACGCCAGCGCGGGCCGAGAGACCTTTGCCCCACGAGTGATCCACCGAGTTGCCAAGGCGGCCTATTTGTTCAGCTCGGGCTCAATGCGCGAAGTCCGGCGCCTCCTCGCGAACGTTCGAGCGACTGATATCGGACACGCCCGGTCGCTCTGGTGTGTCGAGGACCGCCGGAAGGGCCTGCAATGAAAGGAGCGGTGGGACGATGGCGCCGGTCGTGGTAACATTCAAAGACGATCGACCTCCGGAAGGCCGAGCTGCAGCCAGGTGCGGGTGAGGACGTCAAGACGCTGCAGGCATTTACTCAATTTCTTCCTCACCCGCGACGTCGACGAGAGCGGCAGCCCGATCCAGCCCCTGATGCTGGGTGGGACAGCCGGCACGAAGACCAGACATGCGGCGCCGGCCTTACAGACGGCGGCGCATCACGTCACGGACGCATGTCGGTCCGGTGGCGTGGAGGAAGCACGTCGACCAGCACTTCTGAAGCGCGCAAGCAAACGAACGATTGGAGGATCGACATGCCGGCGACCATCAAGCTGGGCGACACCGGGGACGACGTGAAGCGACTTCAACGGACCTTCGCCCGCATGAAGGTCCTCGGACCCGACGCCGTCGACGGGGTGTTCGGACCGCAGACGGAGCAAACCGTGAAGGACTTCCAGCAGGGGAACGGGCTGGTGGTCGACGGCATCGTCGGTCCGATCACCTGGAGCCACGTTCCCCCCTACCGTGAGGCATCACCGGCGCTCAAGGCGGGGTCCCTCGGACCGGTGGTGGCCATGCTCCAGGACGTGCTCAAGACCGGCTTCGGTTACGCCGGCGCGATCGACGGCATCTTCGGCCCGGTTACCGAGGCGGTCGTGCGCCAGTACCAGACCGACTCCGGCCTCCCGGTTACCGGAGTCATGGACGAGCGGACGTGGATGGCGCCCGCCGGCGCCGCGGGGGCGACACTGGAGAGCCTCTCGGGTCTGATCTTCTGACCGCCGGCTAGTGGTCCGAGTCCAACATTTGTTAGCCCCCTGTGGCATCCGCCCGAGCACGCCCGGCCGGTACTCAACGTGGATGCCCTCAACAACATAGCATTAGGGCCATATAGCGCCTTTACGCCGGATACAACTTCTCCCTCCTGCTTAACCGCCAAGCGCCGGATGTACTGAAGAATTATTGAAAGGCTTCAATCGCAGTGTACGTTCACCACGTAGTTTAGGTCGCCGTCTTTTAACAAGGTCGGCGTGCCACCGCCGTGGGCATTCTCATATGCACCGGTCCCACCAATAATTGCGGAACTGCCATCGTCGAATTGGACTTCGCTCCTGTCCACGTTCGGCGAGCCGCCAATACCGGTCACTATGCGAACCAAGAAAATGTCGCCGTCGAGCAGCCGCATCGTTTCGGCGACGCTTGCGGTGTCTTCATCAAGTCTGGTCGAAACCCAGCGAAGTTCTCCGATTTTTTCGCCATTCTTGTTGGCGAGACCCTGCTTTCCAATGTGATGGTCGCCTTTAGATGGGCCGTCGTTGTTGAAGTCAATCAATTCTGCCTCGCGTGACTGCCCTACCGTTGTCACCTCAAACGGCGCGCACTCCGCCAGCGCTGAGGACGGCATTGCCCAAGCCGCAACAACAGCCAAAAAGATCATCGAGGAGAGCCTGTTCACCGATCTCGCCAGCATTGTTATCTCCCGGAAATCTCTTCGAAGCCGCATTACCAGATACTACGGCTACATCTTACTCAAATGGCAAATTCGCTCCACTAGAAAGACAGCATCCCGCTGACCAGGGCCTGCCAGGTCACCGGACCGACAATTCCGTCCACCTGCACCGACGGGATGTCGAGGGAGAGCGCCTGCTGGAAACCGCGCACCGAAGCGTCCGTCACCGGCCCGAAGTCCCCGTCGACCTGCGGTCCGTTGCTCGGATCGCCGGACAGGTTACGGAACTGGAATTCCTCCTGCACGCCCTTCACCGCGTCGCCCTGGCTTCCCTGCTTGACCTGCACGACGAGGGCCGCCCACGTGATGGGACCGACGATGCCGTCGGCCGCCAGCCCGCGGCTCGTCTGGAACGCCTTCACCGCGGCTTCGGTATTCGGACCGAACACGCCGTCAACCGCGACTCTACGCCCGCGCGCCCGCAAGAGATATTGCAGCGTCTTTACGGGGTGCTCGTTGGAGCCGGTCTTGACCACTGGCCACGGACTGATGCTGCCTGGCATGACTGTCCTCCCTAGCGATACCGAGTGGAACACGAAGTCTATGAGCCCTGGCCGGAAGAAGACCATGGTTATCAGTGAGTCCGCGCCATCATGGGCGAACCCGATGTCGACGGTCCGCGCAACGGCCGCGTCGATCGGGAACTCCGTCCGCTGGGCGCCGATATCGACGACCACCGTTCCGGTCAGGCCCTGGTACGGCCAGGCCTCGAACTCGAGGCTGAGGACCGACGGCCCGGCCGGCAGGTGACGGAACGTGAAATTGCAGCCGGCCATGAATTCCGTCTGGAAGCTCGCAGGCAGCCGCCACCAGATCTGGTCGACGCCCGGCCCCGTGCTGTAGGTGCCGTCGAATGCGTCGAGCCAAGCCTCCGGTGCCGACTGGTAGGGCGTTTGGGGAGTAAGGCGGTACATCGGTATGTCGAAGACCGAAGGGGCGGCTTCGAAGCCGAGATGGGCGAGCCGCTCTGTCCGCTGCGCCGCCGTAAGCGGGCGAGGAGCGGCAGTCGTGTCGATTCTGCCGCTCGCAAGATCGACAGCGTCGTGGTACCGGCGCTCGATGGGCGGGAGCCCGGCGCTTCCCGCTCCCCGCGCAACGCTGACGAGTCCGTGCAGGTCGGTGCCGGGCGGCGTACCCATCGGTGTCCTCCTGCGGCCGGGAACGGCCATGACATTACGGCTTTCAGCGCTACTGAGAAATCGGAAAGTCCCCTACCGCTCAGCATATCGCCGGGACTTGGTATGTCTCGGGGAGCCGCCGGTATCGCCGAACACGTCTCGCAACGTGCCTAACGGTCCATTACCCGGCCCGGCGCGTTCGCCCGGATTTCGGCGTTTTCGCGTAGCCATATGCGCGGTCCGGCCGCGACACCGGAGTGAGAGGCCGGCAAGAACGAACATGGTAGCTTCGGCCCGATGACGCCGAACGATCCGCTTTTTTCGAGCCAATGGTTCTATTCGCTGATCGGCGACATCGAGACCGTTTGGGACGAGTTCAACGGCGCCGGGGTGCATGTCGGCATCTACGACAGCGGGGTCGACTTCAACCACCCGGATCTCGCCGCAAACTACGATGCCACGCGCCATGTGGTTGTCGGTGGGGTCACCTATAGCGGTGGTCCGGACGATTCCAGCTCGGTCAGCCAGAGCCATGGAACCTCGGTCGCCGGCCTGATTGCCGCCGTCGGCAACAACAATCTCGGCGTGATCGGCGGCGCCTTCGGCGCTTCGATCACCGGCGTCAACATCTTCGATTCCACTACCCCTATCTACGTCAACGCGAAGGATTTCAGCCCCTTCATCGACGCCGTCCTGCAGATGGCGAATTTCGACGTCACCAACAACAGCTGGGGCTCGACACCTGGCTTCTATGACGATCAGAGCCCTGATTTACCCGGGTCGTTCACCCAGGCGCTGGTTGACGCGTATGGCACCGCCTCCGCTGGCGGGCGCGGCGGACTGGGTACCGTGATCGTTCAGGCCGCGGGCAACGACAATCTCGATGCCAACGGCGACGGCATCAACGCATCGCGCTTTACGGTGACGGTCGCCGCCGCGCTTCAAAGCGGTTTTGCATCGTCCTATTCCAACTATGGCGCTTCGATCCTGTTGACCGCGCCGGGAAGTAGCGTCCCCGGAAGCATCGTCACCACGGACCGTTCGGGCTCCCCGGGGTACAGTTCGGGCGACTACACGACCACCTTCAACGGCACTTCGGCGGCTACGCCGATTGTCACCGGCGTCGTCGCCTTGATGCTCGAAGCCAACCCAACACTCGGTTGGCGCGACGTCCAGAACATCCTCGCCGCCTCGTCCACGCATACCGGCAGCGCCTATGGAGCAGGGCCGGGCACCAACGAGAATTTCGCGTGGCAGTTCAATGGCGCCGCAAACTGGAACGGCGGCGGCATGCATTTCAGCGAGGACTACGGCTACGGCATGCTGAACGCCTACAATGCCGTGCGCATGGCCGAGGCCTGGCAGTACATCTATCCGGCCGCCCAGACATCCGCCAACGAGCAATCCGTCGACACGGGCACGCTGGCGGCGAACACCACGCTTCCGGACCTGTCGACCACCAATTACAGCTTCACGGTGAGCGGAGAC
Organism: uncultured Alphaproteobacteria bacterium; assembly: GCA_963759235.1. Lineage (GTDB taxonomy): Bacteria > Pseudomonadota > Alphaproteobacteria > Rhizobiales > Kaistiaceae > Bauldia. The sequence continues at coordinate 625,193 of CAVWYO010000005.1, read as the reverse complement.
CTGTCGATTGAACATATCGACCTCACCCTGAAGATCACTCATTCCTACTTCACCGATCTTCGCATCTTTCTGATTTCGCCCGACGGAACCCAGGTTGAGCTCTATGACGGCCGCAGCGGAGACGGTTCGACGGCGGACGCCGGCCTGACCTGGACCTTCGGCATCGACGACTTGCGGGGCGAGCTCGCGGCGGGCACGTGGACCCTCCGCATCACCGATGCGGCACAATACGATTCCGGGCTACTCAACACCGTTCAGCTGAAAGCCTATGGCACCTCGACCTCGGCGGACGACGTCTATCACTATACCGATGAGTTTCCGGCGTTGGTGGCGATCGACGCGGCACGCGGCACGCTCGCCGACACGAATGGCGGCACCGACTGGATAGAGGCCGCCGCCATGACCGGCGACCTTGTGATCAACCTGAATGCCGGGGCGCAGTCGAGCCGCGATGGCACCACGCTCTTCACCATCGCCCCCGGCACGACCATCGAGAACGCGATCACCGGCGACGGCAACGACACGCTGATTGGCAACAGCTCTGCGAACGTGCTGATGGGCATGCGCGGCGACGACACGCTTGATGGCGGGGGTGGCGCCGACACCATGCGTGGCGGCGCCGGCAACGACATCTATGTCGTCGACAACCCCGGCGACGTGGTCGACGAAAGCATCTCCGGCAGCGGCGGCACCGACGAGGTGCGGTCTTCGATCAGTTTCAGCCTCGCGGACGGCGCCCACGCCAAGGGAACGATCGAAAACCTTACCCTGACCGGCAGCGCCGCCATCGACGGCACCGGCAACGGTGTCGCCAACATCATTACCGGCAACGGTGCCAGCAACATCCTCGACGGCGGCGGCGGCGGTGACACGCTCGACGGCGGCGGCGGCGCCGACACCATGCGCGGCGGGGCCGGTGACGACATCTACATCGTCGACAATCCCGGCGACGTGGTCGACGAAAGCATCTCCGGCAGCGGCGGCACCGACGAGGTGCGGTCGTCGATCAGCTTCAGCCTTGCGGACGGCGCCCACGCCAAGGGGACGATCGAGAATCTCATCCTGACCGGTGAAGCCAACATCAACGGCACCGGCAACGGTGTCGCCAACATCATCACCGGAAACGGTGGCGACAATACGCTGGACGGTGGCGGCGGCTCCGACGTCATGCGCGGCGGCGCCGGCAACGACATCTACGTCGTCGACAATGCCGGCGACGTGATCGACGAGAGCGTCGCCGGCAGCGGCGGCACCGACGAGGTGCGGTCCTCGATCAGCTTCCGCCTCTCCGACCACAGCCATGCCAAGGGGGCGATCGAGAACCTCACCCTGACCGGCAACGCCGACATCGATGCGACCGGCAACAAATTCGCAAACACCCTTGTCGGCAATTCGGGCAACGACAACATCGACGGCAGGAAGGGAAACGACGACCTCTACGGCGGTGCCGGATCGGACAACTTCATCTTCGACACCAGGATCTACAGGAGCGCCGAAAACCGTGACGTCGTGCACGATTTCAACATCGCAGACGACACGATCGTCCTCGACAATGCGTTTTTCCCGAAGCTCGGCAGCGAGGGGTATGTCAAGAGCGCCTTTTTCTACGAAGGGACGAAGGCTCACGATCAGAATGACTATCTTGTATTCAATGACAAGAATGATGAACTCATATACGACTCGAATGGCAGCAAGCATGGCCAAGCCAAGGTTATCGCCATTATCTCCGGTCAATGGGACCACAGTTTTTCTCACTTGGATTTCTTGATCGTTTAGATTTGCGGTTGCGCGCCGGCGGCACCGGAACTTCGCTGCACGACTGGGCTTTCTTGCCGGTGTCGCGGCTGTGGCATGCTCACGGCGATTCGGGAGCCGGGATCGGTGGGCCATGCCGCGGGGAATCGATCATCTCGTCATTGCCGTCCACGATCTCGCCGCGGCGCAGATCGCCTATGCCCGGCTGGGCTTCACGCTGACGCCGGTAGCGCATCACCCGTTCGGAACGGCGAATTCGCTCGTACAGCTCGATGGCGGCTTCCTTGAGTTGCTTGCCGTCGCCGATCCCGCCGCCATACCGGAGGCGAGCGAAGGGACTTTCTCGTTCGGTGCGTTCAATCGCGATTTTCTGAGGAAGCGGGAAGGGCTGTCGATGCTGGCGCTGAAAAGCGCCGATCCGGCCGCCGACCGCGCCGATTTCGACGCTCGCGGTCTACCGGTCTATGCGCCGTTTCGTTTCGAGCGCCGGGCGCGGGCGCCGGACGGAACGGAGAACGAACTCGCCTTCGCGCTCACCTTCACCAGCGACGCGCGGATGCCGGAGGCCGGGTTCTTCACCTGCCACCACGAACGGCCGGAGAACTTCTGGCGGCCTGCATATCAGCGACACGCCAACGGAGCGCTGCGGGTCGAGGCGGTTGTGATGGTGGCGCGCGATCCGGCCGACTATCACGAGTTTTTCTACTATCTCACCGGCCAGCACGACATGCGCGCCGACAGTTTCGGTATCACGCTTAGCACCGGCGCCGGCAAGATCGAGATCCTGACGCCGGTAGCGGTGCGCGGTTTCTTCGGCGAGGTCATTGAGGCCGCTACGAAGCCGCGGTTTGTGGCGATGCGGGTTGCGGTCGCCGATCTCGACGTGACGCGCGCCATCCTGGAGGCGAACGCCGTCGACTTTCGGGAATTGCTCGGCCGTCTGGTGGTCCCGAGCGAGGCGGCGTGCGGCGTGGCCCTCGCGTTCTCGGGCGAGACCACCTAAGGCGGCGAACCGCAGCTAGCCGGCGGCATGACCCGGGAGGGGAAGCAGGTCGTCGGGACCGAGATTTCGCAGCGCCTTGTAGGAATAGCAAATCAGCGGGACACCCAGTCCGACCAGGACGATGGACGAGACGAACGCCAGGCCGGTTTGGAACGGCAGCATCGATTGGAGTGCTTCTCCGGCCGCCTGCAGCGAGACCGGTGTACCGGTCCCTGATTGCCCCACGACCCGATTTGCCACGATGGAAAGCAGACCCCTTGCGATGGCCAACGCTACGCCGGCACCAATCAGCCCGATGAAGAGAACCCCGAACAATCGCCAGAAATTGCCGCGCGACAGATCGAAACTTTGCTGGAAATCCAGGCGGCCGTCGACCACCATGACAGGGTAGAGCGGTGTCAACCGAACGCTGAGATAGGCGAGGAATCCGAAGACGACGACGACGAGTATCAGCAACAGGCCCCTCGGCGAACCCGTCACGCCGGCCACGATCCCGATGGCGATCACCGCCACGAAACCCGCGATCAGGACGATGACGCTGAAGGCCATGAACAGCCTTTCGGCCCGCCCGAAGGAGAACAGGATGTAGGTGCCCGGCTTTCGGTCTCCGAAGAGAATGACGCGGTGCAGGGCGACGGCCACCATCGAACCACCGATAACGGAAACGGCGTAGGTGAGAAGACTCGAAACGGCGACGGAAGCAGGGCTCGTCGCGCCGCCCGAGGCCATGATCGCGTCGATCAGCGCGTATGCTGCCCCGTATTGGACGATGGACACGACCAGTATCGGAAACCACGCAAGGCGAATGATCGTCCATACCTCGCGGCGGGCGAAGCGGTAGGCATGGCCGATCGTCTGGAAGACCGGGAGTTTGTTCATGTGCTTCCCGTGTTGAACCGGAGTGCCCGTGATCTCCGTAAGGTGCGAGCAGGCAATACAAGCCGGAGTTGCCATAGGCAAGCACTCGGCGGCTCATCGGGCTGCGGAAGACTGCCGACCCTTTCCCTTTCCATTACGATCCTTATGATCCCGGCGCCATGAGAGAGCCCCACGCCCACGTTTCGGTCGGCAACGCCACCTTCGGCAACGATCTGCCGCTCGCCCTGATCGCCGGCCCGTGCCAGCTCGAATCACGTGACCACGCCTTCGACATGGCGGGCCGCCTCAAAGAGATGGCGGCCGGGCTCGGCATCGGCTTCGTGTATAAGACATCCTTCGACAAGGCGAACCGCACCAGCCTCGCCGGCAAGCGTGGTGTCGGGCTCGATGAGGCGCTGCCGATCTTCGCCGAGCTGCGAACAGAGCTGGGCGTGCCGATCCTCACCGACGTGCACGAGCGCGAGCAGTGCGCGGCGGTCGCCGAGTGCGTCGACGTGCTGCAGATACCGGCGTTCCTTTGCCGGCAAACCGATCTGCTGATCGCGGCGGCAAGGACCGGCAAGCCGGTCAACGTCAAGAAGGGCCAGTTCCTCGCCCCCTGGGACATGAAGAACGTGCTCGCCAAGATCGTCGACAGCGGCAACCCCGACGTTCTCCTCACCGAGCGCGGCGCGAGCTTCGGCTACAACACGCTGGTTTCCGACATGCGGGCGTTGCCGATCATGGCCGAGATGGGCGCCCCGGTGATTTTCGACGCCACCCATTCGGTGCAGCAGCCGGGCGGGCAGGGGGCCTCCACCGGCGGCGACCGGCGGATGGTGCCGGTGCTGGCGCGCGCCGCCGTGGCGGTCGGCGTCGCCGGCGTATTCATCGAGACCCATCAGGATCCCGACAATGCCCCATCCGACGGCCCCAATATGGTGCCGATCGATCAACTGCCGGCCCTTCTGGAAACGCTGATGGCGCTCGACCGGGTTACGAAGGGTTCCTGAAGGGCTGGGCTCTGGAAAGGTCAGCCCTTCAGCCTCCGGAGGATCGCCAGTCCCTCAGGCCATTCCCCCAGCGCGGAATTGGCATTGATGTGCCCTTTTTTGCCGATATTGACGAATTCCGCACCCCAGGCCGGTGGAGATCGAGACCAGCGTCAAGCGCCGCCGAAAGGACCGACCTCCGCGAGCCATGCTACGGTACTGGCGAGCCCCTCCTTCAACGGCCGGTGGACATAGCCGAACTCCCGCTCCGCCTTGGCGCTGGAATTGACCCAGTCATGGGCGTAGCGCCGCACCCAGGCCGGCGTGATCAGCGGCTTTCGCCCAAACCATTCCGCCCGCTTCAATTCGGTCCAGGCGAAGGCGGTCAGGATCGGAACCGGGACAGGAAAGAGGCGATGGCGCATGCCGACAACCTCGGCCAATTGATCGAAAAACGCCTGATAAGAGACGTTGTCGCCCCCGAGGATATAGGCCTCTCCGGCCCGCCCTTTCTCCATGGCAAGAAGGTGACCCCGCACGACGTCGTCGATGTAGACGTAGTTGCCGATACGTCGGCCGTCACCGGGCAGCGCCCGCCATTTGCCGCGGCGATAGAGATCGATCATGCGCGACAGAGCGTTGGCATCGCTGGCGACGCCGGGGCCGAAGACCCTGGTCGGACAGACGATCACCGCGTTCGCGCCGGACAAGCGGTCGACGGTCTCGTGCATGACGGCCTTGGAGGACTCGTAGGCGTTGAAGAAGGGGACGGTGCGGACCGTGGCTTCGTCAACCGGCTTTCCGTCCGACGGCCCAAAGACGCCCGCCGTCGACGTCACCACCACCTTCTCGACCCCCGCGCCTTCAGCGGCGGTGAGCACGTTGACAGTCCCCTCGACGTTGACCCGGCGATAGGTGTCGGGGTCGGCGGCCCAAACGCCGACGAAAGCGGCGGCGTGGTAGACCTGCCGGCAACCTTTCGCCGCCGCTTCCAGCGACCCGCGATCCTCGATATCGCCTTGAAACACCGTGATATTGGGGTGCTCTATCGTCCTCGCCTTGGCGGCGGAGCGGCAAAGCGCGTGAACCGTGACGCCGCTGTCGGCGAGCTGCATTGCCAGCCGGTTGCCGACATAGCCGGTGGCGCCGGTCACCAGGACCTTCACGCCAGCCTCCTCCTTAAGGTGAAACGCATATCGGGATTGGACCAGACGGCGATGTAGTCGGTGGCCTGCGAGACGATGATGTGGGTGATCACCGCGGCCCAGATCGCACCGGTCTCGATCGTGGCCATGCAAAGCAGGACGCCGACCGGGATCGCCCCAAGCACTTCCCTGGTTCCCTGGCGCGAATGCGCCAGGGAATAGAACGCGGTGTTAATGGCAATCGCCGGCAGCGCGGGCATGTCCGACAAGCAGGCGAAGAGCAGAAATCCCCTGAACAGAAACTCATAGCCGAGCGTGTAGGCGGCGCAAGACGCGGCGTTCGTCAGGATGCCTTCGACGCCCCATGCGGCAAGCCGCATGCGCGGGTAGACCGCGTAGGTGGCCGGTTTGGTGAAGACGATGAAGGAGGGGAGAAGCGCCGCGAGGGAGAATGCGCCGATCCACAGCCATGAATCGAGGGGGAAGGCGTTATTGACGCCCAGCGCCGAAAGGTCGACGTGGAGCACGAACCTCGCCGCCAGCAGTGCCGACAGGCCAAGCACCAGGAGCCCGATCGAACGCTGCACCACGACCCGTACCGCCGACGACCGGATTCTCGTCACGACCGGGGCGCTGGAGAGCAAGTGGTAGGCGGCATAGGCGGCAACGGTTACGGCGACGGCCGCGATCGCGTTGTCATACATCGTGCTTGCCGAAGGCGACCGGCGTGCCGCTCTGGCCGAATGCTGACATCACTCCTTCACCACCCTCGCGAATCGCCGGTCGGGAACCAACCACATCAGCGCCACTATGAAAACGAGGGCCAGTGATATCCACGGACTGAGGAAGGCCAGCGGCACCGACCCCGCATAGAGGGCAAGGGATATGCGGCCTTTCAGATCGCTGCCGAGAGCGCTCGAGAAGGGCGAGTCGTGGCCGTGCAGCTTCACCAGCGTGTGCACGAGGATGTTGTAGGCGATTGCGGCCATCAAAAGGTCCGCCGCGTAGAGGGCGACCGGCACCGTGCCGAAATCGTTCTCGCCCATCCAGCCAGTCGTGAACGGCAGGAGCGACAGCCAGAAAAGCAGGTGCAGGTTGGCCCACAACACGCGCCCGTCCACTCTATGGGCCGCCTGAAGCATGTGGTGGTGGTTGTTCCACCAGATACCGAGCGTGACAAAGCTCAGCACGTAGCTGGCGAATACCGGAATGAGCGGCTTGAGCGCGCTCCAGTCGTCGCCGTGCGGCACCTTCAATTCGAGAACCATGATCGTGATGATGATGGCGATCACGCCGTCGCTGAACGCCTCGAGCCGCCCCTTGTGCATGGGTCGTCAGCCGCGCTCCCCACAGAAATGCACGCCGGGTTCAGGGATCCAGGCGCCTTGCGGCCGCAGCGTATCCGCTAACTTGCGGCCGATCGTAACGGCGCGGTGTTCGTGGAGTTTAGCCCTTGCCATCGATCCTCTATGCCCTCACGCCGTGCGGTCGCACAAGCCTCATCGCGTCGCGGTCGTAGCGCCAGACATCATGGCCGAGGAGCCGCGTTCCCGCCCACCAGCGGTCGATGCCGCTCAAGACAACATGGTCGGCTTCCCCGGCAAGCACCGCCTCGCCGGCTTCGGTCAGTTCGAGGGATGCCGTTTGAAAACGGGCCATATCGTCGTCGGTGCCCGGTGGCGACGGCCCGGCGATGAGCGGGATTTCGGCGAAGGCGAGATCATCGAGCAGACGAAAAAAGCTGAGATCCCCCATGAACGCAGCCTCTTCCCGGTCGATGGCCTGGCGGAAGATGTCTACGGCGCCGGGCGTACCGGCTGCGATCAGGTCAAGCGCCGTCGCCTCGGTCCGCCCGAGCCCGGTGCCCGGTGCCGGCAGCTCCTCGAGAAGGCGGTTGAGCGCCGGACCGAGAAAGGCCAGCCCCGCAATCGCGGTGCGCGGATGCGCGGCGACGGCCTCGGGCGTCGGCATGGCGAGGTCCGACCAGGTCACGTCGGCGAGGTCGAGGTCGTCTTCCTCGATCGGCCGGGCGCGCTCGGCGAACCGCAGGATCGTCTGCGGCCTTTCCCTGCCCAGAAAGTCGTCGGCCTGGACAAGCAGAAGACCGGCGGTGCGGTCCTCGTCGGCGAAGAACGAGAGGACCTGGACAAGCTGCAGCTGGTCGTACAGATCGTGCTCGAACCAGAGTTCGATCCGGTCGAATTCCGTGTGCCTCAGGACCAGTTCGTCGCGCCCGGCGAATTCGGCGGCAACCTCCGCCTCGTCGAGCCGAAAGCGCTCGGCCAGAAACGCCGCCCGGCGTCGCGAGCACGCTTCCAGCGGACCGGCCACGATCGGCCCCTCGTGGAGCACGTCGCGCCACGGCAGGATCGGCTCGCTGCGCCCGGCCTCCCGCAGTAGCTCGGCGGCGCTGTCGCCATTGGTGATGATCAGGCCCGGCATGAGGCAGAACATGGCAATCGCCGCGACCGATGTCATCGCCGATGTTCACCCCTTCCGCATGCCGGCCCACTCGGCTAGAAGCGGCCGAGATAGAGGAAAGGGTCCGTGACATGACGGCGATCATCGACATCATCGGCCGGGAAATCCTCGACAGCCGCGGCAACCCCACGGTCGAGGTCGATGTCATCCTCGAGGACGGCTCGCTCGGCCGCGCCGCGGTTCCGTCCGGCGCATCGACCGGCGCCCACGAAGCGGTAGAGCTGAGGGACGGGGACAAGGCCCGCTACCTCGGCAAGGGGGTCCGCAAGGCCGTCGACGCGGTCAACGGCGAGATCTTCGATGCGGTCGGCGGCATGGAAGCGGAAGGCCAGCTCCATATCGACAGGACCCTCATCGAACTCGACGGGACCGCGAACAAGAGCCGGCTCGGCGCCAATGCCATTCTCGGCGTGTCGCTGGCGGCGGCCAAGGCGGCGGCCGAAGCCGCCGGCTTTCCGCTCTACCGCTATGTCGGCGGGATAAACGCCCATGTCCTGCCGGTGCCCCAGATGAACATCATCAATGGCGGCGTCCACGCCGACAATCCGATCGATTTCCAGGAATTCATGATCCTGCCGGTCGGCGCGCCGACATTCGCCGACGCGGTTCGCATGGGTTCGGAGGTCTTTCATACCCTCAAAAAGGCCCTGAAGGACGCGGGCCACAACACCAATGTCGGCGACGAAGGCGGCTTCGCTCCCAACCTCCCCTCCGCGGAAGCGGCGCTCGAGTTCGCGGTGAAAGCGATCCAAGCGGCGGGCTACAAGCCCGGCGAGGATATTTGCCTCGGCGTCGATTGTGCCGCGACCGAGTTCTTCAAGGACGGCAAGTACGTCTATGGCGGGGAGGGGGTCACGCGCGACCCGGCCGCCCAGGTCGCCTATCTCGGCGAGCTGCTATCGAAATTCCCGATCATCAGCATCGAGGACGGGATGTCGGAGGACGATTGGGAAGGCTGGGAAGCCTTGACCCGCGCGCTCGGAAGCAAGTGCCAACTCGTCGGCGACGACATCTTCGTCACCAACACGGCCCGGCTCGGCGAGGGCATTCGCCGCGGCATCGCCAATTCCATCCTCGTCAAGGTGAACCAGATCGGCACGCTGAGCGAGACCCTCGAGACGGTCGATATGGCGCTCCGCGCCGGGTACACGGCGGTGATGTCGCACCGCTCGGGCGAGACCGAAGACGTGACGATTGCCGACCTCGCGGTGGCGACCAACTGCGGTCAGATCAAAACCGGTTCGCTCGCCCGCTCCGATCGGCTGGCCAAGTACAATCAGTTGATCCGCATCGAAGAGGAACTCGGCACGCAGGCGGCCTTCGCCGGCCGCTCGGCCTTTCGTCCTTAGCGCGGACCCTTAGGCCTCGTCCGCAACCAACCATTAAGCCTGATCGGGCCATGGTAGGGGCGGACGTCGGCAACGGAGGGCCCAGGGTGTTCACCAGACAGCGTCGCCAATCGCCGCTTCGCCAGTTGTGGCTGCCGCTGACGACCGCGGCATTTCTCGGCTACTTCGGCTTCCACGCCTTCACCGGCTCCTACGGCCTGCCGGCGCTCGATCGCATGGAGAAGGAGGCGGTCGCGCTGAAGGACCAGCTGGACGACCTTCGCCAGCAAAGAACCGGCCTGGAAAAGCGGGTCTCCTATCTCAAGCCCGAGAGCCTCGACGCCGATATTCTCGACACCGAGGCGCGGACTTCGCTTAATCTGCTCAGGCCAGATGAAGTGGTGATCTCTTTTGGTGCGTCGCAGCATCTGCCGCAATAATGACGCTCCGCAACATACTCTGACATTTCAGCATACTTGACCTGCGGGAAAGACAGGCCTGCGGTTCTTGGATTGCCTCTACGCTTCGGCTAACCTCCGCACGAAATTTCGACAAAGCAAGCCGCCTGAGGGAGGAAGTCTGCATGCCCAAGGCAGTACGGAAGGCCGACAAATCGACTCCGGTATCGGCGCCAACCGAACGTTCCCGGCCAACCGTCGTTTCTTCTTCTCCCCACCCACTCGCCCAACTCACCAAGGGGCAGGAGCTCGAAGCCTTCGAGCGCATGCTCCTCATCCGCCGCTTCGAGGAGCGCGCTGGCCAGATGTACGGCATGGGCCTGATCGGCGGATTCTGCCATCTTTACATCGGCCAGGAAGCCGTCGTCGTCGGCATGCAGATGGCGATCGAAGACGGCGACCAGGTGATCACCGGCTACCGCGACCACGGACATATGCTCGCCTGCGGCATGGACCCGAAGGGGGTGATGTCGGAACTGACCGGCCGCCGCACCGGGTATTCACATGGCAAGGGCGGTTCCATGCATATGTTTTCCCGCGAGCGGAACTTCTTTGGCGGGCACGGCATCGTCGCCGCCCAGGTGCCGCTCGGCACCGGGATCGCGTTCGCCAATCGCTACCGGAAGAACGACCGGGTTTGCCTGACCTATTTCGGCGACGGCGCCGCCAATCAGGGGCAGGTATACGAGAGCTTCAACATGGCCGAGCTCTGGAAGCTGCCGGTGGTCTATGTGATCGAAAACAACCGCTACGCCATGGGCACGTCCGTCGCCCGGTCCTCGGCACAGACTGATTTTTCCAGGCGCGGCGCATCCTTCAACATCCCCGGCGAGCAGGTCGACGGGATGGACGTTCGCGCCGTCAAGGCAGCCGGGGACAAGGCCGTCGCCTGGTGCCGGTCCGGGAAGGGCCCGTACATCCTCGAGATGCTGACCTATCGCTATCGCGGCCACTCCATGTCCGACCCGGCGAAATACCGCACCCGCGAAGAGGTCAACAAGGTCCGCGAGGAAAGCGACCCCATCGAAATGGCGCGGAAACGCATTTTGGAGCGCGGACTCGCCGACGAGGCCTCACTGAAGGCCGTCGAGAAGGCGGTGCGGGATACGATCACCGAAGCCGCGGAATTTGCCCAGGCGACGTCAGAACCTGATCCGGCCGAATTGTGGACCGACATTTATCGCTGATCGCGAGGGTGCTTTGACGACCATGCCCCGCGCTATTCCCGGGTCTCGGCCGGCCAGTGTCGAGGACATCGCCGGCATCCCGGACGCCAGATAGAGGAACCTTCCATCCATGCCGATCGACATTCTGATGCCGGCGCTGTCGCCGACGATGGAGGAGGGCACGCTCGCCAAATGGGTGAAGAAGGAGGGCGACCCGGTCAAACCCGGCGACGTCATCGCCGAGATCGAGACCGACAAGGCGACCATGGAGGTCGAGGCGATCGACGAGGGGACGCTGAGCCGAATCCTCGTGCCGGAGGGCACCGAGAACGTCAAGGTGAACACGCCGATCGCCGTCCTCGGCGTGGAGGGCGAGGACGATGTCGGTGACACCGCGGCGCCGGCCGAGCCGGCCGCGGCCGAAGCGGCACCCGAGGCACCGGCGGGGACCGCTGAAGTGACCCCGGTCCGGGCGCAGGCGGCTGCGCCGGCCAAGCCCAAGGAAGCGCTCGCCGCCGATCCCGACATTCCGGCCGGCACCGAGATGGTCACCATGACGGTCCGGGAGGCGTTGCGTGACGCCATGGCCGAGGAGATGCGTCGCGACCCCGATGTGTTCGTGATGGGCGAAGAGGTGGCCGAGTATCAGGGCGCCTACAAGGTGACGCAGGGGTTGCTCGACGAGTTCGGTGCCGAGCGCGTCGTCGACACCCCGATCACCGAACACGGTTTTGCCGGCCTCGGCGTCGGCGCGGCGCTCGCCGGGCTGCGGCCGATCGTCGAGTTCATGACGTGGAACTTCGCCATGCAGGCGATGGACCAGATCGTCAATTCGGCGGCGAAGACCCTTTATATGTCCGGCGGGCAGATGGGATGTTCCATCGTCTTTCGCGGCCCGAACGGCGCCGCCGCCCGTGTCGCCGCCCAGCACAGCCAGGATTATGCAGGCTGGTACAGCCAGATTCCGGGCCTGAAGGTCGTCCAACCGCACACCGCCGCCGACGCCAAGGGCCTCCTCAAGGCGGCGATCCGCGACCCCAATCCGATCATCTTCCTGGAGAACGAAATTCTCTACGGCCAGTCCTTCGAGGTGCCGAAGCTCGACGATTTCGTCCTGCCGATCGGCAAGGCGAAGATCGCCCGCGCCGGTTCGGACGTGACGATCGTCTCCTTCGGCATCGGCATGACCTACGCGCTGAAGGCAGCGGCGGAACTGGAAGGCGAGGGGATCGACGCCGAGGTGATCGATCTCCGCACCATCAGGCCGATGGACGTCGAAACGGTGATCGAGTCGATCAAGAAGACCAATCGCTGCGTGACCGTTGAGGAGGGCTGGCCGGTTTCCGCCGTCGGCGCGACGCTTGCCTCCGACATCATGGTTCAGGCTTTCGACTATCTCGACGCGCCCGTCCTCAAGATCACCGGCAAGGATGTGCCGATGCCCTACGCCGCCAATCTGGAGAAGCTGGCGCTGCCGTCGGTCGTCGAAGTGATCGGTGCGGTGAAAGCGGTAAGCTACCGAACCTGATTCCCCTGATCGCGCGAGCGAATCGGAGACGAAACGATGCCGATCAACATCCTGATGCCCGCTTTGTCGCCGACCATGGAGGTCGGCAGTCTGGCCAAGTGGCTGAAGAAAGAGGGCGATCCGATCAAGGCCGGGGACGTCATCGCCGAGATCGAGACCGACAAGGCGACCATGGAGGTCGAGGCGGTCGACGAGGGCACGCTCGGTAAGATCCTCATCCAGGAAGGCGCGCAGGACGTCCCCGTCAACCAGCCGATCGCCGTGCTTCTGGAGGAGGGCGAGGACGCGAGCGCCATGAAGGACATGCCGGCCACGCCTGCGCCGAAAGCGCAATCTGGGCCGGCAAAGCCGGAGGCGCCGCCACCGAAGGCGGCTGAAGCGCCGCGTCAAGAAAGCAAGCCGGCAAAGCAAACGGAAGTCACGGCTCCGGCGGCGCCCCAGGTGAGGACAGGCAACGGCGCCGGCGGGCGGGTTTTCGCGTCGCCCCTGGCCCGTCGCATGGCCAAGGAAGGCGGCGTCGACCTGGCGCAGGTGAGGGGCTCGGGCCCACACGGCCGCATTGTCAAGGCGGACATCGACGCGGCGAGGTCGGGCAAGGCGCCGCTGGCAGCACCCGCGCCGGCGCCGGCAGTTCCGGCCGTCGCCCCGAGCATGAGCGACGCGCAGGTGATGAAGCTCTTCGAGGACGGCGAATACAACGTCGTTCCGCACGACAACGTGCGCAAGATCATTGCCCGGCGGCTGGTCGAGGCCAAGACCACCATCCCGCATTTCTATCTCACCATCGACACCGAGATCGACGCGCTGCTGGCGCTCCGCGCCGACGTCAACGCCGCCGCGCCGATCGGCGAGGACGATAAGCCGGCATGGAAGGTCTCGGTCAACGACATGGTGATCAAGGCGATGGCGATGGCACTCCAGCGGGTGCCGGACGCCAATGTCACCTGGACCGAGGCCGGCATGCTTCACCACCACCGTTCCGACGTCGGCGTCGCGGTGGCGATTCCCGGCGGGCTGATCACGCCGGTGGTGCGCCATGCGGAAGAGAAGCGGCTTTCCGACATATCCAACGAAATGAAAGACCTCGCCGCCCGGGCGCGGACCCGCAAGCTGGCGCCGCAGGAATATCAGGGCGGCACCACCGCGGTCTCCAACCTCGGGATGTTCGGGGTCAAGGACTTCGCCGCGGTCATCAATCCGCCGCACGCGACGATCCTGGCGGTCGGCGCCGGCATCGAAACCCCGGTTGTCCGCGACGGCAAGATCGAGATCCGCACCATCATGACGGTGACGCTGTCGACCGACCACCGCGCCGTCGACGGCGCGCTTGGCGCCAAGCTCCTCAACGCCTTCAAGACGCTGATCGAGAAGCCGGCCGGCATGCTGGCGTAGCAGATTCCTCCCTTCCTACCGCGCCGGCTCAACTGCACGATTGGTGAGATGACAGCTTCCCTGATTCGTCCCGCCACGCTTCGCGACGCGACCCATCTCGCGGCGCTGGTTGATATCGCCGGGGAGGGGCTCGCCGGATATTTCTGGAGCGAGATGGCGGACGTCGGCCAATCGTCGTTCGAGGTTGGGCGGGGGCGGGCCCAGCGCGACGAGGGCGCCTTCACCTGGCGGAACGCCTTCGTCGCCGAGGTCGACGGCGATGTGGCGGGCGCGTTGGTTGGGTACAAGATCCCGGACATCGCCGATCCCGGCGATTTGGAGGAGGCGCCTCCGATTGTCCGGCCGCTCGCTGAGCTTGAAGCCGAGGCGCCGGGGCACTGGTACGTGAACGTGCTGGCGGTCTTTCCGGAGTATCGCGGCCACGGCATCGGCGGAGCGCTCCTGCGGCAGACCGACGCGCTTGGCAAGGCGACGGCGCCCGCCGGCATGGCGGTCATCGTCGCCTCGGAAAACGAGGGAGCCGTCAGGCTTTACGAGCGGACCGGGTATCGGGCCAAGGCGCGCCGGCCGATGGTCCCGTTTCCCGGCTACAAGCGCGGCGGCGACTGGCTGCTTCTGACCCGGCCGCATTCCTGAATTGCATAAGCCGACTAGGGCCGCCCGCCGTCCTGTGATAAGCGATCCCGCGAAAACAAGGCCCGTGGCGCGTTTTCGGGCCCGGGAGGAAAGGAAAACGTCCGGGCAACGGCCGCCGCTCAGGCCTATCTGCGACTTGGCGTCGTGGTCGGGGCAAAGGGCTCGACCATCCAAGGCCCGACTCGTCATGCCGAGGAGACCGCTGATGTCTGTTCAACGCAATCGTCACATGGGGCTCGCGATGGCGGCAGGGGCGACGCTTCTCTTCGCCGCGTCGCAGGCGCGCGCCGCGCTTCCGCCGTATTGGCAAAGCGCCCGCGAGATCGAAGCCATCCTCGACGACCAGCAGGTCCACGATGCCTTCAAATACGAGGAACCCATCCTGTCGATCAGCACGACGGGGAACGATGCGTACGAAATTCGGACGCCGCGCTGCGTGCTGACGGTCACCATCGTCGACGCGCCGACCGATACCAAGATGGTCGGGCCACGACAGTTCAACCTCGACATCGGCGAAGCTGATTGTCAGTGAGCGCACCTTACCAACGGACAGTCCAACCATGGCGAATGCATACGACGTGATCGTGATCGGGACCGGGCCCGGCGGGTACGTGACGGCAATCCGCGCGGCCCAGCTCGGGCTGAAGGCGGCGGTCGTGGAGAAATCCTACCTCGGCGGCATCTGCCTCAACTGGGGCTGCATTCCGACCAAGGCGCTGCTGCGCTCGGCCGAGATCTTCCACTATATGGAGCACGGCAAGGACTACGGCTTGTCGGCGAAGGACGTCACCTACGATCCGGGCGCCGTCGTCAAGCGCTCGCGGGCGGTGGCCGCCCAGCTCTCCAACGGCGTCGGCTTCCTCCTCAAGAAGAACAAGGTTGACGTGATCTGGGGTACGGCGACCATAACCGCCCCGGGGAAGCTCTCCGTCGCGCCCGCCGACAGCCCGCCCAAGGGCGCCCTTGGCGGCGGCGATTACCAGGCCAAGCACATCATCATCGCGACCGGCGCCCGCCCGCGCGTGCTCCCCGGGCTCGAGCCCGACAAGAAGCTGATCTGGACCTATTTCGAGGCGATGATCCCGGAAAAGATGCCGAAATCGCTGCTCGTCGTCGGCTCGGGAGCGATCGGCATCGAGTTCGCCTCCTTCTACCGGACGATGGGCGCCGATGTGACGGTGGTGGAAATCCTGCCCCAGATCCTGCCGGTCGAGGACGAGGAGATCGCCGCCCATGCGCGCAAGCGCTTCGAGAAACAGGCCATCAAGATCCTGACCGACACCAAGGTTGCGAGCCTGAAGAAGGCCAAGGATTCGGTTACGGCGGCGATCGAGTCAAAGGACGGCAAGAAACAGGAGATCACGGCCGAGCGGGTGATTTCGGCGGTTGGCGTCGTCGGCAATATCGAGAATCTCGGCCTTGAGAAGCTTGGCGTGAAGACCGAGAAGGGCACCATCGTCATCGACGGATTTGGCAAGACCAACGTCGCCGGCATCTACGCCATCGGCGACGTGGCCGGGGCGCCGATGCTCGCGCACAAGGCCCAGCACGAAGGCGTCGTCTGCGTCGAGGCGATCGCCGGCGAGCATCCCCATCCAATGGACAAGCTCAAGATTCCGGCCTGCACCTACAGCAATCCGCAGGTCGCCTCGGTCGGCCTCACCGAAAAACGGGCGAGGGACGCCGGCTATGAGATCAATGTCGGCCGCTTTCCCTTCATCGGCAACGGCAAGGCGATCGCCCTCGGCGAGCCGGACGGCCTGATCAAGACGATCTTCGACAAGAAGACCGGCCAGCTTCTCGGCGCCCATATGGTCGGTGCCGAGGTCACCGAGCTGATCCAGGGCTTCGTCATCGCCATGAACCTCGAAACCACCGAGCAGGAGCTGATCGATTCGGTCTTCCCGCATCCGACGTTGTCGGAGATGATGCACGAGAGCGTCCTCGCTGCCTACGGCCGCGTGATCCACATCTGACCCCTTCCTCACCCTCCTCGGCCGGGTGCCTCAGTGCCCGGCCCTTTTCCGCGTTTCCCACAAAGGCAAGAGACCATGGCAAAGGTCATTCAGGTCGGACTCGGCAGCTGGGGATTCGACTGGACAGCCAATGCGCTGCCCGCGGTCGAACAGGCCGAGATGGTCGGCTATGTCGACACGTCCGAAACGGCACTCCAGCGGGTGCAGGCCAAGCTCGGCATCCCAAAATCGAAGTGCTTCACCAGTCTGGACGCCGCGCTCGACGCGGTGGAATGCGATCTCCTCCTCGGGACGCTAAGGACAGAGGCACATTTTCCGGTCGCGAAATACGCCCTGGAAGTCGGCCTCAACGTAATGGTGGAGAAGCCCTTCGCCAGCACGGTCGGGGAAGCGAAGGAACTGGTGGAGATCGCGGAAGCGCGGGGAAAGCTGTTGGCGGTCAGCCAGAACTACCGGTACTTCCCGGCACCGATCCTGGCGACGCGCCTCGTCGCCGAGGAGGCCCTCGGTCCGGTCGACCTCATCGACGTCGACTTCCGACAGCATGCTCCGACGGTCGGCCACAGCTACCTGGAGATGCCCGATCCGCTGCTTGCCGACATGGCGATCCACCATTTCGACCTGATGCGGATGGTGCTCGACAGCGAGCCGCGCCGGGTGAGCTGCGTCACATGGAACCCGGCGGAGAGCGGGTTTCGTGACGACGCTGCCGGCGTGGCGACTATCGAGTTCAACAGCGGCACGGTCGTCAGCTACCGCGGCTCATGGTTGAGTGGCGGGCCGAAAACGGCATGGGCCGGCGAGTGGCGGATGGACTGCGCCGATGGCGATATCTGGTGGACCTCGCGCGAGCACTTCGGCAACGAGAAGAACGAGGACAGGATGGTGGTCCGCGAAAGGGGCGAGGAACCCAGGGTCCCCGAGATGCCGGAGGTTCCGTATCTTGACCGCGCCGGATCGCTTGCCGCCGTCGTCGAGGCTGTGGATACGGGAAGGCTGCCGTCGCGCTTTCCTTCCGGCGCCGACAATCTCAAGAGCCTTGCCCTGGTCGCCGCGGCCATCCTTTCGGCCGACCGCGACGGCTCGTGGGTGGAACTCGGAGAGGTATTGCAGTAAGTCGCCGAGCGGGAAGTCCGTGGCGCCGCGTTGGAGAGCCGCGGCCGGCGCTTCCGAGGAGGCGGCAATGAGCTCAGACGTCACCGGTTGGAGCCTCTCGCCAAGGGTGTTTGCGCCGTGGCGTTCAGTGGGCGCTGCTCTCCTGACGGCGCTGTTCCTCCTGTGTTCGCCTCTCCCCGCGGCCGAGGCCCAATCGGCCAAGGCGCCAACCGACGCCGCCGCCGTCCAGATCGCGGGCGATGGCGGCGACGTCACCTCCGTCGGTGCGAGCGTCGTCATCGGCGGGAATGCCAACAGCATCCGCGCCGCCGGGGCGATGGTCGACATCGAGGCGACAGTGACCGGGCCGGTCGAGGCCGCTGGCGCCGAGGTAATCATCGCTGGCGATGTCGGTGGCGATGTCCGGGCCGGCGCGGGCCTTGTCGAGGTGCGAGGCAAGGTCGGCGGAGAGACCTATCTCGGCGGCGCCGTCGTCCGTTTCGACGGGATGGCTGCCAAGAGCGTCCACGCCGCCGGCGCGACGATAGAGATTGGTCAAAACGCCACGATCGCTGGAGATTTCCTGGCCGGGGGCGCCAGCATGACGGTCGCCGGCACCATCGGCGGCGGGGCGAACCTTTCCGGCGCCGCGATCGTCTTCGACGGCAAGGCCGACGGGACCGTAACGGTCAGCAGCGACGACCTCATCGTCGGGCCGACCGCGCGTATCGGCGGCGACCTCGTGGTGATCTCCCGACAGCAGCCGGTCATTCAAGACGGCGCCACCATTACCGGTCAGATCCGACTTCAGGAGCCGACGGGGTGGTGGGCGTTGCCGAGATGGCTTTGGGCTCTCCTCGGCGCCGTGGTGGTTGCTGCCGGCGCGGTGCTTGCGGGCGTGATTCTGCTTCTGATCGGCCGAAGCACGTTCGAGGACGGGCTGGACAATGCCGCCTTTCGTCCGATTTCGAGCGGATTCATCGGCCTGGCGACGCTGATCCTGCTGCCCATCGTCGCGGCATTGCTGATGGCGACGGTCATCGGCCTGTCATTCGGGCTGGCCCTTCTGCTGATCCTTCCGTTCCTGCTGGTCGCCGGTCACGCGGTGGTCGCCGCCTGCATCGGGGTGTGGTTGTTCGACCGGACCGGCGGCCCGAGAAGTCCCGGCAGGCTGATCGTTTTCATGATCGCCGGCGCGGTGGTGATCGCGATCGTGTGGTTGATTCCATGGGTCGGTCCGCTGCTCGCCTTCCTGGCGATGCTGGTCGGCACCGGCGCCTACATCCGCTCACTGAGCGAGCGGATGCGGCGCGTGGGATCCGCGCGCGTCTAGGCCGGCCCGAAGCGAACGTTTGGGCGCCGGGCACGGTCGCGCTAGACTTGCCAGCCGTCGCCCGCGGGGCGATGCTGGCGGGTGGGAACACGGGAAGCGGGGGAGCCATGAGCGAGCAAACCAAGGCAATCGTCGCGTGGATCATCATCGGCTTGATCGCCGGTCTGGTTGCCAGCCTCATTGTCGGCGGTGGCGGCGGGGTGATCGGCTGGCTGATTGCCGGCCTGATCGGTTCGATAGTCGGCGGATTTCTCGCCCGGCAGCTCAATATCACGCTGAGAACCGGCAACGCCTTCCTCGACCAGGTGGTCATCGCCATCGTCGGCGCCATCATCGTCCTGATCATCGCCCGCATCATCACGTGATCCGGCCCGCCGCGCGCGAAGCCAGGCCACCGCTCCTCGCTGCGCACCGCGTTTACCCTCGAAAAGGGGGTGAAGGCTGCTCTGCGCATCGAGCATTGGTGCCGGTCGCGTTGATCAACTATATGGAGCAGTTGAGGAACTGATCGCCGATGGAAGGCAGCAGAGTTCATGGTCGTCGTTCTCGACACCGTTGACGGGCCGACAAAGCGGCCGCGTCACCCGGAAAAGGCGCACCGCCCCGATTCTCCGGTCGCCCGCAAGCCCGACTGGATCAGGGTCAGAGCGCCCAATTCTCCGGTTTTCCGCGAAACGACCGCGATCGTGCGCGAGCACGGGCTTGTCACGGTCTGCGAGGAGGCGGGCTGTCCCAATATCGGCGAATGCTGGTCGAAGCGGCACGCCACCTTCATGATCATGGGCGACACCTGCACGCGGGCCTGCGCCTTCTGCAACGTGCGGACCGGTCAGCCCGGTCCCCTCGATCCCGAAGAACCCGAGCGGGTCGCCGAGGCGACCGCAAAGCTCGGGCTGGCGCACGTGGTGATCACCTCGGTCGACCGCGACGACCTTGATGACGGCGGAGCGGATCATTTCGCCCGCACCATTGCGGCGATCCGCCGCGCCAGTAGGGCGACCATCGAAGTCCTCACCCCCGATTTCCTCCGCAAGGACGGAGCGGTCCGGGTCGTGGTCGAGGCCCGGCCGGATGTGTTCAACCACAATCTCGAGACGGTCCCCTCGAAATACCTGACGGTGCGGCCGGGGGCCCGCTATTTCGCCTCGCTCCGCCTGCTTCAGCAGGTCAAGGAGCTCGACCCGACCATGTTCACCAAGTCCGGGATCATGGTCGGCCTCGGTGAGGAGCGGAACGAGGTCCTGCAGCTGATGGACGACCTCAGGACGGCCAACGTCGATTTCCTTACCATCGGCCAGTACCTGCAGCCCACGCGCAAGCACCACCCCGTGGTCCACTTCGTCACCCCGGATGAGTTCCGGGCCTACGAAACCATCGCCTTTGCCAAGGGATTCCTGATGGTATCGGCGACGCCGCTCACCCGCTCGTCGCATCACGCCGGCGAGGATTTCGCCCGGCTGAGGGCGGCGCGCGCGGCGAAGCGGGGAAACTGAGGCCGAGCCCGGCGGCAATGCCGCATTTCACCACGACGCGCCCGATCCGACACAGCGCCACCGACATGTTCGACCTGGTGGCGGACGTCGAATCCTATCCGCGGTTTCTGCCGCTTTGCGAAAGCCTGGTGGTCCGCTCGCGACGGAACGACGGCGACCGCGAGGTCCTCATCGCCACCATGACGATCGCCTACAAGCTGATCCGTGAATCCTTCACCACGAAGGTGGTCCTCGACCGCGAAGCCCTGGTGATCCGCGCCGAATATCTCGACGGGCCGTTCAGCCATCTCGAAAACGTCTGGCGGTTCGACCCGCGCGGCCGCGGCAATTCGCTGGTGTATTTCAACATCGACTACGAATTCCGTTCCAAGACGTTGAGCCTGCTGATGGGTTCGGTGTTCGACCGAGCCTTCCGGAAGTTCGCGGAAGCCTTCGAGGCGCGCGCCGACGAAGTCTACGGCGCCGCTGCTTAGGATTTCGGTCGCGACACCGACGTCCTCCAGACCGCCGCCGCCGCCCCGTCAGATCAGCTCGCCAAGCAGCCGCAACGCTTGTTCGACCGAAGCGAGGCGAACGCCGGATCGATCCATCTTTTCAAAGACATGGACGACGTGGTGGGGTGGAGCGCCCTTGCGCTGAGCCCCAAAATGAACGAGGCCGACAGGTTTCTCCGGCGTTCCGCCGCTGGGGCCGGCAATGCCGGTCACCGCCACCGCCAGGTCGGCGCGTGAGCGCCGGATCGCTCCCTCGACCATGGCGATTGCCACCTCTTCGCTGACCGCACCGACGGCCGCGATGAGTTCGATCGGCACGCCGAGAAGCTCCGACTTTGCCTCATTGGAATAGGTTACGAACCCGCGGTCGACGACCGCCGACGAGCCGGCGATCTCCGTCAATACCGCCGCAACCAAGCCCCCCGTGCAGGATTCGGCGGTGGCTATCGTCAGTCCGCCCCCGGTACAGCGTTCGATGATGTCGCGTGCGAGCGGGAGGAGGGGCCGAAGGTCGGTCACGACCGGGTCGCAAACGGAAGCCGAAGGGTGGCGGTCGCCGTGGCCGCGATGCCCTCACCGCGTCCGATGAAGCCGAGCCGCTCGCTGGTCGTCGCTTTCACGGCGACGCGGTCCGGCGCAATTCCGCAAATCGCTGCGATGCGCTCGCGAATTGCAGGACGATGCGCGGCGATCCTCGGCGCCTCGGCGACAACGACTACGTCGAGATGGGCGATCCTGCCGTTGCGCGCCGCCACCCGTTCGGCCGCGAAGCGGAGGAACCGATCGGAAGAGACGCCCTTCCATTGCGGGTCGGAGGGCGGAAAATGATCGCCGATGTCTCCCTCGGCAAGCGCGCCGAGGATCGCGTCGGTGAGCGCGTGGAGCACCACGTCGCCATCCGAGTGGCTGACGATTGCCTGAGTGTGCGGGATGACGACGCCACCGATGGTCACGCCGTTACCGGGACCGAACGCGTGAACGTCATAACCCGTCCCCACCCGGACATCGCCCTGCATCAGCGCCGCCTCCGCGGCAAGCCGGTGGTCGGCTGCTTCGATTTCCTCCGCCGTGGTCAGCTTGATATTGCCGCTCTCCCCCATGACGACCTCGACCGGAACGCCCGCCCATTCGGCAACCGCGGCGTCATCGGTGAAGGCTAGGCCAGACGACGCAGCCCGGTTGTGCGCGGCGAGGATCGTCGGAAAACGAAAGCCCTGCGGCGTCTGGGCGGCATGCAAGCCGTCACGTCGCACCGTCCCGGTGACGATCCCCCGGTCATTCACAGCCTTCAGCGTCGCCGCGACCGGCGTGGCCGGAACGACCGCCTCGGCGGCGTCGAGGCGAGCGACCACCCGCTCGATCAACTCCGTAGAGGCAAAAGGCCGAACCGCATCGTGGATGAGAACGCAGTCGGGCGGATCGGCCGCCAAAGCGAGCAGCCCGCTACGGACCGACTCCTGTCGGCTGGTGCCGCCGACGACCGGAATGAGAAGGCGATCGTTACGGGGAGCGACGGCAGCGAAGAACTCCTCGTCACCGCCAGCAATGACGACCAGAAGCTTCATGCCGCTGGGATGGGAGAGAAACCTGTCGAGCGTCAGGCGCAGGATAGGAATTCCCCCGATCCTACGATATTGCTTGGGAAAATCGCCCTCGCCGGCGCGGACACCGCGGCCCGCCGCGACGATCAGGGCGGTGATTTGATCCATGAAAGCTCCGGCGGCGAACCTCGACTGGCGATCAACGGCTCATATCACAAGTGAGCGTCGTGCAACCGCAATCCGCTTGCCGCGCCCATCAAATTGACTAAGATATATGCAAAAGGTTTCTTGCCTAATGAATATGCAGATTCATCCATCCATCGAGCTTCTCGGCGCGCCGCTGGCCATCGGGCCGGTGACGGTGAGAAATCGCGTATTTCTGGCGCCGATGTCGGGGATTTCCGATCGGCCCTTTCGTGAACTTGCCCTGCGGTTCGGCGCTGGGCTGGTCTTATCCGAGATGACCGCCGGAGAAAAGCTGGCGAAAGGCGACGCGGAAGCTCTCTTGCGGGCCGAAAGGGCTGGGGATGGCCCTCATGTCGTCCAGCTTGCCGGCCGCGAGCCCCGCTGGATGGCCGAAGGCGCCCGTGCGGCAACCGACGCCGGCGCCGACATCATCGACATCAACATGGGCTGTCCGGCCAGGAAGGTCACCGGCGGCTATTCCGGCTCGGCGCTGATGCGGGATCTCAACCACGCGCTGCGTCTCATCGAGGCGACGGTCGGCGCAACGCCGCTGCCGGTCACCCTGAAGATGCGGCTTGGCTGGGACGACGCTTCGATCAATGCCCCAGAACTGGCCCGTCTGGCGGAAAGGGCGGGCGTGACCATGGTGACCGTCCACGGTCGCACCCGTTGCCAGTTCTATTCCGGCAAAGCCGACTGGGCCGCCATCCGGGCGGTGAAGGAGGCGGTGACGATCCCGGTGATCGCCAACGGCGACCTTACGAGGCTCGAGGACGTCGGCACGATGCTGGCGTTGTCGAGCGCGGACGGGGTGATGGTCGGACGGGGCGCCTGCGGGCGCCCTTGGTTCCCCGGAACGGTCGCCGCGTTTGCCGCGAGCGGAGTTGTGCGTCCTCCGCCGGTCGGCGACGCGCTCCTCGATCTGATCGGCGAACACTACGACGCGATGATCGCGCGGTACGGCCCGCCGATCGGCGTCCGGACCGCGCGCAAACATCTTGCCTGGTACATGGATCGAAGGGGAGTGGCCCCCACAAACGCTCTCCGGCGCGCGCTGCTGACGGAGACCCGGCCCGCGCTGACCGCAAAGCTGCTTGCGGATTGCTTCAGCGACGTGCCGGAGAGGAGGGCGGCGTGAGGATCGAGACCACCGCTCAGCAGCCCGCACGCGCCAGCGAGGCGAGCGCGTGGGCGTTGCTGAATGCGCTGCCGCATCCGGTCGTGCTGGTCGAGGGCGAGGGCCGCATCGTCGAGGCGAACATGGCGGCCGAGGCGTTTTTTCAGGCCTCGGCCAACGCCCTCAAGCGCCATCCGCTCGCGTATTTCGTGCCGTTCGGCAGCCCTTTGCTGTCGCTGATCGACCAGGTCCGCGAGCGCGGCGGCGCGGTCAACGAATACCGGGTGGATGTCGGCACACCGCGCAATGGCGGCGAGCGGATCGTCGATATCTACGCTTCCCCGGTCGTCGAGGGTCAGGACAGCATCGTGATGCTCCTGCAGGAGCGGACGATGACCGACAAGATCGACCGCCAGCTCACCCACCGCGGCGCGGCGCGGTCGGTGACCGGGCTCGCCGCCATGCTTGCCCACGAGATCAAGAACCCGCTTTCCGGCATTCGCGGCGCCGCTCAACTCCTCGAGACATCCGTCGAGGACGGCGATCGGGCGTTGACCCAGCTGATCCGCGACGAAGCCGACCGCATCGTCAAGCTGGTCGACAAGATGGAGGTCTTCTCCGACGATCGGCCGATCGAACGCGAGTCGGTCAACATCCATGCGGTCCTCGACCGCGTCCGGCGGCTGGCCAAATCGGGATTCGCGCGGAACATCCGCATCCTCGACGACTACGACCCCTCCCTCCCGTCGGTCTATGCGAACCACGACCAGCTCGTTCAGGTGTTTCTCAACCTGGTCAAGAATGCCGCCGAGGCGATCGGCAACGATCCCGACGGGGAGATCGTCCTGTCGACCGCCTTCAGGCCGGGAATTCGGCTGTCGGTCGCCGGCAACGCCGACAAGATGACGCTGCCGCTGGAGTTCTGCGTTCGCGACAACGGTCCGGGCGTGCCGCCCGACTTTGTCGCGCATATGTTCGACCCGTTCGTCACGACAAAGGCCAACGGAACCGGGCTCGGCCTTGCACTGGTCGCCAAGATCGTCGGGGATCACGGTGGCGTCATCGAATGCGAGTCCCAGCCCCGAAAGACAATTTTCCGGGTGTTGATGCCTGCCTTCCAGGGGGCGTCGACATCTGCAAAGGACGATTGAAATGCCGCTCGGAAATATCCTCGTTGCCGATGACGATGCCGCCATCCGCACGGTCCTCAATCAGGCTCTGTCGCGTGCCGGCTATTCCGTGCGGCTGACCTCGAACGCGGCCACGTTGTGGCGATGGATCAGTGCCGGCGACGGCGATCTGGTCATCACCGACGTGGTGATGCCGGACGAGAACGCCTTCGATCTCATCCCCCGCATCAAACGGATCAGGCCGGACCTGCCCGTCGTGGTGATGAGCGCTCAGAACACCTTCATGACCGCCATTCGAGCCTCGGAGCGGGGCGCCTACGAGTATCTACCGAAGCCGTTCGATCTGAAGGAACTCACCACCATCGTCGGGCGCGCTCTGGCCGAGCCGAAGGGCCGCCGCGTGGAAGCCGATCTCGACGATCCCGGCGAAAACATACCGCTGGTCGGTCGCTCGCCAGCCATGCAGGATATCTACCGCGTGCTCGCGCGGCTGATGCAGACCGACCTCACCGTAATGATCGCCGGCGAGTCCGGTACCGGCAAGGAACTGGTTGCCCGGGCCCTCCACGACTACGGCAAGCGGCGTACCGGGCCGTTCGTCGCCATCAACATGGCCGCCATTCCGCGCGATCTGATCGAGGCGGAGTTGTTCGGCCACGAGAAGGGCGCCTTCACCGGAGCACAGGCCCGCAGCGCCGGGCGGTTCGAACAGGCGGAGGGCGGCACCCTCTTCCTCGACGAGATCGGCGACATGCCGATGGAGGCGCAGACCCGCCTCCTGCGGGTGCTCCAGCAGGGCGAATACACCACCGTCGGCGGCCGCACGCCGATCAAGACCGATGTGCGGATCATCGCGGCCACCAACAAGGACCTCAGAATCCTGATCAACCAGGGCCTGTTCAGGGAAGACCTCTTCTTCCGGCTGAACGTGGTGCCGCTCCGATTGCCGCCACTCCGCGAGCGAAGCGAAGACGTTCCGGACCTGGTTCGCCATTTCTTCGCGATCGTCGAAAAGGAAGGATTGCCGACCAAGCGAATCGAGGTCTCGGCGATCGAGCGGCTGAAGCGCTATCGCTGGCCGGGGAATGTTCGCGAGCTCGAGAACCTCATCCGGCGCCTTGCGGCGCTGTATCCGCAGGAAACGATCACCGACAACATCATCGAAGCGGAGATTGACCAGCCCGCCGCGACCGTCTCGGGAGGTGACCGGGACGGTGACGAGACGCTCTCGGTCTCGGTCGAACGCCATCTCGCCAACTATTTCCAAAGCTTCGGCGACGCACTGCCGCCGCCCGGCCTCTACCATCGAATTCTCCGGGAGGTCGAAAATCCGCTGATCAGCGCCGCCCTGGCCTCGACGCGCGGCAACCAGATCAAGGCGGCCGAGCTATTGGGCGTCAACCGCAACACCCTCAGGAAGAAAATTCGCGACCTGGATATCCAGATCATTCGCGGCAGCCGCTAGCCGCACCCTGATTCTGTTGTTTTTTGATCACAATCTTGTTGCAATTCGGTCCCAGCTTGCCCTAGTTCGATCCGGATAGTGAATCCGCGATTCAAGGGGCTGTGACGGGGAAATGACGGTCGAAACGCCCACTCTTCTCAGTTCGCCCCTGAGCCGCCGAACCTTCGAGCTGACCCGTCTTATCAGGACGGCCGGCTATATCGGCGTGGTTATCGCGTTGGTCGTGGCGGCGGCGACGTTCTTCATCCTGATGGGCCTGACGCCCATCGCCCCGACGCAATACGTCGTCCTGACCGTATTGATCGTCAACGGCGCGTTGGCGGTCTTTCTGGTCCTCGTCATCGGCTGGGAGATCGCGGCCCTCGTCATGGCCCGCCGGAGGCGGCGGGCGGCCGCCAGGCTCCATATCCGGATCGTCGCACTTTTCAGTGTGGTTGCGGCCGTACCGGCGATTCTCGTTGCGGTTGTTGCGAGCGTTACGCTCGATCGGGGCCTCGACAATTGGTTTTCGACCAGCACGCGCGCGATCGTCGACAACTCTGCCGCGATCGCCCAAGCATTCATCGACCAGCAGGTTGACCTGCTCGACCGTGATATCAACAGCTTGCGGGTGGAGCTTGAGAAGGCGCGCTCCCTGCTGATCGACGATCCGGATCGATTTCAGACTTTCCTGGCGCTCAACGCGCAGGAGCGGGGTCTGCCGGGAGCGTTTCTCATCAAGAGCAACGGCGACGCGGTGGCGGCGGCCCGAATCGGGTCCCAGTCGCAGTTTCCCCCGCCGCCGCCCTCGGCGCTGCAGCAGGCCGCGGCCGACCCTAGCCAACCGGCGCTCATCACCCCCGGCTCGACGAACATGGTCGGTGGCATCGTCAAGCTGGACGGCTATGACGACGTCTTCCTCTACGCGCTCCGCCCGATCGCGCCGGAGGTCCTCCGCCAGGTTGCGATGGCGGCGGACAACGTCAACCAATATCGGGCGCTCGAGTCGACGCGGTTCGGCATCCAGCTCGCCTTCGGCATCCTCTATCTCGGCGTTGCGCTGATCGTGCTGCTGGCGGCGATCTGGCTCGGCATCAGCTTTGCCAACGGCTTGGTGGCCCCCATCCGGCGACTGATCGATGCCGCGAAACAGGTGTCGACCGGGAACCTGGCGGTCCGGGTTCCCGCCAAGCGCTCGCAGGGCGATCTCGGCGCCCTGAGCGAGACGTTCAATACGATGACCGCTCAGCTCCGCAGCCAACGGCAGGAGCTTCTCGCCGCCAACGAGCAGATCGACAGCCGCCGCCGGTTTACCGAGGCCGTGCTCTCCGGGGTAACCGCCGGGGTGATCGGCATCGACGGGGAACGCCGAATCACCATCGCAAACAGGACGGCGCTGCGGCTCCTCAGCGTCAACAAGGGATCGATCGAGAGGCGGCCGATCGCCGAGATCATGCCGGAGCTCGGGCCGGTGGTCGCCGCGTTGCAGAGCGACCGGCCGGAACAGCGCGACCAGATCTCGATCAACCGCGGGGGTCGCGAGCGCACGATCAATGTCCGGGTGACGACCGAGGGCTCGAGCGAGCAGGCCCACGGCTACGTGATCACGCTCGACGACATCACCGACCTGGTCTCCGCGCAGCGCAGTTCCGCCTGGGCCGACGTGGCGCGACGCATCGCACATGAGATCAAGAATCCGCTCACACCGATCCAGCTCTCGGCGGAACGGCTACGCCGCAAGTTCGGCAAGGCGATCTCTCAGGACCGGGAGATCTTCGATCAGTGCACCGACACGATCATCCGGCAGGTGGGCGACATCGGACGCATGGTCGACGAGTTCTCCTCGTTTGCCCGGATGCCGAAGCCGGCGATGGAATTGCGAAATCTGTCGGATTCAATCCGTGAAGCGGTGTTCCTGATCGAGGTGGCCCATCCCGAGATCGCCTTCACCATCGACCTGCCCGGCGAACCGCTGGCCGGCCATTTCGATGCGCGGCTGATGTCGCAGGCATTCACCAACATTGTAAAGAACGGCACCGAAGCAATCGCAGCGTTGCCGGCCGACAAGAAAGGCGATGCCAGGATCAGGGTATCCGGCCGCGTCGAGGACGAGTGGATCGTCGTCGACGTCGTCGACACCGGCATCGGCCTGCCGTCGGAGAACCGCCGCAGGCTCCTTGAGCCGTATATGACCACGCGTGAGAAAGGGACGGGCCTTGGCCTCGCGATCGTCACGAAGATCGTAGAGGACCATGGCGGGCGGATCGAGCTTCTCGACTCGCCGGAAGTGCAGAAAGGCGGACACGGCGCCCTCGTCAGGATAAGGCTCCCCGCTGCCCGCCCGAGCACGGCAGAGCCGACAGATGCCGCGGCCGCCGCGTCGTTGGCCCAGTAAGGCGGAACAGGGGCAATCATGGCGTCAGACATTCTCATCATCGACGACGAGGCGGATATCCGCGACATCGTTTCCGGCATCCTCTCCGACGAGGGCCACGGCACCCGAACGGCCGCGGATGCCGACTCCGCGTTCGGCGAAATCGCCAAGCGGCGGCCGTCCCTGGTGTTTCTCGACATCTGGCTGCAAGGAAGCCGGCTGGACGGTCTTGCCGTCCTCGACGAGATCAAGCGCGAGCACGTGGACTTGCCGATCGTCATGATCTCCGGGCACGGAAACATCGAAACGGCCGTGTCGGCCATCAAACGCGGCGCTTACGACTATATCGAGAAGCCGTTCAAGTCCGACCGGCTGGTTCTGGTTGCCGAGCGCGCGCTCGAGGCGTCGAAGCTTCGCAAGGAGGTGCAGACCCTGCGCGAACGCTCCGGGGACGCCGTCGACCTGGTCGGCAAGTCGCCGCCGATGAACCACCTGCGGCAGTTGATCGAAAAGGTGGCGCCGACCAACAGCCGGGTGATGATTTCGGGTCCCTCCGGCTCCGGGAAGGAGCTCGTGGCGCGGGCCATCCACCGGATTTCGGGGCGCGCCTCGGGACCCTTCGTCGTGGCGAACGCGGCGGCAATCACACCGGAACGCATGGAGGAAGCGCTATTCGGCACCGAGCCGATGAATGGGGCCGGTCGCCGCATCGGCGCTCTGGAGGAAGCGCATAACGGCACGCTCTACCTCGACGAGATCGGCGACATGCCGCGCGAGACCCAGAACAAGATCTTGCGGGTGCTGGTCGAGCAGTCTTTTCAGCGGGTTGGCGGCTCCACCAAGGTCAACGTCGATGTGCGGATTGTTTCCTCCACCGCCCGCGACCTCGAACGCGAGATCGCGGAGGGAGAGTTTCGCGAGGATTTGTTCCATCGGCTGGCGGTGGTTCCGATGCGCGTGCCGGCGCTGGCGGAGCGGCGCGAAGACATTCCCGATCTCGTTCGCCACTTTGCGACGCTCATTTCCCGCGCCACGGGACTGCCGGAGCGCCAAATCGGTGACGACGCGATGGCGGTGTTGCAGGCGCACGATTGGCCGGGCAACCTTCGGCAACTTCGCAATAATGTCGAGCGGCTGTTGATTCTCGCTCGCGGCGATGCTGCCGAGGCGATTACCGCGGAAATGCTGCCGGCAGAGATTGGCGAGATGCTGCCGACCACGCCCGGACGGGCAGGGGGAGAACACCTGATGTCGTTGCCGCTGCGGGACGCCCGCGAGATCTTCGAGCGCGAGTATCTGAGGGCCCAGGTCAACCGCTTCGGCGGCAACATCTCGCGGACCGCCGAGTTCGTCGGGATGGAGAGATCGGCCCTGCACCGCAAGCTGAAATCGCTTGGTGTCGGCTGACGGCGGGAAAGAGGGCAGGGGATCCCCATGCGGGTGGTAATCTGCGGCGCCGGGCAGGTCGGCTTCGGCATCGCCGAACGGCTTGCCGCCGAGGAGAATGACGTTTCGGTCATCGACACCTCCGCCGAGCTCGTTCAGGCTATCCGAGACGCGCTCGACGTGCGTGGATTCGTCGGCCACGGCGCCCACCCCGATGTGCTTGTGCAAGCGGGCTGCGACCAGGCGGACATGATCATCGCGGTCACCCTCTACGACGAAATCAACATGGTTGCCTGCCAGGTGGCCCATTCGCTGTTCAATGTACCGACGAAGATTGCCCGTATTCGCTCGCAAAGCTATCTGCAGCCGCATTGGGCCGACCTCTTCTCGTCAACCCACCTGCCCATCGACGTCATCATCTCGCCCGAGGTCGAGGTCGGCGAGTTGGTCCTCAGGCGGCTTGAAGCGCCGGGAGCCGTCGATGCGGTGCGTTTCGCCAACGGCGAAGTGGTCACGATCGGCATCGACTGCGATGAAAACTGCCCGGTTGTCGACACCCCGCTGTCGCAGCTCACCGAGCTTTTTCCCGACCTCCAGGCGGTGGTGGTCGGCATCTTGCGCGACGGCAAACTGTTCGTCCCGCGCTCCTCCGACGCCATGCTTGCTAGCGATCGCGTCTACGTCGTCTGCAAGGTCGACCAGGTCCGTCGAACGCTCGGCATATTCGGCCACGAGGAACAGGAAGCCCACCGGGTGGTAATCGCCGGCGGCGGCAATATCGGCCTTTACGTCGCCACCGCGCTCGAGGCGCGCGGCTCGCGCGCCAAGGTCAAGATCATCGAGGCGTCGCGGGAGAGGGCTATCGACATCGCCGACCGGCTGAAGCGAACCGTCGTTCTCCACGGCGACGCGCTCGACCAGGAAATCCTCACCGAAGCCGACGTTCAGGATGCCGACACTTTGGTGGCGCTCACCAACGATGATGAGGTCAACATCCTCGCCTGCGTCATGGCCAAGCGTCTCGGCGCGGCCAGCAACATGGCGCTCATCAACAACCGGTCCTATCCGGCCTTCGCCGGCACACTTGGAATCGACGCAACCGTCAGCCCCCGTTCGGTGACGATTTCGAAGATTCTTCAGCATGTGCGACGCGGGCGCATCCGAGGCGTGCACACCATCGAAAACGGTCTTGCCGAGGTCATCGAGGCCGAAGCGCTCGAAACCTCGCCGCTGGTCGGCAAGGCGCTGCGCGATCTCGACCTTCCCGACGGAATTCGGATCGGCGCGGTCTTCCGCGACGGCAAGGTCATCATGCCGGACGGGGCGACGCAGATCGCGTCGAAGGACCGCGTTGTCATCTTCGCGACGGCCGAGCGCGTGCGCCAAGTCGAGCAGATGTTCCGCGTAAGCCTCGAGTTCTTCTGATCGCCGGACCATATGACCGGCGTCCTTCACCTTCTGGCGCAGGCTCTCGGGGGCTTCGCAATCGCCATGCTGCTGCCGGCGGCCGTCGGGGTTGTTGCCGGCGAGCATCACTTCGCAACCATGTATTTCCTCACCGCCGGCCTGGTTGGCTTCTTTTGCGGCGCGCTCTTCCTCGCGCTCCGCGACCGCGCCCGCAAGCTCGACCGTGTTGCCAGCTATGTCCTCGTTGTCGTCATCTGGGCGGTGCCGCCTTTGATCGCCGCAGTCCCGCTGATGAGAGCCGCCGGGACCGACTACGTCACCGCATTGTTCGAGGCGGCGTCGGGCTACACCACGACAGGGGCGACCGCTCTGACGACGCTCGCGCCGCTCGGCTTCAGCGGTGTGTTCTTCCGGGCCGAGCTTCAATGGCTCGGCGGACTGATGACACTCATCACGGTTGTCACAGTGATTGCCCCGAGCGGCCTCGGGGGGATTTCCGGTACCCAGGTCGCGCTGGTCACCAGCAGCGACGGCCGTTTCACGCGCCTGTGGGGGACGCTCCGACAGATCCTGACCGCCTATTTGGCGGTTACGGTGGCGTGTGCGGGCTTGCTGCTCGCCAGCGGCATCCATCCCTTTGATGCCGTATGCCTTGCACTCTCGACGGTCTCGACCGGCGGCTTCATGCCGATCGACGGCGATCTTTCGGCCTATCATTCGACCTTCGTGGAGATCACGGTCGCCGTATTCATGCTCATTGGCGCCACCAGCATCGTCTGGCACCGGATGATCGTCGAAGGGCGCTGGAACCTCGCGGCAAAGCACCAGGAGAGCTACTGGGTCATCGGCGTGGCGCTCTGTGTGGGAGCGCTCTACGCGGTCGCCATGTCGGAATCCGCTGACGCCATGAGCATCTCTCCTTTCGACGCGGTTCGCGACGGCCTGGTAACGGGCGCCTCGCTGGTCAGCACGACGGGATTTGAAGCGCATGCCGGCGGTCTGGCCAGTCTTCCCCTGCCGATCGTTCTGTTTCTCGCCATTATCGGCGGTGGCGCGATCTCGACGGCCGGCGGGATCAAATACTATCGGATCGGCGGGATGGTGACGCTGTCGCTGCAGGAACTCAGGCGGCTGGTCTACCCGCATGGCATCCGCGCTGCACGGTTCGGCAGCGTTCCCTACAGCCTGGAGCTGATGAAATCGATCTGGAGCAACCTCGCGGTCTCCCTGTTGGTGGTGATCGTGGCGACGCTGCTGATCGCGATCACCGAGCCGAACTTCGACAGCGCCCTCACGGCGGCGGTCGCCGCATTTTCGAACATTGGCCCGCTTTACTCTGCCGGATGGACGGGAGGGGGCGACGCTTGGCCTGCCTATGCGAGTTTTGGCGATAGCGCCAAGCTCGTCATGGTCGTGACGATGATCCTTGGGCGGTTCGAGGTGCTGGTGTTGTTTGGAGCCCTCAGTCTCGGCTATTGGCGGTCTTGAGATGTCCAGAATTGCCTACGTCAACGGCCGCTACGTCACCCACCAGGCCGCCGCCATCCACATCGAAGACCGCTCCGTCCAGTTCGCCGACGCCGTGTACGAGGTCTGCGAAGTCAAGGACGGTCGGCTGATCGACGAGATGCGCCATCTGGCGCGGCTCAACCGTTCGCTGGCGGCGCTTCGTATCGGCTTGCCGATGAGCCTTGCCTCGCTCGGCGTCGTTCTCCGCGAGGTGGTTCGACGGAATCGGGTACGCAACGGGATCGTCTACCTGCAGGTGACGCGCGGCACCGCACCCCGCAATCATGCCTTTCCACAGAACGACATTCGACCCGGCGTCATCGTCACGGCGCGATCTCTCGATCCGGCCGAAGGAGAGCGGCGGGCGAGGGAAGGGGTCGCGGTCATCACCACACCCGATATTCGATGGGGACGCGTCGACATCAAGACTGTCGGCCTCCTCCCCAACGTACTGGCTAAGCAGAA
Organism: uncultured Alphaproteobacteria bacterium; assembly: GCA_963759235.1. GTDB lineage: Bacteria > Pseudomonadota > Alphaproteobacteria > Rhizobiales > Kaistiaceae > Bauldia. The sequence continues at coordinate 591,501 of CAVWYO010000005.1, read as the reverse complement.
GGCGCGGGAGGCGGGTGCGTACGAAGCCTGGTTCGTCAACGCAGAAGGTTTCGTTACCGAAGGCGCCTCGACCAATGCCTGGATCGTCACCAAGGACGGCACCCTTGTCACCCACGCGGCCGACCAGGCGATCCTCCATGGGATCACCCGTATCGCCGTGCTCGAATTGGCCGAAGAAGAGGGCATTCGCGTCGAGGAGCGGCGCTTCACGATCGCCGAGGCGCTCTCCGCCAGGGAAGCGTTCATCACCGCCGCCTCGACAATCGTCATGCCGGTCGTCGCAGTCGATGGGAAGCCGATCGGCGACGGCAAGCCGGGGCCGATGGCAAGCCGCCTGAGAGCGATCTTCCACGCTCACGTGGAAATCGGCCCGGCATGGTCTTCAATTCCCAAGTGAAAATTCATAGGTGACGCGCCGGGCAACACCCGTCAAACTGGACAAGTTCATCGGTGGTGGACCGGTGGCGGCGACTGGCGCTTCCCCAGCAAGCCAAAAACGAGACAGACAAAATGGCGGACCGCGCACAAAACCTGCAGGACACTTTCCTCAACTACGTTCGCAAGAACAAGACGCCCCTCACCATTTTCCTGGTCAATGGGGTGAAACTTCAAGGCATCGTCACCTGGTTCGACAATTTCTGCGTGCTGCTCCGGCGGGACGGGCACTCGCAACTCGTCTACAAGCACGCCATATCCACGATCATGCCCGGGGCGCCTTTGCAGCTCTTCGAGCCGCCTGACGAAGGGGCGAACAACCGAGAGCCCGATTGACCGAAACTACCGAGCTTCATCGAGGCAGCAGCGACGGCACGCGGCTTAGTGCGCCGGAGCGTGCACTGGTCCTCGTTCCCGTCACCCGCCCCGGGAAGGGCGAGACGACCCGCGGTCGCGACAGCGACGCCCGCATAGAAGAAGCCGTCGGCCTTGCCCTGGCGATCGATCTCGACGTGGTCGGCGGCGTAGCGGTGCCGCTTGCCAGCTATCGCCCGGCAACGCTGTTCGGCGCCGGCAAGGTCGAGGAGATCGGCAACCGCGTCGGCACCGAGGGTGTAGGGCTGGTCATCGTGGACCACCCGCTTTCGCCGGTGCAGCAGCGCAATCTCGAAAAGGCCTGGAAGGCCAAGGTTATCGATCGAACCGGGCTGATCCTTGAGATTTTCGGCGAGCGGGCGCAAACCCGGGAAGGACGCCTTCAGGTCGAGCTCGCCCATTTGAGCTACCAGAAGAGCCGGCTGGTCAGGAGTTGGACCCACCTTGAGCGGCAGCGCGGCGGCTTCGGCTTCCTCGGAGGACCCGGCGAGACCCAGATCGAGGCTGACCGCCGCGCTCTTTCAGAGCGGATCGAGAGGATCAAGGCGGAGCTTGGGGCGGTCGCGACCCGTCGCCGCTTGCAGCGCCGAAGGCGGAAGCGGTCGACACAGGCGGTGGTCGCCCTGGTGGGCTACACTAATGCCGGAAAATCAACGCTTTTCAACACGTTGACGAAATCGGCCGTATTCGCCGACCCCCGCTTGTTCGCCACGCTCGATCCGACGCTTCGGCGCATCGATCTGCCGAACGGCGCGCCGATTGTCCTGTCGGACACGGTCGGTTTCGTCGCCGACCTGCCGACAATGCTGGTCGCGGCTTTCCGCGCCACGCTTGAGGAAGTCTCTGAAGCGGACCTGATCCTGCATGTCCGCGACATCGCCAACCCGGACACCGAGGAACAGGCGAGGGACGTCAAGGGCGTGCTCGCTGAACTTGGCATCGACGTCGACGCGCCGGGACGGGTCGTCGAGGTCTGGAACAAGATCGACCTGCTGGCGCCTGAACGACGGCCGCCGCGTCGGATTGCCGCGCACACGGCGGGAAAGCAGACCGGACCAGCCGTGGTCTCGGTGTCGGCGCTGACCGGCGAGGGGCTCGACGACCTTCTCATGGTCATCGAAGAAAGCATCGCGGCCGATCGGGCGGTCTATCAGGTCGAGGTCTCCGGTGAGGGCCTCGGGCGGCTTCATCGCCTCTACGGCCTTGGCGAGGTGCTTGACCGGCAGGATCGCCCTGACGGTACTGTGATCGCCCGAATTCGGGTGGCACCGGACGCGACCGAACGCTTCCATGCGGCATTCCCGCAAGCGCACCTTGTCCCTGCGGCAATTCCGGTGCCGCAAGAGGCTGCTCAGGGCTAGCGCTGCTCCTCGAGCTTGGCGCGTTGCCAAAGCGCCTCCATTTCATCGAGGCTCGCCTCTGAAGTCAGACGGCCTTCGGCAGCCAGGGCCACCTCGATCCTGGCGAAACGGCCGGCGAATTTCGCGTTGGTGCCGGTCAGCGCCTGGTCAGGATCCACCGCCAGATGCCGTGCCAGGTTGACGACGGCGAAGAGCAGGTCGCCGATCTCGTCCCTCACGCGCGCCTGGGTCGGTGCCTCATGCACTAATTCAGCCTCGATCTCGTCGATCTCCTCGCGGAGCTTGGCGAGCACCGCGCGCGGATCGTTCCAGTCGAAGCCAACCGTCCCCGCCTTCTGTTGCAGCCTGATGGCGCGGGCGAGGGGTGGCAGGCCCCTCGGCACCGCGTCGAGGAGACCCGTCAACGTCGGCTCACGGCTCTCTCCGCGCTCCGCCCTCCGCTCTCGCTTCTCCTCTTGCTTGATCATGTCCCACATGCCCTTGGCCTGACCCGCGGCGCGCGCCTCAGCGTCGCCAAACACGTGCGGGTGCCGCCGGATCATCTTATTGGTGATCGCCTCGACCACATCGGGAAAGGCGAAGGCGCCGACTTCCTCCGCCATCCGTGCGTGGTAGGCCACTTGCAGCAGCAAATCGCCAAGTTCTTCGCGCAGGTCGCCGAGGTCATTGCGGGCGATCGCCTCGGCGACCTCATGAGCCTCCTCGACCGTATAGGGCGCAATGGTCGCGAAGGTCTGCTCCTTGTCCCAGGGGCAGCCCGATTGGGGATCGCGCAGCGCCGCCATGATCTCGATCAGCCGTCCGATGTCCCGCGAGGGCTCCATTCGCCATGCCTCCGATCGCATCAATCCATATCCATCATCGTAAGTCGCATAAGATATATTATGGAATATTTCCCCCAAGCGTTCACGGCGGGCTAAAGGCGATCTGCATCCCGTCATAGGCAGGTTCGACGTTGGCCGGCAGCGTGCGCCTCAGCGTGGCGTAGTCCAGGTCGTTGTGCATGTGGGTCAGGATCGCTCGGCGCGGCTTCAGGCGATCTATCCACTCGAGCGCCTGAGCGACCGTCAGGTGGCTCGGGTGCGGCTCGTGGCGGAGCGCCCCGATGATCCAGACCTCGAGGCCAGAAAGCAGCGCGGCACTTTCGTCGGGCAGATCGCTGACATCGCACGAATATGCCAGGCCGCCAAACCGGAACCCGGTGGAACTGCCGTCGCCGTGGATCTGTCGGTACGGCAGGATGTCGATGTGGCCGCTGGAGCCGCCCAGCGCGAACGGGCCTTCGGGCTTCATGCGATTGAGCCTGACGATCGGCGGATACGAACCGCCCGGCGCGGTCCTTAGGCAATAGGCAAAGCCTTCCTCGATGCGGTCGGCCGTCGGATCGTCGGCGTAAAGTTCCACCAGGCGGCGCGTCGAAAGCCAGAACGCGCGCAGATCGTCGATGCCGTGAAGATGGTCGGCGTGACCATGGGTATAGATAACACCGTCGATGTGATCGACGTCGGCGGCAAGCAACTGGCTTCGCATGTCGGGACCGGTGTCGACGAGAACACGGGTGGGTCTTTTGCCGGAATCGAACCGCTCGATCAGCAAGGAACACCGGCTCCGGCGATTCTTCGGCTCCGCCGGATCGCAGGCGCCCCAGTCATTGCCGATTCTCGGGACGCCGGGCGACGAGCCGCAACCGAGAATCGTGGCCCGCAGTCTTGGTTGCTCAGTCACGGTCTATCTTATTGAAAAGACGATAGAAATTGTCGGTGGTCGCGGCCGCCACGCTCTCAAGCGGCATGCCGCGAGCCGCTGCCAAAACCCCCGCCGTTTCAATCACATAAGCGGGTTCGTTGCGTCGACCGCGATGCGGAACCGGCGCCAGATAGGGCGCGTCAGTCTCGACCAGCAGGCGATCGAGCGGTAGTTCGGCGGCGAGTCCGCGAAGCGCATCCGACCCCTTGAACGTCAAGATCCCCGAAAAGGATACATACAGCCCGAGTTCAATGCCGCGCAGCGCCAGAGCCCGACCCGACGAAAAGCAATGCAGAATGGCCGGGAATGATCCCCGCTTCATCTCCTCGGCGAGGATCGCCGCGATATCGTCGTCGGCGTCGCGCGCGTGGATAACGAGCGGCAGCTGCGTCGCGCGGGATGCCTCGATGTGGCGGAGGAAGGAGGCGCGTTGGGCGGCGCGCGGGGCGTTGTCATAGTGATAGTCCAAACCGGCCTCGCCGATCGCGACGACCTTGGCGTCGGCGGATAAGCCGATCAGCTGTTCAGCGGAGATATCGGGTTCGTCGGCGGCGTTGTGCGGATGGGTTCCGACCGAGCAATAGATGTCGTCATAGCGATCAACGATTGCCTTCAGCGCTGGGAACTTCGCCACTCGCGTCGAAATGGAGACCATGGCCTCGACGCCGGCCGACCGTGCCCGCGCGACCAGCGCATCGCGGTCGGCGTCAAAGTCGGGAAAATCCAGATGACAATGGCTGTCGACGATCATCGGCCGGATGCTAAGTCGGCTCCAGACGGGCGCTCGGCGCTCGCTTCGCCTCCGTCCACATAGCGCGGAAAGATTGCTCTCGGCGCCGGAAGCTCGGTTCCGGGAGAAAGACGCCCCCCCTCCCCGAGCTCGGCAAAACGCCGCCGCTCGTCGGCCACACCCAACAGGTCGAGAAGCCGCGCCGCCGAATCCGGCATCACCGGCTGGACGAGGATCGCGACCTGCCGAACCGTCTCGGCGGTGACGTAGAGGACGGTGCCCATCCGGGTCGGGTTGGTCTTCCGCAGCTCCCATGGCGCCGATGCGGCGAAATAGCGGTTCGCCTCGGCGACGAGCGACCAGATGGCGTTCAGCGCCACATGGAGCTGCTGGTCGTCGACCGCCCTCCGGCATTTCTCCACGAGCCCGTCCGCTTCTTCGAGGATTCGCTTGTCCTCGGGAGCAAGCCCGCCGGGCTCAGGAAGCAAGCCCCCGCAATTCCGCGCGATCATCGACAGGGAGCGCTGGGCAAGGTTGCCGAGATCGTTGGCGAGGTCGGCATTGATGCGCTGAACGATCGCCTCATGGCTGTAGTTGCCGTCCTGGCCGAACGGCACTTCGCGGAGGAAGAAGTAGCGGACGGCGTCGACCCCGTAGGCGTCGATCATGGCGAAGGGGTCGACGACGTTGCCGACCGATTTCGACATCTTCTCCCCGCGGTTGAACAGGAAGCCGTGGGCGTAGACCCGTTTCGGGGGAGTAACGCCCGCGGACATCAGGAAAGCCGGCCAATAGACCGCGTGAAAGCGGACGATGTCCTTGCCGATGACATGCAGATCTGCCGGCCAGTAGCGATCGAAGGTGTGTGGATCATCGGGGAAGCCGGCGCCGGTTATGTAATTGGTCAGGGCATCGACCCAGACATACATAACATGCCGTGGGTCGCCCGGAACCGGGATACCCCAGTCGAACGTCGTTCGTGAGATAGACAGGTCCCTCAGACCACTCTTGACGAAACTCACCACCTCGTTTCGCCGCTCCGCCGGACCGATGAAATCCGGGTTCGCTTCATAGTAGGCCAGAAGACGATCCTGATACGCGCCGAGCCGGAAGAAGTAGCTCTCCTCCTCCACCCACTCGACCGGCGATCCCTGCGGACCGTAGCGAACGCCGTCGGCTCGCGCCTCGGTCTCGGATTCGGCGTAGTACGCTTCGTCGCGGACCGAATACCAGCCCGAATAGGTGTCCTTGTAGATGTCTCCGGCCGCCGCCATCCGGCGCCAGATCTCCTCCGAGGCCCGGTAATGGCGCGGGTCGGTGGTGCGGATGAAGTCGTCATTCGAGCAGTTGAGCTCGCGCACCATCTTTTGGAAGAGCGGCGTGTTGCGGTCGGCCAAGGCGCGCGCCGTCAGGCCTTCCCGAAGCGCGGTCTGCTTCATCTTGATGCCGTGCTCGTCGGTTCCGGTCAGGAAGAACACGTCGCGGCCGTCGAGCCGCATGAAGCGGGCGAGCGCGTCGGTCGCCAGCGCCTCGTAGGCGTGCCCGATGTGCGGAGGACCGTTCGGATAGGATATCGCAGTGGTTATATAGTATTTCCCGGCGCTCATCGCCATCTCGCCTGGTGCTGGCAAAGGTAAAGGCACTGTCGCGACCGCATTGCGGCCGGCACGGCGAAATCACATTCGGGCGGCGTGAGCGAGCGACATGAGGATGGACAGAACGACTTGCTTCCGGTCGAGATTGAGAGCATCGGCCTCCGCCGAAGCATCGTTGACCTTGTCCCACACCTCCGCCCATCTGGCAAGCGGCACCCCCGCGGCGGCGGCCGACGGTCCCGCCCCGCCGACCGGCTCCGGTTCGCCTCGCACCCGGCGCCGCAGCCAGCCGCGGACGATGTCGAGGAAACCCGGATAGGAATCGTCGTCGCCGCGCCTTGTCACGCCATCGGCGAGATCGTGCATGGCGGCCACGTCGACAGCCGGCAACCTCGCGGCGAAGGCGGCAAATTGGCGATAAGTCGCGATGCCGTCACCCTGGAGAAGAAGCACCGCACGCCTCAGGCTGCCCTCGGCGAGGGACGCCGCAAGGTCGATATCCGCGCCGCCGAAGTCGCCGGGATCGTTGTCCTTGATCGCCATTCTCACCGCCTCGGCGGAGAGCGGCGCTAGATCGAGGCGGCGGCAGCGGGAGCGAATGGTGGGAACGAGCCGGCCCGGAGCGTGGCAAATGACGAAGAACAGCGATCGCGATGGCGGTTCCTCCAGCACTTTCAGAAGAGCGTTGGTGGCACTGGCGTTCATCTCGTCGGCCGGATCGACGATCGCGATCCGCCAGCCGTGCTCGCCGCTGGTCGAGCCGAAAAAGGCGACGGTCCGCCTGATCTGGTCGACGCTCAATTCCGTCAGGAAGCGCTTGCGATCCTCCCGGTAGGGCCGCTCGAGTGCGAGGAGATTCGGATGGGACCGGTTGGCGACGCGGCGAAAAGCCGGATGGTCGCGGTCGACCGAGAGACCGGCCGCGGCGGCGACTTCACCGGCGCGCGGATCGGGGTGGGCGAAAGCGAATTGGGCGAAACGATAGGCGAGGGTCGCTTTGCCGATGCCCTTGGGCCCACCGATCAGCCAGGCGTGATGCATGCGGCCGCCACGATAGGCATCGAGGAGCACCGTCTCGGCGGCCGGGTCTCCGTACCACGCCGGCTGGGCTTCCGGCGCCGGCCAACCGTCGAGACTATCGAGACGCGGAATCTCGGCGCTGTCGGCCGTCGCCATTGTCAGGCCGCCTCCCTTATGAGCCGCCGGGACACGACCTGCCAAATCTCCTCCGCGACAACGGCTTCGTCGCGGCTGCCGTCGATCACCACACAGCGCTCTGGCGCGCGGGCAGCGACATCGAGATACGCCTTTCTGCGGCGCTCGTGGAGGTCCTCGGCTTCGCTCTCGAAGCGGTCGGGCTTGCCGCCGGAAAGTGCCAAGCGCCCCGACACGCGGCCAAGTCCCACCTCGGCCGGCACGTCGAGCACGAAGGTGGTATCCGGGCGGCTGCCGCCGACGGCGACCCGTTCCAGCGCATCGAGCAGATCCGCGTCGACCCCGCCGATTTCGCCCTGATAGACGCGGGTAGAATTGCAGAAGCGATCGCATAGCACCCACGTGCCGGCGGCGAGCGCCGGGCGGATCAAATGCTCGACGTGGTCGGCACGTGCCGCGGCAAAGAGAAGCGCCTCGGCTTCGGGTCCAAGCGGCTTTGCGACACCGGACAGGAGCACCTTGCGGATCGATTCCGCGGCAGGTGTGCCGCCCGGCTCACGGGTTTGGGTAACCTGAACGCCATGCTCGGCGAGTTGGCTGGACAGCAAGCGGATCTGGGTCGATTTGCCGGCGCCCTCCCCGCCCTCGAAGGTGATGAACTTGGCGGCCATCAGAAGGATATAATCAAGCTGCCCGGCTATAACCAGCCGAGAAGCAGTTCCTCCAGCCCGTTGAGGGCCCGCTGCGAGAACGAGCCGACCGCGACGTCAGCCGCGGCAAACACCGGTTGTTCCTTGCTCAGCCCTTCGGTGGTGGTGAAACGCACGATTCCGACCTCCTGACCCGCCTCCACCGGCGCCGGTATCGGCCCCCGATAGATGACCTCGGCGTCGACGAGGTCAAGCGAGCCGATGGGCAGCAACAGATTCACCGGGCCGTGGCTCACCACGCCGACGCTGCCTTGCGCCCCACCGAAGACCCGCGCATCGGTGATCACCTCGCCGTCGCTGAACAGTTTCATCGGCTCGAAGGCACGAAAACCCCAATCGAGAAGCTTGCGCGCCTCCACCCCCCGCGTCTTGTCGGTGTCGGCGCCGCCGATGACGACGATCAGGCGCTGACCATCGCGGACCGCGGAGCCGACAATTCCGTAGCCGGCATTGTCGGTGAATCCGGTCTTCAATCCGTCGGCGCCGATATTCATTTCCAGCAGCGGATTGCGGTTTCGCTGAAAGATCTTGTTCCACTTGAAGTCCGGCTCGCCGAAGATTGGATAGAACTCGGGGAAGTCGCGTACGAGGTGCGCGGCCAGCGTGGCAAGGTCGCGGGCTGACACATACTGGCCGGGCGCCGGCAACCCCGTCGAGTTGACGAAGTGCGAGTTGGTCATTCCAAGCCGCTGCGCCTCCTGGTTCATCAGGTCGGTGAAGGCGTCTTCCGTGCCGGCCATTCCCTCCGCGAGCACGATGCAGGAATTGTTGCCGGACTGGATGATGGCGCCGCGGATCAGGTCCTCGACGCGGATCGACGAACCGAGTTTGGCGAACATGGTCGACCCGCCGGAAACCGCGCCACCGGTCCGCCAGGCGTTCTCGGAGACGACGAATTCGTTATCGAGGCTGAGCCGGCCTCCGCGGATCGCCTTGAAGACAACTTCGGCCGTCATCAGCTTGGCCAGGCTGGCCGGCGGCATGCGCTCGTCGGCGTCCTTCTCGAAAAGCACCGTCCCGGTGTCATAGTCAATGAGGAAGGCATGCTGAACCGGGGTCTCGTACCGCTGGCCGACCGCGGGCGAGACCATCGCCGACAGGGCGGCGAAGACCAGACCGCTCGTCAGGACGGCAAGCCGCCGCCGGTCCAACGCAATCGAGCGACGAACGAGTGCGATCATCGGCGTATCCCTTCGCAAGACGCGGGTAACCGGTCCGCCTCCCGGTCCCTGGCCGGACCGGAAAAGCCTCTTGAAGGCATATTAGTGGGAAACGACGAAAGCGCCAGAAAGGCCTGCGGCGGCAGCGGCGGCAATCACAGTTTCAGACGTAGTCCGCGTATCCTGGATCATCACCTGGACGACACGGAGCGTTCGTCCATCCCGCGATTGATCGGTCACCACCACCTCGCCGAACTTGCCGAACTGCGCCCCCACTCGGATGGCGTTGGCGGGATCGGAAAAGGCCCCGATCTGGACGGTGATGGAGGAAGGCGCATCGTCCACGGGATCGGCCGCCGAAAGCGCCTGGGCCCGTCGCGTGCCGGCCGCCGCGAGATCGGCGGCCGCGACGTGCGCCGGCGTAAACCGGTTCGCCTCCGCATAGGAGGTGACAAAGCCGGAACGCAGGATCAGCGGCCCGATCGGATCGTCGAAGCTGGCGGCGACCGGTGTCGGGGCGATTGCAGTCGGCTGCGGCCGCCGGTTGGCAGCGACGACCACCGGCCTCGATACCGGCGCCGGCTGGCGTGAAGCGACCATGGTTGCCGGCGCCACGCCGGGGCCACGGTACGACGCCATCAGCATGTCGTGATCCAAACCGTCCATGCGCGCGGGCCCGACATAGTCGACCCTGACCTTCGCCACCCCTGCCCTTTGAAAGTCGAGCATGGCGGCGGCGGTGGCTGAAACGTCGATGATCCGATCGCGGGAGAATGGCCCCCGGTCGTTGACCCGAACGATGACGGAGCGGCCATTCGAAAGGTTGGTGACCCGTGCGTAGCTCGGCAGCGGCATCGTCGGGTGCGCCGCCGTCAGGTCGTTCATGTCGAAGACTTCGCCGTTTGCCGTCCTTCGGCCGTGGAAACTCGGCCCGTACCAGGAGGCGAGGCCGACGGCCGAATAGTTGGGATTGTCACGCGGCACGTAGGTCTTGCCGGCCACGCGATAGGGGTCACCGACCATGGCGCGCCCGCCGCCCTTGGGGACCGGCTGGCCCGACGCCACCATCCTGGGGCTCGCCTTCACGCCATACTGGGCTTCGCTGAACTTGGCCTTTGACGTCGGCGCCTGGGCGCATGACGCCAGAAGCCCGACGCCGGCGATGGCAAACAGCGCGCGCGTCAAGGGAACGGAGCGCAGATCACGAAGAAAAAAGGGCACCCGCGAGCTCAGCATCCGCCGCATCCCGAAAACGAATTCCCGGGACATTCCGACGTATCGCTGGGCCGCGAACCGACCGCGTCGCCTGTAGCTGCTAGAATCGCCACGCCCCTCGAGTCCCACCTCGCTTGGATTTATTCATCAGCCGCGCAAATGAATCAACCGTAAATGAGCGGCGGAGGTAGCGAATGAGCCGCGTGCGGATCGACCCCGCTTACGCAGGCAGCCTGTGCCTTTAAGCCCTAAACCGACGCATCGAACGCTGGTGATTGCGCGACGCCGTTGCGTCCGGTCTTCAGACCAATGACTCGTGAATGTGCATCACCTCGAAGACCAGGCCGCCCGGAGAGCGGCAGAACGCAAGTCGGCGCGACCCAAGTCCGGCGCTCATGTCGATTGGCGGAACAAGGACTTCGGTGCCCAGGCCGACGAGCCGCTCGAGCTCCGCGTCGACATCGTCCACCTCGAACACCGCGTGGGTCAGACCGTGCGGCGGCGGAACCGGGAGGCGATCCTCGAACACGGTTTTCGGAGTGAGGAACAGTCGCGTGCCGGCGAAATCGAGGAGCGCATACTCGAATTCTCCGTCCGGCGTCGCGAGGCGCTCATGCAATCGCAGGCGTGCGCCGAGCGATACGAAATAGTCGACCTCGGCCTGAACATCCTCGACCTTCATGCCGATGTTCCAAAGCCGGGCCTCCAAACGTCCTCCTTCGGATCGAACGCAGACGAGCGATGACGCCAGCCTGTCGTGAGCTTCACTGCTTGCGCGCCGGCGAACGGCGCAACCAGCGTATCGCCGTATGGACGTCGCCGCGAGTCACCTTCCTTCCAATGCGCTGAGGATCGCCAGATATTGCGTTTTGGTCGGCTGGATGTGATCGACGCAAATCTGTGCCAGCGCCCATGAATTGCTGCGTCCCAGAAGGTCGAGCATGATCCGGTGGTGCCGCCGAGAGGTTTCGAGGTTCTCCGGATCGCCAAAGGCCGAGCCGCGGATGGCGTAGGTCAGGTCCATGTAGCTCTTGACGAGTTGCAGCAGGAGCTCGTTGCCGCAAAGCCGAAAGAGCTCGGTGTGAAACAGGTCGTTGGTCTTGTGGATGCGCTGGAAGTCACCGGCTTCGACCGCCATCTCGTAGTCCGCGTTGATGGCCTTCAGCCGGGCGATGGCCGCCTCGGCGACGGGTAGCTTGATCATCAACGCGGCCTGGCGCTGGACAATCTCGCGGACCTCGTAGATCTGCCGCACCTCCTCCGCACTGAAGCGGCGAACCGAGACCCCGCGATTCCGCTCCTTGATGACGATGCCCATGCGGTCGAGGCGCGCGAGCCCCTCGCGGACCTGATGGCGCGAAGCCGAGAAGCGCTCGGCGAGGTCCTCCTCCCGAAGCTTGGCCGCGGGCGGCAGCCGTCCGAGCACGATGTCCTGTTCCAGCGCTCTGGCTATCTGTTCCGCGGCCGGATCGGCCCCCTTCCGCGCCCCGGCAACCGACTGGGAGAGTTCCGGTTCCATCGACCTCGCTAAGCCTCGTCCGTTGTTTCGCCGAACCATATTGTCGACAACATGCCCTAGATAAGGCGAAAACGAAAGCGTCAAGCATAATATTGTCGACAATCCGGCGCCTTCTGGTATGGTGAGGGGCGAGATGGGGTTTTGACCCGCCGAGGGGGTGGCCGTGGTCCCAGCGATTGCCGAGCACGCTGATTTGGCGGCGGGACCCGCCGGTGGCCAGGGTGTGCCGGTCGTTTCGCTGAGGGGCATCGCCAAGAGCTTCGGCGCAACGCGGGCAGTCGACGGCGTCGATCTCGACCTCGTTCCCGGCGAAGTGCACGGCCTGGTCGGCGAAAACGGTGCCGGCAAGTCCACCCTGATGCGCGTCCTCGCCGGCTTCTTCACCGATTATGACGGGAGCATCGCCATCGCGGGACGGCCGGTCGACATCGTCACACCGGCGCTCGCCCGGCACGAAGGCATCGCCCTCGTGCATCAGGAGCTTAGCCTGCTTCCCGAGCTGACCGTGGCCGAGAACATCTTCCTTGGCCGCGAGCCGCACAGCTTCCTCCCCGGCTTCGTCAGCTTCTCGTCGATGGCACGCCAAGCCACCGCGGTGCTCGCCGAATGCGGCATCAGCGTAGAACCGTCGGCACGGGTCGATCATCTCAGCATCGCCGAGCGCCAGCTCGTGGAGATCGTCAAGGGCGTCTCCGCCTCGCCCCGCGTGCTCATCCTCGACGAGCCCACTTCGTCGCTGACGATCACCGAGGTCCGCGAACTGTTCGCCATCGTCCGCCGCCTTGCAGCGCGCGGCACAGCGATCGTCTACATCTCGCACAAGCTCGATGAGGTCTTCGCGGTGACCGACCGGGTCACCGTACTCCGCGATGGCCGCATGGTGGCGAGCGCGCCGACCGGCGAATGGACTGAAAGCGGTCTTGTCCGTGCAATGGTCGGCCGCGATCTCTCCGCCCTCTTTCCCCATACCCCAGTAACGCCGGGACCAGTCCGCATTGAGGTGCGCGATCTCCGGCGTGACGGCGCTTTCGGACCCTTGTCCTTCTCCCTCCGCGAGGGCGAGATCGTCGGCCTCTACGGCATCATCGGCGCCGGCCGCACGGAGCTGGCCGAGGCCCTGTTCGGGCTGGCACGCGCCGATTCGGGAACGATCCTCGTCGATGGCGAGCCGATCGCGATCCGCTCGGCGGCACGCGCGCTGGCCGCCGGCATCGCCATGGCGCCCGAGGATCGCCACGCTCGGGGGCTGGTGCCGATGCTCTCCGTCGCCACCAACCTGTCTCTCTCCACCCTCGAGCGGTTCACCACGGCCGGTTTCATCAACCGCCCGGCCGAGCGCAGTGCGGTGATCGATCTCCTGAGGCGGCTCCTCGTGCGGGCCCAGTCGCCGTCGCAGGAGGTCACCTCGCTGTCGGGCGGCAACCAGCAGAAGGTGGTCCTCGGCCGCTCGCTGATGTCGGAGCCGCGCGTTCTCGTCCTCGACGAGCCGACGCGCGGCATTGACGTTGTCGCCAAGGCGGAGGTGCACGGCATCATCGACCACCTGGCGCACGAAGGCCTCGCCGTCCTCCTGATCTCTTCGGAACTCCCCGAGATTCTTGGCATGAGCGACCGCATCCTGGTGATGCGCGACGGGCTTCTCGTCGGCGAGGTCGCCCGCGCCGACGCCAGCGAGGAACGCCTCGTCGCCATGGCGGCCGGAGCGCGCCATGGTGAGTGACACCACGCCTGCCCCGGCGCGGGCCACCGGCTTCAGCGCCAACGCCCTCCGCGAGTATGGCATCTATCTCGCGCTGATCCTCCTGATCGCTTATTTCTCGATCCGCGTCCCGGAGTTCCGCACCTGGGACAATGCCCTCCTCATCCTCCTCCAGGTCTCGGTGATCGGCATCATCGCCGTCGGCATGACCTTCGCCATCATCACGGCGGGGATCGATCTTTCGGTCGGCTCGCTCCTGGCCGTCGCCGGCATCATGTCGGGGCTTTTCGCCCAGCAGGAGCCGACGACGCTCAACGTCATCCTCGCCTTCGTCGCGCCGATCGTCATCGGAGTCCTCGGCGGGGCGCTGAACGGCGCGATCATAGCCGGCGCCGGCGTCAATCCGCTGATCGTCACGCTCGGCACCCTGACCGCCTTCCGCGGCTTTGTCGTCTGGTTCCGCGTCAACCCGATTTACGACCTGCAGCCCTATTATCGCGTCGTCGGCCAGGGGACTCTTCTCGGCATTCCGGTGCCTGTGATCATCCTCGGCCTGGTCGCGCTCGTCGCCTGGATCACGCTCAGCTACACGCGCTTCGGGCGCTACGTCTATGCGGTCGGCGGCAATCGCGAGGCGGCGCGGGCGGCCGGCATCAATGTCGGGCTGATCACCTTTGCGGTTTACGTCATCAGCGGGCTCTGCGTCGGCATCGCCGCGCTGATCTTCACCTCGCGGCTCATGGCCGCCCAGGCGATTTCCGGCCAAGGCTTCGAATTGCAGGCGATCGCCGCGGCGGTGGTCGGCGGTGCCTCGCTCTTCGGCGGCCGCGGCAAGATCTCGAACACGATCGTCGGCGCCCTGATCATGGGGATCCTGTTCAACGGCTTCGTCATGCTCGACGTGCCGCAGCCGATCCAGCAGATGGCGGTCGGCGTCATCATCATCGTCGCCGTTTGGCTCGACGGCTTCCTCCGGAAGCGGCGGCGCACCAGCAGAGTGCCGGGACGATGAGGTCGCTTGTGTCGATCGGGATGCAGATCATGGGTCGTCGGCACGCCGACGCCGACGTTTTGGCCACGAGCGCCGTCTTTGAGCGCGCACGCCCGTGGCACAACGACTATCGCGCCTCCGCAGCAATCTCTTCAGACTTTTGGCGGGGCGCGATCGGGAAGAACCGACAGCAACCAAAGGAGTGAACCAATGACGGGACGCTTGTTAATGACGGTCATAGCCGCCGGTGCCGGGCTTGCGGTTTCGGGCGCCGCCATCGCGCAGGACAACATGACCATCGGGGTCTCTTACCAGAACCTCGCTTTCCCCTACGTCGCGGCCTTGCAGAAGGCCGCGCAGAACGCCTGCAAGGCGCTAGGCGTGACGTGCATCGAGGCCGATGCGGTGAACGACACCTCCAAGGAGCTGAGCAACGTCGAGAGCATGCTGGCCAAGGGCGTCGACTGCCTCGCCTTCGAGGCCGCCAGCCTCGACGCGTCGGTGGCCTCGATCCAGGCTGCCAACCAGAAGAACGTTCCCGTCGTGCAGTTCAATGGCAAGGCGAGCGGCGGCGACTACGTCACCTTCATTGGCTCTGAGCAGACGGATTCGGGCGTCAAGCTCGGCCAGTTCCTCGAAGGCGTCTACAAGCAGGCCGGCAAGGACAAGCTGCGCGGCATCTATCTTCGCGGCGTTGCCGGCCAGATCACCGACATCGCCCGCAACGACGGGCTGAAGAACTACCTCGGCAGCGCCGGCCTCGGCGACAAGATCGAGTTTGTCGAGCAGTACGCCGACTACGATCGCGGCAAGGCACAGGCGGTCAGCGAGAGCATGCTGACCAAGGACAAGAACTACGACTTCATCGTCGCCAACAATGACGACATGATCCTCGGCGCCCTCCAGACGGTGAAGCAGTTCGGCCTCAAGCTGCCGATGGCCGGCGTCGACGGGCTGCCGGAAACGCTGGCGGCGATCAAGAGCGGCGATCTTGCCGCCACCGTGTTCCAAGATCCTGAAGGGCAAGGCGGCGGCGGCGTGTGGGGCTGCTATCTCGCCGTCAAGGGCGTCAAGCTGCCGAAGGAACTGCTCATTCCCTTCACCCTGGTCACCAAGGACAATGTCGACAACTTCATCGCCATCGCCGACCGGGTCTACATAAAGTAGGCTGAGCGGCTGCAATCCGGAGAGGCGGACGGCGTCCGGCTCTCCCCTAGGAAGGAGTTGACCGAGAGATGGACGTTCGTTCGATCGAAGATATGCCGGCGTCGCCGGAGCACCAGGGTACCGTCCCGGTGTGGTGGCTGTTCAAGCCGCGCGAGATGCGCGACGAGACGATCGGCGGGCATCTCGAACTGGTGAGTGAGTTCGAGGTGTTGGGCGGCGGCGAGGTCCATCCGCACAGCCATCCGACCTTCGAATTCTACTATGTCCTGTCGGGCCGCGGCGTCATGGTGATCGAGGGTGAAAGCCGCGAGATCCGCCAGGGCGACCTGGTGAAGATTCCACCGAACGCCGTGCATAGCCTCAAGCCGGTCAGCGACAACGCCTCGATCCGCTGCCTTGCCTTCGCCGTCGCGGTCAAGGACGCGCCGGTCATCGACTATTCGTCGGAGTGACCACGGTGCCGCGCTTCGCGTTCGGAGAAAGCTAGGATGGAGCGTCCGGTCACCGCCTATGCCGGGATGGCGGGCGACACCGACGAGGGTCGGTTTGTCAGCGCCGGGCTCTACAGGAGCCGCGACGACGGCGGCTGGGAGCGGATCGCGGCATCGCTCGACCCGCCGGCCGAAGTCCACGCCATCCTGACCGATCCGGCCCGCCCTGCCCGCGTCACCATCGGCAACCAGGCGGGCATCTTCCGCAGCGACGACCACGGCGACAGCTGGCGTCCTCTCGCCGCCCCGTCGCCGGAGTTGGCCGTCTGGACCCTGTTCCGCCATCCGGCCGAGCCGGACGTCATCCTCGCCGGCTACGAACCTTGCGCCATCCATCGAAGCGATGACGACGGCGAGACCTTTGAGGAACTGCCGGTCGCCGGGTCCTGGCCGGACGTCACCAGCGGGCCCGACATGCCGAAGCGGATCACCGGCATCGCGGTCGAGCCCGGCAATCCGGACATCATCTATGCCAGCGTCGAGATCGGCGGACTTCTGCGCAGCCGCGACGGTGGACGAAGCTGGGCGGCTGCCATCGACGGCGTCTACGTCGTGGAGGATTCCGTCGATCTCCATGGCGTCGTCGTCAGTCCCGCCCATCCGGGTCTGGTCACCATCACCACCCGTGTCGGCACCTTTCAAAGCAACGACGGCGGAGAGCACTGGCGAAAGCTGCCGGTGCCGGCGCTCCGCGAGAAAGGCTCGTACTGCCGCGCCATCGTCTACGCCCCCGGGCGGCCGGAGACCCTCTATGTCGGCGCGGGGAGCGATTTCGACGGCGACCGGGGCGCGCTTTTCATCAGCGATGACGACGGGACAAGCTGGCGCTCGGCCGACCTCCCCGGCCCGTTGAAGAGCACCGTCTTTGCGATAGCCGTCAATCCGGCTCTCCCCGAACACGTCTTCTGCTCGACCAAGAACGGCGGCGTCTTTGCGTCCGATGACCGCGGCAAGTCCTGGCGCTATCGTCCCCTTCCCCGCGGCGCCGGGCATCTCTTCTCTCTGGCGATCGCTTGACGGAATCCACACCATGGCGAACCCCTTCAAGGAAAAGCTCGGACGCGACGAAGTCGTCGTCGTGCTCAATCCGGATCACCCGTCGGCGTCGCTGACCGAATTCGTCGCCGGCCTCGGCTTCGACGGCGTGTTCATCGATTGCGAGCACGGCATGGCGACCATCGAGCGCGTTCAGGAGATGTGCCGCGCGGCACGGGCGGTCGGCGTCCAGTCGATCGTCCGGCCGGAAAGCAACGCGCCTTTTCTCATCACCCGCTATCTCGATGCCGGCGCCGGCGGCATCATGGTGCCGCACATAGAGGACGCCGCGGCCGCGCAGCAGATCGTCGATACCGTGCGATATGCGCGACCGAAGGATTTCGACGACAAGGTCGTCATCGCCATGGTCGAGTCGGTCACCGCCGTCGAAAGACTCCCCGAAATCCTCGCCGTCGACGGGATCGACGTATTCTTCCTCGGCCCCAGCGATCTATCCCACTCGATGGGTTACCCCACCCAGATCCATCACGCCGAAGTCAAGGCGCTGGTCAAGGCTGCAGCGAAGGAGATCAGGGCAAAAGGCAAGGTGCCGGGCACCCTCGTCGTGACGGAGACAGCTGCCGAGTTCGTCGAAGCCGGATATCGCTATCTCTACGAACACGCCAACAATTTCACGCTCTCCGGCGCGCGCGAATTCCGGCAGCGTCTCAACGGCTCAGCCAGGACCGCCACATGACAACCAAGCGCCTGCATCCCGGCCCGCGCATGAGCCAAGCCGTGGTCCACGGCAACACCGTCTATCTGGCCGGCCAGGTTGCCGACGATCCCGTGCCGTCGGTCACCGAGCAGACGAAGCAGGTTCTCGCCCGCATCGACCGGCTCCTCGCCGAAGCCGGCACCGACAAGTCGAAGCTCCTCTCGGCGAATATCTGGCTCGCCGACATCGGCGGCTTCGCCGAGATGAACGCGGTGTGGGACGCGTGGGTCTCTCCGGGCAACACCCCTGCCCGCGCCACGGTCCAGTCGACCCTCGCACGGCCGGCGAACCTCGTCGAGATCATGGTGGTCGCGGCGCTCGACTGACGTTGCGTCAGGCTCGATGCCGCGTGCCGCGCCAGCGAGACGTGAATCGCCGGCAATAGGTCGAACGATCAATAATCTCGCTAATCGGCGCGAGCCGCCGCGCCGAGGCTTTTCCGGGTGACAGACAGCGACTCGATCGTGGATCCGGTTGGCCAGTATTCGAGCCCAATCGCCCCCGCGTAGCCGAGGGCGTCGAGTATCGCCATCGTCGCCGGCCAGTCGATCGTGCCGCTTCCCGGCTCGTGACGCCCGGGCACATCGGCGGCGTGAACGTGGCCCACCAAGTGACCGCGCTTGCCGAGCACCTCAGCGGTACCTTCGCCCATCATCGTCGAGTGATAGATGTCAAAGAGCAGGAGGACCGCCGGATGGGCAACCTCTTCGATGATGTCGAGGCCCTCGGGTGTGCTGTCGAGGAAATAGCCTTTGTGGTCCAGCATCGTGTTGAGAGGTTCGACCAGGAGCTTCAATCCTTCGTCCGCGGCCATCGGCGCGGCCTGTTTCAAAACCTCGACCACGGCGGCATGCTGCTCGGCCCTGGTTCGGTCCGTCCGTGGCTCGGTTCCCCCACCGACGCCCCGGTCATCGGCAAGCACGCAGAGCGCCGAAGCGTTCAAGCGGCGCGCCACCTTCACGCTCTCACGGAGTCCGTCGAGGAACGCACGGTGGCTGGCCGGATCGACGATCGGGCTCCGCGGCTCGCTGGAGAAGAGGGTCAAACCGACCCCGGTATCGTCGAGCGCCCGTTCGATCTTGTTCAGGTCCTTGTCGTGCCAAAGCCAGAACTCGACCGCGTCGAGCCCCGCCTCGGCAGATGGCCGGATGCGGTCTTCGACCGCCGGATATTCGCGTTCGAACAGCGATTCGATGCAGCCGGACAACTTCATGGCGGAGATTCCCCTTCGAAAGGATGCGAGCGCTTGCAAGAAGCCGACGATCCGTAACGCCTATGGGTTATGGCACCTCAATGGTCTGCCCGTGTTCCATGATGATCGCCTGCCGCCCGGTCCACGCCTCGAAGCACTGCGCGAACTCGCGTGGGTCAAGCGTCGCGGCGGGCCCGTAGTTGCTCGGCTCCCACATGCCGTAGTGCATCGGGATGGCGTGCCGCACGTCCAGCTCCGAGGCCATGAAGGCCGCTTCGCGGGCGTTCATGTTGCCGCCGGTACCGTTGATCACGAACAGCCCGACATCGATCGGTCCAAGGTCGCCCATCGGCCGAAACCGTGAGTTGTATTCGGTGTCGCCGGAGTGGTGAATGCGCCGGCCGGCAACCTCGATCGACAGCGAGATGGCGTCTTCCGACAAGAAGCCGGGAACCTCGTGACGGGCGAATCCGGCGGTCATCCGGAACGGCCCGTACTCGAGGTTGTCGCCCCGCGACAGCGATTTGATCCTCTCGGCGGCGATGCCCCAACGCAGGCAGCGTACCCCGTTGGACGGTGGCCCGGCGAACACCGTTCGCGGCGAAGCGCGAGCGATGATGCGGATCCCCTCCGGATCGAGATGATCCTCGTGCCAGTGGGTGGTCACCACCAGATCGGGCCGGACGGCGTTCGCATCCATCGGCGGCGGCACGATGCGCTGGCTGCCGGTATTCTCTCCGCACCAGTTCGAAAGATACGGATCGATGAGCAGCGTCTCACCGGTCGGCGCGGTGATCTCGAAGCCCGCCTGGCCGAGCCAGCGCAGGGTGAGTGAATCCGCCATGGCCCCCTTCCGTCCCTTCTTTGCAAGCCGCTGAATTTCCCCTCACTTCCATAGCGTGTTTGCAAGCGCTTGCAAAGACCTTCCGGGAGCGTTAGGGTTCGGCGTTCCGGGCGGCCGGAGGGCCCCTGGCATCAGGACAATGAGGGAGGAATAGAATGACCGTTCCAATGCTGTCCGGCATTGCCGGACTGTCACGTGTCGGGCTCGTCCTTGGGCTTGCCATCGGCGCCGGCGCGTTGGCGTCAGAGGCTGCCATGGCTCAGGCGGCCGATTGCCCGAACAACCCCGAGCCGATGCCAATCATCACCGTCTTCCACTCGCCGCCCAACAACGCCTTCTCTTCGGTGATCGCCAACGGCATCAAGCAGGCCGAGGCCGACTACAAGTGCTACGGCGTCACGACCCAGTTCATCGGCACCACCAACGAAAACGACGTTCCGGCCGCCATCGAGCTTTTCCAGGCCGCGATCGTGAAGCAGCCGAAGGGTCTCGTCGTGACCCTGCCCGACCCGTCCGCCATGGCCACCGTCATCAAGCAGGCCATCGACGCGGGGATTCCGGTCATCACCTACAATTCCGGCATCGACTCCTACCAGAAGGTCGGCGCCATGTCGCATGTCGGCCAGGACGAATTGAAAGCCGGTTACGCTCACGGCCAGCGGCTGATGGCGCTTGGCTCAAAGAACGTCGTTTGCATGAACGACGCGCCCGGCAACGTCGCCCTCGACCAGCGCTGCGAAGGGATCATCAAGGCATTCACCGACGCCGGCCTCAAGGGCAAGGAGATAGTCGGCAGCGTCACCGATACTTCGGTCATGGATGGCGCCATCCGCGGCGCATTGCAGGCTGATCCGACCGTCGACGCTGTCGGTGGCAGCTATTGCGGCAGCCCGGAACCGCAAATCGTCTACAAGGCCTTCAAAGACACCGGCAGAGACGACAGCGCCTTCCATATCGGCATTTTCGATCTGAGCGATACCTGCATGCAGATGATCAAGGACGGCCAGCTCGACTTCGCCAGTTCGCAGGCGCAGTTCCTTCAAGGCTATCTGCCGATCGCTATGCTTGCCATGTGGAATCGTTTCGGCTTGCTGCCTGGTGGGGGACAGCCGGTGCTGACCGGCCCGACCTTTGTCGACAAGGACAACATCGGCAAGTACGAAGCTGCGATCAAGAACAAGACCTTCTGATCGAGAAACCGACCCTAGAATGTCGGCGGGCGGGGCATCACGCCACGTGAGTGCCCCGCCGCGATCGAGGATCGTGCAATGGCGGAAGTTCCAAACCTCGCCGCAGAAGCGTCGCGCGTGCGCAGAACGCCGCTCTATCGCCGCATCATCGGCATCCCGGCGCTCGGCGCGGTAATCGGCTTCACGATCGTCTGGGTCTTCTTTTCTCTCACCGCCAACAGCTTCTTTACCCTCGGCGCCGCCGCCACCTACCTGAACGTCGCGGCCGAGGTCGGCGTGGTCGCCTCAATGGTGACGCTTCTGCTCATCGGCGGCGAGTTTGACCTGTCGGTCGGCGCGATGGTCGGGTGGTCGGGCATGTTCTGCGCCATCTCGATTGTCGCATGGGGCTGGCCGCTGTGGCTTGCTCTCGTCGCCACTTTTGGTCTCGCCGGGCTTTATGGCGTTGCCGCCGGCGTGCTGGTCGTGCGAACCGGCCTGCCGTCGTTCATGGTCACCCTCGGCGGCCTCTTTTTTCTGCGCGGCCTGACCCTTGGCTTTTCGCGCGGCATCGTCGGCCGGTCCTACGTCGAGGGCGTGACGGCAAAGGTTGCCGGCGACCCTCTGCTGCCACTCCTCTCCGGGCAGTTCCTGCCCGGCGTCAACATCACCGTCATCTGGTGGCTGCTCCTCTCGGCGCTCGCCGCTTACGTGCTGGCACGAACGCGGCTCGGCAATTGGATCCTGGCCGTCGGTGGCTCGGCGGCATCGGCGCGCGCCCTCGGCGTACCGGTCAATCGCGTCAAGATCCTGCTTTTCGTCGGCACCGCCACGGCCGCCGCCCTTCTCGGCATCATCGGCGCCCTCACCTACGGCTCCGCCGACCCCCTGCGCGGCCAGCAGAAGGAGTTCGAGGCGGCGATCATCGCCATCGTCGGCGGAACGCTGTTAAGCGGCGGCTACGGCTCGGTGATCGGCACCATCTTCGGGGCGCTCACGCTTGGTGTCGTCCGTCAGGGTCTCTTCTTCATCGGTATCGAGGCCGACTGGTACCAGATGCTCCTTGGCATCGTGCTCTTCGCCGCCGTCCTCCTCAACCAGGTTGCCCGTTCGCGCGCAATCGCGCCGCACCGCGCCAGTCGGTCGGACGGCGCGATGACCGAGACGGAGGCTCTTGCCTTCGGAGCGCCCCTTTCGCCCGACGAAGAAGTCGCCACGCCTTCGGCCGAGCCGGTACTGGAAGCGCTTTCAGTGTCGAAATACTTCGGCGGCGTTATCGCCTTGGAGAACGTATCGCTCGGTGTTCATTCGGGCGAGGTGGTGTGCCTCCTCGGCGACAACGGCGCCGGCAAGTCGACGTTGATCAAGATCCTGTCCGGGATCTTTCCCCCCGACGGTGGCTCCCTCCGTCTCGAAGGGTTGGAGATTCACCCCCGTTCACCCCGCGACATGCTGGAATCGGGGGTCGCCACCGTGTACCAGGATCTGGCGGTGTTCCCGCTGATGAGCATTGCACGGAATTTCGTCGTCGGCACCGAGCCGACCAAGGGCTGGGGCCCCTTCCGCCGGCTCGACATGGCAGCGGCGTCGCGGATCGCGCATCGCGAGCTGGAGCGAATCGGCATCGAGGTACGCTCCACCGATCAGGTCGTCGGCACGCTCTCCGGCGGCGAACGGCAAACCCTGGCGATCGCCCGCGCCGAGCACCGCGGTGCCCGCGTCATCATCCTCGACGAGCCGACTTCGGCCCTCGGCGTCAACGAAGCGGCGATCGTCTTGCGCCACGTGCTTGGCGCCCGTGCCCGCGGCCTTGGCGTCATCCTCATCACCCACAATGTCGAGCATGCGCTGCCGGTGGGCGACCGCTTCATCATCCTTGCGCGCGGACGCCTTGCAGGGATTTATGAGCCGAATGAGATCGACGACACCAGGCTCATCCGCATGATGGGTGGCGGCAAGGCGCTCGATGATCTTCGTGACGACCTCGAACGCCGCCGCTTGGCCCGCGCATCGCCGAAGCGGGCGGCGACAGCGGCAACATCCGACCCCCGATCCTCCGGACAAGATTCATGAATCAAGCGTCTACCCGCCCTCCCCGCGTCGTTCTGATCGCGGGCCGTCGCGTCGCCGACGTGCTGGACGTCTCCCGGCTGGAAGCTGCCGGCCTGACCGTCGAGCGCCGTTTCGACCTGGAGAACTCGCCCGACGAGGCGCGTCTTGTCGAGGCGCTTGCCGGCAGCTCGGGCGTCGTCGCCGGCGGCGAGCAATATTCGCGCGCCGTGCTCGGAGCCCTGCCCTCGCTGCGTATCGTGGCGCGCATGGGGGTCGGCCACGACCGCGTCGACGTACCGGCGGCGACCGAGCTCGGCACCCTCGTGTCGATCACGCCGGGGACGATCGAACCGGCGGTCGCCGAGTGGACCATCGCTCATATCCTCGCCGTCCGCCGGCGCCTGCTCCAGGCCGACCGTGCCGTGCGCGATCAGCAATGGACCTTGCCCGATGTGCTGGGCCCGAGCCTGATCGGGGCGACGGTCGGCATCGTCGGCCTCGGTCGTATCGGGCGGGAGGTCGTCAACCGGCTTGCGGGTTTCGGCTGCGCGCTGATCGCCACCGACCCGGTCGCCGACGCGGCGGAGTGGGCGGCCCGCGGCGTTATGGTCGTGCCGCTCGACGAGCTCCTGCGGCAAAGCGATGTGGTGACGCTCCACATCCCGCTGAGCGAGGCGACGCGCAACCTGATCGGCCCGCGCGAGATCGCCCTGATGCGACCGACGGCGATCATCGTCAACACCTCGCGCGGCGGCCTTATCGACGAGGATGCCCTGCTGACGGCACTTCGCGAGGGGCGCATCGCAGGCGCCGGCCTCGATGTGTTCGCCACGGAGCCGGTCACCGCCGACCACCCGCTGCTCGGCCTCGACAATGTCGTGATGACCGGCCATGTCGCCTACGCGACCCACGCCGCGGCGCAGGCGGCGGCCCAGGGCGCCATCGACGCTGTGCTCAGCGTCGCCCTCGGCCGCCTACCGTCGGGCGTGCTCAATCCTGAAGCGGTGAAGAAACGGCCGCTTGCACCATTCGCCGCCGTTTCCGTGTGACACGGAAACGGCATCCCTTTCGGCGGGAACCCTCCCGCGCCTTTTCTCATGGAGACGCAAATGGCACGTTTTGGCGGATGGATCGAACTGTCGGACCCGATCGTCTGGGAGTCGGTCGGCCGGGCCGGGTATGATTTCATCGTGGTCGACGTGCAGCACGGCAGCCTCGGCTTCACCGAGGCAATTCGCGCCATCCAGCTTCTCGATGGGCTCGGCAATGAGGTGCTCCTCCGCATCTCCTCGACCCAGATGCACGAGATGCCGCGCTACCTCGATTTCGGCTTGACCGGCGTCATCGTCGCGACCGTCGACAACGCCGAGGTCGCGGAACGGGCAGTCAGCTTCACCCGCTATCAGCCCGAAGGCATTCGCAGCTATGGCGGCGCCCGTTATGGCCTGACCCACGAGCCGAAGGACGTCGGCACGGTGCAGCCCCAGGCCTGGATGATGATCGAGACCGAGGCGGGCGCCGCCAATATCGAGGCGATTGCCGCCGTCCCCGGCGTCACCGGCCTCCTCGTCGGGCCGGCCGACCTGTCACGAGCCTATGGCCTGCCGCCCAGCCATCGGATGGAAAACAAGACCTGGGGCGAGGCTCTTCAGCGCGTGGTGCGGGCCGGGCGCGAACGGGGCATTGCAAGCGTCATGAACGCAACCGACGGGCGCGATGCGCGCCGCTGGATCGATATGGGATTCGACCACATGGTGATAGCGTCCGACATCGCCCATCTGCGGGCGGCGCTGGCCCGCGAACTGGCGGCGGCGCGGGGCGAGAAGGATGTAAACCTTGAGGTCATCGTCTGACTAGAACCATGGACGGGAAGCCGGACCATTGGGAGTCCGTTCTCACCGACGTCGAGGTCTTCCGCGACAGCTGCAACGTCTACGCGGTCGACGGGCCGGCGGGGACGATCTTCGTCAATGCCGGCACCGGCGCTTGGCTTGATGCGCTGCCGGAGCGGTTCCGGCCGCCCTTCACCCTGCTCTGCACGCACTATTTCCGCGACCACGCCGCCGGTGCCGCAGAGGCCTCGCGGCGCGGGATGAAGGTGTATGTCCCGGAGGGGGAGGCCGAGATTTTTGCCGATCCCGGCCAGCATTTCCGCCAGCGCCAGACCTACATCATCTACGACAACATCTGGGACACCTTCGCGCCGATCGAGGCGGCGAAGGTCGAACCCGTCCGCGACCACGAGGTCCTCGACATTGCCGGCATCGCCGTCACGGTGGTTCCGCTGCCGGGTGTCACACCGCATCATTGCGGCTTCGCGCTGACGACGCCGCGGAGCGCGCGGCAGGTTGTCTTCTCCGGCGAAGCCATCCATTCGCCCGGCCGCATGGCGCGGGTGGCGCCGCTCCAATACGACTACAACGACCTCGGCGGTGCGGTGAATGCGTATTACTCCGCCGGCGTCCTCCGCCGCCGCGACCCCGAGATGCTGCTGCCGAGCCTCGGGACGGCGATGGACCAGGACGTCGACGGCGCGCTGTCGGACCTGCAGGATTCGCTTCGCCGGCTCTGCGCCGGGCGGCCGCTCGAGAAGGCGCAGATCGCTATTGCCGACGACGAGCGGCTGGAACGGGTCACGGATCACGTCTGGTTCGAGCCGCGCACCGAGGCGCTCTCCTGGTATCTGATCAGCGAAAGCGGCAAGGCGCTGGTCATCGACTACGGCTATCGTGGCGGCTTTGGCGCCTATCCGCCTCCGGGCGTGCCCAAGGGCTGGCACTGGCCGTCCTACCCGACACCCGACCGCAGACGCGCTCTCCTCCACGGGGTCGACGCACTGAAGCGCCAGCTCGGCATCGAACAGATCGACGTCGTCCTCCTCAGCCACTTCCACGATGACCACGTCTGCGGTGTTCCGCTCCTCCGTCGGGTCACGGGAGCGAAATGCTGGGCGCCGGACAATT
This sequence comes from uncultured Alphaproteobacteria bacterium, assembly GCA_963759235.1. Taxonomy (GTDB): domain Bacteria; phylum Pseudomonadota; class Alphaproteobacteria; order Rhizobiales; family Kaistiaceae; genus Bauldia. The sequence continues at coordinate 565,179 of CAVWYO010000005.1, read as the reverse complement.
TCGCCGATCTCCTCGAGCACCCGGAGGCGCACCGCTTTCCGTGCGACTGGCCGCGTCCGATCACGGTCGACCGACGGCTGCCGCTGGACGAGCCCTTCACTTGGGAGGAATACACCTTCCGTCTGGCGCCGATGTCGGGCCATACGCGCTTTTCGGCGGCGATCTGCTTCGACGCCGACGGCAAGCGCTTCGTCCATAGCGGCGACCAGTACTTCTTCCAGCGCGCCGACGGATCGCCGGCGAGCGACGACTGGCCGCATGCCCAGATCGCGCAGAACCACGTCTACCGCAACGGCGCCTTCCTCGACAGCTACCGCGACAGCGCCGCTGTCCTCCGCGAGTGGCGCCCCGACGTTTTGATCTCCGGCCACCGCGCGCCGGTCTACACCGACGAAGCCTTCTTCGCCTTCATCGACGCCTTCGGCGAAACCTTTGCCGACATCCATCGCGACGCGATGGTGCTCGGCGACGACGAAGCCCATTTCGGACTGGACAGTTGGGGTGGCTGGATCTGGCCCTACCGCATCCACGTCGGGGAAGGTGAGGTCGCAACAGTGAAAGTCACCGCGCGCAATCCCCTCCGCGCCGCGGCGACGCTGACGGTGCGCCTGGTCGGGCCGGAAGGCTGGCGCGGAACCACGGCGGAAGTCGCGGCGGCGGCACGGGCCGAGGCGACCTGCACCCTGTCGATCACCTCGCCCGGGGCGTGCCGGCGACAACCCATCGCCGCCGAACTGATCGTCGGTGGGCAGAGCTTCGGTCAGGTGGCGGAGGCACTGATCACCGTGGGCGGCGACGCCTTCTGAGAGGCACAGGCGGGATTGGTCTTCCCAGGAACCAAAATTGCATAGGCGCTTAGATCGGAAACCATCATGCGTGTTCTCTATCTCACGACCACTCAGAGCCATCACACTTTCTGGTTCGACGACTTCATGACCGCGGTCGGCGGGCGATATCCGGTTGAGGTCTTCGATCCGGCGAAGCCGCTTGCCGACCAGTTCCGCGGGATCGATGTGGTGGTCGATCTCGGCGGGCACGCCACCAACGCGATGATCGACGCCGGCGCCGAGGCCGGCGTTCGGCTCTGGCAGGTGCTCGGTACCGGTCTCGACGCCCTCGATGTCGACCATGTGCTGGACCGGCAAATGTGGCTGGCCAACACGCCAGGCCCCTTTAGCGCCCCCGCATTGGCCGAACACGCGCTGATGCTGATGCTGCTTGCGGCGAAGAACTTCCAGATCACCCAACGAAACGTGCGGACGCGGACCTTCTACGGACCGGAACCGAACGAGGAACTCGGCGGGCGCACGCTCGGTCTCGTCGGCTTCGGCGCAAGCGCCCGCGAGCTCGCCAAGCGGGTGCGCCCGTTCGGGATGCGGGTCATGGCGGTCGACATCGGACCCGTCTCAAAGGAGGTGCTCGACGAGCACGGCGTCGCCTTCTTTGGCGATCTCGCCAGCCTGCCGCGCCTGCTCGCCGAGGCCGACTATCTGTCGATCCACGTCCCGCTGAACGCCAGCAGCCGCAACCTGATCGACCGCGACGCCCTCGCCCGGATGAAGCCCGACGCGGTGCTGATCAACGTCGCCCGCGGCGGAATTGTCGACGAAGCTGCGCTGGTCGAGGCACTGCAAGGCGGGCGGCTGAAGGCTGCCGGCCTCGACGCTTTCTCCACGGAGCCGATCGATCCGGCCCATCCGCTCCTCCAACTCCCCAACGTAATTTGCACCCCGCATGTCGCCGGGGTCACCAGGGACACCTCGCGGCGCCGCGGCCAATGTTGCGCCGACAACATCGAACGCGTGGCCGAGGGGCTACCGCCCCTGCACCAAGTCGGCCGATCTCCGTGATGACCCGCGCCGGCGATAAGATCGGAGGTGGAAAAGATCCCCGCCTGAGCCGGGCGAGAGACCCGGGGCAGCACGGAAATTCTTGACGAAGACCGCGTCGGCGATGATATGCTCGCCAATCGATTGGATTTTCCTTGGCACGAACCTGAGGAAGACGGGAGGACAACCGATAATGAGCGTGAACGGCACTTTCGTTTTCGACAGCGTCGTCCATGGCTTCGACTCGACCGCGGCCAATGTCGCGAGCCGCTATGGCCGTTCGCTGCTCCTCGCCAATCAGGCCTTCCAATACGCCATGGTGCCGGAACCCTACCGGCTGGAACCGTTGCGCTACTTCCAGGCGATCAGCCCGGACGTACTCGAATTGCTCCTCTTCCTCGAAAGCGACGTCGATGCGGTCTGCTACCACACGGTGCCGGCCTGGGGCTTCCTCAAGAACATGTCCCCGATGAGCGTCGGGCTCGAGCTCAAGCGCCGCCATCCGGATCGCGTTTTCCTCTACGGCGGCATCAGCCCGCTGCAGGGGCAAAAGGCGCTCGACGACCTCGACCGCCAGGTCGAGGAATGGGGCATCATCGGCCTCAAGCTCTATCCGGTCGACGTCATCGACGGCGCGATCAAGGTCGCGACGTTCGCCGACGGCGATATCCTCTACCCGGTTCTGGAGCGGTGCCGGAAGCACGGCATCAAGGTCGTCGCGGTGCACAAGGCGATGCCGCTCGGCGCCGTGCAGATGGATCCGTTCAGGAACAGTGACGTCGACTACGCCGCCATCGACTTTCCCGACCTCTCCTTCGAGGTGGTCCACTCCGGCTTTGCTTTCACCGACGAGGCGGCGTTCCAGCTCGCCCGCTTCAACAATGTCTATGTCGGGCTCGAATTGACCGCGGCGCTTGCCGTCCTTCATCCGCGCAAGCTTGCCCGCATCCTCGGCGAGTTCCTGATGATGGGCGGCGGCAAGAAGCTGTTCTGGTCGAGCGGCGCGTCATCACCTCATCCACGTCCGATCCTCGAGGCCTTCGCCCGCCTCGAAATGCCGGTCGACATGATCGACGGCGACGGCTATCCGCCGCTCACCGACGCGGTCAAAGCCGACATTCTCGGGTTGAACTACGCCCGGCTCCACGGCATCGACGTCGACGCCATCAAGGCGGCGATCGCCGATGACGACCTCAGCCGTCAGCGCAAGCAGGGACTGGCCGACCCGTGGTCACGTCTCAAGACGCCGGCGGAGCCGGACCCGCTGGCGGTGGAGGCAATCGGATGAATGCCGCTGTGAGCCAGGTATCGCCCGCTGATCTGCCAGAAATCGCCGGTGACGGGCAGCTCGGACGAAGGCGCGCCGCCGCGGCGGAGCTCGAGTGGATCGTCGATCCGTGCAGCGCGAGCTTCGGCCATCCGATCGGCCTCGTCGGCATGGGCATGATCGAGCGGCTCGACGTCCACGGCGGGACGGTCGCGGTCCTGCTCCTGCCCACCTTTCCGAATTGCATGTTCCGCGGCGTATTCGAGGAAGAGATCGAGAAGCGGCTGCTGGCGCTTCCCTGGTGCCGGCGGGTTACGATTTCCTTCTGTCCGGCCGACCGCACCTGGGACGAATTGCGCTTGAGCCCGTCGGCACGCCGCGCCCTCGGCCGCGGCACCCGCCATGTCGCCGACGCGGGCACGCGGCAATCGGATGGAGCCGCGCCATGACCGCCGCCGCCGCGACCGACCTGCGACCCGTGCTTGTCGACAGGAGCGAATTGGCCGCCCTCGGGCGCGCTCTGCTCGAAGCAGCCGGGGCAACCCCTGCCAACGCCGGCGTCGTCGTCGATCACCTGCTCGAGGCTGACACCATGGGGCTGAAGTCGCATGGCGTCATCCGCATCCCGCAATACCTCGACGACATCGCCGCCGGCGGCATCGATCCGGCGGCCTCACCGACGGTCAGCCGGCCGCTACCCGGCCGCGCCGATTTCGACGGCGCCAAAGGTCTCGGCCAGGTGGTCGGCATGGCGATGGCGGCGGAGGCCGTCCGCCTCGCCGGCGCCAATGGCACCGCCTTCGTCACCGGCCGCCACATGGGCCACACCGGTCGGGTCGGGGCCTATGCCGAGGCGATTGCCCGCGGCGGGATGGTTGGCGTCGTGGTATGCAGCGGCCCCCGCTCCGGTCACTGGGTGGCACCGTTCGGCGGCCGGGACGGCCGGATCGCAACCAATCCGATCGCCTACGCCTTTCCGGTGGAGGGCGGGGAGCCGGTGGTCGCCGACTTCTCGACAAGCGTCGTGCCCGAGGGCGTCCTTCGCAGTCTGAAGAATCGCGGTCTGCCGGCGCCGGAAGGAGCCCTCCGCGACCCCGCCGGGCGGACCACCAACGACCCGGCGGTCCTCTACGGGACACCCCGTGGCGCGATCCAGCCGCTCGGCGGCGCGTTCGGCTACAGGGGTACGGCGCTGGCGATCCTTGTCGACGTCCTCGCCGCGCTGCTCGCGCAGGACGACGCCGACGACCTCACGCGCGAAGGATCGAACCTCGCCATGCTGGCGATCGCGACCGATCCGGGTTTCTCGGCGCGGGCCGGCCGCATGAGCACCTATCTCCGCTCATCGCCGCCGCTCGACGAAACGGCGCCGGTGATGATGCCTGGCGAGCGGGAGCAGCGCGCCGCGACCGCCGCCGCAAGCCGCGCGATCACGGTCGATCGGCCGACTTGGCTGGCTCTTGTCGCCGCCGCCGGCGACCGGGAACTGGCAATGCCAAAGCCGCTGTCGGATTGATCGAACGGCTTGACGCATTGGAGGGGAGAGCGATATGTTGACCGAAAATCGCCAATCGATTGGGGATTTCCGGGAGGGGAGCGCTGAAGGAGGTCCCGCGGGCGACGGGAACCCCTCGTCAACAAACCAAATCAAACGACGATCGGCCGTCATTGCCGACTATGAACCGGCCACCTGGCCGGGCTTTGGGAGGAAAGAAAACATGCAAGCAAAGACGACTTTGGCGGCCGTAGCGGTCGCCACTGCCCTGGCGGCTTTCGCCGTGCCGGCGGCCGCCCAGAACGATCCGCTCTACATCATTGGCGTCTTTCACGCCGACGTGTCGAACAGCTTCTCGTCGGTGGTGAAGAAGGGCGTCGAGCAGGCCGGAAAGGACCTCGGCGTCAAGGTCGAGTTCGTCGGACCCGACAAGTTCGACGTGGTCCAGGAGGGCCAGCTGATCGAAGCGGCGATCGCCAAGCAGCCCGACGGCTTGTTCGTGTCGCTGCCTGACTGCGACGCGCTCACGCCGATGATCGAGGAAGCGGCCGCGGCGGGGATCCCGGTGATGTCCTTCAACAGCGGCGCGAGCTGCTTCAAGAAGGCCGGCTCTCTGGTTCACGTCGCCGAAGACGGCTTCCAGGCCGGCGTCGGTGCCGGCGAGCGGCTGGTGGCCCTCGGCGCCAAGAATGTTATCTGCCTCAACCACGAGGTCGGCAACGCGATCCTCGAAGACCGCTGCAACGGCATCCAATCCGCGCTCGAGAAGGCCGGCGGCAAGAGCACGGTCATCCCCACCAGCCTCGCCGATCCGTCTGTCACCAAGGGGGCGATCGAAGCCGCCTTCCTCAAGGATCCGACCATCGACGCGATTGGCGGCGAGTGGGGCGGCGGACCGAGCCCGGCCGTCATCGATCAGACGCTCACCGACCTCGGCCTGCAGGGCAAGGTCATCGTCTCGTATTTCGATCCCGGCACCGACACGCTGCAGTGGATCAAGGAAGGCAAGATCGCCTTTGAGACGTCGCAGGTGCCGTTCAATCAGGGCTACCTGCCGGTGGTCTTCCTATACGAGTACATCAAGTACGGCGTGCTGCCCGGCGGCCCCCCCGGCGTCGTCAACAATGGCGGCTTCTTCATCACCAAGGACAACGTCGACAAGATCATCGACCTGGTGAACAACGGCATATACTAGGCCGAAAACGCGCCTAACCGCGAAGCAAAGGCAGGCAGGGCAGGTTTCACCGGCCCTGCCCCTTTCCGGAGGGGGAGAGACTCGATGGCAGTGGCCATCCCGCACGCGCGCACCCGTCAGCTTTCGTTGTCACGTCGCATCGTCGAGCGTCCCGAGGTCGGCGCGGCGATCGGGCTGATCGTCCTGTGGGGCTTCTTCGCCATCTTCGGCGGCGACAGCGGCTTCCTCACCACGCGGGGCGTTTCCAGCTATCTCAACATCGCCGCGCAGGTCGGCATTGTCGGCACGACCGTGACGCTGCTTTTGATCGCCGGCGAGTTCGACCTGTCGATCGGTTCGATGGTCGGCTTCGCCGGCATGATCATCGCCCTCGGCACCACCCAGGCCCACTGGCCGCTGTGGCTGGCGCTCTGCGCCTCGCTCGCCTTCGCCCTAGCCTATGGCTACGGCGTCGGTCTGCTCGTCGTTCGCGCCGGCATCCCGTCCTTCATCGTCACCCTTGCCGGTCTCTTCCTGCTGCGCGGCGCCACCATCGGCTTTTCCCGCACGATCGCCCAGCAGCCCTACATCGGCGGGGTCAAGAACGCGATCGGCAACGCTCCGTTGCAGTATCTCTTTGCCGGCAAACTGGTCGAGAGCCTCGACGTCGGCTTTCTCTGGTGGATCGGACTCGTCGCCGTGTGCGCCGTGATCCTTACCAGGACCAAGTTCGGCAACTGGATTTTCGCCGCCGGCGGATCGGCCGCGGCGGCGCGCGCCTGCGGCGTTCCGGTGGCCCGGGTCAAGATCATCCTGTTCATGGCGGTCGCCTCCTCCGGGGTGCTCCTCGCGGCGATCCAGGTCCTCAGCCTGGGATCGGCCGATTTATTCCGCGGCCAGGGCAAGGAGTTCGAGGCGGCAATCACCGCGGTCATCGGCGGCACATCGCTCGCCGGCGGCACCGGATCGATCGTCGGCACGGCGATCGGGGCACTGACCCTCGGCATCGTCCGCCAGGGCCTGTTCTTCGTCGGGGTCGACTACGATTGGTACCAGGCGATCCTCGGCCTGATGCTTCTCATCGCGGTGCTGATCAACCAGTACACCCGCCGCAACGTGCGCAGGGACTGAGCTATGGCCAGGAACGGCGGAACCGCGATCATCGAGGCACGATCGGTCTCCAAGGAGTTCGGCACGGTCATCGCGCTCGAGGATGTCTCGATCAGCGTCCATTCCGGCGAGGTGGTTTGTCTCCTCGGCGACAACGGCGCCGGCAAGTCGACGCTGATCAAGATCCTCTCCGGTCTCGAAAATCCCGACAAGGGCACGATCGCCGTCGATGGCGAGCCGGTGTATTTCTCCTCGCCACGCGATGCCTTCGCTCGCGGCATCGCCACCGTTTACCAGGATCTCGCCATCCTGCCGCAGATGAGCGTTTCGCGAAACTTCGTGCTTGGCATGGAACCGGTCAAAAGGATCGGCCCCTTCCGCTTTTTCGATGAAACCAAAGCCGGCGAAATAGCCCGTGAAGAGCTCGCCCGCATCGGCATCACGATCAATCACCTGAAGCAGAAAGTCGGCACCATGTCGGGCGGCGAGCGTCAGTCGCTGGCGATCGCCCGGGCCGAGTACCGCGGCGCCCGCCTGCTGATCCTCGACGAGCCGACATCCGCGCTCGGCGTCAACGAGGCGGCGATCGTGCTCCGTCACGTCATTCGCGCCCGCGCTCGCGGCCTCGGCGTCGTTTTCATCACCCACAATGTCCACCACGCGCTGCCGATCGGCGACCGTTTCGTCATTCTCGATCGCGGACGGATATCCGGTACCTATCCGCGCTCGGCGATCGACGAAGCGACGCTCAACAAGCACATGGGCGGCGGTGACGAGTTCGACGCCCTCCAGCGCGAGCTGGCGGAACTGGAGCAGGCGCTCGCCGGCGAACCGGCGCAAAGCCCATGACGGCGGCGCGGCTGGCGATCGCGCCGACCGGTTGTCGACGATGAGCGAGATCCGGCTCGTCGTCGATGCGAAGGCCGAACTCGGCGAGGGAACGCTGTGGGACCCCGCCGCCGAGTTGCTGTGGTGGGTGGACATCTGGGGGAAAGCGATCCACCGCTACGATCCGGCAACCGGCGTCGACGACGCGTTCCCGACCCCGCACTATGTCGGCTGCGTCGGCCTTCGCGAAGCCGGCGGGCTGGTGGTCGCCCTCGCCGACGGCTTCCACTTCTTCGATCCGGCGACCGGCATCTTCACGCATATCGTCGATCCCGAGGCCGGGAGGCCCGACACGCGCTTCAACGACGGCAAGCCGGACCGCCAGGGGCGCTTCTGGTCGGGGACGGTCTTCGAGGACCCACCGCGCCCGACCGAGTTCGTCGGCGCGCTCTACCGCCTCGACCCGGACCTCTCCTGCCACCGCATGGTCGACGGCATCGGCTCGTCGAACGGCCTTGCCTTCAGCCCCGACAGCCGCACCATGTATTTCGCCGACAGCCAGGGCGGCTTCGTCTGGGCGTGGGACTTCGATCCGCTGAGCGGCGACATCGATCGGCGCCGGGTGTTCATCGACTTTCGCGACACCGGCGGCTGCGCCGACGGCGCGACGATCGATGCGGAGGGTTGCTACTGGACCACGCTCCCCGAGACGGGGAAGCTGGCGCGCTACGACCCTGACGGGCGGCGGATGCGCACGATCGAGATGCCGACGCCGATCCTGACCTGCTGCGAGTTCGGCGGTCGCGATCTCGATGTGCTCTATGTCACGACGGCCCGGCTGCGCAAACTGGACAAGGATCCGCTCGCCGGCGGGCTCTTCGCCGTTGATGTCGGCGTCAAGGGACTGACGCTCCCCGCCTTCAAGGGCTGAGCCGCGGCTCAGACGCGGCGCGGCGGGGCGGTGGAGGCGCGCACGACGAGGTGCGGCTCGTCGGGGAGGACGATGTGGGAAACCGGCTCGCCGGCGACGGCGTTGAGAAGCATGTGGGCGGCGACCTCGCCCATGCGGGTGACCGGCATGGCAACCGTGGTCAACGGCGGAGCGGTATGCGCGGCAAGCGTCAGCTCGTCGCTGACGATGACCGAAATATCGCCCGGCACGGCGAGCCCCGCATCGTTGAACACCTGGATGGCCCCCACCCCCGACATGAAGGTGGCAATGTAGACGGCGGTGGGGAGCCTTCCCTTCGAGCCGTCGAGAAGCGCGCGCGCCGCGGCCGCGCCACCCGCCTCGGTATAGTCGGTTTCGACGATCCACTCGGGTGGCAGGGGGATTTTCCGCTTCTTCAAGGCGTCGCGAAAGCCTTCGAGCCGGCGGCGCCCGGTATCGAGATTGGACGGGCCGGCGATGTGAGCGATCTGCCGGTGCCCGAGTTCGCAAAAGTGCCCGACCGCGACCTCGGAGCCGCGTGCGTCGTTCACCACCACCGAGCCGGGGACGCCGGCGGCGCGCCGGTTGACGAGCACGATGGGGAAACCTGTCCGCGCCACCCGCCTGACCACCGGGTCGCGAATGCTGGCGATGAGCACCAGCACCCCGTCGACGCGGCCTTCGAGCACCAGCCGGTCCCAACCGAGATCGGGCCGGTCGGTTGGCCGGCCTTCGACGACGATGACATGCCAGCCGGCCTCGGCGGTCGCCTTCTGCACGCCCTTGAAGATCTCAGCGAAGCCTGGATTGGCGGCGTCGGGGATGACGAGGCCGATCGCCTCGGTTCGCCGCGTCCTCAGACTGCGGGCCACGCTGTTGGCGCGATAGCCGATCTCCCGCGCCGCCGTCAGGATGCGGTCGCGGGTCTCCGCCTTGGCCGGTTTGCGTTCGTCTCCCCGCAGGACCCGCGACACGGTCGACGGGTCGACGCCGGCGCGGCGCGCCACGTCCTTGAGCACGGCTACTTTCGGGAGATCGTTTCGAGGTCGGGACAAAATCCGCAATCCGTTCGCCGGCGCAGGCGCGTCGCTGCAATAGCCGGCGAAACGGAGGACCGCAAGCATTGCCGCGACGGCCGCGGTTGACGACATCGCAAGCCGTCGGATATAGATTATCCAATCGATTGGGGAATTTCCACAGACACGGGTTGGCCATGGCCGAGGCGGAGACTTTCGAGGGGATTCGGTCCAGCGATCGTTCGGCGGCGGCGGAGCTTTCTCGCGACCAACTGCTGGCCATGCACCGGACGATGGTGCGGATCCGCTGTTTCGAGGAGAGGGTCCGCACGGACTACCTCGCCCGCAAGCTGCCGGGCTTCACCCACTCCTATGTTGGCGAGGAGGCGGTGGCAACCGGCGGCTGCGCGGCGCTCGAGCCGGGCGACCTGATCACCTCCACCCATCGCGGTCACGGCCACGCCATTGCCAAGGGCGTCGGCCTCGGTCCGATGATGGCCGAGCTGCAGGGCAAGGTGACGGGCAGTTGCGGCGGCCGCGGCGGTTCGATGCACATTGCCGACTTCTCGCTCGGCATGCTGGGAGCGAACGGTATCGTCGGCGGTGGCTTCGGGCTCGCGGCAGGGGCTGCCCTCGCCGCGACCTTCAACGGGACGCCGGACGTGACGCTTTGTTTCTTTGGCGACGGCGCGATCAACAAGGGCACCTTCCACGAGGCCCTCAATTTTTCCTCGGTGCGCCGCCTCCCCGTCGTTTTCCTATGCGAGAACAACCAGTTCGCCCAATATACCGCAGTCCAGCGGATGACCGGGGTCCGCGATCTTTCGACACGCGCCGCCGCCTACGGCATTCCCGGCCGGGCGGTCGACGGCAATGACGTGCTCGCGGTGCGGGAAGCCACTCTCGAAGCCGCCGGCCGAGCGCGCCGGGGCGAAGGACCGAGCCTCATCGTCGCCGAAACCTATCGCTACTACGGCCACAATATCGGCGAGGCGGTCCCCTACCGCAGCAAGGAGGAGGTCGAGGAGCGCCGCAAGAACGATCCGATCGAGCGATACGAGACATGGCTTCAGGCGAACGGCCATCTCGATGCCGCCGGTTGCAGGGCAGTGTGGGATGAGGTCGCCAGCGCGGTCGAGGAGGCGGTTGCGTTCGGGCTGGCGAGCGACGAGCCCGATCCGGCGACGGCCCTCGACGACCTCTTTGCCGACACCCGCGCCGCCTGGAGCGTGCTCTGATGCCCCTTCTCAGCATGGGTCAGGCGACCAACGATGCGCTCCGCGTCGCCATGCGCGTCGACCCGAGCATCATCGTCCTCGGCGAGGACATCCGCTGGGGCGGCTCGTTCGGCCAGTTCCGCGGCCTCTATGACGAGTTCGGCGAGCGGGTGATCGACATGCCGATCTCCGAGTTGATCATCGTCGCGGTCAGCGTCGGCGCGGCGGCCCGCGGGCTTCGTCCGGTCGCCTCGATGAGCTTCGTCGAATTCTCGATGGGGGCGATGGACGAGCTGGTCAATCAGGCGGCCAAGCTCCGCTACATGTTCGGCGGCCAGACCAAGGTGCCCTTCGTCCTGCGCTGCGCCGACGGCATCATTCGCAACGCCGCCGCGCAGCATTCCGAGAGCCTGGAGGCGCTGTTCGCCCACATTCCCGGCCTCAAGGTCGTCGCCCCCTCCGACGCCTACGACGCCAAGGGACTGCTGATTGCCGCCATCGCCGACGACAATCCGGTGATCTATCTCGAGAACAAGCGGCTGCAGCCGACCAAGGCCGAGGTCCCCGAAGGCCTCTACGAAGTCCCGTTCGGCCAGGCCGCGATTCGCCGCGAAGGCACCGACGTCACGCTTGTTGCCTACTCGATCCAGGCGGCGAATGGCATGAAGGCGGCGGAGCGCTTGGCGGCCGACGGGATCAGTGCGGAAGTCATCGATTTGCGGACCGTGGTGCCGCTCGACTTCGCTACGGTCGCGGCGTCGGTACGCAAGACGCGGCGCGCGGTGGTCTGCCATGAAGCCTGGATCTTCGGCGGCTTCGGCGCCGAGGTGGCCGCGCAACTCCAGGACGAGCTGTTCGATATCCTCGAAGCGCCGGTCAAGCGCGTCGGCGCCCGGCACGCCCATATACCGTTCGCTCCGTCGCTGGAGCGCTCGGTCGTGCCGGAGGCGGACGAGATCGTGGACGCAGCAAAACAGGTCGTCGGCTACGGTCGCGGCGCAAGCCGGAGATCGGCATGAAGCACCCGGTAATCATTCCCAACCTCGGTCTGGTCGAGGCGGTCACTGTGACCGCCTGGATGCGGGTGTCTGGCGAGCGGGTGAGCATGGGCGAGACGGTGGTGACCATCGAGACGGAAAAATCCGACGTCGAGATCGAGGCGCCGGTCGACGGCATCCTCGAGATCACGGTGGTCGCCGGTCCGGATCTCGTATCGGCCGACCTGCCCCTCGGCTTCGTCGATGATGGTGCCGCATGAACCGTAGCGAGCGCCCGTCCGCGGACGCCGAACGTCGTATCCGGTTGGCCGGATGGCTGGCGATCCCCGATCCGCTCGTGGTCGAACTGGTGGCGCGCGCCGGCTTCGACTGGATCGGCCTCGATCTTCAGCATGGCGCCTGGGATCTCGGCACTGCGTTTCGCGGCATCCAGCTTGCCGACGCCATCGGCAAGCCGGTGGTCATCCGCCTCCCCGACGAGCAGCTCGCGCTGATTCCGCGCGTCCTCGACCACGGCGCCTCGGGCATCGTCCTGGCCATGGCTTCCGAGCCGGCGGTCGTCGCCGCCGCGATCGATCTGGCCCGCTACCAGCCGGAAGGCCGGCGGAGCTATGGCGGCCAGCGCTACGGCATGCGGCCCGAGCCCGACGACCCGACCGAGGTGAGGCCGGCGATTTACGCCATGCTGGAGACCAGACGGGGCCTCGAAGCGGTCGACGAGATCGCCGCCCTCCCCGGCCTTGGCGGCCTGCATGTCGGGCCCGCCGATCTTGGCCTCGGGCTCGGCGTCGGACGGAACCTGTCGGCAGCCCTCTATCTCGAGGCCCTGGCGAAGATTATCACGGTGGGCCATGCTCACGGCTTGCCGGTCACCATGCACGCCGTCACCGCCCGTCAGGTGGCGGGCTTCATCGCCATGGGCTTCGACGAATTGGTGATGACCACCGACATCGAAGCGCTTCGCGGCGCCTTCGCCGATCTGCTCGCCGCAGCGCGGTCGACGATAGCCGGCGGCGATATCGGCGCGCCCCTCCCCCCGGACGGAGCTTACGGGCGATCCGCCTGACCTGCGGCGATCAGTGATGCGACACTTGCCGGCGTGCGGACCGGCCTGCGACGCCACCAATGGCAATCGGGTGGTCATTCGGTCTTTCACCCGGCGCCGGGCACGCCGACAACGGATGGGCGGCCGAGTGGTCGAAGGCAGCGGTCTTGAAAACCTGTCGCCGCTGTCCCGCTACGGTGTTGACCATCGCCAATTATCAGCAATTGCCTCGGTTTCAGCGAATGGCGCGGCGCGGCCAATGCCGTGCCCGCCGGCGGTGTCGGAAGCACTTACGCATTCACCACACTGCTGGGCGGAATCAGGTCGGAGCGACGCGTGGCGCCGGTCTTTAGGGGGGCGATAACCTCCAGGCAAGGATGAATCACAATTTCTGCTTGCGGCCGACAAGGAATTGATCGAAACTGTATATCTGAATCCCGCAAGAGGAATCCCTCAGACAGGCGGCGGACGATCCCGTTCGAAAGGGGTCGCCACGGGGGATGGGGATTGGGATGGGGCCGTTTCCTGCTGACCGGGCTGGTGCGCCCGCCTCTCGTTCGAAGGCCGCGCCTTCGATCTGCTGACCACCAGCCTTGGGGGCTGCATGGCGACGCGACATATCCGGCAATTCGTCGCTCTGTGCGCGACGGCGGCCGCGGCGGCCTTGTTGCCGGCCGGCCCCGTCCAGGCCGCCTGCCAGATCAGCAGCAACACCACGACCTGCAGCGGCGATGTCTATCCGTTCTCCGACCTCCAACCGGGTGGCAGCGACGCGTTCACTTACGTCTTCGAGAACCTGACCGGGAACGCGACCAACGGTGCTTCAACCGAAGTGATCAACATCCAAAGCATCGGAGATGCGGGGAGCGACGGCACCAACAAAGTCGGCGTATCAGGGGCGCCGCTGGCCATCACCTTCGACGGCGGCGACTTTGGTCTGTCTAGCACCGCCAATGGCGCCCTCTTTGTCACTCAGGGAGGCGCCGGCAAGGACGGCGAGAGTCGCACCCACGATTTCGGCGGAGATGTTTCGGGGGGCGACGGCGGGGCCGGTGGCGCGGGCGGCGACCTGTCGACCACCTGGACCTTGGGCGATATTGACGCCGCCGGGTTTGGCATCCGCCAAGAGAGCCTGGGCGGGGCGGGCGGCGCGGGCGGCAAGGGCGCGACCACCGCGGGCGAGGCCAAGGGCGGCAAGGGCGGGGCCGGCGGCACCGGCGGCGCTGTCAATTTCGACCTTGGCGGCGACGTCACGATCGTCCTTTCGGACCCGAGCACCAGCGGCGACGGGCTCGCGGCACACAGCATCGGTGGGGATGGCGGCAAGGGCGGTAATGCTTCGGGCACGTTCGGCTCGAGCAAGGCCGGCGATGGTGGCGATGGCGGCGCCGGCGGCGATGTTACCATCACGACGACAGGTGGACTGATCTCCGTTACGACGGTCGCGGATCAATCCGACGCCGTTCACGCACTGAGCCTTGGCAGTAACGGCGGCAAGGGCGGCAACGGCGACACCGCCGTCGGCACCAAGGCGAAGGGCGGCGACGGCGGCATCGGCGGCAACGGCGGCGTTGTTTTGGTCGATCTGGAGACCGCCGCGCTCGGGATTGTGACCAGTGGCGACCAGTCTCAAGGCGTCTTCGCCCGCTCCTACGGCGGCAACGGCGGCGATGGCGGTAACGGAGCGGGCGGCCTCGCGGCTGGTAAAGGTGGTGCTGCCAAAGGCCCCGGCAATGGCGGCGCAGTGTCGGTAACGATCACTGGCGTGGTCGCTACCTCGGGCACTGAGGCGAATGCCATCCTAGTCCAGAGCATTGGCGGTTTCGCCGGTGACGCCGGTAGCTCCAGCGGCTTCGTCGCCTATGGTGCTGGCGCGCAAAGCGGCGGCCTCGGCAGCGATGTTACCGTCACGCTCGGCGGCGGCACCATGATCATGACCAGTGGCTCGACCTCTGTCGGCGTTCTTGCCCAGTCCGTTGGCGGCGGCGGCGGGCGCGGCTCGAGCGGCGACGGGATCGTCGTGCTCGGCGGCACCGGCTCGGCCGGTGGCGACGGCGGGGTGGTCACCGTCACCAGCAAAGGCGCCTCGATCACGACCGGCGGTACCCTCGCCGATGCGATCCAGGCGATGAGCATTGGCGGCACGGGCGGCAGCGCCGGGGCGTCGGAGGGGGTCGTTTCGCTCGGCGGCGAGGCCGGTAGCGGAGGTTCCGGCGGGGCGGTCGAGGTCAACAATACCGCCAGCCTCACCACCGTCGGCGATCAGGCGGACGGGCTGTTCGCCCAAAGTGTCGGCGGCGGTGGCGGCAAGGCGCACTCGACCGACGGTATCGTCGCCCTTGGCGGCAGCGGCGGCGACGGGGGCACCGGCGGCAACGTGGACGTCACCCTCGGTACGGATGCGGTGGTGACCACGCAAGGCAACGACGCCGATGCAATCTACCTGCAGAGCGTCGGCGGCGGCGGCGGCAGCGGCTCCAGTTCGCTGGCACCCGGTATCGAGTTCAGCGTGGCCTACGGTGGCTCTGGCGGCTCTGGTGGTGATGGCGGCAACGTCACCTTCACCAATGGCGCGGACGCCGCGACACTCAGCCTCGCCGACGTCGACTACACGATCGTTACCGGAGGTGACCGCGCCCGCGGCGTGTTCGCCCAGTCGATCGGCGGCGGCGGTGGCGACGGCGGCAATGCGATCTCGGCGAGCGCAGGGCTTGCCGTCGACGTGGCATTGGGGGCAAGCGGCGGCGGGGCCACTGCCGGCAGCGGCGGCACGGTCATGGTCACGGTCGGCGACAACATCATGACCTCGGGGAACAACGCGGCCGGCATCTTCGCCCAGTCGGCAGGCGGCGGTGGCGGCTCGGCCGGAAACACCATCAGCAGCGCCAACGGCTACAGCATCTCTGCCGGGGTGGCGCTGGGTGGCACAGGCGGGAGCGCCGGCGCCGCCGGCGCCGTCTCGGTCGTCGCCAATGGTGCGGTCGACACGGCTGGGAAATCGTCCTCGGCGATCGTGGCGCAGAGCGTCGGCGGCGGTGGCGGCCATTCGGGCGTGACGATATCCGGCAATGCCATCACCCTCGCCGGCGCCAGCATCGCCCTTGGCGGCGCCGGCGGCGCCGGCGGCGACGCCAATACCGTCGAGGTCGAGGCGAACGGGCCATTGGCGACGGGCGGCGCGGGATCGGACGCCGTGTTGGCCCAGAGCATTGGCGGCTCCGGCGGTGCGGCCAACACGGTGATCGCGGCCACCGGCCTTGGCGGCACGGCGTCCGCCGATATCGGCATTGGAGCCAGCGGCGGCTCCGGCGGCAATGGCGGCATTGTCGACGTGACCGTCGCCGACACCATCGCGACGGGAGGCGACAATTCGTACGGCATTACCGCGCAATCGATCGGCGGCGGCGGCGGCAACGGCAGCATAACCATATCGGGGAGCTTTGCCGCCATGAGCGACGCCAATATCGCGGTCGGCGGCGATGGCGGCGGCAGCGGCACAGGCGGTGATGTCACCGTCTCGGCCGGCGGGATCACCACGAGCGGCTATGACAGCGTCGGCATCCTTGCCCAGAGCATCTCCAATGCAGGCGGCAATGGCGGATTCACCATCGATGGCTCGGGTCTCTCCGGCGGCAATGTCGGTGTGGCGGTCGCAGGCTCAGGTGGTAGCGGTGGCAGCTCGGGCGATGTCAAAGTAAGTGTCGGATCGGTCGCGACTGCCGGCAACGCCGCCACCGGGGTCATGGCGATGAGCGTCGCCGGGGGCGGCGGCAGCGCCATGGGTGGCGTCAGCGGCACCGTGGCCTCGATGGGCGAGGTTGGTGTGACCATCGGGGGTAGCGGTGGCAGCGGGGGCAAGGCCGGCACCGTCAAGATCACGGCGGACGGGGTCATAAAGACCATCGGCGACAGTGCCGATGGCATCTTTGCCTTGAGCCAGGGCGGGTCCGGCGGCGACGGTGGCTTTGCCATTGAAGGTTCCCTCACGGCGGGTGAATACTCCGGCACAGCCAATGTGACGATCGGTGGCGGTGGCGGAAATGGCGGCAGTGGCGGGATAGTGACCGTCGCCAACACCGAGGCCGATGGCCCGTCGCCGTCGATCTCGGTAGTCGGCTACAGCTCGCGCGGCATCGCCGCGCAGTCGATTGGGGGGAGCGGCGGCAACGGCGGATCGGTCTACTCCGGCAACCTTACCGTAAGCAGCACCCTGGGTATCCAGCTTGGCGTCAATGTCGGTGGCGCTGGCGGCACCGGGGCGGTTGGCGGCGGGGTCAAGGTGAGCAATGACGGCGCGATAGAAACCAGCGGCATCTACGGGGACGCCATTTTTGGCCAAAGCATCGGCGGGGACGGTGGCGTTGGCGGCAGCAGTTACAGCGTCGCCGTGCAGGCGACCACCAGCAGCACTGCCACGGTCATGACCTCGGTCGGTGGCACGGGCGGATCTGGGAACAACGGCGGCAAGGTCGTGGTCTCCAATTCCGCTGCGCTGACGACCACTGCCGATGCCGCTGCCGGCATCTACAGCCAGAGCGTTGGCGGTGGCGGCGGGCGAGGCGGCAACGCGGCCTCGCTGATGTTCGACTTCACCAAGCCGCCGACGGAAGGCACGACGGTGCAGTTCAACGCCGACATTGCCGTCGGCGGGTCGGGCGGTGCCGGTGGCGATGGCGGTGTGGTCAAGGTCACGAATGGCGGCGCCATCGATACCGGCGGCAAGACCTCGTGGGGCATCTTTGCCCAGAGTGTCGGCGGCGGCGGCGGTGACGGCGGCTCGGTCTCGAGCCAGGTGTTGACCGTCAACGGCCAATGCATCCTGACGTCCACATTCGGCTTCAGCTGCACCAGCGCAGACGGTACCCAGACGAACTACGAACCGTCCCTGCAGATCGTGATAGGCGGCCAGGGCGGCGCCGGCGGAAACGGCGGGGCCGTGACCGTCGATAACAATGAGGCGATCACCACCGGAGGCTACGACGCAACTGCCATCTTCGCCCAGTCCGTCGGTGGCGGCGGGGGCACTGGCGGTTACAGCAACATCGGCATCGCCGCCTGGGCGCCCAATGCAATCGTCGCCGACATCAACGAAATCATCGGCACATCCCGCCAGGTTGCCAACCTGACGAGTTACCAGAACCTGAGAGTGGTAGTCGGTGGTCAGGGCGGCGCGGCGGGCGATGGCGGCGACCTGTCGGTAAAGAACAGCGCCGCTGTGTCCACCACCGGTGACTCGGCCTACGCAGTGTTTGCCCAGTCGGTCGGCGGTGGCGGCGGAAACGGCGGCAATGCACTCGGCTCGGTCGGCACGCTCCTGTCGGTCAACGTCGGTGGAGCCGGAAGCGGCGGTGGCAATGGCGGCGCCGTCTCGGTCACCTCGAGCGGCCCGATCCACACCATCGGCGACGGCTCGGTGGCGATCTTCGCCCAGAGTGTCGGCGGCGGCGGCGGTTCGGCCGGGGATATCGAGGCTGCCCTCAATCATTCCTGGGCCGACCTGAACATCGGGATCAGCGTTGGCGTCCAGCTGGCGGCCGGCAACGGCGGCAACGGCGGCGATGTGAAGATCAAGCTTTCGGACGATGGCACGATCACCACGACCGGCGAAAATGCTCACGGCATCTTCGCCCAGAGCGTTGGCGGCAGCGGCGGCGCAGCCGGCCTGACCGGCGCGTTGGGCGGTGGCGTAACGGTCTTTGCCGGCAGCACCGGCGACGCCGGCAAAGGCGGCAACATCAAGATCAGGACGTCGGGCACGGCGATCAATGTCTCCGGCACCGGCGCCGAGGGCATTTTTGCCCAGAGCGTCAGCGGTGCGAAGTCGACATCGACGCTGTCGTCGACCGCCGGCACGATTGACGTCCATGTGACGGCAGACGTCATCGCCTCGGGCGAGAATGGTCGCGCGATGCTCCTGCAAAGCCAGGGCTTTGAAGGAAATGGCACGATCACCGTCACGGTCGGCAAGAAAGCCACTGTGTCGACCGCGAAGAACGGCTACGAGACGATCGGTTTCCTCGACGGCCTGAACAACACGCTCACCAACGCCGGGACGATCGAGAAACCCGAAGGCGGGAGTCTCACCGGCTATGTGGTGCGTGCCGAGGGCGGCCAGCTGACTATTGCCAACAACGGCACCCTGAACGGATCGATCGCGCTCGACTCGTCGTATGTCAACAGGCTCGTCAACAATGGCGATCTCGGCCTCGGCCTGACGGTCGACCTGGGCAAGAAGTCCATCTTGAAGAACGGCGGAATGATGTCGGCCGGAACCGTCGGAACGATCGGCAATTCCACCGTTACCGGCGCGCTGACCCAGTCCTCCCACGGGATCTTTCACGTCGACTTCGCATTTGCGGGTGGCAACGATCTGATCACGACGACGTCAGACAGCGCCGCTCCCGAGCTTGCCGGGACAGTCGTCCCCGCACCGCTTTTCAAGACGCTGCCGCAGAACGGCGACAAAGGCAGCTTCGCGATCCTCAAAGGCCAATCCGGCATCGCCGCCAATAGCCTCACCGTCGACAGCACCGCGACCATCAACTACCAACTCAGCCAAAAGGCGCTTTCGGGAGCCGGCCAGAAGGTCGTGCTCTCCTATGACGTCAACTACGCGCCGTGGAACGCCTGGGCACTGCCGCCAGGTCTCCATATCACCCAGAACGACACCAATTTCGGGAACTACGTAAACGATCTGGTCAAGGCGCGCCAAAGGGCCATAAACTCCGGCACGGACAAGCTCGCCTTCGTCGACGACCTGACCCTCTACATCCTCAACATCCAGGACGTGACCGACCTGGTCGACGTCTATAACCGCTACGCTCCGGCTGCCCTTTTTGCCCCGGATGACGCGGCGCTGTTCTCCTCCTTCGGCTTCGCCGATTCTCTCAACAGCTGCCCCGATCAAAACGCCAGCGGTACGGCAGTCTTCACCCGCGACGGCTCTTGCATCTGGGCCGAGCTCGGCGGCACGGCCAGCCGTAGCGACACCCATGGCGGTTCCGCCGGTTTCAATGAGAATGCCTTCAATGCGGCCGGCGGGATTCAATCGGAGATCGTCGACGGGATGTTCGCCGGCTTTGCCTTCGGCTACCAGAGCAGTACGCTGTCGAACAACATGTTCAACGGAAACGGTGATCGCTACCAGGTCGGCGGATCGCTGAAGAAGGAGTGGGGCAACTCGACGCTTTCGGCGTCGCTGTCCGGCGGTCTCGGCAACTACGATCTCACCCACCAGATCCTCACCCCGAACGGAGCGGAGACCGCGCACTCCAGTCCCGACACGAGCTGGCTGGCTGCGCATGCCCGCCTCAGTCACGTCTTCGACATCACCGACCAGGCCTATGTGAAGCCGTGGATCGACGTCGGCGTTGATCGGCAGTGGCAGGGGGCATTCAAGTCGAAAACCGGCGACGCCTACGGAATCGATGTAGGCTCGACCGATGCCACCTTTGTGAGCCTCAATCCGATGGTGGAGTTCGGAACGGTGTTCGACGTGATGGGCAGGGCGACCGAAGCCGACTTCAGGGCTGGTGCGTTGTCGATCGTCAGCGGCAACGGCTGGTCGGCGAAGGCGCGCCTGCATGGCGCCGGCGGGGCCGGCCCCACCTACACCATCAGCGACAAGGTCAACCCTCTGTTCGCCCAGGTCGGCGCCAGCATCAAGACGCAGGTCAACCGCAACGTCACGGTCGAGCTCGGCTTCGACGGCCTCTTCTCGACCTACCAGCAGCAATATGCCGGCACCACGAGGCTGAATGTCAACTTCTGATCGCTCGCCCCGTCCGGTCTGCTCGGGTGCCGGGCGATGGGCGGGCTCGTCTCTGTCGCGACCGCGCTTCCTCAGGTCCGTCGCGGTGCACTTGGCGGCGTTGCTCTTCGTCGTCGGACCGGTCGCCGCGTTCGCTCAGGACGGTGGCGGCGAGGGACAAGGGCAAGGTGCGGGGCAGGCCAAGGCGCCGCCCTGGGTCGCGCACTGCACCGCGCCGGCGCGCGATGGACCGCTCGACTGCCAGATGGAGCAGCGGGCCGTCGTCACCCAGACCGGCCAGCTTCTGATCCTGGTCACTGTGCGGGTGCCGGCCGAAACGCGGAAGCCGGTGATGGCAATCCAGGTCCCGCTCTCGCTCAATCTTCAGGCGGGCATAAGCATCGATATCGATGGCCAGAACGCCACCAAGCTGGACTACCAGACCTGCGACGCCCAGGGCTGCTACGCCGGGATGCCGATTTCCGACGCTTTTCTGCAGGCGATGTTCAAAGGATTGAAGCTCAACGTCACCATCCAGAACCTCGACAAGCAGACCTTGACGGTGCCGATGTCGCTGGCCAGCTTCACCGACTTCTATGGGCGGGTTCGCTGACGCCCGAGTTCGTTAAGCGCCGATCGAAAGGTTCGCGACAAAGGACGCAATCACGGAATAGGAACGGATGGGGTGGCGATCGGGTGGCAATTCGATCTTTCGCCCGAAGCCAGCAATCGCTATGTGATTGATCCGTCTTTGAGGATGGGTGGCCGAGTGGTCGAAGGCAGCGGTCTTGAAAACCGCCAGGCGGGCAACCGTCTCGTGGGTTCGAATCCCACCCCATCCGCCAGACCCGCTCTACCCCCAATTGTACGTCCGGCGCGAATCCCGCCAACAATTTCTTAACGAGCCGCCGATAGGTTGACCCCGGGTCGGGTGTTTTGGCGTCGCAGAGACGAATCTGCGCGGACGGATGGTGGCGCCCGATGTCAGTCCTGGAGGTAGGGGATAACTTCCAACGTGTCGCGCCGACATTGGTCGTCGTGCTGGTCGTGGTCATTTGTTTCGTCGTTGCCGGCGCTGCCAGATTCTTGTTCCCGCCACGAGCGCGCTCTTTCCAAACGCGTTACCAGCCAATCCCGTTTGAGGATTACCGGCGCCCGGATATCACGGATGTCGGGCAGCAATTGCACGCGGTGATGGCGGCGCCCTTCGAAAAGCGGCGAGTGCTTAGTCGTCCGGAATATCGGGCCTTCAAAGTCATCGAAGACGATATGGCGGCGGCCGGCAGAGGCTATCGCGTCTTCGCGCAAACCAGCCTTGGCCAAATCCTCAAGTCGCCGAACTCGAATGCGTTTCGCTCGATCAACAGCAAGCGAGTCGACATCCTCATCGTCGATCGCGGCGGGTTGCCGGTTGCAGCGGTCGAATACCAGGGCAGCGGGCATTACCAGGGGACGGCGGCAGGCCGGGATGCGGTCAAGAAGGAAGCGCTGCGCAAGGCCGGCGTCCCGTATATCGAGGTGTCCGAGGCCGACACCGCCGAGCAGATATTGTCCCGCGTACACGAAAAACTCGGCTGGAAGACTGCTGCACCGACGGATGGCGGAGACCCCCTCCCGCTCGGCCGCCACTGACCAGACCGAGGAACAGCCGAAGCCGGCGGTAAGGACCGGATAGCCTAAGGATAGGGAATGCCTTTCGGGCAAAACGTCAGGATCATCGGGCGGTCGACCTTGCGAAGCGCCTGCTTGCACTCAAAGGCCTCCCAGGTCGGCAGTTCGTTGATCTTTCTGCCCCAATAGTCGTTGGGCGCCGCGCAGGCGGTAAGCCCAAGCGCGAACAGCAGCGGCAACAATCTCCTGGCGGACACACCGACCTGCCCTTTCCCACGGTCGCCGGCGCATAACCTCAGCGCGCAATCGCGTCTGAGCGAGGTCGGGGCAGTCCGACCCTTGGCGCCAAGGCGCGCGCGGCGAGCCGCGATCCGATCGGCACACATTGGCCGGCTACTCCAAGACGATCACGCGCGCTCTCAGCCGCACCCGGTCGTAGAGATCGATGACGTGTTCGTTGAGCATGCGAATACATCCCGACGAGGCGGCCTGGCCGATCGACTTCGGCTGGTTGGTCCCGTGAATGCGATACTCCGAGTAGCCGAGATAGAGTGCCCGGGCGCCCAGCGGATTGGTCGGCCCGCCCCTTACCACCGCCGGAAGCACCTTACCCTTCTTGGCTTCGCGGGCGATCATGTCCTTGGGCGGCTTCCAGTCCGGCCATTCGACCTTCTTGGTGACGCGCATCGCGCCCTTCCACTGATAGCCTTCGCGCCCGACGGCGACGCCGTAGCGCAGGGCCTGTTGCGGGCCAGTGATCAGGTAAAGGTACCGCTCGGAGGTATCGATGACGATCGAACCGACCGGCTGCGAGGTGCGGTAGAAGACGGGCGTCCGCTGAAGGTTCCTGGCGAGTTGCTCCTCGCCCTTGATGGGCGTCAGAGTCGGATCGTCGGGCTGGTTGAAGGTGACCGGCGGCAGCGGTGGGTTTCCAGCGCGGGCCCCCGGCTGCAGCGAGAACCCGACAGCCACCGTGACGGCGAAAGCGAGCGTGCGTTGAAGCTTTGGCCTTCCCATGGGACGTCGTCGTTCCTTCATCGATGATTCCTTGCGCCGAGACGACACAAGATGGTGTGTGCGGCCACCTCGTCGGGCGTCTCGCCAAGACCCTTCTGGTACACCGTGCCGTTTCCGTTGACCACGAGAGTCTTTACCCCGGTTTGTTCATATTTAAGCCTACCTCAAGCCGGCAACGACCTCTACCCGCCGCCGGCCAAGGAGAACCGGCCGCAGTTGCTCAGACCGATCGCCGACGAACGATCCCCTCGCCGGACAAGCGCAGCTCGTTGAACTGCCCGTAGCTGTTCTTGAGTTCCAGGGCGAACGCTCCCGAAGCACGGGTCGAGGCGCTGCCGATTTCGGCAATCTCGAACTCAATGCCGTTGGGGAGATCGATTCTGATCCTGTGCGGGTTGCCGTCGACGGGGCTGCGTATCGGCTCTCCGGACGAACTCGAGAACACCGGGTATGAGCGCGCGCGCCGTGCGCGCCGCAATGTCGATTTCGAAGGTGATCGGCTTGAACAGAGTCTCATGCACTTTGCTCGACATGGCGTGGAAGACCCACCAGTGGGTGGCTGCGGGTTTGGTCTCGGCACCGCACAGGATTGCCAAAAGCGCCTCTCTCTGGGCGCGATCCGCCCGCTCGTCGATGATCGGCTGCATTTCGCCGTTTCCTTCAAAGATCGCGCCGGGCCACGCATAAAGCATCGCGAAGGCGAGGCCATCGAGCGCCACCTCGCCGAAATGACCTTTGTCGATGCGGCCGACCTCGATGCCGCGGCACCCCCCGTGCGTCGGCCGAGACTCGAACTGGCAGGGGCAGGAATAGTCGCAATTGCAATTGCCGAAATTGACGCCCTCCACAAACCAATCGACAGCCATGCGATGCCTTCCCTCTATCGAAGCGTCCGCGCTAGAAATGAGTTTGTCCCCAAACTGATCGGCGCCTGTTGCAGGCGGGTCAAGCGTCGCGGAATCGGCTGACGGGGGAACCGGCGACCGGACTGTCGGCAACAATGACCGTGCCGGTCAGGGGAAACTGCTCCAGCTTGGCCGGATCGCGCCCGAGCCTGAGGCTGGTGACGAAAAGCTTGTCCAGCCCGAGGCCTCCAAAGCAGGGCATCGTCGGAGCGGCGACCGGCACCGGGTAGAAGGCGATCAGCTTGCCGTCAGGGGAGAAACGATTCAGCCGGCCGGCCGACACGCCGGCGCTCCAGTAGCATCCTTCGCTGTCGGTGGCGCCGCCGTCCGGACGGCCCGTCGCATCGTCAAGAGTGACCAGACGCCGGCGCCCCGAGATCGCCCCGGTCGCCGGGTCGAAGTTCCAGCAATCCACCCATGGGCCACGGGAATCGGAATGGAACATGGTGCGCCCGTCCGGCGAGAACGCGAGCCCGTTGGATACCTTGACCCCTTCGATCTTGCGTTCGACGAAACCCGACGCATCCACCCGGTAGACGGACCCGATCGGCTCCTTTTCCGGTCGCTCGCGGTCGTCCATCGTTCCGACCCAGAAGGCGCCGTCGGGACCGACCTTGCCGTCGTTCAATCGTGTCTCGGGCCGGTCGGCTTCGATCGAGGCGATCCGATCGAAGCTCCCCTCGTCGGGATCGAACATGCCGATTTCGTCCCGCAGCGCGACCACGAGCTTGCCGGAATCCGCCAGCCCCATGGACCCCACCTCGCTCGCCAACACCCAGCTGTGCGTCTTGCCGCTGGCCAAATCGCAGCACAGGATCGTCTTCCGCACGATATCGCAATACCAGAGAGCATCGCGACGGTCGTCAAACACCGGCCCCTCGCCGAGCTCGCATCGTGTGTCGTTCAATGGTTTGAAATCGAGCACCGTTTCTCCCCCAAGAATCTCAGGCCGCCGGAAGCCCGCGATCTGACCGACGGCCGGCTCGCTCGCTTTCCTTAGCGCAGAAAACCGATTCATAGGACCTTTCAGTGCGTCATCCAGGCCGAAGCGAGGCCATTCACCCTTAACCGGCGACGCACCCTCGTCGCCTCCTGCCGTTTCGACAAATGACACGGCGGGAAAACCCTCGTATGCTTCTGACGTTGCGGCGGGCCTGGCGCGCGTCGGCGTCTGTCTTCGATTAGTAATATCTATTGAGGGCAAATCGCTGCTTGCTAGCTTGGCTCCGCATCAATTGTGCGACGAATGCACGGAATAACGGGAGGAATAAATGCAAAGAACTCTTACCATGCTTGCGGTCGGTACGGCCGCGACACTGATGGCGACCGGCGCCTACGCGCAGTCCGGCACGATCACAAAGGCGGTCGGCGGCTACACATTCGAGGATGCCGCCAAGGAATCGCCGGACACGAAGAATTTCCACTCGAACGACGGCAAGCTGACATTCGCCATCGTCACCCACACGGCGGGCAACGGCTTCTTCGATCCTGTGTATGTCGGCGCCAAGGTCGCCGCCGACGCATTCGGCATCAATCTGGTGGCGCTCGGCTCCGAGGCCCCGGTCGATGACATTCCCCGCGAGATCGAAATTCTGAACCAGATCATTCAGGACCCGACGATCGATGGCCTGATCCTGACCACACCCCAGGTCGGCGCCTACAATGACATCGTCAAGAAGATGCTCGACCAGGGCATCCCGGTCGCCACGACGAACTCGTTCGACCCGACGATCTATATGCGCGACGCGATCAGTCACACCGGTCAAAGCGCCCAGGCCGCGGCCATCGGCGGCTCGGCTCTCGCCCAGTGCATCCTCGACAAGGGTATCGACAAGGGCTCGATCATCTTCCCGTCACAGACCACCGCGGGCAATGTCGAAGTGAACAATCGCGTCACCGCGGCATTCGAGGCGGCTGTCAAGCTGTTGAACGACGCGGGCAAGCTTTCGAACTTCACCGTCGACGCCGGCACCGACAATATCGGCATTGCCGTCAACGACCAGGATATCGCCGGTTCGATCGTGACCCTCATCGAGTTGCGCGGCGACGTGGTCGGCATCTTCGGCCCGAACGGCGCGGTCACGCCCGCCATCGTCGACGCCGTCACCCAACTGAAGATGGAGGACCAGATCTGCACCTTCGGGTACGACCTTGGTCCGAAGCAGCTGGAAGGCATCAAGACCGGCGCCCTCACCGGCTCGCTCGGCCAGCAGCCCTTCCTGCAGGGATTCTGGCCGGTCATGCAACTCTACCTGCAGATCGACCGCGGCGTCGCGGCCGCCAACCTGGATACGCGCGCCCAACTGGTGACCAAGGCCACGGTCGGCAACGTCGGCAAGCGTTTCGAGAACTAAGCGGCGCCGAAGCCGTCTAGGCGAGGAGCGGGAGGGGTCGATGCCTCTTCCGCTCCGCTGCCGTCGCTTTCTCCAACCGCCGTTCCAATACCCGCATGGCCATCGCTGACGTCGCCGCGCCTCGGACGAAACGTCTGCCGATCCAGATGATCGGCGGCTGGGAAGTAGGGCTGATCATCTTCATGATCGCGCTCTACCTGGTCGGCGTCTACATCAATACGCGGTTCTTCGGGTCGGCCGCGGCGCTTTCCTCGATCCTGCGCGACGCCGCGCGCTACGGCGTGATGGCGGTCGGCATGACCTTCGTCATCGTCAACAAGGATCTCGATCTGTCGGTCGGATCGCTTTACGGCTTGAGCGCCGTCGTCTTCTCCGAGGCGTTCTCGCCGTCCTACTTCGACGGCGGGCTTGTTGGCGCGATCGGCTGGAGCCTGGCCGTCGGACTGATCGTCGGGCTGATCAACGGGACGTTGGTCACCTATCTTCGCGTTCCGGCGTTCATCGCAACCTTGACGGTTCTGTTCATCGGCCGCGGCTTCGTCACCGGGCTGTCCGGCGGCAAGACGATCTCCTTTATCGAGAAGGCCAAGGAATTCCCGATATTCTTCACCATCGGCGAGAACAACGCCTGGGGCTTCAACAACCAGATATTCGTCTTTGTCATCTTCGCGGTGGTGGGCGCGTTCATCCTTGCCAAGACGCGGATGGGCTACCAGACCTTCGCCACCGGCGGCAATGAACTGGCGTCCACCTATGCCGGCATCCCGACCAACTGGGTGCGGATGCGCGCCTACCTCATGTCGGCGTTCTGCGCGACCATCGCGGGCCTTATGCAGGTGGCCCAGGACCGCGGAATAATCGCCCAATCAGGACAGGGCCTGGAGCTGATCGTCATTGCTTCCGTGATCGTCGGCGGTGCCTCGATCCTTGGCGGGCGGGGTCGGATTTTCGGCAGCGCTCTCGGCGTCATCCTGGTGGTGCTGATCGACAAGGTGCTCCGCGAAGGCGTGCCGACCGTCCGCGTCATCAAGGTCGGCGGCGTCGACATGACCGTCCAGGCGGTCGCGCAACTGCCGCCTGGCGCCGTGCCGGCCTTTCTCGGCTTTATCCTGATCATCGCCGTCCTTGTCGAGCCGTGGCTGATCCGGCGGAATGCGTTGGGAAGGCTGTTGGCACGGTTGCGCGGACGCCCGGCGCCTCCCGCCATCGAAGTTGGCGGGATCGCCATCGAAGGAGTGCAGACCAAAGGCACCGTTGCCACGGACCGTGCCGTCGATGCGCGCGGCATGGGCAAGTTCCTTAGCCGGCGCGATTCGGCCGCGATCATGATTGCCGTCGCCCTTTGGCTGGTCGGGCTTTACCTGCGCCCGGATTTCTGGGGCAATCTCGACAATTCCTTCAATCTTCTCCTCACCTTCACGGAGGTCGCCCTGGTCTCCATCGGTCTCACCTTCGTCATCGCCAATGGCGACATCGACCTTTCCGTCGGCTCGGTCCTGGCGATGAGCGGCGCCATCGCCGCATTCTGCATGAAATCGCTTGGCTACGATCCGTGGGTGTCGATCGTCATCGCCCTGCTCGGCGGCTCGGCAGCCGGCATGATCAACGCCCTGGTGACGGTGCGGTTCGGCCTTCCGGCGTTCGTGGCGACACTCGGCATGTTCTACACCGCACGCGGCATCGCCGCCTGGATCGTCTCCGGTCGCGAACTGTTCGGCTTCCCCGCCGGCTTCAACCTGATCGGCAGGAAACTGATCGAGGCGCTGAACTACTTCAACATCGCACCGGCCGAGGGCACGTTCTGGTACAATCTCGCCGCCGCCTTGAGCGTGCAGACCCTGTTCATGGGGATCCTTGCCGTCGCCGCCGGAATTTTCCTTGGCTACACGGTCTGGGGCCAACAGGTCTATTCGACGGGCGGCAACCGGCGCGCCGCCGCCTATGCCGGCGTCAACACCGATCGGGTCCGGGTTGTCAGCTTGGTATTTTCGGCCCTCTGCGCCGCGTTCGCCGGAGTGATCTACATCGCCTTCTACCGGAGCTTCATCCCCACCGCGGGCCAATTTCGCGAGCTCGACGGGATTGCTTCGGTGATCATCGGCGGCGGCTCCATCTTCGGCGGCTATGGCACCATCATCGGCTCGCTGGCGGGCGCCGCCGTGATTACGCTGTTAAGGGCGCTCTTGTCGCTTCAGATCATCCGCGCCGACGGCACTTCCTTTGTCATGCCGCAGCATTGGGTCAATGTGTTCATCGGACTGATCCTGATCGGCGCGGTATTGACCGATATCTGGGTGCGCCAGTCCAACCTCTTTGGCATGATGCGCAAGCGTTTCACCAGACGCGCACCGGACTTGCAAGGAATCGCCAATGCCTGACGTCGTGAAGCAAGAGCCGATCATCAGAATGGGGCATATCAACAAGTCGTTCGGCGCGGTACGCGCGCTGATCGACGTAGACCTCGTCCTCTATCCCGGCGAAGTCCTCGGCCTCGTCGGCGACAATTCGGCCGGCAAGTCGACCCTGATGAAGATTTTGACGGGAGCCTACCAGCGCGACACCGGCGAAATCTGGGTAGGCGGCAAAGCAGTGCACTTTCGCAGCCCCCACGAGAGCCGCGACGATGGCATCGAGATGATCTACCAGGACTTCGCCCTGTGCGGAAACATGGATGTCGGGCAGAACATTTTTTTGGGCCGCTGGCCGCGGCGGGGGCCGTTCGTCGACCGTCGCAGGATGTACACCGAGGCGAACGAGGTCCTGCAGCGCCTCAAGGTGGACGTGAATTCCGTCTATCAGCGGGTGGAGAGCCTCTCCGGCGGCCGCCAGCAATCGGTCGCCATTGCCCGCGCTATTTCCTTCGAGCCGCGGGTGGTCATTCTCGACGAACCGACCGCCAACTTGTCGGTCATGGCGACCGAGCGTCTGCTTGAAACCATGCTCGAACTCAAGAAGCACGGGGTCGCGCAAATCATCATATCGCACCGCCTCCAGGATATTTTTGCAGTCGGAGACCGGGTGATGGTCCTGAAGCGCGGCGAGAATGTCGGCGACCGCTATGTTCACAACACGACCGAGCAGGAAGTGCTGCAAATCATCGTGTCAGGCACCCGCGACACGGCGCTGACGGCCGACCAGGCGCTGGCGGAAGCCGCCTGAGCGCGGACTCCCCCAAGCCTTCACCGACTGCCGATTACCGACGAGGCGAGAGAAGATCGGCGAGCGCCAGCGCGACGATCTCGGTGGCCGCCCGCAGGTCCGAGAGCTGCAGGCGCTCGTCGGCGCCGTGCGCGTTCGCCTCGAGGATCGACCGCGGCCCGGCTCCATAGAGGATCGTCGGGATGCCCGCCGCGGCATAGTGACGGGCGTCGGTATAGAGCGGAACGCCGGTCGGCTCGACGCTGACCCCGAGGATCGCCGGCGCATGTCGTTGGATGGCGGCAACCAGCGGATCGACTCCTGGCAGCGGCCGGAGCGGCTCCGCCAGCATGATGCGGCGACACGCGATCGTGACGCCGGATCCGGCGGGCGCCGCCACCTCGATCAACGCGACCAGCGCTTTCTCGACGTCGGCGCCGTTCTCTTCGGGGATGATCCGCCGGTCGATCCGAAACACGACCCGGTCGGGCACGACATTGGTGTTGATCCCGCCCGAGATCAGGCCGACGGTGATCTGCGGCGAGCCGATGCCGGGCACCGCGCTAACGGTCCCGGCGAGACGCTTGCGTTCGCCATAGATCGCCGACAGCACCGGCACGGCCGCCTCCAACGCGTCCCGCCCGGAGGCCGGCATCGCCGCGTGGGCCTGCTGCCCCCTGACGACGACTTCGAGGTGGAGGCAGCCATTGTGCGCGGTGGTGATGGCATAGGAGAAGCCGGCTGAAATCGCGTGGCTCGCCTGCGTCAGGCCGTTGTCGATCAGCCATTTCGGGCCGATCTCCCCTCCCGCTTCCTCGTCATAGGTAAGATGCAGTTCGATTCCGCCGTCGAGTTCCGCGCCGGCCTTATCGAGGGCGAGGAGCGCGAACGCAAATGTAGCGAAGTCGGATTTCGACACCGCCGCGCCGCGCCCGTATAGCGCGCCGTCGCGCTCCACCGCCCCGTACGGATCCACCGTCCATCCCTCTCCGGGCGGGACGACGTCGCCGTGGGCATTGAGGGCGATCACCGGCCCCCTCCCCGCGCCGAAGGTCTTGCGCACGATGAGATTGGTGGCGCTCACCATGCCGTTCCGGCGCACCAGCGGCTCCGGCACGTCATGACGCTCCACCTGGAAGTCCAGCGCCTCCAGTCCGGCCGCGGCCACCTCGGCGTGCGGCGCGCAATCGCCGGGGGGATTGTCGCTGGCGACGCGCACGAGCGAGCGGAGGAACTCGACCTCGCGCGGCCAGTTGGATTCGATTGCGTCGTGGATCATCGTCGGTATCAGCTTTCCTCTTCGGCAATCGCCTCGATCGTTCCGATCAGGGCCTCGATGGCCGCCGCCATATCGTCGCGTTCCACGAATTCCAGCGGATTGTGACTGATGCCGGCTCGGCATCGCACGAAGATCATGCCGATATCGGTCAAATTGATCATTGCCTGTCCGTCGTGACCGGCACCCGACATCAGTTCGACCGGTTCGCTTCCCGTTACCTGTTCGATCGCTCCGGCAATCGCCCGTTTCAGGCGGGGCGCGCACGCCGCCACGGGTTTTTCGTGCATCGTCTCCATACCGACAACGACGCCCCGACGCGGCCCCATATCGCGGAACCGGCGGCGAATTTCCGTCGCCGCCGATGAGCGTGCCTCGTCCGACGCGGCGCGGAGGTCGAGGCTGAACTCCACCTGGCCCGGGATGACGTTGCTGGCGCCCGGCGTGACCGTAACCGCGCCGACGGTCGCCACGCACGACGCCTTTGCGTGTTTCAAGGCGACTTCCTCGATCATGAGGATCGTCTGGGCGGCGGCGGCGAGAGCATCGTGCCGAACGTCCATCGGCACGGTTCCGGCGTGACCGGCCTCGCCCTTGACGCTCAGTCGATACCGCCCCTGGCTGGCGATGGCACTGACCACGCCAAGCGGCTGCCCGGCCTGATCGAGAACCGGCCCTTGCTCGATATGCACCTCGAGATAGCCGACGGCATCGCCGCGGAGATACGCTTCATCGGCAAGCGCGTCCGGGTCGCCGCCGAATGCAAGAAGCGCGTCGCGGATCGTCACGCCGTTCGCGTCGGTCAGCTCCAGCATCGCGTCGCCGAGCGCGCCGGCAACCGTCGAAGATCCGAACAGGGTTTTCGGAAACCGGACGCCCTCCTCGTCCCCGAATGCCAGGACCTCCAGCGCGAAAGGCAGCGCCACACCCCGCTGCCGCATCTCCTCGGCCGCAAGAATGCCCGCGATCACCCCGAGCGTGCCGTCATAGCGGCCCCCGTCCACCACGGTGTCGATGTGGGAGCCGACAAGGAGGCGCCGATTGCTCCGGGTCCCCGTCCGTCCTGCCGCCAGCAGGCCGTGCATGGTCCCGGCCGCGTCCATCCGCACCGACATCCCGGCGCGGCGCATCCATTCCCCGACCAGGCGCGCGGCCTCCCGGTGCTCCTCGGTCAGGTAAAGCCGCGTCTGCTTTCCTGGTTCGGCGGTGATCGTCGCCAGGGCGTCGATCATCGCCTGCGCCCGCTCGCCCAGCGCCGACCGCAACGCGCCATTCATCCGGCGACCCGATCCTCGAGACGGAAGCGGACGATCCGGCACACCTGCTCCAGCGCCGTCACCAGCTCCTCGTCCGGCGATTTGTCGATGCGGTCCTCGAAGGCGGCGAGAATGTCGTGCTTGCTTGCGCCGCGAACCGCGAACACAAACGGGATGCCGTGCCGACGGCGGTAGGCATCGTTGAGGTCGGTGAAGCGCGCGAACTCTTCGGCCGTCAGCCGATCGAGACCGGCCCCGGCCTGCTCGTTGGCCGAATCCTCCGTGAGCTGACCGGCAATCGCCGCCCGGCCGGCGAGGTCGGGATGCGCCCGCAGCAATTCGTGCTGCCGGTCGACCCCCGCCTCGCCGATCGCGGCCTGGAAGGCGGCAATCATCGCCTCGCGCGTGGCATAGGGCCGTTTCGCTGCCGCTTCGGCCGCCACCCATGGCGAATGCTCGGCGATATCGCCGAACGTCTCGACGAACGCGTCGGTTTCCATGAGATTGACCGTTTCCAGCGGCAATGGGGCAACAGGCATGACACAATGGTCCCATCCGTCGCCCGTTGTTTACTGGTTCAGAAGGAAAGCGCCAAGCTGCCGCCGTTCCTCTTTTGTCATGTGGGTTTCATTACCGAGCGGCATGGCGTCGCCGTTGACCGCCTGGACCATGATCTGGTCGGCGTGCAGCCGGATGTCGGCGATCGACCCGAGGACGATGCCCTTCGGCGGCTGGTCGAAGCCCGCATGGGTCGGACGGCTCGAGTGACACATGACGCAGTGCTTGGCGACGATGGTCAGCACCTCCCCCTCGCTGACCTGGAGGCCGGCCAGTCCCGGATCGGCGCGCGGCGCGGTCACATAGATCGCCGCTGCCAGGGCCACGGCGGTGACGGGAAGCGTCCACCAGATCTTGGTGAACGGGTCGCCGGCGTCATGGCGGTTGAGGAAATGGCGAGCCCCGGCCCCGATCACCAGGATGAGCGCGATGACCAGCCAGGTTTCCCCGGTGCTGGCGAGCATCGGATAGTGGTTGCTCACCATCATCACCAGAACCGGCAGGGTCAGGTAGTTGTTGTGCACCGAGCGCTGCTTGCTGACTGCTCCGAGCGCCGGGTCGGGCGTTCGGCCGGCTAGCAGCGCCGCTGTGACCTTCTTCTGGTTCGGAATGATCACCCCGAAGACGTTGACGGCCATGATCGTGCCGACGAAGGCGCCGACATGGATCAGGGCGCCACGCCCCGAAAACACCTGACTGAAGACGAAGGCGGCCGCAACGATGAGCACAAAAACGGCGACCGCCAGCGTGGTCATATGCCGGCCGATCGCCGACCGGCAGAGGCCGTCATAGATGAACCAGCCGGCGACCAGGCTGAGGATCGATATCACGATCGCCTGCGACGGCAGCAGCGGCAGCACCGACGGGTTGATCAGATAGGTGCCGGCGTTCCAGTAGTACTGGACCACCAACAGGGCGAACCCGGTCACCCAGGTGAGATAGGCCTCCCATTTGTACCAAAGCAGATCCGGGGGCAGCGACTTGGGCGCCACCAGATATTTCTCGACGTGGTAGAAGCCCCCGCCGTGAACCTCCCAGGCGGTGCCGTAGACCCCCTCCGGCATGTTGTCGCGCTTCCTCAGGCTGAGGTCGAGCGCAATGAAATAGAACGAGGTTCCGATCCAGCCGATGCCGACGACCAGATGAGCCCACCGGAAGATCAGATTCAGCCAATCGAGGATAAACGCGGGCATGGTCGGGTCGGTAGCGGGTCAGGAAAAGGGCGCGCCCCTGGTGGAGCGCGCCCGATGGATGCTCGGACGGAAATCGCCCTACTGCGGCAGCGTGTCGTCGATACCCTTGACGTACCAGTTGATGCTGTTGATGTCGGCGTCGGGCATCACCTCGCCTTCCTTCACCGCAAGCGTGCCGTCCTGCTTGTAGACGGGGCCGGCGAAGACGACCAGCTTGCCCGACTTGATGTCGGCGATGGTGTCCTCGGCCATCTTCTTGACGTCGTCGGCCATGTTGGCAAGCGGCTCGACCAGCACGTCCTCGTCGGCCATGCCGGCCCAGGTCTCATGCGTCTTCCATGAGCCGTCGAGGACCGCGTTGACCTCCTTGATGTAGTAGGGGCCCCAGTTGTCGACCAACGAGGCAAGCTGGGCGTGCGGCCCGAAGCTCGACATGTCGGCGGACTGGCCGAAGGCGTGCACGCCGCGCTGTTCGGCGACCTGCATGGCGGCCGGCGAATCGGTGTGCTGGACGATGATGTCGGCGCCCTGATCGATGAGGGTCTTGGCGGCGTCGGCTTCCTTCCCCGGGTCGAGCCAGGTGTTGACCCAGACGATCTTCACCTTGAAGTCCGGGTTGACGGACTGCGCGCCGAGCATGAAGGCGTCAATCCCCATCACGACTTCCGGAATCGGGAAGGAGGCGATATAGCCGGCGACGCCGGACTTCGACACACTCGCCGCGATCTGGCCCTGGACGTAGCGGCCCTGGTACCAGCGCAGGTTATAGGTCGACATGTTGTCGGCCGTCTTGTAGCCGGACATATGCTCGAACGTCGTCTTCGGGAACATGCCGGCGACCTTCAGGGTCGGGTCCATGAAGCCGAACGATGTCGTGAAGATCAAGCCGCAGCCGGACCGGGCGAGGCGCTCGATCACGCGCTCGGAATCCGGTCCTTCCTGAACGCTTTCGACGTAGCTGGTCTCGACCTTGTCGCCGAGCGCCTTCTCCACGTCCAGGCGGCCGATATCGTGCTGCTCGCTGAAACCGCCATCGTTGTGCGGGCCGGGGTAAACCCAGCACGCCTTCAAAGTATCGGCCGCGAGGGATCCCCCCGCTGTGGCGGCCAGCAACATTGCCGCCCCGGCCGCAACCAAAAGCTTACGCATGCTTTCGCTCCTCTCTCTGACGCCCGATGTCAATTTTAAACATCTCATCAACAAGTCATACAGGATTCATGCCACCATCGCGAATTCCGGACTTGAGAACGCCCATCTCAGTTGTCCGGCACGAAGGTGCGGCCGAGCGAGGCCGGGGTATTGATTTTGAGCAGGGCCTTGTTCCGCGAGATAACGACCAGCACCGCGACCGTGATCAGGTAGGGCAGCATCGACAGAAACTGCGAGGGGATGCCGAGGCCGATCGCCTGAGCGTGCAATTGCAGGATGCTGACGGCGCCGAAGAGGACGGCGCCGACGGCGATACGGCCCGGCAACCAGGTCCCGAAAACAACCAGCGCGATGGCGATCCAGCCGCGTCCGGCGGTCATCGCCTGGGTCCATTGCGGCGTGTAGACGAGAGACAGATAGGCTCCCCCGACGCCGGCGCAGGCGCCGCCGAAGAGCACCGCGAGAAAACGGACGGTGAGCACCGGATAGCCGAGGGCGTGGGCCGAGCTGTGGTTGTCGCCGACCGAGCGCAGGATCAGCCCGCCATTCGAGCGGAAGAGGAACAGCCAGACGGCGATGGTCAGCGCGACGGCGAGATAGACCAGCGGATCTTCGCCGAAGATCACCGAGCCGACGATCGGCAGGTCGGAGAGCACCGGGATATGGACCCGCGCCATGCCGAGCCCGGGCATGCCGGTAAAGGCGTCACCGATCAGGCCCGACAATCCGAGCCCGAACAGGGTCAAGGCCAGCCCGGCGGCGTTCTGGTTGGCGGCGAACACCAGCGCGACGATGCCGAACAGCCCCGCCATGGCCGCGCCCGCGATCATGCCGGTCAGCACGCCGACGACCGGCATGCCGGTCAGATGTCCGCCGGCGAAGCCCATCACCGCGCCGACCGCCATCATCCCCTCGACGCCGAGATTGAGGACGCCCGCCCGTTCGGCGACCAGCTCGCCGATCGCCGCGAACAGCAGCGGCGTCGCCGCGGTCACGATCGTCAGCAGGATTCCCTCCGCCATCTCCATCGGATCAGCCCGTCGCGTTGATTGGTTCGAGGGAACGCCGGCGAACGAGGCGCAAGCGGTAGAAGATCAGCGTGTCGCAGGCCAGGACATAGAAGAGCAACATGCCTTGAAAGACCTGGGTCGTCTGATCGGAGATGCCGAGGGTGATCTGCGCCCCCTCGCCGCCGAGATATGACAGCGCCAGCAGCAGACCGGCGAACAGGATGCCGACCGGATGGAGTCGGCCGAGAAAGGCGACGATGATGGCGGTGAAGCCGTAACCGGGCGACACGGTCGTGCGGAACTGGCCGATTGGCCCCGCCACCTCGCAGATGCCAGCGAGCCCGGCAAGGCCGCCGGAGATCAGGAAGGCGAGGAAGACCATGCGATGTCGGTTGAAGCCGCCAAACGCGCCGGCGCGCGGCGACTGGCCGAGCACGCGGATCTTGAAGCCGGTGATCGTCCGCTCGGTCAGGAACCAGGCTGCCGCCACCACGACGATGACGAAGACTATGTTGAGACGGATGTTCTGACCGAGGATCACCGGCAGCATCTGCCCGTCGGTGAAGGGATGACTATTGGGGAAATTGTGGCCTGCCGGATCGCGCCACGGGCCGCGGGCGAGATAGTCGACCATCAGATTGGCGACGTAGACCAGCATCAGGGTGGTCAGCGTCTCGTTGGCGTTGAAGCGGTTCTTCAGGTAGGCCGGGATCGCCGCGTAGGCCATGCCGCCGAGAATGCCGAGGAGGAGCATCAGCACGACGACGACCGGCCCCTGCCAGTCGGGGAAGTAGACCGGCAGGATCGAGCCGCAGATCGCGCCGGCGGCGAGCTGGCCCTCCGCCCCGATGTTCCAGACATTCGACTGGTAGCAGAACGACAATCCGACCGCGATCAGGATGATCGGCGCCGCCTTGACCATCAAATCCTCGATCGACCATCCGGCGGTGAGCGGATCGATGAAATAGAGATAGAGCGCCTCGAACGGGTCGATCCGCATGATGGCGAAGATGATGAAGAAGGTGACCAGCGCCAAGAGGATGGCCAGGACCGGTGACAGCACCGTCATCCGGCGGCTATGTTGCGGGCGACGCTCCAACCTAAGCTGCATCGACCGCCTCCTTCGCCGCCGGGGTCTTGCCTTCGCCGATGCCGCCCATCAACAGGCCGATCAACTCGCGCGTCGCGGTCGCGGCCGGTTCGGCGGGTGACAGATGGCCGCGCGAGATGACCGCGATGCGGTCGGCGATCTCGAAGATCTCGTCGAGGTCCTGGCTAATCACCAGCACGGCGGAGCCTGCCCGGGCGAGGTCGATCAGGGCCTGGCGGATCATCGCCGCCGCTCCCGCGTCGACGCCCCAGGTCGGCTGCGACACGACCAAGACAACCGGGCGCCGGTCGATCTCGCGGCCGACGACGAATTTCTGCAAATTGCCGCCCGACAGCGATCGCGCCTCGGGGTCGGGCATGGCCTTGCGCACGTCGTAGTCGACGCTGACCGATTCGACGATCTTCAGCGCCTTTTGCGGCCGGACGACCCCGGTCACGACGAGTTCGTCGCCGGTGCGGTGGCGGGTCAGGACGACGTTGTCGCTGAGCTTCAGGCCCGGCACCGCGGCATGGCCGAGG
The DNA here is from genome assembly GCA_963759235.1 of uncultured Alphaproteobacteria bacterium. Lineage (GTDB taxonomy): Bacteria > Pseudomonadota > Alphaproteobacteria > Rhizobiales > Kaistiaceae > Bauldia. The sequence goes on along the minus strand of CAVWYO010000005.1, from coordinate 527,423 downwards.
CGCTCCTCCGGCACGAAGGCGGCGCCAAGATTGCGTCGGCCGGTGATGCCGACCCGGCCGGCATTCCGACCGTCGATGACCACCGCATCGGGCCGATCGACCGTCTGTTCGCCCGACAGCGCGGCAAACAATTCGCTTTGACCGTTACCGGCAATACCGGCGATCGCTACCACTTCGCCGCCATGGACATCGAGGCTGACGCTCTTCAGCGAGACGCCGAACGGGTCGTCCGAGGGCAGGTCGAGCGAGCCGAGCGCCAGGCGCACTGGGCCAATTCCCGCCGGCGGGCGCGCCACTTCGAGGAGGTCGGCCCCCACCATCAGCCGGGCGAGCGTAGCCGCCGTCTCCTTTGCCGGATCGGTCTCGGCAACCACCTTCCCCCGCCGCATGATCGTGGCGTGATGACAGATGCGCTGCACCTCTTCCAGCCGGTGGCTGATATAGAGCACGGCGCAGCCTTCCCCGGCGAGCCGCTCCAAGGTGACGAAAAGGTAGTCCGCCTCCTGCGGCGTCAGCACCGAGGTCGGCTCGTCCATGATCAGCAGTTCCGGCGATTGCAGCAGGCAACGGACGATCTCGATGCGCTGCCGCTCGCCGACCGACAAATCGGCAACGAGCGCGTTGGCCCGCAGCTGCAATCCATAATCGGCCGAGACGCGCTCGATGGTCCCGCCCAGCCCGCGCCGCATCTGCTTCGGCAAGGCCAGGGCGATATTCTCGGTGACCGTCAGCGCATCGAAGAGCGAGAAATGCTGGAAGACCATACCGATGCCGAGTCGGCGGGCGGCCGCCGGATTGGCGATCGTGGCCGGCTTGCCTTTCCAGCGGATCTCCCCGGCGGTCGGCTGCAACGCGCCATACAGGATCTTCACCAGCGTCGACTTGCCCGCGCCGTTCTCGCCAAGCAGGGCGTGGATCTCGCCGGGGCGGATGGCGAAGTCGACATTGTCGTTGGCGCGCAGGACGCCGAAATCCTTGGTGATCCCGATCGCTTCGAGCGTCGGCGCCGCCGTCGGACGACTTCTTGGCTGGTCAGGTTGGGCGCGCGTATCCAATGACTTACCCCGTCTGTCCTTGGAGATGGCGGTGGCTGCTCTGCGCTGGAACCGCTGCGGCGCGCAACGCCTCGTCGCGGATCAGCAATTCCGCTACCGTCGCCGCAGCAATTGCCGCCGGCACCTTCGAACGGATCCCGTCTATGCCGATCGGACAGACCAGATCGTCGATCCTTGCCGGCGAAATGCCTCCGGCAGCCAGGCGCTTCTCGAAGCGCCGACGTTTGCTCTTCGACCCGATCAGCCCGACATATGGAAAGCGATCGTCGGCGAGCGCCGCCTGGACCAGCGCGAGGTCGAGCTGGTGGCTGTGGCTCATCACCAGAACGAAGCTTCCCGCCGGCGCCGCGGCGAGCGCCTCGACGGGATCGTCTAGCCGCCTCAGCTCCGTGTTAGGCGGAACATGAGCCTGGAAAGCATCCGGTCTCGGATCGAACCAGAGGAGCGCGAAAGGCAGCGGCGCCAGGGCGAGGACCAATGCCTTGCCGACATGGCCGGCGCCGAAGAGAACCAGGTCACGGCGCCGGTCGCCAAAACCTTCCAGCAAGGCGCCACCGACCAGAGACGCGCTTCCCGAGGGCAACGCTCCGTCGGTAAGCGTCCGCTCGAGTCTACCGCCTTCGCCGAAGCGGCCGGTGGTCGCGAACGGTCCATCCGCTTCAAGCGTCGCGAAATCCGAAACGGTGTCACGGTCTTCCGCGCCGAACACTTCGACGACCAGTTCGACCTGCCCGCCGCAGCATTGGCCGAGTTCGGGGCCGAGCGCGAAGCGGCGCTTCTCGGCCCTGCGGGGCGCCTCGAGAGCGGCCTGGGCCAGAGCGATCGCCCGCCATTCCAAGGTGCCGCCGCCGATCGTGCCGGCGAACGTTCCGTCGCGATTGACTATCATCCTGGCGCCCGCCTCGCGCGGCGCCGAGCCGCGCGTCGCCGCCACGGTGACCATCGCGGCACCGCCGCGCCGGTCGATTGCCTCCAGAAGGCGGCGCCACACCTGCATCAAACGTCTCCGCCCGTCGTCGCGCGGACGGCCCGCATGATCGCCTCCGGCGTCGCCGGCGCGTCGAGGCGCGGCATCACCGCCGGCTTCAGGCTGGCGATCGCGTCGGTGATCGCCGAGAACACCGAGATCGCCAGCATCAGCGGCGGCTCGCCGACCGCCTTCGACCGGTAGATCGAGTCCTCGCGGTTGCCGCCGGATTCGTGCAGCGCGACGCGGAAGTCGGCCGGCACGTCCGAAGCCGTCGGAATCTTGTAGGTCGAGGGGGCATGGGTGGCGAGGCGGCCGGCCGAATCCCAAACCAGTTGTTCGGTGGTCAGCCAACCCATGCCCTGCACGAAGCCGCCCTCGATCTGGCCGATGTCGATCGCCGGATTGAGCGACTTGCCGACGTCGTGGAGGATGTCGACCCGGTCGACCCGCATCTCGCCGGTCATCGTGTCGATCGTCACTTCCGAGCAGGCGGCCCCATAGGCAAAATAGTAGAAGGGCCGCCCCGACGCCTTCTCCCGGTCCCAGTGGATCTTCGGCGTCTTGTAGAACCCGGTCGAGGACAGCGAGACACGGGCGACGAAAGCGGCCTCGGCCAGCTCGTGGAACTCCATCGACTGATTGCCGACAAACACCTTTCCTTCGCGAAACTGCACCCGGTCGCGGCCGACATTCCACTTTTCGTCGATGAAGTCGAACAGCCGCTCCTTGATCGTCCGGCACGCCGCCCGCGCCGCCTGAGCGTTGAGGTCGGTGCCGGCCGATGCCGCCGTCGGGCCGGTATTGGGAACCTTGGCCGTCGACGTCGCGGTGATCTTGACCCGGTCGAGGCCGATGCCGAATTCCTCGGCAACGACCTGTGCGACCTTGACGAAAAGCCCCTGCCCCATCTCTGTGCCGCCGTGATTGAGGCTGACCGAGCCGTCGCGATAGACGTGCACCAAGGCGCCCGCCTGGTTGAGATGGATGAGAGTGAAGGAGATGCCGAATTTCACCGGGGTCAGCGCCAGCCCCTTCTTCAGCACCGGGCTCGACGTGTTGAACTCGGCAATCGCCTTGCGTCGTGTCGCGTAGTCGCTGGTCCGCTCGAGCTCGGTAATGATCTCGGGGAGGATATTGTCCTCGACGCGCATGTTGTAGGGCGTCCGGTCGCGTCCGGCCCCACCATAGAGGTTTGCCTTGCGCACCTCGAGCGGATCGCGCCCGATGGTGTAGGCGATATGGTCCATCATCCGCTCGGCGAACAGCTTGCCCTGCGGTCCGCCAAAACCGCGAAACGCCGTGTTGGAGACCGTATTGGTGCGCATGCGCCGGGTGAGGATGCGGAAGCTCGGGTAGAAATAGCCGCCGTCGGCGTGGAACATCGTGCGGTCGACCACGCCGAGCGAAAGGTCCTCGGAATAGCCGCAGCGCGCCGCGAAAGTCACGTCGACCGCCCGGACGACGCCGTCCTTGCCGAAGCCGACGTGATAGTCGACGCGGAAGTCGTGGCGCTTCCCCGTCATGATCATGTCGTCGTCGCGGTCGAGGCGCAGCTTGCACGGCCGGCCGGTCTTTCTGGCGCCGAGCGCGGCGAGCACGGCCCACTGGGTCGCCTGGCTCTCCTTGCCGCCGAAGCCGCCGCCCATCCGTCGCACCTCGACCGTCACGTCGACCGAATCGAGGCCGAGAACGTGGGCGACGACATGCTGCACTTCGCTCGGATGCTGGGTGGAAGAATAGACGAACATGTCGCCGTCTTCGCCGGGAACGGCGAGCGCGACTTGGCCTTCCAGATAGAAATGCTCCTGCCCCCCGATGCGGAACTCGCCGGTGATTTCCTTCGGCGCTCCGCTGATCTCCGCCGCCGGATCGCCGCGGACGAAGGCGTAGTCCGGCAAGACGGTCGTCCCGGCGACGATGGCGTCGTCGACGTCGATCGCCGGCATCGCGGGCGCGGTAGCGATCTTGGCCAGTTTGACGGCCCGACGGGCTTGGTCGCGGGTCTCGGCCAGAACGACGAAGAGCACCTGGCCGTAGAACATCACTCGTTCCGGAGTGATGGCGGGGTCGTCGCCGATCCCCTTGGGGCTCACGTCGTTCACCCCGGGAATGTCGGCTGCGGTGAGAACCTCCACGACGCCCGGCGCTTTCTTCACCGCCTCGACGTCCAGCTTGGTGACGCGACCCGCGGCGATCGGCGCATAGCCGGGAACGGCATGGACGGTTCCGACCGGTTCCCGGATGTCGTCCACATAGGCGGCTTCGCCCGTCATGTGTTTGGCGGCGCTGTCGTGGGGGCTGGGCTTGTGCACCACCATGGGCGGCGGGCTGCCCTTGATGATGTCGGCAAGATCCATTTCAGGCCACCACGCGCTGTCCGACGATGCGGGTGCGGCTGGAGGCCGTTCCGGCAGCTTCGATCAGCGCCTTGCCGAGCAGCGCGTGCGCCGTTTCGTTGCGATAGCGGGCGCTGGCCCGGTGATCGTCGATGGGCGAGAAGTCCTCGCGCAGCGCCGAGAAGCCGCGCGACCAGGCCCGGGAATCCCTGAGCAACGTCCCTTTCAGCGCCGCCTCGGCCTTCTTGGCGCGTCTCGGCGTCGGCGCCATGCCGCCATACGCGATCCGCGCCTCGGTGATCTTGCCGTCGTCACCGATGGTGAAGCGGAAAGCTCCCATGACCGCCGAGATGTCCTGGTCGAAACGCTTGGAAATCTTGTAGCAGCGGAAGATGTGGCTGGCGTTCATCTTTGGCACGACCAGCCCGGTCACCAGTTCGCCCGGCTCGCGGTTCTGCTTCCCGTAATCGATGAAGAACTCTTCGAGCGGCATGTTGCGTGTCTGCTTGCCCTTGCGCAACTCGACCGTCGCGTCGAGGGCGATCAGGGCCGGCGGCGTGTCGCCGATGGGCGAGCCGTTGGCGACGTTGCCTCCGACCGTGCCGCTGGCCCGCACCTGCTTCGAGCCAAGCCGGCGCAGCAGCTCGCCGAGATCGGGATCGAGGGCGCGGAAATAGGGCTCGACCTGGGCATAGGTGGCGCCCGCGCCGATCAGGAGCTCGTAGCCGGTGTCGCCGATGTGGTCGAAGCCCCGCGCGCGGCCGACATGAATGATCTTCGGCAGGTCGCGGAGCTGCTTGGTGATCCACAGACCGACGTCCGTGGCGCCGGCGACGATCGTCGCGGTCGGGTGCTTGTCGTAGAGATCGGCGAGGCTGTCCACCGTAGCGGGGGCGGCGAAAAACCGGTCCTCGTTGCCGACGAAGATGTCTTCGCCGTCCTCCAGGAAGCTGAGCAGACCGGTCGTGTCGGCGGCATTGGCGGCGAAGCGGTCCTTGCCGGCATTGGCGCAGGCGGCGATCGCGGCGTCGACGATCGGCCGGTAGCCGGTGCAGCGGCATAGATTGCCGGCGATCCAATCATTGACCTTGTCGCGGCTCACCGGGCCCTCGCCGGCGTGGTAGAGGGCGAAAAGGCTCATCACGAAGCCGGGGGTGCAGAAGCCGCATTGGGATCCGTGTTTCTCGTGCATCGCGGCTTGCACCGGGTGGAGTTCGCCGTCGGGATCGGCGAGATCCTCGACGGCGACCACTTCGCAGCCGTCGACCTGTCCGAGAAGCTGGATGCAGGAATTGACCGGCTCGTAGATCAACTTGCCGTCGCGGAGGCGGCCGAGGGCGATCGTGCAGGCGCCGCAGTCCCCCTCGCCGCAGCCTTCCTTGGTTCCGGTCGCGCCCTCCACCTCGCGAAGATAGTCGAGAAGAAGGGTCGCCGGCTTGATGTCGCGGAGTTCGACCATTCGACCTTTGCGGACAAACCGGATGGTATCGCGCATGATTCCGTTCAACTTCCGCGATAGGTCGTGTAGCTGAAGGGCGAGAGGAGCAGAGGAACGTGGTAGTGCTCCTCCGCCGCGTCGATCCCGAAGCGGATCGGGATCACGTCCAGGAACGACGCCCTGTTTGCCAGCGCGCGCAGATAGTCTCCGGCGTGAAACCGCAATTCGTAAACGCCGGCGGTCAACGCTGGCCCTTCAAGCAAAGGCCGATCGACCCGCCCATCGCCATTCGTGGTCGCCGTTGCAACGCGCTCCTCCCCGGCGCCGAGCCGGAACAACTCGATCCTCATGCCGGCCGCCGGCCGGCCGAGTGATGTATCCAGAACGTGCGTGGTCAGTTGCCCCATCAGCGACACCTACTCGAAACGCCACCGGAGTGCTCCACGGGCCGTGGGCGCGCCGGTTACTCGGCCGCGTTATCTCGCGGATTCACCGATCCAACAATGGATTATGCCCAAAACCTGATCAAACGCTAATTTTCAGCAGCCTGCCGCCAAATGCGGCAGTCTACGGCAGAAGCACGGTCGCTCCCACGGTTTCCCGCGCTTCCATTGCCCTGTGCGCTTCCGCAGCCTCTTTCAGCGGAAGCTCCCGGCCGATCGTCACCCGAACCTTGCCTTCGCGCAACGCGGCAAAGAGTTCCGCCGCCGACGCCTCGAGGTCCGCCCGCTTGGCCAGATAGTGTCCGATTGTCGGGCGGGTAGCGAAGAGCGACCCCTTCTGCAGGAGCAACGACACCGGAAACGCCGGCGGCACGCCGGACGACTGGCCGAACGAGACCCACATGCCCACCGGCTTCAGACAGTCGAGCGAGCCGGGAAAGGTGTCCTTGCCGACTGAGTCGTACACGACCTCCACGCCGCTGCCGCCGGTCAGCTCCTTGACCCGCGCGACGAAATCCTCGCTGCGGTAGTTGATGACATGTGCGCAGCCCGCTTCGCGGGCCCGTTCCGCCTTCTTCTCGGAGCCCACCGTACCGATCACCGTCGCGCCGAGGCCGGACGCCCACTGGCAGCCGATCAGGCCGACCCCGCCGGCGGCGGCGTGCCAGAGGACGGTCTGGCCCGGCTCGACGCGAAAGGTCCGGCGGACCAGGCATTGGACGGTGACGCCCTTGAGGAAGGCGGCCGCCGCCACCTTGTCGTCGATGTCGTCGGGAAGCTTGATCAGCCGATCGGCAGGGATCAGCCGCTCCTCGGCGTAAGCGCCGACCGAGCCTTGATAGACGACCCGGTCGCCGGCCTGCAGATCGCGAACCCCGTCTCCGGTCGCCACGACCACGCCCGCCCCCTCCGATCCGGGAACACAAGGAAGGCCACCGGGCGGCGCGTAGACGCCTTTCCGGTAGTAGATATCGAGGAAGTTGACGCCGATCGCCGTGTGGCGGACGCGAGCTTCCCCCGGACCCGGCGTTCCCGGGTCGCTCTCCACCCAGTTCAGAACTTCCGGTCCACCGATCTCATCGATGCGGAACGAATGAAGCATCGCAACTCCCTCTTCATCGTCATGACGGACATCCGAGCCCGATTGCGCAACCTGTGGCCGTCCATCCGGGTCGCCTCGTCTCGACACGATGGCCACCGCCGAGGCACGGAAGTCCTAGCGCCTCCGCGTGGTCGCCGACAACCCGTCCGCCGTCCGCTATACGGATGTCCGCTTCTCCGACGGCGCAGCCGGCGTCGTTCCAGCGCGCCTGCGCAATTGCCCGGCCAGCAGCGTGCTCAGAATGATCAGCGGCAGAATCGTGGCGAACCCTGTTCTGAGCCCCTGATCCTCGGCAACGAATCCCACCATCGTCGGCCCGATCAGCGAGCTCGAATAGGCAAAGAGCGCCAGCGCCGCGACATTGGTGGCCGGTGGCCTGTCGCCCCGGCCAGCCGCCTCGCTGATGGCGAGCGGGAAGCCGATCGAGACGCCCAGTCCCATGGCGACGAAGCCGGCCATGGCGGCGGCGAGGCTAGCCGAGAAGACGGTCAGCACGACACCGGCCACCGCGAGCAGACCGCAGACGCGGGCGACCACGGAAGAACCGAAACGATCCGACAGCCGGTCGCCGAAAAACCGTCCCATCGCCATGGACAGGGAAAATGCGCCGAGGGCGATGCCGATCGCAGCCGGCGACGCCCCGGTGACGTCCTTGAGGAACACGCCGCCCCAGTTTCGCGCCACGAGCTCGACCATCACGACGCCAAACGCGAAAAGACAGAGGCCGACCAGCGACAGCGACGGCAGAGCGAAGACCGGGCGCCGTGGCGGCGATTCGGCGGACGCGGGCTCGAGCGAAGGCAGCGCGCGAACGATCGCCAGGCCGATCGGCAGGCAGACCACCGCAACGATCACCAGATGCGGCCCGGTCGCCAACCCCAGCTCGGCAAACCCGCCGCTCATCAGCGCGCCTACCATTGCGCCGGTGCTCCAGAACCCGTGGCAAGTGCTGAGGATGCGGCGGCCCAGCGCCGACTCCAGACGCGCCGCCTCGACGTTGATCCCGACGTCGGCAAGCGCGAAAGTCGCGCCCATGAGGAACATCGCCGCAAAGAGCGATGCCTGGCTCCACGCCCATCCCGGCAGCGACAGCGCGACGCAGAAGGCGGGCAACGCGACGAGAACCGTCCGCCGCGGCGTCAGTCGCTCGATCAGCGCCCCGGCCACGGAGACGGAAAGGATCGTCCCCACCGGCATCGCCAGCAAGGCAACGGCAAGCGCTCTGTGGCTCAGCTCGAGCGCCGCCTCGACGTCGGGAATGCGCGGGAACCAGTTGGTGATGAGAACCGCTTCGAGGAAGAACGCCGCCATGACCAGCCGCGCCGGCGTCACCACCCCTCGCGCCCTGCCCTCCTCGGGCTTCGGCGCGGAAGCGGTGGCAATGGCGGCCCCCTCGGTCATGCGCTTCGTCTCTGCCGGTTGCGGCGGGCGACCACGTTGAGGAGTTCGACGATCGCCGAGAAGGCCATCGCCGCGTAGAGATAGCCGCGCGGGATGTGGAAGCCGATCCCGTCGGCGACGAGGGCGATGCCAATCATCAGCAGGAAGGCGAGCGCCAGCATGCGGGTCGTCGGGTGCCGCTCGATGAAGGCGGCGACCGGACCCGACGCCACATACATCACCCCGATGGCGATCACCACCGCGGCGATCATCACGCCGACATGCTCGGCCATGCCGATTGCCGTCAGGATCGAATCCACCGAGAAGACCAGGTCGATAGCGGCAATCTGGGCGACGATCACGCCGAAGCTTGCGTAGACCTTGGCGGCACCCCCGGCCTCCTCCGCGCCGCCCTCCACGTCCTTGTGGATCTCGACGGTTGCCTTGAACAGAAGAAACGCTCCACCCGCGATGAGCACCAGATCGCGCCACGAGAACCCCTCTCCGAAGAGCGTGAAGAGCGGCGCCGTCAGGCCGATCAGCCAAAACAAGGTGAGGAGCAGCGCTATTCGGAAAACCAGCGCCATGGCGAGGCCGAGCTGGCGCGCGCGGGTTCCCCGCTCGCGGGGCAGTCTTCCGACGATCACCGAGATGAAGACGATGTTGTCGATGCCGAGGACGATCTCCATCACCGTCAGCGTGACCAGACTTGCCCAGATGGCCGGATCGGCGATCCAGTCGAACGCGATCATTCATGTCTCCAGTAGGCTCGGTCACCAGGCGGGCGGGTTGCGCGTCACCCTCAGCAGCGTGTCGCCGGGTGCCGGAGGGGAGCGACGGCGCCACGGCGCTCCCCTCGCGGGACCGGTTGAGATTCGCCGCGAGCAACCCGATTTCAAGGGTCCACCGTCAAAAAAGAGCCGTCAAGAGCCCTGAACCCCCGGCCCCGGCGTCCTTCGTCTCCCGTTCGACGTTGCCGGCCGGCTGCCGGCGGCCTATTTGACCGACGAGGCTATGGAACGGCCGGCCGCACTTCATCCGTCGGACGTGGCAGAGTGAGACGCAACGCACATCACGCCGGGACCATTGACGCTCTGGTGGTCGGCGCCGGACCGGTTGGTCTCGCGGCGGCCCTGCAGCTCCATGCTCTCGGATACCGGACCGCCATCGCCGCTCCGCCGGCTCGCCCTGACGACCACAGGACTGCCGCTCTGCTTGCCGGCTCGGTGTCCTTTCTCGATCGGCTTGGCGTCTGGCCGCTGGTTGCCGATCGGGCGGCGCCCCTCAAATCGCTGCGGATCGTCGACGCCACCGCGCGGCTCATCCGGGCCCCGGAGGTCTTGTTCCATGCAAGCGAGATCGGCCTCGACGCCTTCGGCTACAATGTTCCCAACGCCGCATTGACCGCCGCTCTGGAAGCACTCTGCACGGAACGCCGCATCGAGCGGATCCCGGCGAGCGTCGAAGCCGTTCAGACCGATGACGAGACGATCCTTTCCCGGCTCGACACCGGCACCGCCGTCAGCGCTCGGCTCGTTGTCGCCGCCGACGGCAGGCGCTCGCGCGTGCGTACGAGTATCGGCATCGCCACGTGGGATTGGAGCTACGACCAGGCTGCGTTGGTGGTCAACCTTGCGCACGCCCTGCCGCACGATGACACGTCCACCGAGTTCCACACCGAAAACGGACCGTTCACCCTGGTCCCGCTGCCCGGACGCCGATCGAGCCTCGTCTGGGTGGACGCGCCCGCCGAGGCAAAGCGTCACGCGGAGTTGCCGGAAACCGCGCTTGCCGCGGAGATCGAAGCCCGTTCAGCGTCGATCCTCGGCAAGGTCAGCCTCGACGGTCCGGTGCAGGTATTTCCGCTGGCGGGGATGGGAGTACGCGCCTTCTCGGCCCGTCGCGCCGTCCTTGTCGGCGAAGCGGCCCATCTGTTTCCGCCCATCGGCGCCCAGGGCCTCAATCTCGGCTATCGGGACGTTGCCGCGCTCGGCGAAGTTCTCTCAGGGCCGGTCGCCGATCCGGGGCGGGCGGATCGCCTCGAGGCCTACGATCGTGCCCGTCGCGCCGACGTCTATGCGCGAACCGCCGCCGTCGATGCGCTCAACCGGACCCTGCTCACCGGCTTTTTGCCGGTTCAGGCCCTACGCGGCTTCGGGCTTTTCCTCCTCGATCGGGTCCCGGCGATGCGCCACGCCATCATGCGGCAGGGGATTGCCCGAACGGCCGGCCGGCACCCCGGGCGCGGCGCGGTCAAAACGTGAAGTCGGCCGCCGTCAGATCGAGGTGCTTGTCGAGGATGGCGAAGACGACGCCGCCACCATTACCATTGCCGTTGCTATCGTAGATGAGCTTCCCCGAGCCGGGCTTGTAGATGAAATAGTCATTGTGGTCGTGCGGATGGCCGATCACGAAGTTGTCCGCGACCGAGCTTGAGCCCGGCGAGCTGGAGAGAACGCTAAACTGCCCCGAGCCCAGGTGGATCTTGTCGACCCCGACTTCGAAGTCGGTGATCGTGTCGACGTTCTTTCCTTGGCCCGGCGGCGTGATGAACCAGAAATGATCGGCGCCGCCGCCGCCGGTCAGCTTGTCGTTGCCGTTGCCGCCGAAAAAGCTGTCGCTGCCACCCTTGCCCTTGAGAACGTCGTTGCCGTTGCCGCCGAGGAACCCGTTGTTGCCGCCGTCGCCGGTGATGATGTCCTTGTGGGCCGTCCCGTACACGGATTCGACGTTCTTGACCTTGTCGGCAAGCTTGCCGCCGAGCTTCGCCTTGGCGAAATTGGCCCCCTTCAGCGTCAGCACAAGCCCTTTGGAGGCAGAGGTGTAGTCGATCGTGTCGAACCCCCCGCCGCCATCGATCTTGTCGACGCCCGCGCCGCCGTCGAGGGAGTTGCCGCCCTCGCCGCCAAGCAGGATGTCCTTGCCGCCGCCGCCGTGGAGCTGATCGTTGCCGTCGTCGCCCTGTAGCCTGTCTTTGCCGGCGCCGCCGTAGAGGTAGTCGGACTCGGTGAAGCCGAACAGCTTGTCGTTGCCGCCACCGCCAAAGAGTTTGTTGTAGCCGGTGCCGCCATAGAGCGAGTCGCTGCCCGCCTCGCCATAGACCTCGTCGTTGTCGCCGCCGCCGTAGAGCGTGTCGGCGTCGCTCCCCCCGTGAATCTTGTCGTTGCCGGCGCCGCCGCTGACGATGTCGTCACCGCCACCGGCGTCGATCACGTCGGCGTCGCCATAGCCGTAGAGGGTATCGGCCTGATCCGAACCGGTGAGGAGATCGCTGCCGGAGAGAAGAAACGCCAAGCGTCCCGCGGGGCTGGTCTGGAGCAGCGCTTCATAGTCCGCCCCGAGCAGCGAAAACGAGTAGACCGCGCCGGAAATCTCTTCGGTGATGATCAGGTTTGAGATGGTCCCCGAGGTGACCGTGTTGCCGCTCGTCTGGAACGTGCCCAATACTTCGACAGTGGTCGTGAAGAGACCACCGCTGATGCTCGTCGTGAACCCGGCATCCGATACGTCGAAATAGTTGGCAGTCAGATCAAGCGCGGCGAGCGCGTTGAACTGACTGAAGTCAACCGGGTGACCGTTCGTCGAAAAGATCGCCATCGCGCCCTCCCTGAGCTGCGGTCTCCAGCGCGATGCCAGGGTTGGCTCGCCCGAGAAGATGGCGCGTCTAACAGAAAGCGATCGCGCCCGATGTGACGCTGGTCACACGCAGGGCGGGAGAGGAATGCCCCGGCTAGCGCGAACGCTAGTGGAACGGGTCGATAGGAAGTGCGTCGGTCAGCAGCAGTGTCAGGACGACGCTCACCGTCACCACCGAGGCGGCGGTGCCAAAGTACACCGAACCCGCGGCCTGTTCTTGGTAAGTGTCGTATCTCCGCGCCAAAGCGAGAACGTTCGCGGCCGGCGGCAGCGCAGCCATCAAAACGGCGGCGTTGACCCACAGCGGGTCGAAACCGCCGATCCAGCTGAGAAGCAGATAGACGATCAGCGGGTGGACGATCAGCTTGATGATCAGGAGCACCGGCAGTTCGACGGAGACCCTGCCCGGCGATTGCAGGGCCAGACCCGCGCCGATGGCGAACAGGGCGACCGGGGCGGCCGCCAGGCGGAGAAAAGACAGCACCCCGCCGATCGGGGCGGGTAACGGCAGGCCGACGACGGCAACGGCAAGTCCGGCGATCGTGGCGAGAATGAACGGATGCAGGAAGATCCGCCGGACGATTGCCTTCGCCATCAGCGTGCCGTTGGTGCGGGCGGTTCCGCCGAGCGCCATCATCAGCGGCACCAGCACAAACAGGAGGGCATTGTCGAAGGAAAAGATCAGCGCCGTCGGTGCCGCTGCGGCCGGTCCGAACGCGGCCACCGTCAGCGCCGGCGCCATGTAGCCGATATTGGCGGAGGAGCCGACGAGACCCTGAATGGTCGATTCAGGGACGTTGCCCCGATTGATCAGCGCGCCGAACGAGAACGCCAGGGCAAACGCGCAGTAGGTGGCGAACGTCGTGGTGACGAGGAACGACCAGTGCGCCAGCGTACCGACGGGTGTCTGGGCGAGAAGCTGGAAGAACCAGGCCGGGAGGGCGAAGTAGTACACGAACAGGTTGAGCCCAGACACGCCCTGGGCGGGCATTTTCATGAACTTCCCGGCGGCAAAGCCCGCGGCGATCAGCCCGAAGAATGGCAGGATGATCGTCGCGATCTCGCTCATGGCTCGTCGGGCGTCCGGATCACCGCCGCGGCGGATCGGATGAGATGGCGGCTAAACAGCCTCGGTGCCTACCGGTTTCGCCGAAGCCGGTCAATCGCCGCCGGCTGCCGTCGCGCGACTATTGGTCAGTTGACATATTGCCGCCCGCATGTCCCATAAGTGCGAACGCTTGGCGAAAAAAGCGATGATACAGAACGCGCGCGCGGCGAAGTACAGGATCGGGCAAATTGTGCGCCACCGGATCTTTCCATTTCGCGGCGTGATTTTCGACGTCGATCCGGTATTCAGCAACACCGAAGAGTGGTGGCTGGCGATCCCGGAGGAAATTCGGCCGACAAAGGACCAGCCCTATTATCACTTGTTCGCCGAGAACGACGAGGCGGAATACATCGCCTACGTGTCGGAACAGAATCTTCTCCCCGACGACTCGGCGGAGCCGCTCAGGCACCCGCAAATCCAGGAATTTTTCGCGATGCGCGACGGCGGCGTCTATGTCGCGCGGGACCGCGGCCTCAACTGAGACGCGAACTGCGTTCCGCCGGCCGCGCCCGGTTCAATTGGCGTTCTGGCCTTCCTTCTGCTGCTGCTCCTTGAGCTTTTCCCGAGCCGCCGCGGCGCGTTCTTGCAGCGCCTTGGTGAGGTCTTGCTGGCGCTGGGCGAGGCCCTGCGGGTCGAGCCCCTCGCCTTCGTAGGCTTTGGTGAAACCGGCCAGGGTCAGCGGGAAAGTGACAGGCTTAGCCTGCGCATTCATGACGGTGATGATCAGCTTGTTCCCCTTCTTCAAGGAGGCGATGAAATCGTCGTTGATCTCAAGCTCGCCGTAGCAGGCGTTGGGGAAGCAGATGCCGTACTGAATCTGCTGCTGCTGCCCGTCGTCGATCTGGGCCCGCAACCCCGGCTGAAGGAGCATCCCTGGCGGCACCGCCACCACGAAGGACTTCTTCGGCTCGCCGGTGATCTCCCTGACCGTCGCCGAAGCGATGAACTGACCGGTCTCCGCGGTCACTTCCTGAATCGTGAGACACAGTTCCCGCCCGTCGCTGGGGTTCTTGTTGCAAATCTTCGCCCACGGCGCGTCCGGCCCTTGGCCGGCGGGGGCCGCTGGTGCCGGGGCGGGCGCCGGGGCCGGAGCAGCCGCATCCTGCGCGCTCGCCGCAAGCGGAAAACCGATCGCCAGCACCGCAATCGGCAGAAGCCGTCGCCACGTCGTCAAATCAATGTGCAGATAGACCATTTTGCTTCCTTGGCTCGATGTCGCGCCGCGGGCTGCCGCGGCTGCTCGGCTTGGTCTCCCCCTGGGGGTTCAGTGGCCACCAAATGAGGCGACTTGTTGACTGTCTCGTCGGCCACTCCTTAGCTTGGCTGAGCATCGATTTCCAGCGGTTCCGGGGATTTCGCGTCGAGGCGGAAACAACCCGGCGGGGCGATCCCACTGGCGGCAAGCTGTGCTACCATGGCCCCCTTCCTTTCAGTCCCCGCCAAACCCAAACGGCACGTCGACCATGTCCGCCACTATCCTATCCATCGCGTTGAAGCATCCGATCGCCGCGGCCGTCGCGGCGACTCTCGGACTGGGCCTGGTGCCCCAGCTTGCCGCCGCCGAACCGATGCATGGGATCGCCATGATCGGCGACCCCGCCCTCCCCCCGGATTTCGACCACCTCCCCTATGTCAATCCGGATGCGCCGAAGGGCGGCAAGATCACCTACGGCGTTGTCGGAACGTACGACAGCCTGAACTCCTTCATCGTCCAGGGGGGAACGACCTCATCGCGCGGGTTGCGCGATCCGGTATTCGGCAATCTCGTATTCGAGAGCCTCCTGACGCGGAGCGCCGACGAGCCGTTCACCCTGTACGGCCTGATCGCCGAAACCGTCGAGACGCCGCCCGACCGGAGTTGGGTGGAGTTCACCCTCAACCCCGCTGCGAAATTCTCCGATGGCCAGCCGGTCACCGTCGACGATGTCATCTTCTCGATGGAGATCCTCCGCGACAAGGGCCGGCCCAATTACAAAGCCTACTACTCGAAGATCGCCAGCTATGAGCGGGTCGGCGACCGCGGCATCCGTTTCGACCTCGCCGACGCCAACGATCGCGAGTTGCCGCTCATCATCGGCCTGATGCCGATCCTGCCGAAGCACGCAATCGACCCGGAGACCTTCGACAAGTCGACACTGAAACCGCCGATCGGCAGCGGGCCGTACACCATCGCCGAGGTCGGCGCCCCCAACTACATCGTTTTCAAACGCAATCCCGACTACTGGGCGAAGGATCTGCCCATCCAGAAAGGCCAGTACAACTACGACGAGATCCGCATCGACTATTATCGTGACGCCAACACCCTGTTCGAGGCATTCAAGAAGGGCCTCTACCAGATCCAGCCGGAAGGCGACCCGGCACAGTGGAACACCGGGTACAACTTCCCCGCCTTCAACGACGGGCGCGTCGTCAAGGAGACCTTCCACACCGGCACGCCGAAGGGCATGTCGGGATTCGCATTCAACACGCGGCGTCCGATCTTCGCCGACATCGCCGTCCGGCGGGCCCTCGCCAAGCTGTTCGACTTCGGCTGGGTCAACAAGAACCTCTATTACGATTCCTTCGATCGCGCGGCCGGTTATTTCAACGACTCGGAACTCTCGTCCGTCGGGGTTCCGGCCAGCGACCGCGAGAAGCAGCTTCTGGCCCCCTTCCCCGACGCGGTCGCGCCCGATGTCATGGACGGCACCTACCAGCCGACCTCGCCCGAAACCTCCGGCGGCGATCGCGCCGTGCTTCGCGAGGCATTGTCGGAGCTCCAGGCGGCGGGCTACGAGCTTCGGGACAACGCCCTCGTCAATACCAAGACGGGCAAGCCGCTCGCCTTCGAAATCCTCGTGGCGACCAAGGAAGACGAGCGGCTGGCGCTCGCTTATCAGCGCACCCTCGACCGCATCGGCATCAAGACCTCGATCCGCAAC
The DNA here is from genome assembly GCA_963759235.1 of uncultured Alphaproteobacteria bacterium. Classification (GTDB taxonomy): domain Bacteria; phylum Pseudomonadota; class Alphaproteobacteria; order Rhizobiales; family Kaistiaceae; genus Bauldia. Next base: position 511,034 of record CAVWYO010000005.1, on the reverse strand, counting down.
GTCGACGCGTCGCAGTACCAGCTTCGCCGCCAGACCTTCGATTTCGACATGATCCGCAATACCTGGGTCGTGTCTCTGTCGCCCGGCAACGAGCAGAGCTTCCGGTGGAGCGAGGCTGCCGACGATCAGGAGGGCTCGTTCAACTATCCCGGCGCCAAGCAACCGGCAATCGACGCCATGATCAAGGCGATGCTCGAAGCCCGCACCCGGGAGGATTACGTCGCGGCCGTCCGGGCCCTCGATCGCGTTCTCATCTCCGGCTATTACGCGGTGCCGCTTTTCTACTTGCCAGACCAATGGTTCGCCCATTGGACGACGGTCCAACACCCGGAAAGGACCGCGCTCACCGGTGTCAGCCTGGAGACCTGGTGGCGGGCGCCGGACTAATGGTCTCCCCGATATGACGCCGCGCGACATGACGGTTCGAGAAACGACCAAAGCCGCCAAACCTCTGCCGATCGCCGTCGTTTCCGACGTCGTCTGTCCCTGGTGCTATCTCGGCAAGCGCCGACTTGAGGCGGCTCTGGTGCTGGCGCCCGGCATCGACGTTGCGGTCCGCTGGAAGCCGTTCCGCCTCGACCCGACCATACCGCGCTCTGGAATCGAGCGGCGTCGCTACCTGGAGAACAAGTTTGGGAGCCTCGAGGCGGTTCGGCCCGCCCACGATCAGCTGACCGCCCTTGGCCAGGCCGCAGGCATCGATTTTCGCTTCGACCGCATCACTCGCTCGCCCAACACGGTGGACGCCCATCGCCTTATTCGCTGGTCCGAACAGACTGACAGGCAGGACACCGTGGTCGACCGTCTCTTCCACGCCTATTTCACCGACGGCCTCGACATCGGCGACCGCGGCGTCTTGTCGGCAGTGGCCGCGGACAGCGGCCTCGACCCGGAGGAGACGGCACGCCGCCTCGCCTCCGACGAGGATCGCGGCGAAGTCGAGGCTGAGATCAAGGGCGCCTACCGGATCGGCATCACCGGCGTTCCCTCTTTCGTCATCGACCATCGCTACGCCATCGTCGGCGCCCACCCGGCCGAGACGCTGGCCGACGCACTCGCCGAGATCGCCGCGTTGCGCGTTGCGCAAGACTGACCGGCGATGCCGTGCCGATTGCGGGAGATTGAAGCGTCGCGGATCGATCAGGCAGCCGCCTTTTCGCCCTCTTCGGCGATCTTGGCCAGCATGATCAGTAGCGTCGCGGTTCCCTTCAGCCGTCGCCTGGTGTCCTCCCAGTCCCGCATAACGACGAGTTTCTGGTCGGGCCTGACCTTGGCCAGCGCGCCTTCCCGTGCAATCCAGGCGAGCAGGCCGGCCGGATTGGCGAAGATGTTGGCGCGGAAGCCGATCACCGAGCCCTTCGGCCCGACGTCGAGCTTCTCGACATTCGCCTTGCGGCAGAGCGCCTTGATGGTCACCAGTTCGAGAAGGTGCTGCACCTCGTCGGGCAGCGCGCCGAACCGGTCGATAAGCTCGGCGGCGAACGCCTCGATCTCCGGCGATTCGCGGAGTTCGGCGAGCCGCCGATAGAGGCCGAGCCGCAGCTGAAGGTCGGGCACATAGGTCTCCGGTATCATCACCGACGTCCCGATGGTGATCTGCGGTGACCACTCGCCTTCCTCGACCACATCGCCGGTCTTCAGCGAAGCGACCGCCTCCTCCAGCATCTGTTGGTAGAGTTCGTAGCCCACCTCGCGGATGTGGCCCGACTGCTCTTCGCCGAGAAGATTGCCCGCTCCGCGTATGTCCAGATCGTGGCTGGCGAGCTGGAAGCCCGCGCCGAGGGTGTCGAGCGACTGGAGAACCTTCAGCCGCCGTTCAGCGGTTGCCGTAAGGGTTCGTTCGGGCGGCACGGTGAACAGCGCGTAGGCCCGCTGCTTGGCCCGGCCGACCCGGCCACGGAGCTGATAGAGCTGGGCCAGGCCGAACATGTCGGCGCGATGCACGATCAGCGTGTTGGCGGTCGGAATGTCGAGACCGGACTCGACGATCGACGTCGACAGCAAGACGTCGTAGGCGCCGTCGTAGAAGGCGGTCATGATGTCTTCCAGTTCGCCCGAAGCCATCTGCCCATGGGCGACCGCGACCTTCACCTCAGGCACGGTTTCGGCAAGGAAGCCGGCCTGTTCGGCGAGATCGCTGATCCGCGGGCAGACGTAGAAGCTCTGACCGCCGCGGTAGCGTTCGCGGAGCAGCGCCTCCCGCACCACCAGTCCGTCGAAGGGAGCGATGAAGGTGCGCACCGCCAGGCGATCGATCGGTGCGGTGGTGATCAGCGACAGCTCGCGGACGCCGGTCAGCGCCAGTTGCAGCGTCCGCGGTATCGGTGTCGCCGACAGCGTCAGCACGTGGACGTCCGCCTTGAGTTCCTTCAGCCGCTCCTTGTGCTTGACGCCGAAATGCTGCTCCTCGTCGACGATCAGCAGCCCAAGGTCGCGGAACTTGACCGCCTTGCCGAGGAGGGCGTGCGTGCCGATGGCGATATCGACGGTGCCGTCGGCGACCCCCGCCTTCACCGCGGCGAGTTCCTTCGGCCCGACCAGGCGCGAGGCCTGCCCGATCTTCACCGGCAGACCGGCGAAGCGATCTGAGAAGGTCTTGTGGTGTTGCCGGGCAAGCAGCGTGGTCGGCACCACCACGGCGACCTGCCACCCGCCGAGGGCGGCGACAAAGGCCGCCCGCAAGGCGACCTCGGTCTTGCCGAAGCCCACGTCGCCGCAGATCAGCCGGTCCATCGGCCGCCCGGCGGCAAGATCGGCGAGAACCGCCTGGATCGCCGCGTCCTGATCCTCGGTCTCCTCGTAGGGGAAACGGGCGGCGAATTCGTCATAGGCGCCTTCCGGCGGCATCATCACCGGCGCCGCCTTCATCGCCCGCTGCGCGGCGACCTTCATCAAGGCCTCCGCCATGTCGCGGATGCGCTTCTTCAGCCGGGCCTTCCGCGCCTGCCAGGCCGTGCCGCCAAGCCTGTCGAGCGGCGCATCGGCCTCCTCGGAGCCGTAGCGCGACAGTAGCTCGATGTTTTCGACCGGCAGATAGACCCGGTCGTTGCCGGCATAAAGGATCTCCAGGCAGTCGTGGGGAGCGCCGGCCGCCTCGATCGTCTTCAGCCCGACGAAGCGGCCGATGCCGTGATCGACATGGACGACCAGGTCGCCTTCGGCGAGGCTGGTGACGTCGGTCAGGAAGTCGGCCGGCCGGCGCTTGGCGTGGGGTCTGACCAGCCGGTCGCCGAGAATGTCCTGCTCCCCGACGATGGCTAAGTCCGGCGTTTCGAAGCCGTCCTCCAGACCGAGAACCGCGAGCCCGATCATCTCCGGCGTCAAGCCGGAGGCGTCGCTCCAGTCGGCGACGGGCTGCAGCCGGGTCAGTCCGTGATCGACCAGCACCTGCCCCATGCGGTCGCGCGATCCCTCGCTCCAGCAAGCGACCGCGACCCGCTTTCCCGCCTTCCGCAGCGTTTCGATGTGCCGGATCACCGCGTCGAAGACGTTCACCTCGGCGGCCGTCCGCTCTGCCGCGAAGTTCCGCCCGCGCCGGCCGCCGAGATCGATGACGTCGGGTCGCGTCGGTTGGGCGAAGGGCGAGAGGCGGACGAGCCGGCGCGCCTCGAGTGCCTCGGTCCACCCGTCCCGGGTCAGGTACAGGCTGTCGGGCGGCAGCGCGTTGTAGGGGACGCCGGCGGCGTTCCCCGCCTCCATCGCCTGTAACCGGGCGCGATAGTGATCCTCTATCTGAGCGAGCCGCTCGCCGACCGCTTCGGCATCGAGATGATCGAGGACGGTCGGCGCGTCGCCGATGTGGTCGAACAGCGTCTCCAGGCGATCCGAGAACAGCGGCAGCCAGTGTTCCATGCCGACATAGCGCCGGCCTTCGCTGACCGACTGATAGAGCAGGTCGTCACGGTCGGCGACGCCGAACCGCGCCACGTAACCCTCGCGGAAGCGGGCGATCGTTTCCGGTGTGAGCAGCAATTCGTTGGCCGGCACTAGGTCGATACGCCGCCGCGACGCCACCGTCCTTTGGCTGTCGGCATCGAAGGTGCGAATCGACTCCAGCGTGTCGCCGAAGAAGTCGAGACGCACGGGCTCCCCGGCGCCGGCCGCATAGAGATCGAGGATGCCGCCGCGTACGGCGTACTCGCCCGGCTCGCGCACGGTCGGGCTGCGCAGGAAGCCGTTGTCCTCGAGCCAGTGGACGATCGCGTCCATCCGAAGCTGGTTGCCGGCGGCGAGCGACATCGACCCGCGGGCGACGAAGCTCCGCGGCGGCACCTTCTGCAGCGCCGCATTGACCGTCGTCAGCAGGACCGACGGCCTGTCCGGCGCGTCGATGAGTTGAGCCAGCGCCGCCATTCTCCGCGCCACGACCGCCGCATGGGGCGACGCCCGGTCGTAGGGAAGGCAATCCCAGGCGGGAAAATCGAGGATCTCGATCGCCGGCGTGAAGAACCGGATGGTGCGCTCGACTTCGGCCAACCGCTGCCCGTCGCGGGCGATGAAGACCACGCGCCGGCCGGCGAGAGCGGCGAGCTCGCCGAGCACCTTGCCGACCAGTCCATCCGGCACCGAGGCAAGCGTGACCGGACCGGCGCCGGCGAGAGCGGTGGCGATCGACGGTTTGGCGAAGGGGCGGGCAATCGTCTCGGACATGCGGTCAGCCGGTCTTTTGATAGAAAGCGATCAGGCGGGTGAGGATCGGCGAGGACACCGCGTCGGGCACCGGAACCGTGCCGGTGACCAGAGCGAAAATGTCGGGGTCGGGAATCTCGAGGATTCGTTCGAAATCCGCCAATTCGGCATCCGGCATCGCCGGGACATGAGCATCGGCAAACCGTCCGAGAATAATGTCGGTTTCTTTGGTTCCGCGGTGCCAGGCGCGGAAAACCAGCCGTTTCCGCCTCAGGTCCAGCGCCGTGTCGGCTCCATCCATCGTCGTCGTCCGCCAATAGCCAACCGGCGCCGAGCCGTTTTCGGCCCGTCGCTTGCCGACAGCATATAGCGTTCAACTCGCCGGTTGTCAGCCACCGCCGGTCCGGTGTCTGATACGCCGCGCCTGAATGTTGGCCCGCGGCGGATCGTGTGGAAGGTTTGCGATGGCTGCCCTGATCATCGCGCTGGTGCTCGCCTTCGTCCTCGGCTTCGCGGCCCATCGCGCCAGCATGTGCATGGTTCGTGCCGTCGCCGAGATCCGGCATTCGCGCACCGCCTACATGGCCGCGAGCATGGGCAAGACCATCCTGTGGATCGTTCTCGTCACCCTGCCCTTCTTCTGGCTGACCCTGCCCTCCGGACCATATTTCGGAGGCTGGCAGCTGACTGGGTGGGCGGCCGCCGGCGGCTTTCTGTTCGGCGCCGGAGCCGGCATCAACGGCGCCTGCGCCTATTCGACGATGACGCGGCTGATGGACGGCGAGGGGCGGATGGCGGCAACCGTTGGCGGTTTCGCGCTCGGGATCATCGTCTTTACCCTTCTGGTCGATGCCGGCCGGCTTCCCGCCCCAACCCCGGCGCAAACCGGCGTCGAACGCCTGGTCCCATGGGCGCCGCTGATCATCGCGGTGCTCGCCGTTGTCGCCGTCTACGAGATCGTCCGCCTGTGGCGAAGCCGGCCGCGGGGGATCGCGGTCGGGCGCCTGATCCTCGCCCGGCAATATCGCCTTTCCACCGCCGCCCTCCTCGTCGGGCTCGCCGGGGCAAGCATCTATCTCCTCTTCGGCTCGGCCGGCTACACCTCCACCTTCGGGGTGGTGATTCAGGGCTTGTTCGGCAAAACCGGACCGTCGGCCGGTCGATGGCTGCTGCTTTTGGCGGTGCTCGCCGGGATGCTGGTTTCGACCCTGGAACGCCGCAGCTTTCACCTTGATCTCAGACCGCGGACCGATTGGCTCCGCAATGTCGGCGGGGGAACGCTGATGGGCCTCGGCACGGCCATGGCGCCCGGCGGCAACGACGTGCTGGTTCTCTACAGCATTCCCCTCCTGTCGCCGCATGCTCTGCCTGCTTTCGCCGCGATGGCGGTCGGTATCGTCGCTGGCCTCTTCATGATGCGGGCGCTTTTCGGCATTGAGATGCGGGCATCCTGCCGCAACGACCTCTATGTCAGTGGCTGAGGGCGGCGGACCCGCGGGCTAATGACAGGTGTTCGGGGCTCGTTTGCCGTCGAAGCGATCCTTGATCCAGGCAATGGCGTCGCGGTGGCTTGCCTTGGGAATCCCCGAATGCGTCACCTTGGGGAACTCCTGGAAGCGAACGACGGTGCCGTTGCGGCAGAGTTCGCCGACATAGTTGACGGTGATTGGCGGATCGACGACCGTGTCGCCGGTGCCTTGTGCGATGTAGAAGGGCACGCCGATCGGCTTGGTGGCCGGCACGTTTTCGGCCATCAGCTTTTTCCACGGCTCGACTTGCGACGGCTGGGCCTTGAGGTAATTGCTCGGCATTTCCCTGTTGGCCTTGAGATCGGCGAGGTCGCCTCGCACCAGGTCGATGCAATCCTTGGCTATGTCATCGAGCGCCGGTATGTCGGCCTCGTTGATCAGCACCTTCAACGGCGCGTTGTAGATTTGGGGTTTCGACCAGGATTCGAGCACCAGGCCGCTGAGGACGCGCCCGACAAGCCTGTGTTCATCGTCGGTGAAAAGCTTGCTGAGTTCGCTCGCCGGCGCCGCCGCCGCGAGCCCCACCAACTTCAGTTCCGACGCGTAGCTCGCGGCGAGCTGCCCCGCCCAAAGCACCGCATGCCCGCCTTGCGAATAGCCCCAAAGGGCATACCGGTTGCCGGCATTTGCCTGCGTCATCTGGCGAACCGCGCGGACCGAATCGAGAACCGCCCGACCCTCGCTGAGACCGACGAGATACGGATGAGGTCCTATGGTGCCGAGCCCCGGATAGTCGGTGGCCACCACCACGAAGCCGTTGTCGATCATCTGGTTGATGCCCGGAATCTTGTAGAGCGGATCCGGTAGGAGCGACAACGCGCAGTAGCGGGCGATGCCGGTGGTTCCGTGCGCATAGGCGACGACCGGCCACCCGCCAGCCGGCGGGCGGCGAATCGGCGCAACGACGACACCTGAAACGGCAATCGGTTCGCCGCTCAGCCCTCTGGACCGATAGAGAATGCGATAGACCATCGCCCCGGTAACCTGAACGTTCGGCATGCCGAGGATACGGATCAGGGAACCCGGCGGACCGGCGAGTTCGGCGGCGCTGACATCGTAGAACTTGTCACCCGCGGCACTGGTGGGCGCCCAAGCGACAAGAAGCGAGGTCGCGAAAGCGGCGACGGCTACCAGCCTGATCATGGTCGTGAAGTGCCCCCTTCTCGCGCCGAGTTCCGGCCCACGAACTTAGCAGGTAGGTACACTTCTAGGCAGGACCGATTGTGGCCCGGTTAAGATCTGATGATCAGGTCGAACCATGGCGCACAACGCGGCGGTTTCACTCGTCCCACTCGGGGGCAACCGACCTCGGATTGGCGACGCGGTGCTTGTGGGTCGTCGACAGGTGCGTAATCGCCGCCATCTCGTCTTCGCTCAACGAAAAGCCGAAGATGTCGAAGTTGCTCGCGATGCGCTCCGGCTTCGAGCTTTTCGGGATTGGCACCACGCGATCCTGCTGGACGTGCCAGCGCAGGATGACCTGCGCCGGGGTTTTGTCGTGCTTTGCCGCGATTTCGCCGATCACCGGATCGCTGAGCACCGCCTCGCGAGCGAGCGGCGAGAAGGCGGTGAAGAACATGCCTTTCGCTCGGCCCGCCGCGATCACCTTGTCCTGATTCAGATAGGGATGATACTCGCACTGGTTGGTCACCAAAGGCGCCTCCGTCGCCGCCCACGCCTTTTCGAGCAGCGCGGTGGTGAAGTTGGAGACGCCGATATGGCGGGTCAGTCCCCGCTCCTTGACCTTGTTCAGCGAGCGGATGGTGTGGGCGACGGGGATCGTCTTGCTCGGCCAGTGGATCAATAGGAGGTCGACCTGGGCGACGCCGAGCAGCTTCACGCTCCGCTCGGCCGAGCGTTGGAAATCATCGTCGCCGAGTTCCTCGGGCGCCACTTTTGTGGTCAGGAAGATTTCATCCCGTGGAACCCCCGATGCTTTGATCGCGCGTCCGACGACGTCCTCGTTCCTGTATCCCGCGGCGGTGTCGATATGGCGGTAGCCAACCCGCAGCGCCTCCTCGACCGCGCGAGCGCAGATGTCGCCGCCGATGTTCCAGGTCCCGAAGCCAATGACGGGAATTGTCGCGCCATGCGCGGAGACGGTCTGCAATGCTGTGATCCTTCGGTTTCGGCGGGAGAATGAGTGGCAGATTGACCACTGCGAAAGGCGGGGTCAACCGCCGATAAACGTTCAATCGTTGCGGCCTTCCGCATTTCGGCTGACTGGCGTTGGATGTGAGCTCAAACGAAAGGGAGCAGGCGACGGCCTGCTCCCTTTTCGCGTGCTTTCCAGTTTGAAACGGTCAGTTCCTGGCAATCTGCCGTGCGGACCGACGCCACGGCTGCACCGGATCGATCGAGCCGGCCGGGCGCGCGGTCCTCATGGTCTTGTCTCCTTGATAGGTTTGGGCTACCTCACCGACGGATCAAGTCGGCCAGCCGATATCCTTGCGAATATGCGGCGGCAGCGATTCGACCGCCCTTCTGGTCCTCCGCCGGCGACGCGCGTCGCCAACCTTGGCGGCAAGCGTCCTGATCTTCGACAACGTGCTCATCGTTCTCTCCTGTCCGCGGCGCGCACCTTTTGGGCGAGCGCGGCGATATGTGTCGGGGGAAGCGGGAATAGAAGAAACGCGACCGGTCGTCAGTGACGGCGGTCACAGGCGCCCTTTCATGGCGGAAAGGCGGGGAGGCCTACGGAGTTGCGATGGCGCTCAGCACCGCGTCGATCACCCGGTCGACTTCCTGCTCGGTCAGGTCCGGGTGAACGGGCAAGCTGAGGACCTCGCCGGTCAACCGTTCCGAGACCGGCAGCTTCCGACCGTCGAAATGGCGGAAGGCGGGATGGTGGTGAAGCGCGAGCCGGTAGAACACGCCGGTTCCAACGTCGACCCGCTCCATCCGCTCCCTGACATCGTCACGGCCGGCAACCCGGATCGTGTAGATGGCGAGCGCGCTCTCCGCTCCGTCCGGCACGGTCGGAACGGTACAGGCGGCTCGCAGGGCCGCGTCGTACCGCGTCGCGATCTCCCGACGGCGGGCGAGTTCAGCGTCGAAGACGTCGAGCTTCGCCAGGAGCACCGCCGCCTGGATGGTGTCGAGGCGGCCGGTCAGCCCAAGCACGATCGCCTCGTCGCCGGTGCCCTGCCGGCCGTGCGAGCGGATCATCCGCACGATCTCGGCCAGGTCATCGTCATCGGTCAGGATAGCGCCGCCGTCGCCGTAGCAGCCGAGCGGCTTGGTCGGATAGAAGCTGGTGGCGGTGATGGGCGCCAGCGCCCCGGCGTGGCGCCCGCCGAGCGTGCTGCCGAAGCTCTGGGCGGAATCGGCAAGCACGGTCAAACCATGGCGATCGGCCACCGCCCTGATCGCCGGGTAGTCGGCCGGCAGCCCGTATAGATCGACCGGCATCACCACGCGCGGCTTGAGCTCGCCCGCGGCTTCCACTTCAGCGATAGCCCGCTCCAGGTCGGCCGCGTCCATGTTGAAGGTCGCCGGATCGACGTCGACGAAGACGGGGCTCGCGCCGATCGAAGCGACGGCCCCCGCCGTCGCGGCGAACGTGAAGGCCGGCACGAACACCGCGTCGCCCGGTTTCACCTTCAACGCCATCAGGGCGATCATCAGTGCGTCGCGGCCGCTCGACACGGCGATCGCGTGTTTGGCGCCGGCATAAGCGGCCAAACGCTCCTCGAGCAGTCCAACCTCTGGGCCGAGGATGAATTGGCCGTGGCCGAGAACCGCGTCGATCCGCGCCTTGATATCGCGATCGAGGCGCTGCCGCTGGCGCTGGAGGTCGAAGAGCGCGATGCGGTCGTCGTTCGCGACCGAAAGGGCCGTTGCGGTGCGGGCAGGCGCCATTACGCGGGAACTCCATCCATGCGAGCAGGCGCCACAGCGCCCCCCTTTGATATTGCGGCGAGGATCATATCAGCGACTTTCATTGCGTCGAGTCCGGCCTTGCCGTCGACCCGCGGCGACGTTCCCGTGCTGACGCTGGCGAGGAACGCGTCGATCTCGGCTGCCAGATTGTCGGCAGGGTCGAAGGTGATTTGGTCGGTCTGCGCCGATCCCTGTACCCCGGTGGTGACGGCAAGGGTCTGCGCCGCCAGATCGGAAGTGAGCTGCCGGCCGGCCTCGGTGACCGTCAGCATCCGTGCGCCGGCTGAAGCCACGCGGCTCGCCGCAAGCGTCGCCACCACCCCGTTGGCGAACGTCAATCGGGCCGAAGCCGCGTCGTACCGGTCCGTCGCGACGCGGACGCCCGCCGCGGCGACGGAGGTGACCGGCGCGCCGGCAAGGGTCAGCGCCAAGTCGATGTCGTGGATCATCAGATCGAGGACCACGTCCACGTCGATCGCCCGCCCTGTCCAGGGCGTATGGCGGACGCACTCGATCAGACGCGGCGCTCGGACCTTGGCTTCAAGCGCCCGGAACGCCGGGGAATAGCGCTCGATGTGCCCAACCTGCAGGATCAAGCCCTTCCGCGCCGCGCGGGTGACGAGGTCGGCGGCGGCACTGGCGTCGGCAGCAATCGGCTTTTCGATGAAGACGTGGATCCCCGCCTCGATCAGGTCGCGCGCGACCGCATGATGCTCGGAGGTCGGAACTGCGATCGAGGCGGCCTCGACCTTGCCGATCAGCGCCCGATGATCGCTTGCTGCGATGGCGCCGAATTTCTCGGCCGCTGTGCACGCCCGCTCGGGATCGGCGTCGGCCACGACCACGAGCCGCGCCCCGGGGTGAGCCGCAAAATGCCGCGCGTGGTGGGAGCCGAAATAGCCGAGCCCCACCACTCCCACATTGATTAGACCGGTCGCCCGCGCCACCCCGATATTGCCCGCCCGCGTTGTTTTCCTCGAATTGGCAGGAATTTAGACGGCATGGCTCCCGGCGCGAATAAACAATTGCGAGCCAGTGAAACATGGCGCGAGCGGTTGCCGGACCGCCTTACTCGGCCGCCGACGATCGTCGTCCAACACCCGCCCGCCTCCGCCTAGAAAAGGCCGAACCACCAGCCGGCGAGCCCGAGGAAAACGAAGAAGCCCGTCACGTCGGTGATCGCGGTCAAAATGACGCCGGAGGCAACCGCCGGATCGATCCTCAGCCGATCGAGGACGAGGGGGATCAGCGAGCCGACCAATCCGGCGACAAGGATGTTCACCATCAGCGCCACCGCGATCACCGCCCCGATATCGGCGTTCCTGAACCAGAGGGCGGCGCCGGTCCCGACGCAGACCGCCACCACCAGCCCATTGATGAAGCCGACGACCACTTCTCGCCCGACGACGCGATGGGTGGGCCGCGTCGCGATATCGCGGGTGGCAATTGCTCGGACCGTGACCGTCATCGCCTGAGTGCCGGCATTGCCGCCCATCGAGGCGACGATCGGCATCAGCACGGCCAACGCCACCATCTGCTCGATCGTACCGTCGAACAGGCCGATCACCGCCGCCGCCAGGAAGCCGGTGAAGACGTTGACGAGCAGCCAGGGGATGCGGGTGCGGGCAACGTGGGCGACAGCGTCCGAGGCTTCCTCGTCGCCGACCCCACCGAGCCGGCGGATATCCTCGTCCGCCTCTTCCTCGATCACGTCGACGATGTCGTCGACCGTGATCACCCCGACCAGCCGGTCGTCGTCATCGACGACCGGGGCGGTGATCAGGTTGTATCGCTCGAACAGACGCGCCACGTCCTCCTGGTCGTCGGTCGCTTTGATCTTGCGGATGTCGGTGTCGGCGATGTCATGGATCGACGTCGGCCGCTTGCTCCTCAGCAGCCGATCGAGCGTCACCGTTCCGACTGGGTGAAAGTCGGCATCGACCACGATAAGCTGATAGAACTCGTCGGGAAGGTCCTCCTCGTCCCGCATGTAGTCGATCGTCCGGCCGACGTCCCAGAACGGCGGCACGGCGATGAACTCGGTCTGCATGAGGCGACCGGCCGAGTCCTCGGGATATTCGAGGGCTCGGGAGACGGCGACGCGATCGACCGGCGGCAGCCGCTCGAGAACCTCGTCCCGTTCCTCGGGCGGCAGCTCCTCGAGGATCGCCACCGCGTCGTCGGAGTCGAGCTGGCGGACGCCTTCCGCGACCGTTTCCGCCGGCAACCCCTCGAGAAGTTGCGCGCGGAGCGTGTCGTCCAGTTCGGTGAGGACGGTGAAGTCGAAGTCGCCGCCGAGCAGATGGACCAGCTTGGTCCGTTCGTCCGCTTCCAGTGCCTCGAGGAGGTCGCCGACGTCGGCCTCGTGGAGGGGAGCGATCAGTTCCTTCAGTCGGCCGCCGTCACGCCGCTCGAGCGCCGGCCGGACTGCGTCGATGAATAGCTGGGATAGGTCGCCGCGCTCGTTGCGGACGGCAAGCGTCGCCGGCGCGGGAGCCCCCGCCGTGGAAGGTTCGTCGACCATGATCACCTCGGCGACGACGGGACCGGCGACCGGCACGGGACATAGCGTTGGCCCTTTGCGGCACAAACAGGATCGGCGGCCGTGGGCCGCCGATCGGGGTTGTCAGCACAAGTCTGGTGCGGTCGAGAAGACTCGAACTTCCACGGGAGTTACCCCACAGCGACCTCAACGCTGCGCGTCTACCAGTTCCGCCACGACCGCGAGGAAATCGCCGCTCATTTAGCAAATCGACCACAGCGATACAAGAAGCGCCCGACCGCCCCGCGCGGCCTCGGCCCGAGCCGGTGCCTCACGGCTGGATTCGGCCGACGCGTTGGTCCCTGGCGCCAGCCGAGCAGGCAATCCCCGATCAGTCGCGGCCGAACAGCTTGTGGAGCTCGTGCTTCGCCTCTTCGAGGATGGCCTTCCTCTCTTCCGGCAGGTTGTTGCCGGCCCGGTTGATATAGAAATTCAGCATGGACATGGCCGACTGGTAGGGGGTTCCCTTGCGGCGACGGCTGCCCTCGGCGGAGCGTTTCAAGGACAGCGCGATCTCGGCCGGACTATCGAGCGTGAACACGCCCTCGTCGAGATCGAGTGCGTTGCTCGTCCGGGTGACCTCGCCGGACCAGTATTTGTCGGCCTTGTCCTTGTGGTTCTTCGCCCCGGTTGGCATCGGGTTCAGTCAGGCTTCCGGCTCCTGGGATCCACCGTGGCACCCCGTCACGAAAATGCGAACACTGCGGTATGGTTCCATTAAGCGAGCGGCGCTATGATTGCGGCGACCGTACAGGTCAAAACCGAGCGACAGAAGGCGATTGGGCATGCCGACGACAAGGCAGAAGGCTTGGACGAGTTTCATTCGCGGGGCGTTTGTTGGTGCGTTCACGTCCGCATTGCTGCTGGCTGGCGCAACCGCCGCGTCGGCCGGTATCGTGATCGCGATCGACAAGAGCACCCAGCGGATGTCCGTATCCGTCGACGGCGTGCCGAAATACGTCTGGCCGGTGTCGACGGGCGCTCGCGGCTATACGACCCCCAGTGGAACCTTTACGCCCTTCCGCATGGAACCCGACCACTACTCGGACGAGTTCGACAGCGCGCCGATGCCGCACTCGATTTTCTTCACGCAGCAGGGTCATGCCATCCATGGCAGCTTGTCGACGCGGACCCTCGGGCAGCCGGTGTCGCACGGATGCGTGCGCCTTTCCCCGGCCAATGCCGCGACCTTGTACGCTTTGGTTGAGTCGAAGGGCATGTACAACACGCGGGTCCTGATCCAGGATCACATGTTCGCAAGCTCCTCGGTCGCCGCCAGGCCGGTGGCCGCCACCGCCAAGAAGAAGAAACTGTCGCCGTTGTGGCGGCTCTACAACTGAGGACCGCCGCGGGGACGCTGTCCCGCCGGTTGCCTGGCTTGCCTTCGAGACGCATCGCGACCAAGTGATGGACGATGCTCGAACTCCCGACCAGATCAGGCTGGCTGACGGCCGCGAGTGGATGCCCGCCCGTTGACTGGGTGATCGCCGACTCGCCGGTCGGCTACCCTGAGGCCGTCGCGGGAATGGAGGAGCAGGTCGCGGCGATCCGGAATGGTGCCGCCGCCGAGCGGGTCTGGCTGGTCGAGCACCCGCCGCTCTACACCGCGGGCACCAGCGCCAAGACGTTGGATTTGCTCGAGCCCGAGCGTTTCCCCGTCTATCGATCCGGTCGCGGCGGGCAGTACACCTATCACGGCCCCGGCCAGCGGATCGCCTACGTCATGCTCGATCTGGCCCGGCGGGGGCAGGACCTCCGCAAATATGTGACGACGCTGGAGGAATGGGTCATCCGCACGCTTGCTGCCTTCAATGTGAAGGGCGAAAGGCGGGCAGACCGCATCGGCGTCTGGGTCGCGCGTCCGGACAGGGGTATTGGCCGGGAAGACAAGATCGCGGCGATCGGCATTCGCATCCGGCGCTGGGTGACGTTCCACGGCATCGCCCTCAACGTCGATCCGGTGCTTGAACACTTCTCCGGTATCGTCCCCTGCGGGGTCCGGGATCACGGCGTCACCAGCTTGACCGATCTCGGGATTCCGGTCTCGATGCCGGAGGTCGATGCGGTGATGCGGCACGAATTCGAGGGCTTGTTCGGGACAACCGCTAGCCGGTCGGCAGAACCCTGAATCCGTTTGGCAGCTGGCCGTCATAAGCCTCTGTTTTGACGTCGAAAACGACCGCTGCCGGCGGGCCGCTTCGACACAGCGAGGCGAGTTCCTCCACCGCCTCGATGCTCCCCGACAGCACCGCTTCCACCGAGCCGTCCGGCCGATTGCGCACCCAGCCTGAAACGGCACGGTGCCGCGCTTGGCCGTGGAGCCAGGCGCGGTAGCCGACGCCGTGAACCCTGCCGGTGATACTGACGTGAACGGCTCGCTCGGCCATGTCGGACGGCCGTTCAGCCGCAAGAGCGGTACCGCTCGGTCTCCACCTTGCCATCGCCGAGGTCGACCAGCGGTCGAATGCCGGGCAGCGGATCGAAAAGCTTGCGGAAGGTGAAGGCGTAGGCGGTCGGACCGACCCGCCGAAGATGAGCGAGCCGCCGCCTCCCTTCGGCTACGTCCGGCCAGGCGCCCTCTTCGACCCACCAGAGCCCCAGATACGGGCCGTCGAAAGGCTCGAACCATTCCTTGCGGCGCTCGACGAACCGCCGGTGAACGGTCTTGTAGGCGAAGGCGTGGAGCGCTTCGGCCGTCTCCCAGACCGACATGTTGACGATCACCTTCGGGTCGTCGAAGGCGGCAATCTGGGTGGCGTTGCCCGTCTCGTCCTTCAGCCGCCAGAGAAATCCCCCGCTCCGCTCGGCCAGTGCGTTGATGGCGTCAAGATTGTCGACGAAATCGGCGGTCCGCGGATCGTCGAGGGGATAACGCAGGCGGCCGACATTGATCTCGGCAAGGTGCATCAGGTTCCTCCGCGCGGCTAAGGCACGCCCATCTTTGAGGTCAGCCCGTCCAGCGGTCAAGATATCGTGGTTGAGCCACGTGCGCAGCGTGCAGTTTCGGCGGCAATTCACAATACCGGTCCGCCGCGCTAAGAGAGCGACGCCGCCCCTTCATTCCCCTCATGTCGCGGGCGCCCACCGCCACATTTTGAACCATGGACGCCATCTCCCCGATGCCAGCCAACCCACCCACGGAGACATTGCTTGGCGGGCGGGCCGCCATCTACGCGTTGACGCAGAAGGTGGACCAAAGGGGAACCCTCATCCCGTTCGAATTCTCGGAACTGCCATTCGCGCCGCGTCGGGTCTTCGTTGTCCGCGACGTTCCGCCCGGTACGGTCCGCGGGCGTCACCGCCACCGACGCGGTCAGCACCTTCTGGTTTGCCTCTCCGGCAAGATCGACGTCTTGCTCCGCTATCAGGGCGAGGTGCATTCCGTGTGCCTCATGCCCGGCGAGAGCGGCCTGATGACCGACGTCGACGTCTGGGCGCAGCAGACCTACGTCCTGCCAGACAGCGTCCTCCTGGTTCTGGCCAGCACCCCTTACGATCCGGCCGACTACGCGGACGACCCGATCGACGATCCTCGGGCAACGGCATGAGCGACACGGCGCCCGGATCCGGTCCGCCGACCGCGCCAGACGTGACGGTCTGCATACCGGCCTATCAGGCCGAGGCCTTCATCGACCGTACGCTCTGGTGCGCCCGCAGACAGACCCATGCGAACCTGAAGATTCTGGTCTCCATCGACCTGTCGACGGACGACACCGTTGCTATTTGCCAGAAGCACGCGCGCGACGACTCTCGGATTCAGGTCTTCGCCCAGTCGGAGCGGCAAGGCTGGGCGAAGAACGTCAACTTCCTGCTCGACCGGGTCGATACGGAATTCTTCTTCCTCTATTTCCACGACGATATCATCGAGCCGACCTATGCCGAGGAGTTGTTGAAGCCGCTGCTGGCGCGACCGGACGCCATAAGCGCCTATTGCACGGTTGATTTCTTCGGCGCGGAGCCGGGTTCTGCCGGCCGCCGTACCTCGAGCCCTGCCCATAGCTTCGAGGGTACGGCCGTGGAGCGTCTGATAACGCTTCTCATCTCCCGCGACCGCGGCATGCCCCTCCGCGCCCTGACACGAAGCAGGCTGCTCACGGACGGACTTCGTCTCTTCGCCGACGCCGAGGCCGGCTTCTGGGTCAACCATATATACATGATGGAACTCCTCGCGGCCGGGCCGATGCTCGCCGTTACGGCGCCCCTCTACAAGCATTGGTTTGAGCGCGAAGGCGGCCTGGTCAAGGGATGGTGGCGGTTGCCCGTCGAGCGGCTTCTCGAAGCCTTTCGGGCTCTGATGCCTCCGACGATAAAGATTGTGAACGCCGCAACTCAGCCTGGCCCCGAACGACGCTTGCTGCTGTTTTGCGTGTACCTGCTTGTCATGCGTCACGTCCGGGAAATCGAGAAACGGGCAGGCGTGGAAATCCCGGCCGATGGAGGAGAGATCTACCCGGCTTTCGCCGACCTGTCGCTCCCCGGGCTGGTTGATACGATCGATCCGACCCCGCGCGACCTCATTTTGACCGAATACAGGAAATTGCTCCTCGACGACGGGCGGTCTGCGCTTCTTCGCGGAGACACCAAGGCAGCGTTGGCGAGGTTTGCCGGCGTCGCTGCCCTCGAACCCGACAGGCCGAGAGCGTGGTGGTTGCTCTCGAAGGTCCTGGATGCGCAGGGCTACCCGGCGACCCGTCGTCTCCTCGTCCGCCAAGCGAAGCGCTTGCAGGCGGCCGTCGACGCCAAGAACCGGCAAGGTTGAGCGCCTCCATGCCTGCTTCGTGCATCGATCGATCCTCCGTGCGTCGCCCACCGTCCCGATCGGCGCGGTAGCAGCCATGGCGGCCCGGCGGCATGTCGCCATCCTCGGCGCAGGGATCATGGGCAGCGCCACCGCCCTCTTCCTGGCCCGCCGAGGCATCGCCTCGACGCTGTTCGACCAGGCAGCCGAACCGTTTTCGCGCGCCAGCCGGTGGAACGAGGGAAAAATCCACCTCGGCTATCTCTACTCCGCCGATCCGACCCTCGAGACGGCGCGGCGGCTCATGCCCGGCGGCCTTGCCTTCAACGATCTGGTCGAGGGGCTGATCGGCCCGCTGCCGGCCCATGCCGTCACCAAAGAGGGCGATGTCTATGTCGTTCACCGTGACTCGGTCGTGACTCCCGACGCGATGGCGCGATACTTCACGGCGGTCACCGATCTGGTCCGCGACGCGCCGATGGCGGATCGCTACCTCGGCGGTGGGTGGGCGCACGGGCTTGAAAGGCTCTCGCCGCGGGAACTCGCCGGACTCGCCGACGACCGCTTCATCGTCGCCGGCTTTCGCGTACCGGAGCGATCAGTGTCGACGAACCGGATCGCTGACCGTTTCGTGGCGGCGCTGGCGGCGGAGCCGCGGATCGAGCTGGCCATGGGCAGCCGGGTGACGCGCGTGCGTCCGCACCAGCCGACCGTCGCCGGTCGGTGGACGGTCGATACCGCCGAAGGCGCGCGGGGACCGTTTGACTTCGTGGTCAATGCGCTCTGGGAAGGCCGACTCGCGATCGACGCCGCGCTCGGCCTGGCGCCGGAGCCGGGCTGGTCCCATCGGTACCGGCGCTCGCTGTTCGTGAGAACCTCAGAGGCGCTTGACGTCCCGAGCGTGGTCGTCGCCACCGGTCCCTTCGGCGACGTGAAGAACTACAACGGTCGCGACCTTTATCTTTCCTGGTACCCGGCCGGACTGGCGGCCGAGGGAAACGGCGTCGATCCGCCACAGGTGACCGAACCGGATGCCGCGGGCGCCGCGGCGGTCGCCAAATCGATCATCGAAGGCCTGGCGTCTCACCTGCCGTGGGCGACCGGCATCTGGGCAAAGACGGTCGAGTGGCGGCTGGAGGGCGGCTGGGTTTTCGCGCTGGGAAAGGGCTCGCTCGCCGATCCTCGGGCGAGCCTGCATCGGCGGGATCGGATCGGATTGCGACGGGTCGGCACCTATCTCTCGGTCGACACCGGCAAATACTCCATTGCGCCGTGGACCGCCTCGCAGCTCGCGGAGCTGATCGCTTCTTCCTGAAGCCGCCGACGCCGCTCAGCCCCCGGCGCCGAGCATCACCCAGCCGAAGGCAAAGGCGAGCGTAATCGCCGTGATCGGCACGCCGGACCGGGAGAACTCGGCGAAGCTGATGACGATCCCCCTCTCCTTCGCCGCCTCGACGACGATGATCGTGGCAAGGCTACCGAAGACGACCAGATTGCTGGACAACGCGCTCGCCAGCGTCACCGCGACGCCGGCGGCGGCGCCCTCGATGTGAGGCGCGAGCAGGATCACCGCCGGCGTGTTGCCGACGACATCGCTGGCAACCGCCGTGATGGCGAACAGCCAGTCGCGGTCGGTCAGCCTGACGCCGGCATCGGCGAGATGGGTGATCAGCCGGTCCGGCAGGCCGGTCGCCGCAAAGGCGGCGTTGACGATGAACAGACCGAACAGCATCACCAGGAGGCTCGCGTCGATCTCGCGCATCATGTCGCGCGAGGCGAAACGGCGGTTGATGAGGAGGATGCCGGCTGCGCCGAGCGCTACCTGGGCGCGTGAGATATCGGTGAACACGAAGGCGGCAAGCACGACGAGCGCGACGATCATGCCCTTGCCCGCCTCGACCCGGTCGAACGGCACCGGTTTGGCGGGGCTTCCGCCAACCGCGTCACCGGCCGCCCAGGCTCGACGATAAAGAAGGACGAGGATCAGCCAGATAGCCAGCATGGCGAACAGCGCCGGGACGATCGTCGCCAGCGTATAGGCGATGAAGGGCAGCTGAAGCCGCTCGGCGACGATGATGTTCTGCGGGCTGCCGATGATCGTCGCCACCGAACCGGCATTGGCGGCGAAACCGAGAGCGAGGAGATAGGGCACCGGGTTCAGCCGCCGCGCCTGACAGCCGTCGACGAGAAGCGGCGCCATGGCGACCGCGACGACATCGTTGGTCAGGAAGGCCGACAGCGTCCCCACCGTAACGATGACCACGGCGAGGAGCGTTTGCGGACCGACGTGGATCGCCGCCACCTGTTTCGTCACCGCCGTGTAGAAACCCGACATGGTGAACTGGGCCGAGACCACCATCAGCCCAAAGAGGAGCGCCATGGTTGGGTAATCGACCGACTGCCACGCCTTTTCGGTGGAGATGACCCCGGTCATCTGCAGCACGAGCGCGCCGATCAGCGCGGCGCCGGCGCGATCGACCTTGAAGCCGGGGACGGCGCCGAGCGCCATCGCCAGATAGACGACCAGAAAGACGACGAAGGTCAGCGTGGTCACGCGGGCTCACCGCGCAATGGTGGTCACGCCGGCGCCGGCGGAGCCGTCATGGCTTTTTCTCCGCCAGCACGGCGGCGTGGTACTTCTTGCGGATCGCCGCGAGGTCGACCGTCGGCTTGGGCATCTGCATGGCGAGCCCTTCGAGGGTCTCGACGATGATCCGCGCGACGGCCAGATTGCGGAACCATTTGTGGTTGGCCGGGATGACGAACCACGGCGCCTCCTGGGTGGAGCATCGCGACAGGGCCTCGTCGAAGGCGGCAGTGTAGTCGTTCCAGTATTGCCGCTCGGCGTAGTCGGCGTCGCTGATCTTCCAGTTGCGGCCGGGATCGTCGAGGCGAGCCTTGAAGCGGGCGAGCTGTTCCTCCGGGCTGATGTGGAGAAAGAACTTGAGGATGCGGGTGCCGTTCCCGGCAAGTCCCGCCTCGAACGCGTTGATGAGGTCGTAGCGGGCGGACCACACCTCCTTCGGCACCATCTTGTGAACCCGGACGATCAGCACATCCTCGTAGTGGGACCGGTTGAACACTGCGATGCGGCCCGTGCGCGGCACATGGGGATGGACCCGCCACAGAAAGTCGTGTGCCCGTTCCTCGGGCGTCGGCGCCTTGAAATTCGCCACCGAGCAGCCCTGCGGATTCATCGCCGAGACGACGTGGTTGACGGTGCCGTCCTTGCCGCCGGCGTCGAGCGCCTGCAGCACGATCAGCAGTGAATGCTTGTCCTCCGCATACATCAGGTACTGCAGGGCGGCGAGCCGTTCGCGATCCTTATCGATCTGGGCGAGGGCGGATTTGTGGTTCTCGTCTTCCCCGGTGAATGCCGGGTCGATCTTGCCGAGGGTCACCGCCGACCCGGGCTTGACCATGAAGCGATCGCCGTAGCTCATGCCGTGCCTCCGCCGGTCGACGCATTCGTATCGCTCGCCATGGCCGCCCCCTTGCCCGACGCCGACTGCGGCGTCGCGCCACGTCGGCAAATTGCCCCCGCCGTGCAAGTCGAGCGGATTTTCCGAGTAGACGCAAGGGCATGGTCGGCAGGGCTGATCGGCTCGCCACCCCTCCTGCCGACCCAGGAGGCTCCGGCTCGGCTACGCCCCCGAGTTCGGCGATCTGCTTCGGCATAGGCCCGGGAGGTGGCGCACTAAGATCGACGCCGTGAACCTCCATCACCTTCTGTTTGAACCATTGGGTGAAGGGATCGGCCCCTTCGGCAAATCTGGCGAAGGCGCCGGCCGGGTCGTCGCCTTCAAGGGTGACGACGACAAGATCGCCCATCGGCGTGTGCTGGTGGAAGGTGCGTTCGCGCACACCCAAGCGCTTCCGGCTAGCGACGAACTCCGCCTTCCGTGCGCCGGTTAGTTCGGCGATGAAAGCGTCGAACTCCTTTGTCTTGCCCGCCAGAATTGGAATTGCGATTGCGAAAAGCGCCATAGCGTCCTCCCAAAATGCGACCGTTAGCCCGCCGCCGTCGTCGATCATACCCCCGCACCGCTTGGCGCGGTATCCCGGTCATCCTCCGGCGGTCACTGCTCGGCCGCAAACTCCATGATCACGGCGTCCACGGCGAGCACGTCGCCGGGCTTGACGTTGACGCTGACGACCGTCGCCTCGCGTTCGGCGCGCAGGATGTTCTCCATCTTCATCGCCTCGACGACGGCGAGCGGCGTGCCGGCGCTGACCAGCTGGCCCGCCTCGACCAGAATCGAGACGACCAGTCCCGGCATCGGACAGCGGAGAACCGTTGCCGCGTCGGAGCTCCTTTCCTCGGGCATCAGCGCGTCGAAAGCTGCAATGCGCGGCGTCATGGCCCGCGCCACGACGTCGACACCGCGCCACGACAGCCGCACCCCGGCGACCGCCGGGCGCACCTGAACCGTCATCTCCATCTCGCCCACCATGCCGACCCACAGCGGCTGGCCCGGCCGCCAGGCGGAGGCGACGGTCAGTGGCTGATTGGCGCCGGAGATCACCGCATCGAAGGTCACCGGCGAGTTTGTCGAGAGCGAAGTCAGGTCGAGTGCGACCCGTTCCCGTCCGACCCGCACGGTCCAGTCCGGGTGGATCGCGGCGCCCTCCCCGTTCAGTCGGCCCGGCATCGTCTTCAGGCGCGCGCTGCGGGCGAGTTCGATGGCGAGCGCCACGATCGCCAGGCGATCACGTGTTGCTTCGGAAGGGCGAAGCGCCGAGAAGCCGTCCGGGTATTCCTCGGCGATGAAGCCGGTGGACAACCGCCCCTTCCGCCAGCGCGGGTGCTCCATCAGAGCGGCGAGGAAGGGCAGGTTGTGGGCGATGCCGTCGATGAGAAACCGGTCGAGGGCATTCTGCATCGTGTCGATGGCCGAGACCCTGTCCGGGCCGTGGGTGATCAGCTTGGCGATTAGCGGATCGAAATAGAGCGAGATTTCCGAGCCTTCGATAACGCCGCCGTCGATCCTGACGGCGGTCGCGCTGTTGCGGCTTTCGGCGGGCGGCCGATAGCGGCTGAGCCGGCCGATCGACGGCAGGAAGCCGCGATGCGGATCTTCGGCATAGACCCGGGCTTCGACGGCCCAGCCGCTCATTTTGATGTCGTCCTGACGGTGCCGCAGCGGCTCGCCGGCGGCGACGCGGATCATCTCTTCGACCAGGTCTAGGCCGGTGACCAGTTCGGTGACCGGATGCTCGACCTGGAGCCTGGTATTCATCTCGAGGAAGTAGAAGCGCCGGTCGGGATCCATGATGAACTCGACCGTGCCCGCCGAATCGTAGCCGACGGCCTTGGCCAGCGCCACCGCCTCCGCCCCGATCTCGGCGCGGAGCGTCGCGTCGACCGCCGGCGACGGCGCCTCCTCGACGATCTTTTGGTTGCGGCGCTGGATGGAGCATTCGCGCTCGCCGAGATGAATGACGTTGCCGTGCTTGTCGCCGAGCACCTGGATTTCGACGTGGCGCGGCGATTCGATGTAGCGCTCGATGAACACGCGATCGTCGCCGAAGGAGGAGCGCGCCTCCGAGCGGGCAAGCCGCAAGCCCTCGGCGACCTCGTCCCTGGTGCGGGCGATCCGCATGCCCTTACCGCCGCCGCCGGCCGACGCCTTGAGCATGACCGGGAAGCCGATGTCGGCGGCGATCGCCAACGCCTCCGCTTCTTCGTCGATCGCCCCGATATGGCCTGGGATGGTCGAAACGCCGGCGGCCGCGGCGAGCTTCTTCGAATTCGATCTTGTCGCCCATCGCGGCGATCGCTCGCGGATTGGGGCCGATGAAGATGATGCCGGCTGCTTCCAATGCCGCGGCGAAATCGGCACGTTCGGAGAGGAAGCCGTAGCCCGGATGGACCGTGTCCGCCCCCGTCTGCCGGCAGGCGTCGATGATGTTGTCGACGACGAGATAGGAGGCGGACGCCGGCGGCGGCCCGATATTGACCGCCTCGTCGGCGTATTCGACGTGAACCGCGTCGGCATCGGCGTCGCAATAGACGGAGACGGTGGCGATGCCGAGCCGCCGCGCGGTCCGGATGACCCGGACGGCGATCTCGCCGCGATTGGCGATCAGGATCTTCTGGAACATGCGGTCCCGGCGCCCTCCCTTGGCCGGTCCCGTCTTTTAAGCCGGCTTCGGGAGGTGCGGCAACTCGGGCCGACGTGTTTCCCGACGCACCGCCGCGGTCAGATGTTCATCACCACGTCGAAATCGGACGTAGTGAGGGGGCCATTGAAACCGACGATCTTGGCGACCTCGACCGGTGCAATCGGGCCCGTGCCGTCGGCGTCGTACCAGAGCATGGAATCGTCGGTGTCATAGAGAAGCTGGGCGAACGGGTTCGTCGCGGACGGCGCCGTGCTGTTGACGATGCTGCCCCCGACAAGATGGCCCTGGTTGTTGAAGATCAAGTCACTAAACATGTTGGCGGGGAGCCAGAACAGGTCCTGTCCCTGGTCGAAGCCGACGACCGTGTCGAGTCCGTTGTCCGGCTCGAGCACGAAGATATCCTTGTTCCCGTCTTCGCCGATACCAAGGAAGTTGTCGGTAAGGGTGTCTTCGCCGGCACCGCCGCGCAGCACCTCGGTGCCCCCCGCGTCGATAACAATGTCGTCGCCTTTCCCACCGTCGGCCCATCCATTGTCGGCCGGGCTTATGGTGTCGGCGTAGCTACTGCCGGCGATGTTTTCGATGCTGCTGAAAGTGTCGTTCTCGGCACCGTATTGCGCGGCGTTGATGGAGAGGAATACCTGCACGCCCTCCGGACCGGTCCAGAAGTAATCGACCCAGTCATTTCCTGCGCCGCCGTTGATGACATCGCCCACGTGGTCGTTGCCGGGAAACAGCCGGTCGTCCCCACTGCCCCCGTAGAGCTCGTCGGCACCCTCCCCGCCATCCAGAACGTCGTTTCCGCCGCGGCCATAGAGCTGGTCATGGCCGCCGTTGCCATAAAGCTGGTTGTCGGCCTTGTCGCCCTTGATGATATCGGCGAAATTGGTGACTCCGATGACCTCGATGCTATGGAATGTATCGCCCTTCGCCGCACCACCGGCATCGCCGGTCTTGAGGTCGATTTTCACTCGTTTGGTTTCGCCAGTGTAGTAGACCGAATCGAAACCATTTCCACCGTAGAATGCATCGGCTCCGGCGCCACCGTACATGGTGTCCCAGCCCTTGCCGCCATAGAGCACGTCATCGCCGTCGCCGCCTTTCAGCGTGTCGTAGCCCGCTCCGCCGCTGAGCCGATTGTTGGCGGCATTGCCGGCGAGGTAGTCGTTGTCGGCGCTGCCCACGAGGTTCTCGATTCCGGAGAATGTGTCGCCGGCAGCGCCGTACTCAACGATGACCGCGCCGAGATCGACTACGACCTTCTCCTTCGAGGTGGCGTAGGACACCGTGTCGACGCCGGAGCCGCCGACGAAGCTGTCGCCACCAGCGCCGCCGTAGAAGAAGTCGTTGCCGGAGCCACCCCTGAGGACGTCATCGCCGGCGAGACCCTTGAGGATGTCGTTGCCACCGAGACCCAGAAGGAGATCGTGGCCGCTCGTGCCCTTGAGCACGTCGTGATGGTTGGTACCTTTGATCTTGACCATGGTGTTTCGTTCCCTGATCTGTCTCTTGAAGCTGCGCCGTGGAGGGTTTCCCCGGCTGCCTGATTGCGAGGAATAGCAGGCGTCGTATTTCTTACTGTAATTTTAGTCACTAACCGAATACCATTCGCGAATGAGAGGATCAAGGCGAATGAATGGCGTCGATGACATTGACCGTAAGCTTCTGGAAATGCTGCAGAAGGACGGGCGGACGCCCTATGCCGAGCTCGGCAAGGCCGTCGGGCTAGCGGTTTCCTCGGTCAACGAACGCGTTCGCAAGCTTCACGAGCGTGGCGTCATCACCGGCGTTCACGCCCATGTCGCCCCGGCGGCGCTTGATCTCGACCTTCTGGCGATCGTCTTTGTCGGCTGGAGCGATCCGTCGGTGGAGGGGGTGTTCCTGGCTCGGGTCGCCGAGGAGACGGCCGTGCTGGAGTGCCACCACGTCACCGGCGGCTGGAATTATCTCCTCAAGGTGCGGGTGCGGAACACGAGCGCGCTCGAAGCCTTCTTGGGTTCCGTGGTGAAGGCGGTCGAGGGCATTCAGCGCACCGAAACGCTTATCGTGCTTTCTTCGACGAAGGAGACCTCGGCGCTTGCCACCCACCCGGCGGAATGGGACCGGCGCTGATCGAGGGCGGCCCGCCGGCGGTATGACGGCCATCACAGCCACGCCCTTCCGGCCGCGTTAGATAAGTTTGCCGCGTCTTGCGCGCGGCGATCCTCGGGCTGACAACCGGCCGCCATTCCATTGCCCCGCGGCCGACCGGGAGGCAAACATGGAACAGGCTTCGATCGCGAATCACCCTGCCACCACTGCCGGCGTTCCGCCGCTGCGGTTGTTTCGGCCAAAGACGCCGGCGACCGCGCTTGGGCTTGCCGTCAACCATCTGATGACCAAGCCTGCCTTCGCCCAACTCCAGTTCGGCGACTGGTCGCGGGTCCTCGCCGGACAGATCAATCGCAGCCACTACTACTTTGCAATCGACGACAAGAACGAGATCGTCGGATTCATCGGCTGGGCGATCACCACCAAGGACCGGGCCGAGGCCTGGGTGGAGGGGCGCGCCGGCCTCTCCGACGAGCACGCCCGCGAGGGCGACTGCATTCTGTTCAACGGCTGGGCGGCGAACACGGCTGAGGTCAACCGGTTTCTTCTCGAAGCCGCCCGGCTCGTCTGCCGCGGCAAGGAAACCATCTATTTCAAGCGCCACTACAAGGACGGCACCACCCGGCCGGTGCGGCTCAGTGTCAATGCCTTTCTCGAGCGGCACATCGAGCATCGGCAAGAGCGCGCCGGGGGCGTGTGAGCCGTTTCACTGCGCTTCGCCGAATACCGGCGTAGTGTTCTCACAACAAAACGAAGGGAGCCACGCGGCACGGAGAAGATCGCCTGGCACTCACCAAGGGAGTGAGAGGTCGCTGCAGTCCTGGGGGAGTTAACCACGCACCGGTCACCGGTGCTTGCGAAACTCGAAAAAGGAGCACGACCATGGCCACCGTTATCGGCACCAACCTCGCCGAAGTCCTCAACGGTCTCGACGGCGTCACCAACGGCGCGGACAACATCTACGGTCTCGACGGCAACGACTTCATCTACGGCCTCGGCGGCAACGACATGCTGAAGGGCGGAGGCGGAGCCGACTATCTCGACGGCGGCACCGGCGTCGACACTGCCAGCTACGTCGACTCCACCGCTGGTGTTGTCGTCAGCCTCGCCGCTGGAACCGGCAGTGGCGGCACCGCCGAGGGCGACACGCTCGTCAATATCGAGAACCTCACCGGCTCCAGCCACAACGACACCCTCACCGGCAGCAACGGCGTCAATATCCTCGATGGCGGAAACGGCAACGACACCCTCTACGGCCTCAACGGCGCCGACGTCCTGATCGGCGGCGACGGCAACGATCTGCTCAAGGGCGGCGGCGGAGCCGACCTCCTGACCGGCGGCAACGGCGTCGACACCGTCTCCTACTTCACGTCGCCGGGTGGCGTCTTTGCCTCGCTCAACACCGGTGTCGGCCACTACAGCGACGCCGAAGGAGACTCGTTCCACGGCATCGAGAACCTGACCGGGTCCGGCTATGGCGACTCTCTGTACGGCGATGGCGGGGACAATGTGATCCTCGGCCTCGGCGGTTCGGACTATTTGGTGGGCTATGCCGGTGCCGACAACATACAAGGTGGCGATGGCAACGACAGTGTCCAGGGCAACGGCGGCGCCGACACGCTGCGCGGCGATGCCGGCAACGACAATGTCTACGGCCAAGGCGGCAAGGACGTGCTGTTCGGTGGGGACGGCGACGACCTAGTGCGAGGTGGCGGCGGTGCCGACGCGATCAATGGCGGCGCCGGCAACGACAATCTCATCGGCAACAACGGCAAGGACGCCTTCGTCTTCGACACCGCGCTCGACGCCGTCACCAACGTCGACACCATCTCCGACTTCACGCCCGGCACCGATAAGATCTGGCTCGACAAAGCCATCTTCTCGGTGATCGGCAACGCCCTCAACGGCAAGGAGTTCTGGGTCGGCCACTCGGCCCATGATTCCAACGACTACATCATCTACAACGACAATAGCGGCAAGCTGTTCTATGACCCGAACGGCTCCGATCCCGGCGGCAAGGTGCAGTTCGCTCAGCTTGACAGCGGGCTCCACCTCGACGCCTCCGACTTCCTGATGATCTGACCCAACAGGGCGTCCGGCGCCCCGCGCGCCGGACGCCCTCCCGCGGTGAGCAGGCATCCCTGGCCGAAAGACCTCCCTTTATGCCCGCGACACACCGCGATCGGACCGCGCCACCTCTGGCCGATTGTCGCCGAGGTGCCATACTCATGGCGTATTTGCCATTGCCGGCGGATGTCTTAGACTTGGCACCAGCGAGGGCAGAAAAGTCCGGCCGACGGGGAGCGACAAATGAGGCGGCTCAGCCTCAGCGACACGATCTTTTATAACCTCGGCGATTGTTACATGAACGCGGTGGCCGTTCTCGATGGGCCATGTGATCTCGCCGTTCTGCTTGCCGAGATGGAAGGCGTCATTGAGGCGCTCCCGGCCCTCACCGAGCAGTCGATCCGGGTCGGCCTGTGGACCTTCGCCAAGCGCTCCTCGGGCCCGATCGACCTTCAGAAGCACGTTGCCGTCGTCCGCGATCCGTCGGTCACCCGGATCGGTCAGTTGGTGCCGCGCATGGACCGGCTGCGGCGAAGCCCGATCCGCATCGACGGACCGCCGTGGCGGATATTCGTGCTCAACCCGCTGGATCCGGACCGCGAAGCTCAGGGGGAACCGCCGCTCTCGGCACTCTTCATGCAGATCCGCCACGGCCTCGCCGACGCGGTACGAGGCCTGCAGATCCTGGCGCGCATGTCGCGCTACGAGACGACGCCGCGCCACCTGGCCATCGCTGCACGGCTGCCGGCCGTCGATCCGCTCGACCTGCCGGGCGGCATCGCGGTCCACGATCCCGGACTGTCACTCCTCCAAGTGCCTCGGCGGGGCATGATTCGCGAGGGTGATTCGAGCGAAAGGCTGGCGGCGGTGGTTGCGACGACGGTAGCCGACGCGGCTCTGTTCCCCCACGCCCAGCCGCTGCACGGCAATGTCGGACGCACCCGCTTCGTAAAACGGCGGACGGACAACGGCGTCGGCAACGCGCTCAAGATGGTGACGGTCTCGACGAAGGCGAAACCGCGGAAGAAGGGGCTCCCCGTCCCCGGCCTCGCCCGCGCCCAGGACCTGCCGGTCATGCAATGGCTGGTGGCGCTGGCGCCGCGGCGCCTCGCCCGGATGATGATGCGGATCTGGTATTCGAACTTCGACGCCGTGGCGACGCTGATCCCGATGCCCCGCAACATCGCCCTTGGCGGCCGGCAGGTCACCGCGACGTTCGGGATCCCACCGCTATGGGGACCGGTGCCGCTTGCGCTGGTGGCGCTTGCCGACGGCGAGCACTACAACGCCACCCTGGTGCCGGGAAACGGTTTCAGCGCCGAACGCCCTGTGCTCCTCGAACGGGTCCGTCGGCTCCTCAATCCCGACGAGGGTGACGACACCAGCGCGGTCGAGGATATGCTCGCCGCCTTCAGCGAGGAGCCGGAACGGCCGGTCTATTCGAGCCGGCGGGGGGCCCGTCAAGGGCAGGGTGTCGAGGGCAGAAGCTCGAGCCCGGTCAACTTGCCGGCCAGGGCGAAGTCGCCGTAATCGATCTTGAGGGTGCGCCCGACGCCGTTCTCGTAGATGACGAAGGACATCACATAGAACGGCGTGTCGTCGCCCGTGTCGGCCCGGTCGAAATAGCTCAGCGTCAACGGCCAGTGGCGAAGATGGGCGATGCCGGCCTGCGTGATGGGGGTCTCGTCGCCAACGTCGTCGGCGGTGGTCGATACCTTGCCGATGACGCCGGCGGTCTCGAAGACCGTCTGGCCGTCCTCCGACCCGTCATAGACCGCCATCGAGAGGAAGGCGTCGCCGTGCGCGGCGGAGGCGAGGATCTTGCCCATCTGGGCGGTCGGAAATACCAGCGGACCGGAGATATCCAGCTTCTTCTGCTCCGGCTTGGTGAGCGCCACGGCAATGCCGTCGTTCTCGCGGTTGGCGGTGCCGCGTGATTCCTCGGCAAGCACCTCGCCGGCGTAGGTCTCGTTGGCGAAATCGAGTTTGCGGCCGTCCGGCGATTCGAAGGTCGACGAGCGGGCGTCCGTCACGTGACTTTGGCCGTCGGGATCCTCGGTCTGGGTGACGAAACGGAGCTTCGAGGTATAGCCGGCGCAAGCGGAGCCGGAGAATTCCATCACCAGCCGACCGGAGACGCTTGCAACGTCCGAGCCCTCGGCGCTGTCGAGGAGCGAGATGTCGTAAACCGCCCGGTGCGCCGCCAGCGTGATCGGCGCCGCCGCGGCGCTGCCGAGGAGCGCAACGGGCATCGCAATACCCGCCACGAGAGCCGCGAACGGCTTCACATTGCAAATCAAGCGCGAATCCCTCATCGGCGCTCCATGCTCCGGGACCGTGGCGGAAACAAGGGCGGCCGGCCTCTTGCCGTCATGCTGAATTTGAGCCACACAGCCGCGGTCAAAAGACCCCCGACGAGGAGCGAAAAATGGCCAGTGAAATCGAAGCACGGCTTGCCGCGCTCGGCATCGACCTTCCGACCCCCGGAAAGCCGGCCGCAAACTACGTCCCTTTTGTGATCGCCGGCAAGCTCGTTTTTGTTTCGGGCCAGGTACCCCTCGCCCCTGACGGCGTCAAGTTCGTCGGCAAGGTCGGCCGCGAATATTCGCTCGAGCAGGGCCAGGAGGCGGCAAGGCTCTGCGCCGTCAACGTACTCGGCGTCCTCAAGGCGGCGGTCGGCGACCTGGAAAGAGTGACGCGGATCGTCAAGGTGGTTGGATTCGTCAATGCTGTCCCCGATTTCGCCGACGTCCACAAGGTGGTCAACGGCGGCTCGGACCTCATCACCGAGGTCCTCGGCGACCAGCGCGGCAAGCATGCGCGATCCGCGATCGGCATGGGAACCCTGCCGCTCGGCGTCGCCGTCGAGATCGAGGCGGTCGCCGAGATCGCCTGAGCCGATTCGTGCGCGCCTTTGGCTGGCTGACCGAGCGTCCGGTCGCCCATCGCGGCTACCACGATCCGGCGGCCGGCCGGGTGGAGAACACGCTGGCCGCTGCCGAGGAGGCCGCAACCCGCGGGTTTGCGGTAGAGTGCGACATCAGGCTCACCGCCGACGACCACGTGATCGTCTTCCACGATCACCATCTCGACCGGCTTACGACCGGCAGCGGCGCCGTCCATATGCGGTCCCACGCCGAACTGACGGCGCTGGAGCTCCGCGGGTCCGGCCATCGGGTCCCGACCCTGGCCGAGCTGCTGGCGGTTGTCGCCGGCCGGGTGCCGCTGTTCGTCGAGTTGAAGACCGGCGAGGGCGGCGACCGGCGGCTGGCAGAGCAGGCGGCGCCGCTTCTCAACGACTATGTAGGACCGGTGGCGGTGATGTCGTTCGAACCGCGCACCGTGAGGGCGATGAGCGCACTCACGCCCCACCTGCCCCGCGGCATTGTGGCCGACGACTTTGCCGCCGAGAAATGGCCGTCCCTGTCGGCGCCGCGCCGCTTCGCCCTGCGGCATCTTCTGGCCGCCCCCTGGGTCCGACCGGACTTCATCGCCTACTGCGTGCAGGACCTGCCTGCGAGCGCGCCCCTCCTTCTGCGTCACTTCGGGCTGCCGCTCCTCACCTGGACGGTGCGCAGCGAAGAGGACCGGCGGACGGCGCGTCGCTATGCCGACCAGATCATCTTCGAAGGCTTCGATCCCGCCGCCGACACGAATAGGACGATCTCGCCATAACCGCTCCACAGGTTCGGTGTAGTCTCGCTCATCCCTCTGGGGGCTCGCCGATCGACCGGGTCCGCCCGGGCGTCTGCGACGATCCGTTGCGCTTGCGGCTCTGCGACCTAGGTGATGGGATGAGACCCCGTGTTGAGTGACGCTACCTGTGAACCAAAGCACCAAAACCGATGCGACGCTGACCGTTGTGTCGTCGCTCGCCGACGTCGCCCGCGATGACTGGGACGCTTGCGCGAACCCCGTCCGCGCACGCGCCGCCATCAACGCCGGCGGTCGAACCGCGACGCACGTCGTGCCGATGGCCGGCCCGGCCGAGGCCGACTGTCAGGAGGGCGCGATGCAGCCGACGCCCCTGGACATCACGGCGGAGTATAACCCATTCCTCGCCCACGACTTCCTCTGGTCGTTGGAGGAATCCGGCACTGCGACCCGAAAGACCGGATGGCTCGGCCAGCATCTGGTACTGGCCGGGGCGGACGGGCGGCCCTCGGCGATTCTCCCCTGCTATCTCAAGTCGCATTCGATGGGCGAGTATGTGTTCGACCATGGCTGGGCCGACGCCTTCGAGCGCGCCGGCGGCCGCTATTACCCGAAACTCCAGGTCTCGGTGCCGTTTACGCCGGTGGCCGGCCGTCGGCTGCTCGCACGGCCGGGGCCGGACGCCGACCAGCACCGTGCGGTTTTGGCGCAAGGCGCCGCCGCCCTGGCGAAAAAGCTTGGTGTGTCGTCGCTGCATGTCACCTTCGCGACCGAGGCCGACTGGAACCTCCTCGGCGAGGCGGGCTACCTGCAGCGCACCGATCACCAGTACCACTTCTTCAACGAAGGCTATCGCGACTTCGACGATTTCCTCGCGGCGCTGGCCTCCCGCAAACGCAAGGCGATCCGCCGCGAACGGCGCGATGCAATCGCCGGTGGCATCGAAATCGTCCACCTGACCGGAGCCGACCTAACCGAGACCGCCTGGGACGCCTTTTTCAGCTTCTACATGGACACCGGCTCGCGCAAATGGGGGCGGCCGTATCTCAACCGGCGCTTCTTTTCGCTGATCGGCGAGCGGATGGCCGATCGCATCCTGTTGATCATGGCAAAGCGCGGCCGACGGTTCATCGCCGGCGCCCTCAACCTGATCGGGTCGGACGCTTTGTTCGGCCGCTACTGGGGAACGGTGGAGGACCAGCCCTTTCTCCACTTCGAGCTTTGCTACTACCAGGCGATGGACTGGGCGATCGCCAACGGGCTGTCGCGGGTCGAGGCGGGCGCCCAGGGCGAGCACAAGCTGGCGCGCGGGTACCGGCCGGTGATCACCTACTCCGCCCACTGGATCGGCGACCCCGGATTCCGCCGGGCTGTTGCCGACTATCTGCGTCAGGAACGGCGGCAGGTGGCGCACGATAGTGACGTGCTGGCGGAATTCACCCCCTTCCGACGCGGCCCCGACGCGCCTCCCCTCGCCTAGCCGTCCGGCACCCCAGCCGGGCGCTGTCGGCACGGGAGGCCGTGACAGTTCGGCATCGGACGAGTATCTGCCTAGGCTGAGCAGGCGCCCAGGGAGGCCGATCGATGGCTTCAAAGACTTATGACGACCAGAACATCTTCGCCCGCATCTTGCGGGGCGAGATACCGTCGCAGCGGATCTACGAAGACGATCATGCGATCGCCATCATGGACGTCATGCCGCAAGGCAAGGGGCATGTCCTGGTCATCCCCAAGGCTCCGTCCCGCAACCTCTTCGACGCCGACCCGGAGGTGCTTGGCCGCCTGATGTACGCCGTCCAGAAGGTTGCCCGCGGGGTCCAGACCGCCTTTGACGCCGACGGCGTGACCATCATCCAGTTCAACGAGCCGGCGGCCGGACAATCGGTGTTCCATCTTCATTTCCACGTCATCCCTCGCTTCGAGGGCGTCGCGCTCAAGCCGCACACCGGCGACATGGAGGCGAACGACATCCTCGCGACGAACGCCGACAAGATCAGGAAGGCGCTCGAGGGCGCCTGACGCGCCCTCGGCGATTCCCCTGCCCTATCTGCTTATTGCTGAAAGAGGCTCTCTGACCGCTGGCCGCTGCTGCCCGAGCGTTGCAGTACCGGCGCGGGTGCGGCCTGGATGGTCCGCGTCCCGGCCGACGGCGACCGCGACCGGGTTGCGCCGGTCTCGACCGTCGCCACTTTCGGCATCGCGCCACCGGCTTCGGCCATCACCGACTGGAGGTTGTCCTTGGCCCGCTGGTAGGTCGGATCGATCTTCAGCGCCGCCTGGTAGTCGGCAATCGCGCGGTCCGGCTTCCCCGAATTCTGGTAGGCGACGCCGCGATTGTTATAGGCGAAGGTGTATTTGGGATCGATACGGATCGCCTCGGTATATTCGGCGATCGCCCGCTCGTACTCGTTACGGCCGTCATAGATGATGCCGCGATCGTTGTAGGCGTAGGCATAGTTCGGGTCGAGCCGGATCGCCATGTCGTAGTCCTTCAGGGCGAGGTCCTGCTGGTCGAGGTCCTCATAGGCCAGGCCGCGATTGCGATAGGCGACGGCGTAGGTCGGATCCCGCCGGATCAACTCGGTGTAGTCGGCGACCGCCTTTTCCGCCTCGCCCTGGGCGGCGTAAGCGTTGCCGCGGCCGTTGAAGGCGAAGGCGTAGTCGGGATCGAGCTCCAGCGCCTTGGTGTAATCGGCGATGGCGAGATCGAGCTGGTTCTTGTCCTTAAAGGCGTTGCCGCGACCGTTATAGGGAAAGACGTAGGTCGGATCGAGGCGGATAGCCTCGTTATAGTCGGCGATGGCAAGATCGAGTTCCCCGAGATCGCGGTAAGCGTTGCCGCGTCCGTTGTAGGCGGTGGCGTAGGTCGGATCGAGCTGGATCGCCGCGGCGTAGTCGGCGACGGCGAGCTCCAACTCACCCTTGTCCTGGTATGCGTTGCCGCGGCCGTTATAGGCGTAGACGTATTTGGGATCGAAGCGGATGGCCTGATTGTAGTCGGCGATGGCCCGGTCGAGATCGCCGCGGTCCCGATAGGCGTTGCCGCGGTTGTTGAAGCCGTAAGCGTATTCCGGATCGATCTTCACCGCCTCGCTGTAGGCGGCGATGGCGCGGTCCAGATCGCCCTTGGCACGGTAGGCGATGCCGAGATCGTTATAGGCCGAGACGTAGGTCGGATCGAGGGCCACCGACTGCTCGTAGTCGGCGATCGCCGCGTCGTAGTCCTCCTTGTCCTTGTAGGCGAGACCCCGGTTGCGGTAGGCGATCGCCTGGTTGCGAACCGTCTCCTTGTCACCGCGGGCAAGCACCTCGGTGCAGCCCTTGATGCCGGCATCCGGGTCGTCCGCCGTGCACATGTCCCAAGCCTTGTCGGCCGCGGCCAGCGCGGTCCCCGGCCCTGCCAGGGTCACCAGCGCCGCGACGGTCGCGGCCATCCACATGGACTGTCGTTTGATCGCATCAGCGAGCATGCACTACCTCCGGTAGCCTTTCCGCCCTCCTCTTTGCGTTTGGGTCCCGGGTCCGCTTCCCGAGCCGGCCGATCGGCGACCGGGAGCCCGAAGAGACGGACTAAGTCGTCTTCAACGGCACCTTCGGTACGAGACCCCGGCCACTGCTGGGCGGTTTTCCATTGTTTGGCGGCTTTTTCGCGGCACTTGCCGAAGCGCGCCGGCGCACACGCTTGGGCCGCGGTATCGGCTCCGGCTTCGGCTTGACTGGCCCATCCTCGATCGCGTCGAGATCGAGGCCGCTGCCGTCCTCCTTGACCGTGATCTTGACCGTACCGCCCTTCTTGAGCTTGCCGAACAGAACCTCGTCGGCGAGCGGCTGCTTGATGTTCTCCTGGATGACCCGGCCGAGCGGGCGGGCGCCCATGCGGCTGTCATACCCCTTCTCGGCGAGCCACTTCACCGCCTCCTCCGACAGGTCGAAGGTCACGCCGCGGTCGGCGAGTTGCGCCTCGAGCTGCAGAACGAATTTCTGCACGACCTGATGGACGACCTCCGGCGGCAGATTCGAGAAGGGAACGACCGCATCGAGCCGGTTGCGGAACTCCGGCGTGAACAGCCGGTTGATCACCTCCTGGTCGTCGCCCTCGCGCACCGACTTGCCGAAGCCGATCGCCGGCCTGGCGAGTTCGGCGGCGCCGGCATTGGTCGTCATGATCAGGATGACGTTGCGGAAGTCGACCTGCTTGCCGTTGTGGTCGGTAAGTTTGCCGTGGTCCATCACCTGTAGGAGGATGTTGAACAGGTCCGGATGCGCCTTCTCGATCTCGTCGAGCAGCAACACGCAATGGGGATGCTGGTCGACGCCGTCGGTGAGCAGGCCGCCCTGGTCGAAGCCGACATAGCCGGGCGGCGCGCCGATCAGCCGCGAGACGGTGTGGCGTTCCATATATTCGGACATGTCGAAGCGCAGCAGTTCGACGCCGAGGGCGCTGGCGAGCTGCCGCGCGACCTCGGTCTTGCCGACGCCGGTCGGACCGGAGAACAGGTAGCAGCCGATCGGCTTCTCCGGTTCGCGGAGGCCCGCGCGGGCAAGCTTGATCGCCGACGAAAGGCGTTCGATCGCCTTCTCCTGGCCGTAGACGACCCGGTGCAGCGTCTCGCCGAGGTTCTTCAGCACCTCGGCATCGTCCTTGGAAACCGACTTCGGCGGGATGCGGGCCATCGTGGCGATGGTGTCCTCGATCTCCTTGACGCCGATCGTCTTGCGGCGGCGCGCCTCCGGCAGAAGCATCTGCGAGGCGCCCGTCTCGTCGATCACGTCGATGGCCTTGTCGGGCAGCTTGCGATCGTTGATGTAGCGGGCCGAAAGCTCGACGGCGCTCTTGATCGCGTCATTGGTATAGCGGACCCGGTGATAGTCCTCGAAGTACGGCTTGAGGCCCCGCAGGATCTCGATGGCGTCGGGGATAGACGGTTCGTTGACGTCGATCTTCTGGAACCGGCGGACCAGCGCCCGGTCCTTCTCGAAGAACTGGCGGTACTCCTTGTAGGTGGTCGAGCCGATGCAGCGGATGGTGCCGGAAGCCAGCGCCGGCTTCAAAAGGTTGGACGCGTCCATCGCGCCGCCCGACGTCGCACCGGCGCCGATCACCGTGTGGATCTCGTCGATGAACATGATGGCGCCGGGAAACTCCTCGATCTCCTTGATCACCTGCTTCAGACGTTCCTCGAAGTCGCCGCGATAGCGGGTGCCGGCGAGAAGCGTTCCCATGTCGAGAGCGAAGACGGTCGATTGCCGCAGCACTTCCGGAACGTCGCCGTCGACGATCCGCTTGGCGAGCCCTTCGGCGATGGCGGTCTTGCCGACGCCGGGATCGCCGACGAACAGCGGGTTGTTCTTCTGCCGGCGGCAGAGCACCTGGATCGTCCGGTTGATCTCGGCGTCACGGCCGATCAGCGGATCGATCCTGCCCTTCTTCGCCTTGTCGTTGAGATTGACGCAATAGGCTTCCAGCGCGTCGGCCTTCTTCTTGGCGTCCTCGCGGCCTTCGGAGGTGGCGGCATCGTCATCGACGCCGCGCACCGGGCGCGACTCGGACATGCCGGCCCGCTTGGCGATGCCGTGGCTGATGTAGTTCACCGCGTCGTACCGGGTCATGTCCTGCTCTTGCAGGAAGTAGGCGGCGTGGCTCTCCCGCTCGGCGAAGATCGCGACCAGCACATTGGCTCCGGTCACCTCCTCGCGGCCGGAGGACTGGACGTGGATGACGGCGCGCTGGATGACGCGCTGGAACCCGGCGGTCGGCTTCAACTCCTCGTCCGCCCCGGTGGCGAGGTTGGCGAGCTCGGTGTCGATGTATTCGACGAGGTTTCGCCTCAGGATGTCGAGGTCGAGGTTGCAGGCGCGCATCACCGCGGCCGCGTCCTGGTCGTCGATCAGCGCCAGCAGCAGATGCTCCAGCGTGGCGTATTCCTGGTGGCGTTCGCTGGCCAGCGCCAACGCCTGATGCAGGGCTTTCTCGAGGCTGCGTGAAAACGACGGCACGGGAGACCTCACTTCTTTTCCATGACGCATTGTAGCGGATGTTGATGCTTGCGGGCGAAATCCATCACCTGCGTCACTTTGGTTTCTGCTATCTCGAAAGTGTACACGCCACACTCCCCCACGCCGTGCTGATGCACGTGCAGCATGATCTGGGTCGCCTCCTCCCTCCCCTTGCTGAAGAAGCGTTCCAACACGTGAACCACGAACTCCATCGGCGTGTAGTCGTCATTGAGCAGGAGCACCCTGTAGAGGTTCGGACGTTTTGTCCGTGGCCTCGTCTTGGTGACGATGCCCGTCGCGGAGTCGCCATCATCGGGTCGCCGAATCGAATTGCTCATCACCTGCGGCTCGATAATCAACGCACCCCCGAATCCTGCCGAGAAATGTCCCGACGCGCAATCCGGTCGTGATGAAATTTGCTGTGACGGCGCGGACCGCACGTCGGACCGCGTAAGGTTTGCCATATCTAGGTCGCCACCGGCCCGTGTTCAAATGGCGGGGCCGACGAACGCATCATTTCCCGTTCCGCGGCGGCGGACCGCGTCGGGCGGCCGCCTCGCTCACTCGATCCGGCAACAGAATGGGAAGAAGGGACCGCCAAGTCCGGGCGCCGCGGTCGGCGTGAAGGTGAAGTCGTGAACGTTGTCGCCCTCGTCCTGGCAACCGGCCGGCGTGTAGGCGACCGATCCGGCAACCCCGTGGCTGGTATGGAACGTCCATGGGTTCTGCGAGGAAAAGCTGACGCTGCCGGGCGTGGTCTGGATGTCGCTACCCGAGAAGGCATCGATGAAATTCGACGTCATGGTGGTGCCGCTGCACCGCAATTCGACTGCCCAATTGGGTTCGAAGCCCGAGCAGATCATCTTGTGCCCGATGGGCACGAGGCCGTTGCAGGAGAAATCGGCCGCGTAGGCCGCTCCCGGGAAAGACGCAGCGATCAGCAGCAGGACGGGGATTTGCGCGCATCGGCCAAGCATGACGGTCCTCCGTTGCTGGAGTTGCATGCCCCCCCGCCCAATTCGAAGACTAAAGCATTTTCGGGAAACGAGGAACGACCCGCAAGAATCGAAGAGGGCAGGCGCTCGCCTGCCCTCTTCATGCCGCTCTAAGGGTCGAAGACCCCGAACTGGCGCTACTCTAGGAGCCGAGCTTGCCGAACAGCCCCTCATACGGCTTGTATGCGTCCTTCGCCATGTCGGCGAAGATTTCGCCGACCTTGGTCGCCTGGCCGACATATTCCTCATAGGCCGAGCGGAAGTACTCGGTCTGAACCGCTACCGCCTTGTCGAAGCTGCCCGCCGCGAGAAGTTTCTCGAACGCGGCAGAGCCGGCCTCGAAGGACTGCTTCGAGAAGTCGGCCGCCTCGGAAGCTAGCGTCTGAAAGCCCTTGGTCACGGCGTTCGCGCTCTTCATGGCGACGTCGACATTGTCCTTGCCGAATTTCTGAAAGTCGTCCATCCCGTTGATCATGATCGTCCTCTCAACGAATCTCTACCCGCGTTTTCATGCGGTTTCGTAATCTGTATATGTGCGCTGCAACATAATTGTCAAGGGGATTTTGTGCGACGCACAATTCCACACTGCCACAGATTGACGCGACTTTGGGGCTTTACTCATTTGTAACTTCGCTTCCATACTGTGACTCGCGAGACCGGCGGCGGTACGCGTGGGGACTGCACCGCAAGTTTAGACCGGCGTTTCAGGTCCAGGGACCGCGAGGCCCGCCCTCATCGCTGTGGTATGGGGGTGTGGAAGGTGTGTGTGCGCCCAGGGCTGATCGCTGAGCGTATTTGGGACAGACGGCTGCGTTTTCGGCCGGCAGGTGCGGAGTTGGGGAGCTTATGACGACGCGATTTCAGGCGCTTCACCGGCGCGCCGTCACTTGGCTGCGGATATTGATTTTGGCATGCGCCGCCACGGCGGCGGTCGGTGCTGGCAGCGCCTACGCAGTGGTCAGCGCCGCGATCGTCGTCGATGCCAAGACGGGCAAGGTCCTCTATTCGAGCAATGCCGACACCAGGACCTACCCGGCGTCTTTGACCAAGATGATGACGCTCTACCTCCTGTTCGAGGCGCTCGACAGCGGCAAGGCATCCCTTACCTCGCGGATCACGGTGTCGAGCCACGCGGCGGCCCAGCCGCCCTCCAAGCTCGGACTGAAACCCGGCCAGACCATTGCGGTGGAGGATGCCATCCTCTCCGTGGTCACGCGCTCGGCCAACGATATCGCCGTCGCCATCGGCGAGTATCTCGGCGGCAGCGAGAGCGCCTTCGCAACCCAGATGACCGCCCGGGCTCGATCGCTCGGCATGAAAAACACCACGTTTCGAAACGCTTCCGGGTTGCCCGACGCCTCGCAGATGACGACCGCGCGCGACATGGCGATCCTCGGACGCGCACTTCAGGATCGATTCCCCGAATATTTCCGATACTTCAAGGTCGCTACCTTCACCTATGGCGGCAGCAAGATCGCCAACCACGACCATCTGCTCGGCAAGATTCCTGGCGTCGACGGTATCAAGACCGGCTATATCCGCGCCTCCGGCTTCAACCTCGTCACCTCGGTCAACACCTCCGACCGCCGCCTCGTTGCGGTGGTGCTCGGCGGCAAGACCTCGACGGTTCGCGACCAGCGGATGATCGAACTGGTGAAGACATATCTTCCCAAGACTTCCGCTGGACCGCAGGTGGCCGGGCGGATCCTGCCGGCCGGTGCACCGACGCTCGCCAGCCTGCCGACACCGCGGACCAGGCCTGACGGCACTAGCGAGGATGTGGAGACGGGTTCCGTCCTGGCCTTCGCAGATGCCTTTCCGGCGGACGAGCCGAAGGCTCAGGGCGACGTCGCCGACGATGTCGCGGACGATCCGGCGCCGGCGCCGATCACCGCAGTGATTGCCAGTGGCTGGAAGATCCAGATCGCGGCGACGCCGAGTGAAACGTCCGCGCTGGAGGTTCTCGCAAAGGCCCGCGCCAAGGGAGCCAGCGTCCTCGGCGACGCCGCCCCCTACACCGAACCTGTCGCCAAAGGCTCGCTCACCCTTTACCGCGCCCGCTTCGCCGGATTCGCCGGCAAGGACGAGGCGATGGCGGCCTGCGCATACCTGACCAAACAGAAGTTCGCCTGCTACGCCATCGCGGAATGACCATGTCGCGCTGACGAAATCGACTACCGGGGTCCCATCTGTAACGCGTAACGGACTCACCGATGTCTGCTCAAAAGCCTGTCCTTAGCTTCGTTGATTTTCGCCGCCAGGAACGTCGAGCCGCCCTGATCGGGGTGGACGCCCTTCATCAACTGCCGGTGCGCTCGCCGGATTTCCGCCTCGCCGGCGCCGGGCGCAAGGCCAAGGATCTCATAGGCCTCCTGGTCAGTCATGGGGCCCGAATTCGCCGCGCCGCGCGGCCCCGCTGCCTCATCACCCTCCACGTCGTCACGCCAGCCGGGCATCCGGCGGTCAAGATAAGCTTCGAGCAGGGCTAGGCTCTCGGCGTCCCGCGCCACCTCGCGCGAGAGCTTCTTCAGCTCCGTCACGTCGAGATCGTCCAACGCCCGGCCGGCATAGGCACCGCCGAGGACGCGGCCGCGCATCGCTCCGCTGTCGTGGTCGAGTTCCATTTCGAGATACGGTGACCGCACCTGGGAGGTCGAGCCGGCGCGGCGGCTCGCCCCGCCGAGGTCGAACGGGCCGATCCGCCCGACGGCGATCGCCGATATGCCGACGAAAATCAACGGCAGGCCGAAATCCCAGCGACGGGCAAGGGTCAGCACCCCGCCGATGCCGATCATCACCCCTCCCAGCACGTAGCGCACCCACCGCACCAATGTCCTCGGGTCGGCGGCGATGAAGGCCCGGCCGAGGACGATGAACACGATGAGAATGCCGGCGCCGGCGACGAGATAGACCATCAGCGCGGTCGCATTTGCTCGAGAAGCAGCCGGCTGCCGGAGCCGCTTCGCTTCTCCAGCGCCTTCATTCCACCGGCCGCGTAAGTAGCCGCGGCGCGCAGCAATTCGGCCAGCTGCCCGGCGGCGTTGGTGTCGAAACGCGCATAGGCTCCGCCGGTCAACCGCGCGATCTCGCGAAACCCGCGCTCGACCGTCTTGTCACGGCCTTCCTGGAAGACGAAGGCGCGCACACCAAGGAGAGCAAGCTCTCCGGCCTTGGCCGCCAGCGTGTCGATCGGCTCCTCCAGCGCGTCGCCGACGAAGACCAGGGCGCCGACCTTCCGCTTCTTCGCCTCGTGACGGGCGTGGGCGAGCACCTTGCCGATCTGGGTGTGGCCGCCGCGGACCTCGATGCCGGTCATCAGGTCGCGGAGGGCCGCGGTATTGCCCACCCACTTGCTGGCCCGGCATTCCTGGAAGCCGCGATAATAGACGAGCTGGACCTCGAGGCCGCCGATCTTGCCGGCTTCATCGAACATCTCCGCCTGGAGACGGCACGCCGTATCCCAGGTCGGCTGCCGGCTCATCGTGGCGTCAAGCGCGAAGATCAGCCGCCCGCGGCCCTCGGCCGGCGTACCGAGGCTCCGCACCTTCTGGAGGAACTCGTCGACCTCTCCCCTGGTCGAGGATGTGGCGGCCGGCTCGCCCTTCTCCGGCCGGCTTACGGGGGTCCGTTTGTCGTCCGCGCCCATTTCGCGTTGCGCCTCTCTCGAGCCGAACACCGCTCGCGGGACGGCTCATGCCTCTCACTCCGGAAATGTGGCATCGGCGGCGCCGGAAGCAACCGTTATTCGGCGCTGAGCTCCGGCTGCCGTAGCTCGCCGGTGCTGTCCTGCCGGATTGCTGAGGCCTGATCGGCTGTGGCGGCACGCGGCGGACCGAGCAGATCCGCCAATTCGCGAACCTCCTGGCGGGCGGCCAGATGGGAAAACGTCGGCTCGGCGCCATGGGTCTCGCGGTCGAGCCGGTCGAGCGCGGTCAGGCCGACCGGAAAGAATTCGCGGAAGACGACCCGCTCCGAGATGCCGGCGGCAAGGCGGAAATCGAGCGCGGCTGCGAGCTGTTTCAGCGCGTTCAGCAGGTTCGCCTGGTTGCGGCTCGGCAACGACGCCATCCGGTTGCGCACGACGATCCAGTCCATGGCGACACCGTCGACCTCCAGCCGCTGGCGCCGCGCCGTCTGCACCAGTTCGGCGTAGTGGCTGAGTTCGGCGACCGACAGTCCATCGGCCTCGACGCGGCCGAAGACGTCGAGGTCGACAAAGCTGTCGTTGATCGGCGTGATCAGCGTGTCCGCCATCGCATGGCTGAGGCGCATCAGGTAGGAATCGTTTGCCGGCGTATCGACCACCACATAGTCGAAGTCATGCTCGACCTGATCGACGATCTCGGCATAGGTGGCGAATTCGCGAGCTTCGATGTCGCGAACCGTTTCGCCGGCCGCGAGCCTGGCGACGAAAT
This sequence comes from uncultured Alphaproteobacteria bacterium, assembly GCA_963759235.1. Classification (GTDB taxonomy): domain Bacteria; phylum Pseudomonadota; class Alphaproteobacteria; order Rhizobiales; family Kaistiaceae; genus Bauldia. The sequence goes on along the minus strand of CAVWYO010000005.1, from coordinate 468,369 downwards.
GCGCCGGCATTTCCAGCGCCAGCTCCCGCTCGCGCGCCCAACGGGCGCGATTCTCGATATAGCGGGTGAGCGAGCGCTGACGACTGTCGGTGTCGACCGAAGCGACACGGTAGCCGGACTTGAGCAGGGCGACGATCAGATGCATCGCCGTGGTCGACTTGCCCGAGCCGCCCTTCTCGTTGCCGAGCACGACGACGCGCGCCGAGCCGCGACGAGCCGGGTCTCCGCTCGTGCCGCCCCGTTGCGAACTTGAGATCACCCCCATCATCCAACTCAAGATGCAGGAGAAAAGCCAATATTTGGTCAACATTGCCCGGTGCCGCCGCGCCGGACCACGGCCGATTGGCCGCTTCCGCCGACTTTGATAGCGTCGCCGCCGCGAAGCAAACGGATTTGCAAATGGGCACAAAGCACCGGGCAGATAGTGCGGAGACGGTTCCGCCGGTCGACCGCACGATTCCCCTGATCCGCCGGCGCACGCGCGTCTGGCGCCGTGAAGGCCGCCGGATCGCCCTGGTGCCGACCATGGGCGCCCTTCACCAAGGCCACTTGTCGCTGGTTCGCGCCGGCAAGGAGTTGGCCGACAGGGTGGTTGTGTCGATTTTCGTCAACCCCACCCAGTTCGCCCCCAATGAGGACTTTGCCGCCTATCCCCGCGACCTTGCCGCCGATCTTGCCAAGTTGGCCGAGCTTGGCGTCGACGCCGTCTTCGCGCCGGCCGCCGCGGTGATGTACCCTGAGGGTTTCGCCACCACCGTCACGATCAGCGGACCGGCCGAGGGCCTGGAAGGCGCGTCGCGGCCGCATTTCTTTCAAGGTGTCACGACCGTCGTCGCCAAGCTTCTCCTGTCGATCGAGCCCGATATCGCCTTCTTCGGCGAGAAGGACTATCAGCAGCTCGTCGTCATCAGGCGCATGGTCGCCGACCTTGCGATCCCGGCAGAAATCCGCGGCTTCCCCACCGTCCGCGAGCCCGACGGCCTCGCCCTTTCATCGCGGAACGTCTACCTGTCGGCGGCGGAACGGCTCGTCGCCCCGCGCCTGTATCAGGCGCTCCAGGAAGCGGCGGAGGCGATCCGCGCCGGCCACGCGGCGGCGGCAGCCGTCGACCACGCCCGGACAGCGCTCGCCGCGGTCGGCTTCGCCGTCGACTACGTCGAACTCCGCAATGCCGAAACGCTGGCCGTCGTCGGCGATCCCCCAGGGGAGCCGCTCCGCCTGCTTGCCGCCGCAAGGCTCGGCAAGACCCGCCTCATCGACAACGTCCCCGTTTAGTCCCTACCGGACGCCGAGTGCGGCGAGTTCGGCTTCGAGAGCCGGCGGCAGCGCCGAGCTCCGCCCTTTCTTGAGATCGGCCGGCGCGTCTGCCGGTTTGAGGTAGCGCCAGCCCTGAAACGGCCGCCGCGGCTGCCAGGCGGTTGCAACGAGCTTCGGCTGCAGCACCAGCCGGCAGCGTTGGATGCCCTCCTCGTCGGTGAATGGCTGGACGTCGATCAGCCGCTGGCGGACCTGAACGTTGCCCTTGATCACCCAGTAGAGCGAACCGCCGTCGAGCAGGTCGCCGATCCGTCTCGGCACCATGCGGGTGACGTGGACGTGCTCCGGCGGCCGACCGGCGCGGCGGGCCTCGTCGAGCCGGTAGTCGATCCATTCGGCGAGGTCGGCGATGGAATCGCAGCCGACGCAAAGCTTGATCAGGTGGACAGCCATGGCGCCAGCCTCGGCGCCCGCGTCCGCGAGGTCAAATCGCGCCCGTCGGTTTTCCACAGCCAACTCGTCAGCCATCACCCGCCGCGGCTGATCGCCTGCAGCAGCGCCAGACCGATGGCGAACACGATGATCGCGGCAAGCGAATCGTAGCCCATGCGCAGGATCGTGCGATTGCGGCGATCGAGCAGGCCGACGACGTAGATCCCCGTCAGGATGATGCCGAGGATCACGGCCACCGCCTCGAACCGGCCCGCCGCTGCGAGGATCGGACCTTGCCGGTAGGCGAGGTCGGCGACCGGGATGAGCAGGAGATCGAAGAGGTTCGTGCCGAAGATGTCGCCGATCGCCAGCTCGTAGCGGTGAATCCGGACCGCACCGACCATCGAGCTGATTTCGGGCAGCGAGGTGGCGAGCCCGATGAGAACGAAGCCGACCATGCTTTCGCCGATCCCCGTCTCGACCGCGATTGCATCGCCGGTCTCGGCGAGCAGGTAGCCGGCGATCAGGATGACAACGCCGGCCGCCGCCGCCCGCTGCATGAGCCCGCCGAGCGGCAGGTGTATCTCTTCCGGCGTGGCTGGCGCGAGCCCGGGAAGCGGCCCGCCTTCGGCGACCATCCACGTCGGGCGGTTCTCGTAACGCGATGTCAGCCAGACTGCGAGGGCGAAGAGCGGTACCAAGGCGGCCGACCACACGCCAAAGCCGAACAGATCCACCTCGCCCGCGGCGATTGCCGCGGCGACGACGCCGAGCAGGAGGATCCCGAGCGCGCCCTGCAGAAGCGTCGCCGGGTGGGCGACAACCGAGGTCAGCGCGTCGCGGCCGAGGACGGCGTCGGCGATCGCCAGAAGCAGCACATTGGTAGAGACGCTGCCGAGAATGCTGCCCAGCGCGAGGTCGGCGTGGCCGCCATGGGCGGCGGTGATCACCGTCGCCAGCTCGGGAAGCGAGGTGGCGCTGCCGAGAAGAAGGAAGCCGGCAAAGACGCGGCCGATGCCGGTCCGCTCGGCGATGGCGTCGACGATGCGCGCGAGCCGCGTCCCGGCTCCCCAGACGATAGCGCCCGAAACGAGAAGCACGGCGATGTTGACGGGGAGCGGCAGCCCCCGGAAGTCGATCATCGCCCGTTCGCCCCCGCCGGGCTACGCCCTAGCTGTCGCCGGCCGGCTCGAACGATCCCTTGAGGGCCTTCGCTGCCTCGAACGCCTTTTCGCCGTCGGCGGTCGACATCGCCACCATGGTCTTGAGATCGCTGAGGCCGCCGGTCGAGGCGGTGAGCAAGAGGACCTTCATCCATTCGTGCTCGTCCTTTGCCTCGACGATGACCAGGAAATCGTATTCGCCGAACGTCCAATACGATCCGAGCAGCTTCATCCCGGCCGCGTCGAGGAGCTTCTCCAACGCCGGGGTCCGGTCCTCCGGCTTCGCCAGCATCCCGGCCATGGCGTGCTCGGTGTAGCGGCCTTGCGTGATGAAGATCATCCGTTTTCTCCTCTTCTCGGGCTGACGGCCGAGAATAGCCGCCAACCCTAAACAAGCTCTTCGCGGCCTTTGCCGCCGTCCGCTGGGCGGCCATCCCTGGTCGGGCGGTTGCCTGTCGGATCGAGGCCTCGGGCTAGATGATCACCTGGGTCCCGATTTCGATGACCCGGTCGGTCGGGATACGGAAATAGGTCGATGCGTCGTCGGCATTTCGCACCAGGATGACGAACAGGTAGTCCTGCCAGAGCGGCATTCCGGATTCCGCCGATGCTCTGACCGAGCGGCGTGACAGGAAGAAGGATGTGGACATGATGTCGAAGGTCCAGCCGAGCTTGCGGGCAAGCGCCAGCGCCCTCGGCAGGTTGGGGCTTTCCATGAAGCCGTAGCGGACGGTCATCCGCCCGAAGGTCTTGCTGATCCATGCGATGGTGACACGATCGTCCGGATCGACCCTTGGCGTGTTGGCCACGGCGATCGTGAGGATCATGTTGGTCTCATGGAGCACCTTGAAATGCTTCAGGCTATGGAGCAGCGCCGTCGGCGTGCTTTGCGGGTCGGCGGTGAGGAAGACGGCCGTGCCGGGCACGCGGGGCGGCGGGTGCTCCTCAAGATTGGCCACCAGATCGGCGAGCGGAATATCCAGGCGCCGCGTCTTTTCGAACAGGATCCGTGCCCCTCGCCGCCAGGTGAGCATCACCACGATCAGGAAACCGCCGAGCGCCAGCGGGAACCAGCCCCCCTGCGGCACCTTGAGGAGGTTGGCCGAAAGGAAGGTGAGATCGACCAGCAGGAAAGGCAGGACCAGCGCCCCGGCAAGCCATAGGCGCCAGCCCCAGCCCTTCCATAGGAGAAGGAACGCAAGCAGCGCTGTCACGGTCATGGTGCCGGTGACGGCGATGCCGTACGCCCCCGCCAGGGCTCCGGAGGATCGGAACAGCCCGACCAGAAGCAGAACCCCAAGCAGGAGTAACGCGTTGACCCGCGGCATATAGATCTGGCCGGGCTGGGTCGCGGAGGTGTGGCGGACCTCCAGCCGCGGCAGCAGGCCGAGCTGGATCGCCTGCCGGCTCATCGAATAAGCGCCGGTGATCACCGCCTGGCTGGCGATCACGGTCGCCGCGGTCGCCAGACCGACCATCGGCAGGCGCGCCCACCCTGGCGCCATCACGAAGAACGGATTGGCCATGGCTCTCGGATCGGCGAGGACGAGCGCCCCTTGGCCGAAATAGTTCAGCACCAAAGCGGGCAGCACAAACCCGAGCCACGCGACCTGGACGGGCTTCCGGCCGAAATGGCCGAGATCGGCGTAGAGCGCCTCGGCGCCGGTGACCGCCAGAAAGACGGCCCCGAGCGTGACCAGCCCGATGAAGCCGTGCCCGGCGAGGAAAGCGATACCCCACAGTGGCTCGAGGGCGACCAGCACCCCCGGATTGAGAGCGATATGGATGATGCCCAGAACGGCAATGGCGATGAACCAGACCCCCGTGATCGGGCCGAAGAAGGAGGCGACCCGGGCGGTGCCGCGCGACTGGACCATGAACAGTCCCACCAGGATGACGACGCTGAGGGGCAGCACATAGGATTGCAGGTGCGGGGCGACGACCTGCAGCCCTTCGACCGCCGACATCACCGACAAAGCCGGTGTGATGAGCGCGTCGCCGTAGAAAAGCGCCGCGGCGACGATGCCGAGGACCACGACGATGCTCGCCAGCCGGCCGTGCTTGACCGCCCGCTGGACGAGCGCCATCAGGGCGAGGGTCCCGCCCTCCCCGTTGTTGTCGGCGCGGGCGAGAAACACGACATATTTCAGCGTGACCACGATGATCAGCGACCAGAAGATCAGCGATAGGATGCCGAGAACGTCGGCCTCGCTGACGCCGGCGCCGGAGCGGGCGGCGGCGCGCATAGACTCCCGGAATGCGTAGAGCGGGCTGGTGCCGATATCGCCATAGACGACACCCACGCTGCCGACGGCGAGCGCCCAGAACCCCGCCTGCTTCTCTGGGTGACCGTTCCCGCCGTCCTCAGTTCGGGCTGGTTCGGAGCCCGAAGTGATGGTGGCCATGTCGGACCGCTTGTTGCACCGCAATATCGCGGTCCGGTCTTCTAGCACCCCGTCCGGACGGAGTCATCCGCCACGGTGACGATCGGCCCGCTCGGCGAATTAGGAAGCGAGCTTCACCGGAATCTTGATGTAGGACACGCCATTGGCCTCGGCCGGAGGCAGCTTGCCGGCGCGGATGTTGGTCTGGATCGACGGGAGGAGGAGGAGCGGCGCGGCCAGGCCGGCGTCCCGCTCCTGGCGCATCGCCACGAAGGTGTCTTCGGTGGTGTCGGCGAGGTGCCGGTTCTTCCGTTCCGCCCCGATGGTCGTCTCCCAGGCGTATTCGTGCCTCCCCTCCGGCTTGTAGTCGTGGCAGACGAACACCCGCGTTTCCGGCGGAAGCGCCAGGAGCTTCTGGATCGACCGGTAGAGGGTGCGCGCGTCACCGCCGGGAAAATCGGCGCGCGCGGTGCCGTAGTCCGGCATGAACAGCGTGTCGCCGACGAACACGGCGTCGCCGATGACGTAGGAGACGCAGGCAGGCGTATGTCCCGGCGTATGGAGCACCTCGACGTCCAGTTCGCCGACCGGAATGTGATCGCCCTCGGCGAAGAGGTGGTCGAACTCGCTGCCGTCGCCGGAAATGTCGGTGGCGTTGAACACCGGGCGGAAGATCTTCTGAACATCACGGATATGCTCCCCGATGCCGACCTTCGCGCCCGTCTTCAGCTTGATATACGGCGCCGCCGACAGATGGTCGGCGTGGGCATGGGTTTCCAGCACCCATTCGATTGTCGCCCCCGCCTCCTCGGCGGCCTTCAAGATGGCGTCGGCCGACCGGGTCGAAGCCTTCCCCGTCGCCTGGTCGTAGTCGAGCACTGGATCGATGATGGCCGCGCGCTTGGTCGCGGTATCGGTGACCAGGTAGCTGGCGGTGTTGGTCGCCTCGTCGAAGAAGGCGCGAACGGCTGGTTTGGCGCTCGTCATGGGAGCCTCCGTGCTGATGTCCCTGAATGGTCTTGACATATATATTAGCAATATCTAATTTAGTCAACGCTAATGGAAGGTGTCTCGACAATGCTTGCTCCAACCGACATCGACGGCCTCGTCGAACAGGCGGGCGCCGCAGCCGATTTGTTGAAGCTGCTCGCCAACGAGCGTCGGCTGTTGATCCTCTGCGAGCTGGCGGCGGCGGGCGAAATGAGCGTCGGCGGTCTCGCCGCGGCGGTGGGATTGAGCCAGTCGGCGCTCTCCCAGCATCTGTCCCTGATGCGCGAACACGGCCTGGTCGGCTATCGCCGCGAGGGACAGACCCTTCACTACGCGATCGCCGATCCGGTCGCGTCTCGCATCCTGACGACCCTCAAGGACATCTATTGCGGGTCGAACCAACCAAACCAGGGAAGACCAGCATGACGACGCGTTATCTCAAGGACATCACCGCCGACGAGGCCCACGCCCTTCTCGACCAGGACGCGGTTCTGGTCGACGTCCGCGAGCCCCACGAACAGACCGCCGAACGCATTCCCGGCTCGGTCGAATTGCCGCTGTCGATTCTGGCGCGGGGCGGTCCGGCCGACCTGCCTGGCGGGCCCACCATCTTTCTATGCGCCTCGGGCGCCCGCACCACGCGCAACTCCGCGGCGCTCGCATCGCTGACCAGCGGCGACGCTTACTGCATGACCGGCGGCATCATGGCCTGGAAACGTGCCGGCTATCCGACCGAACGCGGCTGAGCGCCGAGCCTCGCCCTAACGACGGCTTTTTTCGCATGTCCCTCCTTCAGGACGCACTGACCCTTTTGTCGGGAGGGCTCGTCGGCTTCTCGCTCGGGCTGATCGGCGGCGGCGGATCGGTGCTGGCCGTGCCGCTGCTTGTCTATGTCGTCGGCGTCAAGGATGCGCACGTTGCGATCGGGACGAGCGCCCTTGCCGTCGCCTTGAGCGCCGCCTTCAATCTCGCGACCCATTTTCGCGCCGGCAACGTCAAGGTCCGCTGCGCCGTCGCTTTCGCCGTGTTCGGGGTGCTCGGCGCGGCCCTTGGTTCGACCGCGGGCAAGGCGTTCGACGGCGACAAGCTCCTCGCCCTCTTCGGCGTCGTCATGATCGTCGTCGGCCTGTCGATCGCTCGCAAGCCGGCCGAGGTCGGCGAGCCCGACATCCGCCTCGACCGGAGCACCGCCCGGCGGCTTCTGCCGCGCATCGCGCCGATTGCTTTGGGCGTCGGCTTCCTCGCCGGCTTCTTCGGCATCGGCGGCGGCTTCCTCATCGTCCCCGGACTGGTGTTGTCGACCGCCATGCCGCTCCTCAACGCGATCGGCTCGTCGCTCCTTTCGGTCACCGCCTTCGGCCTGACCACGGCCGGCAACTATGCGCTCTCCGGCCTCGTCGACTGGTGGCTGGCAGGACTGCTCGTCGTCGGCGGCGTCCTCGGCGGCATCGGCGGCGTCGCCGCGTCCGGCCACCTGGCGGCGCGCAAGCCGGGGCTGTCCTACGCGTTCGCCGCCATCGTCATCGTCGTCGGTATTTACGTCGTCTGGCGGGGAATCGGAGCGTTCCTCTGAGCCGCCTCGCGGGCCGCTCGCTTCACAAGCGATAGAAACGGATGGCGTTCTCGCGGTAGAGTTTCCGCAGGTCGGCCTCGCTCGCGCCGGCGGCTACCCGGTCGACGATCGCCACCCACTCCGCGTAGCGCACGGCCTGCTCGGCCACCGGCCAGTCGCCGCCGAAGGCGACCCGGTCGAACCCGAAGCAGTCGAGCGCGTGGGCGATATAGGGCGCCACGTGGTCATAGGTCCAGGCCTGGTGATCGGCCTCGGTGACGACGCCCGATATCTTGCACATCACGTTCGGCAGGCTTGCCAGCTCGCCCATCTGGCTCCGCCACGGCTCGGTGATCCCCTCGCGGATGCCGGGCTTCCCGATGTGGTCGAGGATGAAGCTGACCTCCGGACACTGGCGGACCAGTTCGATCGCGTCGGCCATCTGCGGGTGGTAGATGCAAATGTCGAAGCTCAGCGTGTGGGCGGGAAGCGATTTGACCGCCTCGACGAAGCCGGGCCGCAGACACCAGCCCGGTTCATCGACATGGGCCTGGATGAGCCGTCGGACGCCGCGCGCAAGCGGCAGCTTGGCAATGGCGGCGAGGTCGGCTTCGACCGCCGCCGCCCCCTTCTCCAGCGGTGCCGAAGCCACCATCGCCTTGAGGCGCGGTTCGCTCTTGGCCAACGCGCTGACCCACAGCGCTTCGTCGATATGTCTGCCGTCATCGGCGTCGACCTCGACAAATACAATTCCGTCGACGGCAACCGGCGCGGCCCTTTCGTCGTAATAGGGTGGCAGATGCGGCTTGTTGAGGAGCGGCGCCTCCGTCATCCACGCGAAGCGGATGGCCTCCGGATCGTAGAGGTGGACATGGGCATCGACGATCGGAAAATTCGGCACGGCTCAGTCTCCCCCCGCTGCGTTTCTTGACGATCCAGCATAGCGGCCTGAAGCGTCGCCGTCGCCGATCCGGTCGGCCCGGAGCGTTCGGCCGGAACGCGCGGTTCATTATCTGGACAACCCGGAACGACCATTCTACTGTGACTGCGGGTCGCCGCCGCGGAGGCCCCAAAGCAACAAGACTCCAGAAACGGGAAGAACGTCCAAGGTGCCCGTCCTTTCGCTGCGGAAGATCTCGAAAAATTTTGGGGCTATCAAGGCGCTGATCGAGGTGGATCTCGAGCTCGAGCCGGGTGAGGTCCTCGGGCTGATGGGCGACAACGGCGCCGGCAAATCGACGCTCGTCAAGATCATCGCCGGCAACTTTCCCCCGACCACCGGTGAAATCGTCCTGCAGGACGAACGGGTGCACTTCCACAAGCCGGTGGAAGCGCGGCAGAAGGGGATCGAGATTGTCTACCAGGATTTGGCGCTCTGCGACAACCTGACCGCGACTGCCAATATCTTCCTCAGCCGCGAGATCGCCAAATGGTTCGGGCCGTTCAAGATACTCCAATCGAAAGCGATGAATGACCGCGCGGCCGAGCTTTTTGGCGAATTGAAGTCCGAGACACGGCCGTACGACGTCGTCCGCCGCATGTCGGGCGGTCAGCGCCAGGCGGTGGCGATCTCGCGGACGATGCTGTCGGAGGCGAAGATCGTCCTGATGGATGAGCCGACCGCGGCGATCTCGGTCCGCCAGGTGGCCGAAGTGCTCGAGCTGATCCGGCGCTTGAAGGACAAGGGGATCGCCATCGTTCTGATCAGCCACCGCATGCCGGACGTTTTCGCGGTGGCCGATCGCGTTGCCGTGCTTCGCCGCGGGCGCAAGGTTGCCGAGAAACCCGTCTCGCACTCGAGCCCGGAAGAAGTGACCGGCCTGATCACGGGAGCGATCCATGCCGCCTGAGACGGAAGCCGGCGCGACGGCGACGCGTCCCGACCTCGGTGACATCCGGATTCAGGACATCGTTGGCATCAAGGAGCAGACGGCATTCGAGAGGCTCCTTTCGGCCCAGTCGTTCTGGGTGACGGTTGCCCTCGTCATTATCTGCCTGGTGTTGATCTTCCTGGTCCCGCAGGCGTCGGCCTTCGCGACCCCGGACAATATCTTCAACATCACGCGCAATTTTGCCTTCATCGGCATCATGGCGATCGGCATGGTGGCGGTCATTGTTACCGGCGGAATCGATCTGTCGGTGGGATCGCTGATGGGTCTGGTCGGCGTATGTTCCGGCCTGCTCTTGCAATCCGGCTACCCCTGGTGGGTGGGAGTGGGCGGCGGATTGATCGCCGGGACCGCCGCCGGTGCGGTGAACGGCGTGCTCATCGCCTATATCGGCCTGTCGCCTTTCGTCGTGACCCTCGGCATGCTGTCTTTCGCGCGGTCCTTGGCCGTGGTGCTCTCCCAGAACCGGATGATCTATCAGCTTGGCCCCGGCGGCGAGATCTTCACCGCCATCGGCGGCGGCCAGTTCCTTGGTCTCTCCACCCCGATCTGGGTTCTTGTATTGCTCACCATCGGTTTCGGGCTTGTCCTCAAATTTTCGACTTGGGGCCGTTACCTCTACGCGATCGGCGGCAACGAGCAGGCGGCGCGACTGACCGGCGTCGCGGTCGACCGCGTCAAGCTTCTCGCCTATATGTTTTCCGGCTTCACCGCGGCGCTCGCTTCCGTGCTCATCGTCGGCTGGCAGGGATCGGCCATCAACGCGCTGGGCACCGGCTACGAGCTGCGGGTGATCGCCTCGACGGTCATCGGCGGCGCCAACCTGATGGGTGGTGAAGGCGGTGCTTACGGAGCCTTCATCGGCGCGGCGCTCCTCGAAGTCATCCGCAACGGCTTGCTGATGGCAGGCATCGATTCGAACTGGCAAGGCGCCTTCGTCGGCGTCTTCATTGTCTTCGCGGTTCTGCTTGAAAAGATCCGCGGGCGTAGACGCGCGTGATCGGACTCGTTAAAGGGAACGCGCAATCCAACTGTAAAGGGAGGAAATACATGTTGAAGTATACGACTGGTGCTGCGGTTCTTGCCGGCCTCGTCATTGCCGGGGTCAGCATGGCGCAGGCCGCGCCCAAATACACCTTCGCCCTGGTTCCCAAGAACACCAACAATCCGTTCTTCGACCAGGCCCGCGACGGCTGCAAGAAGGCCGAGGCGGAACTCAACGGGCAGATCGAGTGCTTCTACACCGGCCCCGGCGAGCACGGCGGCGGTGACGAGCAGGTGCAGGTCGTTGAAGACCTGATCGCCAAGCGCGTCGACGGCATCGGCGTCTCGGCGGCCAACGCCGCGGCGATGGCGCACGCGCTCGAGGATGCCAAGAAGGCCGGAATTCCGGTTCTGACTTGGGACAGCGACTTGCTGCCCGAGAACGCCGACCTGCGCGTCGCTTATATTGGCACGCACAACTATGACATCGGCGTCAACCTCGCCAAGCTGGCCATGAAGGTCAAGCCGAGCGGCGGCACGGTCTGCATTCAGTCGGGTGGCGCCGCGGCGGCCAACCACAATGAGCGCATGCAGGGCATTCGCGACACGCTCGGCGGCATGACCGGCACGACATCGCCGGGTGAGCGCCTCACCGGCCAGAACGGCTGGACCGAGGTCGACGGTTGCCCGCTCTACACCAACGACGATTTCCCGCTCGCCATGCAGCAGGAGCAGGACATCCTGAACAAGTATCCCGATCTCAGCGCCTTCATCCCGACCGGCGGCTTCGGCGAGTTCCTTGTCGACGCCTACAAGAACTCGATGGAGAAGTACAAAGCCGACATCGCCAGCGGCAAGATCGCCATTGCGGTCGCCGACACTCTGCCGATGCAGATCGACGAGCTGAAGGCCGGCCTGGCCAGCGGCAACGTCGGCCAGCGTCCGTTCGAGATGGGCTACAAGGTCATGTACGGCCTGCTTGACATCAAGGAGGGCAAGGCTCCTCCGGCCGATCCGACCTATACCGGTCTCGACGTCTGCACCCCGGACAATGTCGATACCTGCGTCGGTGGCGGCGGCTAGTATCGTTGCGAACTTGACAGCGGGACGGGCGGGGTATCTACCCCGCCCGTTTTGCGTGTGGCACCGTCGATGACGATCAAAACCACCGAGCAAGCGCCCCCCAGGGACTATGACGGCCTGAAGGAGTTGCTGATTGCGCGACGGGAGGACCTGCCGCGGCGGCTGGTCCAGGTCGCCGCCTTCGCGCTCGAAAACCCCGACGAGATTGCTTTCGGCACGGTGGCGAGCGTCGCCGCACTGGCCAAGGTGCAGCCCTCGACCCTCATCCGCTTCGCCCAGACCATCGGCTATGCGGGCTTCACCGATCTCCAGGACGTCTTCCGCGCCCAGCTCAAGTCACACTGGCCGGACTACCGCGAGCGCCTTGCCCGGATCGGCAAGCGCGCCCATCACGGCCACGGCAGCAGCGGCGACCTGCTCGACGGATTTGCCGAAAGCGGCATCGCTTCGATCGAGCGCTTGCGCCATACGATGGCGACCGTCGACATCGATCGCGCCGCCAGAATCCTTGCCGCAGCGGACACGATCTACCTGCTCGGCCTCCGCCGCGTCTTTCCGGTATCCGCCTATCTCGCCTATGCCCTCGGCAAGCTCGACTTTCGCGCCGTTCTGATCGACCAGGTCGCCGCTCTCGGCCCCGAGCAGCTCGCCGGCGCCGGCAAGCGCGATGCCATGGTCGCCATCAGCTTCGCGCCATATGCGCCGGTCACCGTGGAACTGACGGCCCAGGCGGCAAGGCGCAAGGTGCCGATCGTGGCGATCACCGACAGCCCGTTCTCACCCCTTTCGCCCAATGCCGCCGTGCAGCTCGAAGTCGTCGAGGCCGATTATGCGGGGTTTCGCTCGTTGTCGGCGACGCTGTCGCTGGCGATGGCTCTCGCCGTCGCCGTGGGCGCGCGGCGCGAGGGGAAGGGTTAGGCGCCGAAGTCGCCCTGGCCTGGCCTCACACCTTAACCGGCTGACCGGTCCGCTTCGCCTCCGTCGCCGCGTCGGCGAGCCGCTGGGCCATCAGGCCGTCATACCCGGACGGCGACGGCGCCTTGCCGGTGTTGACCGCATCGATGAAGGCGGCGAGCTCGAGCCGGTAGGCCAGCGTGTAGCGTTCCAGGAAGAAGTTGAGCACCGGATCGGTTCTGAACCCCTCCGTGCCCGCTACCTCCACCGTCGTCTCGTGGACGTTGCCGGCCCGGATCATGCCGCCGGAGCCGTGCACCTCGATCCGCTGGTCGTAGCCGTAGGTGGCGCGGCGCGAGCATGAAATCTGGCAGAGCTTGCCGGAGGCGGTGCGCATCATCACCATGGCGGTGTCGACGTCGCCCGCCTTGCCGATCGCCGGATCGACCAGCACCGAGCCGACCGCGTGAACCTCGACGGGCTCCTCGCCGAGCAGGAAGCGCGCCATGTCGAAATCGTGGATCATCATGTCGCGATAGAGCCCGCCGGACCGCTCGATATAGGAGACCGGCGGCGGACCCGGGTCGCGCGAAATCACCGTCACCATCTCGACGTTCCCCACCGCGCCGGCGTCGAGCCGCTTCTTCAACGCGGCGAAGTTCGGATCGAAGCGCCGGTTGAAGCCGACCATCAGCGGCTTGCCGCTCGCCTCGACCACCTTCAGGCAGGCGGCGATGCGCTTGGCGTCGAGATCGACCGGTTTCTCGCAGAGCACCGCCTTGCCGGCCTTCACCGCCCGCTCGATCAGATCGGCGTGGGTGTCGGTCGAGGTGCCGATCAGCACGGCGTCGATGTCGGTCGCGTTGATGATATCGTCGACGCTCCGCGCTTCCGCCCCCGTCGCGGCCGCGAGACTGGCGGCCGCGTCGGCGATGACGTCCGCCACCGCCACCAGCTTGGCGTCCGCCGATGCCGCGATGTTCCCGCCGTGAAGCTTGCCGATCCGGCCCGCCCCGAGAAGCCCGAAACGCACCATCTTTGACCCTCCCCCTTCTTGTAGAATGAAAATTCTGAATTGACGGCTCTTTGGAACCTATGTTTCATTCTTTCTAATCACCGGCCGTCAGGCTGTCCAATCATAATCGGGGAGACGCTCGATGCCAGAGCCGGGGGCACACCCAACCCTCGACGTCGTCACGATCGGGCGCTCGTCGGTCGATCTCTACGGCAAGCAGATCGGCTCGCGGCTGGAGGACATCGCCTCCTTCGCCAAATCGGTCGGCGGCTGCCCCACCAACATCGCCATCGGCGCGGCGCGCCTCGGCCTGCGTTCCGCCGTGATCACCGGCGTCGGCGACGAGCAGATGGGCCGCTTCATCGTCGAGCAGTTGACGCGGGAAGGCGTTTCGATCGCCGGGGTCAAGGTCGACCCGGTCCGTCTCACCGCGCTCGTTCTCCTTTCGGTCGAGAACGACAAGACCTTTCCGCTGATCTTCGTCCGTGAGAACTGCGCCGACATGGCGCTGACCGATGCCGACATCGACGCCGGTCTTGTCGCCTCGGCACGGGCGCTGGTGGTGACCGGCACGCATTTCTCGGCGGCCGGCGTCGAGGCCGCCCAGCGCAAGGCGATGGGAATCGCTCGGGCGGCGGGCCGCAAGGTGGCCTTCGACATCGACTATCGGCCCAATCTCTGGGGCCTCGCCGGCCACGCCGCCGGCGAGGAGCGCTACATCAAGTCCGACCGGGTGTCGGAGCATCTGCAGACCGTTCTCCCCCATTGCGACCTCATCGTCGGCACCGAGGAGGAGATGCGGATCGCCGGCGGCGGCAACGACGTTCTCACCGCCCTTCGCCAGGTTCGCGCCCTCTCCGACGCGACCATTGTGCTGAAGCGCGGGCCGATGGGTTGCGTCGTATTTCCCGACGCCATTCCCGCCGACCTCGACGGCGGCATCGTCGGCAAGGGCTTTCCGATCGAGGTCTACAACGTGCTGGGCGCCGGCGACGCGTTCATGGCCGGGTTCCTGCGCGGCTGGCTGCGCGGCGAGCCCATCGAGACGGCGGCCACCTGGGCCAATGCCTGCGGCGCCTTTGCCGTCTCGCGGCTGCTCTGCTCGCCCGAATATCCGAGTTGGCAGGAGCTGACCTGGTTCCTCGACCACGGCAGCCCCCACCACGCCCTTCGTCACGACGAGACCTTGAACCACATTCACTGGGCGACCACCCGGCGCACCCAGCCGGAAACGCTGATGGCGCTGGCGATCGACCATCGGGCACAGCTTGCCGCGGTCGCGGATCGGGTCGGCGCGCCGCGAAGCCGGATCAATGCGTTCAAGTCGCTTGCCGTCGCCGCCACCGCCAGGGTCGCCGACGGCCGGCCGGGCTACGGCATGCTCCTCGACGAGACCTATGGCCGCGAGGCTTTGTTCGACGCCGCCAAACAGCCCTTCTGGATCGGCCGGCCGGTCGAACTGCCCGGCTCGCGCCCGCTCCGCTTCGAGTTCGACCAGGACATCGGCGCCCGTCTCGCCGAATGGCCGGTGACCCATACGGTGAAGTGCCTCGCCTTCTTCAATCCCGACGACGATGCTGACCTCCAGGCCGAACAGACCGAAAAGCTGCGCACCCTCTATCTCGCCGCGCGCCGGAACGGCCTCGAGCTTCTGGTCGAGATCATTGCCGGCAAGCACGGCCCCGTCGACGACGCGACCACCGCGTCGGTGTTGGCCAGGCTCTACGACGCCGGCATCAAGCCCGACTGGTGGAAGCTGGAGCCCCAGGCATCGCCGGACGCCTGGGCGGCCATCGAGGCGGTCGTCGCCAAGGCGGATCCCTGGTGCCGGGGCGTGGTTCTCCTCGGCCTCGAAGCGCCGGCCGCCGAACTGGAGGCGGCCTTCGCCCGCGCCGCCCGCTTCCCCATCGTCAAGGGTTTTGCCGTCGGCCGCACGATCTTCAGCGACGCGGCCGAGAAATGGCTGAAGGGCGATATCGACGACGGGACGGCGATCGCCGACATGGCGGCGCGTTTCGGAGCGCTGACCGCGGCCTGGCGCCGGGTGCGTGGCGACCGCGCGGCTTGAAACCGGCTCCGCTTTGCGGCAGACCCCTTGCCGGAGGAACCATCATGTCACGGCTTCATCTGCGTCCGTCCCGGCCGGATCACCAGCACCGGCTGATTCACATCACGCCGGAAAGCGCCGGCTGGAAATATGTCGGCTTCGACCTCTACCGTCTCGCCGCTGGCGAAACGGCGTCCGCCGAGACCGGCGACCGCGAGGTGTGCCTGGTCTTCCTCACCGGGCGCGGCAAGGCGGAGGCCGGCGGCGAGGACTTCGGGATCCTGGGCGAGCGGATGAGCGTCTTTGCCGGCAAGCCATGGTCGCTTTACGTGCCGGCCGGCGCGCACTGGACGATCACCGCCGAGACCGACCTCGAAATCGGCGCGTGTTCGGCGCCGGCGACAGCCGGCAGCCACCCCGCCCGCGTCGTCGGGCCGGACAGTCACGAGGTGATGACCCGCGGCAAGGGCAACAACGTCCGCTATGTCACCGACATCATCAGCGAGCACGATCCGGCCGATCATCTGCTCGTCGTGGAGGTGATCACCCCGGCCGGCAACGCGTCGAGCTATCCGCCCCACAAGCACGACCGCGACGCCTTCCCCGAGGAGACCCAGCTCGAGGAGGTCTATTACCACCGCCTCAACCCGCCGCAGGGCTTCGGCTTCCAGCGCATCTACACCGACGACCGCTCGCTCGACGTGTCGATGACGCTTGAGGACGGCGACGCGACGCTGGTGCCGCGCGGCTACCACCCCTGCGCGGCGCTGCACGGCTACGACCTCTATTACCTCAACGTCATGGCCGGCCCGAAGCGCATGTGGCGCATCTTCAACGACCCCACCCACGCGTGGATGCTGAAGGCCTGATCGCCCGGAACGCTGTCCAGCGTCGGGCGTTCCTCTCCGGAAGGAGCCTGTTGCGAAACTCGAGGCCGGGCGTCCAGCGTGCTTCGAGGCGCGCTGCGCGCGCACCTCCGCATGAGGTCGTTTGATTATTTCGAACAACCACTTACCTCATCCTGAGGTGCTCGGGCGAAGCCCGAGCCTCGAAGGACGCAAGACCAGGCCGCTTCCCGTTTTGCAACAGTCCCGGAAGGAGCGACAAATGGCCGGGCCAAAGCCCGGCGCGATCTGACCGGCGCTGGCCCCCTCAGGGCAACGTATAAGCCGTCTTCACCGTGGTGAAGAACTCCGCCGCGTAGCTCCCCTGCTCGCGCGGGCCGTAGCTGGAGCCTTTCCGGCCGCCGAACGACACGTGGTAGTCGACGCCGGCGGTCGGCAGATTGACCATCACCATCCCCGCCTCGGAGTTCCGCTTGAAGTGCGTGGCGTGCTTCAGGCTGGTGGTGCAGATGCCGGAGGTCAGCCCGTATTCGGTATCGTTGGCGATTGCCAGCGCCTCGTCATAGTCCTTGACCTTGATGACGCTCGCCACCGGGCCGAACACCTCCTCGCGGTTGATCCGCATGGCGGGCTTGGTCTCGGTGAACAGCGCCGGCTGCAGGTAGAAGCCGGGGGTCTCGCGGTTCAGCCGCTCGCCGCCCCAGTGGAGCTTGGCGCCTTCGTCCTTGCCGATCCGGATATAGCTTTCGTCCTGATCGAGTTGGCTCCGGTCGACCACCGGGCCGATATGGGTCCCCTCTTTCAGCGCGTGGTCGACCACCAGTCCCTGCAGCCGCTCAGTCAGCGCGGCGACGAACTTGTCATGGATGCCGGCCGTCACCACCAGCCGCGAGGAGGCCGTGCAGCGCTGGCCCGTGGAGAAATAGGACCCGTTGGCGGCGCATTCGACCGCCACCTTGAGCTCGGCGTCGTCCAGGATGACCAGCGGATTCTTGCCGCCCATTTCGAGCTGGAACTTCCGCATGTGCTTGATCGACGCCTCGGCCACCCGCTTGCCGGTGCCGATCGAGCCGGTGAAGGTGATGGCGTTGACGTCGGGCGAATTGAGGATCGCCTGGCCGACCACCGAGCCGCGGCCCATGACCAGGTTGAGGACCCCTTCCGGCAGGCCGGCGCGCACCAGGATGTCGACCAGCGCCCAGGTGCATCCCGGCACCAGGTCGGCCGGCTTCACCACCACCGTGTTGCCGTAGCAAAGCGCCGGCGCGATCTTCCAGGCGGGGATCGCGATCGGGAAGTTCCATGGCGTGATGATGCCGACGACGCCGACCGGCTCGCGGGTGATCTCGACCCCGATGCCGGGCCGCACGCTCGGCAGCATCTCGCCGGAGAGGCGCAAACATTCGCCGGCAAAGAAATCGAGGATCTGCCCGGCGCGCACCGTCTCGCCGATCCCCTCGGCGAGCGTCTTGCCTTCCTCCTGGGCAAGCAGCTTGCCGAGCTCAGCGCGCCGCGTCATCACCTCGTCGGAGGCCTTCTTCAGGATGTCGTGCCGCTGCTGGATGCCGGTCCGCGACCATGCCGGGAAGGCGGCCTTGGCGGCCGCGATCGCCGCCTTGGTGTCCTCGGCGGAGGCGCGCACGTAATGGCCGACCACCTCGCCCGTGTCGGAGGGGTTGATATTGGGGGCGGCTTCGCCCTCCCGCCACTCGCCGGCAATGTAGTTCCTGTGTAGGTCGTCCATGAAAGCTCGTCCTGTTTGGGGGGCCGTCGACACCACGGTCGCGGATCGCTGGGATCGACATACCCTAATCGCTCCGCGCCTCGACGCAACGGCGAACGGCCTATAGCGGCTTCACCGCCACCTTCTCCGCCTTGGCGATCTTGAGCGGATTCTTCAGCGGCAAGCCGAACTCGGCCGCCTCGATCTCGAAAACGTCTCCGGCCTTGGTCTTGACGCCCGCCGCGAATGACAGTGTCGCCGTGCCGAAGCTATGAACATGGATGTCGCCAGGACGCCGGAACCACGGGTACTTGAAGTGATGCGCCTCGAGATTGGCGATGGTGTGCGACATGTTCGTCTCGCCGGTCAGGAAAGGCTGGTCGAAGATCAGCGTTTTGCCGCGCCGGATGCGCGAGGTCCCCCGGATGTCGGCGGGCAGATCGCCCAACAGCAGTTCGGGGCCGAACGAGCAGGGCCGGAGCTTCGAATGGGCGAGCCACAGATAGTTCTGCCGCTCGGTCACGTGGTCGGAGAACTCGTTGAAGAGGACGAAACCGACCCGATACGGCGCGCCGTCCTTGCCGACGACATAGATGCCGGCGACCTCCGGCTCCTCGCCGGCGTCCTCGGCGAAGGCCGGCGAAACCAGCGGCTCGCCGGGTGCGGCGACGAAGGACCCGTCACCCTTGTAGAACCACTCCGGCTGGACGCCCGGCTTGCCGCGCTTCGGCTTGCCGCCCTCCAGCCCCATGCGGAACATGCGCATGGAATCGGTCAGCGTCTCCTCGGTTGCCTCCGTCACCTTGGCGTGCATTGCGTCGCGGGTCGCCGCCGAGCCGAGATGGGTGAGGCCGGTGCCGGTGACGATGAGATGGGCCGGATCGGGATGGTCGATCGGCGCGAGCACGCGGCCGGCGGCCAAGAGCTTCGCCGGATCGGCCTTGCCGGAGCGGCCGGCCCGCGCCACCATCTCCCCGATCGACTTGCCCTTGCTAATCGCGGTCATCGCCAGTTCGTAGACCGTCCGGTATCCCGGCACGATCCAGGCTCCATCCCCGTCGGTGGCGACGACCTGTCGCGCGCCGCGTCCCCTCTTCACCTGAATCAGGCGCATCGGCCCCCTCCCCTTTTGCGATTGTCGTGAGACAGTTGTTTCCGGCCCGTCCGCAGCCCGTCTCGCAGCCGTCAAGGCGATGTATCGCCCTCGCCCCGGCTGATCCAGATGGCGTCAAAGACGTTGCCCTTCGAATTGCGGAGGAGACGCCGCATGGCCAGGAACGCTTCTTCCGGGTTTCGTCCGCGCACCGCGTCATAGATGTTCCGGTGCTGTACCACGGCGTCATCGCCCATGACCGTCCGCCAGCCCAGCGAAAAGGTGATCTCCAGCGCCGAGCGGATCATGGCGCCGACCGAGCGCAACAGCGGATTGTGCGAGGCTTCCAGGAGCGCCATGTGAAATGCGATGTCCGCCTGGATTTGGGTCGGGCTGCCGCGCGGCTCGTTCTGGATTCCGTCCATCGCCGCGCCGAGGATGACAACCTCCTCCTCGGTGGCGCGCTCCGCGGCGCGCGCCGCGGCGGCCGGCTCGATGATTTCGCGCATCTCGAACAAGGCATGGATGAACTCGTCGCTCGGATTCTGCTCGACCTGCCAACGCAGCACGTCGGGATCGAGCATGCTCCAGTCCGCCGTCGGTCTGACCCGCGTCCCGATTTTCGGCCGCGAAACCGTCAGTCCCTTGGCCGACAGAAGCCGGATCGCCTCGCGCACGGCAGTGCGGGAGACGCCGAATTCCTCCTGAATTTGCGGCTCGGTCGGCAGCGTCTCGCCCGGTTTGTGCCGACCGGAAACGATTCGCCGGCCGATCGTGCCGGCGACCAATTCCGACAGGCTGCCTTCGCGGCTGCGACCGATTCCGCTGCGCATATGGCGAATGGCACTTTCTCCCGGACGGACTGCCGGATCCCGGTCTGTGGACGAAGGCCCCGCCGGGTTTCGGCGCGATTAACCGCTAGCTCTTCTCTATCATACTATTTTTCAGCCGGGTGATTCCAGAGTCAATCGCCGCCTCCGCCGGCGGCGAACTCCATCAATCGCGCTGGCAAGTCGAAAATTTGTCGTACAGCTTCCCGCTTTGCCGACACTGGGCACTGGAACGGTATTCATAGTACGTTTAATGTTCCGACTTGGCCGCCTGTGTCGGACTTTGCGCATTGGCCGCAATCGACAACCTGCGAGGCGGGCTGTAGCTTCGTCGCGGCAAGGCGGCGCGCATCATCGAATGACGCGTCCGGCAAAAGGGAAAGCACGAAAATGCAAGAAGATCGGAAGAGACGCCTACGCTCGAAACTTTGGTTCGACAATCCTGAGAATCCGGGCATGACGGCCCTCTATCTGGAGCGTTATCTCAACTATGGCCTGACGCGCGAGGAGCTTCAGTCCGGCAAGCCGATCGTAGGAATCGCCCAAACCGGCTCGGACCTGTCGCCCTGCAACCGCCATCACCTGGAACTCGCCAAACGCGTTCGCGAGGGCATTACCGCGGCCGGCGGCCTATGCATGGAGTTTCCCGTCCATCCGATCCAGGAGACCGGCAAGCGCCCGACAGCCGCGCTCGACCGCAATCTCGCCTATCTCGGCCTTGTCGAACTGCTTTTCGGCTATCCGATCGACGGCGTCGTGCTGACCACCGGCTGCGACAAGACCACGCCGGCCTGCATCATGGCGGCGGCGACCGTCAACATCCCAGCCATCGTGCTCTCCGGCGGCCCGATGCTCAACGGCTGGCGGAACGGCGAACGGAGCGGCTCCGGTACCGTGGTGTGGAAGGCCCGCGAGCAGCTCGCCGCCGGCGAGATCGACTACGCCGAATTCATCGAGATCGTCGCCTCGTCGGCCCCCTCGGTCGGCCATTGCAACACGATGGGCACGGCATCGACCATGAACTCGGTCGCCGAAGCGCTGGGCATGAGCCTTCCCGGCTGCGCCGCGATCCCCGCGCCCTATCGCGAACGCGGGCAAATCTCGTACGAGACCGGCAAGCGCGCCGTCGAGATGGTCTGGGAAGACCTGAAGCCGTCCGACATCCTCACCCGCCAGGCCTTCGAGAACGCCATCGTCGTCAATTCGGCGATCGGCGGCTCGACCAATGCCCCGATCCACGTGAACGCCATCGCCCGCCACGTCGGCGTCAAGCTCGACATCGAGGACTGGGAAACGGTCGGCCTCAAGGTGCCGTTGCTCGTCAACGTCCAGCCGGCCGGCAAATATCTCGGCGAGGAATACCATCGCGCCGGTGGCGTTCCGGCGGTGGTCGGCGAGCTGATGCGGCACGGCCTCATCCGCGAAGGCGCCATGACCGTCAACGGCAAGACGATGGGCGAAAACTGCGCCGGGCGGCAGTCGACCGATCCCGACGTCATCCGCTCGTTCGACAACGCGCTGGTCCACGACGCCGGCTTCATCGTGCTGAAGGGCAACCTCTTCGATTCCGCCGTCATGAAGACCAGCGTCATCTCGGAGGAGTTCCGCACGCGCTATCTGTCGAATCCGAAGAGCCCGAACGCCTTCGAGGGGCGCGCCGTCGTCTTCGAGGGGCCGGAGGACTACCACCACCGGATCGAAGATCCCGCGCTCGATATCGACGAGAACTGCATGCTGTTCATCCGCGGCACCGGACCGATCGGTTATCCGGGCGGCGCCGAGGTGGTCAACATGCAGCCGCCGGCGGCGCTGATCAAGAAAGGCATCCACTCGCTGCCCTGTATCGGCGACGGCCGTCAGTCGGGCACGTCCGGGTCGCCCTCGATTCTCAACGCTTCGCCGGAAGCGGCGGCGGGTGGCGGACTGGCGCTCTTGAAGACCGGCGACCGGGTCCGCATCGACCTCAACAAGGGTGAGGCCAACATCCTCATCTCGAAGGAGGAACTGGAAAAACGTCGCGCCGAGCTCAGCGCCCATGGCGGCTTCCCGATCCCCAAGAGCCAGACCCCGTGGCAGGAGATCCAGCGGTCGATGGTCGATCAGTTCTCGGAGGGCATGGTGCTCAAGCCGGCGATCAAATACCACGACGTCGCCCACACCATGGGCGTGCCTCGCGACAACCACTGACCGGCACCGGATTGGGCAGGATCAAAGCATCGTGGCATCGGGCCAACCCGATGCCCAAGAACCCGACGATGGACCAGCGCATCGCCTGGCACATCGCGCACGCCGAAAACTGCGGCTGCCGCGCGATCGACGGCAAGCTTCGCAAGGAAATGGAACGGCGCGGCATTACCGTCCCGGTGTTCAAGGCCCAAACGCGAACCTGAAGACGCGCCTTGCGTCCAATCTCGACGCGCGACCGCAAACTCTTGCGCCTCCACGCGACAGCGCGGCTGACCTGAAGGCGATGGGCGGCATCCGATGGGAGAGGCCGCCTATCCGCTCGTGCGCCGCTTCAGTGCGTCTTCAGCCACTCGCGGGCGGCGCGCTGCGCCTCGGCGATCTCGGCCGCCGACAACTCCTCGGCGATCTGCTGGCGGTGATAGGCCGCCTCCGGGTTGCCCCGCATCGCCGCGAGGTTGAACCACTTGTGCGCGGCGACCAGGTCTGCCTCGCCCTCGGTTCCCGTCGCATGGGCGATCCCGAGGTGGAACAGCCCGTCGGCATTCGGCTGAAATTCGGCCATCGACCCCATCTCGGACGACGCCATCTCAAAACGTGCCATGACATTCTCCCCGTTTCTATCACGGGAGCCCCTTGGCCGCCATTATTACCCCGGCAGCGCCCCCCTGACTGTGACGAGTTTCACAAGGCGACGTGAAAAGCTGATTAAAGATCAAAATTAATTTTGCTCAAACGTTGGATTAATGATTCGCTAACCATGATCGACCATGCGGAGCGTACTCTTGACCGAGGTGCGCGCCGACCCGATAAACCGGTGCCCGACAGTCGCCGTGGAGCGCGCGGATGATCAACCTGCCTTTTTCAAGGGCGAAGGCGTCCGCCGCCTCCTCTTCTCGCGCCGTCGATGTCGGTTGGGTGCTCGACGCGGACAAGGCGCTGTTCGTCTGGGAAGAGCCGCGGCGCCTCTTGCGCAGCGATCCGCCGCCGGCGCACGCCAAGGCGGTGAGCTTCTGTCCGGCGGTCCTCGATCACGAGGCCCGCATGTTCGAGGTGCCCTGCCCGATCGACGTCAAGCTGGGCTTCCGCTTCGACGACAAGGGTATGCCGTCGCTGATCAATCTCGACAGCGACCAATCGGCCATCCGGCCCCGCTATCTGAACGACATGCTCGCCATCCTCAATCGCAAGGAGTGGCGTCATCCCGATCGCCCGATCATCCAGCTGATCACCCCGTACATCTTTCTCGCCGACGAGCCGGTCTACATGACCCAAACGCCGCCGTTCACCCACTTTCATATGAACCAGTGGCCCGGTGTGATGATCGGGGGGCGGCTGCCGATCCACATATGGCCGCGCCCGATGATGTGGGCCTTCGAATGGTTCGAGCCCGCCAAGCCTCTCGTATTGCGGCGCGGCGAAGCCTGGTTCTATGTGCGGTTCGAAACCAATGACCCGTCGCGGCCCGTCCGGCTGTTCGAGGCGGAGATGACCCCGGAACTGCGCGAGTACAAGGCGGGCCTGTCGGCGGTCGCCAACTATGTCAACCGCACCTTCTCGCTGTTCAAAACCGCCGAATCGCGTCGGCCCAAGACGCTCCTCAAACGCAAGAAGCGGTGACTACACCGCGGGCGCGGTGCCGGCGCGATTGCGGCCGGGCCGGTCGTCGTGACCGGACTTGATGATCGCCATGCCACGCTGGACGGCCGGACGCACGCTGATCTCGTCGAACCAGCGTTCAACCGCCGGATAGTCGGCGAGATCGATCTTGTGGCGACTATGGCGCGCCGCCCAGCAATAAATCGCGATGTCGGCGATCGAATAGTTGTCGGCGACGAAAGCGCGGCCGGTGAGCTGGCGGTCGAGCACCGTGTAGAGCCGTTCGGCGATCTTGCGATATCGCTCGATCGCATAGGGCACCTCCTCGGGCGCGGCGAAGTTGAAGTGGTGCGCCTGGCCGAGGAAGGGACCGAAGCTCGCCACTTGCCAGATCAGCCATTGCTCGACCGCGACGCGCTTGCGTTCATCCTCCTGCGGGTAGAGGCGACCGAATTTGCGGGCGAGGTAGAGCAGGATCGCGCCGGACTCGAAAACCGAAATCGGCTCGCTTCCAGGCCCTTCCGGGTCGCGGATCGCCGGGATTTGATGATGCGGCGAGACCGCCTCGAACGCGGATGTCCATTGCTCCTGCTTGCCGAGGTCGACGAAGGAGAGGCTGTAGGGAACCGCCAGTTCCTCGAGCATGACGGTGATCTTCCGCCCGTTGGGCGTCGCCCAGTAGAAGACTTCGATCGGCTGTGTCTGCTCCGCCGCCATGTCCGAGTTCCGATAGAATGGGATACAAGAGGGATGAACTGCACATATTCACGAACCAACCCCGGCGCAAACCCCATGACACTCATCCGCGGCATTTTGTTCGCGTTGCTCGCTCCGCTCGCCCTCGCCGGCTGCTTCACCAGCCCCGAGCCCCTGATCGGAGCCGATCAGGCGGTCTTCCCCTATCAAAGGATCGTGTTCGGCGAGGCCGACCGCCAGGACGACCGGCAGACCTGGACGCGGAAGGGCGACTCCTACAGCTTCAAGCCGGACGACGGCGACGAAAAGGAAGCCCTCGTGCGCCTGCTGCCGGTCGCCGAGAACCTCTACGTCGTCCAGATGGAGTTCCCCGAGGACGACCAGACGCAACGCCTGTTCGCGCTGCTCAAGGTCGACCTTGCCGCGATGACGGCCGAGTCCTATTCGGCGATCATCCCCGACGATTTCCAGGACGTGCCCGGCCTGTCGCGATGCGAGGACGTGGTCTGCATCGGCAGTCTCGACGCCTACATCGCCTATGCCCGCGCCGGCATCGCCGCCGGCCACCCGCCGGACACGACCTATCGCATCATTTCGCTGGAATAGCCGCCGGCTTCGCCTTGAGGAACGTCACCAGAACGACACCGACGACGATCAGGGCCGCGCCGGCGATGTGATACCACTCGATCGCCTCGCCGAGGATCAGCCAGGCGAGGAGCGCCGTGAACACCATTTGCGAATAGAGCAGGCCTTGCGCGCGTGAGGCGCCAAGGATGTCGACGCTCCAATTGTAGAGGAGATACATCAGCGCGCCGCCGGGAATGGCCGCATAGGCGAGCGCCAGATAGCCCCTCCACGCAAGGTGGGCGTGCTCGCCGTTCAACAGCTCGATGGCAAAGAAGGGGAAGGCGGCGGCAAGCGCTCCGCTCATCAGGATGACGAGAAGCGGAAGTCGCTCCAGATCGAACTTCGCCCGTTTGAGGAGCACCGCATAGGCGGAGAACACGATCGCCGCGGCAATCACGATCAGATCGCCGACACTGAGGTTCAGCCCGAGAAGCACGCTCAGGCTGCCCTTGACCGCGATCACGACGATCCCGCAAAAGGCGATCAGCGAGCCGACGATCTGCCACGGGCTCATCGCCTCGCCAAGAATGAAGCGGGCCATGACCAGGGTGACGATCGGCGTCGTCGAGAAGATGATGCCGGCATTGACGGCACTGGTGAATTCGAGCGCGTTGAACATCAGGCCCTGGGTGATGCCGAGGCCGAGCGCCCCGACGATCATCGCCTCCAGCCAGCGCCGGCGGAAGAATGCCCACATGGCAGGGAAATGGTGACGGACAAGCGGCAGGAGGACGAGAGCGGCGATCAGCAGGCGCCAGAAGCAAAGCGTCCAGGGCGGCATCTCGTCGATCGCCCCCTTGGCGGCGACGAAGACGCCGCCGGCAAGCACCCAGGTCAGCAGCCCGACCGCATAGCCGACGGACTCCGATTCCGTCGAAACCCGCTTCGGGCCGTGAGCCTCGACGATCGACCAGAACCCGGCTGCCATGCGCCCACACTCCGTTTGCAGGAGCGGCTAGAGTCCCAGCTTTTCCCTTAAAAGAGCGTTCACGGCCTGCGGATTTGCCTTGCCCCCGCTTGCCTTCATCACCTGGCCGACGAACCAGCCGAGCATGTTCGGCTTGGCCTTTGCCGCTTCCGCCTTGTCGGGATTGGCGGCGATGATCGCGTCGACCAGCGCTTCGATCGCCCCGGTATCGGTGACCTGCTTCAGGCCGCGCTCCTCGACGATGGCGCGCGGATCGCCGCCGTCGGTCCAGACGATCTCGAAGAGGTCCTTGGCGATCTTGCCGGAGATCGTCCCCTCGCCGATCAGGTCGATGATGGCGCCGATCTGCTCCGCCGAGACCGGACTTTCGGCGATCCCTTTGCCTTCCCGATTGAGGCGGCCGGCGAGCTCGTTGATCACCCAGTTGGCGGCGAGCTTCGGGTCGCGCCCCTTGGCCACCATCTCGAAATATTCGGCGCTCTCCTTCTCGGCGACCAGCACATCGGCGTCGTAGGGGCTGAGGCCGTAAGCGGCGACGAAGCGCGCCTTCCGGGCGTCGGGCAGTTCGGGCAACGCGGCGGCGAGCGCGTCGATCCAGGCCTGATCGAGCTCGAGCGGCAGAAGATCCGGGTCGGGAAAATAGCGGTAGTCGTGCGCTTCTTCCTTGGAGCGCATCGAGCGCGTCTCGCCGCGGCCGGGATCGAAAAGCCTCGTCTCCTGCTCGATGACGCCGCCGTCCTCGATCACGCCGATCTGCCGGCGCGCCTCCGATTCGATCGCCTGGCCGACGAAGCGGATCGAATTGACGTTCTTGATCTCGCAGCGGGTGCCGAGCGGCTCGCCCGGCCGGCGCACCGAGACGTTGACGTCGGCCCGGAGGCTCCCCTTCTCCATGTCGCCGTCGCAGGTGCCGAGATAGCGCAGGATCGCGCGAAGCTTGGTCAGAAACGCCCTTGCCTCCTCCGCCGACCGCAGGTCCGGCTTGCTGACGATCTCCATCAGCGCCACGCCGGAACGGTTGAGATCGACAAAGCTCATGGTCGCGTGCTGATCGTGGATCGACTTCCCGGCATCCTGCTCGAGGTGAAGCCGCTCGATGCCGACGGTCACCGTCTCGCCGTCGGGAAGGTCGGCCGTCACCGTCCCTTCCCCGACGATCGGCTGCTTATATTGCGAGATCTGATAGCCCTGCGGCAGGTCGGGATAGAAGTAGTTCTTCCGGTCGAAAACGCTTCTCAGGTTGATCCGCGCCTTCAGCCCGAGGCCGGTGCGCACCGCCTGGGCCACGCACTCTTCATTGATCACCGGCAGCATGCCGGGCATCGCGGCGTCAACCAGGCTGACATGAGCGTTCGGCGCGCCGCCGAAGTCGGTCGGCGCCCCGGAGAACAGCTTGGCGCGGGAGATGACCTGGGCATGGACCTCCAGGCCGATCACCACCTCCCAGTCGCCGGTGACGCCCTTGACGAGCTTCGATGGCTTGGCGGGACGGACGGCTTCGTTCATGGGGCTTTCGCGTTTGCGGCTTCGATCGGCTGCACAGGCGGTATCGACCGTCGCGCCGAACTGGTCAAGCCGCTTCCATACCGCGAAACCGGTCGGCCGCGACGCCGCCCGTCTGCCCACCGGCCGGGCCGGATTGGCCGCAAAATCCATCTGATCACATATCTTTTCTGCGTTGCACCATATGTGACGGAATTATGCTGCGTTGCATCAAGTGCATCGCTGCCATGCGAAATTCGGTCTGCACAGCGTCGGTGGGGGTGACTACCTTCGGCAT
Source organism: uncultured Alphaproteobacteria bacterium (assembly GCA_963759235.1). GTDB lineage: Bacteria > Pseudomonadota > Alphaproteobacteria > Rhizobiales > Kaistiaceae > Bauldia. Next base: position 440,374 of record CAVWYO010000005.1, on the reverse strand, counting down.
CGGCAAAAACGACTTGAATGGATTCCCCGAACGGAATCGGAAGTGGAAAGGCAAGCACGATGAGCAACCGTCTGGTTGATACCTACCGCAGCTGGCGGCAGTACCGGGACACCTACAATGAGCTGATGCGGCTCAGCCAGCGCGATCTGGCCGATCTTGGCATCAGCCGCGTGGATATCCCGTCGATCGCCCGCCAGGCTGCCAAGCGCTAGTTCGCCAATCGCCTCGGAGCGTCCTCCCACGCTCCGGACGTGACGAGACCGGGACCTCCTCCTCCCTGGTTCCGGCCTCGACTTAGAGAAACGCCCGCCGATCTTCCTCCCCGGCGGGCGTTTTTCTTTTGCCGGTCGCGCCCCTCGGGTGACCGCGGTTGAACCCTCGGCGCCTGCGCGATAGTTTCCTGCGCTCATGACAACGGAACCTGTTCATGTCGTCGGCGGCGGGCTTGCCGGCTCCGAGGCCGCGTGGCAGATCGCCAGGCGAGGAGTGCGGGCAATCCTCCACGAGATGCGGCCGATTCGGACCACCGAGGCTCATCAGACGGAGAAGTTCGCCGAGCTCGTTTGCTCGAACTCGTTCCGCTCCGACGACCGCGAGACCAACGCGGTCGGCCTGCTTCACGAGGAATTGCGCCGCGCCGGATCGCTGATCATGCGGATGGCCGATTCGCATCAGGTGCCGGCGGGCGGCGCGCTCGCCGTCGACCGCGAGGGGTTTGCCGCCGCCGTCACCGATGCCCTGGAGGCGGAGCCGCTCATAACCATCCGACGCGAGGAGATAGCCGATCTGCCGCCTGCCGATTGGGACAGCGTCGTCGTCTGCACCGGCCCCCTCACCTCGCCGGCGCTTGCCGACGCGATCCGGAGCTGCACCGGCAGGGAGGCGCTCGCCTTCTTCGACGCCATCGCGCCGATCGTCCATTTCGACAGTATCGACATGGACATCGCCTGGTTCCAGTCGCGCTACGACAAGGTCGGCCCCGGCGGCACCGGCCGCGACTACATCAATTGCCCGCTCGACAAGCCGCAATACGAGGCGTTCGTCGATGCCCTCGTCGCCGGCGAGCAGCACAAGCATCATGACTGGGAGAAGATCCCCTATTTCGAGGGCTGCCTGCCGATCGAGGTGATGGCCCGGCGCGGCCGCGAGACACTCCGCTACGGGCCGATGAAGCCGGTCGGGCTGACCAACCCGCGCCGGCCCGCCGAGAAGCCTTATGCCGTCGTCCAGCTCCGCCAGGACAACGCGCTCGGCACGCTCTACAACATCGTCGGCTTCCAGACCGAGCTGAAATACGGCGTCCAGGCCGACATCTTCCGCATGATCCCCGGACTGGCGGGTGCGCAGTTCGCCCGCCTCGGCGGGCTCCACCGCAACACCTTCCTCGATTCGCCCAAGCTCCTCGACGGCACGCTCCGTCTGAAGGCCGACCCGCGCTTGCGTTTCGCCGGACAGATCACCGGCTGCGAGGGATACGTGGAATCCGCCGCAATGGGCCTGCTTGCCGGGCGGTTCGCCGCGGCCGAGCGGCTCGGCGAGACGGTCACCGTACCGCCGCCGACCACCGCCTTCGGCGCCATTCTCGGCCACATCACTGGCGGCCACCTTTCCTCCGACGAGGAGGAGGGGAAACGCTCGTTCCAGCCGATGAACGTCAATTTTGGCCTCTTTCCGCCAATCGAGCTGCCCAGGCCGACCGGCAGCAAGCTGCCCGCCGCCGAGCGGGGCAAGGCCCGTAAACGGGCGCTTTCGGCGCGCGCCCTCGCCGATCTTGATCGGTGGCTGGCGCCACCTGTCGCCGATGCGGCGGAATGACATCACTCTTGGATCAGACAGGCTATCAGCCTAGTGACCGCTTGTGCGCTAGCTTCCCTGGTCATGATCGGGTAACGCGAGAGGTGTGGCAGGCCGACGAATCGTCCGGTCGCGAACTCTCCGCACTCGGCTTTGACTTCTCCGTTCGGCGTCCCCCAGTTCACTCCCACCCGCTCCGTCGCGCCGACGCGAAGCACTCGCTTCAGTGTGCGGCGAGTTTCACCCCCCATGGCAACGACCATCGTTGGCTGCACTCGGTCAAGGATGCTCCCCCATATTGACGCCCCGAACTTTAGCGCCTCTTTCGGTTCCTCGAGGCATTGCCATTTCGGCGAACGAAACGGGACTAGATTGCCCGCCAGGACGGTGCTCGCGTCGGCAATGCCGATCTTTGAGAACAGCGCTCGAACCTGCGTCTGCAACCGGCTCTGACCAGCCTCGTGTTCGGCCCAGCGCTCCGTCACGTACGCGCTGCCGTCCTCTGTCGCGAACCAGGGATGATCCGGCGGAATGTGGTTTCCTCCCGGATTCAACCCAAGAAAGGCCAACCCGGCTCCGTCAAGGACGCGTGCAGGGCTATAGAGGAAGCGCCATCCAAGTTGCTGGTGTCCCTTGCCGCACCGAGTTTCGTAGAAATCGCAGATCCTGTCCTTGAGTGCGCGAACGGGTTCGTTGGAGGTCATGGCAGTGGATTATATCATTCCCCGCCGCGCCGCGCGCCAGATGATCCACTGCCGTCGGAGCGGACTGATGTCGGCGTGCCGGCGGAGCGGATCGAAGCCGGCGCCATCGATTTGCCCGAGGAGCGGCTCCACCGTCGCGGCCGGCAGGAAGGCGGGCAGCAAGGCGCGGTCGACATCGGCCATGGCCTGCCGTGCCGCGGCAAGGCGATCGCGGGCGAGGGTTGCCACCGCGCCCACCGTCGACCGGACTCCCGTCGTGGCTTCTCCCGTCCGGAGGTCGCTTGGCTCCGCCCCTTCGGCGGCAAGGCGGTCGGCCGGCAGATAGCACTGGCCCCGGGAAGCGGTGAGCGGCAGGCCCTTGAGGATCGTCGTCAGGGCCGCCGCCACCCCCGCATAGCCGGCGACCTCGGCGGTTCCGGGGTCCCGGCCGCCTGCCAGGATGATGGCGCCGAGCTGCATCACGGCGGACGAGGTGTCGCCGGCGTAGCCCTCCAGATCGGCGATGGTCGGCATCGGGTCATCGTAGAGATCGAAGATGCGCGCCTGGAGCAGGTTGTCGAAGGCGTCGATCGGTAGGGCATGGACCGCGATCGTCTCGGCGAGCGTCGCCGCCACCGGATTGCCGCCGTGATCGCCGCGCAGCGCTTCACGCCACCATTCGAGCCGCATTTCGCCGAGCGTCGGCTCGCTGACCTTGACGCGGATGCTCGACACCTCGACGTCGAAGGCGTGCAGCGCGAACAGATGCGGGCGCACCGATTCTGGCGCAAAGAGATCGGCGAGGTAGCGATCGCGGTCGCCGGTCCGGACGATCGCGGCGCAATGGGCGGCAGCATCCATGCCGGTCAGATATGGTCCGGAACGTCTTCAGTCCACCGCGACCAGGGCGGCGGCAACCGCGCGGCTCTCGGCGAGGAGAACATTGTAGGTCCGCACCGCGGCGCCGGTGGACATGGCCTCGGCAACGATCCCCGCCTCGCGGAGTTCATGCTTCAGCGCCTCGCCGAGCGGGGCGATCTCCTTCCCCGCGCCGACGATCAGCACTTCGATCGCACCCGCCTCGTCGAAAACCCTGGCGAGGCTCGCCCCATCGATGGTCGCCGGGGGCTCCCAACCGTAGATGCCGCTCGGCAGGCAAAGCAGCGAACCGCGATGGGACATGGCCGCAAAACGGAAGCCGCCATTGCCGTAGGCGTCGATCGGCGCCCGTCCGGGAAAATGGGCCGCGCGGACGTTGATGCCGGCGCGCGCCACGGGTTCAGGCCTCCGCCGGCTCGACCGTTTCCGTTTCCTCGGCAGGCACAGTCGTTGGGCGTAGCTTGAAGTAAATGAGCAGCGGCGCGGCGATATAGATGGACGAATAGGTGCCGATGACGATGCCGAAGATCATCGCCGAGACGAAGGAGCGGATCACCGATCCGCCGAAGATGAGCAGGGCGAACAGGGCGAGCAGCGTCGTCAGCGAGGTGGTCACCGTTCTCGCCAGCGTCTCGTTGATCGACCGGTCGATGAGCTCCGGCAGCGGCATCTTCTTGTATTTGCGCAGGTTTTCACGAATTCGGTCGTAAACGACCACCGTGTCGTTGAGCGAATAGCCGACGATGGTGAGCAGCGCGGCGATGCTCGACAGGTCGAATTCGAGCTGAAGCAGCGTGAAGAAGCCGAGCGTCATCAGCACATCGTGCGCCGTGCATATGATGGCGCCGACCGCGAACTGCCATTCGAAGCGGAACCAGACATAGACGAGGATGCCGAGCATCGACAGGACCATGGCGAGCGTGCCGTTATAGGCGAGTTCGCTGGAAACCCGCGGCCCGACCACTTCGACACGGCGGAAATCGACCTTGTCGCCCAGCGCGCTACGCACCCTGGTGAGGGCCTCCTGCTGGGCCTCGTCACCGCCCGCCTGCTGCTGAATGCGCACCAGGATGTTGGTGCCCGAGGTGATGTCGCTCACCTCCTGCACCTGAACGTCACCGAGATTGAGGGTGTTGAGCGTCGAGCGGATGGTCGCCAGCGTCGTCGTCTCGGCGATCGGCCGCATCTCGATCAGCGTGCCGCCGCGGAAATCGATGCCGTATTGCGGACCGATGAGGAAGAAGGCGATGACCGACACGACCGACAGGAACAGCGATATGGGAAAGTTGAATCGCCGCAGCCACATGAAGCGGATGCGGGTGTCGTCGGGAATGAGGCGGAGCTTGCGCATCGGTGCTTGGGCCCTCTCGGCCCTGTCTTCCTCTAGAGTGCGATCTTCGCCGGACGACGGCGATGATACCAGGTGGCGACCATCAGCCGCGTGACGGTGAAGGCGGTGAACACCGTCGTCGCAATGCCGATGGCATAGGTTACCGCGAAGCCGCGGATCGGCCCCGAGCCGAGCAGATAAAGCGCCAGCGCGGCGATCAGCGTGGTGATGTTGGCGTCGACGATCGTGCCGAGCGCCCGCTTGAAGCCGAGGTCGATCGCCGCGATCGCCGAGCGGCCCTGCCGCGCCTCCTCGCGGATGCGCTCGTAGATCAGCACGTTGGAGTTGACCGCCGTGCCGATCGTCAGCACGACGCCGGCGATGCCGGGCAATGTCAGCGTTGCGCCGAGCAAGGTCAGGATGGCGAAGATCAACACCACATTGGCGATCACCGCCAGATCGGCGAGGATGCCGAAGAAGCCGTAAACCGTCACCATGTAGACCCCGACGATCAGCGCGCCGATGATCGCGGCGATCTTGCCGGCCGCGATCGAGTCCGCCCCGAGACCGGGCCCGACGGTGCGCTCCTCGACGATGGTGAGTTTCGCCGGCAGCGACCCGGCCCGCAGCAGGATGGCAAGGTCGTTCGCGGTCTGCACCGTGAAGTTGCCGCTGATCTGGCCGGAGCCGCCGAGAATCGGCTCGCGGATCACCGGCGCCGAGATGACCTTGTCGTCAAGCACGATGGCGAACTGGTGACCGACATTCTGCTGGGTGACGTCGGCGAACTTGCGGGCGCCGGAGGTCGACAGGCGGAAATTGACCACCGGCTGATTGGTCCGGCTGTCGAACCCCGCCTGCGCGTCGACCAGATCCTCGCCGGTCATCAGCGGTGAATCGTCCAGCACATAGGACGTGCCGGCCGACTCGGACGAGGGAAGAATGATGGTGCCCGGGCTCGGGGTCTGGACCGCCGCCGTCTGGATGGTATCGCGGACCAGGTGGAAGGTGAGCAAGGCGGTCTGGCCGACGATCGCCTTGAGGCGTTCGGGGTCGCCGAGACCGGGAGCCTCGACCAGGATCCGGTCGTCGCCCTGACGCTGAATGCTCGGCTCCGTGGTGCCGAGTTCGTTGATGCGCCGGTTGATCACTTCGATCGACTGCTGGACGATGCCGCGAACCCGCTGCTGCATCCCGCTCGCCGAATAGGAGAGCCGGGCAAGACCGTCGTTTGACAAAGCGAGGTCGAATTCGTTGACCGAAGCGCCGCCGAGCAGCGACGAGACCAGTGGATTGCGCAACTTCTCCAGCCGCGCTCGCGCGTCGTCGAGCTGCGAGAGATCCCGGATGCGGAGCTGGACACCGTCGCCCTGGACGCCGAGCCCGGTATAGCCGATGCGCGGGCTTTCGAGCATTGCCTTGCGGACGTCGCCAACCAGCGTCCTCAGCCGCTTGTCCATGTAGTCCTGCCGGTCGACCTGATAGAGCAGGTAGGCGCCGCCTTGCAGGTCCAGGCCGAGCACGACCTGCTTCTTCGGAAGCCAGCCCGGCCACGCGTTGACCGAATCGCGAGAGAAGAAATCAGGGACAATCACCACGATCCCGGCGACGAGCGCCAGGAGGATCAGAACGACTCTCCAACGGGCAAACTGAAGCATCTTGCTTAGCCGGATGCCGACTCGCCGTCAGGCCAGGCGGTCATTCATTCTCCTTTGCCGGCTCGCCCTTTGTCCGCACCTCGGTGACCATTCCGCGCGCGATGCGGACCCGGACGTTCTCGGCGAGGTCGACCTGCAACTCGTTCGCGTCGAGCACCTTGGCCACTTTGCCGATCAGCCCGCCCGAAGTCACGATCGTGTCGCCGCGACGAAGATTGGCGATCATCTCCTGATGGCGCTTCGCCTTCAACCGCTGCGGCCGGATGATGAGGAAATACATGATCACGAAGATCAGGACAAACGGCAGGAACTGTACAAGCATGTTGCCCCCTACGGGGGAGCCGGTCTGGGCGAAGGCCGGTGTGACGAACATGCATGAACTCCCGAATATGCGACCAAATCCAGGCCGCTTCCCGAAACGGCGCGGACTATAGCCGGGCCACCCGTCAATGCAAACGATATCGGGCCGCTTCGCGGCAGCCGCCGCGGCACAGTCGAAGCTGGTCCGATGAGAGCACGAGAAAATCGCCGGAGGCCATCTTCAGGCGGTCGCCGAGCGACGATCGCCATCATCCCGCCCGCGTTTCTTGCCGTTCGATTCGTAGACCGGTCCACCAGGTTGGGTGCCGAAACACCCGCGACCCGGAGGATTGGCGCGACGCGGCGCCCCATGTTACCCCTCACCGCCGCTCTGCAAGAGAACAACGTTGCCCGACGCCGACTTCCATGCCATCGCCGAACGCCTCGACCGGTTGATCAGGCTGATCGAGCGAGCGGTGCCGCAGGCCCACTCGCCGCCCGATTTCGAGGCTGCCGACGCCTTCGTCTGGCAGTCGGAGGGACGTCGGCTTCAGCCGGTCACCAAGGTCAGCCGGGTGGATTTGAGGCTGCTCAAGGGGATCGACCGGCTGCGTGACATTCTGGTTGAGAACACCGAGCGCTTCGCCGAGGGTCTGCCGGCCAACAACGTGCTTCTCTGGGGTGCCCGCGGCATGGGCAAAAGCTCGCTGATCAAGGCGGTTCACGGCGACGTCAGCCGGGCGAATCGCCAACGGGCGCCGCTGAAACTGGTCGAGATTCACCGCGAGGACATCGAAACACTGCCTGAATTGATGGCGTTTCTGCGAAACACCCGCCACCGTTTCATCCTGTTTTGCGACGACCTCTCCTTCGATGCCGACGACACCTCATACAAGTCGCTGAAGGCGGCTCTCGAAGGCGGCATCGAAGGGCGGCCGGACAATGTGGTCTTCTACGCCACCTCCAACCGCCGGCACCTTCTCCCCCGCGACATGATGGAGAACGAGCGCTCGACCGCCATCAACCCGCATGAGGCGGTCGAGGAAAAGGTCTCGCTGTCCGACCGCTTCGGGCTTTGGCTCGGTTTCCACAGATGCAGCCAGGACGAGTATCTGGAGATGGTGCGCGGCTACGTCGCTCACTACGGCCTCGCCATCGGGGACGAGGCGCTCCGCCACGAAGCGCTCGAATGGGCGACGACCCGTGGGGCGCGGTCCGGCCGCGTCGCCTGGCAGTTCGTCCAGGATCTTGCCGGCCGGCTCGGGGTCCGCCTTGGCGGCGACCCCGACGGAGCAGACGAACCGGATCAGGTGCCGGTCAGGTAATCCATCGGATTGACCGGCTTGGCGCCCTTGCGCAGTTCGAAGTGAAGCTGCGGCGCGGAGACCGACCCGGTGTCGCCGGCCTTGGCGATGATCGCCCCGCGCTCAACCGTGTCGCCGCGCTTCACGTCGAGCTCGCTGTTGTGGGCGTAGGCCGAAACCCAGCCGTCGGCGTGGCGGATCAGAATCAGGTTGCCGTATCCGGCCAGCTCGTTGCCGGCGTAGATGACCGTGCCCGCCTCCGCCGCCTTCACCGAGGTGCCTTCCGGCACCGCGAGGTTGATGCCGTCGTTCCGCTCGCCGTTCGCCTTCGGACCGAATCCGGAGATGATGCGGCCGCGGACGGGCCAGCGGAAGGACGTGCCGTTGGCCGACGCCGGATCGGCCGCGTTGTCGACGGCCGCGACGGCGGCAGGCGACGTGGAGGCCTTGGCCGGGACGACCGGCAGATCCGGCACGGCGGGAGCCTCGGCCACCGGTACCACCTTGGCGGGCGCCGGCGTTCCGTCCGCCTTGACGGTGAGCTGGCCGAGCGGCTTCGGCGGGGCGCCCGCTCCGGAGGCCGGCGCCAGCGACGCGGTCTGCGTTGATTGCGGCGTCACCGCGCCGGCCGGAATCTTCAGCCGCTGCCCGACCCGAATGCTTTCGGTCGACAGTCCGTTCACGGCGACGATGTCGGCGACCCTCACCCCATACATGTGCGCAATGCTGTAGAGCGTCTGGCCCGGCGCGACGACGTGGACGTCGCCGGCGGCCTTGATCGCCCCGGCCGGGGCCGGCGCGCTTGCCGGGATCGGCTCAGACGCCGCATAGGCAATCTGGTTCCGCCGCGGAATGACCAGCGGGCGGCCCGGCGTGATCTGCGCCGGGTTGGAGATGCCGTTGGCGCGGGCGATCTCGCTGGAGGGAACGCCATATTTGATGGCGAGAGTGTCGAGGGATTCGCCCGGTCCGACCGTGATGACGGAGCCGCCGACCGCCGACCAGCCGCCCGGCGAGGAGGCTAGGTCGACCGGGCCGCTTGGCCCTTGAGGCGGCGGCAGGTTCGCACTCGTCACCGCCGTTCCGCCAGGCGCTCCCGGCATCGGCTGCGCGTTGCCGATGATCTCGCGCTGGTTGGCGGTGGAACCGGTGAAGAGGGGCTCTCTGACCCGGGTGGCGTCGGCGCTGCAGGAAGCCCCTAGGCCGGCCAGAACCGCTATGGCAGCCGCGTGCCCCAGATAGCGGGTCCGGAGATCGGAAACTCGGTTACGCATTGCTCAACTCGCACTCAACTCACCAACCGAAGCGAGTTAACACCGGTAACGTTGACAAAAGATTTAAGAAGTCGGCGGGCGAGGTGCGCCTGCGGCGATTCGGTGGCTGAAATGCGGCCGGCCGGCCCTAGATTGGCCTGACGGCTGGTCGACAACAACCCGCCTTCCCCGAGCCTGCGAGAGTGCGACCACGATGATCCCCACAGCTTTGCGAAATGTCCTGGCGGCCGGTTTGCTGGCGTTGCCGATTGTATTCGGCCCCGCCGGTCCTACCGCCGCGGACCCGCGATCGGTGCCGTTTGTTCCGGCCGTCGGCGACACCCAGTCCTTCGCGGTTCGCTATCTTCGCACCTCTTCGATGAACAATGCCGCCGAGCCGGTCATCGCCGTCGACTACGACCTCGAGTTCAAGGTTACCGCCGCCGATGAGAACGGCTTCAAGGCGACCATCCTCAATCATAGGGTTAACGTGGCGGTCGACAGGCAACGGGTACTCACGCCGCCCGACTTCGACAGCCTCCTGCTTCTCGCCATCGACGGCATGACGGCCGACGTCGAGATCGGCACCAACGGGGCGCTGGTCCGGGTGACGAATTGGGATGCGCTGCGCGGCGAGCTGACCGCCAAGGCGAGGCGGCTCGCCGGCGACAACCAGGCCATGATCGGTACGATCGATGCGTTCCTGCCGCGCGTCGGCGAGGCCGACGCGGTTCAGATCTTCGCCCGTCCGCTTGCCATGAGCGCGCCCGGCCGGATCGTCAGCTTCGATCCGCCCGAGCGCACCTCCGTCGACACCGGCAAGCTCGAGCTGCCGTCCTTCGCGACCTATGCCGCCGGCCGCTGGTCGTTCGACCTGGTGCAGGGTCCCGATATTCCCGACAGCGTCACCGTGGAGTGGCTCGGCGTTCCCGGCACCGACGAGCTCAAGGCGATCCTGGCGCCGATCGGCGCCGAGCTCGGCAAGACATCGCAGCTCACCGACGAGACCCGCGCGGCAATCGCTCGAGACGGCCGCATGTGGCAGCGCTTCTCGGCCACCTACGATACCAAGGACGGAGTCCTGCTGGCGTTTCAGGGGGCCATGGAACTGCAGGCGGGGCCGCTCAGGCGGCGCGTTGCGCTCGAGGCCGCGGCCCGCGGACCCTAGCCAGCGCGCATAGAGAGGGGGATCAAAGCCGCTCAGCCACCCCGGGGATCAGCGGCACGAAGCGGACGTCGGCGAGGTCCGTTTCGTCGATACCCGACCGGGTGCGGACGTAGCGCTTGAGATGCTGGATGCCGTCCTGCGGCCCCACCGGGGCGACGAGAATGCCGCCGGTCCGCAGCTGCTGGAACAGCGCCTCCGGCACGTCCTCGGCGGCGGCGGTGACGATGATCTTGTCGAAGGGGGCGTGTTCGGGCCAACCCTCCGTGCCGTCGCCGACCAGCGTCACGATGTTGGTGAGCCGCAATGTCTTGAACCGGGATTCCGCCGCGCCGACCAGGGTGCGGAAGCGGTCGATCGTGAAGACCTTGGCGCAAAGCTTCGACAGGATCGCCGCCTGATAGCCGCTGCCGGTGCCGACTTCGAGGATGCGGTCGTCCGGCTCGGGGCTAAGCGCCGCCGTCATCATGCCGACGATCACCGGGGCCGAAATCGTCTGTCCGCAATCGATCGGCAGCGCCCGCTCGGCATAGGCGTCGGCCTGGGTTTCGGCCTCGACGAAGAGGTCGCGCGGCACCGCCTCGATCGCCGACAGGAGCCGCTGGTCGGTGATGCCCACCCGGCGGAGGCGAAGCAGGAGGTCGGCGATCCTGACCCGCCTTTGGTCTTCGTCATCGGGCACGGCGGTCACGCACTCCCGTCGAAATGTTTGCGGAGTGGATCGCCGAGATCGTAGGCGGTCATGTCGAGACGAAGCGGGGTGATGGAGATGGCGCCCTTGTGCAGCGCGTCGAGATCGGTCCCCGGCACGATGGTGGGCCGCGCGCGGCGATAGGCGAGCCAGAAGTACTGGTTGCCGCGGCCGTCGAGCCGTTCCTCGATGTGGAGACCGTGGGTGAGCTTGCCCTGGCCGGTGATCATCAGGCCGTCGATGGCGTCCGGCTGGCGGTTCGGAAAGTTGACGTTGTAGAGGATGCCCTCGGGGAAGCCGAAGGCTATCAGCTTCCGGATGATCTCCGGCGCGTGGGTCTCGGCCGTCTCCCACGGGACGTCGCGGACCCCCTCGCCGAACGAAAAGGCCTGGCTGAGGGCGATCGCCGGGGCGCCGAGCAGCGTCCCCTCGATCGCCCCGGCGACGGTGCCGGAATAGGTGACGTCGTCGGCGATGTTCTGGCCGGAATTCACTCCGGAGAGCACCAGATCGGGCTTGCCGCCGAGGAGCCGCCGCACCCCCATGATGACGCAGTCGGTCGGCGTGCCGCGGAGCGCAAATTTCCGCTCGCCGATCTCGCGAAGCCGCAGCGGGTCGTTCAGCGACAACGAATGCGCCAGTCCGCTCTGGTCAGTCTCCGGCGCGATCGTCCACACATCGTCGGAAAGCTTGGCGGCGATCCGTTCGAGCACCTCCAGCCCCGGCGCGTGAATGCCGTCGTCGTTGGTGATCAGGATGCGCATGGGACGGCTCCGCTACGGGCCGAGCGGCCTCCGGAACCCCGACGGAGCGCCGGTGCAATGATGCGAGACCTCTTCACGCTTCGATCCTTTCCAGCCCGCCCATGTACCGCCGGATCGCATCGGGCACGGTGATCGAGCCGTCCGGGTTCTGGTAGTTCTCCATCACCGCGATCAACGCCCGGCCGACGGCGACGCCGGAACCGTTGAGGGTGTGGACGAGGCGGGTGCCCTTCCCGCCTGCCCCGGACCCCGATCCGGGGTCTTTTGGCCGGTAGCGGGCCTTCATGCGTCGGGCCTGAAAGTCGCCGCAGATCGAGCAGGAGGATATCTCGCGGTACTGCCCCTGCCCCGGCAGCCAGACCTCGATGTCGTAGGTCTTCTGCGCGGCAAAGCCCATGTCACCGGTGGAAAGGATCATGACGCGGTAATGCAGGTCGAGTCGCCTCAGAACTTCCTCGGCTGAGGTGAGCATGCGTTCATGTTCATCGCGTGACTGCTCGGGCGTGGTGATCGACACCAGCTCGACCTTGTCGAACTGGTGCTGGCGGAGCATGCCGCGGGTGTCCTTGCCGGCCGCCCCGGCCTCGGAGCGGAAGCACGGGGTCAGTGCCGTGTAGCGGAGCGGCAGCTCGTCCTCGGACAGGATCGACTCGCGGACGAGGTTGGTGAGCGGCACTTCGGCGGTGGGGATAAGCCAGAGCGGTATTTCGACAATTGGCTCGGCCCCCTCCAAGAAGCCCTCCACGAACCGCGGATTACTAAGACGAAACTTCCCAGTCGAACGTCCCCCAGCCGAGAAAAGGCGTTCCAGCTCAACCCTTCTCTTACCCCTAAATTCGACCTCAACTGTGCCGGGATCGGAACCGACCCGGACCTGATACTCGTTACGCTCGACCAGCACCTCCAGTCGGGTCGGAAACATATCCTCCGCCGCCTTGGGCAGTTGCCCGGTCCCGAACGGAACTTCGTCCCGCACCAGCAGCGGTGGCTGAACCTCCTCATAGTCGTGCTCGGTGGTGTGCAGGTCGAGCATGAACTGGCCGAGCGCCCGCTCCATGCGGGCGAGGCCGCGCTTTAGGACGACGAAGCGCGAGCCGGAGAGCTTCGCCGCCGTGGCAAAGTCCATCTGGCCAAGCGCCTGGCCAAGCTCGTCGTGTTCCTTCGCATTGTTCAGGCCAGGCTTGGTCCCCCAGCGGCGATACTCGGTGTTGGCGTGTCCGTCCGGCCCGACCGGCACGTCGTCAAGCGGCACATTGGGGATGATCGCCAGCGCATCCTCCAAGGCCTTGTCGAGTTCCCTGCCCTGCTCCTCCGCCCCCTGCAGGAAGCTCTTCACCTCCGCCACCTCGGCCATCAGGCGGGCCGCCGTCACCTCGTCCTTGGCCGCCTTGGCCTTGCCGATTTCCTTCGACGCCGCGTTGCGGCGGGCCTGCGCCTCCTCGACCTTGACGATCTGGGCGCGCCGTGCCTCGTCAAGCGCGATCAGCCCCGCCGCCTCCGGCTCGGCGCCGCGCTTCGCCAGCGCCGCGTCCAGCGCGTCGGGGTTCTCGCGAATCCACTTGATGTCGAGCATGTCAGTCTCGCGGGCGCGCCGTGCAGATGAACCACCCTCCGCCGTCATTCCGGCGAAAGCCGGAATCCATCACCGACGATCCCAGCAACCGGACGCTGGAAGGATGGGCATCGGCGGAGCAATGGACCCCGGCTTTCGCCGGGGTGACGGGTAGGTTGGGCTCTTCATAGTCATCCGGCGGCGAAGACGAAAGGGCCAAAGCACGTGCGAGGCGTTCCCGCCGCAAATCGTGGGCGAGCAAGTACCCACCCCTCCACCGTCATTCCGGCGAAAGCCGGAATCCATCACCGACGATCCCAGCAATCGGACGCTGGAAGGATGGGCATCGGCGGAGCAATGGACCCCGGCTTTCGCCGGGGTGACGGGTAGGTTGGGTCTTCATAGTCATCCGGCGGCAAAGACGAAAGGGCCAAAGCGTTCGCCGACGCCAACGTGGCTCGTCAAGTGCCCCCTCCGTTGTCATCGACGAGGCGCCAATCGTCGCCGGGCAGCCACCGACCCCTCCACCGTCATTCCGGCGAAAGCCGGAATCCATCACCGACGATCCCAGCAACCGGACGCTGGAAGGATGGGCATCGGCGGAGCAATGGACCCCGGCTTTCGCCGGGGTGACGGGTAGGGGCCTTCATAGTCAACTGGCGTGCGGGACGAAAGGGCCAAAGCACGTGCGAGGCGTTCCGGCGCCAATCGTGGGCGACCCTTTCACCGTCATCGACGAGGCGCCAATCGTTGCCGGGCAACCACCAACCCCTCCGCCGTCATTCCGGCGAAAGCCGGAATCCATCACCGACAATCCCAGTAATCGGACGTTGGAAGGATAGGCATCGGCGGAGCAATGGACCCCGGCTTTCGCCGGGGTGACGGGTAGGTAGGGCTCTTCATAGTCATCCGCCGGCGAAGACGAAAGGGCCAAAGCACGTGCGAGGCGTTCGCCGACGCCAATCGTGGGCGACCCTTTCACCGTCATCGACGAGGCGCCAATCGTTGCCGGGCAACCACCGACCCCTCCGCCGTCATTCCGGCGAAAGCCGGAATCCATCACCGACGATCCCAGCAATCGGACGCTGGAAGGATGGGCATCGGCGGAGCAATGGACCCCGGCTTTCGCCGGGGTGACGGGTATGACTAGAACGGCAACTCTTCAAACAAATCGCGCCAACCGGGGTTCAAGCCCTCGATCAGCTCGACCTTCCAGGCGCGACGCCATTCCTTGATCTGCTTCTCGCGGCGGATGGCCGTCTCCATTGTCTGATGGAATTCATAATAGACGAGCAGGTGCACCCGGTAACGCCTGGTGAAGCCGGGACGTTGGCCCGCGCGATGCTCCCACGCGCGTTTTGCGATATTGCTCGTCACGCCGACATAGAGTGTCCCGTGTTTCCGGCTTGCCATGACGTAGACGCAAGGCTGAATACCCTCGCGCCGCGCATGCAGCGGCAGGTAGCCGGGCACGGCTCCGATCAAGCAGCCCCCCCTATTCCGCTGCCTCCGCGGCGGTGCGCGCCGCCTCCGCCTCGGCGCGGCGCTTCTCGACGAAGCGCACGGCGAGGATCGAGCCCTCGTAGAGGAGGAGCGTCGGCACGGCGAGGCTGAGCTGGGAGATCATGTCGGGCGGCGTCAGCACCGCCGCGGCGACGAAGGCGAGGACGATGGCGTAGCGCCGATAGCTCCGCAGCCCGGCGCTGGTCACCACGCCGATCCGGGCAAGCAGCGTCAGGATCACCGGCAACTGGAAGACCAGGCCGAAGGCGAGGATCAGCGTCATGATCAGCCCGAGATACTCGTTGACCTTGGGCAGAAGCTGGATGGACGCCTGTCCCGGCCCGCCCTGCTGCTCCATCGACAGGAAGAAGCGGAGCGCCAGCGGCATGACGGCGAAATAGACCACCGCCGCGCCGACGATGAAAAGCACCGGCGTGGCGATGAGATAGGGCAGGAACGCCTGCCGCTCGCGCTTGTAGAGGCCGGGAGCGACGAACTTGTAGATCTGGATGGCGATGACCGGAAAGGCGATGAAGATCGCCCCGAACAGCGCCACCTTGAGCTGGGTGATGAAGAATTCCTGCGGCGCGGTGTAGATCAGCTTCACTTCGCGGGTCGGCCCCGCCGCCCACTCGAACGGCACCACGAGCAGGTTGTAGATGTGGCGGGCCAGGGCGAAGCAGACGATGAATGCGATGAGGATAGCGATCATCGCCCGGATCAGGCGGGTCCGCAGCTCGATCAGATGCTCGATCAGCGGGGCGCGGCTCGCCTCGACCTCGTCCTCCGGCGCGTCCTTGTTGTCCGCCTCGCTCACGGTTTGGCGTCCCCGGTGGCGACGGCGGGCGGTGCGGTCGGCGGCGCCGGCGGCTCGCTCGGCACGGCTGGCGCCGGCTCTGTCGCCGGCTTGGCCTCGGCCGCCTTGGGCGGGTCGATCTTGGTCGCCTTCTCCAGGTCGCTCCGGATGTCGGCCCCTGCCTTCGACATCTCCTTGCGGATATCGCCGATCGGGTCGATGCGGCCGATATCGGCGACCTGCTTCTTCACGTCGTCGAGCTCGGCCTCGCGGATCGCCTCGTTGAACTGGCGCTGAAAATCACCGGCCATGCGCCGCGCCTTGCCGGTCCAGTAGCCGACCGCCCGCAGGGCGCGCGGCAGTTCCTTCGGGCCGATGACGACGACCGCCACCACCACGATGATGAGAAGCTCTGACCAGCCGATGTCGAACATGAAACAGTTGTCCGGCCGCTAGCGGCGCCTGCCGTCGCGGCCCGATTGCACGCGCCTTGGACGTGCGATCAGGTAACCTTGGTCTTTTCCTGCGACGCCTCGACGTCGACGGTCACCCCAGGCTTTTCGTCGATCTTCTTCGGATCGTCGTCGTCGGCGAGCCCCTTCTTGAAGCTCTTCACGCCCTTGGCAACGTCGCCCATCAGGTCGGAGATCTTGCCACGTCCGAACAGAAGCACGACGACCAGTATGACGATCAGCCAGTGCCAGATGCTGAGTGAACCCATCAGCCTTACTCCAAATCGCTAGATTGCGCCGACTATCGCAGACGCCAACACGCACCGCAATCGACACCTGACACGGGATGTAGGGGGATTTGCCCGTCAAGGCAAACCGAACTCAGTCCGCATCCGGCTCCGTGTCCTCTTCCGCCCGCAATTCGGCGCGGAATTCGTCCTCCTCCAGCGGGTCCTCGTCCTCCCTCAATTCGTCGCCGGCATGCGGCTCGGGAATGCTGAAATCCGGCGGGACCCGGCTGTCGAGCAGGCCGGCGCCCTTTAATTCGTCGAGGCCGGGGAGGTCGCTGACGCTGTCCAGGCCGAAATGGGAGAGAAATGCTTCGCTGGTGCCGTAGGTGACCGGCCGGCCGGGCGAACGCCGGCGGCCACGCATCCTGATCCAGCCGGTCTCGAGCAGCAGGTCGAGCGTCCCCTTCGACGTGGCAACGCCCCGGATTTCCTCGATTTCGGCCCGGGTAACCGGCTGGTGATAGGCGATGATCGCCAGTGTCTCCATGGCGGCGCGGGAAAGCCGCTTCTGTTCCACCGCGTCGCGGGAAAGCAGGAACGACAGGTCGGCCGCGGTCCGCAGGCTCCACTTCCCCGCCACCTGAACCAGATTGACGCCGCGGTCGGCATAGGTCTCCTGAAGATCGCGCAACAGCCCCGTGACGTCGGCGTTTTCAGGCAGCCGGCGCGCCAGATCGTCCGCCGATAACGGTTCGGCTGCGGCGAAAAGCAGCGCCTCGGCCACGCGGAGCGCCCGGCGGCGTTCCTCGGGCGACTGGCCCTCGGCGGCCGCGTCGTTGTCGACGGCGATGGTGACGACGGGTTTGGGGCTAGCCATTGCCGGTCTCCGGTGTGACGAGCGCAACCGGCATGCGGTCGCGGATGTAGAGGGGGGCGAAAGCCTCGGTCTGGCAAAGCTCGATCCGCCCCTCGCGCACGAGTTCCAGACTGGCGCCGAAGGTGCTCGCCGTGACGGTCGCCCGGGCCTCGGCGGTCAGATAAGGCGACAGGAAGGCGTTGAGCGGCGCCCAATCGGCGAGCTTGCCGATAATCCCGGCAAGCAGTTCCTTGGCTTCCTGCAGCGACCACACCGCGCGCCGGCGGACATGGACGATGGCGATGGATTGCTCCTGGCGCCGAGCGGCGTACGCCGACAGAAGGTCGTAGAGCGTCGCCGAATAGTCGCTCCGCTTGACGATCTCGACGGGCTCCGGCGCGCCGCGGGCGAAGACGTCGCGGCCGAGGCGGTCGCGGTTGGCGAGGCGCGCCGCCGCCTCGCGCATCGCTTCGAGGCGCTGGAGACGGAAGGCGAGGTCCGCCGCCAGTTCCTCGCCGGTCGGCTCGTCGGTCTCGGCCTCGGGCAACAACAGGCGCGACTTGAGGTAGGCGAGCCACGCCGCCATCACCAGATAGTCGGCCGCCACTTCGAGGCGGAGTTGCCGGACCTTCTCGATGAAGGCCAGGTATTGTTCGGCAAGCGCCAGAATCGAGATGCGGGTGATGTCGACCTTCTGGCTGCGCGCCAACGCCAGCAACAGGTCGAGCGGCCCCTCGAAGCCGTCGACGTCGACCACCAGCTCCGGTTCGCCGCCGCGGTCGAGCGGCCGGAAGGTCTCCCAGATCTCGCTTTGGTCCGGGGTGGGCGCCGTCATCGGTCAGGCCTGCAGCGCCCGGTCGGCGCCGGCGATCAGCGCCAGGAATTCCTCGCGTCCGGCACGGCGATCGAAAGGCGACGGGGTTGTGATCGTATCGCGGAGACGGCTCGCCCGCTCGCTGGAGATCCCGGCGAGCCGGGGAGCCGCGTCGGCGACCGCGCGCATCTCCTCGATCCGACCGTTGCAATGAAGCACGATATCGCAGCCGGCGTCATGGATTGCCGCCGTCCTTTCACCGTAATCCCCAGACAGCGCCTTCATCGACATGTCGTCACTCATCAGCAACCCGTCAAAACCGATTCGCCCCCGGATGATATCCCGGATCACGATCGCTGAGGTGGTCGCCGGGCGCGACGCGTCGATGGCCGCATAGACGACATGGCCGGTCATCGCCGCCGGGAGATCCGCCAGCGCCTGGAACGGAACGAAATCGGTGGCGGCCAATGTGGCGAGATCGGCGCCGACCACCGGCAGCGCAAGGTGACTGTCGGATGTTGCCCGTCCCTGGCCGGGGATATGCTTGATCACCGGGCAGACGCCTCCCGCCATCAGGCCGTCGGCGATCGCCCGGCCGAGCGCGGCAACCAGTTCCGGATCGCCCCCGAAGGAGCGATCGCCGATCGCCTGGCTGGCGTCGGCCGCGATGACGTCGAGAACCGGCATGCAGTCGACCGTGATGCCGAGTTCGGCGAGGTCGGCGGCGATCAGCCGGCCGTGCAGCCAGGCCGCGCGGATGCCTTTCTCCCGGTCACGTTCGCCGATCGCTCCGAGCGCGAGTGCGGCGGGATAGTCCGGCCACGACGGAGGCTTCAAGCGGCGGACCCGGCCGCCCTCCTGGTCGATCAGAACGGGCGCTTCGGGCCGGGCAACCGCGGTCCGGAAGCTTGCCACCAGGTCGCGGAGCTGCTCGGGCGTCTCGCAGTTCCGTGCGAAAAGGATCAGGCCCCAAGGCTGCTCCTCGGCGAAGAACGCCGTCTCCCCGGCGGAAAGACGGGTGCCGGCGCAGCCGGAAATGAAAGCCTTGACCATCGCTGCTGCCGGCTCGCCGCTATCGCGCCAGGAGGCAGTCCCCGCCGGCCGCCTTGAGGTCGTCGCAGAGGCGGGTGGCGTCGCTGCTGGAGAACGGACCGATGCGGACGCGGAAGTAGATTCCCCGGTCGCCGAGATCGGCGCGGATGATGGCCGCCTGATACGGCCCGAGAATATTCGGGTAGCGGCTCTGCAGGCCGCGATAGCTGGCGCGCGCCGCGTCTTCGCTGCGCTGCGCCGACACCTGGACGAGAACTCCGCCGGCGGCGACATGCGGGCCGCTGGATTGGGTCGACGTGCCCGGCGTCAGGTTGATCGGCCCGCTACCGCCGGTCGAGGCAACGGTTGCCGGAGCCGCCGCCTTGGCCGGCGGCGGGGTGATCTTGCGCGGCGGATCCGGTGTAACCGCCGGCTCGGCGGGCGCCGGGGTCTCTGCAACGATAACCTCGGTCGTCTGGTCGCCCGCCGGAACCGTTCCGGGAGGCGGCGACGCCATGTCGTCGGGCGAATTGTCCGGGTTGGTGACGCCGAGCGGGTCGGGATTGACGGACAGGTCTTTGTTACCGTCCAGCACTTCGTCCATATCGGTGCGCGTCGACGGCGCCGGCGTAGGGAGTGCGATGTCGGAGGCGTCACCGGATGCGGCGCCCTCGTCGGGTGCCGCATTGGCACCCTCGTCAACCGCCTCGCTGCTGACGATCGTGCCGTCCGGCCTGACCACGACGGTGCGAACCTTCTTCGGTCCAAGCGTATCGGACTCCGGAGCCGGCGGAGGCTCGCCGGTGACGGATCCGTCGCCGGCTGCGGCTGCGTCGCCAGTGTCCCCCATCGGGCCATCGATCCCCGGCCCCCCGGGAATGATCACCCGGGTGATCGCATTGTTGCTCGTCTCCTCGTCGACCGGCGGAATCTGGGCGATTGCTTCATCGCCGTTGGTAACCAGGGTGGTCTGGTCGCCGCCGTCGCCATTGTCGACGCGATCGTAGATCAGTTTGCTTTGCTGGTCCGATTCGTTGGCGGGCTGTTCGGCCGGGGCGACTTTGGTGGGCGTCGCGTCGGCCGCGATGATCGGCGGCGGCGAGCTAACCGACCCGTCGCCGCGGAAGAGGAAGACCGCGGCAGCACCCGCGGCAACGATAATCAGTACCGCGCCGACCGCCGCGAAGGCGCGACCGGAGCGTCGGCGCTTGAGGCTGGCCAATTCCTCTTCCGGAAACGGCGGAAGATCGTCCTCCGGCGCGTAAGCGGCGGCATCGAGGTCCTCGAGCGTGAACGCATCGTCAAACCCGACGTCGGCGTCTTCAACCGGCTCGCCGGCGAACTCGACCGCGTCCTCCGGTTCGATCTCAGGTTCGGGCGCCGACGGCGGGGGGCGGATTTGTGCGGCGGCGCGCGGCGGCGCAAACCGGCTCAGCCCCTCCGGCGGACGCCGTGGAGGATGCGGAGGCTGCGGAGGGTGCTGATCGGCTCGTTGCCAGCGCGTGTCCTGCGGCGGCGGCGGGACCATCGGCGCCTCGTCCTCATCGGGCGGCGCCATCGGCGGCGCCGGGCGAATCCGCAGCCGGGAAACGTCGGGTCGTTCGGCGGCTGCCCGCTCCGGGGCCATGGGCGGCTCTCGGACGACGGGCCGCTCGGGGGCCATGGGCCGATCCGGGGGGCTCGGGCGATCCGCGATCGTCGGCCGCTCGGGTTCCACGTATCGCTCGGCCACCGGAGGTCGATCCGGGGCGACGGGTCGCTCGACCGCACCGGGTCGCTCGACTGCGACAGGCCGGCGAAGCAAGGTCGGCGGCGGCGGCCGTGGGCCGGACGGCTCCGGCGGCGGCTCGGGCGCGGCAATCGGCCTTGACGGCGGCACCGGGGGCTGCGTTCGCGCGACGGGGGGGAACGGGGCGGAAGGTGCCGGCGGCTCCGGTAGTGGAGGCGACATCGCCGGAGCCGGCGGCGGCGGATTTCGCTCCTCCTCCGGTGCCAACGACTCCGCCAGCCCGGACAGAAGCTCTTCCAGGCTCGGAACGTCGGCACTCGCCACACGGCCGGAAGCGGGCTCGGGCCGCGCCGGCTCGACCGGCGGCGCCGGTGCCGGCGCACTATTCCTCACAAGACGCTCCGGCGGTGGCGTCTCATCCGCCGACCGCTCGGACGGCGGGGGCGATGGGGAGGAATCGAACGGCTCGCGCACGGCCGCGAACGCCGCCTGCAGTTCGTTCAACAGCTCGGATTCAAGATCGCGCCCAAGATCGGTCTCTTCCGATGATTCGGGAGCGGCTTCAGTCTTGATCTTGCTCCCCGGACCCGGATCGTAGGTTGACCGGCCGGTGACGATACGGGCCAACTCGGCGAGCGGATCGTCGTCGGCCGCGGCCGGATCGTGCCGCCGCTCGCTCAGCGGGCGGACCGAAAGCTTCGGATCGTAACGGTCAGGCATATTTCAGTTTTCACTCCAGGAGTCCGGCGGGTCGCTTCCCCCAGCGACGTCAACGCATCTCCTCCGGCGCGCTCACGCCAAGAATACCCAATCCCGACGACAACACCAATTTTATGGCATGAACGAGAGCGAGCCGCGCCAAAGTAGAATGTGAATCGGTTTGGTTAATAAAGCGCAATTGCGGCAACTCCTTGCCACGATTCCAGTGCGCATGGAACTCGGAAGCCAGGTCGTACAGGTAGAACGCGATGCGGTGCGGCTCCTGTGCTTCGGCGGCGGATTCGATCGTCCGCGGATACTCCAACAAACGGCGGATTAGAGCCATTTCGCCGACATCGGTCAGGCGGTCGAGCGGAGCTGAGGAGAGGGCCGCATCGGTGATGTCCAGGCCGGGCATTTCCACCGCGGCCTGCCGCTGCACCGAGCAGGTGCGCGCATGGGCGTACTGGACGTAGAAGACCGGATTGTCCCTCGACTGTTCGGTGACCTTCTGGAAGTCGAAGTCGAGCGGCGCGTCGTTCTTGCGGAACACCATCATGAAACGAATCGGGTCGGGTCCGACTTCATCGACCAGATCGCGGAGGGTGACGAAGTCCCCTGCCCGTTTCGACATCTTGACCGGCTCGCCGCCGCTCAACAGCCGGACGAGCTGAACGATCTTCACCTCGAAGCTGACCTCGTCGCCGCCGAGCGCCGCGATCGCCGCCTGCATCCGCCGGATATAGCCACCGTGATCGGCGCCCCACACGTCGATCATGTGGCGGAACCCGCGCCGCAGCTTGTCGTAGTGATAGGCAATGTCGGAGGCGAAATAGGTCGGGCTGCCGTCCGACTTCAAGAGCGGCCGGTCGATGTCGTCACCGAACTCCGTCGCGCGAAAAAGCATTTGTTCGCGGTCTTCCCAATCGTCGGGAAGCTGCCCCTTGGGCGGCGGAAGACGGCCCTCGTAGATCAGGCCCTTTGCCGCCAGAGCCGCGATCGCCGCCTCGACGGCGCTCGGGCTGCCCTCGGTCAGCGAACGCTCGGAGAAGAAGACGTCGTGGGTGATGTCGAGGGTGGCAAGATCGTCGCGGATGGCCGCCATCATGGCGTCGACCGTGGTAACCCGCACGATCGGCAGCCACTCCGCCTCGGGCATCGCCAGCAGAAGGTCGCCATGCTCCGCCGCCAGGGCCTCGCCGACCAGCTTGAGATAGTCGCCGGGATAGAGCCCCTCCGGAATCGGCCCGATCGTTTCGCCCAGCGCCTCGCAATATCTGAGATAGGCGGACCGGGCGAGCGCATCGACCTGGGAGCCGGCGTCGTTGACGTAGTATTCGCGGGTGACCGCGTAGCCGGCCGCTTCGAGCAGCTTGGCAAGCGCGTCGCCGACCACCGCTCCCCGGCAATGTCCGATGTGCATCGGCCCGGTCGGATTGGCAGAAACGTACTCGACGTTGACCCGGCTGCCGGCACCGAGGTCGGAACGGCCATAAGCGCTGCCGGCTTGCATCAACGATTTCAGCGCCTTGTGCCAATAGTCCGTGGTCACGCGAAGGTTGATGAATCCCGGCCCGGCCACCTCGGCGGCATCGACATCCGGATCGTCGGCCATTACCGCCGCAATGCGGGTGGCGAGGTCGCGCGGCTTCAGGCCGAGCGGCTTGGCCAGAACCATTGCCGCGTTGCAGGCAAGGTCGCCATGTGCGGCGTCCCGCGGCGGTTCCACCACGACGCGGGCCGTGTCGACGCCCGACATTCCTGTTTGGCTGGCAACCCGTTCAACCGCGTTCTTAAGCCTGTTCGTGAAATCCTGGAAAATATCCATCGAGCGGCGAGAGCCATGGGGTGGGGGAACGCAGGCGCCGCCTATCCCAATTCGCCTCCTCCGTCAAACACCCTGCGCCCCGACGGCGGCCCGGGCGGGCGGACAACCGGCGGCGCCTCAACCGAACAGCCGCTGATACTCCGCCGTCGCGTAGCGGTCCGTCATGCCGGCAAGGAAATCCGCGACCTGCCGGGCGGCGGTCGCCTCGTCGGACCCCGACGCCGGGCGCCAGCTTGCCGGCATCGTCGCCGGATCGGCTCGGTAGCGGTCGAACAGGCGTCTCACGATCTCCTCCGCCTCCCGCATCACCGCCATCACCGACTCATGGCGGTAGACCGCGACGCCGAGCCGTCCCTTGATTTCCTCGTCCGCCTCTTGCATGGCGCCGGAGAAGGCAACGACCGGCTCCGCGGCGACCCGGATGGCGTCGGCCGAAGCCGGCATCAACACATCGAGCCGGCGGAGCGATTCCGCCATCACGTCCTCGATCATCGCGGTGATGAGGCGTCGGGTGAGTTCATGCACGACGCGCTCCGGCGCGAGACCTGGATAGTCCGCCGCGATGTCGGCGAGGACGCGGCCGGGGAGCGCCAGCTCGCCGAGGCTTTCGAGCGTCAGCAGCCCCGCCCGCAGTCCGTCGTCGATGTCGTGGGCGTCGTAGGCGATGTCGTCGGCGATGGCGGCGGCCTGCGCTTCGGCGCCCGGCCAGCTCCATAGCCAGAGATCGACCTGGTTCGAAAATCGGCTGATCGCATCCGGGATGCCGTGCGCCGCATAGCGCGGTGACGGCGCACCGTCCCGGCTGACGAGCGGGCCGTTGTGCTTGACCAGCCCTTCGAGCGCCTCCCACGTCAGATTCAGCCCGTCGAAGCGAGGATAGCGCCGCTCCAACCGGGTGACGACGCTGAGGCTCTGGGCGTTGTGATCGAAGCCGCCGAATTCGGCCATCGCGGCATCGAGGGCCCGCTCGCCCGCATGGCCGAAGGGCGGATGACCGAGATCGTGAGCAAGCGCCAAGGCCTCGGCGAGGTCCTCGTCGAGGCGGAGCGACCTCGCCAGCGCGCGGGCGATCTGCGCGACCTCCAGGGTGTGGGTCAGGCGCGTGCGGTAGTGATCGCCCTCATCCACAAGAAAAACCTGCGTCTTCTCGCGCAGTCGGCGAAACGCCGTCGAATGGATGACCCGGTCGCGGTCGCGCTGGAATTCCGTGCGGGTCGGGCTTGCCGGTTCGGGAAAAAGTCGACCCCGGCTAAGCCACGGATCGGAGGCAAAAGGAGCCCGGTTCCGCTCGCCAAAACCGATCCTCTCGGTGATCATCGCCAATACGGGGGTTCCCTCAGCGATTGACTTCGACCCAGCGTCTTCATAACTATCGGCTAGCTGGAAAGACAAGCGATGACAGACGCTTCGGTAGCAAGTGTGACACTTTCCGACCGCGCCTCCTCCCGGATCGCCGGGATTTTGGCGTCGGAACCGGGCGGAACCGCTTTGCGCGTAAGCGTTTCCGGGGGTGGCTGCTCCGGTTTTCAGTATGGATTCGATCTCGACCAGGGGCGTGCGCCCGACGACCTCGTTATCGAGCGGAACGGGGCGGTTGTCCTGATTGATTCGGTCTCTCTTCCCTATGTGGAGGGGTCGATCATCGATTTTGTCGACGATCTGATCGGGCAATCGTTCAAGATCGACAATCCCAATGCGACCGCGTCCTGCGGTTGTGGAACCAGCTTCTCCATCTGAGGTGGTTGTGGCAGGCGCCAAAAGTCGCGCACGGGGAACCAGGAAGCCGGCACCTGCCGGCAAGAACGCTGGCCGGTCTGCCTCCGCCGGCCGCGGCAAAAAATCGGCGCCGTTAGCTGCCAAGAGCGCGAAAACAGCCACCCGTTCCACCCGGACGAAACCCGCCGGCAAGGCGCCGCCAAAGGCGCGGGTCAGCGTCGCCCGCGCCGCGCCGAAACCGTCACGTACGCCAGCCAAGCGACCTGCCGTCCGGCGCGATTTCGCCGTCGACCGGCTCCACCAGGTCGCCTTGCTGGCCACCGATCTCGATGCCGCCGTCGGCTTTTACAAGGACGTGCTCGGCCTCGGCTTCATCGACCGCTTCGAGCCGCCCGGCCTTGCCTTCTTCAACCTCGGCGGCGGCATGCGGCTGCTGCTCTCGGCAACCGCTTCGGAAGCCACGCTCTATTTCCTCGTCGAGGACATCGACAAGGCGGTCCGCACGCTTCACCAGCGCGGCGTATCGTTTCTGCAGAAGCCGGCGATGGTCCACCGCGACGACGAAGGCCGCCTCGGCAAGAAGGGCGTCGAGGAGTGGATGGCCTTCTTCCGCGATCCGAGCGGCAATCTGCTGGCACTGGTGGCCCAGCGTTAGCTTTCGCGCGATCGCCTACTGAAATGCCGTCTCCGCGAAACTGCGGAGTTTCCGCGAATGGAGTCGCTCCGGCTCCATGGCGCGGAGCTTCTCCATCGCCCTGATGCCGATTTCGAGATGCTGGGCGATCTGGTGGCGGTAGAAGTCCGACGCCATGCCCGGCAGCTTGAGTTCGCCGTGGAGAGGTTTGTCGGAGACGCAAAGCAAGGTTCCGTACGGAACCCGGAAGCGGAAGCCGTTGGCCGCGGCGGTCGCCGATTCCATGTCGAGAGCGATGGCGCGCGACTGCGAGAAGCGCTGGACGGGCTCGCGGTGATCGCGAAGTTCCCAGTTGCGGTTGTCGATGGTCGCCACCGTACCGGTCCGCATGATCCGCTTCAGTTCGTAACCGGACAGCCCGGTCACCTCGGCCACCGCCTCCTCGATCGCCACCTGCACCTCGGCCAGCGGCGGGATCGGCACCCAACTCGGCAGGTCGGCGTCGAGGACGTGGTCCTCCCGGACATAGCCGTGGGCGAGCACATAGTCCCCGAGCGCCTGGGTATTGCGGAGACCGGCGCAGTGGCCGAGCATCAGCCAGGCGTGGGGACGGAGCACCGCGATATGGTCCGTGATCGTCTTCGCGTTAGACGGCCCGACGCCGATGTTGACCATGGTCAGGCCCATATGGCCCGGCTTGGTGAGGTGGTAGGCGGGCATCTGCGGCAGCCGCGTCAGCGGCTCTCCCGCGTCGGGCGCATCGCTCCCCGCCCACGTGACGACGTTGCCCGGTTCGACGAAGCGATCGTATTCACCGCCGCCGGCCGCCATCATCAGCCGGGCCCGCTCGACGAATTCGTCGATATAGAACTGGTAGTTGGTGAAGATGACGAAGTTCTGGAAGAACTCCGGCCTGGTCGCGGTGTAATGCGGCAGCCGGTGCAGCGAGTAGTCGATGCGCGATGCGGTGAACGGCGCCAGCGGCAGCGTTCCTCCGGGCGCCGGCACGTAGGTGCCGTTGACGATCGCGTCGTCGGTGACGGCGAGGTCCGGCACGTCGAAGATGTCGCGGAGCGGCGTCGTGATCCGGTCGGCGATTTCCCCCTCGACGTGAACGCCGTCGGCGAAGGCGAAGTGGAGCGGGATCGGTTCGGCCGAGGGACCTACCTCGACCGCGACATTGTGGTTCCTGAGCAACAGCCGTATCTGCTCGACCAGGTAGCCATGGAAAAGATCGGGACGGGTGATCGTCGTCGAATAGACCCCGGGCCCGGCAACGTGTCCGTAGGACAGCCGCGAGTCGATCTGGGCGAACGTCGTGGTTTCAAGGCGCACTTCCGGGTAGGTCGCCCGCACCCGGCCCCGCAGATGCCCGGTCGTCAGGAGATCGGCAAATTCCTCCCGCAGAAACGCCGTGTGACGCTCGTAGATCTGCTCGAGCCGCGCGACGGCTTCCTCGGCGTTGTCGAAACGCTTCCGAACGATCCGTTTCGGCGTGACGAGGGCATTGGCGGCGTTTTTCATCTCGGCGCCCTTTGAAGTGCGCCGGAATGTCTGTCACCAACCGCCGCCGGTCAAGCGGCCCGGCAGCATTGTTCGTCGGCCGGACGCGAAGCGCGATCGCCCGTATTGAGCGCCCGGCCGTTGCTTGCGGCAAGCCTCAGGACTTGAGGGTGGCCTTGAGAGTGATGTTCCCAACCGCCGCAACCGCCTTGGACACCGGGCAGATCTCCTTGGCCTTCGCGGCGATCTCCTGGAAGGTGGCGTCGTCGATCCCCGGCACCGCGGCTTCCATTGTCAAGGCGATGCCGGTGATGCCGACGCCGGCCTGAATGGTTACCTCGGCGGTGGTCTTGACGCTGGTCGGCGGTGTGTTGTTTGCCGTCAGCAGCCCCGAAAGCTGCATGGAGATGCAGCCGGCGTGTGCCGCTGCTAGAAGTTCCTCGGGATTCGTCTGCCCGCCCGTCTCGAAGCGAGAAGCGAAAGTGAAGGCGCCGCGATAGGCCCCTCCGCCGAGCTCCATCTCGCCGCCGCCCTCCTTGAGAGAGCCCTTCCACTCCGCCTTCGCGGTTGACGTAACTGCCATCGCCGTCTCCCCTCGGTTGCCTGCCGCCAAACCTGTAAAGGATGGCGCGAGAAAATCCAGAGGCAAGACGACAGTTGCCGGTCCCCCTCGACTGCCACCCACGCAACAAAAAGGCTGGCTGCCCGTGTCGCCGCCGTTATGCTCGCTGGTCGACGAGCCGGAGCGGCAAGGATGAGAATTGCGACCTGGAACATCAACGGCGTGCGAGCGCGTCTCGACGGCGCCGTGACGTGGCTGCGCGAGGCCGCGCCGGATGTCCTCTGCTTCCAGGAGATCAAGAGCGACGACGCCACGTTTCCTCGCGACGTCTTCGAGGACCTCGGCTACAACGTCGAGACCCATGGCCAGAAAGGCTTCAACGGCGTCGCCATTCTGTCGAAGCTGCCGTTTGACGAGGTTTCGCACGGCCTGCCCGGCGACAGCGGCGACACGCAGGCCCGGTTCATCGAAGCGGTGTTCTCGGTTGGCGGATCGGCGATTCGCGTCGTCTCGCTTTATCTGCCCAACGGCAATCCGGTCGGCTCCGACAAATATGCCTACAAGTTCGCCTGGATGGAGCGGTTCGAGGCCTATGCCAGGGAACGCCTCGCCGCCGAGGAGGCTTTCGTGCTGGCCGGCGACTATAACGTCATCCCCGAACCCGAGGACGCGCGCCATCCCGACAACTGGGTCAAGGACGCCCTCTTCCAACCTGAGACCAGGCGTCGGTTTCGCCGGTTGATCAATCTCGGCCTGACCGACGCCTTCCGCGCCTGCACCGCCGAACCCGGCCACTACACCTTCTGGGATTATCAGGCGGGCGCCTGGCAGCGGAACAATGGTATCCGCATCGACCACCTGCTCCTGTCGCCGCTCGCGGCGGACCGCCTCCAATCCGCAATGATCGACAAGCGGACCCGGGGCTGGGACAAGCCGTCGGACCACGTGCCGGTTGTCATTGCGCTCGATCTTTGAGGCGGCCAATGCCCGGCCCTCCGATGGAGCCGCCGGTCGAACTGAGGACCACACCTGTTCCCGCCACCGTCGTCCTGAGCTATTCTCGCCACATGGGCAAGCGGATCATCCTCGCCCTCGCGGTGTTTGCGGTCGTGACGCCCCTCGGCGCCAATGCCGGCGTGAATTGCCGCTGCCGCGCCGATGGGCGCTTCTTCGGCCTCGGCGATCTCGTCTGCATCAAGACCGCGGACGGACCCAGGCTTGCCCAGTGCGCCATGGCGCTCAACAACACGTCGTGGACGATTGTCTCGGACGGCTGTCCCTTCGTCTGGCTGACGCCCCTCCCCGCCGGATTCGAAGGGTCTACCCCACTGCCGGCCCGACCGGGATCGGGCGAACCGAGCCCTCACGCAGAAGTGGATTGAGCGGATGATCGCCGTGGCTAGAATTGGCGCCATGAGGAAGACATGCGCGCTGGCGGTCGCCGTTGTCGCCTTGGCCTGGTCGGCCGCCGTGCCGGGTATGGCGGCCGAGGCAACCCTCGTCTGCGTGAACTCGGGCAAGCAGTATCAGGTCGGCGACTATGCCTGCCTGCCGGCGTGCCACGGCCGGCAGCGCTATGCGCGCTGTGACGTCGTGGCGAAGGTCGCTTCTTGGACCTACATTTCGGATGTCTGTCCGATGGCGCTGCTCTCTCCGGCCGAGCCGAAGGCGGTCAGTCTGCCGCCGGTCGCTACCGCAATGACGCCGCTGCCGCTCAACATTCCGATGAGCGCGATCGCGCCGGATATTCAACAGCGGATTGCCGAGGTGGAAAGGGCTCCGACGGCCGTCGCCAGCCGATAGGCGTATCCGGCCGTCTACTGCTTCTTGGCTTCCATCCAATTGCCGGCGAGAGCCATGGCGGTCCGGCGCTCGTTCTCGGTCGCCACTGAAACCGCACCCTCCTGCATATCGTAGATCCAACGATCTGCCGGTTTGGCCTGGTCGCGGGCGATAGTCAGGTACATCAGGCCGAGCACCGGCTGGCGGGGAACGCCTTCACCCTCGAACAGGACGTGGCCGAGCAGCGCCTGGGCGTCGATATTGCCCTTGTCCGCCGCCAGCTTGGCCCAGCGCGCCGCCTGAAGCGGATCGCGGTCGCCGCCCTCGCCGTTGTAGTACATCCAGGCCAGCTTGAGTTGCGCTTCCGGATCGCCGAAATACGACGCCGCATAGGCGTAGATCTGGCGGGCACGGGTAGGGTCCTGCTTCACATTGGTGTCGGGAATGCCGTCCCGATAGTAGCCGCCGAGCGCGACGAAGGCGTTCGAGACGAAGCGTGAATTCGGCTGGCTCGGATTGTCGTCGGCGTGGGCGTCGGCCATTTCGCTGAACAATTCGAACGCTTTGTAGTCGTCGCGAGGGGTGCCGTCGCCCTCGGCATACATGCGGCCAAGCTTCCATTGGGCGATCGCATTGCCCTGATCGGCGGCGAAGCTCAGCGCCTCGATCGCGCCTTGCTTGTCGCCGCTCTTGTAGGAGCTCAAGCCGTATTCCAGCGCGTCGGCCGGCGTCGTATCGGCGTTGAGGCTCTTGGCGTCCAGCGCCAACGCTCCGCCGGCAAAACCACCGATTGCCGTCGCCACCAACAATCCAGCAAAGAGATTACGCGTCTGCATAGCTCATCACTTCCGCCGCTCCACCCGGGTGGGTCACGGCTCCGTAGCGCGCCGGGCCAACCCCTTGCGCGTACTTCCATATCGCCCCACTTCGGTAGTTGGTCTCGCGGGGGGTCCACTTGGCCCGCCGCCGTGCGAGTTCGTCGTCGGTAAGCTTCACCGAGAGCGTTCCGGCAACCGCGTCCATCTCGATGATGTCGCCGTCTTCGAGGAGCGCGATCGGCCCGCCAAGCGCCGCCTCGGGGCCGACATGGCCGATGCAGAAGCCGCGCGTGCCGCCGGAGAAGCGTCCGTCCGTGATCAGCGCCACCGACCCGCCGACGCCCTGTCCATAGAGGGCAGCGGTCGTCGACAGCATTTCGCGCATTCCGGGACCGCCCACCGGCCCCTCATAGCGAATGACCAGCACGTCGCCTTCTTTGTACTTCCGCTCCGAAACCGCGGCGAAGCACTCTTCCTCGGAATCGAAACAGCGAGCCGGGCCCGAGAACTTGAGGTTCTTCATGCCGGCGACCTTCACGATCGCCCCCTCCGGCGCGAGATTGCCCTTGAGCCCGACAACGCCGCCGGTCGGCGAGATCGGCTTGTCGGCGGAGCGGACGACGTCCTGGTCCGGGTTCCACTTCACGTTTTTGAGGTTGTCGGCCATCGTGCGACCGGTGACTGTCATGCAGTCGCCGTGCAGATAGCCGTGGTCGAGTAGAGTCTTCATGACCAGCGGGATGCCGCCGGCCTCGAACAGGTCCTTGGCGACGTAGCGCCCGCTCGGCTTCAAATCGGCGATGTAGGGCGTCTTCTTGAAGATCTCGGCGACGTCGAAGAGATCGAACTTGATGCCACATTCGTGGGCGATCGCCGGCAGGTGGAGGCCGGCATTGGTCGAGCCGCCCGAGGCGGCGACCACCGTGGCGGCATTCTCCAGCGCCTGGCGGGTGACAACATCGCGCGGCCGGATGTTGCGCGCCACCAGCTCCATCACCATCTCGCCCGCCGCCATGCAGAAGCGGTCGCGGAATTCGTAAGGGGCCGGCGCGCCGGCCGAATAAGGCAGCGCCAGGCCGATCGCCTCGGAGACCATCGCCATGGTGTTGGCGGTGAACTGGCCGCCACAGGCACCGGCCGAGGGACACGCGACCTGCTCGAGCGTCTCGAGATCCTGGTCCGACATCTTGCCGACCGAATGGAGGCCGACCGCCTCGAACACGTCGACGACGGTCACGTCCTTGCCCTTGAAGGTGCCGGGCAGGATCGAGCCGCCATAGATGAAAATCGACGGCACGTTCAGCCGGCACATCGCCATCATCATGCCGGGCAGCGACTTGTCGCAGCCCGCCATGCCGACCAGCGCATCGTAGCCGTGGCCGCGCATGGTCAGCTCGACCGAATCCGCGATGACCTCGCGCGAGGGGAGCGACGCCTTCATGCCGGCATGGCCCATGGCGATGCCGTCGGTGACGGTGATGGTGCAGAACTCGCGCGGCGTGCCGTTGGCGGCCGCGACGCCCTGCTTCACCGCCTGGGCTTGCCGCATCAGGGAGATATTGCAGGGCGCGGCCTCGTTCCAGCACGTGGCGACGCCGACGAACGGTTGGTGAATCTGCTCCGACGACAGCCCCATCGCGTAGTAGTACGAACGATGGGGTGCTCGATTGGGCCCCTCCGTCACATGACGGCTGGGCAGCTTCCGCTTGTCGAATACACGCGCTTCCATAGTACCTTTTGGCCTGAGTACCTTTTGGCCTGAGCAGCTTTTGGCCTGAGCCTCCTCGCGTCGGGCACCGCATTTTCGACGCAAAAGCTTCCCGACCCGCAAGAACGGGCCCCCAGCCTTCAATTTTGCGTCAGGTGCGTTGCCCCCCTCGGCAGGCAACCTGATATCGTCGCCACCCTTCACGCCACTTTATGGCCGAACGGCGGCGATGCAGCCCCTTCTAGCAGCCAGAAGTTAACTTCGTGGCACACTGTGGCGAGGCTGCAACAACGAGGTTGAGCCTCCGCGCCAAAGCGTTGGAAATCCTTCCGTCTCGGCCTGCTTTAACGGATTGCTGCGAGATTCAAGTGCATTCTCCGCAGTTCAGCGGAGCGAGGCAGAATGCGTCCGGTTTTCAAACTCTTCGGGGCCCCACGCAGGTCGGCGGACCGCTCGGCCACGCTCGCGGCTGTCCTCTTCCGGATGATGGCGATTGCCGCCGTTTGGGTTGGCCTCGCCGGCGGCCCCGAGGCTGCCGCGGCCGCGGCCGAGCCGCTCGACAGCGAGGAGCTTGCCCTCCTCGCGCCGCCGGCTCTCGACAGTCCGCGCGCGACGTTGATCACCCTCCGCCAGAGCGTCGACCGCGCCTATGCGTTGTTGCTCGACGCCTACGCCAGGCACCGCGCGGAACCGCTTTTCCAGGTATCGCCGGACGTGGCCGACGAGGTCTCGAAGGCGCGCCTTCTCCTGCGCAAGGCGATCGCCACGCTCGATCTCAGCGAGGTCCCCGCCGTCAGCCGGCAGAAGACCGGCCTCGAGACGGTGCTGTTGCTCAAGGAGATCCTCGATCGGCTCCCCGTGATCCCGGCCGAACTCGGCCCCGGGCGCCGACGAAGTCAAGGCGGCGGAGGCGGCGAAGACGCCCATCGTCGACTGGCTGCTACCACACTCCGATATCCACATCGTCAAGGCCAACGAAGGCCCGAAAGCCGGCCAGTATGTATTCTCGGCAAACACCGTCGCCCGCGCTCCCGAGTTCTACAACACCCTCAAGGCGTTCGCCGAGAGGCCGGGCTCGCCGAAGGATTCCTTCGAGTTCTACACGCTGACCCCGGGAGAGTTGCTGCCGCCGAAATGGTATCTGTGGGTTGAGGAGCTGCCGGCGTGGACGCGGGTGGCGATTGCCGGTCAGACGGTCTGGCAATGGTCGGGCCTCCTCCTTGGACTCGTCGTGCTTTTCGGCGGTGTCTGGTCGATCTGGCGCCGACGACAGCGGCGCGCCACGTCGGCCCCGGCCGGGCGCGGTTTCGCATCGCGGATGACCTCGCCGCTCCTGGTTATTCTGGTCTGCCTGCTGGCTTTGGCGTTGATCGACGAACTGAACATCACCGGGGTGCCGTTCGCCGTGGTAAGCACCGTCCTCGACGCCTTGGGCTATCTCGCCGGCGCTTGGCTTGCCTATCTGGCTTGCGCCGGCGCGGCCGAGTGGATCATCTCCTCACCCCGGATCCATCCACAAAGCCTCGACGCGAGCCTGATCCGGGTGGTCGCCCGAATTGTCGGCATCGCCGCGGCGGTCGGGCTCATCTTTATCGGGGCGACGGACATCGGAATTCCGCTTTACGGTGTGATCGCCGGGCTTGGCGTCGGCGGTCTCGCCCTTGGTCTTGCCGCCCGTCCGACGCTCGAAAACCTGATCGGCGGCCTGATCCTTTATGCGGACAAGCCCGTGCGCGTCGGCGACTATTGCCAGTTCGGCGACAAGCGCGGCACGGTAGAGGAGATCGGCCTCCGCTCGACGCGCATCCGGGCGCAGGACCGCACGGTGGTTACCATTCCGAACGCCGAATTCTCGAACAGGGAGTTGATCAACTACACGCGGCGCGACCAGACGCTCCTCCGCACGGCCATCGGCGTCCGATACGAGACCACTCGCGATCAGATTCGTGACATCCTCGATCGCATCCGCAAGCTGCTCGCCGAGAATCCCGATGTCGTTCACGACACGGTGCGGGTGAGATTCATCGCGCTCGGCGACTACGCGCTAAACATCGAGATATACGCCTACATCGACAAGCCGTCCCACTCCGGGTTCCTCGAAGTGCAGGAGGAAATCCTTCTCGCCATCATGAAAATAATCGAGGACTGCGGGACCGCCGTCGCCTTCCCGTCACAGACCACCTATCATGTCTATCCCGGCCCGACGCCACCGCTCGTGGCGGCTCCCGGCTAGCGCATTTTTCACGAAAAGCGTGCGCACTTTTCCGCCCGGAAAGTGCGAATAATCAAAGAGCCGGAGTAAGGGGCCCCGATCCAATCAGAACGGACTTTGCCCAAGCGCCGCGCCGGCTACTTCCATTTCATCGAGCAGCCCACCGAAGGGTACTGCTCGGCCGGTCCTTTTCCCGTCTCGGCGATCATCCGCATCGCCTCGACCAGTTCGCGGCGAGCTCCCGGAGGCGGCGGGTCCTTACGGCCAGGGTCGAGCCGCCCGCGATACGCGATCGAGCCGTCGGCGTTGAGACCGAAGAAGTCGGGCGTGCAGACGGCATCGTAGGCGCGGGCAACCTCCTGGCTCTCGTCATAGAGATAGGGAAAGGCAAAGCCGTGCCGCGCGGCGAAGGCCTTCATCTTGTCGAAGGAATTCCTCCGGATAATGCGTGGCATCGTTGCTTGAGATGGCGACGAACCCGATGCCTTCCGCCGCGAGCCGCTTGGCGTCCTCCACCATGCGGGGCGCCACGGCTTTGACATAGGGGCAGTGATTGCAAATGAAGACGACGACGGTCCCCTTCTGACCCGCCACGTCCGCGAGCCGATAGGTGTTGCCGTCTGTCGCCGGCAAAGAGAAATCCGGCGCCTTCACGCCGAGTTCAGGAGCGTTGAGCATCGGCTTCTTGAAACTCCGTCGGTTCCCATCCCCAGCCGATGATATGGGCGCGAAATCTCGCCCCGACAACCGGCAATTGGCAACCGGCGGCCCGACCGCGCGCCGAGAGCTACAACCCGTAGGCCTTGGCCCAGTTGACGGCGGGCCCGCCGAGCTCCTTGGCGCAGGCCCGCAACTCATCGGCAAGGATCGCGGCGACGGCGCTCTGCATGCTGTCGCTCATCGCGATCTTGCTGCGGGCGTCCTTGCGATTGAACCCCACATCCACCGGTCCGGAAGCCTCGGCGGAGGCGTCGAGGAAGGTCAGTATCCGGCGTCGAAGATCGAGCGGATCGGCCAGCAGATCGTCGAAGAAGAAAAGCGCGAATTGGCCCTCCGGCATGGCGCTTCGCCACCGGCGCACCACGGTCGACGGGCTCGAACGCCGTTTGACGCCGCCTCGTTCCGCGAAATCGCGGATCGCCGCCACGTCGGTCCGCGCGCCGATATCGCCGCGGCGAAGCCGCATGTTGAAGGCCGACCAGAAGCGATCGACCGGATTGCGCGCGATGAAGACCACCTTCAGCGCCGGGAAGCGCGCGGCGATTAGACCGATGGTATCCGGCTCGAGGCCCGAATAGCCGGGCGTGATGTCGCCGGCGATCGAGCCGCCCTTGGCGGCAAACAAGCGGGCGTAGACCTCGATGTCGATCTTCGTCGGCAGGCGGATGAAGTCACGCAGAAACACAAGGTCGCGCTCCTCGATCGGCCGGCGATGCAGCGCCTCGCGTTCGGCGTTGTACGCCGCGAGATCGCGCTTGGCCCGGCGGTGGATGCGACGGGCTTTCTTGACGCGCGTTCCGGGCAGGTCGAAGTAGTGAAGTTCCTTGAGTGGCGGCATCCAGAATTGCGGATGCATGGCCAGTTGGTCGTAGAGCCATTGCGTGCCGGCCTTTTGCGCGCCGACGCACATGAAGTCGGGACCCGGCCCCCCGCTTCCGGCCTCCGCGTATCGCGACTTGCGACCGGCCTTTCCCATATTTTCCCGTGATCCGATCCGGTCAGAGCCCGTAGAGCGCCGGCCACGCTTCCGCCGGCCCGCCGAACGCCGCGGCGCAATCCTTGAGTTCGCCGGCCAGCCGTTCCGATATCACGCGCTTCAGCGGCTCGGGCATCGGCACCGAGGACTTGCCCGCCTTTCGGTTGAAGTCCGGCGGCAGCTCGCCGCTCGGCTTGTCGGGGTCGCCCCCGAGAAACGAAACGATCCTCCGGCGCAGCCCGGCGGAATTGCCGACCAGGTCGTCGAAGAAGTAGAGGGAGAAACGATCCGGGGCCACGAGCCCCTTCCAGCGCTTGACGATCCCCGACTGAAACGATCGCTTGCGGTAGCTCGTCTCGGACAGGAGGTCGACGACCGCCTTCTCGTCAATTTCTCCGCCGAGCCGTTC
The DNA here is from genome assembly GCA_963759235.1 of uncultured Alphaproteobacteria bacterium. GTDB lineage: Bacteria > Pseudomonadota > Alphaproteobacteria > Rhizobiales > Kaistiaceae > Bauldia. The sequence goes on along the minus strand of CAVWYO010000005.1, from coordinate 404,022 downwards.
CTTGTAGACGTGCATGCAGATCTGCGACCAGAAGCGCTTGACGGGATCGCGGGCGATGAAGATGTATCGTGCGTCGGGGAAGTGATTGACGACCTTTGCCGCGCGTGCATCGTCGAGGGCGGAATAGCCGGGCGTGATGTCGCCGGCGATGCGCTCGCCCTTGTAGTCGAACAAGGCGGCGTATCGATCGTAATTGATCCGCCGGTCGGCAAGGACCAGGAAGTCGGCCAGGAACCGCAGGTCGCGTTTGTCGAGTGGCCGGTACTGCTGTTTCTCGCGACGCCGGTTCAGGGCCTTCAGCCGGCGGGCGGCGGCCCGCAGGTCCTCCGCCATCTTCTTCCGTGAGGACGGGGTGTTGAAATAGTGGAGTTCCTTGATCGGCGGCATCCAGAAGTCGGGGTGGGCGTCGAGTTGGTCGAACAGCCAGCGGGTGCCGCCCTTCTGGGCGCCGAAACAGATGAAGTCCGGACCCCAGAGGCGGGACCGGACCGGCGCGGGACTGCCGGCTCCCCTATCCGCAATGTCGTCGACCAATTCTTCCGTCATTCCCCGTTCAAAGCCCGGTGCCCGACCTGTCATCGCCCGACGGTTGCGTCCGTCCAATCGGTGGCGGTGGCTGGCATAGGCCAAACCATGCGCGCCCTCAATTCGGAACGTAGCAGGAACGCCCTCGCGCCGCCGCCTCGGATTTGCCAGACTCACCTGTGATTCGACCAGAAGCCATGACCCCTCCCAGGTTCCGGAAGTCCATGAAAGCGAAAGCAAAAGAGCCCGATGACCTGTTCGCGGCGCTCGACCAGCGGGTCGGCAGCCTGAAGGCCGCCACCAGGTCCGCCCGGCGCGACGACGCCTTACCGGCCCGCAAGGTCGCCAACGGCGCGTCAGCCGCCGAGGCCGGCTACACCGCGGCCGATATCGAGGTTCTGGAGGGGTTGGAACCTGTCCGTCGCCGGCCGGGAATGTATATCGGCGGCACCGACGAGAAGGGCCTTCACCACCTCTTCGCCGAAGTCATCGACAATGCGATGGACGAGGCCGTTGCCGGCCATGCGACCTGGATCGATGTCTCGCTGGAGGCGGACGGCTTCGTCGCCGTCACCGACAACGGGCGGGGCATCCCGGTCGACCCCCACCCGAAGTTCAAGTCGAAGTCGGCGCTGGAGGTGATCATGACTACCCTCCACGCCGGCGGCAAGTTCGCCTCCAAGGTCTACGATACCTCGGGCGGCCTGCATGGCGTCGGCGTCTCGGTGGTCAACGCCTTGTCGGAATCGCTCGAGGTGGAGGTGGCGCGTGGACGCCGCCTGTACCGACAGCGCTTCGCCCGCGGTGAGCCGATCGAGAAACTCAAGGAGATCGGCGAGGTTCACAACCGGCGCGGAACCCGCGTCCGCTTCCGGCCCGACCCGCAGATCTTCGGCAAGGACGTCGGCTTCCGGCCCGCGCGGCTCTTCGCCATGACCCGGTCGAAGGCCTATCTGTTCGGCGGCGTCGAGATCCGTTGGCAGTGCGACAAGGCACTGGTCGCGGGAACCGACATCCCGCCAAAGGCGGAGTTCCACTTCCCCGGCGGCCTTTCCGATTACTTGGCGGCCGAGCTCGGCGGGGAGCGGACCATCGTGCCGATCTTCTCGGGCCGCACCGAGAAGCCAAGCGGCCACGGCGCGGTCGAGTGGGCGGTCGCCTGGTTCGCCGGCGACGGCTTCCTGCGCTCCTATTGCAACACGATCCCGACGGCCGAAGGCGGCACCCACGAGGCGGGGCTCCGCGCCGCTTTGGTCAAGGGCCTGAAGGGCCATGCCGAACTGACCGGCGTCAAGCGCGCCGGCGTGATCACCGCCGACGACGTCATGACCTCGGCGGCTGCGCTCCTTTCGGTCTTCATCCGCGAGCCGGAATTCGTCGGCCAGACCAAGGACCGGCTGGCGTCGGCCCAGGCCACCCGCATCGTCGAGAACGCCGTTCGCGATCCCTTCGACCACTGGCTTGCCGCTTCGCCCGCCGAAGCGACCAAGCTCCTCGACTGGGTGATCGAGCGGGCCGAGGAGCGTCTCCGCCGGCGTCAGGAGAAGGAGATCGGCCGCCAGAACGCGGCTCGCAAGCTGCGCCTTCCCGGCAAGCTCGCCGACTGCTCGGCGCGCGACCGGGTCGGCACGGAAATCTTCATCGTCGAGGGGGATTCGGCCGGCGGCTCGGCCAAGCAGGCCCGCGACCGGGCGACCCAGGCGGTGCTGCCGTTGCGCGGCAAGATCCTCAACGTCGCCAACGCCGGGCCCGACAAGCTCGCCCAGAACCAGCAGCTTTCGGATCTGGTCCAGGCCCTCGGCGCCGGCACGGGAACCCGCTACCGCGAAGAGGACCTCCGCTACGAGCGCGTCATCATCATGACCGACGCCGATGTCGACGGGGCCCATATCGCCGCGCTGCTCATCACCTTCTTCTATCGTCAGATGCCGGAACTCATCCGCGGCGGGCATCTCTTCCTTGCCGTGCCCCCGCTCTATCGTCTCACCCAGGGTGCCAGGACGGTCTACGCCCGCGACGAAAAGCACCGTGATCAGCTGTTGAAGTCCACTCTCAACGGCAAGGGCAAGGTGGAGATCGGCCGCTTCAAGGGGTTGGGTGAGATGCTGCCCGGCCAGCTCAAGGAAACCACCATGGCGCCGCGCGACCGCACCCTTCTCAGGGTCGATATCGTCGAGGACGAAGCGACCGGCACCGCCATCGAGAGCCTGATGGGCAACAAGCCGGAGGAGCGCTTCCGCTTCATCCAGGAGCGCGCCGAGTTCGCCCACGATCTGGATATCTAGCCACGGCGCTCGCCGACTGGTAGACCTCGCCGCAAGGGCTGCCGAGTTACGCATCAGGCTCGCGCCTGGAGGATGTCATGTATCGCAAATATGCGCTGATCACCGGATTCAGCGTCGGCGTTGGGCTGGCCGGAACGGCATTCGCCGACGAAATCGCGGACGCGGTGGCTGCCATTCCCGGCGTGGTCGAGGACGTCCGCGTCGGCGGCACCTGGGAGAACGGCGACAAGAGCGGCGCCTATCGCATCATCGTCACCCGGACCGGCACCGACTCGGTCACCGCGCGCCTGTTCATCCAGTGGATCGCCTATGGCCAGGATGGTGAGGCGACCGTCGACCAGTCGGTGGAGATCAAGGAACTGGCGGACCTCAAGCTCGACATCGTCGACTTCATGTCGGAGTCCGATACCGACGGCCTTTCTGTTTATATTGACACCGTCAATCCGACGGACGGCTTGGATGAGACATACGAACTCCACATGTTCTCTGCGACGGATTACCGCTTCGAACCAGCGACCAACTAAGACTTGCCCAGCGTAAATCGCCGGCGGTTCCCGGCTAACTACTTTGCCGTTTACCGCGAGCCGACATTAAATCCTCGTAATCATTGACATGGCGGTACCACTCCTTATGTTGCCATCAACTCAAACAATTGACGGTCCAGTTCTTACCGACCGTTCCGTCAGACTTCGGCCAGGGGCCGAACTGCCCGTATTAGAGATGAAATTTTCAGAGCTCGGATTAAGCCCGAAGGTCCTAGCCTCGGTCGAGGCGGTGGGCTACACCACGCCAACCCCCGTCCAGGAGCAGGCGATCCCGCACGTGCTGGAGCGACGGGACGTGCTCGGCATCGCCCAGACCGGTACCGGCAAGACCGCTTCCTTCGTCCTGCCGATGCTCACGCTTCTGGAGCGCGGCCGCGCGCGGGCGCGGATGCCCCGCACGCTGATCCTCGAGCCGACCCGCGAGCTGGCGGCTCAGGTCGAGGAAAGCTTCAAGCGCTACGGAGCGAACCACAAGCTCACCGTCGCGCTGGTCATCGGTGGCGTATCCTTCGATGATCAGCTGAAGAAGCTCGACCGCGGCGTCGACGTCCTGATCGCCACGCCGGGCCGGCTGCTCGATCATTTCGGCCGCGGCAATCTGCTCCTCAACGGCGTCGAGATCCTGGTGATCGACGAGGCGGACCGCATGCTCGACATGGGGTTCATTCCGGACATCGAGCGGATCTGCAAGCTCCTGCCCTTCACCCGGCAGACCTTGTTCTTCTCCGCCACCATGCCGCCGGAGATCCAGCGCCTCGCCGATGCCTTCCTCTCCAATCCGATCCGCGTCGAGGTCTCCAAGCCGGCGACGGCGGCGGTGACTGTGTCGCAATATCTGGTTCCCGCCGGACGCGAGGCGGTCGACAAGCGGGCGGTCTTGCGCAAGCTGATCCGCGAGGCGGGCGACCTGACCAACGCCATCATCTTCTGCAACCGCAAGCGCGACGTCGCCGTCCTGCACCGGTCGCTGACCCGCCACGGTTTCTCAGCCGGCGCGCTGCACGGCGACATGGACCAGCGGTCGCGGACGGCGACCCTCGACGACTTTCGCAACAACCGGCTGACCCTCCTGGTTGCCAGCGACGTCGCGGCCCGCGGCCTCGACATCCCCGCCGTCAGCCATATCTTCAATTTCGACGTGCCGACCCACCCCGAGGACTACATTCACCGCATCGGCCGCACCGGCCGCGCCGGGCGGTCGGGCAAGTCGATCACCATCGCCACCCCGCTTGACCGCAAATACGTGGCGGCGATCGAGAGGTTGACCGGTCAGCCGATCGCGACGCTCGAAGTCGAAGCCTCGGACGAGTTGGCCGCTGCCCGTTACGGCAAGCGCGCCCACAAGGAAACCAACGGCCTCGACAAGGACAGGGCGGAGACGCGCCGGTCCGACCGGGGCAGGAAGCGCGGCAGAAGGCCGGCGGGCGCCGATCCGCAGCCGGCGGCTCCCCCGGAACCCAAGCCGGCGGCCGCCGCCGAAGCCAAACCTCCCGCCGCCGAGCCGAAGCCCGCGTCGGGAAAGCGCCAGCACGAGCAGCAGACCCCGTTCGGCCGCTCGGAACACGTCCCGCAGTTCCTGCTGAAGCCGGTGCGGACGGCGTCCTGACGCCCCGCTCAGGCGTCTGACCGACGACGCCCTCCCTTTAGATAAAGGCTCTGCCTAGGCCCTGGCGTCCGCTTGTTCGGCTTCGGCCGGCTTCAGCATCACCGATTCGCCGCAGCCGCAGGACGACACTTCGTTGGGGTTCTGGAAGACGAAACCGGAGCGCAGCGTCGTGGTCTCGTAGTCCATCAGACTGCCGAGCAGAAAGAGCACCGCCGTCGGATCGATATAGACGTTCACCCCATGCTCGCTGACCACATCGTCCGCCGCATTGGGTGTCTCGACCGCGTCGAGCGTGTATTCCATGCCGGCGCAGCCGCCCTTCTTGATGCCGACCCGCACGCCGGCGATCGGCTTCTCGGCCCCCGCCACCAGCGTGCGCACCCGCGCCGCGGCGCGCTCGGTCAAATGCATCACTGAGGGGCGTGGACGGGCGGTCGCCATGTTGGTCGATCCTGCGTTGCCGAAGCCGAGGTGTCTGGGCGGTAAGATGGGGCGTTTCGGCCGCCCAGACAAGGCTTTACCCAGCTTTCTCCCGTCTCGGGCCCGGCGTCAAGGCGCCGATTGCGCGGGGGACCGCTCGATGCTTGAGGTCCCGCTGCCTGCCGCCCTATACTCCCGCGGCAGGACGACGGGCGTCGATTTCAGCGGGCGAGTCGAATCACTACACTGGGTGGGGAGGCGCTTCGATGGGCGCTCCCACCGGTCATTCATCCACGGGGCGCGAGGGCGATTGACGGACGCGATTGTCGAGGAACATAAGCCGGGGCGACTCGCCGAGCTTGAGGGAGCCGAACGGTCGATTGCCGCCTGCTTTGAGGACGTCGTCCAGCGCTTTCCCGATCGGATAGCCATCGATACCGACGAATGGCGCCCCACCTATCGTGAGCTGAACGCGGCAGCCAATCGCCTCGCCCGACGCTTGATCCGCGACGGCGCCCCGGGCGACCGGGCGGCGATCCTCGCGCGGAGCGAGGAGCTGGCAATCCTCGCGATGCTGGCGAGCCTCAAGACCGGGCGGATTGTCGTCATCCTCAATCCCCTCGACCCGCCAGCGCGCCTCGCTCAGATCGTCGCCCACGCCGAGCCGGCGGTCTTCCTCGCCGACGCCGCGAGCGAAGATCAGGCGCGCCGGCTTTCCGGCGATTCGGCCAATATCATCGGCGTTGATCGCCACGCCGTTGGCGAAAGCAGCGACAATCTCGGCATCGACATCCATTCCGACGCGCCATCCTTCCTGCTCTACACCTCCGGCTCGACCGGCACGCCGAAAGGGGTCCTCGATACCCAGCGACAGATCCTGCGGAATGCCATTGTCATACCGCAGGCGATGCAAATCGGCGCAGATGATCGCATAGCCCTGCTTGCCGTCATGAGCAGCGGTCACGCGGTCTCCACTGCGTTGTGCGCCCTCGCCAACGGCGCCACCTTGTGCCCGTTTCCGGTGGTCGTCAGGGGTGTCGCCGGGCTGGCCGAGTGGCTCATCGAAAGGCAAATCACGATCTACATTTCGGCCGCGTCGCCATTCCGCCTTCTGATGAAGACGATTGCCGACGATGTCCGCTTCGCGCACATCCGCGGTGTCCGGCTCGGCTCCGAGGCGGCGACCCTCGACGACGTCAAGGCGTTTCAAAAGCACTTCCCCGCCGATTGCCTGCTGATTTTGTCGGCCGGCTCGAGCGAAGCCGCCAATTTCGCCTTTCGGCGGCTGACCGCCGCGGACACCGTCCCGGAAGGTCGGCTGGACGTCGGTTCGGTGGCGAAGGGAATGGAGCTGAAGATCGTCGACGACGAGGGGCGCGAATGCCCGTCCGACACGCCCGGGGAGATCGTCATCAAGAGCCGCTACCTCGCCGCCGGATACTGGCGCGACGACAAGCTGACCGGCGAGCGCTTCACCGCCGCGCCGGAAGGGGACGGGTACCGCATTTTGAGGACACGCGACCTCGGTCGCCTCGACGCGCAGGGAAACCTGACGATCCTGGGTCGCATCGACGATGTCGTGAAGATCGGCGGCCTGCGCGTCGACATCGGCGAGATCGAGGGCGCGCTGTCGCGACTTCCCGGGGTAGCGAGCGGCGCCGTCTGCGCCTTCGAGATACGGACCGGACAGACGCGACTCGTTGCATATGTGGTCTGTCGGCCGGACGCGGCCTCACCCCGCGATTTCCGCAGGAGGCTGCGCACCGTACTGCCGCGTCACATGGTGCCGCACCTGTTCGTTTTTCTTGACGCGATGCCGCTGGCTCCGACCGGCAAGATCGACCGCGCCAAACTCCGCCAGATCCTGCCGCAACGCGCCGCCGGCGCCGGCCATGCCCCGCGCACAGAGACGGAGAGACTGCTCGGCCGGTTCTGGCAGGAGGCGCTGGAGATCGACGGCGTCAGCGCCGACGATGACTTCTTCGACCTCGGCGGCGACTCCTTGGCCGCCGTGGTGATTGTCGCCCGGATCCACGCCGCCACGGGTGTCGGGCTCGATCTGGAAGCCTTCACCAACCACCCCACCCTCGGCGAGCTTGCCGCCCACGTCGATGCCCGCCAGCGCGAGCCGGCCGACGAAGAGACGGCCGCGTTTATGCCGGTGCCGCGCGACGAACCTCTGCCCCTCTCGCCGTTGCAGGACTGGATGTGGAAGGCCGCCGGGCGCGCCATCAAGCCGCGCAACTTCGTCGGTGTCCACAGCTATCGGATCACCGGCCCGCTCAACCCGGCCATTCTGCGCGACAGCATCAACTACGTGATCGGCCGGCACGAGAGCCTCCGCACGACCTTCGTCACGGTGGACGGTGCCGGCCGACAAGTCGTGCATCCTCCGGTCCCCATCGAGGTTCCCGTCATCGACCTTTCCGGTGCGGCCGATCCGGCGGCCGAGGCCGAGCGTCTGTTCGTGCGTGAGAGCGCCCGGACGTTCGACCTGTCGGCCGCCCCGCCGCTGGCGTTCACCCTCTTGAGGCTCGCGGCCGACGAACACCGGCTGTTGCGCGCCAATCATCACCTGAACTCGGATGCGCAGTCCTGGCGGGTCTTCTTCAGCGAGGTCGCGACTGTCTACGAGGCGGCGCTTCGAGGCAAGCCGCGGCCGTTACCGGCCACGCTGCCGATCCAATACGCCGATTACGCCGTCTGGCAGCACCAGCTGTGGCGGCCCGGAACGGCGAGTTACGAGGCGACCATGGCCTTCTGGGAAGGCGAATTTGCGCGCCTCCCGTCCTCGCTCGAGTTTCCCTGGCGGCGGCGGCGACCGCCGCCAAGTCCATCGCCGGACGAGGGCCTTCTGGCGTGGACGCTCGACGGCGACGTTTGGGCCCGGCTCGCGGCGCTTGCCTCTCCCCACGGTGCGACCTCCTACATGGTGTGCTTGGCGGCGTTGGCTCCCTTGATGGCCGTTGAGACCGGCAAGCAGGACGTTGCGGTCAGGGCCGTGTTGGCAAATCGCGGCCGGATGCGGCTTGAAAGCATGATCGGCCTGTTCGCCAACGTCACCATGATCGTGCTGAGATGCGACTGGGGACTGAGCTTTGCCGAATGGCTCCTGGTGGTCAGGCAACGCGTTCTCGAAGTGCTGTCCCACAGCGAGATGCCGAATGCCGTGCTGAACGCCGAAATGAAGCGGCGCAATGTTTTCATCCCGCCGATTCCGGTCAGTCTCAGCGTGATGAGGACCGAGTCACCGCTCGCCTTTGGCGGCCTTGAGCTGAGCTCGGGCGATCGGTCGATGCCGGAGGGCAAGGGCCTGCGGATCGGAATCGACCCCCGCGACGAGCAGCATTCGGCCCTCTTCGACGCGCGCATCTTCGACCCGGCGCGCCTCAAGGAGATGATCGAGAGCTATCGCCGTCTGCTCGACGTCGCGTCGCGGCATCCGGACTATTCCCTGCAGGAACTCCTGCGGATGGCCGGCGTGCGGGGATAGCGCCATTTCAGCAAGAGTGTGTGCACATTTCCGCTCGGAAATTGCGGAGAATCAAAGCGTTAGCGCTAAAACCCGATTCTGTCGGAGCGGACTTGCCGCCGCGCCCGAACGCACTCTGCCGGCCCGGCGAGCCGATCAGCTGTCGCCCGCCAATATCTTCTTCAGGGTCTCGACGACGGCCGGAGGGGTGCTCATGGTCGTGCGGACGGCTTCCTGAACCTCTTCTCCGGTCGCCGGATTGAGCGACAGCTTTCGCGTGTTGGCGTCGGCGAGGAAATCCGGGTCCTTGATCATCACGTCGAAGGCCCGGCGCAGGATCTCGACCCTGTCGGCCGGAACGCCGGGAGGCGCGACAACCGGCCTGCCGACGTCGGCCGTGCTTGCCGCCAGCCAAAGCAGTTGCTTCTGCTCGTCGTTCCCGGCGAATTCGACGACAACCGGAATATCGGGGAACTGCGGAATGCGGGCCGTTGCCACCAGCCAAAGGAAGTTGACGCTGCCATCCGCCGCCCAGTCAGGATGCATCATGGTGATGATCGTCGTCGACAGGAGGGCTCCCTCCACCTCGCCGCCTTCCATCGCCTTCGCCATGTCGGGTATGCCCTTATACCCCTCGACGACCTTGAACTTCGTCCCGATCATGCCGTTCAGCATGCGTGGAATGAAGCTCGAATTGGAAGCGATGCCGCTGCTCGCCAGCGTCGTCTCGCGCTGCTTGGCATCTTCGATCGTCCTGGTCGCGGACGTGTGCCAGGTGACCTCGGCGCCGACAATTGAATCCAATCGGCCGATGTAGTTGAACGTCGCGGCATCGAGCCTGTCGGGCAGGTCGCTCTGCACGCTGTCGAAGGCGATAGCCGAGGGGACAACCGAGATCACGGTGCCGTCCTTGGGGGCCGCCGACCCGACATAGATGATCGACTTTCGCCCGCCGCCGCCCGGCATGTTCTCGATGACGATCGTCGGATTGCCCGGAATGTGCTTGCCGAGGTGGTCGGCTACCAAACGCGCATAGGCGTCGTAGCCGCCCCCTGCCTCGAAGCCGACGATGATGGTGATCGTCTTGCCCTGAAAGAAGTTCTCCTCGGCCAACAGCGCCGCCGAGGAGGAGCCGGCCAGCAACACCCCGACGGCAGCCGCGCGAAGCGACCAGGAATGAAGGTTCATCGAGCCTACTCTCTCGCCTGGTGTGGTGAAGAGACGTCCACCTATCGCGCCCGAATCCGCAAAAACGCGGGGCGCCTGCCTTGCCGACGCATTTTACAGGAGGAAAGGAATGCTGGCCATCCTGGCGCAAGACGGTGATCGCCGCCGACCGGCGTCGTCGAGTCCGACTTGATCAGTAATTCGGCCAGACCCCCGGTGTCGCCAATTCGCCGAGATGACCGTCGGGATCGCGGAAATAGAGGCTCCGCCCGCCCTGCGGCCAGATCACCTCGCTTTCCACCGCAACGCCCGACGCCGCCAGATGCCGTTTCCAGCCGTCATAGCTTTCGGCGGCAATCCCGAAGGCGAAATGCTGCGGGCCGTCGCCGTCATGGGGCGGAATGAAGCTCCCCGCGACCGGCACCGGCTGCAGGGTGCCGCCGCGTTTGAAGAGGATGAGAACATGGCCCCGACCGGCGTCCATCGCGACGATCCGATCCTCCGCCACCATCGCCGTGAAGCCGAAGACCCGCTCGTAGAAGCCCCGCGCCGCCGCAACGTCATCGACGTAGAGGCAGGTCTCGAGCACGCCGTCGATCTCGGGACGGTTGGTCATGGGGAAAGCGCTCCGTGATCCGGCAGCCAAATATCGGGGGCCCCGGAGCGGCGCGACGCCGACCGCATCAATACCAGTCGAGCGCCACCTTCGCCTCGTCCGACATGCGCTCCGGTGTCCACGGCGGATCGAAGACCATGGCGACGTCGACATTGCCGACGCCGGGGACGAGGCTGACCGCATTCTCCACCCAGCCCGGCATCTCACCGGCGACCGGACAGCCGGGCGCGGTCAGCGTCATGTCGATCGCGACGTTGCGGTCGTCGTCGATGTCGACCTTGTAGATCAGGCCGAGTTCGTAGATGTCGGCCGGGATTTCGGGATCGTAGACGGTCTTCAGCGCGCCGACGATGTCGTGGGTCAGCCGCTCCAGTTCCTCCGGCGGGATCGCCGAACCGGTGGCGCGCGGCGCCGCCGATGCCGGAGCCGGCTCCGCCACTTCGGCGGTTGCCGCTTCGGTGGTTGTCGTTTCGATCGGACGGTCTTCCATGACGTCCCTCACGCGAAGAATTCGTGGGCCTTGCGAAGCGCCTCGGCGAGCGCATCGACTTCGGCGAGCGTATTGTACAGGCCGAAGGAGGCGCGGCAGGTCGCCGTCGTTCCATATCGGGCGAGCAGCGGTTGAGCGCAATGGGTGCCGGCCCTGACCGCGACGCCGGAGCGGTCGATGATGGTCGAAATGTCATGGGGGTGGGCGCCGGCCATGTTGAAGGCGACGATGGCGCCTTTGTCCTTCGTCGTCCCGTAGAGGGTGAGGCTGTTGATCCGCGACAAGCGCTCCATGGCGTAGTCGCGGAGGCTCGCCTCGTGGGCGGCGATCCGCTCGCGGCCGATCCCCTCCAGATAGGTCAGCGCGGCACCGAGGCCGATCGCCTGGACGATCGGCGGCGTCCCCGCCTCGAAGCGGTGCGGCGGCTCGGCATAGGTGACCTCGTCCTCGCTCACCTCGGCGATCATCTCGCCGCCGCCCATGTAAGGCGGCATCGCCTTCAGATGCGCGAGCTTGCCGTAGAGGACGCCGATGCCGGTCGGGCCGTAGAGCTTGTGCCCGGTGCAGCAATAGAAGTCGCAATCGAGGTCGCGAACGTCGACCGGCAGGTGCACCGCCCCCTGGCTGCCGTCGACCAGGACCGGAATGCCGCGGGCGTGGGCGATGCGGCAGATCGCCTTGACCGGCACCACCGTGCCGGTGACGTTCGACATGTGGGTGACGGCGACGATTTTGGTGCGGTCGGTGAGCAGCTTCTCGAATTCGTCGATGAGGAACGTCCCGTCGTCGGCGATCGGCGCCCACTTGATCACCGCGCCCTTCCGCTCGCGGTGAAAGTTCCACGGCACGATGTTGGAGTGGTGCTCCATGATCGACAGCACGATCTCGTCGCCCGCGCCGATCGCCATCGCGCCGTAGGACGCCGCGACGAGGTTGATCGCCTCGGTAGCGTTGCGGGTGAAGATGATCTCCTCGACGTGCTCGGCGTTGACGAAGCGGCGGACGATGTCGCGGGCCTCCTCGTATTTCTCGGTGGCGAGATTGGAGAGGAAGTGCAGGCCGCGATGGACGTTGGCGTATTCGCTGCCATAGGCGGCGCTCACCGCGTCGATCACCACCTGTGGCTTCTGGGCGGAGGCGGCGTTGTCGAGATAGACCAGCGGCTTGTCGTAGACGGTGCGCTTGAGGATCGGGAAGTCGCGGCGTATTGCCTCAACGTCGTAGGCGGCTGTGTTGATGGTTGCCGGTGCGTTCATCGGTCCCCTCCCCGCCGCGCCAGCCAGCCGCTCACCACGCCCTTCAGCGCTGCGGCGATCGCCTCGTCGCCGATCGCGTCGATGGCGTCGTCGAGGAACGCCTCGATCAGCAGCCGTTCGGCGTCCGGCCGCGGCAGGCCGCGCGCCATCAGGTAGAAAAGCATCGCCGGATCGATGTTGCCGGCGGTCGCGCCGTGGCCGCAACGCACGTCGTCGGCGAATATCTCCAGTTCCGGCTTCGAGGCGAACTGCGCCTCGTCGGAGAGCAAGAGCGACCGGGTCATCATCTTGGCGTCGGTCTTCTGGGCATGCCGCTCGACGGCGATCAGCCCCTGGAAAGCGCCCGATGCCTTGTCGTCGACAACGTTCTTGAAGAGTTCGTTGCTGACCGAGTCCGGCGCGCTGTGACGAACGACCAGCATGGTGTCGCCGTGCTCGGCGCCCGACAGCATCGTCGCGCCGTAGAAGCCGGCCCGCGCGCCACGGCCGGCGACCGCAACGAATCCCTGCCAGCGGGCGAGCGCGGCCCCGCGATTGACCGCCAGATGGTCGAGGGTCGTGTCGTCGGCGAGCCGGGCGACGAAACTCGCCAGGTGCTGGGCGGCCTCGCTCTCGGTCTGCAGCCGCGTCCACAGCACCTTCGCGCCTCGGCTAATGTCGAGCTCGGTCAGGGCGTTGACCTGATAGCCGACGCCGGCCGCCCCGCGATGGCTCTCGACGAAGCGGACCGAAGCATTGGCGCCGACCGCGACAACGTCGCGGGTCGCCACCGAAGCCGGCGTCTCGGCCGCGGTCAGATGGACGATCTCGATCGGCCGCGCCGGCTTGGCGTCGGCGGCGACTGTCACCGCCACGCCGCCCTGCATCAGGGCGGTGTTCAGCGCCATCACCGTATCGTCGCCGTCGTCGAACAGCCGGCCGACGCGATCGGGCGCATCGGCAAGCACGGTGGCGAGCGACTCGACCGAGACGCCCTCGACCCCGACGAGGTCCGACAGCTCCGGCTCGTAGACGCCGTTGACCACCACGATCTGTGCCCGGTCGAGCCCGGCGATGGGATCGCCTTCGGCGATCGTCGCCAGCACATCGGCAGCGGGCGGGCCGGCAAGCGGAGCGACCGTCCGGGTCAACGCCCTGAGGTCGGTGTATTTCCACGCCTCGACCCGCCGGTGCGGCAGGCCGAAGCGTTCGAACAGCGAGAACGCCGCGTCGCGCCGTTGCCTGGCGGGCTCGCCGCCGGGCAGGCGTTCGCGCGCGCTCGCATATTCGGCGGCGATTGCCTCTTCGGCCTTGGTGCGAAGCGTGCGTGGCTCGGCGGTCATCGCCAGTCCTCAGGCCGCCGCCTCGGCGAACTCGGCATAGCCTTTCTCTTCCAGCTCCAGCGCCAGCTCCTTGCCGCCGGTCCGCACCACCCTGCCGGCGGAGAGCACGTGGACGACATCGGGCACGATGTAGTTGAGAAGCCGCTGGTAGTGGGTGATGACCAGCATGCCGCGCTCGGGCGAGCGGAGTTGGTTGACCCCCTCGGCGACCAGCCGCAAGGCATCGATGTCGAGGCCGGAATCGGTCTCGTCGAGGATGCAGAGCGACGGCTCGAGGAGCGCCATCTGGAGGATCTCGTTTCGCTTCTTCTCGCCGCCGGAGAACCCGGCATTGAGCGGCCGGCGGAGCATTTCCTGCGTGACGTTCAAGCGTCCGGAGACGTCCCTGACCTTGCGCATGAAGTCGGGGGTCGAGATTTCATCCTCGCCGCGCGCCTTGCGCTGGGCGTTGAGCGCCGCCTTGAGGAAGGTCATGGTGGCGACGCCCGGGATCTCGACCGGATACTGGAAGGCGAGGAACACGCCTGCCGTGGCCCGCTCGTCGGGTGCCATGGCGAGAAGGTCCTCGCCGCGGAACCGCACGGAGCCTTCGGTCACCTCATAGCCGTCGCGGCCGGCGAGCACATAGGCGAGCGTCGACTTGCCCGAGCCGTTCGGGCCCATGATCGCATGCACCTCGCCCGCGTCGAGCTTCAGGTCGATGCCGCGGAGAATCTCGCGGCCGTCGACCGTCGCGTGCAAGTTTTCGATGTCAAGCAGTGCCATTATTCTTGCGCTTTCTTTTCCGTCATTCGTCCGTCGCCGACGAGGCGGCGGCCATCGTCTCCGTCACTACCTCGCCGTCCCAGTAGTCGAGCGAGTTCTCCTGCCGTCCGATGTAGCGGACCCCGCCGGTGCCGGTCGCCCAGTCGTAGCGCGAAGTGACGGCGAACTTCTTCGAAATCCGGATACTCGACGACCTCGGTGGTGCCGGGCGACGCCGAGATGCCGAGATACTTTAAGGGCGCCGCCCCGGTGTTGATGATCTGATGCGCCGCCTCGGGACCGCCGGTCGGCGCGGCGAGCACGTCGCCGGCCTTCACCGGGTAGCTCTCCGTGCCGAGGCGGTATGTCCCCTCGCCCTCCAGAATGACGAACAGCTCGTGCGTCTGATGATGGGCGTGGAAGGGAAACGCCGCCTTGCCCGGTTCGACGACATGCAGCATGACGCCGATGCCGGTGGAGCCGATCGTGCGGCCGAACGAGCCGATCTTCGCCTCAAACGTCTCGCCGTGGGCGTTGTCGCGCAGCGGCACGTCGGCGATGTTCATGACGGGCTTGATCGTCTCCGGCATTGTCATCTCCCTATCGAACCACTCGCACTTCCACCGGCACCTCAATCCTGGCCCACGCGCGGTCAGCCGTAAGGGCGACCGCGCCGCGCCTCTGCGCCAGGGCAAGGCAGGCCCGGTCCCCGAGGGAAAGGCCCGCCGCTCTGGTTGCAGGTCTGAGGTCGGCGGACAGGACCGCCAGTTCTGCGTCGAAGTCGATGACCTTCATGTTGAAGAGGCCCATGGAGGCATCGATGGATTGACGATCGAAGCCGCGATCAGCCAGACGCGCCCGAGCCTCGGCAAGATTGACGGCGGACACGAGCGCCGTGTCACGAAGCTCCAGCACGGCGTCGTGTCCCGGCTCTTCCAAAATCGCTGCAAGGATGACGGAGGCGTCAAGCACGATTTCACTCATTCTCTAGAGCCGCCTCACGTCGACGTTCGGCGATGAGGTCGTTTACGAGGGACACGCCCTCAGGCACAAACTGCTTGGCGATCTCGTGGGCGCGCTTGAGCGCCGCGCGGCGCGACAGGATTTCGACTCCGTCCTCGCCCGCCCTGAGATACACCGGCTCGTCTCCCCCAATGCCGGCCGCTCTCACAAGGTCAGCCGGGATCTGCAATCGGCCCAAGGCGTCGATCCTCACCCAGGCGACGGGGTTCCCCGACCCGGTCGGTTCGACCGTGGTCACTCCGTTGGCATTCTTGGCGTCACGGCGCATGTGCAGCCCGCTGCCGACCAGCACGTTGCGGGCGTGCTGGTAGCGGATACCCAAATACCGGGCGATGTCGGCCGTCTCTGCCCCCTCGCGGGCAAGGGCGCGTATCTTGTCAGACTTTGTCCGCAAACCCTTTGTTATTGCGTCGAAATCGCTGCGACCTGTTTGCATGACAGTTACCTATCTTACCGTTTGATACATATCAATATAGTATCAAACGACAACCAAGTCCAGCAAACGCCGCCTTGCCCGGCTCCACCATGTGCAGCGTGACGCCGATGCCGGTTGGGCCGATCGTGCGGCCGAACGAGCCGATCCTCGCCTGGAACGTCTCGCCGTGAGCGTTGTCGCGGAGCGGCACGTCGGCGATGTTCATGACCGGCTTGACTGCCCCGTCGCCGCTCATCCTGCACCTCCCGGCGCCCGGACAGGGCGCGTCTCGTCCCCACCACACGTCACCCCGGCGGAAGCCGGGGTCCATTGCGCCGACCTTGCCCAAGCCGCTGTGCCCGCCACCTCAAGCAGCGATGGATTCCGGCTTTCGCCGGAATGACGCGCGTGAGTTGCCACGGCACAGCACAAAGCCGTCGCCGACATCACCCCACGCTCCCCTCGAGGCTGACGCTGATCAGCTTCTGCGCCTCGACGGCGAATTCCATCGGCAGTTGCTGGATGACGTCCTTGACGAAGCCGTTGACGATCAGCGCCACCGCCTCTTCGTCGCCGAGGCCGCGGCTCTTGGCGTAGAAGAGCTGGTCGTCGGAGATCTTCGAGGTGGTCGCCTCGTGCTCGAAATTGACGGTGGCGTTCTTCGCCTCGATGTAGGGGACGGTATGGGCGCCGCAGTTGTTGCCGATCAGCAAGGAATCGCAGTTGGTGTAGTTGCGCGCGCCGGTCGCCTTGCGGTGGCTGGTGACCAGGCCGCGATAGGTGTTCTGCGAAAAGCCGGCGGCGATCCCCTTCGAGATGATGCGGCTCCGCGTGTTCTTGCCGAGATGGGTCATCTTGGTGCCGGAATCGACCTGCTGGTGGCCGTTCGACACGGCGATCGAATAGAACTCGCCGGTCGAGTCGTCGCCTCTGAGGATGCAGCTCGGATATTTCCAGGTGATCGCCGAGCCGGTCTCGACCTGGGTCCAGGAGATCTTCGAGCGGGCGCCGCGGCAGTCGCCGCGCTTGGTGACGAAGTTGTAGACGCCGCCCTTGCCCTCCGCGTCGCCGGGATACCAGTTCTGCACCGTCGAATACTTGATCTCGGCGTCGTCGAGGGCGACCAGCTCGACCACCGCGGCGTGGAGCTGGTTCTCGTCGCGCATCGGCGCCGTGCAGCCCTCGAGATAGGAGACGTAGGCCCCCTTGTCGGCGATGATCAGGGTGCGCTCGAACTGGCCGGTCTGCCGCTCGTTGATGCGGAAATAGGTCGACAGCTCCATCGGGCAGCGCACCCCTTCGGGCACGTAGACGAAGGAGCCGTCGGAGAACACCGCCGAGTTCAGCGTCGCATAGAAATTGTCGGTGACCGGAACCACCGAGCCGAGATATTTCCTGACCAGTTCCGGATATTCGCGGACCGCCTCCGACATCGAGCAGAAGAGCACGCCGGCCTTCTTCAACTCGTCGCGGAAGGTGGTCACCACCGAGACGGAATCGAACACTGCGTCGACGGCGACGCGGGCGCCTTGCACGCCGGCCAGCACCTCGCGCTCGCGGAGCGGTATGCCGAGCTTCTCGTACATGGCGAGAAGCTCCGGATCGACCTCGTCGAGGCTCTTCGGTCCGGCGCTGCTCTTCGGCGCCGAGTAGTAGTAGATGTTCTGGAAGTCGATCTTGGGATAGCTGACCCGCGCCCAGTTCGGCTCGGTCATGGTCAGCCAGCGCCGATAAGCGCCGAGCCGCCATTCCAGCATCCACTCCGGCTCGTTCTTCTTGGCCGAGATGAAACGGACGGTATCCTCGGAGAGGCCGATCGGCGCCTTCTCCGTTTCGATATCCGTAACGAAACCGTATTTGTATTGATCGACGTCGATCCCGCGAACGGTATCGACCGTCTCCTGAACGGCAGGCATTGCATCACTCCATCCACTGCGGTTTCAAGGACCGCGGGTCGAGCATGTCCGGCGGCTCACGCCGCCGCAATGTGTCCCGGCGCCCCGTGCTTTAGCACGCGGCCCCATCTCTTTGCGAATAAATCTAAGTTACTTTCCGCCGATTCCCACCCCAGGGAGATGCGAATTCCCGATTTTGCCAGTTTTTGCGGCACGCCCATCGCCGCAAGCACGTGACTCGGGGCGACCTTGCCGGAGGAGCAAGCCGAGCCCGACGAAACCGCGACCCCCTCCAGGTCGAGGGCGATCACCAGCGTCTCGGCGGATAGCCCGTCGATGCCGACGCAGAGCGTTTGCGGCAGGCGGGGAGCGCCTTCGCCGAAGACCGTGACGTCCGGGCTCCCGGCGCGGATCGTTGCGGCGATCCGGTCGCGCCAGGCGGCCCATGTCGAAGCTTTGCCGAGGTCGCCGGCGGCCGCCTCCGCCGCGGCGCCGAAGCCGGCAATCGCCGCCACGTTCTCGGTTCCGGCCCTCAGCCGCTTCTCCTGGCCGCCGCCGATGAGGAGCGGGGTGAAGGTCAGCGCTTCCGAGGCGCGCACGATCGCCCCGGCGCCCTGCGGCCCGCCGATCTTGTGCGCCGACAGCGTCAGCACGTCGACCCCGAGCGCGCCCATGTTGATCGGCATCCGGCCGGCCGCCTGGACCGCGTCAGTGTGGACGATGGCGCCGGCCCGGTGCGCCAGCGCGGCGATTTCGGCGATCGGCTGGATGACGCCGGTTTCGTTGTTGGCGAGCATCACCGAGACGAGCGGCCGCGCCTCCTCCGCCGCCAGCCCCTCCAGCATCCGCCGCAAGGTGTCGAGCTTGATCACGCCGTCGGCATCGACCGGGATCTCGCGCACCCGCTCCGCCATGAAGCGGCCGCCGGCCAGCACCGAGACGTGCTCGGTGGCGCCGACCAGCAGAAAATTGGCCCGGTGCGGCTCGGCTCCGAGCCGCCAGTCGGGGGTGAGCACCGTATTGTTCGCCTCGGTGCCGCCGCTTGTGAACGTCACCAGCTTGGGATCGCCGCCGACCAGGCCTGCGACCTGGCGGCGCGCCGTCTCGATACGGCGACGCGCCTCGCGGCCCTCGGCGTGCACGGAGGAGGCGTTGCCGACCGACGTCAGCGCGTCGATCATCGCCGCGTGCGCGGCGGGGCGAAGCGGAGCAGTGGCGTTGTAATCGAGGTAGAGGCGTTCCAAGGCCCGCCTGCCGTTGTTCAGTCGGATGCCAGCACTATACCCGACACGGCGGCGAAATGGGCGGCCGCGGCGGCCAGCACGAATCCGTGCCAGATCGCGTTCTGATAAGGCAGCCGCTGCAACGCGTGAAACACCACCCCGACCGTGTAGAGCAGGCCCCCGACGCCAAGGAGGATGAGCACAGGTACGCTCAACCCCCTGAGCAGCGGGCCGATGGCGATGAGGCCGATCCAGCCGAGCGCCAGATAGAGGATCGTCGAATAGAAGGTCGAGCGCTCGAGCGGAGCGAAAAGCTTCACCGCGATGCCGAGCCCGGCGAGGCTCCACACCGTTGCCGTCATGGCGATCGACCAGGCGCCGGTGAGGCCGTTCACCGTGAACGGCGTGTAGGTTCCCGCGATCATCAGGAAGATGGCGGCGTGATCGAGCCGCCGGAGGATCGTCTTGTAGCGCCCCTCGTACAGCATGTTGTAGGCAGCCGACAGGCTCAGCATCGCCACCAGCCCGACCGAGTAGGTGATCACGGTGGCGAGTTCCACCCAAGGCCGCTCGACGAGGACCACCGAGACGAGGATCGCGACGCCGGCGATCCCGGCCGACAAGCCCACCAGATGGATCGTCCGGTCTGCGACAAGTTCGCCCCGGCTGTAAGCGCGCTCCGCGGTGTCGATACCCACGCCGTTCTCCCGCGTCGCGCCCTTCCATAACAACCTTGAGCATCAAAGACGACAATCAAGTGGCGGGCATGCGCGGCGGCGCGCCGTTGTTACCCCCCGCGGCGGAAGCACAACTGTCGCATTTGCTTGAAATCGCCCCCGTCGATCGTGATATGAGTGCCGCCCAACGCACAGAGCCAACGGACCACGGCGAATAGGGGATTGGCTGCCTGACTATTCGCGACCCGCCATTCGCTATGAGCGCCTCATAGCCAGAGCAAACGAGCTTCAAGAACATGCCAGAAGTCATTTTCACCGGTCCCGCCGGCCGCCTCGAGGGCCGGTTTCAGCCCGCCAAGCAGAAAAACGGTCCGATCGCGATCATCCTCCATCCCCACCCCCAGTTCGGGGGGACGATGAACAACCAGGTCGTCTACCAGCTCTTCTACATGTTCTCGAAGCGCGGTTTCGCCGTGCTCCGCTTCAACTTCCGCGGGGTCGGCCGCAGCCAGGGCGAATTCGACCACGGCACCGGTGAACTGTCGGACGCCGCCGCGGCGCTCGACTGGGTCCAGTCGCTGCACATCGACGCGCGGAGCTGCTGGGTCGCCGGATTCTCCTTCGGCGCGTGGATCGGCATGCAGCTTCTGATGCGCCGGCCGGAGATCGAGGGCTTCATTTCCATCGCCCCGCCGGCCAACCTGCACGATTTCACCTTCCTGGCGCCCTGCCCTTCCTCCGGGCTCATCGTCCATGGCGACGCCGACCGCGTCGTGCCGCAAAAGGACGTTCAGGCGCTGGTCGACAAGCTGAAGACCCAGCGCGGGATCAAGATCGACCAGCGGATCATTCCCGGCGCCAATCATTTCTTCGAAAACCACGTCGACGAGTTGATCGACATCTGCGCCAACTACGTCGACATGCGCCTGGCGATGATCGACGCGGCGTGACGGAACGTCGCGGTTTGCCGGTTCACGCCGGCAGACCGTAGGCGGCGACGGCTCGGTCGGTTCCGGCGATTTAACGCCAATCAAAGCGCTAGCCCGGCGCCGATCTCCCCTCGTCCTGCAGGTATTCGTGAACGAAGGCGATCGCCATGCTGCCTTCGCCCACCGCCGACGCGACGCGCTTCACACGACTGGACCGGACGTCGCCGCAGGCGAAGAAGCCCGGAACGCTGGTTTCAAGAAGATACGGGTCGCGGTCCTGCGACCAATTCCCGGTCCTCAGGAGGTCCGAACCAGTCAGCACGAATCCACGCTGGTCACGGGCAATCTCGGGGGGCAGCCATTCCGTCTGCGCGTCGGCACCGATGAAGACGAAGAGGCCGCCGCTCTCCTCACGTCGCATCGCGTTGTCGCTCGCGTCGAAAATATCGACGGCAGTAAGGGAGTCATCACCGTGCACGCTGCGGACCTCGCAGCGCAGCGAGACCTTTATGTTCGATTTCCCGCGCACCTGCTCGATCAGGTACTGCGACATGCTCTTTTCGAGCGAGTCGCCGCGGACGAGTAGGGTCACGGTGCGGGCGTGATTGGCGAAGAACATCGCCGCCTGGCCGGCGGAGTTGCCGGCGCCGATGAGGTGAATGTCGAGCCCCTGCATCAGACCCGCCTCGCTCCGCGCCGCGCCGTAGTAGATTCCCTTGCCGGTCAGCCGGTCGAAGCCGTCGACCGCGAGCCGTCGCCAGCCGACGCCGGTGGCGATGATCACGGTCTTCGCCTCTAGCCGATCATTGCCGTCGAGCACCACGACGCGCCGTTCCGGGTCAAGCTGAATGGTCCGCCGCGTGATTATTATCTCAGCGCCGAGCCGCTTGGCCTGGCGCAGCGCGCGGCTCGCCAGCTCGTCGCCGGAGATGCCACCCGGAAAGCCGAGATAGTTCTCGATCCGCGACGACGTTCCCGCCTGCCCGCCAGGCGCCTCTTTCTCGACAACGAGGGTTCGGAGCCCTTCCGAGGCGCCATAGACCGCGGCCGCAAGCCCCGCCGGCCCGGCCCCGACGATCACGGTATCGTACCCGGCCAGGCTCGGCCTGGTTTGAAGCCCGAGGCGCTCGGCCAGTTCGCTGAAGGACGGCTCGACCAGCGTTGTGCCGTCGGCCATCCGCAGGAGCGGACCATCACCTGCCGACGGCGGCGGTCCCTCCCAGCGCAACGCGTCGTCGTCGGGCGTTACCCATTCGAAATTGATCTGGTTCCGGCTCAGGAACTGGCGGAACGCGAGGCAGGCGTTGTCAAAGCGCTGGCCGAAGAGCGTCACCTGAGGCGCGCGCGGCTCGGCCGCGAGCCCTTGGTATCCCTTAGGCCCCCTGATGCGGTGTTCGGCGAGTTCCCGCACCTTCTTCGCCAACTCGGGAGCGCTTGCCGCCAGGTTGTAGTATTGCTTGGCGTCCAACCGCAGCACGCGCGTCGGCTCGACGGCGCGGGCGGCGTACTGGAATTGCATGCCGTAGGTCAGCGGGACCTCGCCGGAGATCTGGCCGGCGACCCGATAATAGCCGAATGTCCGTTCGATCCCGTCGACCAGCCTGGTGATCTCCAGCCTTCCCGAGAGGACCGCATACAACGCCGGGTCCTCTCCCTCGTGCGACGCGTACTGGCCGGTCGTGAGATGAATGTCGGCAGCGCATTTCGCGATCTCCTCGAGCTGTGCGGGTCGCAGGGTCGAGAAAAGAGGAAAAGCTGCAACTTCATTGACGGTAAACATTGGCGTTATCGATCGGGACGGGGTGGGTCGCGGGGCGAAGTCTTTTCGTAGCTTCCAACTACTGCACAAGGGGCGCCCACGGCGCAACCGGCGAGCATTGCGATAAGCCGCCGGCCAACAGGCGCCCCAGCGGCCCAAGCCGTTATACGTCCGGTTCGCGCTTTCCCGGCTCCGGCTTCGTCGTCGAGTTCGTTGCGTCCACCGCCGGCTCCGCGCCATTCTTTCCCGGCCGCTCCCGCCATGGCCGCACAGACCTGGCGATCCCGCCAAGGCTTTCGAAGACCGACAGCCGGGGGACCGACCGCCGCGCGTGCTCGAGCGCCAGCCCGACTTCGACGATTGCGTGCTCGTCGTCGACGCTGCGCACGATCAGGTCGATCGGCCCGTAGGCGATGCGATCCCCCTGCTCGATGTCGCCGGCAAGCTCGCGGCGGAGCAGCTCCGCAACGGTTCGCGCCTCGTCGCCCGGCTCCACCGGCAGGTCATAGGCGCGCGCAAGATCCGGCAGCAGCGTATCGGCGGCGATGACGAACTCGCCGTAGAGGTTCGGGTCGCCGGCGCCCTCGGCCGGGCCGGCGAAGAGACGGTCGAGCAAGCTGATATGGTTGGCGCTGGTGATGATGTAGACGTGGTCGCCGGCTTGCGGCCGGCCGGCGAGCTCCGGGCGTAGCGACCGACCGTCGCGCACCAGCAGCGCCGGCCTCGCCCAGCGCGGAATGCGCTGGCCGGCGGCGACCGGGCTTTCCGGGTGGACCACATAGGCGGCGATCTCGTGATCCCCTCGCCCGGGCAGTTCCAGCTCGATCCGATCGACCGGACCGTAGCGGGGCGGCACGATCATGCCGAGGAAGCGGGCCATCGGGCCGATCGTCCAGCCTTGCAAGAGAAGCGATGCGAGGACGACGATGAAGGCTGTGTTGAACAGACCCTCCGACCCGCTTAAGCCCCCGATCACCGGCAGGATGGCAAGCAGAATGGACACGGCGCCGCGAAGGCCGACCCAGCCGATGAACGCGACTTCGTTGCGGGAGAAACCGAACGGCATGAGGCAGAGCCAGACGGCCAGCGGGCGGGCGACGAATGTGAGGACCAGCGCCATGCCCACCGCTGGCAGCGCCACCGCCGGGAATTGCGACGGGGTCGCCAGAAGGCCGAGCGTGAGGAACATGGCGATCTGGCTGAGCCAGGTGGCTCCCTGCTGGAAGCGCCTGAGCGCCACCGCATGGCGCATGTGGGCGTTCCCCGCCACGATTCCGGCGAGATAGACGGCAAGGAAGCCGCTGCCGCCGACCAGTCCGGCCAATGCGAAGGTGGCGAGCGCGGCGGCGAGAACGATGATCGGATAGAGCGCCGGCTCGAACGCGGTGCGGTTGACGATCTGGGTGATGATCCAGCCGCCGGCGAGGCCGACCAACGCCCCGAGGCCGATCTGCAAGACGAACCGTCCGGCGATCGCGACGGACAGTCCGCCTTCGCCGAGGCCGCCCGCCATCCATTCGACCAGCACCAGGGTCAGGAAAATGGCGATGGGATCGTTCGATCCGGACTCGATTTCGAGCGTCGAGCGCACCCGGTCGCGGAGCGTGATGCCGCCGACCCGAAGCAGGAAGAAGACCGCCGCCGCGTCGGTCGGCGCGACGATCGCGCCGAGCAGGAAGCCGCCGAGGAACGGCAGACCGAACAGAAATTCCGCGGCGACGCCGACGAGCAGCGCCGTCAGGACGACGCCGACCGTCGACAGGGCGACCGCCGGCAGGGCGGCCGACCGCAACGTCGTCAGCCGCGTCTCGAAGCCGGCGTCGAAAAGGATGATGGCAAGGGCGATCGCCCCGATGAAGAACGCCGCCCCGGCATTGTCGAAATTGATGCCGAGCGGCCCGTCCTCGCCGGCAAGCAGGCCGACGACCAGAAAGACGAGGAGCAGCGGCGCGCCGAAGCGGAAGCTGACGAGGCTGGTGAACACCGCCGCCAGGACGAGCGCGGAGCCGATGAAGATTGCAATCTCCAGCGATTCGAGCATCGGGCAGGTGCTTTCCTTACCGATCGCGGTTTATCGGTATCGATTGATGCACCAAAGCCCCCACGAAGTGGTAAACCAATGCGTTGCCGCTCGTCGTGCCCTCGACGGCTGAGCCTGCCGACGCAACCGCCTCGCGAAGCGGCATGTTCGGGTGAGGTGGTGAGCGGCGGGAGGTGTTGTGATGCCGTCGCGCTTGCTTCGCGTCCTTTTCGCCGCGGTGCTTTGTTCGAACGTCCTTGTCGCCCAGACGTCGCTGGCGCAGGAATCCGCCCCGTCGGATCAGGCGCAGGATGTCTGCTTCTGGCAGACCGTCCCATACGCTGAGCTGAGCCCCGGCCAGCGCGCGCTGTGGGCCGTCCTGGGGTGGAACGAGGCGAACTGGGACAGTGAGGACGAGACCGCCTATCCGCCGTCGGAGACCAAGACCTGGGATGAGCTGAACCCCGAGGAGCAGAAGGCGGCGAGCGGCCTCGGCTACACCCAGGAGAGCTGGGACAACATCGAGGAGATCTGCAGCGCCGACTGAACGCGTCGCGGTTCGGCCGGTCTCACGGTCTGGCGATGACTCCACCCCGCATCGGCCGCGATACGCCGGTGGTTTCCGGCAAACTGAGCGGCAGTCCGGCAACGCTCCGTGCCGCCAGATAGGCGAACGCCTGCGCCTCGACGAAATCCCCGTCCCACCCGAGGTCGCTTGCCCGCTTGACCGCCGCCTTGGTCGCCGTCGCGATCATCTCGACGATGACCGGATTGTGGGCGCCGCCGCCGGAAACCACGATCACGTCGGCGCCGCCGGCAATGGCGATCGCCCCCGCGATGCTGGTAGCGGTGAACGCGGCGAGCGTCGCCGCCCCGTCTTCCGTCGAGAGCAGGCCGACCGCATCCGCCGAGAACGCGTCGCGGTCGAGCGATTTCGGTAGCGGCTCCTCGAACCACGGATCGGCGGTCAGGGCGGCGAGCGCGATGTCGTCGACCGTGCCGCGCGCGGCCAGTTCGCCGCCTTGGTCCATCGCCCCGCCGGTCCGGGCGCGCACGAAGTCGTCGATGAGCGCGTTGCCCGGCCCGGTATCGCCGGCCGCCAGGCTGCCGTCGGCGCCGATCCGGGTGATGTTGGCGACACCGCCGATATTGACGACGACCACGTCGCCCGCCAGCCCCGACTTCCGCGCCAGCGCCCGGTGATAGAGCGGCACGAAGGGCGCGCCCTCCCCGCCCGCGGCGACGTCGGCGGCGCGGAAGTCGTAGACGACGGGCAGCATCAGCCGCCTCGCCAGGGCGGCGCCGTCGCCGATCTGTACGGTCAGATGCCGGTCCGGCGCGTGGACGACCGTCTGTCCGTGGAAGCCGACCAGATCGGCCTCCACGCCGGGATTGGCGGCCCTCAGCCGCTCCACCGCATCGATATGAGCCTCGGTGACGATCCGCTCCGCCTCGGCGAGCGCCGCCGGCCGCGCCGTGCGGTCGGTCAAGGGACGCGCCTCCGCCAGGGCCCGCCGGATCGCCGCGCGCTCCTCATCTCCGTAAGGCCGGAACAGGGTCGGGCCGAAGCCGCCGATCGCCTCGCCGTCGGTGACGAGAACCGCCGCGTCGACGCCGTCCATGGACGTGCCGCTCATCATGCCGATCACGGTCAGCATTCCCATTCGTGTTCCCCGCCACCCGTTCTGCGCTAATGAAATCCGTTGCGCGGCCTGTTATACGGCTTCCGCGCACGGCCTCCACCTGTTTGGCGACGGAGGGATGTGCTCGGAAGCTTCTCATCCGCCGGGATCAGGTCAGGTGTTCAAGTCCGACTTCATGCGCGTTTTCGAAGAGCGCGGCTTTATCCATCAATGCTCCGATCCCGGCGGGCTGGATGCCCTCGCCGTCAAGGGACCGATCACCGGCTACATCGGCTTCGACTGCACGGCGCCGAGCCTGCACGTCGGCAGCCTCCTGCAGATCATGATGCTCCGCTGGATGCAGAAGACCGGGCATCGGCCGATCGCCCTGATGGGGAGCGGCACCACCCGGGTCGGCGACCCGAGCGGCAAGGACGAGAGCCGCAAGGTCTTGTCCGACACCGAGATCGAGACCAACAAGGCCGGCATCCGCCAGGTCTTCGACCGCTTTCTCCTTTTCGGCGACGGCCCCACCGACGCCCTGATGGTCGACAATGCCGATTGGCTGCTCGGACTGAACTACATCGCCTTCCTGCGCGAGGTCGGCAGCCACGTGTCGGTCAATCAGATGATCCAGCGGGACTCGGTGAAGCTCCGGCTCGAGCGCGAGCACCACCTCTCCTTCCTCGAGTTCAACTACATGGTGCTGCAGGGCTACGACTTCGTCGCGCTGGCGCGCCGGTTCGGCTGCCGCCTGCAGCTCGGCGGCTCCGACCAATGGGGCAACATCATCTCCGGCATCGATCTCGGCCGGCGGATGGAGAACGTCGAGCTGTTCGCCCTGACCTCGCCGCTGATCACCAGCGCTGCCGGCGCCAAGATGGGCAAGACCGCCGCCGGTGCGGTGTGGCTCAACGCCGACATGGTCTCGCCCTATCAGTACTGGCAGTTCTGGCGGAACAGCGACGATGCCGATGTCGGCCGTTTCCTCAAGCTGTTCACCGAGCTACCGCTTGACGAGGTCACCCGGCTCGAAGCGCTCGGCGGCGCCGAGATCAACGAGGCGAAGAAGGTGCTCGCCAGCGAAGCGACCGCCCTCCTGCATGGACCGGCGGCGGCCGACGAAGCGGCCGAGGCGGCGCGCCAGACCTTCGAGGAAGGCGCTGTGGCCGACGCGCTGCCAACCATTACCGTTCCAAAGGCCGACCTCAAGGCGGGGATCGGCGTCCTTGGGCTCTTCGTTCAAGCCGGCCTCGTCTCTTCCAACGGCGAGGCGCGACGCGCGATTCGCGGCGGCGGCCTGCGGGTCAACGACACGGCGGTCGCCGACGAGCGCGCGGTGGTGTCGCTACGCGATGTCGCCGAGGGAGCGATCAAGCTGTCGCTCGGCCGCAAGAAGCACGTGCTGGTCCGGCCGGCCTAAGGCGTTTTCACGAAGAGTGTGCGCAGTTTTCCGGCATTTGGTATCAAACGCACCACCGCACCGTCAGCGCGGCTCAACTGGCGCCATCAATAGATTCTCGCTTGCTATCATTGGATGAAACGCTAGACTGAGTCAAACCGTCGCAGCCCGAAGGGCGGTGAGATGACTTTTATTTGGGGGATTGATCCGCTTGATCAGATTGATATCGCAATAACGATTGGGAACAACGAATATATAGCACAGGTACCCATCGGATACGACGGCGAGACCGACAATACGATTTCCGCCTTCACGGCTTTTTCGCCGCTACCGACAGGTGAATATGAGCATATCTTCTGTATTATTGACGCTGATCCGACGACTGGCGGAAGATACGAGTATTGGGACGGCATTGATACGGTGAATCTTTTTAACCGCGAAGATCGAGAAACAGTGCTCGCTATAGTATGCACCGCGACCGCAGCGCTTCTAGATGACTATCAGCCTCTAACAATATTGCACTTCACTCATTCGTCAAATTTACCTGCAAAAGCGATAAGAAAACATCAGATTATTATGGGAGTTTTTCGAGACTCCGGGTATGAGATTAGAATTGGTGAGCCTTATCATGGACAACAATCGTGGATAGCAACGTTGCTGTAACCCAAGTGGGGCTTGCCGCATGCGCATAGTATGCGTATCTTACCTGTCGGCATGTGGGTGGGGCCGCTTGGGCAGATGAGTATGACGAGAGAGCAGCAAATCCACTACATGATCACCGCTAAAAAGAGGCATGCGCGCCTCGTCGCGCGCCTTCTTGAGGTGCCCGTCATACGCAATGTTGCCCATATGCCAATGGCGCCCACGAAGCGCAGCAAGATCGTTCGCGCGCGAGCGTCAACGCCAACGCCGGTGGTGTTGGAGACGTAAGACGCGGGCGGCGTAAGTCGCGCCGACCACATTGTGTTGCCTTTGCCATCAACGGCGCTATGAACTGTGCCGCCGCCGCGAAGCGCGCGCAACGCTTTGCTAACCCGCTTCGTGAGATCGGAAATGTAACGTCCGATTTCGGTCGGAACGGACTTTGCCCTACCGGCTCAGCGGAACTCGAAGATCTTCCGGAGGATGCCCGGCGCGACCGCCGACAGCGGGTTGAAATAGACCCGTGGCCCGTCGAGCGGCCCGACCACCCGGAAGGTGACGCCGATCAGCCCCTCCTGGTTGCCGCCGCCGAGGACCAAGCCGATCAGCGGCACCCGGCTGAACACGTTGTTGAAGGCATAGACCGGCAGATAGGTGCCGTTGATCGTCACTTGCGAGCGCAGGAGATCGAAGCGTCCGTCGAAGGTCGCCCCGACCGACTGGCCGCGGAGGAGCGCCTCGTCGACGGAGAGCGTCTCGCCGGTCAGCCGGAATCGCGCCGTCATCCGCTCGAAATGAAGCCGCGAGGTATCGATGCGCTGGCGGGTCGGAGCGCTGGAGATCGCTTGCTCGACCGCCGGCTCGTTGAGAATGTCGAAGTTGGTGACCAGCAGCTGCCCGACCAGCGGGCTGTTGGGGGCCTCGCGCGCCGCATCGATGGAGAGGCTCCCCCCGCCGACCCGCGTGTAGAGGTTGAGAAACCGAAGCACGTCGCCGGCATCGTCCGAGCTTGCGCGGAGCGACCCGCCCTTCGCGGTATCGGAGAAGTCGACCGCGATCGGCGTGCCGTGCAGCGAACCGGACACCGAAAGCTTGACCGGGCTCCCCTTCGTCGAGACGAAAGTGACCTTCGCCGCTTCGATCACCTCGTCGTTGAAGCCGATCCCCCGGCCGATGTCGGCCTCGAGCGAAACGTCGGGTGTTTCATCCCCGCCCGAATCGCCGGTGATCTCGGAAATCACGCCGCGAACGTCGAAGGAACTGCCGCTTGCCTTGATGGAGTAGCCGGTCGGCGTCGCGGTCAGGCGGAAGCCGATGGAATCGTCCGGCTTCAGCGAGAATTGCTTGATGTCGGCGGACAGAAGCCGGCCTTCACGGCCGATCCTTGCGGCCCCGGCAAAGCCGAACCCCTCCCCGGCGAGAACGAGGTTCTCGACCGCGTACCCGTCCTTGTCCGGGATGAGGTCGAAGGACAGCGTCGCGGGAACGCCGATCCCCTTCGTCCAGCCGAGCCCGGGGATCGTCAGCCGCGCCGTCGCGAGGTCAAGGTCGTAGTGCTGGCCGTTGCCGTCGTCGAGGCTGCTCACCTGGGTGCCGACGGTTCCCTCGATCACGTCGTCGAGACCGAGGCCGAGCTTCTTCCGCGCCGCCTGATCCAGCGAAAACCGGGCGAGCTGCCGCCCCGGCCCGGAGGCCTGACCCTCGTTGCCGAGCGGCTGGGAGAGGCTGACATCGGCCGGCACGCCGTCGATGTCGGCCTTCCCGCTCACCACGAACTGATCGGGGGTAACGGCAATGGTGACGTTGGCAGCGCTGAACATCCGGCCTTCGATCGGCTTGCGGCTCGCCAGGTTCTTGCCGACCACCGTTACCTTCCAGTCCATCGCGGCAGCGATCTCCTCCTCCGGCTTGTCGAGCGGCAGCCGTATCGACACCGCCGCCTCCGCCGTGCCGGAGAGATCGCTCGGCGACAGGTCGCGGTGAGCCAGCACCTCCAGCGGCTTGGCGTCGGCAATCTCGGCGAGAGACGCCGCCGCTCCGGAAAGCTGAACCTCAACGACGCCGACGGCCTTCGGGTCGAAGACGTCGTCGATGCCGAAGGCGCCGGCGTCGACGTTCACTTTGTGCCCGGATGCGACCTTCACCTCCGCCTTCTCCACATCGACGCCGAAAGTCGCCCCGGCGAGCACGACATTGCCCGTAACCCCGCTGACCGGCGGGAGTTCGCCGGTTGTTCGGAACGTCGTGTCCTCGAGGCGGAGATCGAGCTTCAGCGCGTCGTCGGGCACCGGTGTGTGTGAATCACCGAACAGCATCCCGGCGGGCACGGTCGCCTCGAACTGGCCGGAAGCGATCCGTCCGTCGGTGATGTTGTCCATCACCCAACGCCGCGCGCCCGGCGCCAGGAAGGGCACCCACATCTGCTTGAGCGTCGCCACCGGCATCGGCGTCAGCGACGCCGCCAGCGCCAGGGACGGTGTCTCGCCTTCGAAGCCGACGGTCCCGGCCAGCGCCAGCGATCCCTGTTGGGTCTGAATGGCGAAGTCCTTGATGTCGAGGAGCTTTTCGGGCAGGTCGAGTTCGCCGGAAACGGCGATCCGGTCGGCGGTGACCGGCGGCGCGTTGGCGTCGCTTGAGGCGAGGATCGCACCCCGCGATTCCAGGTCGAAGGCATAGCGCCCGCTGCCCGGCTGCGCCGCCGGCCGCACGCCGCCGGTCACCACGCCGCGCGTCTGGCCGAAATAGACCGGCGACGGCTCCACCGCGATAACCCGATTGGCGACGTCCCAGCGAAGCTTCACCGTCGCTTCGTCGAGGAGAACGCTTTCGTCGCTGTCGCCGGTGCTGAACACACCGGCCCCGACATCGAGTCTGACCGTCGCCGCCTTCACCGCGCCGTCGGCCCCGACGGCGACCGTCCCTCGGCCGTAGAGGGGGATGTCGGCGGTCGGCTCATCCTTCCCTCCGCTGGCGAGGGCGGGAAAAATGTCGGCAAGCGTCAGCTGCGAGAAGTTGCCCGATATCGTGCGCTCGCCGGTGGTCGGATCGACGCTGCGATCCAGCGTTCCGCTCCACCGGCCCGCATAGCCGGAGGTGGCGATGCTGGCGCTGAGGCTCCGTGTCACCGGATCGATGACGACGCCGAAATCGGTGTCGGCGAACCGGCGCTCCTGTTGTGGGCCCGCGTCCCAGACTTTGACCGTTCCGCCGAGGAAGGACAGGCGTCGAAACCCGGATTCGATCGCCGCGTCGAGGGGAAGTTCCAGGCCGCGATCGACGAAGCGGAGAGCTGCCGCGAGCACCGGAAAGCCGCCGTCCGCCACCCCCTGCCCAGTTTCGGCGGGGGTTTCCTCGGCGCGGATCGATGCGACCGGCGGCGTAGCGGCGTTGCCGAGATAGATACCGCCGCCCTTCGAGCGGACCAGCCAGATCTCGGCCGAATTGAACTCGACCGCGCTCACCGACACCCTCAGGCCGAACAGGGCGATCGGGTCGACGGCAAGCCGCGTTCTCGGGATTCGCGCAACCGTCGCGCCGGCGCTGTCGGCGACTTCGGTGCCGTCGACCTCGACCACCAGCCCGAGAACGGGATCGACATCGACCACGGCTTTGTCGACCTTGACGGTGTAGTTCTCGCCGAACTGTTCCTGGAGCGCCGCCTGGTAGCGACTGCGGACAAAGCCGAGTTCGGTCGGGCCGGACAGAATGACCGCCATCGTCGCGGCGACCGCGAAGAAGAGCACACCGAACACGCCGGCAAAGGCGAAAAGTCCGATTCTGACGCCCCGCGGCAATCTTCGACGCCGATCCGATACCGTCCCGACATGCGCCCTGGGGGATCGCGTCAAGCGCATGACCGGGTACTTGGGGGCCCTTTGCCTTTGGCGGGAAGCGCGGGTGGGGTCGTCCAACAGGATCGTCGGCCCTTCACGATGGGATCGCAAGCCTTACTTTGCGGGCCTGTTTCCGCCGTTGCCGCCCGGCGGCCAATGGCTCGCGCGCAGCCTTCGTCACTCTGGGCTTGCGCCGGCCGGAACCGACAGCGATGCTGGAGCCATCCAAACACGACGAAAGGAAGGCAGACATGCCCCTCAAGGAAGGTGATGCCGCTCCCGACTTCGAACTGCCGACCGACAAGGGCGGCACGGTCAGGCTTGCCGACTTCAAGGGCAGGCCCGTGGTCCTCTATTTCTATCCGGCCGACGACACGGCGGGCTGCACCACCGAGGCGATCGACTTCACCGCCGCCCTCCCCGAATTCGAGGCCGCCGGCGCAGTGGTCGTCGGCGTTTCGCCTGACAGCGTCGAATTGCACGACCGTTTCAAGGCCAAGCACGGTCTGAAGGTGATCCTCGCCGCCGACTCGGACCACAAGGTCAGCGACCGATACGGGGCTTGGGGCGAAAAGATGAACTACGGTCGCAAGACCATCGGGCTGATCCGCTCCACGGTGCTTATCAGTGCGGACCGACGCATCGTCCGGCTCTGGCCGACGGTCCGGGTCAAGGGCCACGTCGCCGCCGTCCTGGCAGAAGCCAAGGCCCTCTAAGCTTTTCTGCAACCAAAGCTGACCAGGCGAAGGAAATATTAACCCTAACGATCTCTAATCCTGCGGTCTCGTTCGCAACTCCGGTGAGGGCGTATGTCGACCGCAGGTGTAAACCCGCTTCGGTTTATCTCTCCGCAATACCGCCGCAAACCGCCCTATCGGGTCATCCTTGCCCGCGGCAACAACGTCAAAGCCTTCCATATCAGGCCGCGGCTGGCCGCGGCGGCCGCAATCGCGGCCGGCGTCTTCGCGGTCTTGTATTTCGCCGCGACCGGCTACCTCGTCTTCCGCGACGATCTCTTGGCCGCGTCGTTCGCGCGCACCGCGAGGCTCCAGCAGGCCTACGAGGATCGAATCACCTCGCTGCGGTCCGACATTGACCGTCTGACCAGCCGCCAGTTGCTGAACCAGGAGGCCTTCGACCAGCGCCTTGACGAACTGCTCGGCCGGCAGGCCGATCTCGACGCGCGCCAGGACACCATCGCCAGTCTCAGCCAGGCCGCCCGCAGCGCCGGCCTGTTGCCCGATGAGCCCCCCGTGCCGAGGCCGCGGCCGACGGACGAGCCCGATACCGTCACCACCGGCAGCATCGCTCCGGACAACGCCCCGGTCGGGCTGGCGGCGGTCGAACTCAGAACGGGTACCGTTGCCGATCCCCTCCCCGCCTCCGCGCACGCCACCCAGATCGCCGCGGTCGAGTCCTCGATCGACACGCTCGCCCACGACCAGGTGGCCTATGTCGAGGATATCGCGACGGCGGTCTCCGAGCGTTCGGCCAAGATCGCCGACGTTTTGAAACGGCTTGGCGTCAAGCCCAAGGTCGAGGAGACCGCCGACAGCGACGTCGGCGGACCGTTCGTGCCGGTCGACGAGGATGCCGATCCCGAGGTGTTCCGCGAGAACGTCGATTCGATCACCGGCCAGATCGAGCAGTTCGCTGAGCTGCGGCAGACCGCCGAGCAGCTGCCGCTCGGCAAGCCCATCCCCTCCGCCGCGATCACCAGCGGCTTCGGCCCCCGCATGGACCCGTTCCTGCATCGCCCGGCCATGCATACCGGGATCGATTTCAGGATCGAACCCGGCTATCCGGTGCCGGCGACCGCCGCCGGTACCGTGATCAGCGCCCAATATGCCGGCGGCTACGGCAACATGGTCGAGATCGACCACGGACAGGGCGTCACCACGCGCTACGCCCATCTCAGCAGCATCCTTGTCAAGAAGGGCGATCACGTCGACGAAGGAACGATCGTCGGCCGCGCCGGCAGCACCGGCCGCTCGACGGGGCCGCATCTTCACTACGAGGTCCGCGTCAATGGCCGCGCCATCGACCCGATGATCTACATCCGCGCCGGGACCGAGCTCTCCGCCCTGCTTTGAGCCTCACCATCGCGCGCCGCCGCCGCAGCGCCCGCGCGGCCCAGCCGCCTATTCGAGGTCGGCGATTTCCGCCGTTGTCTCACCGCCGACGCGTTGCGCGAGCGCCGCTTCCATGAAGCGGTCGAGGGCACCGTCGAGCACCTCGCGTGGATTGGTGCTTTCGACGCCGGTGCGCAGGTCCTTCACCAGCTGGTACGGCTGGAGGACATAGGAGCGGATCTGGTGCCCCCAGCCGATCTCGGTCTTCGAGGCCGCTTCGGCGCTCGCCTCCGCCTCGCGCCGCTCGAGCTCGGCCTCGTAGAGCCGCGCCTTCAGCATCGCCCACGCCGTCGACCGGTTCTTGTGCTGGGAGCGCTCGCTCTGGCACTGGACGACGATGCCGGTCGGCAGATGGGTGAGCCGCACGGCGGAATCCGTCGTGTTCACATGCTGGCCGCCGGCCCCGGAGGAGCGATAGGTGTCGGTGCGCACGTCGGCTTCGTCGATCTCGATGTCGATCGAATCGTCGACCACCGGATAGACCCAGACGCTGGCAAACGAGGTGTGGCGCCGGGCGTTGCTGTCGAAGGGCGAGATGCGGACCAGCCGGTGGACGCCGGATTCGGTCTTCAGCCAGCCATAGGCGCTCGCCCCCTTGATCAACAGCGTCGCCGACTTGATGCCGGCTTCCTCGCCGGCGTGGTATTCGAGGATCTCGGTCTTGAACCTCTGCCGTTCGGCCCAGCGCGCGTACATGCGCATCAGCATCTCGGCCCAGTCCTGGCTCTCGGTGCCGCCGGCGCCGGCGTGGACTTCGAGATAGGCGTCGTTACCGTCGGCTTCGCCCGACAGCATCGTCTCGACCTGCCGGCGCTCGACCTCCGCCCGCAAGGCGCGAAGCGCGCCCTCCGCCTCGACGGCCACCGATACGTCGTCCTCGGCATCGGCCAGTTCGATCAGCTCGACCTGATCCTGCAACTCCTTTTCCAGCCGCTCGACCGCCTCGATCTGGTCGGCGAGCTGCTGGCGCTCGCGCATCAGCTTCTGGGCGCGCTCCGGCACGCTCCACAGGTTGGGATCCTCAGCGGCGGCGTTCAGCCGGGCAAGGCGGGACTTGGCCGTGTCCCAGTCAAAGATGCCTCCTCAGCAGGCTCATACCCTGCTCGATCTCGTCGACGACGTGTTCGGTCTCCGTACGCATGGAATGCTCCGGCCCCTGAAATCAGATTGCCAGCATGTAGCCGCGCCGGAGGCCGGAAACAATCCCGCGCGGGAGGCGGGCGGAACTTAGCCGAGCCGCACCGGCTCTTTCGTCACCGGATCGAGGACGATCGGGCGGACCAGCGTCGCCCGTTCCATGCGCTCGTCGCTCCAATAGGCCTCCGCCTTTTCGCCGTCGCCAGGCAGCGCCACGATGATCTCGGGCTTGCTCGGCTGCGGTGCCGCGGCGGCAGCGGGCGTCCCGGTGTGAATAGTGGTCCAGGCGGCCACGACCGCGGCGGCAACGGGAAAGAATCGGCGCATTGCGATTGATGTTCCTTTTCGGTGAAGTAGCCGCCTTGCGCCCTATTCGGGCTCCGTGGGCTCTGATGGCTCTGCCGGCGTCACCGGTTTCGTGGTCTTGGGATCGAGGACCGGCGTGGGCAGCGGCTTGGCCTTTCGCATCCGGTCCTCGGTCCAGAATTCCTCGGCCGCCTGTTCGGATCCCGGCGGAGCGACGACGGACTCGACGTCCGCCGGGTGGGCCGGCTGTTCCTCCTTGGTGGGATCGTCCGGGGGTGACCCGCCCGAAGCGCCGCCAATGCAAGCGAACGACGCAACGGCCGCGAGAAGGGGGAATCCATGCCGCATTGAGTACTCCTGTCTGCCCCCTTTTCGCCCCGCCTATTTGCAGTCGTTCTCGGTGAACTGCCACAGCTTGCGGAACGAATTGCTTAGATAGGGTCCGTAGCCGTAGCCTTCGACCCCCTCATAGGAGAACGACTGGACGCTCACCACCCGGTTGCCGTCGTCGCCGGAACCGTCATTGTAGCCGCCGATCCAGGCACCGCCGCTCGAGCCGCCCTGGTTCTTCATGTTGCCGTGGTGCATTTCGACGATGCCGTCCTCGATGCTGATCGGGCCATGCTCGACCTGGATCACCTCGCCGTCCTCCATCGAGGTCGGGTAGCCGATCTTGCTCAGCGAGTTGTAGTCGCCGGCCCAGTTCCACCGGGTCCCGAAATAGCCGGTCTCCGACGGCGAATTGACGAGGATGGTGGCGAAGTCGTAGGTCCAATGCGAATCGTCCTGGCTGACCCAGCCGGCCAGCGTCGAGAAGCAGCGCGCACCGTAGACATGCGTGTACTTGCCGTTCTCGTATTGCAGGGCGAACGCGAAGTTCGTGTGCCAGTCGCCGGTGTCGGAATCACGTACGCAGTGGGCGGCGGTCAGCACGACATTCTTGCTGATGAACTGCGCCGAACAGACGTAGTCGCCGTCGGTCTTGGTGAAGAACAGCTTGCCCGCCCAGTAGAGCGGCTTGTTCTTGACGTTGCCCGACATCCTCTCGCCGCCGGCGGGCGCCAGATCCTCCTCGGTCGTGCCGCCGGGTTCTCCCGCCGGCCGCGCCGCCCGCACTCGCCGCACCGCGGTGCGGACGGCGTCCGGATTGACGTTGGGAAGTTCGGCCTGCTTGGCTGCTTCCATCGCCGAGCGGGTCCAGCCGGCGGTGCGGTTGCCGCCGGTTTCCTTGGAGAACTGGATGACGTCCGGGTCGGACTGCGCCAGGACCGGACCACCCGCCACGCAGATGATCGCGGCGGCGGCGAGCAAGAAAGTCGATCTCATCATCGGGCACACTCCCAAGGCTTGGCCGACGGTCCTACTGGCAGCCGTTTTCGACGTAGTCCCACAGGCTCTTGAAGTCGGCATTGAGATATGGGCCGTAATCGACTCCGGGCTCATCCTCGAGCCCGAACGACTCGACGCTGATGATGTAGTTGTTGTCTTCGGACTTGCCCTGCGAGTAGTCACCGATCCAGGCGCCGCCGCTGGAGCCATGCTGGTCGGCGGTGTCTCCGTGCTTCATCTGCACCACGCCCTCGACGAACTGGATCGGGCCGTGGTCGACCTGGATGACCTCGCCGTCCGATATGCCGCCCGGATAGCCGATCTTGGTGGCATCGTTGTATTCGCCCTGCCAGCCCCAATAGGTGCCGAAGTAGCCGGTCTTCGAGGGATGATCGACGAGGATCAGGGCATAGTCGTAAAGGTATTTGTCGAAGCCTTCCGACAGCCAGCCCTGCTTGGTCGCGGCACATTCATAGTCGTAGCGCTCGGAATACTTGCCGTTCTTGTACTGAAGCGCGAAGATGAAATCCTCGTTCCAGTTGCCGGTATCGGGGTCGCGGACGCAGTGGGCGGCGGTCAGCAGAACCGTCGGCGAGATGAACTGCGCCGAGCACACATAGCCGTCTTGGCCCACCCGGAAGAACAGCTTGCCGGCCCAGTAGAGCGGCTTCTCGGTCACGTTGCCGGCCGAGCGGTCGCCGACGCCGGAAGCGATATCCTTTGATGGGGTCTCACCGGGGATGTCGGGGCGCGCCGCGCGCTGTCCCGTCCTTGCGGCCGCCCGCACCGCCGCCGGATCGACATTGGGACGCGGGACGAGCTGCGCCCGTTCCATCGCCGCCGGCGTCCAGCCGGCCGCCCGCTCGCGCCCCGCCGGTTTCCGTAGCCCCTGGTTGTCGTCGGACGATTGCGCGAAGCTCGCGCCGCTGGCAATCGCCATCGCGACGGCCGCGGGGATAAGCCAAAGTCGATTCAATGTTTCCTCCATCTCAGATCAAAAAAGCGTTGCAGCCGGAGACCCTTCGCGGCCCCGTGGCGTCGGGTTCCGGAAGGCGCAAGCATGGTCCGACGCGGCGATTGCCGCGTCAAGCAGGGGTCGGGGGATTTATTGCAAAAGGGAAGGCCGCCGAAACGACGGTCCGGCGCCGCGGAACAGGAAAGGGGCATTCGCGCTCCCAGGCGATTCGAATTACCCCTCTCGCTATTCTGTATGTCGGCGGATCGTGGCAGAATAAAGGTCGGCGAAGCCGACCTTTATTCTTTTCCTCATCTTAGTAGAGACCGCCGGTTCCCGAGATCACCGCGCGGTCCGACTCGGGGGCCACGGTGAGCGGTCGTCCCTGCGTGTCGGTGTAGCCGATGATCGAATAGGTGTCGGGCGGGCCGGTCCCCGGCTTGAACGCCTCGAGGATCGTGTCGGGGCCGTTGGCATTGCTGTAGAGCCCGGTCTTCCGGTTGATCGGGATGAAGTTCAGGCCCGGCGGGACGCGGAAGGGTACCGCCGGCTTGTCGGCGAGCGCCTGCTTCATGAAGTCGACGAACACCGGCGCCGCCAGCGCGCCGCCGGTCTCGCCCCGCCCGAGGCTGCGCGGCTTGTCGTAGCCGATATAGACACCGACGACCAGGTCCGGCGAGAAGCCCATGAACCAGGCGTCGTGGTAGTCGTTGGTCGTGCCGGTCTTGCCGGCAAGCGGCTTGTCGATTTCGCGCGACACGATCGTCGCCGTGCCCCGCGTGACGACACCTTCCAGCATCGAGACCATCTGATAGGCGGTCATCGGATCGAGCACCTGATCGGAGTTGTCGACGACCGTCGGCTCATCCTGATTGTGCCAGTCTTTCGCGTCGCAGCCCTCGCAGACCCGCGTGTCGTGGCGGAAAACGGTCTCGCCGAAACGGTTCTGGATGCGGTCGATCAACGTCGGGCTGATCGAACGCCCGCCATTGTCGAACACCGAATAGCCGGAAACCATCCGCAGCACCGTCGTTTCGCCGGCGCCGAGCGCCATCGGCAGGTAGGGCGGCAGATCGTCGTAGACGCCGAAGCGGCGCGCATATTCCGAAACGAGCGGCATGCCCATGTCCTGGGCGAGTCGCACGGTCATGACGTTGCGCGACTTTTCGATACCGGTTCTCAGCGTCGCCGGGCCGTAGAAGTCGTTGCTGTAATTCGACGGACGCCAGATCGGCTGGCCGAAGCCCGGATCGATGGCGATCGGCGCGTCCATGACCACCGAGGACGGGGTGTAGCCGTTGTCGAGCGCGGCGGAATAGACGAACGGCTTGAACGACGAACCGGGCTGGCGGTAGGCCTGGGTGGCGCGATTGAATTCGCTCTCCGAGAAGGAGAAGCCGCCGACCATGGCGAGAACGCGACCGGTATGCGGATCCATGGCGACGATGGAGCCCTCGATCTGCGGCACCTGTTCCAGTTCGTACTCGTCGGGAGCACCGCCATCGACCTTGGAGACGTAGACGACGTCGCCGACCTGGGGCCGCTTGCTGCCGGTCCATTTCATCTGCGCGGCGGGAACGACCGCTTTTTCGCGCGTCTTGACGAGCTTGTCGGTGCCCGGCAGCCGGTCGGGCTGCAGGCCGACGGTCAGCCCGTTGGCCGAGGATTCGAGGACGATGGCCAGGTGCCATTCGACGACGTCGGCCAGCGCTTCCACCTGGCCGACCGTCTCGCCCCAATCGTCGCCAAGGCTATCGAAATGCTTCACCGGCCCACGCCAGCCATGAGCCCGGTCGAATTTGACGAGGCCCCGCATCAGCGCGCCGCGAGCCTCCACCTGCAGCTTCGGATCGAGCGTGGTTCGTACCGACAGGCCGCCTTCGTAAAGCGCCTTCTCGCCGAACATCTGCGCCAGCTGCCGGCGCACCTCCTCGGCGAAATAGTCGGCCGCAAAGACATGCTGCTCCGTTACCCGCTCCTTGACGCCAAGCGGCGCCGCCTTGGCCGCCTCGCCCTCCTCGGCCGTGGCAAACCCGTTTTCGACCATGCGGTCGATCACCCAGTTGCGCCGTTCGATGGCGCGATCGGGATAGCGGAAGGGGCTATAGTTGTTCGGCGCCTTGGGAAGCGCCGCCAGATAGGCGGCTTCGGCGAGCGTCAGCTCGTGGACCGATTTGTCGTAATATTCGAGCGATGCCGCCGCGACGCCGTAGGCGCCGAGCCCGAGGTAAATTTCGTTCAGATAGAGTTCGAGGATCTTGTCCTTGCTGTAGGCCTGCTCGATCCTCAGCGACAGGATGGCTTCCTTGATCTTGCGGCCGATGCTCTGCTCGTTGCTGAGCAGGAAGTTCTTGGCCACCTGCTGGGTGATCGTCGATGCGCCGACCAGCCGCTGACCGGAGCCATAGGCCTCGACGTTTTGGATCATGGCCCGCATGATGCCGTAATAGTCGAGACCGGAGTGGTGGTAGAAGTTCTTGTCCTCCGCCGAGATGAAGGCCGCCTTGACCCGGTCGGGAATGGCCTGGATCGGCAGATAGAGCCGCCGCTCTCGCGCATATTCGGCGATCAATTGGCCGTCGGCCGCGTGGATGCGGGTCATCACCGGCGGTTCGTATTTGGCCAAAACGTCGTAGTCGGGCAGGTCCTTGACGAGACCCGACACGTACCAGGCAAGGCTTGTAGCGACGACCAAGAATAACACGGCACCGATCCCGAATACGTAGCCGATGATTCGTACTAGCATATCGCGCGCGTTCCCCGGCCGCTCCGGTGTCGTTCCCGGCCCCTTGCGGCCCCGCCTCGAACGGTGTCCCGGCGGGCAGAACCAACTGGGGGGTAATTCGAAGAGCTTTGTGGAGAATCTAGGGCGCAGCCCGACGCGGGCGCCGCTGGCGCGATATAGTGGCCTTTCTGCAACAAGCGGATCACGGGGCCCCCCGCTGGGCGACCGTCGTCTCGAAGAAGTCGTCGATCGCCCGCACCATCGAGTCGGCGGTCTTGCTCCGCCACTCGTCGGATTGCAGGTTTTTCTCGTCCTCGGGGTTCGACAGGAAGCCGAGTTCGACCAGCGCTGACGGCACGTCCGGCGCTTCCAGCACCTTGAAGCTTGCCTCCTGATGCGGGACCTTGAACATCCGGGTGTCGACCTTGAGTTCCTTGACCAGATTGCGGGCGAATGTGGCGCCGAAATTGTGGGTTTCGCGCCGGGTCAGATCGAGCAGGATGTCCATCACCTCGTCGGAATCCGCGCCTTTGATGTCGATGCCGGCGAGCACGTCTGACTGGTTTTCCGAATCGGCCATCTCGGCTGCCATCTTGTCGGAAGCCTGGTCAGACACCGTGTAGATGATCGCCCCCCGTACCGATTGGCCGAAAAACGTATTGGCGTGAATCGACACGAAGAGGTCGGCCTTGTGCTGGCGGGCGAACCCGACTCGGTCGGCCAGCGCGACAAAACTGTCGTCCGTACGCGTCAACAAAACGTTATAGCGGCCCGTCGCCTTGAGCTTTTCCTCGAGAACCTGGGCGAAAGCGAGGGTAAGGTCCTTCTCGACCGTGCCGTGCGGGCCTTTGGCGCCGGTATCGATGCCGCCATGGCCGGGGTCGAGGACGACGGTCGGCAGCGCGTTGGCGACGGTGTCGGGCGAGACGAGCTCGCGATTGCGTTTCGCCGCCCCGGCGACGCTGAGCGATTCGCGATAGGCGCGGTTGGCTTCGAGGAAGGCTTCGCGGCTGGTCGGCACCACGTCGACGACCAGCCGCGCCGGCTGGCCGTCCGCCGCGGGCACGACGAAGGATTTGTCGACCCTGACCGGACCGGTGACATCGAGAACGATCCGCGACTTCCCGCGCGAGATCAGCCCGTAGCGGAAGGCCGAAAAGAGCCCCCGCCCCTGATGTCCGGCGTCGTCGGCGAGACGGAATCCCACTTCCGACATGTCGACGACGACCCTGTACGGATCGGGCAGCGTGAAGACCGCGGCCTCGACGCCGCCGGTGATATCGGCAACGAACCGGGTACGGGTCGCGTCGCCGACAATTCGCGCGTCGAAGACGATCGGCACCGGCCCCGTATGGGCTTCGGGTGACGACTGGGCGGCCGCCAGCGCCCCTCCGGAGGCCGCGAAAACGGCGAGAATCCCCAACATGATGGCCCGCAGCCGAGCGGCCCGCCCGTCTTTCATCGCATTCCTTCCGCGCAATGGGCGGCCCTCCCACCGATCACGCGCCCCGACCAACGTCTTAAATGATGTCGGGCGAGAGGTTAACCGCCTGCCGTCTTTTTTTCCCGTTATCGCATTGGATGAGCGGTGCTTCTTGCAATGCGCGCGCGGCGCACATACAACATGGGCGCGGAATTCATCCTCCGTCCGTTGGGCTCAGACGAGCGGCAGCAACGGTCCAAAGCGGCGGCGACGTTCGAGACTTTCTTTTCGCCACCCGGCGGACCCTGCATCCCGCAGGAGCCGGAGGAGGATGTATCGGACGATCGTCCGGATGCAGCAGCCTCAATCTGCCTGTCGTGCATCGGGCGTGATCCGCGATCCCGACGGTCCGGTGGCCCTCCCGGCGCCAGGCCGAACGTTCGGACAAGACGGTCCGGACTGAACGATGTATGAGGCACTGGCGCGCTGATATGTCCCGAAATCCGATGTCCCTCCCGCCAAGGCGAGGCCCGACGAGGGCCTTTGGACGGCATTCGGAATCGGCTTCAGGCGCCTTCTATCACCCACAAGACGGTCGCCTGACGGGCGCTGCGGCGTGCGCTGTATACGCACGCCGCCCGGCGCCGGGCGGCGGCCACGGAGAATTTAGGCAATGGCCAATAAAATGCTTATCGATGCCGCCCACCCCGAGGAGACGAGGGTTGTGGTTCTGCGCGGCAATCGGGTCAACGAGTTCGACTTCGAGTCCGCCAACCGCAAGCAGCTTCGCGGCAACATCTATCTAGCCAAGGTCACCCGCGTCGAGCCGTCGCTTCAGGCGGCGTTCGTCGACTACGGCGGCAACCGCCACGGTTTCCTGGCCTTCTCTGAAATCCACCCCGACTACTACCAGATACCGGTCGCCGACCGGCAGGCGCTGATCGAAGCCGAGCGGCGCGAAATCGCCGAGTCCGAATACGGCAATGGCGAGCCGGAAGCCGCGGCTGCGACGGCGCATGAGGCCGCCGCCATTTCCGAGCCGGCGGACGAAGGCGAGGAGACGCTGGAGGCGGCCGAAGCCGACGAAGCCGACGAGCAGCAGGACGAGCAGGTCACCGTCGACGCCGAGGCCGACGGCGAGGCGCTGGCCGGCGAGGAGGCGGCGGACGACCGCGATACCGACGGCGACGAGGTGGTCAGCGACGAGCAGGTCGATTCGGTCGGCGCCGAGGACGCCATGGAGGAGGTGCCCGAACGTCGCAAGGGGCGCCTCCGCCAATACAAGATTCAGGAAGTCATCAAGCGCCGCCAGGTGCTCTTGGTCCAGGTGGTCAAGGAGGAGCGCGGCAACAAGGGCGCGGCGCTCACCACCTATCTCTCGCTCGCCGGCCGCTACTCGGTGCTGATGCCCAATACCGCCCGCGGCGGCGGCATTTCGCGAAAAATCACCAACCTCGCCGACCGCAAGCGGCTGAAGGATGTGGTCGCCGACCTCGACGTGCCGGAGGGCATGGGTGTCATCCTGCGCACCGCCGGGGCGAGTCGCACCAAGGCCGAGGTCAAGCGCGACTTCGAATACCTCCTGCGGTTATGGGAGAATGTCCGCGAGCTCACCCTCCACTCGATCGCCCCGACGCTGGTCTACGAGGAAGGGAGCCTGATCAAGCGCTCGATCCGCGATCTCTACAACAAGGAGATCGACGAGGTGCTGGTCGCCGGCGAGGACTCCTACCGCGAGGCGAAGGAGTTCATGCGCATGCTCATGCCGAGCCATGCGAAGAACGTGAAGCCCTATCGCGACGGCCAGCCGCTCTTCGCCCGCTGGGGCATCGAATCGCAGCTCGACGCGATGTTCTCGCCGCAGGTGACGCTGCGTTCCGGCGGCTATCTGGTCATCAACCAGACCGAGGCGCTGGTCTCGATCGACGTCAATTCCGGCCGCTCCACCCGCGAGCACAATATCGAGGACACGGCGCTGCAGACCAACCTCGAGGCGTCGGACGAAATCTCCCGCCAGCTTCGGCTGCGCGACCTCGCCGGGCTGATCGTCATCGACTTCATCGACATGGAGGAGAAGCGCAACAACCGGTCGGTCGAGCGCCGCCTCAAGGAAGCGCTGAAGAGCGATCGCGCCCGCATCCAGGTGGGTCGCATCTCGCATTTCGGCCTGCTCGAAATGTCGCGCCAGCGCATCCGCACCGGCGTCCTCGAATCGACGACGAGCGTCTGCCCCACCTGTCAGGGCACCGGGCACGTGCGGGCGCCCTCCTCCGTCGCCCTGCATGTGCTCCGCTCGCTCGAGGATCAGCTTCTCAAGGGCGCGACGCACAATCTGATCATCCGCACCCGCACGCCCGTCGCTCTTTACATCCTCAACCAGAAACGCGCCCATTTGTCGGATCTCGAGCAGCGCTTCGGCTTGTCGATCTCGGTGCTGGCCGACGAAACGCTGGTGAACGGCGCCCACTTCACCGTCGAGCGTGGCGATGCCGCGGTTCGGCCGATGGTGGTTCGCTCGACGGTCCAGCCCGATTCGGTCCAGCCGGAGGAGGAAGAGGAAGAGGTCTTCGAAACCGAGGTCGAAGATGTTGAGGCCGAAGCCGACGCCGCGGGTGAAGAGCGCGAGCCGGAGGAAGGCCGCCGGTCACGCCGCCGCCGTCGCCGCCGTCGTGGTGGCGCCGAAGCCGGATCGGAGGAGAGGGCCGAGTCGGCCGTCGAGGC
Organism: uncultured Alphaproteobacteria bacterium; assembly: GCA_963759235.1. Taxonomy (GTDB): domain Bacteria; phylum Pseudomonadota; class Alphaproteobacteria; order Rhizobiales; family Kaistiaceae; genus Bauldia. The sequence continues at coordinate 359,406 of CAVWYO010000005.1, read as the reverse complement.
CGAGCCGGCCGACGCCGAGCCCGAAGAGGCCGACGGCGAAGCGGCCCGGGCAACCGACGAAGAAGACGGCGAAGGCGCGTCGCGCAAACGCCGCAGAGGCCGGCGAGGCGGGCGGCGCGGGCGGCGCGGTCGCGGCGAGGATCGGGCCGCGGATGCGGACAACGACACCGAGCCCCAGCCTGTCGAAGCGGAGGCCCCGCTGATCGCCGGCAACGGTGCGAGCGTTGCGGACGATCACCCGGCCGGTGACGCCGGCCGAGAGCCGCAAGCCGACGACGATATTCCGCCGACGACCTTGGAAGCGGAGGCGGAGGAGCCTTCGGCGGAGCCGGCTGCCGTCGAGGACGAAGTCGACCTGGCCGACAATGGGTCCGAACCCCCCCGCCGTCCGGAGCACGAGGCGTGGCAGCCGGAACCGCGGGCGACGCAGCCCGAGGAGCGCACCGTCCGCCACAACGAGGATGATCGCGTAGCGGCGCCGCGTGTGGAGCAGCAGGCCGAGGATGAGGCGGACCGGCCGAAGCGCTCCGGCTGGTGGCAGCGCCGGAGCTTCTTCTAAGGCGCTCGACCTGAGGGCCGGCAAGACAGGATCGCGCTCCTTAGACGGTGCGGCAGCGGCGGATTAGCAAAGCCTGATCCGCCGGGGGCGCTTGCCGATTTCAGTGTGTAACTGTCCCCATCGCCTAACGGGCCCGACACATCCCTGTTAGCGTGACTGATTCGGGTTTGGGAGGACCGTCATCGGCGGATGTCGATCCACCCGAATGGGGGAGCGAATCAGATGCCGGTAAGCGGTCTCGCGCCGCCCCGTCGGTCTCTGCCGATGGCGACACGGCTTGCAACCACGGTCCTGCTGTTGGGCACGGTCTGCGCCTGGCCGATGACATCCCGGGCCGGACCCACGTTGACCTACGTCACCCTCGACTTCGGCACCGACCAAACGTTTCTCACCGGTATCCGCGGCGACAATATCGTCGGTAACTACATCATTCCCGGCACCACAAACACCGGCGGGCTCCTCTACAACTCCGCCACCGGGACCTGGTCGCCCTTCCCGTTCAAGACGCCCAACCACAGCAACTTCCCCGGTTCGATCAGCTCTTCGCCCTACGGCCCGAGCTTCGGCTCGGCGGACGGCATTCTCCGCGTCGTCGGCAGCTACAAGACAAGCGCCTCGTCGCCCGATCTCGGCTACCTCTATGATGGCGCGGCGGCGCCGGGTGAGAAGCTGCTGACGCTGGTCTATCCCGACCCGTCGACCCTGTTCACCATCGCCCACAGCAATTTCGGCAACACGGTCGTCGGCAACTACGACACCGGGCCGCTGACGGGAAACGCCTTCATCTACGATATCCCGACCGGCACCTATGTCACCAACAACAAGCCCGGCGCGATCAGCACCACCGCCTATGGCGTCTGGGCCGACAAGATCGCCGGCGGCTACGGGGCGTTCGGGCCTGACGGCGAACCGGGCTTCGAGCACGGCTACATCTATGACGTCAGCACCGACACGTGGACGACCTACGACCATCCCGGCGCGGTGTTCACTCATTTCGAGGGCATCACCGGCGCAGGGCGCGGCGATGAGTACAACCTGATTGCGGACTGGTTCGACCTCGGCGGCCCCCACGCCGCGGTTCTTCACGTCGACAAGGACGGCAACCAGACCTGGATCCCGATCGAGGTTCCCGGCGCGACGACGACGTCGGTCAACTCCATCCATCAGAACAAGGTGATCGGCGTCTACACCGATGCCGATGGGGTCCACGGCTTCGAGGTCGTCGTCCCCGGCATCTACAATCCGATCAGCAACACCGCCAAGCTCGTGACGGCGATGCCCGGCATTCCTGCCATATCGGCCGGCGTCGGCGACGACGTGGTCAACGACGCCACCATCCTGACCACCGGGACGCACAGCAGCGGCATTCGCAGCCACAGCTATGGCGTCATCTACAACAACGCTCTGGTCTCCGTCACCGGCGCCGGCAGCGCCGCCGTCGAGATGCACGGGGCCTTCGGCACGCTGCTGAACGGCGGCACCCTCAAGGCGGCACCCGGCGGCGATGCGATCCGGGCAAATGGAAACGCCGCCGGCACCGTCGTCGTCAATACCGGGGTGATCGACGGGCGGGTGCGCATCATGGCCGGCCCGGACGCCCGTTTCGAGAACAGCGGGTGGATGGGCGTGACCGGCGCCGGCGCCGGCACCAACCACGTGATCAGCGGAACCTTCGCCCAGACCGCGGCGGGCACGCTGGCCTTGCGCGTGCGCGGCGGCAACAACGATTCCCTCGATATCCTGGGCTCGGCCCGGCTCGCCGGGACGGTCATGCCGGCCTTTCAGCCGGGAGACCTCGACAACAGCTACACCATCCTCTCGGCGACGGTCGAGCGCACCGGTAAGTTCGATACCCTGACACCGGTGGGCCTGCCGGGCTTCGTCTCGGCGTCTCTCGACTACACCCCTAGCGATGTCTCGTTGCAGGTCGAGGCGGACCTGGCGCAGCTCGCCGGGCTGACCGGCAACCAGCGCGCCGTAGGCGGTGCCCTCGACCATGCGTTCAACACAGGCGGCGGGATACCGGACGGATTGAACGCCGCGCTGTTCGGCCTCTCGGACAGCCAGCTGCCGGCAGCTCTCGACGCGCTCTCGGGCGAGATTTATGCGAGCGAGCATTCGGTGCTGATCAACGAGGCGCTGTACGGACGCGAGGCGCTGCTCGGGCGGCTTCGCCAGATGTCCTATGAGGGCCATGCCGGCCCGGCGGCGCCGGACGCCGCGCTTGGCTACGCCGGTGCGCCGGTCATTCCGCCGGCGGCTCCGCGACACGCCCCGGACCCGACATTTTGGGCACAGGGGCTCGGCGTGTGGAGCGACATCGACGGCAACAAGAACGCCTCGGCGGTCAGCGGAAGCTATGGCGGCGTCCTGGCCGGTACCGACGCGAGCGCCGGGGACAACTGGAAGCTCGGACTCGCCCTCGGCTATACCCAATCCAGCGTCAAGGTCGCCGATTTGTCGAGTTCGGCCGACGTCCAGACCGGACTGTTCGCCGGCTACGCCGCCGGCAGCATGGGCGCCTGGAAGCTGCGCGCCGGCGGCATCTACGGCTTGAACTTCGTCGATGCCGGCCGCTCGGTCTCCTTCCCCGGCTTCGCCGACCATGTCAAGGCGAACTATCAGGCCGGCACCAGCCAGGTGTTCGGCGAGATAGGCTACGGCGCCGCGGTGCGCGCCGTCGCGTTGGAGCCGTTCGCCGGCCTCGCCTGGGTTCATCTCCACACCCAGGGCTTCACCGAGAGCGGCGGAGCGGCCGCCCTCAAGGGATCGGCGAGCTCGTCCGACGTCGGTAATTCCACCCTCGGTCTGCGGGTGGCGACCAACTATGCGATGGCGAACGGCATGATCCTGACGCCGCGCCTGTCGGTGGCGTGGCAATATGCCTTCGGCGATCTGACGCCGTCGGCGGCGCTTGCCTTTGCCGGTACGTCGGGCGCGAACTTCACCGTCACTGGCGTGCCGCTCGCGACCAACACCGCATTGATCAACGCCGGCGCCGATCTGCGCATCAGCCCGAACGCCCGGCTGGGGCTGTCCTATTTCGGGCAGTTTGCCGGCAGCGCCAGCGACAACGCTGTCTGGGGCAACTTCGCCTGGGCCTTCTGATCAGCGTTGCGGCCGCGCCGCGTCAGCTTGCGCGCCCGGCGTCGCGGTTTTGCCGCTCGCTCTGGACAGAGGTCGCCGGCGGCCTCATAAGGTGCAGCCATGAAGCACTTCCTCCTGCTCATGTTCACCTGGTGGAACAGCGAGACCTTTGGCACCCGCGTCTGGACGTGGCGGAAGGGCGTGCTGGTCGGCGAGGACGAGCAGGGCAACCGCTACTACCGCGAGCGGAACGGCGACCGCCGCTGGGTCATCTATAACGGCCCGGTCGAGGCGTCGCGCATTCCGCCGGCCTGGCACGGCTGGATGCATCACATCGTCGACGAGCCGCCGGGCGCCTATACCCCGCACGAATGGGAAAAGCCGCACGAGCCGAACCTGACCGGCACGGCGCGCGCCTACCGGCCGCCGGGCTCGATCCTCCACCGCGACCCGCGCACTCCGGCCCGGCCCGACTACGAGCCCTGGCAGCCGGAGGGCTGATGTTGCTTAAGCCCGCGCGCTGATCCGGGCGCCGTTGCCGTTCTTCGCCACGCGGCGGATCGATGAGGCGCGCGTCCCCTTGATGTCGCCGTGGTGGATCTCGGTGCCGAGTACCTTGAGGCATTCGCGCATAAAGGCGCCAAGCCCCGGCCAGCCCTTCGCCGACACCAGCTTGCCGTCGACATGGGCCGCCTTCGGCCCGGTCGGCGGCACGTCGATATAGATCCCGCCGACCGCGGTCACCTCCGGCTCGCAATATTCGAGCGCTGCCACTTCCTTGCCGCGAATCGTCTCCGGCACGGCCACCAGCACCTGGACGCCGTGACAGATGGTGAAGATCGGTTTGTCGGCCTGGTGGAAATGGCGAATGATCGCCTGCACCCGCTTGTCGATACGGATGTATTCCGGCCCGCGCCCGCCGGCGACATAGACCGCGTCGTACTTGTCTGGCCTCACCGCCGAGAAGCTCTTCGACAGGATGTAGTTGTGGCCGGGCTTCTCGGTATAGGTCTTGTCGCCCTCGAAATCGTGCAACGACGTCTTGAGGATTTCGCCCGCCTTCTTGTCGGGGCAGACCACGTCGACCGTGTGGCCGACCGCGTGCATCGCTTGCTCGAAGACGAAGATCTCGTATTCCTCGCTGAAGTCGCCGACGAGCATCAGGATTTTCTTGCCAGCCATGGTGGATCGCTCTCCCTTCCGATTATTTCCGGCATCCGACGGTTGAAAAGGCATCTTTGCCCGTGTTCGATCGCTTTGGCGAGTCGGAATCGGAGCCGAAGGGGTTTTGGGGGAGCATGGCGGTTCGACCACCGGATCTGCTCTATGGGGTCGGCGACCGTCCGCCGGCCTTTCGTCTGGCCGCGCTCGGCCTGCAATATGCGGTCCTCGTCTCGGTCTATCTGACCACCATCGTCATCACCGCCCGTGCCGCCGGCGCCTCGCCGGACCTCCAGGCCGATCTGGTCAGTCTGGCGCTTGTCGCCGCGGCGATCGGCACCGCCGTACAGGCCTATAACGGCCGCTTCTTCGGCTCCGGCTACCTCGCGCCGCCGGTCTTCTCGGCGATGTATCTGGCCCCCTCGGTGCTTGCCGCCCGGCACGACGGCCTCGCCGCGGTCGCCGCCATGACCGTCTTCGCCGGTCTCGTCGAAATTGTGATATCGCGGTTCCTGACACGGCTGCGCGTGGTGTTTCAGCCCCTCATCACCGGCTTCACCATCTTCGTCGTCGGCATTCAGTTCGGCCTCGTCGCGATTGCCGAGACGCTCGACGTCGATGCGGCCAGCCAGGCCGGCTTCGGCGATCACGTCGCCGTCGGCCTCCTGACCCTGGCGCTCGCCATCGGCCTCAGCGTCTGGGGCCGCGGCATCGTCCACCTCATGTGCACGCTGATCGCCCTGCTTGTCGGCGCCGCCGCCGCCGTCGGGCTCGGACTTATCGGAGCGGCGGAGATGGCCGCGGTGTCGAAGGCGCCGTGGCTCGCTTTGCCCGATCCGTCGATCCTGTCGTGGCATTTCGATCCGGCTTTCATTCCCGCCTTCGCGGCGGCCGGCCTCGCCGCCTCGATCCGCGCCGCCGGCGTCGTCACCACGGCGCAGCGCATCAACGATGCGTCCTGGAAGCGGCCGGACATCGACAATCTCAGCCGAGGTGTCGTCGGCGACGGCCTCGGCACCGTCGCCGCCGGCCTCCTCGGCGCGATCGGCATGTCGATGGCGCCGAGCATGGTCGCCATGTCGGGAGTGACCGGAGCGACCAGCCGTGTCATCGCCTATGCCACTGCTGTCGCTCTTCTCGTTTTCGCGTGCGTGCCGAAGATCGGCGCCGTGATCGTCGGCCTTCCGACCGAGATCGTCGGCGGCATTTTCCTGTTCGCCGCCTCGTTCCTCATCGCTAGCGGCCTGGAGATCATGGGCGTCCGCGGCTTCGACATCCGCGCCGGCTTCGCCGTGTCGATCTCGCTGCTGCTTGCCCTGGCGGCGCAGTTCCATCCGGGCTATTTCGCCCAGCTGCCCGATGCGCTGCGCACCATTGCCGCGGACCTCCTCACCCTTAGCCTCGTCGTCGTCATCGGCCTCACGCTGCTTTTCCGGATCGGCATCCGCAAGACCGACCGCGCCGCCTGGCGCGCCTCCGACACCGCGCTCGATGATCTGAAGCGCCTTCTCGACAAGGAGAAGGCCGGGTGGAAGCTTACCGACGACCAGATCGAGCGGGCCGAAGACACCGCGGCCAGTCTGGTCGGCCATCTCACCGACGGGCGCTACCTCACCGATCCCGTGACGATCACCGCCAGCACCGACCAGATCGAGCTGATGATCGAGCTTGTCTATCGCGGACACCCCCTGCAGCTGCCGGCTCACCACGCCGCGCCGCACAAGGCGAACGACGAGTGGCCGGCAAGCGCCGGCCTCAAGACGCTGGCCGCGGGCAACCACGCCGACCGCGCCAGCGTCTCGACCCATTCCGACGAAGTCCGTATCCGACTATGGTTCGCGGCGTGACCGACGGCCCCCGCCGCCGGGTCGGGGACAGTCTCATAATTGCTGGTTCGAGGAAGATGCCATGATTGACGCCGCCTTGCCTTTTCAGCCGCCCTTCGGACCGGCACCGCCGGCGCTTGCCGGCAAGGATCTCCCGTCCTTCCGCTATGCGCTTGGGGAACAGCCGGCTCGCCAATGCGACGGCGGCTGGGCCAAGGAAGTGACGGTGGAGCAGTTCCCGGTTTCGGAGACCCTCGCCGGCGTGCTGATGCAGCTCGATCCGGGAGGCCTGCGCGAGCTCCATTGGCACGCCAACGCCGCCGAATGGGCCTATGTCATCGACGGCCGTTGCCGGGTGACCACCATCGACCCGGACAATCTCTCCGAGACCGCCGACTTCTGGCCGGGCGACGTCTGGTACTTCCCGCGCGGCCATGGCCATTCCATCCAGGGCATCGGCGACGGCCCCTGCCTGTTCCTGCTGGTCTTCGACAACGGCTATTTCTCGGAGTTCGGCACCTTCTCGATCAGCGACTGGCTGGCCCACACGCCGGCCGACGTGCTCGCCCGCAATCTCGGCGGGCCGGCGGCGGATTTCGCCGCCTTTCCGAAAGACGAGGTCTACATCGCCAGGGGACCGGTGCCGCCCCCGCTGTCCGAGGATCCCGCCCCGGCAACCCTCGCCGAGCCTCCCCTGACCCACCGCTACCGGTTCCTTGCCCAGAAGCCGCAGAGCTTCCGCGGCGGCACGCTGCGCGTGGTTTCGGCGCAAGAGTTTCCGATTTCGACCACCCTCACCGGCGGCCTGCTCGAGATCAGGCCCGGCGGCATGCGCGAAATGCACTGGCACCCCAACGCTGCCGAGTGGCAGTACTACCTGAAGGGCAAGGCCCGCATGACAGTCTTCGGCTCCGGCGGCCGGGCGCGCACCGAATCGTTTGCCGCCGGCGACGTCGGCTATGTGCCGATGGGCTACGGCCACTACATCGAGAACACCGGCGGGGACGACCTCGAGGTCCTGATCGTCCTCAACAGCGGCACCTACAAGTCGATCTCGCTCACCGCCTGGATGGCGGCCAACACCCCGACGTTGCTCGCCACCAACTTCGAGGTGCCGGCTTCGACCTTCGCCGGCTTCCCCAAGGGCGCCGACGTGATGCCGGAGTAGGCGTGCGCCAGGCGAGCCACACCCTCGAAGTCGCCACCAAAGGCAAGGGACCGACCGAAATTACCGGTGAGGTCGCCCGCTGGGTCGCCGAGCAGCGAATCGCCACCGGCCTCCTCACCGTTTTCTGCCGCCACACCTCGGCCTCACTGATCATCCAGGAGAACGCCGACCCGGACGTACGGACCGATCTTGTGGCGTATTTCGAGGCGATCGCCCCGGAGGATCGCCGCCGTTACGTCCACGGACTCGAAGGACCGGATGACATGCCCGCTCACATCCGCACGGCGCTCACCGCCTCGTCGCTGTCAGTCCCCATCGTCGGCGGCCGGATGGCCCTCGGCACCTGGCAAGGTATCTATCTGTTCGAGCACCGCCGGCAGCCGCACCGCCGCGAGATCGTCCTGCACGCAATCGGAGAATAGTGGCGTTTCCTCCCGCTTCTAACGAGTCCTTGCTTTTTGGCCGTTCCTCGCCAGAGAATAGAAGACTCGTGCAAGCGGCGACCCGAGGGGGCAATGGCAGACCTGTTCGACAAGTGTGATGTGTTCATGCAGCGCATGCGTCGCCTGACCGGCGACGATTTCGATAAGCTCGCGGATGTTTTCTCCCGTGTCTTCCCCCTGACCAATTGCCTGCCGCATATCGAGATGCGCGGCAGGCGCGTCATCCAGGTGTCGACCAACGACTATCTCGGCCTGGCGACCCATCCGGAAGCGATTGCCGCGGCCGAGGCGGTGACGGCCGAGCATGGGTCGGGCACGCCGCTCGGTGCCCGTCCGCTGACCGGAACGACCGCGCTGCACCTTGAACTTGAGGAGCGCCTCGCCAAATTCCGGCGGACCGAGGCCTGCGCCGTCCACAATCTCGGCCTTGGCGCCATGTCCGGGACCATCGCCTGTCTCGTCGGCCGCAACGAGCGTGTCTTCGTCGACGCCTACGCCCATGGCTGTCTCCATGACGGCGCGCGGCTTTCCCGCGGCGAAGCCTCCTGGTTTCGCCACAACGATCTCGACGACCTGGAAAGCCAGCTCCGCGACTGTCCCTACGACCAGCCCAAGCTGATCGCCGTCGACGGCGTTTACGGCATGTCGGGCGAGGTGGCGCCGCTGCCCGAGATCGTCGAGCTCAAGCACCGTTACGGCGCCAAGCTCCTGGTCGACGATGCACATGGAACCGGTGTCCTCGGCCCCAACGGCCGCGGCACCGCCGAGCATTTCGGCGTCGAGGACGAGGTCGACCTGCACGGCGGCACCTTCGCGAAATCGTTCGGCACCTTCGGCGGCTATATGGCTGGTCCGAAGAACGTCATCGATTACATGCGTTTCCAGTCGCCGGCCTATGTGCTGACCAAGGCGCTGCCCGCCTCGATCACCGCGGCGACGATCAAGACGCTGGAGCTGATCCAGCGCATGCCGGAACGCCGCATCAAGCTGTGGGAGAACCTCGACCTCCTCCGCGCCGGGCTGCGCAAGGCGGGGCTGCACATCGGCAACCCGCGGGGCGCGGTAACCTCGATCTGGACGCGCGGGATGCGGGCGCTGCCTGCCGTGTACGACCTCGAGCACGAATTCGGCGTCATCGCCAACATGGTCCTCTACCCGGCGGTGCCCTACAACACCTCGATCGTGCGGATCACCCTTTCGGCGCTCCATTCGAGCGAGGACGTCCTGCACGTCATCGACGCGCTGACGGAGATCCACCGCCGCAAGCCCCTCCAGGAAGGCGAGCCCGTCGAGCTGTCGCCGGAACTCGCCATCGACGACGGGTGACCGACCTGGGCATCGACGTCCGTCCGGTCAAGGACCGCCGCGACTGGCACGCCTTTTACGACGTTCGCCGCGCCGTCTATCGCGACGACCGGGCCGCCGTCCGGCCGCTGCGCGCCGAGGAGACGCTTCAGCTCGACCCGCAGCGCCATCCCTTCTGGCAGCACGCCGAGCGCGAAGCGTTCCTCTGCCGGCGGAACGGCCGGCCGGTCGGCCGCATCGTCGCGATCCTCGATCGTCTGCATCAAGAATACTACGCCGACCGGACCGGCTTCTTCGGCTTCTTCGAATGCGCCGCCGAGAGCGATCCCGGGGCGGCCGAGACAGCCGCGGCCCTCCTCGACGCAGCCTCGAAATGGCTGGTCGCCCGCGGCTGCGACCGCATCCGCGGGCCGGTCAACCCGTCGATGAAGGGCGAGTTCGGCGTGGTCGTCGCCGGCAATGACGAGCCGCCGGCGATCATGATGGCCCATACCCCGGCGCGCTACGACGCGTTGCTCAAGGGATACGGCCTGGCGCCGGCCCACGACTTCTACGCATTCACCATCAGCCGCGCCGGCGTCGTCGCCAATCGCGACCGCTGGGGAACGCTGACGCGGACCGTCGAGCGCACAATGGCGCGTCACCCCGACCTGTCGTTCGCCACGGCGACCCGCGACAATCTCGTCGCCACGCTCGGCGAGATCAACGTTTTTGCCAATCGCGTACGGGAGACGGTGTGGGGCTTCGTGCCGATCACGGATGCCGAACTCGACTTCCTCAGCCATCGCATCCAGCGCGTGATGGTGCCGGAACTGGTGCTGACGGTACGTCGCGGCGACGAAATGGTCGGCTACCTGATGGCGGTGCCCGACGTGAACTGGGCGCTCGCCCGCGCGCGCGGACCGATCGATCTGATCAGGCTGGCACAGATGCCCTTCCTGCTCCGCCGGGTACCCCGCGTCCGCATGTTCGGTCTCGGCGCCGAGCCGAAACTCCGCGCCGTGGGCATCGTCGCGGTCCTCTTCCACGCCATGATCGAACGCTCCGTGCCGCGCTTCGAGGAGTTCGAGTTCTCGTGGATTTCACAAGCCAATCTCCCCTCCATCCGCGCCCTGCAGCACATCCTGCCGATGGCACCGAGCAAGACCTACCGCCTTTACGAGGCGCCGCTGCCGCCCGGCTGATCCAATCAGTCTTAGCCGGCTAATACCCAACCGCGGCGCCGGCCGGGCGGCGGTCGTCATTGGCGCCCTCGAGCGTGCCGGGAGGTAGCCCCTCACCCGCCGCCGGCGGCACCGCCGCGGCCGTCCCTTTCTCCGCCGCCGGCGCCACCATGATGGCCTCAGCGGCGCCCCATGGTTTCTGCTCCTCGATCTGGTAGCCGCGCAAGGCGAGGAGCTTCGCCGTGTCCGGCGACAGCGCCCGCGGCTCGACGAACAGCTTATCGGGCAGCCACTGGTGATGGATGCGCGGAGCATCGACCGCTTCCCGCACGTTCATGCCGTAGTCGATGACGTTGACGATCGCCTGCAGCACGATGGTGATGATGCGGGATCCTCCCGGGCTGCCGATCACCAGGAACGGCTTGCCGTCGCGGGTGACGATCGTCGGGCTCATCGAGCTGAGTGGCCGTTTGCCCGGCGCGATTGCATTGGCGGTGCCCTGGACGAGGCCGAAGAGGTTGGCGGTGCCCGGCTTGATGGTGAAATCGTCCATCTCGTCGTTGAGGAAGAAGCCGCTGTCTCCGGCAATCACCCCGGCGCCGAAATAGGCGTTGATCGTGAAGGTCACTGCAACGGCGTTGCCGCTGGCATCGACGATCGAATAGTGGGTCGTTTCGGTCCCTTCGTGTGGCGGCACGCCAGGCCGGACATCCTCGGATTTCGTCGCCATGACCGGATCGATGAGCGCGCGGATCTTTGCCGCGTAGTCCTTGGAGAGAAGCAGGCCGAGCGGGTTGTTGACGAATGCCGGGTCGCCCAGCCGGAAGTTGCGGTCGACATAGGCGTGGCGCATGGCCTCGGTCATGTAGTGGACACTGTCGGCCGAATGGTAGCCGAGAAACGCCATCGGATAGCCTTCGAGGATGCTGAGGATCTCGCAAATGGTCGCGCCGCCGGAACTCGGCGGCGGCGCCGAGGCAATGTCGTAGCCGCGATAGGAGCAGCGGACCGGCTTCGTCTCGGCGACCGTGTAGCCCGCGAAGTCGGCCTTCGAGAGAATGCCGCCATGCGCCTCGCTCGCCGCCACGACCGTATCGGCGATGGCACCTTTGTAGAAGGCATCGGGACCGTCTTTGGCGATCGCCTTCAGCGTCGCGGCGAGATTGCTCTGGACGAGGCGGTCGCCGGCCCGCCAAGGCTTTCCGTCGTTGAGGAAGATCGCGGCGACATTGGGCTCCTTGGCGAATCCCTCGGCTCCGGTCGCCAGAATGTCAGCCTCGCCACGGGTGAGGATGTATCCCTTCTCCGCCAGGTCGATCGCCGGGGCCATCACCCGCTGCCGCGCCATCGTGCCGTAGCGTTGAAGCATGGTGTCAAGGCCGAGGACGGTCCCCGGCACCCCCACCGCCATGTAGCCGTCGAGGCTGAGCCGCGGCACGACCTCCCCGTTGGCGTCCAGGTACATCGTCTGTGTCGCCGCCAGTGGCGCCTTCTCCCGGAAGTTGAAGAAGGTTTCCTTGCCGTCGGCGAGACGGAGGGTGGCGAAGCCGCCGCCGCCGAGATTGCCGCAGCACGGGTGGACGACCGCGAGGGCATAGCCGACCGCCGCGGCCGCATCGACGGCGTTGCCGCCCTGCTTGAGGATCGCGGCGCCGACCTCGGAGGCGAGATGCTGGGCGCTGACCACCATGCCGCTCGCCGCCTCGACCGGCGGCGGCGAGATCGCGTCCGCCGTCCCAGGCACCGCCAAGAGGAGAGCGGCCAAAAGTGCGGTGACGATACGCGGACTCATGTCGAACTCCCTCCGGTCAGATCGGACAATCGTCCGCTTTCGGCGGTCGCCGGGCAAGCGTCCGCCTCGCATGCTACATCTAACCGGGCAACAGGCGCGCGGTTGGACGGAAATCGTTGCCGGCACCTCCCCGCGCCGGCAGATCCGGGAGGGCGCGTGAAAAATCCGTCTGACACCGATCCCGCGGCCGCACGCTCCGTTCGCCGCGTGGCGGTGGCCGGCATCGTCGGCAACATCCTCGAATGGTACGATTTCGCCCTCTACGGATACCTGGCAACGGTCTTTGCCGATCAGTTCTTCCCCTCGACCGACAAGCTTGCCTCGCTGATCAATGCCTACGCCGTCTTTGCCGTCGGCTTCCTCGCTCGGCCGCTCGGCGGCGTGATCTACGGCTGGATCGGCGACCGCCTCGGCCGCCGCCGGCTCCTGACGCTGTCGGTCGTCATGATGGGGCTGCCGACCTTCCTGCTCGGCCTGCTGCCGACCTACGCCAGTGTCGGCACCCTTGCGCCGGCCCTTCTGGTCGCGCTCCGCTTCGTTCAGGGAATCTCGGCCGGCGGCGAGTTCAGCGGCTCCATCATCTTTCTGGTCGAGCACGCGCCCGCTGGCCGACGTGGCCTCTATGGCAGCCTCTCCAATTTCGGCGCCATGATCGGCGGGTTGGCGGGTGCGGCGGTCGCCTGGCTGGTGGTGGCGGTGCTGCCGACGGCGGCGCTCGACGAATGGGGATGGCGGGTACCGTTCCTGTCGGGAATCCTCATCACCGCGGCCGGCCTCTGGATTCGTCTTGGCGTCGCCGAGTTGCCGGTTTTCCGGGAAATGCAGACGTCGGGGACACTGGAACGTCAGCCGATCCGGGCTGCACTCCGCCAGCACCAGAGGGAAATCGCATTGACCGCCGCCCTCAACTGGGCGGTCTCCGCCGGCTACTACATCGTCTTCGTCTGGCTGGCGACCGACCTTTCCACTGTCGTCGGCCTGAAGCTGTCGACCGCCCTTGGCCTCGGCACCGTTGGCCTCGCCTTCGGCACCTTGCTGACGCCGGCGGTCGGAGCGCTGTCGGACCGGATCGGTCCCCGCCAGGTGCTCGCCGCAGCCGGGATCGCGGCGATCCTGGCGGCAACGCCGTTGCTCCTCCTCGCCGGCCTCGGCACGCTCCCCGCCGCGGCCGCGGCGCAGTTGGGGCTGGCGCTGATCATGGCGGCTTTTCTCGGCACGCTGCCGGCGGTTTTCGTCTCCCTGCATGGAGCCCGGCTGCGCTGCTCGTCGCTGTCGATCGGCTACAATCTCGCCTTGGCGCTGTTCGGCGGCACCGCGCCGCTGATTGCCACGACGCTTGTCAGCGTCACCGGCTGGCAGCCGTCGCCGGGCCTCTATTTCGCCGCCGCGGCGCTGGTTGGACTGGCATTGCTGCGCTACGTGCCGCGCCGGCTCGACGAAACGCCGGCCGGCTGAACCGGACCGCTCCGGGGCCCGGAAGCCCCAGCGGCCTCGGCGGGCCGCATTGCGGCCCCATTTCCGTCGAACCTTGGGCTTGGTCCGAGCCCGCGGGACGGACGCCCGTGCCGACCCGCAGGGTGTGACGGGGAGTTGCGTAGAGGTGGAGTTCGAAGGGGGTCTCGAGCACCGCTTTGGTGATCGGTTTCGCTGCCGCCGCCCTGCTCGGCGCGGTCGACGGCGCGGCTGGGGCGCAATGTGGCAAGGCCGCCTGGTTCGACCTCGACGGGCTGACGGCGAGCGGCGAGCGGGCCAACGGCAATACCCTGACGGCTGCGCATCTCAGCCTTCCCTTCAACACCAAGGTGCGGGTGGAGAACCTCGCCAATGGCCGCGCGGTGGTCGTGCGGATCAATGACCGCGGCCCCTATGGCGGTGGACGGGTCATCGACGTCAGTCGCGCCGCCGCCGAAAAGCTCGGATTCATCAACGCCGGCATTGCCAGGGTGCGGGTGACAGTCGTCGACGGCAATGGTGCGGCGTTACCCGACTCATGCGGTTCCGCCGCACCGGCAAGCCCCAAGATCGTCGAGGCCTCCGCCGAGGTCGCCCTGCCGGAGCCGCGCCCGCGTCCTGCCGTCGGTGGGCCCGGCGACGTGAATATCGACGCTGCAACGAGCGCGGCCGCGCAGGCCGCCATCCGACAGGAGGCGCACATTCCCAAGGCTGTCGGCAGCGTGCTGTCGCTTCGTTTTGCCGACGCCTTCGCGCCGGAACCGGCCGACCCGGCCCTCACCCTTCCCCTTTCCGAGAAGGCCGGCGCCACGCCGACCCTCTCCGTCCGGGATCCCCATCGCGGCATCGCCCCGCGGGAGGACTGGGATCGCCTCCAGCAGGTGCCGAACTGAGCGCCCCGCGGCCGCCGATCCTTACCCGAGGACGGGAAACGCGAGCCCGCTGATCGGCGTGCAGCGCTTCCAGATCTCCTTCGAATTTGTCGACCCGGCTCCGACCCAGAGAGCGACGGTCTCGGGATTGAGCAATTGCATGTGCACCGTCTCTCCGGGGTAGGGCTCGCTCGTCGGCACGACGTACGAGAAGCTGTGGCGGGAATAGAGCCCGGCGAGCTCGTTGCCGGCCGGCGTGATGATATCGGGGCCGCGGATCGACATGTGCCGGCCGTCCGACGAGCACCAGTCACCGTCGATGACGTCGGCGAGTGCCGGGCCGCCCGCAAAGGCAAGCAGGGCCGCGGCGAACAGTCCCTTCCACACGGTTCTCATCGAAAGCCCTCCGAACGCGCTTCCAGGCTGGCGCGAGAAGCCGGCGCGGCCCGTCTCATTGAAGGCAGCCAGCCGCCGGCGCCTGCGCCACAGTGTAGGGCCACAGGTGGCCGGCCGGTCAAGCCGCCCAATCGTTCGGCGGATCGCCGCACGCGCTGCCGTCGGCCGCCGCCGCCCCTGTAATCCCCATTCTCTCGCCTTTCCCAAGGCGGCGCGGACGGCACAACGGAGCGCGCCGCGTTTTTCCATTCGCGCTGCGTTGACCGCCTCCCGCGACTCGGCATAGCGTCACCCAAGCGTCGTGGTTCGTGACGCTCCGCGGGGCCTTGAGCTCCCGGATTTTTCCAATCAGGTTGGCGTGAGTTGGCTCGTTTCGGGCGGGATGGCCCGTGCGCGAACCGGGGGAAGATTTTGCCCGCGTTCTGGCGAAAATATAGGCGATCTTTTCGACAGAAAGCGGGTGACAGACGGGCGTTGGTAACACTATATTTAGTGTTCCGCGCCAAGCTTCGACACAACATCCGGGAACGCAACCCCGGTAGGGCGCGTTGAGCAAAACGGCGGCGGGGGTGCCGAATCCTGGGCTGTCAGGATACGCGCACTAGGATGACAGGCGCGTGACGCGCTGAACGAAATGGGGCAGACATGCGGATCGAGCGACACTACACGCGCAAGGGCGAAGGCGCCTATCGGGGCATCGAGTTCCGGATCACCAAGAGCGAGATCCGCAACCCGGACGGCTCGATCGTCTTCAAGCTGGACGACATCGAGGTGCCCGCCACCTGGAGCCAGGTGGCGAGCGACATCCTCGCCCAGAAATATTTCCGCAAGGCCGGCGTCCCCACCCGGCTGAAGCGCGTCGAGGAAGATGACCTGCCGTCCTTCCTGTGGCGCTCGGTCGCCGACCGCGAGGCGCTGGAGGCGCTCCCCGAGGAGGAGCGGACCGGCTCCGAGCACGACGCCCGCCAGGTCTTCGACCGGCTCGCCGGCACCTGGACCTATTGGGGCTGGAAGGGCGGCTATTTCGATTCGGTCGACGACGCCGAGGCGTTCTTCGACGAGCTCCGCTACATGCTCGCCACCCAGAAGGCGGCGCCGAACTCGCCGCAATGGTTCAACACCGGCCTCCACTGGGCCTACGGCATCGACGGTCCGAGCCAGGGCCACTACTACGTCGACCACAGGACCGGCATGGTGCGCGCCTCGGACAGCGCCTACGAGCACCCGCAGCCGCATGCCTGCTTCATCCAGGGCATCGCCGACGACCTCGTCAACGAGGGCGGCATCATGGACCTGTGGGTGCGCGAGGCGCGGCTGTTCAAATACGGCTCCGGCACCGGCACCAATTTCTCGGCGCTGCGCGGCGAGGGCGAGCGGCTGTCCGGCGGCGGCAAGTCCTCGGGTCTGATGTCGTTCCTCAAGATCGGCGATCGCGCCGCCGGCGCCATCAAGTCGGGCGGCACCACCCGCCGCGCCGCCAAGATGGTGGTCGTCGACATCGACCATCCCGACATCGAGCAGTTCATCGGCTGGAAGGTGAAGGAGGAGCAGAAGGTCGCCGCGCTGGTCACCGGCTCGCGGATCATCTCCCAGCACCTCAAGGCGATCATGAAGGCCTGCGTCAATTGCGAGGGCGATGGCGACGCCTGCTTCGACGTCGCCAAGAACCCGGCGCTGAAGCGCGAGGTGCGCGCCGCCAAGAAGGCCCAGGTGCCGCAGAACTACATCCTGCGCGTCATCCAGTTCGCTCGCCAGGGCTACACCGACATCGCCTTCCCGGTCTTCGACACCGACTGGGATTCGGAGGCCTATCTCACCGTTTCCGGCCAGAACTCCAACAACACCGTGCGGGTCACCGACGACTTCCTCAACGCGGTCGAGAACGACGCCGAGTGGAATCTCACCGCCCGCATCACCGGCAAGACCACCAAGACGATGCCGGCGCGCGAGCTGTGGGAGCGGATCGGCGAGGCCGCTTGGGGCTCCGCCGATCCCGGCATCCAGTTCCACACCACCGTCAACGACTGGCACACCTGCCCGGCGTCGGGGCCGATCCGCGCCTCCAATCCGTGCTCGGAGTACATGTTCCTCGACGACACCGCCTGCAACCTCGCCTCGCTCAACCTCCTTCAGTTCCGCGACGCGCAGAAGCGCTTCGACGTCGAGGCGTTCGAGCACGCGGTCAGGCTGTGGACCGTGGTCCTCGAGATTTCGGTGTTGATGGCCCAGTTCCCGTCGCGGCGGATCGCCGAGCTCTCCTACGAATACCGCACCCTCGGCCTCGGCTACGCCAATATCGGCGGCTTGTTGATGACCTCGGGCGTCCCCTACGATTCGACCGAAGGCCGGGCGATCTGCGCCGCGATCACCGCGCTGATGACCGGCGTCTCCTACGCCACCTCGGCCGAGATGGCCGGCCAGCTCGGCCCCTTCCCCGGCTTCGCCAAGAACCGCTCGGCGATGCTCCGCGTCATGCGCAACCACCGCCGCGCCGCGCAAGGCGTCGCCGACGGCTATGACGGCCTCCACGTCGCCCCGGTGCCGCTCGACGGCGCCGCCTGCCCCGATGTGAGGCTGGTCGAGCGCGCCCGCAGCGCCTGGAACCGCGCCGTCACCCTCGGCGAACTCAACGGCTACCGCAACGCCCAGGCCTCGGTCATCGCGCCGACCGGCACCATCGGCCTCATCATGGATTGCGACACCACCGGCATCGAGCCCGACTTCGCGCTGGTCAAGTTCAAGAAGCTCGCCGGCGGCGGCTACTTCAAGATCATCAACCGCGCCGTGCCGGAGGCGCTGCGCGCCCTCGGCTATGACGAGACGCAGATCGAGACGATCGTCACCTATGCGGTCGGCCGCGGCACCTTGAAGGGCGCCCCCGGCATCAACCACGACACGCTGAAGGCGAAGGGTTTCCCGGCGGACAAGATCGCGGCGGTCGAAGCCGGTCTCGCCACCGCCTTCGACGTCAAGTTCGTCTTCAACAAGTGGTCGCTCGGCGCCGATTTCCTCGACCGGCTCGGCGTCACCGACGAGGAGCTCGGCGACCCCGCCTTCGATCTCCTCAGCTGGCTCGGTTTCTCCAGGAAGGATATTGAGGCGGCTAACGTCTTCTGCTGCGGGGCGATGACGCTGGAAGGCGCACCGGCCCTCAAGGACGAGCATCTCGCCGTCTTCGACTGCGCCAATCCCTGCGGCCGGATCGGCAAGCGCTTCCTGTCGTGGGAGAGCCACATCCGCATGCTGGCGGCGGCGCAGCCCTTCATTTCCGGCGCCATCTCCAAGACCATCAACATGCCCAACGACGCCACCGTCGAGGATGCCAAGAACGCCTACATGCTGTCCTGGCGGCTGGCGCTGAAGGCCAACGCCCTCTACCGCGACGGCTCCAAGCTGTCGCAGCCGTTGAATTCGCAGCTGCTTGCCGACGACGAGGAGGAGGCCGAGGAAGCGGTCGCCGAGATCGTCGCCCGGCCGGCCGCCGCCCGTGCCGAGGTGCTGGCCGAGCGGATCGTCGAGCGCATTGTCGAGAAGGCGGTGCGCGAGCGCGAGAAGATGCCCAACCGCCGCGCCGGCTACACCCAGAAGGCGATCGTCGGCGGCCACAAGGTCTATCTGCATACCGGCGAATATGCCGACGGCCGCCTCGGCGAGATCTTTATCGACATGCACAAGGAGGGCGCCGCCTTCCGGGCGATGATGAACAACTTCGCCATCGCCATCTCGGTCGGCCTGCAATACGGCGTGCCGCTGGAGGAGTATGTCGAGGCCTTCACCTTCACCCGCTTCGAGCCGGCCGGCTTCGTCCAGGGCAACGAGGCGATCAAGAACGCCACCTCGATCCTCGACTACATCTTCCGCGAGCTGGCGATCTCCTACCTCGGCCGCCACGACCTCGCCCACGTCAACCCCGACGACATCGGCGGTACCGCCATGGGCGAAGGGGTCGGCCAGGGCAAGGCGCCGCCCGAGGCAGCGGTCTCCCACGGCCTTCTCCGCGGCAAGCGCTTCGCCGTGGTCGACCGGGGAAGCGACAAGCCGGGAGAGAAGCTGGCGTCCGCGGGGAGCAGCACCGGCGGCGGTGCCTCCCCCGCCGCTCATCCCCGCGAAAGCGGCGACCCGGGCGGCGCTCCCACCGGCAGCGCCGGCCCCTCTTCTGCTCATCCCCGGGCAAGCCTGCCCGCGACCGTGAGCGGCGGCGGCAACCCGGTCGGCTTCTCGGCCGGCGGCTCGACGCCCGCCCGCGCCGCCGCCGGCGGGAGCGGCATCCGGGCGATTGGCGGCACGGGCTCGATGGCGCGGGTCGGCGCCGCGGTCAGGGCGCTTGCCGGCGAGCCAGCGCCGGCGCCGGGCATAACAAAAAACTTGTCCCCATCCGCCTCGCCCGCCCTCAAGGCGGAGCCCGCCGCCTATCCTCCGCAAGCAGTGGAGGGGAGCAGCGGACACGCCGACGCGGCCACGGACTATCCTCCCCTGCGAAGCGGGGGAGGGGGACCATCGCGAAGCGATGGTGGAGGGGGCGTTTTCCGGGCACCGGCCGCCTCCTCGCCCGAGGCGGAGGCCAAGGCGCTGGAGGCCGAGCGCGCCGCCGCCGCCCGCCTGCGCGGCTACTCCGGCGACGCCTGCGGCGAGTGCGGCAACTTCACGCTCGTCCGCAACGGCACCTGCCTGAAATGCGACACCTGCGGCGCGACGACGGGGTGTAGCTAGTCTCGGTTGGTGAGTAGAGTGAGTAGCGATGATCACGGGTGAGGAAGTTGAGCGCAAACGGTTGAGTTTCGAACAGGCGGAGGGCGCTGAGCCGCTGCCGTCTCAATTGGCTCTTAAACAGCTGTCCAAACAGCTGCGCGCATCGCTGTGGCACGTAGTCTACAAAAGTTTCGAGCAATCCTCCGTCTATCCCACTACGGGAGGGCCCTGCTATTTCAGGGAACCGTGGTCAAACATCCTATATGCGATGCATGTCTTTCGCGATGGAGGGATGGCGGACGATTTCGACAATGACTTTGCAGGATTGGTAGGAAAGACTAGGCTGATATTCGAAAAGGGCGATTATCTTGCTGTGTTCGGTTGGCTTCAGTGGGTTCTCCAGCGGCGCCCTCCACCGATGTTCTCTGAACAAGTTGATCGGGTCCTAACGAACGCCCGAGCGGCATATCGCGTCGTCGATCGCCAGATCATCATGCCCATAACTTCCGAGACCGAGCAGGAGACGGTGCAGCGGGCGTTTGACGATCTGCGAGGCGCAGCCTTTAATGGCGCCAAGCACCACCTGACCTCAGCGGCGAATGAACTGACTGCCGGAAGGTACGCTGACAGCATTCGCGAGAGCATCCACGCTGTAGAGTTGGTCGCCAGAGTCATCGAACCGAGCGCTGAGTTATCCAAAGCTTTGAGCAGGCTAGAGTTTGGGGGAAGGATTTCACGGAGCCCTAAAGAAAGCGTTTCTGTCGCTGTATGGGTACACGAGCGATACGCAGGGAATTAGGCATCCGCTTCTGGATGGAAAGAAAGCTTCTGTCGACGAAATTGACGCAATTTTCATGATTGGCGCTTGTTCTGCCTTTTTGTCCTACCTGATCAGCAGAGCCCGCGCAGCGGGTGACTTACTCGCAACACAGGAGGGCGCGTCTAGCGCGTAGGGCGGATTAGCGAAGCGTAATCCGCCGTTCCCGGCACCATACGCGGCCGGCGGGTTACGCCTTCGGCTGACCCGCCCTGCGCCCTCACCGCTCCCCCGGCGGGATCGCCCGGATGCGGGCCGAGTGGGCGGCGATGTCGTCGAGGCCGTAGGAGAGGTGCACCCGCGTGGTCGAGGCCGGCCGCAAGCTGAGCGACAGGCCCGGCCGCCACTCCGTCGAAGGGCGGATCGGCCGCGGCACGAAGCCGCCGCCGCAGTTGGGGCAGACGTTGAGGATCTTCGTCTCGACGCAGTCGGCGCAGAAGGTGCACTCGTAGGTGCAGATCATGGCGTCGGCCGCCTGCGGCGCCAGGTCCTTGTCGCAATATTCGCAGTTCGGCCTAAGTTCCAGCGCCATCCCATCCCCTCCCCAAAGAAGACATCCGCGCCGGCCGAGTGCGGCGCGTGCCCCGTCGGCGAATATCAGCGGCCGGCTGCCGCGCTCACAGCGGCAATCGTGTCCGCTCCAGCACCAGAAGCCGCTCCTTCTGGATCGTCCCGCCATAGGCCGAGAAGCCGCCGAGCCCGCCGCCGCTCGCCAGCACCCGGTGGCAGGGGATGATGATCGGCAGTGGATTTTTCGCCATCGCCTGGCCGACCACCCGCGCCGCCCCCGGCGCTCCCACCCGCCGGGCAAGTTCGCCGTAGGTGGTCGTCTCGCCCCATCGGATCGTCCGGGCGGCGGCGTAGATCGTACGGACGGTCGCGCCGAGATCGTCGGGCAGATCGATCGCCACCCGCTCGAAGGCCACCTCCTCGCCGTCGAAGTACCTCCGCAGCGCCGCAACCACCGGCTCCAGCTGTGGCGGCAGACGCTTGGCAGCCGCATCCGCCGCCCCGCGTTTGAGCCGCTCCTCCGTCGCCGGCCGATCGGCCTCCGGCAGCTGCAGCCTGGTCACGCCGCGCTCGCTCCAGGCGATGCCGCAAGGTCCGAAGCCGGTGTCGAAAAGGGCGTATGACGTCGCCAAGGCTCTTGTTTCCCGTCATCGTTCCGTATTTGTTCTACAAGTTTAACGCCGGTCCGGCAAGCGCTCATTTGACATATTGCCATCCTTGTCATATGTCGTGACATATGACAGAGCGCACCACCGTCCGGCTTCCCGACGAACTGCTCGACCGCGCCAGGCGAAAGGCCGCCGCGGAAGGCACGACGCTGACCGCGCTGATAGAGGAAGGGTTGCGGCAGGTCGTGGCACAGAGGCCGAAGCGCGCCTCGGCGAAGCGGGTGCTGCCGCGGACAAGCAAGGCGACCGGAGGTCTCATGCCCGGCATCGACCTTGGCGACTCTGCGGCCCTCCAGGAGATGGACGATCTCGACTACGTCGAGCGCATGAAGCGCCTCCCATGATGCTGCCGGACGTGAATGTCCTCATCTATGCCTTTCGCAACGACCTCCCCCATCATGCGATCTGCCGCCGCTGGGTCGATCGTATCGTCTTGGACGACGCACGCTTTGCCATCTCGCCTTTGGCATTGGCGGCGGTCGTTCGGGTGACGACCAGCGCCCGCATCCACCGGGTACCGAGTTCCCATGAAGACGCATTCGGCTTCTGCGAGGATCTGCTGCACCAGCCGCACTGTCAGATCGTCGAGCCCGGCGAACGGCACTGGAGTATCTTCCACCGTCTCTGCCTCGAAGCCGACATTCGCGGCCCGCGCGTTACCGATGCATGGTTTGCGGCGCTTGCCATCGAGTGGGGCTGCGAGTGGATCACGCTCGACCGCGACTATGCCCGCTTTCCGAGGCTGAAGTGGACCGTGCCGATCGCCTGAGCGGGGATCGATCGTGGCCTCCGCGCTGCGAAAGACGAGCGTTTCGCCACCGCGGAAGAGGTCGAGGCGGTCCTCGTGTTCGATCCTCCCCTCACCCGTCGTTCCGGCGAAAGCCGGAACCCATCGAAGACCGGCGCCACGCGCACGCCCTCCTCTCCCGGACGCGGAGAGGATACGGAGCCTTGCCGGCGTGAGCCGGCTTACTGAGATTCGTCCGGAAGATGCCTCGCCTCGTTCCGCCTCGCGCGAAGCCGGACAGGGAGCGACTTCGATCGTTTGCCGAGCGTCACGGAACGTCGCGAACCCGGCTTGTCTCCACGCACCAGAAGCATAGGTTCTCGGTGCGCCGCCACCCCCGCTTCCCGTCGGACCAACGCGTCATGGCCAGCAAATCGCAATCGTCAAGCGAATTCACCCCGATCCACGGGAGACGCGGCATCGCGATCGGGCCGATCGGCTCGCGCCACGCACCTCCGCTCGACCGCACCGCTGACGGGCGGGCCGCCGCCGGACCGGAAGAGATAGCGCCCGGCGTCCATTGGCTCGCGCTCCGCGGCGCCAATGTCTATTTCGTGCGGTCCGCATCCTCGTGGTCGCTCGTCGATACCGCACGGTCGCGCGACGGCCGGGCCATCCGCAAGGCGGCCGCCCAGCTGTTCGCAGCGGAGATGCATCCGCACGCGATTCTGCTCACCCACGGGCACCCGGATCACGCCGGCTCGGCGGCGGAACTGGCGCGGGCATGGGGGGTTCCGGTCTATCTCCACCCCGACGAGCTGCCGGCGCTGGTGTCGGAAGACCTGCACTGTCCGCCCGAGCTCCTCGATCCGATCGGGCGTTTCATCCTGCCCTTGATGCGCCTGCTGCCGCCGGGCATGCGGCATCGGATCCTGTCGAATGGCGGTCTCGACAAGGTGATCCGGCCCTTCGACCGAGGCTCCGGCGTTCCGGGGCTGCCGGAGTGGGAGCGCATTTCGACCCCCGGCCATTCGCCGGCTCATCTCGCCTTCTTCCGGCGCAGCGACCGGGTGCTGATATCCGGCGACGCCTGTCTGACCCTCAACATCTTTTCCCCGCGGGATCTGCTGTCGGGGAGACAGCGGCTCTCGCTACCGCCCTACATATCCTGCTGGGACTGGCACCGGACGAAGCAGTCCGTTGGCGTGCTCGCGCGCCTCGCGCCGCGCGTCCTGGCCTCCGGGCATGGCGTGCCGATGGCCGGTGAGGATGTGGCCGACGACCTCCGCCGGTTTGCCGCGCGCATCGCCCCGTAGGCCGCGCCTGCGACGTGACCGACACCTCGCCGACGCGTCTCGCGCCATCTGACACGGACCGGCGGCAACAGATTTCGCTGAGTTCGCCGCGCCGGTTGCATCGGCGCGGGCGCCGGTGGAAGGATCGAAGTTTGCCCTAGGGCGTCACCATTGACGACCACTCTCCCCTTGTCACCACGAAAGTCGTGGGTTCACCCGGCCCCGTCGGCGCCAAGCTCCTCGGCCGCCACCGCCAGCTCGATCGACTGCAACAGCGCATCCGACGCCGACCGCGTTTGCGACTGCGGCGACGGGGTCCAGTGACCGAAGGAAAGGAAGCCGATGGTTTTCATGGGGGAGCTGTCGAAGTTGCGGATGTGGCTCATGCTATCGCAGCGGTGCCGTCGCGGGAACGCTTGGTCCGCCCCTTCACCGGCAGATCGGCAATTGCCCCGGCGGCGCTTTCGGCAGGGACGCCCGCCACGCGTCGATGATCGGCTCGAGGGTACCCTTCGGCCAGAACTTTGGAGCGCCGATTGCGCGGAGGCACGTCGCGTTCCAGTACAGTCCGCCGTCCGACAGGGACTCGCCGCTCTCCACCGCATGCGTGACAGCGTCGATGTCGCCGGATTCAGGATAGATGTAGAGCGTCGTCGGGTTGTCCTACACGATCGAAAGAATCTGCTCGGCATCGGACGGCGACCAGGATGTGCAGCCGTTGCTGCGGCCGCCGGTGTAATTCACCAGGCTTCCGTAAGGAACGTAGCCCTCCTCGTCCGCATAGGGGCTGTCCGGGTTCTTGAAGCGGCACTGCCACTTCACATAGGCCGCCGGATGCCCGCCGATGGCCCGCGCCCTGGCGTTTGCCGTGTCGCCCTCGCCATCGAACAAGAGGAAGGTGCGAAGGAAGGGCGTCTTCTCGCCCGACAGGGTGGTGTAGCCCTTGAACGACGTCCTCGCCTCGGCCGTCACATAGGCGCCGCCTGTGGTCAGCTTGGACCCCTCCGCGTTGCTGAAGTTCTTCGCGCATTCCCGGCCGTTCGAGAAGTTCGCGCGCTGCAGTTTCCGCCCGCTGCCGTAGCCGGACGAAACCGCGCGGAACGACTGGTCTTCCTCGCAGATGATGTAGAACCGGAGGCTCGGTCCGCCATCCGGCGATGTGCTGGGGCGCGTCGCGTCCATGGCGAAGTAGCAGGCATTGTGGACCGCCCCTTCGCTGACCTTTCGCTGGTGAAGGGCGCGCGCCCTCTGCAAGACCACCGGCGCGATCTGGCCCTCCCCCGTGCCGACATACGCCTGCAACCAGTCCGGTATGTCCAAGGGTTGCTCCGCCGCCAGAGATGGCGACGAATCCGGAACCAGAACCAAGACCGCAAGGATCAGAGGGAGCACACTCAACCGCAACGGGCGGTTCTCCTGCCAGATCGTCCTGGGCATCACGCTAGCACGAGTTGGGCGGGCAATCAGGAGCGGGTCGGGGACGCCAGTTCAGGCCTCCAGCCCAGGTCTCGGCGCCCAGCGCCCCGGCCGCCACCGCCAGGGCTACCGGCTGAAGAAGCGCATCCGAAGCCGACCGCGTCCCGGACAGCGGCAATGGGGTCCGGCGACCGAAGGAGAGGAAGCCGATGTTTTTCATGGGAGCCGTCGGAGCTCGCGTTCGGCCCATGCTCAGCCCTCGTTAGCTCGATTGCAGCATATCGTAGGTGATTAGCAGCTTCCTATCCCTGATTGCGGTCGGGGCGAAGCGCTCGGCCACGGTCAGGACCGTGTGCAGAATGTCGCTGATCGCCTTCCCAAACTCTTCATCGGTGGCAAAGTTCGACCGGTGGTAGTCGTTAACGGCGTCGAGATCGATAACGCACTGAAAGTCTTCACCCGCGTAACGCATTCGCATCATCGCTTCGCGATTGAAGCGGTCGATCCTCACGTTACTGGTATATTCAAGCTTTCGTTTACGGAAACGAACACCGACACCCGAATTGCCATCCTCTGGGATGAACTCGATCCCGGCAGCGAACATGCAGTCAGCGATGGAGCGCAAATTGTTCTTCATCGGCTGACGCGCGCTGGATTCGAAGTCGGCGATGGTGGCGCGGGAGACACTGGCGTTCGTAGCAAGCTGGTCCTGGGTCCAGTTCAGGAGGCTGCGCGCGGCGCGGCATTGATCGGCGGTGATGGTCTGCATTTTACCCCCAGAGAAAGGTGATGATGCAATATTAACAATCTTATTCATTTTGTCAAATATCAATCATTTTACTCGCTCAAGATGCTCTCGTGGTTCGAGGGCGCATCACCCAGCGGCCATCCTCCGGCGCTTGTCTCGCGCCGCCAAATGCAATGACCTCTAATCACCGCGTGCGCAGTTGGTTGTCGAGAAGCCTGCCTCACTACGCCCTCTGCCTTTCGAACTCTGCGAGCATCTCTCTGCTGAATTCATCGATTGTCACGTAGTCCGCCAAGAGCTGAGGGTGGAACACAACATGAGGCGACTTCTCGGTCACCGAGTGAGTCATCCACGGCCGCCAGATGCCCAACGCGCTCTGTTCGGCCTGCAGCTTTTCGTAGAGCTCGAAGTCTAGCTTGCGAATAGCCTCGCCGCTGGCTGTCTCGAGCTGGTTGTACCTGTCAAGGAGTTGCGGTGTGATGATGAAGGGTGGAATGTAGAGTGGGATGCGATGCGCGAGGCTGTCGCGGAACCCTTTGAGGTGGTTGTCGACCCAGTCCTGCCGCTTGTCGAGATACTCAACAAATTCTTTACTGAAGGACTCGCGAACGACCTTGCTCTTTGAGCCAAGGCCTACCTTCAGCGCTGCTAGTTCCGTGCCATCGGCATTCAAGACCGGCTTCTCGCAGACCCAGATCCATGCGAGGTTGTCGAGGCAGCCGAAGGCATTGAGCACGAAGGCCTGGATCGACATCGTAGCATCTACGACAGTGTTCCTATCCGGGATTGCGTCAAGTTCGGGAGGTAGCTTCTCGAAGACGACATCGATTGCCCTAACCATCGTGCCGAGGCGTCTGCTGAACCCGTGGTACGCGAACTCACGTCCGCGTTCGGTACGATACTCGCGCGATAAGAAGCGCCCTCGAAGGTCAGCAAACTGCCGGTGCATGTCATTACGGCCAGCGTGTAGCTTCTCAACGTCTTCGGGCTTGAAGTAGAGGACCATCAATCCGCCCCGCGGGTCACGGCAAGAGTAGCCGGGTTCGAGCTGTCATTCTCCATCCCGGCATAACCGTTAGGAGGCGCGAATGTATGCTGGGCGCAAAGTGGCCGTTCGGTTCACCAGCGCAACCGCTCGTTGACCGGCCTCGCCCCATCGTTCCCATTTTGTTCTTTACAATGATGGCCCGGCTTGTGCAACCTCCACGGGCGTGACTCGCCCCACGCGACACGCACCTGTCAGCATCGTACCGAACCGTGGGGACAATCTGGCCCCGGCGCTTGTCTCGCGCCGCCAAGAGCATAAGTTTGGGGAGCGGCCGTCGCCGCCCTCCCCGTCGGAACAAACGCACCATGGCCAAGGATAAGCCCGCCCCGGGCAAGTTCATCTCGCTCGACGCCGCGGTCGACGACGACACTCTGCGCGTCGACCTCTCCGACGGTCGAACGATCGCCGTTCCGCTGGCGTGGTATCCGCGCCTGGCCCACGGCACCGTGGCGGAGAGAGCCAACTGGCGTTTGATCGCCGACGGCGAAGGCCTACACTGGCCCGACCTCGACGAGGACGTCTCCGTGGCCGCCCTTCTCACCGGCAAGCGCTCGACCGAAAGCAGCGCCTCATTGCAGCGCTGGCTCAAGGCGCGTGCGGGATAGGCGGCATCCGATGACCAGCAAGTTCATCTCGATCCGCGGGGCGCGCGAGCACAATCTCAAGAACGTCGACCTCGACCTGCCGCGCGACAGCCTGATCGTGCTGACCGGCCTCAGCGGCTCCGGCAAGTCGTCGCTCGCCTTCGACACCATCTATGCCGAGGGCCAGCGCCGCTATGTCGAGAGCCTGTCGGCCTATGCCCGCCAGTTCCTCGAGATGATGCAGAAGCCGGACGTCGACCAGATCGACGGCCTGTCGCCGGCGATCTCCATCGAGCAGAAGACCACCAGCCGCAACCCGCGCTCCACCGTCGGCACGGTCACCGAGATCTACGACTACATGCGGCTTCTCTTCGCCCGGGTCGGCGTCCCCTATTCGCCGGCGACCGGCCTGCCGATCGAGAGCCAGACCGTCAGCCAGATGGTCGACCGGGTGCTGGCGCTCCCCGAGGGGACGCGCCTTTACCTGCTCGCGCCGATCGTCCGCGGCCGCAAGGGCGAATACCGCAAGGAGCTGGCCGAGCTGATGAAGCGCGGCTTCCAGCGGGTGAAGATCGACGGCCAATTCCACGAGATCGCCGAGGCGCCGGCCCTCGACAAGAAGCTCAAGCACGACATCGAGATCGTCGTCGACCGCATCGTGGTGCGCGGCGACATCGCCACCCGCCTCGCCGATTCCTTGCAGACCGCCCTCGACCTCGCCGACGGCATCGCCATCGCCGAATTCGCCGATGCCCCTCAAGAGCCGGGGAGCGCCGGAGGCGCGACCGGGAAGGAAAAGAGAGAGGCGAGGACGGCCGAAGGCCGGACCGGGAAACAAAGAGAAGACGCGCCACCCGGCTCCCTCATGACGTCATCACCGGGCCGGGCCGCCCCGCGCGCCAAAGGCGAGCGGAATGGTGGCCCGAGTCCCGGTGATCCACGTCTTGAAGAAGCGAGGAAGAAATCCGTGGATGGCCGGGACAAGCCCGGCCATGACGACAGTGGTTCATCCGCTGGGAGCACGGACGACGGGCGCATCATCTTCTCCGAAAAATTCGCCTGTCCGGTGTCCGGCTTCACCATCCCCGAGATCGAGCCGCGGCTGTTCTCCTTCAACAACCCCTACGGCGCCTGCCCGGTCTGCGACGGCCTCGGCTCGGAGCGCACCGTCGACCCCGCCCTCGTCGTTCCCGACGGAACGCTGTCGCTCAGGCGGAACGCCGTCGCCCCGTGGAGCAAGACCTCCTCGCCCTATTACCTGCAGACGCTGGACGCCCTCGCCCGCCACTACCGCTTCTCCCTCGACACCCCGTGGTCGAAGCTGCCCGAGGCGGCGCGCCAGGTGATCCTTTATGGCACCGGCGACGACAAGGTGACCTTCACCTATGACGACGGCCTCCGCAAATACAACACCACCAAGACCTTCGAGGGGGTCATCCCCAATCTCGAGCGCCGCTGGCGGGAGACCGATTCCGCCTGGATGCGCGAGGAGATCGAGCGCTATCACTCGTCCAAGCCCTGCGAGGCCTGCCACGGCTACCGGCTGAAGCCGGAGGCGCTGGCCGTCAAGCTCGACCGCCTCCACATCGCCGAGGTCTCGGAGTTCTCGATTCGGCGCGCCAATACCTGGTTCGAGCACCTGCCCGAGACGCTGACGCCGAAGCAGAACGAGATAGCCGGCCGCATTCTCAAGGAGATCCGCGAGCGGCTCCAATTCCTCGTCGATGTCGGTCTCGACTACCTGACGCTGGCCCGCGCCTCCGGCACGCTGTCGGGCGGCGAGAGCCAGCGCATCCGCCTCGCCTCGCAGATCGGCTCCGGCCTCACCGGCGTCCTCTACGTCCTCGACGAGCCGTCGATCGGCCTCCACCAACGCGACAACGCCCGCCTCCTCGAAACGCTGAAGCACCTCCGCGACCTCGGCAACACCGTCATCGTCGTCGAGCATGACGAGGACGCCATCCGCGAGGCCGACTACGTGGTCGACATCGGCCCGGCCGCCGGCATCCACGGCGGCGAGATCATCGCCCGCGGCACCCCGGCCGACATCATGGCCAACCCGAAATCGCTGACCGGCCAGTACCTGTCCGGCGTCCGCGAGATCGCCGTGCCCGCCTGGCGCCGCCCGCCGCAGAAGAAGAAAGTGCTCCGCGTCGTCGGCGCCACCGCCAACAACCTCAAGCACGTCACCGCCGAGATTCCGCTCGGCCTGTTCACCTGCATCACCGGCGTCTCCGGCGGCGGCAAGTCGACGCTGTTGATCGACACCCTCTACAAGGCCGTCGCCCGCCGCTTGAACGGCGCCCGCGAGGCCCCTGCCCCGCACGAGCGCATCGAGGGGCTGGAATATCTCGACAAGGTCATCGACATCGACCAGTCGCCGATCGGCCGCACGCCGCGCTCCAACCCGGCCACCTACACCGGCGCCTTCACCCCGATCCGCGAGTGGTTCGCCGGCCTCCCCGAGGCCAAGGCCCGCGGCTACCTTCCCGGCCGCTTCTCCTTCAACGTCAAGGGCGGCCGCTGCGAGGCCTGCCAGGGCGACGGCGTCATCAAGATCGAGATGCACTTTTTGCCCGATGTCTACGTCACCTGCGACGTCTGCAAGGGCAAGCGCTATAACCGCGAGACCCTGGAGGTCACCTTCAAGCAGAAGTCGATCGCCGACATCCTCGACATGACGGTGGAGGAGGCGAAAGGCTTCTTCGCCGCCGTGCCGGCGATCCGCGACAAGATGGAGACGCTCGACCGTGTCGGCCTCTCCTACATCCATGTCGGCCAGCAGGCGACGACGCTGTCGGGCGGCGAGGCGCAGCGCGTCAAGCTGTCGAAGGAGTTGTCCAAGCGCGCCACCGGCCGCACCCTCTACATCCTCGACGAGCCGACCACCGGCCTCCACTTCCACGACGTGGCGAAGCTCCTCGACGTGCTCCACGAGCTGGTCGAGCAGGGCAACACCGTGGTGGTCATCGAGCACAATCTCGAGGTGATCAAGACCGCCGACTGGATCATCGACCTCGGCCCCGAGGGCGGCGACGCCGGCGGCGAGATCGTCGCGGCCGGCACCCCTGAGGACATCGTCAAGGTGAAGCGGAGCTACACCGGCGCCTTCCTCAAACCCGTCCTCGCCCGCGCCAAGGCAGCGCGGACGCGCGGCGGCTCGGAGGGGGCGGAGGCGGCGGAGTAAGGTCGCGACAGTCACGCGCCGGCTTAACCTCCCCCCTTGAGGGGAGAGCCTGCCCCCGACCCGATCGGGGGTCGAAATCGCGCAGCGATTTCGGGAGGGGGTGTCTCACCACCCGCCGGTCGTCCCCGCCGAACTTGCCCCCGACCCCGATGGGGGGGCGGGGATCCAGGAATGCACCAAGGCCAGGGGTTGGCCGCAACAGGAGCGAGAGGGGCGGATGAGCGAGACATTCCGGCGAATCCAGACGCTCGTGCTCGCCGGCGACTACCATGTCTCGGAGCACGGTTTTGAGGAACTCCGGCGCGATGATATCTTGATGGGCGATGCAGTGTCGGGCATCGCGACGGCCGTCGTGGTGGAGGACTACCCTGAACGGCAGCGCGGACCGGGTATTCTGGCGTTGCAGCGCGATGCCGCCGGCCGTCCGCTCCATGTGGTGTGGGCACTTCCGGCCAATCAGCGCCGGCCCGCCGTACTCGTCACCGCGTATCGGCCGAGCCCGACACTGTGGGACAGCGATTTCAGACAGCGGAAGCAGTGATGATCAAGAAATCCACTAAGCTGATCCATGAGGGCGGATACGCCGCCGAGGTTGAGATCGACCTGCACTACACCGACGACAGCTGGTCGCCGACCATGACGGCCGCCGACGCGCTCAAGCTCGAAGCGGTCACGCTCGCCCTGCGCCGGGGCGACGTAAAGGCCGCCGCCGCACACGGCCGCGTCTTCGAGCTTCTCCCCCTTTCCGCCTGATGGGGCCGCGGCAACACCGTGGTGCTCATCAAGCACAATATCGAGGCGATTAAAGACCGCCGACTGGATCATCCGTCACGCTTCGGCCCTCCGGCTTAACCTCCCCTCTTGAGGGGAGAGCCTGCCCCCGACCCGATCGGAGGTCGAAATCGCGCAGCGATTTCGGGAGGGGGTGTCTCACCACCCGCCGAACTTGCCCCCGACCCCGATCGGGGGGCGGCGACCCAGGGAACAATGCCGAGACTGATTGGCTGCTACCCCGGCCTATTGGCACTGCACCTCGAACCGATACGTAAAATCCATTCCGTCGACGGTCATTTCCATCGTGCCGCGCGCCCCGGCATAGGCGCCGGTGCCGCCGACGATCCGGCGCTTGGAGCCCGTCGCCACGATGGTCGTCTCGGGCTCCTCGAAGCTGGCGGCCGGTTCGAGCGCGTTCGCCGTGAAGATCGCGCCGTCGTCGAGCACGAACACCTGCACCTCGTCATAGGTGGTCGGCTTGCCGCCGGCGTCGACCGCCCGGACGGTGGCCAGCCAGTATTCCTTGCCGACGGGCGTACCGCTCTCCGTCTGGAGCGCGATTTCGCCGTTGCGCATGTCACCCTGGCTGGCGGCGCCGCTCGCGTCGTTGTCGGCGAAATGTGCCTCGCGCGTCCCGGGAATGGACTTCACCGTCATCGGCGCGCAGTCGGCCCACGCCCCGGCTGCCGAAAGGGCCAGGAGCGCCGCGCCAACCGCCGACATCGCACCCACTCGCATCGCAACCTCCTCCATGGACCGATTTCCGGACAGCATCCCATTTTTTCAAAGCGAGAGCGACCTCGGCCCGCTAAGATAAGGACTGCCGCGCTCGAAAAACCGACGCTTGGCGTCGACCTCCCGCGTCAAGCCGATGCGGGCGCTGCTGACGACGGCGCCAATTGGTCGAGCCGCCGTGCCGAGCCAAACAGGTCCGGTGGCACACAGATCGGTGCCGTCGTAGCGCTTGTCGATCTGCATGGCCTTGGCCAAACGACCAGGACCGCGGGCAATATCCACCATGCGTGTCGTCTTGCGAAAACGCTGCATCGCCTCGATGCCCTCGAGCGGTTCGAGTGCCCGCAACAACACGCCGGCACCGATGCCCGGTTCTTCGCTGGTGACGTTCACCATGAACGACGAGCCGTAGGTGAAATAGACGTAGCAGTATCCACGCCCGAGAAACAAAGTCCGATTGCTTGGTGTCTTGCCTCGAAAAGCGTGGCCGGCGGCATCGCCGGGGGGATAGCCTTCCACCTCGACGATGCGACCACTCAGCCTGCCCGTCGAAAGGTCGTGGACCAGTGTTTTTCCGACGAGATATTGCGCGAGCGCGATGGTATCCGCCGGCAGTTCAGCCCGGCGCAGCGGCTCGATACTCCGTGTGGCGCGCCTCAGGAGGCCGCCTCGGCGCGGGCCGGCACCTCGCGCAAACGGCCGGTGTGGACGTCGAAAATGAATCCCCGCACCGGAACGTCTTTCGAAATCCACGGATGCGACCTGACCATCTCGATCTGGTCCTTGGGTTGCTGCTCCGGGTCCTTGAAGGCGAAGAAGCGCATCGGGGCGGGTGTCGCGTCTCCGGTCAGCTTGGACAATTTGGCGTTTAATTCTGCATCGGTAAAGGTCGTGAACCCGCAACCGGTATGATTGAGGAGCATGATCTCTTTGCTGCCGAGCACCCGGGTCGAGACGATCAGCTCCGCCAGAACATCCGCGGTGACGTTTGGCCCCCCGGTTCGGATCACGTCGATGTCGGCCTGCTCCAGTCCGAGAATTCCGGGAAGGTCCGAAAGACGAGGATCCATGCAGGTCACGACCACAATTTTCGGCCGCGGAGGCCCTTCTCCCCATTTTGGATCATACGTCTTCGCATAACGCTCGTTGGCTTTCAGCGCCCGGTCGATAATGCCCATGACTGTCTCCATTTTGGTGCTGCACCCAACGGATGAAACCAGCAGCGCGCTCTCGTCCGCGTTCGGACAACCAGGGCAATACCGAAGACCAGCGGCCAGGAGCGCCGATAGCGCCGTCCTCGCATTGGCGGTGCGAGCCGGTAACCTTGAACCGCTTGATCGGTTCCTGCTCGGCGCACGAGAGTGGCGATTTGCCACGCAGTTCGCTTCAACTTCCAGCCAGCATCGTCATGGCTTGACGCCGGGGCCGAAAAGGCCGTGGATGCCCGCCTTGGCAACCTTGGAGGGAATCATGGCAAGGGCCCGCGGCAATCTGGAAGTCGAACGGGTGTTTGCGGATGACATGGAGTCGCTCGGCGCGCTGCTCGCCAAGCCGCTGACGGCGGCGAGGCTGGCGAAATGGAAGCAGTCAGCCGGCAACATCGCCATCCTCAAGGGCACGATCTTCGGCGCCATCCGCTGGTCGACGAGCATGGCGCCGCTCCTCACCGCCCGGCACGAGGATGCCTTCGAGATCAGGCTCACGCACACCGAGAGTTACATCGACTACCGTGGCGGTCCGCATTGGGTGACGATTGTTGCGCCCGATCGCCCGCCGTCGAAATGGTCGGGTCCCGACGACGCCGACTATTTCCGCGTCAGCTTCCTGGCGAGCGGCCTCGTCCCCGAACGCGTCTATTCGCTCGACGTCGCCTTCACGACAGAGGCCCACTGGCAGGAGGTCAATCCGCTCATGCACCGGGTCCATGCGATCGAGCCGCCCGGCCGCCAGTTCACGGCCGGGGAGATCACCTTCCTCGAACCGTTCGAGGTGACGCACAGGATCGTCACCACCGCCACCGGGCGACATGGGTGACGAGCCGGCGCTCCCTTGCGTCGGAGCAGGTCCGCGCCAAGGCCGCCCCGGAAACGTGGGGTTCAGGGGCTGGGCGAAAGGCGGCTGAGTAGCGGACTACCGATCACCATGGAGCACTTCCGAGACGCGCCCCGGATTTACGCCTACCTCGGCAGCGATCTCGGACTCGTGCATGTCCGTGGTCTCCGCGAGCTCAAGAATCCTTTCTTTGACGTCCGGCGTCACCTTCGCCGAGTGAACGGGAGCTCGCCGTACGGCCTTCTTTCGGTACAGATCCTCGTCAACGATCTGTTCCACCCTGCCGGCCAACTCTTTCTGACCAGCCTTTTTTAGTTCTCGCGCGATCTGCTTTAGCTTGTTCCGCGCGCCGACCACGTCGCTCATCGTGACTCACTCCGCCTACGCCGCGCGAAATATCTGGGGACTACACGGTGCGATTTCAACACCTACCCGATCTTGCGCCTTGAACAAAGACAGAACATACTTAAATGTTGATTCTCCTGACCAAGGCGACATCGAGTGCAGAATACATCCCACGCAGTAATGGCGCAGCGCAAGGAAGCCGCTGACAGCCTTGATGATTTTCCCACGCCGCCGTGGGCTACGCGCGCCCTCGCTGAGCACGTGCTTGGATTGTCTCCCGCACCAAAGTCACGGTGGTCTTGCTTGGAGCCAGCGTGCGGTGCCGGCCACATGTCAAAGGTGCTCTTCGAGTACTTCGATGTGGTCCAGTCTTACGACATTGCGGCGTATGGGTATGGCGAACAAAGCGATTTCTTGGCCCACCCATATCGGCAAAATTCATTTGATTGGGTCGTCACAAACCCTCCGTTCAGGCTCGCCGAGGATTTTGTTCTTCGATCTCTTTCGGTTGCGCGAGTTGGAGTCGCTATACTCGCGCGTACCGTTTTCTTGGAGAGTGCCGGGAGATATGAGCGCCTATTTCGGGAGCGACCTCCAAGTCTAGTGGCACAATTCGTCGAAAGAGTTCCGATGGTAAAGGGACGGCTAGACCGTAAAGCAACAACGGCAACTGGTTACTGTTGGCTTGTTTGGAAAAAGCCGCTCAAACGAGAGGCACGGGTTATTTGGATTCCGCCCTGTCGGAAGTTATTAGAAAGAGTCCAGGACTACGACCTGCCCCTAGACAGGCCACGCCGTCACCCACAGTTGTTGACCATTGATGAGCATAAACACGATCTTTTCTCGATCTAGGAGCGACCAAGAGGTCATGGAAGAGAAGCCAACAATCGAGCCAAACGAGGAACCGTCGCTTAGCAAACCGGACGAGCCCGGGTCCAAACCGCCGCCGCCGCGGAAGAAGAAGGCTCCAACAAAACGGAAGGCAAAAACCTCAACGAAGACATCGCTTTCAACAGGCGTCGCGAAATTTCCGCGGCATCCGGTTGAGAAAGCATTGCGTATTCCCAAGGCGATTATTGACCAGAACGCCGGAAAGGAATGCACCGACAGGGAGAGTTCCCGCTATGTTGGAGTTGGATTCAACGGCCCCTACCGCGTCGAAATTAGCTCCTCTCTAAAATACGGATTCCTTTCGCGGCCGCGCAGTGGCTACGTTGCTGTAACAGACAGGGCGAGGCAAGCTCTTAGACCGCAGAAATTTGGTGAAGTAATCGACGCATTGAGACAAGCGGTTCTCGACGCACCTGATATATCAGAAGTGTATAAGCATTACCGAGGTGAATATCTTCCAGATCGTAGTTTCTTGGAAAATGCCCTTGTTGACAAATTCGCCATCCCCAAGGAAAAAGTACTGGAATTTATCGATATATTTATAGCCACCTTAGAGAGTGCCCAACTACTAGATAGAAAAGATGACAAGTTTCGTGTTCTCGACATCACCGCCGCCTCGGAGAAAGGTGCGGTAGAAATAACCTCCAAGATTCTCAACGTTGGTGCGAAAATCTCGTCCACGGACAGTTGTTTCGTTGTTATGCCCTTCGCCGATCCTATCGGCAGCTACTATCAGCACATCTACGAGCCCGCCATTCAAAAAGCGGGGCTTCGTGCCGTGCGCGCGGACGCAGACATTTTCGGCACTGGAAAGATAATCGATCAAATCTGGTTAGGCATTAACTCGGCGCGAGTGTTGGTAGCCGAACTTACTAGTCGGAATCCGAACGTCTTTTATGAACTTGGACTTGCTCACGCTCTGGAAAAACCTGTCGTTTTAGTCTCCTCAAACGAGGAGGACGTTCCTTTTGATCTCAAACACATTCGAGTAATATATTACGATGTGATGGACCCATTTTGGGGGCAGAAACTTATAGAGAAGGTCGCTGAGAATATATTGTCAGCAATTAGGAATCCTGAAGAGGCTGTCTTCGCAAGAGCTCTTGAATCCAAAAGTCACTAACTAATAGCCGGCAGATGGCGAGGAACCAGTTGTCGTTCTATGTATCGCATATGACTCCACACGGCCGCGCTCGAGTTCACAAAGGCTCCTGCGTGCACTGTCGTGAAGGTAGGGGGCAAGAGAACCAAGCGAAGACCAACTCCGGCGCGACCGGGTGGGATGGACCGTTCAAGACTATGGAAGCTGCGCTCGATTTCATGGCAAGCCAATTTCCGAGGTTCAAAGACAAGGGCCTGTGTCAGACCTGCAAGCCGGGAGTGATTGACCACTAGCGGCGTTCTGGTTGCGCCTCCCGGAGGCGCCAGTCCCGGTCACCCCGCCCTCACTCGCAACTGAGCTCCAGCCGGACCTCGAAAACGTTCGAGCCCGTAACCCTCGTCTCCGCTGTCCGGGTGGCGCCGGTGCCGCCGACGACCTGCCACGCGACGCGCCGGTCACGACGTGACCACCGTGAGAACCACCAGCCCAATCGTCGCCAGCACCGAGACGACGGCCGTTGCCGTCTGCAACCGGTCGCTCTGGCGCGTGCGATCGATCCAGCCGGCGAACAGCATGAGCGGAAGCACCAAAGCGAGCGCGCTCGCATTGAGGAGATAGGCGACCAGCGTGTTGGTCGGCGACGGCGCGTTGTCCAGATAGGCGCCCCAAGGCGGCAGATACTCGCCGGCCCCGGCGCCGGTCAGCACGGTCACAGAGACCCCCGCGAAGTTTGTGTAGAAGGCGGCGAAGGTCACCGCGCAGAACAGCCAGGCATTGAATGGGCTGAACCGCAGATGCGGCCGCAGAACCACGAAAACGAACATGAACGCCGCCTCGATCAGGCCCAGCGTGTGGGCCAGCCCGATGATCGGCGCGCCGGGTGCTCCGACCGGAACGCCGATCGCAAGACCACCGAAAAACAGGAGGTAGGCTCCCATCATCATGACTGTCTGATCGGCGGAGCGGAACGGCGTCGACTGTGTCATGGCTGTCTGGTTCTTTGTGCTGACGGCTGGGGTGAAACAGGCTACCAGCCAAGCGCGAATTTCGGAATCTGCATGTGGCCGAAGCCGCCCGCCGAACGCCTCGCCGTCGCAACCTCTTTGAAACCACGCCGTCTCCATCGTCTTGACCTTGTCATCCGGGCCGCGGATCGTGCCCCGGCCCACCACGAGGAGGAGACCACCGATGAAATCGAACCTGCTTGCCGCCGCGGCGACCGCGGCCGTGCTCGGCCTGGTGCCGGCGATCGCGCTCGCCGCCGACGACGCGCCGGACCTCACCGGCAAATGGACCGGCACGACATTCACCATCGTCGCCGGCCACGGCGGCCACTGGCCGGACAGCGCCGGCACCTTTGACAAGCCCGGCCTCTTCGAGAAGGACGTCACCGTCACCATCACGGGACAAAAAGGCCGCCGCTTCTGGGGCGCGACGAGCATTGCCGGTGACCGCGAGCCCAACGGCGAACCCTTCATCGGCGAGCTGACGCCGGACGGCAAGCGCGTCGAAATCGCCGACACCGACGGCTACTGGGACGGCACGATCGACGGCGACACGTTCTCGTT
The DNA here is from genome assembly GCA_963759235.1 of uncultured Alphaproteobacteria bacterium. Taxonomy (GTDB): domain Bacteria; phylum Pseudomonadota; class Alphaproteobacteria; order Rhizobiales; family Kaistiaceae; genus Bauldia. The sequence continues at coordinate 321,026 of CAVWYO010000005.1, read as the reverse complement.
CTGCTACGCTCAGGCCGGCGGACCGACGAACTCCAGCGTCGTCAGCTGCACCTCGGTCAAGCACCAGCACTGACAGGCGGACGGGCCGCGGGGCGGAGCAAAAAAAGTTATCCCCGTCTCCCGAACCAGCCTCATACTGCGTCGCATCCCCGCTTGTTGAGGGCGCCGTCCGGAGGCGTTCGTTCGGTGGAGCGGGGTGCGGCGTCCTGGCGGCATGCATCGCAAGCGGCCGCCTGGAGGCTCGGAATTCCACCCGCCGGCGACAAGCCGGTGCCGGAGACCGGTGAACGGTTCGGCAACGGGTGCGTGAGCGCGGTCCTTCCGCCGGATCCCGTCCCGCCAGACCCGGGATGGACGTTTAGCGGATGCAGTCGCCGGGCGACCGGCGACCAAGCAAAGAGCCGCGAAGGACGGCGAGTGACCGGCAACGGCGCCGCCTGCTCACGAAGGCCGGGGTCGCCGGCCTTCGCACGGGGAAGCCGGCGACGGCGTTTGTCACCCCGTGTGCCCCCGGCGTGGACTTCGGGCCGAAAAACCGCCGCGGCGGGCGTCTCTCCGAGCGCCCCCATCGAGACTACTCGGCCTGGCGTTCGAACTGACGCCCGCCACCCCTCGGTTCATCCGAGGGAACACAAGAGGCAAGGACGGCCGACAGGCCGGACCGGGAGGCGAAAAAGCCTTGGGTGGGCAAAGCGGCAAAGCCGCCTGCCCACGCTGGACTGCAAACGGTTCATGACCCGGCTCGTCATCCGAGCGCGGCAACGGTGGCGTATGCCATGCGGCCTGTCGCACTTGGCGACCCGCCGGCCCCCGCTCCTCACGGCGGCGCGTCGCCGCCGAGCGCCGCCGTGAGCACGCCGCGCGCCGCCGCGTAGATGCCCGGCGCCTCGCTCTCGCGCGGCCCGCCGACATTGAGGACAAGCCCGGCCGGCGTGCCGGCGAGCCAGGCGCTCACCGCCTCCGCTGCGCCGGCGTCGAAAGCATCGACCACCAGATGCGGCCGGCCCATCTGCTCGGCAAGCTGCACGGTCAGCCCCGTCCCGGGCGATGCGGCGAGCCCGCCGGCGCCGACGAGGATCAAGGTGCGGTCGCTGTCGCGCACGTTCCAGCGTGTCCGCTCGGCCGGATCGGCGCTCGGCGTCGGCTTGAGGTTCGGATAGACTGCGAGCAGGCCCGGCGGCTCGGGATAGTCCTCCGCCCAACCGCCCTTCGGGCACCAGCCGCCATAGGGGATTCGAAGCGCGATCGCCGCGTCGAGTGCGGCACGATCGACGCCGGTTTCGCCGCCGCAGACGATCTTCATGCCCGCTTCCCCGCTCTCAAGGTTGCACCGCCGGCTTCACGCCGCATCATTCTAATCCACCGCGCCGAGCCCAGCGAGCGCGTCGGCGCTGCCTTGCCGAGGGCGAAATACGCTTCGCACCCGGCAGCGGCAACGCCCTTCCCCGCCCGGCGCTCGCGCCGTAGGCTCCCGTCCCATGACCCGCGACCGGATGCTCGCCCACCTTCACGCCGCCGACAGGGTGGCGCGCGAGGCGGCGGCGCATGGCCGTCATCCCTTCGGCGCCGTGCTGGTCGGCCCCGACGACCGCATTCTCATGCGCCAGGGCAACATCGACACCGTGCGCCATGCCGAGACCGAGCTTTGCCGGCGCGCCGCCGCGGCCTATCAGCCGGAATACCTGTGGACCTGCACGCTGGTCTCGACCTTCGAACCCTGCGCCATGTGCGCCGGCACGCTCTACTGGGCGAACATCGGCCGGCTGGTCTACGGCGTCGCGGAGGCCCGGCTCCTGGCGCTCACCGGCGATCACGCCGCGAACCCGACCATGAGCCTCCCCGCCCGCGCCGTCCTCGGCTCCGGCCAGAAGCGGATCGAGGTCCACGGCCCCTTCCCCGAGATCGAGGAGGCGCTGATCGCGCCCCACCGCGACTTCTGGCGGCACCAGCCGGATTAGCCGGGCGGGTGCCAGCCTCCGCGAACCACGAAACCGCAAAAATGCCTTACCCCCGGTCCGCATCGCTGTCGCGTTGAAGCCTTGAAACCCGCGTCCCGAATCCCTACTCCGCTGCCTTCGCCGCCTCCGCTTTCGCCGCCTCCTCGGCCGCCCGGCGCTCCAGGAATTCCTCCGTCGTGTTCGCCCGCGGAAACGGCGCGTCAGGCACCGGTACTCCCAGGAAGGCGCAAAGCGGCCCCCATCCCTCGCCCACCTCGTAGACGAGCAGCCGCTCCGGCGGAATGGTGCGCTTCACCGCCTCGTTGTGGGCGCGATAGACGGCGATGCAGCGGGCGCGGTCCTGCGTGTCGCCGCCGAAGGTGTCCTGGTTGATCAGCTTGAACACCATGCGGCCCCAGTCGTCGGTACGCTTGGCGAGCTCTTCGTTTCTTTGCCGGCCGCCGAAGATCGTCGTCTGGCAGGAATCGAACCAGCGGTCGGCGTCGCGCACGGTGAGGATGACCTTGGCCTGCGGATAGCGTTCGGCCAGCTCGCGATAGTAGCTGCAGGACGGCCAGTCGACAGTGGCGCGGTAACCGTCGAAGACGTCGTCCCAGTCCGGCGGCTCGGGGTCGAAGACGACCCGCATCCATTTTGCCTTCAGCGCCTCGGCGTGCTCGCTCTTGAAGAGGTCCATCATGTGATGGCAGGGGTCGAAGCCGAGCTGCTGCAGCGCGAATTTCATCGACATCGTTCCAGTCCGCCCGAGCCCCGCCCCGATCACCGCCAGCGCCATTTGTTCCCTCCCTTGCCGCGAAGTGCGCCAAGCTAAGCCGTTGCCTGAAAAAAAGTAATCCCCACCGACGAAAGCCATGCGACGATGCCGGCATCGCAGCCATGGAGGGGCGCATCGTGGAGGAAGGCACCCAGGCGGGGCAGTGCCACGCACCGCGGTAGCTCCTCCCTCAACCGGTCATCCCCGCGAAAGCGGGGACCCAGTAGACACCACTGCAACTCGTTGGCCGCGCGGCGGCCAATCCCCTCAACCGTCATGGCCGGTATGGGCCTTTAGCCCTCGGGCTTGACCCGCGTGACCGGGGAACCGGAGCCGGCGGAACGCTTCCGAAGCGCCCGGTCGGACACGAAAAATGCCGCGGCGGGCGTCTCGATGAGCGCCCCGATTGAGACTACTTCGGACTGGCGGTCATCTGACGCCCGCCACCCCCTCGTGCTTCGGCGCGAGATGACAAGAGGAGGAGACGACGAGAGACCTCGGAGCCCGGCTCGGCGCGGCCGAGCGCGGCAACGATGAGGTCGTCCTCGGTGGGCCCCGCGTCGGCGGCCGTGTCGCCATAGACAAAACCCCCATTGTCGTTTCCCTTTCCATCCCCTATATCAGCCGCGTTCCAGATTTTGCTCTGCTCTTGCTGCAGCTGCCCCTTTCGGGGGGACTTCCTCAAGGACACGCGAACTCGGATACGACGGCCGCGCGATGGTCGCCGGCCACATGACGCGCTCTCGCGTTCTCAACGAAGGAACTACCCCACTATGGCTACAGGTACCGTGAAGTTCTTCAATACCCAGAAGGGTTTTGGCTTCATTACGCCCAACGACGGCAGCAAGGACGTGTTCGTCCATATCTCCGCCGTCGAGCGTGCCGGCATGAGCACCCTCAGCGAGGGTCAGACGATCAGCTACGACGTGGTCAACGAGCGCGGCAAGAACGCCGCGGCGAACCTCCAGAAAGCCTGACCGCCAGCAAGTCGCTGCGCGTTACGAGCCCGGCGCGCCTCGCGCCGGGCTTTTCCCTGCCCGGGGACGCTATTCCGGGCGACCGACCCGGCCCTTGTCGCAACGAGGAGAAGCCGATGGCCTTCAGGCCGAACTACCAGCAGGCGCGAGGCGACCGCAACCGCGCCAAGGAACAGAAGAAGCAGGAGAAGCTGCGCCGCCGCGAGGAAGACGCCGCCCGCCGCAAGGCCGAGCGGGGCGAGGTACCCGCCGCCGAGGATGACGCCGACTCGGCGGAGCCGCGCGCCGGCGAAGAGTAAGGAGTGCCGAGCATGGCCAAGATGAAATCGCGGACCGAAAGCAGCGTCGTCCTCTTCGACGTCTTCTACGAGGACGGCAGCCGCGCCTCGAACCGGAAAGTGCCCGCCACCGAGCTCGGCGGCCTCGACGGCGACGATCCCGCCCTCACCGTCATCATGGACCAGGAACGACGCATCGCCGAGCTTTCCGGCAAGCCGCCGCGCCCGATCAAGCGCATCGCTCGTTCCGGCCGCTGAGGGCCGTAGCGTTCGGCCCGGCCATGCCCGCCGATATCCGGCACGACGCCGACCATCACCGCTTCTTCACCGAAATCGACGGCCGTCTGGCCTACACCCACTACATGCTCAGGCCCGGCGTCATCACCTTCACCCACACCGAGGTCGCGCCGGAGCTGGAAGGCCGCGGCATCGCCTCATCCCTCGCCCGCGCCGGGCTGGACTATGCCCGCACCGCCGGCCTCAAGGTCGTGGCGATGTGTCCGTTCGTCGCCGCCTTCATCCGCGGCCACCCTGCCTATCAGGATCTCCTCGCCGAGCCGCTGCCGCCGGCGGACGAAGGCGCCGGGTAACGCCTCCCCCTAGCTTGGCGCGACATAGTTCCGCGTCGCCTCGGGATCGTCGTAGCTGACGGGGAGCGCCTCGATTTCCTCCCAGACGGCTTGCGGAATGGGAAGGTTGGCCCAGGCCGCGATCTCGGCGATCTCCTCTGGCCGCCCGACTCCGCAAATGGTCGAGGTGATGCGCGGATCGCGCATGGAGAATTGCACGGCGACCGCCCCGAGCGGCACGCCGTGGCGAGCCGCGATCGCCTCCACCGCTCTCAGCGGCTTGAGCATCGCCTCGCTCGCATCCTGGTAGACGTAACGCGGATGGGCGGCGGTTCCCCTGGCCAAGACGCCACCGGCGAACGGCGCCGCGTTCAGGACCGCGATCCCCTTGCTGTGGGCGTAGTCGATCATCGCCTCGGCGTTGCGGTTGACCGGCGTGAGCCGGTTGTGGCTGATCATGGCGTCGAAGTCGAAGCGCTCGAGGATCGGCATCATCACGTCGACCCGCCCCGCCGCCAGCCCGACCGCGTCGCAGAGCCCTTCTTCCCTGATCTTGAAGAGTTCGGCGAGCCCGCCGCCCGGCTTCGTCACCTCCTCGATGTCCGCCGCGTATTCCGGATCGTGCAGGTGGAGGAGACCGACCCTGTCCACCCCGAGCGTCTCCAGACTCGTCTCGAACGAGCGGCGCATCGCCCCCCCATCGAAACGGTTCGTTTGCGGGTCGCGGTCGAGCTTGGTGGAGATCACGAAGCCCTTCGGCAACCCGCCCATCTCGCGGACAACGGCGCCGATCCGCTCCTCTGTCCGACCCGCCCCGTAGTTCCGCGCCGTGTCCATGAAGTTTGACGGTCCGGCGAAGATCGCCCGGACGGTCGCCTTCGCCTCGTCCACGCTGCACGCGTAGCCGTAGACCTCCGGCATGCTGCCGATCGGCCCGGTGCCGTAGCAGATCCGCGAAACCGTCAGCTTGGTCCGTCCGAGTCTTGCCGTTTCGATCGTGTTGGCGTCGCTCACGCGTCCCCCCTTGCTCTCGCTGCAGGGTGCGAATGTGCGTCACCACCAGCCGCGCTGGCAAGCATCGACCCTCAAGGCCAATCAAACGGCGACGCATTCCGACGATTCGCAGCGTGCTTGGCAAAAGCGTGTCGAGCCACCCATTTTCATTGCCACGGCGGGGCCCGTTCCGGCATCTTGATGGGCCCCCATCGAGGGGATCGAGGACGGGGTCCCGCGGATCAGCGGACAGGATATGGCAAGGACCGAACGTTCCGTCTTCCTTCGGTGGTCGGCAGGGGTGGTCCTCGTCGGCTCGCTGTTGGCAACCTGGTATTTCGGCGTCCGGGCCTTTCGTTCGTACGAGCTCCTTCGCTCCGCCACCGAGATCGGTTTGCCTGCGGTCGCCAATATCCGTCCCTGGATGACTCTCGGGTACGTTGCGACAACCTATAACGCACCGTTCGCCGATCTCGCCGCAAGCCTGTCTCTTCCGGCGGACACGCCCGAGAACACGACGCTCGGCTCCATCTCGCTGAGCCGGAAGATACTGCCGCTTCGTTTCGTCGAGGAGGTTCAGTCGGCGGTGGCGGCAATCGTGCCGGACCACCTTCCCGCCGACGGCGGGAGCAACCAGCAGACGATTACCGAGAAACGATCGGACGACTACTTGTCGGCACTGCTTGCCTACAGCTACCCCGCTCTCGCCCTTGTCCTGCTCGTCGGAGCGATCGGGCTGCCCGTCCCGACCGGATTCTCGACGCTGCTCGCCGGATCGATGGTGGCCATCGGCGAGATGAGCTGGCCGCTGGCCGCCGCCGTCGCCGTGGGCGCATCGGTCGGCGGCGACGTAATCGGCTATGCAATCGGCCGCCTTGCCGACGAGAGCTTTCTAGCCCGCGCCGGCCGGTGGATCGGCTATTCGGAACGCCGCAAGGGCCGCGTACAGCACCTCTTCGCCCATTGGGGCGGCCTCACCGTCCTGTTGACGCGAACCCTGGTTTCCCACCTCAGTTCGCTCGCCAGCCTGCTCGCCGGCATCAGCCGCTACAGCTTTCCCGCGTTCCTCGGCTATGCGGCGCTCGGCCGGGTGATCTGGACCGCGGCCTATCTCGGCCTGGGCTATGTGATCGGCAACAATATCGAAGCTGCCGGGACCTTCCTCCAGCACATCACCGGACTGGTGCTTTCTTTGGGGCTCGCGGTGATCGCCGGAAGCTATCTGGTCGCGCCGTATCTCGCTTCCTCGACGGCGGACGCCTGAGCCGTGCGGGAGAGGAGCGCCGGCATCCTGATGTACCGGCGGGGGCGCCCAGCGCCCGAATTCTTTCTGGTCCATCCCGGCGGCCCCTTCTGGGCGAGAAAAGACGCCGGCGCATGGTCGATCCCGAAAGGCATTTGCGATCCGGGCGAGGAGCCGCTTGCCGCCGCCGAGCGTGAATTTGCCGAAGAGACCGGCTTCCTGCCTACGGGAGAGTTCGTGCCGCTTGGCGAATTCCGCCAAAGAAGCGGCAAGATCATCATCGCCTGGGCGCTCGAGGGGGATGTCGACCCGACGCTGCTGAGGAGCAATCTCTTCACCATGGAGTGGCCGCCGAAATCCGGCAAGCAGGCCGAATTTCCCGAAGTGGATCGCGGCGCATGGTTCGCGGCAGACGTGGCGGCGGACAAGATCGTGCAAGGGCAGAGGCCGATCCTCGCCGCGCTGTTGGCGCGTCTCGACCGGCCTCGCCTCGAACAAGACAAATGAAAGGCGCTATCGCTTGCCAAGGAGCGCCGTGGCGATCGCCCGCCATTCCTCGGCAAGCGGCACAGCGGTGGCCGCTTTCCCGGCCCGCCGGTACCAGTATCCGGCGTTGGACAGATCGCCTTCGACCCGGTGCAGATAGGCATGCACCCACGCCGCATCCGCACTCTCGTCGTCCTGCACGATCTCGTGGGCCCGGTGCCAATTGCCATTTTCGGCATACCACAGAGCGAGCACCGGACCCTTCGCTCCGGCGGGCGGATCGTCGGCCGCGGTCGACGCCTTGAAAGCTGCGAAATCCATTGCCTCCTCGCTATTCCGCAATCGCCAGGGGACGATGCTCATTCATGGAGCAAGAGGCCGGCAGCGATCTGGCCCCACTCGATGTCAAGCGGATCGGCCGACGGCTGCTTGCCCGCCGTGTCATACCACTTGGCAGCTTCATCATCTTCGCCACGGCGCCGGTGGAGATGAGCCCGGACCCAGGACGCCTCCTTGCTGACGTCCGAACGAAGCAGTTCGCTGGCGCGCTCGTGGTCGCCCTTGCCGGCATGCCAAAGCGCGGCGAGCGGTCCCTTGGTTCCCGCCGGCGGGCTATTCGTCATGCTCCACAGATGTCCGAAGAGCGGCTACGCTCGCCAGTTGGTCTGATCCGGCCATCACGGCCTCCCTTCCGCCGTTCTCCCTACCCTACACTGGGGCTCACCCTACCACCACCGCCGCGGGTAGAAATGACCGGCGGCATCCTCGATCACCTGTCCGACGCGGAACAGCATTTCCTCGTCGAAAGGCCGGCCGATCAGCTGGAGAGCGAGCGGCAGCCCCTGCCCGTCTTGGCCGGCCGGCACCGCGATGCCCGGCAAGCCCGCCATGTTCACGGTCACGGTGAAGACATCGTTGAGATACATCTCGACCGGTGAAGCCAGCGCCATCGACTCGACGCCAAACGCCGCTGTCGGGGTAGCCGGCGTCAGGATTGCGTCGACGCCCGCCTCGAACGCCGTTTCGAAGTCCCGCTTGATCAACGCCCGTACCTTCTGCGCCCTCAGATAGTAGGCGTCGTAGTAACCGGCCGAGAGGACATAGGTGCCGATCAGGACCCGCCGCTTGACCTCCTCGCCGAACCCGGCAGCGCGCGTGTTTTCGTACATGGATACGATGTCGTCGCCGGGGACCCGGAGGCCGTACCGCACACCGTCATACCGCGCGAGGTTCGACGACGCCTCGGCTGGCGCGACGATATAGTAAGCCGGCAAAGCGTACCTCGTGTGCGGCAGGGAGATATCGACGATTTCCGCTCCCGCCGCGGCGAGCCACGCCTTTCCCCGATCCCACAGAGCTTCGACCTCGGCCGACATTCCATCGATCCGGTATTCCCTGGGAACGCCGATCTTGACGCCTTTGATCCCCTGACCGACCGCCGCTTCGTAGTTGGGAACCGGCAGATCGACTGAGGTAGTGTCCTTGGCATCGACACTTGCCATGTACCGCAGCAGAATCGCCGCGTCACGAACCGTGCGGGCAATGGGACCGGCCTGGTCGAGCGACGAAGCAAACGCGATGATCCCCCAGCGCGAACAGCGGCCGTAGGTCGGTTTGATGCCGACCGTCGCGGTGAATGCGGCGGGCTGGCGGATCGAGCCGCCGGTATCCGTGCCGGTCGCCCCGGCACAAAGCCGTGCGGCAACCGCCGCCGCCGAGCCGCCCGACGAGCCGCCGGGCACCAGCGGGACGTTCGAGCCCGCCGACCGCCACGGATTGACCACCGGCCCGTAATAGGAGGTCTCGTTGGACGAACCCATGGCGAATTCGTCCATGTTCAATTTGCCGAGCATCACCGCGCCGTCGGCCCAAAGGTTGGCGGTGACGGTCGATTCGTAGACCGGGCGGAACCCGTCGAGGATGTGACTTGCCGCCTGGGCGTGGACGCCCTCGGTGCAGAACAGGTCCTTGATCCCGAGCGGCACGCCTTCCAACCGGCGGGCTTCGCCGCGCCCGATACGGGCGTCGGAAGCCGCCGCCATGTCGAGTGCCCTTTCGGGGGTCTCGACTATGTAGGCGTTGAGGACACGGGCGGCCTCCATGGCTGCCAGATAGGCGCGCGTCAGCTCGACCGCGGAGAACTGCTTCGCCGCCAAACCGTCCCGTATCTCTGCAATGGTCAGCGCAGTGAGATCGTTCATTTGGGCTGGCCGGCAGCCATCACTCGACCACCTTCGGCACGACGAAGAAGGAGTCCTCGACGACCGGCGCGTTGGCGACGACTTTTGCCGCCTGGTCGCGCTCGGTCACCACGTCAGGCCGCTCCTTCATGCTCATCGCGACCACCGAAGTCATCGGTTCGATGCCGGCGACGTCCACCTCGTTCAACTGCTCCATGAAGCCGAGAATAGTGTTCAACTCGCCCTGCAGCGCCTCGGCCTCATCGTCGGTGACGGCGATGCGGGCAAGACGGGCGACGCGCTTGACGGTGTCTTTGTCGACGGGCATCCGGATTTTCCTGAAGTTCCCGCGCCTATAGCAGAGCCGGTTTTGGCGGGGCAAGGGACCTCGGCGGCGGGAATCGGACTATAGTCGACGATTGCGCCGCAGGCGATGCGATCGCGGCAGGAACCGATCCGATGACGCGCGACAATCCTCGGGCGCCACCCGACCACCAGGCCGGGCTTTGTCGCGACTGCCTGAGCCCCGTCCAGGGGGCGGCCGTGCGCTGCGCGGCCTGTGGCAGTCCGCGGGTTCTTCGCCACGCGGAGCTTCACCGGTTGGCGATCGCCCACCTCGATTGCGACGCCTTCTACGCCGCGATCGAGAAGCGGGACAATCCATCGCTGGCCGACAAGCCCGTGATAGTCGGCGGCGGCAAGCGCGGCGTCGTATCCACCGCCTGCTACGTGGCGCGCATCCGCGGCGTGCATTCCGCCATGCCGATGTTCCAGGCGCTGAAGCTTTGCCCCGACGCGGTGGTCATCCCGCCGTCCATGGAGAAATACGCCGCCGTCGGCCGCGAGGTGCGCGCCTTGATGCTGGAACTCACGCCGCTGGTCGAGCCGCTGTCGATCGACGAGGCATTTCTCGATCTCTCCGGCACCGAGCGACTGCATCGCGCCAGTGCGGCGAAATCGCTTGTCGGGCTCGCATTGAGGGTCGAGCGAGACATCGGCATCACCGTCTCGATCGGCCTCTCCTTCAACAAATTCCTCGCCAAGGTCGCCTCCGATCTCAACAAGCCGCGCGGCTTCTCGGTGATCGGCAAGGCGGAGGCGATCGACTTTCTCCGCGACAAGCCGGTCGGGCTCATCTGGGGCGTCGGCCGCAAGACCCAGGCACGGCTCGCCGCGGACGGAATCCGGACCATCGGCGTACTGCAGCGCATGAGCGAGGCCGATCTCGCCCGCCGCTACGGCGTCATCGGTCTGAGACTCGCCCACCTCGCCCGCGCCGAAGACGATCGCCGGGTCGACCCGCGTGGCGGAGCGAAGAGCGTCAGCGCCGAGACCACCCTCGAAGTCGACATCTCCGACCCTCACGAGCTGAAGGCCATCCTGCGCACCCTGGCGGAGCGCGTCTCGCATCGCCTCAAGAAGGCCGACCTGGCGGGCCTCACCGTGACGCTGAAGCTCAAGACCGCGGATTTCCGCACGCGAACCCGCGGCCGCCAGCTTCCCGATCCGACGCGCCTCGCCGACCGTATCTTCCAGGCCGGCGCCCAGATGCTCGAACGGGAGGCCGACGGCACCCGCTATCGTCTGGTCGGGATCGGCGTGTCCGACTTCACCGATCCGCGCCTTGCCGACCCCGATGACCTCGTCGATCCCTTCGCGGCAAAGCGCGCCGCCGTTGAAGCGGCGATCGACCGCATCCGCGAGAAGTTCGGCCATCCGGCTCTCGAAACCGGTCTTGTCTTCGACCAGGAGAGCCAACACCGCCCCGGAGACAAGCGGCACTGAGGGCATAAGCGACCCGATCGCCGATGAAAACGGAGCGGAACTGATGGCGTGACAACGTGGAGCCTTGACCGGCTTTGCCGCTTTAGTAGGATGATAGAGGGAGGAATTCATGGTAGTCCGGTGGTGTGACGACGGTTCGCGGTTGCGTTGTCCGTGGATTTTCCCGGACTGCCGGGCCGCTATCGAATGACCAATGTCGCAAACACCGGACCTGCCGCCGGCGTGGATTTCACCTCGATCGTCAGGCTGGAGCAGGTTCAGAAGTTCTTCGGTCCGATCCAGGCGCTTCGGGATATCGACATCGAGATCGGGCGGAACGAGACCGTCGGCCTGATCGGCGACAACGGCGCCGGAAAGTCGACCCTGATCAAGGTGATGACCGGCGTCCTGCCGCCGACCTCCGGCCGCATGTTCATCCGCGACAAAGAGATCAAGCTCTCCGACTATTCGGTACGGATGGCCCACGATCTGTCGATCGAGACCGTCTATCAGGATCGGTCGCTCGCCGACAAACAGCCCTTGTGGCGCAATTTCTTCGTCGGCCGTCAGATCACCAACCGGCTCGGCTTTATCGACATCAAGCGGCAAAAGGCGATCGCCGACCGGATTCTCAAGGAAGCGATCGGCTTTCGTGGCGAAGGCATCACGGTGGATTCCACCGTCGCCAATCTCTCCGGCGGCGAGCGACAGGGCATCGCCATCGGCCGGGCGATGCACTACCACGCCGACCTCATCATTCTCGACGAACCGACCGTCGCCCTCGCCGTCGCCGAGGTGCGCAAGGTTCTCGATTTCGTCAGACGAATTAAGAAGGGCGGGCGCGCCTGCATCTACATCGAGCACAACCTTGCCAACGTGCACGAGGTCGCCGACCGGCTCGTCGTCCTCGACCGCGGCCGGATCGTTGCCGAGATCGTCCCCAAGGACATGTCGGTGACCGAACTGACCGAATACCTCATCCACTTGCAGCACGGGCCGCGGGAGTAGGCGATGGCAAAAATAAGCGGCCCATCCCTGATTCAGCGGCTCGAAGGATTGCCGATCATCGTCGTCTTCTTCATCCTGCTCGGCCTCTTCATGTACACCGCGCCGCAGGTCTTTCTGCAGCCTTTCATCTACACCACATTCCTGTCGACCCTGCCGCCCCTCATGCTCCTCGCGGTGGGCCTGACGTTCGTCATCGGCGCCGGCGAGATCGACCTGTCCTTCCCGGCGATCATCTCCTTCTCCGGCTTCGTCTTTGCGGTCTTGTTCAAGGAGTACAACCTCGGCTGGCTGGCGGTGATCGCCGGCTTTGCCTCCGGCGTCATGGTCGGCTTCATCAACGGTCTCATCATCGCGAAGATCGGCATTCCGTCGTTCATCGCCACCCTCGGCACCCAGTTCTTCTGGTTCGGCATGGCGACCGTCCTCTCCGGCGGCAAATCCTACGCGCTGCGCGGCGCCGAGGAATCCTCGGTCTGGCAATGGATCGTCGGCCGCCCCTTCGCCGATTCGGAGAGCGCGTGGGTGGCTCAGCTCCCGTTGCAGGCCTTCTGGACGGCGATCATCGTGATTGTGCTTTGGGTGGTGCTGAAGCGGCATCGTTTCGGCGAACACGTCCTGTTCATCGGCGACTCCAATGAGGTTTCCAGGGTCGTCGGCATCGACGTCGACCGTGAAAAGATCAAGATCTTCACCTTGATGGGCGCGCTCGCCGCGGTCGCGGCGATCATGCTGACGCTGGAGAACAAGAACTTCTTCGGCAATCAGGGTCAGGGCTATCTGCTGACCGCCATCGCCTCGGTGCTGATCGGTGGCACCTCGATCTTCGGCGGCCGGGCAACGATCATCGGAACCATATTCGGCTCCTGCATCATCCTGCATGATCGAGCCGGCCCTGGTGGCCACCGGCCTCACCGGCGCCTGGGTGCGCACCGTCCAGGGGCTGGTGTTCCTGTTCTCGATCATCTTCTACATGTTCGTCGACGAACCGCAGCGCCGCAGCACCTTCTTCGGGCGCCTTGGGTTCTCCAGAGGATTCGGTCGCAGCCAAGCCGGCCATGACCGAAGCGAACCCGCGCGTCACGGCGCGGGAGCGACTCGCCAGTAGACCGTGAACAAAAAAGGGAGAGAAAACGATATGACGCTCACCAGAAAATTGCTCGCGGGGACTGCCGTCCTCGCCATGATGGCGAATGCCGGCGCCGCCTCGGCCGAGATGATCGGCGAAGGCCTCACCATGTACATGCAGATGGGCGGCAATCCGGGCGACGGCGCCACCCTCGCCCGGCAAACCGGCGCGACCCAGGCGGCCGACGCCTTCGGCGTCGATCTGAAGGCGCAGTTCTCGGCCTGGGCGCCGGAGACCATGATCAACCAGTTCAAGGAAGCCGTCGCGGCCAAGCCCGACTGCATCGAGATCATGGGCCATCCCGGCAGCACCGCCTTCCACGACCTCGTCAAGGATGCCGTCGACCAGGGCATTGTCGTCACCGTCGGCAACTCCCCGCTGACCGACCTGCAGACGGAGTTCGGATCCAGGGGTATGGGTTACGCTGGCGTCGATCTCTACGTCGGTGGCCAGATCACCGCCAACTACATGCTCGCCCAGGGACTTAAGGCCGGCGACGAGGCGATGGTCTATGGCGTGTTCAGCCAGGCCGAACGCGGCCTCTCGGAGAAAGGCCTTGCAGACACGCTGGAGAAAGCCGGCCTCAAAGTGGACCGACTGGAGATTACGCAGGAAGTGAACAGCGATCCGTCGCTCGCCGGGCCCGTTCTGGTCGCCTACATCCAAGCCCATCCGAACCTAAAGGCGATCGGCACCCAGCACGGGACGATCACCGGGACGCTCGCCGACGTTCTCAAGAAGGCCGGCAAGAAGCCGGGCGACATCATCGTCGGCGGCATCGACCTCGCTCCGGCGACCATCGACGGGCTGAAGTCGGGCTACGTCTCGGCGACGCTCGACCAACTTCTCTACCTGCAGGGATTCCTGCCGGTGGTCCAGTGCGTGATGAGCAAGAAGTACAAGATGCCCGGCCTGTCGATCAACACCGGAGCCGGCGCCGTCACGTCGGAGACGATCGGGGGCCTTGTCGATCTGATCGACGCGGGCATCCGCTAGACGCTCCTCGACACAGGTTTCAAATATCAGCGCCGGCGGGCGATCCGCCGGCGCTTTCTTTTCGCCGACACGCTTCTCGCGCGGCTCGATGCGGCTGCGAGCTTCGCGGCGTGGACGCTTGCCCGTTCCGCCGCGAAGCTATCGATGGCAACAACGTTGCTGGAATGACCGATCGGCGCCGTAAACGAAATGCGGCAACCGCCGTCAATCCGGTCGACCTGAAGTTCGATGTCGTATTCGGAAAGGATATCCCGCACGATGCCGAGCCCAAGGCCGCTCAATTCCTCTCCGGCGAGCTTGCTCCGCTCCTTTTCCTTGCGCGGGCTGGCATCGCCGGGATCAAAGCCAGGTCCATCATCCTCGACGACGATGGCCGCTTCTCCCCCTCTCGTCTCGGCCCGCACCGTCACCCGCGACCGGGCCCATTTCCGCGCATTGTCGAGAAGGTTGCCGACCACTTCACCGAAATCGCCGGCATCGATCCGCACCGACAGCCCTTCGGGGATTTCCTCCTCCCAACTGATTGCGTCCCCGCGCGGCAGGTATTGCATCAGCCGAAGCAGCCGGTCGACCGTCTCTCCGACGTTTGTGTAGGTGCCGGCCGCCGCCGCCGCGCCCGCCGTCCTCGCCCGGGCAAGCTCGCGGTCGACGTGGCGGCGGATCGCCTCCACCTGACCGCCGATCTTGGACGCCGACTCGCCAAGCCTTTGCCGCTCCAGGCGCCGAACTTCCGCACCGATGATCGTGAGCGGGGTCTTCAGGCCGTGAGCCAACGCCCCGGCGCGGTCGCGCGCCTTGCAAATAAGCTGTTCCTGTCGGTCGAGCAGCCGGTTGAGATCGCTGACGACCGGCTCGACCTCGCGCGCGAAGCCGGAGCCGAGACGCAACTGCCGGCCTTCATGAACCGCCTTCAATTCGCGGTCGAGATAGCGCAGCGGATTGAGGCTGTGTCGGAGTTGGAACCAGGCGGTCAGGGCAAGAACAAAGGCGATCGCCCCGAGGATCCACAGTACGTCGCGTTCGAATTCCTGCCGTAGCGCATCGACTTCCGCGTGATCGAACGCGACCGTCAGATCGAATCGCCGCTCTCCGTCCGGGGAAACCCGCCGGCTGATCACATAGAGGGTTGAAACGCCCGGACCCGGGGTCTCGAACGCCGCACTGTCGGGATCGGTGCCGGAGCGATCGCTCAGTTTGAGGGTGTCATCCCACAGCGACCGAGAGGTCAATACGACTGTTCCATCCGCCTCCGCGATCTGCCAATAGGCACCGCTATAGGGCCGGTGATAGCGCGGATCGGTCAGCGGGCGGAGCAAGGTTGGATTTCCGTTGGCGTCCAGTTCGAACGAGGCGGCAAGCTCGGTCCAGCGCACGTCGAGCTCCTGTTCGACCCGTTTCAGAAGCTGCCGCTCGAACACCGAGACCAGAGAAAAGCCGGCTACCGCCAGCGTCGCGACGATGGAAATCAGGGCGACCGTCAGCAGCCGAACGCGGATGGACGGGCGCTTCGTCGACATCTCACGCCTCCATGACGTAGCCGTGGCCCCGCCGCGTCGAGATCACCTCGCCGCCGATCTTGCGGCGAAGTCGCGCAATCAACGCCTCGATCGCATTGCTGTCGGGTTCGCGGCTCCTTTGATAGACGTGCTCCGAGATCTCAAACTGCGAGACGACCCGGCCCCGGTTGTGGGCCAGGTAGCGCAGAAGTCGGAACTCAAGCGGCGTCAAGTCGATTGGACGTGCGTCGCGCAGCACCCGCAGGCGCCGGGTGTCGATGTGCAGGTTGCCGACCTCGAGGATCGGGGTGGTGTGGCGGCCGACGCGGCGAAGCAGGGCTCCGACCCGGGCGATCACCTCCTCCATGTGGAAGGGCTTGGTCAGATAATCGTCGGCGCCCGCATCGATTCCTTCGACGCGCTGCAGCCAGGCGTTGCGGGCCGTGAGGACGAGAATGGGACAAGCAATGCCCTCCTCCCGCAGCCGCTGGAGCACCGACAGGCCGTCCAGCTTCGGCAAGCTGAGATCAAGGATGATCGCGTCGAAATCCTCGGTGCTCCCCATGAACCATGCGTCCTCGCCATTACCGGCGATCTCCACCACGTAGCCGATCGCGCGAAAGGCATCGGCGATATCCTGGGCGATGTCGACTTCGTCCTCGACGACCAACAGGCGCATTCAACGCCTCCTGACCTGCAGAACTCGATTGCGGATCGCGTCCACGAAGACCTCCATGTACGTTCCGTCCGCCGTTAACACCCGAAACTTGTAAACCCAGCCACCGCCGATCAGCCGCTGCAGATCGACGTCGAGCACACTGCCGGGAACCGCCTGGCCAACGGTCGGCAAGACCTTGTTCAGCGAGAGGGCGGCGCCACCGTCGACCGCGCGGCGCGCATCGCTGGAGCCGCTGGTGTCCCATGCGTCGCCATAGGCCCCGCCGCCACTGTCATGTCCAACGCCCCCACCACCGCGGTCGCCCCCGCCGTGGTCGCCACCGCCATCGCCATGACTCCCGCCGCCGTGACCGCTCCCGCCGCCCCCATCCTTAGCCAGCGCCGACGGCGCGAAAGGAAGCGCAGCCGAGGCGCAAAGCGCGACAGCCAATGCAAGCGACAACACCCGGATCCGGCGCGACATGTCTTGGTTCTCTTCAACCCATCAGACTAGCGAACCACCCTGATATTTGGCTGACAGCCGGCGTCAGGCTGAGGTGGGCCGACAAGAGCAACTCCGCGCATCGGGTGGCAGGAACCGCCCACAGGTCACGGAAAGGAGATGACAATGATCCGATCAATCGGTATTGCCGCCGGCTTGATTCTGGTGGCGGCCACCGCCAGTTACGCCTCGATCCCATCCTCCGGCGATGAGGACGGCTTGCAGCTCAAACAGGAATCGATGATCGCCGCCACACCGGGCGACATCGTCGGCGACCCCATTCTCGTTGCGCGTCGGGGCGCCGACGATTCGCCCGGCCACGATCACGGCAAGCACCACGACCACCACCAACGCAAAGGCCACGACGACGGACCGGGCCACACCTGATCCGCCCCCCACGCCCGGTCCGCGGAGCGCCGGCGGTCCATCCGCCGGCGCTTTTCATTCGCAGGGGTGCCCAGGACTGTCAGTTCGCTGACGGCGACTGTCAGGCTGGTGTGGGCGGCTTTCGTTAATAGTCGGCCTCAGCGGCAAATCATCGACACGCCGCCAACCATGGAGAACGAAGATGTTGTTTCGCACAATCGCCATCGCCGCAGCCCTGACCTTCGCCGCGGCCACCGCCGGCCCCACTCTCGTCTCGTCGGCAGCCTTCGCCAAGGACAAGTCGCATTCCTCGCAGTCCGATCACAAGGACCACAAGGGCGACCACAAGGACCATAAGGACAACAAGGGCGACCGCAAGCATCACTAGCCTGGATCCGCCGGCCGGTCCACTTGCCGGCAGGGTTTCAAAAAGCGCCGGCGGTCACTCCGCCGGCGTTTTTATTTCGGCGGCCAAGTGCGATCGTTTGAGCGGCTGCATGGCGATGATGCCGAGCGCCGGGCCTGCGGCAAGGGCCGCAAGCACCGCCGGCCAGCCGAACTCACTGGCCAGGACGGGCGCCGCCTGAACCGTCGCGATCGTCAAGGCGAAGCCGATCGCGGTCTGGAACGTCATGAGGCTCCCGGCAAGGTGTGGCGGTGAGGCGTCGGCGACCAGCGCCGAGAACTGCGCCGAATCCGGAATGACTGCGATTCCCCAGATCATGATCAGCGCGAAGGTCAGCCAGACCGGCCCACCGAAGGTCAGCGCGGTCGCGACTGCCGCGCTGCCGCTGACCGCCATGGCAATGATGGTGACTTCCGCCTTGCCGATCCGGTCCGCCATTCTGCCGGCGATGACGCAAGTGATCCCGCCGAGCGCGATCGCCAGGAACGCGGTGAGCTTAGCCAGGCTCTCTGCCGCGGGAGTGCCGAGCGTTGTCGCATAGGAAATCGCCGAGGCCGCGCCGATCCACGCCCACATGGCGAACAGCTCCCACATATGGCCGAAATAACCGAGATAGGCGGCGCGGATCCGTCGGTTCGACCAAGCGACCAGAATCGCTCCCGGTTCGAAGCGAGGCGCTTTCGCGTGATGGGGCCCGAGGCCCGCGACAAGGACGATCAGCCCGCCGGCCCCGGCAAGCACCGAAATCGCCACGATGGTCGGTCGCCATTCAGCGCCGCCGAGAAAGGCCGCCAGATACGGAACGCCGTTGCCGAGCGTCAGCGCGCCGACCAGCAGCCCGACCAGAAGACCGCGGTCGCGAGTCCCCCAGCCGACGGCGATCTTCAGGCCGACCGGATAGACGCCGGCAAGCAGCGCCCCGGTGGCGAAGCGGGCGGCGATGGCGGCGTCCCCGCCGAGCGGCGCGATCAAGAGCGAGGCGTTGGCAAGCGCGGCGAGAAGCGCCGACGCGGCAAAGACCCGACGCGGATCGAAGCGGTCGGCGATGCCGCCGATCGACACCACAAGGGCGCCGAAGACAAACCCGGCTTGCACGGCGCTGGACAGAAGCGCCTGCCTTTCCGGGGTGATGGCGCCCTCGCGCGCCATATCGGGGAGCACCGCGGCCGACGTGAACCACAGGCTCATTCCCGCCATCTCGGCGACGACGAGGAGCGAAATCGACAGGCGTTTTGAGGCGTGCATTGTTCCGAAGGGGCTGGCAACCGCACCGACGTAGCACAAACGCACCGTGCCTGCCTTCTTCACAACGCAAGCCAGCCATCCGCCGCCGGCAACGCCGCGGCGATGGCGCTTCGGCCGGGTTGGGCGAGGCTAACGGCTATGCACGACAAATAAACTTTGCCGTCTTGCAGACATCGGTCCGGGGCCGGCCTGTTGCCGAACAGTTGCTGCTAAGCCGCTTTTTCAATCAGCGGCAGCAACGACGGGTGAATATCGCTGGCCTCGTTGCCGATAAAGCGAAGCAGCGCCTTCTCGTTGTCGTGGAGCTTGCCGTCCCGATCGATCCGCTCCGCGAGCCAACTGGCTTCATCCTCGGTGACCACCTCGGCACCGGCGATCGCCGCGCGTTGCATGGCATTGCGCCTGGCCCACTCCTCCTCGTCGTCCGGGGCGCGATAGGCGGCGAGAATGCCGCGCCATCCGCCGGCCGTCATGCGCGCGACGAAATTGCCGACCCCGCCGCTCGGTGCGTCGAGCCATTCCTCGCGGGCGAGCGCCACCTCGCGCGTCGGCACCGTATAGCCGGACGCCGCCATGATGCAGTTGGCGACCGCCTTGGCGAAAAGATCAGTCCAGGCGGGATCGTTGTCGGCCTCGGCGGTGGCATCGTTGATGTCGAACAGCACCTCGGCCTCTTCGCGGGTAATGGCGATGCCTTCATCGCCGCCGAACGCGTAAAGGATACGACGCACCAAGTCGGCCTCTGGCCGGCCGACCCGCCCGGGCGTCAGACGGCGGCCGTCGGCGAGAGGGCCGTCACCGTTGACGACGGCGCACTGGACCTGCCGCAGGGCGAACTGGACGAGGCTCTTCGGAGATGTCTTCGCCTCCTCCAGCACCTTGACGAGAAGCTCGAGCTCGGTCGCCGACTTCACCTTGCCGTCCTTGCCGATCCGCTCGATCAGCCAGGACGCATTGGCCTCGTCGACATAGCCGTCGGGCCGCTGCTGGTGAACGACGAAATCGGTGCCCGCCTCGACGAGAAGCATCGACCATGCCGGATCCGCGTCGTCCGCCGCCTCATCGATCCGGAACAGCGTCTCGATCTCCGACGCGTCGATGGCACCGTCTTCGCCATAGACCGCCCGGCGCGCTTCGTGCGCGTCGTCGAGCGTCACCTTGCGCGTCTTCATCACGCGGGCAAGCACATCTGCGGCCGACATGGCAACCGTTCTCCCGGGCTGTGATTCCGGCGGCAAGCTAACCGGCAAAGCCTAAGGAACGCTTGACGCCGAACCCACCGAGTTGTCCGGGTTCGGATGGTCGAAGCGATGTCTACGCCGAAAGCGGTTCCCCTGTCGGCGTCAGCACCATACCGGCCTCCCTTGAATTGGTTTCCCAGGATATGGCACGGGGTTTACCGCGGCCGAAGGCTGCGGGTCGACAGGGCAAGCCTCGGCGCATCGCCGCGGCAATCGACGATCCCGCGCCTCAGTAGCAACCCTTCTGCTGCTCCACCGAGCGCACTTTCTCGATGTTGGCGCGCTCGTATTTGTTGAGCGGCATGCCCGCGTAACTTGTGTACATGCAGCCGGCATTGGAGAAGATCGCCTTGGCTTTCGCCGTCTGGAAGCAATAGCCGTTCTCGTCGAAGATCGTATTGCGCACGGTCCACAACGAATCGCAGGACAGTTTCTTCAACGCCGTCGTCGAGAAGTACTGGTTGTCAGTGCAGCCGATCTGCTCAAAGCAGGCCGACCACGCGGGCTGGGCCGCCAACACCGCAAGTCCGAGACACGCTGCGGCGAGCCTGGTTGCAGAACGAACGGGATGGGCAGACATGGTGGAGTTCCTCCTCTGTGGGGTGGCGGAGCATACGCCCGAGCGGGCCTCCCCTGCCACAGGAATGCGCGATCCGGCGCGGATGCAGTGTCGGCGGACGAAAACGCATGCGCGATTGATGCTGGAGGACGCTTGTCGCCGATTTTCTTCAATTGCGACCGACAACCCCCATCGTTGCCGCGGCTCGTTCCGCGCAATGGATTCCGGCTTTCGCCGGAATGACGCGTAGTTGGGATCGTTGAGTGCGCACGCCTGCGTTGCCGCGCTCGCATGCGAGCCGGGGTTTGACGTTCGCTCTATCTCGTTCCCCTCAAACCGAGGGGTGGCGGGCGCCTTGGAAAACGCCAGTCCGAGGTAGTCTCATAAGGGGCGCTTTCCAGGCGCCCGCCGCGGCGTTTTTTCGTGTCCGCCGAGCGCTTCGCCCGGCGCCGCCGCCCGAAGGAGCAGCAACGCCAAGCTTCAGCCTTCGCGCCCCCTTTGACCCTTTCGGTCCGGTCCGCCGTCTTCTTCGGACTGCGGCGAACGGGAAGCGCCGGCAGCGGGGTCATAGTGCCCCACGGTCCCGGTCGAAGCGGCCCGGCCGCCCGGTTTGCGAACCGGAGCGAGCAGGCGCACCGCTCCCCCGCTCCGCCATCAAGACGCCTCCGGACGACGCCCCTCGGTGAGCGGGGATGGCGAGGAGTATGCGGCCGGTTCGCTCGAGTGGGCATAACTTTTCTTGTTGTGGCTGTCGGTCTGAGGCGTAGGAGGCTGGTGGGTCCTGGCCGATCGCCGGCGACCATTGCGCTTGGACGCCGCCCTCGCCCTGATGCTATCCCGGGGGTCGCATCACCCCGCAAAGGACATCATGACCGACTCCCGGCGGATCTTCATCGACGGCGACGCCTGCCCGGTGAAGGCGGAGACGCTCCGGGTTGCCGAGCGCTACGCCCTCCACGTCGTCATCGTCTCGAATGGCGGCCTCCGCCCCTCGCGCGATCCGATGGTCCGCCACGTCGTGGTACCGAAAACACCTGACGCGGCCGACGACTGGATCGCCGACAATGGCGCGCCGGGCGACATCGTCGTCACCGCCGACATCCGCCTGGCGGCGCGATGCATCGATCAAGGGGTCCAGGCGATCGGCCCCGACGGACGACCGTTCACGCCCGAGTTGATCGGCATGGCGGTGGCGATGCGCGACCTCAAGCGGCACCTGCGCGAGACCGGCGAGATCAAAGGTTATAACCGCGGCTTCACCAAAGCCGACCGCTCTCGGTTCCTCGGCGAACTGGACCGACTCGCCCGCCGGGCGAAGGCGGCGGGGTGATCGCGTCCTGCGGACAGCCTCGGTGGGCCCCGGCTAAAGAGTGACGACATGCTCCGGCGTCGCCCCCCGAACGGCGGCGAGCGGGATTCCGCGATCGAAGGTGATGAGCCGGCCGCCGTGCTTCACCGCAAGGGCAAGCAGGTAGATGTCGGTGAGTTGCTTCGGGCCGAGCACATGGCGACGGTCAATGCGCGCCCCGTCGATCAGAGAAAGGTCATCCGGCCAGAATTCATGCTTTCCCAAGCCAATGGCGATGTCCAGCAGGTCCATTGCCTCCGTCATCGACATCGGCTTCGTGTAGCTCGGCTGCGAGAGTATCCTCAAAAACCCGTTCTCGGTAAGCGGGCACGACGCCCATCCACCCTCCCAGCCAATCCACCAACGACG
This sequence comes from uncultured Alphaproteobacteria bacterium, assembly GCA_963759235.1. Classification (GTDB taxonomy): domain Bacteria; phylum Pseudomonadota; class Alphaproteobacteria; order Rhizobiales; family Kaistiaceae; genus Bauldia. Next base: position 298,505 of record CAVWYO010000005.1, on the reverse strand, counting down.
AACGGAAACGTTGAAGAGGTGGTCTTCGTCCGACATCGCAATGAGCGCATTCACGTCAAGAAGTGCGCGCATCAATCGCCGTCGGGCTTCAAGCCTGCATCCTCAAGGTCCGCCTGATAGAGAAGCCGATCGACGAGCTCAGGCGTGACGACAGCTCCGGTGCGTTTGAGGAGAGGGAACCCGTCCTGAATCACCAATTCGCGTTTTCCGGCCGGCCGGGTGAGTGCCTCCCGCGCAAGATCGGAAATCACCTTCCCGGCGGTCTGCTTCCGGGCCGCAGCGACGTCCTTGACCAGCTGAAGAACGTCGTCGTCGATGTCGAGCGTGGTGCGCATACATCAGATGCTAGTGCATCTGATGTCGAGGTTCAAGACCACCGTGGCAAGAGCAGGCCGACCTCATCGCGCCCGAGCTGATTGCCGCGGAAGTCGGCAACGCCCTGTGGCGCTATCTGCAGCACGGCCACGTTGAGCTCGAAGAGGCAATCACGATCCTCGAGACGCTGCCGGCGAATTTCGCGAGATTGGTGCCTAGCGCCGACCTCGTCGTCGAGGCCCTGCGGATCGCCAAGACGGCAAACCATTCGATGTACGACTGCATCTATCTCGCCCTGGCGCGGCGTGAGACGACCGAATTGGTGACGCTGGACCGGTCGATGGCGGAGATTGCGGAACGAATGGGAGTTCGGGTCGAACTGCTGCTGTAGCGCGTGAAGTGAAGCACGGGCCTTCGCCCGCCGACGCCTCGGTCTTTTCCCGCCGGCTCAGTCTGCGGCCACCTCGGCGGCGACGTCTCGGGCCTCCGGCATCAGAGAGAAAACCACAAAATTGGCGAACACCCCGACGACCAGCCCGGCGATCTGTCCGGGCTGGTGGAGGACGTCGTCCCATATCAAGGCGGCGAACAGCCCGGTCAGCGCGCCGGCGACGAAGCCGGCAACGCCCTTGCGGAAGCCGTAGACCGTGGCGACCAGCGGCACCAGGACGACCGGCGCCCAGTAGGTGTAGGCGTAGATGAGGATGTCGAGGATGCTCTCGATGGTCAGGGCAAAGAACACCGAGAGAGCACCGACGGCGAATGTGACGATCATCGCCAGCCGCAGCGATTGACGCGGCGGGAGCGGCCGCGCGCGCAACGGCGCGAGGATGTCGTTGATGAAGGCGATCGACGCCGAATTGAGGAAGGAATCCGCCGACGACATCACGATCGAAATGACCGCCGCGATGACCAGGCCCTTGAGCACCGGCGGCATGACGGTGACCACGACATCCGGCATCGCGAGATTGGAATTGAGCGTCGGATCGATCGCCAGCGCCACCAGGCCGATGAGGCCGGTAATGGCGAAGAACGGGATCGAGAACAGCCCCGACAGCAGCGTCCCACGCGCCGCGGTCGCCGCGGTCTTGCCGATGCAGAGGCGCTGCACATAGGGCGGCACCAGCGTCTCGCCGAACATGAACACCAGGATCAGGGCGATCAGCCCGAGCCACTGATAATGGGCGCCGGGGATCTGGATGCGGTCGGCCGGAATTGCCGCGATCAGGGCATCGATACCGCCGACATAGCTGATGCCGAAGATCAGGACGAGCGGCATGCCGACGGCAAGGATGACGAACTGGACGATGTCGGTGGCGACCACCGCCCGCATGCCGCCAAACGTCGTGTAGAGGATAACGATGCCGCAGCCGAGCCCGATGCCCCAATCCCGGTTGATCCCGTAGAAGACGTTGAACACGATCCCCATGGCGCCGACTTGGGCGCCGACGATGCCGGTGCACAGAAACAGGGCGCAGAGGCCGGTGATGACGCGGCCGACCTTGCCGTAGGCGGTCGCCATGATATCGCCGACCGAGATGGCATCGGGAAACCGGTCCATCTTCGGCGCGACGAAGCGCGCCACCAGGATTTCCTTCAGGCTGAAGCCCCACAGCCCGACGATATTGGCGATGCCGAACAGAAAGACCTTCTGGGCGTTGCCGGTCGAAAACCCGCCGCCGATGAAGGAGGCGGACATCGTGGCGAAGATGATGAGCGATCCGTAGGACCGCCCGACGACGGCATAGTCCGCCAGATCCTTCTGCTGCCGCCCGGCCCAAAGACCGATGGCGAGAATGACGGCGAGATAAATGCCGACGACGATGATGTCGATCATTGTTCTCGACCTCCGCGATGGGCCCGGCGCCCGCGGCCCATGGCCATCGAATTGAGCGCAATTGCAGGTAGTCTAGCGATCCGGCGCAGCCGCGCTACGGGAACTCACCGCGATCACGGCGGAATGTTTGCTGATATTAAAGATTTTTGAGTGAGGATGCGACGGTGCCTCTAAGCAAAATCGGGGATACAATTATGGTTTCTACGAAAGATATTTCAGAAAAATTTAACAATCCTCCGTTTTCTGAGGTTATCCAGGCAGCCAACGCGGAAGCCGTAAGGCGGATGAAACTTGCCAGTCCGGTCGTAATTGGTGTTGGCAAGGCCAAAGATCATATTCCCGATATGCGAGAAAACCTCGTCTTGCATGCCGGCCCGCCAATAACCTGGAAAGAAGCATCCGGCGCGATGAAGGGCGCGATTATTGGCGCCATGTTGTTCGAAGGACTGGCGAGCGGCAAAGAACATGCTATCGAACGTCTTGAGAAGGGCGAAATAGACATCGAAAGCTGTCACGACCATTGCGCAGCCGGCCCAATGGCAGGGGTAGTTACGTCTTCCATGTCCGTCTTCATTGTTGAGGATACGACGTCCGATAGCCGTTTCTATTCCAATATTAGCGACGACCTCGGCGATTTTCTCGGCAGTTCGGTTCGGTTCGGTGTGTACGAGGACAGAGCCATCGAACATCTCAAGTGGATCGAGCGGGTTCTAGCCCCTGCCCTCAATGCGGCGATTTAAGATGTGGAGTACATCGACTTCATCCCGATCATTGGTCGGGCCCTGCTGATGGGAGACAATTGTCATGTCACCATGGATGCTGCGACGCCGCTTCTTTTAAAAGAGCTGATGCCAGGCCTGATCAAGTACTGCGATGACAAGAACGATCTCACCAGGATCGTCAGACTGATTCACAATGACTCCCTCTTTGCGCTCAATCCCGTCATGGCGACTTGCAAGGCGATTTCGGCCGCAGGAAGCGACGTCAAGCACAGCAGCATCGTGACCATCATGGCCCGAAACGGCACAGAGTTCGGCATCAAGGTTTCCGGGTTGGGCGACCGATGGTTCACCGGGCTCGCCGAAATTGGCGAGGGAGCGTTGTCCCCCGGCGTCTCTCAGTCCGACGTTGGCCGGGACATGGGCGACAGCGCCATCACCGAAACAAACGGCCTCGGAGGCGTGGCCAAGACGATCTTCACCTCCGCCCGCGAGGCAGCGCGGATCACGCTGCAAATGTACGACATCGCCCAGGCGGAAAGCGATGTCTTCAAAATCCCCGCTCTGGACGGACGGGGAGCGCCCATGGGATTCGACATCTTCAAGATCGTCGAAAAGACCATCCGTCCGATGATCAATTCGGGCCTGGCCAATCGACACATGAACCGATATGCCGCCGGCGCGGGTGCCCTCCACCCGCCGATGGAAGCCTTCGTCAGCGCAGCGATGGCCTTCGAGGAAATGGAATTGTAGGGGCCTCACCCGGCGTCAGGCCCGTCATGCGACGGACTGCTCCCGGCGGAAGGAGCGAGACCATGTCCGGCGCCGGCACATGACACAGCCAGTGGATATCCTTTTTCCCCCGGTCGCGCCGGATGCTGTGCCGTACTGGCGGCTGGTCCTGCGTGGTTGCTCTCAGCTCTGCTTCCAGACCAATGAACTGACGGGGTTGTTCTTCCTTGCTGCCGTTGCGGTCCATTCGCCGATCGCGGCTGTCTATTTTCTGTTGGCCGGTCTGATCGCGCCCGCGATCTTCATGTTCCGCAACCCGAACCGTGAGGGGGTCGGGGCCGGTCTCCCCGGCCTCAATCCCAGCCTCGTCGCTTTGTCGATTGCGACGTTCTTTGACGTCGGCTGGACCGATTTCGAGATGTGGGCCCTGCTTCTTGCCTGTGTGATCCTCACCGTCATCATTGTCCGGATCTTCCTGCGCATTCTGCCCTTCCCGTTCCTTATCCTGCCGTTCCTGCTGGTCATCTGGGGGCTGTGGGAACTCGAACCTTTCCTTGAGTTTCTCAGTCCGGCCAATCCCGGCGCCGTCACGACGGAAGCCGCATTCCGACCGGTGACGTCGGTGATCCTCAGTCTTGGCCAGGGCGCGCTATCGCCGACGATCCCGTCGGGTATCCTCTTCTTGTGCGGTGTTCTGTTGAGCAATGTCCGCCACGCGGCGATCGCCCTGCTCGGCGCCGCGATCGGCTCATTGGTGGCCTTCTACTACCACAACATGGATCCGGCCCTCGTCGACCAGGGCCTCTACGGATTCAACGGCGTTCTGGCGGCCGTCGCGGCCTATGTGATTTGTGGCAGCAAGCTAAGGCTCGCCATCCTTGGCGCGCTGGTCGCCACCATGCTCATCCCGGTCGTCAGCAGCTTCGGCGTCCCGTCGCTTTCGGCGCCCTTCGTGGTGGCCACGTGGGTGCTTCTGATACTCGGGTGGCTGGAACGAATCTGGTTCGATCCGCCCGATCAACCGACCGCGCCGCCCACATCGTGACCCCGATCACAACGGAATGTTGTCGTGCTTCTTCCAGGGGTTCTCCAGCGCTTTGCTGCGCAGCAGCCTCAGCGCGCGGGCCACGCGGTGGCGGGTGGAATGCGGGCTGATCACCTCGTCGATATAGCCGCGTTCGGCGGCGACGAAGGGTGACATGAACCGCGCCTCGTATTCCCGCGCCCGCTCGGCGATCTTCTCCGGGTCGCCCGCCTCCTTGCGGTAGAGTATCTCGACCGCGCCCTTGGCGCCCATCACCGCGATCTCGGCCGTCGGCCAGGCATAGTTGACGTCGCCGCGCAGGTGCTTCGAGGCCATGACGTCATAGGCGCCGCCATAGGCCTTGCGGGTGATGACGGTGACCTTCGGCACGGTGGCCTCGCAATAGGCAAAGAGCAGCTTGGCGCCGTGCTTGATCAGGCCGCCATATTCCTGCGCGGTGCCCGGCAGGAAGCCCGGCACGTCGACGAAGGTGACCAGCGGAATCGAGAAGCAGTCGCAGAAGCGGACGAAGCGCGCGGCTTTCCGCGAGGCATCGGAATCGAGGACGCCGGCGAGCACCATCGGCTGATTGGCAACGAAGCCGACGGTGCGGCCCTCGATGCGGCCGAAGCCGGTGACGATATTGCCGGCGAAGGCGGCGCCGATCTCGAAGAAATCGCCCTCGTCGGCGACCTTGAGGATCAGCTCCTTGATGTCATAGGGCTTGTGGGCGCTGTCCGGGATAAGCCGGTCGAGGGACGGCTCGTCGCGCGTCGCCGGATCGGCGGTCTCGATCTCCGGCGCCGGCATGCGGTTCGACAAGGGCAGGAAGTCGATCAGCCGGCGCATTTCGGCGAGCGCCTCGACGTCGTTGTCATAGGCACCGTCGGCGATCGCCGAGCGGGTGGTGTGGACGGTGGCGCCGCCGAGCTCCTCCGGCGTCACCGTCTCGTTGGTGACGGTCTTCACCACGTCCGGTCCGGTGACGAACATGTAGCTGGTGCCGCGCACCATGAAGATGAAGTCGGTCATCGCCGGCGAATAGACGTCGCCGCCGGCGCACGGCCCCATGATCACCGAAATCTGCGGGACGACGCCGGAGGCGAGCACGTTCCGCTGAAACACCTCGGCGTAGCCGGCAAGCGCCGCCACCCCCTCCTGGATGCGGGCGCCGCCGGCGTCGTAAAGGCCGATGATCGGAGCGCCGTTCTTCAACGCCATGTCCTGGACGCGCTGGATCTTTTCGGCATGGGCCTCCGACAGCGAGCCGCCGAAGACGGTGAAATCCTTGGCGAAGACGAAGACCGGGCGGCCGTTGACCGTGCCCCAGCCGGTCACCACCCCGTCGCCGGCGACCTTCCGCTCCGCCATACGGAAGTCGGTGGCGCGGTGCTCGACATACATGCCGTATTCCTCGAACGATCCGTCGTCGAGAAGCACCTCGATCCGCTCGCGCGCGGTGAGCTTGCCGAGCCGGTGCTGTGCCGCGATCCGCGCCTCGCCACCGCCCTCGCGGGCACGGGCACGGCGCGCTTCCAGTTCCTCCAGGATTTCCTTCATTTGCTTGCTCCGCCCGGGATCGCCTCGGTTTGACCGAATGATAGCCGACCGCGCTCGCAAAGACGCGCCGGGCGCGCGAATGTCCGCCAATCCGGGTGAGTGGCACAAACGGTCTACCGTATTTTTTTCGGAATATGGCCGGAGAATTCTGCTCTAAGACGGTAAATATCTGTGATCTCCGTCACTGCTTCGGAGATAACAGTGCGATACACCCTGCTCCACACGGCGTCCGGATGGCGCCCTCTGGTGGAGGACCACGCGATGTTTACCTGGAACCTAGAGCACCCCAACGGGAATCACCAACTCGACGGATTCATCGAAACGGTGCTCGACGGCACACCGACGAACTGGTCGACCACCGACTATGTCATGACCATACCCGGCGGGGCGAAAGTCATTTTTGAGGGGACGTTCACCGACAACGGCGACTACGCGCCAACCGACGGCACGATCACCGGCTTCAAGGTTTACGACGGCAAGACCCTGCTCCTCGACGCCAGCGGCTATTCCATCAGCCTGCTGCACTGGAACCTAGCGGTCCTCGGCGCCAAGGCTGGCGACGGAAGTGCCCTCCTCAACCTTCTTCTCGGCGACAGCATGACCATTCACGGCTCGAACGGCAACGACGACCTCGTTGGCGGCTTCGTGTCGTCCGAGATTCACGGGCGCGGCGGCGACGACTACATCCTCGGGACGCCAGGACACGATTTCATTTCGGGCGGCAGCGGAAAGGATCAAATCATTGGTTACACGGGCAACGACGTCATCCAGGGCGGCAAGGGCGCCGACTGGCTCGCAGGCTTCGACGGCAAGAACATCCTGACCGGCGGGGCCGGCAAGGACGCCTTCGTCTTCGACGGACAAATCGGGGGACTCACCTCGACAAGATCACCGACTTCACCGTCGGCAAGGACGAGATTCAGTTCGACCACGAAATCTTCAAGGGGATCGGCGGCGCCGGCGACCTGAAGTCCAAGTATTTCCACGTCGGCAACGGCCCCGACGACGCCAACGACCGGGTCATCTACAACGACAAGACCGGCGCCCTCTTCTACGACCGTGACGGTAGCGGCAGCCAATACGACACCGTGAAGCTGGCGATACTCAAGGGCGCGCCGGACCTCAGCCACGACGATTTCCTGGTCTTCTAACCCCCTCCCCGGACGGTCCCCTACCGGCAAGCGCAGTCGTTAACAGCGACCCGGGGCACGGTCGCATCTCTCAGAAGATCCGTTCCAAGGAGACGATCATGACGAAGATTATCTGGAATATCGACAGCGAATACGGTTCGGCCCTTTTCGGGAGCCTCGCCTACGACACCGTCACCGACATCAGCGAGACGGGCTTCACGCTGACCAAGGGCAGCTTCGAGACCGTCTTCACAGGCACCTTCCAACTCGACGACGCCGGCGCAATCTCCGGCGGAACGGTCACCGGCTTCAAGGCCTACAGCGGCCAAACGTTGCAGCTCGATGCCTCGGGCTACCAAGTCGACTTCGACAGTCTGACCTCGGCCCTGGGCCAATACCAAACGCACGACCCTGAACCGATCTATGACCTGTTCATCGATCAACCGAAGACGATCTACCGCATATATCCCCTTGGCGTATGTGCCTATCTGGGGTATGGTGGCGTGGAAGAACGCAGCTTGCAAAGAAGCGACGAGCAATATGGGATGGGCGAACGATAGGTGGGAGGCCTTTAGAGAAGGTCTCGGACAAAAACGATATACGATCCCAATTTTCATTAAGACAGTACTTTTCGTCGCCGCTGCCGTCTTTCTATATTTCATTGGCTATAAAATGAGTATGAGCAATCAGATATTGTTCGGGATCGTAGTTTTGCTAGCTATTTTATTTTGGGTAATGCTTGAATACGCGGTCAAATTACGAAAACAAATACGCGGAACACGAGTTGGTTTGTCAGAACTGCGCGAAAAGGGTGTAGAGCTTCGGAATGAAGGCCGAGAAGTCATGGCAACTCAAGCGGCCTGGGACGATTGGCGCAAGCGTGCGGAGAAATGGAACGCCGATGTGATTTAAAAAATTGGAGAAATTAGCCAAGCTGACGCGATTTGGTTCAGCATACTAGATGTGGTTCCAAATCCGAGGATACCAATTGGCAAAAACAATCTTCAAGAGACGATAGAGAGACGCCCATGGATCAAAGAGCATGAACGTCTTTATCACATGCACGATTTTCGTGTCGCAAGGCTCGGAGAGATGATTCGCGAATTATGGAGAGACTGAAATAAATGTCTCGTGGAAAACACCTGAGCCTAGAGGAAGCCCGCAAGCGCAGAGAATTGGACCGCTTTGCCAAGGAGCGCCCGATGGCTGGCGATGCTGACCGCTTTGCACGACTTCTGGAGTCTATGGCCTCTGGAAAGAAATCATCAAAGTCGGAAACATCAACTCCGGGGAGCGCCGCAAATTCCAGCGATACTCAATCTCGGCGAGATACTTAGGCAGATGCTTTTCGGAAACCCAGATATGCGTGCCTTCGATGGTCCGCTTCACCATTGCCCAGAAGCCTTCGATGGTGTTGGTATGAGCGGAGCCGCGAACATATTCGCCAGCGCTGTGATTAACCACGGCGTGCCAGTAGCCTTCGCGAGCAAGGTGCATGTAGTGGCGACCATCGTCGGTCACGACGCGCGAACCAACCTTCACAAACTTGCCGATCAGCGGATGAAGGGTTTCCGTGGTGCGACCAGCAACGACGCGGGTAACGACCTCTCCCTTCCGTTCGACCATGCCAAGGACGATCTTCTTGTCGTCAAAGCCTTGCGGGTCTTTGCCACCGATGAAGGCTTCGTCGATTTCGACGATGCCGGCACCGCCAGTGTTGCCACCGATCGGGGCATCGCCATCCACATAGGCCATGTATTCCCGGATCAACCGGGCCATGCGCCACGCCGTCTTGTAGGTGACGCCCATTTGGCGCTGGATTTCCTTTGCCGCCACGCCGTTGCGAGTGGTGGTGAACATGAACATGGCGAAGAACCACTTTTGCAGCGGCGTCCGCGTCAGCGCAAAAGGTGTTCCGACCATTGGATGAACGTGGTGGCCACAATTGCACGTATAGGCCGGCATCTTCGCCAGCTTGTGGAACGTGTTTACCTGGCCACATTTGGGGCACACTGGCTCTCTGCCGTAGCGGACCTTGAACAGATGTTCCAAGCAGGCATCGTCATCCGGAAAGCGGCGGAAGAATTCAGTGATTGTCAGCGCCTTGGCCATGTCCGTCTCCTTGTAAGGGGGATATAGGAAATGAACGAACATACGTCAAGGGGATATATGCGCGATCTACGGATTGGGTGAATCCGAGAACATTTCCGGAGGGTCAGCCCGCGACACCATCTACGGGCGCGGCGGGGGCGATGATCTCTCCGGGTTTGGTGGCAAAGATTTCCTCTCCGGCGGGGCGGGCGAGGACTTCATCTACGGTGATGGCGGCAAGGACAAGCTCTTCGGCGGCGCCGGAAAAGACTTTCTGGAAGGTGACGAGAAGAACCACATCCTCACCGGCGGCAAGGGCAACGACGTTTTCTACTTCGGCACCTTACTCGGGCCGAAGAATATCGACCGCATCACCGACTTCCACCACGGACACGACACATTCCATCTCGACATGGCCATTTTCGACGCCTTCACCGTAGCGGAAGAGACATTGAAGGCCAAGAATTTCGTGGTCGGCACCAAGGCCAAGGACCACGACGACCACATTATCTACGACAAGGCTGCCGGCGCCCTCTACTACGACGCGGACGGAAAAGGCGGCACGCATCAGGTCGAGTTTGCAACGCTCGACGGCAGCCCGAAGCTGACCCACGACGATTTCCTCATCCTCTGAAGCGCGGGCCGCTCGCTCGGCGGCCCGCTTGCGTCGGCGGGGACGGATGGCTAGTCAAAGGCGATCCGGCCCACTGCCGGCCGCCTTCTGACCGCCACCATGACCAAGGTCTGCGTAACCATCTGCACCGCCGGACGGCCGGGAATGCTGGCCGAATGCCTCCAGTCGGTGGCGGGCCAGGAACCGCCGGCCGGCGCCGAGGTCGAGCTCATCGTGGTCGACAACAACCCTGCCCCGCAGGCCGACGCGGTGGTTGCCCGGGTCGCGGCCGGTGCGGCCTTTCCCGTCACCCTTGTGCACGAGCCGGAACCGGGCATTCCGCACGCCCGCAACCGCGCCATCGACGAAGCCCTCGCCAGGAGCGCGGACTGGATCGTCTGCGTGGACGACGACGAGATCGCCGATCCTGGCTGGCTGAAGAGCCTGATCGAGGCCGGCACCGCCTTCAAGGCCGACGTCGTCCAGGGCAAGCTGGTCAAGATCTATCCCGAGCGGCTGCCGCTCTTCGTGCTGCCGACCAACTATCCGGCGCGCGCCGAGGGACAGGAACTCGACGTCGCCTACACCCACAACGTCGCCTTCGCCGCCTGGCTGGTGCGGCCGGACAAGGCGGCGCTTCGCTTCGACGAAAGGCTGCGGTTCGCCGGCGGCAGCGACTCCCACTTCTTCCGCCGCGCCCGGCGGATCGGCGCGCGGATCGTCGCCACCGAGAAATCGGTTGTGCGCGAGACCCAGGTGCCCGAGCGGCTGAGCCTCAAATGGCAGCTCCGGCGGGAATACCGGGTCGGCGCCGGCATGGCGCGCTCGGAGACGGCCCTCGACGTGCCGCGCGGCGAACGGCGGCGGAAGCCGGGTCAGCTTATCTTCCGCATCTTCCGCATGATCGTCACGATCATCCTGTCGCCGCTGATGCTGATCTTCGGGTTCAAGCGGTTCGAGGAGACCGTTGCCGCGGCCATGCGCAAGATCGCGGCCTCGGCCGGGGCGCTCTCCGCCCATTTCGGCCGGCTGCCCAACCCCTACCGCAAGCTCGACGGCTATTGAGCCGCGCCGCGGATGCAATCGGCCAAAAGCCCGTGATCGCCACGCTGAATTGCGTTTAATCTCCTGAATGGTGATGCCCGTCGACGACCTCCTCACGCGGGCGACAGGGAGCAGGCGATGAGTATCCTGGCGGATATCGCAAACATCATCGGCCTTACGGCGATCTCGGTCCGCGACGTCCTGTGGCTCAGGGTCCTGTTGGCGCTCAGCGGCGTGACCATCATGCCCTACTACTACTTCCAGGCGACGCCGCTCTGGGTGTCGATCTTCTGGAGCTGTGCCTATCTCTCGCTCAACGTCTTCTGGATCGTTCGCCTGCTGATCGAGCGACGGCCGGTACAGCTCTCGGCCGAGGAACAGCATCTCTATCGCCTCCTGTTCCGCACCCTGACGCCGCGGGAAATGGTCGAGCTCCTGAAGTTCGCCGAGTGGGAGGACAAGCAGGCCGGCAACGTTCTGGAGGAAGAAGGCAAGGAACAGGACACGCTCGACGTGATCGTCAGCGGCACCGGCCGCATCCTCTCGCACGGGCGGGAAGCGGGCAGCGTCGGCGAAGGCGCATTCATCGGCAAGGCGGCGTATCTCACCCGCGAGAAGGCGCCCATCTCGGTCGTCGTCGAGACGCCCATGCGGATCGTGTCCTGGAGGATGGCCGAGCTCCGGAAGTTCCTCGAGCAGCAAGCCCGACCTGGCCCAGGCAATGCAGATAACCCTCGGCTTCGACCTTCAGGCGGCGTTCGAGGCGACATTGCAGAACGCCCAACCGGCTCCCCAGCCGAAATGAGACCCGCGGGCGGGAGCGGCCCGCTCCTCCGCCGTCCACCCGGACCGGTTCAGGCGGTCTGGCGCGCCCGCTCGAGAATCAGCGCCGCCGATCGGAACTCGCTAAACCGGGCGGCGCGCCGGGCGAGCGCCACCTCGTCCCTCCCCCACTGGCTCATCTGCCAATCCTCGTCGACATGGGCCGCGGCCCACGCCGCCTCGGCCGTCAGCCGGCCGCGGGCGAGCGCCAGAGCGATGATCGCCGAGCCGGTGAGCGTTGTGGCCGCATGGAGGGCGGCAAGGCCAAGCGCTTCGAAGGGGCGGACGGCCTTGGCGATCGCCGACAACGCAGTCCGATCCTGGGCGACGTGCATGATTCCTTCGGCGAGGATCAGCCGGGCGCCGAGTTCCTGCCGCGCCCATTCGAGGAGCGGCGTCCAGGCCGCTTCCTCGGCCGCGACCAGCGATTCGGGGCCTTCGGCCCGGTAACAGATCAGGTCGGTGCCGGCGTGGGTGACGATGTCGGCCCGCACCGCCGCCATCTCGCCGGCGACCCGGTCGAGCGCGGTGTTGACGAGACGGGTGAGCGGCATCTTCGCCGGGTCGAGAAACTCCGGCTGGGCGTCCCACTCAGCGGCGAGCGCCGCCGCAACCGCCTGGTCCGGAACCGCGAGGGGCTTCCTCGCCGGAGTGCGGGCTGCTCGGCCGTCGAGAAGCACGGCGAAACCAGGCTCACCCGGTCCGACCGCAACGCTCGCATAGAAGCGCCGCGGCAACGCCCGGCGCGCCACGCGCTGGGCTGTCGTCTCGGGGTGGAGGGAAGGCTTCTGATCGCTCACCCGCGCCTCGGCTGGCTGACAAGAGCGATACCGAAGGCGACGAGCGCCAGGGCGATGAACAGATTGAGCGAGACCGGTTCGCCAAGCACCAGGCCGCCGAGCGCCACGCCGAACACGGGCGTGAGGAAGGCAAAGGTCGTCAGCTGGCCGGCGGGGTAGCGGGCGAGCAGCCAGAACCACACCGCGTAGGTGATCGCGACGACGACCACAACCTGGTAGGCGAACGCTCCGGCAACAATCCCGCTGAACGCGCGGATCGGCGATCCGAAGAACGGCGCCGCGGCCAATAGCATCACCGCCGACACGGCCAACTGGTAGACCAGGACCTTTTCCGCCGGGGCGATCCTCAGGCGCGTCGTCTTGATGAGAAGGGTGGCGGCCGCCCAACCGATCGCCGCGATCAGGCACAGAACGTCACCAAGCGGAGCGTCCGGCGAGGGCAGGCTGAGTTCGTCGGAAAAGGCGATCATGACCCCGGCAAAGGCGGCAAACAGTCCGGCCAAGCGAACCAGAAGTCAGCCTCTCGCCGGGGACGAGCAGGTGGGCGCCGAGGGCGACGAAGAACGGCATCGTGTAAAGGAAGATGATGGCGCGCGACACGCTCGTGTAGTCGAGCGCCAGATAGATCAGCCCAAACTCGGCACCGAACAACACGCCGGCGGCAATGCCGGCGGCGAGCGTGCCGTCGCGCCGAAACAGGTCAACGCCGCGAAGGCGACACCAGAGAAGGACCAGGAGGCCGGCAAGCAGCGACCGCATCCCGGCCTGGAACACCGGTTCCAGGCCGGCATTGGCGACCTTGATGGCGATCTGATTGAGCCCCCAACTGAAGGTGAGCCCGAGCATGATCGTCACGGCAAAACCGTCGATGTTCGCCCTTTGACCGCCGGACTCGACCGTCGTCATAGTTCGAGCATTTCGCTGGTCGCGGTGACCACTTCGTACCAGTCCTGCCGCTCGAGCGGATGGTTGACCGCCTGGATGGCGCCTTCGATCCGCTCGCGCTTGCCCGAGCCGACGATCGGGATGCCGCGCGCCGGGTGGCGGGCGACAAAAGCAATGGCCGCCTCGGCCGGCCCGGCCAAGCCGTTCCGCTTCGCGATATCGGCAAGGGTGCTCCTCACCTTGACGATATAGGGGTCCTCGCCGGTCATCAGCCGGCCGCCGCCGATCGGCGACCAGATCATCGGGACGTGGCCCTCGATGATCGCGGTGTCGAAGGTTCCGTCCGAAACCGGGTCGAGGTGGATCGGCGAGAATTCGACCTGATTGGTGACGATCGGCGCCTTCAGTTTCGAAGCGAGCAGGCGGTAGCGCGACGGCGAGAAATTCGAGATGCCGACATAGCGGGTCTTGCCCTCGGCGACCAGCGCGTCCAGCACGCCGGCCGTCTCGGCCGGGTCCATCAGATAGTCGGGCCGGTGGAGGAGGACGACATCGGCATGATCGATGCCGAGCTTCGCCAGCGAGCGGTCGACCGAGCGGCGGATCTCCGTCTCACTGAAATCGTAGTGGCGGATGCGGTTCTCGGTTCGGTGCGGCGACACCCGCTGGATGCCGCATTTGGTGACGATCTCGAAGCGATCGCGCAGCCCGGTCTCCTTCAGCGCGCCGCCAAGGAATTCCTCGACCGTGTAGGCGTGCGGATAGCCGTAGGTGTTGGCGGTGTCGAGAGTGGTGATGCCGCGATCGAGGAGGAAGCGGAGGAACTCGGCCAATTCGCCCGGCGACGCGAACTGCTCCTCCGATCGCATCGACCCCCAGATGACGCCCGAAAACTCCGGTCCGTCCTTGTGCATCCTCACCCGGGCGACGGGTCCGGCGGTCTCGGTCATCAGTCTTCCTCCGTCTCTTGGTCGGGGTCACCCATCCCGGCGTCGAAGCCGAGCAGGTTCCAGCTTTGCTGCATGTGCGGCGGCAGCGGCGCCGTGACGTCGATGGTGCCGCCGGCGGGATGCGGCATGACGATCCGGCGGGCGTGCAGGTGAAGCTTGTTCTGCATGCCGCCGGGAAAATCCCAGTTGGCGTCGGCTTCGAAATATTTCGGGTCGCCGACGATCGGATGGCCGATATGGGCGGCGTGGGCGCGCAGCTGATGAGTGCGGCCGGTAACCGGCCGCATGGTCAACCAGGCGAGCTTCTGCCCGGCCTGATCGACCACCGAATAGAGCGAGACCGCATGGCTCGCCTCGTCGTCCCCGTGGGCGGCGACCCGCATGCGCTCGCCCTCCGGCCCCTCCCCCTTGGCGAGCCAAGTCGAGATGCGTCCCTGGCGCGGCTTCGGCACGCCCTTGACCAGCGCCCAGTAGACCTTGCGGGTCGAGCGCTTGCGGAAGGCGGCGGCGAGCTTCTGGGCGGCAAGCCGGGTGCGCGCCACGACCAGGACGCCCGAGGTATCCCGGTCAAGGCGATGGACGAGGCGCGGCTTCTGGCCCTTCTTGTCGCGGAGCGCCTCCAGCATGCCGTCGACGTGACGGGTGAGGCCGGAGCCGCCCTGCACGGCAAGCCCCGGCGGCTTGTTGAACACGTAAACGTCGTCGTCTTCGTAGAGGAGCATGGCGCGGAGCGCGTCGGCCTCGGTCTCGGGGCGTGCCGGACTACGCCTTTCGGTGCGCTCTGCGGTTGACGACCCCTCCCCGCCGCTTCGCGGCGAGCCTCCCCTTTCAGCGGGGGGAGACTGGCCGAGCCCCTCGGCGACACCGCCTCCAAGCGGCGGAATGCGCACGGCCTGGCCGGGCTCCAGGCGGGCGTTCGGCTTCACCCGCCCGCCGTCCACCCGAACCTGTCCCGAGCGGATCAGCTTCTGCAGGTAACCGAAGGACAGCTCCGGATAGTGCTCGCGGAACCAGCGGTCGAGGCGCATTCCGGCCTCGTCGGCTTCGACCGTTCTGGTTTCGACTGCTGGCATCGACGGATTGTTCTGTGGCGAGATGCGGGTGTCATAGCATCGGCGGAGGGGCGTGGCGACCTCACCCCGAGAGGCAGGGGCGGCGGCGCTCTTGACCCTCGCGGCGCCCGGGCTTACCGCTGCGGCAGTGGGTATGTGTGCCCGCCGGCCGGCGGGTTTTTTGTTGCCCGGGCTCGACCGTGAAGGGACAGAACATGGCGGATACACGATCCGTCGCCACCTGGAAGCGCATTCCGACCGGCATCTGGGCGCTCGGTTTCGTCTCGCTGCTGATGGACGCCTCGTCCGAGACGATCCACGCCCTCCTACCGGTCTATCTGGTGACCGTCCTCGGCGCCTCGACCCTGACGGTCGGCGTCATCGAGGGGGTCGCCGAAGCGACCGCGGCCATCACCAAGGTGTTCTCCGGAGCGCTGTCGGACTGGCTCGGCAAGCGCAAGCTCCTGGCCACCCTCGGCTACGGCCTCGCCGCGTTGACCAAGCCAATCTTCCCCCTTGCCCACTCGATCGCCTGGCTGTTCGCCGCCCGCTTCATCGACCGCATCGGCAAGGGCATCCGGGGCGCCCCTCGCGACGCGCTGATCGCCGATATCGCGCCGGCCGATATCCGCGGCGCCAGCTTCGGCCTCCGCCAGTCGCTCGACACGGTCGGCGCCTTCATCGGTCCGCTGCTCGCCATCGTCCTGATGTGGCTGAGCGACGACAACTACACCTTCGTCTTCTGGGTGGCGGTGGTGCCCGCCTTCCTGTCGTTCGGGCTGATCGCCGGCGTGGTGCGGGAACCGGAACGGCCGGCGACGCTGAAGACGGTCAAGGCCCCGCTCTCCCGCGCCGAGCTCGGTCGGCTCGGTGACACCTACTGGCTTGTCGTGGCCGTCGCCGGCGTGTTCACCTTGGCGCGGTTCAGCGACGCTTTCCTGATTCTGAGGGCCCTGTCGGTCGGACTGCCGGTGTTCCTGGTCCCCACCGTCATGGTCGTGATGAACCTCGTCTATGCGCTGGCCGCCTACCCGGCCGGCGTGCTGTCGGACCGCTTCAACCGGCTGACGGTTCTCATCGTCGGACTTGTCTTTCTGATTGCCGCCGACCTCGTCCTTGGCCTTGCCGGCGGCATCGCCGGCGCCGGCATCGGCGTGGCGCTCTGGGGCCTCCACATGGGCTTCACGCAGGGGCTCCTCTCCACTCTGGTCGCCGACGCGGCACCGGCCGAACTGCGCGGCACGGCGTTCGGGGTGTTCAACCTGATCAGCGGACTGGCGCTCCTGGCGGCGAGCATCATCGCCGGCGGGTTGTGGGACCTCGCCGGCCCCGAGGGGACCTTCCTCGGCGGCGCCGCCTTCACCGCGATTGCGTTGACCGGTCTGGTGACGCTCCGCGGCCGATTTGCAACCGCCACGGCGCGAGCGGACTGACGGATTGTCCGCTCTTCTTCACCTCGCTCTGGTTGCCCTCGGCGGCCTCTGCGGCGGCATGGTCCGCTACGCCGTGTCGGGCTTTGTCGGCCGTCGGATCGGCGAGACCTTTCCCTGGGGCACGCTCGCCGTCAACGGCACAGGGGCGCTGGCAATCGGCCTGATCGCCGGCTGGCTCGCCCAGCCGGGCGTCTTCCCCTACGGCGAGGAAATCTGGATCGCGGCGACCACCGGCGTGCTCGGCAGCTACACCACGGTGTCGTCGTTCAGCCTGCAGA
Source organism: uncultured Alphaproteobacteria bacterium (assembly GCA_963759235.1). GTDB lineage: Bacteria > Pseudomonadota > Alphaproteobacteria > Rhizobiales > Kaistiaceae > Bauldia. The sequence continues at coordinate 281,220 of CAVWYO010000005.1, read as the reverse complement.
CCCTCGCCCTCCTCCGCGAGGCGGAGTGGCGGCTGGCGATCCTCAACATCCTCGGCTCGCTCGCCGTCTGCCTGACGGCGGTGACCGCCGGGTTCGTCGCCGGCGACCGGCTGTTGGCGGGCTGAGCCGATGCAGCCAACCACAAGGCTCTATCTGGCCGTCGGCATCGGCAGCAGCCTTGGTGCCATGGCACGCTACCTGTCGTCGCTCGGCATGATCGCGCTCATCGGCTCCGGCTTTCCGTGGGCCACGCTGACGGTCAACGTGGCGGGCTCCTTCGTGATCGGCCTCTACGCCACGCTGACCGATCCCGACGGGCGGCTGCTCGTCGCCCCGGCCGTCCGGCAGTTCGTCCTCACCGGCTTCTGCGGCGGCTTCACCACCTTCTCCGTCTTCAGCCTGGAGACCATGCGCCTGGCGGCGGCCGGGCGCTTGACCCTCGCCGGGGCGAACGTGCTTCTGTCGGTCGTCCTTTGGCTGGCGGGCGTATGGTCCGGCCACCGCCTCGGCGCCAGACTGAACCGCCTCAAAAGGGGAGCATGACCGATGGTCGAAAGCACGCAAGCGATGCTGCTTCGCATCTTCATGGGCGAATCCGACCAGCATGACGGCCGGCCGCTCTACGAGGCGATCGTGCTGAAGGCCCGCGAAGTCGGCCTCGCCGGCGCCACGGTGCTGCGCGGGCCGATGGGCTACGGCCGCTCGAGCCGCCTGCATACCAGCAAGATCCTCAGGCTGTCGGAGGACCTGCCGCTGGTCATCGAGATCGTCGACACCGAGGCGAAGATCGCCGCCTTCGTCGAAACGCTGAACGGCATGATGGGGAGCGGGCTGGTGACCACCGAGAAGGTGCAGGTGCTCCGCTACGGGACCGAAGCGCCGAAAGACTAGGCGGCTTCCGTCGCGACCGTCCTCAGCATGGCGACGTAGTCGGGCGGAAAGCGGAACGCTTCGGCGCCGGCGATCAGATGGGCAAGGTATTCGACGGAAGGCAAGCCGGGCTCGGGTGAGGGATTGGCGACATAGGCGATCGCCTCGACCGCAATGCCGTCGCCAGGCGCGACCTTAACCGTCGACCGGAAATAGCGGCTTTCGCCCGGATGCTTTTGCGGATCGTACCCTTCGCGGCGATCGAGCGACTCGACGCAGGCCAAGGTCACCGCATAAAGGGCGCCCCAGACCACCGATCCTGCTGCCGGCTCGATGCTGGCGACGGCACACTGGCGGATCGGCGAGCGGCGCGGGAAATGCAGGCGATGATCGTCGAGCCGCGCCGGCATGACGAAACGCGCCGCCGGACAGCGCTCCGCCATCTGGGCACCGTCGAGATTGGAGCCATAGGCAAAGTAGATCATTCGGGGCGGGGCCGTCAGCGCCGCGTGTAATGGTATCGACATTGCACGATTCGCACTGTCTCGACCGTCACCGAATAAACCAATCGATGTTCCTGGTCGATGCGGCGGGACCAGAGGCCACCGAGATGCCGTAGCCGCTCTGGTTTGCCGGTACCGGCGAATGGCGTCCGGCAGACCTCGTCGATCAGCCTCAAAATGCGGCCGGCCTTCCGCGGATCGGTCTCGGTCCAATAGCGCAGATCATCCAGCGCTTCGGCCGCCAAGATCAAGCTTCTGACGGAGTTCATCGACACTCGCAAACGCGTGGTCGGTGGCTCTGTCCGCATGGAGTGCATCGAGGAGCCGACGAGCGTTCTCCGGCGAACGCAGGAGGTAGGCTGTCTCCTCCAGCGCCGAGAAATCCTCTTCCGAGATCACCACCACCGGCTCGCCGTTCTTGCGCTCGACGTGCAGGGGTTCGTGATCCGCGCAAACCCGATCGAGCGCCTCCTTGAGGTTGGCGCGGAGCGCCGAATATGTCGTTGAGCGTGCCATGACGCATATGTACAGTATGGCTGTACATATATCAAGCCGTCGCCTACCCCCCGCCCCGCTCCCGGCGGAGCTTTGCCCAGTAGTCCAGGCGCTTCCTGATCTCGCGCTCGAAGCCGCGATCCGGCGGATCGTAAAAGGTCTGGCGGCCGAGGGCCTCCGGAAAATAGTCCTGGCCTGAGAATGCCTCGGGCTGGTCGTGATCGTAGCGGTAGCCGGCGGCATAGCCCTCGCCCTTCATCAGCTTCGTCGGGGCGTTGAGGATGATCTTCGGCGGCGCCAGCGAGCCGCCCTCCTTGGCGACCCGCGTCGCTTCGCCGAAGGCGGTATAGACGGCGTTCGATTTCGGCGCCGTCGCCAGATAGACCGTCGCCTCGGCCAGCGCCAGCTCGCCCTCCGGCGAGCCGAGATAGTCGTAGGCATCCTTGGCGGCGAGCGCCACGACCAGCGCCTGCGGGTCGGCGAGGCCGATATCCTCCATCGCCATGCGGACGAGACGGCGGCCGATGTAGAGCGGCCGCTCGCCGGCATCCAGCATGCGGGCGAGATAATAGAGCGCCGCGTCCGGGTCGGAGCCGCGCACCGACTTGTGGAGGGCGGAGATCAGGTTGTAGTGGCCGTCCTGACTCTTGTCGTAGAGCGGCGCGCGGCGCTGCACCACGTCCTGCAGGGCGGCCGGACCGAAGGTCTCGTCCGCCCGCGCCGCCCGCCATACCTCCTCGGCGAGCGTCAGCACAGCGCGCCCGTCGCGGTCGGCCATGCCGATCAGCATCGCCCGCGCATCGTCGTCGAGGGGCAGCGGCCTGCCTTCCGCCGCCTCCGCCCGGGCGAGCAGCTTCGCCAGCGCCGCTTCGTCAAGCGGCCTGAACACCAGCACGCGGGCGCGCGACAGGAGCGCCGCGTTCAGTTCGAAGGACGGATTCTCGGTGGTGGCGCCGACCAGCGTCACCGTGCCGTCCTCCATCACCGGCAGGAACGAATCCTGCTGGGCGCGATTGAAGCGATGGATCTCGTCGACGAAGAGGAGCGTCCCCTTTCCCGTTTCACGCCGGGCCCGCGCCGCGTCGAACACCTTCTTGAGGTCGGCGACCCCGGAGAACACCGCCGATATCTGCTCGAAATGGAGGTCGGTATCGCGGGCGAGCAGCCGCGCGACGGTCGTCTTGCCGGTGCCGGGCGGGCCCCAGAAGACGAGCGAGCCGAGCGAACCGGACTTGAGCATGCGGGTAAGCGCCCCGTCCGGCCCGAGCAGGTGGTCCTGGCCGACGACGTCGTCGAGCCGTTCCGGCCGCAAGCGATCGGCAAGCGGCCGGGGCGCCGTCTTCTCCAACCCTGCCGCCTGAAAGAGCGATGTCATTTGCTTCCGTGTCGATCCCCTTGGACGCTCGTGCGTGTCCGGCCCCTCATTTAGCGCATTCGGGCGCAGTTCGCAGGGCACGCGGAGTTCCGCCGCTACCGCCCGCTGCTTCAAGGGCTCCTGCAGATCGCTTCGCTCCTTCCGGACGGCGTGGAAGGATCTATGACGCGCTGGGTTTAGGCGCCAACAAAATCGTGTTACAGTTGCATCCTACCTTGCTCCGACGGGGCTGTCTCGTAGACGAAGGGCCGCACTAGCGTGTCCCAAGCAACAGAGGAAGGTTGCCGAGATGTTGAGACAAAGTCGAATTGCGGAACTAGAACGCCAAAGTCGGTTCGTTGACCTTGCGACCACCGGCGACGAGGACCTCGGGCCACTGCAGCTGTTACCGGGACAATGGAAGAATACGCCAGATCTCGCAGGGCGCGGTTGGAACATGATTGCATTGCCGTTCTCAACCCAGCCCAATAGCGCAATTGACTACAGAATATATCTTAACCAATTCAATGAGGAACTGAATTTTACTCTCGTGGACAAGGCGGTGCCAAACCGCGGTGTTCGGCGAAATGGCGCCTCGACGAATACGGATCAATTCGTGGTTGCTTTGGACTACGAACAGGTGATCACGCAAGTCATAGCGGAGGATTTTCCAGTCAGTGGGTTGGCGGCTGGCGCTAAGGCCGTTATCCATCACGAGCCCGGCCTGTGGCTGCACATGGCCAACGAAGTGACAAACGACGTCGACACCGCGCGCCTCGGCACAATTCCTCACGGTGATTCTGTGCTAGCGCTCGGAACCCACCATGAGACGGCTGGCGCCCCAATGATTCCGGCCATCAACGGATTGCCGATTGGGGTCAATCAGGATTTGAACAATCCTTATCTAGGCCCATACAAGCACTTCAATGATGACCCATTCAAAGGAAACGTAACTGCGCCCGGCTTTCCGGGGTTCAATCCGGTCGAACCGCATCTGCTGCTTGCTGCCGGGGTACCCCCAAACATTGTGAAGAATACAGTTCTTGAGGTACAAACTGCCGTCGAGACCGCTGGCATTGTCAACATACCGTTTATCGTAAAGCAGGCCAACGCCACGGAAATGAATTTCACGATGTGGATTGAAGAATTGGCCGAGAATGACGCATTCGGAAACCCCCGACTGATACTGCAGTATGCGCAGGTTGTTTTCCTCGAGTTTTTCGCGCGTAAAGACGGACAGCCGGGACTCATCAAATGGCCCCACGTGAGCATCAACACAATGGAAAAGGTCGCTGAACCCAGTCTCCAGAAAGTGACCTCGCAAGCAGTAATATAGTTCGGTGAACTACAACTGCTCGGCTGAAAGGCTGGGTGCTGCAACTGCCAACCGCCTATAAGCGAACGCAGCCCGTGTGCTACGTTCGGAACTGGGTGCGGATGACCTGACCGTTCCGCTCGATGGTGATCTGCCAGTATCGCGCGCGCTGCGAGCAGGCGTCGGCGAGCTTGCGGGTCGTGTCGATGGCAACCCCGTTGACCTCGAGAACCACGTCGCCGCGGGCGAGGCCCGCGCTGTCCGCGTTCGTGCCGCCCGAGACCAGATCGATGATCACGCCTTTCGGATCGCCGTCATAGGCAAGCTCCTCGGCGACGGCCGGCGACAGGTTGACCACCCGCGCGCCGGCGAGCGGCGAACCACCGTCGATGGTGATCTCGTCGCGCGGCACGGTCTCCGGCGCGCCCTCGAGGGTCAGCGTCGCGACATATTGCTTGCCGTCGCGCATGACGCCGACGCGCGCGGTGCCGCCGATCCCCTTGGTCGCCAGGTGATAGGTGAGGGTCGACGGGTCGTCGATCTGGACATCGTCGAGGGAGGTGACGAGGTCGCCGCTCTTGAGGCCGGCGCGGGCGCCGGGGCTCCCCTTGGTGACGTCGGTGACCAGCGCACCCTGCGGCCGCGACAGGCCGAGCCCCTCGGCGATATCCGGCGTCACCGCCTGTAGCTTGACGCCGATCCACGGCAAGCGGACATGGCCGCTGGTCTCCGCCGAACGGGCGACGACCCGCACCATGTTGGAGGGGATGGCGAAGCCGATGCCGCTCGAATCGCCGCTATGCGAGAAGATCGCGGTGTTGATGCCGACCAGCTTGCCGTCCATGTCGATCAGCGCCCCACCCGAATTGCCCGGATTGATCGCCGCGTCGGTCTGAATGAAGAACTGATAGTCGGAGATGCCGACATCGGTGCGCGCCAGAGCGGAAACGATGCCGCTGGTGACGGTCTGGCCGACCCCGAACGGGTCGCCGATGGCGAGCACCAGGTCGCCGACCTCGAGCTTGTCGGAATCGGCGAATTCCAGCGTCGGGAAGGTGGTATCGGCGCCCTTGATGCGCAGCACGGCGAGATCGGTCCGCTCGTCCTTGAGGATCACCTCGCAGTCGAACTCGCGGCGGTCGGCGAGCGCCACCTTGATCTCGCTGGCGTTGGCGACGACGTGATTGTTGGTGACGATGATGCCCGAGGGGTCGATGATCACCCCGGAGCCGAGCGAGCGCTGCACGCGCTGGGCCGGCTGGCCGAGATCGCCCTCGCCGAAAAACCGCCGGAAGAAGGGATCGGCAAAGAACGGCGACGCCGACGTCTGGACGACGCGCGAGGCGTAGACGTTGACGACGGCCGGGGCGACGCGCTTGACGATCGGCGCGAAGGACAGCCTGATCTCGGCGGCGCTTGCCGGCACCTGGGCGTCCTCGGCGCCGGCGGGAGTGAGCAACATGGCGGCCAGCAAACCGGCGGCCATCGTCGCCGCGGCACGGTTCACCCATTCTTTCATCGCTGACGGTCTCTTCCCCAAATCGTCGCGCCCGCGATCAGAAATGCACCACCAAATGAGGCAACGACGTGACGAGCGGCCGGATAGAAAAAGGGCGGCCAAGCCGCCCTCCTCACGGTCGTTCAATTCAACGCGATCGGCTCAGGCGGCCGCCTCAGCGGCCTGGCTCTCCTCGTGGCGGGCGCGATCCTCGGCGCCTTTCGCCGCGGGGTCGCGATCGACGAACTCGATGACCGCGACCGCGGCGCTGTCACCGTAGCGGTAGCCGGCCTTGAGGACGCGGGTGTAGCCGCCGGCCCGCTCCTTGTAGCGGGGGCCGATGGTGTCGAAGAGCTTCTTCACCGAGCCAAGGTCGCGAAGCTCGGATATCGCCTGCCGCCTTGCGTGGAGATCGCCGCGCTTGGCCAGCGTCACCAGCTTCTCGACGATCGGCCGGAGGTCCTTGGCCTTCGGCAGGGTGGTGACAATCTGCTCGTGCCTGATCAGCGACGCGGCCATGTTGGCGAACATCGCCTTGCGATGGCTCGACGTGCGATTGAGCTTCCGGCCGGAATTATGATGGCGCATGTGTCGTCACTCCGTGACAGGGATCAGATGTCAGTCATCAGAAGTCAAAGATGACGCGGCGATGCCGTTCAGCCTTTTTTTGAATTCCGATCTGACCTCTGTTCCCTGCTAATAGTGGTCTTCGTACCGCTTGGCCAGTTCGTCGATGTTCTCCGGCGGCCAGTTGGGCACTTCCATGCCGAGATGGAGGCCCATCTGGGCGAGGACTTCCTTGATCTCGTTCAGCGACTTCCGGCCGAAATTCGGCGTCCTCAGCATCTCCGCCTCGGTCTTCTGGATGAGGTCGCCGATATAGACGATGTTGTCGTTCTTCAGGCAGTTGGCCGAGCGGACCGACAGCTCCAGCTCGTCGACCTTCTTGAGCAGCGCCGGATTGAAGGCGAGCTCGGGGATCGAGATCTCGGTGGTTTCCTTCTCGGGCTCCTCGAAGTTGACGAAGATCGAAAGCTGGTCCTGAAGGATGCGCGCCGCATAGGCGACGGCATCCTCGGCGCGGACCGAACCGTCGGTCTCCACCGTCATCGTCAGCTTGTCGTAGTCGAGCACCTGGCCCTCGCGGGTATTCTCGACCCGGTAGGAGACCTTCTTGACCGGCGAATAGAGGCTGTCGACCGGGATGAGGCCGATCGGGGCGTCCTCCGGACGATTGCGGTCGGCGGTGACGTAGCCCTTGCCGATATCGACCGTGAACTCCATGCGGATCTCGGTGCCCTCGTCGAGGGTGCACAGCACATGGTCGGGATTGAGGATCTCGATGTCGGAAACGGTCTGGATATCGCCGGCGGTGACGACGCCGGGGCCCTGCTTGCGCACGACCATGCGCTTCGGCCCCTCGCCATGCATCTTGATGGCGATTTCCTTGATGTTGAGCACGATGTCGGTGACGTCCTCGCGCACGCCGCCGATCGAGGAGAACTCGTGCAGCACGCCGTCGATCTGGACCGCCTTGACGGCCGCGCCCTGCAGCGAGGACAGCAGCACACGGCGGAGCGCATTGCCGAGCGTCAGGCCGAAGCCTCGCTCGAGCGGTTCGGCCACCACGGTGGCAAACCGCTTCGCCTCCGTCCCCGAGCCCGGGACAATCTCGAGCTCTGTTGGGTTTGATCAGCTCTTGCCAGTTCTTTTGGATCACGAGCCTCGTCCTTTCAGTTGTTGCCGCCCTGGGAGGAGGCGGAGCGGCCGACCGTCAGCGGCCGCGCTGGAGCAGAAACTTTGCAAGCGTTGCGAAGAACGCGGGAACCTCACACGCGGCGGCGCTTCCGCGGCCGGCAGCCGTTGTGAGCGATCGGGGTCACGTCACGGATCGAGGTGATCGTGAAGCCACCGGACTGCAGCGCGCGCAAGGCCGACTCGCGGCCCGAACCCGGGCCGGACACTTCCACTTCGAGGGTCTTGACGCCATGCTCCGCCGCTTTCCGGCCGGCATCCTCCGCCGCCATCTGCGCCGCATAGGGGGTCGATTTACGCGACCCCTTGAACCCCATCAAACCGGCCGACGACCAGGAAATCGCGTTGCCCTGGGCGTCGGTGATGGTGATCATGGTATTGTTGAAGCTGGAATTCACATGCGCCACGCCGGAGATGATGTTCTTCCGCTCGCGGCGGCGCACGCGGGTTGCATCCTTCGCCATTTTCGACCTTTCAAGCTCGCCCTGTCGGGGTGCTGTTCTTCCTGGCCTTGCGGCCGCTTATCCGTTCGGCGATGCGCCGCCTATTTCTTCTTGCCGGCAATCGGCTTGGCCGGTCCCTTCCGGGTCCGCGCGTTGGTGTGGGTCCGCTGGCCGCGAACCGGCAGGCCGCGGCGATGCCGGAGGCCCCGATAGCAGCCGAGATCCATCAGCCGCTTGATGTTCATTGCCACGTCGCGGCGAAGGTCGCCCTCGACCATGTAGTCGCGGTCGATGGTCTCGCGGATCTGCATGACCTCGGTATCGGTCAGCTCGTTTACCCGGCGACTGTCCGGCACCTTGACCTTGTCCATGATTTCCCTGGCCTTTGTCGGCCCGATGCCATGGATATACTGGAGTGCGATCACGACGCGCTTGTTGGTCGGGATATTGACGCCTGCGATACGGGCCACGCTCGCTTCTCCTTTTGTCGACTGCCTTTAAAACAGCCGAAAACCAATCACTTCGCCAAGTCGGCCGGCAAACGCAACAAACGGTCCCGGCTTCCCAATTGCTGGTCGACCGGCACCGTTCATCTGATAAATCCAGAAGTCGTGCCGGTAGATAATCATTCGGCGGCTTTTCGTCAACTCCGCGCCGTCCGACTATGCCTCCGCCAAGGCCTGAAGATGGCCGTCGATCAGGGCGGCGACCTCATCCACCGATCCCATCCCGTCGACCGACCGCAGAAGTCCCATGCGCCGGTAGTGCTCGGCGACCGGCGCCGTCTGCTCACGGTAGACCGCCAGGCGCCTCGCCGTCGACTTGTCGTCGCCGCGCACCCCGCCGGTTTCCTTGGCGCGGCCCTCAATGCGATCGTGCAGCATCTTCTCGTCGACGGCGATTTCGATGATCGCATCGATGCTTATGCCGCGCTCCTCAAGCAGTTTGTCGAGCGCCTCGGCCTGCGCAATGGTCCGCGGGAAACCGTCGAGAATGAAGCCCTTGGCGGTATCCGGCCGGCCGATGCGCTCGGCGATGATCTCGATCATGACGTCATCGGGAACCAGCTCCCCGCGATCCATGATCGCCTTCGCCCGCTTGCCGACCGGAGTGCCGGCGGCGGCCGCCGCACGCAGCATGTCGCCGGTCGAAAGCTGAACGAGGCCGTGCTTGTCGACCAGCCGCTGCGCCTGCGTCCCCTTGCCGGCCCCCGGCGGGCCGAGCAGAATCAGCCTCATCGCGTCCGCCCCCTCAGCTTCGCCTTCTTCACCAGGCCCTCGTACTGGTGGGCGAGCAGATGGCCCTGGATCTGCGCCACGGTGTCCATCGTGACGCTGACGACGATTAGCAGTGACGTGCCGCCGAAATAGAATGGCACGCCGGCATAGGCGATCAGCACTTCAGGCAGCAGGCAGACCGCGATCAGATAGAGCGCGCCGAGCACCGTGATACGGGTCAAGCACATAGTCGATATATTCGGCGGTCTTCGCCCCCGGCCGGATGCCGGGAATGAAGCCGCCATGCTTCTTCAAATTGTCCGCCGTGTCGCTCGGGTTGAAGACGACCGCGGTGTAGAAGAAGGCGAAAAACGCGATCAGCCCCGCGTAGAGGAGCATGTGCAGCGGCTGGCCGCGGCCAAGCAGCGCGGTGACCGAGGTCAGCCACGACGGGCCCTGCCCGGCGGAGAAGTTAGCCGCGGTGATCGGCAGCAGGAGCAGCGAGGAGGCGAAGATCGGCGGGATGACACCGGAGGTGTTGATCTTCAGCGGCAGATGCGAGGAATCGCCCTGGAACATGCGATTGCCGACCTGTCGCTTCGGGTATTGGATGAGCAACCGTCGCTGGGCCCGCTCGACGAAGACGATGAAGCCGATGACGGCGATCGCCATCACGCCGACGCCGAGGATCACGGTCGTCGACAGCGCTCCTTCGCGGCCGAGCTCGAGGGTGCCGACCAGGGCGTGGGGAAGGTTGGCGACGATGCCCGACATGATGATCAGCGAGATGCCGTTGCCGATGCCGCGGCTGGTGATCTGCTCGCCGAGCCACATCAGGAAGATCGTCCCGCCGGTCAGCGTCACCATCGTGGTGAAGCGGAAGAACATCCCCGGATTGACGACGATGTTGGTGCCGCCCTCGAGCCCGACGGCGATGCCGTAGGCCTGTAGCGCGGCGAGAAGGACGGTGCCGTACCGGGTGTACTGATTGATGACCTTGCGGCCCTGTTCCCCCTCCTTCTTCAATTGGTCGAGGGTCGGGACGATCGACGTCAGCAGCTGAATGATGATCGAGGCCGAGATGTACGGCATGATGCCGAGCGCGAAGATCGCCATCCGGCCGACCGCGCCACCGGAGAACATGTTGAACATGCCGATCAGGCCGGTCGAATTGGTATTGAACGCCTGGGCGAGCGCGTCGGGATTGATGCCGGGCACCGGGATGTAGGTGCCGAGGCGGTAGATCAGCAGCGCGCCGAGGGTGAACCAGATACGCTTCTTCAGCGCCTCGGCCTTGGCGAAAGCACCGAAGTTGAGGTTGGCGGCGAGTTGTTCTGCGGCCGATGCCATGGTCGTTTCCCTCCGGCCTCAGCTGGCCGATTTGGCCTCCGCCTTGCGGATCTTGACCGACCCGCCGGCCTTCTCGACCGCAGCGACGGCAGCCTTCGAAGCGCCGGCGATCTCGAAAGTCACGGCGCCCTTGAGGTTGCCGTTGGCGAGCAGCCGCACGCCGTCCCTCACCCGGCGCACGACACCGGCGACCTTCAGCGCTTCGGCCGTGACCGGTGCCTTGCCATCGAGCTTGCCCGCGTCGATCGCCTGCTGGACGCGGTCGAGGCCGACCTCGTTGAAGTCCTTGGCGAAGATATTGGTGAAGCCGCGCTTGGGCAGGCGGCGGTGGAGCGGCATCTGGCCGCCCTCGAACCCCTTGATGGCGACGCCGGTCCGGGATTTCTGGCCCTTGACGCCGCGGCCGGCGGTCTTGCCCTTGCCCGAGCCGATGCCGCGGCCGACCCGCATGCGATTCTTGGTCGCTCCGGCCTTGTCGGCGATCTCGTTGAGTTTCATCGCTTATTTTCCTTCGTCGACGACGCGGACGAGGTGGCTGACCTTGGCGATCATGCCGCGGACGGCCGACGTATCCGGCAGGGTCCGGCGGCGGTGCATCTTGTTAAGGCCGAGACCGATCAGCGTGGCGCGCTGGTCCTTCGGACGGCGTATCGGGCTGCCGATCTGCTCGACGGTGACGGTTTTGTCGGCCATATCCGTATCCTCAAGCTAGCTCAGGCTTCCGCCGCTTCCGGATCGACGTCCCGCCGCCGCGCCTGCAGCGACGAGACCTTGATACCGCGACGGGCGGCGACGCTACGCGGGCTGTCTTCCTTCTTCAGCGCCTCGAAGGTCGCGCGCACCATGTTGTAAGGATTGGACGAACCGAACGATTTCGCCACCACGTCCTGAACGCCGAGGGTCTCGAAGACGGCGCGCATCGGCCCGCCGGCGATGATGCCGGTGCCGGCCGGCGCCGCGCGGCAGATGACCTTGCCGGCGCCGTGGCGGCCGTGGACGTCGTGGTGGAGCGTCCGTCCCTCGCGGAGCGGCACCCTCACCATCGACCGTTTCGCCGCGTCGGTCGCCTTGCGGATGGCTTCGGGAACCTCGCGGGCCTTGCCGTGGCCGAAGCCGACCCGGCCTTTCTGGTCGCCGACGACGACAAGCGCCGCGAAGCCGAAGCGCCGCCCGCCCTTGACGACCTTGGCAACCCGGTTGATGTGGACAAGCTTATCGACGAATTCGCTGTCGCGGTCGTCCCTGTCCCGGCTCCGTTCGCGCTCTCTTGCCATTATCCGTTCCGATGATCCGATATTGTTGTCGAAGTTCGACGGTTCAAGTCGTGGTCAGAAATTCAGTCCGCCCTCGCGGGCGCCGTCGGCCAGCGCCTTCACGCGACCGTGAAAGAGATAGGCGCCGCGATCGAAGACGACGTCCTTGACCCCGGCGGCCAGCGCCCGCTCGGCGAGCAGCTTGCCGACCTCGGCCGCAGCCGCGGTGTCGGCGCCTGTCTTCAGCGTCTCGCGCAGCCCCTTGTCGAGCGAGGAAGCGGCGGCGACGGTGCGCCCCGCCTGGTCGTCGATGACCTGGGCATAGATGTGCTTCGACGAGCGGAAAACGGACAACCGCGAGCGGCCGTGGGCCGCGGCGCGGATCGCTCGTCTGACGCGGGCAACCCGCCGGGTGGTTCTGTTCTTGGCCATGGCGTCGCTCGCTACTTCTTCTTGCCTTCCTTGCGGTGGATGAACTCGTCCGCGTATTTGATCCCCTTGCCTTTGTAGGGCTCGGGCTTGCGGAATTCGCGGATTTCGGCCGCCACCTGACCGACCCTTTGCCGGTCGGAGCCGGAGACGACGATTTCCGTCGGCTTCGGTGTCTCGATCTTGATGCCGGCCGGAATCGGATAGCGGACGTCGTGGCTGTAGCCGAGGTTGAGATGCAGATTGGAACCCTGCACCGCGGCGCGGTAGCCGACGCCATTGATCTCCAGCCGGCGCTCGAAGCCCTTGGTCACCCCCTCGACGAGATTTGCGACCATGGTGCGCGACAGGCCCCAGGCGGCGCGAGCCCGCTTCGACTCGTTTCGCGGATCGACCGAAATCAAGCCGTCTTCCATCTTCACGGCGACGTCGTCGGTCGCCACGAAGGCGAGCTCGCCTTTCGGGCCTTTCACCGAGATCCTCTGTCCGTCGACCGTGGCGGTGACCCCTTTGGGCACCTCGACCGGCTTCTTTCCAATTCGCGACATCTCACAACTTCCCGTTTCCGCCTGCCTCAGAAGACGCGGCAGAGCACCTCGCCCCCGACATTCTGCTCGCGGGCGTCGGCATCCGACAGGACGCCCTTCGGCGTCGACAGGATCGACACGCCAAGACCGCTGGCAACCCGCGGTATCGTCCGCACCGACGAATACACCCGCCGACCCGGCCGCGACACCCGCTCGATCTCGCGGATCACCGGCTCACCGTCGTAGTATTTCAGCTCGATCTGCAGCTCGGAGCGACCGTCCTGCTCGAGCGTCGAATAGCCGCGGATATAGCCCTCGGCCTGCAAGACGTCGAGAACGCTCGCGCGGAGCCTGGAGCCCGGCGTGGTGACCGTCGACTTCTTCCGCATCTGCGCGTTGCGGATGCGGGTCAGCATATCGCCGATCGGATCGGACATCGCCATCGCGTTTGCTCTCCTTACCAGCTCGACTTGACGAGGCCGGGGATCAGGCCCTGAGACCCCAGCTCGCGCAGAGCAATCCGCGACAGCTTCAGCTTGCGGTAGTAGCCGCGCGGCCGTCCCGACACTTCGCAGCGGTTGCGGATGCGGACGGCCGACGAATTGCGCGGCAACTCGGCAAGCTTGAGGCGCGCCTGGAAGCGGTCCTCGAGCGTCAAGCTCGGGTCGCGAGCGACGCGCTTGAGCTCCGCCCGCCGCTCGGCGTAGCGGGTCGTCATCTCGCGCCGCTTCTTGTTTCTTTCGATCGCGCTGGTCTTTGCCATTTGGCTATCCCTATTGGCGGAACGGAAAATTGAATGCCTTCAGCAAGGCGTGCGCCTCGGCGTCGCTTTTGGCGGTGGTGCACACGATCACATCCATCCCCCAGATCTGATCAACCTCGTCGTAGTTGATCTCGGGGAAGATGATGTGCTCCTTGATGCCCATCGCGTAGTTGCCGCGACCGTCGAAGCTTTTCGGGTTGAGCCCGCGGAAGTCGCGCACCCGCGGCAGCGCCACGTTCACCAGGCGGTCGAGAAACTCGTACATCCGGTTCTGCCGCAAGGTCACCTTGCCGCCGATCGGCATGCCCTCGCGCAGCTTGAAGGTGGCGATCGACTTCCGCGACCGGGTGACGGCCGGCTTCTGACCGGCGATCATCGCCAGATCGGCGAGCGCGGTCTGAACCTTCTTGGAATCCGCCACCGCCTCGCCGACGCCCATGTTGAGGACGATCTTGTCGACCCGCGGTACCTGCATCGGGTTCTTGTAGCCGAAGGACTCGATCATGGTCGGCCGTACCGTCTCGCGATAGTACGTCCTGAGCCGCGGCTCGTACTGTGCCTCAGCCATCGACGATTTCTCCGGTGCGCCTAGCATAGCGCTCCTTGAAGCCGTCCTTGTTGAAGCGGAAGCCGACCTTGGTCGGCTTGCCGTCCCGCGGATCGGCGAGCGCGATATTGGACATGTGGATCGGCATCTCCTTGACGACGATGCCGCCCTGATCTCTGGCGGTCTGGCGCTGATGGCGGCGGGCGACGTTGACGCCACGAACCAGCGCGCGGTCCTTGTCGGGCAGAACCCGGATGACCTCGCCGGTCTTGCCCTTGTCCTTGCCGGTGATGACGACGACCTTGTCGCCCTTTTTGATCCTCGCGGCCATGTTCAAAGCACCTCCGGCGCGAGCGAGATGATCTTCATGTGGTTGCGGGCACGCAGTTCCCGCGGCACCGGGCCGAAGATACGGGTGCCGATCGGCTCCGCCTGGTTGTTGATGAGAACGGCGGCGTTGCGGTCGAAGCGGATGACGCTGCCGTCGGCGCGACGGATGTCCTTGGCGGTCCGCACCACCACCGCCTTCATGACGTCGCCCTTCTTGACCTTGCCGCGCGGGATCGCCTCCTTCACCGAGACGACAATGATGTCGCCGACCGAGGCGTATTTCCGCTTCGATCCGCCCAGCACCTTGATGCACATGACCCGGCGGGCACCCGAATTGTCCGCCACGTCAAGGTTGGTTTGCATCTGGATCATCGTCTTGCCGGCAAAGGCCGTCCCCTAGTTCACGTCGGCCGGCGTGCCCTCGAGCACGACCCAACGTTTGTTTTTTGATATCGGCGCGCCTTCTTCAATCAGCACGACGTCGCCGACTTTGTGTTTATTTTCAGCGTCGTGGGCGTGATACTTCTTCGACCGCCGCACCGTCTTCTTCAACAGCGGATGGGTGAAGCGGCGCTCGACGCGGACGACCACGGTCTTGTCATTCTTGTCGCTGACGACGGTGCCTTGGAGGACACGTTTGGGCATGATTCGCTTCTTCAGCCTTTTTTCTTCTTCGCCACGGTCTTGCCGCGGATCGTCATGAGCCGGGCAATGTCGCGACGGATCTGACGGACCCGCGCGGTGTTCTCGAGCTGACCGGTCGCCCGCTGGAAGCGCAGATTGAACTGCTCCTTCTTGAGCTTGGTCAGCTCGTCAGCGATCTGATCCTCGGTCAGCAACCGTACTTCCGACGCCTTCATCACCTTCCCTTTTCGTCAGTCCGCGATGCGCTGCACGAACCGCGTGCGAACCGGCAGCTTGGCCGCGCCGAGACGAAGCGCCTCGCGGGCGAGTTGCGGCGGGACGCCGTCGACCTCGAACATGATGCGGCCGGGCTTGACCCGGCACACCCACAATTCCGGCGTGCCCTTGCCCTTGCCCATGCGGACTTCGGTCGGCTTCTTCGACACCGGCACGTCGGGGAAAACGCGGATCCAGATGCGGCCGGCGCGCTTCATGTGACGGGTGATCGCGCGGCGAGCCGCCTCGATCTGGCGCGCCGTCACCCGCTCCGGCTCCAACGCCTTGATGCCGTAGGAGCCGAACGTCAGTTCGGCGCCCGAGGTCGCAGTGCCGTGAATGCGGCCCTTGTGCTGCTTGCGGAACTTGGTGCGGGTGGGCTGAAGCATCTTGACGCTACCTTTGACCTAGGCGACCGGCTCGCGGCGGCGGCTCGGCGGCTCCGCTCCCTCGACCTGCTTGCGCTCGGACGCCATGGGGTCGTGCTCCATGATCTCGCCCTTGAAGATCCACACCTTGACGCCGCAGGTGCCGTAGGCGGTGTTGGCGGTCGCCACGCCGAAATCGATGTCGGCGCGCAGCGTGTGCAGCGGCACGCGACCCTCGCGGTACCACTCCATGCGGGCGATTTCGGCGCCGCCGAGACGGCCGGCACAGGAAATCCGGATGCCTTCGGCACCGAGCCGCATCGCCGACTGGACGGCCCGCTTCATCGCCCGGCGGAAGGCGACGCGGCGCTCCAGCTGCTGGGCGATCGACTGGGCGACCAGGGTCGCTTCGATCTCCGGCTTGCGCACCTCGACGATATTGATGTGCACCTCCGAGTCGGTCATTGCCGCGACCTTCCTGCGGAGCTTCTCGATGTCGGCGCCCTTCTTGCCGATGACGATGCCCGGCCGGGCCGAATGGATGGTCACCCGGCACTTCTTGTGCGGCCGCTCGATGACGATCTTCGACACCGCCGCCTGCTTGAGATCGGACATCAGCGCGTTGCGGACCTTCATGTCCTCGTGCAACAGCCGGCCGTATTCGCCGGTATTGGCGAACCATCGCGAGTCCCAGGTGCGGTTGATGCCGAGGCGGAGCCCGACCGGATTGACCTTCTGTCCCATCAGGCGGACTCCTCGACTTCGCGGACGACGATGGTGAGATTGGAGAAACGCTTGCGGATGCGCCCGATGCGGCCGCGGCCGCGCGGCGTCCACCGCTTCATGACCAGCGCCGGCCCGACATGGGCCTCGGCAACCACCAGCGAGTCGACGTCGAGCTGGTGATTGTTCTCGGCATTGGCAATCGCCGATTCCAGCGTCTTCTTGACGTCGCGGGCGATCCGCTTGCGGCTGAAGGTGAGGTCGGCGAGCGCCGCCGAAACCTTCTTGCCGCGGATCAGACCGGCGACCAGATTGAGCTTCTGGGTCGAGATCCGGATCATCCGCGCCTTCGCCCGCGCCTCGTTGTCGGCGAGCACGCGGTCGTGCTTCGGCTTGCCCATCAGGCCCTCCTCGCCTTCTTGTCGGAGGCGTGGCCGTGATAGGTGCGGGTCGGCGCGAACTCGCCGAACTTGTGCCCGACCATGTCCTCGCTGACCAGCACCGGAATGTGCTTGTTGCCGTTGTGGACGCCAAAGGTCAGCCCGACGAACTGGGGCAGGATGGTCGAGCGCCGGCTCCAGGTCCGGATCACCTCGCCGGGGCGCGCCTTGTCGACCTTGCGCAACAGGAAGCCGTCGACAAACGGACCTTTCCAGACTGAACGAGCCACTTCGAAGCCTCTTTCTACTTGCCTTTGCGCAGGTGACGGCTGCGCGCGATGAACTTGTCGGTCCGCTTGTTGCGGCGCGTCTTCTTGCCCTTGGTCGGGATGCCCCACGGCGTCACCGGGTGGCGGCCGCCGGAGCTGCGTCCCTCGCCGCCGCCGTGCGGATGGTCGATCGGGTTCATGGCGACGCCGCGCACGCCCGGCTTGCGACCGAGCCAGCGGTTGCGGCCGGCCTTGCCGATGTTGATGTTGCCATGGTCGGGATTGGACACCGCGCCGACGGTGGCAAAGCAGTTCTGGTTGACCAGCCGCTGCTCGCCGGAATGGAGCCTGAGGATGGCGTAGCCCTGGTCGCGGCCGACATATTGGGCATAGGTGCCGGCCGAACGGGCGATCTGGCCGCCGGCACCGAGCTTCATCTCGACATTATGGACGATCGTGCCGACCGGCATCGAAACGAGCGGCATGGCGTTGCCCGGCTTCACGTCGGCCTGACGCGAGGCGATGACGGTGTCGCCGGCAGCAAGCCGCTGCGGCGCCAGAATGTAGTTCAACTCGCCGTCCTCGTAGCGGATCAGCGCGATGAAAGCCGTGCGGTTCGGATCGTATTCGATCCGCTCCACCGTCGCCGGCACGTCGAGCTTCCGACGCTTGAAGTCGACCCGGCGATAGGCGCGCTTGTGGCCGCCGCCGCGCCAGCGCACGGTGATGCGCCCGACATTGTTGCGGCCGCCGCTCGACGTCTTGCCCTCGACCAGGCCCTTGACCGGCTTGCCCTTGTAGAGCGCCGAACGGTCGACAAGGACGAGCTGACGCTGGCTGGGCGTCGTCGGCTTGTATGTCTTGAGTGCCATCGGACTAGCCTCACAAACCCGTCGTCACGTCGATCGAATACCCTTCCTCGAGGGTGACGATCGCGCGCTTGCTGTCGCTCAGCCGACCGGCAATGCCGCGGAACCGCCGCACCTTGCCCTTGCGGATCAGGGTGTTGACCGCCTTGACCTTCACCTTGAACAGCGCCTCGACGGCGGCCTTGATCTGCGGTTTGGTGGCGGTGCGCGCCACCTTGAACACGAGCTTGTCGTGCTCCGAGGCGGCCGTCGACTTCTCGGTGATCACCGGGCTGCGGATGACGTCGTAATGCGTCAGCGCGTTCATTTGAATCGCTCCGTCAGAGCTTCCACGGCGGCCTTGGTCAAGACCAGCGTGTCGCGCCGCATGATGTCGTAGACGTTGATGCCCTGGACCGGCAGGACGTCGATTTGGGGAATGTTGCGGGCGGCGAGCCGGAAGTTGTCCTCCACCGCCGCGCCGCCGACGATCAGCGCGTTGGCGAGGCCGAGACCGGCAAGGCTCGCCGCCAGTGCCCCGGTCTTCGGCTCGGCGACGCTCGCCTCGGAAAGGACGATGAGCTTCTCCCCGCGCGCCTTGTCGGACAGGGCGTGCTTCAGCGCCAGCACCCGCACCTTCTTCGGCAGATCATGAGCATGGCTCCGCGCCACCGGACCGAACGCCTTGCCGCCGCCGCGGAATTGGGGGGCCGCCTTGTTGCCGTGGCGGGCCCGGCCGGTGCCCTTCTGCTTGTAGGCTTTGGCCGAGGTCATGCGGATCTCGCCGCGGGTCTTGGTCTTGTGAGTGCCCGCCTGGCGCTTGGAGAGCTGATAGCGGACCATGCGCTGCAGGATGTCGGCGCGCGGCTCGAGACCGAAGATCTCGTCGGGCAGCGCGATCGAGCCGCCGGACTTGCCGTCGAGCGTGGTTACCTTGACGTCCATCACTCGGCTTCCTTCGTCTCGGCCTCGGGCGAGACCGGCGTTGCCGCCGCCGCCGGCGCAGCCTCGGCAGGCGCACCGTTGGTCCTGAACGCTCCCGGCATCGGCACCCCGTCCGGCAGCGGGCGCTTCACCGCGTCGCGGACGATGATCCAGCCGCCTTTGGCGCCGGGCACCGCCCCTTCGACCAGGATCAGGCCGCGCTCGGCGTCGGTCCTGACGATCTTGAGGTTCTGGGTGGTCACCCGGATGTCACCCATGTGACCGGCCATCTTCTTGCCCTTGAACACCTTGCCGGGGTCCTGGCGCTGGCCGGTGGAGCCGTGGGTACGGTGGCTGACCGAATTGCCGTGCGTCGCCCGGCCGCCACCAAAATGATGACGCTTGATAACACCCTGGAAGCCGCGGCCGATCGAAGTTCCGGTGACGTCGACGAATTGACCGGCGACGAAGTGGTCGGCGGTCAGTTCGGCGCCGACCGCGATGAGGTTCTCCGGGCTCACCCGGAACTCGGCCACCTTGCGCTTCGGCTCGACCGTGGCCTTGGCGAAATGGCCGCGCAGCGCCCGCGGCGTATTCTTGACCTTGCGCAGGCCGACGCCGAGCTGAACGGCGGTGTAGCCGTTCTTCTCCGCGGTTCGCTGCGCGACGACCTGGCAATTGTCGAGCTTCAGCACCGTCACCGGTACCTGCTCGCCGGCGTCGGTGAAGACCCGGGTCATGCCGACCTTTTGCGCGATGACTCCAGAACGCATGGCGTATCGCCCTTCAGAGCTTGATCTCGACGTCGACGCCCGCAGCGAGGTCGAGCTTCATCAAGGCATCGACCGTCTGCGGCGTCGGATCGACGATGTCGAGGAGCCGCTTGTGGGTTCGCATCTCGAACTGCTCGCGGCTCTTCTTGTCGATGTGCGGCGACCGGTTGACCGTGAACTTCTCGATCCGGGTCGGCAGCGGCACCGGTCCGCGCACGCGGGCGCCGGTTCGCTTGGCGGTATTGACGATCTCGCGGGTCGACGCATCGAGGATGCGATGATCGAACGCCTTGAGCCGGATGCGGATGTTCTGACCGTTCATGGGCTTTCAGAGGACAGACGGATGACGGACGAAGGCAATTGCCAAGTCCCTGCCGATTCTGCCCTTGCTCTCTCCTCTTTCTGTCCTCTGTCTTCCGTTGTCCGCTGCCCGACTACTTCACGATCTCGGACACCACGCCCGAGCCGACGGTGCGGCCGCCCTCGCGAATGGCGAAGCGGAGCCGCTCCTCCATGGCGATCGGCACGATCAGTTCGACCTCGATCGCCACGTTGTCGCCGGGCATCACCATCTCGGTGCCCTCGGGGAGCCTGACCACGCCGGTCACGTCGGTGGTGCGGAAGTAGAATTGCGGCCGATAATTGGTGAAGAACGGCGTATGGCGGCCGCCCTCCTCCTTGGTCAGGATGTAGGCCTCGGCCTTGAAGTTGGTGTGCGGGGTCACCGATCCGGGCTTGCACAGAACCTGGCCGCGCTCGACGCCCTCGCGGTCGACGCCGCGCAGCAGGGCGCCGATGTTGTCGCCGGCCTGACCCTGATCGAGGAGCTTGCGGAACATCTCGACGCCGGTGACCACCGTCTTCGAGGTCGGGCGGATGCCGACGATCTCGACTTCATCGCCGACCTTGACGATGCCGCGCTCGACGCGGCCGGTCACCACGGTGCCGCGGCCGGAGATCGAGAAGACGTCCTCGATCGGCATCAGGAACGGCAGGTCCACCGGCCGCTCGGGCTGCGGAATGTACGCGTCGACCGCGTCCATCAGCTTGAGGACCGAATCCTTGCCGAGTTCCTCGCTGGTGCCTTCGAGCGCCGCCAAGGCCGAGCCGCGGACGACCGGGATGTCGTCGCCGGGGAATTCGTACTTCGACAGCAACTCACGCACCTCGAGCTCGACGAGATCGAGGAGTTCGGGATCGTCGACCATGTCGCACTTGTTGAGGTAGACGACGAGCGCCGGGACGCCGACCTGGCGGGCGAGCAGGATATGCTCGCGGGTCTGCGGCATCGGACCGTCGGCGGCGCTGACCACCAGGATGGCGCCGTCCATCTGCGCCGCGCCGGTGATCATGTTCTTCACATAGTCGGCGTGGCCGGGACAATCGACGTGGGCATAGTGCCGGTTGTCGGTCTCGTACTCGACATGCGCCGTGTTGATCGTGATGCCGCGCGCCTTCTCTTCGGGAGCGGCGTCGATCGAGGCGTAGTCCTTGAACTGCGCCTTGCCTGACTCGGACAGGATCTTGGTGATCGCCGCCGTCAGCGTCGTCTTGCCGTGATCGACATGGCCAATCGTCCCAATGTTGCAATGCGGCTTGGTCCGTTGGAACTTCTCTTTCGCCATCGGGGCTCTCCGTCCTTCCTGAGTCTTTCTTCCTGATGCACCGGGTCAGGCGAACTTCGCCTGGACCTCCTGCGCCACAGCCTGTGGAACCTGCTCGTAGTGATCGAATTGCATGGTGTATTGCGCCCGTCCCTGACTCATGGAGCGAAGCGTGTTCACGTAGCCGAACATGTTGGCCAGCGGCACCATGGCGTTGACCACCTGGGCGTTGCCGCGCGTATCGGTGCCGATGATCTGGCCGCGGCGGGAATTGATGTCGCCGATCACCGAGCCGAGATAATCCTCCGGCGTCACCACCTCGATCTTCATGATCGGTTCGAGCAGCACCGGGCCCGCCTTGTGAAGCGCTTCGCGCAAGGCGGCCCGCGCGGCGATCTCGAAGGCGAGCGCCGAGGAGTCGACGTCGTGCGAGGCGCCGTCGACCAGGGCGGCCCGGATGTCCACCACCGGGAAGCCGGCGAGCACGCCGGAGGTCAACACCGACGCCAAGCCCTTCTCGACGCCCGGGATGAATTCCCGCGGCACCGCGCCGCCGACGATCTTGGATTCGAAGGCGTAGCCGCCACCCTGTCCCGCCGGCTCGACTTCGATCTTGATTCTGGCGAACTGACCCGAACCGCCGGTCTGCTTCTTGTGGGTGTAGTCGATGGTGGCGGGACGGGTGATGGTCTCGCGATAGGCAACCTGCGGCGCGCCGACATTGACGTCGACCTTGTAGGTCCGCTTGAGGATGTCGACCTTCACGTCGAGATGCAGTTCGCCCATGCCCTTGAGAATGGTCTGGCCGCTTTCCGGATCGGTCGAAACACGGAAGGACGGGTCCTCGGCGGCGAGACGCGACAGCGCAACGCCGAGCCGCTCCTGGTCGCCCTTGGTCTTCGGCTCGACCGCGATCTCGATGACCGGATCGGGAAACTCCATTTCCTCGAGGATCACCGCCTTCTGCGGGTCGCAGAGCGTGTCGCCGGTGCGGGCGTCCTTCAGCCCGGCGAGCGCGATGATGTCGCCGGCATAGGCTTCCTTGATGTCCTCGCGATGATTGGCATGCATGAGCAGCATGCGGCCGACGCGCTCCTTGCGGTCGCGCGGCGAATTGAGGATCTGCTGACCGGTTCCGATCGTCCCCGAATAGACGCGGCAGAAGGTCAGCGATCCGACGAAGGGATCGTCCATGATCTTGAAGGCGAGCACCGCGAGCGGCTCGTCGTCCGACGACTTGCGGACGACCTCGTTGCCCTTGAGGTCGACTCCCTTGATCGGCGGCACCTCGACCGGCGAGGGCAAATAGTCGACCACCGCATCAAGCAGCGTCTGTACGCCCTTGTTCTTGAAGGCAGACCCGGCGAGAACCGGGAAGAACGATCCGGTCACCACCGCCTTGCGGATGAGCCGCTTGAGGGTCGCTTCGTCGGGTTCTTTGCCGTCGAAGAACGCCGCCATCGCGTCATCGTCGAGCTCTACCGCGGCCTCGACCAACGCGGCGCGGTACTCCGTCGCCCGATCCTTCAGGTCCGCCGGGATTTCGACGTCGTGGTATTTGGCGCCGAGCGACTCGTCCTCCCAGACGATGCCGACCATGCGGACGAGATCGATCACCCCTTTGAAATCGGCCTCGGCGCCGATCGGAAGCTGGATGGCGATCGGCCGTGCGCCGAGGCGCTTCTTGATGTCATCGAGGCACTTGAAGAAATCGGCGCCGGTCTTGTCCATCTTGTTGCAGAAGACGATGCGCGGCACCTTGTACTTGTCGCCCTGGCGCCAAACCGTTTCGGTTTGCGGTTCGACGCCCTGGTTGGAGTCGAGCACGCAGACCGCGCCGTCGAGGACGCGCAGCGACCGTTCCACCTCGATGGTGAAGTCGACATGGCCGGGCGTGTCGATGATGTTGAGGCGCTTGCCCCGCCATGCGGCGGTGGTCGCGGCGGAGGTGATGGTGATGCCGCGCTCCTGCTCCTGCTCCATCCAGTCCATGGTGGCGGCGCCCTCATGGACCTCGCCCATCTTGTGGCTCTTGCCGGTGTAGAAGAGGATCCGCTCCGTCGTCGTCGTCTTGCCGGCATCGATGTGGGCCATGATGCCGAAATTGCGGTAGTCCTCGATTTTGTGCATACGCGGCATGTTGGCGGCCTCTAGCGGAACGTCTTACCAGCGGTAATGCGAGAAGGCCCGGTTGGCCTCCGCCATCCGGTGGGTGTCCTCGCGCTTCTTCACGGCGTTGCCGCGGTTGTTGGCGGCGTCAAGAAGCTCCCCCGAAAGCTTGTCCGTCATCGTCTTTTCATTGCGGCTCCGCGCGGCGGTGAGCAGCCAGCGGATGGCGAGCGCCTGGCGGCGGTCGGAGCGAACCTCGACCGGCACCTGGTAGGTGGCGCCGCCGACCCGCCGCGAGCGCACCTCGATCGACGGCATCACATTGTCGAGCGCCGTGCGGAACACGCCGAGCGGGTCCTGCTTGGTCTTCTGCTCGATCACCTCGAAGGCGCCGTAGACGATCTGCTCGGCGACCGACTTCTTGCCCTCGTGCATGACCGAGTTCATGAACTTGGTCACCACTTCGTTGTGGTATTTGGGGTCCGGGATGATCTCGCGCTTTTCGGCGCGGTGGCGACGGGACATCTTGCGTTCTCTTCTTTCGTCATGGCCGGGCTTGTCCCGGCCATCCACGTCCTGTTCGTTAATGTCCTCCGGCTTGGAGGATCGGTGGCAAACCGGCCTGAGTTCCCCGGGTCTCGCTGCGTTAGCCCAGGGATACTGCACAAAGAGGCCGAAACGTTATTTCGGCCTCTTTGCTCCGTATTTCGAACGTCTCTGGCGGCGGTCTTTGACGCCCTGGGTGTCGAGCACGCCACGAATGATGTGGTAGCGGACGCCCGGAAGGTCCTTCACGCGGCCCCCACGGATCATCACCACCGAATGCTCCTGGAGATTGTGGCCTTCGCCGGGAATGTAGCCGATCACCTCGAAATGGTTGGTGAGGCGGACCTTGGCAACCTTGCGCAGCGCCGAGTTCGGCTTTTTCGGAGTCGTCGTATAGACGCGCGTGCACACGCCCCGCTTCTGCGGGCTCTCCTGCATGGCCGGGACTTTGTTCCGCTTCACCGGTGCGCGGCGCGGCTTGCGGATAAGCTGGTTGATCGTCGGCATGTCGGCCTTTGTCTGGTCGGAGCCGATCGACGGCCCGTCTTCTTTCCCAATTTCCACTACACGTTCAGCGCCGTGCCCGCCTTGGCGGGAGGCGCCGTGAAAGACAGAGGATCACGGCGTGAACCGCGATCATGTCGTCCCGTCGAACTTCGTTCGTCTGATCCGCGCAGCGTTTAGGGCTTCTTCTTCCACGGCATGGCGCCGCCGGAACAAAAGGCCTACTGCCTGCCCGAAAGCGCGCGGAACCTATGCGTTCGGCCGGGCTGCGTCAACCCTGCCCGCCGAAAAAATCTTGACGTTTCGCCGCGCGAACGGCGCCGGAACGAAACGGAAAGGCGATGCGGGCCGTTCTTTGCATTTCTGTCGCCGCCCGACACGCATTGTCCCGAAGCCAAGCCTCGCATAAAGATCGCGGCGGCTATTCGCGACGTATCCCTCCCCCTCGTCAACATAAGCGGCCGACATGGACGCCAAGCCACGGATTTCCGCCGCTCGCCCAGCGGACCTGCTCAAGGCTCGCATCGCCGTGTCCGCCGTCTTCTTTATGCTCGGCGCCGGCTCGGGCATCTGGGCGGTGCACATTCCCTTGATCCAGGCGCGGCTGGCGATCGATCCGGCGATCCTCGGCCTGGCGCTCCTGGCGCTTGCGATCGGGGCGGTCCTGTCGATGCCGCTGGCCGGATGGCTGGTCGGCCACGCCGGCTCGCGGAGGTCCACGGCGGCCGCCACCCTCGCCTACCTTGCGGTCCTGCCGCTGCCGATGCTTGCCGGCACGGTGCCGCTGTTCTTCGCCGCGGCGTTCGCGTTCGGCTTCCTGATGGGATCGCTCGACGTCGTCGCCAATGTCCAGGCCTCCGAAGTGGAGACCGCGCGGCAGCGGCCGACCATGTCGTCGTTCCACGCGTTCTTCTCGATCGGCGGGCTCGCCGGCGCCCTGATCGGCGCCCTGATCATCGCCAAAGGCTGGGGCGACGGCAGCGGCGCGACGGGGGCGGCGATCGTTCTCCTCGGCTTCGGCGCGCTCGCCGCCGGCAACCTCTATCCGAGCGAACGACCGGCCGAGGGCGGGCCGCGCTTTGCCCTGCCCAGTCAGGCCGTGCTCGTCCTCGGCGGCATGGCGCTTCTCTGCTATGCCATCGAAGGCGCGGTCACCGATTGGAGCGCCCTGTTCCTGACCAAGGTGCGGCACGCGACGCCGACCACGGCGGCGGTCGGCTTCGCTCTGTTTTCGCTCGCGATGGCGGGGTTCCGGCTGTTCGGCGACCCGCTGGTGGCATGGCTCGGGAACCGGAAAGTGCTGATCGGCGGTGGCCTCGTCATCGCGGGCGGACTGGGCATCGCGCTTGCCGCCCCCTGGCCTCTGATCGGCGGGCTCGGCTTCGGCCTGGTCGGCGTCGGCGCCGCCAATGTCGTCCCGGTCCTGTTCAGCGCCGGCGCCCGCACGCCCGGCGTCCCGGCCGGGGTCGGCGTCGCCGCCATCGCCACCATGGGCTACACCGGCTACCTGTTCGCCCCGCCCATCCTCGGCTTCGTCGCCAACCAATACGGCCTTTCGGCCTCCCTCGGCCTGGTGCTGGCGATGGGACTGGCGATGGCCTGGCTGGGGCGGCGATAGGCCGAACAAAAGAAGGGCCGCCCCCTTTGGAGCGGCCCAGTTTGCGAGAACGGGCTGGTCAGGCGATCAGGACGATGTCGCTCTCACTGATGGTCGGGTGTCCGTTCAACTGGACGATGAGCTGCTTCGGATCCGAGCCGTTGCCATCATCGTCAAAGAACAGCTTGCCGTTGCTGTCGTTGTAGATGATGAGCTGGGTGCCGTTCGTCGCGCCGTTGCCGACGTGGAACTGGCTCGAGTTCGATGTTGTCGCCGACTGAGCCGGTCAGGTTGAAGGAGGCAATGCTCAGCCCGATCAAGTCCTCGCCCGGATTGAAGTCGCCGATGACGTCCGAGTCCGCACTGCCGGCCAATTCAAAGTTGAACTGGTCCGCGCCGCCGTCACCTTCCAGATAGTCGTTGCCGCCACGGCCGTTCAGCACATCGCCGCCGCCGTTGCCGATCAGCTCGTTGTGCACACCGTTGCCCAGGATCGTGTCGCCGTCGTCGCTGCCGCCGATGCCCTCGATGTGGCTCGCCTGCTCGATGTGGCCGAAGCCGTCATCCTGGATCTCGGCACCGGCGATCTGGAGGTCGACGCTGACGGCACCGATGCCATCGCCCCAGAAGTTGACAAAATCGAAGCCGCCCTTGCCGTCGAAGGAATTGACCCCGTCGAGGCCGACGAACATATTGTCATGGCCATCGCCGACAAAGGAGTTGGCCTGGTTGGTCCCAACCACCCCTTCGATGTTCTTGACCGTGTCGGTGTTGTGCCAACCGTCCTTTATCTTGCCGGTGGAAAGGTCCGCCTGGATGCCTTTTATGCCGCCACGCTGGCCGTCCTGGTCGTAGTACGCCACATCGAAGCCGCCCTTGCCATTGATGTGGTCGTTGCCGCGCGATCCGGCGAATTCCTCGTCGGCGCCGGAACCCTTCATGTTGTCGGCGAACTTCGATCCTTCGAAACGCTCGACGTTCTTGAAGGTGTCGTGGCCGCCCCAGGGGTCGGTGACCGTTCCCTTGCCGACGTCAAGCTTGATCCCATGGGTTGCAGTCGGATCGTAGAACGAGTTCGAGTAGGACAATGTGTCGTGCCCGCCACCGCCGTTGATCTTGTCGTTGCCGGCGTCGCCGTGGATGAAGTCGTCACCGCCCTTGGCGTTGATGGTGTCGTTGCCGAGCGAGCGGCCGGCGATGAGGTCGTCGGAGTGACTCGAGCCGATGATGGTGTCGTTGCCCGAGAAGAACAGCGAGAAGGCATTGAACGGGTCGGGATCCTGGTGCGGGTTGTTCTCCCGGTCATAGCCGTAGAGAAGCGCGTAGAGATCGTCGAGCTGGACACTCGCATTGGTGACCTGCACCAGCGTCTGCGAGCTGCCGTTCTTGATCACCATCGACGCGACGACGCCGCCGATCGGCGTCCCGGCGTCGTACTTGAAGCTGCTGCCGGTGAGCGTGATCGTATCGCCGTCGCCATTGGTAAAGACGAAAGTGGTGCCGTTCGCCGTGGTGGGCGCGTTGGCCGCGTTAAAGAGATCGGCCTGGTATCCGTAGTCAGGCAGCGCACTGAAAATCTTCAACTTCGCCATGGACTTCTCCTCCAGTTCCGCGCGCTGATTCGGCGCGGTGGTGAATTCACCTTTGGTTGCTAGAAAGTGCCCGCCAACCCCCATTTGGGGGGGCGCAACAGAAAAAAGGCGGATGTTGCGATGCGGCCTCAGCCGGAGCCCAGCCGCGTAGCAGAGACGCCAAATCGGATTGACGCGAGACACCGCCTTCTTCGATCGGAAGGGGCCAAGAGCGGTCAGAACAGAAACCGACCTACGTGGCGGGATCCCCTCCTGGCCGCACGGATTACGTGCGGCACGGCACATTAGCACGGAAACGCCGAACAGTAAGCCGGCTATCGCTCAGGTCGGATCAACTGCCCTTACCCGATCGCGTCCGGCAGCCCCGCCATTGCAGTCGGGATGCGCAAAGGGCCGCCCCTCGCCGGGGCGGCCCTTTGCAGCAATCCGTCAATCCGAAGCGTTACTCGGCGGCGCCCGTCAGTTCGGCCAACTCCTCGGCTTCCTGGCTGGCGAGTTCGGCGGCCCGGCGACGTTCCTCGACGATCAACTCGTCGCGGTGGGTGGCGACCTGGCGGACCTCGTTGATGGCACCGCCGGTGCCGGCCGGGATCAGCCGGCCGACGATGATGTTCTCCTTCAGGCCCTCGAGCGGATCGACCTTACCCTGGACCGCCGCCTCGGTGAGGACGCGGGTGGTCTCCTGGAAGGAGGCCGCCGAGAAGAAGGAGCGGGTCTGCAGGCTCGCCTTGGTGATGCCGAGCAGCACCGGAACACCGACCGCCGGCTTCTGGCCTTCGGCCACCGCCTGATCGTTGACGATGTCGAGGTCGAGCTGGTCGATCTGCTCGCCGGGGAAGAGATCGGTATCGCCGGGCTCGGTGATCTCGACCTTCTGCAGCATCTGGCGGACGATCACCTCGATGTGCTTGTCGTTGATCGTCACGCCCTGGAGCCGGTAGACGTCCTGGATCTCGTTGACGAGATAGGCGGCGAGCGCCTCGATGCCCTTGATCGCCAGAATGTCGTGCGGCGCCGGGTTGCCCTCGACGATGAAGTCGCCCTTCTCGACGGCATCGCCTTCCTGGAGATGGAACGGCTTGCCCTTGGGGATCAGGTATTCGACCGGCTCGGCGCCCTCCTCGGCGGGTTCGAGGATGATCCGGCGCTTGTTCTTGTAGTCGCGGCCGAATTTGATGGTGCCGTCGATCTCCGCGATGATCGCGTGGTCCTTCGGACGACGCGCCTCGAACAGTTCGGCGACGCGCGGCAGGCCGCCGGTGATGTCGCGGGTCTTGGCGCTCTCCATCGGGATACGCGCGAGAACGTCGCCGGCATGGACCTCGCCGCCGGAATCGACCGAAAGGATCGCGTCGACCGGAAGCAGATAGCGCGCTTCGGTGCCGCGAGCGGTCTTCTTGGCCTTGCCGTCCTTGCCCTTGACCACGATCGCCGGCTTGAGGTCGCCGCCGCGCGGATTGGCCCGCCAGTCGGTGACGACGCGCTTGGTGATGCCGGTCGATTCGTCGGCGGTTTCGGACACCGAAATACGGTCGACCAGATCCTCGAAGGCGACCACGCCTTCGATTTCGGTGAGCACCGGGCGGGTGTAGGGGTCCCATTCCGCCAGGCGCTGGCCGCGTTTGACGGTGTCGCCGTCGTCGACGAGAAGGCGCGAGCCGTAGGTGATGCGGTTGGCGGACCGCTCGGTCCCGTCGCTGTCGACGATGACGATCTGCATGTTCCGCCCCATGGCGATCAGCCGCCCGTCGGAGTCATGGACCAGATTGCGATTGCGGATGTGGACCGTGCCTTCGAAGTTCGACTCCATGGTCGACTGATCGACCACCTGCGCCGTGCCGCCGATGTGGAAGGTGCGCATGGTGAGCTGGGTGCCCGGTTCGCCGATCGACTGGGCGGCAATCACGCCGACCGCCTCGCCGATATTCACCGGCGTGCCGCGGGCGAGATCGCGCCCGTAGCACTTGGCGCAGACGCCGTTCTTGGTCTCGCAGGTGAGCACCGAGCGAATGCGGAACGACTGGACCTTGCCCTTCTCGATCGCCTCGACATGGCGTTCCTCGATCAGCGTTCCGGCCGGCACGACGACCTCGCCGGTGGCCGGCGCGATGACGTCCTCGGCGGCCGTGCGGCCGAGGACGCGATGGCCGAGCGTCGCCACGATCTGACCGGAATCGACGATCGCCTGCATCTTCAGGCCGGCATCGGTACCGCAATCGATCTCGGTGACGATGCAGTCCTGCGCGACGTCGACGAGGCGCCGGGTCAGGTAGCCGGAGTTGGCGGTCTTCAGCGCGGTGTCGGCCAGACCCTTGCGGGCGCCGTGGGTCGAGTTGAAGTACTCGAGCACCGACAGCCCCTCCTTGAAGTTGGAGATGATCGGGCTCTCGATGATCTCGCCCGACGGCTTGGCCATCAGCCCGCGCATGCCGGCGAGCTGCTTCATCTGCTGAGGCGAGCCGCGGGCGCCGGAGTGCGACATCATGTAGATCGAGTTCATCGGCTTCTGACGGCCGGAGGGGTCCTTCTCCACCGCCTGGATGCGCTTCATCATCTCGTCGGCCACGCGGTCGGTGCACTTGGCCCAGGCATCGACGACCTTGTTGTACTTCTCGCCCTGGGTGATCAGGCCGTCATTGTATTGCTGCTCGTAGTCCTTCACGAGCTGCTGGGTGTCGTCGACCAGCTTCGCCTTGGTGTCGGGGATCAGCATGTCGTCCTTGCCGAACGAGATGCCGGCCTTGAAGGCCTGGGTGAAGCCGAGCTGCATGATGCGGTCGCAGAAGATGACCGTCTCCTTCTGACCGCAATGCCGGTAGACGGCATCGATCATGTTGGAGATCTCCTTCTTGGTCATCAGCTTGTTGATCAGGCCAAAGGAGAGGTTCGGGTTCTTCGGCAGAAGCGCGCCGAGGAGCAGCCGTCCAGGGGTGGTCTCATAGATGCTCGACACGTCCTTGCCGTCGGGGCCCATGTCGACGACACGGCCACGCACCTTGGCATGAAGCGTCACCGCCCCCGCGGCGAGGGCGTGATCGATCTCGCCGACATTGCCGAACGCCGAGCCCTCGCCGGGCTCGCCGTCGGCCATGATCGACAGGTAGTAGAGGCCGAGGACGATGTCCTGCGACGGCACGATGATCGGCTGGCCGTTGGCCGGGTGCAGGATGTTGTTGGTCGACATCATCAGCACGCGCGCCTCGAGCTGGGCTTCGAGCGACAGCGGGATGTGGACCGCCATCTGGTCGCCGTCGAAGTCGGCATTGAAGGCGGCGCAGACCAGCGGGTGAAGCTGGATCGCCTTGCCCTCGATCAGCACCGGCTCGAAGGCCTGGATGCCGAGGCGGTGGAGTGTCGGGGCGCGGTTCAACAGCACCGGGTGCTCGCGGATCACTTCGTCGAGGATATCCCAGACCTCCGGCTTCTCCTTCTCGACCAGCTTCTTCGCCTGCTTGACGGTCGACGAATAGCCCTTGGCATCAAGCCGCGAATAGATGAACGGCTTGAACAGTTCGAGCGCCATCTTCTTCGGCAGGCCGCACTGATGGAGCTTCAGCTCCGGGCCGACCACGATGACCGAACGACCGGAATAGTCGACGCGCTTGCCCAAGAGGTTCTGGCGGAAGCGGCCCTGCTTGCCCTTCAGCATGTCGGACAGCGACTTCAGCGGCCGCTTGTTGGCGCCGGTGATCACCCGGCCGCGCCGGCCGTTGTCGAACAGGGCGTCGACCGCCTCCTGCAGCATCCGCTTTTCGTTGCGGATGATGATATCGGGGGCGCGCAGCTCGATCAGCCGCTTCAAACGGTTGTTGCGGTTGATGACGCGGCGATAGAGGTCGTTGAGGTCAGAGGTGGCGAAGCGACCGCCATCGAGCGGCACCAGCGGCCGCAGGTCCGGCGGAATCACCGGCACAATGGTCATGATCATCCATTCCGGCCGGTTACCGGATTCGACGAAGGCCTCGACCAGCTTCAGCCGCTTGGCGAGCTTCTTCGGCTTCAACTCCGAGGTCGACTCGGCGATCTCCTGACGGAGGTCGGCGTCGAGCTTCTTGAGGTCGAGCGCAATCAGCATCTTGCGGATGGCGTCGGCGCCGATGTCGGCGGTGAACGAATCCTCGCCGTACTCGTCCTGCGCCTTCAGGTACTCGTCCTCGCTGAGGAGCTGACGCTCCTTCAACGGCGTCAGGCCCGGCTCGATGACGATGTAATTCTCGAAATAGAGGATGCGCTCGAGGTCCTTCAGCGTCATGTCGAGGAGCATGCCGATCCGCGACGGCAGCGACTTCAGGAACCAGATGTGAGCGACCGGCGCGGCGAGCTCGATGTGGCCCATGCGCTCGCGCCGCACGCGGGCAAGCGTCACCTCGACGCCGCACTTCTCGCAGATGATGCCCTTGTACTTCATGCGCTTGTACTTGCCGCACAAGCACTCGTAGTCCTTGATCGGGCCGAAGATGCGGGCGCAGAACAGCCCGTCACGCTCCGGCTTGAAGGTCCGGTAGTTGATCGTTTCCGGCTTCTTGATCTCGCCATACGACCAGGAAAGGATCTTTTCCGGGCTGGCGATGGAGATGCGGATCTGGTCGAAGATCTGCGCCGGCGGCTGGGCCGGACCGAAGATGTTGGCGATCTCTTGATTCATCGACTGTCTCCTGCGATGCCCCCGGCCGGGTGGGAGGTGCCCGGCTGGAGGCGCATGTGAACGTTGGAAAGGATGTCCGGCTTCACGCTAGGTCGACTCACTCGGCCGCGTCCGCCGTCGGCGCTCCGCCCTGGCGCGCCTTGGAGTTCTCCAGCTCGACATCGAGGCCGAGCGAACGCATCTCCTTGACGAGGACGTTGAAGCTTTCCGGAATGCCGGCCTCGAAGGTATCGTCGCCGCGGACGATCGCCTCGTAGACCTTGGTGCGGCCGGCAACGTCGTCGGACTTCACGGTGAGCATCTCCTGCAATGTGTAGGCCGCGCCATAGGCTTCAAGGGCCCACACTTCCATTTCTCCGAAGCGCTGGCCGCCGAACTGGGCCTTGCCGCCCAAGGGCTGCTGGGTGACCAGGCTGTAGGGGCCGATCGAACGCGCGTGGATCTTGTCGTCGACCAGGTGGTGCAGCTTCAGCATGTAGATGTAGCCGACGGTCACCGGGCGATCGAAGGATTTGCCGGTGCGCCCGTCATAGAGCCGCGACTGTCCCGAGGGGTCGAGGCCGGCTTCGCCGAGAAGCTCGACGATATCCGGCTCGCGGGCGCCGTCGAACACCGGCGTCGCGATCGGCACGCCGTGGCTGAGCTGCTCGGCCAGCCTGACCACGCCGTCGTCCTCGTATTCGGCGACGTTCTCGTTCTTGCTGTTGCCGCCATAGACCTGCTTCAGCACCTTCCTGAGCGGCTTGACGTCGCCGTTCTGCTTGTAGCTCTCGACCATTTGCCCGATCTTGAGGCCCATGCCGGCACAGGCCCAACCGAGATGGGTCTCGAGGATCTGCCCGACATTCATTCGGCTCGGCACGCCGAGCGGGTTGAGCACGATGTCGACGTGGGTGCCGTCGTCGAGATAGGGCATATCCTCGATCGGCACGATCTTCGACACCACGCCCTTGTTGCCGTGGCGGCCGGCCATCTTGTCGCCGGGCTGTATCTTGCGCTTCACGGCGACGAAGACCTTGACCATCTTCATCACGCCGGGAGGCAGCTCGTCGCCGCGCTGCAGCTTCTCGACCTTGTCGATGAACCGCTTCTCGAGACCCTTGCGGCTCTCATCGTACTGGTTGCGCAGCGCCTCGATCTCCGCCATCAGCTTGTCGTTGGAGACGGCGAACTGCCACCATTGGCTGCGCGGATATTCGGCGAGCGACTCCTTGGTGATCTTGGCGCCTTTCTTGAAGCCCTTCGGGCCGGCGACGCCCATCTTGTTGACCAGCATCTCGTTGAGCCGGCCATAGACGTTGCGGTCGAGGATCGCCTGCTCGTCGTCACGGTCCTTGGCGAGCCGCTCGATCTCCTCGCGCTCGATCGCCATGGCGCGCTCGTCCTTCTCGACGCCGTGGCGATTGAACACCCGCACCTCGACGACGGTGCCGCTGACGCCGGGGGGAACCCGCAGCGAGGTGTCGCGAACGTCCGAGGCCTTCTCGCCGAAAATGGCGCGAAGCAGCTTCTCCTCCGGCGTCATCGGGCTCTCGCCCTTCGGGGTGATCTTGCCGACCAGGATGTCGCCCGCCTGCACCTCGGCGCCGATATAGACGATGCCCGCCTCGTCGAGGCTCTTCAGCGCCTCTTCCGAGACGTTCGGGATGTCGCGGGTGATCTCCTCCGGCCCGAGCTTGGTGTCGCGCGCCATCACCTCGAATTCCTCGATGTGGATCGAGGTGAAGACGTCGTCGCGCACGATGCGCTCGGAGAGCAGGATCGAATCCTCGAAGTTGTAGCCGTTCCACGGCATGAAGGCGACGAGGACGTTGCGGCCAAGCGCCAGATCGCCGAGGTCGGTGGAGGGACCGTCGGCGATGACGTCACCCTTCTCGACGCGGTCGCCGACCCGCACCAGCGGCCGCTGGTTGATGCAGGTGTTCTGGTTGGAGCGCTGGAACTTCATCAGCCGGTAAATGTCGACGCCGGACTTTGAAGGATCCATGTCGGCGGTCGCCCGGATGACGATACGGGTCGCGTCGACCTGGTCGACGACGCCAGCGCGACGGGCCGGCACCGCGGCGCCGGAATCACGGGCGACGATCGGCTCCATGCCGGTACCGACCAGCGGCGCCTCCGAGCGGACGAGCGGCACCGCCTGGCGCTGCATGTTGGAGCCCATCAGCGCGCGGTTGGCGTCGTCGTTCTCCAGAAACGGGATCAGCGCCGCGGCCACCGAAACGAGCTGCTTCGGCGACACGTCCATGAAGTCGACCCGGTCCGGAGGGACCATGATGTTGTCGCCGGCATGGCGGCAGACGATCAGATCCTCGGTGAACTTGCCCTTCGCGTCGAGAACGGCGTTGGCTTGGGCGACCGTGTACTTCGCCTCTTCCATCGCCGACAGGTACGCCACCTCCTCGGTGACCCGGCCGTCCTTGACTTGCCGATACGGGCTCTCGATGAAGCCGTATTTGTTGACCCGGGCGAAGGTCGCCAGCGAGTTGATCAGGCCGATATTCGGGCCCTCCGGCGTCTCGATCGGACAGATGCGCCCGTAATGGGTCGGGTGCACGTCGCGCACCTCGAAGCCGGCGCGCTCGCGGGTGAGACCGCCGGGGCCGAGCGCCGACAGGCGCCGCTTGTGGGTGATCTCCGACAGGGGGTTGGTCTGGTCCATGAACTGGGAGAGCTGCGAGGAGCCGAAGAACTCGCGGACCGCCGCGGCGGCGGGCTTGGCGTTGATCAGGTCCTGGGGCATGACGTTGCCGATCTCGACCGACGACATGCGCTCCTTGATCGCCCGCTCCATGCGCAGGAGCCCGATCCGGTACTGGTTCTCCATCAGTTCGCCGACCGAGCGGACACGGCGATTGCCGAGATTGTCGATGTCGTCGATCTCGCCCTTGCCGTCGCGCAGCTCGAGCAACGTCTTAATGACGGCAAGGATGTCCTCCTTGCGCAGCACCCGGACGCTGTCATCGGCATTGAGATCGAGCCGCATGTTCATCTTGACCCGCCCGACCGGCGAAAGGTCGTAGCGCTCGGGGTCGAAGAACAGCGAGGTGAACATCGCCTCGGCCGTCTCGATGGTGGGCGGCTCGCCCGGACGCATCACCCGATAGATGTCGAACAGCGCGTCCTCGCGCGACTCGTTCTTGTCGACCGTCAGCGTGTTGCGGATGTAGGCGCCGGTATTGATATGGTCGATGTCGAGGACCTGGAGCTCCTCATAGCCCGCCTCGAGCAACGCGGTGAGCAGCTTTTCGGTGATCTCGTCGCCGGCCTCGGCGTAGATCTCGCCGGTCTCGGCGTTGACCATGTCCTCGGCCAGGTAGTGGCCATAGAGGTCGTCGTCGCCGACCTTCAGCGCCTTGACGTTCTTCTCGGCAAGCTGGCGGGCGCCGCGGGCGGTGATCTTGTGCCCCGCCTCGACGATCACTTCGCCGCTGTCGGCGTCGATCAGGTCGTTGACCGGCTTGAAGCCGCGCATGCGGTTCGGATCAAAGGGGAATCGCCATCCCTCCTCGGCCTTGATGTAGGTGACGGTGTTGTAGAAGGTGCCGAGGATTTCCTCGCCGTCCATGCCGAGCGCATAGAGCAGCGAAGTGACCGGAATCTTCCGGCGCCGGTCGATGCGGGCGTGAACGATGTCCTTGGCGTCGAACTCGATGTCGAGCCACGAGCCGCGATAGGGGATGATGCGGGCGGCGAAGAGCAGCTTGCCCGAGGAATGGGTCTTGCCCTTGTCGTGGTCGAAGAACACCCCCGGCGAGCGGTGCATCTGGGAGACGATGACCCGCTCGGTGCCGTTGACGATGAAGGTGCCGTTGTTGGTCATCAACGGCATTTCGCCCATATAGACTTCCTGCTCCTTGATGTCCTTGACCGACCTGGCGCCGGTTTCCTGGTCGATATCGAACACGATCAGGCGCAGCGTCACCTTGAGCGGCGCGGAATAGGTCATGCCGCGCTGGCGGCACTCGTCGACGTCATATTTCGGCGGCTCGAAGTCGTAGCGGACGAATTCGAGCAGCGCCGTGTTGGAGAAGTCCGAAATCGGGAAGACGGACTTGAACACCGCCTGCAGGCCTTCGTCGGGCCGCCCGCCTTCCGGCTCCTCCACCAGCAGGAACTGGTCGTAAGACGCCTTTTGAACCTCGATGAGATTCGGCATCTCGGCGACTTCCCGGATGGAGCCGAAAAACCTGCGCACTCGCCTGCGACCGGTGAACGTCTGCGTCATGTCCACTCCTCGTTCGATGTAAACGGCTGTCCGGAAGGTCGAGCACCCGGCTCTCTGGACAACGGTTCTTGCCGCGCTTCGCGCTTTCGAGAGAGGCGCCAGCGGCGCCCCTCCGCCTTGGTTCCCGGCGTCGCGGACTTTCCCGTCCGCAACGCCGCGAGTGAAAGTCGCGGCTACTTCAACTCGACCTTGGCGCCAGCCGCTTCGAGCTGAGCCTTGATCTTCTCGGCCTCGTCCTTGCTCACCGCTTCCTTGACTGCCTTCGGAGCGGCCTCGACAAGATCCTTCGCCTCCTTCAGCCCGAGGCTGGTGATCGCCCGGACTTCCTTGATGACGTTGATCTTGTTCGGACCGAATTCGGAGAGGATGACGTCGAACTCGGTCTTCTCTTCCGCGGCGGCCTCGGCCCCGCCGGCTGCGCCGCCGGCGGCCATCATGGCAATCGGGGCCGCGGCGGAGACGCCCCACTTCTCCTCAAGCATTTTCGACAGCTCGGCGGCCTCGAGGACCGTCAACTGCGAAAGTTCATCCACAATCTTTGAAAGGTCGGCCATTCTACTGATTCCTCTTTGATTCGAACCTCTGGATACCCAAGAACGGCTTATGCCGCCTCGCTCTTTTCCGCATAGGCACTGACGACCCGGGCAAGCTGCCCGGCCGGCGCGGCGAGAACCCGGGCGACCTTGGTCGCCGGCGCGGCGATGAGCCCCACCAGCTTCGCCCTCAGTTCATCGAGCGACGGCAACGCGGCGAGCGCCTTGACGCCCTCCGGGTCGAGATTGGTCTTCCCCATCGCGCCGCCGAGGATCACGAGTTTCTCGTTCCCCTTGGCGAATTCGACGGCGACCTTGGGCGCCACAACGGGATCGCCTGAATAGGCGATCACGGTCGGCCCCTCGAACAGGTCCGACATATGCTCGACGTCCGTGCCTTTGAGGGCGAGCTTGACAAGGCGGTTCTTGGCGACTCGTACGCTGGCTCCGGCTGCGCGCATCTGCGCCCTGAGGGACGTCATATCCGCGACCGAAAGACCGGCATAATGCGCGACGACCAAAACGCCGGGGTCCTTGAACACCGACGCAAGCGTCTCGACGAGCTGGCTTTTTTCCGCTCTATCCACTTGCCTCTCTCCACTTGGCGGCCTTTCAGGGGACCGCCGGTTGCACCTGCCGCCCGGCCTTGGCCAAGGCGACGCTTCCGACCTGTCCCCCAGCCAGCGTGTTGCCACGCCGGTGGGCCACGAAGAGGTTCGAACCGGAGAATCCGGCTCTCTCCCATCTATTGCAGGCCGACTTCAATTAAGCCGGAGGCCCGGCGCCTGCAGTCTCGGACAGGATCCCCAGCCCGACGAACGGTCGGGCTGGCTGTGCACACTCAACAAAACGCTGTGTAAGTTGTTGCCTCTCTTGAATAAATCCCAAAGGAGGTTCAAGAGAGTGTCTCACCACCGTCATTTCGAGGGACGCACAAAGGCGCGCCGTTCAAAGGGCCGACGCGCCCAGAAGCGCTATTTAGAGACTCTTGCAGCCTTTGCCAAGTCTCTTTTTTGTGACAGCGCCGCAATGCTACGGCTGTGACGCCGATGCAGCGATTTAAGCACTCAAGGTTGCCGGATCGACCTTTACACCCGGACCCATGGTCGAGGAAACGGCGATCCGCTGGAGGTAGGTGCCTTTCGCCCCCGCCGGCCGGGCCTTCTGGACGGCATCGGCGAACGCCTTGATGTTCTCCACGAGCTGCGTGTCGTTGAAGCTCGCCTTGCCGATCCCGGCATGAACGATGCCGGCCTTTTCGACGCGGAACTCCACCGCCCCGCCCTTGGCCGCCTTGACTGCCGCCGTGACATCCTGCGTGACGGTGCCGACCTTGGGGTTCGGCATCAGGCCGCGAGGGCCGAGGATTTTGCCGAGCCTGCCGACCAGCGGCATCATGTCCGGCGTGGCGATGCAGCGGTCGAAATTGATCTCGCCCTTTTGCACCTGCTCCACCAGATCCTCGGCGCCGACCACGTCGGCCCCGGCCGCCTTCGCCTCGTCCGCCTTGGCGCCCTTGGCGAACACGCCCACCCGCAGGGTCCGGCCGGAACCGTTCGGCAACTGGCAAACCCCGCGCACCATCTGGTCGGCGTGACGCGGGTCGACGCCGAGATTCAGCGCTACCTCGACGGTCTCGTCGAACTTGGCGCCAGCCCGCGCCTTGACCAGCTTCACCGCTTCGTCGAGCGGATAGAGCCTGGTGCGATCGATCCCGTCGCGGGCGGCTTTGATTCGTTTTCCAACCGTAGCCATGACCTACTCCATCACCTGGAGGCCCATGGAACGGGCCGAGCCTTCGACCATCTTCATCGCACCGTCGATGTCGACGGCGTTGAGATCGCCCATCTTCTTGGAAGCGATCTCGCGCACCTGCTCGCGGGTCACGCTTCCGACAATGCCGCGGCCCGGCGTCTGGGAGGCCTTTTGCAGGTTCGCCGCCTTCTTGAGGAAATAGCTGACCGGCGGCGTCTTCATCTGGAAGGTGAAGGACTTGTCCTGGTAGTAGGTGATGACGACCGGGATCGGCGAGCCCTTCTCCAACTCCTGGCTCTGCGCGTTGAACGCCTTGCAGAACTCCATGATGTTGATGCCGCGCTGGCCGAGGGCCGGCCCGATCGGCGGCGACGGATTGGCGGCACCGGCCGGCACCTGCAATTTCAGATAACCTGCGACTTTCTTTGCCATCGTCTGTTCCCCTTGGCGCCGGCATGGCCGGCGGGAATGGCGTGGTGCGGTTCCGGCGCCTGGCGAGCGCCCTCTCCTCCCACACCGGTTATGCGGTCAGATCTTTTCCACCTGTCCGTATTCGAGTTCGCCGCCATCTCGCTTTGGCGAGATGGCTTTCTTCAGCGATATCGGGCGAGCCCGATATCTCGAGGACCGGTCGAACGCGACACGCCGATCCTCAGATCTTTTCCACTTGGCCGTATTCGAGTTCGACCGGAGTGGCCCGGCCGAAAATGGACACGGCGACCTTGAGCCTGGCGCGCACTTCGTCGACTTCCTCGATCTGGCCGTTGAACGAGGCGAACGGCCCGTCGGAAACGCGCACCTGCTCGCCGACCTCGAAGCTCACCGACGGCTTCGGCCGCTCGACGCCTTCCTGGACCTGCTGCAGGATGCGGCGCGCCTCGGCCTCGGAAATCGGGATCGGCTTCTTGTCGGCGCCGAGGAAGCCGGTGACCTTCGGCGTGTTCTTGATGAGGTGATACGCCTGGTCGGTCATCGCCATCTTGACGAGGACGTAGCCGGGGAAGAATTTCCGTTCGGCATCGACCTTCCGCCCGCGCCTGACCTCCACCACTTTCTCGGTCGGCACCAGAATCTCTTCGAAGAGATCGTCAAGCCCGGCGGCGTGGGCCTTCTCCTTGATCGAATCGGCGACCTTACGCTCGAAGTTCGAATAGGCGTGGACGATGTACCACTTCCTTTCCGTGCTGGCCGTGCTTTGGACTGCCGACATTGGCCCGCCTCATTTACCCACGTTGAGAATAAAGCTGACGCCATAGCTCAGCACCTGGTCGGCGACCAGAAAGAAGAGGCTGGCAAGGATGGCCATGATCAGCACCATCACCGTAGAGATGGCCGTCTCGCGGCGGCTCGGCCACACGATCTTGGCGGCTTCCGCCCGCACCTGCTGGAGGAACGTTAAAGGGTTGATTCTTTCGGCCATGAAAAACTCGCGCAGCTAACCGGTGTGCGACCCCCGAGGATCGTCCGCCGTGCTTCGGAACGGCTACATAAGGCGTGAACGCCGCATACACAAGCCAAACTTTAGCGAACCGGCAGGCCACGGGCCTCCGGTTTCGCCCGCCCATTGCCGATCAGGCCGGCACGGAGGCGCGCGACTATGCCGCCGCGCTTCTTTAAGGCGCGGCGACCGAGCGGCGCGCTTGCCGGAAGTGATACGGCGAGCCGGATCAGAAGAAGTCGTAGTGTCCAGGATGGTCCTTAACGTCCATCCGCAGTTGCTTGAGCGTGATCCCCTCGATGGTCAGCGAGTTGAAGCCGTGGTCGGTGGCGAAGTAGAGCTGGACTTCCGGGTGTCCGTTCGCCGAGGTCTGCCGGCAGTAGTTTCCGTCCGAGTCCGAATTGAAGCCATTGCCGCCGTTTTGGACGTCCTTGAGGTCATCCTTGCCGAAAGTCGTCTTGTGGACGTCGAGGCCGTCCTTGCCGAGCTTGAAGTCGTCGATCTGGTCCTCACCGCCGCCGGTCTTGAACACGAACGTGTCGTGGCCCCTGCCACCGTATAAGAGGTCGTCGTCGGCGCCACCATTGAGGCGGTCGTTTCCCTTCAACCCGTAAAGAACGTCGAAGCCGGCCTTTCCATTGATCTGATCGTCGTGCTTGGTACCATGGAGGTTGGTGTCGTCACCCGACGTGCCATTCCTGATCGCCATCGCTCACTCCTTCGACTTGTTACCGCGGAGGGCGCCCGGGCGCCCCTCCAATGCGGATCGCTGCAAGAAAAGACAAATGACCACCTTGCGGCGCGACGGCGGGTCGCGCCGGCCCCGGCCCGATGGGCCGCGACCGCGCAACATATCAGGATGCGTTGAACGCCTCCAGAAATTCCACGTATTGACCGAATTGCCGCAAACGCTGCCCCCAATTCGGGCGCCGCCGCCGCCGGACAAGCGACGATCCGCAATGCTCGCCCCGACGGCCTTGCGGAGATCACGGATTTTGGGCACTTCCTTCTTGACCCGGGTGGGTCTTGTCGTGTTGGGGTGGCGAACGATGACGGAATTCGGCGGCTCGATTCCGCATTATTTCGAGAAGGTTGCGCGGGCGCATCGGCAGCGCACCGCGATCGTCTCCGCCGCCGGAGAGTACACCTACGAGGCGCTCAACCTCGCGGCCAACCGCCTCGCCCACCGGCTTGC
Source organism: uncultured Alphaproteobacteria bacterium (assembly GCA_963759235.1). Classification (GTDB taxonomy): domain Bacteria; phylum Pseudomonadota; class Alphaproteobacteria; order Rhizobiales; family Kaistiaceae; genus Bauldia. Next base: position 239,640 of record CAVWYO010000005.1, on the reverse strand, counting down.
CTCCGTGGGCCAGAGAGGCGACCGGGTGGCGCTCCTCCTCCCCCACGACCGCGATATCTTCGTGGCGATCCTGGCGACCCTCAAGTCCGGGCGCATCTTCGTGGTCCTCAACCCACTGGACCCGCCGCCGCGCCTCGGTGATCTGATCGCCGACTGCGAACCGGCGGTGATCCTCACCAACCAGGCCCATGCGGCACGCGCCGCATCGATCGCAGGGACCGACATCGAAGTGATCGGTCTCGATGAACCAAGTACCGGCTATCCGTCCGCCGATCCCGATGTTCCCGTTCGCGGCGACGAGATCGCCTGCCTGACCTACACCTCGGGTTCGACCGGGAGGCCGAAGGCGGTGGCAATGCGACACGACACCCTCGTCTCCAGTGCCCTTGCCAACGCCAAGGCGTGGAGTCTGGCGCCTGCCGATCGCGTTGCCCTTGTGGCTTCGCTGTGGGGCGCCCAGGGTAACAATACCGCCTGGGCGACGCTCCTCGCCGGCGCGACCCTGGGCATCTTTCCGGTGGTCGAGAACGGTGTCACCGGCCTTGCAAAATGGCTGAACGACCAACGCATCACCGTCTATGCTTCGGCATCGTCGCTGTTCCGTCACTTCACCAAGACGCTCGATTCTCGGATGGTCTTCCCTGCCATCCGGCTGGTGAGGGTCAGTTCGGACTCGGCGACCTGGGAGGATTTCAAGACGGTCCGCCGGCATTTCCCCAACGCCCAAATGATGCATGCGATGGGCGCCTCCGAAGTCGGCGGCAACATCGCCCACATGATGCTGTCGCCGGACGATTCCGCCGGCGAAGGCCCACTGCCGGTGGGCCGTCCTCGCCCGGATCTCGACGTGCGCATTGTCGACGAACAGGGCCGTGACTGCCCGCCGGGTGTGAAAGGCGTGATCACGGTAAGGTCGAGCGCCCTTCCGGCGGGCTACTGGCGCGATCCCTCGCTGACCGCCAAGCGATTTTTCGACTGCGGCGACGGCACGCGGATGTTCCGTGGAGAGGATCTCGGCTTCTTCAACCAGGACGGCCTGATCGTTCTCGCCGGGCGGCGGGACGCCACCCACAAGATTCGCGGTCAGCGCGCCGACATTGCAGAGGTGGAACGCGGGCTTGTCGGGCTGCCCGGAGTTGAGGATGCGGCGGCGACCGTCGCAACCCGCGCCAACGGCGAGATTCACCTGATCGGCTACGTCGTGGCGAAGCCCGGATCCTCACTGACGCCCGAAAAGCTCCGCGGCGCGGCGCGCGCCTTTATGCCGACGAACCTCGTGCCGTCGTTCTTCGTCATCCTCGACGAATTGCCGCGAACCGCGAACGGCAAAATCGACCGCGAGCGGCTTCGCGAGATCGAACCTCCGGCCGTGGCGGGGAAAGCCGAGCCGCCATTGACCGAGACCGAGCGCCTGCTCAGCCGCCTGTGGGAGATAGCCTTCGATGTGCAAGGCATCGGCAAATCCGACGGCTTCCTTGATCTCGGCGGCGACTCGTTGATCGCCGCGGTCATCGCCGCCGGGATCGACGCCGAGACGGGTGTCCAGATTCCAGTCGGGGTTTTCGCCGAAAACACCTCGCTCAAGGATATGGCGTCGATTCTCGAAGAGCAGTTGCAACATTCAAACGCGCTCGACCGCACTCTCGCGCCGGTTGCCCGCCAAGATCATGCCCCATTGTCACTGTTGCAGGAAGCCTTCTGGCCGAGTTCGCGCGCGCCAAACCATTCGCTCCGTCACGCCCAGACAACGGTCGTGCGGATCGAGGGGAAGCTTGACCTCGAGGCGTTCCGCACGAGCTTGAACCATGTTGTCGAGAGGCATGAGAGCCTTAGAACCCGCTTCGGACTGGTGGACGGCGCTCCGGTCCAAATCGTCGAGCCGGCCGGACGGGTGACGTTGCGGTTTGTCGATCTGTCGGGCGCCGCAAACGTCGATGGCGAGGTGACATCGCTTCTGGATAAGGAGGCGGAGCGGCTGTTCGACCTGACCGCGGGCCCGCCCGTGCAATTCACCCTGGTCAAGATCGCCGACAACCGTCATCTGTTCGTTCAATCGAGCCATCACATCATTACCGACGCCCAGTCCTGGAATATCTTCGCCAGCGACCTCATGACGGCCTATGAGGCGACGATCGCGGGGGACGTGCCTTCGCTGCCGCCGCTTCCCGTTCAGTACGCCGACTATTCGGTCTGGCAGCGCCGTATCGAGCGGCGAGACGGACCGAGCCGGCAGGCGGCGATCGCCTGGTACAAGAAGCGGTTCCAGGCGGGAACGGCTTTCCCCGGCATCGGGTCGCTCCGCCGCTACTGGCGCACCGAAGCGGTCCGCCCAACGCAGCCTGCGGACTGGTGGTTTCACTGGGGGCTGGATCCGGGCAGTTCCGAGAAACTCGACGCGCTTGGGCGCAGTCAGGCCGCAACGCACTACATGGTCCGCCTGGCTGCGATCACGCCAGTGCTGGCGTCCTTGACCGCCTCGGACAGGGTGGCGGTCCGCGGCATCTTCACCACGCGACGCCGGGCCGCCTTGCAGGGAATGTTCGGTCTGTTTGCCAATACCCTCCCGCTTGTTCTGGATTGCAATCAGGACAGCACCTTTCGCGACCTGGTCGGTCACGTCCGCCTTCAGGTCGCCATGGCCCAGGAGTTCGCGGAGATTCCGTTCGAGGAGCTGGCGGCCGGATTGAGGGAGGAGGATGTGGATATTCCCGGCCTGCCGTTCTGGATCCACACCACCACACCGTTCCCTCCGGTCCATCGCGCCGGTTTGCAGCTGACCAAAGAGATCTACGAAGGCAGGCGCCCGGTGCGCGGCGTAATCGTGCTGAGACTCAACCAGCTTGAGGAAGAGAACAACTGCGTGCTCGCCTTCGACCCGCGCATCTACCGGATGGCCGGTATGAAGGATGTAGCCGACCGGCTCGTGCGCTTCATCGGGGCTGCGGCCGGCAGTCCCGACGCGACCATCCGCGAGCTGATCCAGCAGAGCGGAATCGACCGCTGGTCCGCGGACGAGCCCGGCCGAGGCATCCCAACCCCCGGCGGGCTCACTCGTCTCCAGGCTTGAGCAGCTCGACGAGAGCCTGAACGAGGCCCGGCGGGCTGTTCACGGTATCGACGACATACCCTTGAACGGTTTCGCCGCTCTCAACGGCCAGCTGCAGACCGCGTCGCTTGGCGTCGGCAACGAAGTCGGCATCCTGAACCATGTTGTCGAACGCCGCGCGGTACGCCTGGAGGATCTCGGGCGAGACCCCGGGGGGCGCCGCCAGCGACCGTCCCAGAGTCCCCTGGTTGGCGAGCAGCTTGAAGAGCGCATGATCGGCGTCATTGACGGGAAGCTCCACGATCGCCGGGACATCCGGCAAATCGGCGTGGCGCTCGGTGAGCACTTGCCAGAGAAAGTTCACGGTCCTGGCATCCACCCAATCCGGATGGATGGCTTCGAGGGATTCGAGGGAGAAGGACATCCCCTCCACTTCTCCGCGCTCCATCGCCAGCGCCATTTCCGCCGTGCCCTTGTATCCATCCACGATCTTGAATTTGGTGCCGTATCGCTGGTTGAGAATGCGCGCGATCATGTTGACGACGTCGATCCCGGGGGTAGCGATCGTCGTTTCACGCTGCTTGGCGTCTTCGATGGTCTTGATCGGCGAGGTGTTCCAGGTGATCAGGGTCGCGGTGTGCGTGGTCAGCCGCCCGATGATGGCGAAGGTATCCGGCTTGACCTGGTCACCCATTCGGCCGACCAGCGCGTCAAGGGCAAAAGGCTGCGGCATCATCGATATGGAGGTGCCGTCCTTCGGAGCGGCGACGGCCATGAATATGGTGGCGCGGTTTCCCCCGGCGCCCGGCATGTTTTCGACGATGACGGTCGGCTCCCCGGGCAGGTATTTGCCGATATGATCGGCCACCAGCCGCGCCCAGGCGTCGTAACCGCCACCGGGATCAAATCCGACGACGATGCTGATCGTCTTGCCGGCGAAGTCGACGTCATCAGCCCGCGCGCTATCGACGGAAGCGATGGCGATCGGGAGCAGCGCCGCAACGGCAAGACGCACCACCCGGATCGAATGAAATCTCACCATTGAGCGTCTCCCCCTTGGCTCGTCGGGGGACAATAGCACCGCCAGACATCTTTTTGCAGGCGCGAGGCCATCGCATCGCGTGAAGCAGACGCGACATTGATCCTGGCCGCGCCCTCCTCGACGCGCCTGCGCCTGCGCCGGCTGACGATGCCCGAGCGAGGATTATTGCGCCAGGGCGGCCAGCCCTTCGGCGAGACCGTTGACACTGAAGTTGAAGGTGACCCGCTGGCCGGACGTTGCGACAATCGTCGCGGTCGCCTTTGGAACCGAGGTCAACTGCGTGACAAATGCCGCGGCAAGATTGGCCGCCGCCTCGCATTGCTGGGCCGTACAGGCTCGATAGGGGACGACCAGCGGCTGCGCCGAGCCGACATCGAGCGCCACGCCCTGATTGACCAACACCCCTGTCGGCGTGTCCCAGATCGCGACGAGGTTTCCGTTTGCATCCGTTGCGATCGTCCAAGCGAAGACGACCGTATTGCTGTTCTTGTCGGTCAAGCGCTGCGCAATCGAGCATTGCTTGTTGCCGGCGATGGTGACGCAGGAGAGCAACCAATCGCCGATGGTTCGCGATTCCGTCGCCGTCGGCTGCGGGGGGGCTGCGTCGGGGGTGCTCTGCGGTGAGGGCCTGACCTTCGGAGCCGGATCGGCCTGCCCGTAGCGCTGCGTCAAGGACAAGGTGCCCAGTGCCAAGCCCACCACGCCCGCTACCGTGAGCAGCTCGACGACGAGATTTCCAACACGACGCATGACGCACCCCAACGCGGCAACTCGAGCCGGGCGACAGCCGTAGCCGCCCCTCCGGCGCCCGCATCATGCACGATCAGCGGTCGACGCAACAGCGCCATACCAGCATATTGGCCCTATTTCCCCGCGTGGCGGAAGGCCAAAATCACCAGTTCTTGCGGACGCCGCCGCGGGCGCTGCCGCCGTCGACGCCGTTGCCCCATGTGTAGTCACCCTTGGCAAAGGCCGACCAGCCGCTCGGTCCCCTCACTTCGAAGCCACCGCCAACCTGATAGTAGGCCCCTGACGCATCGTCGGTGACCTTGACCGGCGTCGCTCCGGACGACGAGATCTGCGTCGAATTGTTGCCATCGAACTGGTCCCATACGCTGGCCGTGATGAACGGCTCGATGAATGTCCCGCCGCCCGACGCAATCGTCGTGCCGACGCGCAGGCCAAGCCGGCCAAGCAGGTTGTCGCCGTCCGCGAAGGCGACCGTGTTGCCGAGCAGCTTCATATTGTCGACGTTGGTGCTCGAATAGGCGATCGTCGCCAGCGGCTCGATGTACTTGTTGTTGGCTTGGAACCGGTAGCCGGAGTCGAGCACGCCGCCGACGGTGACCGCATTGGTCGACGCCCGTCCCGCCGAACCGTCAATGCCGGTGTTGTGCTCGACACTGACGATGTCAGCCTTGAACACGCCGTCGATGAACAGCCCACCGTTCAGATAGGTGGCGTATGTGCCGACCGTGCCGCCGTTGAGGCTGGTGCGGGAGCTGCTCCCCTTGAAGTCGATGTCCGAGCCGATATAGCCGCCGAGCAGGCCCAGCACCGCCTCGCCGTTGCCCTTCGAATAGACCGTGCGGTCGACGCCGGCGATCATGCCGTAGAGGTTCTGGTTGTAGTTCCCCTTGTAGCTCGTCGTGTCGCCGAACACCGTCACCTTGTCGGTCTTGTCTCGATTGAAGGCGCTGCCGAAGGCGTCGACCCAGAACTCCATTGGGCTCGCTCATTGTCGGCGACCCCGGCGCGATCCGGCGCAGATCGGCCGTGCGGTCGTGCCAAGTGATGGCGCTGGTGTTCCACAGCATTTCCAGCCCGGACGAGATCGCCGGCAACTCGAAGGCGCGGGTATTGGGGGTGGAAGCGAGCAGCCAGGTAGCGGTGTCCGGATAGCCGGCCGGCGTATAGCCCGGCGTCTTGTCCAGATAGAGATCGTAGTTGAACAGGCCCGTGTCGATCGGGCCGCCGCTCAGCGCGAAATCACCGTTGTCGGTCTTGCCCGACAGCACCTCGACGACCGGAATGCCCGTTTCGTTGCTCGTCCCGGGAATGGCAGCGGTGTTGTTGACGACGAGGTCGGTCGACTTGGTCACCTTGCCGCCGACGACCAGAAGATCGGCGGACGAATCCCCCGGACGGGCAAGCGCCGCGTCGACGCCGAGAACGCTCTTCTCGCCGCCGTTGAAGTTGCCGGTGATGTTGGTCTGATCGCCGACTCCGCTCTTGTAATACGGCGTGACAGCCGTTCCGTAGTCCGACACACCGTTGATCATGGTCAGCAGACCATGGCGGTTGTTGAAGTCGTCGAGCGGCCCGTTGCTGTCGCCGAAATTGGCGACGCCGTTGACGTGGATATCACCCGAATTGTTGACCGCCGAGGAGCCGCCGTCGATGAACGAAAACGTCGTCGTGTCGTAGGTGGTGATACTCGGGTTGTTGCCGCTGGGGTCTTCCAGATTGTCCAAGACGGTATCGCCGGTCGCCGCCAGGACGTTCAGTCCCGACGTATGCCAGATGCCGCCGGAGCCATAGACATTGTTCAGCCAGACGTTCCCTTCGGCGCTGACGAGGGCAACCGCGCCGATCATCTTGCCGCTATTGGTGACGTCCACATCCTGGCCGGCCAGAACCGACATGATAGGCGCGTCGGGCGCCGCGGTGACCGCCGAAATGAACCCGGTGTGATCGTTGTGGACGCTGACAAAGCCGTCGGCGCCGACGACGATGGTCGCCGTGGTGAGGTCGCCGCCCGCCCCGGTCAGATCGCCGGCGTTGGTCACCTTGACGTCGTTGTCGGCGGCCAGCGGCAGATCGAAGGTCGCGACCTTGATGGCGCTTTGGTTCGGCGCCGAAACCGAACTGCCCTCGGCGACGTCGACGATGACGTTGCCGGAGGTCAACGGCGAGAACACCTGAACGCCGTCGGCGTTTTGCGAGGAGACGTGCGACGCCCCGTTGAGGCCGACGCTGACCACGGTGTCGCCGGTGGTCGCCGTCCTGAAGACCGCGATGCCTTCGTCGGCCGCCGCAACGTCGTCGCCGGTGGCGATGTTGACGGCGCCGGCCCCGAGGATCTTGTAGACGTCGATGCCGTCGTCGCCGGCGTTGATGGCGGCGCCGGTATAGGTGTTGACGTTGACGTCGCCGGTGCCGAAGCCGGTGAAGACATTGATGCCGTCGTCGCCGGTCGCCGCCGCCGAATAGCCGCCGATCGCGCCCGCCACGTTAACGTCGGTCTCGCCGTCGCCGACGTTGGTCGCCAGAATACCGATGAAGTCGGCCGCGACCGATGAATTGGCGTCGACGATCACGTCACCGCCGCCGACATTGCCGCCGAGCAGGCCGACGCCGAGGGACTGCACCGGCGCATTGATGATCGTGTGCGCGGTGCCGGGGCCGAAGGTGAACGTCCCCGCGCCGACCCAGGCCGGCGGATCGATGGCCGCACCCACCGTCACCGTGGCATCGCCGCCGATCGACACGCCCATGGCGCCGAAATTGCCGGCGGTGGTGATCTCGCCGTGGGTGGTGATATCGACGTTGCCGTCGGCAGCGAAGCCGAGGACGCCGCCGCTCAGCAAGCCCGAGACCGCCCCCGTTTGGACCGTGCCGGAGTCTATCGAGACATTGCCGTCGAACGCGGTGCCGGAGATGCCGACATCGTTGGCGGTCACGGATGAGCCGCTGGCTTCGATATTCACGTTTCCACCGAAGGCAACACCGAGAACGCCGAGGCCATCGGTGTTGGTCACCGTGTTGCCATGGAGGTCGATCCCGACGTCACCGGCGCCGAAGCCGGCCACACCGAACCATCCATCAGAATTGACGGTGTCATGAAGATTGATGTCGACCGTGCCGCCGGTCGCAACACCGATGATGCCGCTGCCTTGCGAGTTGACCAGGCCGCTGTCGATGGAAACGTTGCCCGAGGGGCCGGGAATGGTATTGCTGGCGATGCCGAGGATGCCGACGCTGAACGGATCCTCCGTGGTCACCGTGCTGCCTTCCGCCTTGATGACCGCGTTGCCGGTACCGAAATTGAAGCCGAGCAGACCGATATTGTGACCGGTGACCGAGAGGTTCTCCGCGTTGACGGTGGCGTCACCCGAACCGAAGGTGACTGAGCCCATGCCGACGATCGGAGAGGCCCCGCCGACGCTGATGCCCGCATCGCCGCTCACCGTCGCGCTACCGCCGTCGGAGAAGGCAAGAGCCCCCCACAGCGCGCCATCGTCGACCGTCACGTTGCCGTGCAAATTGACGTTCACGTCGCCGCCATTGAGGCTGACGCCCATGACGCCGCCGCTCAGAAGGCCTCCGATATCGTCGATCGGCGCATAGCCGGTGGTCAAGGGCGCATTCGGCCCAGCGTCGACCACACCGGCATCGATGGTGACCTTGCCGCTGCCAAGCCCGACCCCGAGGATGCCCGGGCCGCCGGTGCCCGGGCCGTTGTCGGAGGTCACCGACGAGGCGGCATTGCCGCCGATGTCGATGGCCCCGTTGCCGAGGTTGATCAGGAACAGGCCGGTGCCGCCGGTGGATTGAATTGTGCCATCGGTGTTGTCGAAATTGTTGTCGCCGTTGAGGGCCGAGATCAGCGTGACGCCGCCGCCCGTACCGCCGTTGATCTGGCCGGTATTGGTGCCGTTGATCGTCCCGCCCGCCCCAAGAAAGATGCCGGTGCCGCTCGCGGTGGTCGACTGGATGATTCCGGTGGCATTGTTGGTGATCGTCAGATCGCCGTTGACGCCGCCGGTCATGCCGAACGCGCCGCCCTGGATGGTCGAATTGTTGATGATGCCGGCGCTTCCGGTCACCAGGGGCGTAAGAAAGACACCGGAGCTTGTAGAGGCGGTGCCCGTGATCACGGCGTTGTTGGTCAGATTGAAGACATTGGTCGCGCCGACGGAGATGCCCGCATTTGTGGCGGTTATGGGCGCGTTATTCGTGAAGTTGACGGTACCGGTGTTCGCCGCCACGGTAACTCCCAGGCCCAAGAGATTGTTGCCGCCCGGGGTTATCGTCAGCTGGTTGTTGATGTTTGAAGTACCCGTGGTGGTGTTGATGATGAGGCCATTTGCTGCGGCAGGGCCCAGAGTCGTGCTGGTGTTCCCGCTGCAGTTATAAAGCCCGCCGCCAATCGGAAAACATACCGCCAGCGCCGGCGCCGACGGCATCAAGGCCGCGCCAAAGATGCCCGCACCAATCGCCGCGCCGGCCAGCCTTCCTGAGAGGGTTGTGCGCGCTATGCGTCCAAATAGCGAGAAGACCGCAGTGGTGACCCGCGTCACGCGCGAAACTCGTCCGAACGCGACGCCACGAGCCGCTGGCTCGCCACCCTCAGATTCCGCAATCATTACGCCCCCAAGACATATGCTGGCGACCGTGGGACCGGTCGCACGTTTTTCGCCCGTACCGTTTAATTAGGGACGCTGCCGGTGAAGAGTCAATCGATCCAGCCGCCGATCCGGACACCTGTCGCAAGACGACGCCAACGCAATTCTTGATGTAATTTCAAATACTTATGCGGTCAGTACCGTCGGCTTTGCAATCCGCCGCCGTCGGCGAATTCGTCCGGTTGTGGCAAAGGGGAGACATTGCACTGACCGCGTTGGCGTACCAAAATGGGACCTGCGCTCAAGCCTTTGCGGTGGCGTCTGCGGGGAACCATCCGAGCGATGGCAGGGGCGGCGGGAACTGACAAGCGGAACCAGCGTCGGTGCCCGTCCCGACTGAGAACGGCATGGCGACCTTGTTTGGTGCGACCTGCCAGCGTGCCCGGCGCCGGAACGGTGCTTGGCGGATTCGCTCACGGCCTTCGGCTGTCCGTGGCCCCCGTCGACCGACTGCCATGGAACGTGCACCGCCCGAATTCCGGCAGCTCCTCGGACCGGAAGGGACGGGTGTATGTGGTTCCGCTATGGCCCGCTCTTCAGCGAGAAAAGGTTACCGGGTGACCCGTCATTCCCTGAGGTCCCCGCCGTGAGCCTAACCTGGATTTGTTGACACCCCTCAACGCTCCTGCATATTGAAATGTCGCCTCCGATGCCGATCGACCATGGCGCCCGGTGATGCCTATTGGAGGGAACATCGCCGGGGTCGGAGGCTGGGACAGAATAAGCTCCAGAGCGGGAGGAAATCACCGTGAGAGTTGAAATCTACAACCGGCTCCTTGCAATGCAGGCAAGCCGGCGCGGCGTTCTGAAGGGAGCGGCCGGTGCCGCCTCGGTCGCCGCGATGAGCGCCGCCGGCGTGCTCGGCAGCGTTTCGGGCGCCTTGGCCGATATGTCGCAGGCGGAGATGGATCTGCGCAAGCAAATCCTCAACATCCCCGGCGTCGGCAAGGGTCAACCGACCGATGCCGATTTCCAGAAAGTCGGCGAGATGTGCCTTGGAGCCACCAAGGCAAACGTCCAGCAAGGGGAGTTCGCCGGCGTCGAGCTTTCCTTCATGGGATTGAACAACCAGAACCTCCACAACGTTCTCTTCCGCGGCTTCCTGAAGCCGTGGGAGGACTACACCGGTGGGAAGTTTACCTGGATCGATCTGGCTCAGGCTGACTACAACCCACGGCTGCAGCAGGCGATCGCTACCGGCACGATCGATTTCGACGTGTTGGAGATGGGCGCGCCGTTCGAAGGGGACGTGTGCGGCAAGGGCCTGACCTCGGTCATGCCCGATTGGGTCAGGCAGCAGATCGACATGGACGACCTGGTCAACTACCTGAAGCCGCCGGTCGGTACCTGGGACGGCAAGCAGTACCGCGTCACCGTCGACGGCGATACCCACAACTTCAACTACCGCACCGACATCTTCTCCGATCCCGACCTTGCCAAGGCCTGGAAGGACGCCGGCAACACCACCGACTGGGGCGTGCCGACAACCTGGCAGCAGGTGCAGGTGGTGACCAAGTTCCTGAAAGGTCAAAAGTTCCAGGGACAGGACGTTTACGGCTATCTCGACGCGCCGAAGCCATGGGGCGGGTTCGGCTTCTATTTCCTTGGCAGCCGCGCCTCGGCCTATGCCAAGTATCCGGGCGACAAGGCCTGGCTGTTCGACGTCGACACCATGAAGCCGCGCGTCAACAACCCGGCGTGGGTGCGGGCGATCCAGGACGTCATCGACGCCCTGCCCTACGAGCCGCCGAACCAGATCAACGCCGACCCCAACGAGACCGGCTTCTCCGAGTTCCTCGCCGGTACCGGCGCCATGATCCCGTGGTGGGGCGACATCGGATCGAACGCCAAGACCAACGACTCGTCGGTCATCGGCGACGTGTGCGGTTTCTCGATCCTGCCCGGCTCGGACGACGTCTACAACTCCAAGACCGGACAGTGGGAGAAGCTGGCGAGCGGGCCCAATTTCTCGCCAAACTGCGCCTATCTGGGCTGGGGCGTCTACGTCATGGCGCGGGTCGACAGCGATCCCAAGAAACAGAAGGCGGCGTGGAGCGCTGCCGCCCATCTCGGCGGCAAGGACCTCTCGCTGTGGTGCGCCGCCTATCCGTCCGGCTTCCAGCCGTACCGCAACAGCCACTTCATCATCCCCGAATGGGTTGCCGCCGGCTATGACGAGGCGTTCATCACGTCCTATCTCAAGTCGGAAGGTGACTCGTACAACCACCCGAACGCGGCGATCGAACCGCGGATTCCCGGCATCTTCCAGTACTACAGCGTCGCCGAGGACGAACTGGCGAAAACCTTCGCCGGCCAGAACGACGCCCAGACCGGTGCCGACAATATCGCCGCCGCCTGGGAGAAGCTGACCGACCAGATCGGTCGCGATCAGCAGATCACGCTCTACAAGGCGTCGCTGGGCATGTGAGCCCTTCGCTCGCCTTTTGACGGGCAATCGCGTATCGGCTGGTGGCTAACCTCGCCACCAGCCGAAATTTTCTGGGGCGGGGCGCCGCGCATGCGCCCCAGGTCACGAAGCTGCATTTCGATCATGACTTCGTCGCATCCGACCGTCGAACAATACGATCCGATCGCCTTGGCGGCGGCCGTCACCCTTCGCAGACGTGTCGGATGGTGGATCGTGGCGCTCGCTTCCGCCGGTCTCGTGGCGGTGGTCCTCTTGCAAATTCTCTGCGCAAACGGCACGACGGCGGCCGGCTTCGACAACTGGCGGCCGCTTCTCTACGCTTACCTCGTATGGGCGATTGCGGTCGGCGCCTCGCAGGTGATGCGGCGCGGCGAGCAGGGCCTGCGGGCGCTCTTCGTGCTTCCCGCCGTGCTGTTCACCGTCGCCGTCGTGGTTTTCCCGACGCTCTTCGGCTTCTACATCGCCTCGCTCGACTGGAACCTCAGTTCGTTCGAAGGCCCGCATTTCAACGGCCTCAACAACATCGTCGAGCTGTTCCACGACGCCTATTACTGGAACGCGCTTCTCAACATGCTCTACTACGTCGCCATGGTGCTGGTGGAGTACGCCGTCGCCTTCGGCCTTGCCCTTCTCCTCAATTCGGAGATCCGCGCCCGGAAATTCTTCCGCGTCGCCTTCCTGTTGCCGTTCATGCTGAGTCCGGTCGCCGTCAGCTGGATGATCGGCAAATCGATCATGGAATACCGCTTCGGTCCGGCGGCGACGCTGGCGCGCTTCCTCGGCTGGGACAGCCCCGCCTTCTTCGCCTCCGCCTGGCCGGCGCGCTTCAGCATCGAGGCGCTGGACGCCTGGGTGTCTATCCCGTTCATGATGATCCTCCTGCTCGCCGGCCTCCAGGCGATGCCGAAGGAGGTCCTCGAGGCGGCCAAGGTCGACGGCGCCAGCGGCTGGCAGACGTTCTGGCGGGTTATCTTCCCGCTGATGCTGCCGGTCAGCATCACCGCCCTCCTCATCAGGATCATCTTCAAGCTGAAGCTTGCCGACATCATCATCAACGTCACCGCCGGCGGGCCCGGCGGCGCCACTGACTCGGTGTCGAGCTTCATCTATCGGGTCTATCGCGATCGTTCGAATGTCGGTTACGGCACCGCGCTCGCCATGTTCTATCTGATCCTGATCATTATCTTCCTCACCGTTCTGTTGCGCAGCGCCAACCGCTGGACGCGAGGCTCGATCGGCCAATGAACGGCGCCCAACAACCTGCCGGGGGGATGTGAACCGTGGCGGCCTACGCACCGACCGCGGGACGCATCAACGGACACGCTGTCGCGGCGAGGTTCGTATCGAGCCGGTTGCTCGTCTACGGCGCCCTGATCGCCTGGGCGTTCGTCTGCGTCTTTCCGATCTACTGGACCGTAACGACCTCCTTCAAGTCGGCGGTCGACGTCACCCAGGGCCATCTGATTCCGTGGGTCGATTTCCAGCCCGACTGGAAGGGTTGGCGCTCGCTCGGCCTGTCGCCCGACACCATCTTCGAGACCTCGACCGTCCGCGACGAATTCATCGGTCGTTTCGAGAACAGCATCATCACGTCGCTCGGCGCCGCGATCCTCGCCCTGGCGCTCGGCTCGCTGGCCGCCTACGGCCTCAGCCGCTTCCGCTACAGGTTCGGGCCGATGAAGAACAACGACATCCTGTTCTTCTTCATCTCGCAGCTCATCCTGCCGCCGGTCGTCCTCGCGTTGCCTTTCCTGGTCCTCTACAAGGCGCTGGCCCTCCTCGACACGCGAATCGGGCTGATCCTCATCTACACGCTGACGGTGCTGCCGATCGTCATCTGGATCATGCGCGACCAGTTCAATTCCATTCCGTTCGAGCTCGACGAGGCGGCGCTGATCGACGGCCTGTCGGTGTGGGGCGTGTTCCTGCGGATCGTCCTGCCGCTCGCGCTTCCCGGAATGGTCGCGGCCTTCATCCTGTCGCTGGTGCTGTGCTGGAACGAATATTTCTTCGCCGCCCTCCTCACCAGTTCCGACGCCAAGACCCTGCCGGTGATGGTGGCGAGCCAGACCGGCTCGCAAGGCATCAACTGGTGGGCGATGGCGGCCTTGTCGACCGCGGCGATCGCGCCGCTCGCCATCGTCGGCATCATTCTCGAGCGCTACATCATCAAGGGCCTCGCCACCGGTGCGGTGAAGTAGGCTCAAACGCAGCGCCGGTCCGGCGCTTGTCCCGAAAGCGGATCGTTGTTCGCCCGGCGAATTCGAACGATCTCGTTACCCGTCGAGGCGGCGCATGAGATCGGCGGTCCGCTCATAGATGTCGCGGAAGACGCCGTACTGGCGCCGGTAGACCTCCGCCGGTTCGGCGACGATCTCCGCGGCGACCGGGTTCCACGTGGCGATGTCGCCCCGCCTGACGTCGGCGACGGCGAGCGCGGCGAGGAAGGCGTCGCCGTAGGAGGCGCCGATCGTCTGGCCGCAGATCAACTGGTTGCGGCCGCAGACGTCGGAGGTCGCCTGGCTCCACACGCGGTTCCTGGTGCCGCCGCCGACGGCGAGGATCCGCCGCGGCGCCTGCCCCACCTCCACATAGGTCTCGATGACGTGGTTGGTGCCGTAGGCGATGCCTTCGAGCACCGCCCGGTAGATATCGCCGCGTGTGTGGGTGAGGTTGAGGCCGAACAGCACTCCCTTGGCGGACGGGTCGTGGATCGGCGTTCGCTCGCCGGAGAAGTAGGGGAGGAACACCAGGCCGCGGGCGCCGCGCGGCGACGCTTCCGCCTCGCCGGCCAGGTCGATCGGCGCCGTGTCGGGATCGAGCTCGCGGGCCAACTGGTCGCGGAACCAGTGGGTAAGCGTGCCGCTCGTCGCCAGCCCCGACATCGAGGCATGCTGGCCCTCGAACAGCCACGGCGCGTACCACAGCCGCGGATCGCGGAGGCGGGCTTCGGTGAGCTGGATGATGAAGACGGTCGAGCCGTACATCATCATCATGTCGCCGGATTCCAGCACGGCGACGCTGAGCGCCTCGGCCGCCGCGTCGATGGTGCCGGCCGTCACCGGGGTTCCCTCGGCGAGCCCGGTCTCCTCCGCCGCCCGCCGGGTCACCGCCCCGACGATGTCGGTCGTCCAGGCGAGCGCCGGCAGCCGGTCGATGTCGATGATGTCGTCGGCAAGCGCCGTGCTCCAGTCGAGATCGTCGACCAGGTAGAGCGGGCTGGTATTGGCCGCCGTGTAGTGGTCGATGACGATGGCGCCGGTCAGCCGGTAGACCAGGTAGGAGGTCGAGGTGAGGATCTTGTGGGTCTTGGCGAAGATCTCCGGCCGCTTGCGCTTCAGCCACAGGATCTTCGGCCCGACGGCCTGGCTGGTCAGCGCGTTGCCGCAGCGGTCGAGGATCACGTCGGCGCCGATCGTCTCGGTCAGCTCGGCGATCTCCTCCGCCGCCCGCGCGTCGACCCCGTAGAGGACGCCGTTCATCAGCGGCTCGCCGTCCTTGTCGACCGGCAGCATGCAGGGGCCGATGGCGCTGCAGGCCACCGCGCGGATCGAGGCCGGCGCCACGCCGCTGTCGGCGAGGAGCTTCCGGCTGAGATAGGTGAAATCGTCCCACCAGTCCTCGCGCGGGCGATGTTCCGCCCAGCCCGGCTGCGGCACGATCATTCTGTGCGGCTTGTCGGCGCTCGCGATGATCCGCCCGCCGCGGTCGACGATGACACCCTTCGAGGCATAGGTACCGATGTCGATGCCGAGATAGTGGTTCACTGCTCGAAATCGTCGCGGTCGAGACTGAAGCCAGCTCCGATCCGCGCGATGCCGGCGATCAGCAGCCGCGCCAGAGCCTCGAGGTCGCCGAGGTCGCAGACCTCCAGCGCCGAGTGACTGTAGCGCATGGGAAAGCCGAGATCGATTGAGGCGACCCCGGCATGGACGAGCTGTACGTAGGCCGAATCGGTGAGAACACCGACCTGGGCGCTTCGCTGGATCGTCAGCCCCTCGGTTCGCGCCGTCGCGTCGAACAGCGCCACCAGCGCCGGATGCGGAATGGTGCCGTTCAGCGTGCCGCGGCCGTGGAAGGAGTACATGCTCATTCCCGGCCCCCCGCCGAGGCGGACGTCGCCGCGGCCGGCCATGTCCGGCGTATCGGTGGCGAGCGTCAGGTCGAGCTGGATGGCGATATCGGGACGAAGCGCCTCCGCCGCCGCTACCGCGCCGCGGAGGTTGAACTCCTCTTGCACCGAGAAGACGACATGCACCGTCGGCTTGTTTGCCGCCGCTTGAAGCGCCCGCGCCACCTCGACAACCACAGCGCAGCCCGCCCGATCGTCGACCGATGTGCCGGCGATGCGGTCGCCGGCGAGTTCGACGACCTTCGGCGCATAGACCACCGGCGTGCCGACGTCGACGCCGGCGGCGGCGACCGCTTCGGCACTGGCGAAGCCGGCGTCGATGTATAGCTCGGCATATGGGACCACCCGGTATTTCTCGTCCGGCACGGTGGCGTGGTGGCTCTTGTTGGCGATGACGCCCGGCACGTCGCGTCCCTCGCCGAGACAGAAGAGGACCGCCTGGGCGGCCAGTGCCCGCTCCGGCACGCCGCCGAGCCGCTCGACCCGCACCAGCCCATTGGCCTCGATCTTGCGGACGACAAGGCCGAGCTGGTCCATATGGGCGAACAGCATCACGCTCGGCGTGCCGGCCGCACCGGGCATCGTCGCGATCAGGTTGCCGAGCCGGTCGGTGCGCGAAGCGAGACCGAGGTCGGCGAGCTGCTTCGCCAGATACCGCCGCACCCGGCCCTCATGGCCGGAGAGCCCCGGGATCATCATCAGCTCGCGGGCGAGCGCGCGCAGCCGGTCCTTCATCGGCTCGGCCTATCCCGGTCGCGAGCCTCAACGCCAATCCCCGCCCGGCGCCGAAACGGCGATGATCCTCCCCCGCGAAGCGGGGGAGGGGGACCATGCGAAGCATGGTGGAGGGGGTGCCATCTGCCACCCATGCTGGAGGTTCCTCGCGGCCAACTCGCCATCCCCTCACCCTCCCCGCGCCGCGCGCGCCAGCCGCATGAATTCCGCGGCGCGCTCCGGGTCGACCGGGTTCCAGGTGTTGCCGTCGACCTTCAGCGACGAGCCGACGATGCAGCCGTCGGCGACGCGGAGCACCTCCGCCACGGTGTCATGCTTGACCCCGGTATTGGCGAGCACCGGCGTGTCGGGCAGCGCCGCCTTGACCGCCTCGAGGTCCGACATCGCCGCCGCCTCGCCGGTGATCGTGCCGGAGACGAGGATCGCGTCGGGGATCGAGGAGAACACCGCGCTTCGCGCCCGGTCGGCGAGGCTCCGTCGGTCGAGCGACCAGGCGAACTCGGCCGAGACATTGTAGAGGACCGCAAGGTCGCGGCGGCCGAGCCGGTCGCGGTAGCGGAGCGCCTTGCCGGCGTCCGGCGCCCACGACCCCATGTCCGAGGCATAGGTGCCGGTGAGGATCTCGCGGACGAACGCCGCACCGGTCGCCGCGGCAAGCGCCATCGTGCTCGCCGGGTCCCATAGGACGTTGACGCCGAACGGCACCGTTATCTCCGGCCGGAGCCGGCCGATCACATAGGCCATCGTCGCGGTCGACGCGGTGTCGACCGTGAACTCGTAGGGCCGGTCGTTCTCGTTGCCGAACATCACCGCGTCGACGCCGGCGGCCTGCAACGCGGCGAGGTCCCGCGCCGCCCCCTCCACCAGGCCATCCAGCCCCGCCTCCGCGTCATAAAGCGGCGAGCCCGGCAACGCGCCGAAATGCACCATGGCGATGACCGGCTTGCCGTCGCCGAACACAGTCCTGAACTTCTTTGTCATCGCCCCGACAGCGTCCCCCGAACAACTCGGCGCAACGATAGCATCGCGCTAAGCGCCTGCCCATGCACCGAAAGCGCGCCCTCGCCCTCCGATGCAGCCACCTCCCTCCCCGGCGCGTCTTCCTCTCCCACGGGGAGAGGGCTTCCGGCCTTGGCGATCGCATGCCGCGACGCGGCCCAGCCGCCTTGGGCCGGAAGAGCCTGCCCCCGACCCGATCAGACCCGATCAGGGGCGAGGGGCTGCGACTTCGGTCGGCGAGACTCCCCGCAAACCTCGTTCACTCCAGATCAGGGCAATCCCTACGTCGTCTGCGGCGCGCGTCCGGGTGCTCGTCTTGTCAACCTGCAGAAGCCGTGGCGGCGTATTTGGGCAGCCGCGGGGCTGGGCGACGTCGGCATCCACGATCTCCAACACAGCTTCGCCTCCGTCGCCGCTGCCAGCGGACAGTCGCTGTACGTGATCGGATCGCTGCTTGGCCACAGCCAGCCGCAGACGACTTCGCAGAGGTGCTCATCTTTCCGCTGATCCCCTCCGCGCGGCAAACGAGGCGGTTGGCCAGAGGATCGGGAAGGCGATGAAGCTGAAGAAAGCGGCCGCCGCCGAGTGATCGGCAAATCGAACGCAGGACGGCGTCTGAGCGGTAGCACCTCCCGCGCACCTAGCGCTGTCGGAAAAATGGCGCTGCGGAACAGCCGGCTCCTGAGAGGCGCGTGGCCGCGTCACGACTGGCGCCCAACCCGGACTGCCCCGCCGGCACTTGCCGGGCTCGTGGTTTCGACCAACGCCCGGATTCCGACGGCCCGACTGGTTGATGCGACCTGAGGGAAAACCGCGCCAAAACAACCCCCCTAGCTGGCCCGGCTCAATGGGCGGGGGAGCGACCGACCCACGATACGGGTAGCGTGGTTATACGGGGCTAGGAAAGCATCCCTCCCATGATCCGCGTCCCTCCTGAAACGGGGAGGGGGAGGGAGCGGAAGGGAACCTACGGGGAAGACCCGCCCAACCGAGGTGTGAGTGTATTGGCGAGATGATGTACACTTGCGGAAGCAGCACAGGAGGGGGGGAGAGCCCTGGCCATGCGAGAAAACGACCAAGTCGTCGACAGCGAGGAATCGTCGCCCTTCGACGTTGAGGGGGCGGTGCCTTTTTGGCGGCCGCTCGCTGAAACGGGCGATGTATTTGCCCAATACCACCTCGGCCTCGTCTACCTCGGGGGCGGAGCGGTAAAGTACGATGATGAGGCGGAGCGGTTGGTCAGGGTCGGTGCGTATGATGCGGAAGCGGCAAAGTGGTTCCAAGCCGCCGCGGATCAGGGTCACGCGGAGGCTCGGCGCACCCTCGGCTGGATGTACAATAGTGGCCACGGTGTTCCAAAGTCGAGTAGCGAGGCGGTGCGCTGGTTTCGGCTGGCCGCCGAGCAGGGCGACGTTGACGCTCAACATTCGCTCGGACACATGTACCACGAGGGCGAGGGTGTGCCGCAAGACGATGCCGAGGCCCGACGGTGGTATCACTTGGCCGATGAGCAGGGTGAGCCCGGCGCCGGGATATGGCTTGCCATATGGCAAGCGCAGCAAGCAACTGCCGAGGACGCCAAGCGTCATTGGTTAGCTGCTGAGCAGGGCGACGTCGACGCTCAGTACTGGGTCGGTTGCATGTACTCTCAAGGCATTATTTTGCCGAAGGATTACAACAACGCCCTGAAGTGGTTTCAAGCGGCCGCCAATCAGGGTCATGCCGAGGCTCAGTACGCACTCGGCAACTTCAAGGACGTACCAGAAGTAAGGCTGAACAACGCCGAGGCTGCACGGTGGTATCGCTTGGCCGCTGAGCAGGGTCATGTTTACGCCCAGACCCAACTGGGCCTCATGTACCAAGAGGGCGAGGGCGTGCCGCAGGACTATGTTCTCGGCCACATGTGGTCGAACCTCGCCGCGTCGCAAGGCGGAAAGCCGGCCAGAGAAAACCGTGACATTCTCGCGGGCAAGATGACGCCTGACCAGATCGCCGACGCGCAGCGCTTGGCACGGGAGTGGAAACCAGCAGCGGAGCGATGAAACTCGGAACGGGGAGCGCGGGTCCTTCCCGGCGGTTCCGGCTGCGCGCCCGCTGCGCCCGAAAAAGACCTAGTTTCTGGAAGTGCTGATGCCTAATCCCGTGACCCAAACCGCGTTCGCCAAGGCAGCCGGAATCAGCCAAGGTCGGGTCTCTCAGCTTGTCGCCCAGGGCCTCCCGGTCGGCGAAAACGGCCTTATTGACGAGGAGGCCGCGACCTCTTGGATCGCCGCGAACATCGATCCTGACCGGCGGCGGGACGGCAGGGCGCGGAAGTCCCCGCGCCGGCCCAAGGCCGACGATGCCGGTATCCTCTCCTCGGTCTCCCGGCTACGCGGCCACAAGCTCGCGCGACAGGCGCAGCTCCTCGACATCGAGCTACGTCGTAAGAACGGGGAACTGATCGATAAGGAGGAGGTGGAACGTGCGATCTTCGCCCGCGCCCGGCAGGAGCGGGATGCGTGGCTCCGGTTCGCCTCTCGGGCGGCGGCGGTCCTCGCCGCAGAGAGGCCGGCGTCGATCCGGGTAGCGCGTTCCCAATCTTGGACCGGATCATCCGACAGCACCTAAGCGAGCTTGCGGCGACGCCGTTGGACTTGCGGCGACGCCGTTGGAATTGACCGGCGCACAAAGAGGGAGCCCGACATGACCTCGCATCAGAAGAAGGAGGGGTTCGACGAAGCTTATTTCCTGCGAGGCCGCGTCAAAGGCTTCCGCAAAGACATAGAGATTTGCATGACCCGAAAAGGGAGGACGCATGCATATTTCCCGGCCCTCATCACATGCATCGCTTTTGCTGATTTGCTGAGTGGGCTAAATGCAGGAAAACTTGAGGGCCATGGACGGAAGCACTTGGTCCAGTACGCCGCACAGTTCATGAACCCGGCCCATTATGATGCCCATCGCCTCTCCATCCTCTATGAGATGTTTCGGCATAAGCTCGCTCACCTTGGGCACCCCTACGCGGTCTTTGACACGGGATCGAAGCCCGACGTCTTCAAAGGGAGCCGGCAACGCATTGCGTGGACTGTTCAAGCCACCAGACGGACGCCACCGATTGAGCTTGTCGCTCTCTCGACGCCGCGCGTCCCGCGAACGCTGACGCCGTGGCCAGTGCCCTATGATCACCGCATCCATGTCAGCGTTAGAACCCTCGCTGCAGATTTGGTGAGATCGGTCAGGGGGCCGGCGGGCCTCCTCCGTTTCGTCCAATCCGACACCGCGGCGAAATCTAGGTTCTGGAAATGCATGGAGACGTTTTACCCAAGGTGAGGTCGCAGACTTGCTGGGCGAACCTGAGTTCGTTGATCACGTCTGGCGTACCGGCCTCGCCGTTGACTCGGCGATGTCGGTGTCGGAGTGAGCCGACCGGCACCGCGTCCTGTCGTCTCTTTCGGCGGAGCCGGGAGCATGGCGCCCGGACAGGACGCCGTACCTACGGACCATCATGGATGCGCTCGGGCCAAACGACCGGCACCAGACGGTCGTGCTGGTGAAGGGAGCCAGGTCGGTGCGACCGAGGCGGGCCTGCCGAAGCACTGCACCGCTCGCGGCTCCCCGAGGTCGCCCCGAGACGGCTGGCCGAGGCGGGCCGCACGGCGCACGAGATCATGTCGATCACCGGTCCCGCGACGCTGGCCGAGGTCCAACGCTACACCGCCTCGGCCGAAAAGATGCGCAACGCCGCAGCGGCGATGCGCAAGCTGATCGAGGCCGGAAAGCGAACAGGGGTGTGGCCAACCCTTCGGGAGAATTTGGCCAACCGGAGACAAAGTCTTTGATGAAAAACGGTGATTTTCAGAGATGGCAGGGGCAGAGGGACTCGAACCCCCGGCCTACGGTTTTGGAGACCGTCGCTCTACCAACTGAGCTATACCCCTACGCGGCAGCCGGTCATTCCACAAAGTGCCGGCGAACTCAAGCGGCGCCGCAGCGCCCTCGAACGTAGTCCGGCTTGGGTCGAGGCCGGTGCGGCGGAAGGCGCGGGCCGCTTGCATCTCCCGGGAGCGGAGGCTGGAGCGGGTGAAGGGAATCGAACCCTCGTCCTCAGCTTGGAAGGCTGCTGCTCTACCATTGAGCTACACCCGCATTCAGTCGTCGGGCCGCCGGCACGGCCCGAACCTTGCCGGCCGATCGATATCAGAAACGGCCGGGCTTTGCAGCGACCGCCTCTCGACCCGAGGAACCGTAACCCGAGGCCGGATGGTGGGGGAGGTAGGACTCGAACCTACGAAGGCGTACGCCAGCGGATTTACAGTCCGCCCCCTTTGCCGCTCGGGACACTCCCCCATCCGGTAAGCGGGCACGCAACGGCTGCCAAAACGTCGGCTGTCCGCATGGCGTTCCCGCGGCGCGTGTTATGGCGATGACGGTCTGGGCTGTCAACGACACCGGCGGGCGCCCCTTCGCGGTCCGGGTGGGGGCGGGCCGGGGATCGGCCCGCGTGATCGCGTCTAGGCGAAGAGAGGGGCGGTGTCGCCGACCATGATATCGTTGTGGGCGAGGTCGAGATGCTTGTCGAGCACGGCGACGACCGTCTGGTGGCCCTTCTTGTCGCCGTTCGAGTCGTAGATCAGCTTGCCCTTGTGATCGTCGTAGATCACGCGATCACTGCCGTCGTGCGCATGCGATCCGATATAGAATTTCTTCTTCGCCAGGGTTCCGTCGCCGCCCAGGCCGGAAAAGCTGTCGGTGTCGAAAGCGAGCAGGTCCTCGCCGACGCGGAAATCGACGATCGTGTCCTTGCCCGGTGTGCCGTCGTGCTCGAACCAGAACACGTCATGACCGGGGCCGCCTTCCAGCCAGTCGTTGCCGCCGAATCCGACCAGGTTGTCTTTGCCTCTGCCACCGAAGAGATAGTCCCCCTGGTTGAACCCACGCAGCGCGTCATCGCCCTCGCCGCCGTAGAGGGCATACGAGGTATGTGGGGCGATTGCGTCGAGGATGTCATCACCGCCAAGGCCGTACATGACAGGTTCGGCGGAGACGTGATGATCGTCTCCATTGGTGCCGGTATAGATGGTGCTGACCATGCTCTGTTTCCCTTTGATGCCGTTGGTGCCAGGTGGTAAGCACCCTGGGCTTGCAATCTATCTCGGAATGGCGCCGCACCGAACCGTAATCCACAGCGTCGGAATTGCGGCCGCCGGAGTGAAGGCGGGCACGGCGAATGTCGGTCTCATTGCCGGTCAGGATCGATTGAGGCGCCGCCCACACGCGTCTATAAGCGCGGCGACCATGACGAGCCGAAACCGCCCTCGCCCCGCCCCGCCCCGCCACTCGCGCTCCGGCTCGCGCGCGCCGGCCGAGCGGCGGCCGGAAGCGCTCTTCATCTATGGCATCCACCCGGTGCTCGCCGCGCTGGCCAATCCTCGCCGGACGATCAGGCGGGTGCTCGCCACGCCCAATGCCCTCGCCCGCCTGTCGGTCGCCGGGGCTGCGCTGCCGGTTAACGCCGAGGAGGTCAGCCCGCGCGATCTCGACCGGTTGCTCGGCGGCGAAGCCGTGCATCAGGGGATGGCGCTGGAAGTGGCGCCGCTCGATTCGCCCGGCATCGAGCAACTCGCCGACAAGCACCTGGTCGTCTGCCTCGATCAGGTCAGCGACCCGCACAATGTCGGCGCGGTGCTGCGCTCGGCCGCCGCTTTCGGCGCCGACGCCGTCATCTCCATGGCGCGCCACGCCCCCAGCGAAACCGGGGTCCTCGCCAAGGCAGCGTCGGGCGCTTTGGACATGATTCCGTTGGTCGGGGTGCAGAATCTGGCACGCGCGCTCGATCAGCTGGCGGCCCAGGGCTTTGTGCGGATCGGCCTCGACGAAGCCGCCGAAACGGCCATCGAGACGGCCATGGACGGCGACCGAATCGCCCTCGTCCTTGGCGCGGAAGGCAAGGGGATGCGCCGTCTCACCCGGGACAAGTGCGACCGGCTGGCGCGACTGCCGACCCGCGGTCCGCTCGCCAGCCTCAACGTGTCGAACGCGGCCGCCCTTGCCCTTTATGTCGCCCGGCGTCACCTCGACGCCGGCCCCGGCGCATAGACGAGCCCCGGCGGTCGCGCCGCCACCTTTCGCCCGGGAAGCACTCCGTGATACCAGAGCGGACTCTCGACACCATCCCGGTCATGGTCGCCATGCGCCGCAGCGTGAACCCCTGAAGTGGGCGTCCCCTCCCCCATCCGCAGCGTGTCCGTCGTCGGCCTCGGGCGCCTCGGCCTGCCGCTGGCGGCGGCTTTTGCCGGCAGCGGAACGCCGACCGTGGCGGTCGATATCGACGTCGCCAAGATCGACGCGCTCCGCGCCGGACGAGCCCCCTATGAGGAGAGCGGGCTGGCGGATCTTC
Source organism: uncultured Alphaproteobacteria bacterium (assembly GCA_963759235.1). Lineage (GTDB taxonomy): Bacteria > Pseudomonadota > Alphaproteobacteria > Rhizobiales > Kaistiaceae > Bauldia. The sequence goes on along the minus strand of CAVWYO010000005.1, from coordinate 215,471 downwards.
TGGCGAGGGCGGCCACGGCGATCGCGTTTACCACCGACGCCGCTATGGCGGCCGGGACCGACGCGACGGTCTTCTTCCTGCCGACGCCGGCGGAGCCGGAAGATCGCCGCTATTCCGCCGACATGCTGCTATCCGCCGTCGAGGAGGTGGCGCGGGCGGTCGCCGCGGCCGACAAGCACGACCATGTCTTTATCGTCGGCAGCACCGTCATGCCCGGCACGATGGACTCAGGCGTGGCTCCCGCCATCGGGCGCCTTCTCGCCGGTCGATCCTTCGGCCTCGCCTATGTCCCCGAATTCGCCGCTCTCGGCGATCTGATCCGCGGCTACAGCCAGCCGGAGTTCCTGCTGATCGGCCGATCGAGCGCCGAGGTCGGCGATCGGGTGGCCAAACTCTATTCCCGCATCCACACCCGGGAGCTGCCGATCGAGAGTGTCGCACTGATCGACGCGGAAATCGCCAAGATCTCGCTCAACAACTACATCTGCATGAAGATCAGCTTCGCCAATTTCCTCGGCCAATACTGCGCGGCGCGCGGCGATGCCGATGTCGACGCGGTTACCCGCGTCCTGGGCCGGGACGCCCGCATCGGGGCGGGCTACCTGTCTGCCGGCATGGCCTATGGCGGCCCCTGTTTCGGCCGCGATACCGGCGCCTTCGCCGCCATGGCGAACACGGCAGGACTGGGGGCCGGCCAGATCGATGCCACCGAGGCGATCAACCGGGACCAGAAGATGTTCGCCGTCGAGACGATCATAGCGCTTCGCCCCCGCTCGGTTGCCATCCTCGGCGTCGCATTCAAGCCGGGGACGCCGGTGATCGACGCATCGCCTTCCCTCGATCTCGCGAGTGGACTGATCGCCCTCGGCGTCAGGGTGGGGCTGTTCGACTTCTCGGAGGAGGTCAGGCGTGAGGTGCGGCTGGCGGGAGCCGATTGGCACCCGACGGTCGAGGACGCGGTGAAGAGCCACGATTGCCTCGCAATTACCCACCGCGACCACCGGTTCAAGGTGGTTCTCGACATACTGAGGCCGGACCAGTACGCCGTCGACTTCTGGGGCATCCTGCCGGACGGCCCCGGCGTGCTCAGGCCGGGTCGTCACAAGGCGCCACGCGCGCGGCCGGGAGCCCCGGCTTGAGCGCCTTGCGGAGACGGCCAGCCGGCGGTCTCCTACTCCGCCTCCTGCCGTTCGGTCGGCGCGGCGAGATAAAGAGGCTTCATCTCCGCCCGCAGGGAATGTTCGCCAACGTCAACGAAGTCGTCCAGCACCTTCACCTGGCCGAGCAAGGCGCCTACCGGTTCGTGATCGACTGGAGCGCGAGCTGCTATCGCGAAGAAGGTCGGCCCGAGGACCCGTGGAACTACTACTTCGAGGATTGCTTCCCCGGATGCCGCGGCAAGCAAACGGTGGCGTTTGCGGAGGAGAATCGGGCCTACGTTCGCCGCGAAGACAATGTCATCGCCCCTCAGCGCGAGAGCGGCGGCATCTTCTTTCTCATGCCGGCGGCGGATCGCAGGCTGGCGAACCGGTATATCGAGCGCTACCTGATCCTGAAGCCGCACATCGCCGCCAAGATCGACGCCTTCGTCGCGGCCAACTTCAACGGCTTCGTCATCGGCCTGCATGTGCGCGGCCCGCTGCGCCGAGACCCCGACATCCTCGATCGCCGCCGCCGGGACGCCTCCGAAGAGGGGGTGCCGTTCGATCGGTATTTCAGGCTCGTCGACGCGGCGCTGGCGAAACACGCGGAGGCGCGGATATTCGCATGCTCGGACTCGGGCTTCGTCATCGACCGGATCGTCGCCCGCTACGGCGCTCGGGTATTCGTCCATCCCTCGGCGCGAAGCGCGCTCGGCGAAATGCATCGCAGCAAGCGGACCATCAAGGGGTTCTCGCCGTATAGGCTCGGCGAAGACGTGCTGGTCGAGGCGTACAGCCTGGCGCGAACCGATCTGCTCGTGCACGGCTCGAGCAACGTGTCGAATTTCGTCCTCTGCAAGAACCCGGCGCTCGAGCACCGATACGCCTATGAGGACGCCGACCGGTCGCGCTCACTGGCCTGACCCTGGTCGGGACCGCTTCACTCAAGTGCGTCCGTCGTCGGGGTCGAAGCGCGAGTTGGCTTGGCCCGTACTTGCGACGCCCTGGTCGTGCTGCTACGGCTGGGCGTGCGCCGGCATAGCTCAGTCGGTAGAGCACCTGATTTGTAATCAGGGGGTCGCGGGTTCGAATCCTGCTGCCGGCACCAAACAACCGATCGCCGGACCGCCCAGCTTGTTATCGTCTCCGGATGGGGCACGGGATCAGGCGTTAAGCACTCAGCGCTCCGAGATCGGCAACGCCGCAGTCCGCTTCCTGGTTGCGCGGCCGGGCATCCAAACTTTCCGTTCGTGTTCCTGCCGTCAGGCGATCACCACGAAGTCGCTGGCGTGGAGGTTGAGGTGCTTGTCGAGCTTGGCGAACTGCACCTCGCCTCCGCCGACGTTGCCGTTGGAGTCGTAAAGGAGCGCCCCGGTAGCCTTGTTGTAGATGATGCGGTCGTCGGCGTCGTGGGCGATGGTGCCCTTGTGGAACTCCGCGCTGGTGAGGGTTCCCAGCCCGCCGAGCGCCCCGAAAATGCCCTTGCTGAGGAGGAGCTGGTCGGTCCCGGGATCGAAGTGCTTGACCCGGTCGACATTGGTCACGGCGTTCAGCGCCGTATCGAAGACGAACTTGTCCTTGTGCGCTCCAGCGATGAGGGTGTCGTTGCCGTCGTCGCCATGAACCCTGCCGGCGTGGCCGCCGGCGTTCTTGAAGGTGTCGTTGCCGGGGCCGAGATACGTCTCGCCCTTGATCTGCCCGTCGTTGACGATCTTGTCCGTGGCGGGGCCGCCGAGAATATTGCCTTTGATCTTGCCGTGGTTCTCCACCGACAGGTTTCCTGATTCGATCTGGATCGAAACAACCCCTCCCTTGATCGTGCCGCCGGACTTGTTGACGACGGTCGTTTTCAGCCCGGCAAGGGTGGAGGTGATTATGCCGATCGCACCACCACTGATCACGCCGGAATTGTCGATCATCGGCCCGTCGGTCGCGCCGGGTGTGGCCACCGTCGCCGCAACGCCGTATACGGCCCCAAGGATGTGGCCGGTGTTGGTGAGATCGAAATTCGCCACATCGATGGCGTACACACCGACTTGGGTCAAGCCGATGATGCTGCCGTCATTCATGACGGTCATGTTCTTGGCGCCGGAAACGTTCCCCACGAGAACACCAAAGCCGTTGCCGACGATGCTGCCGTTCGCCTTGTTGACGACGGTGCCGTTCTTCGCCGCCTGGAAGAGCACGCCATGGCTGGAACTGCTGAAGACGTCGCCCTTGTTGATGAGCTTGCTGCCGTTGAAGGTGCTGTAGACCGCCGGAGCATTCCCCGTCCCGACCAGGACGCCGTTGGCGATGGTCCATGTCTTGCCCGGCCCGGCATAGGTGATGGCCGGGGCTGCAGGATTGTAGGTGTCGGTTTTCTGGGTGGGCATGATTACCTCCTGCTTTCGTCCGCCTACGGGCGCAATGACCCGATCAGTTCGCAGCGCCTCCCGTGTCCTCTTTCCTTCTCACGCGATCACCACGAAGTCGCTGGCGTGGAGGTTGAGGTGCTTGTCGAGCTTGGCGAACTGCACCTCGCCTCCCGGGACGCTGCCGTTGGGGTCGTAAAGGAGCGCGCCGGTAGACTTGTTGTAGATGATGCGGTCGTCGAGGTCGTGGGCGCCGGTTCCCTTGTGGAACTCGGCGCTGGTGAGGGTTCCCAGCCCGCTCAGCGCCGGGAAGAAGGTCTGGTCGAGGAAGAGCTGGTCGGTGCCCGGATCGAAGTGCTTGACCCGGTCGACATTGGTCACGGGGTTCAGAGGGGCGTCGAAGACGAATTGGTCCTTGTGCGCTCCGGCGATCAGCGTGTCGTTGCCGTCGCCGCCGTGAACCCTGCCGGCGTGGCCGCCGGCGTTCTTGAAGGTGTCGTCGCCGGGGCCGAGATAGACCTCGCCCTTGATCTGCCCGTCATTGACGATCTTGTCGGTGGCGATGCCGCCAAGGATGTTGCCCTTGATCTTGCCGTGGTTCTCCACCAACAGGTTTCCCCCGCCGTTTACGATCGAGGCAGTGACCCCTTTGATCGTGCCTCCGGACTTGTTGACGATGGTCGTTTTCAGCCCGGCGAGGACTGAGAAGTCTACGCCGACCGCACCACCACTGATCGCGCCGGAATTGTCGATCGTCGGCCCGTCGGTCGCGCCGGCCGTGGCGACCGACGCGAAAACGCCGATTACGGCTCCGAAGATGTGGCCGGTGTTGGCGAGGCTGAAATTGTCCACGTCGCCCGCGGCCACGCCGTCGGTGGCCAAGCCGATGATGCTGCCGTCGTTCATGACGGTCATGTTCTTGGCCCCGCCGGGAAGGTTCCCTACGAGAACACCAAAGCCGCCGACGATGCTGCCGTTCGCCTTGTTGATGACGGTGCCGTTCTTCGCTGCCTGGAAATAGACGCCGTAGCTGCCGCCGGAGGCCTGGCCAAAGACCTCGCCCTTGTTGACCAGCTTGCTACCGTTGAAGCTGCTGTAAACCGCTGCCGCTGCGGGATTCCCCGTCCCGACCAGGACGCCGTTGGCGATGGTCCATGTCTTGCCCGGCCCGGCATAGGCGATGGCGGGGGCTGTAGGATTGTAGATGTCGGTTTTCTGGGTGGGCATGACGTTTCTCCTTTAAGGGTTCCGCTATCGGCGGCCTTCGGGGGTGGCGGCGCGGCAGGGGTCGTACGATCGTAGGCCGCCGTCGCTTGCTCAGGCAATCACGACGAAGTCGCTGGCGTGGAGGTTCAGCCCTTTGTCGAGCTTGGCGAACTCGACCTGGGCAAAGCCGCCACCGGTGCCGTCCTCGTCGTAATAGAGCGCCCCGGTAGCCTTGTGGTAGATGATGCGGTCGTCGAGATCGTGGGCGTGGGCGCCCTTGTGGAACTCGGCGCCGGTGAGGGTTCCCGGCCCGCTCAGCGCCAGGAAGAAGCTCTGGTCGAGGATGAGCTTGTCGGTGCCGGGATCGAAGTGCTTTACCCGGTCGACGTTGGTCACGGGGTTCAGCGTCGCATCGAAGACGAATCGGTCCTTGTGCGACCCGGCGATCAGCGTGTCGTTGCCGTCCCCGCCATGAACCCTGCCGGCATGGCCGCCGGCGTTCTTGAAGGTGTCGTTGCCGGGACCGAGAAACGTCTCGCCCTTGATCAGACCGTCGTTGACCACCTTGTCGTTGGCGTTCGGCGCAGCCCGGATACTGCCCTTGATCTTGCCGTGATTCTCCACCGACAGGTTTCCCCCGGCGCTAAAGATCGCGTATTTGTCCGCCTGGATCGTGCCGCCGGATTTGTTGACGACGGTCGCCTTCAGTCCCGGAAGCGTGCTGACATTTATGCCGTACAGACCGGCCCGGATCACGCCGGAATTTTCGATCGTCGGCCCGTCGGTCGCGCCGGGCGTGGCCACCGTCGCATACACGCCGACAAAGCCACCGAATATCTTGCCGGTGTTGTGGAGTTCGAAATTCGACACATCGGCGGCGACAACGCCGGTGTCGCTGATTCCGACAATTTTCCCGTCGTTCATGACCGTCATGTTCTTGGCGTTGGCAACGTTGGTAAAGGCGACGCCGATATCGCCGACGATGCTGGCCCCGGCCTTGTTGATGACGGCGCCGTTCTTCTGAGCCTCAAAGAGAACGCCGAACGTGGCGCCAAAGACATCGCCCCTGTTGACCAGCTTGCTCCCGTTGAAAGCGCTGTGAACGCCGAAGGAAACCGCGGACCCGACGACCACGCCGCTGGCGATTTTCCACTTGATGCCGGGACCGGCATATTCGATGCCGGCGCCCGGAAATTTTAGGACATCCGAATTCTGTGTCGGCATGATTACCCTCCTGCTTTCGTCCGCCTGTCGGCGGGTTCCGGTGCGTCAGGGTTCTTCGCCGCGCCGTGTGGCCGACCCCGCCAAGCAGGAACGACCCGACCGGGGGATACGCGCCTCGGAAACGCGGTCTCCCACGGCCAATATGACACGCTTGCGAGATACGCGGCAAATTTGGTTGGTTCGCTGCGCGGCTCCCGAGCTTCGCCTCGCCTTTGCCACGGCCTCAGCCTGGGACTGTGGCGAGGATAGCGCCACAGCTAACGCCGGCGTCGGCCGTCGCACTCATTGCGGCACGGCGCGACCCCTAAAATGCTACGCGCCATGGCCACGTTCGCCCCGCGGCAGACGCTGCTCGGCGACCCATCGCGGCGGCGATTTCAAGGTCTCCGTGAAGCCCGTCGCGCAGAAACCGATCCGGCCACCGGACGGTGCGTTGAGAAGAACGGTCCAGCGCCAGTATTCGAATGGACGGTCGAGGCACTCCCTGAGGACGCGATCGATGGACCACTCGATGAGGGCATTTCGGCCCTCGCTATTTCCCTGATCGACGTTGATGGAGAAGTCCGCCACCTGGTGAAAGGCCAAAGTGACGGGCGCGACACGAAAGCGGGACTCGCCCGGCGCCGATCCGCACCGCCATTCCAGGATGAGATCGATGTCGAATATGAGATCGCTGCGCCAATCCTTTCGGGCAGGATCTCCGAGCGTGAAGCTCAGGCCATAGACGACGTTGTCATGCCAGCGAAAGGTCGGGTCGTCGGCGCCCGGCGCCTCGCCGTCATCTTCCATCCCGAGGCTCCCCGCTCAGGGTCTGGTCGCGCAGGACGGCGGCCACGTCCTGCAAGCCGGCGGCCTCCGCTTCCTCCAAAGGGGTGGCGCAGCTGTCGATGCGGGTCCGCGCCGACCGATCGGCTCCCGCTTTGAGCAGAAGCCGGATCGCATTCAGATCGCCGGTGCTCGCCGCCCAATGAAGCGGAGTCCAGTCGTTGATGCCTCTTTGGCCGAGATCCGCCCCATGGCGGATGAGGAGCGCGACGACTTCCAGCCGGTCCGGCCTGCCGGTGCTCAGCGTCGCGACGAGCGACGGGAAGCCGCCGTCGTCCGCGTAGTTCACGTTCGAACCGGCTTCGATGAGTTTCTCGATGAAGGCGAGCGGGCTCCAGTAGATTGCATATTCGAGCGGATGACCGAGGCCGAGCTCGCAAGGCATCGCCTCGTCATACCAACGGGGCGACCCACCCAACGCATCACCCAGCCGGGCGAAGTCGCCGGCCTTGAAGGCATCGTCGATCGTCTGAAACAGCCGGTGTCGCTCGCAGCGATCTTCGGGAACGACCAGCATCGCCAAGGCCTCCGCTGGCTCCGAACCATAGATTACCTCGGTTTAAGGACCGTCAACGCTTCGGTCCGTCGTCGCCGGACCGGCACCCGGCCGGGCGAGCCGCCACGTGAAGGCTTACGTCTCCGGCCCGCTGCGCAGCACCGCCTTGACGGCGTCGTCGGGAGAGCCGAACCAGCGCGCGTCCTTCCCCGCTTCGAGCAGCATCCCCCACGCCGGCGCGCCCTTCGGAGCGAAGAGCACGAAGAGCTGGTTGTCGCCGCAGTCGTGGGGTTTGCACACCGAGGTGAGCAGGTCGCTCTGGCCTTCGACATCGACGGGCTTCGCCGGTGTGGCGACCCCGTTATAGGTCTTGGCGAAGACCGTGATCCATTTCGGGACGTTCTTCTCGCCCTTGAACATCGCGTTCCAGCCGTCGCGGTAGGGCTGCTGCTTGAGGAGATCGAAGAGGTAGGCATCATCGCCCAGCGCGGGACCGGACAGGACGCCGGCCATGAACAGGGCGATGAGAAGCTTCGTCGGGCGCATAAGCGAGACCTCGTGCCAATCGACCGCAAAGCGTAGCCGCTGGCCGGCCTCTCGTCGACCCCGTCAGCGTCGGTGAGCGGGCATCGCCGCCGTTCCGGCTCGCCTCCGGTCGGCCCGCGCGCGGTGGCCACGGCCTTGACAACACGCCGGAGGCGCCTTCAGGTCTGGCCTCCGCCCGAGCCGGGTGTGTCGCGTGTTCGCCGGGAAAGCCGCGGGCGCTGCGCCGTCCGGTCCCGCGACGACCTCAAAAGTCCGCCGACCGGCGGGCCCGCACAGGGAGAACGATGATGCCGACCCAGAAAACGGACGTCTTCAATAACACCGCTCCCGGCTACGGCATCGAATATGCGGGGGCCGGCAAGACATGGACCGTCGCCAAGGGGGTCTTCGTCAGCGGATCCGCCGACGGCATCCACAGCGAATACAATGGAAGCAAGCTGGTCAACAAGGGCGATGTCTACGGCTTCAACAATGGCGTGAACTTCAAGGCAGAAAAGAACGGCACCATCATCAACAAGGCGGGGGCCAGCATTGTCGCCCCCGGCTTCGGGATCGAACTCGGGAATATTGTCGGCGGCTCCAAGAATATGACCGTCATCAACGACGGCAGGATCTTCGGCATTAACGGAGCCGGCGTGTACGCCACCGACGTTTCGAATCTCGATCTCACCAACACCGGCAAGATCTTTGGACAAGTCGTCGCCGTTTACGTGAGCGTGCAAACTCCCGGCCTCGGGGACGGGCCGACGATCGAGAATTCCGGCCCGATCCACGCCGGCCTGTACGGCATACTAGGTCAGCTCCTTCCCGGGCAGACCGCGACCGTCGTCAACAAGGCCGGCGGCACGATCGAGGGGCAGACCAACTCCGTCACCGTTAATGGCGGAAACCTCTCGCTCGACAACCACGGCAAGCTCAAGGGCGATGTCATGGCCGACAACGCCAAGGACAAGGTCGTCAACGCGGGAACGATCAAGGGGGAGGTGTTTCTCGAAGCCGGCAACGACACCTACAAGAACGACGGCGGCACCGCCGGCAAGGTGCATGGCGGGTTCGGCAACGACACGCTGATCGCCGGGCCGCACACCGACAAGTTCGTCTTCGACACGCCCTTGGACCCGGTGAACAACGTCGACAGGGTCAAGCACTTCGATCCGGGCACCGACAAGCTCTTCCTCGACAAGGCCTTTTTCGGGGCATTGACCGGGCCGGGACCCCTCAAGGGCTCCGAGTTCCACATCGGCAACCAGGCCCAGGACACCGACGAACACATCATCTACAACAAGCACACCGGGGCGCTCATCTACGACTTCAACGGCAGCACCACGGGGGGCGAGGTCCAGTTCGCCAAGCTCGACAAGGGGCTGAACCTCCACCACGACGACTTCGTGGTGTTTGTGTAGGCCGAAGATCGCCGGACGGCGTGAGCGGGCCGCCGCGGATCACGACACCGTCGATTGAATTGATGATTCCCTGCGGAAGGGTCGAGCCCGAGCGGGCGTAGGCGACGATGAAGATGTAGTTGGACTTGAGATCCGCCGCGCCGGTTCTTCTCGTCAACCATTCCACCCCATCGGCTTCCGCCCCAGCCCCGTCCTCGGCTCACCAGGCCATCGCCTTGCCCTCGAGCGCGTCGATCAGCTTGGCGTCCTGCTCGTAGACGTCAGCGCGGAAGTTCGGCACGCCCTGAGCGACCCAGGCGGTGAAATAGGTGATGTGGATGGGTAGCGGCTTGTCGAGATTGACGTCGGTGCGCTTACCGGTCGCGACGACCTGATCGACCCGGGCCTGGCTCCAGCCGGCGAGGCCGCCGGCGGTGAGAACCGGCGGCGCCAGTTCCAGCGGCCGCGACAGCCGCACGCAACCGTGGCTGAAGGCCCGCGCCGACTTGCCGAACAGGCTCTTCGCCGGCGTGTCGTGCAGATAGACGTTGAACTGGTTGGGGAACATGTACTTGACCCGGCCAAGGGCATTGTTGGGGCCGGGGCGCTGGCGAATTTGGAAAGGAAAGTTGCCCGGTCCGTACTGGTTCCAGTTGATCGAGGTCAGCGCATAGACCTGATCACCGCGGACCGCCTCGAAGCCGGCCGCCGCCCGCGCCGCCGGATTCGTCCTGAGCTTCGGCAACTCCTCCTTGATGGCGATCGAGGGGGGAACGTTCCAGTAGGGATTGAACTCGATATACTTGATGGCGTTGCTGAACACCGGCGTGCGGGCATAGGGCTTGCCGACGACGACCGCCATTTCCTCTTCCACCTTGCCGTCGCGCACCCGTTTCAGGTCGAAGCCGGCGATGTTCACCATCACATACTGCTCGCCGAGATCCTCCGGCATCCACCGCCATCTCTCCATCGAGACGATGATTTCCTGAACGCGTCGCTCCACCGGAACATTCATCGCCACGATGGTCGCCCGCCCGGCGACGCCGTCGACATCGAGGCCGTGCCGCGCCTGGAAGCTCTTGACCACGGCGACCAGCGCGTCGTCGTAGACGTCCTCGGCGCCGGGCGGCGCCTGCGGGTCGGCCCCGTCGGTGACGGCAAGCCGTGCCCTCAGCGCCGGCACGCGCGGATCGCTCATCCCCGGCTTCAGCGTGTCGCCCATCGGCACCGACGGCCAGCCTCCGGCCTGAGCAAGGGCGCGATAGTCGGCGAGCACCGCCCGCAATGCGGCATAGTCCGGGGCACTCGGCTGCCAGGAGATGAAGAAGTGGTCGAGGTTGGTCGCCGCCGCCAGCCCGGTCAGCGCGGCAAGCTGGTCGATCTCCCGCTGCTGCAGGAAGAAATCGGGGTCGACCTTGCGGGGCAGGAAGCGGCCGACCTTGAGATCCGACGCATATTCCAGAAACGCGGCGGAGAAGTGCAGTTCGATGATCGCCCGGCCGCGATCGTCGGTCGCCTCGACCGCCGCATTCAGCTTCGCGAGCTGATCGATCGGATAGTCGGCCGGATCGAGGCCGTCATCCGCGGCGGCGCGAAGCCACGCGATGAAGCGTGGCGCACGGCCGGTGCCGAGCCATAGCAGTTCACCGTCATGGTCGCGGTAATAGGCGGTCAACCCCTCCTGACGCTGGCGCACCGGCAGCGGCAGGTTCGGCTCGTTCGCCAGAAGATCGACGATATCGGCCCGAATGGCGGCGTTGTCCTCGGCCGACAGTCCACCCTGGGCGGTGGCCGGCGCCGCCAGCGCGATCACCGCGACGAAAGCCATGGCGCAAAGCGCGGCGAAGGGCGTCGATGTCCGATTCATGGCCGGCGCGCGTCTTTCCCGAACAGTTGTCAATGCCGTTTCCTACTGCATCGGCGGGGCATAGAGGATGCCGCCCTTGGTCCAGAGCGCGTTGACGCCGCGCCGAATGGCAAGCGGCGTATCCTCACCGAGATTGCGGTCGAAGACCTCTCCGTAGTTGCCGACCGAGGCAATCACCACGGCGAGCCAGTCGTCGGCGAGACCGAGCTTCGCCGCGGCCGGCGCGCCGAGTGCCACCGCCTCCTGGCGCTTGGCCGCGTCGCCCTTGTCGGGATCGACGGAAGCGGCGGTCAGATCGTCTTCCTCGGCGTTGATCAGACCGTACAGGGTCCAGCGGACGAGCTCGGTCCACCGGCCGTCATCCTCGCGGGTCACCGGACCGAGCGGCTCCTTCGAAATCACCTCGGGCAGGATGACGTGGTCGTCGGGCGTCTCCATGAGCGACCGCTCGGCGGCGAGAGCGGAGCTGTCGGCGGTGTAGGCGTCGCACTTGCCGGCAACATAGGCGGCGCGGGCGTCTCCCCGTTCGGTGAAACGCAGGAAGGTGACGTCGATCTGGTGATCGGCGAAATATCTGGCCGCGTTTTCCTCGGTGGTCGTGCCGGAGACAACGCAGATCCGCGCCCCGATCAATTCGAGGGCGCTGGTCATGCCATCGACCGCGCGCACGAGGAATCCCTGGCCGTCGTGGTAGGCGATGCCGGCGAAATCGATGCCGAGATTGAGGTCGCGCGACATGGTCCAGGTGCTGTTTCGCGACAAGAGGTCGATCTGACCGCTGGTCAGCGCGTCGAAGCGCGCCGTTGCCGACAAGGGCACATAGTCGACCTTGTCGGGATTGGCGAGCACCGCAGCCGCCACCGCCCGGCAGAAATCGACGTCGAAACCGTGCCAGTTACCCGCCGGGTCGCGGTCGGAAAATCCCGCCAGCCCTTCGCTGACCCCGCAAACCAGCCGGCCCCGGGCGCGGACGTCGTCGATGGTTCCCGCCGCGGCAATGCCGGCGAAAGCCAGCCACAACGCCGACGCGATCACGCCGGTCCGCCAATCGATGCGGCGCCCTGCCCCTCGTTTCTGTGTCACTGTCAAAATCCTCGAACCGATCGCCCGCTGGCCGACTCCGATAACGGCCACAGGTTATGTCGCCGGCGCCGCCGCGCCAAGCCGGCTTCAGAAGCCCTTATTTCGAGCCGGTTTCGGCCCCCTCGCCGCCGAGCCCAAGACCCCGGCGGACCAGCTTCTCGAGCTCGAGGATCACCAGAAGCAGAACGCCCACGCCGAGAACGGCAATGCCGTCCGGCAGGGAAATCGACCGCGTCGCGAACAACGCCTGCATGAAGGGCACATAGGTGAAGGCGATCTGCCCGACGAAGACGCTGGCAACCCCGATCAGGACCGCCGGCGTCCCGACGACGCCTTGCAGGGTCAGCGACGTCATATGGAGATAGCGGATGCTGAACAGATAGAAGATCTCCATCACCACGATGGTGTTGACGACGATGGTGCGCGCCGCCTCCACCGCCAGCCCTCGTTCGAGTGCCCAGAAGAACATGGCGAAGGCGCCGATCACGAACAGAACCGATACGAAGGCGACGCGCCAGACCAGGAAGCCGGAGAGCAGCGGCTCGTCGCGCGGGCGCGGCGGCCGCGCCATGGTGCCCGGCTCGGTCGGCTCGAAGGCGAGCGTCAGCCCGAGCGCCACGACCGTGATCATGTTGATCCACAGGATCTGCACCGGCGTGACGGGAAGCGCCAGCCCGGCGAGGATGGCGGCAAGGATCACCAGCGCCTCGCCGCCGCTGGTCGGCAGGGTCCAGCCGATGACCTTCTTGAGGTTATCGTAGACCGTCCGCCCTTCGCGGACCGCCGCGACGATCGAGGCGAAATTGTCGTCCAGGAGCACCATCTGGGCCGCCTCCTTGGCGGCTTCGGTGCCCTTCCTGCCCATCGCGATCCCGACGTCAGCCCGCTTCAACGCCGGCGCGTCATTCACCCCGTCGCCGGTCATGGCGACGATCGCCCTGCCCGCCTGCAGCGCTTCAACGATGCTGAGCTTGTGTTCCGGACTGGTGCGGGCAAAGACCGCCGTTTGCTCCGCCACCCCTCTCAGTGCGGTCTCGTCGAGCCCGTCGAGCTGATCGCCGGTGGTGACCTTGTCGTGATCGAGGAGGCCGAGCTGCCGCCCGATGGCGGAGGCGGTGGAAGCATGGTCGCCGGTGATCATCTTCACCCTGATCCCGGCGGCGCGACACTCGGCGACGGCGGCGATCGCGTCCTCCCGCGGCGGATCGATCATCCCGAGGATGCCGACGAAGACGACGCCGGTCTCCAGATGCTCGAATCCGAGGTCGTCGACGGCCGCCGGTAGCGGCTTCATGCCGAGCGCCAGAACGCGCTGGCCGTCCGAGGCCAGCCGATGGATCTCCTGGTGCCAGTGCTCGCGGTCGATCGGCTCGCACCCGCTCGGTCCGAGCTGCTCCTCGCAGAGCGACAGGACCCGCTCCGGTGCGCCCTTGATGTAGGCGACCTTCGCCCCGTCGTCGGCGCGATGCAGCGTCGCCATGTAGCGGTGGCGGGAATCGAAAGGGATCTCGTCGATCCGCGGGAAGTCCTTCCGCCTGCCGTCCCCGTCATGACCGGCCTTGATCGCCAGCGACACCAGCGCCCCTTCCATCGGGTCGCCTTCGACTACCCATCCGGCGTCGGTCGAGCGAAGTCTGGCGTCGTTGCAAAGCAGCGCGGCGTCGGCGACCGCCCGCAACAACGCGTCGGACGAAGCATTGAATTCGTCGTCGCCCCGGCGGAACGTGCCCGACGGTTCGTAGCCGACCCCGCTGACCTCGATGGCATCGGTGGCGGTGACCACCGTCCGAACGGTCATCTCGTTGCGGGTCAGCGTCCCGGTCTTGTCGGAACAGATCACCGAGACCGATCCCAGCGTTTCGACTGCCGGCAGCCGCCGCACGACGGCGTTCCGCTTCGCCATCTGCTGGACGCCGATGGCGAGGGTGATCGACATCACCGCCGGCAAGCCTTCCGGAATTGCGGCGACGACCAGGCCGACCATCGCCATGAACGCGTCGGCCAGCGAATAGGAGCGGACGAATACCGCAAACAGGAACCCGACGGCGGCAACGGCAAGAATCGCCGTCGTCAGCTGCCGGGCGAAGCGGTCCATCTGCCTGACAAGCGGCGTCGTCAGCGTCTCGACGCTGCCGAGGAGCGTGCTGATATTGCCAAGCTCGGTGGCCTTGCCGGTGGCGGCGACGATACCGGCGCCCTGGCCCGCGACGACCAATGTGCCGGAATAGGCCATCGGCGTGCGGTCGCCGAGCATCGCCGCCGCCGCGACCGCCTGGGTGTCCTTGTCGACCGGCACGGATTCGCCGGTGAGCACCGCCTCCTCGATCCTCAGGTGGCGCGCCTTGACCAGCCGCACGTCGGCCGCCACGCGGTCCCCGGCCTCGAGGAGAAGGATATCGCCCGGAACCAGCGTCTCGACGTCGACGGTGAGCCGCCGGCCGTCGCGGATGACCGAGGCGCTCGGCGTGATCATGTCGCGGATAGCATCGAGGGCGCGTTCGGCGCGCCCCTCCTGGACATAGCCGATGACGGCATTGGCGATCACCACCGCCAGGATGACGGCCGCGTCGACCACCTCGCCGAGCAAACCCGCGACAACGGCCGACCCGAGAAGAACATAGATCAGGAGGTTGTTAAACTGGTTGAGGAATCGCGCCAGCCCGCTTTGCGGCCGCGCGCGCGGCAGGCGATTAGGGCCGTGGGTCCGCAACCGATCGCCAGCCTCGGCCGCGGTCAGACCGCCCGGCTCCGTGGCGAAGCGACCGTAGACCTCGTCGGTCGATGCCGCCCACGGCGGCGGCGCGGCACCCTCTACCGGTCGCCGATCGGTGTCTCTTGATACAGTTGCTGCAGCCACTTGCCGTCCCGTTTCACCCATATCTCGGTGACAAATACGGGGGATGCCAGCGGATTGCTACGGAAGGTGCCTTCGAGGGAGATTTGATAGTTGGCCAAGGCCGTCTGGGGATCGAGCAGGTCGATCCTCGGTGCGGTGGCTCTATAGGCCGAATAATGGATGTCCGGAAACAGGGCGACTTGCTCGGAGACCGTTGCGGATCCGCCGTATATCGGCGCGATGGCAAGGTGATCCGAGGTCACCAGGGAGCGAATTGTCGCCTCGTCTTCCTCCTCGTAGGCGGTGTCGAGGGTGGTCATTGCCGCCTTGACCGCCGGGATTTCGGCGGCATCGTCGGCCCGGGCGGGAGCCGCTAATTGCGTCACCGACAGCGCCATCAGCGCCGCCATCACGATTTGCCGCATGGCGGGACCTCCCCGGAATCATCTTTCCGTCGGCACATTCCAAAGCATCGGCAAGCTCGCCACAACCGGGCGACGGGCCAGAAAAATGCCGTCCCGGACATAGCGACGCGACGGCCTGGCCCGTGAAGGAAGGCGCTACTGCGCACCAGCCGACCGGTCCGCGATCGATTCCTTCACGGCCCTGATACGGGCAACCGACCGGGCAATGCGTGCCGTACGCGCGGCCGGGTCGAGCGCCACCCAATCGAGTACCGCGTCCCGAACGTCGGCGAGGAGCGCGTGGTAGTCGGCAATGGTCGGCTTGTCGCCGCCGGGCTTGAACAGCACCATGTCGGCCCCGGCGGCGATCGCCGCGACCACGGCCTCCGGCATGGTTCGATCCGGGCCGAGGATGGCCTTGGTCTGCAGCGTGTCGGTCATGATCAGCCCGGTCCAGCCGAACTCGTCACGCAGGAACCGATAGGCGGCCGGCGACAGCGTCGCGGGTATGGCGCAATCCTGATCGTCGACCGGGCAGGTCAGGCCCGGTACGATCGCGTTCGACATCATCACACCGGCCGCGCCGTAATAGGCCGCGATCGGCTGCCGGTACGGCAGCAGGTCGCGCCCCTCCAAGACGGCAAGCGGCGCCGAGCGAGCCGGGCCGTCGTCGGTATCGGCGAGCACCGCGCCAAGGCCAGGGAAATGCTTGACCACGGTCGCGACCCGGCCCTGGCTGCCGGAACGAATGCCGCGCGAGAACGCGCCGGCGAAGGCGGCGACCTTCGCCGGCTCGTCGGCAAAGGTCCGGTCGGCAAGGAATGAGGCTGCCTTCGTCCCGTCCGATACGCCGAGGACCGGCGCGAGCGTCATGGTGACGTTGAGGAGGGCGAGCGCCCGCCCGATGTCGCCGGCATGAGATTCCGTTTCGCCGGTCGTCCATAGCGCCCCCATCAGATGGGCGCTGCGCAGGAACGGCAGATAGAGGATATCGACCGACCAGTCATGATTCGGGCACGACCAACGCGTCCGCGGCGGCTCATTCTCCGCGCGATAGCCCGGGATGACGCCGAGGCTCGTGCAGCCGATCCACTCGGACGCGCGATCGTACCAGTAGCGCGTGGGAAGCTGGACGCGGCCGCCTTCCTCGTTGACCGCGACGATCGGCGACAGGCCGATTCGTGTCTGTGCCCGGCGAACCGCGGCGAAGCCGGGATCGAGATAGACCGGGTCGTTACCGCCCTCGTTGACGAAGCCACCGATCTGAAAGGTTCCGACGAGCTCCAGCATGTCGGCAATCGCGGCGCGGTAATCGCCGCCTTTGGCAGGGTTGTAGCGGTCCGCATCGAGCTTGAACTCGACCATGAACATCTGGCCGACCATGGCAGCCACATCTTCGGGATTTCCGGCAGCATCGGGCGCTTCCTGGCCGCATGCGGCGGAAACACTCAGGACAGAACCGAACAGGAAAGACACGACCGTCGTCGGCAACCGCATCCCGAATCAGGTCCGATACCTCGCAAGAACCGAGCCGAGCCTAGCGCAAAGGGCGATGGCGGCCAAAAATGCGACCCTCGGCGAATTAATCTATCCGACAATTTTATCTATCCCGCGATGCGGCGGAGCCGATAAGCTTGCCGCGATGACCCGGCATGAGCGCGCCCACGAAATCGATCCGCTCCACTTCCGCAAGGTGATGGGGCGCTTCGCGACGGGCGTGACGGTGATCACCACCGAGGCCGGCGGAGAAGTCCACGGCATGACCGCCAACGCGTTCATGTCAGGCTCGCTCGACCCGCCGCTCTGCGTCGTCTCGGTGGCGAAGCGGGCCCATATGCACAAGCATCTCGTCATAACGAAACGCTTCGCGGTCAGCGTTCTCGCCGGCGACCAGGCCGATTTCGCCACCCATTTCGCCGGACAGCCGGTTACGGGCCTCGCCATCCGCTTCGTCGCCATCGACGGGGTTCCGACGCTTGCCGACGCAGCGGCGCGCATCACCGCCGAAATGGTCGCCAGCCACGATTGCGGCGACCACACGATCTTCATCGGCCACATCGGCACCATGCACTGCGACGACCGGCCACCGCTTCTCTATCACGACGGACGCTACGCGGCGCTCGAGCCGACGCCTGGGGCGGAGACGCCGCTGCCCGAATTCTGGTGAATGCCATGGCCGACCGCTTCAACGTCTTCGACCTGTTCCGCCTCGACGGCGATACCGCGCTGGTCACCGGCGCCGGCGCCGGCATCGGGCGGATGGCCGCGATCACGATGGCGGCGGCCGGCGCGGGGGTGGCGGTCACCGACATCGACGGCGCGGCGGCGGAAGCCGTCGCCGCGGAGATCGCCGGGGAAGGTGGCGAGGCGATCGCTTTCGCCCTCGACGTCGCCGACGAGGCGGCGATCATCGCGGCGGTAGAGCAGACCCACGCCGCTTTCGGCCGGCTGGACATCCTCGTCAACAATGCCGGCCTGACGAAGCGGGTGCCCACCGAAGAGTTTGCCTCGGAGGACTGGCACAAGATCCTCGACGTCAACCTCACCGCCGCCTTCGTCGCCTGCCGGGAGGCGGGCCGTCACATGCTAGCGGCCGGCGGCGGCCGCATCGTCAATGTCGCCTCGATCATGGGACTTTCCGGCGGCGGGCTGTTTCCGTCGATCGGCTACCACGCGACCAAGGGCGCGCTGGTCAACTTCACGCGCGCCCTGGCAGCCGAGTGGGCTTCGCGCGGCGTCCGCGTCAATGCCATCGCGCCGACCTTCGTCACCACTCAGCTGACCGAGAATTTGCGCGGCGACGAGGAGATGGTCCGCGCCATCGAAGGGCGGACGCCGATGGGCCGCTTCGCCGAGGTCGAGGAGATGGCCGGCGGCATTCTCTACCTCGCCAGCCGCGCCTCGAGCATGGTCACCGGCCATGTGCTCGCCATCGACGGCGGTTGGCTGGCGATCTGAGGCTACGGGGCGACTGCATGGCGGTTCCCGCTTTCGTCTATCAGGCGTTACCGCGGCGGGTAGTCTTCGGCTCGGGCGCTCGGCGCGGCCATCCCGGCGATCGTCGAGGACGGACGAACGAGGACGCGCGCGCCGACGCGCTCTACGGCGCCTGGCTCTCCGGCACGGTGCTCGGCAGCCCCGGCGAAGGCCTGACCGGCGCCCGCGTGCCCTAAAACGCGGTCGCGCCGGAGCGACCGCTATGCCACAGTCCCGACGATCAGCCGGGACCGAACCACCATGTCACAACCGCCGAAAATCCGGATCGAGACGCGCGAGGAGCTGATCTTCCTCCTCGCCGAGGCCGCAGCCATCGAGCACAACCTGATGTGCTGCTACCTCTACGCCGCGTGGAGCCTGAAGCGCGGCGAGCGTGACGGCCTGAGCCCTGAACAGGCGGAAGCGGTCCGCCAGTGGAAATCGGCCATCATCTCGGTGGCGACCGAGGAGATGACCCACCTCACCCTTGCCGGCAACCTCGCCTCGGCGATCGGCGCCGGACCGCACCTGTCGCGGCCGAACTTCCCCGTCGAACCCGGCTACCATCCGTCCGGCGTCGTCGCCGAACTCGCACCGTTCTCCGCCGCGACGCTCGATCATTTCATCTTCCTCGAACGGCCGGAGGGCAAAGCGCTTCACGACAGCGCCGAGTTCGTCCATCCGACCGACTACCATCGCACCCAGCCGAAGGGGCGGCTGATGCCGAGCGCACAGGACTATTTGACCGTGGGTGGGCTCTATCGCGGCATCCGCCACGGCCTGGAGGTGCTGGCGCATCATCTCGGCGAGACGACGCTGTTTTGTGGCGATCCGGCCGCCCAGATCGGCCCGGCCGAGGCCCCGTTGCCCGGACTGATGATCGTTACCGACCTCAAGACCGCCGAAGACGCCATCGAAACCATCATCGAACAGGGCGAAGGCGCGCCGGACCACAGTGAAGACAGCCACTACAGTCGCTTCCTGCGGGTTCGCGAGGAATTCAATGCCTTCCATGCCGCCGATCCGTCGTTCCAGCCGGCCTTTCCCTGCGCCCACAACCCAACCATGCACGTACCCCTCGACCCGCTCACCCGGGTCCATATCCAGGCGCCGGAGGCGGTGCCGGTGCTTGACCTCGCCAATTCCATCTACGGCCACACGCTGCGCTGCCTGGTTCAGGCGTGGGGACGCAACGGAGACGCCGCGGCCGACAAGCGGCTGTTCATCGACGCCGCCATCGATCTCATGACGCCGCTCGGGTCGGTGGGCACCCACCTCGCCTCGCTCCCCGCCGGCCGGGCCCATCCGGGCGTCAATGCCGGCGTCACGTTCACCATGCTCCGCGATGTCACCCGGCTGCCGCCCGGCCCCGGCGAGAAACGGGTGATGGCCGAGCGGCTCGTCGAGATCGCCACCCACGCCCGCCGGCTGTTCCCGGCCGGCCACGATCTCTCCGAAGTCGCCGCCGCCATCGAACGAATCGCCGACCGGTTCGGCGTTCCGGCGCTGAAGACCGTTGACGGACCACACCAGCCCCCGGCCCCGCCGGAGCCCGGCAACCCGCCGGCGGGCAACGCCGCGGTCGAGACGGCCGAGGGGCGCGACATCGTCATCCGCTTCGACGGCAAGCGCTGCATCCATGCCCGCTTCTGCGTGCTCGGTGCTCCGACCGTGTTCAAGGCCAACACGCCCGGCACGTGGATCTTCCCGGACACCATGGAAACGGAGGCGCTGGTGCGTGTCGCCAGCCAGTGCCCGTCGGGCGCGATCACCTACAAGAGAAAGGACCGCGGACCGCCCGAGGGGCCGCCGCTGGTCAACGTCGTCAGGCTTCGCGAGAACGGTCCCTATGCGTTCGGGGCGCCGCTCAACGTCGCCGGGACCGAGATCGGCTTCCGCGCTACCCTTTGCCGCTGCGGCGCTTCGAAGAACAAGCCGTTTTGCGACAATTCGCACCGGAGCCTGCCCTTCGTCGCCACCGGCGAGCCGGAGAGCCGCAATTCTCAGCCGCTCGCGGCACGCGACGGCACCCTCACCATCGAACCGCTGAAGGACGGTCCGCTGGCGGTTTCCGGCAATCTGGAAATCTGCTCGGGAACCGGCCGCACCATCGACCGGGTGACGCGAGCGCGGCTTTGCCGCTGCGGCGGCTCGCGCACCAAGCCGTTCTGCGACAACACCCATTTGCGGATCGGGTTCAAATCGGAGTAACCGATCACCGAGCCGAAACGTCGAGCGACGGTTGCGCTCCCGCCGGCTGCCGGGACCGCAGCTTATCGAGAAGAAGGTTGGCCGCCCTCACCGCGAAGGCCTCGTCGTTGATGTCGGTGTCCATCTCGACCAGTTCGACCTTGCCGTCGAGACCGGCCCTCAGCGCGTCGAAGAGGGCGGTGTCGGCCGCGGGGTCGTGGAACGGCTTTCCCTCGGTGTCGATCAGCGAGACCCCCTTCTTCGGGATCATGAAGACCGTCGGCCCGATCGCCCGGCTGAGCTTCTCGGCGATGGTTTTTCCGAGCTTGACGTTCTCCTCGACGGTGGTCCGCATCAACGTGACCAACGGGTTGTGCCGGTAGAAGGTCCGGTCCTTGAACTTCTCGGGGATGGTCTCGGGCGCGCCGAAATTGACCATGTCGAGGGCGCCGGCCGACACCACCTGCGGGATGCCGACCGCGCCCGCCGCCTCAAGGCGATCGGGTCCGGCACTGAGGACGCCCCCGACGAGGTCGTCGGCGAGCTCGGTGGTGGTCATGTCGAGGACGCCGGCGATGAAGCCGGCGCGGATCAGCGCTTCCATGCTCCTGCCGCCGACGCCCACCGCGTGAAAGACGAGCACCTCGTAGCCGGCTCCCTCCAGCACCTCGCGGGCCTTGGTCACGCAGGGCGTGGTGACGCCGAACATCGTCGCGGCAATCAGCGGCCGGTCGGCGAGGCCGGACGGCTGTTCGGCCATCACCATCCCGGCAATCGCGCCGGCGGCGTTGGTGATGATCCTGGCGGAGAATCGGTTGATCCCGGCGATGTCGACGATCGACGGCATCATCGTGACGTCCTTGGCGCCGACGAAGGCGCTGGTGTCGCCGGAGGCAAGCGTCGAGACCATGAGTTTGGGCACGCCGACCGGCAGGGCTTGCATGGCGGCGGTGCCGATGGCGGTCCCCCCGCCCCCGCCCATGGAGATGATGCCGTCGATCCTGCCCTTCTCGTGGAGGTGGCTGACGACTACAGCGGCGCCGACGCTCATCGCAGTGACGGCGCGACCGCGGTCCTTTTCCCCGACGAGCTTCGCCAAATCGGCGCCGGCGGCCCTGGCAAGCTCGGCCGCCGAGATGTCGGGGGTGAAGTAGGGCGGCCCGAGCACGCCGGCGTCGATCACCAGCGTGCCGACGCCGCGCGCTTCGATCTGTTTCTTGAGGAAGGCATATTCGATCCCCTTAGAATCGAGCGTGCCGAGAATTGCGACTACCTTGCGCGCCATGGCACCATTCCCCCCTTGACGATGAACGAACATACCCCCTTCACCGGAAAACCAAAGACGCCTCCAATCGCCTCACCAGCCAGGATCGTACCCCCGTGAACCATCTCTTCGATCAAATTCGCGCCCGGATGCCCGGCCCCGCCACCCGGTTCCTCGAGACGCCCGACGGCCGCAGCTTGACCTATGGCGATCTCCTCGGCCAATCCGGCGCTCTGGCCAATGCCGTGGTCGCCGGCGGCGTCGAGCCCGGCGACCGTGTGGCCGTGCAGGTCGAAAAGAGCCCGGAGGCGATCCTCCTCTACCTCGCTTGCGTCCGGGCCGGCGCGGTGTTCCTGCCGCTCAACACGGCCTACACGCTGGCCGAGCTCGAATATTTCTTCGGCGACGCCGAACCGCGCCTGATCGTCTGTTCGCCGGGCAAGGAAGGCGATGTGCGCCGGATCGCGTCCGGCAGCACGGTCGAGACGCTGGATCCATCGGGCGGCGGCTCGCTGGCGGCGCAAGCGTCGCGATCCTCGGCGGAGTTCGCCGACGCGCCGCGCGGCGCCGACGACCTTGCCGCCATCCTCTACACCTCCGGCACCACCGGACGCTCGAAGGGGGCGATGCTCACCCACGAGAACCTCGCCTCCAACGCCCGCACCCTCGTCGATCTCTGGCGCTTCACCGGCGGCGACGTGCTGATCCACGCTTTGCCGGTGTTCCACACGCACGGGCTCTTCGTCGCCACCAACACGATCCTGATGGCCGGCGCTGCGATGATCTTCCTGCCGCGCTTCGACGCCGACGAGATCCTCGCCGCCATGCCGCGGGCGACCAGCCTGATGGGCGTCCCGACCTTCTACACGCGCCTGCTCCAGCACCCGGGCCTGACGCGCGAGCGCGCCGCCGGCATGCGGCTGTTCACGTCCGGATCGGCCCCGCTCCTTGCCGAAACCCATGCCGCCTGGCGCGAACGGACGGGTCACGCCATCCTCGAACGCTATGGCATGACCGAAACCAACATGAACACGTCGAACCCCTATGACGGCGACCGCGTCGCCGGCACGGTGGGACTTCCCCTTCCCGGCGTCGCGCTCCGCATCAGCGACCCCGAAACCGGCGCGCCCGTGCGGGACGGCGAGATCGGCATGATCGAGGTGAAGGGCCCGAACGTCTTCGCCGGATACTGGCGGATGCCCGACAAGACGAAGGCCGAGTTCAAAGACGACGGTTTCTTCATCACCGGCGATCTCGGCCGCATCGACGAGCGCGGCTACGTCTCGATCGTCGGCCGCGGCAAGGACATCGTCATCACCGGCGGCTTCAACGTCTATCCGAAGGAGGTCGAGAGCGAGATCGACCGGATCGGCGGCGTCGTCGAAAGTGCCGTGGTCGGGCTCCCCCACTCGGATTTCGGCGAGGCGGTCACCGCGGTCGTGGTGCGGCAGCCGGGAGCCGAGCTTACCGAAGCCGACATCGCCGGCCGGCTGGACGACCGGCTTGCCCGCTACAAGCAGCCGAAGCGGGTCGTCTTCGTCGAGGAGCTGCCGCGCAACACGATGGGCAAGGTCCAGAAGAACCTGCTGCGGGACCGCTTCCGCGACCTCTACGCAGCCAACACCGACGGCGCCTAGCCGCCGGCGTTTGCAAGCAATTCCCCAATTTGAATTGCAAAGATATCTGAATTGCGAGTCGTTTTTGAAGAAAATGCTCTGGTCGAGTTAAAGTCTTGCTTTGCTTCAATTGAAAGACCGCGGAAACTCTCCTCACTCACATCCGTTTCGCTTTGGTGAATTGCCCGTCGCTGCGGCGACAACCAGACGCATCTTGCGAGGAGAGGATCATGACCAGACACAGTCTCTTAGTGGCCACCGCTTCAATCGCATTGCTGATTTGCGCATCGGCCGTGCCATCAAACGCAGCCCAGGTGAACCTTGGCGGTCTCAGCGTCGGCCTGGGCGGCACCAAGGACGGCGGTACCAAGGCAGGCGTCAACGCCGGCGGCTTGGGCGTGTCCGCCAAGCTCGGCGGCGGAGGCGGCAACATCACCACAGCCAAGACGTCGGTCGGCGGCAACAACGCCAAGGTCTCCATCGGCACCGGCGGCGGACCGTTGCTCAGCGCCAACTCCAACGGCAATCCGCTCGGCGGCGGCTCCAACACCAATGTCGGGGTCAACCTCGGTTCGCTCACCGGTATCGGCGGCGGCGGCTCAGGCGGCGGCGGGGGCTCGGGCGGCGGTGGTGGTGGCGGCAGTGGCGGCGGCGCAGGTGGCGGCGGTGGCGGCTCGGGCGGCGGCGGCACAATTATCGTTCCCCGCGCGGTCGAGGCGGCGCTGACCGGGATGTCCTCCGGGCAACGGTTGGAGATGAAGCGGAAATGCGGCGATATTCTCGCGCGCCCCGGAGGCTATGAAGACAGCCTGGTCATCCTTTGCCAGGTCCTTCGCCGGATCTAGCTCGACCGCTCCGGCCGTCCAATACAGACAGCGCCGCCGCCAAAAATGCGGCGGCGTCTTCGTTGCCTCGCGGGTTTAGCCGAGATCCGGCGGCGGGCGGCCGAGGCTTCGGCAGGCCGCCGCCAGCGTGTTCGCCATCAGCATGGCGATGGTCATCGGCCCGACGCCACCGGGAACCGGCGTGATCGCACCGGCCACCAGAGCCGCCTCGGCGAAGGCGACATCCCCGACCAACCGCGTCTTGCCCTCGCCCCGCTCCGGCGCCGGGATGCGGTTCATGCCGACGTCGATGACGGCCGCGCCCGGCTTGATCCAGTCGACGCGCACCATCTCCGGCCGCCCGACCGCCGCGACGACCACGTCGCCGCCGCGGACCACGGCGGCAAGATCGCGGGTCTTCGAGTGAGCGATGGTGACGGTGCAATTCTCGTTGAGGAGGAGTTGCGCCATCGGCTTGCCGACCAGATTGGAGCGGCCGATGACCACCGCGGACAGCCCCGCGAGCCCAGGTCCCAGCGCTTCGCGCAGAAGGAAGAGGCAGCCGGCCGGAGTGCACGGAACGATCGCCCCGCCAAGGCCGCCGGCGAGCCGCCCGACATTGATCGGGTGGAGGCCGTCAACGTCCTTTTCGGGGCGGATCGCCTCGATCACCCGGTTCTTGTCGATCTGGGCGGGCAGCGGGAGCTGAACGAGAATGCCGTGGATCGCCGGATCGCGATTCAACCGCTCGACCAGCGCCAGCAGCTCCGCCTCGCTGGTCTCGGTCGGCAGGCTGTGCTGGACCGAGTGGAATCCGATCTCCTCGGCCTTCCTGCCCTTGCCGCCGACATAGACCCGGCTCGCCGGATCGTCGCCGACCAGCACTACGGCGAGCCCAGGGACGGTGCCCTCCTCTTCCTTGAGACGGCGCGTCTCGGCGGCGACGCGGGCCGTGACGCGCGCTGCCGTCGCCCGTCCGTCGATGATCGCGGCCCGGCCCTCAGCGGAAGACGACGGTGCGTTCGCCATTGATCAGGACCCTGTGCTCGAGATGAAACTTGATGGCCCGCCCCAGCACCGTCGCCTCGATATCGCGGCCGATGGCGACGAATTCCTCCGGCGAGAGCGAATGATCGACCCGGCCGACATCCTGCTCGATGATCGGCCCGGCATCGAGCACCGGCGTCACGTAGTGGGCCGTTGCCCCGATCAGCTTGACGCCGCGGGCATGGGCCTGGTGATAGGGTCGCGCCCCGACAAAGCTCGGCAGGAACGAGTGATGGATGTTGATCGCGCGTCCGGCGAGCGCGGTCGCAAACCGTTCGGAGAGGATCTGCATGTAGCGGGCGAGCACGACGAGGTCGATACGCTCGGCCTCGATCAGCGCGGAAAGGTCATCCTCCTGGAGCGTCCTGGCGTCGGGCGAGACCGGAAAATAGAGATACGGAATGCCCTCCCCCTCGACCCGCCGCCGCATCGCCTCGTGGTTGGAGGCGACCGCCACCAATTCCATCGGCAGGTAGCCGATCGAATTGCGGTAGAGGAGATCGTTGAGGCAGTGGCCGAACTTGGAGACGAGGATCAGGACGCGCGGCTTGACGGCGAGATCGTGGAGCCTCCAGTCGAAGTCGTAGGCGGTGGCGACCGGCCGGAAGCCCTGCGAAAAACGCGCGGCCGAAACCGATTCGGGCGCGGAGAACGACACGCGCATGAAGAACCGTTCGGTCTCCGGATCGCCGTACTGGGCACTCTCGACGATGTTGCCGTCCTGCGCGGCAATGCAGCTGGCGACCGCGGCGACGATGCCGCGCCGGTCACGACAGGAAAGGGTCAGCACGAATTGCGCTGCTTCGGCGGCCATTTGATGCGGTGCTCGTTGGGACGGTTCCGGGGCAGAAACCACTACCCTCCAGCCGGGCGGCGGGCAACCTGATCCGCCGGCCGCCGACAAAACAAGCGGTCAAGCACGACCCGGCGTGGTGAGGGCGGCGGAAATGCGATACGTCTTCTGCCGGAATCAACCCAGGGAGGCACCCAACTCATGGCCGAAATCGATCAGGCAGGCACCAAGAAGCTCGCCCTGCTTATTGACGCCGACAATGTCCGGGCGACCTTCCTGCCGATCATCATCCGCGAGGCATCGGCGCTCGGCACCATCGTCGTGCGGCGGGTCTATGGCCATTTCGCCAGCCCCACCATGAGCTCGTGGCAGAAGGTCCTCCACGATTACGCGCTGACCCCGGTCCACGTGCCGCCCGCCTCGCGGGGCAAGAACGCCACCGACATGCGTCTCGCCATCGAGGCGATGGACCTCCTCCACCAGAAGAACCTGCAAGGCATCTGCATCGCCTCGAGCGACAGCGACTTCACCTCGCTCGCCAGCCGCATCCGCGAAGACGGCCTCGAGGTTATCGGCTTCGGCGAGAAGAAGACCACCGCACCCTACGTCGCCGCCTGCGACCGCTTCTTCTACTGCGACCTCTTGCTCGACCAGGAACACGCGGAGAAGACAACGAAGATGCAGAAGCCGAGCAAGGTAGAGTTGCCGACCTCGGAGATCCTGTCGGCGGTGGACGACGCCTCAGGCGAGGATGGCTGGGCGCGACTGGGCACGGTCGGCCAGGTCCTCAACAAGCGGATGCCGGACTTCGACCCGCGCAACTACGGCTACAAGAAGCTGAGCGACCTCGTCGCCGACATCAAGAGCATCGAGTCGCGGCGGCTCGAATCCGCCAACGGACCGGTCCTGTCAGTGAGACGGCGGCGCGCCGGGCGCGCCGCGGCGGCCTGACCCACACGTTGGAAAGCGCGGAACGCCGTGCTACGCCCTCGCCCGACGCGGGGAAAACACGATGGCGGGGCGTAGAAACGGCAAGGCGGTCGCCTTTATCGCGGCCAATACCGACGAGGCCGCGGCGGCGCGCGCCAGACTGGCCGACCGCTACGGCGGCGTTGCGCCGGAAAAGGCCGATGTCATCGTCGCCCTCGGCGGCGACGGCTTCATGCTGCAAACCCTCCACCGATTCATGAACACCGGCAAGCCGATCTACGGCATGAACTGTGGGTCGGTCGGCTTTCTCATGAACGAGTTCAAGGCGACCGGGTTGCGCCGGCGGATCGAGGCTGCCGAGACGACGGCGGTACGGCCGCTCGCTATGCTGGCCACCGACGTGGGCGGCAAAGAGCACGCCGCCTATGCCATCAACGAGGTATCGCTGCTCAGGCAATCCTACCAGGCGGCCAAGCTCCGCATCGCCATCGACGGCAAGGTGCGGATGGATGAGCTGATCTGCGACGGCATTCTGGTCGCGACGCCCGCCGGCAGCACCGCGTACAACCTCTCGGCCCACGGGCCGATCCTGCCGATCTATGCGCCGCTCCTCGCCATCACGCCGATCAGCGCCTTCCGTCCGCGCACCTGGCGCGGCGCGCTCCTCCCCGACCGCGTCGAGATCAGGATCGAGGCGCTGGAGGCCAAGAAACGGCCGGTCAACGCGGTGGCCGACAACGTCGAGTTCAAGTCGGTGGTGGAAGTCGTCGTCAAGCAGGAGCGCGAGGCGGAAAGCCTCATCATGTTCGATCCCGATCACTCGTGGGACGAACGCATCCTCTCCGAGCAGT
This sequence comes from uncultured Alphaproteobacteria bacterium, assembly GCA_963759235.1. Lineage (GTDB taxonomy): Bacteria > Pseudomonadota > Alphaproteobacteria > Rhizobiales > Kaistiaceae > Bauldia. The sequence continues at coordinate 187,615 of CAVWYO010000005.1, read as the reverse complement.
TCCGGTACTGACCCTCACGCCGCCGTGGCCACCCGGGCGTAGTCGCGGGCGGCATCACGCGCCTGGTCGGCGGCGAACCGCCTCAGCATCGCCGTCAGCTCATTGACCTCGCCGTCGGTGATGTCGCGGTAGCGGGCGAGCACCGACTCGACCATGTGCAGCGTGAAGCGATACCGGTCGCGTGGCCCGCCCTCCTCGTCGATCTTCCGGCAGGTATCCAAGGCGGCGACGAAAGCTTCGAACGCCATCGGCGGCAAACCGGCCTTGTTGTAGACGGCGCGCAGGCCCTGCAAGCGTCCGGAGCGTATCAGGCTGGTCACCCGCGCCTCGGGGACGCGCGCGAGAACCGAAAGCGCCGTCTCGAACAGCGCGACGTTGCCGGCGCAGACGGCGCGCAACAGAAGCGCGGTGTTCAACTGGCCGGTCACCCGCAGATGCTCGACCAACGCGCCGAGCTCTTCGGTCTCAGACTCCGCGGCGAGCGCCACGGTGGCGCGCTCGCAGGCGTCGCGAGTCACGGCCCACGCCCTTTCCTCGGGCACCCAGGACTTGTGAACGACCAATTCGCCGAGAGCGGAGCTCAGCCGCCGGATGAGCATCTGCCGGACGTCCGGCGGCAGGCTCGGCCTTTGCAGGAGCGCTTCCCGCATCTCGGCGTCATCGCCGAAGCGTTCGGCCATGCGCCGGTAGCTGATGCGGGCAATGCTCGCCCCCTCATTGTGGATCAGCCTCAGACAGGCTTGCCGGTCGCCGACTTCGGCAATCGCGGCCGAGACGGCGTTCGACAGCCGCGGTCGGGACGCTATGGCAATCTGCAGCGCCTCTTCGGCGCCGGCCACGACGTCGACCAGCTCGACGTCGATGAACACCGGAGAGCGCGACAGCACCAGCGCCGCGATCTCGGTCCGATCCGTGACCAGGGCGAGCATGATATGGCGCGGCGCTTCGAGGCCGGCGGCCAGCGCGTCGGCGAGGGCAAAGCGGACCTCCGGCGACGGGTCGTCGAGGACAACGGTCATCGCCGCTTCCATGCCGCTCAGCATCTCGTCATCGACATCGGAGACGAGATAGGCGCGGGCAAGAGCGTAGGTGGCATCGGCGCGCCTGGCCGCGGGCGCGGTCTCCATCCACCGAAGAAATTGCTGGACGATCATGGGTGCTCCGGAAAAACGGACCGCGCCATGCTGCTCTCAAAGGGATTAATGATTGGTTCACCATAAAAGGCGTTGCGTTTCCGTGCTCCGTGGCCTGGGCTATGTCTTGGTGGAGGCGCCACCGCTCCGGCGCTCGCCACGCCATGGACCGTCTCATGCGATCCCTGCTTCTCACGTCGGCAAAAACCGAGCGTCAATTCGCCGATGCGATGGCGAGCGGTGCCGACGCGGTCATTTTGGATCAGGCGCAAGCGGCAGTCCGCGTCCTGGCAAACGCTGCTCCGGTTCCAAACCGACCGGCGGTCTACGTTCGGATAGGCCCGTCCGCCGGCGGACGGCTCGACGCTGAACTCGATCCGATCGTCCCGGCCGAACCCGACGGTGTTGTCCTGCTTGGCGCCGAGGGCGGCGGCGACCTCATGCGGCTATCGGCAATGCTCGCCGCGCGCGAAGCGATTGCCGGCCTGGCCGATGGGGCGATCGGCATTGTCGCGATGATCACCACCGCCGCCGGCCTCCTCGATGGCGGCTCGTTTCGCGGCGCCACGGCGCGCCTTCGCGGCTTTGGCTGGGACGCATCCGCGTTCGCCGAGGCGATCGGGGCGGAGGCCGCCCGCGACACCGAGGGGCACCTGATCGAGCCGTGCCGAACCGCGCGATCGCTCTGCCTGATCGCGGCGGCCGCTGCGGCCGTCCCCGCTTTCGACACGGCTTACATTGAAGTGGGCCTCGCGCTGCTCGAGGCCGAGTGCGCGCAAGCCCGGCAGCAGGGCTTTGCCGGCAAACTCGCCGTCCACCCGGACCAGGTGCCGATCGTCAATGCCGTCTTCGCAAGAGCGGATGCGACTTAGCCGGCTCGCGGCGACCAGTATTCCACCACGTCGTCGAGCTTCGGCCGCGGTCGATCCACAGGGGGGACCGTCGGCGTGCCGATATGGACGAAGCCGACGAACCGCTCGCCCGGCCTGAGCCCGAGGATGCGGCCGGCGTCCGCGTCATAGGCGATCCACCCCGTCACCCAGTGCGCCGCGAAGCCGAGTGCGTGCGCGGCGAGGACGATCGACAAGGCGGCGTTGCTGGCCGAAAGCAGCTGCTCGAATTCGGGGATTTTGGGATGCGGCGCCGCCCGGCTGACCACGCCGACGACGACCGGCGCCTTGGCAAGACGCAACCGCTCGTCCTCAAGCTGCTTCTCGCCCGCCTCCGGATTCTTCACGGCGAACAATCGCGCCAGGGCCTCGCCCGCCTTCGCGCCCGCCTCGCCCTGAAAAACGATGAACCGCCACGGCGTCAGCTTGCCGTGATCCGGCACGCGCGAGGCGATCGTCAGGATCTCGGCGAGCTTGGCTTCGCCCGGGCCCGGCGGACCGAGAAATTCCTTGACGATCGTTCGCCGGGTTTTCAGAAGTTCAAGAGCATCCATCCGTAGTCTTCGTCGTCGATTTCATTCATCGGAAAAGCACCGACGCGGGGCGGTGATTTCCCGCCCCGCTCAACCCGTCACGCCTTCGCCAGTCCCTGCTCCAGATCGGCAATGATGTCGTTGACGTCTTCGATGCCGACGGACAAGCGCACGACGTCCGGGCCGGCGCCGGCTATCTGCCGCTGCTCTTCGGTGAGCTGGCTATGGGTGGTCGACCAGGGATGGATGATCAGGCTCCGCGTGTCGCCGATGTTGGCGAGATGGGAGAACAACTCCACCGAGGAGACCAGCTTGACGCCGGCTTCGCTGCCGCCCTCGACGCCGAAGGTGAGAACCGCGCCGGCGCCTTTCGGACAGTATTTCTGCGCAAGCTTGTGATAGCGGTCGCCCGCCAGTCCCGCATAACTCACCCAGGTGACCTTGGGATGACCGGCGAGAAACTCCGCCACCTTCTTGGCATTGTCGGAATGCTTCTGCATGCGAAGCGGCAGGGTCTCCGATCCGGTGAGAATGAGGAAGGAATTGAACGGCGAGATCGCCGGCCCTAGATCGCGGAGACCCAGCACCCGGCAAGCGATGGCAAAGGCGAAATTGCCGAAGGTCTCGCCGAGGACCATGTTGTTGTATTCCGGCCGCGGCGCCGACAGCATCGGGTAGCGGCCCGACGCCATCCAGTTGAACTTGCCGCCGTCGACGATCATGCCGCCGATCGAGTTGCCGTGGCCGCCGATGAACTTGGTCATCGAATGGACGACGATGTCGGCACCGAAGTCGAAGGGCTTGCAGAGGTACGGCGTCGCCAGCGTGTTGTCGACGATGAGCGGCACGCCGGCCCGTTTGGCGATCGCCGCCACCGCCTCGATATCGGTGACGACACCGCCGGGATTGGCGATCGATTCGACGAAGATCGCCTTGGTCTGCGGCGACACGGCTTTCTCGAAGCTCGAGATGTCGTCGATGTCGGCCCATTTGACGTTCCAGCCGAAGCTCTTGAAGGAATGGTTGAACTGGTTGATCGAGCCGCCATAGAGCTGGCGGGCGGCGATCAATTCGTCGCCCGGCATCATCAGGGCGTGCAGGGTAACCACCTGGGCGGCGTGGCCCGAGGCGACGGCGAGCCCGGCGGTGCCGCCTTCCAGGGCCGCGATGCGCTCCTCCAGCACCCCGCTCGTCGGGCTCATGATCCGTGTGTAGATGTTGCCGAAGGCCTGCAGGCCGAACAGCGATGCGGCGTGCTCGACGTCGTTGAAGACGTAGGACGTCGTCTGATAGATCGGCGTGGCGCGCGCCCCGGTGGTCGGGTCGGGCTTGGCGCCGGCGTGTACGGCAAGCGTGGCGAATCCGGGTACGCGGTCATCACTCATGGGTCATCTCCCCTCCGTCATCGGGCGCGGTTCGCCCGCTTGAATCGCGCCTATCCCTAGCGGGGAAAATCGAGAAATCCAAACCCCGCGCGATGTGCACCGCCGCCGGAGCGGGAAATTTCATACCCCAAACAGCCGCCGAACGAGGTCAATCTTTCGACGGCAGCTTGAGCTGCTGGTAGACGTCGCCTGCGCGGGGCGCCCGCACGGTCACCCGGCCCGAATTGAGGCCGGCCCAGCTGTTCTCGCCGGAGAACCGCCCGAACTCGATCTTGAGGCAGCGGTCCATGATGACCGTCACGCCGGCCGCCTCGGCCCGCGCCGCCGCCGCGTCGTCGCGTAGGCCGAACTGCATCCAGATCACGCGCGGCTTCGGTTGCAGCGCCAACGCCTCGTCCACCACGCGACCGATCGCCTCGGGTCGCCGGAAGATGTCGACCAGGTCGATCGGCTCGGGAATGTCGGCCAGGCGGGCATAGACCCTCTGGCCGAGGATCTCGCCCCCCGCATGGCCGGGGTTGACGGGGATGATGCGGTAGCCCCTCGCCAAGAGGTATCGCATGACGAGGTAGGCGGGCCGCGACGGGTTGGGCGTCGCGCCGACCATGGCGATGACCTTGACGGAGCCGAGGATGCCGCTGATCAGGCGGTCGGGATAGGTCACCGGGCTTGCTCCCTCACCGGCCCCAAGTCTCGTGGCAGGCGATCACTGCTGGGGATTTCTCTGGCTAAGGTGGGGCCCAAGTTTCTCAATTGCCTCGATCTCTGTTGCCACGGCCCGATCGAGATCGTCCAGCCCGCTCTCCAACGTGGTCCACAGTACGGCGGGCGAAACGTTGTCGTATTTGTGTCGATAGATGTTGCCGGCCGCCCGGATCTGGTGCCACGAGACATGTGGATACCGGGATACGAGATCGTCCGGAAGACGCCGGCTCGCTTCGGAAATGATCTCAAGGCACCTCGTCACCGCATAGATGGAACGCTGATCGGAACCGAAGCTATCCAATGTGAAGCCGACGACGAACTCTCGCGCCAACGCGATGTTGTCCCTGATCGCAAGCAGTGCCCAGTGAACGGGCCTAGAATACATTGATCGCATCGCGCTCGGCGGACGGCCTGACGTGCGACTTCAACGTTTCGCGATTTGAGACATCGACGGGCCGGTCAAACAAACTCCGGACGTACTCGACAATGCCGACGTAATCGAAGACGCCAACCTTCGCTGCGGGGTCGAGGTTGAGCATAACGTCGATGTCGCTATCCGGCCGGTCGTCGCCCCGGGCAACCGATCCGAACAAGGCGATGTGCCGGACCCCGAGATCGCGGAGTTCGGTTTCGTGGTCCTTGATGACCCTGATGATCCGAGCGCTGTCCATGGCAGTGCACCAAAACCGCTCGGCCGCCGGCCGATGTCGGCTCTCATTCCATTCGCTTCAAGCGAGGATAGCACAAAGGATTCTGCATGACTTTACGCGAGGATGACCAGAAAGCCTCGGCGCGACGTTCGGTATTATAATACCGCCCAGGTAGCCTTTTGGTTTATTTGGCTTTTTGCGTGGCGCACGCTTGACGGCGACGGTCATTTTCTCTAGAAGCCAGCCCGACCGGCGGCATCCTTTTGCACCGCCCCGCTGCACATACGGATACGCACCATGAAGACCTATTCCGCCAAGCCCGCGGAAGTCGAGAAGAAGTGGGTGGTGATCGACGCCGAGAACGCCGTCGTCGGCCGCCTGGCGGCGATCGTCGCCCGCCGGCTCCGCGGCAAGCACCTGGCAATGTACACACCCCACGTCGACTGCGGGGACAATGTCGTCGTCGTCAATGCCGACCGGGTCGTGTTGACCGGACGCAAGCGCGAAGACAAGACCTACCATTGGTATACCGGCCATGTCGGCGGCATCAAGCAGCGGACCGCCCGGCAGATCCTCGAGGGCAAGTTCCCCGAGCGTATCATCGAGAAGGCGGTCGAGCGCATGATGCCGGATGGGCCGCTCGCCCGGCGTCAACTGAAGAACCTTCGCGTCTATGCCGGCCCCGAACACCCGCACGAGGCCCAGCAGCCGGAGAAACTCGACATTGGCGCAATGCACGCCAGAAACGTGAGGACAGCCTGACCATGGCAGCCGAACTTCAATCCTTCCAGGACCTCGCTCCTCCCCCCGAGCCGGCGGCGCCCGTTCATGTGCAGAAGCTCGACGGCAGCGGCCGCGCCTATGCCACCGGCAAGCGCAAGGACGCCGTTGCCCGCGTCTGGCTGGCGCCGGGTGCCGGACGCATTCTCGTCAACAACAAGGACTTCACCGAATTCTTCGCCCGGCCGGTTCTGCAGATGATCGTCCAGCAGCCGATCGTCGCCGCCAACCGCACCGGCCAATATGACGTCAAGGCGACGGTGTCGGGCGGCGGTCTGTCCGGCCAGGCCGGCGCGCTCCGCCACGGCATCTCCAAGGCGCTCACCTACTACGAGCCGGACCTCCGCGGCCCGCTGAAGAAGGGTGGCTTCCTTACTCGCGACGCGCGCGTCGTCGAGCGAAAGAAGTACGGCAAGCGCAAGGCCCGCCGGTCGTTCCAGTTCTCCAAGCGCTGATTTCAAGCGCCTCGACAGGAACAAGAACGGGGCGGGCCGCTGGCGCGCCCCTTTTCTTTTGTCACCGCCGCTTGGCTGAGCCGCATGGGCCGATCGCCATGGATGCCGCGTCGAAGATCAAGGAGATGCTGGGCCTGCGGGCGCTCGGCGCCAGCCGGCGCCGGTCGCGGCGCATGCTCGATTTCGTCGGCGTCGGCGCCCAGAAGACCGGCACGACGACGCTTTACGAGCTGCTTGCTCTCCACCCGCAGATCGAGATGTTCCGCCGCAAGGAGCTCCACTATTTCGAGCGGGACGCGCTGTTCGGGCCGGACGACCGGCCGCTCGCCGGCAACTACGACGATCTTCATGGGCGATTCTATTTCGATCGCGCGGTGACCGGCGAGATCACGCCGATCTATATCTATTGGCGTCACGCTCTCGAGAGGATCAAGGCGTACAATCCCGACATCCGGATCATCGTGCTCCTGAGGAGTCCGGTCCTGCGGGCCTATTCGCAATGGGGCCACTATGTCCGCAAGAGCCGCCGGCCGAAGTATCGGCATTTGAACGTCGAGCCGTTCCGGAAGCGGCTGAGGAGGGAGATGCGGGAGATGCGGGAGGAACCGGACTACCAGAAGGTCCGCCGCTCGCTCATCGCGCGGAGCCTCTATGCCGAGCAGGTGCGCCGGGTGAAATCGCTCTTCCCGCCGCAACAGCTCCTCTTCGTCAAATCCGAGGATTTCTTCGCCGACCAACTTGCCGTCACCGACACGGTCTGCCGGTTTCTGGGCGTTCAGCCATTATCGAGCTTCACCCGGCCGGAACCGATCCACGACAATGTCGGCGTGGTCGGACCGATATCCCTGCGGGACTGGAGCGCCGTATACCGATATGTGCGCGCGGATATCGACACTGTCGAAACGGAACTCGGCTGGGATTGCTCCGACTGGCGGGAACCCCCAGATTCGGCTCGATCGAAACACGGAAAACGCCCGAACGGCTTGCACCATGACTGACCCGACTCATCCGCGGCCGACCGATAACGCCTTCCTGGGCGACCTGAAGGGCGGCAGCCTCGAGCCCACCTATGGCGGCGCGCTGTCCTTCATGCGGCGGCGCTATTCGCGCGCTCTGGAGGGCATCGACGCGGCGGTGTGGGGCGTTCCGTTCGATGCCGCGACGTCCAACCGGCCGGGCGCCCGGTTCGGCCCGCAGGCGATCCGGCGCGCCTCGGCGATCTTCGACGGCGACCCGCAATATCCCTTCGGCTTCGATCCCTTCGAGACGCTCGCCGTCGTCGACTATGGCGATTGCGCCTTCGACTATGGACGGCCGGCCGAAATTCCCGCCGCAATCGAGGCGCAGGCGGCCGAGATTCTTGCAAGCGGCGCCTGGCTTCTCAGCCTCGGCGGCGATCATTTCGTCACCTATCCCCTGCTCAAGGCCCATGCCGGCCGCCATGGCCCGATCGCGCTCATCCAGTTCGACGCCCACCAGGACACCTGGCCCGACCAGGGCGATCGGATCGATCACGGCACGTTCGTCGGCCGGGCGGTCCGCGAGGGGCTGATCGACGCGGCGAGCTCGATTCAGATCGGCATCCGCACCACCGCGCCGGAGGATTGCGGTATCGAGGTCGTCACCATCAACGACATCGACCGGCTCGGCGTCGCCGACGTGCTGGAGCGGGTCCGCGAACGAGTCGGCGACCGCTCGGCATACTGCACCTTCGACATCGACTGCCTTGACCCGGCCTTTGCGCCCGGCACCGGCACACCGGTCGCCGGCGGCCTGTCGAGCCGCGAGGGGTTGGCCATCCTGCGCGGTCTCGGGCGCATCGACGTCGACATTGTCGGCGGTGACGTGGTCGAGGTCGCGCCTGCCTATGACCATGCCGACATCACCGCCATTGCCGGGGCGACGATCGCCATGTTCTACCTTGGCCTCTTGGCGGAGCGGCGACGAAGCTGAGTGCCTTCACCGAAGTCACCCCGCTTTCGATCCCAAGGAGTGTCCTGTCATGTCGAACAAGATCAGAATCGGCGTTCTCGGCGCATCGGGCTATACCGGCGCCGACCTCGTCCGGCTCGCTCTCTGCCATCCGAACATCGAGATCGCCGCGCTGACCGCCAACAGCCACGCCGGCAAGCCGATGGCCGAGGTCTTTCCACATTTCGCCTTCGTCGCGCTGCCAGACCTCACCACGATCGAGGAAGCGAACTGGGACAGCGTCGACGCCGTCTTCTGCGGACTACCCCACGGCACGACGCAGGAGATCGCCAAGGCGGTGCTCGCCGAGCATCCCGGCATCAAGTTCATCGACATGTCCGCCGACTTTCGGCTGCGCGACCCTGACGTCTACAAGGCCTGGTACGGTCACGAGCACCGGGCGCTGGAGCTCCAGGCAGAGGCGGTCTACGGGCTCACCGAGCACTACCGGACGGCGATCCGCGATGCCCGGCTGGTCGCCTGTCCCGGCTGTTATCCGACCGCGGTGCTCCTCTCGCTGATCCCGCTCGCCGCCGCCGGACTGATCGATGCCTCCGACATCGTGATCGACGCCAAATCGGGCGTCTCCGGCGCCGGCCGCAGCCTGAAGCAGAACATCCTGTTCAGCGAAGCCGGCGAGGGCCTGTCGCCCTATTCGGTCGGCAAGCACCGGCACGCCCCGGAAATCGAGCAGGAAATCTCCAAGGCGGCCGGACAGGACGTCCTCGTCAACTTCACGCCGCACCTCATCCCGATGAGCCGCGGCGAGCTGTGCACGTCGTACCTAAGGCTCGCCGGCTCCGCCAAAGCCGACGATCTCCGGGCGACGCTTTTGGATGCGTACCGGGAAGAGCCCTTCGTCCACGTCGCAGCGGAGGGAGTCCTGCCGCAGACGCAAAACGTCCGCGGATCGAACTACTGCCAGATCGGCGTCATCGCCGACCGCATCGCCAGCCGCGCCATCGTCATCTCGGTGATCGACAATCTGGTGAAGGGATCGGCCGGCCAGGCCGTCCAGAACTTCAACCTGATGTACGGCCTCGAGGAAACCACCGGCCTGATGCAGCAGGCGCTGTTTCCTTAGCGGCTACGCGACGCCGAGCTCGACAGCGCCGAGCCCCGAGACCGACACCCGCACCCGGTCGCCTCGATTGAGCCAGCGGGTCTCGACCAGGCTGCCGGTCAGCACGATCTCGTCGCGCCGGAGGGACTGACCGCGCGCGGCGAGGCTGTCGGCAAGCCAGGCGAGCGCGTTGAGCGGATTGCCCATCACGTCGCTGGCGCGTCCCCTCCCCACCTCCTCGCCGTTGATCATTGTCACGCCGATCATGTCGGCCGGTGCACCCACTGTCGCCACCGGATCGCCGATGACACAGCCGGCGGCGAAGAAGTCGTCGGCGATGAGGGTCGCCGTGTCGGTCGTCCGCCAATCCGCATAGCGGTCGTCAACAATCTCGATCGCGGCCATGTAGGCGGCCACCGCCCCGGCGACGGTTTCGGCGGTAAACGGCGCGGCGGCAGGCGGCAGATCACGGCCGAGCCGCACGGCGATCTCGCACTCGACGCCGATCCGACGATAATCGTCGAAGCGCAAGCCGACGCCGCCCGCGTGGACGCCGCCTTGGAACACACCGCCCGAGCAGGGATTGGGGATGCCGAGATAGGTCTGCATGACCGGTGTCGTGCAGCCGATCTTGATGCCGACCCGCGGACCGAAGCGGGTGGCGCGCAGCCGCCGATGAACCGCCTCTTGCACCCGATAGGCCTCCGCCTCGTCGGCAGGGCGGATCGCTTCGGCAAGGACGGCGAGCGGCCTGCCCGAAAGCCGCGCTTCGGCGATCACCTCGGCCGCCGCGGCGATACGGTCCATGGGACCTAGGCTGCCCGCGCCGTGGCAACAGCCGCGGCTCCTCCCGCCGGCAGCATGGCGCGGAGATTGGTGACCGCATGAGCGAGAACGGCGACGGCGCCGAACTGATGGAGAAGCGCCAACAGGAGGGGAACGCCGGCAAGCACGTTGGCGATGCCGAGCGTCGCCTGGGCAGCGACGAGGATGGCGAGCGAGATCGCCCGCCGCGCGTAGGCGGTGCCGCGCACCTGCCAGACGTGGGCGAACGCGACAACGAAAATGACGTAGCCGACCAGCCGGTGGTCGAACTGGGCGGTGACGGGATTCTCGAAGAGGTTCCGCCAGATCGGCTCCTGAATGAACAAGCCGCTCGGAATGAGCGCGCCGTTCATCAGCGGCCAGGTGTCGGACACCAGCCCGGCATCGAGTCCGGCGACCAACCCGCCAAGGAAGATCTGCAGGAACACCAGTCCGAGGATCAACGCCCCTACGCTCCGGTAGGATGCCGGCGCCGTCGCCTGGATACGGCGCAAGCCCGCGGCAACCCACAACACATATGCAAGGATGGCGCAGGCAAGCGTCAGGTGGATCGCCAGTCGGTACTGGCTGACGTCGGTGCGCTCGGTGAGACCGCTTGCCACCATCCACCAGCCGATGGCCCCTTGCAGCCCGCCGAGGACGAATATCCCGGCAAGCCGCGGCGCGAGGCTGCGGCCGATCCGCCCGGTCGCCCAGAACCAGACCAGGGGAACGAGAAACGCGACGCCGATAAGCCGGCCGAGCAGGCGGTGCGCCCACTCCCACCAGAAGATGGCCTTGAAGGCTTCGAGGCTCATCCCCTTGTTGAGGAGCTGATATTCGGGGATCTGCTGATACTTGGCGAACTCTTCCTGCCACTCGGCCTGGCTGAGGGGCGGAATGACGCCGTGGATCGGCTGCCACTCGGTGATCGACAGGCCGGAATTGGTCAGCCGCGTCGCTCCGCCGACCACGACCATCAGGACGATCAGCAGCGCGATGCCGTAGAGCCACCAGCGCACCGGCGCCATACTGCGCGGCTGCCGGCGCTCGGCGATGTCGGAGGCGCCCAGTACGGTCGTCATGCTTGTGCTCCCGGGGCCTTCGATATAGGCCTCGGACGCCTTCGGCAACCGGCGACACGGCGTCGCGGCGGATCGGGAAAAGGCGCGGTGGATGCGGCAGCGTACGAGAAAGCTGATCGGAACGGCGACGCTGGTGGTATTCGTGCCGGTCTATGCGCTGGTCGCCATGACGGTCGCCGCGGTGCGTTTGCCGGGAACCTCGACGCTGACGCAGACCATCTTCTTCGCGATCGCCGGATTTCTGTGGCTCATCCCGGCCGGCGCGGTGATCTGGTGGATGCAGCGGCCCGAGGCCGATCCCGCCCGTTCGCGCTAGGCCGAGGTTCGTTTGGAGCGAATCGGACTTGCCCTAGCTCTTTGATTCTTCGTATTTTCCGGGCGGAAACGCCTGAAAATACTCAGGCCGCCTCGCCCGATACCGCGGCGCGCTCCCGGCGTGCCACCGGATCGACAATCAGAAGCAGGATCGTCGCCGGCGAGACGGCGGCGATCCGATCGAAGGCGCGCACCGTCCGCGGATCGGCGGCGGCGAATTCGCTGACCACCATCGCCGCGTCGGCCGTCGGCCCGACGACGCCGAGCAGGTCGTCGCTCGCGTCGAAGATCAGGTGATCGTACGTGTGGTCGAGCGCACCGAGGATCGTCGCCATCCGCTCGCCGGCCAGCCTGGCCGGCGTCAACGACAACCGGCCGGCCGGAATGAAATGCGCGCGCGAGCGACGGTCGCGGAAGATCACCTGGGCGAAGGAGGCTTCGCCGGCGAAGAGATCGGTGAAACCAGGCAAGCCGGACCCCTCGCCCATCGAGGCGCCGTTGGCACCGTCGTTGCGAAAATCGATCAGCACGGCGCGACGATCGCCGCGGGCAAGCGCGCGGGCGAGTGCGGCGGCAGCCAGCGGCCGGCCGCTGGCATCCGCCCCTTCGGCAAGCGTGACGATGACGCGCCGCTTGCCGCCGCTGACGATCTCGCTCGAGATCCGGGACAGCGAGCGTTCGAACTCGCCCGCCATCGACGGGACCAGCGTCGGCTCGCTCGGCATCATGCGGCGAACGCCGTGGTCGTCGGCCCAGCGCATGTGGCCGCCGACCGGCACAGCATCCGGCACGATCGGCAACGGCTCGCCGAAGGCGACCCGACGCGTCGGCCGGCCGCTCGCCAGCTTAGCGATCAGGACGATGGCGATCATCAGGAGGAGGGCCGCCACCGTCGCCGCCGCGGTCATCGGAACGAGCTTCGGGAAGTCGGGCGAGATCGGCACGGTGGCGCTTGAAATGATCCGCGCATTGGCCGGCAGATAGTCGCCGCTCTGCCGGCCGCTCGCCTCACGGTAGCGACGCAGATAGCTGTCGAGAAGCTCGCGCTGGGCGGTCGCGTCGCGCTCCAGCGCGCGGAGCTGCACTTCGGCGCCGCCGGCGGCGACGACGGTCGCCTTCAGCGCGTCGAGGCTGTGCTGGATATCGTCTTCGCGCGCCCGCGACAGGTCCGCCTCAGCCTCGAGGGAAGCGACGATCTTCTGCGCCTCGGCGGTGATCTGCGACTCGAGATCGGCAAGCTGGGCATTCAGCTCGCGCATGCGGGGATGGCCGGGAAGCAGGGTCGCCGAGAGTTGGGCGATCTGGGCCCGCAGGGCGACCTCCTGCTCAACCAGCCGCTGGATGAGTTGCGAGTTGAGAACGTCGGTGATGTTCGGCTCCGCGCCGGTCTTCAGGCTGGCGCGGATCTGGGTCGCCTTGCTTTCGGCGTCGGCCCTGGCGGCGCGAACGCGAGCAAGCTCGGCGTTGAGGTCGGAAAGCTGCTGCTGGCTCAGCGTGGTCGTTTCGCCGCCGCTGGCGAACAGGTCGTTCGCCGTACGGAACTTTTCGACCTTGGCCTCCGCCTCCGCCACCTTCTCTCGAAGATCGGAGATCTGCGACTCCAGCCACCGGGTTGCTTCCTCGGTCGTGTCGCGCATCGCCGCTTTCTGCAGGGTGATGTATTCGGCGGCGATCGTGTTGGCGCCCGTGGCGGCAAGCTGAGGGTCGGTCGACGAGAAATCGATGGCGATCACCCGCGAGTTGGTGACCGTCGAAACCTCGAGATTCCTGTAATATTCCGCCAGCACCCGCTCCTCGATTGAGGAGCTCGATGGCGGCTTGGCCAGACCGAATCGGGCGAGGACGTCGTCGAGAAAGGAACTGCCGGCGACCGCCTTCCGGTACTGGGGCTGCGATTCGAGGTCGAGCTTCGACGCCACCACCCGCGCCAGATCGCCGGAGCGGATCAGCTGAACCTGGCTGGCGATCGCTTCCTTGTCGAGGGTCGTGCCGGTTGCCGCGGTGGAATCCGACCGCGTCAGATCGGATTCGCCGGCTTCGATCAGAACCGTGGCCTCGGATTTGTAGACGGGCGGTATGCGAGACAGGAAATACAAGGTCCCGCCTCCGACAAGCACCGCGAAAACAATCAGATAAGGCAGGGCCCTGAGCAGCGACTTCAACACAGCTCGAACGTCGACTTCGACATCCGCGGCAACCGGGGCTTGGAGACGGGCCATTTTTCCAAGAAAACTCGCGACTCTGGAATGGCCGCGATGATCGGCCCTTATCGTAATCACATGGTTAACGCCAAAGCCCGGCGGGCAAACCTGACATTAACTTTGATTAATATTGAACTACCAAATCGGATACTTGGCGCCTGCCCGGCGCGCCTTTACCGGCCATTAACCATACGGGCCGAATAGTCGCCTGAGCCGCCGCGCCAAAGGCCGATCAGCAGATGCGATTCGTCAAGGCAATCAAGGTCATGGCGGGCCTATTCCTGCTTGCCGGATGTGCAAATTATGACCCTGATGTCGTTGCCCAGCACCGCGAACTGGTTGCCCCCTACCGGCTCGACAGCGGCGACGAGTTGCGCGTGATCGTGTTCGGCCAGAGCGACCTTTCCAACACCTTTACCGTCGACAGGGCGGGCGACATTGCTGTGCCGCTGATCGGCACCGTGTCGGCGCGGGGCCGCACCACCGATGAACTCGAACGCCAGATCGCAACGAAACTGCGCGCCGGTTTCATCCGCAATCCCGACGTCTCGGTCCAGGTGGAGCGCTACCGGCCCTTCTTCGCCCTGGGTGAGGTCAACGCCGCGGGCCAATACACCTATGTCGCCGGCATGACCGTACAGAACGCCGTGGCGATCGCCGGGGGCTTCACCCGGCGCGCCGATCAGCGCGCGGTAACGGTGACCCGGCGCTCCGACGGACAAATCGAGACCAATACGCTGGGAATGACCGACCCGGTGATGCCCGGCGACACGCTCTATGTGCGCGAGCGCGCGTTTTGAGCGATGCCGGATCGCCACGCCCCGCCCGCCGAGGCAACGGCCGAAGGCGGCCTCGTGCGCGAAACGCCGCTGCGCATCGACATTGCACCACCGAGCCCCATCTGCCGCTCGGTCTCAAACCGCTTCCCAGGCGGCGCCAGATCACGCCGTCCGACATTGCCGCGACCAACCGCGCGCCGCGCGAGGTCCGGAACTCGATCCCGACAGTCCTGCACGCTCATGGCGCCAAAGGTGGCGCGTCTGCGCGGATGATCGGCACGCTCTTGCGGGCATCTGGTACACGCGTAGCCCGCATCCATTTCGACGGAATGGCGTTGGGCCGGACCGCGGCCGAGCAACTGACAAGGCAGACAGAACAGCGTCGAGCGCCGACCGCCTGGCTGGTACCGCCTATCGGATGCGCACCGCCACCGGGCTAGGTTCGGCGGCCTGACGGGCGAGCCTTGCGCGTCGGCTGCCGCTTCGCGGCGGGTGCACAGAAGGCGGCCTGCAACGCCTCGACCATCAGCAGCACCTCGGGCCGGGTGATCCGGTAGTAGACGCTCGTCCCTTCCCGCCGCGACTCCACCAGACCGTCGGCACGCAGCCGCATCAGCTGCTGCGACATCGGCACCTGGTCGACGCCGCCGAGCTCGCAGCGAAGATCGGCCACCGATTTCTCGCCGTCGCCGAGGGCGCAAAGCGCCAGCAGCCGCTGCGGATGCGACAGGCTGCGCATCAGGTCGGCGGCCTCCTCGGCGGCCGGAATCATATCTCTTACATTCATGATATTGAAATTATAATATTTGAATGTTATGTGCAAGTGACTTCGGACACGCCCATCCGCTTGATCTCGCGCAAGGCGCTCCTGCGGCGCTCGCGTGATGAAGGTGAAAGGGAGCCGCCGGCTCGCTTCGGAGGGCAGAACCAGGGAGGTTGGCATGTCGCGGGTTGTTGTTCTCGGCGCCGGTTTGGGCGGTGTCATCATGGCCTACGAAATGAAGGCCAAGCTCTCCCCAAACGACGAGTTGACGGTGGTCAATCTCGGTTCCACCTTTTCCTTCGTCCCCTCCAATCCTTGGGTTGCGGTCGGCTGGCGCGATCGGGAAGCCATCTCGGTCGATCTTGCCTCCGTCTTCGAAAAGCGCGGCATCAAGCTGCGCCCGGAGGGCGCCAAGCGCGTTCACCCGGACGACAACCGTATCGAGCTGAATGACGGCTCAACGCTCGATTACGACTACCTCATCATCGCCACGGGGCCCGACCTCGCCTTCGACGAGATCGAAGGTCTCGGCCCCGCCGCCAACACCCAGTCGGTCTGCCATATCGACCATGCGGAGAAGGCGAAGGACGCCTTCGACGCCTTGGTCAAATCGCCGGGTCCGGTCGTCATCGGCGCCGTCCAGGGCGCCTCCTGCTTCGGGCCGGCGTACGAATTCGCCTTCATTCTCGACACCGCGCTGCGGCGCGCCAGGAAGCGCGATCAGGTGCCGATGACCTTCGTCACGCCCGAGCCCTATATCGGCCATCTTGGCCTCGACGGCGTCGGCGACACCAAGGGCCTGCTCGAGAGCGCGATGCGCGAGCGGCACATCAAGTGGATCACCAACGCCAAGGTGAAGAAGATCGACGCCGGCAAGATGTTCGTCGAGGAGGTCGACGAGACCGGCGCCACCAAGGCCGAACACGAGGTGCCCTTCGTCTATTCGATGATGCTGCCCGGCTTCCGCGGCGTGCCGGCGGTCCTCGGCATCGAGGGGCTCACCAACCCGCGCGGTTTCATCCTGATCGACAAGCACCAGCGCAATCCGAAGTTCCAGAACGTGTTCGGCATCGGCGTCTGCGTCGCCATCCCGCCGGTCGGCAAGACGCCGGTCCCGGTCGGCGTCCCGAAGACCGGCTTCATGATCGAATCGATGGTGACGGCGACCGCCAACAACATCGCCTCGCTCATCAAAGGCGAAACGCCGAGAGCGGTGGCAACCTGGAATGCGGTCTGTCTCGCCGATTTCGGCGATGAAGGGATCGCCTTCGTCGCCCAGCCCCAGATCCCGCCGCGCAACGTCAACTGGTCGTCGTCGGGCAAATGGGTGCACGCCGCCAAGATCGGCTTCGAGAAGTACTTCCTGCGCAAGGTCCGCCAGGGCAAGGCCGACACCTACTACGAGAACCTCGTTCTCGACATGCTCGGCATCAAGAAGCTGAAGGAACTGCAGATAGATGCCGCCGAATGACGCCACGACAGAGGTGAAGGAGAGCACAGCATGAATATCGAGCGCATCATATTGGCTCTTGCCGGTCTGTTGGTGCTGGCGTCCGTGGCGCTTGGTTATGCGGTGTCGCCGTACTGGTATTGGTTCGCCGCCTTCATTGGCCTGAACCTGCTTCAGTCCGCCTTCACCGGCTTCTGCCCGGCGGCGATCGTCTTGCGCAAGTTCGGCCTGAAATCCGGTACCGCCTTCGCTTAGGCCAACGCCGCTCCGCAAACCAGGAATCCGCTGCATGTTCGCAAGCAAATCGGCCATCATGGTGCTGGTCGCCCTGTTCGTTGGCCCGCCGGCGGCCGCAGCCGCCGCCGAGTTCACCGTCGAGCCGGTGATCGTCAACGAAACCAAGGCGGTGTTCGGCCAGGTCGAAAGTCGCGACGCGGTCCCTGCCCGGGCGCGGATCGGCGGCACGATCAGCGAGATCAAGGTCGACGAAGGCAGCCAGGTGGCGAAGGGCGACGTGATCGCCGTCATCATCGACGAAAAGATCGCCCTCCAGCAACGGGCCGCCGACGCCAAGGTCCAGGCGCTTGCTTCTCAGCTCAACAACGCCGAAACCGAGCTCGCCCGCTCGGAGCAACTCCTCCAAAGCGGCTCGACGACCCAGAGCCGCGTCGATCAGGCCCGCACCCAGGTCGAGGTGCTGACCAATCAGCTGGCGGCGTCGGAAGCCGAGCGCGCCGTCATCGCCGCCCAGGCATCCGAAGGCGCGGTGGTCGCCCCGGCGTCAGGTCGTGTCCTTGACGTCCCGGTTACCCAGGGATCCGTCGTTCTCCCCGGTGAGGTGATCGCCCAGGTTGCCGGCGGCGGCTACTTCCTTCGCCTCGCCCTTCCCGAGCGCCATGCCGCCGAGATCGTCGAAGGCGCATCGGTTCTGGTCGGCGACCGGCCGGGTGCCTCGGACCAGCGGACCATCGAAACGGCCGGCACCGGCAAACTCGTCAAGGTCTACCCGCAGATCGAGGACGGGCGCGTCCGGGCCGACGTCGAGGTCGACGGCCTCGGCGACTATTTCGTCGGCGAACGCACCCTCGTCTGGATCCCGGTCGGCCGGCGGTCGGTCCTCGCCGTGCCCCCCGAGGCGGTCGTCACCCGGCATGGCGTCGACTATGTGCGGATCGCCACCGACCAGGGTGAAATGGAAGCGGCCGTGATCCTCGGAGCGCCGTTCGACCATGACGGCACGCCGCTGACGGAGGTGCTGACCGGCCTGAGACCAGGCGACCGGGTCGTTCTTCCATGAATCTCGGCATTGCCGGCCGGCTGACGGCGTCATTCATCAATTCGCCGCTGACGCCGCTGCTTCTGCTTGCGTCTTTGGCGCTGGGTCTCGTTGCGCTGGTCACCTTGCCGCGCGAGGAGGAGCCGCAGATCTCGGTGCCGATGGTCGACATCCATGTGCAGGCCGACGGCCTCAAGGCGGAGGATGCCGTCAAGCTCGTCACCGAACCGCTTGAGACCATCGTCAAGAGCATCGACGGCGTCGAGCACGTCTACTCGCAGACCGTCGACGATCGGGCCGTCGTCACCGCGCGATTCGTGGTCGGCACCAGCTCCGACGCGGCGATCCTGCGCGTCCACGAGAAGGTGCGGGCCAACATGGACCGCATCCCGGTCGGCATCCCGGAGCCGCTGATCGTCGGACGCGGCATCGACGACGTGGCGATTGTCGTGGTCACCCTGACACCCAAGCCGGAGGCGGCCGGTCGCTGGGACGCCAACGGCCTGACCCGGCTTGCCCGCGAATTGCAGGTCGAGGTGGCCAAGCTTCCGGACATCGGCCTCACCTACATCGTCGGCGCCCAGCCCGAGGCGATCCGCATCGAGCCCGATCCGGAGCGCCTCTCCCTCTACGGCATCACCCTTCAGCAGCTCGCCGCCAAGGTGGAAGGCGCCAACCGCGCGTTCCTCGCCGGCGATGTGCGCGACGGCGGGGAGCAGCTCGACCTTCTCGCCGGGGAAACGCTGCAGACGCTGCCCGCGATCGGCAACCTGCTTCTCACCGCCCGCGACGGCCGTCCGGTCTATGTCCGCGACGTCGCCGACGTCCGGCTGGTGACCGACAGCGCCGAGACCCGGGTGACCGACGTCCACAAGGTCGCGGACAATCTCGACCGCGTGCCGGCGGTGTCGCTCGCCATCGCCAAGCGCCCCGGCACGAACGCCGTCGTCATCGCCGACGCGATCGTCAGCCGGCTTGACGCGGTCGGCGGCCGCATCTTCCCCGCCGACGTCGACATGACCGTCACCCGCAACTACGGCGAGACGGCCAACGAAAAGGCGAACGAGCTCCTCTTCCACCTCGGCCTGGCGACGGTCTCGATCGTCATTCTCGTCGCCTTCGCGATCGGCTGGCGCGAGGCAGTGGTGGTTGCGATCGTCATCCCGACCACGATCCTGCTGACGCTGTTCGCCGCGCGCATCATGGGCTACACGCTGAACCGCGTCAGCCTGTTCGCTCTGATCTTCTCGATCGGCATCCTGGTCGACGACGCCATCGTCATCATCGAGAACATCGCCCGCCATTGGGCAATGGACGACGGACGGTCGCGGGCCCGCGCCGCCATCGAGGCGGTCGCCGAGGTCGGCAATCCGACCATCGTGGCAACGCTGACGGTGGTGGCGGCCCTGCTGCCGATGCTCTTCGTCTCCGGCCTGATGGGCCCTTACATGAGCCCCATCCCGGCGATCGCCTCGGCGGCGATGCTGTTCTCTTTCTTCGTCGCCGTCATGCTGACGCCGTGGCTCATGCTGCGCTTCGGCCGCCGGCACGGACATACTGGCCACGGCAAGGTCGGGCTTCTCGGCCGCATCTATGTCGCCGTGGCGCGGCCGATCCTGTCGAGCCGTTCCCGCGCATGGCTGTTCCTCGCAATCGTCGGCGGGCTGACCGTCGCGTCGCTGGGGCTGTTCTACACCGAGGACGTAACGGTCAAGCTCCTGCCGTTCGACAACAAGGCCGACCTGCAGGTGGTCGTCGATCTCCCCGAGGGGTCATCGGTCGAGGAGACCAACCGCGTGCTCCAGGCCGCCGTGGCGCGCCTCGCCGACGTACCGGAGGTCGTCTCCTTCCAGACCTATGCCGGCACTGCCGCCCCGTTCAATTTCAACGGCCTCGTCCGCCACTACTATCTCCGCGGCCTGCCCTATCAAGGCGACGCCCAGGTCAACCTTCTGCCCAAGGGCGAGCGCCAGCGGACCAGCCACCAGATCGCCCTCGACATGCGGCAACGGCTGGCGGGGCTCGACATGCCGGCGGGGACCGCGGTCAAGGTGGTCGAGCCGCCGCCCGGGCCGCCGGTGCTTTCGACGCTGCTGGCCGAAGTGTACGGGCCGGACGCCGCGACCAGGCGCGCCGTCGCCGCCAAGATCCGCCAAGCCTTCGAGAGCGTGCCGTTCGTTGTCGACGTCGACGATTCCTACGGCACGCCGCCGGAGCGGCTGAGGATCGTCATCGACCAGGACAACCTCGAATATCGCGGCGTCGAAGAGAGCGACGTCTACCAGACCATCCGGTCGCTCTATGGCGAATCGACCGTCGGCTATTCCCACCGCGGCGGCGAGCGCCAGCCGATACCGATCACCATCAGCCTGTCGAAGGAGAACCGCGTCCTCGACGAACGGGCCCTGGCGACACCGGTGCCGGCGAACGCGCTCCCGGGTAACCGAGGCATCGTCGAACTCGGCGACGTCGTCCACCTGACCCGCACCACCGCCTCCTACCCCATCTTCCGCCACAACGGCCGCACCGCCGAAATGGTGACCGGCGAGCTCGCCGGGGCCTTCGAGGCGCCGGTCTACGGCATGATCGCGGTAGCCCGGGCGATCGATGCCGCCGACTGGGGCGACCTGCCGAAACCGACCATCTCGCTCCACGGCCAGCCGGACGACGAGTTTGCCCCGACGCTGCTTTGGGACGGCGAATGGGAGGTCACCTGGGTCACCTTCCGCGACATGGGGGCGGCGTTCATCGTCGCCATCATCGGCATCTACATCCTGGTCGTCGCCCAGTTCGGCTCGTTCAAGCTGCCGCTCGTCATCCTGACCCCGATCCCGCTCACCTTCATCGGCATCATGTTCGGCCACTGGCTGTTCTCGGCGCCGTTCACCGCCACCTCGATGATCGGCTTCATCGCGCTGGCCGGCATCATCGTGCGAAACTCGATCCTGCTCGTCGACTTCATCCGCCAGGCGCATTCGTCCGATCGTCACCTGCGCGATGTGCTCCTCGAAGCCGGCGCCATCCGCTTCAAGCCGATCCTGCTTACCGCTCTCGCCGCCATGATCGGCGCCGCGGTGATCCTCGCCGATCCGATCTTCCAGGGCCTGGCGATCTCGCTGCTGTTCGGCCTTGCGTCCTCGACGGCATTGACCGTGCTGGTGATTCCGGCGATCTACATCGCCTTCCGCGGCGGACGGCGACACACTCGCGCCGCTACGCCTGAGGGTTGACAGCCGGCGATGCCTTCGCGCGCCGAACGGATACTGCAATGGCCATTCGCGCCTACGTTTTCGACGCCTACGGTACGCTGTTCGACGTGCACGCCGCGGTGCGCCGGCATGCGGACAAGATCGGCCCGACCAGCCAGCGCCTGTCGGAAATATGGCGCACCAAGCAGCTCGAATACACCTGGGTGCGTTCGCTGACTGGGCGCTATCGCGATTTCTGGTCGCTGACCGAGGAGGCTCTCGACTATGCCATCGCGGTGGCGGCACCCGAGGCGGCGCCACTCAAGCCCGCGCTTCTCGATGCCTATCGCCGCCTCGACGCCTATCCGGAGGTGCGCGAGGTCCTGGCGCGGCTGAAGCAAGGCGCGACGCTTGCAATCCTCTCCAACGGTTCGACGGAGATGCTTGAATTGGCAGTCGAATTGGCCGGCATCGGCGATCTTCTCGACCACGTCTTTTCGGTCGATGCGATCGGCGTCTTCAAGACCGATCCGCGGGTCTACGCCCTTGTCGGCAGCATGCTCGACATCATGCCGGACCAGGTGTCGTTTCAGTCGTCGAACCGCTGGGATATTGCCGGCGCCGCCGCCTACGGTTTCCGCGCAGTGTGGATCAACCGCACCGGCCAGCCGGACGAATACGCCGACCTGCCGCCGGCGGCGGTGATGACGTCGCTGGAGGGGCTCGGTGACTAGCGCCGATCAGACGGCGAGATAGTTCGCCCGGAGCTCGGCGTTGTCGAGCACGTGGCGGGCATCGCCGGCGAACACCACCTCCCCCATGTCGAGGATGACGGCGCGGTCGGCGAGCTGGAGGGCGGCGATGGCGTTCTGCTCGACGATGATGGTGGTGATGCCCTCGGCCTTGATGCCGGCGACGATCTTCTCGATCTCCTGGACGATCACCGGCGCCAGACCCTCATAGGGCTCGTCGAGAAGCAGGAGCTTCAATTCGCGGGCAAGCGCGCGGGCGACCGCCAGCATCTGCTGCTCGCCGCCGGAGAGCGTGGTGGCTTCCTGCTTGCGCCGTTCGGCAAGCCGCGGGAAATGCTCGTAGATGCGCTCCAGCGACCAGCCGATCGGCGGTGCGACCTGCGAAAGAACGAGGTTCTCTTCCACCGTCAGGCCGCCGATGATCCGGCGATCCTCCGGCACAAGCTGGATGCCCGCCCGCGACGCCTCGAACGAACGAAGCGGATGAACGGCCTTGCCGTTGAGCCAGATTTCGCCCTGCTTGAGCGAAGGGATGTCCATGCGGGCAATCGTGCGCAGCGTCGAGGTCTTGCCGGCCCCGTTGCGGCCGAGGAGCGCCAGGATCTCGCCTTCCTTGAGGTCGAACGAGACCCCCTGAACGATGTAGCTCTCACCGTAATAGGACTTGATGTCCTTGCAGGCGAAGAACGCCCCGGTCTGCGCGCCGACCGCCGCGGCGGTCGCGGCCTGTTCGGACATCATCCGTTCGCTTACGCCGGGTTGCACGGCGATGTCGGCCATGGCGGTCACTCGTGCACGCCTCCAAGATATGCCTCCTGCACCGCCGGGTCGCCGCGCACGGCATCAGGCGGACCGTCGGCGATGATACGCCCCTGCGCCAGCACCGTCACCCGGTCGGCGAGACTGAAGACGACGTGCATGTCGTGCTCGATGATGACCTTGGTCATCCCGCGTTCCTTGAACTTTCTCAGGAGGTCGATCGTCCGGTTGGTGTCGAGACGCGACATGCCGGCCGTCGGCTCGTCGAGGAGTAGGAGCCGCGGCCCCTGAACGAGGCACATGGCGAGCTCGAGCCGCCGCTTGTCGCCCCGCGACAGGCTCGCCGCCTCCTGGTACCGGTGGTCCTGCAGGCCGACGTCCTCGATTGCCGCCTCGGCCCGCTCCCGCAGCTCCGTTTCCTGATACATCGCCTTCCAGGCGTCGATGGCGAAGGCGCCGTCGCGCTTGGCAAGGGCCGGAATGATCACGTTGTCCAGCACGCTCAGATCGGCAAAGATTTCCGGCGTCTGAAAGACACGAGCAACGCCGAGCTGGTTGATCTCGTAGGGCGTCTTGCCGGTGAGAATCTGCCCGTCGAAGACGACCGCGCCGGAATCGGGCTTCAGCCGGCCGACGCAAACATTGAGAAGCGTCGACTTGCCGGCCCCGTTCGGGCCGATGATGGCGTGGGTCTTCCCCTCGACCACCTCCAGATCGATGTCGCTCAGCGCGTGCAGCCCGCCGAAGCTCTTGAAGACGTCGTCAACGTGGAGAACGATGTTATCCATGCGCACTCTCACTCCGCCGGCTGGACGGACGCCGCCCGGCGTTCGCCGCCGCCGCCGCCGCGCTTGCCGAACAGGCGGCCCAGATGCCGGAGGCCTTCCATGATGCCGCCGGGGAGGAAGACCACGATCAGAATGAACAGGACGCCAAGCGTGAGCTCCCAGCCGCCGCCGACGAAGAGGCTGGCAACCGGCACCAGAAAGTCCTGTACCGATTGCGGCAGGAACGAGAAGGCCTGGTAGAGCGTCTGGTCGTTGACGGCCGACAGGATATTCTCGAAATACTTGATGATGCCGGCGCCGAGCAGCGGGCCGAGCAAGGTGCCGGTGCCGCCGAGAATGGTCATCAGCACCACTTCGCCCGAGGCCGTCCATTGCATGCGCTCGGCTCCGGCCAGCGGGTCGGTGACCACCAGCAGCGAGCCGGCGAGCCCGGCGAACATGCCGGATACGACGAAGGCCGCCAGCGCGGATGGCCGCGTGTTGATGCCGATGAAGCCCATGCGTGTCTGGTTCGAGCGGATGCCCCTTAGCGTCATGCCAAACGGGGAGCGGAAGATCCTGAGCGAAATGAAGAAAGCGATGATGAGGACGACCGCGCAGAAATAGAAACCGCCATAGCCGCTCATGCTGACGCCGAACAAGCCCGGCGTTGGCAGGCTGTCGCCGGGGCTCCATCCGAACAGCGCATCAAGGTAGTGCGGGTCGCCGCGCACGACGCGAAGGCCGGTCTCGCCATTGGTGATCGGGGTGAACACCGAATAGGCGAGGTTGTAGGACATCTGCGCGAACGCCAGCGTCAGGATCGAGAAATAGATTCCGGAGCGGCGGAGGCTGACATAGCCGATGACAAGCGACGCGATGCCGGCGCACAGCACGGCAAAGAATATCGCCGGCAGAACGTTCATGGTCAGCAGCTTGAACGACCACATGGTGGCGTAGGAGCCGACGCCGAGAAAGGCGGCGTGGCCGAAGGAGAGATAGCCGGTCAGGCCGAACAGGATGTTGAACCCGATCGCAAAAATCCCGTAGATCGCAAAACGCTGCAGAAGGTCGGGATAGCCGGCGCCGATCGGGCCGAGCCAAATCGGCATGGTCAGCACGGCGGCGATGAACACCACCATCAGAATGAGGTCGCCGCGCGCCGATGGCTGATCCATTGGTCAGCCCTCCATCAGGCCCCGGCGGCCGAGCAGGCCCCGCGGGCGGACGAGCAGGACGATGACGGCGACGAGATAGATGATGATCTGGTCGATGCCCGGGAAGATCGACTTGATCTCGTTCATCGACGCGAAGGATTGCAACACGCCGAGGAGGAACCCGGCGAGGATGGCGCCGGCAAACGAGCCCATGCCGCCGACCACGACGACGACGAAGGAGAGCACGAGAAACTCCATGCCCATGCGGTAGCTGGGCGCGACGATGGGCGAGTACATCACCCCGGCCAAACCGGCGACGACGGCGGCGATGCCGAAAACAACAGTGAAGCGCCGCTGGATGTTGATGCCGAGAAGGCCGACAGTCTCGCGGTCGCGCATGCCGGCGCGCACCACCATTCCGTAGGTGGTGAACTGCAGGAAGGCGAAGACGATGGCGATGACGACAATCGAGAAGGTCAAGTAGATGAGACGCCACCACGGATAGACGATCCCGCTACCAAGCCCGAGCAGGGCGCCGATATCGGCGCTTCCGGCCACCGGGGGTGGAGCGGTTATGGGAATCGGATTGGCGCCCCAGATCGCCTTGACGATCTCCTGGAGCACGATGGCCAGGCCGAAGGTCACCAGAATCTGCTCGGCATGCGTTCGCCTGTAGAAGAATTGAATGAGCCCGCGCTCCATAGCCCAGCCGATCAGCAGCATGACCGGGATCGCCAGAATGATCGACAGCGGCACCGCGTAGTCGATGATCGTCTGGCCGAAATCACCAAACCATATCTTGAGGTACGGCAATTCCTTGTAGGCATCGAAGAAGGTGACCGACGGGTCCTTCACCTTGGTCGACAGGGTGAGAATCTTCTCGAAGGCGACGGCACAGAAGGCGCCGACCATGAACAGCGCGCCATGGGCGAAATTGACGACGCCGAGCGTGCCGAAGACGAGGGTCAGACCAAGCGCTATGAGCGCGTAGGCGCCGCCCTTGTCGAGCCCGTTAAGAAGTTGGAGAACAATCGCGTCAAACATCGGTGCAGCCTACGCGATCGCCGCCCGAACCGGCGCGGCCCACCCCGGATTAGCTATCACAGTCGTTGTCGCCTGACGAGAGACCGACCGGAGTCGGGAGCCCGTCGGGCTCCCGACTCCATTTCCGCGATGTGCCTTACGTTCCGGGGATATAGGGGCCAAGCTCGGCCTTGCCGTCCGGGTTGAAGGCCGGAATGTTCGGATCGTATTCGACCTGTGCACGCGGCACGACCTTGACGATCTCGAGAAGGTCGAACTGGTTCTCCGGCTTCTCCTTGCCCTGCACCACCAGCACGTCCTTGAAGCACTGGTGATCGGCGGCCCGATAGAGCGTCGGACCGTTGCCCATGCCGTCGAAGTTGAGGCCTTCCAGGGCCTTGATCACCGACGGCGGATAGAAGGTACCGGCGGTCTCGACGGCGTTGGCATAGAGGAGTGTCTGCACGTAGCAAGTCTGCGCCGCCTGAGAAGGCGGGCTGCCGTACTCGGCACCGAACGACTTGGTCAGCGCCTTGCTGCCGTCGTCGTCGAGCTTCCAGTTCCAGTTGGCGCTGCCGAGGATGCCCTTGACGGCGTCGCCGGCGCCCTTCGCCATCAACTCGGAGATGAGCGGCACGACGATCTCGAACTGCTTGCCGTTGACCGTCTTGTCGCGGAGGCCGAACTGGGTCGCCTGCTTCAGCGAGTTGACCATGTCGCCGCCGTAGTGGTTGAGGATCAGCACGTCGGCACCGGAAGCGAGCACCGGCGTGATGTATTGTGAGAAGTCCGGCGCGCCGAGCGGCGTCCTCACCGCGGCAACGGTCGTCCAGCCTTCCGCCTCGGTGGCGTCTTTCATCGACTGCTCCTGGGTCCAGCCCCAGG
Organism: uncultured Alphaproteobacteria bacterium; assembly: GCA_963759235.1. Classification (GTDB taxonomy): domain Bacteria; phylum Pseudomonadota; class Alphaproteobacteria; order Rhizobiales; family Kaistiaceae; genus Bauldia. The sequence continues at coordinate 160,846 of CAVWYO010000005.1, read as the reverse complement.
TATAGTCGGCGGTCAGGTGGTAGGCCTTGCGGTCCTTGCCGTACTGCTCGGCGAGGACCGGGCCTAGTGCCTGGCCGGACATGTAGGCATCGAAGAAATGGCGGAAGCCGTACCGCCGGCGGTCCTTACCGGTCGTATCGTTCGAATGGGTGAGGCCACACATGAAGATGATGCCGGCTTCCTGGCAGAGCGACTGCACGGCGACGGCGACACCGGAGGACGAACCGCCGGTGATCATGATGGCGCCGTCCTTCTCGATCATCTGCTTGGCCGACGCGCGGGCGGCGTCCGACTTGGTCTGGGTGTCGCCGGTGACGTATTCGACCTTCTTGCCGAGGATGCCGTTACCTTTGAGCGCCTTTGGCGACATCGTATTGAGCAGGCCGCCGTCGCCCTCGCCGTTGAGATGCTTGACGGCGAGCTTGTAGGCCTTGAGCTCGTCGCCGCCTTCGTCGGCATAGGGGCCGGTCTGCGGCACGTTGAAGCCGAGCGTGATGCTCGACCCCGAGGTCTTGGCCGGGAAATTGCCGATCGGCTGCTCGTCGGCCCAGGCGTTGCGGACGAAATGCAGCGGTGCGACGCCGGACAGGCTGAGAGCGCCGAGTGCGGTCGTAGAGGCGAGCGATCCTTTGAGGATGGCACGCCGCGATAGCGGCGTATAAAACCGCGACTTGCGGTCGGTCATGAAATCCTCCGGGCGTTTTCCATTGGTGCTGGCGTGGGTGGCCACCGCGTCCTTTTCTTCTTCCCCACCCCGAAATGCTTGCGGCCCCGGTGTCAAACAGTCAACAACCGATTGATCACACAGCCTTTTTTTGTAAATATATGGCATTTGAACTGCCAACTTTGTAAAAATGTGACTCTCGGGAGAGAGAATTGATGGCACACGCTCCGATCGGCCAGAGAATTCGCAAGCGCCGTCAGGAGCTTGCCGTCTCGCAGGTGAAGCTGGCGGCGCGGGTTGAGATTTCGCCGAGCTACCTCAACCTGATCGAACACAACAAGCGTGCGATCGGCGGCGCACTCCTCAATCGCATTGCCTCCGCGCTCGACCTCGACAGCCGCGCGCTTGCCGGCACCGAAGAGGCTCGACTCATCGCCGAGCTCGGCGAGGTCGTGGCGGATTCCGCCCTCGTCGGCATCACGGCCGACCAGCGCGACGTCAGCGAACTCGTCGCCGGCAGCCCCAAGGCGGCGCGCGCCATCCTCGCCCTCTACCGGGCCTATCGCGAAGCGCGCATGCGGTCGGACCTGATCGGCGAGCGCCTCGGCGAAGAATCCTTTCTCGCCGAAGCCAGCCAGCAGATCCTCGCCCTGATCACGACAATCCGCGCCTACTCCGAAATTCTCAAGGACTACGGCGATCTCAGCGAGGAGGAACGCCGCCGCTTCGTCGATACGCTGGTCGAGGACAGCGAACGGCTGGCGTCGCAGGCGAGCGACCTCTTCGACTTTCTCGGCGGCCGCGGCGCCAGGCGGCCCCGCCCGTCGCCGCGCGAAGAGATCGAAGACTTCATTTCCGATCACGCCAACTACTTTCCCCGCCTCGAATGCGCCGCGGAGGATCTCGGCCGAGCGTTGGGCTGGGGGAGCGATCCGGCAGTCGGAATCCTCGCCGCATACCTGAAGGATCGCCACGGGGTTTCGCTCGACCGGCAGGCGATCAGCGACCCTTCCGGCGAACGCGGCGACGCGGATGGCAAGCGATACGTTCTCGCCGACACGCTGGGCAGCGGCAGCGTGCGCTTCCGGCTGGCGCGGCTGATCGGCGAGCTCGAATACGCCGATATCCTCGACGAACTGGCCTCCAGCGCCGGCATCGCGTCGAGCGATACCGCCTTGCGACTGAGACGGGCGCTCGCCAACTATTTTGCCGCCGCCCTCATCATGCCCTACCGGCAGATCAAGGCCGCCGCCGACGAGACCCGGCACGACATCCACCGCCTCGGCACCCGCTTCAACGCCAGCTTCGAACAGGTCTGTCACCGGCTGGCGACGCTCCGCCAACCGGGCGCCGAGGGCGTTCCCCTCCATTTCCTGCGCGCCGATATCGCCGGCAACATCTCCAAACGGTTCAGCGCCTCCGGGCTGCGCCTGCCCCGCTATGGCGGCGCCTGCCCGCGATGGATCATCCACCAGGCATTCTCCTCGCCCGGCCGGATCGTCACCCAGGTTGCGAGGCTTCCCGACGGCGAGACCCATCTCTTCATCGCCTCGACCTGCACGGCTCCGCCGGAGCGAACCGATTTCGGCAGCCACCATGCCGTGATGATCGGAGCCGGTATCGCCGACGCCCGCCGCTTCATCTACGGCGACGGCCTCGACCTCGGGGATCTCGGGCACGCGGTGCCGGTTGGCGTCACCTGCCGGCAGTGTCCGCGCGACGATTGCGCCCAGCGGGCGTTCGATCGTCTCGCCGTCCCCGGCGTGCCCTCGGCAACGCCGCGATGACACGACCGCCATTCGGCGATACGATCCCGACCAAGCAACAAGAAAACCGCCCGCACGGCCGCGGGCTTAAGGGGAGACCGTGACAGCTGGTTCCGTCCTCGTTGCTGAAGACGAGCGCAATCTCGCCGAGGCGCTGTCCTTTCTGATGCAGCGCGCCGGCTTCGAGGTGACCGTCGCGCGCGACGGCCCGTCCACCGTCGAGACGGCGCGACGGATCAGGCCAGATATCGTCGTCCTCGACATCATGCTGCCGGGCTTTGACGGCTTCGAGGTGCTCACGGCGCTGAAACGACAGGGCGACGGCCCGATCCCCCGGATCATCATGCTCACCGCCAAAGGCCACGAGAAGGACAAGCGCCGGGCACTGGAGCTGGGTGTCGACGACTATGTGACCAAGCCGTTCTCCAATCGCGACGTCGTCGAGCGCGTGCGCGCGCTCCTGGCGAGATGAGCGAGCGGCTCCCCCCCGCGATGCCGCCCGAGAGCCGGCTGGTCGACCGCGCCCTTGTCGCGACCGTCGTGGCGCTCATTCTTCTCACGCCGCCGATCATAAACATCTTCAACGTGCCGGTACTGGTCTTCGGCATCCCGCTCCTCCACCTCTATTGCTTCGGCGTATGGCTGACGGCGATCGTCGTCGGAGGCATCCTTTCGACCCTCATTGCCCGCCGCGGGGCGGCACGCGCCGAGCAGGCTCGCTCCGGATCCGCCGAACGCGAAGGCGGCTGAACGATGCTGAACACAGCCACCATCGTGGTCGTCGCCCTCGCCTATCTCGGCCTGCTCTTCGCCATTGCCTGGTACGGCGACCGGCGCGCCGATACCGGGCGGAGCCTCATCCGCTCTCCGGTCGTCTACACCTTCTCGCTGGCGGTCTACTGCACCTCATGGACGTTCTACGGAGCAGTCGGCACGGCGGCGCGACGCGGCATCGAGTTCCTCACCATCTACACCGGCCCGACCGTCGTCTTCCTCGGCTGGTGGTTCCTGTTGCGCAAGATCGCGCGGATCAGCAAATCGCAACGAATCACGTCGATCGCCGACTTCATCGCCTCCCGCTACGGCAAGAGCGCCAGCCTCGGCATGATCGTGACGGTCATCGCCGTCGTCGGCACCATGCCCTACATCGCCTTGCAGCTTAAGGCGGTATCGACCAGCTTCACCGCCCTGGTCAGCTACAACGCCACCTCCGACGTGGCCATCGCGTTGGAGAGCCCGCCGTCGGCCATCCTCACCGACGCCGCCTTCCTCACCGCGGTAGGGATGGCTGTTTTCGCCATTCTATTCGGCACCCGCCACATCGACGCCAACGAGCATCATGAGGGCATGGTCGCGGCGATCGCCTTCGAGTTCCTGCGTCAAGCTCTTCGCTTTCCTCGCCGTCGGTTTCTTCGCCCTCTTCGCGGTGAGGGCAAGCATCCCATCGGGAGCCGGGGAGGCCGCCATTGCCGCCGGTTGGAACGGCCTGACGCAATTTCCCGAAGGGGGCGCCCCCCGGTTCCTGACAATGACGTTCCTGTCGATGGCGGCAATCGTATGCCTGCCGCGACAGTTCCACATCACCATCGTCGAGAACGTCGACGAGCGGCACCTGTCGACGGCTTCGTGGCTGTTTCCGACCTACCTGTTCCTGATGAGCCTGTTCGTCCTGCCGATCGCCGCGGCGGGTCTTGCAACCCTGCCCGCCGGGGCCAACCCGGACTTCTACGTCCTGACGGTGCCGATGACCCAGGGGCAGAACGGACTGGCCCTGCTTGCCTTCATCGGCGGCATGTCGTCGGCGACCGCGATGGTCGTGGTTGCCGCCATCGCCTTGTCGACGATGATCTGCAACGACCTGGTGATGCCGGTGCTCTTGCGGATCCGCTGGCTGCGCCTCGACGACCGCGGCAATCTGGCGACGCTTCTCCTCTATATCCGGCGCGTCGCCATTTTCGCGGTCCTGCTGTCGGGCTACGCCTATTACCGGCTCACCGGCGAATCGGGGCCGCTCGCTCAAATAGGCCTGGTTTCGTTCGCGGTCGCGGCCCAGTTCTTCCCGGCGATCATCGGCGCGCTGTTCTGGAAGAACGCCACCCGCGCCGGCGCCCAGGTCGGGCTGACTCTCGGCTTCCTCACCTGGGCATACACCATGCTGGTTCCGCTGCTCGCCCACAGCGGCCTATTCAGCGAAGCCATCCTCGACACCGGCCCCTGGGGTATCGCCGCGCTGCGGCCCGAGGCGCTGTTCGGTCTGAGCGGCTGGGACCCGCTGACCCACGCGCTGTTCTGGAGCATGGCCGCCAATATCGGCGGGTACGTTTTGGTGTCGCTCTTCTCGAAACAGGACACGCTGGAGCGCATCCAGGCGGCGATCTTCGTCGACGTCTTCCGCCGGCCGTTGCCCGCCGAGGCGCAGGTCTGGCGCCGCTCGGCCGCCGTCGAGGAGCTGTATGCCCTCCTCCAGCGTTTCATCGGCACCGAACGCACCGACCGCGCCTTCCGCGACTACGCCGCCGAGCACGGCCAGCGGATCGGCGACATGCTCGAAGCCGACGCCGACCTTATCGCCTTCGCCGAACGGCTGCTCGCCGGCAGCGTCGGAGCGGCGTCGGCCCGCGGCATGGTCGCCTCCATCGCCAAAGGGGAACTCCTCGGTTTCGACGAGGTGATGGCGATCCTCGAGGAGACCCACCAGGTCATCGCCCACAGCCGCGAACTGGAACAGAAGTCGCGCGAGCTCGAGGCGACGGCTTTGGAATTGACCCGGGCCAACGCCCAGCTGAAGGAGCTCGATCGCCTCAAGGACGACTTCCTGTCGACGGTCAGTCACGAGTTGCGGACGCCGCTCACCTCGATCCGCACCTATTCGGAAATCCTCAGCGACCACGATATCTCGGAGGAGCAGGCCGACCGCTTCCTCGACATCATCTCCAGCGAGACCCAGCGTCTCACCCGGTTGCTCGACACCATCCTCGACCTGACCCGGCTCGAACAGGGGCAGGCCGAGTGGCGAATGGCCGATGTCGACCCGCGCGCCGTGCTGGAGGACGCGGTCGCCGCGACCGGCGGCCTCTTCCGCGAGCGGACATGCGATATCGATGTAGCCATCCGGCCGGCCGGCCGCCCCGTTCACGCCGATCGCGACCGGCTGATGCAGGTCTTCATCAACCTCCTCTCCAATGCCGCCAAGTTTGCCGAGCCGGAGGGCGGCCGGGTGACGGTCGTCGGTCGTCCCGACGACGGGGGCTATCTTGTCGAGGTGACGGACAACGGCGAAGGGGTCAGCCCGCAAGATCGCGAGATGATCTTCGAGAAGTTCGCCAAGGCTCGCGACCGGAACACCGGCCGCCCGTCGGGAAGCGGCCTGGGCCTGACCATCTCGCGCCATATCGTCGAGCATCATGGCGGGCGGATCTGGACCGAGGCACCCATTGCCCGGGGCGCCACGTTCTGCGTCTTCCTACCGACCGTCGCGCCCGATACGGCCAGCCGCGAACGGGTTCCGGCCGGGGTTGCCGCCGAGTGACGCGGGCGATCCATGCGCCAGATCAAAGACAGGCGACCGCGGCCGACGCAGCTTCAAGCGACATCGACCGAGGAAGGGAGGACATCAGCTATGGGCAAGTATGCCGAGGCGTATGCCCGCTGGCGCGACGACCCGATCGGCTTCTGGGCCGAGGCGGCCGCATCCATCGAATGGGAGACGCGATGGCGCGCCGCCTTTAATCCGGACATGGGCGTCTACGGACGCTGGTTCCCCGGTGCGCTTTGCAACACCTGCCACAACGCCCTCGACCGTCACGTCGCCGAAGGGCGCGGCGATCAGGCTGCGATCATCTACGACAGTCCGGTTGCCGGCGCGAAACGGCGGATCAGCTATATCGAGCTCCTCGACGAGGTCGCCACCTTTGCCGCCGTCCTCGCCGATCACGGCATCGGCAAGGGCGACCGCGTGATCATCTACATGCCGATGATTCCGGAAGCGCTGGTCGCGATGCTCGCCACCGCCCGGTTGGGGGCGATCCATTCGGTGGTGTTCGGCGGCTTCGCCGCCCACGAACTCGCCAGCCGGATCAACGATGCCGAGCCGAAGCTGATCGTCACCGCGTCGTGCGGCCTCGAGCCCAATCGCGTCGTTGCCTATCTGCCGCTCGCCGCCGCCGCGATCGACCAGACCAGCCACAAACCCGAAGCGATCATCGTCGTCCAACGCGATCAGCACCGGGCCGAGCTGAAGCCCGGCCGCGACCTCGACTACGCGACGCTGATGGCCGCCGCCCGCAAGGCGAACCGGTCGGAGGATTGCGTCCCGGTCGACGCCACCGACCCGCTCTATATCCTCTACACCTCCGGCACCACCGGCCAGCCGAAGGGGACCGTGCGCGACCACGGCGGCCACATGGTCGCGCTCGACTGGTCGATGACCAACATCTACGGCGTCGAGCCGGGCGAGGTCTATTGGGCCGCCTCCGACATCGGCTGGGTGGTCGGCCACTCCTATATCGTCTACGCCCCGCTGATCCACGGCTGCACGACCGTGCTCTATGAAGGCAAGCCGGTCGGCACCCCCGACGCCGGTGCCTTCTGGCGGGTGGTCGCGGAGCACGGCGTCGTGGCGCTATTCACCGCGCCGACCGCGCTGCGCGCCATCAAGAAGGAGGACCCCGACGGCAGGCTGATCAAGCACCACGACCTCTCCAGCCTGCGTACCCTGTTCCTCGCCGGCGAGCGGGCCGATCCCGACACGGTGAAGTGGGCGGAGGACAAGCTCGGCGTACCGGTCATCGACCACTGGTGGCAGACGGAAACCGGCTGGGCGATCGGCGCCAACCCGATCGGCCTCGAGGCTCTGCCGGTCAAACGCGGCTCGCCGACGGTGGCGATGCCGGGATACGATGTCCGTATCCTCGACGACGACGGTCACCCGGTTCAAACCGGCAAGCTCGGCAACATCGTCGTCAAGCTGCCCTTGCCGCCCGGCGCCCTGCCGACGCTATGGCGGAACGACGACCGCTTCCGGGCCAACTACCTCGCCGCCTTCCCCGGCTACTATCAGACCGCCGACGCCGGCTATATCGACGCCGACGGCTACCTCTTCGTCATGGGGCGCACCGACGACATCATCAACGTCGCCGGTCACCGGCTGTCGACCGGCGGCATGGAGGAGGTGGTGGCCGGCCACCCGGCGGTCGCCGAATGCGCGGTGATCGGCGTGGTCGACAGCCTCAAGGGCCAGGTGCCGCTCGGCTTCGTCGTGCTCAAGGCCGGCGTCGCCGACGAGCCCGAGGCGGTCGAGAACGAAGTTGTCGCGCGCGTTCGCGCCGAGATCGGCCCGGTCGCTTCCCTGAAGACGGTGGTGGTCGTGGCCCGGCTGCCGAAGACCCGATCCGGCAAGATCCTCCGCGGCACCATGCGTCAGATCGCCGACGGCGAAGAATACCGGACGCCGGCGACGATCGACGACCCCGCCGTGCTCGACGAAATCGCCGAGGTGCTCAGAGATCGGATCGGGGCGGTCGGGTAGGACGCCGGCAGGGCGCGGCTTTGACCTGCGGACGGTCTACAGGCTCCTATTGCGCCATCGTTTGGCGAGGTAACGCCTGTATCTAATTGTATAAGCTAAGACATTTTGGTCGGAGCGACAGGATTTGAACCTGCGACCCCTTGACCCCCAGTCAAGTGCGCTACCAGACTGCGCCACGCTCCGACCGCGCCGGACTATAAAGCATTTCCGGCAAGATTGTGGGACCTTTTCGGCCTCGGCGGCCGCCTATCTGGCCTGATCGAGAACACGTTTGCACTCGAGGAGCTCGGCGAGAGTCGCCTTGAGCCGCTCGACGTCGTCCGCCGCAAGGCCCGCACCGCCCCCGTCGTCCGCCGGCGGCCTGCCCGGAGCCGCCTCGCCCCGGCGTTCACGCCGCTCGGCACGTGGGGGAGGAGTGGCCGCCGGAGCGACGAAGGACGGCTCCACCCTCCGCCGCCCTGCCCGCTCGGCAACCGCGAAATCCCCGGCCAGAGCTTCCGCCGTCTCCGCTTCGTCCGGCTGACGGCCGTCACCGTGATAGTCGCCGCGTCCCGCGCCGATGACGAAGCGGGAGCCCTGTTCCTTGAGGATGCGCTGGACGCCGCGGATGGTGTAGCCCTCGCCGTAGAGAAGCACCTTGATGCCGCGCAGAAGGTCGACGTCGTCCGGCCGATAGTAACGCCGACCGCCGCCGCGTTTCATCGGCTTGATCTGGGTGAACCGGGTCTCCCAGAAACGCAGCACGTGCTGCGGCAGATCGAGGTCTTCCGCGACTTCGCTGATCGTCCGGAATGCATCAGGACTTTTCGACACCACCGTTCCCGCTCGCCGCCGGTCGTTCGGGATTAGTCATCGTGCGATGCGCTACGCTTCTTCCCGTCGAGAAGCGCAGCGTTGATACGATCCTTCAAGACGTTGCTGGGCTTGAACACCATCACCCGTCGGGGCGAGATCGGAACCTCTTCACCCGTCTTCGGATTGCGCCCGATGCGCTCGCTCTTGCTGCGGACGATGAACGAGCCGAACGACGACAGCTTCACCGGTTCACCCCGAACGATGCAATCGCTGATCTCGTCCAGCACAACCTCGACGAGTTGCGCGGACTCCGTCCGCGACAGTCCGACTTTCCGATAGACCGCCTCGCAAAGGTCGGCACGCGTCACCGTCTTGCCGCCCATAGCCTCCACGCCCCACTGGAAGATGCCGCATCGAGAAGAACATCTCGACGATCAAGCCGCGGGGCGCAGCGTATTGCCTCGCAACGCCGGAATCAACTGATCTTGCAAAGAGATCGGCGCAACACGCTCTACCAGCGCAAGAGCACCGCACCCCAGGTGAAGCCGCCGCCCATCGATTCCAGCAGCAACAGATCGCCCTTCTTGATCCGCCCGTCGACGCTCGCCTCCCAAAGCGCCAGCGGGATGGATGCGGCCGAGGTGTTGGCGTGGCGATCGACGGTGCGGATGACCTTCTCGATCGGGATGCCGAGCTTCTTCGCCGTCGCGTCGATGATGCGGATATTGGCCTGGTGCGGCACGAACCAGTCGATGTCGGCGGCGGTGAAACCGGTCGCCTCGAAGGCATCCTCGATGACGTCGGAGATCATGGTGACGGCGTGTTTGAAGACTTCACGGCCCTCCATCCGCAAGTGCCCGACCGTCCCGGTCGACGACGGGCCGCCGTCGACGAAGAGCTTGTCCTTGAAGCGACCGTCGGAGCGAAGGTGGGCGCTGAGCACGCCGCGATCGCTGCGCCATCCCGGCTGCGGTTCGCCGCTGAGAACCACCGCGCCGGCGCCGTCGCCGAAGAGGACGCACGTGCCGCGGTCGGTCCAGTCGAGGATGCGCGAGAAGGTCTCCGCGCCGATCACGATCGCCCGCCGCGCCTGGCCGGAGCGGATCAGCGCATCCGCGGTGGCGACGGCGTAGAGGAACCCCGAGCAGACGGCCTGCAGATCGAACGCGGCGCCGTGTCGCATGCCGAGCGCCTCCTGCACCGTGACCGCCGAGGCGGGAAAGGTGTTGTCCGGCGTGGCGGTGGCCAGGACGATCATATCGACGTCGTCGGGGGTCATCCGCGCTGCGTCGAGCGCCACCTTGGCGGCGCGCACCGCAAGGTCGGACGTCGGCTGGCCCTCGGCGGCGATATGCCGTTCGCGAATGCCGGTCCTCTGGGTGATCCATTCGTCCGAGGTATCGACCAGCGCCGACAGTTCGTCGTTGGTCATCACCCGTTCAGGCAAATAGCCGCCGCTACCGAGAACAACCGAACGGATCGCGCTCACGCGACACCCGCCGGCTCGACGGCGCCGTCCAGGACCCGTTCCCTCGACTGATAGTACAGCGTCAGATCGTGATTGATCTTCTCCAACAGACGGTTGCGCACCATGCTGTAGCCAAGCTCGACCGCGGTAGCGAAGCCTTCCGGATCGGTGCCGCCGTGGCTCTTGATGACGATGCCGTTGAGGCCGAGAAAGACGCCGCCATTGCCGCGCCGGGGGTCCATCTTCTCCCGCAGCCGCCTGAAGGCGTCGCGAGCGAGGAAATAGCCGACCCGCGCGAGCAAAGTCCGGCTCATCGCGGCGCGCAGATAGGTTGCGATCTGCTTGGCCGTTCCCTCGGCCGTCTTCAGCGCGATATTTCCCGAAAAGCCCTCGGTCACCACCACGTCGACGGTGCCCTTGCCGAGGTCGTCGCCCTCGACGAAGCCGGCATATTCGATGTTGGGCAGATTTGCGTCCTTGAGGAGTTGGGCCGCCTCGCGAACCTGCTCCAGACCCTTCACTTCCTCGACCCCGATATTGAGGAGCCCGACGGTCGGCCGTTCCATATCGAACAGCGCCCGCGCCATCGCCCCACCCATCACGGCAAAATCGAAGAGCTGCTGGGCGTCGGCGCCGATGGTCGCGCCGACGTCGAGCACCACGCTCTCCCCGCGCAGCGTCGGCCATAGCGCCGCGATCGCCGGCCGGTCGATTTCGGCGGTCCTGCGCAGGCAGAACTTCGCCATCGCCATCAGGGCCCCGGTATTGCCGGCCGAGACCGCGAAATCGGCCTCTCCCTTCTTCACCGCCTCGATCGCCCGCCACATGCTCGACCGTCGCCGCCCATGCCGCAGCGCTTGGCTCGGCTTGTCGTCCATGCGGACCGCAACGTCGCAATGCTCGAAAATCGACACCTCCCTGACCTTCGGATGGCGCGCCAGCACCGGCTCGACGACCGCCCGGTCGCCGTAGAGCCTGAAGCGAAGATCGGGACGCCGGGTCAGCGCCTGAGCGGCACCTGGAATCACCAGGTTCACCCCCTCATCGCCACCCATCACGTCAAGAGAAACGGTTACGTTTGCCGCCATTCCAATCCAACACAGATCCACCCCGGCGCCCGTCCTGCGCCTTATTCGGACGCGGCGAGACGGCGAACATACCCGCTCGGGGCGATGAGACAAAGGCTTGCCGCCCGGTTCTCCCAAAAGGATGACGCGACCGCTACTTGCCGCCGGTGAGCTTCGCCAGCACGGCGAAGGGCGAGTCGCCCGCCGCCTTGGCCGGTTCGACAAACGCGCCGGGCAACTCCGCCCCCGGCGCCCTCGGATAGGGATCGATCCCGAGCGCGAAGTGCTCGAGCACCAGCGCGCCGAGATCAAGCTCCGCATCGGCCAGAATGTCGGGGGGCTCGGCGTTCAAGTCGAGGTGGACCTCCGCCCCGGGCCTCGGCGCCGGCACGGACCGTTGATCGGCGCCGACGTGGTGGGTGCGGATCGCCTCATCGATCGATTGCGCGACGGGTTCGAGGCTGACGACGCAGTTTTGAACGATTTCCGCCTGAACCCGACCTTCCGCGACGATGGACCGGTCGGCCTCCCGGCCTATCGTCAGGTCGGCGACGAGCGAACGGACCTCCACAAGGTGGTACTCCTTCGCGATCGCGGCCCGCTCGGACGGGTTAGCCTCGATCCGAACCACGTATCCGGCGGTCGGGATCGATTCGATGTCAATCGTCTCGGCGAGCAGCGGCTTGGTCGTCATCGCTCTCCTCCGCGTGAAGAAAATGAGCAGGATCGGCAAACGGGAACTCTCCCCCCAGCAGATCCGCCTTCGACAGGGCCGAAAGCGCCGCGTCGGTCGCTTTCATATAGGCGGCAAGCGCCGCGACCGCCACTTCGCCCCGGTCGCCGCGGGGCATGCTCCGTTGCAGCGATTCGCGGAGTTCCGTGGCATTTCCGCTCGACAGCGCCGAATCATAGGCGGCTGCCCGCCCGTAATACACCTCGCCGATCTTGCGCATCCGCTTGGGCACCGCGAGATCGCCGACCCCCATCTCCCTCAGCGAGTGGTCCATCTCCAGACAGAACAGATCGAATACATCCTGGCCGACCGCGCGCATCTCCTCGTCGCCGGCCGCGAGGCGGCGGAGGAGAAGCACGGTGTGCAGGACCACCGCTTCGAACCGCCCGTCAACCGTATCGGCGATGCCGATATCGCTATAGAGTGCCGGCCGGCGCGCTTGCGCCACGACCGCGCCGTAAAGCGTGGCTGGTATGTCGGCAGCGTGGCGTCCACGTCGGAACAGGCGGCCTATCATCGGGCGGCTCTCCTTCAAAAGCGGACAAAGACCGGACGGCGGCGATCGAAGACTGTTGCAAGCCGGCGATGCGCACGGTAGGGGAAACGCCAGAATGAGCAATGAATTGCGTACATCGTCCTTGGGGATTCGCCGTCGTCTGGCGTTGGCGGCGGTCTTGAGCCTCTCCGTCACCGTGGCCGGCTGCGTCGGAACCCACGGGCTCGCCACCACATCGCAGCACGGTTATGTCGTCTCCGAGGTCGCGCTCCAGCAGGTGCCGATCGGCTCGAGCAAGGACCAGGTGCTGATCGCTCTCGGCTCCCCATCGACCACCGGCGATTTCGGCGGTGAGGCGTTCTACTATATCAGCCAGACCCGTCGCCAGAGCGTTGCCTTCCTGCCCGAGAAGATCGTCGATCAGCGCGTTTTGGCGGTGTATTTCGACGACAAGGACCGGGTGGTCCGCATCGCCGATTACGGCCTGAAGGACGGCAAGGTCTTCGATTTCGTCAGCCGGACGACGCCGACGGCAGGCAAGGACGAGAGCTTCCTGAAACAAGTGCTGGGCGGCATCCTCGGCCACGGCGGGGCCAATTCGCCCATCCGATAGCGATTTGAAGCCGAGGTGACGAAGCATCACGGCGATCCGCAGCTTGGCGCGGTTGTGAGGGAGCGCCTTGCCGGCGGCACCGCAGGCCCTCGACGTCGCCGGCGTCCCGACCCGTTGCGCTTCATCCAGGCGAACACGCGCGTCGCCCCGGTCCCCTCGCTTCCCGAGATCCGCCTCCACGCCTCCCATCAGGCGACCGGCCTCTGGCGGCTTGGCGCGCCGGACGAGGACGGATCCGACCCACCGGCGCCCTACTGGGCCTTCGCCTGGGCCGGCGGCATGGCGCTCGCCCGCCACATCCTCGACCGGCCGGAGACGGTGACCGGCCGCCGCGTTCTCGACCTCGGCGCCGGCTCGGGCCTCATCGCCATCGCTGCGGCAATGGCCGGAGCAAGCGAGGTGATCGCCGCCGAGATCGACCCCTACGCGGTCGCGGCACTCGGCCTCAATGCCGCGGCCAACGGTGTGACGGTCGCCGTGGTCGGACACGATCTCACCGACGGTCCGCCGCCACCGGTGGATCTCGTCGTGGTCGGCGACCTTTTCTATGACCGCGATCTCGCCGAGCGGGTAACCGCCTTCCTCGACCGTTGCCTCGCCGCCGGCATCGACGTGCTGATCGGCGACCCTGGGCGGGCTTATCTGCCTCGGTCGCGGCTTCGGCTCCTCGCCGAATATCCCGTGTCGGATGTCGGGGAGGCCAAGGACGCCGCGATGAAGGCGAGCGCCGTCTTCGCGCTCGAGCCGGACGCTCAAGTGGTCGGGCGAGGCGCTTGAACCGGCGAGCGGGCGGCACTCGGCCACCCGCCACCAGCGCTAATGCGCCAGCACGGCGAGGAGGAGCAGCGCCACGATGTTGGTGATCTTGATCATCGGGTTGACCGCCGGTCCGGCCGTGTCCTTGTAGGGATCGCCGACGGTGTCGCCGGTGACCGCCGCCTTGTGGGCCTCCGAGCCCTTGCCGCCATAGTTGCCGTCCTCGATGAACTTCTTGGCGTTGTCCCAGGCGCCGCCACCCGCCGTCATCGAGATCGCCACGAACAGACCGTTGACGATGACGCCGAGGAGCATCGCGCCGAGCGCCGAGAACGCCGCCGAGCGGCCGCCGATCCAGCTGATGACGATGAAGATCACGATCGGCGACAGCACCGGGAGCAGCGAAGGAACGATCATTTCCTTGATCGCCGCCCGGGTGAGGAGGTCGACGGCTTTGCCGTAGTCCGGCTTTTCGGTGCCCTGCATGATGCCGGGCTTCTCCTTGAACTGACGGCGCACCTCCTCGACGATTGCGCCGGCGGCGCGGCCGACCGCCGTCATGGCAATGCCGCCGAAGAGATAGGGCAGAAGTCCCCCGAACAGGAGGCCGACCACCACATACGGATTAGCGAGGGAGAAATCGATCTCGACGCCGGCGAAATAGGGAAACGTCGTCGGATCGGCGACGAAGTGCCGAAGATCCGACGTATAGGCCGCAAACAACACCAGAGCGCCGAGCCCGGCCGAACCGATGGCGTAGCCCTTGGTGACGGCCTTGGTCGTGTTGCCGACGGCGTCGAGCGCATCGGTCGACTTCCGCACCTCTTCCGGCAGGCCGGCCATTTCGGCGATGCCGCCGGCATTGTCGGTCACCGGGCCGAAGGCATCGAGCGCGACCACCACACCGGCCAGCGCCAGCATGGTGGTGACCGCGATGGCGATGCCGAAGAGGCCGGCCAGCGAATAGGTCACCAGGATGCCCGCGATGATGACGAGCGCCGGCAGCGCCGTCGATTCGAGCGACACCGCGAGGCCCTGGATGACATTGGTGCCGTGGCCGGTGATCGACGCCTTGGCGATCGCCTGTACCGGGCGGAAATTGGTGCCGGTGTAGTATTCGGTAATCCAGATGATCAGCCCGGTGACGGCGAGACCGGCGACGCCGCAAAGATAGAGGTCGATCGCCCGGAAGCCGTTGTCGCCAAGCGGCACATACATCGATCCGAACACCAGCCAGGTGACGGGGTAGAGCACGATGAGCGACAGAACGGCGGTGGCGATGAAGCCCTTGTAAAGGGCCCCCATGATCGAGGCATTGGCGCCGAGCCGTACGAAGAACGTGCCGATGATCGAGGTGACGACGCAGGCCGCCCCGATCGTCAGCGGATAGATCATCGCCGTCGTCGACAGATCGCTGCCGGCGAAGAAGATCGAGGCGAGGACCATCGTGGCGACGGTGGTGACGGCATAGGTCTCGAACAGGTCGGCGGCCATGCCGGCGCAGTCGCCGACATTGTCGCCGACGCTGTCGGCGATAGCCGCCGGGTTGCGCGGATCGTCCTCCGGAATACCGGCCTCGACCTTGCCGACCAGGTCGCCGCCGACGTCGGCGCCCTTGGTGAAGATGCCACCGCCGAGACGGGCAAAGATCGAGATGAGCGACGCCCCGAAGCCGAGCGCAACCAGCGCGTCCACGACGACGCGATCGCTCGGCGCGTAGCCGACGAATTGGGTGAGGACCAGAAAATAGACGGAAACGCCGAGAAGGGCCAAGCCGGCAACCAGCAGGCCGGTGATCGCCCCCGACCGGAACGCGATACCGAGCCCGGCGGCCAGGCTCTGGCTCGCCGCCTGCGCGGTGCGGACGTTGGCGCGCACGGAAACCAGCATGCCGATGAAGCCGGCGGATGCGGACAGGACGGCACCGACCAGAAAGCCGATCGCCACCGGGATCGACAGGAGCCAGGCGACGATGATGAACACCACCACGCCGACGATGGCGATCGTCGTGTATTGGCGCCGCAGATAGGCCGTGGCGCCCTCCTGGATGGCCGCGGCGATCTCCTGCATGCGGGGTGTGCCGGCATCGGCGGCAAGCACCGATTGCACCGCCCAAACGGCATAGGCAATGGCAAGCAGACCGCAGAGAATGATGAGGTAGAGCACGGGTGTTCCTCTTTGTCCGTTGGTCGGTGCGACCCGGAAAAACTGGCCAGCCAAGCCTGTTTACATGGGAATCGGCCGGGCCGCCCTGCCTCGGCCGGATATGAGCCGGGCGAGGGTATGGCCTGTCAAAATCCAGTCGTCAAGGCTTTCGCAAAGCCCGTCAGGCTTCCACTCGCCCTTTGGCGAGCGCCGCGACACCGACGCCAACCAGGCAGATCAGAACGACCGGGAAGACGAGGACGGCGATCCGGTCCCAGCCGAAGGCGTTGAACAGCGATCCGGAGCCGAAAGAGGCGACGGCGACCGTACCGAACACGAGGAAATCATTCAGTCCCTGCACCTTGCCGCGCTCCTCGATCCGGTAGGTCTGGGTCAGCATCGTGGTAGCGCCGATGAAACCGAAATTCCATCCGACACCGAGTAGAACCAGCGCGCCCCAGAAATGGGCGACATCGATGCCCGTCAGCGCAACGGCGCCGCAGCCGGCAAGGAGCGCCATGCCGATGGTGATGATCACCTCGACGCCGAACCGGGCAATCAGGATGCCGGTGATGAAGCTCGGCGTGAACATGGCGAGCACGTGCCACTGGATGCCGAGCGCCGCATTGTCCTCGCCGAGACCGCACGCCACCATGGCGAGCGGCGCCGCGGTCATCACCAGCGCCATCAGAGCGTAGGAGCCCATGGCGCATAAAACGGCGACGACGAAGCGCGGCTGGCGGGCGATCTCGGAGAGCGGGCGGCCACCGCTTTGAGCAATGTGTCGCGGTGCCTCCCGGGCCGCTCCCCCGAGGAGCGAGAGGATGCCGAGGCCGATCGTCGCCAGCACCGATATGGCCAAGAACGACCCGGCGAATGGGATCGGCCGAAGCAGGTCCCGTGTGAAGATCACCGTCTGCGGGCCGATGATGCCGGCGGCGATACCGCCCATCATCACCCACGAGATCACCCGGGCGCGAAAGCCCTCGTCGCCGCCGTCGGCAGCGGCAAAGCGGTATTGCTGGACGAATGACCCCGCCAGTCCGAGCACCAGAAATCCGACGAACAGCATCCAGAATTGCTGCAGGATGACCGCGGAAGCCGCGACGATGCCGGCGGCCATGGCGAACAGGGATCCGGTCATGAAGCCGTAACGCCTGCCGATCTGCCGCATGAGGAGCGCGGCTGGAACAGCGCCGAGGGCGACGCCGAGGTTGAACCCGCTAATCGGCAGAGTAGCCAAGGATTTGTCCGGGCCGAGCAGATAGAGGCCGGCGAGCCCGCCCAGCGTGATTGCGATCGGCGGGGCGGAGCCGTTGATCGCCGCAGCCAGGGTAAGCACGATCGCGTTCCGGCGCGCCTGACGGTCGTCCAAACCGCCGGTCATCTGCAAGGTCTGCTCGGTCAAGGCGTTCCCTCCGGGCGCGGACTATAGACCTGTCTCTTGCGGCCCGATGTCAAAAATGAACATGGCTCATCCGGTCGAGCCTAAGCGGCCGACCGTCGCTATCGAGGACGACCGGGGGTCCCCTCCCTTCGACGACGCGACCGATCGGCGTCACCGGAACCCCGGCCGCGGCCGCTTCCTCGGCAAACGCCTCGGCGTCGGGCTCCGGCACCGTCGCCAGGATCTCATAGTCGTCGCCGCCGGTGAGCACCGTGACACGCGCGGTTGTGTCGGTCTCGATCAACGCTCTCGCTCCAGCCGAAAGCGGCACCGCGCCGGCGTCGATCTCGGCGGTGACCTGCGACACCTCGCAGATATGGGCAAAATCGCCCACCAGGCCGTCGGATATGTCGAGTGCGCTGGTGGCGTAGCGTCTGAGCGTTGAGGCAAGCTCCACCCGCGGCTGCGGGTAGAGGTAGCGGTCGAGAAGATGGTCCGCCGCCTTGCCGGCCGACATCGCGTCGATGGTGCCGAGGCGGATGCGAAGCCCGAGCGCGGCATCGCCGATGGTTCCCGATACGAACGCCACGTCGCCGGGAGCGGCCCCTGCCCTGCGGACAATCTCGCCCTTGGCGACGCGGCCGAAAGCCGCCACAGAGACCGTGACGCCGCCGTCGGCGCGATTGGTGTCGCCGCCGAACAGCGTGACGCCAAATCGTTTCTGATCCGCGTCCAATCCGGCCGTGAATTCCCTAATCCAGGCTTCCGTCCAGTCGGGGGCAAGCGCCAGCGACAGGAGATAGCCTACCGGAGTCGCGCCCTTGCTGGCGAGGTCGGACAGATTGACGCGCAACGCCTTGGCGGCAATCGCCTGCGGCGGATCGTCGGCGAAGAAATGCACGCCGGCGGTAACCAGATCGGCTTTCAGCACAATCTCCTCCCCCTCCGGCGGCGCGTAGACCGCCGCGTCGTCGGTCAGCGCAAAGGCACCGGGATCCCGAGCCAGCGGACGGAAATAGCGCTCGATCAGCGCGAATTCGCCGGGACGCTCGGTCATCGTCACGTCCGCTCGGGCGTCAGAAACTCGGCCGGACGATAGGTTCGCGCCAGCTTGTCGAGCACGGCGTTCACCATGCCCGCCGCGTCGGCATCGAAGAAAGCCCGCGCCACGTCGACATATTCGCTGATGACGACCCGCGCCGGCACGTCGGCACGGCTGGCCAGCTCGTGGGCGCCGGATCGCAGGATCGCCCGCAGCGTCGCATCGATCCGGGGCAGCGGCCAGCCCGGGGTCAGTGCCTGATGGATCTGGGGATCGAGCGACCGCTGGTCGCGTACCACGCCCGACACGATATCGCGAAAGAACGCCGCGTCGGCGTCGCGGTACTGATTGCCGTCCACCTCCTGGCCAAGCCTGTAGGACTCGAACTCGGCGAGAACCTCCGGCAGCGTCGCGCCGGCCAGGTCCATCTGATAAAGCGCCTGAACCGCGGCGAGCCTCGCCGCCCCTCTTTGGTTGGCGGGACGACCGACCGGCTTGTCGCCGTCGCTCATCGGTCGAGGCCGAGCTTCTTGCGCGCGGCAACCATGGCCAGAGCCGCTTCCGCGGCGCCGCCGCCCTTGTTCAATCCGTCGACCCGCGCCCGCGCCCAGGCCTGCTCGCGGTTGTCGACGGTCAGGATGCCGTAACCGACCGCCAGCGCGTCGCCGGTCGCAAGGTCCATGATCGCCCGCGCCGATTTGCCGGCGACGATGTCATAGTGGCTGGTCTCGCCGCGAATGACGCAGCCGAGCAGCACGAATCCGTCATAGCGGGCTTCCCCTTCGTCCATCGCCTCGAGCGCCATCGACAGCGCCGCCGGCACCTCGAAGGCGCCCGGCACCGACACCCGCTGGTGGGTTGCCCCGGCGCTTTCGAGCGCCGCGACGGCGCCCTGCACCAGCTCGTCGGCAAGGTCTTCGTAGAAGCGGGCGTCGATGATCAAGAGGTGCGGCATGGCGGAACCCTCGAAACGCGGGAGAGCAACCACGCAAGCCCGAGCTTGTCCAGCGAGAAATCGCCCCGCCGGCGGCCTTCACCACCGGCCGCGCTGCCGCGCGGCTACGCCTGATGAGCGGCGGCGTCTTCGCCGGCGACCGCGGTCTCCGCCAGTCGCGCGACGTAGCGGGCGATCAGATCCACCTCGAGATTGACCTTGTCGCCCTTCTTCCGCTCGTTCCAGTTGGTCACCTGGAGCGTGTGCGGGATCAGGAGGCAATCGAAACGGTTGCCGTCGACCGAATTGACGGTGAGCGATGTCCCGTCGAGGGCGACCGAGCCCTTCGGGGCCACCATCCGCGAGACGTTGTCCGGCATCTCGAACCAGAACCGGGTGGTTTCGCCGAGATCCTCGCGATCGGCGATCATCGCCACCGCATCGATGTGGCCGCTCACCAGATGGCCCGACAGCTCCTCGCCGAGCTTCACGGGCCGTTCGAGGTTGAGCCGGCGCCCGATGTCCCATTCCGAGGCAGTGGTCACGTCCAGCGTTTCCGGCGCGGCGTCGACTTCGAAGACCGTCTCGCCGCCTTCGGCCCCGTCGCGGGACACCACCGTCAGGCAAATGCCGTTGCAGGCGATCGATCCGCCGATCACCAGTTCGTCGCGCTTCATCTTGCAGGCGATCGCGATCCGCCGCACATCGTTCCGCTGACCGTTGCCGATGATCGATCCTATTTCCGTGATAATCCCTGTAAACATCGCGCCCCGCTCACGTTCTGACATAGCGTCGCATCTGGTCGTCGCCGATGATTGCGGCATCGATTTGGCGATAGCGCGGGCTTCGTTCGATGGCCGACAGGGCGTAGCCTTCCAGCGCCCGCACCCCATCGGGTCCGACCACCACCGGCGCCCGGAACAAGACGATTTCGTCGAGGAGATCATCGGCCAGCAGCGATGACGCAACGCGTGCGCCGCCTTCCACCAGGACCCGGGTGACGCCCTGCTCGGCAAGTGCCTCCAGCGCCTCCTCGAGGTTCAGGCCATTGGCTCCATCGGACGTCTCGATCAGCTGGACACCGGCCGCGGCGAGCGCCGCCTTCCCCTCCGGCGTGGCGGCCGGACCGACCACTGCGACGACCGGCACCTGATGCGCGGTCGTCACCAGCCGCGACTCGAGCGGCAGCCGACCGGACGGATCGAGGACGATTCGCGTCGGCGACCGCTTCTCGAGGCCCGGTAGGCGCACCGTCAGCCGCGGATCGTCGACGAGCACTGTCCCGATGCCGATCATCGCGGCATCGGATTCGGCCCGCATGGTTTGAACCGCCGTCAAGGCGGGCCTTCCGGTGATCATCATCCGCTCGCCCTCGCGGCGCCCGATCATGCCGTCGGCCGACACGGCAAGCTTGAGAGTGACGTGCGGTCGCCCGTATGTCACCCGGGCGATGTGGCCCGCGTGAGCGCGCGCCGCCTCGGCGGCGAGCACGCCCGTCGCGACGGCGATGCCGGCTTTCTCCAGCGCCGCCCGACCCTTGCCGCCGACCCGCGGATCGGGGTCGTCCATGGTCATGACGACGCGCGCGACGCCGGCCCCAATCAGCGCGGTGGAGCAAGGCGGGGTCTTGCCGTGATGGGAGCATGGCTCCAGGGTCACGTAGACGGTGGCGCCGCGCGCCGCTGCGCCAGCCTGCTCGAGCGCGATGACTTCGGCGTGCGGGCGCCCGCCTTCGGCCGTCCAGCCGCGGCCGACGACGATCGGCACGACGCCCTTCATCCGCACGATCAGCGCGCCGACCGCCGGATTGGGATGGGTCTGACCGAGGTTGCGGCGACCGATGCGCAGCGCCGACGCCATCAAGCGGCGATCGAGCTCCGGCGAAACCTCCGCTCCCCTCGGCTTCTTTGCCATCGCCCTGCCGTCAGCCCTCGCCGCCTCCGACCGCGGCTTCCCCGGACAACTCCCCGACAAAAGCCTCGAAATCCTTGGCCTCGCGGAAGTTCTTGTAGACCGATGCGAAACGGACGAAGGCGACCGTATCGAGTCCGCGCAGCCCTTCCATCACCAGGTGACCGATCCGTTCGGAGGGGACGTCGCCTTCCCCGGAGCTTTCGAGCTGCCTGACGATCCCGTTCACCATTCGCTCGACACGGTCGGGGTCGACCTGCCGCTTGCGAAGCGCCACCTGGACGGAGCGCATGAGCTTGTCGCGGTCGAACGGCACCCGCCGGTTGTTCTTCTTGATCACCATCAGCTCGCGCAGCTGCACCCGCTCGAAGGTGGTGAACCGCCCGCCGCAATCGGAGCACACGCGGCGACGACGTATGGCGGTATTGTCCTCGGAAGGACGGGAATCCTTCACCTGGGTATCGGGATTGCCGCAATAGGGGCAGCGCATGGACTCCGGTCCGCTCTACGCGCTTCGTTCAGTCCGGATATATGGGAAACCGCGCCGTCAGCGCATGGACTTTCTCCTTGACCGCCGCCTCGACCAGCGGTGCGGCGCCGTCCTCTGACTGGGCGATCGCGTCGAGCACCTCGGCGACAAGCTGTCCTACCTGACGGAACTCGGCAATACCGAAACCGCGCGTCGTGCAGGCCGGCGTCCCGAGCCTTATCCCCGACGTCACGAACGGCTTTTCCGGATCGAAGGGAACCCCGTTCTTGTTGCAGGTGAGCCCCGCCCTGACCAGCGCCTTCTCCGACACATTGCCCCTGAGCCGCTTCGGTCTGAGGTCGACCAGCATCAGATGATTGTCGGTCCCTCCCGAGACGATTTCGAAGCCGGCGCTCCGCAGCGTTTCGGCAAGGGCCCTCGCATTGTCGACCACGTTCTTCGCGTAGATCTTGAAGTCCGGCCGGAGCGCTTCGCCGAAAGCCACCGCCTTCGCGGCGATGACGTGCATCAGCGGACCGCCCTGCAAACCGGGGAAGACCGCCGAGTTGATCTTCTTGGCGAGCCCCTCGTCATTGGTGAGGATGATGCCGCCACGGGGTCCCCTCAGCGACTTGTGCGTGGTCGATGTCACCACGTGCGCGTGCGGGAAAGGCGACGGATGCACGCCGCCGGCAACCAGACCGGCGAAATGCGCCATGTCGACCAAGAGATAGGCGCCGACCGCATCCGCGATCTCGCGGAACCGCTCGAAATCCCAGAAGCGCGAGTAGGCGGTGCCGCCGGCGATGATCAGCTTCGGCCTAGCCTCGTGGGCGATCCGCTCGACCCCCTCATAGTCGATCAGGTCGTCGTCGCGCCGAACCCCGTAGGGCGCCACCTTGAACCACTTTCCGGACATGTTGACCGGCGAGCCATGGGTCAGGTGTCCGCCGGCGGCGAGATCGAGGCCCATGAAGGTGTCGCCCGGTTCGAGCAGCGCCAGGAACACCGCCTGATTCATCTGGCTGCCGGAATTCGGCTGCACGTTGGCGAAGGCGCAGCCGAACAGCTTCTTCGCCCGTTCGATCGCCAGCGTCTCGGCAATATCGACGAACTCGCAGCCGCCATAGTAGCGCTTGCCCGGATAGCCCTCGGCATATTTGTTGGTGAGCACCGAGCCCTGGGCTTCGAGCACGGCGCGGGAGACGATATTCTCCGAGGCGATCAATTCGATGTCATTCCGCTGCCGGTTCAGCTCCCCCTCGATCGCCTCGGCGATCTCGGGATCGCTTTCGGCGAGCCCGGCGGTGAAGAAGCCGGAGCCGGTGTGCAAACTGGCGTGTTCGGTCAGAGACATGTCGTCGGCATTCCCTGTCGGGCGGGAAAAGACAGCATCGCCGCTCTCGTTCGGGATCACGAGAGGGCCTCAACCGGGTCCGCTTATCACAAACCCGCCGATCGCGCCAAGGACGCTACGCCGGGTTCGCCCGGGACGCGAGGGGTTGCGCCGCCGCCCCGTCGATCAAGCAGCGATCAAAGTGGCGTGCCGGCCTGCGACGCGTACTGGTCGAGGCCGTCAAGGCCGTAGATGTCGGCGCGGAAATGGACGACGCCGTCGGTCACCGCCCAAGCGGTGATATAGGTCCAGAACAGGGGCACCGGATCGGCCACCCGCACGTCGAGGCGCTCACCGTCGCGGAACTCCTCGTCGATGACGTCCCGGGTCTGGCCCGGCGTGTCCTTGAGCAGCCAGATGATCAGCTCGCGGATATTCTGGACACGGACGCATCCCGACGAATCGAAGCGGAACTCCTCGTTGAACAGGCCCTTGTGCGGCGTGTCGTGCATATAGACGCCGTCCGGGCTGGCAAAATTGATCTTGACGATGCCAAGCGAATTCTCGTCGCTCGGATCCTGCCGGAACATGTACTTGGTCGCCTCGTCTGTCGTCCAATCGATCTGCTCGGGCTGCAACTCGTTGCCGTGCTGGTCGTAGATGCGGATGTGATACTCGGCGAGATAGTTCGGCTGCTTCTGCATGATCGGGATCAGGTCCCGCTTGATGATGCTCTCCGGCACCGTCCAGAAGGGATGGAAATTGATCTCCGTAATCTTGGAATTGACCAGCGGCGACGGCCGGTCGACCTTGCCGACCACGGCGGTGTGCCGCGACACGACTCGCCCGTCCTCGACCGCCTCGACTGCGGCAGCCGGGATGTTGACCATGACGAACCGCCCCTTGGGCAGCCGCCCCACCAGCATCTTCAGCCTGGTGAGGTTGGTCGCGAGCTGGTTGAGTCGTACCGACGCCGGCACGTTCAGCGCCGCGAAGGTGGAATTGCCGACAACACCGTCGGGCGGAATGCCGTGGCGGGCCTGGAACCGCTTCACCGCCGCATCGACGTAGGAATCGAACGCCTCCGAGGGACCCAATGTCGGATCGAGATCGCCGGAGATCGTCAGCCGCTGGCGCAGCGCCGCCACCGCGGGACCCTTGGAGCTGATGCGCAGCGCCTGATCGGCCGGCACCACCGGCCATCCGCCACGCGCAACGATATCCGAATACTGCGCGATCGCCTGTTCCAGGGACTGGACGATCTCCGGCGACATGATCGGGATGTTGGTGCGCACATCCGGCGCGCTGACGACGGCGGCGTCAAATCCGTCCGACCATTCGGCCGACCGCTGCTGCAAGACCTCCTGAATCGGGTCCTGCGCCACGCCGGGTCCCGCCAGAAGGCTCAACGCTGCAACAGCAACGAAAGCGTGAATTCCGGCATGCTTGACGGCGAATTTTCTCATGATTCGAACATCCAATCGGCCGGGCGTTGTGCAGCCTTGTTCGCTGTGACGCTGCGAAAGGTGATGACGGGATCCGTCAAGTCGGATCAAACCGGGCGACGCGGCCCCACGCGTCCATGGAGTCCCCAATGCCCGGTTTTCGCACCATAATCCCTTTCTCCGAGTTAATATGGCGCTTTCGTGTCCCCTGTCGACGGTTGCTGCATCGCGACAGCGAGGTGTGGCATCCCTGCCACGATATCGCCGGGCAACGCTCGCGCAAATGGCGCTCGCGCAAGAAAGGGCCCGGCCGAAGCCGGGCCCGCGTAGCAAACCTCCGGTGAACGCGATCAAAGGCGGTAGAGAATCTGGTCCGTCCAGAAACGCTCGAGCCGCTGCAGGGCCCGATTGAGGACGCGAAAATCGTCGGCCGCAATCCCGCCGACCTGGTGGATCGACCGGATGTGGCGCTCGTAGAGACCGTTGACGATGTCGGCGACTTCCCGCCCTTTTTCGGTGAGGCTGATCCGCACCGAGCGCCGGTCCATCCGCGAACGCTGGTGATGGATGTAGCCCATTTCCACAAGTTTCTTGAGATTGTACGAGACGTTGGAACCGAGATAGTAGCCGCGACTGCGCAGCTCCCCGGCGGTCAGCTCCGATCCCCCGATGTTGAAGAGCAGCAGGGCCTGAACCGCGTTGACGTCGGTGCGACCCGACCGATCGAATTCATCCTTGATCACGTCGAGGAGCCGCCGATGAAGCCGCTCGACCAGCGTCAGCGCCTCGAGATACAGAGGCTTGATGTCGACGCTTTCCGTCCGCGCGTGAACCGCCTCCGCCGCCCCTTTGAGATTAGCCATTTTCTTTCCGCCTCACTGTTGTTCCCGGCAGGTTTGTTCCCACCTGAGTCAACGCACAGCCTACGCCCCGGCGCTGAAAATCTGCTTAAACTTCAAGATTAATCGCGGCTTACCGACTTGCCTCGACTTAGACGAAAATTGCAGAGAGAAATGCGTTGATAATCAACGGATTATCCGCCGATCGCGAATCAATTCTTTTCCGACCGACGTTCCACTATGAACAATGCAAAGTAAACCGTAACGGTTACCACATGGAATACAACAATAGGAAGGTCGCTGCCAAAAGTGCCGATGAAAACGGTGTGCATGGCGATTTCGGAGAGGGCGGCATAGACCCACACGACGTTGCCCCACGCCACCCGCTGCCACAGGCCGACCGAGGCGACCAGATCGACGACCGCAAGATGCATGGTCCCGATCTTCCATGGGGTCGCCATCGCCTCGAACATGCCGGTCGCGCCCGGGGTGATGCCGACGATGATTGCCCACTGATAAAGGCCGAGCAGCATCAGCGCGCCGGCCATCACCCGCCCATAGACGGTGAGGATCACAGGAAGCCGGTCAGCCGGCGAAGGCGGCGGTGTTGACTCTTTTTCCCTGATGGTCATTTCGAAGATACGACAAATCGGCTAGGCACGTCCCGCCGACGCCCTTACACCGTCGACGCGCAGGTGGCCAGCGTCGTCCCGGCTTTGGGAGGCGTTCACAGGTGATACTCTCGGCATTCACGACATCGGATGGCGCCCCTTGACCCGACAGAACACCACACCGCCGGCTGACGCGGCGCTGAAGCCGGACATGGCCGATATTCTTGCCGGTCGCCGGATGCGACGCAATCGGCGGGCGGAATGGTCGCGCCGGCTGGTACGCGAGGCCACCCTGACGGTGGACGACCTGATCTGGCCGATCTTCCTGGTCGAAGGCGATGGGATAAGGCGGCCGGTCGAGGCGATGCCCGGTGTCGACCGTCTGTCGGTCGACGCCGCGGTTGCCGCCGCGCGGCGCGCCGTTGAGCTGGGCATCCCGGCGATTGCTCTTTTCCCCTACACCAACCCGAGACTGCGCGATGAGGCCGGCTCGGAGGCGCTCAATCCGGGCAACCTGGTCTGCTCCGCCTGTCGCGCCATCAAGGCCGAGGTTCCCGAGATCGGCCTGATCACCGACGTCGCGCTCGATCCCTACACCAGCCACGGACATGACGGCCTGATGGTCGGCGATGAGATCGTCAACGACGCGACCGTCGAGCAATTGACCGTCCAGTCGCTGATCCAGGCCGAGGCCGGCGCCGACATCATCGCCCCCTCCGACATGATGGACGGTCGCGTCGGCGCCATTCGTCGCGCGCTCGACGCCAAGGGATTCGACAGCACCCAGATCATGGCCTACGCGGCCAAATATGCCTCGGCCTTCTACGGGCCGTTCCGCGACGCGATCGGCACCTCGGCGACGCTGAAGGGCGACAAGCGCACCTACCAGATGGATCCCGGCAACGGCGACGAGGCGCTTCGCGAGGTGGAACGCGATATTGCCGAGGGCGCCGACATGGTGATGGTGAAGCCCGGCCTGCCCTATCTCGACGTCGTCTGGCGAGTGAAGCAGGCCTTCGGCATGCCGACCTTCGCCTACCAGGTCTCCGGCGAGTACGCGATGATCCAGGCGGCCGCGGCAAACGGCTGGATCGACGGGGAGCGCGCCATGACGGAAAGCCTCCTCGCTTTCAAGCGGGCCGGCGCCGACGGCATTCTCACCTATTTCGCGCCGATGGCGGCAGAGCGCCTCGCCGGGCGATAAAACCACCCGCCGGTCGGACGCAGCGCGGAGCGGGAACGATCGCCGGCGGGGTGCTTGCTTCTGACGGCCGGGGCGACCATTCTTGACCCGGCTGGCGGCGGCTGCACGGCCGGGGGAGGTCTGGAATGGGGGACGAGGCATCGACGCGGGCGGAATCAGCCCTCTACGACCCGGACAAGCGGCCTGAGCTCTTCGACGCCGTGCTCTCCAAGCGGGTCGTCGCCTTCATCGTCGACTGCATCATCGTCGTCCTGCTGATGATCCCGGCGGCGTTGGTCGTGTTCATCGTCGGCATCATCACCCTGGGTATAGGCTGGATCCTCTACAGTGCGTTGTTTGCCATCGTCGCTCTCGGCTATGTCGCCCTCACCCTCGGCGGCCCGAAATCGGCGACGATCGGGATGCGCATGACCGACATCGAGCTGAGGACCTGGAACGGCGGAGCATGCTTCCCGCTGCTCGCCATCCTGCACGCCTTGATCTTCTGGTTCTCGGTCGGCCTGCTGACGCCGCTCATCCTGCTCGTCGGGTTGTTCACCCGGCGGCGGCAACTCCTGCACGATCTGCTGCTCGGCACGCTCGTGCTCAATTCTGCGCCGCTCCACGCGCTTGAAAAATAATGCTCCCGCCGTCGGGACGTTGGCAAAGTCGGCGTCTTGAGCGCGGCTTGCCAGTCGGCATGATTGCAGGCCGGTAACGCACCATGATGGCAACCGATGTCATGATGTGGCTGACCTTCGCGACGATCGTCGCGATGGTCGTCGCTTTCGCGCTCGAACGCTGGCCGATCGAACTGGTTTCGATCGCCACGCTCGTCGCGTGGCTGGTGCTGTTCTGGCTAGGCCCGATGCTTCTCGGCATCACCAGCCCGCTCGGCGCGGAGGACATCCTCGCCGGCTTCTCCAATCCGGCCCTGATCACGGTCCTAGCCATGCTGGTGGTCGGCCAGGGCCTGTTCCAGACCGACGCCCTGGAAAGACCGGCCGCGGCGCTCGCCCGTTACGGCGGGCGGACCGGCATGGGCGCGGTGGTTCTCATTCTCTTCGTCTCCATGGTGACCAGCGCGGTGGTCAACGACACGCCGGTGGTCGTGATGTTCCTGCCGGTGGTCACCGCCATCGCCGCAACCCGGGGCATCGCCACGTCGAAGGTGCTGATGCCGCTCTCCTTTGCTGCGCTGCTCGGCGGCAAGACGACCCTGATCGGCACGTCGACCAACCTGCTCGCCGCCGGCGTCGCGCAAAAGGCCGGCGGCCTCACCATCGGCTTCTTCGAGTTCACCGTTCCGGCCGTCATCATGGCGGCGTTTGGCTTCGCCTATGTGGCGCTGGTGTTGCCGCGATTCCTCGCCGCGCGGGCCGGCATGGCCGATCAGATGACCGGTGGCAGCGGCAAGCAGTTCATCGCCCAGATCGACGTGAATTACGGACACCCGCTTGCCGGTATGGCGTCGGTCTCCGGCATGTTCCCGGCCCTGAAGGACATGACGGTTCGTCTCGTTCAGCGCGGCGAGCACCCCTTCCTGCCGCCTTTCGAGAACTTGACGCTGCGACCCGGCGACACGGTGATCGTCGCCGCCACGCGGAGCGCCCTCACCCGCGCGATCTCGGACGGCGCCGCCACGCCGGCGCGCGAAGGCGGGGATGGAACCGGCGAGCCGGGCATGCCAACCAAGGACGTGACGCTTGCCGAGGCCGTGGTGGCACCGGGCTCGCGCCTCATCGGGCGGACGATCGAGCAGGCGGCGATCCACCTCGAAACCGGCACGGTCGTCCTCGGCGTCGAGCGGCGCAGCCGCATGCCGCGCATGCCGCTCAGCGACATCCGCCTCGAGGCCGGTGACGTGCTGCTCGTCGGCGGCACCCGCGAGTTGATCGAGGGTCTGCGCCTCAACCGCGACCTGTTGCTCCTCGAATGGTCGGCCACCGACCTGCCGACCCGGCGCTACGCCAAGCGAGCGCTGATCATCTTCGTGGCCATGGTCGCCTATGCGGCGAGCGGCATCGGCCCGATCGTCATCGGCGCCCTTGTCGCGGCCTTCGCCATGATCGCCAGCGGCTGCCTCAATATCCGCCAGGCGGTCCGCGCCTTCGACCACCGCATCTTCCTGATGGTCGGTGCCTCGCTGGCCGCTGCCGCGGCGCTGGAGGCGACCGGCGGCGCGGTATACATCGCCAATGTAGCCACCTCGGCGGTGTCGGGATACCCGGTGAGCGTTACCCTCTCGGTCATGTTCCTAGTCGTGGCGATCCTGACCAATGTCCTCAGCAACAACGCCACGGCGGTCCTTTTCACGCCGATCGCCCTGCAGGTCGCGGTCAAGACCGGCAACGATCCGATGCCGTTCGTCGTGGCGGTGATTCTTGCCGCGAGCTGCGCCTTCGCCACGCCGATCGGCTATCAGACCAACATGCTGGTGATGGGGCCTGGCCACTACCGCTTCCGCGACTATTTGGTCGGTGGGACGCCCCTCGTCATTCTCATGTGGTTGATCTATTCGGTGGTCGGCCCTTGGTATTATGGTCTGTGGTGACCCGTTCGCGATCCGCCCGTGGCATGACCCATCAACCGACCGACACACCGCAATTCTATCTGACCGCCCCGGCGCCCTGCCCTTACCTGCCGGGCCGGGCGGAGCGCAAGGTGTTCACCCACCTCGTCGGCGAGCGTGCCGCGGCACTCAACGACGTCCTAACCCAGGGTGGCTTCCGCCGCAGCCAGAACATCGCCTACCGGCCGGCTTGCGAGGGCTGCCGCGCCTGCGTCTCGGTTCGCTGCTGCGTCGATGCCTTCGCCATGACCAGGAGCATGGAACGGGTCATGCGCAGGAGCCGCGACATCATCGGCGCGGCGACCACCGCCAGTCCGTCGTCGGACCAATATTCGCTGTTTCGCCGCTATCTCGACCACCGCCACCCGGAGGGCGGCATGGCGGACATGTCGGTGCTCGACTACGCCATGATGGTGGGTGAATCCTACGTCAGCACCCAGTTGATCGAATATCGCTTCCGCGGCCCGGACAGCGCATTCACCGGCCGCGGCGAGGGCCCGCTGATCGCCACGGCGCTCACCGACGTTCTCGCCGACGGCCTGTCGATGGTCTATTCGTTCTACGATCCCGACTACGCCGACCGCAGCCTCGGCACCTACATGATCGTCGACCACATCACCCGCGCCCGCAAAATGGGGCTGCCTTACGTCTATCTCGGCTACTGGGTCGAAGGCTCGCCCAAGATGGACTACAAGCGTCGCTTCCGCCCGCAGGAGCATCTGATGGCGCGGGGCTGGGTGCGGGTCGATTGAACGGCCGGCCGGCGCGCCGCGCCAGCCGGCGTGGCGCCCTCGATCAACCGCCGTAGTGATAGACGACCGTCGCCTTGTCGATGGCGTTGCCAAGCAGGTTGAAGCCGACATAGGCGCCCGATGCCGCCATCGGGTCGAGGTCTAGCTTGTCGACCTTCAGCGCGTAGATGGTGAAAGTGTAGCGATGGACGCCCGTGCCCGGAGGCGGACAAGCGCCGAGGTAGCCGGGTCGGCCGATGTCGGCTTTGCCCTGGACGACGCCGGCGGGCACCTGGCCCTCCTCGAAGCCGGTCACGTCGGCCGGGATGTTCCAGACCTGCCAGTGCCACCAGCCGCTCCCGGTCGGCGCGTCGGGGTCGTAGAGCGTCAGGGCGAAGCTCTTGGTCCCGGCCGGCGGGTCCTTCCACATGACAGCAGGCGAGACGTTGTCGCCGTCGCAGCCGGCGATCTTGTCGGCAATGTATTTCTTCGGCCAGTTTCCGTCCGAAAGGGACGGGCTCGATATCTCGAAGGCGTGGGCTGCGACGACGCTGGCTGCCAGCGCCGCCGCCGCCCGCCCGATCCGTGATACGTACATAGCGATACCTCCATTGCTCAGCGAGCCTGCAGCCACCGCGGCGGGCTCGGCGCGATCCGGCTGAGCAACCACGCTGCGGCCACGTCAGGTTCCGCCGCAACACTATCATGGCGGTGCTCAACGCCGCCATCGTCGGCCTGGGGCTGGCCGCCCTTGCCTGTGTTCTCGCCGAAGCCGCACAGACGCTCCGGCGGATCCTTTCGCGCGGGCGCGGAGCCTCAATCTTTCAGCTTGGCGAAGTTGGCCGACGCAACCACCTGCCAGCCGTCGGGCGTCACCCTGAACACGATCAGATGCGGGAACCGGCTCTCGGCCTTCTTGCCGTCGAGATACTCCTCGACCTGGATTTCGAGGCTGACGACGACGATGTCGCCGTCGCGGGTCGCAACCACATTGGAGAACACCGGCACGCTGTCGATATGCGGGAGGCTCTTCAGAAGATAGTCGGGCTTATTGTAGGTGGCGCCATCGGAGCGGACGATCTGGAACTGCGGCGCGAGCAACGGCTCGACCTTGGCGGCATCCCCCGACATCAGTGCGTCGAACACCGTCGTCAACGCCTGCCGCGCCTCCGCCTCGAGCGCGGCGTCTTGAGCGAACGCCGGCCGGAGGCCCGAGCCGGCCAGCAGCACCAGGAAGAGAAGGCCCGACAGCCACCATGCGCCTCGTTTCATCGGCTGGTTCTCCAGGTTTCAAAGGGTCCGATCAGAACTCTGTCGGGCGCCACCCCGCGGTGCGCGCGCCAAGGATACGCTCCCCTATCCGATCGTCGGCGTACCGAAGCGGTTGGCGCGGGTGAAGCCCTGGGGCGGCAGACGACCGGCCTGGGCGCGGTCGCCGATCCAGTCCTTCAGTTCCTTCATCGAGCGGTTGAAACTGCGGCCGGAGGAATCCATCCAGGTGAGGCCGTCGTCCTTTGCGAAGACCCGCGCGTCGGCCGCCCCGCCATCCTTGTAGCGCTGAAGGCGGACGCCCTTGCCCCGCGCCATCTCCGGCACCTGGGCGAGCGGGAAGATGAGGAGCTTGCGATTCTCGCCGAGCATGGCGACCATGTCGCCGGCCGCACCGACGCAGAGCCGCATCTCCTCCCCGCCGGAGATGGTCATCACCTGCTTGCCCTTGCGGGTGTTGGCGAAGATCTCGGCTTCCGGCACGACGAAGCCGCGGCCCTCGGTCGAAACCACCAGGAGCTTCCGATCGGGATCGTGAACGAACACCGCCACGATCGCATCGGCGGCGTCCATGTCGACGAGCACCCGGATCGGCTCTCCCTGACCGCGCCCGCCGGGAAGCCGGTCGGCGAGCAGCGTGTAGAACCGGCCGCCGGTCGAGGCGACGATGAGCTTGTCGGTGGTCTCGGCCGGGAAGGCGAACTTCAACGCGTCGTCGCCTTTGAAGGCGAGACCATTGATATCGGCGACATGACCCTTCAGCGCCCGGATCCAGCCCTTTTCCGAGACGACGACGGTGATCGGCTCGCGCTCGACGGTCGCCTCCAGCATCGCCTCCTCGAGCGCCGCCGTCGGCGCCTCGGCGAAGTCGGTGCGGCGCCGCCCGAGCGGCGTGTCGGGACCGAAGGTCCTCCGAACCTCGCGGATCTGGTCGGCAACCGCCGCCCACTGCTTCTCTTCCGACTTGAGCAACGCCTGGACCGATTTGCCCTCGCCGGTCAGATCGGCGTGCTCGCCCTTGATCTCCACCTCCTCCAGCTTGCGGAGGCTGCGGAGCCGCATGTTGAGGATCGCCTCGGCCTGGACGTCGGTGAGCTTGAACGCCTTGATCAGTACCGGCTTCGGCTCGTCCTCATTGCGAATAATGCGGATCACCTCGTCGAGATTGAGGAAGGCGATGAGGTAGCCGTCGAGGACTTCGAGACGGTGATGAATCTGCGCCAGCCGGTGCTCGGAGCGGCGGATAAGCACCTGGCGGCGGTGGGCCAGCCACTCGTTCAGCACCTCGCCGAGACCCATCACCCGGGGCACGACGCCGCGCGACAGGACGTTGAGGTTGAGCGGGATGCGGCTCTCGAGGTCGGTGAGCTTGAACAGTGACTCCATCATCAGCGCGGCGTCGACCGTCCGGCTGCGCGGCTCGATGACGACGCGAATGTCCTCGGCCGATTCGTCGCGGATATCGGCGACCAGCGGCAGGCGCTTGGCCTCCATCAGCTCGGCGATCTTCTCGATCAACCGCGCCTTCTGGACCTGATAGGGGATCTCGGTGACGACAACGACATAGGTGCCGCGTCCCTGCTCCTCGACCTGCCAGCGCGCCCGCACCCGGAACGACCCTCGGCCGGTGCGATAAGCCTCGACGATGCTCGCCCGGTCTTCGACAATGACCCCGCCGGTCGGCAGGTCCGGACCGGGCACGAAGCCGACCAGCGTCTCGACGCGGGCGTTCGGCGATTTGATCAGGTGGAGCGCCGCGTCGCAGAGTTCGGCGGCGTTGTGGGGCGGGATGTTGGTCGCCATGCCGACCGCGATGCCCGACGAGCCGTTGGCGAGAAGGTTGGGGAAGGCGCCGGGAAGCACCACCGGCTCGGAGTTGGTGCCGTCATAGGTCGGCCGGAAGTCGACGGCGTTCTCGTCGAGGCCGTCGAGGAGAAGCCGAGCGACTTCGGTCAGCCGCGCCTCGGTGTAGCGCATGGCCGCCGGGTTATCGCCGTCGATGTTGCCGAAGTTTCCCTGCCCCTCGATCAGCGGATAGCGGACGGCGAAATCCTGGGCGAGGCGGACCAGGGCGTCGTAGATCGCCTGGTCGCCGTGGGGATGGAAGTTGCCCATCACATCGCCGACGATCTTCGCCGACTTCTTGAAGCCGGAGGTCGGGTCGAGACGGAGAAGCCGCATGCCGTGCAGAATGCGGCGGTGAACCGGCTTCAGCCCGTCGCGCGCGTCGGGCAGCGCCCGGTCCATGATCGTCGACAGCGCATAGGCGAGATAGCGCTCCTCGAGCGCCTCGCGCAGATTCACCGGCTCGATTGAGCCACCCGGTGGAATCAGGTCTTTTCCCATGGAATGGGAAGTATCCACGCATTGCCATTAGCGCAAGGAGCGAGCGCCGGGGTCCTGCGTCCTTCGAGGGCCGGCTCCGCCGGCCGCCTCAGGATGAGGCGGTTTGTGTCGGTCTTCTCGGAGGCAAAAGACCTCCTCATCCTGAGGAGCGAGGGCGGAGCTCGAGCCTCGAAGGACGCACCAATATCTGGCCATCGTCTACTGCGCCGCCTGGGTCGGGGCGGCGGCGTGGGCGATGAGCGCGATCAGTCGCGCCCGCGCATCGGGTGCCTTGAGGCCGCGCGGCTCATAGACGTGGCGGTCGAAGAAATAGCCGGTCAACCGAAAGGCGTCGATGAGATCGGCCGCCGGCGGCGGCGGACCCGGGGGCGCGATGAGGAAAGCCGGCAGCGCCAGCATCCGGTCCCGATACGGCTCCCCCGCCGCGCGGCTGACCGCCCGGCCCGATTTCGGCGAGACGAACGCCAGTTCGTCGGTTTCACCGGTTGCCGCGCAACGGTCGAGGTCGAGCCCGAAGCCGAGTTCCTCCAGCATCTTCAGCTCGAACCGCACAATCAGCGCGCCGCCGACGACCGGGTCGGCGAGCCAGTCGACGATTGCCGCGAGCGCCGCATGTATCTGCGCATGGGAATCGCGCTCGGGCAGGAGGCGAGTGAGACCGCCGAGCACCTGGATGCCATAGAGACCGGCCGGGCTCTCCATCAGCCGCGCCGCCCGCTGGGCCGTCGGCTCGATCGCATAGTTGCCGAGGTGCTCGTCGAGGCGGGCGCGCCAGCTGGCAATCACCGAATTGCCCGGCTGAAGCACCGGCTGCTGCTTGCGCGACCGGCCGCCGCGAACGAGGCCGAGATGGCGGCCATGCCCGGCCGTCATCAACTCGACGATCAGGCTGGTCTCGCCGTGCCGGCGCGTGCCGATGATGATGCCTTCGTCGGTCCATTGCATGACGGCAGTCTAGCGCGGAAACTCGATTCCCATGGCGCGATAACGCTCGGGATCATCGGCCCAGTCCTCGCGCACCTTGACGAACAGGAAGAGGTGGACGGGCCGCTCGGCGATCTCGGCGATCTCCTTGCGGGCGGCCATGGAGATGCTCTTGATCGCCTGGCCGCCCTTGCCGATGACGATCTTCTTCTGGCCGTCGCGCGCCACATAGACGGTCTGCTCGACCCTGACCGAGCCGTCCTTCTGTTCGCTCCACTGGTCCGTCTCGACGGTCGCCTGATAGGGGAGTTCCTCGTGCAGGCGCTCGAACAGCTTCTCGCGGGTGATCTCGGCGGCAAGCTGGCGGAGAGGCACGTCGCTCACCTCGTCCGCCGGATAGAGCCACGGCCCCGGCGGTACGACCCCGGCAAGGTAGGCCATGAGATCGTCCAGGCCATCGCCGGTCGCCGCCGAAATCATGAAGGTGCGTTCGAAGGCGATCGTCTTGTTCGCCGCGTCGGCCAGTGCCAGCAGCGTCTCGCGCTTCACCAGGTCGATCTTGTTGAGAATCAAAATCTTGGGTTGAAGAATCTCGTGCAGTCTGCCGATCAGCTCGGTGACCTCGGCGACCAGTCCCCTTGCGGCGTCGATGATCAGCGCCACCAGGTCGGCGTCCCGCGCCCCGCCCCAGGCGGTCTCCACCATCGCCCGGTCAAGGCGCCGACGCGGCGCGAAGATGCCGGGCGTATCGACGAAAACCACCTGCGCGCCGCCGGCGATGGCGATACCGCGGACGATCGAGCGGGTGGTCTGCACCTTGCGGCTGACGATCGACACCTTGGTTCCGACCAGCCGGTTGACGAGGGTCGACTTGCCGGCGTTCGGTGTCCCGATGACGGCGACGAAACCGCAGCGGGTCGGCTCAGGCTCCATCGCCGGTCTTCCACACGCCTTCACGGACCAGCAAGGTAGCGGCGGCATCCTGCTCCGCCTCGCGGCGGCTCGCTCCCTCGCCCCGCACCGGGGCAGCCGGACCGACCCTCACCGCAACCTCGAAGCGTGGCGCGTGATCCGGGCCCGAGCGGGTCACGATCTCATAGGCGGGCGTGCCGAGGCCCCTCCCCTGCGCCCATTCCTGCAGCGTCGTCTTGGCGTCGCGGAGCGAAATCTTCCACGCCTGCATCCGGGTGCGCCAGTGCTCGGCGATGAACCGCCGTGCCACCTCGAGCCCGCCGTCGAGATGAAGCGCGCCGATCACCGCCTCGCAGACATCGCCGAGAATGGCGGCTTTCTTCCGCCCACCCGACTGTGCCTCGCCGGCACCGAGACGGATCGCCGAACCGAGATCGAGGTCGCGCGCCACGGCCGCACAGCTTTCGTTGCGCACCAGCGCGGTCAGCCGTTGGGCAAGCTCGCCCACGGATGCATCGGGAAAACCGGCAAGCAGCATTTCGGCAACGACGAGGCCAAGCACCCGATCGCCGAGAAATTCGAGGCGTTGATAGGTCCGATCCCCCGAGCCGGCCGCGCTGGCGTGGGTAAGCGCGGTTTCCAGCAAGTGGCGATTGGCGAACGTGTGGCCGAGGCGCTGCTCCAGCGCTTCTATGGCGGCGCCGCCGCGCCTCGTCATTTCACGGTCGTGAAGATCCGATCCCAGCGAACCGTCCACGGCCATCGCCAGAACTCCCAGGCCTTTGCCCCGTCCTCGACGGAGAAGAAGATGATCTCGGCCCGACCCACTAGATTCTCGAACGGGACATAGCCGACACCGTTGGCGTTCTGCGGCACCCGGCTATCGGTCGAGTTGTCGCGGTTGTCCCCCATCATGAAGTAGTGATCGGGCGGCACCTCGTAGACCTCGGTATCGTCGAGGCCGCTGTAGCCGCGGTCGAGGGTCAGGTAGCTGACGCCGTTCGGCAGGGTCTCGCGAACCTGATCGTAGCGGATGCCGTCCTCGTCCACCCACTCGCCGACTTTCTGGTGCTCGACCGGCTTGCCGTTGATGTTGAGCACCCCGTCGATCATCTGGATCTGATCGCCGGGAAGCCCGATTACCCGCTTGATATAGTCGGTGGAATTGTCGCGCGGCAGCTTGAACACCACGACGTCGCCGCGCTTCGGCGGCGCAGCCCAGATCCGGCCCTGGAAGATGTCGGGACCGAACGGAAACGAGAAGCGGCTGTAGCCGTAAGCGTATTTCGAAACAAACAGATAGTCGCCGACCAGCAGTGTCTCCTTCATCGATCCCGAAGGGATGTTGAAGGGCTGGAACAGGAAGGTCCGGACGATCAGCGCCAGGAGGAGGGCCTGGATGACGATCTTGATCGTCTCGCCAAAGCCGCTGCCCTTTGCACGAGTCTTCTCGGTGGCCACGCTCATCGTCTCGATCTCGATCGGGGAGGAATATCCGTGAAAGGAGAACCGGCTCGGTAATACCGGCTCACACGGGCTTGTGCAACGCCGTGCGGCGGAAGTGCGGCCGTTTTACGGCGTGGCATCCGGCACGGCTTCGATGACGACATAGGCTTGCGCCAGCGGGAACTCGTCGGTGATGGTGAGGTGGATCTCGGCACGGTGACCGGTCGGCAGAAGGCGGGCGAGGCGTTCGGCCGCACCGCCGGTCAATGCCATCGTCGGCTTGCCGGACGGCAGGTTGACGACCCCCATATCGCGCCAGAACACCCCGTCGCTCATGCCGGTGCCGAGCGCCTTGGCGCACGCTTCCTTGGCCGCGAAGCGCTTTGCGTATGAGGCGGCCCGCATCCGCCGGCGTTCGGACTTCCTGATCTCGACGGTGGTGAAGATCCGCTCGATGAAGCGCTCGCCATGCCGGTCGAGCACCTTTTCGATGCGCCGTATGTCGATGAGGTCGTTGCCGACGCCGATGATCATGCGATCAAGAGTCCGATGCTCCCGATTGGGCATCGACCTGGCGCCGCGTCGCCAGCCGCTGGCGCCGAGCCGCCTGGTAGGCGGTCACCATGAATCGCACGATGACATAGGCGATCAGCCCCGACACCAGGCCGAGCGGCACCGCACCGACAAGCATCGGCTTGAGAACGGGAATGATTTCCTCCCACGCCGCGGTACCAAAGCCGAGATGGATCGGCGGTGGCCGGCCGTGACTGGGTCCGTGATAGAGCAACCAGTGGCCGAGCGAATAGGACGACCACCACAAGAGCGGAAAGGTGAACGGATTGCCGATGACGGTGCCGATGGCGGAAGCGATGAGATTGCCGCCGAGGATCAACGCGATGAACGCGCTCATCAGAAAATGGAATCCGACGAACGGCGTCCACGAGACCATCACCCCGGCGGCGAAACCCAAACCAATGGCGTGGGGCGAGGCGCTGAGGCGAAGCACCCGCTTGCCGAAATATTTCAACGAGCGCGACCAGCTCTCGCGCGGCCACACCGCCACCCTCAACTTCTCGACCTTGCTCAACGGGGTGCGACGACGAAACAGCATGGCGTCAGGCAACCAGTCCGCGGCTTCCCGGCTTGACCGGCGGGATTGCGGCCATTTCGGGTGGAATCGAGTCGGCCGGGAAGGCCGGAACCTTGTAGTTGGCGAGCGCGATGAGCGGGACGCCGATCTCGGCCTCGCCCGCCGACCGGTCGATCAGGCAGGCACAAGCGACAACTTCGGCGCCGAGCCCCCTCACCGCCGCGATCGTCTCGCGAATGGAAAGGCCGGTGGTGACGATGTCCTCGACGATGAGAACGCGCGCCCCCTTCGGCATCTCGAAGCGGCGGAGCCGGAACGCGCCGTCCTGGCGCTCGACCCACATCGCCGGCACCCCGAGATGACGCGCGGTCTCGTAACCGGGGACGATGCCGCCGACCGCCGGCGAAACGATGAAATCGATGGCGCCGATGCCGCTGGCCCTGACCTTTTCAGCGAGCGCCCTGCACAGCCGTTCGGTCTTGTCGGGATACATGAACACCCGCGCCTTCTGGATGAACACCGGGCTGCGGAGCCCGGAGCTGAGGATGAAATGACCCTCGAGTATCGCCCCCGTACTGCGAAAGATTTCAATGACTTCAGCCTCGGTCATCAACCATCCTTCAAGCATTTACCCGGGTCACGGAACTGACCACCGGCCGGCCCCTGAGCTGCGCAATGACCCGCGTCAGGTGCTTCAGATCGAACACTTCGAGATCGATGACCATGACCGAGAAATCCGGGGCCGCCTGAGTGATCCTGAGATTTGAGATGTTGGCGCCATTGTCGGCGATAACCTGGGCGATCTGGGCGAGCGTGCCCGGCTCGTTGATCGCGGTCACCTCGATCCGGGCCGGAAAGCGCTCCTGGCTGTCCTCTTCTATCTCCCAACGCACGTCAAGCCAACGGTCGGGTTCGTCGTCGAAAGCCTTCAGCGCCTGCGAGGTTATCGGATAGATCGTCACGCCTTCCCCCGGCGTCGTGATGCCGACGATGCGCTCGCCCGGCAGCGCTCCCCCCTCGGCAAAGCGCACCGGCATGTCGCCGGCGAGGCCGCGGATCGGAATGGCCCGTTCCGGCTCGCGGCTGTCGGCCGTCTTGCGCGAGAATCCGGGGACGCGGAACTTGAGGCCCGCTCCCCGCGTCAGCCCGAACCAGCCTTCCTCGCTGCGCGCCCGCCCGCGGGGCTGGCGGTCCTCGCTGTGCTCCGGATAAGCCGCCTTGAGAACGTTGGGGGACGGGATCTCGCCGCGCCCGACCGCGGCCAGCATGTCCTCGAGGTTGTTCTGGGCAAGGCGCGGCAGGATGGTCTTCATCAGTTCGTCCGAATAGGGACGCTTCGCCCGCTCGAAGGCGCGTTCGATGATGCGGCGGCCAAGCCCGGCATATTGCCGGCGCACCGCGGCCCGCGTTGCGCGGCGGATCGCCGATCGCGCCTTCCCGGTCACGACCATCGATTCCCATGCCGCCGGCGGCACCTGCGCCTTGGAGCAGACGATCTCGACCTCGTCGCCATTGTGCAATTCGGTCATCAGCGGCATCGTCCGGCCGTTGATCTTGGCGCCGACGCAAGTGTCGCCGACGTCGGTGTGGACGGCGTAGGCGAAATCGATCGGGGTGGCGCCGCGCGGCAGGGCGATCAGACGGCCCTTCGGCGTGAAGCAGAAGACCTGGTCCTGAAACAGCTCGAGCTTGGTGTGCTCGAGGAATTCCTCCGGCGTATCGCCCTCCGCAAGCATCTCGATCGTATGGCGAAGCCATTGATAGGCGCGGATCTCGTCGTCGACCCCGTTACCGGGAGCGTTGCCGCCATTGGCGCCGTTGCCCTTCGATTTCACCTTCACGTCGTCCGTATAAAGGGCATGGGCGGCGATGCCGTATTCGGCGATCCGATCCATCTCGGCGGTGCGGATCTGAAGCTCGACCCGCTGGCGGCCGGGGCCGATCACGGTGGTATGGATCGAGCGATAGTCGTTCTGCTTGGGCGTCGAGATATAATCCTTGAAGCGGCCGGGGACGGCCGGCCAGGTGCTGTGGACCACGCCGAGCGCCGCGTAACACTCGGCCACCGAGCCGACGATGACCCGAAAGCCGATGATGTCGGACAGCTGCTCGAAGCTGACCGCCTTCCGTTCCATCTTCCGGAAGATGGAATAAGGCCGTTTCTCGCGCCCCAATACCCCGGCGGAAATGCCGTTTCGTTCGAATCCCTCGGTCAGCTCCCGTTCGATGCTGCCGATCAGCGTCGAGTTGCGGCTCCTCAGCTCCGCCAGGCGATCGGCAATCGTCGCGTGGGCCTCGGGATTGACCACCCGGAAAGCCAGCTCCTCGAGCTCCTCGCGCATGTCATGCATGCCCATGCGGCCGGCAAGCGGCGCATAGATTTCCAGCGTCTCCTCCGCGGTCCGCTTTCGTGACGCCTCGGGCATGAACTGGAGCGTGCGCATGTTGTGGAGGCGGTCGGCGAGCTTGACCAGAAGCACCCGCACATCCTCGGAAATGGCGAGGAGCAGCTTGCGGAGGTTTTCCGCCTGCTCCGCCTTCTTGGAGACGAGATCGAGCTTCTGGATCTTGGTGAGCCCCTCGACCAGGCGGCCGATATCCTCGCCGAAGGCGGAATCGATCTCCGATCGGGTCGCGTCGGTGTCTTCGATCGTGTCGTGGAGCAGTGCCGCAGCGATCGTCGCGTCGTCGAGCTTGAGGTCGGTGAGGATGGCGGCGACTTCGAGCGGGTGCGAGAAATAGGGGTCGCCGTTGGCGCGCTGCTGCGTGCCGTGCTTCTGCATGGCGTAGACGTAGGCCTTGTTGAGCAGATTCTCGTCCGCGCTAGGGTTGTAGCGCGTGACCCGCTCGACCAACTCGTACTGGCGCATCATGGCGCTTGTCTAACGATCCCGGGTCCCGGCCGCACAACGGGAGTTTCTCGCTCCGCAATATAGGTATCGCCTGAGCTTCTTGCTTTTCTATTGCGAGCGCAATCGTCTGAGCCGGAAGATTTCGCCAAAAGCGGCGAACAAGCGGACCGCGGGAGCGCCGCAACAGGTCGTGGCAACCCGGTCAAGCGTCAAATGCCGCCGGACGACAACCGGACCCGCAGCCGCCGTCAGCGTCGGGATGACCACCACGCGCAAGCCGGAGAGCCAAGGCGGCATCTCCGCAATGTGAAGCATTACGTCCGCCGCTTCGGGCTTTCGGCTTGGAAGGAACGGAAATACACGCCCGTGGGCGGGCGATCAGAAATCGTCGGTCTTGTCGGGCGGAACCATGCTCTCCAGCCCGCGCAGCAATTCGTCCTCCGACATCCGGTCGAAGGCCACCTCGCCGTCGTCGTCCGCTCCCCCGGATTTCGGCGAGGCGATCAGCGGCACCGGCTCGGCTTCCGGCTCGTCGACCTCGACGTATTTTTGCAGCGAGTGGATCAGGTCTTCCATGAGATCGTCTGGGGCGATCGTCTGATCGGCAATTTCGCGGAGCGCCACCACCGGATTCTTGTCGTTGTCGCGATCGACGGTAAGCGGCGAGCCGCTGGAGATCATCCGGGCCCGATGGCCGGCAAGCAGGACCAGATCGAACCGGCTTTCAACCTTGTCGATGCAGTCTTCGACGGTGACGCGGGCCATGGGCCAGTCTCCTAAACGGTTGGGGAATTGCCGCAGCACATAGGCCGCTTCACCGCCAAAAGCAAGATTTCGCCGCGAGAATAGCTCTGGACCACGCGCCATTCGGCGTTATATGTCTGATGTATTGTTTCTTGCCTCGGGGGCCGGGGCGATGTTTTGGCGGCTAGATTGAACCGGGCTTTTTCCGGAAACAAAAGGCGGATCAATCCCTTGGAGGTTTCGGCCGGAAGGCCGGGCCATGACGGTCGCTATCGCCAAGGCCTTGACGCGTGTTCTCCAGCATGGATCGGGACTTATGTTTGACGAGCGAGAAAAGATCGCCCTTTTCATTGACGGGGCGAACCTCTACGCCACGGCGAAATCCCTCGGTTTCGACGTGGATTACAAGCGCTTGCTGATAGAATTCCAGAGCAAGGGTTACCTCCTCCGCGCCTACTATTTCACCGCCCTTGCCGAGGATCAGGAGTACTCCTCGATCCGGCCGCTGATCGATTGGCTCGACTACAACGGCTACACGGTGGTCACCAAGCCGACGAAGGAATTCGTCGATTCGACCGGCCGCCGCAAGATCAAGGGCAACATGGACATCGAGCTGGCGGTTGCCGCGATGGAAATGGCGGAGGCGGTCGACCATCTGGTGCTGTTTTCCGGCGACGGCGATTTCCGCTCGCTGGTCGAGGCGATCCAGCGCAGGGGCCGCAAGGTCACCGTCGTCTCGACGCTCTCCACCCAGCCGCCGATGATTGCCGACGAGCTGCGCCGCCAGGCGGATCACTTCGTCGATCTCGTGGCGCTCCAGCAGAAGGTCGGGCGTGACCCGGCCGACCGTCCGCCCCGTCAGACCGAGCGAACCGCGGCGGCGGCGGGCCGCTTCGACGACGAGTTCGAGGACGACGACGCCCTCTGATCACGCCGGACCGGACAATCCCGTGGCGGCGCCGGAGCCGGGACGCGACTGTCCGCTCTGCCCGCGGCTGGTGGCATTCCGCGAACGGTGGCGGACGGCCGAGCCCGGATGGCACAACGCGCCGGTGCCGACCTTCGGCGGCGCCGACGCCCGCCTCCTCGTGGTGGGACTGGCGCCTGGCCTGCGCGGCGCCAACCGCACCGGCCGCCCCTTCACCGGCGATTTCGCCGGTGACCTGCTCTATCGGACTCTGATCGACTTCGGTTTCGCCGTCGGCCACTATGACGCGCGACCGGACGACGGCCTGGAGCTTGTCGACGCGGCCATCACCAATGCTGTCCGCTGCGTCCCGCCGGAGAACAAGCCGACCACCGAGGAAATCAGGACTTGCCGGCAGTTCCTTGCCGGAACGATTGCCGCCATGACCCGGCTCGAAGCGATCGTCGCACTTGGTCGCATCGCCCATGACAGCGTTGTTGTCGCCCTCGGCCTGAAGCGATCGGCGGTGCCGTTCAGCCACGCCGCGGTTTACCGGATGGACGGCGGCCTCGCTTTGCATAGCAGCTACCACTGTTCCCGCTACAACACGAACACCGGCGTCCTGAGTGAAGAGATGTTCCGCGCCGTATTCGCCGACGTGGCGGCACGGTTGCGGGACGGTTAACGCCTGATCCCCGGCAGCCGGCGTCCTGCCGGTCCGCCGCCGGCGGTGACGGAAAATTGTCGCGGCTGGACCGCCGAGGCTCCCGCCAAGATTCCAGCCTCTCCGCGACCTTCGGCACGGCTCGGCCACGGCCGCGGCAAACCCGCACATTTCGTTACACTTTTCGCCCTCGCGCCCCGGTGGCGTCCGCCTATCTCAGCCGCGAGCCGCGGGCAAAGCCGCCCGCAGGAACCCGACTGCCCATAGGAGGAATGCGCAATGAGAACGCCCCATATGTTGCGCCTCGCCTTGCTGGCCTCGTCCGTGTTCGCCGCCGCGACCG
Organism: uncultured Alphaproteobacteria bacterium; assembly: GCA_963759235.1. GTDB lineage: Bacteria > Pseudomonadota > Alphaproteobacteria > Rhizobiales > Kaistiaceae > Bauldia. Next base: position 116,859 of record CAVWYO010000005.1, on the reverse strand, counting down.
CGACGGCACACGAGCTGCCGCTCGGCGACGGCCATGTCTCGACCCAGCCGGAGACCGGTTACGTCGATTCGTGCCAGACCACATTCGGCGGAGGCGGCGCGTTCCGCGACGGACCGTGGATAACCGGCGATACCTGGAACCCCGACCAGAAACCCATCGTCGATGGCGCAGTCACCTGGCCGAGTCAAATCTCGATCTCGGTGGAGGGCAACCAGCGCGTCATCCGCTCAAACGATCTGCCGAGCTATCCGACCGGAGTGTATCCAATCCAGCCCGACGACGATGCCTTCGCCTATGACCGCAATCCGAATTCGATCCGCGACCATGACATCGTCCTGAGCTTGCCGGCCAATCCGCAAGTCGCCGACAGCCCAAGTTGCGTGCCGATGGGCATGATCGGCTTCACCTTGTCCGGGACGGCCATCTACAACGCCCTGGACGGGCAAGGCCGCGATGCGGCGGCCCACGAAATCCAGGACGCCTGCGACGGTCACCCGGAGCGGAGCGGGCAATATCACTATCACAGCTATTCAGCCTGCATGAACGATACCCGCAGCGGACCGGGCGGCGCGAGCGACCTGCTCGGCTATGCGCTCGACGGCTTCGGCATCTACGGGCCCTATGACGAGAACGGCAAGCTCGTCACCGACGCAGACCTCGACGCCTGCCACGGCCGGACCAGCGAGGTGATGTGGAACGGCAAGCTGACCGACATCTACCACTACCAATTCACCGAGGAATATCCGTACACGATCGGCTGCTTCACCGGCACGCCCCAACAGGTCGGCGGCAACAGCACGGTCGCCGGCGATCCATCGCACGACATGCAAGGGGCCGGCATACAGGCGCCCGGCATGCCGGGAATGCAGGGACTGCGGCGCCCGCCGCGCGGACCGCGCCCCGGCAGGCGGCGCGGATAACGCTCGCCTCGATGCAGAGGCGGCTACGAAAGAACGGTGGCGGCGCCCGGCGCCGCTACCTTTCCACGCGGGCCCGTCACGCGCCGCGTTGCGACGACGGGGGCGATTAGCCGAGACCGGGCTCCTTGATCCGATAGTGATATCCGGAGAGCCGCGTGAAACCGAGCCTGGCGTAGAGCGCCATTGCCGGTGTGTTCGCATTGATGACGACGAGCAGCATCCGCCGGACGCCCTCGTCCGCCGACCATGCCTCTGCCGCCTGCATGACGGCCGTCGCGGCGCCGCCACGTCGCCGGTCGGGTGAGGTGAGCACGCAGTCGACCGCGACGTCGGCGCCGATACGAACCGCGAGCGCGACGGCGGCAGCCGCGCCGTCGATGCGTGTGACGAAGAAGGCGCGCGGCGTCGGAAGCCGGGCCAGGATCGCGTGAACCTCCGTCGCTCTGCGAGGCGACTGTTCGGCGGCGTAGATCTCCAGCCACGCGGGATCGGCACGGGCGGTCACCGCGACGTTGTCGGGCATGACGGGCGCCGTCACCGGCTTTGCCAGCGTGGAGCAGTCCGTCTCCCGACGGTATCCCCGCTCCTCCAGCGCGCGGTCGAGATGGGCCGGGGCGGTGCTCTGCAGCACCTGGAAGCGCGAAGGCAGGCCGCGCTCGCCGTAGAATGCCTCGACGCGGTCGATAGCCGTCCCGAGGTCAATTCCCCCGGTGAAGCGGCCGGGCCAGACAGAGTTGGTGCGGTTGTACCCGTTCATGCCGGCGCGGAGCATCCAGCCGACAAGGTCGACCCGCTCGATCGCCGGCCACGCATCGCGAAGGCAGATTTCCGCGGCGAGGAGATCCGCCGTCGTCACCCCTTGTCCCGCATGAGCCGCGCCTTCTCGCGGCCCCAGTCCCGCTTCTTCTCGGTCTCGCGCTTGTCGTGAAGCTTCTTGCCACGAGCCAGCGCCAGCTCGACCTTGGCGCGACCGCGATCGTTGAAATAGACCTTCAGCGGCACCACGGTCATGCCCTCGCGCTGAACCGCGGCGGCGAGCCGGTTGATCTCCTTCTTGTGAAGCAAAAGCTTCCGCGGCCGCCGGGTCTCGTGCTGGAAGCGGTTGGCCTGCAGGTATTCCGGGATGTAGGCGTTGTAGAGCCACAGCTCGCCGCCCCGCTCTCCGGCATAGGAGTCGGAAATGTTGCTGCGCCCCTCGCGCAGCGACTTGACCTCGGTGCCGGTGAGAGCGATGCCCGCCTCGAAGGTCTGGCCGATTTCGTAGTTGAACCGGGCGCGCCGGTTCGCCGCCGCGACCCTCAGCGGCGGCTTGTCTTTCTTCGCGGCCATCAGCGCATCAATTGATCAGCCCGGCATGGACCATCGCCGAACGGATCTCGGCCCGAGTCGGCTCCGCCACCTTTACCAGCGGCAGCCGCAGATCGTCGCTCATCTTGCCGATCATCGCGAGGGCGTACTTCACGCCGGCCGGGTTCGGCTCGAGGAACAAGGCACGGTGCAGCGGCATCAGCCGGTCCTGATAGAGGAGCGCCTTGGCATAGTCGCCGGCGAGGCATGCCTCCTGAAATTCGGAGAGCATCTTCGGCGCCACGTTCGAGGTGACCGAGATGCAGCCGTGGCCGCCATGCGCCATATAGCCGATCGCGGTACCGTCCTCGCCGGAAAGCTGGTTGAACTCGGGACCCATGGCATGGCGCTGCAGGCTGACCCGATCGATCTTGGCGGTCGCGTCCTTGACCCCGGCGATGTTCTTCAACTCGTAGAGCCGCGCCATCGTCTCCACCGACATGTCGATCACCGACCGCGGCGGGATGTTGTAAATGATGATTGGAATGCCGATGGCATCGTTGATTGCCTTGAAGTGCTGGTAGAGCCCTTCCTGGTTCGGCTTGTTGTAGTAGGGAGTGACCACCAACACGCCGTCGGCGCCGGCCTTCTCGGCATGGCGGGAGAGTTCGATCGCCTCGACGGTATTGTTCGAGCCGGCGCCGGCGATGACCGGGACCCGTCCGCCTGCAACCTCTACGCAGATCTCGACGACGCGCTTGTGCTCGTCATGGCTGAGCGTCGGGCTCTCGCCGGTGGTGCCGACCGGCACCAGCCCGTGCGTCCCCTCTTTGATCTGCCAGTCGACGAAAGCGCGAAAAGCGTCCTCGTCGACCGCGCCGTTTCGCATCGGGGTGACCAGAGCAGTAATTGATCCTGTGAACATCTCGGCCACATCCTCGCCGGATTCTCGCTCTTTTTTGGGCGAGACCTTATTCTGGCCCGACAATTGCGGCAACGATGCTGCGGCTCGGGCTCGTCAAACAATCGTTCACTATGGCACAATAAGGTCTGTGTCGAGGGATGAGTCCATTCGACAGGACCGGTCCGGGTGCCGGCCTTCGCCGCCGCCACCTGTTCCGGGAAGGGGAAGCATGAAGGCCACGCACGGGACGAACGTCAGGCGGAGGTCGATCGCGACGCGCGGCGGGGCGATCGTGATCCCCGCGGTGGCGGCGTTGGCTGCGCCCATGTTCTTCTTGTCCGCGCCGTTCGCCGTCGCGGCCGAGGATGGGATCGGCATGCTTCAGGTGGCCGATATCCCGATTCCGCGGCTGAACCCCCAACGTGCGCACTCCGATGCCGCGACGGGAGCCGACGACCCGATCGCCCAGTTCATCGCTTCCACCGACGACGAGCACCGTGCCTCGGTCGAGGATTCGGACGTGCCGGAAGCGGACTTCACGCCGGTGACCGTGCTCAAACCGCCGCCTGCCGAGACGAAGGCCGACATCAGCACCATCGGCCTGCGCTACGCGCTTAAATTCCTTGACGATGGCGACCCGTCGGCAGCAACCGCGGCCGCCTACGCGCTGCCCAATCCGATCGACACCAAGATCATCGACTGGCTTGTGGCAACCAGCGGCCGGAACGACGTGCCCGCCTCCCGCATCGCCGACGTATGGCGCAAGCTCACCGACTGGCCCGGCCAGACCCTCCTTCAGATCCGGTTCGAGCAGGCGCTGGTCAGGGAGCAGCCGCCGCCTGACGTTGTGATACGGGCGCTGGCCGGACGCAAGCCGACGACCGATGACGGCGCCGTGCTGCTTGCCCGGTCTTACGCGGCGGTGGGACGCCAGAACGATGCCGCGAGTGTCGTTCGCACCTATTGGCGCGAGGAACGCTTTGACGGCCCGACCGAGGCCAAGCTCCGCAAGGAGTTCGGCAGCCTGCTCACGGCAAGCGACTACAAGGCACGCACCGACCGCCTCCTCTACGAAGAGCAGATCTCGGCGGCGCTGCGGAATTCCAAGTATCTCGACAAGGACGAACAGGCCCTGGACGCCGCCGTCGCGGCGGTCAGCACGGGGAAGAACGCCGCCAACGCGCTCGCCGCCGTTCCGGCCGCCAAGCGCAACGACCCGCTCTATACTTATGCGCAGATTCAATATCTCCGACGCGCCGACAAGATCGACGACGCCGCCAAGCTCATGCTGGCCGCGCCGCGCGACCCCGCGCGGATCGACGGCGACGCCTGGTGGGTGGAACGCCGGATCATCTCGCGCGCCATGCTCGACGAAGGCGACGCCAAGACCGCCTATCTGATCGCGGCGGGCCACTCGGCGGAAAGCGCCCCGGAGATTGCCGACGCCGAGTTCCATGCCGGCTGGTACGCGCTTGAATATCTGAACGATCCGGCCACCGCCGCGAAGCACTTCGCGGCGATCCTCACCGTCTCCACGCGGCCGCTCAGCGAATCGCGTGCCGACTACTGGCTGGGCCGGGCCGCCGAAAAGGCCGGCAACCGCTCCGATGCAACGACCTATTACCAAAGAGCCGGCAAGCACCCGACGACATTCTACGGGCAGCTGGCGCTGGCGCGCCTCGGAGTGAAACAGCTGCCGCTCGCGCCGACTCCCCGACCGGACGCGGCGACCAAGGCGCGCTTCGAATCCCGGGAGCTGGTGCAGGTCATCGAGCGCCTCGATGCCGCCAATCGGGGCGACCGCAACGAGATCTTCTACCGCGCCCTTGCCGACCAGCTGACCGACCCGGCCGAGATCGCGCTGCTCGCCGACATGGCCGAGCAGCATGGCGGCCACCAACTCGCCCTTCAGGTCGGCAAGATAGCCGCCTATCGCGGCCTGCGGGTCGATACGACCGCCTTCCCGACCTCGGCGATCCCCAGTTCGGCACAGACCGGCAGCGTCGAAAAGCCGATGGTCTATGCCATTGCCCGGCAGGAGAGCGCCTTCAATCCCGCCGCGGTAAGCAGTGCCGGCGCCCGCGGGCTCCTGCAACTCATGCCGGCCACCGCCCAGTCGATGGCGAAGGCGGTGGGCCTGCCCTACTCGCAATCGCGGCTGACGACCGACCCCGCCTACAACGCCGCGCTCGGCGCCGCCTTCCTCAGCAAGCTCCACGCCAGCTTCGGCGGCTCCTTCGTCATGACCTTCGCGGCGTACAACGCCGGACCAAGCCGCGTGCAGCAGTGGGTGGCCAAATATGGCGACCCGCGCGACCCGGACACCGACGTTGTCAACTGGATCGAGCGCATCCCGTTCACCGAGACACGCAACTACGTCCAGCGGACCATGGAGAACCTCCAAGTCTACCGGGCGAGGCTCGGCTCGCCGGCATTGACCATTCATACCGACCTCAAACGGGGCCGCGTCTGAGCTTGGCGGTCGCCCGCGGAGACGCCGCAGCCACGCGGCACGAATGCCGTCCATGACTGCGGCGCACCAGACAGGCGGCACGGCCGGCCGAGGGTCGAGCGACGTCTTCTATCGAAGCTCGGACGGCTTACGCCTCCACGTCGCCGAATACGGAGCGGTGAGCTCGCCGTGGCTGCCGGTGATCTGCCTGCCCGGCCTGTCGCGCGGCGCCCGCGACTTTCACCATCTCGCCACCCATCTTTCGGCGCATCGTCATCGCCCGCGTCGGGTCATCGTTTTCGACTATCGCGGGCGCGGCGGATCCGATTGGGACGACGAGGTCACGAACTACAATCCACTGACGGAGATGGCCGACGTCCTCGACGGCATGACCGCGCTCGGCGTCCAGCGGGGCATCGTCGTCGGCACCTCGCGCGGCGGCATCATCGCCATGCTGATGGGCGTTGGCCGGCCAAGCGCGCTCGCCGGCCTGGTGCTCAACGACATCGGGCCGGTCATCGAGCCGAAGGGTCTCGCCCGCATCAAGACCTATGTCGGGCGGACTCCTGCGCCGGACGATTGGGACGACGCGGTCAACATCATGCAGCGGCTGCATGGCGGACAGTTTCCGGCGTTGAACGACAACGATTGGCGAACCTTCGCCCGCATGACCTACCGCGATGAGGACGGCCGGCCGGTGAGCGACTATGACCCGGCGCTTGCCAAGACTTTCGACGGCGTCGAATTCGACCGGCCCATGCCGACGCTATGGAAAGAGTTCGGCACGCTCCACGGCGTGCCGGTCCTGGCGATCCGGGGAGAGAACTCCGATCTCCTCAGCAAGGAGACGCTGGCGGCGATGGCCGCACAGCATCCGCGATTCGATTCGGTGACCATCGACGGCGAGGGCCATCCGCCGCTCCTCATCCACACGCCGATCGTGCAACGTATCTCCGCGTTCATCACCAACGCCGAGGGGTCGGGACCCCCGATCGATTCAGTGATCCCCAGGGAAGCCGTCGACTTCGACCTCGATGCGCCGGTCGAGCCGGCAGCCGGACCGTAGCGCGCGGTTCAGCCTCCGCCGTCTTCGCCGCCGGTGGCGGGCTCTTCGGCCTCGCCCCGGGAAGTGCGGGGTGCCGCTTTCACGTAGCCGGTCCTGCCGCCGCTGGCGAGAATCGTTGCCTGGCCGATCCAGTCGTCGCGCTCGATGCGCTCGGGAAACGCCAGATGAGACGCCATCCACCGCGCTTCGGCGGGAGTCCAGGCGGCGATCTGCCCGAAGTGGAAGATGCCGAGTTCGTTCAACAGCTCCTCGTTCTTCTTGCCGACGCCGCGGATGCGCTGGAGATCGTCCGGAACGCCGTTGCGTGGCCCCGCCAGGCCCGCCGGGCGCATCATCGGCAATTCGGGGCCGGGGCCTGGCTTCTCCGTCGGCGCCGCCACCATGGCCGTCGCCTCGGCGGCAATGCCGTCGTGAGCGATTTCCCCGGCCTCCGCGTCTCCTCCTTGCCAAGCCGGCTCGCCGTCCCAGGCTTCACGGCTTTCGGGCGGCTCCCGGTCGACGTTCTCAACGTCGTCATCGTAGACATGGTCGAGGGCCCCCGGCGCCATCGCCGCGGGCTGAACTTCCTCGTCATATTGCGGCTCGCGATGCCCTGCGAAGGCGTCTTCATCGCGCTGACGCGGCTCGCCGTAGTCCGGATAGCGGTCGTCATAATAGCGCTCGCGAGGGGTCGGCGGATGCCTCACGGGACGCCCCAACGGCGCTAGACCAAGCCTCCGCCGCACCTCGTCGACGGCGTGGCCGACCCCGTCGGCGAGCGCCTCCTGGGGGCGCGCCATCGGCCCGTGGGCAAGCAGGACATAGAGGAGCGAGCCAAGCCCGCATCCGACCACGAAGGCGACGAGCAGTAGAAGCCAGACCTCTAGAACGTGCCGGATCACCGCTCGTCCAACCCACGCTCAAGCCACGCCGTCATTTCGTCGACGCTGCGGGGATTCCGTGACCACCAGCCGACCGCGATACCGATGAGAAGCGCCGCCAGCAAGAACGGCCAATATGCTGCGATCAGGTAGAGCATGTCGAGCGCCTAACCCGGATTCGGAAGCTGGATCGTGAATTCGATGCGCCGGTTGGCGGCTTTTCCCGCCTCGGTCGAATTGTCGGCGATCGGATTGGCTTCGCCGTAGCCGACGGCCGTGAGGCGCTCGAATCGGACTCCGGCGTCGATCAGATAGTCGACGACGGCTTGCGCCCGCGTCTGGGTGAGCTGGAGGTTGTTCTCCTCCGAGCCGTCGGAGTCGCTGTATCCCCCGACCTCCACCTGCGACTGAGGACAGCGCATCAGGATACCCGCCACCCGATCGATGAGCGGATAGCTCTCGCTGGTGATTTCGGCGGCGCCCTTGTCGAACTCGATCCTGCCCTGGGCGAGCACCGCCTTGACGCGGTCGCTGCAGCCGGCGACGTCCAGCGGCTGGCCGGTCTGGCGGGTGACGATCGACACGTTGGCCTTGAACGACTTCGGTATTGCTTCCTCGGCGAGCGCGGCGATCCGCTCCTTCGCGCGATCGTGGAAGGTGGTGCCCTCGACGCTGATGGCGGTGTCGGTGATCTTGAAGCGTCCGCCCGCCAGCCGCGCGGCCGCCTTCATCGCCCCTGTCGCGGCCGCCACAAAGTCTTCCGGCTCGCCGCTGGCGAAACTGATCTCGTCGTCGATCTTCACCGCCCCGAACTGCGCGCGGGCGGCATCGAGAATGGCGCGCTTGTCGTCCGGCGAGGGAGCGTAGCCGGCAAGCACCAGCCCGTCAGGCGAAAGGCCCACCGACAGCGTGTAAGGAGAAACCAGCGGCGGCGAGATCTTCGATTTCGCCAGGTCGAGGCTCGCCGGCAGGGTCCGCGCATTCGCTTCGGTCAGGGCGAGATAGCTGGCCGAGTTGCCGGCCTCACCCTCCACGGCGTACGACTTGTCGTGGAGCACCACCGAGCCGGTCTTCAATTCCGCAAGCTGCCCCATGGCGAATTTGACCGCGCCGATCCAGTCGATCTTCGGCTCGCCGCTCGCCACCTTGACATCGTTGGTGAGCGAGGTGCCGGCAAAAAGCTCGTCGGCGACCGACTGCACTTCATCACGATTCTGCAACGACGGGACATAACCCGACAGAGTGACCGCGTTGCCGTCGCGCTTGCCGGTCCAGCCGTAGTCGGACACGGTCGCCGGCGTGATGGCGTTGCCGACGATCTGCAGCCCCGGCGGAACATTGGCGCCGACCCCGCCGACCACCGCCTCGTAGTCATCGACGGTGCGGGCAACGCCTGCGATATCGAGCGTCATGCCGTCGAGCATAACACCCCCTTCCCCCAGCCTGCCGAGTGCATTGATGGCAAAGCTCGCCGCCGCGGCGAATCCCTCCGGCTCTCCGGAGGCGATGTTCATGTTGTCGATGACCTGCTTCCCCGGCATCGCCGCGTGGGCCGCCGCCACCAGAGTTGATTGGACGACGTCGTTGGGGACGAAGCCGGCAAGCGTCACGGTGTCCTCGTTGAGACTTGCCGACCAGACGAAGGGATCGGCGCGGGCCGGAAGCATGTCGACCGGTCCGAGGGTAACGCCGGACGGCATGGCGCCGTGAAAGGCGCGCCGCGCCTCGGCGTAACTCTCCGCCGTCGCCGCGACGCCCTTCACCGCCAGGGTCCCGTCGGTGATCGTCACCAGCCCTTCGCCGAGGTTGGCAAGCCGATCGAGCGCGAAAGTACTCAGCGAGTTGAACGCCTTGGAAGCACCGCGCGCCAGCTCGGTTTCGTCGATGATCTCCGCCTCCGGAAGCGCCCGCCGCGCCGCCGCCAGAACGGAGTTGCGGGTCGCCTCGGAAGGAAAGTGGCCTCGCAACGTCACCGTGCGGCCGCTCCGCCGCGCCGACCACACATACGGCGAGGCAACCGGCAGAAGACCACTCTTGTTGACGACGGCGGCGACACCGCTGACCGACGCGGCGGCGGCCATGGCCTCGCTCTGCAATTCGGGCGTCGGCGCCACCCCGTCGATCTCGACGCTGCGCCCGGAGACCTTGGCGCTCGCCCAGTCGTATCCATCGGCGCTGAGCCGATCCGAGACGCGCGCGGTGAGATCGCTTTCGACGGCGCCTGCACGCAACAGCACCGCAAGGAGGGCGAGCGCGACAGTCGTTGCGAGTCCGGGCCGCACCCATCTTCGCCAGTTCGACATACCGCGAAACCCTCAATTCTCAACGACCCCGGCACGGCGCGGATAACCACACTCGCCGCCAGGTCCGTCCTGCGGAGCACCCGATTCACAGACCGATCGAACGCGGGATTGCGACGAATTTATGGGCGGAAGCCCGATTTGCCAAGACGATACCGCCTCGTGCGGGGCGGTTTCATTGCCCTGGTTGGCGAAACGCGCTCTCGTCGGGACGCGTCGCCGCTCTACACAAGAGAAGTGCCCGGCGGATCGCTCCGCCGGGCACCCATCCGAGGCAGGATAATCGTCAGCCTTAGAACGACGTCACCCAGCGAAGATGTCCGCCGTACGTGTCCTTGCCCTTCTCCGGAGCGGTGTACAGAAGTTCTGCACCGATCTCCGAGTTGGCAGTCGGATCGTAGTAGACACCAACCGCACCGGTGAAGGTGCCGAGGTTCTTTCGGTTGTCCGCGGCATCCTGATAGCTCGCCGTCGCGGCGGCATGCATGTTGCCGCTAAGGGCGACGCTACCGGAGATGAAGGCACTCCACCATTTGCCGTCATTGCAAGCACCGGTGCAGTTGTCGCCACCGGTGAAGCTCTTGGCGTTATCCGAATAAGCGCCCGCGGCCTTCAACTTGACGCCGCCGCCGATATCGCCGGTCGCCGCCAGGGCAACGCCCCAGCCCGTTCCGCTGGTGCGATCGCTTACAGCGCCCGACGCCTGCACGTTGAACCCACCGGCACCACCCGTCAGCGACAGGATGATGTCCGGATAGTCGCCCGTTGCGTTCTTCGGACCCGGGTAGCGGTCGCGCGGATCTTCGAGACCGAGCATGATGCCCCAGGTGCCCATCAGGTAGGACAGACGGAACTGATCGGTCTTCTTGTCGGAGCGGACGGCACCGTCATAGGTGTAGCCGCCACCCACGTCGAACGTCGACTGGGTATAGCCGAACATCATCGGACCGATCGCGCCATAGTACGAGTTGACGTAGGCGTTCTTGGTCCCCGGTCCGGTAACACCGTGCATGTCGGCATTATTCGACGCTGCGCGGATGTCGACGAACGTCACGATCGGGCCGAGATCGCTCATCGACTTCGACGTGAAGTTAGCGCCGGCTTCCGTCTTCATTTCCCAAGACTGGGCGTAGTTATCTTTGCTGTAGGTGACAGGGAAGTTGCCGTAGGCGTCGGGAACCGCACCATTAACGATGCCCATGCCGTAGATGTTGCCGACGCTCTTGGTGTTGTAGAACCAAACGTCCTCCTGGACGTACCCGCCGACCTTCAGGCAGGTATCGGTTCCGGGAATGTAGAAGTAACCGGTGCCGAAGGCATCGCAGACCTTCACATAGTCGACTGGCTCGACAGCGAGAGCGAGGTCCGCCGCCCGGGCGCCGCCACAAACCGCCATCGCGGCTGCGGTACCTAGGAAGAGGGTCTTCAATTTCATATCCTGACCTCCAAAGCTTGTTCCAGGGGCAGGTTCGTTCTTCTCGTCGTGCTCCCGAACCCTGATACCCCGGTCCGGACTGTTGAGCCTTTTGCGAAGTGTTTCCCAATCCCCGCTAGCCATCCTGGACGATCTTGCCCCGAGGCGACCGCCAGAACAACACGAACCACAGAGATCCGCGATCCGTGAGTTGCACATTATCGAGGCGGCCGATCCTTGCAACGGCAAAAGCTCACCGACCACCTGCCGATCGTGGTTTTCCAAAGCGATGTTGCAGAATTGGCACTATTAGGCGGGCGCCAAGGCGACTTTCGGCAAGATCGGGACGGTTGAGCACACCTTCGGTCATACGGGGCGCCCTGGCTGCTTCGCGGCTGCTCTCGGCAACGGACCACCTCGCGCGTGAGCAGAACGGCGCGTTTTTTGTCGCACAATCCAGCCCCCAACGCCGTTCTCCAAGCCGCCCAAGCCCTCCGGCGCCATCACTTTATCCGATGCAGGCGCCGGTTCGCACCACCCTGTGGACGGCGGCAAGCCCTGGGGAGGCGAAGCGGAAGCGAGCGATACGACTTGATCGGGCCGCGCCGGACCGTTATCTCCGGCCGAGGAGAGGTGGCCGAGTGGTCGAAGGCGCTCGCCTGCTAAGCGAGTATACGGGTAACACTGTATCGTGGGTTCGAATCCCATCCTCTCCGCCAGCCGCCAAAATGCCGCAAGAAGTCGAAGACGTTCAGTCGCATGGCAGTGGCGCTTCGACCGGCCGCCCCAAAGCCTTGCCCTAAGAATAGATCTCGCGCCGGCATGACGGCGGCGGGGGCCCCCAGGTCTGTGAACAGCGGCCCGGCGCGATAGCCGCCGCGGCCTTTGTTGAAATCGGTCGTTCAGTCATGCGACTGTCACGCTCCATCCCCAAGAACATGGCGGGGGGCATAGCACGTGGCGGCCTATCTGGCGGTGGACGGTATCCGGGTGCGTTACGGCGATGTGGAGGTGCTGAGCGGGATTTCGCTCGAGGTGGAGGCGGGGAGCTTCGTCGCCCTGCTCGGCAGCTCGGGCTGCGGCAAGACCACCCTCCTCAGGGTCATTTCCGGCTTCATCGCGCCGAACAGCGGTCGTGTCCGCCTGGCCGGGAAGGACATCACCGACGTGCCGCCGGAGAAGCGAAACACTGCCATGGTCTTCCAGTCCTATGCCCTTTGGCCGCATATGACCGTGTTCCAGAACATGGCCTATGGTCTCCGCCTCCGCGGCCGGTCACGCGGCGAGATCGACGCGAAGATCGATGACCTCCTCGCTCTGCTCCACCTGGAACGTCTCGGCCCCCGCAACGTCACGCAACTCTCGGGCGGGCAGCGCCAGCGGGTGGCCCTCGGCCGAGCGCTGGCCATCGATCCCGACGTGCTGTTGCTGGACGAGCCTCTGTCCAACCTCGATGCCCGCATCCGCGCCGAACTGCGCGGCGAGATCAGGGCCGTGCAGTCGCGCCTCGGCATCACCGCCATTCATGTTACACATGATCGCGAGGAGGCGATGGTGCTCGCCGACCGCATCGTAGTCTTGGACAACGGACGCATCCAGCAGGTGGGCACTCCCGAGGAGGTCTATCACCGGCCCGCCTCGCCCTTCGTCGCCAGCTTCATGGGCGCCGACAACGTGATCCGGCTTGCCGTTCGACGAGACGGCGACGGCCACATCGATGTGACCTACTCCGATGGAGCCGCGACCTCCGGCGCCCGACTGCCGTTCGGCGAGGGCGGCGCGCATCTCGTCGGCGATGCCTCCTCGACCGGCGAAATGGACGCATATTTCCGCGCCGACGCGGTTCGCCTTTTACCCGTCGCCGATCCGTCGCCGGCGGGGACCCTCTGCGTGCCCGGAGCAATCGAGCAGCGAACCTATCCCGGCGGCGGGTGGCGCTACAGCGTCCGCTCCGGCTCGCATCGTTTTTCAATCGACGAGCCGCTCAAATTCGCGCCGGGGGAAACTGTCAACGTCGTGCTTCCGGCGGAGTCGCTGCACCTGTTCGGGGCAACCTGACGTCTCTCTGCAACCAAAGGAGGAATGGTCATGCGGTACAAGCTTCCAACTCTGCTGACAGGGGTAGCCTTGCTGGCCTTGCCCGTCACACCCGTTTCGGCGGACACCGTCCTCAATGTGGTCACCGCCGGCGACCAGAACATGGTCGACTACATCAACGACTATCTCGGTCCGAAATTCGAGGAGAGCCATCCGGGCGTGACGGTTCGGGCGGTCGGCACCGGGCCCGGCGACGCCGGCTCACTGAAGATCTTCGAGAAGCTCGACGCCGAGGCCAAGGCCGGCACCGACAACTGGGACATCGATGTGGCCGTCGTTCACCAGCGCGGCGCGGCCCAGATGCTCGGCGACGACCTGCTCGCCAAATATCGGGACCACATTCCGACAGGCAGTCTCGTCACCCGTGATACGGCCGACAACGCCTTGGGTACCGACGTCACCGGCTACGTGATGCCGATGTTCCACAGCCAGATCGCCATCGCCTACAATCCCGAAATGGTGAGCGATCCGCCCAAGTCCTATGCCGATCTTGCCAAATGGGTCGCCGATCACCCCGGCGAGTTCGGGTACAACGGCATCAAGGGCGGCATGTCCGGCGTCGGCTTCGTCATGGGCTGGGTAGAGGCTTACACCGGAGAAGGGGCGAAGCTTGAAAAAGGCCCCTACGATCCCGCCATGAAGCCGAAGATCGAGGCCGCCCTCACCGAGATGAAGCCGTTCAACGCCAACGTCACCATGACCCCCGGCAACGCCGGAACCCTAGACATGCTCAACCGCGGCGAGATCGCCATGGGGCCGGTCTGGGTCGACATGTTCTACACATGGGGGGCCGACGGCAAGATGAACCCCGACGTCAAGCTGGAGCTCCTCAGCCCCGGCCTCCCCGGCCAGCCGATGTATTACGTGATCCCGGCCAAGGCCGCCTCGCAGGACCTCGCCCGCGATTTCGTTGCCCTGGCGACCAGCCCGGAAGTGCAGGCGGAAGGCATCGTCAAGCGCTTCAACTGGTATCCCGGCATCGACGCTCAGAACGTCGAGCCGAAGCTCGACAAGGCGACTTGGGCGAAATTGTTCACCGACGTGACGCCGGAGGATCTTGCCAGCAAGGGCAAGCCCTTCCCGCTGTCGGGCTATTTCACCGACGTGCTCGAGGCGTATGAGCGCGTCGCCAACTGACGCAAGCACGACGGAGCGGGCGGAATCGCCCGCTCCGTCCGACGCGCGAATCAAGGCGGGGCGGCGCCGATCTCAGGCGTTGTGGGCCCTGTTGCTCCTTGCTCCGGCGCTCGGTCTCCTGGCGGCGCTGTTCGTCTATCCGCTGGCGCTGTCGCTCCACAGCGCCTTCACCGATTCCGACGGCACCGCCGGCTTCGACAATTTCCGGCGGGTCTTCGAACTCTACACCGGCGACATCGTCTACACCGGCGTCGTCGCCGTTGGCGCGGTAATCGTCACCGATATTCTGGCGATCGCCATAGCCGGCTATCTGACCCTCGGAGAGAACGCGACGGCGGTGGCCTGGCTGCGCTGGCTCTATCGCTGGCCGCTGTTCATTCCCTTCGTCGTGTCCGGGCAGATGATGCGCAGCTTCCTCGCCAAGAACGGGCTGCTCAACAACGCCATCGTGGCAACCGGTCTCGTCGACCGGGCAAGCACCTTCGGCTTGCTCGACTGGCGCGGTGTTCTCATCACCTTCGTTTGGAAGCAGCTGCCGTTTGTCGCCCTGATCGTTGCCGGAGCGATGGCCTCCCTCGACCGCAGCATGATCGAATTGGCGCGCAACCTCGGCGCCCGTCGGCTGAGAATTCTGATCGAGATCGTGCTGCCGCAGGTCAGCGGCCCGCTGATCGTCGCATCGGTGCTCACCTTCGTCACCCTGCTTTCGGTCCTGTCGGTGCCGGTCATGATCAACGCCGGCAGCCCCGCCATGATCACCGTCGACATGGCCTACCGCATCACGTCTCTCAACGACTACGGCGCGGCGAACGCGCTCGGCGTGATCTCCTATCTGATGACCGCCGCGGTCGGCTGGCTCTATCTGCGTCACGGCATGCGCAACGAGGGACGACAGTGGTGACGGCGAGCGGCGCCTGGCGGTGGATCCCGCGCGGCATCGTCCTCGGCCTGCTCGCCTTTGTGATTTTCGGCCCGATCGCCAATCTTGCGCTTTGGGCGGTGGCCGAGCGTTGGTACTGGCCGCACACCCTCCCCTCGCAATATGGCTTCTCGTTCTGGGGCCGCGTGTTTTCGGCGCGCGGCCACGCCTGGGACTCGCTCGGCACCAGCGTGATCATCGCGATGCTGACCGTCGCGGTGTCGCTGCTCATCGCCGGCGCGGCCGGCTACGCGCTGGCGCGGCTCGCTGTGCCCTTCCGCGGACTGATGATGTTGGCGTTTCTATTGCCGCAGGCGTTCCCGAATCTTCCGATCTACATCAACATCGCCCGCATCTTCTACTGGGTCGGCTTGAATGGAACGATCCTCGGCGTGGTCCTGGTGCATTCGCTGCACGGACTGGTCCTCTCGGTGTGGATCGCTGCCGCTGCCTTCGCCGCGGTCGACCGTTCGCTGGAGGAGGCGGCGCGCAATATCGGTGCCGGTCCGGTCCGCACCTTCTTCACCGTCTCGCTGCCGCTGGCGGCGGCCGGCATCATGGCCGCCTCCATCTTTGTCTTCCTCGACTCCCTCGATGAGTTCACCGGCACCTATTTCGTCGGCGTGCCGGACGTGATCACCATGCCGCTTCTCATGTTCAACGCCAGCATGGGCGGCAACTATCAGATCGCGGCGATCACCGCGCTGATTCTGCTGATCCCCTCGATCGGCTTCATGCTGGTGATCGAGCGCTTCTTCAGGGCGGACGTCATTTCCGGGATCGGAAGCTGACGAGAACGGCTCGCATAAGCGGCGGACACTGCAGGGGCTCGATAGCGAGCATCGCCACCATTGTCGTCATCCGGATGGGTCGAAAGCGGAGCAGGCAGGCTTCCCGGATCGCCCGCGCGGCCGTCAGCCCCTCGTCCCGCTCCTTCTTGCCCGCAGCAGAGGCGCACTGTCCGAGCGGTCAGGGCCTTATGACGATCTTCATGCAGCTGTCGATGTCCATGGCCTGCTGCATCGCCGCGTCCGCCTCCGTGACGCTGAATTCATGGGTTACGAATTCATGCAGCGGGTAGATGTCTTGGAACTTCTCCAGGAGCTTCATGCTCGCCACGTAGCCGGTCGGCGGATGGTTGACCATGCCGACCACCCTCACCTGCCGAGCCGCCAGGTGATGCGGATTGATCGACACGGTCCCGACCTCGGCGAACACGCCGGCGACGATGTACATGCCGCCCCGGCGGACCATGTCGAGGCCGGTCGGGATCGCTTCCGCAAAGCCGGTGCACTCGATCGCGATGTCGGCGCCGCGCCCGGCGGTCAGATCGCGGACGCGCTCGACGATCTCGGCGGATGACAGGCCGGTGACGTTGATGACATGGTCGGCGCCGAACTTCCTGGCGAAGTCCAGCCGGAAGTCGGAGCGGTCGAGCGCAATGATGTCGCCCGCCCCCATGATCCTGCTCTTGAACACGTGCAGCAGGCCCATCGGCCCGACGCCCTGCACCGCCACCGAAGCGCCCGTGCCGAACCCTTCGCCGTCCATCGAGTAGAACGATTTCGCCTTGTCGAGATTGTAGGTCACCGCCATCAGCTCGGTCATGACGGCGAGCCGCGCGTCGATGCCGTCCGGCACCTTGTAGACGAAGGCATCCGGCCGGACGTAGAGGTGCTCCGCCCAGCCGCCCATGAGATGCGGCGCCTCGGTGGATGTGAAGTGGTTGCCATAGCCGCGGATGTTCTCGCAAAGCGGAAAGCCCGAGAAGTTGCGGCAATAGTGGCAACGGCCACAAAGAATATCCGGACACATCACCACGCGGTCGCCGATCGCCAACTCCTTGCCCTGATATTCAAGCCGGGTGCGGGCGCGGCGGCCGATCTCGGCGACCGTGCCGACAATCTCGTGCCCGGGGATGATGGGGAACGGCGTGGACGTCTCCGCCGGCGTGCCGCCATATTGGATCGTCTCACCGCGGTAAGTGTGCTTGTCGGTGCCGCAGATGCCGCAAAGCTCTACCGCAATTACCATCGCGTCGTCGCCGACGTCCGGATAGGGGAATTCCTGTGTCTCGATCCGACCCGGCGCCGTCATCACGGCGGCTTTAACCGCATTTCGGCTCATCTGCGCTTTCCCCTTCAGCTTGGTTCCCGACAAAGCATCTCTATCCTATGCAGCCGCGGTCCGGCGCACGCGACCTGGCACCCGGTTCCACGCAACGGAAAGGCGGTAGGCGGCTTGTGATGGGAAAGGACATCCCCTACCGGCGCTCGCCGGTGTATTTTGTTCGCTTCCCGGCCTATCTTCCTCAGCACCAAAGCACCCCGCCGCCGACCGTGGCGGTGCCCGCCTCCTTCACCACCCCGCATATTCGCAGCGAGCAGGAACCGTGGATAGTCTCAGAATCCCCGATTTGGCCGGCAAGGTCTTTCTGGTCACCGGCGCTTCCACCGGCATCGGCGCCGCCGTCGCCAAGGCACTGGCCGACCAGGGCGCCTCGGTCGCCGTGCATTATCGCGCGAGCGAAGCGGCCGCCCGCGAGGTCGCGGACGCAATCGACAAGAGCGGCGGAACCGTCTTCCTCGTCGCCGGCGACGTCACCCGATACGACGCCGTCCACGAGATCGCGCAGCGGACTGGCGACCATTTCGGCAAGATCGACGGGCTGATCAACAATGCCGGGGCCATGCTCGGCCGTATCGCTGTTGCGGAATTGGACGAGGCCCACGACCGGGCGGTGATGGACCTCAACGCCCATTCCGTCGTGTGGATGACACGGGCGGCATTGCCGTGGCTGAAGAAGCAGCGCGGCGTCATCGTCAACACCACCTCGATCGCCGCCCGTAACGGCGGTGGCGGCGGCGCGCTGCTCTACGCCGCCGCGAAGGGCTTCGTTTCGACGATCACCCATGGCCTTGCCAAGGAGCTTGTCGGCGACGGCATCCGGGTCAATGCCGTCTCGCCGGGGGTCATCCTCACCCCCTTCCACCAGCGCTACAGCACCGAGGCGCAGATGAAGGGCATGGTGGCGACGATCCCGATGGGCCGGGCCGGCACGGCCGACGATTGCGTCGGCGCCTATCTCTTCCTCGCCTCCGACGCGCTAAGCGGATACGTCACCGGCCAGATCATCGAGGTCAATGGCGGCCAGCTGATGGTGTAGCGGCGAGGCAGCGTCAGCCCACCCGCCGCGGCTTTACCGCCCTGCCGGTCGCTGCCGACTCATAGGCGGCTTCGCAGAGCGCGAAGGTCTTGAGATTATCGGCCGCCGCCGTCCCGGCCACCCGGCCGGCCCGAAAACTGTCGAGCATGTGCCGGCAGGTGGTGACTACGCTTTCCTGGGCGACGTGCCACGGGTGGGACGTCCACGAGAGAAGCGGCGAGCCGATGTCCTCGGTTCGCATCTCGCCGCGGCTGGTGACCCGCATCTTCAGGCCAGGCTCGACGACGATCGCGCCGTCGGGGCCCTCGATCTCCAGAAGCGTTTCCGGGAACGGATCGGGTTGCTTGCGACTCTCATAGCTGAAGTCGACGACCGAAACGGCACCCGAGACGTGGCGGAGCATGACGGTGACGGTATCCTCCGCCCGGACCTTGGGATTGCGCCGCTGCGTCTCGCAATAGACGTGCTCCGCCTCGCCCATCAGGACGCGGGCGATGTCGAGCGTGTGAACCCCCAGATCGAGGATGACGAACCGCTCCTCGTCGTAGAAATAGGGTTGACCGCTGTAGATGTCGTAGCCGGTGCGGAAGGAGATTCGTCCCCAGCTCGGCGTGCCGATCGCCCCTGACCGCAACGCTTCCACCACCTTCAGCATCGGGGTCTGGAAGCGGAAATTCTCGTGAACCGCGAGGAAGCGCCCGGCGCGCTCCGCCGCCTGCGTCATCGCGACAGCGTCGTCCCAGTTCGGTGCGAACGGCTTCTGGACGATGGTGGCGATGCCGGCCGCCATGGCCTGCTCGACCAGCGCGCGATGCGAATCCATCCGGGTGATGATGTCGAGAAGATCGATCTTCTCGGCCGCCAGCATCTCGCCGAAGTCGCGATACCAGCGCGGAACGCCGAATTCCTTCGCCGCCGCCGCGGCCTTTGCCGCGTCGATATCGCAGACCGCGACGAGCTCGGCGCCCTCCGGCGCAAGGTCTTGCCATGCATGAAGGTGATTGCCGGAAAAGAAGCCACAGCCGACCACGGCAACCCGGACATGTTCGTTCATTACGCTTCCTCCCAAAAGGATGCTCGGTTTAGCGCGCAAATGGCAATATAAACAGGGCTACGCACCCGCCAATGACCGCTTGACAGGAACCGGAAGAAGATGGAATAAATATTCCAACGATAAGAGAATTAGGCTCATACATTCCACTTTTCGGTGGAACAGGGAGGAATGCGGTGGAGCCGACCGTTGAGGCGGGCCGCGAGAAGCCTCTTCTCGAGGCCCGCAACATTACCAAGTATTTTGGCGCGATCACCGCCCTCGACGGGGTGAACTTCTACCTGTCGCGCGGCGAGGTGCTCGGCGTCGTCGGCGACAATGGCGCCGGCAAGTCGACGCTGATGAAGATCCTGTCCGGGCTCTACGCACCGAGCGCCGGCGAGATCATCTTCGAGGGCCGGCCGGTCCGCTTCTCGAGCCCCCGCCACGCTCGCGACGTCGGCATCGAGATGGTCTATCAGGACCTTGCGCTGGCCGGCAACCTGGCCATCCACGAGAACATCTACCTTGGCCGCGAGCCGGGCTCCAAGGCGCTCGGCCTCACCATCGTCGACCAGAAGCTCAGCCGCCACATGGCATCCGAGCACCTCGACAGTCTCAAGATCGAGGTCAAGAGCGTCGATCAGAATGTCGAGGACCTTTCCGGCGGCCAGCAGCAGGCCGTCGCCATCGCCCGCGCCACGGCGTTCCACGCCCGGGTCGTCATCATGGACGAGCCGACCGCGGCGCTGGCCGTCAAGGAAGTGGGCAAGGTTCTCGACCTGATCAAAGGTTTGAAAGACCGCGGTGTCGGGGTCATCCTCATCAGCCATCGCATGGACGACATCTTCTACGTCAGCGACCGCGTCATGGCCCTCTTCCACGGCCGCAACTTCGCCGAAGCACCCCTCAAGGAGACCAGCCGCAACGAGGTTATCGGCTGGGTGATGGGAACCAAGGGTCACACCGAAGTGCTTGCCCATGACCAAGTTCGCTGAGGCCACCGTCGAGAAGGGAAGCGGCATCGGCCGCTTCGTCGAGCGCTACGGCATCATCGGCGTCGTCGTCGCGATGATGGTGTTCCTCTACGCCATGCAGCCGGAATATTTCCTGACGCTGCACAACCTGACCAACATCCTCAAGCAGATCGCCATGAACGCCCTTCTGGCGATCGGCATGTTCACGGTGATCCTGACTGCCGGCATCGACCTTTCGGTCGGCTCGATCCTGGCGCTCGCCATGATGTCGCTGGTGATCCTCGACAAGGCCGGCTGGCCTTGGGAAATCGTCATCCTGGTCGGGCCGCTGGTCGGCCTAGCTTGCGGCCTGGTCAACGGCTTCGGCCTGACGCTGCTGAGATTGCCGCATCCCTTCATCATGACGCTCGGCACACTCAACGCGCTGCGCGGACTGACCAACCTGATTTCGGGCGCGCGCCCGCTGTCGGGGCTGTCTGACCCGATCCGCTTTCTCGGTTCCGCCCAGATCCCGATCCCCGGGCTCGGCCAGTACGGCGCCATTCCGGTCAGCACGATCGTGCTGGTGGTCGCCTATGGCGGCGTCGCCTGGTTCCTGCAGAAGGCCGCGATCGGCCGGCACATCTATGCGGTCGGAGGCAACCCGCAGGCGGCGCGGGTGAGCGGCATCAACGTCAACCGCATCCTGCTCCTCGTCTATGCGATGTCGGGCTTCTTCGCCGGCCTGTCAGCGCTGCTCCTGGCAGGCCGCACCGATTCCGGATTCCCCAATGCCGGCCTCGGCGCCGAGCTCGACGCCATCGCCGCCGTGATCATCGGCGGCGCCAGCTTCTTCGGCGGCCGCGGCACCGTGCTCGGCGTCTTCGCCGGCGTCCTCATCATGGGGCTGCTGCGCAACGGCCTGAACCTGATGAATGTTAGCGTGTTCTGGCAGCAACTGCTGATAGGACTGATCATCATTCTGGCCGTCTATATCGACGTCCTCAGGCGTCGCGCGGCGGTACGGACATGACAGCCGGGGCGGCGCTCCTTCTCCAGCGCCGGCCCGGAGACAATCAAAAGGAGAAGACAAACCGACGGAGGGAAGTGAAATGAACAAGAAGGTCCTGGCACTGACAAGCGGGCTCGTCCTGCTGGCGGCGTCGGCCGCCCATGCGGAAACGGTGCTTATCGATATGAAAGGCCCAGGTTCGGGCAACCCGTTCTGGGCTGCCGTCGAGGCCGGCGCGATGGAGGAGGGCAAGAAGCTCGGCGTCGACGTGATCGTCCTCGCCCCGCCGCAGGAGAGCGATATCCAGTCGCAGATTTCCCAGATCGAGGATCAGCTCGCCAAGAAGATCGACGCCATGGCGCTGGCGCCGACCGACCCGAACGCCCTCGCCCCGGTGGTCGACGAGGCGATCAAGCAGGGCGTCGGCGTGGTGTTCATCGACACCAAGGGTGTCAATGACGGCGTCACCTTCATCGGCACCAACAACGAGGTCGGCGCCGCGCTCGCCGCCGACTATATCTGCAAGAATGTCGAGAAGGGCAGCGAGGTCGCCATCCTGCAGGGCATCATCACCCAGTCGACCGGCAAGGCCCGCGCCGACGGCTCCAAGAAGGGGATGACCGACTGCGGCCTCAACGTCGTCGCCGAGCAGCCCGCCGATTGGGACACCGCCAAGGCCCAGTCGGTGATGGAGAACATCCTCACCGGCCATCCGAACCTCAAGGCGGTCTTCGCCTCCAACGACAACATGGCGCTCGGCGCGGTTCAGGCGATCAAGTCGGCCGGCATGTCCGGCAAGATCGTCGTGGTCGGCTTCGACGCCAACCCCAACGCGGCCGCAGCGGTGCTCGCTGGCGACATGGCCGCCACCGTCGCGCAGAACCCGAAGCACATGGGAGAGCTCGGCGTCGAGAACGCGCTGAAGGTCAAGCACGGCGAGAAAATCCCGGCAATCATCGACACCGGGACGGTCCTGGTGACCAAGGACAACGCGGCCGACTATCAGTAAGCAGCCGCGATCACGACGCCTCGGCCCGGAGCCACCGCTCCGGGCCTTTTCGTTGGCCGCGCCGTGTCTACGCCGCTGGGGCGGGGTCGAAGAAGCCGGTGATGGCGGCAAGCCGCCCGCCGGCGATGGCACCGAAGTCGACGCCGCTGACCACCGCGATGTCCGCGAAGACCGCGCCGTGACCTCCGAGCTTGTCGTCGCGAGCAAGCCGGGACATCCGGCTGCTTCATCCCGGATGGGCGCGTGGCGTAAGCCCCGTGCCCATCGATGCGGCCGCCTAGGAACGATCCGCCACGCGATCAACCGATCCGTCCCACTCGCGCCGGAACCCGATGTCATCGAGCTGGTGGTTCGAAAGTCGCTCGATCAGCCGCCGCGTACGACGGTGCCGATGGGCAGCGACCACACGGCCGGCAACGCCGGTCAGCGCATTGACGAGTGGCTTGTTCATGTGGGTCTCTCCTCTCAGGGTGTTGGATCCCGGTTTGGGCAGATGCTTGGTCCGAGCGCTGATGGACGTGTGAGGATCAGTCACGCTGTCCTGGTTGCCTTCTCGTCCACCAGAGTCAGTGTCAAGCCCACCTTTTGCCGATCCGTGGCCCTAAACATGGCGGCTTTCGGCCGGGCCGACAAACGACTAATATGCCGACGATATGTGAGCAAAAATCACGCAATCCGAGTGCCGGTCATGCCTCGCAAACTGCCTTCCCTCAATGCCTTGCCGAGCTTCGAGGCGGCTGCGCGCCACCTGAGCTTCTCGAAGGCGGCCGACGAGTTGCACGTCACCCACGGCGCGGTGAGTCGCGCCATTCGCAACCTCGAGGACCAACTCGGCGTACGGCTCTTCGAGCGGGCAACACGCTCGGTGCGGCTGACGCCTATCGGCTCGTCTTATGCCGCGGAGATTCGCGACGCCCTCGATCACCTGGCCGCCGCGACGATCACGGCGACCGGCCAGCACGCCTCCGGCACCCTCAACGTCAGCGCGCTCGACGGATTCGTCGCCAAATGGCTGGTCCCGCGGCTGTTTCGCTTCAGGCAGGCCCACGACGACATCGACGTTCGCATCTCCACCTCGGACAAGCTCGCCGATTTCGTCAGCGACGGGATCGACATCGCCATCCGCTACGGTCGCGGACAGTACCCTGGCCTGGAATCCCATCTTCTGCTGGAGGAGGATGTCTTCCCGGTGTGCAGTCCGGCGCTCCTCGATGCAGAGGTCCCGCTGCGAACCCCAGACGATCTGAAGAACCACACGCTGATCCATCACGATTACTATGTCGACTGGTCGATGTGGCTGACATGGGCCGGGATCGAGGGGGTGAATCCCCACCGCGGTCCGGCGTTTCGATCGACCGAACACGCGGTCCAGGCGGCGATTCTGGGCGAAGGCGTTGTGCTCGGGCCTAGCGCGCTGGTGGGAGACGACCTTGCCGCAGGGCGTCTGGTACGGCCCTTTGAGATCAGCTTTCCGGCCGAACTCGCCTACTACGTCGTCTACCCGCCGCGCGCCCTTCAACGCGAGAAGGTCAGGGTCTTTCGCGATTGGCTGCTGGCCGAGGTCGAAGGCGAGAAGCCCGCATAGCCGCACTACGGCCGGGTGCGCCCCCGCCGCTCGGTCGGCGTCACCTCGAAGCTTCGCGGACGGCCGAGGCGGAGCACGTCCAGGCGAACCGTCCGGCCTATCCGCTCGCCCGACAGCAGACGAATCAGATCGTCGACGCCGGCGACCGGTAGCCCGTCCACCGCGACCACCAGGTCGTGGCGGAGGAGCCCGCCGGCCGAGGCCGGGCCGTTCGGATCTACCGACATCAGCATCGCCCCGGCGGCATTGGCGATGCCGGCGGCGAGCGCATGGCGTCTCGGCACCGGCGCCGTCTCGGCGGCGACGCCGATGAAGGCGCGGCGGACGCGGCCATGGCGGATCAACTCGGTAAGGACGAAGCTCGCCGTGTTGCTCGCCACGGCGAAGCAGATCCCTTGCGCGTAGGGGATGATCGCCGTGTTGACGCCGACCACCTCGCCGCGCGAGGAGACCAGCGGGCCGCCGGAATTGCCGGGATTGAGCGCCGCGTCGGTCTGGATGACGTCCTCGATCATGCGGCCGGTGGTGGCGCGGATCGAGCGGCCGAGGGCCGACACGACGCCTGCGGTCACCGTCGACTCGAAGCCGAGCGGGTTGCCGATGGCGATGACGAGCTGCCCGCGCCGCAGGCGCTTCGAGTTGCCGAGCGTCGCCGTCGGCAGGTCGCGGGCGGCATTGGCGCGAATGAGCGCGATGTCGGTGTCGGCGTCCTCGCCGATCAGCTGCGCGTCGGTGGTGCGCCCTTCCGAATTGGCGAGCCGGATGTCGTGAAAGCCGTTGACGACGTGGCTGTTGGTGATGATCAGCCCGTCCGAGGAGAGGATGAAGCCGGAGCCGGTACCGCCGCGCCCGGATTTCCGGCTGGCGTCGACCCGGACCACCGCGGGACCGACCTGATCGGCAACCCGCGACACGGTGGCGGAATAAGCATCGAGCGCCTCGGAGTGGTCCGGGGCTCCGCTGCTCAGGCTCTGCCGGTCATGACCGGCACTGTCGTCGAGAACATAGGCGAGAGGAAAATCGACCACGGATATCATTCCTTCCTGTGGGTAGGTACATGTAGGTGCCCGCCAACGTCGGCGGAAGGGCACGGGTGAAGGCCCGTCGAACCGCCCGGTGGCCTTGAATTTGCCATTGATGTCAGGCTGTTTGGCCGAAATCGCGAGGGACGAACCACTCCAGGGGGGACGAGGTCTTTGCCGCAAGGCGACCGGACAGCCGACATCCCGGCCTTTCGACCGCTCCGCCGGATTTTGGCGGCCGGCCTGGCGTCCGCTCCGCTGCGCCTCTTCCCTTTCCTTCTCGTTGCGCTCGCATTTGCACTCGCAGCCGCAAGCGCCGGTCGCGCCGAGGACGTTCCGATTCCCCGCATCTCGCCGCTGATGCTGCAGGGAGATGCGGGCGCCGACCCCGGTCCCGGCGACGTAGCCGGCTCCGGCGACGTCGGCGGAGACGTCATGGACGAGCCGATCGATACGGCGCTGGTTCCGCCCTCCACCAGCGACGGCGCGGCGGCGGGGTTCCTCGATTTAAGCGGAGACGCCGATGTCGGCCTGGGAGCCGGCGGCGACCAGCCGTTGCCGCTCGCCCCGCTCGATCTGAAGGCGGCAGCGTCGGCAGGACCGCTCGATCCGCCCGGCGACGGGCCGATCGACCTCAACCCGGCGCGACCAGGGGAGACTTTCACCACCACGCCGCCGGCCGATTCCGGCGTGCTCGGCACCGTGACGATCGACGCGCGCCTGATCGACGGCGGCCCGCCGATCCCTTCCGGGGTCGTCTGGCGGGTGTTCGGCAGTCAGCCGATGAGCGACGGCAAATTGCGTCTCGTCGGCGAAGCCGAAGGCGGCGCGGTGACCCTCAAGCTGAGACCCGGCAATTACATGGTCCATGCCGCCTACGGCCATGCCGGCCTGGCCAAGAAAGTGACGGTCACCGACGTGTCGTCGTCGGACACCATGACCTTGAACGCCGGCGGACTGCGGCTGACGGCGCTGGTCGGTGACGACCAGCCGCTGCCGGCGAACGAGGTCAACTTCGACATCTACGCGCCCGACGACACCGGGCCGGCCGAGCGCGTGCTCCTGGTCGAGCACGCGCCGCCGTCACACGTGATCAGCCTCAATGCCGGAATCTATCATGTGGTTTGTCACTACGGCGACGCCAATGCGGTGGTGCGCGCCGATATCAAGGTCGAGCCCGGCAAGCTGACCGAGGCCGCGGTGTACCAGAAGGCGGCACGGCTGACCCTGAAGCTCGTCGAGGAGCACGGCGGCGAGGCACTCGCCAACACGTCCTGGTCGGTCATGACGCCCGCCGGCGACAGCATTGTCGAGAGCGTTGGCGCATTTCCCTCGGTGGTCCTCGCCGCCGGGGACTATACTGCCGTCGCCAAACATAATGACAATGTCTTCCGCCGAGACTTCACCGTCGAAGCGGGCATCAACCGCGATGTCGAGGTCCTTGCCCACTAAGCGCCCGATTCCGAGCCGGCACCCCGAGACCGCGGGCCATGCCGCCCCGGCGCTTGTGCCCGCCGATGACGAGGAACGACTTTCGGCGCTGATCGGTGACATCTACGATGCCGCGCTCGCCCCGTCGCGATGGCGAAGCGTGCTTCGCGCCACCTCGGCCTTCGTCGGCGGATCGGCAGCGGCGCTCTACGCCAAGGACGCCACCAGCAAGAGCGGCGGCGTCTTCTTCGATGATGGCGGGATCAGTCCGCGTTATACGCGTCTCTATTTTGAGAAATATATAAAGCTCGACCCGTCGACCACCGCTCACTTCTTCGCCGAGCTCGAAGAGCCGGTCGCCACGGCCGATATCATGTCCTATGCCGAATTTCTCGAGACCCGCTTCTATCGCGAGTGGGCTCGTCCCCAGCAGCTTGTCGACCACGTCACCGCGGTTCTCGACAAATCGACGACCAGCGTCGCCTTGTTCGGCGTCTTTCGCCACGAGCGCCACGGTCTGGTCGACGACGAGACCCGCAAGCGCATGCGGCTGATCGTGCCGCACATCAGGCGCGCCGTTCTGATCGGCAAGGCGATCGATCTCAAGACGGCCGAGGCGGCGACCTTCGCCGAAGTGATCGACGGCTTGCGGGCCGGCATGTTTCTCGTCGATCGGGAGGGAAAGATCGTCCACGCCAATGTCGCGGGCCACGCCATGCTGGCCAAGGCCGATCTCCTGAATGTGGCCGGCACGCGCCTTTCCGCCCGCGATCCCGAAATGGATCAGGCGCTGCGCGCCACCTTCTTCGCGGCATCGGGCGGCGATCTGTCGTTGGGCGCGAGGGGCATCGCGCTGCCGCTCCGCGGCCTGGGGGGCGAGCGCTACGTCGCCCATGTGCTGCCGCTCACCGGCGGCAAGCGGCGGCGGCGCACCGGAGTCGCCCACGCGGCTACCGCGGCGCTCTTCGTTCACAAGGCGGCCGTCGAAGCGCCCTCGCCGCCCGAGATCATCGCCAAGACATTCCGCCTCACGCCTACCGAGCTCCGCGTCTTCCTCGCCATCGTCGAGGTCGGCGGCGTCCCCGAGGTCTCGGAGGCGCTCGGCGTCGGCGAGACGACGGTCAAGACGCATCTTGGGCGCATCTTCGAGAAGACCGGCGCCACGCGCCAGGCGGATCTCGTCAAGCTGTTTGCCGGCTTTTCGAACGCGCTCCTCGATTAGCCCGGCATCCTCCGAACGGAGGACGCCGCGACCGTAGATCCCCGTCATTGTGATGGCTGCAAATCCACGGCGGTGGCGCGCCTGCCGGTGACTGGCCGGGTGAGGCTGCCGCGCCCGTCTGCTGTGGAGCAGCCCATGACCACCACACCGACCTTCTGGGGAACGGAAGTAACCTTCTCCTTCGACCCGTTCGCCTTTTCACCCCAAGTGACGGGTCTCGCCGACGACAGCTTCGCCATCGTCTGGGAGAATGGGGGCGATATCTTCGGGCGGCATCTCGACCCGTTCGGCAGCTTCGCCGGCGGCGATTTTCTGAGCGCCGTGCCGAGCGCCAAGCCGCTAGGCATCCCGCATATCGTCCAGCAGGCCGATGGACGCGTGGTGGTCAACTACAGCCTGACATTCGGAGCTACGCCGCTCGACCGCGACGTTTTCTGGCACAGCCCCGATGCGACGTTCACGCCGCAGAGCGGCACCTCACCGATCGAGGACAGTGCCACGGACGAGATCCTGATCGACAGCGCCGCGCGCTCGGACGGCGTGGGCGGCATCGGCTCGGCCGTCATCTTCGCGGTCGCCGGGAGCGGCAACGTGACCTACACCGTCCTCCGCTTTGTGAGCTCGATCGGTACTCAGGCCAGCAACCAGATCTTTGTAGGCCCGCACACCGGCGAGTCGCAGTTGGAGGCGGCCGTCGCCGGCCGCCACACCGGGCACGTCGTTGTTGCCTACGACAACGTCAACCTGACCTCGGGCGACCGCCAGATCCGCTTCCACGGCTACGCGGCCGACGGCAGCGACACCACCGGTGAGGTCAATGTGAGCGCCGACGACGTCAGCGCGTCATTTCCCGACGTGACGGCCCTCCACGACGGCAGCTTCGTCCTGACCTGGCAGCAGGACGATGGGATCGCTTTCCGCCGCTACTTCGGAGAGGCTACCCCGATCGACGCCTCGCCGGTGTCGGTCGCCAACTCGGCGGGCGGCCTGCTGCCGAAGATCACGCCGCTGAACGACGGCGGCTTTATCATCGCATGGACAGCGATCGTCGGGACCGAGACCGACGGCTCGCCGGAGCTCGACGTTGTGTTGCAGCGCTTCGATGCCGGCGGCACCGCGATCGGCGCGCAGCTCGATCTGGACGCGCCGGGCGATCAGGGCCTGTTCAGCATGAGCATCGCGACGCTGGCCGACGGGCGGGTGATCCTCACCTATGCGAGCGAGACCGGCGATTCGACCAACATCGACACCCTCAACTACCGCATCGTCGATCCGCGCGACCCGACGATCTTCGGAACCAACGGCGACGACACCATCGTCGGCCGCGAGGACGCGTCGACCATCTCCGGCTTCGGCGGCGCCGACGAGCTCATCGGCCGCGGCGCGGCGGACATCCTGAACGGCAACGAAGGCAACGACATGCTGGAGGGCAACGCCGGCAAGGACCAATTGTTTGGCGGCAACGACACCGACACGCTCGTCGGCGGCGGCGGCCAGGACATGTTGAACGGCGGCCCGGGCAAGGACTTTCTGACCGGCGGGCCAGGCAAGGACGGCTTCGTCTTCGACAGCGCGCTGAGCGCGGCCACCAACGTCGATGTCATCGACGACTTCACCCCCGGCAAGGATCACATCTACCTGTCCAAGGGCATCTTCACCAAGATCGGCAACAAGCTCGGCGCCGGCGAGTTCAGGGTGGGGCACGCCGCCCACGACAAGAATGACTTCGTCATCTACAACGCGAACAAGGGCAAGCTGATCTACGACAAGAACGGCAGCAAGCATGGCGGCGATACGCTGTTCGCCCGGCTCGACACGCACCTCGACCTCGACCACGCCGATTTCATCATGATCGCCTGAGAAAGCGCGGCCCGGGCCACCGCGCGAGGGCTCAGGCCGCCGCGGCCCTCTTCCGCTGCTTCAGGTCAGGCGGGATCGCCTCATCGACGAGCGCCTGGACCGCCTCGTCCAGCCGCCACGATTTCTGGTCCTTCTCGCCGAGCCGGCGAATATTGACGCTGCCCTCCTCGGCTTCCCGCTTGCCGCACACCAGAATGACCGGCACCTTGGCGAGCGAGTGCTCGCGGACCTTGTAGTTGATCTTCTCGTTGCGGAGGTCGGCTTCGGCGCGAAGTCCCGCCGCATCGAGCCGCGCCAGCACCTGCCGCGCGTAGTCGTCGGCATCGGAGGTGATGGTGGCGACGACCGCCTGCACCGGCGCCAGCCAGAGCGGCAGGTGGCCGGCATAGTTCTCGAGCAGGATACCGAGGAAGCGCTCCATCGAGCCGCAGATCGCCCGGTGGATCATCACCGGAGTCTTCTTCTGGCCGTCGGCGTCGACATAGAAGGCGCCGAACCGTTCCGGCAGGTTGAGGTCGACCTGGGTGGTGCCGCACTGCCAGTCGCGGCCGATGGCGTCGCGGAGGACGTATTCGAATTTCGGCCCGTAGAAAGCGCCCTCGCCGGGATTGATACCGGTCTTGATGCGGCCGCCGGAGCGCTCGGCGATCTCGCCGAGCACGTCGTTCATGATCGCCTCGGCGCGGTCCCACGCCTCGTCGCTGCCGACCCGCTTGTCCGGCCGGGTGGAGAGCTTGACCAGCACCTCGTCGAAGCCGAAATCGGCATAGGTCGAGAGGATCAGATCGTTGATCCTGTGGCACTCCTCCGCCATCTGCTCCTCGGTGCAGAAGATATGGGCGTCGTCCTGGGTGAAGGCGCGCACGCGCAAGAGCCCGTGCAGCGCGCCGGACGGCTCGTAGCGGTGAACGACCCCGAATTCCGCCATGCGCAGCGGCAGATCGCGGTAGCTTTTGAGGCCATACTTGAAGATCTGGATATGGCCGGGGCAATTCATCGGCTTGATGGCGAAGGTGCGATGATCGTCGGTGTCCTCGCCGGCCGAGTGGGCCATGAACATGTTCTCGCGGAACCAGTTCCAGTGGCCCGAAGTCTCCCACAGCGACTTGTCGAGAAGCTGCGGCGCGTTGACCTCGTCGTAGTCGCCTTTCAGCCGCCGCCGCATATAGGCGATGATCTCCTGGAAGATGGTCCATCCCTTGGCGTGCCAGAAGACGGTGCCCGGCCCCTCCTCCTGGAAATGGAAGAGGTCCATCTCGCGGCCGAGCCGGCGATGGTCGCGCTTCTCCGCCTCCTCCAGCATGTGGAGATAGGCGTCGAGTTCCTCCTTGCTGTGCCAGGCCGTCCCGTAGATGCGGGTGAGCATCGGGTTCCGCGAGTCGCCGCGCCAATAGGCGCCGGCGACCTTGGTCAGCTTGAAGGCGTTGCCGATCTGTCCGGTCGAGGCCATGTGCGGCCCGCGGCAGAGATCGAACCAGTCGCCTTGCTTGTAGATCTTGACGTCTTCGCCTTCGGGAATCGCGTCGACCAGCTCGACCTTGTAGAGCTCGCCCTTGTCGCGGAAGACCTGTCGCGCCTTGTCGCGCGGCCACACCTCCTTGGTGAAGGGCGCGTTGCGGGCGACGATTTCGCGCATCTTCGCCTCGATCGCCGGCAATTCCTCCGGCGTGAAGGGTTGGTTGCGCGCGAAGTCGTAGAAGAAGCCGTTGTCGATGACCGGGCCGATGGTGACCTGGGTGCCGGGGTAGAGCTCCTGCACCGCTTCCGCCATCACATGAGCGGCGTCGTGGCGGATCATCGGCAGCGCGCGGGGATCGTCGCGGGTGAACGATCTCGATGCGCGCGTCGGCGGTGATCGGATCGGACAGGTCGGCGAGCTCGCCGTCGAGGGCCATCGCCACCGCCTTCTTGGCGAGCGACTTGGAAATGCCCTCCGCCACCTCGCGGCCGGTGACGCCGGAAGGGAACTCGCGTGACGGAATTGTCGGGGAAGGTCAGCTTGATCATCGATGTTCTCCTGCTCACTCCCGCGTACGAGCGCGGGTAAGCGGTAAGCGGCCTGGAAGAGCCGCGACGGGGGGTAGGTGGACCGAAGCAGACAGCGCAGTCAAGAGCGCGCAACATGGCCTCGAATCACGTAATCTTGATTGACAGATATTGAAATCCTGTCATTCCATATGCGATACAGGCATCAGCACGACATCAGGAGGACGTCGCCATGATCACCACCCGCACGCTCGGAACACCGGCCCCACAGGTCTCCGCCCTCGGCCTCGGCTGCATGGGCATGTCCGACGCTCTACGGCCCGGCCGACCGCGCCGAGAGCATCGCCACCATCCACGCCGCCCTCGACGCCGGCATCACCCTGCTCGACACCGGCGACTACTACGGCATGGGCCACAACGAGCTGCTGATCGGCGAGGCGCTGCAAGGGCGGCAACGCGCGATCGCGCCGTGATCAGCGTCAAGTTCGGCGCGCTGCGCGGCCCCGACCGGCGGCTGGCTCGGCTATCGACGCGCGGCCGGCGGCCGTCAAGAACTTCCTCGCCTACACGCTCCAGCGCCTCGGCACCGACCACATCGACATCTACCGGCCCGGCCGCCTCGACCCGAACGTGCCGATCGAGGACACCGTCGGCGCCATCGCCGAGCTGATCGAAGGCCGGCTACGTCCGCCACGTCGGCCTGTCCGAGGTCGGCGCCGAGACGCTGCGCCGCGCCGCACGCCGTCCACCCGATCGCCGACCTGCAGATCGAGTATTCGCTGATCTCGCGCGGCATCGAGGACGAGATCCTGCCCGACCTGCCGCGAGCTCGGCATCGGCATCACCGCCTACGGCGTCCTGTCGCGCGGCCTGATCAGCGGCCACTGGTCGAAGGAGCGCAGCGCCACGCCCGGCGACTTCCGCGCCATTCGCCCGCGCTTCAGCGGCGAGAACCTCGACCACAACCTGGCGCTGGTCGAGGCGCTGCGCGCGGTCGCCGACGCGCGAAGGGCGTCACCGTCGCCCAGGTCGCCATCGCCTGGGTGCTGGCGCGCGGCGCCGACATCGTGCCGCTGGTCGGCGCGCGCCGCCGCGACCGGCTCGACCGAGGCGCTGGGCGCGCTCGACGCTTGACCTTGACGCCGACGACCTCGCCGCGATCGAGCGGGCCGTGCCGCCCGGCGCCGCCGCCGGCGACCGCTACGCGGCCGCCCAGATGGCGCATGCTCGACAGCGAACGGACGGCACGAGCGCACGCGGATGAGTGACGACCGCCCTCACCCCCGACCGCATCCTCGACGCCGCCGAGGAAGTGCTGACGCCGCTACGGCCCGGCCAAGACCACCGTGGTCGACGTCGCCCGCGCGCTCGGCGTCAGCCACGGCAGCGTCTACCGCCACTTCCCCAGCAAGGCGGCGCTGCGCGACGCGGTGACCGGCGCGCTGGCTCGCCCGCGTCTCCGGCCCGCTGGCGAAGATCGTCGCCGAGGACGCGCCGGCGCCGGACCGCCTGCGCCGCTGGTTCGACCCGCTGATCGCCACCAAGCGCCAGAAGGCGAAGGTCGAGCCGGAGCTGTTCGCCACCTATCACGCGATCTTCGCCGAATCCCGCGAGGTGGTGCACGCCCATGTCGAGGCAGCTCGCCGGCCAGGTCAGCGCGATCATCGCCGACGGCATCGGCCGCGGCGAATTCGCCACCGTCGATCCCGCCGGCACCGGCAAGGCGATCTTCTACGCCACCGCCCGCTTCCACGACCCGTCCCACGCGGCGGAATGGAACGACCCCGGCCTCGACGCAGTGTTCGACGACATGTGGGCGCTGATCCTGCGCGGTCTTCGCGCGGGCGACACGAAGGGGAAGAAACGACCCGCGCGGTCGCCCTCTCGGCCAACAAAACCACCAGACGTGCGAGCGCGTTGAGGCAACCGCTGTGTCGGGGTACAGTTCGCCCACGGTGAACGCCGCGACGGGAGAGATGCCCCGTGCCCACCGATGCGATTCCAGCGCAGTCCTTACGCGAAAGTCCTACTGCAGACGCTGTCCGGGCTCAGATCGACAGAATTCTGGCGAGCCCTTCGTTCGTCAATGCCGAGCGGCTGAGCCGTTTTCTTCGCTTCGTCACCGAGAAGACCCTGGCCGGCGAGGCGACCGCGGTGAAGGAATTGGTGATCGGGGTCGAAGTGTTCGGCCGCCGGGCAGATGTCTACGATCCGAGCGCCGATTCCGTGGTGCGGGTGCAGGCTCGCCGTCTGCGGGCGAAGCTCGATGAATACTATCAGGCAGCGGGTGCCGGCGATCGCCTGGTGATCGAGCTTCCGCGGGGGCGCTACGTCCCCTCGTTCCGCCTGAGGCGCCTGGACCCCCGTTCGATATCCCCTCCCCGCGGCGACACCGGGACCGACGGCCACCTCGGCAATTCGGTCGCCGTGCTCCCCTTCGTCAACATGAGCTCGGACCCCGAGAACGAATATTTCAGCGACGGCCTCACCGAAGAACTGATCCACGCACTGGCCGGCGTTCCGTCGCTCCACGTGGCTGCCCGCAGCTCGTCGTTCCAGTTCAAGGGCAAGAACCAGGACATCCGCACGATCGGCGCGGTCCTAGGCGTCGGCAGGATCGTCCAGGGAAGTGTCCGCAAGTCGATGGATCGGCTGCGAATTACGGTCCAGCTCATCAACGTTGCGGACGGATGCCACCTCTGGTCCGAACGCTACGACCGCCCGCTCAGCGATGTCTTCGCCCTTCAGGACGAGATCGCTCGATCGATCCGCCAGATGTTTTCAGGCGGCGGGGCGGAATTGTCCGAACAACGCGGGGCAAGCAACGGCACCGCGAACCATGCTGCGTTCGATCATTATCTGAAGAGGCGGTTTCACTGGGCCAAGCGAGACGAGCGCGGCTTTCGATCCGCTCTCGATCATTTCAACGAGGCAATCCGCGCGGATCCCCGCTACGGCCAGGCCTATTCCGGACTGGCCGACTGCTACGTGATGCTGGCGATGTCGGGCGCCGAAGCGCCCAGGAAATCAATGCCACGCGCCCGGCAGGCCGCCCTCCGGGCCCTCGAACTCGACGATGGCCTGGTGGAGGCCCACACGTCCCTTGCCGGGGTTCTGGCGAATTTCGACTGGCAGCGCAGGGCTGCAGAGAACGAGTACAAGCGGGCACTGGACCTCGACAGCGGCTACGCCACGCTTCACCAATGGTACAGCGTCTTCCTGCTCGCGCCCGAGGGCCGGCTAGCGGAAGCACTGGAGGCCATCAAAAGGGCGGCGGAGCTGGACCCCGTTTCCCTGCCGATCAACCTCGATCGCGCGCTGGTGCAGAGTTTCGCAGGCCAGTACGACGCGGCGATCGAGCAATGCAGGAAGGTCCTCGATCTGGACGCCGGCTACCACCGGACGCACTGGTTCCTTGGTCTCGCTTACGAGCGCCTCGGGCACCACGCGAAGGCAACCCATGCGCTGGAAACGGCGCTCGCCCTGGATCGGGCGAAGGACAGCGGCCACGCCTTCCGGTCGCGCATCCAGGGCGCGCTCGGACGCTGCTACGGCCGCTCGGGTCGCCCCGATCAAGCCCATGCCGTGCTTGCCGAGATGGAGGCCACCGCGCGAACCGCCTATGTCGACCAGTTCGAGTTGGCTCAAGTCCATCTCGGCCTCGGCGACCTTCAGGGTGCGATGACCCGCCTTGAACGCGCGGCCGAGGAACGGTCCAGCTATCTGATGTTCGCCAACGTGTGGCCGGGCTTCGAGGTCCTGCGGCCGATTCCCGAATTCCGCTCCCTGCTCTCTCGCCTGTCGCTGGATGCGGCAGGCGAGCCGCATTCCCACTCGGGTTGAACCCGAATTCCCGTCCTGGCGCTTGATCGAACCGCCGGAGTCACGCCGCCAGCTCGTGCTCGAACTTCTTGATCGTGGAATCCATATGGTCCCAGCCTTGTGCGCTGGCAGTGAAGATATCCATCGCCGGCATGTACTGCGAGGGATCGTCCAGGCTCCCGGCCTGCAGTCCAAAGGCGTCGGGCATGAGTTCCATCAGGATCGTGACTGGGCTTCCGCACTGGGAGCAGAACCCTCGGTCGACCGCCTTGCCGCTGCTGCCGGTGCCTCGGTAATAGCGTGGTTCTCCCTGCAACTGCACAGCCATTTTCGGAACCACCATGATGGCCGCATACGCGCTGCCGCTGGCCTGCTGGCAATCGCGACAATGGCAATTCAACATCACAATCGGGTCGGCTGTGGCGTAGTAACGTATGGCACCACATGCGCAACCACCGGAAAGAGTTCTGGGCCATTTCACTGTCACTCCCTGGTCAATCTGGAAGACGACACCGCCAAAGCGCGGCATCCTCGGTCTTAGGGTCCGACGAAATGCTCTGCGGACCCAGTGATGTAACGGTAGCGCTACCGTTACATCATGATCGCAGGCTTGCTTGAGCTGGCGCGCAACGGTTCGGCGGGGGCGCTCGGGACTCCGGTCATCGTCCGAAACCACAGCCGGTGGGATAGGTTAGGAAGTCATGCGGGCGGCCTGTCGCACGCGTCGCCCATCGTTTAGGTTCATTCCAAGCTCACGGACCGCCCCGACCGCCATGTTCTCGCTCCCTTTCCTGCCGCAGCGCGCGTTCTCCTCGCTGACCGATCGCGAGGTGCTGGCGCTCGCCATCCAGAACGAGGAGGAGGACGGCCGCATCTACCGGGAGTTCGCTCATCGCCTGAGGCCCGACTATCCTGCTTCCGCCGAGGTGTTCGACGAGATGGCCGAGGAGGAGAACGGCCATCGCCAGCAGCTGCTCGCTCTTTTCCAGGAGCGCTTCGGCGACCACCTGCCCCTCATCCGCCGCGACGACGTGCGCGGCTTCATGCGCCGCAAGCCGGTGTGGATGTCGGAGCGCTTCGACATCGACGCCATGCGGCACCGCGCCGAATCGATGGAGGAGGAAGCCGCCAACTTCTATCGGAAGGCGGCGAGCCGCACATCCGATCCGGCGGTGCGCAAGCTTCTCGGCGACCTCGCCGACGTCGAGGACAGCCACGGGGCGCTGGCCCGCCGGCTGACCGCCGGAATTCCCGAAAGCGACCGTCAGTCGGAGCGCGAGACGGCGCGCCGGCGTTTCGTGCTGCAGATCGTCCAGCCGAGCCTGGTCGGCCTGATGGACGGCTCGGTCTCGACCCTGGCGCCGGTCTTCGCCGCCGCCTTCGCCACCGAGACAGCTGAGAGACCTTCCTGGTCGGCATGGCGGCCTCGATCGGCGCCGGCATCTCCATGGGCTTCGCCGAGGCGCTCTCCGACGACGGCACACTCACCGGCCGCGGCCATCCATGGCTGCGCGGCCTGGTTACCGGGCTCATGACCACCCTCGGCGGCGTCGGCCATACGCTGCCCTACCTGATCCCCGATTTCCGCATCGCCACCGGCCTTGCCGTCGTGGTGGTGCTGATCGAGCTGTGGGCAATCGCCTGGGTCCGCGCCCGCTATATGGAGACGCCGTTCCTGCGCGCCGCCCTCCAGGTGGTGGTCGGTGGCCTGCTTGTCTTCGCGACCGGTGTATTGATCGGCAACGCCTGACCGGGCTCTGCGCTCAGATATCCAGCCGCGTCTTCGGGTCGATGTGCTTGCCGGTCCAGTGGCCGTAGCGCCACGGCAGGTACCAGCGCGCGGCCTCGGGCAGCGTGTCCGGCACCGGGTCGAAGCCCGAGGCGCCGAACGGGCCGCAGCGCTGAAGCCGCGACAGCCCGATCCAGAACCCGCGCCACAAGCCGTACCGGCCGATTGCCTCTTCGGTATATTCGGAGCAGGTCGGCAGATAGCGGCACTGGCGGCCGATTAGCGGCGACAACATCAGCCGATAGAGCCGCACCAGCCCGAGCCCGAGAAGCCGTGGCAGGCCGGCAAGAAGGTTCAACACATTGTTCACACGTCGGGCGGAGCCTTTGCGGGAACGAGTGGGACTGAGTTGCGCTTCTCGACAGCCCGACACTCTGTGGAGGTTTAAGAAGATGCGGCGCTTCTACAGACGCTATCTGGAGTATCGCCGCGTCGGTTTCAATCGGATCGACGCGATCCGCTTCGCCTGGGCGACCTTCCGCCCGGCTCTATTGCGGGCAACTTTCCGTCGTTGACGCCCCTCAGGTCGGCCCCCTCCTCAGTCCGCGATCTGGGGCGGCGGGTCACGGGGTCGTTGGGCCTCGGGCCCGAGGTCGATGGGCTCCACTTTCGGCGGCAAGGCGCGGCGCTCAATACCAAGCGGGTCGGATACGACGTCGAGCGGACCGTGCCGCAGCGCGCTGGTGAGCGGACCCTCCGTCCCCGCCGGACGGAATATCCGGGGAAAGGCTGAATGCCAACAGCCGGAAATGGCGCTGCCCGGCGGGCAAATGCTCGGACCGCCGGATTGCGCCGCGGCGAACCCGGTCGCAATAAATCCCGCCGGGATGACGAGGCAGAGGGCGGCAAACCGCGACCGCGCTGACCGCGCAGACATTTCAGCCTCAGGTCGCCGCCGCGGCGGCAACGCCATGTCGCTTCGCGTCGACCTGGTCGAGGGCGTCGACCACGGCGTCGAAAGTGAGCATGGTCGATGCGTGCCGGGCCTTGTAGTCGCGGACCGGTTCGAGGAAACGAAGGTCGGCGAAGCGGCCCTCGGGCGGCGGACCGTTCTCCTTGAGCATCCGGCGCATGGTTTCGCGGAGCTGACGAAGCTCGTCCGCCCGCGCGCCGACGACGTTGCGCGCCATGATCGACGAGGACGCCTGGCCGAGGGCGCACGCCTTCACTTCGTGGCCGAAATCGGCGACCGTGTCGCCGTCCATCTTGAGATCGACGGTCACGGTCGAGCCGCACAGCCGCGAATGGGCGGTGGCGCTGGCGTCGGGCGACGCAAGCCGGCCAAGCCGCGGGATCGAGCCGGCAAATTCGAGAATCTGTCTGTTGTAGATATCGTCGAGCATCGGCTGGAATATAGGTCGATGGGCAGCCATTCGCCAGAACGGGCCGTGACGGTTCCACCGCCGGCCCGCTTCAAAACCGCGCCGGCTCTTCGCAATGCCGTCACCGGTCGCTATATAGCTCGCTTGAGCGCCCGACATGCGGAGCCAGGCCATGGATGCTTTGTTGAACAAACCGGCCGAAGACACCGGCGAGGTCGCCCCGGACGAGGCCCGACGGCCGAGCCGGGAAGCGGCCGAAGCGGCGGTGCGCACGTTGATCGGTTGGGCCGGAGACGACCCCGACCGCGAGGGCCTGCGCGACACGCCCCGGCGCGTCCTGGCGGCTTTCGACGATTTCTATGCCGGCTATGGGCAAGCTCCGGCCGACCTTCTCGAGCGGACCTTCGAGGATCTCGACAGCTATGACGACATCGTCCTGGTGCGCGACATTCCGTTCTCTTCCCATTGCGAGCACCACATGGTGCCGTTCGTCGGGAAGGCGCACGTCGCCTATTATCCGGGCGAGCGCGTGGTCGGCCTGTCGAAGCTCGCGCGCGTCGTCGATGTCTTCGCCCGCCGGCTGCAGACCCAGGAGCGGCTGACCAGCCAGATCGTGGCGGCCATCGATGAAACGCTGAAGCCGCGCGGGATCGCCGTGATGATCGAAGCCGAGCATCAGTGCATGACCCTGCGCGGCCCCCATAAGCACGGCGCCTCGACCGTCACCACCGCCTTCACCGGCGCATTCCGCGACGACCCCGCCGAGCAGCAGCGGTTCCTCTCGCTCGTCGGGAGCGGCCGCGGCGCCTGACCCAGCCGCCGGCCGGGCGCAGCACGCGGGACGTATTTCTTCCAAGGCCGCCCCGCCCAGCAAGGCTATACACATGTCCGCATCCCCTTCCCGCTTCGCGCCGCGCGGCAACCTGGAAACCGTAGAGACCGGCGTCGCCTTCTCCCCGAAGTTCGATGCCGACGGGCTGATTGTGGCGATCGCGGTCGATGCCGACAGCGGCGATGTGCTGATGGTGGCGCACATGGATGCCGAGGCCCTTGCCCGCACGGTCGAAAGCCGCGAGGCATGGTTCTGGAGCCGGTCACGGCAGAAGCTCTGGAAGAAGGGCGAGGAGAGCGGCAACGTTCTCGCCGTCGAGGAGATGCGCGTCGATTGCGACCAGGACGCGATCCTGCTCAAGGTCAAGGTCGGCGGCAGCGGCGTTGCCTGCCACCAGGGGTACCGTTCGTGCTTCTACCGTTCGGTGCCGACCGGCAAGCCGCCGTCGCCATGGCTGGCGCTGAGCTTCGACAGCGCCATGAAGCGCGTCAAGCCGGCGAACTGACCGCCCCCCGCCTCACGCGGTGGCGATGTAGGCCCGCATTTCGTCGGCCTCGCGCTCGACCTGCTCGATCCGGACCTTGACCACGTCGCCGATCGAGACGATGCCGACGAGCTGGCCGTCCTCGATCACCGGCAGATGCCGGAACCGGCCGAGGGTCATGCGGCTCATCACGTCGTTGATGGTCTCGCGTTCCCGGCAGGACACCACCTCGCGCGTCATGATGCTCGAGATCGGATCGGCGAGTATCCCGGGCCCTCTTTGCCCGATCGCCCTGACGACATCGCGCTCCGACACGATGCCCTCGACGCGGCCTTTCTTGTCGACCACGACCAGGGCGCCGATCCGTTTCGCGGCGAGCCTCGCCACCGCCTCCGATATCGGCACATCCTGTGTGGTCGTTTCGACGCTGCGCCCTTTAAGCGCGAGAATTGCGGCAACAGTCATCGGGTCGCCCTCCTCGATTCTGTCCGACGGGCCTGACGATCATCCTGAGCCCTCGGTGCCAACACCCCCCGCCGTTCATGGTATCCCGAACGATGCGTCCTCCGGCCGTCCTTGGCAAGCTGCAGCGCAGCAAGCTCGAACGTCACCTGTGCGGAGCGTGAACCGGATCGAGCACCGAAAACAGGAGCAGCCCGGTGACGAATCCGCCAATATGGGCCTCCCAGGCGATGACCCCGGATGACAGTCCGCTGTCCTGGCCGAACAGGCCGAAGAGAATGTTCAGCACGAACCAGACGGCGAGGAACGTCAGGACCCGGCGGTCGCGAAGCGTGGTGGCGAGCGGCGGAACCGGGCTCCAATAGCCTGCGGGATAGCCGCGGTGAAAGCCGACGAACGGTCCCCCGGCGGCAAACACGAAGCGGGCGGCACCGGCCATGTGGGCGGAAATTGCCGCCGACGCCCCGATCAGCGGCGCCGTCGACGCGGGGTAGATCGCCAGGTGAAGCGCTGCGCCGCCGACAGCTCCCGCGGCGGAGTAGATGAGGAAGCGCGTCGGTCCGAAGCGGACCGCCACAGCGCTGCCGAAGGCCGCAAGCCAGAGGCCATTGAAGATCAGATGGCTCCAATCGGCATGAAGGAAGGCGTAGGTGACGAAGCTCCACAGCCGCGCTCCCTCACCGCCCGGCAGTGGGACGCCGAACACATTCGGGTCGATCACCCGCGCCGGGATGAAGGCGAAGGCGAGCAGGGTTTCGAGGTCGGCGTTGCGGCTGAGAAGATAAGTGCGGACGACATGAACCGCCACGAGCGCGATAAGAAGCGCCAGCACGACGCCGGGAAGGTTGAATGCGGGCTGATGCGCGCGGGAGCGAACGAAGCGGGGGTCGGTCATCTGCGGGGAGCTTAACGACAGCCTCGGCCGAATAAAGGCGGGAATCGCGAAAAAAGCACGGTGGCGGATCGCCGCCCTCGCCCGGCACGTCCCGCAATGAACGCCCCGGCCCGTCGCGCCATCACCCCGGGTCCGCTTTGACACGGTCATCGACAGCCACATTGATGCCGCCAGAACCCGCCTCCACAGCCGCAATCCCCGGTAAACATTAACCTTACGGGCTTCGGCGCAAAACCCTTCAGCCCGGCCACCCGTTCCCTCTCGTTGCTGGCACATGCCGTGCACCAGGTGTCGCATGGAGCGCAGCCAGGCGTCAGATCTGTCCCGTTCCTGGACGCCTCCCGCAGCCTGCGGCAAGGGCACCGACGCAACCGGGTGGCAGGACATTGAAACACGCGACATCGCGCGAGCTCTACGACTATTGGGACCGGATCCGGGACGGGCAGCCGGCACCCATACGCAGCGAGATCGAACCGAGCGACATCCGGCGGATTCTGGCCGACACCTTCATTCTCGAGGTCATCGATCGCGAGCGGTATTTGGTGCGCCTCGCCGGGACACGGATGTGCGCCCTCTACGGACGCGAGATCAAGGGTTCCCAGTTTCTCGACTTGTGGCGCGACGACGACCGGCAGGCGGTTGCCACGCTTGCCACCGCCGTCTGCGAGGACGCCGCGGGCGCTGTGGTCAGCGCCGCCCTCTTCGGCACCCGTGACCGGACGCTCAATTGCGAATTCCTCATGCTGCCCCTGCGTCACGGCGGACCGACCTATGACCGGATCCTGGGGAGCTGCGCCGCGTTCGAGCGCCCGTATTGGTTCGGCAGCGAACCGATCATCCGCCAGCGGATCGCCAGCCTTCGTCTGATATGGCCGGACGATCGGCCGCGCTTCATGCGGCCGTTCGCCGAGCGGCGCACGCCGCTGCCCCCGCCGATCCACACCGGCAATCCGCGCCAGCATGGGCACCTTTTTGTCCACGACGGCGGAAAGGATTAACGATCGCACGCTGTGTGCCCCGCCCGTTACGGGTCGTTAACCCAAACCTCGGTAATCTTCTCACCGGTCGACCAGAAGATGGAATCTGGCGCCCGTCGGACACTGGACCATGCCCCTCCCGCAGGCACATCGCCAGCGATCGCTGGTCAGCCACCACGAACGGCGGCGGTTTCAGCGGGTCAAAGTCAACCTGCTCGGCCGCTTCATGCTGGAGGACCGCCGCGAATATCCATGCCAGACGGTGGATATATCGCCCGGCAGTGCGGCGATCATCGCCGCCGTCGTCGGCAAGGTCGGCGAGCGCGTCGTCGTCTATGTCGACCATGTCGGTCGCATCGAGGGGGCGATCGTCCGCATCATCGAGGGCGGATTTGCGATGTCCATCAACGCCTCTCCGCGCAAGAGGGACAAGCTTGCCGCGAAGCTGACCTGGCTTGCCAACCGTCACGAACTCGATCTACCTGAAGACCGCCGCCACGAGCGGCTCGTTCCCGAGAATCCCATCGCGACGGTCACCCTTCCCGATAACCGCGAATTGCACTGTCGCATCATCGACCTGTCTCTGTCGGGAGCGGCGCTTGCCTCGGCTTTCAAACCGCCCATCGAGTCTCCGCTGAAGATCGGCTCGCTCCGCGCAATCGTCGTCCGCCACTTCGAGGACGGCTTCGCGGTCGAATTCGCGGTTCTCCAGACCGAGGGCTCGATCGGCGAACATTTCCGCTGATCGCCGCGAGGATTGCTGCCCATTCGCGGGGGCCGCCCATTCGGCGGCCCTTTTTCGTTGGTCGGCCGCGGAAAAGTATCTACAATTTTATTCAACATTGAATAAAATTCGATTTCTATTGTAACAGCCATCTTAGATTGAAGTAAAAATTTAAATGGCATAGTAGCCCTCGGTTGGGGAGGGAGCTATGCGAGTCCTATTAGCGAGTACACTTGCCGTGACTGCGATTCTACTTAGCGTGATTGGTAACGGCGCGCTGGCCAACAGCTCGGGGGACGCCGCGTTCATGGCGACCAAGGGCAGGACCGCCCAACCTATCGGGTACCACGACTTTTGCAAGGACCATGCTGCCGAATGCGCCGTCCACAGCTCCGGCCGGCAGCGCGTGACGCTGACGGCGGAGCGCTGGAACACTCTTGTCGCGGTCAATAACCAGGTGAACACGTCGATCAAGCCGGAGACCGACGAGCAAATCTTCGGGCGGCCGGAAGTCTGGTTCTACCCGACCGATCGGGGCGACTGCGAGGACTACGTTCTGCTCAAGCGGCGGATGCTGTCCGAACGCGGCTGGCCGGTCGGAGCGTTGCTGATAACCGTGGTTCGCCAGCAGAACGGCGACGGCCACGCAGTCCTCACCGTGCTCACCGACCGCGGGGATCTGGTCCTGGATAATCTCGATCCCCACATAACGCCGTGGAACGATACGCCCTACGTCTACCTGAAGAGGCAGTCCACCTACGACACCGGCGAATGGGTCGCCATCGACGACGGTCGCACCTCGACGGTAAGCAGTCTTCACAACTGACGGTGGCGAAACAGAATTTGAGAGTTTGGGCCTGGTCGCG
Organism: uncultured Alphaproteobacteria bacterium; assembly: GCA_963759235.1. GTDB lineage: Bacteria > Pseudomonadota > Alphaproteobacteria > Rhizobiales > Kaistiaceae > Bauldia. The sequence goes on along the minus strand of CAVWYO010000005.1, from coordinate 73,051 downwards.
TCCCACCCCCCCGTCCCCAGATCAGGTCCAACGAGCCGGCCCCCGCCCCGGGGCCGGCTCACTTTTTTGTCGGTCAGTGGAGACGCGGTGATTTGAGGAAATTGTTGCGGTCGCCCGAGGCCACCCGGATCTCCGTCATCTCGCCTTCGCGATAGACGGTGAGCGGCACCTCGACGCCCGCCGGGCCGAGCGACCACATGCGGCGGAACAGGCTGCCGAGATCGGCGACCCGCGTTCCCGCCACTGCCGCGATCACGTCGCCGGTCTGGAGGCCGGCCCGCTCTGCCGGCGCACCGTCCGACGTGCCGGCGACCACCACCCTGCCGTCGGCCTCGACCGCATAGAGGCCGAGCCACGGGCGGGGCGGCCGGTTCGGTTTGCCGACGGTGAGCAGGTCGTCGAGGATCGGCGGCAACAGGTCGATCGGCACGATCATGTTGAGGTCCTGTTCCTCGCCGTCTCGCGTTTGCTCGAGGCGAAGCGAGCCGATGCCGACCAGATCGCCGGACTGGTCGATCAACCCGGCGCCGCCCCAATAGGGGTGGGCGGGAGCGGTGAAAATCGCCTCGTCAATCAGATATTCCCAGTAGCCGGCGAATTCCTGCTTGCCGATCACGCGGGCGGCAACCGAATGGACTCGCCCGCCGGCGCCGGCAACCACCACGTCCGCCCCGACGGCAAGCGGCGCGGACCTGCCGATCTCGAGCGCCGGCAATTCGACGCGCGCCAGCGCCTGCACCAGCCCGAACCCGCTCGCCTGGTCGTAGCCGAGCACATGGCCGGGAACGGCACGTCCGTCACTCAAACCAAGCCATACGGTTTCCGCCTCGGTGATGAGATAGCCGATGGTGAGAACGATCCCGTCGCCGCGGATGAGCACGCCGCTCCCCGAGCGCTCGGTCCCGAGGATTTCCGCGGTGAAGGCGTCGTCGGGCGTGAACGCCTTGATGCTGACCATGGCGGCCAGGGCGCGATCGAGGTCATAGCGATAGTCACCAGCTCTCGGCTGAACGGCTTCGGACACCTGCCAGTCGACTTCAGGCGGCATTTACAAGACTCCATGGGTGCAGGCGGCGAACGCCGGACACGATGGCGCTCATCCGACCCGCCGTATATAGGTCATCCGCTTCAGACCGCACCTGCGCCGCCCGCGGGCCGCGACGTCAGACCGGTGCCAGCCCGCCGGCAAACCGCCGCCAATTGGCGACGTAGTGGGCGGCGGACCCACGATTGTAGGCAATCTCATCCTCGCTGAGCGAGCGGACGACCTTGCCCGGCATGCCGAGGACCAGCGAACCCGGTGGGATTTCACGGCCTTCCAGCACGACGGCGCCGGCGCCGATCAATGAGTTGTCCCCGACCTTCGCGGCGTTCATGATGATTGCGCCCATGCCGATCAGGCAGTTGTCGCCGACGGTGCAGCCGTGAATGATCGCACGGTGACCGACCGTGCAACCACGCCCGATGGTGAGCGGAAAGCCGTCGTCCGTGTGGAGGACGCACAGCTCCTGGATGTTGGTGTCCCGGCCGACGACGATCGGCTCCTGGTCGCCGCGCAGCGACGCTCCGAACCAGACGCCCACCCCCTCGCCGAGGGTCACGCGCCCGATCACCACGGCGTTGGGCGCCACCCAGAATGACCCCTCGGGCGGCAAGTCCGGCCGCCGCCCGTCAAGCTCGTAGATCGGCATCGCAGTCTCTCGGTCGTCAGGTGCTCAGGCGACAATGTCCCTCAGCCTCAGCGCCACATCAAGCACGAGAATGCCGATGCAGCCGCTCCATAGCCCCGCGATGATCGCGCCGGCACCGAGCATCGTGCGGGGGATGCGCCGCTCGCGAACCCCATTCAACGCGCTTTGAAGGATGATGATCGGCCCGGCGAGCGCGCCGAGGAAGAACGCCGACACCCATGCGAGCGAACTCGTCCCGGCCGGGCCGAAGCGCGCGGGCTCGGAAGTGACCATCCGGTAGAAGCTCGCCGTGATCCCCGCCGAAACGAAGCCGATGGCGCTCGCATAGACGAGAAGCAGCAAATCCCGCACCACAGCAAAACCTCGTCCTCGGCGTCTCAAACAGAGACGCCATGCCGTTCCCGTTGAGCTTGCGATGCAAGCGGCGTACCGTCAACAGAGCTTCTGATTCGGTGTGAAAGCCTATGGAATCACACGCTTTTCGCCACTCGGCGCCAAAGCTTGGCCGATGGTTACCGTTTCGTTAAGGGATTCCCCGGCGGAGAGCCCGCTGCGATGAGCGTCGCCACGGACCGGCCAATGGCGACGGCGCGCCGCGTCTTCCACGGCTGGCGGCGGCCGGCGGCCCTCGCCGCCCTGGGGATATTCGTCGTCGCCGCGATCGCCTATGGCGTGAGCAATGCCATCGAGGCCTATCATGATCGCATTGCCCTCCATGGTCTCGACGGCAAACCCTCGCCGGTGCGCCTCATTGTGGCGGGCGAACCGATGGTCATCCCCGCCAACATGATCCGCCTGCGATCCGAGCGGCGCGGCGGAGCGGTCGACCAGGTCGACCTTGTCCTCCACTGGCCGACCCTCGAAGGCTTTTCGGACGAATTGGCCCCCGATTTCAAGGATGCGTCGCCGGCCGCTCCACTGATCTTCGTGACGATATCGGCCCGCGAGAACGACCTCGATTCGACCGCCCGCCTCGACACAATCTACAGCCGTTTCTTCGATGGACCGGAGCTTGCGGGGCCGGCCGGCCTCGCCGGCCGCGCCCTGGCCGAAGACTCGGCCTATCACGGCGAGATCGTCTATTACGCACCGCAGGGCGAGGCGCCGTTTGTCTCCCGCTGCCTCGCCAAGGAAACCCCCGAAATCCCAGCGACCTGCATCCGCGACGTGAATATCGGGCAGGGTCTGTCGATGCTTTATCGCTTCAACCGGGCCTATCTCGCCGATTGGCGGGCCATGGACGGCCGCCTCGGGCGGCTCGTCGCGCAGTTCTTTGAGAACCGCTGAAGCCTCCACCTAGTCGAGATCAATGTCGAGGATGGCCATGGTGAAATTGTACGAAAGGTCGCCGTCCTCGTCGTCGCGGAAGACCACGCCGATGAACTCGTCTCCGATATAGACCTCGGCCGAGTCGGCCTTCTGCGGCCGCTGACGCACTTGCATGCCGGGTGTGTTGAAACGCTTGCGGAAGTACGTTTCGAGCTTGGTGATTTCCTGTCGATCCACAATCGCCCTTTCCTGGGATTTAGATGACCACGTCGCTGTCGGCGACCATCTGGTCCATCGTGCGCGCCGGATCCTTGCAGCCGGCCTCGCCGATGACGCGGGCAGGAACCCCGGCCACGGTCGAGTTGGGTGGCACCGGCTTCAGCACCACCGACCCGGCGGCGATCTTCGAGCAACGACCCACGGCGATGTTGCCGAGAATCTTGGCCCCGGCGCCGATCATGACACCATGCCCGATCTTCGGGTGACGGTCGCCGCACTCCTTGCCGGTGCCGCCGAGCGTGACGTCCTGAAGGATCGACACGTCGTCCTCGACGACGGCGGTTGCCCCGACGACGAGACCGGTGGCGTGATCGAGGAAGATGCCCTTCCCGATCCTGGCAGCCGGATTGATGTCGGTCTGGAAGACTTCCGACGAGCGGCTTTGCAGGTACAAGGCAAAATCCTGGCGCCCCCGATGCCACAGCCAGTGAGCCAGCCGGTACGCCTGAATCGCATGGAAACCCTTGAAGTAGAGAACCGGCTCGATGTAGCGGGTGCAGGCCGGGTCGCGGTCGAAGACCGCCGCCAGGTCAATGCGCATCGCCTCGGTGATCGCGGGGTCGTCGGCGAAGGCATCCTCGAAGCCGCGGCGGATGACTTCGGCACTGACCACGGGGTTGTCGAGCCGCTGGGCGATGCGATGGACGATGGCATCCTCGAGCCGGCTGTGATTGAGGACCGCGGCGAACACAAAGCTCGCCATCGCCGGATCGGACTCGACGATGCGTCTGGCCTCGCGCTGGACATCGTCCCACACGGGATCGACGCTTCTCAGCACGTCACCGGCGGCATCGGCACTCGTTGACGACATAGTTGTTGCTCCAACTGCCCCGAACAGGCGGCGCACCCTATCACAGAGCCGACGGCTGTCCCAAGGCAGCCAATAGCCGTGATTCCGTTACCATCCCATCACCTAGGAAGCTGAACCGGTATCACAAGGAGCCCCGCCAAGGGATTCCGGCGATTCGCAGAATCCTCGGCGGCCGCGGGGACCGTTTCACGGCCGCCGCGCCAGAAAATCGAGAACCGCGGCAATGAAGCTGCGATCGGCGGTTGCCAGCATATGGTCACGCCGCGGGATGACCAGAACCTCGGCATTGGGGATGAAGCTGGCGAGTTCGTGCGGCGAGCCCGCCACCCGATCGTTTTCGCCGACCGCGATCAGGACGGGCACGCCGATCGTCGCCAATTGCTCCGGCGTCAGCGTCTGGCGCCCGATCCGCATACAGGCAGCCAGCGCCTTGAGGTCGCTGCCGGTCTGTTCCGCGAATTTGCGATAGGCGCGGCCGGGCTCGCCGTCGACGTCATCGAGGCTCGCCGCCTCCAGGGCCGTCACGATGGCCTCGTCGCCGCCCACCCCGTCGATCAAAGCCATGCCGAAGCCGCCGATGATCAGCGAGCGCACCTTCTCCGGGTATTCTACCGCGACGAACGCCGCGATCCGGCCGCCCATCGAATAGCCCATGAGGTCGGTCCGGCCGAGGCCGAGGTGATCGATGAGATTGGCGGCGTCGCGGGCCACGAGGTCGCCCCGGTAGGCCTCGGGGTCGTAGATCTTCGCGCTTTGCCCGTGGCCGCGGACGTCCATGGCGATGACCCGCCGCCCCGCCCGCTTCAGCGTGTCGATCCAGCCGGTCGCGCCCCAGTTGACGACATGGTTGGAGGCAAAGCCGTGGATCAGCAGGATCGGCTCGCCCTCCCCCTGGTCGAGGAAGGCGATATCGACGCCGTCGGAAGAAAAATGCTCGGTTGCCATTGGCTTCTGCTTTCAACGCCTCGGGACGCGAGGCTCGAAACCTCGGGCTTGTTCCCTACCCGTCCGGCCCGCTAATGTCGCGCCCACCCGAAACCAGGAGAGATGCGGCTTCATGGCGGATCACGTCATTCCCCATTTCCACAACGATTCCGGCGTGCCGGCAATCGCCATAGGGGTCAAGGAGTTCATGTGCGTCGGCGCCAGCCCGCCCTTCGACCACCCGCATGTCTTCCTCGACATGGGAGACGCGGACGAGATCGTCTGCCCCTACTGCTCGACGCTCTTCCGCTATCGGGGCGACCTCGGACCCGCCGACAGCGACCCGCCGGGCCATCTCTACCAAGAGAAGACAGCGGCCTGAGGCCGCCCGTCGCCTTGCCATGGGCGCGGGGCAGACGGTCGTCATTGTCGGAGCCGGGATCGGCGGCCTGACCACCGCACTGGCGGTGGCAAGGGCCGGCTTCGCCGTCGTGATCTGCGAACGCGCTGCCGAACTGACCGAGATCGGCGCCGGCATCCAGCTCTCGCCCAATGCCGGGCGCATCCTCGCCGGCCTCGGCCTCGACGACGCGATTGCCGCGGCGGCCATCGAGCCGCCGGCGATCGATGTTCGCAACGGCGTATCCGGTGCAATGATCGTGTCGATACCCGTCGCCATGTTCCGCGAGCGCTACGGCTTTCCCTATCGCGTCATCCATCGGGCCGATCTGCAGGCGGTTCTGGTCGCCGCCGTTCGCAAGACCGCCGATATCAAGCTCATGCTCGGCGCGACGATCGCCGACGTGCTGCCCCGCGGCAGGGAACTATTGGTCAAGCTGAGGGGGAAACGTAACGAGCTCGTCCGCGCCGTCGCCATCGTCGGCGCCGACGGCGTCTGGTCGACGACGCGGGAACGGATTACCGGCGCACTCGACGCCGAGCCGACGGGAAGGACCGCGTGGCGCACCGTGATCCCGTACGACAATGCGCCCGAGACGCTTGCCGCCGACCGGGTCGGACTCTGGGTCGGGCAGAGCGCTCACCTCGTCCACTATCCGATCGCCCGAGGCGCCGCGATCAACGTCGTCGCGATCGTCGAAGAGCAATGGGACAAACAGGGCTGGAACGCTCGCGGCGACTACCGGCGGATCGCCGAACGGTTCAACACGTGGTCGGCCGAGGTTCGCGCCATCGTCACCGCTCCGCAGAGCTGGCAGAAATGGGCGATCAACGCCGTCGACCCGACCGGTTCCTGGTCGGAAGGCGCCACCACCCTGCTCGGCGACGCCGCCCATGCGATGACGCCCTTCCTCGCCCAGGGCGCGGCGATGGCCATCGAGGACGCCGCGGTGCTCGCCGACTGCCTTGCCGCATCGCCGGGTAACGCTGCCGCCGCCCTTGCCGCCTACGAGGCGGAGCGGAAGCCGCGCGTCGCCCGCGTCTGGAACGCCGCCAAACGAACCGGCGAGCGCTACCATTTCGCTGCCCCGCTCGCCGGTATCCGCGACCTGGCGCTGCGTCTGATCGGGCCGCGGCTGGTGTTGGCGCAGAACGACTGGATCTACCGGTGGCAGCGCCCCGGCGAGAGCTCCGGCGCCTCCAACGTTGGACAGCGGTCACGCGCCTGAAGCATCTTCAGACGGATCGCCCCACGGACTGAACCGCTCGGGCACGCCGACATGTCGTGGAGAACCGGTCCGCGCGAGACATCTCCATCCGATCCTCCACGGTCAATCCACCATCACCCCCGTTGCCGCCGCGCCAAGCGGAAACGAGCCTTCGACGCTGACGACAAGGCAGTTGCGGCAGGTCGCCGCCGGTCTCAGGCCCCGTCCAACTCGAGCATCCAGTTGAGGGTCAGCCGCCAGTCGGTCATCCGGATCGGCGTGCCGTGCGAGCCGGTGTTGAACAGCGCCAGCTTGACCGGATAGTTCGGGTCGAGCTGCTTGAAGTGCTTGAAGAAGGCCTCCGTCGACTTCCAGTCGATGATGATGTCGTGGGTGCCGTGGCCGAGATAGACCGGCATCCGCCGCTTGAAAGCGGCGGTCTTGAAGAAGCCGTCGTCGCTGGTCGAGCCGAGGAGCAGGAGGCCGCTGATATGGGCCGATGCTTCGTCGTCCTCGGCCAGTCCCCAGCAGATGCGGCCGCCGAGCGAGCCGCAGGCGATGAAGATCGGAGCGCCCGGCGAGTTCTTGGCGTATTCGAGGACAAGCATCTTGGCCTGATCGACGCCCCTTTGCCCGAGGCTCGGGAAACCCGGCGACAGATACACACCGCCATTGTGCACCATCAGGTTCTTGATGCGGTTGAAATTGCCCCCGAACATCCAGTCGTTGGCGCCCTGGAAGCGGTTGCCGTTGCGGCCGTGGACGTAAAGCACGACCGCCTTGGCGCCGCCGTCGACTTTGCCCGTGGCGATGAACTGGACGCTGGTGCTGCCTTCCCTCGCCACCATGTCTTTCTCGACCGACTTGACATCGAGATCGACATATTCGGGCTTGGTCTTTTTCTCCGGCACTACGTCGCGCTGGTAGAGGTCGCGCTGCTCGACATAGCCGACCGTCACATAGTCGCCGCCATAGGAGGTGCTGAGGATCGCCGGGTATTTGAACAAATCGTCCTTCCATGCGGCCAGCCGATAGCCGGCCGCATTGGCGAGTGACACCAGCGCCACGATCGCGGTCGCGCTGACGGCGGCAGGAAGCAAGGACTTCAAGGAAAGATCTCCGCAGGATCGGACACCGTCGCAGTCCCTACCCTGCCGGATTACGCCCGACTCGTCACCCCCCACGCGTTTCCCCCCGGCGCGAGGCCAGACGGGGCCGGGATCCTTCACCGGGGTTATTCGGCCTTTTACCAGCAAAGGTAAGACAATTCTCAGAAATTCGCCGCATCGTTGCAGCGCGGGGAGAGCCCGACACATCGACCGGGCTGGAACAGGAGAAGACACGCGCCGAACCCGGAGGACACCAATGGTTACGTTTGTCGCAAACCAAGCAACCGACATGCGGTCGCTCCCCGAACTGGCCCTGCTCGCCGACTACAGCAACCTTACGTTCCCCGTGGCAGTGATCGGTGACAGCTTCACCGCCACCGCGGACAACATCTCCTTCGATTTCACCGGCAGCAGCTTCGTCATCGTCGCGAGTGTGCCGGTCAGCGGCACAATCGAGGGAATGGCGATCCGCCTCGATGAGCAGCCTGCCTATTCAATAAGCGGTCTTTCCCTCGACATCGGCTCCGTCAACGATCTCTTCAGCGGCGGCGTCGACGCCGGATTGACCGAACTGCTTTCCGGCGACGACGAGGTGATCGGCTCCGGCGGCAACGACAACCTGCGGGGCTATGGCGGCAACGACACCATCAGCGGCCACAACGGGAAGGACGATCTGCACGGCCAGGGCGGCGACGACACGCTGATCGGCGGCACCGGCAATGACAGGCTCTTCGGAGCAACCGGCGCCGACACTCTGATCGGCGGGGGCGGTGCCAACAAGCTGTACGGCGGTCCCGGCCCCGATGCGTTTGTCTTCGACACGATCGTCCAGCTCATCAAGGCCGACAAGATCAAGGACTTCCAGCCGACGATCGACCAGATCCAGCTGGACAACGCCTATTTCACCGAGATTGGCGCCGACGGTCCCCTCCAGCACGCCATGTTCCACGTCGGCCGCAAGGCCCACGATTCGAACGACCGGATCATCTACAACCACCACAACGGGCGGCTGTTCTATGATCCGGACGGCACCGGCAGCGACCACAAGGTCGAGTTCGCGGTGCTGAAAGGGCACCCTCACCTCGACGCTGACAACTTCCTCGTCATCTAACCGGCGGGTAGACAAAGACCGGGCCGGCAATACCCCCCGGCGCCGCGGCGGCTCAGCTCCGGCTGATCGCCGCCGTCGCCGCGCCGAGGCCGATGAGGCAGCCCGCGCCGGCTCGGTTCAGCCACTTGAGCACGCCCGGCCGGTGAATCCGGGTCCGCAAGCGGTCCGCCGCGAACGCATAAGCCAGCGCGTTGATTGCCGCGAAACCGACGAAGGTGATCTCCATGACGGCAAGCTGCGGAAGGATCGCCGTGCCGTTGTCGATGAATTGCGGTACGAAGGCGACGAAGAAGGCGATGCTCTTCGGGTTGAGGGCGGTCACCAGGAAGGCGTGGCCGAAGATGGCCCGCACTGGCCGCGCGCGGGCCTCCGGCACGACGTCGCCAAATTCGGGTTTGGACCGCCACAGCCGGACGCCGAGATAGACGAGATAGGCGACGCCGATCCATTTCAGGACCATGAACAGGGCGGCGGAAGCGGCGAGCAACGCCCCGAGTCCGGCGAGCGACAACGTCATCGCCGTGAAATCGCCGAGCGCGACGCCCGCGGCGGTGGCCACCGCAACGCGCTTGCCCTGGCTCAGCGCATAGGTGACGACGAGCAAGACCGTCGGCCCGGGAATCGTCAAAAGCACGACCGAGGCGGCGGCGAAGGCGAACCAGGTGGCGAGGTCCATTGATACTCCGGCGATGACTGTCCCCTAGGTAGCGTCAACTGCCCGGCCCGCGTCAAGGCGGCAAAAGCGACTGGCATGTGGCGGAACGCGAAAGAACCCCGGCGCGCCTGGAATCTTGACGGCTTCCAGGATCGCCGCAACCGCGCAACCGGCCGCGCCGGCGCTTCGGCTGACCGGCCGATGTTGACTCTTGCGAGGACACCTTCAACTGTCCGTTTTGTGAAACTCTCCTCGCATAATTTTCCCTTGCCTCCCCGTCACCCCTCCGCGCCAAACCGCGGAGACGGAATCAGTCCGCGGAAAGGGCCGGACATGTCCGAACGCGACGGCACATCTTCCCTCGGATCGCGCGTGTCATGACGACCGCCGACATCGGCCTTCCGGCCGGCTGACGGGTCTGCCGATGCTGCTACACGGCTATTCGTCGCGCTTGCGGCCGTTCGGCAGCTACCCGCTCGGCGTCCAGGCGGCGATCCTCCTTGTCCTCTCCGTCGTCTTCGTCCTGATTCTGGAGGCCGCACGCCTGCCGGCAGCCCTGTTGCTCGGGCCGATGGCGGCGGCGATCCTGCTTTCCGCGCTGGAGGGAACGGTGCGTGTGCCGCTCGTTCTCTTCTTCCTCGCCCAGGGCGTGATCGGCTGCATGATCGTGCGTGTCATTCCGCTGTCCATCGTCAACGAAATAGCGCGCGACTGGCCGCTGTTCCTGGCCGGTGTCTTCTCGGTGATCATCGCGGCGACCGTGCTCGGCTGGCTGCTGATGCGCTGGGGCGCCTTGCCGGGGACGACCGCCATATGGGGATCGTCCCCCGGCGCTGCGACGCCGATGATTCTCATGGCCGAGGCCTATGGCGGCGACTTCCGGCTCGTCGCCTTCATGCAGTATCTGCGCGTCGTCTGCGTGGCGATCGCCGCCTCCGTCGTATCGCGGCTGTGGATCACGGGCTCGGGATCGCCACCGCCGCCGATCGTTTGGTTCTCGCCGATCGCGTGGGTGCCGTTCATCGAAACCTGCGCGCTTGCCGGAATCGGCGCGATCGCCGGATGGCTCCTGCGCGTTCCGGCCGGCCCGCTCCTCGTGCCGCTCGCCGTCGGCGTCGTCCTGCAGGACACGGGAACCATCACCATCGAGCTCCCGCAATGGCTGCTGGCGGCGAGCTATGCCCTGGTCGGCTGGACCATCGGCCTGCGCTTCACCCGGGCGATCCTCGTCCATGCGGCAAGGGTGTTTCCCCGCGTCGTCCTGTCCACGCTGACGTTGATCGCCATCTGCGCCCTGATCGCCGCGGTGCTTGTGTTCGCGGCCGGCATCGACCCCTTGACCGCCTATCTGGCGACAAGTCCCGGCGGGGCGGATTCGGTGGCGATCATCGCGGCGTCAACCAACGTCAATGTCCCCTTCATCATGGCGATGCAGACCGCCCGGCTGTTGATCGTGATAATCACCGGGCCGGCGCTTGCCCGCTTCGTTATCAAACGAATGGGTTTCTCGGACGCGCCGCGCTGAGGCTTTCGACCAGGCGGCGCGCTTCGATGCCCGGTCCGGTCAACGCGCCCCGCGCCACCGCCGTCACGCGGAAGGGCCGATGCTTGTGGTGCGGACGGCCGGGATCGAACCGGCATGGAGTTGCCTCCGAGGGATTTTAAGTCCCTTGCGTCTACCAATTCCGCCACGTCCGCGCTTGGCGTGGCTAAGCCCTGCGGCCCGCGATGACAAGCCCGGCGGATGACGGGCGTTAGGGGGCCCACCTCTCCTGCGGACGGGATCACGTGACCGGATCCTGCCTTACCCGTCTTCTTCCCGTGCCCGCTGCTGGCGACCCTGATCGTCACAATGAACGGATGACGCGGGCCGCAAGCAGTGATCCCGTCAAACGGTGTCGGCCCTCGACGTTCGAGCGACGACTTCAAAATCCCCGATTGATGGAGACGCTGATAGACTGATCGGTCACGCGCTGCGATGGCGTTATGAACAAGTCGCCGTTGACGTTATAGCCGGTGGTCTTGCTGGCGTAGGGAGACGAGAAATGGGTCTTGAAATTTGCCGTGCGAGCATAGGTATAGTTGAGATCCAAGAACCAGTGGCGATCCAGGAAGTAGGTAAGGCCGATCTGGGCGGCGCCTCCCCATACCCACTGAGAACTCGCGAAGTCGAGCGGTTTGCCGGTGACATCATAGTGCTTGCCATTGACATCGGCGAAGCCAATAGCATTGTCGACCTTGGTTTGGGTGGCGAATAGTGCGGGACCAGCCCCCAAGTAGACATAGCTTCGTTGAAACGAATGACCGATGAACGGCATAAAAGCGACTTCATGATTGAGCCGAGTTCTGTACGATCCGATGACGACGTTCCCCGTGAACGAATCCGTTCCGGATAGGGTGTTTAACATTCCGGCCTGGGGGTCGATGTCGCGCGTGGTCGCCGTTGCGGCCGGGTTTGCGTAGAAGAGTTTCGCACCCCACAACCAGTCGCTCTCGGCAAAGTGCGAGAAGTAGCCCATTTGTGCCGCAGGCGCGAAGGTCAGCTCAGTGCCTTGGCGGAGACCGGCAGGACCGCCCGCCTTGCCGACAGCAACCAGCGCGCCTCCCTGGTAGACATTGCCAGTGCCTCTGGCGAACATATTCTGATCGAAGTTGAGGCTGTTGAAGCTACCGCCCAAGCCGACAAACGAGCTTGACCACGGAACGATGGGCTCCTGGGCCCGCGCAGACAGAGGAAAGGCAAGCAAACACAGCAACAATGGCGCCGAAACCAGCGCCATGCTTACCGGCAGCGCTCCGGCCGACCAAACCAGCCGTATCGAAGCGGCACGCCCAGTCGGGGGTTCGCCCCGCGCGCGCTTTATCCTGCTTATCCTGGTTCGCGAACCGACCACACGCCCCGCCCAGCGCCTGCCCAGCCAATCCACCATCTTTGCCTCCAAGCGAATCGCCTTTGACGCTCAAGTATCGACCTCCCAGCAGACCGGAATCAAACTCAATCGTTCGTTCAGAACCTCAAGACAATGGCACTGAAGCTGGCCATACAGCCCGCACCCGCGATCGAATAGACCTCGCGATAAGACGGCCACCGATCGCCAATCGGAAGGCCTCATCAAAAGAACCTCGCACGCCACGGGAGAACTGCCTCATCACCGCGCTTTTCAAGGCCATCGACCTCTGGGGATCGACTCTGCCTCCCCCGCCCCAGATCAGGTCCACCACTGCGACCTATCGTGCGATATATCTTGACGCCGACCGAAGGGCTCACTACGCTATATCGCACGATATAACTAAAGGAACCCATCATGCACGGTTGTTACAGTCATCACCATTGGCACGGAGTCGGCCGCCACGGCCATCACGGCTTCGGGCCCACGGCAGGACCATTTGGCGGTCGCTTCGGCAGCAGCCCCGGCGGGCCGTTCCGCGGCGGCAAGATGATCGCCGACGGCGATCTCAGACTGATTGTCCTCGCTCTTCTCGCCGAACAGCCGCGCCACGGCTACGACGTCATCAAGGCCTTGGAGGAGCGTTCCCACGGGGCCTACAGCCCGAGCCCCGGCGTCGTCTATCCGACGCTCACCTACCTCGAAGAGGCCGGCTATGCGAGCGCCACGGCCGAAGGCAACAAGAAGGTCTACGCCATCACCGAAGCGGGCCGCGGCCATCTCGGCGAGAACCGCGACATCGCCGAGACGATTCTGTCGGCCATGACGGAGTTCGGCGACCGGATGGCCAGGGCGCGGGCCTGGTACTACCGTCACGAGGACGGCACCAACTCCGACATTCCGGGCGTCATACCGGAGGTCAACGAGGCGCGGCGCTCACTCAAGGCGGCCATCGCCGAAAAGCTCGACGCCGGTGAGGAAGAGCAGCGCCGTCTCGCCAAAGTTCTCCGCGACGCGGCGGCCGCCATTCGCGGCGCTGCTTCCTGACCAATTCCCTCCTGGTGCGGCACACCGACTTCCCGCCCCCGGCTGTGAACCCGTTCATAGCCGGGGGGCGACGACCGTTATACCGAATCGTGTAGGAATGTCCGGCGCGCAGCCATCGAAGCCGACGGTCGAAACCACCGAAGTCCACCGCCCGTCGCTGCCGGCGATCCATCCAGGAGACTTAAGAGAAATGGCGAAATATCGTGCCCGTCTGCCGCAGGTGAACGGGGATGACATCTTTCTGACCGACGGCGGCATCGAAACCTGCCTGATCTATCACGACGGCGTCGACCTGCCCTATTTCGCGGCCTTCGACCTGATGAAGGATGCCGATGGGCGCGACCGGCTGCGGGCCTACTATCGCCGCTACGCGACGATTGCTGCGGAGAACAGCCTCGGCTTCGTCCTGGAAACGCCTACCTGGCGGGCGAGCCCCGACTGGGGCGCCAAGCTCGGCTACGGCGAGCGCGCCGTCATCGGCATGAATCACGAGGCGGTAGCGATGATGGAGGAGCTGCGCCGCGCACTCGAAACGCCGCGCGCGCCGATGGTGATCAGCGGCTGCATCGGACCGCGGGGCGACGGCTACGTTGTCGGCAAGACTTTGACCTCCGAGCAGGCCGAGCTCTATCACGCTCCCCAGGTCCACGCCTTCCGCCGGGCCGACGCCGACATGGTCACCGCCATCACCATGAACAACGTCCCGGAGGCAATCGGCATCGCCCGCGCCGCTGAAAAGGCCGACATGCCGGTCGTCATCTCCTTCACGGTGGAGACCGACGGTCGTCTGCCCACCGGGCAGACCCTCAAGGAAGCGATCGCCATGGTCGACCTCGCCACCGGCTCGGCGCCCATCTACTACATGATCAACTGCGCCCATCCGACTCATTTCGATAGCCTTTTCGACAGCGACGAGACATGGCTGCAACGCATCCAGGGGCTGCGCGCCAACGCCTCGACGATGAGCCACGCCGAGCTTGATCAGGCGAGCGAGCTCGACGACGGCGATCCCGTCGACCTCGGCGAGCGCTACGCCGAGCTGAGGTGGCGCCAGCCGCAGCTCACCGTCATGGGCGGCTGCTGCGGCACCGACCACCGCCACGTCAAGGAGATCTGCCTCGCCTGCATGGCCGTGGCTTAGGTCGCCGCCTGCCGGGTGAACCGCCGATGAACGACAAGCTCAGGAGGGGTTCAAGGCGCCCGCGCTACGGTCTCGCACGATGCTGATGCAGATATGGGAGACGCGCCATGACCAGGACCGAGATGCGCTCCGCCGTCGCGACCTTGCAGGTGCTTGCCGCCGTCCGCGGCGATTACCAGCCGCCGGCCGGCCTCACCGTCGATCTTCTCCTCGCCGCCGGCAACCCGGATCGCGTGGGTGACAGCATGAACCGCCGCATCCCCCGCACGCGCCCCTTCGACGTCGTCGCCGGCCGAGCCATGCGCTATCCGCGCCTGCGGTCGAACGGGACGTTTGCCCGCGGATGATCGCTTTCCCTGAGCAGCGGCCCGAGCGGGGTAATCAGCGCTTGAGGAATTCGGCGAAGGCGTCCTTGTAGTCGGGATGCCAGCGGGAAAGCGGCGGCCGGTTCTCGGCGATGTCGCCCGCCGCCCAGACAATGCGCTTGGCGTCGACCTCGCGCGTCACATCGTTGTCCGGGCAGATGATGTAGAAGTCCCCCTTGCCGGTCGCCTCCAGCATCAGGTCGATCACCTGGTCGGGCCACCATGCGCCGGCCGGCTTCTCCCCGCCGTCGCGGGCGGTGAGCCCGGTATGCGTCCAGCCCGGTACCAGAAGATGGGCGGTCACCTTGCCGCCCTCGATGTTGCGGAGCGCGTGCTGAAGTCCCTCGCTGATCACCTTCACGCCCGCCTTGGAGACGTTGTAGGCGGTGTCGCCGGGCGGACAGGTGATCCCCTGCTTCGACCCGGTATTGACGATCATCGCGTCGGTTCCCTGGTCGATCATCGCCTTGGTGAAGGCGTGAACTCCGTTGATGACGCCCCAGAGATTGGTGCCGATCACCCGTTGCCAGTCTTCGTAGTGGTCGAACGGGCCGCCACCATGCCCGGTGCCGGCATTGTTCATCAGGACGGCGACCTCGCCAAAAGTGTCGTAGACCTCTGCCTTGAGCCGGCGAACCTGGCCCATGTCGCTCACGTCGCACTGGATCGTCACCACCTCGACGGCGTCTCCGGGAACCGCTTCGACGATGGTATCGGCCGCCGAGGCGAGCGCCGATTCCTCCAGGTCAATGATCGCCACCTTCATGCCGAGCGAAGCAAACCGACGGGCGGCGGCGAGGCCGATGCCGGAGGCGCCGCCGGTGATGACCGCCGCGCGGCCGCGCTGGATAGCCGGATGATTGGGCATTTTCTCACGTCCTCATTGCGGGGCTGGGATACGGGCGCCGATCATAGGACAAAGATGACCGGCGATGCCACGCCGGGTCGTGTGTTCGCGCCCGGTCGCCGCGCCTCACACCATGACCGCGTCGAGCATGCACCGATAGTCGTCCGCCGTCGCTTCCCGCGGATTGGTGGCGTGGCTGTGGTCGGCGAGCGCCCGCTCGACGACCCAGGGAAGCACTGCCTCGGGGAGGCCAAGCGTCTTCAGGCCGGGCGGAATGCCGATCCGGGCGTTCAGCGCCTCGATCTCCGCCGCGAGGTCGGCCGCCGCCACAAGGCCTATTGCCGCCTTCAGCCGGTCGAGCTTGCCGCCGCAGACCGGCGCGTTGAAGCGGATCACCGGCGGCAGGAGGATGGCGTTCAGCGTCCCGTGATGCAGGCTCGGCTCCTTGAGGCCGCCGAGAGCATGCGACAGCGCGTGGATCGCGCCGAGGCCCTTCTGGAAGGTGAGGCCGCCTTCCAGCGCCCCCATCATCATCTCGGACCGCAGGTCGATGTCACCGCCGTCGGCTACCGCCCGCTCGAGGGAGCGCCAGATGCGGCCGGCGCCGTCGAGGGCGATCGCCTCCGCCGGCGGGTTGAAGCGCGGCGACAGCAGCGTCTCGACGCAGTGGCTGAAGGCGTCGAGGCCGGTGGCGGCGGTGAGATAGGGCGGCAGGCCAAGGGTAAGGTCGGGGTCGCAGATCGCCCGCCGCGGGATGAGATGCGGGCTGATGAAGCCGAGTTTGCGGCCGTCATCGAGAGTGATCAGCGCCGCCCGGCCGACCTCCGAGCCGGTCCCGGCCGTGGTGGGGATGGCGATCAGCGGGGCGACGGTGGCGATCTTGGGAACGCCGCCATAGATCGCCGCATATTGCTCGAGCGGTCCGGGATGGGTGGCGAGCAGCGCCACCGCCTTGGCGAGGTCGATCGGCGAGCCGCCGCCGATCGCCACCAGTCCGTCGCAGTCGCCCGCCTTGTAGACATCGAGGGCGGCCAGCGAGGCGGCCTCTGTCGGGTTGGTGGGAACGTCGAGGAAAACCGGCGCGCCATCCGGGCAGAGGCTCCGCGTCCGCTCGACCAGGCCCGTCCGCTCCAGCCCTCGATCGCTGACGATCAGCGGCCGGTCGATCGCCAGCATATCGAGCTGTTTCGGCAAACCGGAGATCGAGCCGGTGCCGAATTCGATGGTCGTCAGATAGCTGATAGTGGCCATGGCGGCGGCTTCGCTCCCGGCAGTCTCCAGATCCGCGCGCGACCGCGGAAATCGCGCCGGATAAACCCGTTCAGCCGGCGACCCGCCAGCCTTCGCGGTCAGTTCTCCTCGTCCGGATCGTCCGCCTCGAGATAGTCGATGAGGTCGCGCAGCATCGGAACCGTCGAGCCAGCCTGCTTCTTCGCATCCCGCAACAATTCGCCGAACGCACGGCCGAATCGGTCGAGTTCGAATTTGAGGCCGTTCTCTGACGGCTTGGCCACGGACAACGCATAGGCAAGCGTGCGTTGGGTCATCGCCGCATCGAGAAGCAGGAAGGAAAGCAAATTCTCGTCGACGTCATGGTCTTCCGAGAATGCCGCCAAGGCGGCGGCGAGCTCCGATCGAAGGTCGTCGAACTCCTCCTCGCCCTGATCCGCGTCGTTGCCACTGAAGAAAGCGTCGGTCATCTTGCTCAGGCCACTCCTTGCGCGATTGGCGGCTGGAAAGCGTATCCCATGTCCCAGGGGAAGTAGATCCAGGTGTCCTGGCTCACCTCGGTGATGAAGGTGTCGACCAGCGGTCGGCCGGCCGGCTTGGCGTACATCGTCGCATAGTGACACTTCGGCACCATGTCGCGGACCAGACGCGCGGTCTTGCCGGTGTCGACCAGGTCGTCGATCACCAGCACCGCCGCCCCCTCGCCCTCGGCAAGGTCGACGAATTCCTGCCCGACCGGCTTCAAGACCTCGAGGCCGGCCTGTTCCTTGTAGTCATGATAGGAGGAGACGCAAACCGTCTCGATCAGGCGGATGCCGAGCTCCCGCGCGATGATCGCCGCCGGCACCAGGCCGCCGCGGGT
Organism: uncultured Alphaproteobacteria bacterium; assembly: GCA_963759235.1. Taxonomy (GTDB): domain Bacteria; phylum Pseudomonadota; class Alphaproteobacteria; order Rhizobiales; family Kaistiaceae; genus Bauldia. Next base: position 55,215 of record CAVWYO010000005.1, on the reverse strand, counting down.
GACACAGACGATCGCCTGCCATGAACCTTTGTCGGAGAGCCGCCAGGCCAGCGCCCGCGCGTCGCGATGGAACTGGTCCCACGAAACCGGAAACGCCTTCTCGGCCCTTGGATCGGCCATCTCCACCTCTTCCGCTTGTCGCCCGAGCACCCGGACCATCGTCCGGCGGCCCGACCATGCCAAGCCGGGCGACCGCCGGTCCACAGGAAAAAGACTGGCGGGCTCAGGATTGGCCGAGCCCGGCGCGCACCTCGTCGAGCATCGCCACGACTGCCGCTTCCGCCGCTTCGAGCCGGATCGGGTCGCGCGAGCGCAAGACCAGGGTCGTGGTGAAGCCGATTCTCTCGTCGAAGGTCGGATAGCTGCCCATCGACACGTCCGGGAACGCCGCCTGCACGGCGCCGAGCGGGCCGGCGATGTCGCCTTCCTTGAGGCCGGCCGCCACCGAGCGGGAGAGTATCTTGCTGCCGGTGGCAAGCCGCGGCACCACCGCGTCGAGCATCGCCTGCATGATCGCCGGCACCCCGGCCATGACGTGGACATTGCCGATCGAGAAGCCCGGCGCCTTCGACACCGAATTCTCGATCAGCTCGGCACCGGCCGGCACGCGGGCCATGCGGAGCCGCGCTTCGTTGAGCTGATCCTTGGGGATTCGTTCGAGGAGCAGCGCCACCGCGCGGGGATCGACGTCGATCGGCACGCCGAACGCCTTGGCGATCGCGTCGGCGGTGATGTCGTCGTGGGTCGGGCCGATGCCGCCGGTGGTGAAGACGTGGGTATAGCGGTGGCGAAGGGCGTTGACCGCCGCGACGATCTCGTCCTCGACATCGGCAACCACCCTCACCTCGCGCAGGTCGATGCCGATATTGGTCAGGTATTCGGCGACATAGCCGATGTTCTTGTCCTTGGTCCGGCCGGAGAGGATCTCGTCGCCAATGACGAGAAGCGCCGCGGTGACGATGGACGGGTCCGATCCCTCTGCCATTTCCGCCTCCAATCTGCGAGGAGCCGTGCTCTACACCGGGGTTGCCCGGGCGACAACCGGGGGCTAGGAGCGGCGCCATGCGCCTCCCCTCGCCGCTTGCCCAAGGCCGGCTGATCCGCCGCTACAAGCGCTTTCTTGCCGACGTGGAGCTCGACGGTGGCGGAATCGTCACGGTGCATTGCGCCAATCCGGGGGCGATGACGGGCCTCGCCGAGCCGGGCATGCGCGTCTTTCTGTCGCGATCGGCCAATTTGAAGCGCAAGCTCCCCCTCTCGTGGGAGCTGGTCGAAGCCGACGGCGGGCTGGTCGGCATCAACACCGCCCATCCCAACCGCCTGGCCGAGGAGGCGATCCGCGCCGGTGTGATTCCCGAGCTTGCCGGCTACGCGAGCCTTAGACGCGAGGTGCGCTACGGCAGGAACTCGCGACTGGACATTCTGCTCACCGACCCGGACCGCGGCAGCGCCTATGTCGAGGTGAAGAACGTCCATCTCCTCCGCCGGCCAGGACTGGCCGAGTTTCCCGATTCGGTGACGGCACGCGGCGCCAGGCACCTGGCCGAACTGTCTGCCGCCGCCGCCGCCGGCCACCGCGCGGTGATGCTGTTTCTCGTTCAAAGGAACGACGCGACGCGCTTCGGCCTTGCCCGCGACATCGACCCGGCTTACGGCGCGGCCTTCGACCGGGCGCGCGCCGCCGGCGTCGAGATGCTCGCCTATGCCTGTCGGATCACGCCCGAGGAGATCGCCGTCGCGACGGCGATCGAAGTCGTCGGCTAGAAAGACGACACGGGTGGCATTTTCCTTCGGGCTCTACGCCGGCGTCCCGCCCGGCGCCGCCGTGCTTTCGCGGACGATCAGCCTGAAACCCAGATCGATACACGATTCGTCCGGCCCGCTTCCGGAGCCACGGATGATCTCGAGGACGATCTCGCCGGCGCGGTGGCCGATCTGGTAGCGCGGGGTCGCCACCGTCGTCAGCGACGGGTAGGCGGCGGCGGCATATTCGAGGTTGTTGAAGCCGATGACGGAAAGGTCCCCGGGCACGCGGATGCCTCGGCGCTGGCACTCGAAGATCGCACCCTGCGCGAGGTTGTCGTTGCCGGCGAAGAGAGCGGTCGTCTCCGGCCAGCGGTTCATCATTTCACCCAGCAGCCGCGCACCGTGAGCGAAGCTCGAAGCGCCGTCGAAGGACAGCATCCGCGTCTCGAGGCCGGCCTCGGCCATGGCCGAGCGGTAGCCGTCGAGACGCTGACGGCTGCGTGCATCGAGCGGCACCGCCATCTGGGCGATGCGGGTGTGGCCGAGATCGATCAGGTGGCGTGTCGCCGCATAGCCGGCGTCGCGCTGGGACAGGCCGATGGCGATGTCGATCGGGTCGTCGGTTATCTCCATGGTCTGGATGACGGGAATGGCCGCTTGCGACAGCATCCGCCGTGCATGCTCCGTCTGGTTGACCCCGGTGACGATCATCGCTTCCGGGTGCTGGCCGAGCATGGTGGCGATCGATGTCTCTTCGTTCGCCGCCGTGTAGCCGGAGTTGAGGACGAGCACCTGGAAGCCGGCCGGCACGAAGACGTCGTGGAGCGCGCGCAGATATTCGCCGAAGACGCCGTTGGTGAGCGAGGGGACGACGACGCCGATGCGATGGGTGCGGGCGGAGGCAAGCGCGCTCGCCAGCTGGTTGGGGATGTAGGCGAGTTCCTCTACGGCGGCCGCGACGCGCGCGCGGAGATCCTCCGACACCATCTCCGGCTTGCGGAGGGCGCGCGAGACCGTGACGGCGCTGACGCCGGCCCGCGCCGCCACGTCGCTCAGCGTCTTCCGCCGCCGCGGTTGCATATCTGGCTGCTCGATCACCGGCCACTCCTCCAGGTGACGCACACACCGCGCTCTCCTTGCGTGCGGTGCAACTGGCAGCGCTTACAACGTTGCGCCGACAGGCCAGCGTTCTGTTGACAGCGCTTTCATCTCTATTTATAACTTGGATCCGGGTGTTTGGCGAAATAAAAATCGGGGTCGTTGACCGAAATCGGTCCTCTACGCGAAGTATAACAAGTTCAGACCCCGCGCCACACCCACGACGGCAAGAACTCGCACCACAACGGGAGGAATACAATGACAGCAATGAAGAGAATGCTGCGCTCTGTGAGCATCGCTGCCCTGTCGGCGGCGGCGTTCACCATCGGTTCGGCGTCTTATGCGGCCGGACCCGAGGTTGTCGCCGGACCTTCCGCCGACCCGGACTGCTTCGCACCGTGGACGAGCGACACGAAATTTCTGAAATATCCGGCGAAGCCCGGCCCATATCGGATTGCGCTTGCCAACGGCTACATCGCCAATACCTGGCGCATCCAGATGATCCAGACCGCCAAGGCCTATGCGGCACAGCCCGACGTCGCCGCCAAGATCAAGGAGTTTAAGGTGGTGTCGACCGGCGAGGACGTGCCGGCGCAGATCTCGGCGATCAACAACTTCATCGATTCCGGCTACGACGCGATCGTCGTGGACGCCCAGAACCCCACGGCCTTCGGCCCGGTGATCAAGCGCGCCAAGGACGCCGGCGTCGTCCTCGTCGCCTTCGACAACATCCTCGATACCGAAGACGACATCAACGTCAACGTCGATCAGAAGGGCCTGGGCGTCCTGTGGGCCAACTGGCTGATCGACAAAGTCCCGGACGGCGGCAAGATCCTCGAGGTGCGCGGCGTCGCCGGCGCCTCGGCCGATACCGCCCGCCACGACGGCATCCACGAGACCCTCGATGCCTCCGGCAAGAACTGGGACGTTACCGAAGTCGCCGGCAAGTGGGACGACGGCGTCGCCCAGAAAGTGACGGCCGACGCGATTGCCACCAACGGTCCGTTCGCCGGCATCACCGCGCAGGGCGGCGACACCGGCGTTGTCCAGGCGATGCTCGACGCCAGCCATCCCATGGTGCCCTTTGGCGGCGAGACGGAGAACGGGTTCCGCAAATTCTGCGCGAAATACGGAGACCAGGGCCTGCAGTGCACGTCCGCGGGCTCCGGTCCGGCCCAGGTTGCCGTTGCGATCAAGACGGCCATCGCCGCCCTTGAGGGCAACGTGCTGCCGCAATCGGTGAAGCTGCCGCTGGCGATTGCTTCCTACCCCGATTTCAAGGCCGGGCGGGACTACTTCCCCGACGAGTCCGACAACTTCTTCGTCGGCAACTCCTTCCCGACCTGCGGCATCAACTTCACGGCGCAGGAAATCATGGGCCAGACGAAAGAGAACCAGTAAGATAGCCCGAAACGTTGCTCGGCGCCGCGGGGCAACCCGCGGCGCTTTGCACGACAGGATCGCCTCGAGGGACGTTGGGGACGATGGAGAGCGCGGTTCCGCTCTTTCGCATGGAGGGGGTATCCAAGCGCTACGGCGGCGTCCGCGCGCTGGATGGGGCCGAGTTGTCGGTGGTGGCCGGCCGCATCCATGCCATCCTCGGCGAGAACGGCGCCGGCAAATCCACCCTGATCAAGATCATGGCCGGCGTCGTCACGCCCGACGAAGGACGGATGACGCTGGAAGGTCGTGAGGTCCGCTTCCCCGATCCGGCCGCCGCCAACCACGCCGGCATCGTCTGCATCTTCCAGGAACTGTCGCTGATCCCCGAACTGTCGGTCGCCGACAACATCGTCATTTCCGATCCGCCGACGCGCTACGGCATCATCGACCGGCGCGCCCAGCGCCGAATCGCCGAGGAGGCGCTCGTCCGCGCCGGCGCGCCCGACATCCATCCGCGCGCCCTTGTCAAAGACCTGCCGCTGTCGCGCCGCCAGATGGTCGAAATCGCCAAGGCGCTCGCCCGCAATCCGCGCATCCTGATCCTCGACGAGGCAACCTCGGCGCTTGCCTCGGCCGACGTCGCCAGGGTCTTCGAAGTCCTCAAGCGGCTGCGCTCGGACGGGCTGGCGCTTCTCTATATCTCGCACCGCATGCACGAGATCGCCGAGCTTGCCGACGAATGCACGGTCTTCCGCAACGGCCAGAACGTCGCCACCTACCAGGCCGGGACGAAGACCGACAATGAGGTCGTCGAACTGATGATCGGCCGGGAGTACAGCAACGTCTTTCCGCCGAAAGCCGAAGCCAAGGCCGCCGACGGCCAGCCGCCGGTGCTTGAAGCTCGCGGCCTCTCCTGGACGGATCGGCTGAACAACATCTCGCTGTCGGTGCGCGCCGGCGAGGTCGTCGGGCTTGGCGGCCTCGATGGACAGGGCCAGCGCGAACTTCTCCTCGCCCTTTTCGGTGTCTTGCGCGGCCGCACCGGCGAGGTGCTTGTCGATGGCAAGCCGGCCCACGTTTCGAGCCCCGGACGCGCCAAGTCGCCGGGGATCGGGATGGCCCTCATCCCGGAGGACCGCAAGACCGAAGGTCTGATGCTGCCGATGAGCGTCCACGACAACCTGTCCTTCGCCTCGCTCGACCGTATCGCCCACGGCGGCATCATCGACCGCGGTGCCGAGACCCGGCTGATCGACGATATGATCAAGCTCCTCGCCATCCGCACCGCCGGCAGCGACATCGCCGTCGGCGCGCTTTCCGGCGGCAACCAGCAGAAGGTCGTCATCGCCAAGTGGCTGATGCGAGATCCCCGCATCATCCTCCTCAATGATCCGACCCGCGGCATCGACGTCGGCACCAAGCAGGAGATGTATCAGCTCCTGCGCCGGCTGGCCGATGCGGGCGCGGCGATCGTCTTCTATTCGACCGACTATGACGAGTTGATCGGCTGCTGCCACCGTGTGCTCGTACTTTACGACGGCGCCATTCGGCGCGAGCTGGTCGGCGACGAGATCACCGAGCGCGCGCTGATCGCCAGCGCCCTCAACATCGAAGGCGGGGAGGTCGGCGCCGCGCCGGCGATGAACGCGTGAAGGACTGGCGCTTCTGGCTCGCCGAACAACGCGGCACGCTGCTCGCGTTCGGCATCTTCGTCGTCATGTTCGCCATCTACCTGGTCAACCACCCGGCGATCGCCAACCAGGGCTGGACCGAGACCGCGGTCGCCAACGTGGTGCAGACGGCGGCGAACAAGGGCGTGCTGCTTGCCTTCGTGGCGATGGCGCAGACGCTGGTCGTGCTGACCGCCGGCATCGACCTGTCGGTCGGCATGACCTTCACGCTCACCAACTGCCTGGCCTCGTGGATCGTCGTCGGCTCGCCGCTGGAGACCGGGCTGGGCGTCCTCGGCGTGCTCGTCGTCGGCGCTCTCTGCGGCGCCCTCAACGGCGCCATCGTCATCATTGGGCGGCTGCAGCCGATCGTCACCACGATTGCCACCGGCGCGATCTATTACGGCCTGGCACTGGCGCTCCGCCCCTACCCCGGCGGCAGCGTCAACGGCGACCTCGCCGATCTGCTCACCGGCAGGGTTTTCGATGTTGTCCCGGCGAGCCTGGTCGTCCTTGCCGTCGTCGTGCTGGTCGTGTGGGTGCCGTTCAGCCGCTCCGCCACGGGCCGCGCCGCCTACGCCGTCGGCTCGTCGGAGGTGGCCGCCTACATGTCGGGCGTGCCGATCAAGCGGGCAAAGTTCGTCGCCTACACGCTCTCCGGCGTGCTGGCCTCGATCGGCGGGTTGTTCCTCACCTTCTTCACCTATACCGGCGAGGCCGCCTACGCCTCGGGCAGCACCTACACGCTGTTCTCGATCGCCGCGGTCGTGCTCGGCGGCGTCTCGCTCTTCGGCGGCACCGGCAGCGCCATTGGCGCCATCTTCGGCGCGCTTGCCTTCCGCACCATCGGCGACCTGCTCTTCGTCTTCGACTTCGACCCGCTGTGGCAGCCGCTTTTCCAGGGCGTCGTGCTGATGCTCGCCGTCAGCCTTACCGCCTTCGGCCTCTTCCGCGTCCGCAACCGGCTGGACTGGTTCGCATGAGCGAAGCATCCACCACCGGCCGCTTGACCGCGCACCTTCCCGGCTTCATCCGCCGCGATCCGGCGGTCGCCACGGCGTTCGCCTGCATCGTCGTGCTGCTGCTCCTCGGCAGCCTCTATTCCGAGAACTTCCTGTCGCCCGAATACCTTCTCCAGCAGCTCAAGGTCGCCTCGTTTCTCGGCATCATCGCCACGGGCATGATGCTGGTCATCCTGCTCGGCCAGATCGACCTGTCGGTTCCCTGGGTGGTCACCACCGGCGCCATGATGGCCTGCGCGGCCGCCTCCTGGGGCACGCTCGGCGATATCGTCTCCGTGCCGTTTGGCATCCTCTGCGGCGTCGCCCTCGGCCTCTTCAACGGCTTCGGCGTGGCCTATCTCCGCATCCCCTCGATGATCATCACCCTTGCCACCAACGCCGTCGCACAAGGCTTGATGGTCGTCTATTCCGGCGGCTTCTCGCCGCGCGATTTCGCCTCGCCGCCGATGCGCTATCTGGCAACGGGATTTGCCATTCCCGCGGTCCCCAACGCCGTCATCGTGTGGGCGGTGGTCGGCGCCGCGGCCGTCTTCCTGCTCACCCGCACCACCTTCGGCCGCTCCGTCTACGGCATCGGCAATCGCGAGCGCGCCGCTTATCTCTCCGGCGTCAACACCCGCCGGGTGGTGATGACCGCCTTTGCCATTTCGGGCGGGCTTGCCGCCTTCGGCGGGGTGTTGCTTGCCGGCTACGCCTCCAAGGCGGCACAGTCGATGGGCGACGCCTACCTCCTGCCCTCGATCGCCGCCGTCGTCCTCGGCGGCACCTCGATCCTCGGCGGGCGCGGCAGCTATCTCGGCACCGTCGCCGGCGTCATCCTCATCACCCTCCTGCAATCGATCCTCTCGGTGATGCAGATGCCGGAATTCGGCCGCCAGGTGATCTACGGCGTCGTCATCATCGCCATGTTGCTGCTTTACGGGCGCGAACGCCTGGTCAACTGAGCCGGCCGCCGGCGGCCTTGCGGCGGCGCCCAAATCGGGCCATATCGACGACACAGCACGCGGCTTCCTTCATGACGCATGCCGGATTTCGCCCGGCGTGTTCTGCACGAGACCGGTCATATGGTGAGTTACATCGAGGCGGCGCTCGCGCCGCACAAGAATGACGGGAAAATCAAGCTTCACGACCGGGAGGCGTTCGCCGGCATGCGCCGGGCCGGACGGCTGGTCGCCGAGTGCCTCGACGAGCTCCATTCCCTTGTCCGCCCGGGTCTGCCGACCCAGGCCATCGACGATTTCGTCTATGGCTTCGCCCTCGACAACGACGCGATTCCGGCGACGCTCGGCTACAAGGGCTACACCAAGTCGACCTGCACCTCCGTCAACCACGTCGTCTGCCACGGCATTCCGAGCGACAAGCCGCTGCGCGACGGCGACATCGTCAACATCGACGTCACCCTCATCGTCGATGGCTGGCACGGCGATTCCAGCCGCATGTACAAGGTCGGCAACCTCAAGCGCGCCGCCGAGCGTCTCGTCGACGTCACCTATGAGGCGATGATGCGCGGCATCGAGGCGATCCGGCCGGGCAACACCACCGGCGACATCGGCCATGCGATCCAGGAATACGCCGAGGCCCAGCGTTGCGGCGTGGTCCGCGATTTCTGCGGACACGGCGTCGGCCTCCTCTTCCACGACGTTCCCAATATTCTTCACTACGGCAGCCCCGGCGAGGGGATCGAGCTCAAACCCGGCATGATCTTCACCGTCGAGCCGATGATCAATCTCGGCCGCCCGCAGGTGAAGATCCTGGCGGATGGCTGGACGGCGGTGACCCGCGACCGCTCGCTCTCCGCCCAGTTCGAGCATTCGGTCGGCGTCACCGAGACCGGCTACGAGATCTTCACGCTGTCGCCGAAGGGCCTTCTCCCGCCCCGCGGCCACGGAGCATGACGGGCTTTCGCGAAAAGAGCGGGGACCTCCCCCACTATCTCGAACATCGCGAACGCATGCGGGAGCGGTTCAATGAGATCGGCGGCGAGACGCTGCGCGACTACGAGCTCCTTGAGCTGATCCTCTTCCAGGCGATTCCCCGCGTAGACACCAAGCCGATCGCCAAGGCGCTGCTCAGCCGCTTCGGCAGCTTCGCCGAGGTGCTGGCGGCGCCGCCGGCCCGCCTGATGGAGGTGAAGGGGGTCGGCGAGCGGGCGGCCCACCATCTCAAGGTCACCTACGCCGCTGCCCAGCGCTTCCTCAAGGATCCGGTGAAGCAGCGTCCGCTCCTCGACTCGTGGGTGGCGGTCGTCGACTATTGCCGGGCGGCGATGGCCTACGAGCCGGTCGAGCAGTTCCGCATCCTCTTCCTCGACAAGAAGAACGCCCTGATCGCCGACGAGGTGCAGCAGAGCGGCACCGTCGATCACACGCCGGTCTATCCGCGCGAGGTGGTCAAGCGGGCGCTGGAATTGTCGTCGACGGCGATCATCCTGGTGCACAACCACCCCTCGGGCGATCCGACGCCGTCGCGCGCCGACATCGCGATGACCAAGTCGGTCATCGACATCGCCAAGCCGCTCGGCATCACCGTCCACGATCACATCATCGTCGGCCGGAACGGCCATGCGAGCTTCCGCGGCCTCAAGCTGATCTGACGGCTACCTGCCGATGGCTCCAAACCAAGCCGTATCTGGGGCGTGCGCGATGCGCGGCACATCTGGCTCGGGGGGCTGGTCGGAAAAAGGGGTTCGGCAACGGAGAGACGATCGCAATGTGGGAATGATGCCAGGGCTTGTTCAGTCTTGAATCCTCTACCTTTTGGCGAGAGCCAACCATATTGGCACCGCACCCAAAATGGGCCATTTCTATCGCCTGGCTCGATTAGACGGGCTCGGAGGAGGGCAAAATGGCCCAGGACCCGCGCGACGAATATCTCGACGTAAGCAACAATGTGCGTCATTTTCAGACGATCCGCTTCGCACAGCCGACTGTGATGATTTCGCTATTCGTCGCGCTGGTCACCGTACTGTATGTCTACAAGGTCGGGCTCACTGGCCCGATCCGCACTATGGTCCAGGCTTTCGGCCTGATCTCAACGCTCTTCTTCTGGCTTCTCCAGGAGCGCACTATGCTGTTCTGGAAGCATTTTGTGGCAAGAGCAGTGGAACTCGAAAGCGAACTGGGATTTCGTCAATACACCACCATGCCGAAACCGATGGTCGGCTTCCTGTCCAGCTCGAATGCGATGCGAGGCGTCTTCCTCGTACTTGCGGCGTTCTGGATAGTCAGTCTGATTTGGATTCGCTGAGGTCCTCTGGTCTTGTTGCGTAGTGTCATGGAGGATCGGGGCAATCCGACCGGTCGTCGCCGTGGTCGGACTTCACCTGCCGAGATGGATCTGGCCCGGTTGCCCCTTGGGAGAGGTGATAGCGCTGAGCTTTTGGTCGGCTCACACGAGCGGGGCCACTGCCGGAGACCGACGCCGCGAGAATCATTGCTCCGAAACACCGCCGCCGGCGCTTTGATCAGTCTACAAATTACCTTATAGTTCAGCTACATGACTCTATTCGCTAGACTCGCGCGCAACCATCTCTCCGGCGATTCGACCCGTCACGTGCCCATATCGCGATGACGCATTCGGTGATCGACATCGCCAAGCCGCTCTGCATCACCGTCCACGATCACATCATCGTCGGCCGGAACGGCCATGCGAGCTTCCGCGGCCTCAAGTTGATCTGAGCGCCCAGTCCCTATGGTCCGCATCGGCACACCTCCCGTCGTGAGAAACGGGCAAGCCCGCCGCATCTGGCTCGCCGCCCAGCGGCTCGATACGGCCGCGCCGTTCGGCGACGGGCCGGAGGCGACCCGCGCCGCCATCGAGCATCTCGGCTATGTGCAGATCGACACCATCAACGTCATCGAGCGCTGCCATCATCACATCCTGTTCACCCGGATTCCGGCCTACCGGCGCGAGCATCTGCGGCAAGCCCAGACGATCGATAAATCCGTCTTTGAATATTGGACGCACGCGCTCTCCTATGTGCCGACCAGGGACATCCGCTTCTTCCTCGCCGCCATGAAGCGCCATCGCGAAAATCCGCGGAGCTGGTTCAATTCCGTTGAGCCCCGCGACCTCCGCAAGGTGCTGGCCCTCATCCGCAAGGGCGGCGCACTGTCGATCCGCGACATCGACGACGACGAACTGGTCGAGAAGGATCATCCCTGGGCGAGCCGCAAGCCGTCGAAACGCGCCCTGCAGCTCGCCTTCTTCAACGGGTCGATTGCCGTCAGCGAGCGGGCCGGCATGCTGAAGTCCTACGAGTTGACCGAACGCCATTTCGGCTGGGAGGCGCGGCCGAGGCCGGCGTCCGAACGGCAGACCCTCGACTATCTCCTCGACCGGGCGCTGCGCTCGCAAGGGGTGATCAGCCTCGATTCCGCCACCCATCTCGAGCCCAGCCGAAAGCCGGCGCTGCGCCGCGTGATCGAGGCAAGGCTGCGTCGGCGCCAACTGGTTCCTGTCCGGCTCGAAGGAGCGGACAAGGTCGAGCACTGGGTGCGGCCCGATACCCTCGACGCGATCCCGAGCCCCGCCGAGGAGCCGGTCCACATCCTGTCGCCGTTCGACCCGCTGATCATCCAGCGCAAGCGGCTTTCCCTGTTCTTCGATTACGAACATCTTTTCGAGGCCTATCTGCCGAAGGAGAAGCGGCGGTTCGGCTATTTCGCTCTGCCGGTGCTCGTCGGCGACGAAGTCGTCGCCGCGCTCGACCTCAAGACCGACCGCGCGGCGGGAAAGGTCGTGGTCCGGAAGTGGACATGGGTCGGCCGCGGCTCCGCCCGCGCCCACAAGCGCCTGATCGAGGAGGCGCTCGACCGTTTCGAGCGCTTCCAGCTCGCGCCGTAGGCGGGAAGCAGGGATTTGGCCGAACGCCCTTCGATATTCGTCAAGTTCGCCTATACTCGCTTCAACCTTTGATTCACCGGTCCGGGGCATTGGCGTGCCAACCCGGTTCCACAGCATGATATGGCGGGGACATGCAGATCGATCTCAAAGGCAAGCGCGTACTGATCACCGGCGGAAACACCGGGCTCGGCGCGGCGATGGTGACGGCCTTCGGCGCCGAGGGCGCAAAGGTTGCCGTCAACTATGTCGTCCATCCCGAAGACGCCGAGACACTGGTTGCCGCTATCAAGAAGGACGGCGGCGACGCCATGGCGGTCGAGGCCGATATCAGTTCGGCTGACGCGGTCGCGGCGATGTTCGCCACCATCGACAAGGCCTGGGGCGGCATCGACGTCCTGGTCAATAATGCCGGCGTCGACGGCCAGAAGGCGCTTGGCTGGAACGCCGACGTCGATGCCTGGCGCAAGGTGATCGACATCAACCTCGTCGGTGCTTTCCTTTGCGCGCGCGAGGCCCTCAAGCGGATGACGGCGCAGAAGTCGGGCGTCATCATCAACACCTCGAGCGTGCACGAAGTGATCGCCTGGACCGGCTACAGCGACTACGCGGCGAGCAAGGCCGGCGTCTCGATGATGTCGAAGACCCTCGCCCAGGAAGCCGGACCCTACGGGGTGCGGGTGCTGTGCATCGCGCCGGGCGCCATCGCCACGCCGATCAACGCAAATGTCTGGGAGGACCCCGCCGGGTTGAAGGATCTGTTGACCAAAATACCGTTGGGCCGCGTCGGCAAGCCGGAAGACATCGCCGGCATGGCGGTGGTGCTCGCATCGGACGTCGCCTCATATGTGACCGCAACAACCATATTTGTCGACGGCGGCATGACCGACTATCCGTCCTTTATGCACGGCGGCTAGAGAATTCTTAGGAAGAGTGTGCGCACTCTTCCGCCCGGAAAAATGCTGAAAATCAAAGAGTTAGAGCGAAGACCCGATTCGATCAGCGCGGCCTTTGCTTAAGCGTCCGGAGCAGGAAGGAGGCACCGTGTCGAAGCCGCTCGAAGACTACGGCCTGATTGGCAATATGATCTCCGCCGCGCTGGTCGGCGCCGACGGTTCGATCGACTGGCTATGCCTGCCGCGCTTCGATTTGCCGGCCTGCTTCGCGGCCCTTCTCGGTAGCCCGGAGAACGGTCGCTGGCTCGTCGCGCCGAAGGAAAAGGCGCAGCGGTCCAGCCAGCGCTATCTTCCCGGCACGGCGGTGCTCGAGACCCGTTTCGAGACCACCAGCGGAGCCGTCTTGGTCGTCGACTTCATGCCGCTGTCGAGCGACGAGCAACGCGTCGATCTCGTTCGCATGGTGCGGGGGGAGCATGGCGAAGTGGCCATGACCTCCGAGCTGATGCTGCGTTTCAACTATGGCCAGGCGCTGCCCTGGGTAAGGCGGCGCGACTATGGCCTCAGCGCCGTCGCCGGACCGGACGCCGTCGAGTTGCACACGCCGGTGGCGCTGGAAGGGCGGGGCATGGCCACCTATGCCGACTTCACCGTGCGCGCCGGCGAGACGGTGCCGTTCACCCTCTCCTACCACCCTTCGCACAAGGAGCCGCACTTCGTGCCGGATCGCACGGAGAGCCTCGACCGCACGATGTCGTGGTGGACCGAATGGATCGGACGCTGCACATTTCCGAAGGACAATGAGCGCTGGCACGATGTGGTGACGCGCTCCCTGATCACGCTCAAGCTGCTCACCTTCCAGCCGACCGGCGGCATCGTCGCGGCGCCGACCACGTCGCTGCCGGAGGCGATCGGCGGCTCGCGCAATTGGGACTATCGCTACTGCTGGCTTCGCGACTCGGCGCTGACGCTCTACGCGCTGTTGAATTCTGGCTACCGGGCCGAGGCCGCCGAGTGGCGGAATTGGGTCTGGCGCGCCGCCGCCGGGCACCCCAAGCAGCTTCAGATCATGTACGGCCTCGCCGGCGAGCGGTGGCTGCCGGAGACCGAGGTGCCTTGGCTGCCCGGCTACGAGGACAGCAAGCCGGTGCGCATCGGCAACGGCGCCGCCGACCAGGTCCAGCTCGACATTTTCGGCGAGATTGCCGAGGCCCTCTATGTCGCGCGCCGGGCCGGCCTTGGCCCGATGGGCGACGTCCGCCGGCTGCAGCCCGTGGCCCTCGAATATCTGGAGACCGTCTGGCAGACGTTGGACCGCGGCATCTGGGAGATGCGTGGGCCGGCGCGCGCCTTCACCCACTCGAGGGTGATGTGCTGGGTGGCGTTCGACCGCGCGGCCAAGATGGCCGATGAGTTCGGCCTGCGCGGTCCGGCCGACCACTGGCGGAGCGTCCGCGACACCATCCACGCCGAAGTCTGCGAGAAGGGGTTCAACACCTCCCGCAACAGCTTCGTCCAGTACTACGGAGGCGACACCCTCGACGCCAGCCTCCTCCTGATTCCGCAGGTGGGTTTCCTGCCGCCGGACGACCCGCGGATCGCCGGCACCGTCAAGGCGGTGGAGCAGGACCTGCTCCACGACGGCTTCGTGCTCCGTTACGCGACCGGCGAAGTCGACGACGGAGTTGGCGGCACGGAGGGGGCGTTCCTCGCCTGCAGTTTCTGGCTCGCCGACGTCTATGTCCTCACCGATCAGCACCATGCCGCGGTCGAATTGTTCGAGCGCCTGCTATCGCTCCGCAACGGCCTCGGCCTCTTGGCGGAGGAATATGACCCCATCCGCAAACGGCTGGTCGGCAACTTCCCCCAGGCCTTCTCCCATCTCGGTCTCATCAACACGGCCCACAATCTCGTCGGACGCCACCAGCCTGCCGAACAACGCGCCGGCCGCGAGGAGACCACGCCCGCGTCAGCTTGAGCACTGTGTTACCGCCATCCTAATGCCCCGTTCCAAGTGCTTCCTCAGCCTGCTGGGGAGCGCCAGGCGTCGTCCGCGACGCTGGGAGGGCGACCTATGACTTGGCATCCACGACAACGCTTCGTTCTTGCGGCCGCCGCGGCAATCGCGTTCTTGCCGGCGGCCTGCTCCGACGAGTCCGGCGAATCGACAAGCACGCGCGCGGCCGAGATCGCCGCCTGCCCGCTCATCACCGACGCCGAGTTCCAGAAAGCGCTCGGCACCGCGATGGGCGACGGCAAGGAGCGGGAGCCGGTGGGCGGCGGCGACAATGAGGGCAGGATGACCGGCTGTGTGTGGGACTCATCCCCCGACGCCCCCGGCGGCACGATCGCCACGCTTCTCGTCTGGTCTTGGCCTTCCGGCAGCGGCGGCCCCACCAACTATCTGGAATCGTTTCGCCAGGCAGCGAAGGAATCCAAAGACCTGCAGACCCCCGAGCCCGTCTCGCTCGGCGACGAGGCGCTGTGGGACGGCAACACGCTTCACGCGCGCACCGGCGACATCTCCTTCTCGGTCACCGTCAGCGCCAAGGGGCTCGACGACACCCAACGCAAGACGGACTCGCAGGCCTTGGCGGAGAACGTGCTGAGCAAGCTCTGAGCTGCGGTTACCCCTCCTCCAGCCAGCGCACGTCCTCCGGCGTCAGGGTGATATCGAGCGCTTCGAGGGAATTCTCGAGTTCGCCGAGCGCCAGCGGGCCGATCAGCGGAATGACCGGGAAATCCTGGGCGAGGCAATAGGCGAGAGCCACCTGCAGCGGGGTCTTGCCGAGGCGTTCGCCGAGCGCGATAGCGCGCGCCCGGCGGGCGAAGTTCTTGTCGCTGTACCAGCTGTCCACCAGTTCCGGCTCGTCGCGCTTGTCCGGCGCCGCCCGGTCGGTGAAGAAGCCGCGGGCCTGGCTCGACCACGCGAAGTCGGGGATACCGCGCCGCCGCAGCCACGTCTTCCACGCCGCGTCCGAACAGGCCAGCACCCCCGCCCACACCGGATTGACCATCTCCGCCAGCGAGAAATTGTTCGACAGCGCCCCCGGCGGCCGGCGGCCGTTCTTCTCCGCATGAGCGAAGGCGGCGTCCATCCGCTCCCGCGTCCAGTTGGAGCCGCCATAGATCCGGATGCGGCCGGCCTTCGCCTCCGCGTCCATCGCATCGACGAACTCACCGACCGGCACGTCGGGATTGTCGCGATGCATGAAGTAGACATCGATGACGTCCGTCTGCAGGCGGTCGAGCGACTCGGTAAGCTGGCGCGCGATCACGTCGGGATAGGTGAGCGGCGCATGCGCGCCCTTGCCGATCAGGATGATGTCGTCGCGCACCCCGCGCGCCGCCATCCACGCCCCGAACAGCCGATCGCAGAGGCCGCGCCCGTACACCCAGGCGCTGTCGAGCACATTGCCGCCGCGCTCGAAAAAGGCGTCGCAAATGATCGCCGCCTGGGTGAAGGAGACGAGATTGGCGCCGCCGAGGGCGACGACCGAGACTTCGGCGTCAAGCCCGGGGAGCTTGCGCCGGCGCATCGGGTCGACCGGCCTCCGAAGCGGCCGCCCGTCGACTTTGCCGGTGCTTCGCTCCGGCCGCTCGAAATCGTAGCGGAGGCCGATGTCGCCCCGCCACTTGTCGAGCACCCGCATGTTGCCGAGCGTGTCGGCCCAACTCGGCCCGGGCGGGTCGAACTCGGCGCGGCCGGCGCGGATCGCCCGGCCCGCGGCGTCGATCTCGAAGGTGTAGAGCGGCCGCGGCTCGTCCACGGTGATGGTTTCGATCGTGCCGTCGGGCCGGTGGATGACGATATCGGCGGTGCCGCCGTCGCGCCCGGTGCAGAACCATGGCGAGGCCACCGACATCCACCCGGTGGTGCCGAAGGCGCGGAGATCGTTGTCCTGGGCGACCGCGATGCTACCCGACACTTCCGCGACCACGCCGCCGGGAAACCGCAGCACCGCCGAGGCCCATTCGTCGACCCCGGTGACGCCGAGATGGCCGACGCCGTGAACCTCGGCCGGATCGAGGAACGGCTTGCCCGCGGCGGCACCGGCAACCAGGCGTGCCAGCGACACCGGATAGCAGCAGATATCGAGAATGGCGCCGCCGGCCGTCTCATTGGCGAGAAGGCGGTGCGCGGGGTCCGGATTCGACATCTTGAACCCGAAGCTCGTCTTGATCACCCGGAGGTCGCCGATCGCACCTGCGCCGACGAGTTCGACGATCCTGGCGGTGAGCGGATGCACGCGGTTCATGAAGGCTTCGCCGAGGAACGTCCCGGCCTTGTCGGCCGCGGTGATGACCGCCTCGGCTTCATAGGCCGACACCGCCATCGGCTTCTCGCACAGGACGTGCTTGCCGGCCTCGGCTGCCCTGATCGCCCATTCGGCATGGAACCGGTGCGGCGTCGCGATATAGACCGCCTCGATCTCCGGGTCGTCGAGCATCGCCTCGTAGCCATGGAGGATACGCGCGCCGGGAAAATCCTCCGCGAGATCCGGCCCATCCGGGCTGCGCGTGGCGATCGCGGCCAGCCTGCCGGTCACCGACTTCGGCAGGGCCGCGGCAAACCGTTTGGCAATGGTGCCCGGGCCGATGATGCCCCAGGCAACGGCGGGTTCGTCGTTCATCGTGTCTGGTCCTGAGAGGAGGCTGTGTGGCGGCCGCCGGATGGCGCTCCAAAAACCCTAGACGCAAAGCCTTGCCGGCACAATTCGCCGCAGCGATATCGGCCCAATTGGCGTTCTTCTTGCACGCCCAAGCCTTGTACATGCTGCCGCAATGCAGGTTAGGATGACGGCTCGCGGGCGGCGGGGCCCGAACCGCAGAAAGGGAACATGACGGCGCCTTTTGACGAGATGTACCTGCCCGACGGTACCAGCCGGCCCGGCTACGAGTTGATCAAGCGCTGGCTCGACGCGGAATCTCCGGAATCGTTCGCCAACCGCCGACTGGAGGCGGAATTGCTCTTCCGGCGGATCGGCATCACCTTCGCGGTCTACGGCGACGACGACGCCGAGGAGCGCATCATCCCCTTCGACATCATTCCCCGCGTGCTGACCAAGACGGAATGGCGGAAGCTGGCGGGAGGCCTTGAGCAGCGCGCCGCGGCGCTGAACATGTTTCTCGCCGATGTCTACGGCCCCGGCGAGATCATGAGGGCCGGCGTCGTGCCGGAAGATCTGGTCTACCGCAACCCCTATTTCCGCCCCGAGATGAGCGGGCTCAAGCTGCCCCACGACATCTATGTCCATGTCGCCGGGATCGACGTCGTCCGCACCGGCCCGGACGATTTCTACGTGCTGGAGGACAACGCGCGGACGCCCTCCGGCGTCTCCTACATGCTGGAGAACCGCGAGGTGATGATGCGGGTCTTCCCGGACCTGTTTGCCGAATACCGCATCGACCCGGTCGAGACCTACCCCGAGGAGCTGCTGGCGACCCTCACCTCGGTGGCGCCGCCTTCGGCACCGGGCGAGCCGACGGTCGCCCTACTCACGCCTGGGCCGTTCAACAGCGCCTATTACGAGCACTCCTTCCTTGCCGACAAGCTCGGCATCGATCTGGTCGAGGGCAGCGACCTCCTTGTCCGCGACAACGTCGTGTTCATGCGCACCACCGAGGGGCCGAAGCGGGTCGACGTCCTCTACCGCCGGCTCGACGACGATTTCCTCGATCCGCTCACCTTCCTCCCCGGTTCGGTGCTCGGCGTGCCGGGCCTGATGAACGCCTATCGCGCCGGCAACATCACGCTCGCCAACGCCGTCGGCACCGGCGTCGCCGACGACAAGGCGGTCTATTCCTACATGCCGGAGATCGTCCGCTTCTATCTCGGCGCCGAACCGATCCTCAAGAACGTCCCGACCTGGCGCTGTCGCGAGAAGGATGCGCGCGGCCACGTCCTCGACCACCTCGAGGAACTGGTCGTCAAGGAGGTCGCCGGCTCCGGCGGCTACGGCATGCTGATCGGCCCGGCGGCCGACAAGGGAACCCGCGAGCGGTTTGCCGCCAAGATCAAGGCCGACCCCACCAATTTCATTGCCCAGCCGACGCTGGCGCTGTCGACCTGCCCGACTTTCGTCAATGCCGGCATCGCGCCCCGCCATGTCGATCTCCGCCCCTTCGTTCTGTCGGGCGCCGATCGGGTGCGCATCGTCCCCGGTGGCCTCACCCGGGTCGCGCTCAAGGAAGGTTCGCTGGTGGTCAACTCGAGCCAGGGCGGCGGCACCAAGGACACCTGGGTGCTCGACGCATGACAGTCCGATTCTCGTTCCCATGCTGAGCCGCACCGCCGACACGCTCTTCTGGCTCGGCCGCTACGTGGAACGGGCCGACAACACCGCCCGCATCATCGACGCCGCCAACCGGCTCGCTACCGTGCCCGATACGCTTGCCGGCGAAACCAGCGAATGGGAACCGGCGCTCGCCGCCGCCGGCGTCCTCCACACCTTCGGCGAGCACCACGACGAGGTCGACCGCGATCCGGCGATCGCCTTTCTTGCCTTCTCCCCCGCCAACCCGTCGAGCATCAAGAACTGCCTCGGCACCGCCCGCGCCAACGCCCGCGCCGTCCGCACCGCGCTTACCGCCGAAATGTGGGAGGCGATCAACGAGGCATGGCTCGAGCTGAAGCGCTACGACGGCGCCCACATGGACCGGCAGACGCTGAACGCGTTCCTCGGCCGTGTGAAGGAGGCGTGCCTCCGCTTCGACGGCTCGGCCTACCGCACGATGCTGCGCAACGACGCCTATTGGTTCCTGCGGCTCGGATTCTATTTGGAGCGGGCGGACAACACCGCGCGCATTCTCGACGTCAAATACCACGTCCTGTTACCGCACGAGGCCAAGGTGGGCGGCGGCCTCGACTACTTCCAGTGGTCGTCGATCCTGCGCTCGGTCTCGGCGCTGACCGCCTATCGCTGGGTCTATCATGACAGCCTCAAACCGTGGCTGATCGCCGATTTGCTCGTCCTCAACGACCAGATGCCCCGCTCGCTCGCCAGTTGCTACGAGAACCTCACCTCGTTTCTCGACGAGCTGTCGCTGGCCTACGGTCGCCAGGGACCCGCCCAGCGCGCCGCCCGCTCGACCAGGACCCGCCTGCAGAACGCGGAGATATCCGAGATCTTCCAGACCAAGGGCTTGCATGAATTCCTGACCGAGTTCATTGCCGAAAACACCCGGCTCGGCCAGACCATCACCGAGCAGTACCTGACCTGAGCCCATCTCGATGCGCCTCCGCATCCTTCACGAGACCACCTATCGCTATGGCAGGCCGGCGACGCGGGCGATCCAGATCCTCAGGCTGACGCCGCGTGGCCACGACGGCCAGTTCGTCGTCAACTGGCGCATCGAGGTCGACCGCGATTGCCGCCTCGACGCCTCGGCCGACCCGTTCGGCAACACCGTCCACACCTTCACGGTCGAGGGGCCGCTCGACGGCTTGACCATCACCGCCGAGGGAGAGGTCGAGACCCAGGACACCCATGGCATCGTCCGCGGCCAGATCGAGCGGATGCCGCTCGCGATCTTTCTGAGAGAGACGCCGTTGACCAGGTCGGACGCCGCGATCCGGATGATGGCCGAGCAGGCGGCAAATGACGCCGCGCCCAACACGCTGGACGTCCTCCACGCCATCATGAACGCCATCCGCGACAAGGTTCGCTTCGAGGTCAACCTCACCGACACCGGAACCAGCGCCATCGAGGCCTTCTCGTTCGGCCACGGCGTCTGCCAGGACTTCGCCCACGTCTTCATCGCCGCCGTCCGCCACCTTGGCATCCCGGCGCGCTATGTGGGCGGCTATCTGTTCCACGCCGACCAGCTCAACGGCCAGGAGGCTGGTCACGCCTGGGCGGAGGCCCAGGTCGACGACCTCGGTTGGGTCGCCTTCGACCCGGCGAACGGCATTTCGGCGACGGATGCCTATGTGCGCGTCGCCGTCGGCCTCGACTACCTGGGTGCCGCCCCGATTCGCGGCACCCGCTATGGCGGCGCCGACGAGACGCTCGCCGTCAGGATTCTTGTCAATGAATCGACCCGTTTCTCCGGTTAGCCGATGCTGCCCGAACCCTCGTTGATTTTGATTGCGAGAAGACCGGCTTCGCCCGACAGTCATGGCGGAGCGGATTCGGGGATGACGGCCGCATGACATATTGCGTGGGGATTCTGGTCCGCGAGGGGCTGGTCATGATCGCCGACACGCGCACCAATGCCGGCGTCGACAACATCTCGGTGTTCCGCAAGCTGCACCTCTTCGAGGAGCCGGGCGAATTGGTGATCGGCTTGGCGACCGCCGGCAATCTGGCGGTCAGTCAGTCGGTGCTCACCCTGGTCACCGAAGGCTTCCTCAACCCGGAAACCGGCGAAACCGAGAAGCTGATCCGGGTGCCGAGCATGTTCCGGGCCGCGCAAGTCATCGGCCGTGCCATCCGCGAGGTTCATCGTGTCGACGGCATTTCCCAGGAACAGGCTCAATCCGGAGCCTTCGACGTCACCATCCTTCTCGGTGGCCAGGTCAAGGGCGGCCGGCTCCGCCTGTTCATGGTCTACTCGGCCGGCAATTTCATCGAGGCGACCACCGACACGCCCTATCTGCAGATCGGCGAGCACAAATACGGCAAGCCGATCCTCGACCGGTCGATCACCGACCAGACCGACCTCTACGACGCCCTGAAGCTCGGCCTCATCTCGATGGATTCCACCGTCCGCTCCAACCTCTCCGTCGGCCTGCCCATCGACCTCCTGGTCGTCCGCCGCGACGCCATCCGCGTCGACCTCGCCTACCGGATCGACGAGGCCGAGCCCTATTTTCACGATCTGCGCGAACGATGGTCCGCGGCGCTGCGGGCCGCCCATCAGTCGATCCCGCAGCCGCCCTACTCACCTACCTGACCCGGCGCGCCGCCCATCCGCGGTCCGAGCCGACCCCGCTTATGGGGCCGGGCCCTGGACCCGCGCTGCGTGAACGGTGGTTCCGTCCGAGACGCGCGACAGGATGCGCACGTCGTCGCCGGTGGTCGCCCAGATGTTGCACGGGCTGGCGAGCCGGATCTCGTCGCCGCGGCTGATCGGCGTCCGTCCGAAGCCGATGGCGATCGCGTCGCCGTCCGTCCAATAGGCGATCTCGCCGGCTTCGACCACCGCCTTCGCGCCCGCCTCGCGCGCCACCGAAACCGGTGTGCCGAAATACACCTCCTCGCCCCAGGTCAGCGCCGATCCGGCGAACGGCAACGCCGCCCAGACCGCATCGGCCGTCGGCGTATCGAGGAGATCGAGCGTGATCGACAGCCCCTCGAAGTCAAGCGTCATCCGCCGCATCAGTGCCTACCGAAGGAAAAGCCGTTTGCCGCGACTACCACGGGCGATCACGGCCCGCAATCGGACCTTCGAAAGGCGATGTCGGCAACGCGGCCGGTCAGGCGACCAGAAGGAGACCGTCGTGGCCAGGTGCGGGCGTCGCGGGCACCGCGACGGCGGTATCGTCAACTCCCGCCACCGCGATCGTTGCGGTGGCCGTGCCGGTGCCGCCCTGGGTATCGGTGACGGTGTAGGTGAACTGGTCGTCTGCCGTATCCCCCGCACCGAGCGCGTCAAACATGCCGTTGGGGTCGTAGGAGAACGTCCCGTCCGCGTGGATCGTCACTTCGGCCCCCGAGACCAGCGCCACGACGTCCCCGTCGGAGACGGCCTTCCCGTTGACCGCGGTGACGGTGAACGAGTCGCCGTTATCGGGATCGGTGTCGGCTCCGTGGCCGTTGTCGGCGAAGAGATTGCCGCTGAAGGCAGTCTTCTCGTCGGTGGCGAATCCGTCATCCGTTGCGATGGGGTTGTCGTTTACGCCGTCGACGTCGATGGAATCAGTAAACTGGGTCGATGCGCCGTGCCTGTCGGTTGCGGTGAAGTTTATGAGGACATGCTCCGATTGCCCAACGGCCAGGTGATCGAAGCCGACATTTGTATCCAGCGTAAACGTGCCGTTGCGGTTGTCGACGATGGACAGCCCCTCCGGCACGTCGATGAAGTAGTGGAGACTGGCGGAATTGTCATCGGAATCGGGATCGATGACCTGGTAGGATGAGACGACTGGCCCGGAATCTTCCTGCGCGACCCTGGCGAAGATGTTGTTGGGTCGCGTGGGGGCGTCGTTCACGCCCGTGATCTCGAACGTGAGAGTCGCCTCGTCGCTCACTGCCCCGTGGCTGTCGGTCGCCGTATAGGTGAAGGTGAAGTCTTTGGTTTGCCCTTCGGCCAGCGCCTGAAGGTCTTGCCCGGGTACCACCTTGAAGGTGCCGTCGAGGTTGTTGTCGAAATCGGTCTTCAGTTGCGGAAGGCTGATCTGAAAAGGCGGGGTCTGCATTCCCGGGCTGTCGTAGGTGAGCACCGTGTCGCCTGGATCCGGATCGGCCGCGTTGAAGGCATAGGTGCCGCCCGCATGATCCGCGTCGACCGTATAGATCACGTTCTGCGCGACGGGAGCGTGGTTGTCGTCCACGCCGTCGATGGTGATGTCGAGGGTCCGCGTGATCGTATGGGTGCCGTCCGAGATGTCGAAGGTGACGGCGTCGGTTGCCGTTTCGCCGGTGTTCAGCGCCTCGAACTGCCCGTTGGGATCGTAGCTGTATGTGCCGTCCGCGTTGATGGTGATCAGTGCACCGGAGGCGAGCACGACCTGATTTCCCACCGCCGTGGCGTCGCCGCCGACGGCAACGATGCTGAGCGCGTCCGCTTCGAAGTCGAAGGCATGTGACGCCGCGAGAAGGTCGCCTGCGGCCGCCGGCCCATCCTCGCTGACGGAGATGCCGACGTCGTCGGCGATCGGCGCGTTGTTCTGGCCGACATGAAAGTTGGCGTTGTCGAAAGTCAGGTTCTCGACCGAGGCCAACACGTCCACGCTGCCGCTGGCGAGGTTGGTCGCGACCACGGTGCCGTTTAGGAAGGAAAAGCTGTAATCCTGCGCGTCGCCCGTGAAGCTGGCGGTGTCCAGCCCGCTCCCCCCGTCGATCACGTTGTTGCCGCTGCCGACGAAGATCAGGTCGTTGCCGCTGCCGCCGAGGATGAGATTGTTGCCGTCGCCGCTGTAGATGGTGTCGTTGCCGTAGCCCGAGCTGATCACGTTGTCGCCGCTGCCGCCATAGACGGTGTCGCTGCCGGAGCCGGAACTGATCACATCGTTGCCGTCGCCGCCATAGACCGTATCGTCGCCGCTGCCCGAGCTGATCAGATCGTCGCCGCCATTGCCGTAGATAATGTCATTCCCATCCCCGGAGATGATCAGATCAGTCGCGCCACCGCCCACGATGTTGTCGTCGCCGTTTGTGCCGAACAGAATCGACATTCGTCCCCCCCTTGAATCGCACCGTCATGGCCGCGCCGGGTTTGATGCGGAAACGGTCCGCGCCAGGTGTCCGGTCGACACCTCGAACCCTAGCGCCGCCCCCACTCGACAGGAGGCGAGAAAGGTCGAAGAGGTTAGCCTGAGTTTAAGAATTCGCGCGGATTTGAACCGGTCCAGCGCCCATGCACCGACCTGGCCGCTGACGCCGCCACAGCGGCGGCGGCGCCGGCCGCGCCGCGGTCCCCCTGTAGGTCAAACCGCGGCGCGATCGATCAGTGAAGGGTGAGTTGTGTCGTCACCGGCCGGAACTGCCCCGCCCGCACCAGCTGCTTGTGCGAAACCGTCACCGAATGGAGCGGACCGTCCAGCTCGCGCTGCCAGAAATCGAGGAACCGCCGCAGCTCGGGAAACTCCGGCGCAAGATCGTAGGTCTGCCAGACGAAGGTTTGCAGGACGGAAGGGTGATCCGGCATGCCATAGAGGATATGCGCCGTGATCAAACCGTAGGCATCCCACCGCTCGCTCAGCACAGTTCCGGGCATCGCAAATGCTCCTTCCAATGACAGCGGCAGTATTTACACCGCCGGCGCAGCGACAAGGTTCGCTCGCGACATCGGAAAATGCAATTGCCGCGCCGGAAAATGTTTCATCAAATCAAATAATTAGCAGCAAGACCCGACGAGTGCTGACAACCCGGTATCTGGCCGCGCGGGGCTAAGGCAGTTCGCCGCCGGCCGCCGCCAGCCCTTCCGGCGTATCGACGTCGATGGCGACCGCCGGACCGACCTCCACCTCGACGACCGCGTCGCGGTTGGCGCCGATGAGATGGCGTCCGCCGGTATCGCCTTCGACGGCCAGCAGGTCGGCGAACAGCCGCCGCGACCACAGCACCGGGTTGCCGCGCTTTCCCTCGAAAGTCGGCACCACGATCAGCGCGTCCGCGCCGGGATCGAAGGCGGCGATCAGCCGGTCGATGGTGGCGGCGTCGACGCGCGGCATGTCGGCAAGGACGACGACGGCGCCGTCGGTCTCCGGCGCCAGGCTCTCGATGCCCCGCTGCAGCGACGTCGACAGGCCGCCGGCGTGGTCGGGATTGTGGACGAAGCGCACCTCGAGGCCGCCGAGCGCCGCCTCGACCTCGGTACTGCGATGGCCGGTAACGACGATGACCGGTTCGGCGCGACTGGCCAGCGCCGCTTCGACCGCGATCCGCACGATGGGCCGGCCGTCGATGGTGGCGGTGAGCTTGTTCGGCCCGCCCATCCGTCGTGAGCTACCCGCCGCAAGCACGATCGCCGCGACCTTCGGCGGCCCGTCCGGCTCCGCCAGCGGCTCGCCACCCTCCCGCGGTTGCGGCCGCGAGACGATTTCCATGAGAAGGCCGCCGACCCCGAGCCCGGTGATGTCCTCGGGCCTCACGTCAAGACCGGCGAGCAACCGATTCAGGATCCAGTCGAATCCGTTCTCCTTGGGGCTCCGGGCGCAGCCCGGCGCGCCGATCACCGGCACGTCCCCGATGGCGCCGAGGACCAGCAGGTTGCCGGGGTCGACCGGCATGCCGAAATGCCGGACGCGTCCCCCGGCCGCGACGATCCCGGCCGGTACCACGTCCATTTCGTCGACCGTCGCCGAAGCGCCGAAGACGACGAGGAGATCGGCGCCGCCGCCGGCGAATTCAGCCAGCGCCTCGGCCACCGCTTCCGTCTCGTGGGCAACGCGCCTCTCGCCGACGATGCTCGCGCCGGCCGGTGCCAGGCGCTCGGCGAGGAGCCGCCTGGTCTTGTCCATCACGCTCGGCTTCAGCGACGGCAATGTCGTCGCCACCAGCCCGACCTTGAGCGGCCGGAACGGCGCCACCCGGACGGCGCCGGTCCCGGCGCCAACCGCCGCGTCCAGCAGCGCGGCACCGACCGCGAACGGGATGATCTTGACGGTCGCCGCCATGCGGCCGGCTTCGACGACGGCGAATTCCGGCAGCGTCGCGACCGTGATCGCCGCCTCGACCCGGTTCAGCCGGCCGATCGCCGCGCGGTCGACGACGAGGAGACCGGCGGTTTCGGCGTAGAGGTTGGCGCGGCCGGTAAACGGCGGCTCGACGCGGAGGCCGTCGCTGGCGATCGCCACCGCGAGCTGCCGCGCCGCCGCATCCTCGTGGACGTCGTCGGCGTCGAGCCGGGCGGCAACCACCGTACTGACCCCCGCCTCGGTCAGCGCAGCGATACGGTCCGCCGTAAGCATCGTCCCCTTGCGAAGCACGCCGCCTTTGTGGCGCACCGAATGGGCGAGGATTGCCCCCTCGGCCTCGGCCACCGGAACCAGGCCGAATTTCACGCGGCCGCCTCGCGCGCCATGCCGCGGGAGCGAAGCGCCCCAATGACCTCGCCCAGAATCGCCACCGCGATCTCGGCCGGCGACTGGGCGCCGATGGCAAGGCCGATCGGCGCATGGATCGTTGCCAATGCGGCCGCGCTGGCGCCGGCCGCGCCCAGCCGCTCCAGCCGCTTGCCGTGCGTCTTGCGGCTGCCGAGCGCCCCGACATAGAAGCAGCCGGCGGCCAGCGCCGCGGCGATCGCCCCGTCGTCGATCTTGGGATCGTGGGTCAGCGCCGCCAACGCGGTGAACCGGTCGAGCCCCACCTTGGGGATCGCCACGTCCGGCCATTCGGCGAAGAGCGGCACGTCGGGGAACCGCTCCGGCGTGGCGAAGGCGGTGCGCGGGTCGATGATCGTCATGTCGAAGCCGGCGACCCGCGCCATCGGGGCGAGCGCCTGGCTGATATGGACCGCGCCGATGACGACCAGCCGCGGCGGCGGCATTTGCACGGTGAGGAAATAGCTTTCCCCATCGGCGGCCGTCACCGTCCCCGACCGCCCGGAACGGAACCGTTCGGCGATCGCTTCCCCGAGCGGATCGCCGGCGAAGCCGTCCGTCTCGACGATCAGCCGCTCCTCGCCGCCCCCAAGCCCGGTGACGAGGATCGCCGCCTCGCGCCGCTCACGCGCCGCGTTCAGCCTTTGAAGGGTGTCGAGTTTCACCCGCCCTACTCCCCGCAGCGCTTGTAGAGCGTCAGATAGGACCCGTTCTCGTTCATTGTGACGAGCGCCTCGCCGAAGGCGCCGCTCTGCACGTGATAGAGGGTCATGCCGGCGTCGCTGACGCGGCCGTCGCTCGTGCAATGCCGCAGGAGAGAGAACCTTCTGTTCTGTTCGTCCGGAACTTCCACGATATTCGCCAACGTGCACGCGAAGCCGAACGACTTGAGGCTGGCGGCGCCGACCTCGATCCGGCCACCCGGCACGTCGTTGGTCTCGGCGCAGTCTCCCACCGCCACCCAGATCCCCTGAAACGCTTGCGGAAGCCCCGCCTCGGCCGCCAGCGCCGGCCCGGCAAACAGCGCCGCCCACACAATCGCGAAATGGGCCGGGCGGAGCCGCATCGCCTACTCCAGCTTCTCCACATAGACCTTGATCCGGCCGCCGCAGGAGAGGCCGACCCGCCAGGCCGTCTCGTCGGCGACGCCGAATTCCAGCATCTTCGGCTTGCCGTCGCCGATCACGTCGACGGCTTCGGCAACCACCGCGCCCTCGACGCAGCCGCCCGACACCGAGCCTTCGAAATTGCCGTCGCCGTCGACGACCAGATGACTGCCGACCGGGCGCGGCGCCGAGCCCCAGGTTTCGACCACGGTGGCGACCGCCACCTCGCGGCCGCTTTGCCGCCACGCCGCGGCGGTGGCGAGGACATCGAGATTGCCTTCCGAACGCGTCTGCGCTTCCACGCCACCCTCCTTCGGTATCGACCTTTCCGTTTGAATATAACGACCCCGGCCCGAACGCCAAGGTCGCCGTGTCAGGCCGCTCTGAGCCAGGCGCGCGGATCGGCGGCCGGGCTCGCTTCGCCGGCGAGCGCCCGACAGACGTCGCCCACCGCCTCCAGCGAATGCACCGAGCGGACCTCGTCGACATGCGGCAGCATGGTGCGGATGCCCTGCGCCTTCGCCTCGAAGCCCTCATAGCCGAGGAGCGGATTGAGCCAGATCAGCCGCCGGCACGAGCGGTGCAGCCGGTCCGTCTCGCTGGCAAGATCGTCGACGCCGTCGCGCTCGAGGCCGTCGGTCACCAGGAGGACGACGGCCCCCTGCCCCAGCACGCGGCGCGACCAGTCGCGGTTGAAGATGCGGAGCGCCGACGCGATGCGCGTGCCGCCCGACCAGTCGGCGACGCTCTGTGAGCACGCCGCGAGCGCCTCGTCGACGTCGCGATGGCGAAGCTGCCGCGTCACGTTGGTGAGCCGCGTGCCGAACAGGAAGGCGGTGACGCGCCGCTGGCGGCCGAGGGCATGAACGAAGTGAAGGAGCACGCGGGTGTAAGCGCTCATCGACCCGGAGATGTCGCAAAGCACCACGATCGGCGGATGCACCAGCCGCGGCTGGCGATGGCGAAGCAGGATCAGTTCGCCGCCGGCCCGCAGGCCGGCGCGCAGCGTCCGCCGGGGGTCGATGGCGCCGGACGGCGGACTGGCGACAGTCCGCCGGGCGGGGATGCGGTCGTTCGGAAGGTGAAGGTCGTCGATCTGCCGTTCCGCCTCGGCAATCTCGCGGGCGTTCATCTGGGCGAAGTCGCGTCGTCGCAGCGCCTCGCTGTCCGAGACGCTGAGCCGCGCGTCGATTTCGATGTCGAGTTTGCGCGCCGCCTTGGCGTCGCCGGACGACTCGAACAGCGCGTCCGCCACCCGGCGCGACGCCGGCGGCGGCGGCTCGTCCCGCCGCTCGTCGTCCGCGTCGTCGGAATCTGGCGATGCGCGGGTCAAATCGCGCTTTCGCCAGAAGAGCCGAAAGGCCTGATCGAAGATCGGGTGATGATCGTGGCGGCTGACGAAGATCGCATGGAGCGTCCAGTAGAAGTCGGCGCGCTCGGCAATGCCGGCAATCTCCACCGCCCTGACCGCATCGACGACCGCCGCCGGTCCCACCGGGACGCCCGCCCGCCTGAGGGCGCGGGCAAAATGGACGATGTTGTCGGCGAACCGGCCGCTGGTCATTCCGCCGCGTCCGCCCGCGCCTCCGCCAAGAGCGTTCCGGCGCGCTCCGCGTCGATACCGGCGATGTCGTCCTGGTATTTGAGCAGGACACCGAGCGTTTCGGCGATGGTTTCCGGGTCGAGCGCCGTGCGGTCGAGTTCGGTCAGCGCCGCCGCCCAGTCGAGCGTCTCGGCGACCCCGGGGTTCTTGAACAGATCCCCCCTGCGCAGGCGCTGGACGAAGCCGACGATCTCCTTCGACAGGCGCTCGCCGGCCGCCGGCACCCTGGTCCTGACGATCTCCAGCTCGCGGGCGAAATCCGGATAGTCAATCCAGTGATAGAGGCAGCGCCGCTTCAACGCGTCGTGGATCTCGCGGGTACGGTTGGTGGTGACGATGACGATCGGCGGCTTGCTGGCGCGGATGGTGCCGAGTTCGGGGATGGTCACCTGATTGTCGGCGAGGATCTCGAGGAGGTAGGCCTCGAACGCCTCGTCGGCGCGGTCGAGCTCGTCGATCAGCAGGATCGGCGGCCCGGCCGGGTCCGGATCGAGCGCCTGGAGGAGCGGCCGCCGGATCAGGAAGCGCTCCGAGAAGACGTCCTCGACGAGATGCTCGCGGTCGATGTCGCCGGTCGCCTCGGCGGCCCGTATCTCGATCATCTGCGCCGCGTAGTTCCACTCATAGACGGCGCTGGCGGTGTCGAGACCTTCGTAGCACTGGAGCCGGATCAGCTTCCGCCCTAGCCGGTCGGCGAGCACCTTGGCGATCTCGGTCTTGCCGACCCCGGCCTCCCCTTCCAGGAAGAGCGGCCGCCCCATCTTCAAGGACAGAAAGAGAACCGTCGCCAGCGCCCGGTCGGGCACATAGCCGCCCTCGCGCAGAAGCGCGAGCGTTGCATCGATGGAGGTCGGCAGGTCGGTCATCGTCGAAGATCGTCGGGAGGATCGTCCGCTCTCCTAGCACGGCCGGCAACCGGAGCGAAATGCCCTGCTTTGGCTGGGCAAGCGAGATTTCCGGCGCACTACCGCACTTCAACCAGCATCTCGCCGGCTTCCAGTGCCGAGACGACCTCGGGCATCATCGGCAGCAGCTTTTCGGCAAGGGCTCGGCTGGTGGTGTTTCCCAGCCGGATCCAGACCACGGCCGGACCGCCTCCGGCAAGGCGCCTGCGGAACGCAAAATCGGAGTCCTTTGTGACGATCACCGCCCCGATCTCCTTCGCATGACGCCAGACGCGCGTGTCGGACGCGCTCGCCAAACCGATATCGGCGACGTGCTCCGCCACATGACCGAGTTCATGCAAGAGCCCGGCAAGCCGCGGCGGGAGCTGGGCGTCACCCAGAAACCGCACGGGTCACGCCGCGCGGATCACGCGATGATCGACGGAACGGGCCGCATATTCGAGCGCCGCCGAGATGTCATCGTCCTCGAGATAGGGATAGTCGGCGATGATTTCCTGGCGACTTGCCCCGGCAGCCAGCAAGTCGAGGACATCGCCGACCCCGATACGCAATCCGCGGATCGCCGGGCGACCGCCGAGCACGTCCCGGTCGGTCGTAATGCGTCGGAGCAACGCATCGCCCGACCGCTCCGCTGAAACCGGACGCGCCGCAACGGGCAGATCGGTCTTGAGAACATGCAGGTGGAGTCGCTTGTTCGGCGTCTTGGCCGCGCGGGCGAACATCGCTCTCAGCGCCGTCAGCAGCTCCGCGTGGACCGGACTGCCGGAGGCGATCTCCACAAACCACTGGCCAAGCAGTCTTTCGGTCAGCCGGCCGTCGCGCTGCTGATGGGTTTTCAAATACGCTTCGGCATCATTCGCCACGTAGCCGATGAATTTGCTCGGTGCCAGGACCCACTCCCCGGCTTCGTCGCGGCAGCCGTACCAACCGCGGGCGTAGGACATGATGTCCTGAAGCGCACCGCTCCGTCGCACCTCCCGCGCGTAGCCCAGAATGTTGCCCCGCGCTTCTTCGACCGTCGTGACAAGATGCCCGCTCATTCCCAGTCAACCAGTTTCCATCATTTGGTTCACGTAATAAATGTAGTAAACGCATCTAGTGCAGTCAAGCCTACATTCCCCGGTAGCTCGGACCGCCGCCGCCCTCCGGCGGCACCCAATTGATGTTCTGGTTGGGGTCCTTGATATCGCAGGTTTTGCAATGAACGCAGTTGGCTGCGTTGATCTGGTAACGCAGCGCCTCGCCCTCGCCGACCCACTCATACACCGCCGCCGGGCAGTAGCGCGCCGACGGGCCGCCATAGACGTCGTGCTCCGAGGTCTTTTGCAGCGCCATGTCGGCGACCTGCAGGTGTGGCGGCTGGTCCTCCTCGTGGCTGACGCCGGCGAGGAACACCGAGGAGAGCCGGTCGAAGGTCTCGGTACCGTCGGGTTTCGGATAGGCGACCGGCCTCGCCTTGGCGGCCGGCCGCGTCGCGGCGTAGTCGGGCTTGCCGTGGCGCATCGTGCCGAACGGCGAAAGACCGGCCGCGCTCAGCCACATGTCGAGGCCGCCCGCAATCACTCCGCCAACCGTCCCGAGCTTCGACCACAGCGGCTTGACGTTGCGGACCGGACGGAGGTCGCGGCCGATGTCCGAATCGCGCCACGCCTCCTCGTAGCCGGTCACTTCGTCGTTCGAGCGGCCGGCGCCGATCGCCTCGGCCACCCGCTCGGCGGCGAGCATGCCTGAGAGGATGGCGTTGTGGCTCCCCTTGATGCGCGGGACGTTGACGAAGCCGGCGGCGCAGCCGACCAGCGCCCCGCCCGGGAAGACCAGCTTCGGCACCGACTGATAGCCGCCTTCGGTGATGGCCCGCGCCCCGTAGGCGAGCCGCTCGCCGCCGTCCAGCATCGAGCGGATAGCGGGGTGGGTCTTGAACTGCTGGAACACGCCGAACGGCGACAGATGGGGATTGGCGTAGTTGAGGTGAACCACGAAGCCGACTGCCGCCAGCTTGTCGCCGTAGTGATAGACGAACGAGCCGCCGCCGGTCCGGTTGTCGAGCGGCCAGCCGAACGAGTGCTGTACCAGTCCCGGCCGGTGGTTCTCGGCCTTGACCCGCCACAGCTCCTTGATGCCGAGCCCGTATTTCTGCGGCTCGCGACCCTCGGCGAGGCCGAAGCGGGCAATCAGTTGCTTGGCGAGCGAGCCGCGGGCGCCCTCGGCGATCAGCGTGTATTTGGCGCGGAGCTCCATGCCGCGCTGGAAGGTCGGCTTGGGCTTGCCGTCCTTGCCGATGCCCATGTCGCCGGTGGCGACGCCGGCGACCGCGCCGTTCGCCGAAAACAGCGCCTCGGTGGCGGCGAAGCCGGGAAAGATTTCGACGCCGAGCGCCTCCGCCTTCGCCGCCAGCCAGCGGCAGACATCGCCGAGCGAGGCGATGAAGGCCCCGTGATTGCTCATCAGCGGCGGCATGACGAGGTTGGGAAGCCGCACCGCGCCGCCCGGACCGAACCAGAGGAAGCGGTCGGCGGTGACCGGCTGGCTGACCGGCGTCTCCTCCTCCCGCCACCCCGGCAGCAGGCGGTCGAGGCCGATCGGATCGATCACCGCGCCGGAGAGGATATGGGCGCCGACCTCGGCGCCCTTCTCGAGCACGACGACGGCGAGGTCGGGCGCCACTTGCTTCAGCCGGATCGCCGCCGCCAGCCCGGCCGGCCCGGCCCCGACGATCACCACGTCGAATTCCATGGATTCGCGGGGAGGAAGGTCGCTCGTCGCGTTCATGGTTCCTTTATTGTCATGCGAAAAAACGAATAGCGAGCCGGGAAAGCCGTGCCGCGAATTCTTTGACCGCGCTGCAACGCCGGGTATAGTCGCCGGGAGGGGAAGGCGCGAAGGCCCGTGCGGCACTTCGCAAAGCCCGGTGTTCAGCCCATATGCCCCGCTGGTTTCTGAGCTACAACTCGCTGGACCTGCCCCTGGTCGAAGCGCTCGAGGCCCGGCTCCGCGCCGAGCTTCCCCACGCCGACATCTTCTTCGCCCCGAAGACGCTGCGCGCCGGTGGCTACTGGCTGCCTAAGCTCGCCCAGGCCATCGACGAGGCCGGCGCCTTCGTCATCATCGTCGGGGCGAACGGGCTCGGCGCCTGGCAGGTGATCGAATACTACGAGGCGCTCGACAAGCGGGTGAAGACGCCGGACTTCCCCGTTGTCCTCATCCTCCTCGAGGGCCACCCTGCCCCCGGCCTGCCGTTTCTCCGCCAGGTCCACTGGATCGTCACCGCCGACCCGACATCGGGCGAGACGCTGGCTAAGTTGAAGGACGCCGTCGCCGGCGACGGGGCACGGCCGGGCGAATTGTGGCGGCACACCGCCCCCTATCGCGGCCTCGCCGCGATGACCGAGGCCGACACCGATTTCTTCTTCGGCCGCGACCGCGAAACGGTCAACGCGCTTACCGCGATCGCGGCGGCACCGGACACGCTTGCGGTGCTGATCGGCAATTCCGGGGTCGGCAAATCGTCGCTGGCGCAGGCCGGCGTCCTCGGCGCGCTGAAACGTCAGGCCTGGCCGGAGGATGCCGGCACCACCGAAACGTGGCCGCATCTGTTCGCGGAAAGCCGTCGCTGGTGCTTCCTCAAGCTGACCCCCGGCACCGACCCGGTCAACGCGCTGATCGAGCCCTTCCTCCGCACCTGGCAGTTCGACGCGACCGACCCGCAATGGGAGGTCCGCCGCAAGGGCTGGATCGACGCGCTAAGCAGCGGCGCGGCGACGCTTTCCGGCCTGCTCGATGCCACCGAGCGCCGCTACGAGGAACTCGGCCAGCCGAAGCCCGCCGCCTTCTTCCTCTACATCGACCAGGGCGAGGAACTCTACACCCGCTCCGAGGAGGGCCAGCGGCACCGATTCTCGCAGCTGATCGCCGAGGCGGCGGGAGACAAGCGGCTCTTCGCCATGATGAGCCTCCGCGCCGACTTCTTCGGCGCGCTGCAGAACGACGCCGCGCTCTTTGCCGTCCACCGGCAGATCAACGTGCCGCCGCTCCGCGAAAAGGAGCTTCTGGAAGTCGTCAGCCGCCCGGCGCAAATGCTGTCGGCGCGCTTCGAGCGCGATCAGCTCGCCGTCGACCTCGCCCGCCGCGCGGCGGAGGAATCGGCGAAGGATGCCGGCGCCCTGCCCCTCCTCTCCTACCTGCTCGACGACATGTGGACGGAAATGGTTGCCCGCGGCGACGGGGTGCTGCGGCTCCCGCCCCAGGCGATGGAGCTCGGCGGCATCCTCGCCGACCGGGCCGACGCCTTCCTCGCCCGCCATCCGGACGCCAGGGATCGGCTCCGCCGGCTTCTCACCCTGAAGCTCGCGACGGTGCGCGAGGACGGCGAGCCGACCCGGCGGCGGGCGCTCAGGTCGGAGTTCTCCGCCGAAGAATGGCGGCTGGTCACCGAGCTTGCCGACCATCCCCACCGGCTATTGGTGACGGCAACTCCGGAGGGCGGCGAGACCTATGTGGAGGTGGCGCATGAGGCGATCTTCCGGCGCTGGGCGCAGCTTCGCGAATGGATCGCCGCCGAGCGCGAATTCCTGGTCTGGCGGAGCGGGCTGGAAGCCGACCGGCGGCGGTGGGAGGCGGCCCCCGAATCCGGCCACGACGATGCCCTGCTCATGGGGCTTGCGCTGACCGAGGCACAAAGCTGGCTTGCCCGCCGTGCCGAGGACCTTCCCGACACCGATCGGCAGTTCATCGAGCAGAGCATGCAACGCGAGGCGCGCGAGCGCGAGGATCGCGAGCGCGAACGGGCGCAGCGCGAGCGTCTTCGCCGTCGCATGCTCCAGGTGGCGGTGGTCGCGCTCATTCTGGTGACCGGGCTCGCCGGGGTGGCCGTCTTCCAATGGATCGAGGCGGGCCGGCAGGCGACCGCGGCGGTCACCGCCAAGGCGCAGGCGGAAGAGGAAAAGCAGCGGGCCGAGCGCAATTTCGCCGCGGCCAAGCAGGCCGTCGACACTTTGGTCTTCGACGCGGTTCAGCGCCTCAGCCGGGTTGCCGATATCCACATCGAAACCATGGCCAAGATCCTCGACACCGTCCGCCAGACGGTCGATCAGCTGGCCAAGGCCGCCCCCGACGATCCGTCTCTGCAACGCACCCGCTACGCCATGTTCGCCAGTTTCGTCGACACCTACGTGTCGGCGAACGCCATGGATGCCGCGCTCGATGCGGCCAATCGCGGTTTGGCCATCGCCCGCGAGCTGGCGGCGCGGGATCCCGGCAGCGCCGAGGCGCGTCGCGACCTGTCCGAGAGCCTCGCCCGGCTGGGCGACGTGAAGCTTCGGGTCGACGACCGGCAAGGCGCCCTCGCCGCCTATGAGGAGAACGTCCCGCTCGCCCGCGATTTGGCGGCGCTCGACCCTTCCGATGCGGCGGCACAAAGCTTTCTGGCGAGCAATCTCATCAAGCTTGCCGATCTGAAGCTCGAGGCCGGCGACCGGGAGGCGGCGCTCGGCGCCTATGCCGAGGTGCTGCCCATCACCCGCAAGCTGGCTGCGCAGGACCCCGGCAATCTGGCGTTCCAGCGCGACGCCTGGGCGAGCCTCGGCAAGCTCGGCGACCTGAAGCTTGAGGCCGGCGATCGGGCGAGCGCGCACGCCGCCTATGAGGAGAGCGTCGTGTTTGCGCGCAATCTTGCCGCACAGAGCCCCGCCAACGGCGCATTCCGGGGGGACCTCTCGGCGAGCCTCAACAAGCTTGGCGACGTGCGGCTTGACGTAGGCGACCGGGACGGGGCGCTGGCCGCGTACAAGGAGAGCCTGGCGAGTTTGGTGGAACTGATCGACGCCGACCGCAAGCTGAAGGCAGGCTACCCGCAGGCCGCGCTCGCCGCCTATGAGAAGGCCGCCGCCATCCGCCGCAAGATTGCCAACGCCGACGCCGCCAATCCAGAGGCGCGGCGCGACTTGACCGCGAGCCTCGACAAGCTTGCCACCGCCGAGTTCCGCGCCGGCGACCCGGTGAGCGCCCTCGGTTCCTGCCAGGAAATCCTCGCCATCGCCCGTCGGCAGGCGGCGCAAGAGCCCGGCAACGTCGAGGTCGGACATGAGCTTGCGGCGGATATGATCAGAACTCGGCGACATGAAGCGCGATGCCGGCGACGCCTCGGGAGCGCTCGCCGCCTATCGGGAAAGCCTCGCCGTCGCCCGCAAGCTGGCCCCGCTCGGCGGCGGCGGCGCGACGCAAACCGACATCGTCGTCGCGCTGGCCAAAGTCGCCAGCGTCTCGGACGACCCGGGGCCTCCCTATCGCGAGGCGCTGGCCATCCTGGAAGGGCTCGACGCCGACCGCGGCCTCCCGGCGGAGCAGCAAGGCTGGATCGGTTGGCTGAACCGCAAGCTCGCCGCACTGCCCCCGGCCGGCGACGGGCAGCCGGTGGCGCGGTGAGCGGCTGGATGACCGGCGGCCCCTGCCGGCCCGGCGTCATCGATTGAACGATGCGACTTCGCGCCGACAGTGTATTGTGATTGCGTGAGCAGTTCTGTGGGGTACCACGAGGCAAAGCGATGAGCGACGGAGTCTATATCGGCACCAGCGGCCCGGATTCGGCAATCGGCGACTATTACGAGATGCACGGCAAGGGAGGTAAGGACACGCTCGAGAGCACCTTCGGCGGCTTCACTCAGATCTATGGCGGCGGCGGCAATGACCATTTGGACTACAGCGACACGGCAGCCAGCTACGCCCTGATCAAGGGACAAAGCGGCGACGACACCATCGACGGAGGGTCAAGCGGCGATGACCTCTATGGCGGTACCGGCGACGATTTGATCACCGGCTGGGCTTCCGGCGACTTGATCTACGGTGGGAAAGGCAACGACAAGCTCTACGGTTACTGGAATTTTTACGACAGCAGCAACGACGGCGGCGACGCCATCTACGGCGGCTCGGGCAAGGACAAGCTGTTCGGGCAGAGCGGCCCCGATGCGCTCTTCGGCGGGAAAGGCAAGGATGTGCTGACCGGCGGGCCGGATGGCGACGTCTTCTATTTCAGCGAGCCCCCCGGACCGGCGAACGCCGACGTCATCAAGGACTTCTCCCACATAGACGATACGATCGAGCTCATCGCCAGCTTCTTCAAGCACATCGGGCCGACGGGGGTATTGTCCGCGGGCAGGTTCCACAAGGGGACCCACGCCCACGACAACAACGACCGCGTCATCTACGACGCCAACACTGGCAACCTCTTCTACGACAAGGACGGCAAGGGCGGTGCCGACGCGGTCAAGTTTGCCCACCTCAGCGGCGCACCGTCGATCGACCATACCGATTTCTACGTCTTCTGATCCGGCACTGCGAGAGCGATCCGCCGAAGCCCCGCACCCAACGGCGAGGCGAAAATGGACACTGATGCGACCTTCGCGCCGACGGTGTAGTGTGATTGCGTGAGCAGTTCTGTGCGGTACCGCGAGGCAAACGATGAGCGACGGAGTCTATATCGGCACCAACGGTCCGGATTCGGCGAGCGGCGACTATTACGAGATGCACGGCAACGGAGGTAAGGACTTCCTCCAGAGCACCTTCGGCGGCTTCACTCAGATCTATGGCGGCGGCGGCAATGACGATCTCGACTACTACGATCTGGCAACTGGCTACGCCCTGATCAAAGGACAAAGCGGCGACGACACGATCGACGGGGGGTCAAGCGGCGATGGCCTCTATGGCGGTACCGGCGGCGATTTGATCACCGGCTGGGCCGGCAGCGACGCGATCTATGGCGGGAAAGGCAACGACAAGCTGTACGGATACTGGAAAGATTACGACAACATCGGCGACGGCGGCGATCTGATCTTCGGCGGCTCTGGCAAGGACAAGCTGTTCGGGCAGAGCGGCTCCGATGCGCTCTTCGGCGGGAAAGGCAAGGATGTGCTGACCGGCGGGCCTGGCGGGGACATCTTCTATTTCGACGAGACCCCCGGGCCGGCTAATGCCGACGTCATCAAGGACTTTTTCCACGGTGAGGATTTGATCGGGCTTGTCGCCAGCTTCTTCAAGCATATCGGGCCGGCAGGGGGATTGTCCCCGGAGAAGTTTCACAAGGGGACCCACGCCCACGACGGCAACGACCGCGTCATCTACGACGCCAACACCGGCAACCTCTTCTACGACAAGGACGGCAAGGGCGGCGCCGACGCCGTCAAGTTCGCCCACCTCAGCGGCGCACCGGCGATCGACCATACCGATTTCTACGTCTTCTGATCCGCGACGGGGAGACCAGTTCGCGCCAGCCTGCTAAAGGTCCCGTCTGAACGGGTGGAGAGACCTGCCATGCCTTCTCGCGCGGTTGTGATCGGCGGCAGCGGCCATGTCGGCAGCTACCTTGTACCCCGGCTGGTTGGAGCCGGCTTCGAGGTGGTCAATGTCAGCCGCGGCGAGCGGAAGCCATACCATCCCCACGCCGCGTGGGACTCCGTCGAAACCGTCGCGCTCGACCGTAATGCCGAGGAGAAGGCCGGCACCTTCGGCGGCCGCATCCGCGACCTGAAGGCCGACATTGTCATCGACATGATCTGCTTCACCCCGGCGAGCGCCGCGCATCTGGTCGAAGCCCTGCGCGGAACCGTCCGCCACTTCCTCCATACCGGCACGATCTGGGTTCACGGGCCGAGCGTGACGGTGCCGACCGCCGAGACGGCGCCGCGCCGCCCCTTCGGCGACTACGGCATCCAGAAGGCCACCATCGAGGCGTATTTGATGGGCGAGGCGCAGCGGAGCGGCTTCCCGGCGACCATCGTCCACCCCGGCCATATCGTCGGACCCGGCTGGGCGCCGCTCAACCCGGAAGGCCACTTCACCACCGGGGTCTTCGACCGCCTGGCGCAAGGCGGCGAGGTGCTCCTCCCCAATCTCGGCCTGGAGACCGTCCACCACGTCCATGCCGACGACGTGGCGGCGATGTTCATGGCGGCGATCGCGCGGTGGAGCACGTCGGTCGGCGAGGCGTTTCATTGCGTCTCGCCGGCGGCGGTGACGCTGCGCGGCTATGCCGAGGCGACCGCCGCCTGGTTCGGCAAGGACCTCGACGCCCGCTACCTGCCGTGGGAGGACTGGAAGGCCGCTCACAGCGAGCTCGAGGCGGAGCAGACCTGGGACCACATCGCCCACAGCCCCAACTGCAGCATCGCCAAGGCCGCGCGGCTCCTCGACTTCCGCCCCCGTTACACCTCCTTCGAGGCGGTGTTCGAGTCGGTCGCCTGGCTGGTCGACAACGGGATCGTGAAAACCCCGTAGCGATCCTGGCTTCTCACCGACCCGACCCGTCCGCGCCGTGACGGGGCCCGATCTTGTCGTCGTCCGCCCGTCGGGGCAATATCAGACCAAGGAAGCCGGTCGTCCGGGTTGACATCAAATGCGGGTACTTATCCTCGGCACCGGCGGCATGGCCAACCAGCATGCCAAGAACTTCTCCGCTATCGATGGCGTGAGTGTCGTGGGTGGCGTCGACATAGTGCCCGAACGTCTGGCGTCCTTCTGTGCCGAGCACAAGGTCGATAGGCAATTCTCGACCCTGGAGGATGCCCTCGCCTGGGGTGAATTCGAGGCGGTTGCCAACGTCACCCCCGATCGCGTTCACCATCCAACCACCATGCTGGCAATCGCCGCCGGCAAGCACGTGTTCTGTGAAAAGCCGCTGGCCACCGACGCCGGGAAAGCGATGGAAATGACCGAGGCGATCGAAAAATCCGGCCTGGTCGGCATGGTCAACTTCACTTATCGCAATTCTCCGGCGCTGCAGAAGGGTCGCCAGATGGTGCTCGCCGGCGACATCGGCGCGGTCAGGCATGTGGAGGCTTCGCACCTCCAGAGCTGGCTGGTCGGCAAGGCTTGGGGCGACTGGAAGACCGAGAGCAAGTGGCTCTGGCGCCTGTCCAGAAAGCACGGGTCCAACGGCGCTCTGGGTGACATCGGCATCCACATCGTTGATTTTGCGTCCTACGGCTGCGGCCTCGACGTGAGCCACGTTTTCGCCCGCCTCAAGACCTTCGACAAGGCACCGGACAACAGGATCGGCGAGTATGATCTCGACGCCAATGACTGCTTCACCATGAACGTCGACTTCACCAATGGCGCGATCGGGACCATTCAGGCAAGTCGAACGGCGGCCGGCCAGTTCGATCAGCTGCGGCTGCGTGTGTATGGCGAGAAGGGCTCGATCGAGATGATCTACGACACCGGCAGGTCAAGTCTGCGCGCGTGCATGGGCGCGGATCTCGACATTGCCAACTGGCGGGACGTCACCTTCGATCCCGTGCAGACCAACTACCAGCGCTTCGTCGGCGCGGTCCGTGCCGGCAAGACGCAGGAGCCGTCTTTCCGCCGCGCGGCCGACATTCAAAAAGTGCTGGATATGGCCCAGGTCTCGGATCGCGAGCACGGGGACGCGACCGTGTCCTAGCGGCGAGACGCACCGAGCGAGCACCGGGTCCGCCCGGTATCGGCGGCTTCGATCGTCTTTCGACCACCTCGCCGACAGCCCCAACCGCAGCATCGCCAGGGTTACCAGCCCCGCTTTTCATGCTTCTCGCCGGCCACGAAGCCGCATAGTCTCGCCATCTCCCATACGGACGAGCCCCAAAAACCCGGAGAAGATTCACCATGCCGGTTCTTGCCACA
The DNA here is from genome assembly GCA_963759235.1 of uncultured Alphaproteobacteria bacterium. Lineage (GTDB taxonomy): Bacteria > Pseudomonadota > Alphaproteobacteria > Rhizobiales > Kaistiaceae > Bauldia. Next base: position 14,586 of record CAVWYO010000005.1, on the reverse strand, counting down.
CCGAACCGCGGTTCTGCACGCCATGCAGCCCGCCGGATCGCCTTCGCCGTTTTGTGGGGGCTCGGCCTCGCCTTCGGCCTGTCGGCCGCCCCGGCCGGCGCCGAAGACGCCGCGAAGCCGCTCCTCAAGGCGCCCGTCACGCCGGTCCCGCCGCTCTTTACCCAGGCCGCCATCGACAAGGCGGTTTCCGAGCTCGACGGCATCGTCGCGGACGCGATGAAGCGGACCGGCCTGCCCGGTCTCGCGGTCGGCATCGTCTACAAGGACAAGGTGATCTACGCCAAGGGCTTCGGCGTCCGCGAAGTCGGCAAGCCGGGCGCCATCGATCCGGACACGCTGTTCCTGCTCGCCTCGGTGTCGAAGCCGATCGCCTCGACCATCGTCGCCAAGCTGGTCGGCGACGGCGTCGTCAAGTGGGACGATCCGGCGAAGATGCACAATCCCGCCTTCGCCTTGAACGATCCCTACGTCACCGAGCACGCCACGATCGCCGACCTCATGTCGCATCGGAGCGGCCTCCACACCGGCGCCGGCGACCTCCTAGAGGACCTCGGCTTCGACCGCGATTACGTCCTGTCCCACATCGACCAGCAGCCGCTCGACCCCTTCCGCTCGACCTACCACTACAGCAATTTCGGCTACACGGCCGGCGGCATCGCCGCCGCGGTGGCGGCCGGCAAGAGCTGGGAAGACCTCGCCGACGAAGTGCTGTTCAAACCAGCCGGCATGACCACCGCCAGCTATCGTCATGCGCACTATCTCGCCGACGAGGACCGGGCGCACATCCACCAGCGCCTGCCGGACGGCACCTGGGCCGCGCTCTACGATCGTGACCCGGACGCCGAGGCACCGGCCGGCGGCGCCAGCGCCTCGCTCAACGACATGCTGCGCTTCCTGCGCCTCCAGCTCGGTAACGGCACGCTCGACGGCAAGAAGATCGTCGACGCCGACGCGCTCGCCGCCCCCCATGTCCCCGAGGTGATCCCCGGCTCGCCGCACTCGCCCGCCGACCGGACGTCGTTCTACGGGTTCGGCTGGAACGTCAGCTACGACGACGAGGGCCGCGTCCGCATCGGCCATTCGGGCGCGTTCAACCTCGGCGCCGCGACGTTCATCACCTTTATGCCGGGCGAGGACCTCGGCCTCGTTGTGCTGACCAACGGGCAGCCGATCGGCGTCGCCGAAGCGGTCGGCGCCGCCTTCCTCGACGTCGCGACGAACGGCGAGCAGACCGTCGACTGGGTCGGCTTCATGGGCCCGTTCTTCGCGCAGATGCTGGCCGCCGACGCGCCGGCGGTGGACTACACCAAGCTGCCGGCCAGCCCGGCACCCGCCCGCGACCTCACCGCCTATGCCGGGAGCTACGGCAACGGCTATTACGGCCCGCTGGTCGTCGCTGCGTCCGGCGACGCCCTGTCGATGACCATGGGCCCGCAGTCGGCGCCGACCACCTTCGCCCTCACCCACTTCGACGGCGACACCTTCAGCTTTGAGACCATCGGCGAGAACGCCAACGGCCTCGCCGGGGCGATCTTCACCGTCGGCGACGACGGCAAGGCATCGAAGGTCGTGCTGGACTATTACGACACGACCGGGCTCGGCACCTTCGTCCGGGAGTGAAGCGGAAACAGGGCCAGCTCAGGTCTTCAGCCGGTAGCCGGTCCTGAAGATCCACCAGACGATGGCGAGGCAGATGGCGAGGAAGAGCGCCGTCGCCGCCAGGCTGATGCCGACCGCCAGGTCGGCGACCCCGTAGAAGCTCCAGCGGAAGCCGCTGATCAGATAGACGACCGGGTTGAACAGCGTCGCCTTCTGCCAGAACGGCGGCAGCATCGAGATCGAGTAGAAGCTGCCCCCGAGGAAGGTCAGCGGCGTGATGATGAGGAGCGGCACGATCTGCAGTTTCTCAAATCCGTCGGCCCAGATGCCGAGGATGAAGCCAAGCAGGCTGAAGGATACCGCCGTCAGCACCAGGAACAGCGCCATGAAGAACGGATGCTGGATCTGGATCGGCACGAACAGCGAGGCGGTCGCCAGGATGATCAGGCCGAGGATGATCGACTTGGTCGCCGCCGCCCCGACGAAGCCGATGACCACCTCGATATAGGAGATCGGCGCCGACAGGATCTCGTAGATGGTCCCCATGAATTTGGGGAAGTAGATGCCGAACGAGGCGTTGGAGGTGCTCTGCATCAGGAGCATCAGCATGATCAGCCCCGGCACGATGAAGGCGCCGTAGCTCACCCCGTCGATCTGCGGGATGCGCGAGCCGATCGCCCCGCCGAACACGACGAAATAGAGCGAGGTCGAGATCACCGGAGAGGCGATGCTCTGCAGGAGCGTGCGCGCGGTGCGCGCCATCTCGAAATAGTAGATCGTCCAGATGCCGCGGAGATTCATCGGTCGTCGTCCCTCACCAGGCTGACGAAGATTTCCTCGAGCGAGCTTTGCGTGGTGCTGAGGTCGCGAAACCGGATGCCGGCCGCGCCGAGGTCGCCGAGCAGCGCCGTTATGCCGGTCCGCTCGCCCTGGGTGTCGTAGTCGTAGGTGAGATGCGCGCCGTCATCGGCAAGGTGAAGCTGATAGGCGCAGAGGCTCTCGGGGATCTTGTCGAGCGGGCTCTGCAGCTCCAGCGTCAATTGTTTCCTCCCCAGCTTGCGCATCAGCTCGGCCTTCTCCTCGACCAGGATGATCTCGCCCTTGTTGATGACCCCGACCCGGTCCGCCATCTCCTCGGCCTCGTCGATGTAGTGGGTGGTGAGGATGATGGTGACCCCGGACTCGCGAAGCGCGCGAACGACGTTCCACATGTCCCGCCTGAGTTCGACGTCGACGCCGGCGGTCGGCTCGTCGAGGAAGAGGATCTGCGGTTCGTGCGCCAGCGCCTTGGCGATCATCACCCGGCGCTTCATGCCGCCGGAAAGCGTGATGACGTTCGAGTCCTTCTTGTCCCATAGCGAAAGCTGCTTGAGGAGCCGCTCGATATAGGCCGCATCCTTCGGCTTGCCGAACAGCCCGCGGGTGAAGCTGGTTGTCGCCAGCACGGTCTCGAACGGCGTGATGGTCAATTCCTGCGGGACGAGGCCGATCTTCGACCGGGTCCGGCGGTATTCGGCGATGATGTCGTGCCCGTCGGCGGTCACCTTGCCTTCGCTCGGGGTGACGATGCCGCAGATGATCGAGATCAGCGTCGTCTTGCCGGCCCCGTTCGGCCCGAGCAGGGCAAAGATCTCGCCCTGGCGGATGTCGAGATTGATGTCCGACAGCGCCTTGAACCCGGACGCATAGGTCTTCGACAGGTGCGAGACGGAAATGATTGGCTGCATGGAAACCCCGGCCCCCGCCGGCTTCAGGCCCGCCGCCCTGTGCGGCGGGTCGGGGTTATGTGGGGTCCGAACTGGAAAGGCCAAGTACATGATCGTCACCTTGTGCGGAACGCCCCACGGAAACCGCCGATTCTGGCGGAAAAATCGATGACCGGCTGGCCGGACGGACTCGTTTCAGCCGGTCGATTTGCTGATGTTCACCGGCCTTGCCCGCGCGACGGCGTGGGCGGCCACCCGTGCGGCAACGTAGTCCGCGTCCCTGCCGACGCCGTGAATCATGGTCGACGACAGCGCATAGAGAAACGGATAGCCGACGAAGTAGAGGCCGGGCTCCGCCGCCACGCCGCGTTCGTGCCGCAGCACACCATCGTCGTCGAAGATCGGCAGGTCGATCCACGCGAACCCCGGATGGAAGCCGGTGCACCAGATGACGTTCGCAACGTCGACGGCCTGGCCGTCTTCCATCACCGGGACGCCGTCGCGGACACCCTTGGTCCGCGGCAGCCGAACGACGCCGGCAGCCGCCAGGTCCTTCGGCTTGACGCGGATCAGCGGTCCGCCATGCGCCAGCACCTGCGGACGCATCTTGCGGCCGAGCGGCGTCTTGGTGGTGAGAACGTGGTGGAACACGCCGCGGACGACGAGGCGGACCAGGAGGTGGCGCCCGGCAAAGCCCTCGATCCGGAACGGCACGTGGCCGGTGTCCCGCCCCGACATGAAGACGCGACGGCTGCCGGCGAGTTCGCGGGCGATCTCGGAACCGGAGTTGCCGGCGCCGACCAGAAGCACATCGCCGTCGGCAAGCTGGCTCGGGCTCCGATAGTCGAACGAATGAAGCTGGACGATGCCCGGCGCAAGGTCGCCGGCGAAGTCTGGCAGTCGCGGCCGCTGGTAGCCGGACATGGCGACGACCACCTGCTTCGCCTCGTAGCGCCGGTCGCCGGCGGTCAGGTGAAAGACGCCGCCGCGCTTGGTCAGCCGATCGACCCGGACGCCGGTTTGCACCGGCAGCGCGAAGCGCGCCGCATAGGCTTCCAGATAGTCGGCCATCTCGTCCTTGGTCGGGAAGGATGTCGGCGGCGCCGGAAAGCGCATGCCGTCGAGGCCGTCGAAGCGGGCCGGCGTGAACAGGCGAAGCGAGTCCCAGCGGTGCCGCCACGGGTCGCCGATGCGGGGGTTGGCGTCGAGGATGACGAACGAAACCCCGCGCCGTGCCAGATGGTAGCCGGCGGAGAGGCCGGCCTGCCCGGCGCCGATGACGATGGCGTCGAAACGCTCGGTCTGCGTCTTCGGCTCGCGCCCGATCTTGGCGCTAGCCGCCGCGCCGTTGGCCGTCACGGCAGTCCGGCCGACAATATCCATGAGCGCGCCGCCCTCCTCCACGTAGTTGTCGCGGGCTGCGAATGCCGACGATTGAAAGGAACGATTGTCTGTCATGGCGTCCTCCTTGGTGTTCAAGGGTGAACGCTATGACGGCACGGGGGCTCGCCGCTTCGGGGGAACCACCCAGACCCCGAAAAAATCGGCATGGGTGGTTCCACCCATGCGACGGGACGCGACGTCAGCGAACCGGCAAGCCAAAGAACGAAATGGCGTTCTGGCCGGCGACCGCATCCAAGAGTTCCGGATCGTCTGCGAAAGCCTCGGCGACGGTTGCGAAGATATCCTTGGGCCGATCCTTGAAGAATGGATGGTCGGTTCCGAAAAGCAGCCTGTGTTTTCCGACAAGATCCGCGGCCGCGTCCAGCGCGCGCCGGTGATAGAGGACCGAATCGAGCCAAAGCGCTGAGAGCGCTTCGCTCGGTGGGATGGTAAGGCGCTTCTGCGCCTCGTCGTCGCCGCGCCAGCTGGCGTCCAACCGCGCCGCAAGATAGGGCAGAACGCCGCCGCCATGCGCGACGAGCAGCTTGAGGCCGGGGTGGCGCTGGAGCACGCCGGAGAGGATCAGCCGCGACACGGCAATCGATGTCTCGACGGGAAAGCCGATACCGAGCGGCAATATGGTGCCGAAACCGCCGAGTTGGTCGATCGCCACCGCATAGTGTGGATGGACGAAAACCGGCAGGCCGGTTCGTGACAACTCGGCCCAGACCGGTTCCAGTTCGGGCGCGTCGAATGCCAGCCCGCAGATCCTGCAGCCGGTGATGATACCGTACAGCCCATCGCTATCGGCAACGTCCCTTGCGATCCTGGCAGCGGCTTCCGGTTGGGCGTTCGGCAGGACGCCGAGACCGTGGATCCTGCCGCCGGTCCTCGCTTCAAAAGAGGCGAACTCCGCATTGATGCGGTTTGCCCAATCGATCGATTCCGCTCCCTCGACCGGGTCCAGCCATGGATTGCCCAGCGAGACGACCGAGCGGTCGAAGCCGCCGCGATCCATTGCCGCCAGTTTTTCCTCGAGGCTCCACATCGGCGCCTCCATCAGCCGCCCGCCATTCTGTTCCTCCTCGGGAAAGATGACGAAGTAGGAAGCCCCGTCGCGCTCGTCGATGCGAGGGAGCGCGGTGCGTGACCGCAGCAGGTCCATGTACGACTGCGAATAGAGATGTGAGTGGGAATTGATCGTCGGTGCCACCGGCGGTCTCCATCGGTGCCGCTCTGACCGAGCGGATAGCCTCAATACGGCCCGATCAGGCGCCGTAGTCCAGCCTCGGATACCAGTCGGCGGCCCGCCCCTCCGGCGTGGTGTCCAACACCGTCCACAGCGGCGCGAAGTCGGGGGCGCCGCGGGGGTCCTGACCCGGGTCGGCCGAATCTCCGGTCATTTCGCCGCCCCAGAAGTGGCGGATGGTTCCGTCGCGACGGGTGAAGACGTTGAAGCACGGAATATCCGAGCCGTCCGCCAGCACCCCAAAATAATCGCGGGAATAGTTGCCGTTGACGTCGCTGAAGAGGCGCAGATTCTTCCAGCCCCGCTCCTCTTTCCATTGGACCAGCCGCTCGATCGGCGAGCGGGCGACGACGGCCAGCGCAAGGCGTTGCTCGATGTCGGCGGCGTTGCCTTCGAGGGCGCCGAGCAGGTTGGTGCACATGGGGCACGGGCGAGCCCGCTGCGGCCCGAACATGTAGCTGTAGACGGCGAGCGTCTGTTTGTCGCCGAACAAATCGGCGAAGCTCATAGGACCGCTTTCGCCCTCGAAACGATAGTCGCCGATCACTTCACCACCCGGCGGCAAGGCCCGCCGTTGCGCGGCGACCCGCTCCAGGTGGCGTCGCAACTCGATCTCTTCCGCCAGGAGCGCCGTGCGCGCGGCGCGGTATTCGGCGCTCTCGTTGGGAAAGCGGACCGGGCTCAGGCGGGCAAGCTCGGCTGCGGGGGTGAGGCTGTCTGGCATAAATTCCCTCATCTGGCTGACGGCCATTAAACGACGGCGGGCGGCAAACGTTCAACCCGTATCGTTAGTCGTCCGCCGGACGCGCCAATCGACATCGCCGAGGAGATTTTTTCGTCGAGGGCGCACTTCGGGTTAAGTCTCAAGGCTTCACGGCAAAGAGAGCCGACCCGACCGTTTGGTGCCACGCTAATTGGGACACTCAAGATCGACTCGGACATCACGGCCTTGCCTTGACGGGTGGTTGAGGACGACAATCAACCCGGGCGTGTCTAGACGGATTGGCACCAACATGGCCGGCCAAGACTTGTCGAGAAATCTCCGCGGCGTTGACCTCGGAGATGGAACGGCGGTTCGAATCAGATACGAACAGTTCTTGCGATCGGGGGCCATCCTTCGCGCAAACGAGACCTTGGCCGATCACCCGGAGATTGCGCTGGATGTCTATCGAGACTGGCAACGCCGCCGTCCGGTCGCATGCATTTTTGCGCGTCTAATTGCCAGCGAACCGGTTGCCTATGATGTCGCATGGGAGGTCGTGCCCGATAAAGGCGACCAAGCAAATGCGCGGAAGATCGCTACGGAGGTGGTTAAACGTGTCGCTCCAGCGGTTGGACAGGAAGAAGCTATCGCGGTTCTGCTGCCTGGAATTGATGATCCAGAAGCGTTCGTCGCGTTTTGCAAGGCGATCGGCGAGCATGAGGACTGGAGTGTTCGAGCACCGTTCAATCCCTCGGACAAATTCGAACGCTGCTATATCCGCATCACAAATCGGATCGGGCCGAATGTGGACGCTGAAGTGCTAGGTGTCGGTCCTTTTGATTTTCTTCCGGCTACCCGGCGAGCACCTATTTTGGCGCTGCATGTTCGAACGCGACCGTTGCGGGCGAAACGGCGCGTACACAACGCAACGGATAAAGCTCATCTCGCAGACATTGAATGGCCGGAAGGCCGCGGGCGCCGCTTTGAACAATTTTGGAGCGCCACCGTCGAACGGCGCTTGGAAGTGCTTGGGGGAGACGATTCTGCGGCGCGGGCTCGGATTACTTTCGCTGTCCCGCGCCGGCTCTGGGAAGAGGTGGAAATCTGACAATGGAGGGACGAAAGATGAACGAGCACATTGGTGGGCGAAGAGTGCTCATCGTCGGACACGCCGATGGTGATGGCTATCTGGCCGCTGAACAATCATGTCGAAACGCTCAGGACGCCGGCGCCGCATCTTGCGAGGTGCTCGTCGACCCTGCAGTGACTCCCGGCTATCGCTTTTGGGAACGACGATTCCAGGATCTATCACTAGACCGTGTGGACACAGCCATCTTTGTTGACCTGATGCTTAACTACCGGGCGCCGGAGGACAGCATCGAACGGATACGCCGAAAGGCGGAAGGGCACCCTGACACGCAATTCCTTGTCATCGACCATCATCAATATGAAGGCACGCAGATGCCGGCCGTGCCGACCAATCTGCAGTTCCGGTTCACCGACCAGGTATATAAATGTTGCTTTGGGCAGCCGTCGGATTTGATGGTGATTGCGTCGATCTGCGACCGTGACGAGTCTCCGGTTCGCAATCGGATCACCGACGCTCATCGGCGACGCGCGATCGGTGTTAGCCGCGCCGCCGCTGATCGTCGTGGGTTAGCCGGGAAACCTTTGGTGTCCTTGCTTCACGAGCAACGGTGGGACATTCTTGAAGCCTTGGGCCAAGAAGATCGACAGCTCCATCGAACAGTTCGCGGAATGCGTCCCGCTAACTCGCCGGCGTCTCCGGCGCTGGCCGCAGCGCGGCTTGCCACGGCCTAAGGCCTGTTGAGATTATCGCGAATCTGTCACGGCGGTGCCAGCGGCAGTTAACGTGAACTGACCACAGAGCGCGCCTTGCTCCGCGGATACGATCCCCCGCCTCTCGCGCTTGACAACGGATAGGAATGTTCTCTTTATGTTCTCAGTCTGGAACGCAACGGGTGGACGGTCGGAATGGAAACGATGGCCACCATCCTCCACGCGGACCTCGACGCCTTCTATGCCTCGGTCGAGCAGCTGTTCGACCCCTCGCTCCGCGGCAAGCCCATCGCCGTCGGCGGCGGGGTCGTGCTCGCCGCCTCCTACGAGGCCAAGGCCTTCGGCGTCCGTGGCGGCATGCCGGGACGAAGGGCGCGCGAGCTCTGTCCGCAGCTCATCTTCGTCGGCGGCCATTTCAAGGACTACCAGCGCCTCGGCGACGCCGCCATCGAGGTGGTCGGCGACTTCACGCCCCTCGTCGAGCGGATCCCGGTCGACGAGGCCTTTGCCGACGTTGCCGGGACGGAACGCCTCTTCGGCCCGCCGGTCGAGATTGCCAGGGCGATTCGGCGCCGGGTGCGGGCCGAGCTCGGACTGCCCATCTCGATCGGCGTGGCCCGCACCAAGCACCTGGCCAAAATCGCCTCGCAGGTGGCCAAGCCCGACGGGCTCTTGGTTGTCGATCCGCTGACCGAGCTCGATTTCCTCCACGACCTCTCCGTCGACCTGATGTGGGGCGTCGGCCCGGCCACCAGGGCGCGGCTCGCCGAGATGGGTGTGCGCACCATCGGCCAGCTGGCCAAGACCTCGCCGCGGTCGCTGGAAGGCCTGCTTGGCCGGGCGGCGGCCGGCAAGCTCGGCGCGCTGGCGTGGAATTGCGATCCGCGCGAGATCAGGACGCATCGGCGGGCGCAGTCGGCCGGAGCGCAGTCGGCGCTCGGCAAAAAGCCGGCGGCGGAGCCGGTCTTCCGGCCGACGCTCCGTCACCTCGCCGACCGGATCGGCAGCCGCCTCAGGGCAAAATCCCGGCTTGGCCGGACCGTGACGGTGCGGGTGCGCTTCGCCGATCTCCGCGCCGTCACGCGCTCGTTGACCCTGCCCGCGCCGATTTCGGCGACCGCAATCCTTGCCGAGATCGCCGAGGACCTGGTGCGCGGTATCCTTAGAGATCACCCCGACGAGACGACCATCTCGCTCCTGGCGATATCGGTGTCGAACCTCGAGGACACTCGCTCGTCAGCGGAGCTGCCGCTCGGACTTGCCGATGAGGGGCGCCGCCCCGGCGCCCGAAAAGGCGCGGCGCGCTGGATCGCCGACCGCGCCGTCGACGCGATCCGCGACCGCTTCGGCTGGGAGGCGGTCGGCTACGGGTCGGTGGCCTTGGGGCTATCCCGCTCGGTTCCCGACGGGTTCGCGAGCTCGCCGAAAAGGACCTGTGACGGTCAGCGCGAGCGCCGCGGGATGCCGCGATCACGCATCCTCCTTTCCACGCAGTGAACGCATGAAACACCCCATCCGATCGCCGACGGGAGACGACAGCTCGGCCGCCGGTGATGGGCAACGCCGTCGTTGCGGTCGGTAATTCACCGCAAAAAGCGGCGGCACGTCGATTGCGCAGGCTGGTGCGGCAATAATAACCTGCTCCCCGAGCCGGCGATATCAGGGTATGGCCTTGGGGGGCGTCATGCGAAATTCTGCAGGCCCTGGTGTTGCCTTGGTTTGCCTTGCCGGAGAAACCGGGGCGGCCGGGCTTGCGCGCCCGCCGACTTTGCATGTGGAGGGCTTACCGGCTTTTACGTCGACGCCGGCAATCCTTCCTTTGACAAGGATGATTTCGATGCGGGCGATGATATTTCGCTACGCGGGACCGGCGATATCCGGATCGACCCCGACCAGCACCTTCGGTGGAACGCCCGTAACCACGCTTCCTTCGAATATCGCCGCCGAACAGGGCACCGTCGCATGGATGCTCTACACCGAGGGGACATCCGGCAGACTGAAATTCACCTGCGTGAGCGACGACTTGCTGACCCTGGCGGGTCCTGGATCGTGGTGGCGAGCGCGCTGAGCGGCGTGCTGCTCTTCGCCATCCCTATGACGGGGTGCGCCTCGCCGTCGCCTCGGTCCTGCTTGGGGTGCTGACGACCAGCCTGCTCGCATTTCTTCGGCCGTGCGGGCCTCACGACAGGATCGCCATCCTCGACAACCAGTACGTGACGATGATCGGGCTCGGAACGGCCGGCGGACTCGTCGCTTGCCTCGTGATGCGGCTGGCGGTGTCCCTGCGGTCCGGGATGGAGATGTTGAACTGGCCCAGCGGGCCGAGGAAGCGCGCCACCTGCTGATGTTCATGTTGGCCGTTCGCCGCTGGCAAGCCGCTCAGCCCGCGCGACGTCGTCGGCGATGGTTCGTGGTAATCAGCGTATCGACCGGCGGCATGGTTGCTTCGCTCGGCGGGCTGGAACAATTTCGGCGCCTCATTGGCAGCGACAAGTTAGGCCGGCGTGAGTTCCATTGCGATGAAGAATGCGCTGTCACGGCCGAGGAGCGTCTGCCCGATCGTGAGGTGAAAACCAACAAAGCGCTGAAGCCGGCGAAAACCAGGACGAGGACCACGGACAGGATTACCTGGTCGCGTGTGCCGGCCAGAGTCTGGGTGTCCGGGACGACGAGCATCCGCGCGGTGCGGATGTAGTGCACCGTCTGGACGACGATGAGCGCCAGGCCGACGACGATGAAGCCCAGGCCGTGGTACCGGCCGGAGGGTCCGAACAGTCTGTCCAGTCTCAGTCGATCCCTGCTTCGGCCGACGCCGAGCCCGCCATCACCAAGACGAACAGATTGAACTTCTCGACGACGAACCCGAAGGCGATCACGGCGATGCCGGTGCGCACCCAGGCGAGAAAGGTCCGGTCGTTGGCAGCGTGGTCGCTGAAACGATCGATCATGGTGCCCCTCGCTCGTTGTGATGTGCGCTCACCATAATGCGGCCCCGGTTGCGTTCTCGCAACGCGCAAGTGCTGCGCCCGCTTAACCGTCTCGACAACGGCTGCGCCCGGCCCGTGCGGGCCTGCGTGCCAGCCGCGCGCCTCGAAACGCCTGGCACGGAAGAGGAAACCTTTATCCTGCGCCGCGGCCTTTCTGGACAGCGACATTGAACGCGCCGTCCCGTGGTCGACGAGCCTCGGCATTGGGTTGATCTGCGGACGTCTGTCGGACGAGATTTTTCTTCGGAAAAGCGCCACAACCGGACATCACCTTCCGGACTCGCACTGAAAACTGTGGACGCTCGCAGACATGAGCAACTGCTAAACGGGGCAGGCCTATTTGGTCACCGACGATCCGCCAAACAGTTCCTTATCCATGCACGAGGCGTACATCCAATCGGTTGCACGACGCCGAGTTTATTGCAGAGAGCCTGCGACGGTGTATTGTCCGCCCTGACGCCGGTCATAAAACCGCGGGCGCCGTGTTGTTCCCACATGTGAATAATCGCTTGCGCTCCCAGAAACAAAGCGATCCTTTGGCCACGCCTGTCTTCCCGGGTGGCCAGCATCCCCCAGAAAGCATCCTTTGCGCGAGGGCTGGACGGATGATGGATCATGTAGGACGAAGCGGTCGCCGCCGGACGGCCGTTTTGATCGCTCGCGACCAGACAAATGCCCTTACGTTCCAGTCCTCTCATGACTGAACCCGGGACTGGCATCACGTCGCATGACTGACAGCTCTCGGCGACTTCGCCGACCAGTTCACGCGGCGTGTCCCCGTCGATGATGCACGTTGTGAGATCAGGTGGGAGCGCGAAGGCATCGAGAGGCCCCGCGACTGGCCGTCAAGGCCGATTTCCCGCCCCAGAAGTGCTCATGCCGATCGGTGGCAAGTCCCTTCTCTTCAAGTTGAGCGAACAGGCTGGCGGCGGCATTGGCGGGATAGAAATAAGAAACGGCCGCGCCCTGTAATTTCGCCATCGCGTACAGGATATCGGCCGCATCCTCAGCCGGATCGCTCAATCCAACCAGACGGCCATAATATGCATAGCGAGGATTGTCGCGAAGCAGCGACCAGAGGTTGGCGCTGCGTCTGGAAAGAGCAATCCTATCAGGAGCACCAAAGAATTCGTCGTCGGTGAACATATGCGATGCCTCGCAGTTCCTCGTCTTGGCGAACTCTATGTCTCCATTGCGCTGTAGAGCAAAGCGCGACGACATGCGCGTGTTATCCCAAGCTCGCCAGTAGCAACGGGACGAGCACGGGAGTGGCATGTCCGCAGAGGATCAACAATCCCCGTCGCGACGTCCCCGAGGAGCGTCCGGTTTCGCGGGAATTCTGACGCCGTTGGAGCGCGCCGGCAAGGCAGGAAGGTGCCATTGGCAGACCTCCTGGGCTTGTCCTAAAATAGGGCAAATCGATCCCTTTCATTCGGGGCCGGCATGGCTCGGCGAACCGCCAACAAGAAAACCGGTCCGCTACCGACCGGTTCCCGCAACTCGCACCCTGGCGGAACCGGGGATCATTGGGATGAAGCCAGCCGCCTAGCCGTCACAGCGGCCGCCGGCGTCGCTGACACGGAGCACCGGCGCCGCCTCCTCGGTCCACCGGGCGGCGACCTCCCGGATGAGTTTGGCATGGATCGCCGCCTCGAAGGCCTCCGGGCCGCAGGACGGTGACGACGAAGGCGCCAAGTCCCCCGATCACGCAGTGCCGGTAGTAGTTGTCGAGCGAGGCCTGGCCCGGAGTAAGCACGAGCGGCAAGCCGTTGATGGTGACCCCGCGCGCGACGATCGCGTCGCGGATGGGAACGATCGGGGGGCCGACCGAATTCGGCCCTGTTGCCGGAAATGTCGATCGTACGGCGCTCACCGGCAAAACCGTTGTCGCCGAAGGAGTAGTAGGCATAGGCAAGGGCGCCGGAGATCGACGTGCCCAGCCGCTGGTAGCTCCGTGCCGTTTCGAGCAACGAGGCGAAGCCGGCGGTGCTTTCAGCGCCGTCAATGAGCATCCACGGGACGACCACGCGCTGGCTGGCCGGGCCCGCCCACTCGACAAAGTGACGGCGATCCGACCGTAGTGTCCGGCGCGAATTGCATCGATCAGCCGCGGATCGCGGAAGGCGGCGACATAGCCGCGCCGCTGAATGAAGAATTCCGCAATGCCGATCGAAGGCGAAGCATCGACGGCGAGGACGAGTTCGAGGTCCACCGGAAGGTCGGCCGCGCCCGCCGGCAAGCCCATGAGCCCGAGCATGGCGGCAGCAAGAAAGCAACACGCGGCTGCGATGCGCCTCCTTGCCCCGGCGAAGCCCGAGAGGTTGCCGCCCTTTGGGTTGGCGAGGCCGCGCGCTCGCACGCTTTCCGCGCCGATCGTCCTGAGAGCCTCGAGGATGTTCGGCTCCATTGCCGGTTCTCTTGGCGCCGGGCAGCGATGCGCAACTCATCGTCGAATTCCTTGAAACAACCCATATCTCGGCTTCGCCGGCTCGGCAAACACCGCCAACGCGCGCCGCCGCGAACGTCCGCCTCGGGTCAGAACGCCAAGTTCGGAGCCTTCTCCCGAAAGTCCGATGAGCGGCCGAAATCGGATATGCCCGGTAGCCATCACCACCTCCCGGTAGCGCCATGAGCGGACACTTGGCCGCGGCGCGTTTCATCAACAGAACTTGATGGATAGGCCGCCTCGGACCCCTGGAAAATGCTTGCGCAATCGTATCGATGGCGGTAATCTTTCCAAGCCGAACAGCTTTCCGGCCAAAAGACTGAATGCGGAGGAAATGCGGCCATGCGGATAGCTGCGCCGTGGGGTGACCGCTCGGCCTGCCCGTGAGCACGCCCGTCAGTACGATTGCCGAAGTTGCGAGAAAGGCTGGCGTTTCGGTCTCGACGGTGTCGCACGTCCTGAATAAGACCCGCTACGTCTCGCCGGAGAAGGTCCAGCGGGTCAAGGATGTCATCGCCGCGGTGGGTGATACGTACAGTTTGGCCCGATCGCTGAAGCTGGCCTCGACCGGGAACGGTTGGCCTGGTGATCTCGGCAATCTCCAACCCCTATTTCAGCGACATTATCTGTGCCGTCGAGTTGGAGTGCTGGCGCCGGGAGCTGACCGTGTTCCTGTCCGACAGCGAGGACGATCCGGACAAAGAACTGGCGAT
>CAVWYO010000004.1:0-74613 GCA_963759235.1 uncultured Alphaproteobacteria bacterium | reverse complement strand
TAAGAGTCAGCTGCTCTACCAACTGAGCTATACACCCGAAACGCGGCCGTTCTTACCAAGGCCCGGCGCGGCCTGTCCAGCCCACCTCTGCCCGCCAAGGCCGGTATGTGAGGGGGTCGGTCGAGGGTCGCGGGAGATCGCTACGATCGACCCGTTCACCCCGAGGCCATCCTGCCGCCGAGCAACTCCGAGCGATTGCCTGGCGCTCGAGGTATCTGCCTGAGATCATCTGCCGCGCACCGATCCGAGCGGGTCGATATCGAAAATTGTATTGCATAGAATATGTTCGCCAAAATGGTTATTCAACGGACCGGTCGAACCCGATGCAATTGGACCTCATGACACCGCCCGCTCCGAAAGGCGTCGATCCGGCGGCAGCGAACGCCGTCTTGGTCAGCCGAGCCGCGCCACCGCCGAGCCGGCGATCGATATCCGTCGACGATGTCTTGAAAACGCTGGCGCTGCCGTTCTGGGGCTTGATGGCCTGGTGCACGCCAGAGCGGAGTTGGGACGTGGTTTGCACGATCATGGCGCGCATGAGAACGCGGGCGGGCGGCGGCCGATCCTCGCTGGCCGAAGCGATCGCCGCAACCGCCCCCGACGGGGTCGGCGGCGCGTCCCCCGCCGTCATCGCCGAGCGGCTGGAAGCCGGCCGATACGAGCACTACTTCCAGATCCTGCGTGATTATCGTCCCGGTGGCTGGCGCCCGCCGGTCGAGGTGGTCGGGCGGGAGCACATCGAAAGAGCGCGCGCCAACGGCGTCGGCGCGGTGCTGTGGGTCGGTCACTTCGTCTTCAACGGTCTCGCGCCCAAGCTCGCCCTCCATCAAGCGGGCCTCAACGTGGCTCACCTTTCCCGCCCCGAGCACGGTTTCTCGAAGACCGCCTACGGCGTCCATGTCCTCAACCCGATCCGCGCCCGCATCGAGGACCGCTATCTGGACGGCCGGATTCTCATCAAGCGGGGATCGGAGACCGTCGCGGCGCGCCAGCTGAAGGAACGTGTCGCGCGAGGCGGCATCGTGTCGATCACGGCCGGCGCCTGGGAAGGCCGGCGGATTGCCTTGGCGCCGATCTTCGGCCGAAGGCTGCCCTTGGCGACCGGCGCGATCAGCCTTGCCATCTCGACTGGAGCGCCGTTGTTGCCTGTGATCGCGGTCCGCGACGAAGCGTCGGGGGTCATCCGGGTGGTGATCGAGCCGCCGATCGATCTTCCGTCCAAGCTTGAGAAAGACGTTGCGATTGCGCACGCCGCGAGCGAATACGCCAGGCGCCTGGAGAGCTGGATCCAGCGCTACCCCGGTCAGTGGCGCGGCTGGCGGTACGTGACCTCGCAAGGCGACGAGGGGAAGCCCTCGTGAGGCCGCGCAGCGGATGCAGGCGCTTCCGGACGAGGCCCGATCCAAGCCGCATCCGGCCGACCGTGACCGGCCGCCGGCCGTTGCCTGAGGATTGTAGGCGAGCATGACGGCGACCGCGAAAGCATCCGACCGGGCGCGGGGTTCGCCGACGCGTTTGGTCAAGCAGGCTCTACGCTTGATCGAAAACGGGGATTTCGAGCTGGCGGTGCGCCGTTGCAACGCCGCGCTCAAGATCAACAAGAAGCATATCCATGCGCGCGTCCTGCTCGCGCGCGCCTTGATCGGCCTCGACCGCACCGAAGAGGCGGCGGCGACCCTCCGTGCGCTGGCAGCGGACCGGGTGAACGGTGTCAACCTGATCAAGCGGCGCGCCGCTGTCGAAATGCGGAAGGGCGACCATGCGGTCGCCCTTCTGCTTGCGCGGACGGCGCACGACCTTGCACCCGACGACTTTGCCGTCGGCCGACTCTTCGCCCGGGTGCTCATCCTGAACCAGCACTTTGAGGAAGCGGTTTCCACGCTCGAAGATCTCCGCCGGAAACACCCGGAGCAAACGGAAATCGAGGACCTCCTGGGGCGCGCGCTTCTCGCCCTCGCGCAAGCGCAGATGCGCGACGGACACTACGAGTTGACGATCTCCACGCTCGAGCGCCTTTCGCAGCGCCAGCCGGAGCATCCGAAGATCACGCCTCTGATGGCTCGCGCTCTCTACCGCGCCGAACGCAGGACGGCCGCAGGACAGATGTTTCGCGACCTTCTGGCGGAGAGCCAAGGCGATCCCGCCACAACCATTGCGCTCGCCCAAATCGAAGTCTCATTCGGCCACGCCGACGCAGCGAAGCGTGTCCTCGACGATGTCAATGTGGAGCGGGCGAGCGGCGGCCACGAGACCGAGACACTGGCCCTGCTCGAGCACAATAGCGGCAACTACGATATCGCCTGCCGTTTGTGGCAAAAGGGGCTATCCATCGAGCCGGGGTCGACGACATGGACATTGGGACTGGCGGCGTCTTCTCTGCGCCAGGGGCGATTTGAGGACGCTCTTCGCCTGGCGGAGCAGGCCGCGCAAAATGCGGAGGCGCACAATTGGCTCCTGCCTCTCGTCAATGAGCTGCAGACGGTGGCGCGCCGCGAGTTGGCTCCGGGTGGCCAGTCCGACGAAGTCGAGGAGCGGCTGGTAGCGCTCCGCAGCCGGCTGTTGACGCGAGCGCCCGATGCCGATGTCCTGGAGCTGTTGGACAGGACACGGCAGCTTGTATTGGACATGCGGGCGAAGGCCGGGCCCGAATTGGCAGGCGGGGGCGGCCCCAGGGTGAGCTTCATTTGCCCGCTCCATCGCCCGACCGACCTCGCCAACCTCGCTGCGCAGGTTGCGCGGCAGACCCTCAGCGATGCCGAGGCGGTCGTCGCAGTTCACTCGGCGCAGATCAGCGCCGCCGATATTCGGGCGCGATGGACCGCCGGCGGTCCGCTGAAGATCCTGGATTGCGACCAGCTGCCGACGCTCGGCGCCGTCCTGAAGGCAGCCGTCGATGCAAGCGCCGGCGACCTGATCATGAAGATCGATGCCGATGACGCATACCTCCCCAACTATGCCAGCGACATGCGCCTGTCGCTGATTTATACCGGGGCCGATATCGTCGTGAAGAAATCGAAATTTCGCTACTACACGGGCCGCGATGCGCTATTCTTGGGCAAGTTCGATTGGATCGACCGGCCGGCCAACCGCGGCAATATAAGCGGCGGGTCGGCGATCTGCGGTTGGAAACGCGTGTTCGATCAGGTGCCCTTTGACGAGGACCTGCGGTTGAGCGAGGACGTGAATTTTCTCGGACGATCCCTCGCCCATGGGAGCAAAATCTATTTCGTCGACCCGTTCAATCACGTCGCGCAACGGTCGCCGATGAGGAGCGCTCACAGCTGGCAGATCGACGACCTGCTGATGCCGTTCATGGACCGCAAGCAATGCCTGATCGGAGACCGGTCCGCGCTTCACTTTGCCGAGGTCTGACGTGCGACGGGCTCGCGGACGAGAATACGACGCCCGGGTGGATCGGAGGGTGCCATGATCGGCCGCGCGCGCTCTGATCCGATCCGGGTCAAATCGATTGAGACGCCGGTGACCGACCACTGCAACCTGAAGTGTGCCGGGTGCGATCACATATCGCCGCACATGACCGTGAAGTACGTGGAGGCGGACCAGCTTGCTGCCGACTTGTCGGTTCTGAGGCGCGCGATGCGCGCCGATGAGTTTCGCCTTGTCGGCGGCGAACCGTTGCAGCACCCGCAACTGAACGCGGTTCTCGACGCGATCCGCGAGTTCGCCATCGCCGAGCGGATTGTCCTGGTGACCAACGGCCTCCTGCTGTATCGCGCCGATCCCCACGTCTGGCGGTCGATCGACAAGCTGTGGCTGTCGGTCTACCCCGGTGTGCGACTGGCGCTGTCCCTCGATCAGATTCGAGCGAAGTGCGAAGCAAACAACGTCGTGTTCGATCCGCGCCCGACCAACCAGTTCCGCAGGGTCGTGCTCAGCCAGGCCATCGCCGACTCCGACCTCGTCCAATCGATCTACGACGACTGCAAGGCGGCGCACCAATGGAAGTGCTACACCGTCGCCAAGGGACGGTTCTTCAAGTGCACCAAGCCGGCGCTGGTCAAGGAGCGGCTGGCGCTGGTCGGCACGAAATACGAAGAGACGCTTCCCGACGGCGTCGACCTGCATTCCGGCTGGTTCCTGCGCTCGCGTTTGCGACGCTATCTGGAATTGAAGGCGCCGCTCAGCGCCTGCCGTTATTGCCTCGGCACCGCCGGACCAAGCTTCGATCATCACCAGATGAATTGTCAGGAGCTCGCCGGCGAGCTCGCCGCCGATCAGGCAGGCATGGTGGCGTCCGTGCGCGCCAAATTGCGCGCCCAATCCCGGCAAGATCGGAGGCCGGGGAAATCCCGACCGCCGGCCAAGGGCAAGCCACCCAAGGGCAAGCCGCGCCCCCTCGGCAAGCAACCAAGCGACGGTTCCTCGCTGAACGCCTGACGCCGATGACGGGCCGCTGGCCGAGTCAGTCGCGCGCCGAGCGGAAGATCTCGATGTGCGGCCCGTTCATCCTCAGCTTGCCTTCCTTGGCGAGCGCCCGGAGCTGTTTGTTGACCGCCTCCCGGCTCGAGCCGAGCATCTGGGCGAGCGTTCCTTGCGTCAGTTCCAGATCGACCACCGCCACGTCCTGTTCGATCCGCCCGTGGATCACCGCCAGCTGCCTGAGCAGCACCATCAGGCGGTGGCGGAGGTCGTGGAAGAGCGCCTGGTCGACCTGGGCGTTGGCGGCGCGTAGCCGCTCGCAAAGCATCAGGATGATCTGACGCGCCAGCCCCGACGAGGAATCGAGCAGCTCCACAAACGGCTCGCGGGGGATGAAGATCAGTTTCGCCTCGGTAAGCGCCGCGGCGCCGGCGCTCCGCGGCAGGCCGTCGAGAAGCGCCATCTCCCCGATCACCTCGCCGTCCTCCAAGAGGTTGATCGTCGCCTCGCGGGTGTCGTCGGCGGTCAGATAGATGCGGATAATCCCCGTCACGACGATGTAGAGCCCGTCCAACTCGTCGCCTTGATCGAACAGCGTCGAGCCGGCCGGCAGGGTAGTTTCACGGGCGATCCCCGCAAGTCTGCGAAGATCGTCCTTGTCCAGCCCGCCGAAGAGCATGGTCCGGGCGAGCTCGGCGGCAAGGTCGATTGTTGCCAAGGGTTGGGCCTCCTCGCTGCGCCGTCAGCCGGCCATCCGCGTCAAAACGGTTACCATCTCCAAGCCCGGATGGCGAGCACTCCGCCCCGCGGCCATCGTCGGCACCACGGGCTCCAGCCGCAGCACCCGGGCTCTTGCGGCGCTTCGTGGCGTGGGAGTCGCGCACCCTGCCGATGGACGATTGAGCCGGGACAAGGCCTGGGAGCCTTTCCGGCCGCCCGAGGCTTGTGCCGCCCGGCGCAACTCTCTTAGTGTTGCCGCATGGATGTCGTACAGATCCCCCAGAACCTCGGCGTCATGGCCAGCGCTTTCTGGGCGTGGGCAATCGACTTTCTGCCGCGCCTCGGCGGCGCAATCCTCATCCTGATCGTCGGCTACATCGTCGCCGGCTGGGCGGGACGCACCGTCGCCCGCCTCGCCAATCGCGTCGACCGGCTCGATCCGACGCTGAAGCCGGTGTTCTCGGCCATCGTCCGCTACTCCATCCTGGTCCTCATCGTCGTGGCGGCTCTCGGCCAGCTCGGCGTCCAGACGACGTCGGTCCTCGCCGTTCTCGGCGCCGCCGGTCTCGCCATCGGCCTCGCCTTGCAGGGCACGCTTTCCAATATCGCCGCGGGAGTCATGCTGCTGTGGCTCCGCCCGTTCGGTGCCGGCGACTATGTCGAGACCAGCGCGGTGGCCGGCACCGTCGAGGAGATCGGCCTCTTCAACACCCAGATCCGCACTTGGGACGGCATATACAAGTTCGTGCCCAATTCGCAGCTGTGGAACGTCACGCTGACCAACTACACGCGCAACCCGACCCGGCTGGTCCTCCTCGAATTCGGCATCGGCTACGAGGACGACATCGCCGAGGCGCGCCGCGTCCTGGCCGCGACCGCCGAGAAGCACAAGGGCGTCCTCAAGGACCCCGCACCGGTCGTCGTCCCGCTGTCGCTCGGCGACAGTTCCGTGGTCTTGCAGTTGCGGGCCTGGGCGCCGATCGCCGACTTCTGGAACATCCGCTGGGACCTGACCCAGTCCGGCAAGCGCGACCTCGAGGCTGCCGGCATTACCATCCCTTATCCGCAGCGGACGATCCATGTCGCGTCCGACGCGGCTGGGGCGCTGACGGCTCCGGCTACGCCCGCCGAGACCGGCGCGGCGAAAAGCGGGCGTCGCAATCGAACGAGTTGAACAGAAAAGGCGCGGAGAGTTTTCCGCGCCCCACTTTTTTGATTTCCGTGGACCGGCCGGTCAGACCGCCTTCAGCTCCGCCGGCTTCGTCTTGGTGCGGCGGGTGACGAGCTTGTTGATCGCCGAGACATAGGCCTTGGCCGAGGCGACCATGGTGTCGGTATCGGCGCCCCGGCCGGTGACGATCTTGTCGCCCTCGGCGAGCCGCACCGACACCTCGGCCTGCGCATCGGAATCCTCCGTCACCGCGCCGACCTGGTAGAGCTGCAGCTTCGCCTCGTGCGGCGCGATCGATCGCACCGCCTTGAACATCGCGTCGACCGGCCCGTCGCCGGTCGCTTCCTTGGTGATGTGCTGTCCGTCGACGTCGAGGGTGACGATCGCCTTGGGCGGCCCGCCGGTGCCGGCGATCACCGTCAGCGCGACGAGACGGATCGCCTCGCCCGCCTGCGCCATCTCGTCCTCGACCAGCGCTTCGATGTCCTCGTCGAACACGTGCTTCTTGCGGTCGGCGAGATCCTTGAAGCGGCGGAAGGCGTCCTCGAACGCGTTGTCGCCGAGATCGAAGCCGAGGTCCGCCAGCTTCTCGCGGAAGGCGTGGCGGCCGGAATGCTTGCCCATGACCAGCGAGCTCGACTTCAGCCCGACCGATTCCGGCGTCATGATCTCGTAGGTGCCGGCGTGCTTCAGGACACCGTCCTGGTGGATGCCGGATTCGTGGGCGAAGGCGTTCTTGCCGACAATCGCCTTGTTGTACTGCACCGGGAAGGCCGACACGGCGGAGACCAGCTTGGATGCGCGGACCAATAGCGTCGTGTCGATGTTGGTCCGGTACGGATAGACGTCGTTCCGCGTCCGGATCGCCATGACGATCTCCTCGAGGGCGGCGTTGCCGGCCCGCTCGCCGAGGCCGTTGATCGAGCACTCGATCTGCCGCGCGCCAGCCGCAACGCCGGCCAGCGAATTCGCCACCGCCAGGCCGAGATCGTTGTGGCAGTGGGTGGAGAACACCACCTTGTCGGCGTTCGGCACCCGCTCGATCAGCATGCGGAATACGCTCTCGAACTCGTTCGGCGTCGTGTAGCCCACCGTGTCGGGGATATTGATGGTCGTCGCACCGCATTTGATCGCCGCCTCCACCGTCCGGCAGAGAAAATCCGGCTCGGTGCGCGTCGCGTCCATCGGCGACCACTCGACATCGTCGGTGTAATTCCGCGCCCGGGTCACCGAGGAAACGACGCGCTCGTAGACCTGATCCGCGTCGAGTTGGAGCTGGTATTGGCGATGTAAAGGCGACGTGCCGATGAAGGTATGGATCCGCCGGCGCTCGGCCGGCTGCAGCGCTTCTGCGGCACGGTCGATATCGCCGGTGCCGGCTCGCGCCAGACCGCAGACCACGGCCTGCTTGACCAGCCTGGCGATCTCCCGCACGGCCTCGAAGTCGCCGTTCGAGGCGATGGGGAAGCCGGCCTCGATGATGTCGACGCCCATTTCGTCGAGCAGCTGGGCGACTTGCAGCTTCTCCTCGAGCGTCATCGAGGCGCCGGGCGACTGCTCGCCGTCGCGCAACGTCGTATCGAAAATGACGACCCGATCCTGTTCGGCGGTCGCCGCTCCGCTGGTACTCATTGCATTGTGTCCTTCTCGCAACCTTGCCCGCCTGACGGTGGTTTGCGGGCGATCATGGGGTGGTGTCGACGCTTCCCCTGAGAGCCCGCCCGTAACCGGACAGCCGACGCTCAGGGGCGTCTAAGGAGAAGGAGGCGGCCAAGCAGAAGCCCGGCCGGGAAAGCGTTGCTTTCCGACGCCGTCGCCTTGATCTGATCGCACGCGATCGTCACGGGCCCTGCTCCAGGATCGCTCGGCCGAGCATCATAGCTGCCGGCGGGTTAACGTCCGGTTTTGGCCCGAAGGATGTCGGGTCTCGCTCGCCGGACAGGCCCTTTTAGCCAATCCGGCGTAGCTCCGGCAAGCCCAAACGCACCCGTTCGCCGGCGCCGACGGTCAATGGGGGTCGAAGGCGATGACCGCGAAGAGCACGACGAGCAGCGCCGACAGGCCGGCAAGCGGCCCGAGTTTCGGCATCCGGGCGGCGAGCGCCATGTTCCCGGTCCTGCGGATCTGGGCGAGCGTCACCTGCATGGCGATCACCACGGCCGTCAACGCCAGGACGAAGACGATCTTGACCCAGAACGCCCACGGCAGATTGCCGAATCCGCCATAGACGCTCCACACCATGATCGGGCCGGTAATCCAGAGGAGCACCAGCCCGGCGGTCGAGATATTGACGAGGATCGGGGGAACCTTGCGCAGCGCCGCCGCCCCTTCCGGTGTCGCCGTCGCTGCCGTCCGCATGATCACCATGCTGGCTAACCCCGGCCCGGCGGCCACGATCAAACCGATGAAATGCAGGAAAAGCCAGAACTGGTTCATGGGTTTCCTCCCCCCGTTGAGCCATCAAAGAGTCGCCCACGCCCGGCTCCGGACGTGGCGCCAGACTAGCACGAGTTGGTGCTGCGACCGAAGCGCCGCGAGCGGCCCGGTTGGTTACTCAGACGAGGAGCTCGCCTCGCGCGACAACAACGGCATCGCCACTGATCCGGGCGGCCTGAACCACGCCGTCGTCCATGTCGATTTCGAGGCCGATGAGGCTTGGCCTGCCCATCTCGAAGCCCTGCTCGACAAGGTAGTGATGGCTGCCGCCCGGCGGCTGGTCGAAGCGGGCGATGACGGCCGCCAGCGCGGCAGCCGCCGAGCCGGTGGCGGGGTCTTCGCCGACGCCGTCCATCTCGAACCGGCGGGCGTGGAAGTGATGCTCTGCCCCCGCCGTCTCGCGGCAGTAGAGATAAGGCACGAGCGAGCCGGCGCCGAAGGCCGCCGCCCAGGCCGTCGGATGCGGTCGCGCCCTGGCGATCGCCGAGAGGTCGCGGACCGGCACGAAGAGGAAGGACGTGCCGACGGCAAATCCCGAAGGCCGATGGTTCTCGAAACCGATCTCGATGGGCATCAGCTCGATTGCCGCGGCGATCGTCTCGCGATCCGGCAGTCCGCCGACCTCGGTGGGAAGCTGCGGTACGTCGAATATCGCGTGGCCGCCGGCGTCCTTGAGGAACAGCCCGCAACGAATCGGTCCGATGCCGCTTTCGAGCACCCGCACCATTTCGTGGTTGCCGTGATCGGGGCCCGGCGCTTCCAGCCCGAGAAGCACCGCGGTGCCGACCGTCGGGTGGCCGGCGAAAGGCAGTTCCTTCGCGGTGTTGAACACCCGGATGCGGGCGCTGTGGAGCGGATTGTCCGGCGGCAGGACGAAGGCGGTTTCGGGGAGGTTGAACTCGGCGGCGACCGCCTGCATTCGGCCGTCGTCGAGACCCTCCGCGTCGAGCACCACGGCGAGCGGATTGCCAGCAAGCGGCCGGTCGGTGAAGACATCGAGGATGACGTATCGGCGGGTCACGGTTTGGTATCCTCCCGGATGACGCGCCGAACCAGCGGCGTGATGGTCAGGCCCTGAACGATGATGGAGAAGACGACCACGGCATAGGTCGCTACGAGGATCGGCTCGCGAAAGTCCACCACCGGCACGGCGAGGGCGAGGGCCACGGAAATGCCGCCGCGCACCCCGCCCCAGGTGAGGATCGGTATCGAGCCGGGCGTGAAGGCGGTGCGGAGCGACAACAGCGACAACGGCACCCATACCGAGACGAGCCGGGCGACGAGGACCAGCGGTATGGTGGCCACCGCCAGGCCGGCGAGCGACGGATCGATTGAGACGACCAGCACCTCCAGCCCGATCAGCAGGAAGAGAACCGAGTTTAAGAGTTCGTCGACGATCTCCCAGAACTGGAAGAGATGCTCGCGGGTGACCTCGCTCATCGCGGTTCGCACGCCGCGATTGCCGACCAGAATGCCGGCGACCACCACGGCAATCGGGCCCGACATATTCAGCCGCACGGCGAGGGCATAGAGCCCCGCTACCAGCGCCAGCGTGATCAGGATCTCGACCGAGTAATCGTCGACCGCCTCCATCGCCCGAAGCACGACGAGGCCGACCGCCAGGCCGAGGATGGCGCCGCCAATCGCCTCCCACAGGAACAGCTCGGCGACGTTAAGGACCGTCGCCTCCCCGGTCTGCGTGGCGAGGCCGAGGAGGAAGGTGAAGAGGACCACGCCGACGCCGTCGTTGAAGAGGCTCTCTCCGGCGATCTTGATTTCCAGCCGCTGCGGCAGGCTGACCGATTTGAGAAGGGCGAGCACCGCCACCGGATCGGTCGGCGAGATCAACGCGCCGAACACCAACGCCCAGGCCAGGGGAATATTGACGCCGATGAGGTGGGCGATGGCATAGAAGCCTGTCCCGACGATGGCGGTCGAGATCGCCACGCCGGTGGTCGCCAGCAGCCCGACGGCCGAGGCTTCTGCCCGCAAGCGGCCGAGATCGACCTGCAGCGCGCCGGCGAAGAGGAGGAACGCCAGCATGCCGTTCATCATGGTGTCGTAGAAGTTGATCTGCTTCAGCGACGCCTGGACCACCTCCTGCACGCCGAGGCCGGGCACCACGCGATCGAACAGGATGAGCCCGATCGAGGCGGCGAGCGCCACCACCAGAACGCCGATCACATTGGGCAGGCCGATGAAACGCTCGTTCAGCCAGCCGAAGCCGGCCGAGAGCGCCAACACGATCGCGGCGATCTCGAAGAGGCTGAGCATCGGTCCGCCTTCCCGTCGGAACGCATAGCCGGGCCCGCCGGCCCGAAGGCCTCAGTTTTTCGCCTTGTCGACCAGCTTGTTGGCGCCGATCCACGGCATCATGGCGCGCAGCCGCTCGCCAACCGCCTCGATCGGGTGCTCGTCGTTCAGCCGCCGCGTCGCCTTGAAGCGCGGCAGGCCGGCCCGGTATTCGCGCATCCACTCGGAGGTGAACTTGCCTTGCTGGATGTCGGCGAGGATGCGCCGCATCTCGGCGCGCGTGTCGTCGTTGATCACCCGCGGGCCGGAGATGTACTCGCCGTACTCGGCGGTGTTGGAGATCGAGTAGTTCATGTTGGCGATGCCGCCCTCATAGATGAGGTCGACGATCAGCTTCACCTCGTGCAGGCACTCGAAATAGGCCATTTCGGGAGCGTAGCCGGCGGCGACCAGCGTCTCGAAGCCGGCGCGGATCAATTCGACCAGGCCGCCGCAGAGCACCACCTGCTCGCCGAACAGATCGGTCTCGCACTCCTCGCGGAAGGTCGTCTCGATGATGCCGGAACGTCCGCCGCCGATCGCCGAGGCGTAGGAGAGCGCGAGGTCGAGCGCGTTGCCCGAGGCGTCGCGGGCGACCGCCACCAGGCAGGGAACCCCGCCGCCCCTTTGATACTCGGAGCGCACGGTATGCCCCGGCCCCTTCGGCGCGATCATCACCACATCGACACTATCCTTCGGCTCGATCAGGGCAAAATGGACGTTGAGGCCGTGAGCGAAGGCAAGCGCCGCGCCGTCGCGGATATTGCCGGCGATGTGCTCGCGATAGATGTCGGCTTGCAGTTCGTCCGGCGTCAGCATCATCACCAGGTCGGCCCATTTCGCCGCATCGGCGACCGACTTCACCTCAAGCCCGGCGTTCTTCGCCTTTGCCGCCGACGCCGACCCTTGCCGGAGCGCGATCGCCACGTTCGCCACGCCGGAATCGCGGAGGTTTTGCGCGTGGGCATGGCCCTGGCTGCCGTAGCCGACGATGGCGACGTTCTTCGCTTTGATGAGGTTGAGATCGGCATCCCGATCGTAGTAGACGCGCATCGGTTTCCAGTCCTCTCTTGATCTTCTGGCGGCGGCCGGACGGCAGGGAACGAAAGAATCCCGGCGGTTCTAGCGGGCAGAGAGAACGAGCGCAACGCCATGCCGGCGCAAAGCGAACGGGGCCGGTGAGGAGATCGCCGGCCCCGATTCGACAGGAAATGTTGCGGACCCGCGGGCGGCTCAGAGGAACTTCACCGAGCACGGCGCGCCGGCGCCGACGCCGTTGCTGAGCACGTTCGGCAGGAAGACCGCCTTGTTGGGGGCGAGCGGCGCCGCGAACACGTAAACGCCGCTGCCCATGCCCGGCATCGCCCAGGCCACCTTGGTGCCGGTGGCGATCGACATCACGCCTTGATTGATCAGCGCCACGTCGTTCGGAAACTCTTCCGGCGAACCCGATGCAATGCATTTCAGCTTCGGCTGCATGAGAGCGAGGGCGTTAGGGTTGAACACCAGCGGGCCCTTCAGCGTCTGGTAGCGCACCTGAGCGTCGGCCGTGCCGGCCAGCAACAAACCTGAAAGAGCCGCGACTGCGAACTTGGCGAGGGTGGTGGTCATCGTCTTGCTCCATCGTCCGGGCTGTGAACGCCGCGGGCGCGGAGCCCGCTGGCGGATCTTCCGGACCCCGTGTCGTCCGGAGACGCCGCGACCCTTGCACAAGCCGGCTGAACCGGACCGGAGCGGTCTGTTCATCAAATCGACAGAAATCCGGCGGGCTGAAATATGCGCCGGTCTGGGAAGTGGCCTTCGATCGACGGCTGTGGCAAAATGCAGGTGGCGGGTGTCGCGTTCAATCAAAGCAGGGAGTCGTCAACCGACCCATCGTCGATAAGAAACGATAAGATTTGAGACGGAGGAGGCCGAGCATGTCGAGAATCGCACCGCGCGCCTTGCTGAAGAAGCAGGCGGCATCGAGCGAACGCGCGTCACGGCGGTCGGGCTGGCTGGCGCTCCTCGCTGCCGCGATCGCCTTCATCGGCTGCCAATCGACGCTCCAGGCGCAAGAGGCGCTCCTCCCCGGCGAAGCCTTCGTCACCAAGTTCTCGGGAACGACCACCGTCGACACGCCCGAAGGCCCGCGTACGGTCATCGACCTAAACGGCACGAGCGGCGTTGCCCTCGACCTTCGGACACCGGGATTTCCGGCGGATGGCCGCCACTGGCTGGATGAGCCGCAGCTTTTCTCAGTCACCGCCGGCGATGTCGGTCAGGTGTTCGGCGCCGCCCTCGACGACGCCAATCCTCCGAACATCTATGTGACCGCCACCTCCGCCTTCGGCCTTCACCGCAACACCGACAACTCCGACTGGCTGGACGGCATGTGGGGGCCCGGTGGCGGCCCGGGAACGATCTACCGCCTCAACGCCGCCGCCGGCTACCAGCCCGAGATCTTCGCCGAGGTCACCCTCGACGGTCGCGCCAACACCGGCGCCGCCCTCGGCAACATCGCCTTCGACCGCTGGCACCGCCAGTTCCTCGTCTCGGATCTCGAGACCGGCATGATCCACCGCATCGCCCTGTCCGATGGCACCGATCTCGGCCGCTTCGACCAGGGCGTGGACGGCCGCGGCAACTTCACCGACGCGATATCGGGAGCAGCCGCGTCGCTGCCGCCGGTACCGTTCGACCCCGCGTCTGCGGCCCATATCTTCGATTGCCCGACCGGCGATTTCGGCCGCACGCCGTCCTGCTGGAACTTCGCCGATTTCCGCCGCCGCGTGTGGGGCCTCGACGTGCGCCGCGACGCCGACAGCGGCGAAGTCCGGCTCTATTATGCCGTGTGGGGCAGCCAGAGCTTCGGCAATCCCGACTGGGCGCTCGCCGGCGAGGACCAGCAGAACTCTGTCTGGTCGGTCGCCATCGCTGACGACGGGAGCTTCGACACAACCAGCGTCCGTCGCGAATTCTTCCTGCCCGAATTCTTCCGCTCGCCGGAAGCCATCGCCCGTGCCGGCATCAGCAACCCCGTCGCCGACATCGCCTTCCCGGCGGTCGGCGATCAGAAGGTGATGCTTCTCGCCGAACGCGGCGGCATCCGCAATCTCGGCCTGTCGGCGGAGAATTCCTTCGCCTATCCGCACGAGGCCCGCGTGCTCCGCTATGAGCTGGACGCCGGCGGTCTCTGGCAGCCGGTCGGCCGCTATGACGTCGGCTTCTACGACCGCAAGAACGAAGGCCCGCCCTACGTCCGCGCCGACGCCGCCGGCGGCGTCGCCTTCGGCCCGGGATATGACCCGGGCGGCAACGTCAATCCCGCCCAGCCCGACGCTTTCGTGTGGATGACCGGCGACGCCCTCTGCTCGCCCGACGGCGCCTGTCTCGACCCCGCTGCCGGCACCCACAGCGATGTCTCCGAGGTGTCCGGCCTTCAGGGCGAACCGCAGTCGGCCTATCAGGAGGTCATCCCGGCCGAGGCGTTCGAGCCCTACCCGGCCCCCGGCCCGGTCTCGCCGCCGGCCGGCCCCGACCAGTCCTACATGGTCGACACCGACGTCAATGTCGACGCCTCCGGCCTCCCGATCCCCGAGGAGTTGGCGCGGAACGATGCCACCCGCATCGGCGACGTGGTGGTCTTCCAGCAGCCCCCGGCTCCCAAGAAGCTCGATCTCAGAATCACCAAGCGCGCGCTGAGTGACGCATGCCTGGCCGGCGACAATTGTCCGTTCGAGGTGGTGATCGCCAATGTCGGCGACCTGCCCTATTCCGGTCCGCTCGTCGTCCGCGACACCCCCGCCAATGGCTCGACGCTTGCCATTCCGCCGTCGCCCGATTGGGCCTGCCCGGGACTGTTCCCCGGCATCTACGAATGTACCCATGGCCCGGTCTCGCTCGCTCCCGGCCAGCAGACATCGTTCCAGATTACCTTCACAGTCCCGAGCTGGTGGAGCCAGCCGGTGTTTTCGAACTGCGTCGAGCTGACCACGCCCGGCTCGGGCGAGGATGCGCGCACCTACAACAACAGCGCCTGCGGCTATGCCGCGGCGGTCGCGCCCGGTACCCCCTACTACGCGTCGGACCTGCAACTCACCAAGTACGGCCTCGACGGCCAGTGCGACTGGTTCGCCAACTGCCTGTTCGTCATCCGCGTCACCAATGTCGGCGCCGCGAGCTATTCCGGTCCGCTCAACATCCATGACGAGATCGCCTTCCCCGGCGCCGTGCTCGCCAACTGGGCGCCCGGTCCCGACTGGGCCTGCGGCCCGGTGGGCGGTAACAGCTTCGACTGCACGCACGGGCCGGTGACGCTCGCGCCTGGCGAGTTCCGCGACCTGACGCTGTGGATCTCGGCCGGACCGATCGTCCTCGGCCCCACCAACGTCCGCAACTGCGGCTGGATCGACTGGGGCGGCGGCCCCGGTGATTACAATCCGGCCAACGACTACGACTGCGCCGGCCTTTCCCGCTTCCCGCCCGGCTATCCCGGCGCCTATCCGCTGGTCGAGATCGAGAAGAAGGCTTTTCCGACCTGCTACGAGGGAGCCGGCCCGACCGGCGGCTGGCTCTGCTACTTCGATATCCTGGTCAGCAATGCCGGCAGCGCTCCGTATTTCGGGCCGCTCGAGATCAGCGACACCGCCGACCTGGTCCCCGCGACGCTTGTCTCCTACGGGATCATCCCACCATGGTCGTGCGCGCCCGGCGTCGGCGTTCCGGCGGTGCAGACCTGCACCCACCCCGGCGTTCCGGGTGGCCTCCAGCCCGGTCAGACCGAAGCGCTCTACGTCGACTTCGAGGTGCCGGCCGCGGTCGCGACACCGAGCGCCCTCCGCAACTGCGCGACGATCAGCGCCGACAATAACGGCGACGGCGTCCCGGAGGAATACACGAGTTGCGGTATCGCGGTGATCTGCGACGTCACCACGACCGACTGCCCGGAGGATCTGGGCCTCGTCAAGACGACGTCGAGCGACCCCTGCTACCCCGGCTTCGAATGCCCGTTCGAGATTGACGTCACCAACATCGGCAACCTTGCCCAGCCGAACCCGCTGGTCGTGACCGATATTCCCGACTTGGGCTTCGGCCCGCCGATCATCCATTGGCCGGGCGACTTCACCTGCGCCCCAGCCGGGACCGGCTACACCTGCAGCTGGCCCCACAGCCTCGCACCATCCGCTGAGTTGTGGGTCGATCTCGGCTTCATGGTGCCGCCCGACCCTGCCGCCCCGACGCTCCAGAACTGCGCCAGCGTGGCGCCCGGTCCGCAGAACGTCCTCCCCTTCAACGACGAGGACTGCGCAACGGCGTTCGTGCCGATCCCCGACCTGCATCCATTCGGCGCGACGGTCTGCCAGCGCGGCGCCGACTGCCCGCTCGACGTCGGCATCGAGAACAGCGGCATGCTGCCGTTCGTCGGCAGCGCCGGCGTGCAGGGCACGCTGTCGCCCGCCGTGCCGATCGCCGGCATCACACCCCTGACCCCCGGCCTGACCTGCAGCGTGACCGGGCTCGGCAGCTATCAATGCATCGGCGACCATCTCGACATCCCCGCCCACGGCAAGGTCGAATGGACGGTGACGATCACCGTCGCCGCCGATTTCCCGGCCGACGAGATTACTCACGCCAAGGACATGATCTGGCCGGATCGCGCGGTGGAGGACAAGAAGCCGGAGAACGACCACCAAGTCAGCACCATCACCATCGAAGGCCCGAAAGAGGTCACGCCGCCGCCGCCGCCTCCACCGCCTCCACCTCCGCCGCCGGGTCTGGCGCCGGCCGCCGATCTGGCGGTCACCAAGACCGCCGACCAAAGCGGTTGCATTGCCGCACAGGCGTGCGCCTTCACCATTGCGGTGACCAATGTCGGCAACGGCGTCTATGCCGGCCCGCTGCAGGTGAACGACATCACCACGCCGGCAAACACGCGGCTGATCGGTTCCGGCCCGCCGCCCTGGTCGTGCCGCGGCGCCAATGGAAACTACACCTGCGGATATCCATCGACCACGCTTGCTCCCGGCGAGACGAAGACGCTGTCGGTAACCTTCGCCACCGGCCAGAACGCTGCCGGCAGCTTCGGCAACTGCGCCGAGCTGTCGTGGACCGACACCGTGCGCGTCATCGCGGTTCAGACCGCCCTCAACGGGCTCGGCTTCCCGGCGGGTGCGCCGGACGGCAAGATCGGCCCCAACACGCTGAGCGCGATCCAGGCGTACCAGGACAGCGTCGGCATGCCTGTGACCGGTCAGATCGACGACGCGCTTCTCCGCCGACTGTTCGGATCGTGGGGCGTCGGCGACGCCAACGCCGGCAACGACCGGGCCTGCGCCAGCGCCTTCATTCAGCCGCCGCCGCCGCAGCCGCCGCAAATCGTCTGCATCGGCGGGGCTGTCCGCGATGGCCAGTGCGTCTGCCCGATCGGGAGCGTCCCCCGGCCAACCGGCCCCAACTCCTATCGCTGTGTCGCGCTGCCGCCGCAAATCGTCTGCATCGGCGGGGCTGTCCGCGATGGCCAGTGCGTCTGCCCGATCGGGAGCGTCCCCCAGCAGACCGGCCCCAACTCTTATCAATGCGTCGCGCTGCCACCGCAAATCGTCTGCTTCGGTGGGATCGTCCGCAACAACCAGTGCATCTGCCCGCCGGGGACGTTCACCCAGCAGACCGGGCCGAATGCGTTCCGCTGCGTGATCCCGCCGCCGGAGATCGTCTGTCGCGGCGGCACGGTGCGCAACAACGAGTGCATCTGTCCCAAGGGCTTCGACGTCCAGAAGCTCGGGCCCAACGCTTACCAATGCGTCCTCCCGCCGCCGAAGATCACCTGCCAGGGCGGCTCGGTGCGTAACAACGAGTGCATCTGCCCGAATGGCTTCGACGTCCAGAAAACCGGCCCGAACGCCTACAAGTGCGTCGCGCCGCCGCCCAAGATCACTTGCCAGGGCGGCTCGGTGCGTAACAACGAGTGCGTCTGCCCGAATGGCTTCGACGTCCAGAAAACCGGCCCCAACGCCTACAAGTGCGTCGCCCCGCCGCCGAAGATCACCTGCCAGGGCGGCTCGGTGCGTAACAATGAGTGCGTCTGCCCGAATGGCTTCGACGTTCAGAAGACCGGCCCCAACGCCTACAAGTGCGTCGCCCCGCCGCCCAAGATCACCTGCCAGGGCGGCACGGTGCGCAACAACGAGTGCGTCTGCCCGAATGGCTTCGACCTCCAGAAGACCGGCCCCAACGCCTACAAGTGCGTCGCCCCGCCGCCGAAGATCACCTGCCAGGGCGGCTCGGTGCGTAACAATGAGTGCGTCTGCCCCAATGGCTTCGACGTTCAGAAGACCGGCCCCAACGCCTACAAGTGCATCGCGCCACCGCCGAAGATCACCTGCCAGGGCGGCTCGGTGCGCAACAATGAGTGCGTTTGCCCCAAGGGCTTCGACGTCCAGAAGACCGGCCCCAACGCCTACAAGTGCGTCGCGCCGCCGCCGAAGATCACCTGCCAGGGCGGCTCGGTGCGCAACAACGAGTGCGTCTGCCCCAATGGCACCGAGGTCCAGAAGACCGGCAGCAACGCCTACAAATGCGTCGCGGTCCAGCCGAAGCTGGTCTGCGAGGGCGGCAAGATCCGGAACAACAAGTGCGTCTGCCCGAAGGGCATGGCGCCGGTGTCGAGCGGCAACAACGCGTTCCGTTGTGTTCAGACGTTCGGCGGGAAGATGCAGTCGCAGTAGGAAACCGGGGCCGGGTTCCCTTCGCGCCCTCGCTCTCTCGGCCGTCTCAAGGTCGAGAGAGCGAGGGCGTTCCCTTATCGAGGATCGATCCGCGATCGCGCATGGTCGCCGGCCTCACGGCTCGGCCTTCCAGCCAAAGTCGAGCAGCGGCTTCGCGCGGCGCCCGAAGTCGGCGATGGCCGCGACAAGCTTCGGGCCGGTTACGAGTTTCTCCGACAGATTCTCTTCGACGATGAACGACTTGAGCCGGATCATCCCATCAAGCGGGCCGTCCTTCAGCGCCTCGAAGCCGCGCGGCACCCGCGTCAACTGATGGCCGGTGCCGAGCGCGAGCTTGCCCTTCTTCAGCGCCGCTTCCATGTCGAGGGCCCGTTTCGGCGATTTCCGGATAGCCTCACGCAGACGATTGAGGCCGGCCGCCTCGGGCTGGTGGAAGCCCGCCGCCACGAAGCACCCGGTCGGATCGATGTGAATGTAGAGGAGGCCATTGTCCTTCTTGTCGCCCGAGCGCGTCATCACCGCGCCCGTATGCGTCTTGTAAGGGGTCTTGTCCTTGGAGAAGCGGATGTCGCGGTTCAGCCGGAAGATCGATCGCCTGCCCTCCGCCCTGAGCGGGATGCGCTCGGTGGCGAACCGTGCGGTCAGCGCGTCGAGCAGCGCCGCCATCGGTTCGACCACGTCGCTCTCGTAGAGCGACCGGTTGGCGTCGAACCATTCCTTGCTCTGGTGAAACTTCAACGCGGTGAAGAAGGCCAGCGCCTTCGGACCGAAACCATTGAACTCTGCCATTCGGCGAGATCCTCGTGGCGGTCAGTCGACCAGATCCTCCTGACCGGTGATGTTTCTGTACTTTCCGTTGGCCAGCCGCACCACGATGCTGAGCGACAGGCTGGTCAACAGACCGGGGAGCGCCTTGTTGAGCCGCTCGACGGTCGTCTCGAGGCGGACGACCTCGTCGTTGCCGTTGCTGCGGAACAACAGGTCGAAGAAGTAGATGTCGAAGAGCGAGCTCCGCGTGTAGTCGATCTCCCGCGCGTAGCCGGCGGCCCATTGCAGCCGGTTGCGCACCGTCTCGCCGCGCTGCTTCGACGGCCGGAGAATCTCGATGAGGTTTTCCGCGTCGCCGAACTTGCACGATCCGAAGAGCACGCCCTTCAGCCGCCGGCGTCGCCGGTTCACCTCGCAGATGGTATTGCGCAGGAAGGTTCGCGACAGGCACGATCCGTCCGGCGCCTCGATCCTGCCGAAGTCGCCATGGGCAGCGATATAGAGGTACTCGACGTCGCCGCCGCTCATCATGAAACGCACCGCCTCGCGGAAGGACACCGAGCCGACGAAGCGCTCATAGGTGAAAGCATCCGAGCGATCCTTGAGGGCATAGGACAGGAACTCGAAGAGCGGCCGCACCGTGTGATGCCGCTCGTCGAACCAACGGGATTCGATCACCCCGAGACCAAGATGCCGCGTTTGCGCCACGCCCCACGCCCCTTCGCCTCAAGCAGTTTGCCACGGAAAGCGAGCAACGCCAGCAGACAAATATGCCTCCTGCCATCGCAAATCTTCCGCGGAAGATAACCGATTACGATCAGTTGCTTATCGGACGATCTTCGTAGAAGACCTCAGATCCAATCCTCGACAAGGACCGGCAATACCGAAACGACAAGCAGAATGCCCATGGCGATGTTGAACGCCCGCAGCGCCCGCGGTGTCCGCAGCAACCGGCGGAGACCCGAACCGAACATCACCCAGGTGAGGCTGGAGGCAAGCCCGAACACGCCGAAGATGGCGGCCATGATCACCATGTTGAGGGGAAAGCGGGCGATGCCGGCATAGGTCGCCGCCGCGCCGACGGCCATGACCCATCCCTTGGGGTTCACCCACTGGAAGGCCACCGCCTGAAGAAAGGTGATCGGCCGCCCGCGCGACGTGGCGCCTTCCTCGTGGGGAACCGCAGTGGCGATCACATAGGCGAGGTAGACCAGGTAGACGACGCCGGCGTATTTGATGATCGGGTAGAGCGCCGGGTAGGCGGCGAACACCGCGCCGAGGCCGATGCCGATGATCAGCACCATCGCGGCAAAGCCGCCCGCGACCCCGAACAGGTGAGGAAACGCGCCGCGCGGACCGAAATTCAGGCCGGACGCCATCAGCATCAGGTTGTTGGGGCCAGGGGTGAACAGCGTCACCACCGCAAAGACCGCGAACGCCGCCAGCAGCTCGCCCGACATCGCCGCAACCGGCTACAGGCCGTATTTCTTCGGCCATTCGGCGGCCGGTCCACCGAATTCGCGCGCCGACGCCTTGATCTCCTCGGCCAACAGCGAGACAAGCCGTTCCCTCACCGTCGCCGACATCGCCACTTTGGGATCCTTGTTCTTCCGGTTGAAGCTGGGCGGCAGGCCGCCGCTCGGCTTGCCGGGATCGCCGCCGAGAAACGCGATGACGCGTTGCCTGAACCCCGCCGCATCGGCTCTCAAATCGTCGAGGAAGAAGAAACCGAATTTGCCGTCATCGCCCACCCTGCGCCAGCGGGCGACGACCTCGGTTATGCGCGAATGGCGAAGGCCGCTGCCCGTCTCGATGAAGTTCTCGACCGTGGCGAGCGCGCCGATGTTCCGCCATTTCTGCTGCCGGGCGATCATGCAGTAATGGGACCAGAATCGTTCGATCGGCTCCCGCGCGAGATAGACGATCTTGGCGTTGGGCAGGTGCCGGCGGACCGCGTC
This sequence comes from uncultured Alphaproteobacteria bacterium, assembly GCA_963759235.1. Classification (GTDB taxonomy): domain Bacteria; phylum Pseudomonadota; class Alphaproteobacteria; order Rhizobiales; family Kaistiaceae; genus Bauldia. Next base: position 53,182 of record CAVWYO010000004.1, on the reverse strand, counting down.
GGCCTTGTCGTCCGCGATGATCGCATAGGTCGGCGTCACGTCGCCGGAAAGACGGGCACCTTTCGGGCTGAACAGCCGTGCGTAGAGATCGAAATCGATCGGATTGCCGTGCAGCCACATCAAAGCTTCCAGCCACTCGACGTCGGTGGCGTCGAGCGGCCGCATCTCAGAGCGCTCGAGCTTGCGGTTGAGGCCGCTCAGATCGCGACGCGCCCTGGCATAGAGCGGCTCCGCCCACTTCAGGTGGATGTTCTCGTTGAAATAGTGGAGCTCCTTGATGGCCGGCATCCAGAAATCGGGATGGTGGTTCAACTGGTCGAACAGCCAGCGGGTGCCGCCCTTCTGTGCGCCGATGCAGATGAAGTCGGGGCCGCGGGTGTCGCCGCGGGCGAGCAGGTCCGGCATCGTCGTGGCCCGCGGCTTGCGACCTCGCAATCGATCGGCGGCCAGGCGCAGAACGCTCAAGTCGATCCCTTCCCTCAAAGCGGCGGGGATGATGGTCGATCGGAACGCCGCCAACAACCCTCGCCGCGGCGTCAGAGCCCGTATTTCGCCGGCCACCCGACAGCCGCCCCGCCAAAGTCGCGGGCCGACGCCGTCAGCTCGGCGGCAAGATACCGGCTCAATCTGTCGCGCAGCTCCGCCGACAGCGGCACCTTTTCCGGATCGCTCTTGCGATTGTAATCGGCGGGCACCTTGCCGCTTGCCCTGCCGGGATCGGCGCCGAGGAAAGACAGCATCCGCGCCCGCAACGCGTTGGGATCGGCGAGCAGATCGTCGAAAAGAAACAGACCGAACTGAGCTTCCGGGACATATTGCCGCCAGCGGGCCACGATCTCGGTCTGGTAGGTCCTGCGCGCGATGAAGCGCTGACCGACCAGCCGCATGACTTCGGCCGTCGTCAGGCCGCGGTCGATGTCGCCAAGCCGCATGTGCATGTTGAGATGGGACCACACCCGCTCGACGGGATCGCGCGCCATGAAGATGACCTTCGCCTCCGGGAAGCGGGTCATGACCCGGGCTATCACCTCGGCACCGAGCACCGAATAGTCCGGCGTGATGTCGCCGGAGATCTTGCGGCGCTTGCCGGCGAACAGAGCGGCATAAGCCTCGAGGTCCAGCTTCCGCCAGGGGAGCTGGGCGTAGGCTTCGAGGAAATCGATGTCGCGCTGATCGAGCCGCCGGAAGTGCCGCTTCCTTCGGTGGCGATTCAATCTCCGCAGATTGCCGGTTACCCGCGTCGCCAGCTCGGTCGAACGATCCGACGGTTCGTTGCGGTCGAAATAGTGCAGCTCCTTGACCGGCGGCATCCAGAAATCCGGGTGGAGTTGGACCTGATCGTAGAGCCAGCGGGTGCCACCCTTCTGGGCGCCCACGCAGAAGAAATCGGGGCCGTCGGCCCGACGCCGCGGAGCGGGGGCGGCCGGCGCCTCCCTCCCCTCATCCCCGGTAAGCACTGCTGGCACAATCATCCAATCAGTTCGCCGCACGCCACTCGATAGCGCAAGACCACATCGGCCATGCCGAATCGCAGCGCATCCGCGGTGATGGCGTGGCCGATCGACACCTCGGCAAGGTGCGGCAGCGCCTTGACCAGTGGCGGCAGGTTGTCGAGCGTCAAATCGTGGCCGGCATTGAGGCCGAGGCCGGCGTCGCGCGCCGCATTGCCGGTCGCCACGACCTTGTCGAACTCGCGCGCTCTGACCGCGGGATCGGACGCGCCGCCATAGGGACCGGTGTAAATCTCCACGCGATCGGCCCCGACCTCCTTCGCCAATCCGGGCATCTCGGCAATCGGGTCGACGAACAGGGATACGCGGAGCCCCGCTTGCTTGAGCCGCGCCACGATCGAGGCAAGGAAGTCGCGGTGCGCTGCAATGTCCCAGCCGTGGTCGGAGGTCGCCTGCCGGATGTCGTCCGGCACCAGCGTGACCTGGCTCGGTCGTACCGTCTCGACGATCTCGGTGAACCGCGCGTCGGGGTTGCCCTCGATGTTGAATTCGCGCTCCGGAAACTCCTCGGCAATCAGCTTGGCGATGTCGGCGACGTCGGAGCGGCGGATATGGCGCTCGTCCGGCCGCGGATGGACGGTCAGCCCGTGAGCGCCCGCCTCGAGCGCGATGCGGCCGAGGCCGATAACGCTTGGCCACGGCAGATCCCGCCGGTTGCGGAGATAGGCGATCGCATTGAGGTTCACGGAAAGCTTGGCGGTCATGATGGTGTTACGCGCTGTCGGACCCGGAGGTCGGCGCGCCGAGGACTCTCCGACTGGCCGCTTCCTGTCAATGCGAAAATCGTCCTACCGCCCGCCGTCCCCTCAGGCCACGCGTCCGCAAGAGCCGACACGGCGGTCAACCGCCTTGGCCGATCACCCGGCCATCGCCTCCGGCCCGCGGGTCAGCGCCGCGATGCCGGTTCGGCACACCTCGACCAGGCCGAGCGGCGCCATGATGGCGATGAACTGCTCGATCTTGTCGGTGCGTCCGGTGAGTTGAAAGATGAAGTGCCCGGTCGACGCACCGACCACCTCGGCGCGAAACGCGTCGGCAATCCTCAGCGCCTCCACCCGCTTGTCGCCCGTGCCGACGATCTTGACCAGCGCCAGCTCGCGTTCCAAGGGGTTGCCGTCCGCCGTGAGATCGTTGACCGAATGCACCGGCACCAGCCGTTCGAGCTGGCTCTTGATCTGAACGAGCACCATCGGCGTGCCGGTGGTGACGATGGTGATCCGCGACTGCTGCTTGGCATGCTCCGTCTCGGACACCGTCAGGCTGTCGATGTTGTAGCCGCGCCCGGAGAAGAGCCCGATCACCCGGGCGAGCACGCCGGGCTCGTTGTCGACGATCACCGAAAGCGTATGCCGCTCGTAGCGGTCGTGGCGCTCCTCGATGAAATAGGCGGAAGCCGGCGGCAGCACCTCCGGTTCCCGTTTTTTCGCGGGCAAATTGGCGGCCGGCTTTCGCGCCGGCGCGCCGGCTTTCGCGCGCCGCATCAGACGAGCACCCTGCCGGCCGCGTCGATCGCCGTGCCCACCGCATCGTCGTCGGCCTCCTCGGGCAACAGCATCTCGTTATGCGCCTTGCCCGACGGGATCATCGGGAAGCAGTTGGCGAGCGCCGCGACCCGGCAATCGAACAGCACCGGCCGTTTCACCGCCAGCATCTCGGCGATGGCATCGTCGAGCTGATGCGGCTTCTCGGCGCGGATGCCGACGCAGCCGTAGGCTTCCGCCAGCTTCACGAAGTCCGGGAGCGAATCCATGTAGCTGTGCGACAGGCGGTTGCCGTGCAACAGCTGCTGCCACTGCCGGACCATCCCCATGTACTGGTTGTTGAGGATGAAGATCTTGATCGGCAGGTCGTGTTGCACGGCGGTCGACATCTCCTGCATCGTCATCAGCACCGACGCGTCGCCGGCGATGTCGATGACCAGGCTGTCGGGATGGGCGACCTGGACGCCGACCGCGGCCGGCAGGCCGTAGCCCATGGTCCCCAGCCCGCCCGACGTCATCCATCGCTTCGGCTCCTCGAAGCCGTAGAATTGCGCCGCCCACATCTGGTGCTGGCCGACCTCGGTGGTGATGTAGACGTCCTTGTCCTTGGTCGCCTCGTAGAGCCGCTGGATGGCGTATTGCGGCATGATCACGTCGCGGTTCTGCCGATAGGCCAGGCTGTGGCGCGCCCGCCAATGGTCGATCTGTTTCCACCACGCTTTCAGCGCCGTCTGGTCCACCTTGGGCTTCTCGGCCTTCCAGATAAAGAGCAGGTCATCCAGCACCTCGCCGACGTCGCCGATGATCGGCAAATCGACGCGGATGTTCTTGTTGATCGACGAGGCGTCGATATCGATGTGTATTTTGCGCGACCCCGGCGAGAAGGCGTCGATGCGGCCGGTGATGCGGTCGTCGAAGCGCGCGCCGATCGCGATCATCAGGTCGCAGTCGTGCATGACGTGGTTCGCCTCGAACGTGCCGTGCATGCCGAGCATGCCGAGCCATTGCGGGTCGGAGGCGGGATAGGCGCCGAGCCCCATCAGCGTCGAGGTGATGGGGAAGCCGGTGAGGTGGACGAGCTCGCGGAGCAATTCGGTTGCCCGCGCTCCGGAATTGACGACCCCGCCGCCGGTGTAGAACACCGGCCGCTTCGCCCGGGCGATCAGGTCGACGGCGGCGCGGATGGCGTTGGGATCGCCCTTGGTCCGCGGACGATAGGTCTTGTGCTCGACCTGGCTCGGACCCGTATAGGTGCCGGTGGCGAACTGCACGTCCTTGGGGATGTCGACGACGACCGGCCCGGGCCGGCCGTGGGTCGCCACATAGAACGCCTCGTGCAGGACCCGGCTCAAATCGTTGACGTCCTTCACCAGCCAGTTGTGCTTGGTGCAGGGGCGGGTAATGCCGACCGTGTCGCATTCCTGGAAGGCGTCGTTGCCGATCAGGTGGGTGGGAACCTGGCCGGTGAGGCAGACCACCGGCACGGAATCCATCAAGGCGTCGGTCAGCGCGGTGACCATGTTGGTCGCCCCCGGCCCGGAGGTGACCAGAACCACGCCGGGCTTGCCGGTGGAGCGGGCATAGCCCTCGGCGGCATGGCCGGCGCCCTGCTCATGGCGGACGAGGATGTGCTGGAACCGGTCCTGCTGGATGATCTCGTCATAGATCGGCAGCACCGCCCCGCCGGGATAGCCGAAGACATGCGCCACCCCCTGGTCGGCCAGCGCCTGGACGACCATTTCCGCGCCGGTCATCTGCGTGCCGTGTTTCGCCGATCCGTTCTTTTGCGATCCGCTTCTTTGCCGTTTCATCGCGCCACCTCAACACTCGCGAGCCATAGCTGCTTTCACCATAAAAAAAGGCCCTTCCGGGCCCTGTTTGCGCACCACCAATCGCGACGGCTCAAGCCATCGTGGCAGTGCGCTCCCTGATTACGAGGACGGATTTCGTCCGCATGTTGCCATTGCTCCTCTTACTGCGGTGCAAGATAAGGATGGCGGCAGGCGTGGTCAATCCCTATTTGGCCGCGGCGCCCAACCGGCTTCGCAGCGCCGTCGCAGCATGCGGATCGATACGAACCCAGTCGCCCATCTGGTTGCGGAACCAGGTTTCCTGCCGCTTGGCATAGCGGCGGGTTTCGGTCTTCACGGCGGCGATGGCCTCCTCGAGCGACAGCTTGCCGGCGAAATGATCGAGATACTGGCGGACACCGATCGCCTTCATCGCCGGAAGATCGGGGTGGAGGCCGAGATCGGCGAGGCGGCGCACCTCGTCGAGGACGCCCTCGTGGAGCATCCCCTCGGCGCGTTTCGAAATGCGGGCATGAAGCCAGGCACGGTCCGGCGCGACCACAAGCCGCATGGCTTCCGCCTCGACCAATGGCCGCGAACCCTCTCCTCTCTGCCATGCTGTCAGCGGCCGGCCGCTTGCCTCGAACACCTCGATCGCCCGCATGATCCGCGAACGGTCGGACGGGCGGACCGTCGCGGCGGTTTCGGGATCCCGGGCGGAGAGACGAGCATGCAGCACTTCGCTTTCCAAATCCTGCGTTTCGGCGTCAAGCCGCGCGCGGAGGTCGGCCGGGACCGGCGGAATCGTGACAAGCCCTTCGGTCAGCGCCTTGAAATAGAGGCCGGTGCCGCCGACAAAGATCGGAACCAGCCCGCCTTCCCGGGCCTTCTCGAGCGCCCGCGCCGCGTCGCCCAGCCACCGTCCGACCGAGTAGCGGGTCGCCGCCGCCACGTGGCCGTAGAGCTGATGCGGGGTGGTCGCCACCTCGTCCGCCGTCGGTCGCGCCGAGAGCACCCTGAGTTCGGCGTAGACCTGCATGGCATCGGCATTGATGATCGCGCCGCCGACTTGACGCGCGAGTTCGATTGCCAGCCGCGACTTGCCGCTTGCCGTGGGTCCGGCTATCAGGATCGTCTGCATCACGCCACCAACCGCCGCGATCCGGCCATCCCTTGGGGCGTCGAGGCGGGCCGGCCGCGGATGGCAGAGCCAACAACGATCGCCATGAGCTCCGGGACCATGGCGCCAATCCGCCTCATGCTCGCCCGGCGCCGGTGAGGGTTCAGGTTGATCCTATCATCGCCGGCAACTAAAACCGCGCTCGACGTCGCGCAAGGGGAACAGACAATCGTGACGCTTATTCGACCTTTCCGGGCGCTCCGTCCGGCACCCGGCCGGGCCGCAGAGGTGCTTGCCCCTCCTTATGACGTGCTGTCGAGCGCCGAAGCGCGGACGCGCGCCGCCGGCAAGCCATGGAGCTTTCTTCACGTCTCCAAACCGGAGATCGACCTCGCCCCGGATATCGACCCCTACGATCCCGCCGTTTACGCGAGGGCAGCCGAGAACCTTGCCCATATGGAGACCGAGGGCGTTCTCATCCGCGACGCCAAGCCGCTTTACTACGTCTACCGCCTGATCTGGCGCGGCCATCGGCAGACCGGCCTCGCCGCCGTCGCCTCGCTCGCCGACTATGCCACCAACCGCATCCGCAAGCATGAATTGACGACTCCGGTGAAGGAGGACGACCGGGTTCGCCAGATCGAGGCGGTGAATGCCCAGACTGGGCCGGTGATGATGGCCTATCCCGCCGCGCCGGCAGTTGACGCGATGCTCGCCGCCGCCGCCGACGGCGCGCCCGACGTCGATGTCGAGGTCGCCGGCGCCGACAGCGTTTGTCACCAGCTCTGGGTGATCTCCGACGACGAGACGATTGCGAAGCTGACCAGCGCAATCGACGCGTTGCCGGCGCTTTATATCGCCGATGGCCACCACCGGTCGGCGGCTGCCGCGCGCGTGGCGGCGGCACGCGGCGGCACCGGCTCGCACAACTATTTCCTCTCGGTCCTGTTTCCGGATCACGAGATGACCATCCTCGCCTACAATCGTCTCATCGGCGACCTCAACGGCCGCAGCCCGGCCGAACTCCTCGCCGAGCTCGGCCGGCGGTTCAGCGTCGAGCCGTCCGCGACTCCCGTCGAGCCCACTGGCCCGACCGTGTTCGGCATGTTTCTCGCCGGTCGATGGTACCGGCTCGCGCTTCCGGCCGAATGCGTCCCGGCAAACGATCCGATCGGCGGTCTGCCGATCACGCTGCTCGCCCGCAATGCCATCGAGCCGCTCTTCGGCATCACCGACCCCCGCACCGACAAGCGCATCGATTTCGTCGGCGGCGGGCGCGGCTTGAGCGAGCTGGAGGCGCGGGTTGCCTCCGGCGAGAAAGCCGTCGCCTTCTCGCTCTATCCGACCCAGATGGCCGACCTCATGGCGGTCGCCGACGCCGGCGGCATCATGCCGCCGAAGTCAACCTGGTTCGAACCGAAGCTCGCCGACGGCATGGTCAGCCACGTCCTCGACTGACGGCGTCGCGATGAACGGCCGGGACTGCCGGCGCACGGAGTCCGTCGCGTGATCGTTGCCGAAACCGACCGCCTGGTGCTCCGCCAATGGCGGGAGGAGGACAAGGCGCCTTTCGCGGCGATGAACGCCGATCCGGAGGTGATGACCTACTTCCCGGCGCCGCTCGGCCGCGAGGAATCCGACCTCATCGTCGATCGCAACCGTAGGCGCATCGCCGGTCGCGGCTGGGGCCTATTCGCCGTCGATACGAAAGAAACGGGCGCCTTCATCGGCTTGGTCGGCCTGGCGCGCCCGTCCTTCGCCGCGCCCTTCACCCCGGCCGTCGAGATCGGCTGGCGTCTCGCCCGGCCGTTCTGGGGTCGGGGGTTCGCCACCGAAGCCGCCACCGCCGTCGTCGCGATGGCGTTCGGCCCGCTCGGCCTCAGAAAGCTGGTTTCGTTTGCGCCGCCTGCGAACCTCCGCTCGCAGCGTGTCATGGAGCGGATTGGAATGGTCCGGGTGCCGGACGGCGACTTCCTCCATCCCAACCTGGCCGCCGATCACCCCCTCGCTCTTCACGCGCTCTACCGTCTGCGCGCCCGCGACTGGCGGCAGGCGGAGAAGAAGCGGGCCGACAGGGCGCCGTCCGCTTCGCAGCCGTGAAGAAGCCTATTCGGAGATCGTCACCGCCACGAAGCGCAGGTCGCCATCCTTGTTGGCGAGCAAAAGGAGTGCGGATTTCCGGCCGTCGGTCTTGAGCTGGTCGATCCGCGCCTGCACGTCGTCCGCCGATTTCACCGGTTCCTGGGAAATCTCCATGATGACGTCGCCGGGCTGGACGCGCTTCTCCGCCGCGGCGCTGCCTTCCGCCACGTCGGTGACGACGACGCCGGTGATCTGATCCTTGATTCCGAACCGGGTGCGCAGGGTCGGCGACAGGTCGGCGAGCGAAAGCCCGAGCGGGCCGGTCACCACCGCCGGTTCCGGCGGCGCGTCGGCGGGCGGCGCCGCGGCGTCGGGCGCGGCCGCGTCGGCCTCCTCGAGCCGGCCGAGCTTGACCTTGACGGTCTGCTCCTTGCCTTTGCGCAGGACGGTGATGTCAACCTCCTTGCCGACCGGCTCGTCGGCGACCATGCGCGGCAGGTCGTGCATCGCCGCGACGGGATGGCCGTCGAACTTGAGGATCACGTCGCCCGGCTCGATCCCGGCATCCTCGGCGGGACCTTTCTCGGTCACGCCGGCAACCAGTGCGCCCGACGCGGAAGGCATCGACAGCCCTTCGGCGATGTCGTCGGTGACCTCCTGGATGCGGACGCCGAGCCAACCACGCCTGGTCTCGCCGAAGTCGCGCAACTGATCGATGACGTTGACCGCCGTGCTCGACGGGATGGCGAAGCCGATACCGATCGACCCGCCGGTCGGCGAGATGATCGCCGTATTGATGCCGATGACCTCGCCGTCCATGTTGAACAGCGGGCCGCCCGAATTGCCGCGATTGATGGACGCGTCGGTCTGGATGAAGTTGTCGTAGGGGCCGGAGTTGATGTCGCGATTGCGCGCCGACACGATGCCGACGGTAACCGTGCCGCCGAGCCCGAAGGGGTTGCCGATCGCCATCACCCAGTCGCCGACCCGCAGCGCCTCCGAATTGCCGAAACGCAGAGCCTTCAGCGGCTTCTCCGGCTCGACCTTGAGCACCGCCAGGTCGGTTTTCTCATCATGCCCGACGACGGTCGCCTTGAGCTTCGACCCGTCGGTGAAGTTCACGGTGATCTCGTCGGCGCCCTCGATGACGTGATTGTTGGTGACGATCAAGCCGGACGCGTCGATGATGAAGCCGGAGCCCAGCGACTGCACCCGGCGCGGCTTGTCGGTTTGCGATTTCTGATCGAAGAACTGGTCGAAGAAATCCTGGAACGGCGAGCCGTCCGGCAGCTGCGGTGCCGGCAGGTCGCTCGATCCGGCGACCGTCTGGCTGGTCGAGACGTTGACGACCGAATCGAGCAGCTCCGCGGCGATATCGGCCACGGAAGTCGGCCCGCGCGCCATCGCCGGCGCCTGGAGGCCGACCGCCACACCGACACCGATGACCAATGCTGCCGCGATTCGTCTGGTCAAGCCCGACTTCGCCTCGGTGAGTGAAGGAACGGTCATCGGCGTGTCTCCTGGACTTCCTGCAGGACTGCGTCGCGCGAGGGCCACGCGCCGATCAAGGATCATGCGCGAATTGGGGCAAAATGGCGACCGTCAAACGATAGCAGACCCCGACTTTCACTGGATCGTGATGGCACCGCCCGCGCCGGCATCGGAACCCTGCTCCGGTACCGCCGGTGCCGAATCCCCGGAAACCGCCGGGGCGGCCGGAGGCGGTGGTGGGTCGGTCACCGCTGCCCCACCTGCCGGCGCGTCGATCGCCGCGCCGCCGCCCGATTCCGCCGGCGCCGCCGGAACGGCGGCGGATGGTTTCGGTTCAGTGGCTGGCGGCGGGATGGCGGGGGCAGGAGCCGGCGTCGGTCCGGTACCTAGCGAGTTGTTGAAGTACTTGAAGAACTCGGAATCGGGCGAAACCACCAGCCGGGTGTCGGAGGAGCCGCCGAGTCCCGTCTGATAAGCCTGCATCGACCGGTAGAAGGCGAAGAAATCGCGATCGACGCTGAACGCCTTCGCAAGGATATTGTTGCGCTTGGCCTCGCCCTCGCCGCGCACGCGCTCCGATTCCTGGGTGGCTTCGGCAACGATGACCGTCGCGGTCCGGTCGGCCTCGGCCCGGATCCGCCGGGCCTGCTGCTCGCCGTCGGCGCGAATCTGGGTCGCTTCGCGTTGCCGTTCGGTCTGCATGCGCTGGTAGATCGCCTGGCTGTTCGCCTCCGGCAGGTCGGCGCGCCGGATCTTCACGTCGACGACCTGGATGCCGAATCCTTCGGCCTCGCGGTCGACGCGCGTTGTGATCAGCGCCATGAGCTGCGGCCGCTCGTCACGCACCAGCTGGATGAAGGTCGCATCGCCAAGCACCTGGCGGACCGCCGAGTTGAGGAGGACCGACAGCCGCGAATCGGCGGTGCCCGTCGAACCGACCGACTGGAAGAACTTGAGCGGGTCGATGATCTTGTAGCGTCCCCACGCATCGACCACCAACCGCTTCTGGTCGGAGGCGATGACCTCCAGCGGCGGCGAATCGAGGTCGAGGATGCGCTTGTCGAGATAGACCACGTTGTCGATGAGCGGCAGCTTGTAGTTCAGCCCGGGCGTGGTGATGACGCGCACCGGATCGCCGAAGCGTAGCACCAGCACCTGCTGGGTCTGGTCGACGATGAAGATGCTGAGATAGAGCAGAATGCCGATGACGATGACGATGACGAGGCCGACGCCTCCGAAGATGCCGCGTCTCATTGGCCGGCTCCTCCCGGCGCCGGGGCCGGGGCTGGGGATGGCGTCGGGCTCGTGCGCGGCGTCTGGCTTTGCAGCGAGTCGAGGGGCAGATACGGAATGACCCCCGAACCGGCATTCTTCTCGTCGATGATCACCTTGCTGGAATCGGAGAAGACCTCCTGCAGCGTGTCGAGATACATGCGCTGCCGCGTCACCTCGGGCGCCGCGCGATAGCTCTCATAGACCTGCGTGAAGCGGTCGGCCTGGCCCTGCGCCTCGTTGGTGATCTTGTCGCGATAGGCGATCGCCGCCTCGGTGATCTGCGATCCCTGGCCGCGGGCTTCCGGGATGACCCGGTTGGCGTAGGTCTGCGCCTCGTTCTGCAGGCGCTCCTGGTCGGCGCGCGCCGCCTGAACGTCGCGGAAGGAGGCGATGACCTCGCTCGGCGGATCGACCTTGAGGAGCTGGACCTGGGTCACCTTCACGCCGGCCTTGTAGTGGTCCAGCGTCTCTTGGATCAGCTTCTGCACGTCGGATTCGGTGATTTGGCGCGCCTGGGTGAGGAGCGGCTGGATGTTCGAGCGGCCGACCACCTCCCGCATGGCGCTTTCGGCCGCCGCCTTCACCGAACCCTCGGGATCGTCCATGTTGAACAGGTAGTTCCGCGCGTCGCTGATTAGCCAGAAGACCGAGAAGTCGATGTCGACGATGTTTTCGTCGCCGGTCAGCATCAGGCTCTCTTCCGGAATGTCGCGGCCGCTGTTCACCGTGTCGTCGCCGAACTGGCCGATGGTGACCTTGTTTACGCGCGTTACCGGCGGCGTGTAGACGGTCTCGATCGGATACGGCCAGCGGAAGTTCAGGCCGGGAGGCGCCTCGCGGTCGTATTTTCCGAAGAGCAGGACGACGCCCACCTCGTCGGGCTGAACCCGGAAGGTGAAGAAGTTGTAGGCGATCAGCGCTGCGACCACCGCCAGAATGGCGATGATGGTGATCGGGTTCATCTTGCGGCCCCCGCCGGGAAGGACGCTTTTCAGTCGGTCCTGGCTGCGCCGCAGAAGCTCCTCGAGATCAGGTGGGGTCGGTCCGCCCCCGCCGCCGCCGGAATTGCGCGGCGGCTGTCCCCACGGGCCGCCACCGCCGCTCTTCCAGCCGCCACCGCCGCTGGACTGGTTGTCCCAGGGCATATCGTTCCTTTCCGAAGCTTTTTCCGGATCGCCCGGAAACCCGGCGATTCCGGCCCGTTTGGTTTGGCGCGGGTTATAGGCGACTTGCCCGGGTGTTTCAACGCGCCGCCAGCGCCGGCGACGAGCCGCCGGCGGACCTCCTCACTTGGTGCCGGACGGCCTTTGTGTCAACTAAGTTACGCCCGAGCGCGCTCGTATACGACGAAAATGGTCGCCGCGCTGTCCCGTTCGCCGGCCGGCACCTTCTCGGTCTCCGTGGCGCGCCACGCCGCCGGCTCGATCTCCGGAAAATGGACGTCGCCCTCGGGGCTCGCCTCGACATGGGTGATGTAGAGCCGGTCGGCCCGGCCGATCGCCGCGGCGTAGATTTCACCGCCGCCGGCAACAATCACTTCTCCGGCCTCCGTCCCGCCATGCTCTGAGGCCAGCGCCAGCGCCTCCTCCAGGCTCGCCGCCACCATCACGCCCTCGGGTCGGTAACCCTCCTGCCTGCTCACGACCACGTTGAGGCGTCCGGCCAGCGGCCTGCCGATCGCCTCGAAGGTCTTGCGTCCCATGATGACCGGCTTGCCCATGGTGATCCGCCTGAAGCGCTTCATGTCGGTGGAGAGCCGCCACGGCATGGCGCCGGCCGCACCGATGACCCCGTTTTCGGCCACCGCGGCGATGATCGACACTGCCGGTCGGGTCACGGTGGCGGATCCTCGGCTCCGTCGCCAAGGGCCAGAAGTGCCGCGCCGTCGACCCGGCACATCGTCCACTCGTCGAGGAGATGGGCGCCGTGGGCGCGGTAGAAGGCGATGGCCGGCTCGTTCCAGTCGAGCACCGACCATTCCAGGCGTCCGAGCCCCTCCGCGAGGCACCGCGCCGCCAGCCGGCCGAGGAACGCCTTGCCGATCCCCTGCCCGCGCATCTCGTCGCGGACATAGAGATCCTCGAGATAAATGCCGTGCCGGCCGCGGAAAGTGGAGAAGGTGTAGTACCAGAGCGCAAAGCCGGCGGCCGTGCCGTCGCAATCGGCGATATCGCAGAACACGCGGGGATTGGCGGCGAAAAGTGCCGCGGCGATCCCGTCCGCCGTCGCTTCGACGGCGTGCTCCAGCCGCTCGTAGCGGGCGAGTGCCCGGATCAGCTCGAGCACGGCCGGCGCATCGGCCGGTCGGGCCGGCCTGATCGTCAGGCTCAAACCGCCACCTCGGCCTTGATATGCGGGTGGGGGTCGTAGTTCTCCAGCGTGAAATCCTCGTAGACGAAGTCGAAGATCGAGCCGACCTCCGGATTGATCCGCATCGTCGGCAGCGGTCGCGGATCGCGGCCGAGTTGCAACCGCGCCTGTTCGATATGGTTGCGATAGAGGTGAGCATCGCCGAGCGTATGGACGAAGTCGCCGGGCTTCAGCCCGGCCACCTGGGCCATCATCATGGTCAGGAGCGCGTAGGAGGCGATGTTGAACGGGACGCCGAGGAAGATATCGCCCGAGCGCTGATAGAGCTGGCAGGAGAGTCTCCCCTCCGCCACGTAGAACTGGAACAGGCAATGGCAGGGCGCCAAGGCCATCCGGTCCATGTCCGCCGGGTTCCACGCGGTGACGATCAGCCGGCGTGAATCGGGATTGGAACGAATCCCCTCAACCACTTGGCGAATCTGGTCGATCGACCCCCCGCCCGGCGTCGGCCAGGCCCGCCACTGCGCCCCGTAGATCGGTCCGAGGTCGCCGTTTTCGTCGGCCCATTCGTCCCAGATGCGGACCCCATGCTGCTTGAGGTAGTCGATATTGGTGTCGCCGGCGAGGAACCACAAAAGCTCGTGGATGATCGACTTCACGTGCAGCTTCTTGGTGGTGACCAGCGGAAACCCGGCGGCCAAGTCGAAACGCATCTGGTGGCCGAAGATCGACCGGGTGCCGGTGCCCGTGCGGTCGCCCTTCTCGACGCCCGTATCGAGCGCCAGTCGCATCAGGTCGAGGTATTGGCGCAAGGCGGTTCAGCCCTTTCGTCGAACTCAAATCAACCGGATCGAAGCATGACTCCACCGGACCGCCGTGCACAACACCGACAGCCGGCGGCGTCGGTCCGCGACCTACTCGGCCGGTACAGGGATTTTGTCGCGCCACCGCGGCAAGGTTCCCCACGCCAATGTCGCGACGATGACGCCGGAGATGGCGATTCCGGCGACCATCGGCAATGGCGACCCGTCGGCGAAGATGCTCACGCCGATGGTAACGGTGGCTGCCGCCAGCATCTGGAGCGTCCCGAGAAGCGAGGAAGCCGTGCCGGCGATCGAACCGTGCTCGTCCATGGCGAGCACCGCCGATGACGGCACGACGAAGCCGAGACTGCCGAAGCTGACGAACAGCATACCCCACAGCACGAACAGGTTCCCGCCGCCCAGAAGCGTCAGGGCGAGAAGCGTCAGCGTCAGGCAGGCGAAGACCGTCGCCGCGGTCAGCACCACCCGATCCAGCCCGAACAGCCGGCCCATCCGTGCGTTGAACTGGGCGGAGCCGATGAAGGCGACGGCATTCGAAGCGAAGACGACGCTGAACTCGGTGGGGCTCAGGCCGAAATGGTCGATGAACAGGAAGGATCCACCGGTGATATAGGAGAAGAACGCGGCCATGCCGAAGCCGCCGGTGAAGGTGACGCCGAGGAATCGGCGGTCGGCCAAGAGCCGGCGATAGTTCCGCAGCACCGAGCCCCAATTGCGGTTGGTGCGGGCCTCCACCGGTCGGGTCTCACGAAGCGCGACGGCCGCCAGGGTCAGTCCGAGGACGCCGAAGGTGGCGAGCACCCAGAAGATGGCGCGCCAGCCAATGAGTTCCGAAACCAGGCTGCCGGTCAGCGGCGCGAGCATGGGAGAAACGCTGAAGACCAGCATGATCAGCGACATCAACCGCGCCGCGTCGGGTCCCGTATGGAGGTCGCGAACGACCGCCCGGGGAATCGTCATGCCCGCGCACGCGCCGATCCCCTGGACGAACCGCAGCGCGATCAGCGTTTCGATAGTCGGCGCCAGCGCGCAGCCGATGCCGGCGAGCGTATAGAGGCCCATGCCGACGAAGAGCGGGCGGCGGCGGCCCAGCATGTCGGAGGCCGGCCCGTAGATCACCTGGCAGAGCCCGACCGCCGCGAAGAAAGCGATCACGCTGAGCTGGACGACGCCCGGGTCGGCGCTGAGGTCGTTGCCGATCGCCGGCAGCGCCGGCAGATACATATCGATAGCGAACGGCCCGACAGCCGAGAGCAGCCCGAGAACGATCGCGTTTCGCGCAAAACTAGACGACATTTTCGACGACTTTTCGCGGGCCCGGGCAAGGGGGCCCCGCATGGATGGAAATCAGGAGGTCAGCGCAGGTTACTCTCGACAATGCTGCCCTGCAACATCGGACTTCGGACAATGCCCGAGGCGCTGGGAAGTTCCCTCGCGTGTCGGCCGCCGGCCAGGACGACTTCGCGGTCATTTGTTCTCATTGCACCCGAGGGCCTATGCTCCTCGGCGTTCCGGCCCAACGCCCGCGGAATCGTGAGGAAACCGATGCCGAGCAATCCACTGATCGGAACCTGGCGGCTGGTCATCTGGCACAACCGGACGAGCGACGGCTCGACCAGCCATCCCATGGGAGCCGACGCCGTCGGCCTCATAGGCTACTCGGAGGATGGCTATATGTTCGCTCAAATCGCGAGCGCCGGACGGTCGAATTTCTCGACGAACGACCTCGCCGGCGGTTCGCTGGAGGAAGACTCCGCCGCCATGAAGTCGATCATCGCCTACGCGGGCCCGTACGACTTCCGCGGCGACTACGTCTTGCACCGGGTCCAGGTCGCCTCGTTTCCCAACTGGGTCGGCACCACCCAGAAGCGCCACGTGAATTTCGAAGGCGAAAGGCTGCGTCTCAGCACCGATCCCCTGTCGTATCAAGGCGAGGAGATCACCGCGCATTTGTTGTGGGAACGCGTACCGGCGGTGTAGCGATTTCGAGTCGAGAGCGGGTCGCCGCGTGCCCGCTTCCCATCGCGGTCCCGAATCCCTATATTGATCGGTGCCGGAGCAATTCGGCTATGGCGATAAATGGCCATCGTAATAAACCCTGCGGACCCGGGGGCAGTACCCGGCGCCTCCACCAGAGCCCGTTTCGAGAGCCCATAGCGGTCTCCGGCGGGGGCGAAATAGGATCGACGAGGGCGTAAAGGGTGAGCTTTTGCTCGGTATGGTACCCGCCGTTATCGGGCCGAATCTATAGTTGCCAACGACAACTATGCAGAGGCTCGCCTCGCTGCGTAATGCAGTGATGCTACCTCAATTCAAGCCCTTGCGGTTTGCACCGTAAGGCGGGGTTCGGAGGCGCCTGGCAACAGAAGCCTCCACTTTCTTCCCGGGGCCCCTTGGCTCCGATTTGGTATCGGGGTGATGGCCGAAGATCTCATTCGCTACGACATCCTCGCCCAGGACGCTTTGCGCGGCGTTGTGCGCAAGGTGCTGTCGGAGGTGGCCCGCACCGGTCTGCCGGGCGACCATCATTTCTTCATCACCTTCGCCACCCAGGCGCCGGGCGTGCGGGTATCGAGCCGCCTTCTGGCGCAGTACCCGCAGGATATGACCATCGTCATCCAGCATCAGTACTGGGACCTGGCGGTGACCGAGCATGCCCTCGATATCGGCCTTTCCTTCAACGGCATCCCCGAACGCCTTCACATTCCGTTCACCGCGGTGAAAGGCTTCCTCGATCCGTCGGTTCAGTTCGCGCTGCAGTTCGAGATAACCGCGCGACCCGGCGAGCAACTCGCCGAAGCGCCCCGCGTCCTCGACCACGACGACGAGATCGGACCGGAACTTGCCGAACCGGCCCCTGCGCCGCTGGCGGCGCCTGTCGCGGCGACCGATGCGGAACCGGCTGACGAGGGCGACGAGGAGAGCCCGTCCGCCAACGACGCCCAGGTCGTCAGCCTCGACGCCTTCCGCAAAAAGAACTGAGCCGCCCTATGGGCAAGCGATCCCACTTCCAGCCGCCGCGTACGGCGAAGACGGCAACGCGGACCGAGTCCGACACCTTCGGACCGATCGAGGTTCCCGCCGACCGCTACTGGGGCGCCCAGACCCAGCGCTCGATCCAGAACTTCCCGATCGGCGGCGAGCGCATGCCCGAGCCGGTCGTCCGCGGCTTGGGCATCGTCAAGCGCGCTGCGGCGGAGGTGAACATGGACCTCGGCCGCCTCGACCCGAAGCTCGGCAACGCCATCGTCCAGGCCGCG
Organism: uncultured Alphaproteobacteria bacterium; assembly: GCA_963759235.1. Classification (GTDB taxonomy): domain Bacteria; phylum Pseudomonadota; class Alphaproteobacteria; order Rhizobiales; family Kaistiaceae; genus Bauldia. Next base: position 36,038 of record CAVWYO010000004.1, on the reverse strand, counting down.
CAGGAGGTGATCGAAGGCAAGCTCGACCAGCACTTCCCGCTGGTCGTCTGGCAGACCGGATCCGGCACCCAGTCGAACATGAACGCCAACGAGGTGATCGCCAACCGCGCGATCGAGATCCTCGGTGGCGAACTCGGCTCGAAGCAGCCGGTGCATCCCAACAACCACGTCAACATGAGCCAGTCGTCGAACGACTGCTTTCCGAGCGCGATGCACATCGCCTGCGCCGAGGAGATCGTCCATCGACTAGTCCCGGCGCTCCACAAGCTGAGGAACGCGCTGAACGACAAGGCCCAGGCCTGGAAGAGGATCGTCAAGATCGGCCGCACCCATACCCAGGACGCCACCCCCTTGACCCTCGGCCAGGAATTCTCCGGCTACACCATGCAGGTCGAGAACGGCGTCGGCCGCATCGAGGCGACGCTGCCGAAGCTGATGGAGCTCGCCCAGGGCGGCACCGCCGTCGGCACCGGCCTCAATGCGCCGGTCGGCTTTGCCGAGCGCATCGCCGACCGCATCGCCGCCATCACCGGTCTCCCCTTCACCTCGGCGCCGAACAAGTTCGAGGCGCTCGCCGCCCACGACGCGATGGTCTTCTCCCACGGCGCCATCAACACCGTCGCGGCGTCGCTGTTCAAGATCGCCAACGACATCCGTTTCCTCGGCTCGGGTCCCCGCTCCGGCCTGGGCGAACTGGCCCTGCCCGAGAACGAGCCGGGCTCGTCGATCATGCCGGGCAAGGTCAACCCGACCCAGATCGAGGCGCTGACCCAGGCCTGCGTGCAGATCTTCGGCAACAACACGACGATCACCATTGCCGGCAGCCAGGGCCATTTCGAATTGAATGTCTACAACCCGGTGATGGCGTACAATTTCCTCCAATCGGTCGACCTGATGGCGGAATCGGTCACTGCTTTCACCGACAACTGCATCGTCGGCATCGAGCCGCGCCACGACAACATCAAGGCGGGCGTCGAGCGCTCGCTGATGCTGGTCACCGCGCTGGCGCCGAAGATCGGCTATGACAAGGCGGCCGAGATCGCCAAGACCGCCCACAAGAACGGCACCACGCTCCGCGAAGAGGCGATCCGCCTTGGCCACGTCACCGCCGAGGAGTTCGACGCCATCGTCCGCCCGGAGAAGATGATCGGCCCGGTTTAGCTCCACCGCTTGCGCAAGACAGTCAAAGCTCTATAATGCGCATTGATAATGCGCATTATAGAGCTTGAATTGGACACGTCATGAGCCTTGAGAGCCAGTCGCGAAAACGGGCGGTCAACGTTTCGGTCCGTGCTGATTTGGTCGACGAAGCCAAGGCGTTCGGCACCAATATCTCGGCCGTTCTTGAGCGCGCGCTCGAGGCGGAGCACCGGGACCTGCGGCGCCAGCGCTGGCGCGACAAGAACCAGGCGGCAATTGAAGCGTGGAACGCGTGGATCGAAGAAAACGGGGTGCCGTTCGACGAGCTCAGGCCTTGGTAGCGGCCGTTGTTCAATACGATGTCTGTCGAGTGGTTGGGCTGAGATCGGGAAGCGCCGTCGACATCGCCGTCGTTCTTCAAGACGATCAGCTTTCTGCCATCACGACGAGAATCGTCGCACCGCTCATCGATGTTGACGAGCGTTACGTGGTCGACCGGGCGGCCCCCTTGGTGGAAATAGACGGCGCCCGATATGTGGTCGCCGTTCACCTTCTGACGACGTTGCCGGTTCGCCATCTGAGCAAACCGATCACCAATTTGCGCGATCACGAGCAGACACTGAAGAACGCCATCGATACCGTCCTCTTTGGAGTCTGAAACCCGCCATGCCCGCCGAGATCGTCAACCTCCGCCGTGCGCGGAAGGCCAGGGATCGCGCCGACCGGCAGAAGACGGCGGCGGAGAACCGACGGCGTCACGGACTAAGCAAGGCGGAGAAGCAGGCGGAACTCGCCGAAAGGCGCCAAGCCGAGCGGCACATCGACGCCCATCGGCGCGAGCCGCCCGAAGAATAACCCCGCCGCCTCCTCGTGAAACGCTCGATCACCATCGCCGGCCACCGCACCAGCGTCTCGGTCGAAGACCCGTTCTGGCAGGGGCTCGTCGAGATTGCCGCACGCCAGGGCAAGAGCGCCGCCGCGCTGATCGCGGAGATCGACCGCGCGCGGTCGGACCGAAGCAATCTCTCCTCGGCCATCCGCGTCTTCGTGCTCGGCCATTATCGCAAACAGTCGGAACCGCCGTCCGCCGCCTGACCGGTCTCAGTTGTTGAGCGGCGGGGTGATCACCATGGGCTGCGCATCGGTCGGCAGGATCGACTTCGGTTCGGCGACGTGCGTCGGCCTCTCCGGCCGCAGCCGCGGCAGAACCGCCAGCGGCGCGTCGCCAAGTGGCGCGAGCGATGCCTTGTCATCCGCAATCGGCAAATCGGCGAGCGCGGCGTTCTGCTCGACTTTGATGGTCGCCGTGGTGGGCGTTGCCTCGTCGCTTCCCGCCTCGGCCTTGTCGCCGGACGCGGTGGGCGGCAGCCACCCGGGCGGCAGTGCGGCGGCGCGCTCCGCGGCTTCCCGCGCAGCGACGTCCGCCTTGTCGGCATCCTCGGCCGCCGTCTTGGCCGCCGCCTGCGCCGCGTGCAGCTTGTCGAGCGCCTCGCCGGCGCGGGCCAGCGCCTCCGATTCGGCGCGGGCCTTCTCCTCCGCGTCCGCCGAGGCCGCCGCCACGTCGGCTTTCGCCTGGGCGAGTTTCTCGTCGGCGGTCGCGGCCATCGCGTCGGCCTGGTCCTTATCGCTCTTCAATCCGGCGAGCGCGTCCGCGGCAGCGCCTTCGGCGGTGGCCGCGTCGGCGGCGATCTGTTCCGCCCCCGCTTGGTCATCGGCGGCGGCCTTGGCCTGGGCCCTCGCGTCGGTGGCTGCGGCGACCGCGGTTGCCGCCGCGGCCTTGGCGCGGTCGGCTTCCTCGCCGGCCTTGTCGGCCTTGGCCCGCGCCGCCGTCGCGGTCTTCACCGCCGCGCGCTGCGCCTGGTCCTTCTCCTTCGCCAGCGCTTCGGCCTGAGTGGAGGCTGCCGCCGCGTTCTCCGCCGCGGTCTTGGCGGCGTCGGCGGTGGCAGCTGCGGCGGCGGCCTGCTTCGCGGCATCGTCCGCCGCCGCTCTCGCCGTCTTCGCCAGCTCCGCTTTTGCGGCTGCATCCGCGGCCGCGCTTGCCGCCGCGTCGCGCGCGCCGCCGACATCGACCGCCTTGGCCTTCACGTCGTCCGCGGCCGAGGCAACCTCCGCCTCGGCGTCGGCAACCTGCTTCTTCGCGTCGCCCGCCGCTTTTTCGGCGTCCTGCAAAGCCTTGCCGGCCGCCGCCAGCCGGTTCTGATAGCTGTCGAAGGTCGGACTGCCGCCAAAGGTAACGTCGCCGGCCTGCTGGAGGCGCGCCAGCGCCTGGCGCGCTCCGTCGGCCTCCTGCGCCGCGGTATCGGCGGCAGACCGCGCCGTGGCCAACTGCGCCGTGGCGTCTGCCTGCGCCTGAACCGCGGCGTCGTGATCCGCCATGGCGGTGGCCGGCTTGGCCTCGGCCTCTTGCGCAAGTTCCGCGGCCGCGGCCGACGCCGTTTCGGCCTTGCGCGCCTCGGCCTCGGTCGCCTTGGCCTGTTCGGCGGTTGACCGCGCGGCATCGTCGGCCGTGGTCCGCTTCGCGACCAGTGCCTGTTCGACCGCTGCCTTGTCTACGGTGTCCGTCTTCGCCGCCGCGAGGTCGTCGGCGGCAGCGGCGGACGCCTGTTCCAGCGAAACCGCGGTCGCCGTCAGATCCGCGGCGGCGGCCGCGGCGGCATCCGCCGCTGCCTTGGCGTCGGCGGCTTTCTGCTCCGCCGCATCCGCCGCTGCCAGCGCTGCTTCGGTTCGTTTGGCGGCCGCTTCGGCGTCGGCTTCCGCCGCCTTGTGCTTTGCCGCCGCCGCTTTCAACGCCGCCGTCTCATCGGCGACGGCCTTGGCGGCGGCGGCCGCCTGCTTGGCGGCTTCGTCGGCGGCCTGCTGCCGCAGGTCAACGGCCCGTTCGGCGTCCTTCAGCGCCGCCTCCGCCTGATCGACCGCGTCGGTAGCCGCCTTCTGCGTGTCGCCGGCCTGGTTGACGGCACTCCGCATCTCCGCCACGGTGCCGGCCGCATCCTTGGCGCGCTGCCGCCCGGCTTCGGCCGCCTGGGCCGCGCCGGCCGCATCCTGCTCGGCCGCCGCCTTCTGTTGCGCCGCCGCCGTCATGGCGTCCCACCACGCGGTCCGTTCCGCCGTTGCCGTATCCTCGGCGTGGATTTCGCGGGCGGAATGCAGCTCTTCGAGGTTGGTCGCCGCCGCCGTAAGCGCCTGTCGTGCAGCCGCCTCTTCGCGCTTGGCGCGGTCGGCGTCTTCCGCCTCCTTGCGCTTCAGGCGGTTGAGCCGGTCCTTCTCGAGCCGCGTCTCCTCCTCCATGGCGAGGATCTGCTGGATGTGCTCCTCCTGCCGGATATTGAGATACGACGAGAACTGAAGCACGTCGAAGATACGGCTCGGTTCGGCGAGCGGTCCGCGGAAGACGATGCCGACCTGCGGCGGCGGGCCCTCCGCGTCGACGTCGCCGGGGTCGAGCGTCAGCGTCCAGTCGCTGTCGATTTGCATGGTGTTGAGGTCGATCGCGGCGCTGCCGCTCGCGCCGGCGCCCCCGCTGTCGACCGACATGTTCTCGAAGCGGACGGTGCCGGCGGCGATCGAAAAGGCGGCTTCCGCCTCGGTGAAGCTCAGCGAGCCGCCGTCGATGTAGCTGGCGAAGAGATCGCGGAGCTGATTTTCGTCGAACTGCTGGCCGCGATCGGAGGCCCGGATCACCAGGTTCGCCGCCCGCGGATTGACGTAGCGCGCCTCGCCGTTGTGGATCGCCACCGTCCCGCCGCCGGTCAGCGCCGAGATGAGCCCCGCCGGCGACCGTCCGGTCGCCTCGAAGTCGGATGAGAGGTCGAGCGTTCCGGTCGCCACGGCGCGCCCCGAACGCTGCCAGATGAGGGATTCGAGCGAGCCGCCGACCAGGCTGAAGCGACCGGTAAGGTTGGCATTACCCCCGACGTTGCGAATCGAGACGCCGCCGGCCACGGCACCGCCGAGGGTTTCCCCCGACTTCACGTCGAGGTCGATCCGGTTTGGCGACAACGCCAGCGCCAGCTTGGCGTTGGCGATCTCCATGGAATCGCCGATCGTGAGTTGCTCCGTAGCGACGTCGAGCTTCGCCGCGAGCTTTCCGAAAACCGGGTCGCTGAACGGCGTCTTCGACCATGGCGCGGCCGGGTCGTCGGTCGGCAGCGGCGCGAAGCCGAGCCCCAGCGAAGCGATCCACCCCGCGTCGACCGCATCGATCTGCAGCGATCCTTGGTCGAGCTGGACGCCGCCCTCCTCTCCCGGCGCAACGCGCAGCTTGCCGCTCACCAATCGGCCGGCGACTTCGCCGTTCTTGAAGGATATCTCGGCCGCCGGCCCGAGGCTGGAGATGTCGCCCGCCACCTTCACCGGCGTGCCGAGCGCGGCGCCCGGAATGCCGAGCCCGACCATGCGGATCAGCGGCTCGAGGTCGTCGGTGGCGAGACTGAAGGTTCCCGCATAGCTCGCCGGCAGGTCGGCGGCGAGGATCAGCTTGCCGGCGCTGTCGAGCGCGAGCCCGCCGAAGTTCCCTTGCAGCGTCGTTTCAAGGCCGTCCTTGGGAATTCCGGTGGCCGAGAAGTTGATGCGCACGCCGCCCACCGAAACATCGGTTGGCGCGACCCCCATCTGGCGGGCGACTCCCGCGGCGTCATAGGAGGAGAGCGAGGCCGTGAAATGGGCCTGGCCGGCACGCCAGGCGGTTGGCGCCCCGGCGAGCTCGATTGTCGCGTCGAAATTGGTGGCGCCCGCCGATCCTTTGATGTCGAGACGCGAATTGGGGGCACCGTTCGCCTTCACCGAATTGATGGTGATCCCGACCGACGCCGGCGCAAGCGACGGCGCCGTCTGGTTGAACCAGCGCGAGAACCGCGTATCCGGCGCGATCCGGTCGACCACCCGCGCCAGTCCCGTCAAGGTCCCGGCGGTGAGCTGGCCTTCGATGCGGCCGAGCGGCTCGGTGAGGATGTCGTCGATCTGTCCGCGGGTCACCTTGAAGGCGGCGCCGCCGATGTCGTCGACCTGGATGCCGTTGACGGCGAGCCCGCCGCCGACGAAGGCGGCATCGACGCTGACGCCGCGCATGGTGACGTCCTCGATGTCGAGTTCCCCGGCGGTCAGCTTGATCGTGTAGCTGTCGGCGATCGCGGTGGCGTCGGTGAGGTCGCGCCCGCCGAGAAGTTCGGCGAGCGCCCTGATCTGGGTGTAGTCGAGCTTGTCGGCCTGAACGTCGGTTCGCAGGCTCCGCTCCGGCGAATCGGCGGTCGCCCCCGCCCAGGAGAAACCGCCGGCGATCGTCGCGCCGCCGATCTTCATGGTCATGCCCTCGACGGAGATGCCGCCGGGATTGATCGTCGCCCGGCCGGACAGATCGAACGGGGCAAGCAGCCGCCCGCTGCCGTCGGGGGCCTTCCCCCGCCACCACGAAGCGAAGGTCGCCGGCTGGCCCACCGCCAGGCTGACCGCCCCGCCGAAGCCGACGTGCTCTCCCGTCGACAACCGGCCGTCGGCCTGGAAGGTCGCTTGGCCGGGCAGTTTCGCCTGCAGCCCGTCGACCTGCCACCCGGCATCCACCGGCGTCGCGGTAAAGCTCACGTCCTGGATGACGTTGCCGCCAACCACGATCGCCGGCACGTTGAAGCGGATGCGGCCGGGGATGGGCGGAACCGGAATGCCGGCGAGCCAGGTGACGAAATTGTTCGCGGCGGTGCCGACCTCGACCGGCTGGGACGGTCCGGCGCCGAGGGAGCGATCGAGATCGAGCTGCCGGGCCTGCGCCGTCGCCTCGAAACGGGCGTTCGGTCCGAGATCGACCGACACGGATCCGGCGAGACTCGACGGTCGGTCGGGCGGTCCCTCGGACCACACCGCCTTGTCGACGACGAGACGCTCGCGGGTCAGGGTGAAACTGCCTTCGCTTCGCCAACCGGCGGAGTTGCCGCTCGTGCCGTCTTCGGCGGCGACGACCTGGGTGATGTTGTAGGTGCCGGTATAGGCCGGGCCGGCCTGGCCGCGGCCGACCATGCCGTCGGCGGCGATCGCTATCGGCCACTGGCCGGGCGTCGCGTTGACCTGCACGCGGAGCGACCCGTCCGCGGTCTGCCGACCGGTCGAGACGGTGAACTGCACCGGGACTCCACCCGAGGCGTAGCTGCCTTCGATCCGCCACGGCCCGGTAAGCGACCGGGCATCGATGGTTGCCTGGATGCTGTCGAGGGTGACCGCCGAGCCGGAGCCGGCATCGGCGTAGATCAGCGTGCCGTCCTTCACCTCAACATCGCTGAGCACCACCGACTCGGGCTTGAGGGACTGCGAGGCAGCCGAGCGCAGCATCCAGTCGACCTGCCCCGCATCGTCGACCGACACCCGGACCACCGGCTTGTCGAGCCTCATCGAGATCACGTGGATCTCGCCCTGCAGAAGCGGCATCAGCTCGATGGTCACAGAGAACCGCTTGACCGTCATCATCGGCTGGCCTTCGATGTCGCCGACCCTGACGTCGGTGAAGGTCAGCGACGGCGTCGGCAGGATGGAGGCGTCGGCCGAGCCGTCGACATGCACCGGCTGGCCGAGGATCTTCTCGGCTTCCGCTTCAAAATTTCCCTTGTAGTCGTTCCAGTTGATGAACCACGGGGCGATCAGCGCCGCGAACAGCGCCAATACGACGAGGCTCCCGAGGATCAGGAAGAACCTGCTCAGCCTTAGCCTCCTATCGGTCGCCGCGCCCCGTTTCGGTCAGACAGTCGCAACGATCTTTCCCGGGTTCATGATGTTGGTCGGGTCGATCGCCCGTTTGATTGCTCTCATTACCGCGAGCCCGTTGCCGTGCTCCGCCGCAAGGTACTTCATCTTGCCCTGGCCGACACCATGCTCCCCGGTGCATGTGCCGTCCATGCCGATCGCCCGCATGTTGAGCCTGCCGACGAACTCCTCGGCCCGCTCGACTTCGCCGGCGTCCTCGACATCCACCAGCATTGTGACATGAAAATTGCCGTCGCCGACATGGCCGACGATCGGCGCGACGAGGCCGGTACGTTCGATGTCGGCGATCGTCTCGGTGACGCATTCGGCGAGCCGCGATATCGGCACGCAGGCGTCGGTGGCGATCGGCTTGGCACCCGGCCGCAACGCCGTCGCCGACCAATAGACATCGTGGCGCGCCTTCCACAGCCTGTTGCGCGCCTCGGGCGTGGTTTCCCAGACGAAGGTTCCCGCTCCGCAGTCGGCGGCGATCTCGCCGAACATCTCGGATTGTTCTTTGACCGAGGCGGGTGTGCCGTGGAACTCGAGGAAGAGGGTTGGCGTCTCCTCCAGACCAAGCTTGGAATAGGCGTTGCAGGCCTTGACCTGAAGGGCGTCGAGCAGCTCGATACGGGCGACGGGGATGCCGGTCTGGATGGTCATGATGACCGCGTTGCAGGCGTCTTCGACGCTCTTGAACGGGCAAACGCCGCCGGAAATCGCCTCCGGAATGCCGTGGAGCTTCACCGTCAGCTCGGTGATGACGCCAAGCGTCCCCTCGGACCCGACCAGGAGCCGCGTCAGGTCGTAGCCCGCCGACGACTTCTTCGCCCGATGCCCGGTCTTGACCACCGAGGCATCCGGCATCACGGCGGTCAGATTGAGGACGTTGTCCCGCATGGTGCCGTAGCGCACCGCGTTGGTCCCCGAGGCGCGGGTCGCCGCCATGCCGCCGAGCGAGGCTTCGGCGCCCGGGTCGATCGGGAAGAACAGCCCGGTATCGCGGAGGTAGTCGTTCAGATCCTTGCGGGTGACGCCGGGCTGGACCACGCAATCGAGGTCCTCGGCGTGAACCGCGATGACCTGGTTCATCCGGCTGAGATCGACCGAGATCCCCCCGCCCGGCGCATTGACGTGGCCTTCCAGCGACGAGCCGGTACCGAACGGAATGACCGGCACCCGGTGCTCGCCGCAGATGCGCACCACCTCGACGACCTCCTCGGTCGTCTCGACAAACACGACCGCGTCCGGCGGCTGGTTGGCGAGCCAGGTGAGGGTATGCCCGTGCTGTTGTCTCACCGCCTCCGACCGAACGAGGCGCTCGCCAAACCGCTGGGCGAGGATGGGCACCGCCACCGCGATGCCCTTTTCGTTGCGGGAGACCGGCTCGACCGCGACCTGAACCGTCATTCCGACTCGCAATCTCCTTTTCGGGTCCGCAAACCACCGTAGCAAAATGGCGAATATGCGCCAAAGCCTACACTATTCCGCCCGTTACGCGGAAAAGCGTTTGCTTCAACCGTCCTCAAATTGCCGGTCGGGGCGCGTAGCTTCGGGTGGCAAGAATTGGAATGCCCCCGTCCGTGGCGTGACTTACAGTCGTTTCCCCTGAACGATCCGAGCCGCGATGACCCCTGCCATCAACCCGACAATGTCCGCCGCCGAGTGGGCCATGCTGGTCACGCTGTCGATTCTGTGGGGCGGCTCGTTCTTCTTCAACGCCATTGCGGTGGAGGCGATGCCGCCATTTACCGTCGTCGCCGTCAGGGTCACGCTCGGGGCCGCGCTTCTCTATCTGGTTGTCCGGACAACCGGCCGGAGCATGCCGACCGACTGGCCCACCTGGTCGGCACTTGCCGCCATGGGCATTCTCAACAACGTCGTCCCCTTCTGCCTCATCGCCTGGGGCCAGACCCATATCGGGGCGGGGCTCGCCTCCATCCTCAACGCTACCACGCCGCTGTTCACCGTCATCGTCGCTCACCTCTTTACCTACGACGAGCGCATGACGGCGGCACGGGTCGTCGGCGTCGTCATCGGCTTCGTCGGGGTGGCGGTCATGATGGGCCTCGACCTCGTCGCCGATGCCGGCGGGCACCTCCTCGCCGAGCTTGCGATCCTCGCCGCCTCGACGAGCTACGCCCTTTCGGCGGTCTACGCCCGGCGGTTTTCCCGCCGTGGCTTGCCGCCGCTGGTCGCCGCCACCGGCCAGATCGCCGCCGCCGCGGCGATCATGCAGCCATTGTCGCTGATCGTCGACCGGCCATGGACCTTGCCGACCCCGCCAGCCGAGGCGGTCGGCGCGATGGTCGGCCTGGCGGGGTTGTCGACCTGCGCCGCCTACATCCTCTATTACCGCATCCTTGCCACCGCCGGCGCGGTCAACCTGATGCTGGTCACCTTCCTGATCCCGGTCAGCGCCATCCTGCTCGGCAGGTTGATCCTCGGCGAGCGGCTCTCCGCCCATCACCTGTTCGGCATGGCGGCGATCGGCGTCGGCCTTGCCGTCATTGACGGCCGGCCGCTGGCGATGTTGCGCCGCCGTCCGGCATGAGTGCCGAAGGGGCTGGCGGCTCAGGCGTAGTGGTTGGCGATCACCGCGCTGGCGATCTCCTGCGAGGCGATGACCCCGACCACATCCTCCGGCCGCGGGATGCCGGAGGGCCGGTTGACCACGATGGCAAGGCTGCGCCCGCGCCGGTTCATGCGCGTGATGATGGCGTTGAGGATGGCGGTGTCGGGGGCGATGACGAAGTCATCGGCGACCACCGAGGCGAGCGTTTGCCCGGCGTGGCGGTCGGGCACGTAGGAACCGGCGGAAAGCCGGGCGACGCCGGCGATGCGCGTCCCGTCCGACACGATGATGTGCATGTTGGGATGATCGGCGATCCGCCTCAGCGCTTCGGAGATCGAGGTGTCGACCGGCAGGACGATGACGTCCCGGTTCATCAATTCGCGCGCCTGGCGGACGAGATACATGTTGGTGTGGCGGATGGTGGGGATCGGCCGGCCGCGGTGGCGGAGCTTGATGGTGTAGATGTTCTCGGTGATCAGCGCCCGCCTGATGCCGGTCGCCAGCGCCACCGCCAGCACCAAGGGCACGATGACGTTGTAGTCGCGGGTCATCTCGAAGATCATCACGATCGCCGTCATCGAGGCGCCGGTCGCCCCGCCGACGATCGCCCCCATGCCGACGACGGCGAACTCGATGACCGAGAAGCCGGAATCGGGGAACAGCAGAGCGCCGAGCGCGCCGAAGGCGGCGCCGAGCGCCGCGCCGATGAACAAAGACGGCGAGAACACGCCGCCGGAGGCCCCCGCCCCGAGGCTGATCGAGGTGGCGACGAGCTTGCCCACCACCAGGGCGGCGAGGAGGAGGACGCCGCCGGTGCCGCCTTCGAGGATCGACTGGATGGTGGCATAGCCGACCCCGGCCGTCTGCGGATGGCCGGTGACGAGGTCGAAGCCGTAGAACAGGACGCCGATCATCAGCATGCCGATGATGTTCTGGGTGTAGGCATTGCCCGGCAGCTTGGGGAAGAAGTCCTCGCAGAAGGCGAGGAAGCGGATGAAGGCCCACGACACCACGCCGGCGGCCGAGCCGAGGACGCCGTAGGCCCCCAGCACCAGCGGGTCGACGCTGAAGGCTCCCGGCATCGCCGCTTCCGGCACGAAGAAGGCCGGGTCGAGGCCGAACACCACCCGGCTGATCGAGGTCGCTGTTGTCGTCGCCACCACCACCGGCAGGAAGGTGCGGTTGCTGACCTCGGGGAGGAGCAGTTCGACCGCGAACATCACCCCGCCGAGCGGCGTGTTGAAGGTGGCGGCGATCCCGGCGCCGGCGCCGGCCGACAAAAGCGTGATCTTCTGCCAGCGGGCGAGCGACAGCTTGCGCGCCACCGTCGAGCCGAACGAGGCGCCGATCTGGATGATCGGCCCTTCGCGGCCGACCGAGGCGCCCGAGCCGATCGACACCGCCGAGGCCAGCGACTTCACGATGGCCACCGCGCCGCGCACGTTCCCCTTGTTGTGGTAGACCGCGTACATCACCTCCGGCACGCCGTGACCCTTCGCCTCGGGTGCGAAGGTGTGCACCATCCACACCACGATGAGGCCGCCGACCACCGGCACCAGAATGATGAGCGGCCCCCACGGGCTCGGTGGGTCGAAGAGGTTGGCGTCGTAGACCAGGCTGAACTTGCCGAGGAAGAACAGGTTGTGCACCGCCGCGATCATGGCGCGGAAGGCCACCGCGCCGAGCGCCGCGACCACCCCGATGACGAAGGCGAGAACGACCAGGGTGGGGAGCGAGACGATGCGGGATTCGCCGGTCAGCTCGGCGGCAGGCTCTGCTGCCGTGGCGGATGCGGATAATTCGGTCATGGCACTTTCGGAGGCAGGATGGCGCACCTCCTGCACCCTCGGTGGCCTGCGGTCAAGGCGCTCCGGCGGGGGACCGCGGAGATGCCGCAGGCGACCGCCGCGGCTTGAGCAAAACGTCGTGACGATAGAGCGAGACGATGCGGTAGCTCTTCAAGGCGGCGAGGATCGCGGCGAGATCGGCCTGCCCCTCATAGAGCTCGCGGTCGGAGTATTCGGTGTAGAAATAGCGGACCTTGGCGGCGAAGGTGTCGCCGCCGCCGGCGATCAGGTCGCGCTCGGCGCCCTGCACGTCGGCCCAGATGAAATCGATCCGCTCGATGCGGTTGGCGGCGACCCAGCTGTCGAGGCGCACCGACTTGACCGTGATCTCGGTCCTGAACTTGCACCACCGCGACTGCTTGAGGTGGCCGGTCGGCCGGCGGATCGATCCCGACTTGTCCCAGCCGCCGCGAACGCGGTGGCCGCGCGGCGGCTGCCCGCTGCTTTGGAAGAAGCGGACCTCGCCGTCGCTCGCCGAGACGGCGTTTTCGACCAGGGTGACATTCGGCCGGTCGACGCGTTTCCTGAACCGCGCGATCGCCCGCGGCTCCGGCTCGAAGGCGAAGATGCGCGCCTCCGGGAACAGCCTGGCGAACCACCGGGAGTGGGAGCCGTCATTGGCGCCGATGTCGAGGATCACCGGATCGGGCCGGCCGATCAGCTTGCGAAGCCGCCTTCCGGTCAGGCGGTACTCGGGCGCGCCGCGGCGCCGGGTGCTCCACTTGCGCAGCGCCAAGAGCCAGCGATGGAAGACAACATCCACGGGCAACGCTCCCCGGCCCCGGCGGCAAGCTTAGCCGAACGGGCGGGCGGGCGAGAGTCCGGTTTCGCAAGACAACCTCCGTCGTTGCCGCGCTCCTGATCCCCCTACACGGAGGTCGGCTCGGGATCGTCCTCGATGCAGTTGGTGAGGAGCCTCTCACGGACAGCGAAGCCACGGATGGTGTTGACGAGGTAGGCGAGGCCGAAAAGCACCTGGGCGGCCACCACGAATTCGTGGCGATCGTTGGCGAGGATGAGGTCCGGCGCCAGCAACAGGACGACGACGATCGCGCCATGAAAGAGGAGCGCGCCGGGAAGGACCACGTGGAGTTCCACAGTCTGTTTGTGGACGATGTGGTCGTAAAGACGGGCGCGCGCCGGCGTGTCGCGGAACTCGCCTTCCCGTTGCCGGATCATCCGCGCGTCCCACGCATAGAGCAGGAAGGAGACGAGGAAGAATACGAACATGAACACGAACCACTTGCCGGGATGGGCGAGCTGCGTAAAGGCGGTGACTTCAACGAAGGAAACCAGGAAGTAGAGAAGCGTGTGAACGAGGTCGAAGGGCCAACTGATGAAGCTGACGGAATGGATCACCGCCAGCGACCAAAAGTTCAGGATCAAGACGAAGCCGGCGACCACATAAGGCCAGTAGATCCACTCTTCCCCGCCGATCACCCCCTCCGATTCGACGGCGAGCGTCGTCAGCGCCAATCCCTGGATGACCGCGATCAGCAGGAATTCGATGTCGACGACCGTGCCGTCAAGCCGCTCGCGGGTGAGTCTCGACCGCGTGCGCATGCCTGTCCCCCGTCAGACGTTGCCGGCGGGATATTACACCCGGTTGGACGGGAAAGTGACGGGCTGCTTTTCCGGCCGGCGTCCCCTTTGCGAGGAGGACGACCATGGCGGAGGCGAGAAGGTCGACGCCGCCAGCTGGTCACAGCCCCTTTTGAAGCGTCTCGATGGGCAGGACCATGCGCCGGCTGCCGCCGGGAAGCTCGGCAAAGCCATAGCCGGCATAGAAGGAGGCGGCTTCGTCGTCGATGGCGCGGACCAGGACGGCCCGGCAGCCGACCACCTCGGCGGCCTGAAGCACGCGGCGGAGGGCGTCGCGGAGCATGCCGCCGCCGAGGCCCTGGCCGCGGCAGCGCTCGGCCACGGCGAGCCGGCTGACGATCATGACCGGAACCGGGTCGGGAGCGTTCCGCTGCGGGCGCTTTGGCAAGGCGCTCCGCGCCACCGAGCCGGTGGCGAGCGAATAGTAGGCGACCACCGCGCGCCGCTCGCAAACCACATAGGTGCGGGCGGAGCGGCCCTCGGCCTTCAGCGCCTTGGTCTTCAGCCAGTCGTCGAGGACGTCGTAGCCGGAGGCGAAGCCCGACGTGTCGTGCTGGGTGTCGATGGGAACCGGGCGGCGGTACCGCCTGGCCGTCACTCCGGCCACGGCGCCGCGCGCGCCATCAGGTCCTTCAGCCGGGCATTGGGCAACGGCGGCTCGTCGAGGGCGCGGGAGAAGGCGCGCCATTCGTCCGCTTCGAGCCCGATCAGCCGCTCGTCGAGCATGACGTCGATGGCGCGGCGCCGGGCGCTTTCCACCATGAACTCGGTGCGCGTCGTGCCGCTCGCCGCCGCCGCGGTGTCGATCAGGTCCCGCACCTTCCCCGACAGACGGAGATTGACGGTGGCGTCGCGGCGGGGGGTGGCAGCGGGCGCGCGCTTGGTCGCAGTGGCGGGCATGGGCTTGGGTTCCGGCGTTGTCGGCGTCGGGCGGCAAGATACGACAGGCGTGTATACAACGTCAATACGGCGCGAGGGAGGTCTTCAGAGGGGATAGGTGGGTATGTCCGGTCGACGGGGAAGTGATCCCGATACCCCACACGCCTCGTCATTCCGGCGAAAGCCGGAATCCATCGACGACCGCGCCCACTGCTCGCCCGCCGGGCGTGTTGCAGCGTCATCGATGGACCCCGGCTTTGCCGATACCCCACACGCCTCGTCATTCCGGCGAAAGCCGAAATCCATCGACGACCGCGCCCACTGCTCGCCCGCCGTGCGTGTTGCAACGTCATCGATGGACCCCGGCTTTCGCCGGGGTGACGGGAAGGAGAGTAAGCGTGGGCGCTCAGGCCGCCTGGTCGCCGCGCCCGGTCATGTCGCCCCGGCCGGCGAGCAAGCCGGCGACGGAGACGTCCTCGTCGAGCGCATCCCAATGGAGGCCGAGACGGCTCAGTTCCACTGCGTCGCGCTTCTCGGGCGTCGCGTGAAGCAGGCGCGGAAACCATGCGAGCGGCACCCCAATGGTCCGACCGTCGCTGAGGTCGACCCACATCGTGCTTTCGTCAAACCGGACCGACGTTGGAGAAATGGTCATGCCAGGCTCTCAGGAAACGTTGCCGGTTACTGACAACGACGGCAAGGATACGCAGAAGCTCAACGCAACTCCAGCTCCAGCCTGATCTTGGCCAAACGTCCCCGGCGGATCGTAGAACGAGTTGGCCGAAGGCGTGACCCCCCGCATGGATAGGGTGAGCGGCGGAATACGCTGCGCTATTCCGCCCTACGCGCTCTTTCGCGCTTACGCGGGCAATTCGCCATAGGATTGGAAAACAGTCGCTAGCCAGACCTAGCCTCAATTTCAGTCAGTATGTTTCGAAAAAGGGTTGGATAGGTCAGTTCCTGGAGAAGATCGACTCTCTCCCCGCCAATCTCGTGATAAAGTTCTAGGGCCGCGGCGCCAGTTGAGGCGATGGGCAGACAAAGCGCACTAGGATGGTTTTCGCGAAAAAGCGCGTATTCTTGCCAGATTCCTTCCATGCCCCCAACAAACACAGCCGCATCAAATTGCTCACTGGAAATCATCGTAGCGCGCATTCTGTCCAGACTTGCTTGGCGATCGCCGCGAACTGCTGGCGTCAGACGCAGATCAATGAATTCGTCATTTTCATCGATGAAGTCTCGCTCAAAAAAAGCGCTCTGATAAAGGACGACATGGCGCCTGGTTTCCGGAGGCATGCCACGTAGCAGGAGCGCCACAAGCGGAGTAATAGCTGGGTGGCCCCCGAAGACGATGATGCTTTTTTCAAGGACCGTCGAAACCAGACCTTTCACGGCATCACGAATCGCAATGGTGTCGGCGGTTGCCATAAATCTCGGGTCGCGACCGGGAAGCGGAACACTCGCGGAAAGGAAAAGCCTAATCACGATCCTACTGCCCGGATCTTTGCGGCGCTCTCCGACACTCGAACCGCCGATAGTGGCAGGTGTTTGTTGAGCCACTCAACGTGTTCGAGCCACGATTCCATGATACCCCGCTCGTCGTAGAGGAGCCAGACCTCAGAAAAATGATCAACGCTCTCAGTGATCGACTTCTCGATTTCCTGATACCGCGCCGCATTTGGCACCCCAATCGTGGGGACCACCGCGACTCTCCGATCGGTGGTAATATCTAGCGAAATGAAGCGGGTTGCTTGTATGGCAGGCGAACCTCCCTGCGCCCGGGCCTGATCACAGAAATTATCGACGAGATAACGGTGCCTTGCCGCAAGAGCGCGCGCACGCAGGGACTCGGCCAAGACGCCCACCGTATCGAGCGTCTGGCCGCAAAATCGTGCTTGATCGCCCGTGAGTTCCAAACTGGAAAAATCTGCAGGGCTCAGTTCGTGAAACTGGCTAAACGCCGACGCTCCGTCAGCGCCAGAACCCGGCCACAACAAATGGAGTATCTGTACGCTGGTGGCGTTTGCTCGGGCGAGTTCCTCACGCGTCCATCGGCTCGCGCGGAAGCCAGGGGTATCAAGCAGTACTACGAGATCGCTGTCAGCAAGCCGATGCCATAACACGCTTTGAAAGTCGTCCCCCGGCGGCACGCCACGTGTATCGAGGAAGACATCGAATCCCATTTCGTCAAGACGCTCATGGAGCTGGATCGCAATACCTTGTGACTCCGAGCGCTTGTAACTGATAAACAGTCTTCGATCGGGGCGCAGAAGTCGAAAATTCTCTAAGATCAAGGAAACAATTCGCGCAACTGCGACGCTTTCGTTGCTGAGTTCGATGCCATTGATGTGCTGAAGTGTCTCGGGGATTTCCGAGCTAAATACACTGAAACTACTAACAATAGGAATGAGGACAACGGAGTCTTCTAGCAGTTCAGCAAGATTTGGATGATAGTTCTCGTCAACGCCGGAATAACCAAAGAATAAACCGACGAGCGGTGCCTTTCGATCGCGAGTCTGCACGTCGGACTCGTCGAACAAGCCTAATTGTGATGCGTTGACTCCAAGTTCCGATATCCGCGCTTCTATCGCGACCTTCAGCGTGTGACGCAGTTGCCCGGGCCTACCGAGAAAGAAAACCTGATATCGGTGTATGTCCGATGTCATCTCATCCGGAACGTATCGAGAGACATTTTACGGGTTTGTCACGAGAGCAATTTCTTGAGATTGTCCCAGTTCCAAGAATACAAGCGACCGGCGTTCGGCACAGGAGTATAGTTGCTATCCTTCCGGCCTATCATTTGAAAAATAGGCTTCCCAAGGCCGCGAGCTATCGCGACTTCGGCAAGGACGCCGGGCGCTCTGTAGGAATGCTGGCCAACTACAACAAGTACAACGTCAGAGCGGCGAATCGCAGCCTCGGCCTTTTTCTCCCAACTGAGTTCAGGCGCGGCTTCCTTCAGCGAATGATCGATCACATTGAATGGGGAGTCAGGTAGTCGCGATTGGCCGATGACAAAATCCTTGAGAACGCGATCCTCGTCGAAATCGAAGCTAACGAAAACACGCTTTGCCATTGTCTGGTTCTCCCTGAATATCCACTTTGACCTTTATACGCCAGATTTCACTCGCTGCACGCGAAGTTTGACGATTTCCACACCGCTCTCCACCCCGGCGGATCATCACGATTCGTTTTCACGCGCTCCCTACCGTCCCCTCACCCACCGGTTGAACGCATCGCGCAACTCCGTCTCGTCCTTCGCGAACAGAAACACCTTCTCCACCCGGGTGTAGGGCTGGTCGCGGTGGACGGCGCAGAGCCCCTCGTGCTGCGTCTCGTGCCAGGCTGCCTCGATCGAATCGGTGAACATCACGTCGGCCGCGCCGGTTTCCAGCGCGGCGAAGGCGGCGGCGTTGTCCGCCACCAGGGTGACCGTGGCGTTCTTCATCCGGCTCTCGGCGAAGGACTCGTTGGTGCCGCCGGGATTTTCGACGACGCGGACGCCGGCCCGGTCTATTGCCCCGAGCGAGGCGTATTGCGCCTCGTCGCCCGAGCGCACCAGCGCCACCTTGCCGGTGATCGCGATCGGATCGGAGAGGAGCGCAAGCCTCGCCCGCTCCGGCGTCGCCGAGATGCCGCCGACCGCCATCTTGAACTTGCCGGCGACGAGGTCGTCCATCATCGTCGGCCAGGTGGTGGCGACGAAGGTGACGGTGCTGCCCGCCTCGGCGGCGAAGGCCTCGACAAGGTCGATGTCCTCGCCGACATAGCGGCCGGCGCCGGCGTCGTACCAGGCGAGCGGCTGGTAGTCGCCCGTCGTCCCCACCGTCAGCGTCTGGTCAGCCATCGCCGGCATCAACGACAAAAGAAGAGACAGGAGTCCGGCAAAGTTTCTCACGGCGCACGGCCGCTTTGAAGGCTTCGCGGTCGGGCGGTCCGATCATCGGCAGGCGGCCTCGCCGGGCAAATTGAAGACGGCGCGGGTTTCCTCCCGGCGCGCGGCGCGGGTCGTCGCATGGCCTTGTCGCGGTTCGGCCGGTAATGTCCGGCCGATGACCGCTCCTCTCCCGCCCCGCCCCGGCGAGCCGCCGCTTCGCCACCTGTCGATCACCCATTCGAGCAACCGCGACCATTACTATCATTTCCTCCTCGGCGTGCTGTTGCCGCTCTGCCGCTATCTCGCCGAGACCGGCGAGACCGGGGCGCCGATTCTCATCGCCAGCTGCGGGCCGCTCGACGCGCTGCTCAATGAGCTGCGGCTGCCGAACCTCGTCATCACCGAGCGACGAAGCCACCGGAAACTCCGCCGCACGCTGCCGCCGGAGCTGGCGTCCTTCGTCACCATCGACGGCTACGACCTCAACGATCCGAGCCGGCCGGACTATGACGGCGACGCCATCCGCGCCGCGGCGGCGTGGCTCCGCCGGCGCTGGGTCGGCCGGATCGCCGACCGCCGCAAGAGCCTCAAGGCCGAATGGACCGAACGGCCGCGGGTGATGGTGATCAACCGCGCGCCGGCCGACGCCTACTACGTCTCGTCGCTCGCCCGCGGCGACCCGGCCGGCTTCGAACGCCGCCACGTCGGCAACCACGCCGAGATGGTGGCGGCGATCGTCGCCCGGTTCCCCGGCTGCCGTGACGTCTTCCTCGAGGGCCGGCCGCTCGCCGAGCAGATCGCCCTCTTCCAGCTCGCCGATATCGTCGTCGCCCAGCACGGCGCGGCGCTCGCCAACATCGTGTGGCTGCGCAAGGGCGCCGAGGTGGTCGAACTCGACGGCGGCGCCCATTCGGGAAAGCATTTCGCCAAGCTCGCCGCCGCGCTCGGCATTCCCCACCGCTTCTTCCCCCAGGCGGGACCCTTCGGCCCGGTCGACGCGCCCGCCCTCGCCGCGCTGATCGCCGCCATCGCCCCGACCACCGAGGCGCCCGGCGCGTTGGTCGAGGGCTAACGCCCGTCGCCCCCGCCCGTTGCCCTCACGCCGCCGGCCGGCCGGCGGCACGGCAGAGGCCGCAGTCTAGCCCGCGGCACGCTGGAGGCGATTGACCGCGGTCAAGACAATTGGTCTTCGGCGCCCTCTTCCCGTCGCCCTCGTACCGTCCCACATGTTGCTATAGTGTTCCCCCGATGAGATTCGTGAGCCAAGACGCCGCATGACCGGCTCGCCCGCCTCCCGCGCGACCATTCCCGGCGATGACCCACCCGCCCCGCGACCCGGCGGCATCGCCGACCGGGCGCGCGGCTTGCGCGGCGGCGCGCAGGCCTATCTGGATAAGCTGAACCCCGAGCAGCGGCTGGCGGTGGAGACGCTGGACGGCCCGGTGCTGGTGCTGGCCGGCGCCGGCACCGGCAAGACCCGCGTCCTCACCACCCGCATCGCTCATCTTCTCGCCACCGGCAAGGCGCGGCCGTGGGAAATCCTCGCCGTCACCTTCACCAACAAGGCGGCGCGGGAGATGAAGAACCGGGTCGGCGAGTTGATCGGCGGCGTCCTGGAAGGCATGGAATGGCTCGGCACCTTCCACTCGATCGGCGCGAAAATGCTCCGCCGCCACGCCGAGCTGGCCGGGCTCAAATCCGGCTACACCATCCTCGACACCGACGACCAGATCCGCCTGATGAAGCAGATCATCCAGGCGGCCGGCATCGACGAGAAGCGCTGGCCGGCCCGCCAGCTGGCCGGTTGGATCGACGCCTGGAAGAACAAGGGGCTCGCCCCGAAGGACGTGCCGGAGGGCGACGCGCTCGCCTTCGCCGACGGCCGCGGCCGCAAGCTCTACGCCGCCTATCAGGAGCGGCTGAAGGTGCTCAACGCCGCCGACTTCGGCGACCTGATCCTCGAGCCTTTGAAGATTCTGCGCGAGCATGCCGACGTGCTTGCCGAATACCACAAGCGCTTCCGCTACATGCTGGTCGACGAGTACCAGGACACCAACACCGCCCAGTATCTGTGGCTGAGGCTGCTCGCCCAGGGGCGGCGCAACATCTGCTGCGTCGGCGACGACGATCAGTCGATCTACGGCTGGCGCGGCGCCGAGGTCGACAACATCCTGCGCTTCGAGAAGGATTTCCCCGGCGCCACCGTGATCCGGCTCGAACGCAACTACCGCTCGACGCCGCACATCCTCGGCGCCGCCTCCCACCTGATCGCCCACAACGAGAGCCGGCTCGGCAAGACACTGTTCACCGACGCCGCCGATCCCGAAGCGGTCAAGGTGTCGGTCGCCTCGTCGTGGGATTCGGAGGAGGAGGCCCGCGCCGTCGGCGAGGAGATCGAGCAGCTCCAGCGCCAGGGCCATGCCTTGAACGAGATCGCCATCCTGGTGCGTGCCTCGTTCCAGATGCGCTCCTTCGAGGACCGCTTCGTCACGCTCGGGCTGAACTACCGCGTCATCGGCGGCCCGCGCTTCTACGAGCGCCAGGAGATCCGCGACGCGCTCGCCTATTTCCGCGTCACCGCCCAGCCGGCCGACGGCCTCGCCTTCGAGCGCATCGTCAACGTGCCGCGCCGCGGCATCGGCGACACCACGGTCAGGCTCCTCCACGACCGGGCGCGGGCGAAGAACGTGCCGCTCCCCGATGCCGCCGCCGACATGGTGGAGACCGACGAGATCAACGCCCGCGCCCGCGCCGCGCTCCGCGATCTTCTGCAGAGCTTCGCCCGCTGGCGCGAGCAGCTCGGCCATCTCCCCCATACCGAGCTCGCCGAGATCATCCTCGAGGAGTCCGGCTACACCGAGATGTGGCAGGCCGACCGCTCCGCCGACGCGCCGGGGCGCCTGGAGAACCTCAAGGAGCTGGTCCGCTCGATGGAGGAGTTCGACTCCATGGCCGGCTTCCTCGAGCATATCGCGCTGGTCATGGACACGGATTCGGAGGGCTCATCCGACGCCGTCAACATCATGACGCTCCATTCGGCCAAAGGCCTGGAGTTCGACACGGTGTTCCTGCCCGGCTGGGAGGAAGGCCTGTTTCCCTCCCAGCGCACCCTCGACGAGCAGGGCCGCGCCGGCCTCGAGGAGGAGCGCCGCCTCGCTTATGTCGGCCTCACCCGCGCACGAAAGCGCGTCTATGTGCGCTTCGCCTCCAACCGGCGCATGCACGGCCTGTGGCAGACCTCGATCCCCTCCCGCTTCCTCGACGAGTTGCCGGAATCCCATGTCGACGTAGTCGAGGAGACCTCCTCCTACGGCGGCTACGGCATGAACTCATACGGTGCCAGCCGCTTCGACACCCGCGACCCGTTCCAGAACACCTACGCGACCCCTGGCTGGCAGCGCGCCCAGAAGAACCGCGGCGGCTTCGAGGACGCCAGCATGGGCGGCTACGGCAACTTCTCCGGGCCGAAGTCGAAAGAGCGCTACATCGAGGGCGAGCTGGTGGCGAAGAGCGTGGTCGGCGGCACCTCGACCTATCAGACCGGCGAGCGCGTCTTCCACCAGAAGTTCGGCTACGGCCAGATCGCCGGCATCGACGGCAACAAGCTCACCATCGATTTCGACAAGGCCGGCCGCAAGCGCGTGCTCGATAGCTTCGTCGAGCGGCATTGAGGCAATGCTGTCATCGAGTCGCGACATCAAGAAGCGACTGGAACGAGAGGGATGGAATCTAGAACGGGTGCGTGGGTCGCACCACGTCTTCCGCAATCCCAAGACCGGCGTGGTGATTGTGCTTCCCCATCCCAAGAAGACTTGGGCACCGGGTTGATTCGTCCCATTTATCGGCAAGCGGGGTGGCGGCCCAACTGACGCAGTGACATGACGCACTATGTAGCCATTATCGAAGATACGGGTTCCGACAAGGCAGTAGGAGTTCTGGTTTCCCGACCTTCCCGGATGCTTTTCCGCCGGCGATTCGGTGGACGAGGCGCTGCTCAACGCGCCGGAGGCCGTGCTTGTCTACGCCGAAGCGTTGGCGGCGGACGGCCGCCCGCTACCGAAGCCGCGTACTCTGGCGGAACTCAGGGCCGACCGCACCTTCGAAACGGAAGTCGGCGACAACCTCCTGGCGCTGGTAGAACTGCCGCGGCGGGTCCAGCCTGCCGCCGAATGATCGACAAGGCGGGACGCAAGCGCGTGCTCGATAGCTTCGTCGAGCGGCACTGAGCGGCGGCACCGCACGCCCTCTTTTCTCACGAGCTGGATCGCCTTTGGTGCCTCGTTCGCGGGCCGGCTTGCACGACAGCCGCCTCAGGACGAGGAAAGTTTGCCGAACGGCAGGAAGGCTTTCCTCAGACGCGTCTTGGCCCTTTCGAAGAAGTCATCATAGGTGATTTCCTCGCAAAGCAGTTCCGTGACGATTCTGGTGGCGCGCGGCCGGGTGATGCCCTTCCTGTAGAAAAATCGAGGGTTTTTGACGAACACTCTGGCAATGAAGTTTGAAATGGCGAAGTCGGAAGCGAAGGTCTGCTTGACCCGTTCGGCGTAATCGTGTGGGTCGGCCGCGAGGCACTCGGCGACGATGCGGCCGCTTTTGATCGCGTGCAATATTCCGTCTCCCATGAATGGATTGACCAGTCCGGCCGCGTCGCCGATCAAGAATAACGTGGCGTCTTCGGACTGAAATTTGCGCTCGGGATTCCACAATGGAAGCGGGTGCGCGTGAAATTTGACTGTGTCCGGATCGACGAAAAGGTTCAAAGAACTCGAGGAAGTCAAAGATCGTTTTCTTGAGTAGGGGGGCCGTCGCTTTTTTGTTGCCGAAATTTCTGGAGTAACGATGGAAAACGCCGGCTCCGACGTTCAGATGGTCCGCCTTCGGAAAAATCCAGGCGTAGCCTCCGGGGACGACCCCGTACTCGAGGTGGATCATCGTTGGCGAAACCGGGAATTCGACTTTCCCCCAATCGACGGGGTACTCGATCTCCATCCCCAGACAAAAAGGCAGGTCGGCGTAAAGCCCACTCAGTCGAGCAATCTTGCCGTTGGCACCGTCGGCTCCGATCACGAATTGGCTGGTGCCTTTGAACTTGCCGGCGATGACCGTCCAACCACCATTCTTCTCCAAACCGGTGACGGCCGCCCCGTCGATCAGGCGCGCGCCGTGACCGGCAGCACATTGCGCCAACGCATTGTCGAACGCCGAGCGCCGCGCCATCCACAACGTCAAAGGCGTTTGGTCCGCTGGATTCATCGGGTGAATCACAGCCTCGCCAAACTGCCAACTATGCCGCATATGAGTGGTTTCGGATTCGACGAAAAGGCTCTCGTCCAGATGAGGAAAGTAATCTCTGACGACAAACGGCATGCCCCCGCCGCAGGTCTTGTGCCGCGGCAGGCGGTGCTTTTCGACTAAAGCGACCTTCATGCCGCGCTTGGCACACTCCGCGGCAGCCGAGGCTCCGCCGGGTCCCGCTCCGACAACGATGACGTCGTACCGATCCATCTTGCGGGACTATAACCCGGTGGACTCAGACGTTTGCTATATTAGGCTGCGTCCGTAAAATCCGGCGGCGACACGGGTCGAGCTTTTCGCGTTCCTCCGCAGATCCACTACACGCGATGAACTGCGTCGATCGCATTTTCATTGGGAGGTACCGCCGTGAAGACCGCCCAGCCGCGCGAGCTGCCCCCCGACCTGAATCCTTGCGCGTTGCCTGCCCATGTCGCGGTCATAATGGACGGCAACGGTCGTTGGGCCAAACATCGGGGCCATACGCGAATCGCCGGCCATCGGCGCGGAGCAGACAAACTCATAGACTTGCTGCACTGCTGCAAGGATTGGGGCATTCGCACCCTGACCGCCTATGCTTTCTCTACCGAAAACTGGCAGCGCCCCAGGGCGGAAGTCGAACTGCTGATGTGGTTGATCGAGCAGACGATCCGGCACAGGCTGGACGAGTTGAGCGCGATCGGAATGCGCTTCGATTGTATTGGGAACCTGACCGTTTTGCCGCTCTCCCTCCGCCGCGAGATCGAGCGGGCGATCGAACGGACGGCAGGCAACACGAGCGTCGAATTTGTGATGGCGATCAATTACGGCGGGCGGCAGGACATACTGCAAGCCTGCCAGGCGATCGCCGCAGGGATCGAGTCCGGCGCGATCGACGCCTCAGCAGTCGATCAGGCATTGTTTGAGCAGCACCTGTACACCGGCGGGAGGCAGAACCCGGATTTGCTGATTCGTACCAGCGGAGAACAACGCCTTTCCAATTTTCTGCTATGGCAACTCGCCTACACCGAGTTCTACTTCACCGACGCCTTCTGGCCTGATTTCGACTCGGCTGAATTTCATCGAGCCCTCTTGGCCTATCAGGCTCGAAACCGTCGCTTCGGTCGCGTTACCCCCAGCCCTGCAAAACAGATTGCGGTCTAGGAACGGGCCGCCGCGGCTGGTGGTCTGCCCGACGGCCGGGCTCCCTCCGCGAGCCGCGAGATCCAAACGTCGTGACGCACGAGGCGAATGTCCATGAAGAGTTACGATGTCGTGGTGGTCGGCGCCGGACCAGCCGGCGGTCAGATGGCCCGGTCGATCGCCAGGTCCGGTTACACCGTGCTGCTCGTCGAGCAGCATGAGGATTTCTCGAAGAACGACTTTTCCAGCGCCGCCACGCTACTGGGCACGCTGGAGCAATTCGCCCTGCCCGAAAGCATCGTCGGCAGCTTCTGGAACAAGCTTGTTGCCGTCACGTCGAACACGAAACAGGTGTGGGGCGCTCCCGAGACGTTGGGCGCGGTTCTGGACTTCGCCAAACTCAGGGGATTCCTCGCCGACGATACGAAGGCGCATGGCGGCGACGTCTGGATGGGGTACCGCTACGTCAGGCACGCCGAGGACGCCGGCAAGACGCTCGTCACGCTGAGACACCGCGCGGCCGGAAGGGAAGAGCCAGTCAGCGCGCAAGTCCTAGTCGATGCAACCGGCTTCGCGCGATCGGTCATGTACGATGAGCGACGCGAACAGCCGGATTTCCTCGCCGCGACCGGCCTCGAATACGTGATCGAGGTCAACGAAGAGGCTTACCGGCAATACGCCAATGCGATCTTCTTCTTTCTTGGATACAAGTGGATGCCCAAGGGATACTCCTGGGTCTTTCCCATGCAGGAATATCGCCTGAAAGTCGGCGCTGGCCGCTTCAACCTGAAGCACAAATTTATCGACCGCACCGAGTCTTTGAAATACTATATACAAAACTTGATCGATCGACATGTAAAACTTGAAGAATACCGCATTGTCGATATTCACGGCGCGACGATCAGGTACTCGCAGGGACTCAAGGACCGTTACTATAAGGCTAATTCGATCGCCATCGGTGACGCGGCTTCGGCGGTGAATCCCTTGGGAGGCGAAGGTATTCGCCACGGCATGTACAGCGCGGACATCGCCGCGGGATATATCAGGCGCTATCTGGAAAACGATATATCCGACTTTCGCGACTACCAGGTCCAGATGCGGCGGGAATTTTTGCCAAAGTGGGATGCCTCGGCGAGAATATCCATCAAAAGATATATCATGGACAGCGACGCAAAGATCGACAGGGCGTTTACTTATCTGGGCTATTTGACGCCAAAGGAATTAATCGACGTTCTGTTTCATTATAAGCGAGGCGAGTTGCGCAAGGGGCTTTTCAGGTATTTGAAGAATAAGCTGTTCGCGGTTCTTGCGAAGTTTCGCAGCGTCGGTGGATCGGAACCTGTCTGAGATCGGTCGAGCACGATCTGCCTGACAACACCGCGCGCCGGCGATGGCGAGCCAAAAGAGGGGCTACCGCGGCCCGGGGGACGCTCCAGCGCGTTAGGTCAGCCGGCTGCGCCGTGTCCCGGACATGACCAAGAATTCATCTGGCGGACATGCATCCTTAATGGGGCGTCACAAGTTACTATTCGAGAGCGCGCCACCAAGACGCCTCTGTCATCTGGAGGCAAATGTCGTGACTACCCCGAACGAGTCCCCCACCCCCGACCGCGGCCGTCGCATTGTCGCCAGCCGCGCCGCACTCCTGGCCTCGGCCGCCGGCATCGCCCTGCTCGCCTTCGCAGCCGGTGCGACGACCTACCGGCAACCGCCCCTCGCGCCGGCGGCGCAATCGACGACGGTCGCCCGCGCCTCGCTCGCCGACTTCTCGGGCGGCAAAACCGCGCTGGCGGAGCAGCCGTTCGGCTTCGCCGACCTTGTTGCCCGCATCCGTCCGGCTGTGGTGTCGGTGCGGGTCGAGATCACGGAGCCGGTGAGCGCAACCGGCAGCGACGCCCTGCCGCAACAGGGCGGACCGCTCGAGCGGTTCTTCCAGTTCGGAGCGCCGAACGCCCCGAACGCGCCAAACGTCGCGCCCGACCAGCAGATGGTGGGCGAAGGCTCGGGCTTCTTCATCTCGGCCGACGGCTACATCGTGACCAACGACCACGTCGTCGACCATGCCAAGTCGGTCCAGGTCACCGCCGACGACGGCTCGGTCTACAAGGCGCGGGTGATCGGGACCGATCCGAAGACCGACCTCGCGGTGATCAAGGTCGACGGGAGCAACGCCTTCCCCCACGTGATGTTCGCCGCGCAGGCGCCCCGCGTCGGCGACTGGGTGGTCGCCATCGGCAATCCGTTCGGCCTCGGCAACACGGTGACGGCGGGCATCGTCTCGGCGCTCGGTCGCGATATCAACGACAGCCCCTACGACAGCTACATGCAGATCGACGCCCCGATCAACCGGGGTAACTCCGGCGGCCCGACCTTCGACTTCAACGGCAACGTGGTCGGCATCAACTCGATGATCTTCTCGCCCTCCGGCGGCTCCGTCGGCATCGGCTTCGACATTCCCGCCGACACGGCCAAGTCGATCACCACCGCGCTGATCCAGTCCGGTCACATCACCCGCGGCTGGCTCGGCGTCCAGATCCAGGACGTCACCCCCGACATCGCCGCCGGTCTCGGCATGAAGCAGGCGGCGGGGGCCCTGGTTGCCCAGATCGAAACCGGCAGTCCGGCCGCCCAGGCCGGCATCAAGGCCGGCGACGTCATCACCGCGGTCAACGGAACCTCGGTCAAGGACAGCCGCGCGCTCGTCCAGGAGATCGGCGCGATGACGCCGGGCAGCTCGGTCAAGCTCGAAGTGCTGCGCAAGGAGAAGCCGGAAACCGTGGCGCTCACCCTCGGTGAAATGCCGGCCGAGCAGCAGACGCCGCCGGCGTAGGCCGGGTCGGCCTCGAGGCACCGCCGCTCATCGGCCGCGATTCTCCGCTTCATCGCCGAGGCGGACGCGGCCTGGGCGGCGTCCTCGATCAGAGGGCGCCGGCGATGATCTCCCCCACCGAGCGGGACACCGGGCCGGCGAGATAACGCCGGATGTTCTCGGCAAACCAGGGGCCGGCCACCTCCCGCGACAGACGGTCGAGCGACTCCCGGTCCGTGTAGATCGCCACCAGGATCGCTTCCCGATCGTCCACCTTGACGACGATGACGCGTTGTAGCTCCGGGTGAGCCGCGCGCGTTTCGGCGGCGAACTTTTCGCATTTCGTCGCTATATCCGTCCAGTCGGCGTCTTCCTTGATCGGCAGATGATTGACGATAGCGTGCATTCGTTCCTCCCTCGGGATGTCGATGATTCATACCGCAAGCCTGGTCGTGTCCGAACAGGAGGCGCTGCGTCTGGTCGACGCGCTCGGCACCGACACGCGGCTGGCGAGCCTCGCCGTCGACAATACGGTGGTCGGCGCGGACCGTTGGTGCGTCGTCGTCTATTTTCCCGACAGGCCGACGAAAGCCGATCTGGCCGCCCTTAGCCGTCTTGCGGTTGCCATGCTCGGACGGGACGCCGGCTCATTCGCGCTCGCCAAGCTCGCCGACGCCGACTGGGTGGCGAGGAGCCTGGAGGGGCTGAGCCCGGTCCGGGTCGGCCGCTTTCTCGTCCATGGCGGCCACGACCGGGCGGCGCGCCGGCGGAACGACCTCGCCATCGAGATCGAGGCCGGCCAGGCCTTCGGCACCGGCCATCACGGCACGACCGCCGGCTGCCTCGCCGCCATCGACCGGCTGGCCAAGACACGTTCGATCCGCGGCGCCCTCGACGTCGGCACCGGCTCCGGCGTCCTCGCCATCGCCGTCGCCAAGCGCTGCAAGGCGCCGGTGCTGGCGAGCGACATCGATCCGCTCGCGGTGCGCATCGCGGCGGAGAACGCGCGGCAGAACGGCGTCGGCCCGCTGGTCCGCGCCATCCGCGCCGACGGCGTTGCGGGCCGTGCATTCGGTATGCGCGGCCGGTTCGACCTGATCGTCGCCAATATTCTCGCTCGCCCGCTCGTCGCGCTCGCCCCGGCGATCCGCCGCCGCCTGGCGCGGCGCGGTACCGTCATCCTGTCGGGACTGCTCGCCGGCCAGCAGAACCGCGTCGCCGCCGCCTACCGGGCGCAGGGCTTGCGGTTGACACGGGCGGATGAGCGCGAGGGCTGGGTGACGCTGACCTTCGCCGGGTGAGCAGGCGGTGCTGTCGTGGTGCCGCTTACGACAGGATCAGAGCGGGAAGCGGCCGCGGCCGGCCTCGTCCAGCCCCTTCCGGTCGTAGCCGAAGGTCGCCAGCGTCGCGTCGTCGAGACCGAGAAGGTAGGCGTTGAAGGTCTGGCGGGCAGGCGCTTCGCGGATAGCGATCGCCCGCGCCAGCACGCGTCTGGCAACACCGCGCCCGGGCGCCGCGCGGCCGCCGATTTCGCCGGGTGTCCTGATCGTCATATCCGTATCCTTCAGAATCGGTGACACCCCCCGTGCGGCCGACATACGCCCGCTCCGGATGACCAGGAAGGGCCTAACCGCATGACTGACATGCGGTTTTTGCAGTGCACTGTCACAATATTGCAATGCACAAAATCTGGGCAGCAGGGAATGGCGGCGACCTACCGGTTTTCGTTTGAACGGCCCCCGCGCCGCCCATAGAAAGGTCAAATGAGTGAGGATCAGGAACACCGCCGACGGCTCGCCGAGCTCCGCGCCGAACTGACGCGCCAGGGGCTTCAGGGCTTCATCGTCCCCCATGCCGACGAGCATCAGAGCGAATATCTGCCGGCGTCGGCCGAGCGCCTTGCCTGGCTGACCGGCTTCACCGGCTCGGCCGGCGTCGCCGTCGTCCTCGCCGACGAGGCTGCCATCTTCGTCGACGGGCGCTACACGCTGCAGGTTCGCACGCAGGTCGACACCGACATCTTCGCGCCCGAGCATCTGATCGACACGCCGCCGTCGACATGGCTGAAGGCGCATGCGAATCCGGGCGACCGGATCGGCTATGATCCGTGGCTGATGACGATGGCCGAGGTCAAGCGGCTGGCGGCGGCGTGCGAGGAAACGGGAGCCGAGCTGGTGGCGGTTGCCGAGAACCCGATCGACCGCGTCTGGACCGACCGGCCCGCGCCGCCGCTCGGCCCGGTGTCGCTGCATCCGGTCGCCTTGGCCGGCGAGGACACCGCGGCCAAGATCGCGCGGCTCCAGGAGACGCTGGCCGAGAAGAAGGTCGACGCAGCCGTGCTCGGCCAGGCCGACGCCATCGCCTGGACCTTCAACATCCGGGGCGCCGACATCGCCCACAATCCGGTCGCCCTCGCCTTTTCGATCCTGCCGCGATCGGGGAAACCGTCGCTGTTCATCGACGGGCGCAAGCTTTCCAACGCCGTCCGCGCCGGGCTCGCCGCCGATGTCGACATCGAGGAGCCGGAGCGCTTCGAGGCGGCGCTTTCCGGCCTCGGCCGGGACAAGGCCAGAGTTCTTCTCGAGCCACGCACCACGCCGCAGGCGATTGCCACGGCGATCACGGAGGCCGGCGGCACGGCGGTCGACGGCGCCGATCCGGCCGCCCTTCCCAAGGCGCGCAAGAACCCGACGGAGATCGCCGGCACGCGGGCCGCGCAGGTGCGCGACGGCGCCGCCATGGTGCGTTTCCTCGCCTGGCTCGACGCCAGCGCCGGATCCGGCACGATCGACGAGATCGCCGCGGCGGAGAAGCTTGCCGAATTTCGCGCCGCGACGGCGAAGGCCGACGGCTCGGAACTCATCGACCTATCCTTCGACACCATCTCCGGCGCCGGGCCGAACGGCGCCATCGTCCACTACCGGGTTACGCCGGAAACGAATCTGACCCTCGAACCCGGCTCGCTCTACCTGGTCGATTCCGGCGCCCAATACCGCGACGGCACCACCGACATCACCCGCACCGTGGCGATCGGCGAGCCGAGCGAGGAAATGCGCGACCGCTTCACCCGCGTGCTGAAGGGCCACATCGCCATCGCCACCACCCGCTTTCCGTCAGGCACCACCGGCGCCCAGATCGACGCCTTCGCCCGCCGGCCGCTCTGGCAGGCCGGCCTCGACTACGATCACGGCACCGGCCACGGCGTCGGCGCGTTCCTCTCGGTGCACGAGGGCCCGGCGAGCATCTCGAAACGCGGCGACGTCCCGCTCGAACCCGGCATGATCCTGTCCGACGAGCCGGGCTACTACAAGACCGGCGTCTATGGCATCCGCATCGAGAACCTGGTCCTCGTCACGCCGCCCGCGGCGGTTCCGGGCGGCGACCGCGAGATGCTCGGCTTCGAAACGCTGACGCTTTGCCCGATCGACCGCCGGCTGATCGCGGTCGGCTTGCTCGACCCTGCGGAAATCGCATGGGTCGACGCCTATCACGCGGCGATCCCCGGCGCCGTCGGCCGTCTTCTCGACGACGCCGAACGCGCCTGGCTCGCCCGCGCGACGGCGCCGCTCGGCGATTGAGGCGGAAGCTCGGCCGCTTTCGCCCCGCGCGGCGGCAACATTGTGATCATTTCTTGAATTGGGAACCCGGAGCCCGATTGTCCCGTTTCCGCCTCAGCACGGCGTCGGGCGAGGACGTCCGGATCGCCGGCTTCTGACAAGGAGACTGAGATATGAAGACCCTCATGACGACCAGCGCGATCCTCGCGCTTCTTTCGCTGCCGGTCTTCGCCCAGGGCGACAACGCCGACCAGATGCAGGTCCAGCCGCCCGCGGCGACCGACATCGCACCGGGCGATACCAACGGCGCCCCGGCGGCCAGCGGCGACGTGCAGAAGGCACCCGACGCGGCGGCGCCGGACACCACGGCAGCTGCCCCGGCGGCCAAGGGCGACAATGCCGTGGCGGCCGCCAAGGACCAGCAGTTCATCGCCCAACAGGGCGAGAACCAGAACCTCGTATCCGAGTGGATCGGCAAGACCGTCTACAACGCCAATGACGAGAACCTCGGCGACGTCAACGATCTGGTGATCGCCGATAACGGGTCGGCGAACGCCGTGATCATCGGCGTCGGCGGCTTCCTCGGCATCGGCGAGAAGAACGTCGCGGTGCCGTTCGACGCCGTCCAGCCGCGCACCGACGAGAACGGCAAATTGACGCTCTACCTCGAGGCGACCAAGGACCAGCTCGATGCCGCGCCGGAGTTCAAGACCCTCGCCGACATCAAGGCGGAGGAACGGGCAAACACCGCCGCGACTCAGCCGACACCGGCACAGCAGACCGGGCTCTAGGGCATTTTCAGGAAAAGTGTGCGCCCTTTTCCGCCCGGAAAATGCGAAGAATCAAAAAGCTGGAGCAAAGGCCCCGATTCGATCACAACGGACTTTGCTCTAGGTCGCTGCCTCTCTCGACGAAGAGGCTCGCCGGGTTCGCCCGGCGAGCTTCTTTCCCTCAGTTGAACCAGACGGCGGAGATGCCGAAATTGCCCTCGAACGCCCCGACCATCGCGTCCCAATCCTGGCTGGTGGTGACCGGTCCGTCCTCGAGATAAGGCAGTGCCGCCGGTCCGGTGATCCACAGCACCAGATCGAAATCCCGCGGTTCGTCGAACACCCGCGCCAGGTTGAAGCCCTGGTTGAAGCGCCAATGCGGCACGAGCTTCTTGCCGTCGATCACCGCTTCGGCTTCGTCAAGCACGGCGCGCCATGCGGCGATCGTGTCGGCGCTGACCTGGACGCTGGCGAACGGACTGGTCTGCTGCGGATTGGGCAGCCATTCGTGGTCGTCGTCGGTTTCCGCCTCGATCGCCGTCCAGCTTTGCCGGCTAAGTTCGATCATCGCCTTGATGTGCTGACGCACCGCCGCCATGCGCGCCGGCTCGACCACCGGCCAGCGGATATGGAAGAACGAGATGAAGTCGGCGACCGGCGCGCCCTCGGCGTATATCGGATCGCCGCCGAGCGGGGCGAGCGCCTCGGCGAAGGCCGATTCGACCTTCGGGAAGAAATGGGTGAAGCCGATGTCGAAGCTTTCGTGCCAGTCGTGCGCCAGCCAGAACTCGCTGAACGCCATCAGCACGTGGGCGTAGCCCCTCAGCCACAGCGCGTCGCCCTTGTCGAAGGCGAAGACCAGCGAGGCGGGCATGTCCTCCGCCCGCATTCCCGTCACCCGCTGGATGACGGCGATGAAGCGCTCGTCTTCGCGGATCGTGCCGTCGCCGTCGGCGTCGTAGCGGAGCTTGGTGAGGTCGAGGCGAAGCTTGACGCCGCTGTCGCCGACGCCGTCGAGCGTCTTCTCGGCGGCCGCCAGATCGGTCACGAAACCCTGGAGCAGGCCGCGAAAATCCTCGTAGCTGATCGGCTGGGGATCGGGGTTCACCGGCACCGGCAGCCGGATGATCGGCACCAGGAACGAATTCGGGGGCTCCAGGCCGTAGCGGTAGAGCCCCTGCGACAGGTTCTCGACGGCCCGCACGAAGCGGATCGTGCCGAGACCCATGCGGGCGTCGTCATTGCTGGGGTCGGCGGCAAGCATCGCGGCAAGCTGGGTATCGCCGGCCGCCAGCGTTCCGGCTTCGAGGTGGGCGACCGCCGCGTTGTTCGCCGCTTCGTCGGCCCGCGCCGGCAGGCCGGTCGCAGCGAATGTCAACAAGATAGCCGGCGCCATTCGCGCGAGCCGGCCGGCAATGAGCCAACACATGGGGGGTTCTTCTCCTGTCACCGGCACAGACGCCGGCCGTGGTCGATCTTAGCCGATCGCCATGCGCCTGTATCGGAGGCTCGGCGGCCCCCGGTCCGGACGAGCCGCCTCGCGCTCGCCGATCAGCCGCCGATCAGATCGAACCAGCCGGCTTCGTCGATGACCTCGACACCGTGCTTCTCTGCATCCTTGAGCTTGGAGCCGGCGCCGGGACCGGCGACGACGAGGTCGGTCTTCTTCGACACCGAGCCGGACACCTTGGCGCCCAGTCGTTCGGCCATCGACTTCGCCTCGTCGCGGGTCATGCGCTCCAGCGAGCCGGTGAAGACGACCGTCTTGCCCGCGACCGGTGAGTCGCTCGCCGCTTGCTCGGCGTCGAAAATGGTCTCCATCTGATCGACAAGCGCCTCGACCAGAGCGCGATTGTGGCTCTCGCCGAAATAGTGCGCCACCGCCTCGACGACGGTGGCGCCGATCTGGTCGATCTCGTCCATCTCCTCGGCCGCGGCCTCGTCGCCGCCGGCGACCTTCAATGCCGCATCGTGAAAAGCCTTCCACGACCCGTAAGCGCGGCCGAGTACCCGCGCCGTCGTCTCGCCGACATGGCGGATGCCGAGCGCGTTGAGGAAGCGCTCGAACGGGATTTTTCGCCGCGCCTCGATGGCGGCGAAAAGGTTGCGGACCGACACCTCGCCGAAGCCCTCGCGCTCCTTGAGGATGTGGCCCTTGGCCGCGTCGCGCTCGGCAAGCGTGAAGATATCGGCCGGAGCCTTGATCGGTAGGTCCGCGTCCTCGTAGAAATATTCGATCTGCTTCTCGCCGAGCCCCTCGATGTCGAAGGCCTGGCGGGAGACGAAGTGGCGGAGATGCTCCTTGCGCTGGAAGGGACAGGCGAACTCGCCGGAGCAGCGGCGGACGATTCCTTCGCCGCCGGTCGCGGTCTCCTCGCGCACCACCGGCGTCTTCAGAGGACAGGGACAGACTTTCGGGAAGTCGAACGGCTTGGCGTCCGCCGGCCTGAGCGCCAGGTCGACGTCGAGCACCTGCGGGATGACGTCGCCGGCCCGCTGCACGGTGACCGTGTCGCCGACGCGGATGTCGACCGGCTCGCCCTTCTCGTCGGTGCGAAGCGGGGCGCCGTCGCGACCGAAGCCACGGATATAGTCCTCGTTGTGGAGCGTGGCGTTTTCGACGACGACCCCACCGACGGTGACCGGCCTCAGCCGCGCCACCGGCGTCAGCGCCCCGGTGCGGCCGACCTGGATGTCGATCGCTTCGAGCACCGTCGTCGCCTTCTCGGCCGGGAACTTGTGGGCAATCGCCCAGCGCGGGCTACGGGTGCGGAAGCCGAGCCGGGCCTGGAGTGCCAGCGAGTCCGCCTTGTAGACCACGCCGTCGATGTCGTAGTCGAGGCTCGCCCGCTGCCGCTCGATGTCGCGGTAGACCGCGAGCGCTTCGTCGATCGAGGCGCAGCGCCGCATCAGCGGGTTGACCGGAAAGCCCCATTCGGCGAAGGCCTCGACCATGCCCATCTGGGTGTCGGCGGCCAGCGCGCTCATCTCGCCCCAGGCATAGGCGAAGAAACGGAGCGGCCGGGTGGCGGTGACCTCCGGGTTCTTCTGGCGAAGCGAGCCGGCGGCAGTGTTGCGCGGGTTGACGTAGAGCGGCTTGCCCTCCTTCTCCTGCAAGGCGTTCAGCTTCTCGAAGTCGCGCTTGCCGAGATAGATCTCGCCGCGCACCTCGACGACCGCCGGGACGCCTTTCGGCAAAGCGTGCGGAATGTCGTCGATCGTGCGTACATTGGCGGTGACGTCCTCGCCGCTGACGCCGTCGCCGCGGGTTGCGCCGAGGGTTAGCTTGCCCGCCTCGTAGCGGAGCGACATCGACAGCCCGTCGATCTTCGGTTCGGCGGTCAGCGCGATCGGATCGTCCGCCGGACGGCCGAGAAAACGGTACATCTGGTTGACGAAGTCGCGGACGTCCGCCTCGTCGAAGGCGTTCTCCAGCGACAGCATCGGCACCGCGTGGCGGACCTCGGCGAACTTGCCGAGCGGCGCCGCGCCGACCCGCTCGCTGGGGCTGTCGGCGCGCTTCAGCTCGGGGAACCGCGCTTCGATCGCCGCGTTCCGCTGGCGGAGCGCATCATAGGCCGCGTCCGTGATGGTCGGCTTGTCTTCCTGATAATAGCGCCGGTCGGCCCCGCCGATCTGCTTGGCGAGCCGCTTGAGCTCGTCGGCGGCTTCCGCCGCGCTGAGCGCCTCGACGGGTTTCTCCGCAACTTTCCCCTTGGCCATTGCCTTCAGGCTCCGCATCGTTTGCAAGGTCAAATTTGCAGGCTATCGGCAGCCCGGCAAGCGGTGTCGATTTCTCGCTGTTTTGGCCCAGATTCCGTCCATCCGAAGATGAAGATAGGTCA
>CAVWYO010000003.1:0-116584 GCA_963759235.1 uncultured Alphaproteobacteria bacterium | reverse complement strand
AAGCGGTGTTTTCAGGCCACGGCTTTGAGGTCGGCCGCCGGGGGGTAGGCCCACGGCAGGAGTTCGTCGATACGGCTGTTGGGATGACCGTTGACGATCCTGGTGATGACGTCGGCGAGATATGACTGCGGATCGATGCTGCCGAGTTTGCAGGTCTCGATGAGCGAGGCGATGATCGCCCAGTGCTCGCCGCCGCCGTCGGAGCCGGCGAAGAGAGCATTCTTCCTGTTCAGCGCGATCGGCCGGATTGTCCGTTCGACGACGTTGAAGTCGATCTCGATGCGGCCATCGTCGAGGAACCGGGTAAGTCCCTCCCAACGCGAGAGGGCATAGCGGATCGCCTCGGCGAGTTTGGTCTTCTGGCTGATCAGGCCGAGCTTCTCCCGCAGCCAGGGTTCGAGCGCCTCGATGATCGGCCGGCTCCTCTCGCGGCGGACCGCTCGTCGTTTGTCAGCACTGCGACCGCGGATCCCGGCCTCGATGAGATAGAGACCGGCGATGCGTTCCAGCGCCTCGCTGGCGATCGGCGCGGCACCGGCCGCGGCGAGTTCGTAGAAGCGCCGGCGGACATGGCTCCAGCAGAAGGCAAGCGTCACCCCACCTCGGTCGGCAAGGACACGATAGCCGCCATAACCGTCGACCTGCAGCACGCCCTTGAAGCCGGCAAGGTGGGCGATCGGCCGCTCGGCCTTGCGGTCGGGCGCGTAGACGTAAGCCACGCCCGGCGGATCGGTTCCGCCCCATGGTCGGTCGTCACGCGCATAGGCCCAGAGCTGGCCGGTTTTGGTCCTTCCGCGCCCCGGATCGAGCACCGGCGCCGTCGTCTCGTCGGCGAACAGTTTGGTCGATCCCTTGAGCTTCATGAGCAGCCGCTCGTGAACCGGTCGCAGGTGCCAGGCGGCACGTCCGACCCAATCCGCCAGGGTTGAGCGATCGAGGTTGATCCCCTGCCGGGCGTAGATCTGGGCCTGCCGGTAGAGGGGAAGGTGATCGGCGTATTTGGAGACGAGGACCTGAGCGACCGTCGCCTCGGTCGGCAGGCCACCCTCAATTAGCCGGGCTGGTGCCGGCGCTTGAACCACCACGTCCTCGCAAGCCCGGCAGGCGTATTTGGGCCGACGCACGACCAGCACCCTGAACTGCGCCGGGACGATATCGAGCCGCTCGCTCACGTCCTCGCCAATGCGATGCAGCGCGTTCTTGCAGCATGGGCAGGCGTGATCGTCGATATCGACCACCATTTCGATGCGCGGCAGATGCGCCGGCGGCGATCCGCGGTTCACCCGGCGCTTCGCAACGACGGCAGCGCGCTCGGCCGGTGCCGCCTCTTCGCTCTCGGCCTCGGCGGCGGCAACGACCTGGTCGGCCTCTTCCAGAGCGAGCAGCAATTGATCTTCCGGCAGGGTCTCGGCCCGGCGGCCGAAGCGATGGCGTTGCATCTCCCTGATGATCTGGCGCAGCCGTTCGTTCTCATGACGTTCGGCAACCAGCATCGCTCTCAATGCGCCGGGATCGTCAGGAAGGTCGGATGCCGGATTCGACATGACCGGAGTACACCATGTTCGCCAGCGCCTCGCGACCAACCGATCGGGGCTGATTCACTTGGTCGCAGATCAGCTCGGCACAGTCGGCGCCGTCGTCTCACGCGCCTCGTGGACCCGCCGCCAGTCGAGCCCTTCCAGCAGCGACGAGAGCTGCGCGGCAGTGAGCCGGATCACGCCATCCCGTACCGCCGGCCACTGGAACTTGCCGTCTTCGAGGCGCTTGGCGAACAGGCACACGCCGGTGCCGTCCCAGAACACCAGCTTCACCCGGTCCGCCCGCTTGGCGCGGAACACATAGATCGCCCCCGAGAATGGATCGGCTCGCATCTCTTCGCGCACCAGAGCCGCCAGACCGTCGGCGCCCTTGCGGAAGTCGACAGGCTTGGTCGCCACCATTACCCGGACCGATCCCGTCGGACCAATCACGGCGTTGCCTTCAGGGCGCGGATCACCGCTGCCACGGTCTTCGCCTCGGCACCTCGCCCGACGCGCACCGTCACGCCGCCGATCTCCATCTCGATGATCCCCGCCGCCTCACCGGCGCGGCGGACCCGGCGAGGCTTGCGTTGTTTGGAAATCGGCTCCGACGGCGGCTCCTCCACGACTGCCGGCACGAAGCGCGGTGGACTGGCACCTTCGCCTGCCTCCGCCGATCGCCGGGCAGCGCGACGCCAGCCGAACAATTGTTGCGGTGTCAGTCCATGACGTCGCGCGATCTCCGAAACCACCGCGCCCGGAGCCAGCGTCTCCTCGACGATGCGCGCCTTGTCGTCCACCGACCAACGCCGCCGGCCGCCGATCCCGTTGATGATCTCGACGCGGCGCACAGGCCGCGAAGGCTCAAGCGTAAGGTCAAGTCCAGGCACGTGCCGATCCTCGATCCCAATTCGGGGATCAGCAGAATCTCAGATCAGAACCCCGCTCGAAAGGTGGGGCCAAAACACCGCTTACACCCGGCCTGCCACCCATGCACAATCAAGGACCGGGCATTTCGAGCGACGTTGAAGCATGATGATCTATCACTTGAGTATAGCCGCACTCTGGCTTGCCCTCGTCGCGTACTGGGTCATCTCGGCCATCGCCACGAAGCGGAATGTCCGAAATGCAGCGATGCGGCGGCAAGAGATCTGGTTGCGTTTGGGCGTCGTCGTCCTCGTTCTGCTCGCCTTGCGCCTTTCGGTCTTCGGCCACGCATTCCGGACCGCAAGACTGTACGCAGTCAACACGAACTTGCCGCTCGGCCTCACCGGCCTGGTGTTATGCGCGCTTGGTATGGGTCTCGCCGTATGGGCCCGCACCTGTCTCGGCAGAAATTGGGGCCCGCCCATGTCCCGCAAGGAGAACCCCCAGCTCGTCACGAGCGGTCCCTACGAATATGTGCGCCATCCGATCTACGCCGGCTTTCTCCTCGCCATGCTCGGCTCAACAATCGGCGATAACCTGTTCTGGGCGATAGCGTTGATCGTTTTCGGCATCTATTTCGTGTACAGCGCCCGCCGCGAAGAGCGCCTCATGGTCGAGGAATGGCCCGAACAATACCCGGCATACATGAAGCGGACGAAGATGTTCCTCCCATTCATTTTCTGATCCGTGCCACAGCCGAGCCGCGCGACGGCGATCAGCAGATAGGCGACGGCGAGGCCCAAGAGCGACAGCAGCAGGATCGGTCGCCGGCCGTACTGATCCGACAGCGCGCCGAGCGTCGGGCCGACAGGAACTGCATCAGCGAATAGAGCGCGAGGCGCGGGTGGGAAAACCGCGGCGTCGGCAAGTCACCGTTTCACGCCGCGCCGAGGATCAGGCGCGCCGCGGCGGCGCGGGCTTCGTCGGTGATCGTCGCGCCGGCGAGCATCCGGGCGATCTCTTCGCGGCGCCTGAGATCGTCGAGCCGCGTGACGCTGGTGAGCAAGGTCTCGCTGCCCGTCTCGGGCGCCTTGGCGACCAGAAGGTGGCTGTCGGCGCGGGCGGCGACTTGTGGCGCGTGGGTAACCGACAGCACCTGGACGCCGCCGGCGAGCTGCGACAGCCGTGCGCCGATCGCGTCGGCGACGGCGCCGCCGACCGCCGTGTCGATCTCGTCGAAGACCAGGGTCGGTGCCGAGCCGCGATCGGCGAGCGCCACCTTGATGGCGAGCAGGAAGCGGGAAAGCTCGCCGCCCGAGGCGACCTTCATCAGCGGCCCTGCCCTTGTGCCGGGATTGGTGCGCACGGTGAAGGCGACATCGTCGATGCCGGTTTCGGAAACCCGCCCCGAATCGCTCGCGATCGCGACGGTGAAGCCGGCCTGCTCCAGCCTGAGGGCGGGCAGCTCCGCGGCGACCGCCGCCTCGAGGTGGCGTGCCGCCTCGCGCCGCTTGGCGCTGAGCGCTGCGGCGGCGCGATCGTAACGGGCACGCGCCGCGGCAACCGCTTCGTCGAGTTGGCCGAGCTGCTCCTCGCCGGATTCGAGCGCCGCCAGGCTCGCCGCCATTTGCTCGGCCAACGCCGGCAGGTCACCGACGGCGATGGCGTACTTCCGCGCCGCGGCGCGGAGCGCGAAGAGGCGCTCCTCGGTGCGTTCGAGTTCGCCGGGATCGGCATCGGCGGCAGCCGCCGCTTTTTCCAGCGCGGCCCCCGCCTCTTCCAGCGCGACCAGCGCGCGATCGAGCGCGGCGATCGCCTCGTCGAGCAGGCCGCCCGCTTCCGGCCCCTTCCGCTCGAGGCGGCGAACCAGGCTCGCCAGCGTCGGCACCGGCGTCGCGGTACCCGAGACGATTTCGTAGGCCTCGGCGATGTCGCCCGCCACCTTCTCGGCCCGCATCAATTGCTGCCGGCGGTCGGCCAGCGCGTCTTCCTCGTCGGGCTTGGGCGCCAGCCTCGTCAGTTGCTCGACGGCAGCGCGCAGATAGTCGGCCTCGCTGCGCGCCGATTCGATGCGCCGGCGAAGGTCGTCGGCCGCCGCTTCCGCCCCGCGCAGGTCGCGGCAGGCGCGGAGGACCGCCTCGGCTTCGCGGTCGAGCCCGCCGAAGGCGTCGAGCAGCGCCCGATGGACGCCGGCATCGACCAGGGCGCGGTCGTCGTGCTGGCCGTGAATCTCGACCAGGAGCGCGCCGATCTGCCGCAGCAGCGTCACCGAGACCGGCTGGTCGTTGACGAAGGCGCGGCTCCGCCCGTCGCCGCCCTGGATCCGGCGCAGGATCAATTCGCCCTCGCTGGCGATGCCGCTTTCGCCGAGCAGCGACCATACCGGGTGGCCGGCGGCGAGGTCGAAGACCGCCGTCACGTCACCCTGCTCGGCACCCTCGCGGACCAGCGCGCTGTCGCCGCGCCCGCCAAGCGCCAGCGACAGGGCGTCGAGCAGGATCGACTTGCCGGCGCCGGTTTCGCCGGTGAGCACCGTCATGCCTTGCGTGAAATCGATTGACAGCCGCTCGATAAGTACGATGTCGCGGATCGAGAGGGCAGCGAGCATGTCTGGGTTCTGGCCCGGACCTCAGCTGGTTTTCTTGGCCATCGCCTCGCTGATGGCTCCACCGTTGTCCTGCGGCGTGACGCCTTTCTTCTTGAGCAGGTTGTAGGCGTCCTTATACCACGAACTGTCCGGGAAGTTGTGGCCGAGCACCGCGGCGTCGGTCTGCGCTTCCTGGACGAGACCCATCGCCAGGTTCGCCTCGACCAGGCGCTCCAGCGCCTCTTCGACATGCCGGGTGTCGGAATATTCGGTCACCACCGTGTTGAAGCGGTTGATGGCGGCGACATATTCACGACGCTCCAGATAGTAGCGGCCGACCTGCATTTCCTTGCCGGCAAGCTGGTCGCGGGTGGCGACCACCTTCTTCCGCGCATCGGTCGCATATTCGGAATCGGGATAGTGGGTGGTGATGTCCTCCATCGCGGCGAGCGCCTTCTGGGTCGTCTCCTGATCGCGCGTCACGTCCTGCACCTGGGCAAAATAGGACTGGCCGAGGATGTACTGCGCGTAGGCGGCGTCCTTGTCGCCGGGATAGAGGGTGAGATAGCGGTTCGCCGTCTGGATCGCGGTATCGAAGTCGCCCCGCCGGTAGCTGGAGAAGGCCGACATCACCAGCGCCTTGCGGGCCCACTCCGTGTAGGGGTGCTGGCGATCGACCTCGTCGAAACTGGTGATGGCGTCGCCGAACTTGCCGGAGTTGAGGTAGCCGAGGCCCTTGTTGTAGAGCACGCCGGCCGGTTGGTCGTCCTCGTAGGCGGCCGCCGTCCCCACCACCGAGTGCTGGCAGGCCGTCAGCAGGACCGACGCGGCGAGCATCGCCACCAGCGCGGCGGCGGTGCGAAGCGGGGGCAATCTCCCGACGCGAACTGGTACGGCTGCTCTCATCCCCCGATCAAATCGGCCCCGGCCGAATCGCCCTTTTCTGGTGCTGCGGTCGCCAACCGCCATGTTTAGCAAAAACGGGGCCCGCGCGCCAATCGCCTGCCTCGCAACGGACTTCGCTTTTCTTTGTGGCAAAACAGCGGACGGAACGCCTTGAGCGGTGCGTCCGCTTCAGGAGACGTCGGGACCAAACGCCGCTGCGGCGACGCCCACCGACAAGTCCGCATGGCCGCTTTCGCGGCGGGCCGGCATCTCGACATAGCTCCACGCCTCGCGATCGGCGAACAGCGCTTCGAGCGCGAGGTGGTTGAGCTTGTGTCCGCCCCGGTGGGAGCGGTAGCAGCCGAAGATCGGCGCGCCGGCCAGCGCCAGGTCGCCGACGGCGTCAAGCGCCTTGTGACGGACGAACTCATCCTCGTAGCGCAGGCCTTCCGGGTTCATCACCCGGTCCTCGGCGATGACGATGGCGTTGTCGAGCGAGGCGCCGAGAGCAAAACCGCGCGCCCACAGGCTCTTCACGTCGGCGTAGAAACCGAAGGTCCGGGCGCGGCCGATCTCCTTGCGGAAGGTATCGCCGCACAGGTCAAAACCGAAAGACTGCCGCCCGACCAACGGGTTGGCGAAGTCGATCTCGACCTCGATCCGCCGGCCGTCATAGGGCAGGAACTCGCCGACGCTCCGGCCGATCTCGACCCGCACCGGCTTGTCGATCCTGATATAGCGGCGCGAGGCCGACAGCGCCTCGACCCCGGCCTGGTCGATGGCGTCGATGAAGGCATCGGCGCTGCCGTCCATCACCGGAACCTCGGGGCCGTCGATCTCGACCATGCAATTGTCGATGTCCAGCGCGCGCAGGGTCGCCATCAGGTGCTCAATCGTCGCCACCGAAGCGCCCGACACGCCGATCGTCGTGCACAGATCGGTCGCGTTCACATAACGATAGTCGGCCGGGATCTCGCGATCCCGGCCGTCATCGAGATTGGTCCGGTTGAAATAGATGCCGCAATCCGCCTCGGCCGGATGCAAGGTGACCGATACGTCCTGGCCGCTATGGACACCCACCCCCGACAACGTCGCTCTATTCTTGAGCGTCGTCTGCGCCCCGTTACGCCGTCTCGCCATGCCCGCGGCACCCGCCCCTAGTCTTCGGTCCCCGCCGCTTTCGCGGCCCGATGGCGGCACTTGGGCTTCGTATTTCCGGCTTGAGCGCCCTACACTCTCGCTCTAACTGGCCGGTCCCACTCGATTGCCCCAGCGCCCTCCTCGAATCGAACAATATCCGTGCATTGGAGGATAACAAAATCACGCTTAATTACACATTGTTACGCCCCCAGCCGACGCGGCATTCCTCCGTCTTTACAAAAAGTTAAGGCCCGACACCGCGCTGCGATGTCGGGCCGGAAAACGCGTTGCGTTTCAGTTCGCCTGACGGCGGAGAAAGGCCGGAATCTCCAGCTCGTCCTCGGCGGTGCGATGATCCCGCGGCAGCGGCCTGCCGTGCTGATCGAGCTCCCCTTGCCGCGGCCGATATTGCTGTTCGGGCGCCGCCGCGCGGGGCGCCGGCGGCCGCTTGGCATACTCGCTGGTCGGCGGCGGTGGCGGCGCCTGGATACGCTGTTGCGGCTGCGGCTGACGCGCCTGCGGCTGTTGCTGCGGCTGACGTGGCTGCGGCTGTTGCTGCGGCTGACGCGGCTGCTGCGGCTGGCCCTGTGCCGGCCGCGAAGCGTTGGGCTGTGGCGCACGCTGCGCCGCGGCGGGCTCCTCCTCGCGGCGGCCGAGCCCGACATTGGCGAGGCGCTTCAGCAGGCTGAGCGGCCCGCGATCCTCCTCATGGGCGGCCCCACCCGCCTGATGCGCGCGGATTTGCCGCTGGGCGACCGGCGGGAAATCCTGGACCCGCGGCATCCGGACCGGCGGCGCCTCGGCTTCGGGCGGGATGAACGGCGCCTCGCCATGGTGATGCGGCTCGGCTTCCCGCTCGTGCGGCGGCTCGGCCTCGGCGTCGAAGTCGCCCTCGTCATACTGGGCCTGCACCGGCCGGTACGGGGCGATGGTGATGTCCGGGTCGTGGTGCGGCTCCGGCTCGGGCTGCTCCATGCGGGCAGGCGGCGCCGTCTCCGCCGCCCTCGCCTCAGCCCTCGCCACCGTGGCCGCGTGGGCCGCCGGGGCGGGTTTGGGCTCGATGGCGGCGGCCACCGCAGCCGCGGCGAGCGCGGCCGGGCGCGTTGATTCGGGAACGCGGGCCGCCGGCTTCGGCGCGTCATGCTGGGTCGCCGTGCGCAGGCGCTGGTTGAGCTCCGCCATGCGGATTTCGGCCGGGGTCGAATCCTCGCGCGCGGCATTGTCGATGCCGGTCGCCACGACCGACACCCGGATCACCCCTTCCAGCGATTCCTCGAAGGTCGCGCCGAGGATGATATTGGCATCGGCGTCGACCTCCTCGCGAATGCGGGTCGCCGCCTCGTCGACCTCGAACAGAGTGAGGTCCTTGCCGCCGGTGATCGAGATCAACAGGCCCTTGGCGCCCTTCATCGAGGTTTCGTCGAGGAGCGGATTGGCGATCGCCGCCTCGGCCGCCTGGATGGCGCGCTTGTCGCCGGAGGCTTCGCCCGTTCCCATCATCGCCTTGCCCATCTCGCGCATCACCGAGCGGACGTCGGCGAAGTCGAGATTGATCAGGCCTTCCTTGACCATCAGGTCGGTGATGCAGGCAACCCCCGAATAGAGCACCTGGTCGGCCATCGCGAAGGCGTCGGCGAAGGTGGTCTTCTCGTTGGCGATGCGGAAGAGGTTCTGGTTGGGGATGACGATCAGCGTGTCGACGCAGGCCTGCAGGTCCATGATGCCCTGGTCGGCCACCCGCATGCGGCGGGCGCCCTCGAACTGGAACGGCTTGGTCACCACCCCGACGGTGAGGATGCCCTGCTCGCGGGCGGCGCCGGCGATGATCGGAGCGGCCCCGGTGCCGGTGCCGCCGCCCATGCCGGCGGTGACGAACACCATGTGCGAGCCGGACAGGTGGTCGACGATCTCGCCGAGCGCCTCCTCGGCAGCCGCGCGGCCGACT
Source organism: uncultured Alphaproteobacteria bacterium (assembly GCA_963759235.1). Lineage (GTDB taxonomy): Bacteria > Pseudomonadota > Alphaproteobacteria > Rhizobiales > Kaistiaceae > Bauldia. The sequence continues at coordinate 107,640 of CAVWYO010000003.1, read as the reverse complement.
TCCGGCTGCGAGCCGGCGCCGAGGCCCTCGGTGACGGCGACCCCCATCTGGATCACCCGCTGGGCTTGCGACGACGACAGCGCCTGGCTGTCGGTATTCGCCACGACGAACTCGCAGCCGAGCAGGCCAGAGCGGATCATGTTGTTGACCGCGTTGCCTCCGGCCCCGCCGACGCCGAACACGGTAATCTTCGGCCTCAGCTCCTTGATCTCCGGCATTTGCAGATTGATCGTCATGACACCCTCGTTTTGACCCCTATTGGCCGCTTGCGTCCCGCCGGCCCCACGTTCCATTCAGGCGCCGCCGCCGCGGACGCCCGACGCCGAGCTACCGGCGCCTCAAAAGCTCTCCCTGAACCAATGGCCGACCCTGGCGAAGTAGCCGCCGGTTCCGGTCATTGCGAACCCTGTTACGCGGCTCGTCTCGCACTGTTCCATTGTCGCGACCTGCGGATAGATGATGAGCCCGACCGCCGCCGAGAACGCCGGTCCCCGCGCCACCTCTGGCATGCCGGCGATGCCGAGCGGACGGCCGATCCTGACGTTGCGGGCAAGCACCCGGCGGGCCGCCTCGACCAGCCCGGTGAGCTGGCTGGCGCCGCCGGTCAGCACCATCCGGCGTCCGACCAGCGCCGCGAAGCCCGAAGCGTTGAGCCGGTCGCGCACCACTTCGAGGATCTCCTCGACCCGCGGACGGATGATGCGGGTGAGCGCCGAGCGGGGAACCTGATTGGCGGGTTCGCCGTCATCGTCGCCGATCGGCGTGACGGAAATCATCTCGCGCTCGTCGGTCGGCGCTGGGCAGCGCGCTGCCGTGCATGGTCTTCAGCCGCTCGGCGTCCTCGAGCCCGGTCGCCAGGCCGCGGGCGATGTCGGTGGTGATGTGCTGGCCGCCGATCGCGATGGCATCGACATGGACGAGCTCGCCCTTCATGAACACCGCGATCGTCGTCGTGCCGCCGCCGAAATCGACCGAGGCGCAGCCGAGTTCGGACTCGTCGTCGACCAGCACCGAAAGGCCGCTCGCATAGGGCGTCGCCACCAGCCGCTCGACCGACAGGTGGCAGCGGTTGATGCAAAGCTCGATATTGTGCAGAGGTTGCGCGTCGGCGGTGACCATATGCATGTCGACGCCGAGCCGCTCGCCGACCATGCCGCGCGGATCGGCGATGCCGCCGTCGGCGTCGAGCGAATAGCCGATGGGCAGGGCATGCACCACGGTGCGGCCATCGCTGACCGAATGGCGGCGGCCGGCGGCCAGTACGCGGCCGATATCGGCTTCCTCGACCACCTTGCCGGAAAGCGCCACGCTGGCCGAATAGGTTTCGCTGGCGAGCCGGCCGGCCGAAACGTTGACGAAGAGGGAGTCGACCGTGACGCCGGCCATCCGCTCCGCCGCGTCGACCGCCAGGCGGATCGCATGCTCGGCCGCGTCGAGATTGACCACGACGCCGGACTTGATGCCCCGCGAGCGCTGATGGCCGATGCCGAGAATTTCGATCGCATGGGTGCGTCCGCGCAGCGACTCGCGGGCATCCTCGCCGTCGAACGGCTTGAGCTGCGCGATCAGGCAGCAGATCTTGCTCGAACCGATGTCGAGGATCGAGACGATGCTCGGGCGCCGGGTCGCGGCGCGGCGGGCCGGGTCGGGGGAGCCGAACAGCTTCATCAGGCGTTCGACCCTTTCTTCTTGCGATCCTTGAGGAGCTGCTCGCGCGCCTCGTAGCCGCGTTCCGGTCAACCGGAAGACGAGCCGGTTGGGCAGCCTCAGATCGACCGCCGCGATCTCGCGGGAGAAGATCTGGTTGCCGTCTTCCAGCGCGACGACCTGAATCAGCGCCGACGCCGGATCCTCCTCGGGCAGCATGATCTCGATGCCGTTGTCGAGGACCACGTTCCACCGCCGCCCGGAGACCAGAACGCCGGCCTTGACCCGCGGCGCCAGCGACGGGAATTCGCCGATCAGCGAAACGAACTCGTCGGCGCGCTGGTTGGCGCCCTCGCCGACCACCATCGGCAGCGACGCGTACCGCCCGCCGATATAGTCGGTGATGACATTGCCGTTCTGGTCGATCAGCGACACGCCGGCGTCGCGCTGCCAGATGGCGTACGGTTTCTTCTCGACGATCGCCACCTGCAGGGTGTCGGGATAGAGCTTGCGGATCGTTGCCCGCTTGACCCACGGCAGCGCCTCGACCCGCTCGCGCGCCGCGATGGCGTCGAAGGTGACGATCGACGGATATTCCCCGATCGCCAGCCGGTCGAGCACGTCGGTCTCGGCGGTTTCGCTCTGCCCGGTGATCTCGACCGCGTCGATCGCCAGACCCGACCACGCGGTGACCGCCGAGACGATCGTCGTCACGTGCCCGCCGACGAGGATGCCGGCGACCGCGGTGACGGCGAAGAAAAGGCCCATGCCCTTGATGCCGGCGTGGCGCGGCAGGCGCCAGTCGACCCGCGTCAGGATGCGCGCCGGCCTGCGGAGAAGGCGCGGGAGGACGACGCGACGGCTCGGCTTTGCCGCCTCCGGCCAGTCGCCGGCCGCCCCAGCAGCCTCTGTCTCTACCGCCTGCAAGACGCGTCCTCCACCATCCACCGCACCAGGCTCTGGAAATCCATGCCCGCGTAAGCGGCCATGTCCGGAACCAACGAAGTGGCCGTCATGCCCGGCTGCGTGTTGACCTCGAGGCAAACGAGTTCCCCCGTTCCCCCGGGGCTGTCGTCGTAGCGGAAGTCCGCCCGGCTGACGCCACGGCAGCCCAAAGCCTGATGAGCCCGTAGCGCCAGCATCCGTACATTTTGGTAAACATCTGGTAAAATTTGCGCCGGCAAGATGTGTTTTGAGCCGCCAAGGTCGTACTTGGCGTGATAGTCGTAAAACCGACTTTCTGTAACGATATCAATCACGTCGAGCGGTTGGTTACCAAGAACGCCGCAGGTCAGCTCGCGACCGCCGACATAGCGTTCCACCATAACGGTGTCGCCGTAGCGCCATTCCTCGGCATAGAGCTCCTGCGGCGGGTGAATCGCATCCTGCTTGACGATGAGGACGCCGAAGCTCGAGCCCTCGCCCGGCGGCTTGATGACATAGGGCGGCTCGATGACGTGCCGCTTTGCCGCCTCGAAGCGGTGGACGAGAACCGATTCCGACACCGGGACGCCGGCCGCCTTCATGACCTGATTGGCCTTCGGCTTGTTCATGGCAAGGGCCGAGGCAAGCACCCCGGAATGGGTGTAGGGGATGGCGAGGATCTCCAGAACGCCCTGGATGCAACCATCCTCGCCGAAGGGCCCGTGCAACGCGTTGAAGGCGATGTCCGGCTTCAGCTTGGCCAGCACCTCGCTGACGTCATGGCCGACGTCGACCCGGGTCACCCGATAGCCGCCGGCCTCCAGCGCGTCGGCGCAGGCGTTGCCGGAGGAGAGCGACACCGGCCGCTCCGCCGACCACCCCCCCATCAAAACCGCAACGTGGGTCGCCATCCCGTCACTCCTCCGCCGATTCGCGGCGGACTTTGATGGAGATTGCGTCGGAAAATGGTTAAGAAGCGTTAACTACGCCGCGGCGCTTGGCCTCGGCGGCGATCAGCCCTCGGCGCGCCGCACGTCGGTCGCGGAAAAGTCGTCGCCCTTGAAGAGGAGCGGCTCGCCCATGTCCTTCGCCAGCGCATAGGCGAAACAGTCGCCGAAGTTGAGCCCGGCCGGATGGCCGCTCCCTTTGCCGAAATCGCGGTAGGCCTCGCGGGCGATCCGCGCCTGATGCTCGGTTACGGACTCGATGACGATGGCTGAAGTCTGGATAAAGGCGTCCAGTCGGCGGCTTAGGACTGGATTGCGGCTTCCGTCGATGACGATGGCCGCCTCGAAGAACGAGGCCGCCGACATATGGTTGACCGCGTCGCGATCCAGCGCGGTAAGAAATCGGGACCGTTCGGGTTCGTTCCGAGCGATTGCCACGACCGCCGACGTGTCAACGATCATTTCGACAGACCAGTCTTCTCGTCATAGAGAAGATCGCCATGATCGATGGTGTCGTAGGGCGGCTTGAACAGTGGCGCCATTTCGTCGGCAATCGCCATCATCTTCTCGTACCGACCATGGCCCTTCGTCTTGCGAATGCCGGTGATCCGCTCCTTCACCGCCGTGGTGATAGCCTCGGTCTGACCCTCGCCGGTCAACTCGGCGAGTTCCTTGATCAACCGGACAGTCTCGGAATTTTTGATGTTGATCCCCATCATGGTACCTTTCTACCTGGCGTGGGGTAGATATATACCCTCTTCATCCGGACGGCAAAGCGAGTGGCGACCTGAGCCGCCGAAATCTCCGGAACAGCGTGCATTCGATCAGGCATTCGGTGCCCGGCTGATCGCTCTGAGTACCGGATCGATTACCGCGGCAACGCTGGCAGCCTGGATGGACAGGAATTGGCCGACCTCAACGAAACAGCGACCGAGTGGCTGAGCGACATGCAGATGCCACCTGCCATCGGTGCAGCCCTGATGGAACGCGTCCTCTCCGTCAGTGCTTCAGGTCGATCTCACGAAACGCCAGCGTCTCCATAAGGCTCTCTTCGGAATTAAATAGAGAAAACTTATTCACGTTGAACCTATCAAGCAGTCCCAAGACCTTCACGCGTTCCGTTGATGGAACCGTGATCTTGTACAAACGATCCTGACCTGTCTCCCCTAAATCGAAGACACTTTGGTGCCGGACAAACCTCCAACGGCCTTCTGAAGCACAAAATTCTACGCATACCGTGTAACTTGATTGCTGCCGGAAATGACGGCCATCAGTTGTCAAATCTCTTCCTCCATGGCTGCATATTTTTGGTCCTGCACTATTTCCGAACTTCAGATTGTGCGGTGTTTCTGAAAAGACGTAAATCGCTACATTTTTTGCTTTTTTCGCTTGCTCATCTGCAAAAGCGAAGTATGCCGAAATGTATGGCGAGCGGCTCCAATCAAGGAGCGGTGACGGAAATTCATGATGTCTCAGGTGCGCCATGTAGCCGTAGGCCGGCATTTTACGGAAATACTCCGCAAAGTCGCCAAGCCCGGGTTCAGACCAATCGGGCACCACCCAAGTTGATCTCGTAAATGTTTCGACCTCCGGCTTTACCCTCGACATTACGTCATAATAGTCGGCCACAGAGAAGAAGTGGGCACTGCGACGTTCTAACGTCGTCAGAAGGCACCACTCCGCATTCGCGACACCGCGAAACCACACCCCGCTCAAAGATTGGCAATTGTCCTTTTCAATTTGCAGGAGCCTCTGCTCGCACTCCTCCCAATTGGCGGCTGCATATTCCTGGTTCGCGGGCTTAGCGTACTCGTTGATCATTGTGGTTTCCACCCACGCGCTAACCGCTGAGCTTCCGCGATTTGGGCGGTCGTCATCCTGCTCGCGGCACGGTCGCGGTTCTTAGCAGCCATGGCGCGGTTTTCAGTCTCCGAAGCGGGAAGGCGCACAGCGGCAAGATTGAACCACATGTACGCCTGCACATAGTCCTGCGGCACACCCTGGCCGTTAGCGCACATGAAACCCAGGTTGACCTGGGCCATCACGTGCCCCTGCTCGGCAGCCTTGCGATACCAAGTCACCGCTTCGGCGTAGCCCTGCTTCACGCCCCGACCGCTACCGTACACGATCCCGAGATTAAACTGGGCGTCCGCGACGCCCTGATCGGCGGCCTTGCGAAACCAAGTCACCGCCTCGACGTAGTCTTGCGGCACGCCCTGGCCATTATCGTACATGAGCCCGAGGACATTCTGGGCGTCTGCGTTCCCCTGGTCGGCGGCCTTGCGAAACCAAGTCACCGCTTCGGCGTCGTTCTGCGGCACGCCCTGTCCTTGGCGGTACATTTGACCGAGATTAAACTCGGCGGTCGCGTCGCCCTGGTCGGCGGCCTTGCGATACCAAGTCACCGCCTCGACGTAGTCTTGCGGCACGCCCTGGCCATTATCGTACATGGAACCGAGGTTGACCTGGGCGCGGGCGTTCCCCTGATCGGCAGCCTTGCGCCACCACCTCGCCGCCTCGACGTAGTCTTGCGGCACGCCCTGGCCGCTACCGTACATGAGCCCGAGGTTGAATTGAGCGTCGGCGTTCCCCTGATCGGCAGCCTTGCGCCACCACCTCGCCGCCTCGACGTAGTCTTGCGGCACGCCCTGGCCATCGAAGTACATTTGACCGAGGTTGAACTGAGCGGCGGCGTTCCCCTGATCGGCAGCCTTGCGCCACCACCTCGCCGCTTCGGCGTAGTCCTGGGGAACACCCTGGCTGGTGGCATACATGCAACCAAGGTTGACCTGGGCGTCTGCGTTCCCCTGGTCGGCAGCCTTGCGATACCAAGTCACCGCTTCGGCGTCGTTCTGCGGCACGCCCCAGCCTTGGCGGTACATTTGACCGAGGTTGAACTGAGCAGGCGCATTGCCCTGGTCGGCGGCCTTGCGATACCAAGTCACCGCCTCGACGTAGTCTTGCGGCACGCCCTGGCCATGGCGGTACATTTGACCGAGGTTGAACTGAGCGTCGGCGTTCCCGTGTTCGGCGACCACTTTGTATATGGTCCCAAGGACGGACTTAGCTTGGGTGTTGCCTTGGTCGGCGGCCTTGCGAAACCACATATGCGCCTGGACATAGTCTTTCGGCACGCCCTGGCCGTCGTTGTACATTTGACCGAGGTTGAACTGAGCCGGCGCATTGCCCTGGTCGGCAGCCTTGCGATACCACTTTGCCGCCTCCGCGTAGTCCTGCGGCACGCCCTGGCCGTCGTTGTACATGCTGCCAAGATTGTACTCTGCATCGGCGTCACCTTTGTCGGCGGCCTTGCGAAACCACGTCACCGCCTCGACGTAGTCTTGCGGCACGCCCTGGCCATTATCGTACATTACACCGAGGTTGAACTGGGCGCGGGCGTCGCCCTGGTCGGCAGCCTTGCGATACCAAGTCACCGCTTCGGCGTAGTCCTGCGGCACGCCCTGTCCTCTGTCGTACATTACACCGAGGTTGAACTGAGCGCGGGCGTCGCCCTGATCGGCAGCCTTGCGAAACCACTTCGCCGCCTCGACGTAGTCTTGCGGCACTCCCTGGCCGTAAGCGTACACGATCCCGAGATTGGACTGAGCGTCGGCGTTCCCCTGGTCAGCAGCCATGCGATACCAAGTCACCGCCTCGACGTAGTCTTGCGGCACGCCCTGGCCATTATCGTACATGAGCCCGAGGACATTCTGGGCGTCTGCGTTCCCCTGGTCGGCAGCCTTGCGATACCAAGTCACCGCTTCGGCGTCGTTCTGCTGCACGCCCCAGCCTTGGCGGTACATTTGACCGAGGTTGAACTGAGCAGGCGCATCGCCCTGGTCGGCGGCCTTGCGATACCAGGTCACCGCCTCGACGTAGTCTTGCGGCACGCCCTGGCCACTATCGTACATGGAACCGAGGTTGAGCTGGGCGCGGGCGTTGCCCTGATCGGTAGCCTTGCGCCACCACTTCGCCGCTTCGGCGTAGTCCTGGGGCACACCCTGGCTGGTGGCATACATGAAACCAAGGTTGACCTGGGCGCGGGCGTCGCCCTGCTCGGCAGCCTTGCGAAACCACTTCGCCGCCTCCGCGTAGTCCTGCGGCACGCCCCAGCCTTGGCGGTACATTTGACCGAGGTTGAACTGAAGCAAGGCGACCAAGGAGGCAACGACTTTCACGCTGCGCATGGTTGCCCTCCCATCACCTTCGCCGAGACACTTACGCGGTCACTTACGGGCTGAGACGGCACGAATTGTCGCGGGAATTGATTACGAACACACGCTCAAATAGCCGCAGATTTGAGCCGTTCTGTTAAGAGATGAGAGGCTGCGATTGCAGCCTCCCGGAAAGAAGCGTTAGCTACGCCGCGGCGCTTGGCCTCAACGTCGATCAGCCCTCGGCACGCCGCACGTCGGTCGCGGAAAAATCGTCGCCCTGAACAGCAGCGGCTCGCCCATGCCCTTGGCGAGGGCATAGGCAAAGCAGTCGCCGAAGTTGAGCCCGGCCGGATGGCCGCTCCCTTTGCCGAAATCGCGATAGGCCTCCCGGGCGATCCGCGCCTGATGCCCGGTAACCGGTTCGATCGCGATGCCGGCTCCGGCGACAAAATCGTCCAAAGACCGCATCAGTTCGGGATCACGATTCTTGTCCACCACAATCCCGATCTCCAGGTAGCTGGCAGTGGAGAGCCGGGCCGCGGCGGCCTGGCTGATGAGACGGCGGAATGCCTCGGACTCTCTCTCGTACCTGAGGATTGCGACAATCGCGGAACTGTCGACAATCATTTCGGCAGACCGGTCTCGCGGTCATACAACCCGTTCTCGCCGTAGAGCGCCTCGTCCATATCGAAATCCTTCAGCAGCGGTGCCGTTCGTTTGGCGATTTCGGTCATCGCCTGGTAGCGCGCCTCTGACGTGCTCTGCGCCTGCACGCGCGCGATTTTCTCGCGCACTGCTTCGGTGACGGCCGCTGTTTGGCCCTCGCCGGTCAGCTCGGCGAGCTCCTTGATCAACCGGACAGTCTCGGGATTTTTGATGTTTATGCCCATCAGGGTACCTTTCTACCTTGCAAGGGTAGACTTAGACCCGAGACCGGCAACCGACAAGGGGAGTGAGGTCAGCCGCTCAGCCCTTTCCGAGGAACGGCTCGACGACCTTGCCGTTGGCGAACCGTCCGACCCGCTTGATCTCCCACGCGAGCCGCACGCCGCTGGCCTCCAGGACCCGCGCCCGCACCGTCTCGCCGAGAAGCTCCAGATCGTAGCCGGTGGCGTTGTCTGCATTGATCAGGAAATTGCAGTGCATCTCTGACACCATCGCCCCGCCGATGCGAAGCCCGCGGCAGCCGGCGGCGTCGATCAGCTGCCAAGCCTTTTGGCCGGGCGGATTGGTGAACGTGGAGCCGCCGGTCTTTTCGCGAATTGGCTGCGCCCTTTCCCGATGCGCCTCGACGGCGTCCATCTCGGCCTGGATCGTATCGCGGTCGGCCGGCGTTCCCTCGAACACTGCCTCCACGAAGATGACGTCGTCCGGTGCGGCCGAGTGCCGGTAGGTGAAGCCCATGTCGGCGTTGGTGAGGGTGAGACGCCTGCCCTGCCGATCGACGGCCTCCGCGGTGACCAGGCGCTCGCACGTCTCGACGCCGTTCGCTCCGGCGTTCATGCGGAGCGCCCCGCCGACCGTTCCGGGGATGCCGTGGAAGAAGGCGAAGCCGCCGAGGCCCTCGTCACGGGCGAAGGCGGCGAGCCGCTTGTCGGGAAGCGCCGTCCCGACCCTGACCCGGTTGGCGGCCTGGCGTATGGTGTGGCCGAACCCCTTGGCGGTCAGCCGGACGACGACGCCTTCGATCCCGCCGTCGCGGACGAGGAGATTCGAGCCGACGCCGATGACGGTTAGTGGAATTTCCGGATTCAGTTTGTGAAGGAAGAGGGCAAGATCGTCGCCGTCGGCCGGCTGGAACAGAGCCTCGGCCGGCCCACCGGCCCGGAACCAGGTGAACGGCGCCACCGGCGCATCTTCTGTGATGCGGCCGCGGATGCCGGAAAGGTCGCCGAGTGACGTGCTCATTCGCCGCCTTTCGGTGGGTGGGCAACAAGCATCGCATCAATGGCCCGTTCCAAGGGAGCGATGTCGCTTTCGTTGACAGACCACAGCACCTCCACGTCAACGCCGTCGTAGGCATGACGCAGCACGTTGCCGAAGTTCGCGATGTCGTGCCACGGCACATTCTGGCCAAACGACTGCTTCCAATCCTCAGGTAGGTGCCGGGAGGCCTCGCTTATGATCTCCAGGAAGCGCTCCAAGGCAGCCCGAAGATACGGATCCGACCGCAGGTCATGCACCGTCTTCCCATCCAACAAGTGATGGATGTGATCGATGCTCTGCTTGACATGAAGCAGTCGCTCGGCTGCCTCGGCGACCATCAGAACAGCGGAATTCCGTCCCTGTCGGCGGCCGCAAGCATTGCCGGCTTCGCGCTCCGACGCATCACGACGCTTGCCGGCAGCCCGAAATGATCTTGCACCGCCAGGCCCACTCCAGACAGCTCGACCAAGGAGAACTTACGATCCGGATCGACCTCGATCATCAAATCCACGTCGCTGTCGAGCCGGTTGTCGCCCCTCGCTCGCGACCCGAAAAGAGTCATGTGGATGACGCCCTTGCGCGCAAAGGCCCGCCTCAGACCCCTGAGTTCCGAGATCAGCTCGTCGCGTGCAAGGCCCCTGGCTGGAACGGCGGATGTCTCGACCATGCTTCAAATCTACGCATTCGACGCAACTTTTGCCAGTTCCCCCGGCAGCGCGTAGGCCCACTGGCTGATCGAGCCGGCGCCGAGGCAGACCACCGCGTCGCCTGGCCGCGAGACCTCGGCGATCAGCCCGGCCAGTTGCTCCCGGTCGGCCAGCAGGCGCGCGTCGCGATGGCCGCGGGTCCGCAATCCCTCGACCAGCGCCTCGCTGCTGACCCCGTCGATCGGCGGCTCGCCGGCCGGATAGACCGGCGCGACGATGACGGTGTCGGCATCGTTGAAGCAGGTACAGAAGCCGTCGAACAGGTCGCGGAGCCTCGTATAGCGATGCGGCTGGACGACGGCGATCACGTGCCCCGGCGTCACCGAGCGCGCCGCCTTGAGGACGGCGGCGATCTCGACCGGATGATGGCCGTAATCGTCGAACACCTCGACGCCGTTCCACGTCCCGGTATGGGTAAAGCGGCGCTTCACCCCGCCGAAGCCGGCGAGCCCGCTGCGGATGGCGTCGTCGCCGATGCCGAGATGATGGGCGACCGCGATGGCGCCGGTGGCGTTCTGGACGTTGTGCTCGCCGGGGATCGACAGAGTTAGATTGTCGATCGTGCGGGCCGGGCCGCCCTGCCGGTCACGAAGGACCACGGTGAACACGGTCGTGCGGTTCTCAAAGCGAAGGTCGACGCAGCGCACGTCCGCCTGCGGGCTGACGCCGTAGGTGATGATCCGCCGGTCCTCGATCTGGCCGATCAGCGCCTGCACTTCCGGATGGTCCATGCACATCACCGCGAAACCGTAGAAGGGCACGTTCTCGACGAACTGGTGGAAGGCGGCCCGGATCCGGTCGAAGCTGCCATAGTGGTCGAGGTGCTCGGGATCGATATTGGTGACCAGCGCCACGTCGATCGGCAGTCTGACGAACGTGCCGTCCAACTCGTCGGCCTCGACCACCATCCAGTCGCCGGCCCCCATCCGGGCATTGGTGCCGTAGGCGTTGATGATGCCGCCGTTGATCACCGTCGGGTCGAAACCGCCGGCGTCGAGAAGGGCGGCGACCATCGAGGTGGTCGTCGTCTTGCCGTGGGTCCCGGCGATGGCGATCGCCTGCTTCAGCCGCATCAGCTCGCCGAGCATTTCGGCCCGCCGCACCACCGGCAGCAGCCGCTCGCGCGCCGCCTTCAGCTCGGGATTGTCGCGCTTGATCGCCGAGGAGACCACCACCACCTGGGCGGCGCCGAGATTGGCGGGGTCGTGGCCGATGGCGATCGCCACGCCCTTCTCCCTCAGCCGCTGGACATTGGCGTTCTCGGCAACGTCGGAGCCCTGCACCGTGTAGCCGAGATTGACCAGCACCTCGGCAATGCCGCTCATACCGATGCCGCCGATGCCGACGAAATGCACCGGCCCGATATCCCGCGACATCTTCATGCGGTTGATTCCCTGCTCACGCGCTTCTCCAATGCCACCCGCTCGACGAGATCGGCAAGCCGGTCGACCGCGTCGGGCCGCCCGACCCCGCGGGCGGCGGCGGCCGCCGCGTCGACCCGCTCGGGATGCTCGATCAGCTCGTCGAGATCCGTCGCCAGCCGCTCCGGGTTCATGTCGCGCTGCTCGACCATCCAGCCGCCGCCCGCCCGCGCCAGGATCGCGGCGTTGGCCTTCTGGTCCTGATCGAGCGCATGGGGAAGCGGCACCATGATGGCCGGCCGGCCGATCACCGAAAGCTCGGCGACGGTCGAGGCGCCGGACCGCGCGACCACCAGATGGCTCGCCGCGATGCGGGCCGGCATGTCGTCGAAGAACGCCTTGAGCTCGGCCGCGACGCCGATCGCCTCATATGCCTTCGCCACTCTGTCGAGATCCTCCGGCCGGCATTGCTGGGTGATCCTGAGCCGGCTACGAATCTCCTGAGTCAGCTTTGCAATTGCGGCGGGCAGAAGGTCGGAGAAGAAACGCGCCCCCTGGCTGCCGCCGAAGACGAGAAGGCGGAACGCATCGCCGGCCTGGCGTTTCGGATAGGCCGTGCCGGCCGCCTCGCGGACCGCCTCGCGGACCGGATTGCCGGTCCGCACCACGCGATGGACGAATTCCTCCGCCCCCTTGACCTCGTCGACGGCGGTGGCGATCGCCGACATCCGCCGGGCAAGGAAGCGGTTCGCCCGCCCGAGCACCGCGTTCTGGTCGTGGATGACCGTCGGCACCTTGGCTCTTGCCGCCGCCAGCATCGGCGGCACGGTCGGATAGCCGCCGAAGCCGACAGCGACGGTGGGTTTCACCGCCTTGATCGTCCGGCGCGCCGCCAAGAAGCCGCGCACCAGTAAGCCGGCAGCACGCACCGCCTCGGCCGGGTTCCGGGTGAACGTCGCCGACGGAATAATGTGGATCGCCTCGGCCGGAAAGTTGCGCGCATAGGCATCGACCCGGTGGTCGGTCGCCAGATGCACCGTCCAGCCGCGCGACTTCAGCGCCAGAGCCAGCGCCTCGGCTGGAAAGAGGTGCCCGCCGGTGCCGCCGGCGCAGATGAGGACGACACCTCCCATCCCCGCTCCACTCAGGTCGCGCTCGCGCCGATCTGCTCGCCGCCGAGCCGCGGCCCCAGCGAGCGCGGCTCGGGCCGCCGCCGCGTCAAGGCGAGCAGGAGCCCCATGCCGAAGGCGATCGCCAGCATCGACGAGCCGCCATAGGAGATGAAAGGCAGCGTCATCCCCTTGGCCGGCATCAGGTTGAGGTTCACCGCCATGTTGATGACCGACTGGACGCCGAACAGGACCACCAGGCCGGAGGCAGCCAGCCGCATGAAGGCGTCTTCCTTCTTGAGGGCGTCGGAGAGGCCGCGGAGCACCACCAGCGCGAAGACGATCACCAGGCCGACGCAGATGATGATGCCGAACTCCTCCGCCGCGACGGCGAAGATGAAGTCGGTATGGGCGTCCGGCAGGATGCGCTTCACCGTCCCCTCCCCCGGTCCGCGCCCCAGCCAGCCGCCGCGCATGATCGATTGCAGCGCGGTGTCGACCTGGAAGGTATCTCCCGATTGCGGCGAGATGAAGCGGTCGATGCGCCCGGCGACGTGCGGCAGGGTGGAATAGGCGGCGAAGATGCCGCCGACGCCGGCAAGACCGAGCCCGGCGATCCAGAACCACGGCACGCCGGCCATGAAGAACAGCGCCCCCCAGGCGATGGTGATCAGCATCGTCTGGCCGAAATCCGGCTCGGCGATCAGCAGCGCCGCGACGATGGCGAGCAGGATCAGCGCGAACAGGTTGCCCGGAATGTCGGGGCGGCGGGTGTTCTCGGCGAACAGCCAGGCGACGATCACCACGAAAGCGGGCTTCATGAATTCCGACGGTTGCAGCGACAGGCCGAGGAGGTTGATCCAGCGGCGCGAGCCGTTGACTTCGGTGCCGGCGAACAGCACGGCGAGCATCAGGACCAGCGCGACGACGAAGACGATCATCGCCGCCCGCCGCGCCTGGCGCGGCGACAGGAACGAGGTCGCCACCATCACCGCCAGCGCCGGCAGGAAGAAGGCGAGATGCCGGTCGACGAAATGGTAGCTGTCGTAGCCGAGTCGCTCGGCCACCGCCGGACTGCCGGCGAGCGAGAGCACGACGCCGCCGATCATCAGGGCGATGAATCCGGCGAGCAGATATCTGTCGACGGTCCACCACCATTCGGCGAATGCGGTTCGATCGGCGCGGCTGACCATCAGGCTGCCTCCTCGCGGTTGTGCACGCCGTCGAGTGACAGCGCGGCTGAGCGGAACGCGTCCCCGCGCCGCTCGAAGTTCTGGAACTGGTCGTACGATGAGCAGGCCGGCGACAGGAGCACCACGACCTCCCGGGCGCCGTCGGCCGCCGCGTCGCGGGCGGCCGCGGCGACCGCGGTGGCGAGCGTCCCCGACAGCTCGTAGTCGACCTGTGGGCCGAGCGTATCGGCAAAGGCTGGGGCCGCCTCGCCGATCAGATAGGCCTTGGCGATCCGCGGAAAGAAACCGGCGAGACTCGCGATGCCGCCCTCCTTCGCCTGGCCGCCGGCGATCCAGTAGATGCGGTCGAAGCACGCCAGCGCCTTGGCGGCGGCATCGGCGTTGGTCGCCTTCGAATCGTTGACGAAGAGCACGCGACCGCGCCGGCCGACCTCCTCCATCCGATGGCGAAGCCCGCGGAAGCTGGCGAGTCCCTGCCGGATTTCGGCGTCGCCGAGACCGAGCCGCTTCACCGTCGCCACCGCCGCGGCGGCGTTTTCGGCATTGTGGGCGCCGCGCAGCGCCGTGACGCCGCCGAGCCTGGCGATTTCGCTCGACGCCCCGTCATTGGCTTCGTAGAGGGCGCCGCCGTCGGCGTAGTAACCGGCCGCCAACGGCCGACGCACCGAAATCCGCACCACCCGCCGTCCGGCGTGGTCGAGCCGGTCGGCGATCGCCTGGCTGATGTCGTCGTCGACGCCGATGATCGCCGTATTGGCGGCGGCAACCAGGCGTTCCTTGATCGCCGCATAGCGATCGAACGCGCCGTGCCGGTCGAGATGGTCGGGCGTCACGTTGAGGAGGACGCCGATCGACGGGTTGATGCCCGGCGCCAGATCGATCTGGAACGAGGATACCTCGACGACGTGATAGCGGCCGACGCGGGGCGGATCGAGCGACAGGATCGGGGTGCCGATATTGCCGCCGATCTGGGTGTCGCGCCCGGCGGTCTTCAGGATGTGGCCGATGAGCGCGGTCGTCGTCGATTTGCCGTTGGTGCCGGTCACCGCCACGAACGGTGCCGTCGGCACGATGCGGCGGCGCTCGCGGCAGAAGATCTCGATGTCGCCGATCACCTCGATGCCGGCCTGCTCGGCCTTGACCACCGTCCAGTGCGGCGCCGGATGGGTGAGCGGCACGCCGGGCGCCAGCACCAGCGCCGCGAAGCCGGTCCAGTCGATATTGTGCGGATCGGCGACCGGAATCCCCGCCGCATCGGCCCCGGCAACGGCTTCGGCGTTGTCGTCCCATGCCGAGACGATGGCGCCGCCGGCGACCAGCGCCGCGGCGGTCGCCCGGCCGCTTCCCCCGAGGCCGAAGACCGCGACGTGTTTGCCGCCGAAGCTGGTCGCCGGGATCATCGCTTCCCTACCTGATCTTCAGCGTCGAAAGGCCGATCAGCGCCAGCATGACGGCGATGATCCAGAAACGGATGACGATCTGCGGCTCGGTCCAGCCGAGCTGCTCGAAATGATGGTGGATCGGCGCCATCCTGAACACGCGCCGGCCGGTCAGCTTGAACGAGGCGACCTGGATGATCACCGACACCGCCTCGAGGACGAACAGGCCGCCGACGATGGCAAGCACGATTTCATGCTTGGTGGAGACGGCGACCGCGGCGAGCAGGCCGCCGAGCGCCAGCGAGCCGGTATCGCCCATGAAGATGGCGGCCGGCGGCGCGTTGAACCACAGGAAACCGAGCCCGGCCCCGATCACCGCGCCGCAGATCACGGCAAGCTCGCCGGTGCCTTGCGTGAAGTGGATCTGCAGGTAGTCGGCGAACACCGCGTTGCCGGCGAGGTACGAGATGATGCCGAAGCTCGCCGCCGCGATCATCACCGGGACGATGGCGAGGCCGTCGAGACCGTCGGTCAGGTTGACCGCGTTACCCGAGCCGACGACGACGAAGGCGGCGAAGGGGATGAAGAACCAGCCGAGATTAAGGATGACGTCCTTGAAGAAAGGAAAGGCGAGCGACGTCGACAACGGCGCCTCGCCGACCGTGGTGACGAGGTAGCAGGCGACCAGAGCGACGACGAATTCGATGACCAGCCGGGCCCGGCCGGAGAAGCCCTTGTTGGTCTGCCTGGTGACCTTGAGATAGTCGTCGTAAAGGCCGATCAGGCCGAAGCCGAGGGTGACGAAAAGGACGACCCAGACATATCCGCTGGAAAGGTCGGCCCACAGCAGCGTCGAGACCAGGAGGCCGGACAGGATCATCAGCCCGCCCATGGTCGGCGTGCCGATCTTGGTGACGAGGTGGTTTTGCGGCCCGTCGGTGCGGATCGGCTGGCCCCTGCCCTGCCGCACGCGTAAGACCGAGATGATCGACGGCCCGAGCATGAAGGAGAAGAGGAGCGCGGTGACCGTCGCCCCGCCCGTCCGGAAGGTGATGTAGCGAAAGACGTTGAGGACGGAAATCTGATCGCCCAGCTGGCTCAACCAATAGAACATCAGGCGATTTCCCGTCCCCCGTCGCCGGCTTCCGCCGGTGCTGCCGCGAAGCGCGCCTTGAGCGCCGCGACAAGCGGCCCCATGCGGCTGGCATTCGATCCCTTGACCATGACCACGTCGCCGGCGGCGATCCCCTCGGCAACGATCGGCTCGAGTTCCGCCGCGGTCTCCGCGTAGGCGCCGCGCTGCGATTCCGGCAGCACCTGCCACAGCGCTTCCATCATCGGGCCGGCGAGGAACACCGCGTCGACCGCCGCCTCGGCCAGCGGCTCGGCCAGCGCCGCGTGCATCGCCGACGCCGCCTCGCCCAGTTCGCGCATCTCGCCGAGCACGGCGATGCGTCGGCCCGGCCCGGCGGGCCGCGCCTGCCCGAGCAGCGCGATCGCGGCGCGCATCGACGCCGGATTGGCGTTGTAGCTCTCGTCGATCAAGGTCGCCCGCCCACCATCGATGTCGAGCCAGACCCGCGCCCCCCGTCCGCTCGGCGCGCTCATCCGGCCGAGCGCCGCCGTCGCCTTGTCGAGGTCGCCGCCCATCAGCGAAACGGCGGCGAGCACCGCCAGGCTGTTCTGGATCATATGGCGGCCCGGCGCACCAAGCTCATAGGCCAGCTCGTTGCCGAGAACGGTCGCCAGCACGCTGGAATGCTCGGGCTGCATGTCCATCGCCTCGAGGCGCGCCTCGGCGTCCGGGTGCTCGCCGAAGCCGACGATGCGGTCGACTCCCGCCTCGAAGGCGAGCGCCGCGAGCAGCGCGAAATGAGGATTGTCGCGATTGATGATCGCCGCGCCGCCCGGTTCGACGCCGAGGAAGATCTCCGCCTTGGCGCGGGCGATCGCCTCGACGCCGTCGAAATATTCGAGATGGACCGGCTCGATCGCCGTGACGATCGCCACGTGCGGACGCACCATGGCAACCAGCGGCGCGATCTCCCCGGCGTGATTCATGCCGATCTCGAAGATGCCGAAGCGCGCCGCCGGCGGCATGCGCGACAACGACAGCGGCACGCCCCAATGATTGTTGAAGGAGGCCGGCGAGGCGTGGACGACGCCGTCGGGTGAGAGCGCCCGCGCCAGCATCTCCTTGGTGCCGGTCTTGCCGACGCTGCCGGTGATCGCGGCGATCCGCGCCTCGCTCCGCCGGCGCGCGGCGATGCCGAGCAGGGCCATCGCGGCGAGGACATCCTCGACGACGACCAGCGATCCGGTGATGTGGCCGAGCCCGGCGAGCCGGTTCTGCGACACCACCGCGGTCGCCGCGCCGCTCGCCAGCGCCATGGAGACGAAATCGTGGCCGTCGAAATTGTCGCCGCGAATGGCGAAGAACGCCTCGCCCGGCGCGACGGTGCGGCTGTCGATCGACACGCCGGAGATGGCGTCGGGAACCGGGCCGAACGGCCGTCCGTGGACCGCCGCGACAAGCTCGTCGAAGGTCCACAGCGGTTCGTTCATGCGGCTTCCTCGGCGGCAAGCACCGAACGGATCACCTGATGATCGGAGAACGGCAGTTCTTCCTGCCCGACGATCTGGCCGGTCTCGTGGCCCTTGCCGGCGACGCAGAGAACGTCGCCGGGGCCGAGCATCGCCATCGCCCGGCGGATCGCCTCGCGCCGGTCGCCGACCTCGATCGCCGCCGGTGCGCCTACGAGGATGGCGGCGCGGATCGCCGCCGGGTCCTCGCTGCGCGGATTGTCGTCGGTGACGAACACCACGTCGGCGTTGGCCGTTGCGGCTTCGCCCATCAGCTTGCGCTTGCCCGGATCGCGGTCGCCGCCGGCGCCGAAGACGATCACCAGCCGGCCGGCCGTCATCGGGCGGAGCGCGGCGAGCATGGTGGCGATGGCGTCGGGCTTGTGGGCGTAGTCGACGAAGACCAGCGCGCCGTTCGCCTTGCGCCCGACGAGCTCCAGCCGGCCGGGTGCGCCCTCCAGCCGCGCCAGCCCGGCAAAGGCCGTCTGAGGATCGACGCCGGCCCCGATGGCGAGGCCGGCCGCGACCAGCGCATTCGATGCCTGGAAGGCGCCGGCGAGCGGCAACAGCACGTCGTAGGGCTTGCCGAAGCCCTCGAAGCGGAGCCGCTGGCGGAAGCCCGCCGCCTCGATGCCGGTGATCCTGATCTCGTTGCCGTTGCGGCCGACCCGGATCACGTCGGCGCCGCGGCGCCGGCCGGCATTGAGCGCCTCCTCCGCATACGCGCCGTCCATATCGACGACCGCGGTACCCTCGGGCGGCAGGATCACGCTGAACAGGCGGAGCTTGGCGGCAAGGTAGTCGGCGACCGTCAAATGGTAGTCCATGTGATCGCGACCGAGATTGGTGAAGGCCGCCGCGACGATCCTGATCCCGTCGAGGCGGCGCTGGTCGAGGCCGTGACTCGACGCTTCGAGCGCCGCGTGGGTGACACCCTCGCCCGCCAGCCGGTCGAGCGCTCCATGCAGCGCGATCGGGTCGGGCGTGGTGAGCCGGCCGTAGGCGCTCCATCGGCGGCTGACGATGCCGACCGTGCCTAGACTTGCCGCCTCATGGCCCGCCGCGGCGAAGATCTCGCGGGCGAAGGCAACCACCGACGTCTTGCCGCTGGTACCGGTCACCGCGACCAGCTTCTCCGGCTGACGGGGATGGAAGCGCGCCGCGATCAGCGCCAGCGCGCGCCGCGGATCGTCGGCCCGCACCACCGGAACGTCCGGCCCCGACGCGATGTCGACCCCCTTCCCGGCGAGGATCGCCACCGCGCCGGCTTCGATCGCCTGGTCGACATAGCGGGCGCCGTCGGTCGTGGTGCCCGGCAGCGCGGCAAACAGAAAGCCGCGCCCGACGGCACGGCTGTCGGCCGAAATCCCTTTGATATCGATCGCACCGGCTTCCGGGGCGAGCGTCATGTCAAGGGCGACAAGATCCCGGAGAAGCATATCCCCCGCTGACTTCGGTTGTGCGATTTCACGGACGGCTCCGTCAGTTCGACACCAGAACGACGCCGTTCTGATCGATGGTCCGCGGCTTGACCCCAAGCAGCGCCGCCGAACGTCGGATGATGGCTGCGACGGCGGGCGCCGCGTTCATGGCCGCGGTGGCGCCGGCACCTTCTTTCTCCGGCTTCGGTTCGTCAAGCACGACGAGGACGACATATTGTGGATCGTCCATGGGAAAGGCGGCCAGGAAGGAGTTCAGCCGTTTGTTCGACGAATATTTGCCGTTCTCCACCTTCTCGGCGGTGCCGGTCTTGCCGCCGACGTTATAGCCGGGAACCGCCGCACGCCTGCCGGAACCCTTTTCGACGTTGAGCGAGAAGAGGGCGCGAAGCTCGTTGCTGGTCTCGGGCTTCACCACCTGGACGGCGAGCTTGTCGGCCTCTTCTTGGGTGCGCGGCAGGAAGGTCGCCGGGATCAGCTTGCCGCCGTTGACCAGCGCGGCGTCGGCGATGGCAACCTGCAGCGGCGAGACCGCCAGGCCATGGCCGAAGGCGGCGGTCATCGTGGTGAGGTCCGACCATTTCTGCGGGATGATCGGCGCCCCCACCTCGGGAAGGTCGGTTTGCGGCTTGTCGAAGAAGCCGAAGCGCCGGAAGTAGGCCTGCTGCACGTCGCTGCCGGCCTTCAGCGCGATGCGCGCCGCACCGATGTTGGACGAATAGATGAACACCTCGGGGATGGTGAGCACCCGGTGCTTACCGTGGAAATCGCTGATGGTGAAGTGGCCGAAATGGATGGGGTTCGTCGCGTCAACCGTGTCTTTCATCGTCACTGTGCCGGAATCCAGCGCCATGGCGAGGGTGAAGCTCTTGAAGATCGAGCCGAGCTCGTAGACGCCGGCGGTGACCCGGTTGAGCCGGTCCGGCTTCTGCGCATCGACCGGGTCGTTGGGGTCGTAGTCGGGCAGCGAGGCCATCGCCAGCACCTCGCCGGTGTGAGCGTTGAGCACGATGCCGGCGGCGCCGATCGCGTGATAGCGATCCATCGCCTGGGCGAGTTCGTCATGGACGATGTGCTGCACGTTGATGTCGATCGACAGCTTGACCGGATCGAGCTGCTCGCCGCGGGCGAAGCCCGCCGCGTGGAGATCGGCGAGCCAGTGGTCGTCGACATATTTCTCGATGCCGGCGATGCCCTGATTGTCGATATTGACCAGGCCGAGGATATGCGAGGCGGTGCGGCCGGCCGGATAGAAGCGCCGGTTCTCGGTGAGGAAGTCGACCCCCGGGATACCGAGGGCATGGATTTCGGCGCGCTGCTTCGGCGTGATCTCGCGCTTGATCCAGGCGAAGCCGGCGTCGCCGGAGAGCCGCTTGCGCAGTGCTGCCGCGTCGAGGTCGGGCAAGACCCCGGTAATCAGCTCGGTCGCCTCGTCCGGATCGATGATGTTGCGCGGCTCGCCAAAGACCGAAGCCGTCTTGATGTCGGCGGCGAGGATTTCGCCGTTGCGATCGACCAGGTCGGGCCGGCTGGTGGCAATCGCCGCGTTGGGATTGATATTGCTCGTGCCGCCGACCGGATCCATCAGTCCGAAGCTGACCAGGCGGCCGATGATCACCAGGAAAGCGAGCGAGAAGACCCCCATGGCGAACTGGATGCGGAGGCGCATGGGGTCGCGGCGCGAGCGAAGCGCCGGCTGCCACCGATCACGAAGAAGGCTGTCGGTGCTGCTCCCGCTCACCACCTCCGACGGCACCCTGGCGAATTTGATATGACGCATCTGCCGGTCGCTCCTACCGCGTCGCCGCGTTCGGCGGGGTCGACGCCATCGCGGTCTCCCGCTTCGGCGGCTCGACCGGCCGCATGGGGATTTCGTCGAGCGTCGCCACCTGCGACACCGCGAACGGCTCGAGCTTGAAATGGTCCTGGTACTTGGCGACCAGGTCTTGCAGGCGGCTCGGCTGGGTGAGCACGCTCCATTCCGTGTTCAACAGCGCGATCGCCTCGCGTTCCTTGCCGATATTGGCGTCGAGACGCGCAACGCGATCGGCGACTTCCTCGCCGTGGTGCTTGAGGTCGTAGGTGGCCACCGCCCCGGCGATCATCCCGCCGAGTAGCAGAACATTGAGGATTCGACCCATTACGCCCTCCCCGTTGGAAACGCCGGCAGCTCCGGAACCCCGATCGCCCGCTTGTCGAAACCGCGCGGCGGTGCCGCCGTCCGTCGCGCCGCGCGGAGCCGCGCCGAACGCGCCCGCGGATTGGCGTCGACTTCCGCCGCGCCCGGAACCACCGCGCCCCGCGTCAGCAATTCGAAGGTCGGCTCCCGTCGCGCCGCTTCCGGCAGATGGCGCGATCCGCCCGGCGCCCGCGCCGATCGCTCGGTCATGAAGCGCTTGACGATGCGGTCCTCCAGCGAATGGAAGGCGACGACCACCAGGCGGCCGCCCGCGGCGAGCACCCGCTCGGACGCCGCCAGCGCCTCGGCCAGCTCGTCGAGCTCGCGATTGACGAAGATGCGGAGCGCCTGAAAGGTTCGCGTCGCCGGATGGATTTCACCGGCCCCGCGCCGGCCGACCGCGCCGGCAACGATGTCGGCAAGCTCGACCGTCCCGGCGATCGCCCGCTCCGACCGCGCCCTGGCGATGGCGGCCGCCACCGCCCGCGCTTTCCGTTCCTCGCCGAGCACCGCGATCACCCGGGCGAGGTCGCCGCGGCTCCATCCGGTTGACCACGTCGCCGGCCGTCGGCCCCTCGGCGCCCATGCGCATGTCGAGCGGCCCGCCGAGGCGGAAGGAGAAGCCGCGGGACGCCTCGTCGAGTTGCATCGACGAGACGCCGATGTCGAGCACCACCCCGTCCACCGTCTCGTGACCATGCTCGGCCGCCAGCCGGTCGAGATCGGAGAAGCGGCCTTCGACGAGGGTCAGCCGGCCGCCGGCCGCCGCCTCGAGCGGCCGGCCCACGGCGATCGCCTGCCGGTCGCGATCGATGGCAAGCACCGAGGCGCCGGTGTCGAGGATGCGCTTTGTATAGCCGCCGGCGCCGAAGGTGCCGTCGATGAAAATGCCACCGGCGCCGGGCGCCAGATACGCCATCACCTCATCGATCAGCACGGCGATGTGGCGAGCCGGTCCGCCAACGACACCGTCAATGCTGGTGCCGCGGCCCGCCGTCATTTCCCTGCCTCCGGATGAACGCCCGTCGCGCGGTGGCCGGAGCCGAGCATCCGTCTCAGATCGCGCAACCGGTTCTTGGCCTCTTCCCGGTAGGCGACGAAACGCTGTGGCTCCCAGATCTGAAACTTGTAACCCTGGCCGACGAAGGTGACCCGGTCGGCGATCCCGGCGTGCTCTCTGATCGTCTCGGTGAGGACGACGCGCCCCTCCCGGTCGTATTTCAGGATCTCGCTCTCGCCGATCAGCGTCGTCGACAGATATTCGTGGTCCTCGGAGAACGGCTCGAAATTGGCGAGGCTCGCCCGGATGATGTCGCGGAAGCGGTTGCCTCCGGCATCGACCGCCTGCCGGTCGAGCGTCGGGCAGCAATAGATGCCGTCGAAGCCGTCCACCGTCAGCACCGAGCGGAAGGGGGCCGGAATCGACACCCGGCCCTTCGCGTCGAGCCGGTTGGTGAAGGTTGAAACGAATTCGTCCATCGCCCCCGCCTGCCCCGCCGTGCGGCCCCGAGCCGCCTGCGATCCCATCCGAAGGCTGCCGGCGGCTATGGGTCAGCCGCCGCCAAGGAGACTTGCCGTGCCGTTCGCCGGAAGTTTGGTGTCCCGGCCCGATGACGGCGCGCCAGCCCTCGCTTGGGATTACATGGGATACCATGGGATTTCGAGGGCCGTCAATGGACGCGACAGAAACCGCCGGAACGGCGGTGCGGTTCTGTAGTCATGCCCCGTTAGGCTTAATATTTGGTGTGAGAACGGAAGCTGACTATTAACCGGCCTTGCACCGATAGCTCTGTCGTCATAAATGACAACACAATCATAGCTACCGCGAGAGGCTCTGAATTGGACGACCAACTCGAAATCGCGCGCAACGCCGGCAATGTCAGTGACCTTGGAGCGCCGAGCGTCGCGACCGAGGCCCTCAAGGCGATGCTCGCCGGTCGGATTGCGGCCGCCCTGGAACAACGCGGGCTCTCCGTCAGGGCGGCCGAGAGAGACACCGGCTTCGCCGCGGCCGACTACTCCCGCATTCGCCAGAAGCGGCTCGACCGCTTCACCGTCGACCGCCTGATGGCGATGCTGGGCAGTCTCGATCCTTCCATTGAGCTGAGCGTGTTGGTGCGTCCCATGCTGACGCGCGAGTGGGTCGTCGAAAAGCTCAAGGGGCGCGAAGAGGAGATCCGGGCAGAGGGCGTCACCGCCCTCTATCTGTTCGGCTCCGCCGCACGGAACGAGGCGGGATCGGAGAGCGATGTCGA
Organism: uncultured Alphaproteobacteria bacterium; assembly: GCA_963759235.1. Lineage (GTDB taxonomy): Bacteria > Pseudomonadota > Alphaproteobacteria > Rhizobiales > Kaistiaceae > Bauldia. The sequence continues at coordinate 83,834 of CAVWYO010000003.1, read as the reverse complement.
CATTCTTTTGGACTACGACCCATCGCGATTCGAAATTCTCCGACTGATCGACATCAAGCTCGACCTGGAAGCGCAGCTCGGCGTTCCCGTGCACGTGTCCAGCCGCGACAGCCTCAAACCCGAGGTCAGGGAAAGCGTCGAGCGCGAAGCGCTACGCGTGTTCTGAACGATGCGCCCGGACCGCGTGCGCCGCATTCTCCAAGACATGCTCGACGAAATGGAGGGCATCGACACCCACCTCGCCCGCAAGACATTCGCCGAATACTCGAGGAACTGGGTCCTGAAGCGCGCCATTGAGCGCAGTATCGCAATCGTCTCGGAGGCAAGTCGTCGACTTCCGGAGGAGCTGTGCGCAAGTGCGCCGGACGTCCCGTGGAAGGAGATCCGGGGAATCGGCAACGTGCTTCGCCACGACTATGACGACGTGGTCGATCAGGTCATCTATCGGATTGCGACAGAGAAGCTTCCGGGTCTGAAGGTGGCGATCCTCGCCATGCAGGCCAAGCTCGGCAAGGACGATTAGGCGATCCCCTCCGCGGTGGCGGAAGGCCCCCGGCGGACGAGATATCATGATCGTGGCGGCCATCCTTGTCGTCTTCCACGCCGGCACGCTCGCCGGAATGTCGACCCGCTGCGGAATGCACTGACGCTCGGCCGCCGGCGGCATCGCCGCGCGGCGGATTGACCGGTCGCACGAGCCCACGCTTCGCATTCACCGCATGTTAGCCCCGATGACCGGTTTGTCTCGGACGGTCGCCGATTGCATAGTAGCGTTTGGACGGAGGACGCGCGGCACCCCGAAGGATTTCACTGCACGGGTGGCGGTCCTAAGGGCGACGAAAGACTTTGTTGAGACCGCGGCGGTATTCGGGCCGCGGACGTGAGGAGTCGCTCTCCATGCCCCAGACCACAACGGCGGGCATCGCCACTCCGGTCCTGTCCATAGCGACGAAATCATCGTCGGCGAAACCGGCTCCATCTTCGGCCCCTGCAAAAGGACGAACCCCGCCGACAATTCTGAGAGCGCCGGCCGGAGATCGTCACATGTGGCCGTTAAGGTTCGCAGCCTGAGCAGCCTCGGTCGACCGCGAAGACTGGAGCAAGCCTGATTTCAGCAAAGGGACGATAGGAATGGCCTCGCAAATCATCACGACCGCCGTCACCACGCCGGTGACCGTCGACGGCGACGCGATCATCGTCGGTGAGACCGGATCGATTTCGTCGAACCAGCTCGGCACCGCGTTGACGCTCACCGGTCAATACACCGCCGTCATCAACGGCGACATCTACGCCATCAACGACACGGCCGTTTCGGGGAACAGCCAATACAACTTTCCCGTGAATATTCAGATCGGCCCAACGGCACAGATCGTCTCGATACCGAACGACTATTCGGATAGCGGCGTCGGGGTGTCGATGATCGGATATGGGATAAAGTTGGTAAACGCCGGCACCATCGAGGCTTCCGGCAAAGGTATCTGGTTTCCGGCCGATGAGTCCACCTATAACGACGTAATCATCAATAGCGGAAGAATATACGCCGACACTGGTAGCACGCAAACCCACGGAACTGAAGCTGGAATTGAATACAATGTTGGATATTCACTCAACATCACCAACAAGGCTGGGGGCTATATCGGCGGCTACGTGTGGGGCATCCATATCACCGTGGCAAATAACTACCTTACGCTTATAAACGACGGAGAAATCGTCGGAAATTTCAACAATTACGGCGCGGCTATCGATACGGTTGGCTATTTGGATCTGACAAACAACGGCACGATCACCGGCGGCATTATTGGAAAATCGACGAATATCGCAAAAACCCTGGTGGCTGTTGGCTCGAAGATCGTCAACAAGGGTGAGATCGACGCCGGCCACGATGGGGTTGCTATCGCCCTGGGTGGTACGTCCGACATCGTGAAGAACAAGGGCCATATCGACGGCGAGGTCCACCTCGGCGCCGGCAAGGACCTCTTCACGTCAGGCTCCGGGAGCGATCTGGTCTTCGCCGGGGCCGGCGGCGACGTCATCAGGACCGGCCGCGGCGCCGACCTGATCGACGGCGGCCGCGGCAGCGACGAGATCCATCCCGGCAAGGGCCACGACCTCATGATCTTCGCCCCCGGCGACGGCAAGGACACCATCTTCGGCTTCGATGCGAGGAAGGACACGATCGACCTGCAGGACTATCACCTGTCCGCCGATGCGTTGAAATCGGCGATCTCGGAAGTGGGCGACAAGGTCATCGTCGATCTTCCCGGCTCGGACAAGCTGGTCTTCGTGCACATGCATGCCGCGGGAGACTTCTCCGTCCACGATTTCATCCTGTGACACCCAGGCGGGCGGCGCCGCCGCCCTTTCGGACGACGGCGCCATATCCACGCCAGTTGGCCTGTAAGCCGGGTTCTGTACGGCGGCGTTTCCGCCACGCGACGGCCATTCATCTGGGACGCCCGTTGCCGGACGCCTCGCGCAACCTACCCGGACGACCGGCCCGGAAACCGGCCTGAGGCGAACCTCGCGTCGTCCCTATTCGGTTTTGCTCCCGGTGGGGTTTACCATGCCGGTCCCGTCGCCGGTCCCGCGGTGGGCTCTTACCCCACCCTTTCACCCTTACCCGCCCGGCTCGCGCCGGTTAGGCGGTTTGCTTTCTGTGGCACTTTCCCTGGGGTCGCCCCCGCCGGGCGTTACCCGGCACCGTGCTTCCATGGAGCCCGGACTTTCCTCCCCGGCGGCGTTTCCGCCATTGCCGAAGCGGCCGTCCAGCCAGCTGACGGCGAAGAGATAGGCATCCCGCCCCACACCGGTCAAGCCTTGTCGGGCAATGCCGCGATCAGCCTGTCGAGGGTCGCAACGGTCGAGGCGTCGGCGATCCCGTCGACCTTTTCCTGCCGGAAATGGCGCTGGAAGGCGGTGACCACCGCCTCGGTCGCGGTGCCGAAATCCGATTCGTCGCCAAGCTCGTAGCCGTAATCCCGGAATCTCTTGTGGAGGGTGCGGACCGCGGCACCGCGGTCGCCGCGCTTGACCACCGGGCCGGCGACGATCGGCGCCGGCGGCACCCAACGGCCGATCCCGGCGGCGTGCAGCCGCTCCCATGGAAACAGCTCGCCCGGGTCCTCCTTGCGCGTCGGCGCAACGTCGGAATGGGCAAGCACCCGCCCCGGCGGGATGGGGTGGCGCGAGAGGATGGCGCGGCAGAGCGCGATCAGCGCAGCGATCTGCGCATCGGGAAACGCGCGATAGCCGAACCGATGGCCCGGATTGGCGATCTCGATGCCGATCGAGCGCGAGTTGATGTCGGTCTCGCCGGCCCACGCCGACTTGCCGGCATGCCAGGCGCGCTGTCCCTCGTCGACGAGTTGAACGGCGCGCCCGTCCTCGAAGACGAGATAGTGGCTGGAGACGCGCGAGCCCGGATCGCAAAGCCAGGCGAGCGCCGCTTCGGCGGAGCGCATGCCGGTGTAGTGGAGGAGCAGGATATCGACCGGCTTTCCCGCCGCGCGCCGACCGTGATGCGGCGACGGATGCTGTTCGATCGGAAGGGCGGGTGACATCATGACGGTCCCGATTCGCGTCCGGCATAGCGGAATGCGCCTCGTCGCACCACACGCGGCGCATCGGGAAGAGCCGAGGGAGAGTTCGTTGGCACTGTCCGCTTTGGCCTGGGGCTTCGTCGCCGGAAGCGCTGCGTTTCTCGGCGCCCTCGTTGCCTGGTTTCTCCGGCCGCCGCTCCGTCTGATCGCCGCCGCGATGGCCTTCGCCAGCGGCATCCTGCTCTCCGTGGCGGCCTTCGAGCTTCTCGACGAAGCGTTCGCCAAGAGCGGCTTCGTTCCGGCCGCGATCGGTTTCGTGGTCGGTGCCGGCCTGTTCGGTGCCGGCCTGTTCTATCTCGATCGCGCCGGCGCCCGCCACCGCAAACGCCCGACCCTCGCCGGCGCGCCGGCCAGCGGTGGCGAGGGGGTCGTCATGCTGGGCACCGTCCTCGACGGCATCCCCGAAGCGGTGATCATCGGCGTGAACTTCTATACCGGCACCGGTCTCGGCATCGCCACCGTGATCGCGGTGTTCCTGTCGAACGTGCCGGAGGGCATCGCCTCCTCGACCCGCATGAAAGCGGCCGGCCACGGCGCCGGACACATCTTCGGCGTCTGGACGCTGGTCGCGGCCGCAACCGGACTCGCCGCGCTTGCCGGCTTCCTGCTGCTCGGTGACCTCCGCCCCGAGGGCGTCTCCATCGTCCAGGGGGTCGCCGGTGGCGCCTGTCTCGTCTTCATCGTCGACGCCATGATCCCCGAGGCATTCGCCGAAGACCACAACGCCGCCGGGCTTATCGCCGCTCTCGGCTTCCTCATCGGCTTCGCCCTGTCGCACGGCCTCGGCTGATCAGCCCCGCTGCAGCTTGATCTGCTGCCACGCCAGATTGATCGCCGCCATCCGGTCATGGGCGAGCGCCGCCGCCTCCGGCGGCAAGCCGCGGCCGAGCAGCCGGTCGGGATGATTGTCGGCGGCAAGGGCACGGTAGCGGATCGCGATCTCGTCGAGCGGCAAAGCCGGATCGACGCCGAGCACCCGGTAGGGATCGCCGCCGGCCGGAACCACATGACGCGCCGCGATCCGGTCGAAATCCTTTTCGGCGATGCCGAAGATCGCGGCGACGCGTTCGAGGTAGACCAGCTCCGCCTCGTGGATCGCGCCGTCGGCCTTGGCGATGGCGAACAGGCCGTCGACCACGTCCTCGAGCGCCCGCCGGTCGTCCTCGAACAGCGCGGCGATCCTTGTCGCGTAGGATTCGAAGCCGGCGACGTCGCGTTTGGCGAGATCGAAGAGGCGGGCGACGTGCCGCTCCTCTGATGCCGGCATGGCGAAGAGCCGGCGGAAGGCGGCCACCTCGTCGGAGGTCACTACGCCGTCGGCCTTGGCCATCTTCGCCGACAGCGCAATCAGGGCGACCGAGAAGGCGACCTGCCGCCGCGTCTCCCGGTCGCCGATGCCGGCGAAGACGTTGCCGAGCCAGTCGAACAACGCTCCGACCGCGCCGATGCCGCCTCCGGCGGTCTCGCCCATCCGGTTCCACACGTTCATGCCGGGCACCATAAGCAAATCCGTTGCCACAATGGAACCTGAGGCCGTCGGCTGGCCGGCGCTCTGCGGCGCGAATAAAGTGCCGGGCCCGCCTCCCGAGATGGATCGATGCCCAAATCCCGCGAAACGCTTGGCTCGCCGTCGCAGTAGCGGTCGTCGTTGCGCTCGGCCGCCGCGCCGCCGTCGCCCGATCGGCCGCGCCCGGCTGACGGGCGCCGTCAGGGCTTGGTTACGGTGAGGTTGTCGAAGCCGAAGGCGGCGACCCCGGTCGGCGGCGATGCGGCGAAGATGCCGATCTGCTGCCCGTTGTCCGGCGGCGAGCCGGTCAGCTGCTGGAACTTCTTGCCGTTGACGTAGAACGTCGCCTCGCTGCCGATGGTGGTCACCCTCAGCTCGTTGATCGCTCCGTTCCCCTGATTGGCGCCCTCGGCATCGCCCCACTCGACCTGGGCAAGCCATTTCCCCCGCTGCCGCCGCCAGACCGAGGCCTTGCCGTTCGGCGCCAGCTCGAAGACGTAGAAATTGTTGGCGTCGGTGTACCAGAACACCAGGCCGGCTTTCGATTCGAGCGGATCCACCTCGGTGATGGTGGTCATTGTGACGCACATGTCGATATCGTCGTAAAGGTTGGCGGAATTCGCCGACCAGTAGTAGGTGTCGGCCGGCGAGCGCACCTCGAGCTGGCTGTTAACAACCTTGAATGAGTTCGTCTCGGTACCCCAAGTTGGTTGCAACCGGTCGAAACTGTCCTGATAGAGAATCGTGCTGCCCTGACACGCGGCGAAGGCGATGCCGCCGGCGCCAAGCCAGGCAAGACCAGCAATGATGATTGAACTGAATTTCATTTCCTTCTCCAGGCCGCCCTGCAGCCACTGGCAAAGTCTAGCCTTCGGAGGCCGAGACACCTAGGCCCGATTGAACCGCTCCCCGGCTCGGGGATGTTTCAAATGTTTGCTTTATTGTCCCGGAATGGGAAAGTGACTTTATGCATTTGCCGACGCATGGAAAATGGGATTTCTGGATCGATCGGGGCGGCACCTTTACCGATATCATAGCCCGCGATCCTCAGGGCCGCCTCAGCACGACCAAGCTGTTGTCCGAAGATCGCGCCGAGTTTCGCGGCGCGGCGATCAGCGGCATCGCCCGATTGATGGACCTGCCTCCCGGCGAGTGGATCAGGCCCGATTCGATCGCCACCGTCAAAATGGGGACGACGGCGGCGACCAACGCATTGCTCGAGCGCAAGGGCGACCGGGTGGTGCTCCTGATTACCCGCGGATTCCGCGACGCCTTGGCGATCGGCTATCAGGCCCGCGCCGACATCTTCGCCAGGAAGATCGTCAAGCCGGAACTCCTCTACGAACGCGTCAGTGAGATAGACGAGCGGGTTCGCGCCGACGGCACGATTGAACAGACCCCGGACCTCGCCGAGGTCGCCAGCCAGTTGGAACTTGCCTGGCAGGCCGGCATCCGATCGGTGGCGGTTGTGTTCATGCATGCCTGGGCATGGCCCGAGCACGAACGGCAGGTCGCGGCGCTGGCGCGGCGGATGGGCTTCCCGCAGGTCTCCGCCAGCCACGAAGTGTCTCCCCTCATCAAGTTGATCGGCCGCGGCGATACCACGGTGGTCGACGCCTACCTGTCGCCGCTCCTGCGCCGCTACACCCTGAAGATCACCCAGGAGCTGACCAGCCCAACCAATTCGCAAGGTCCCGCCGCCAAAGAGCCCGCCGGGCGCGAGAAGCACGCGCCGCGGCTGATGTTCATGCAATCCTCCGGCGGGCTGACCGACGCGCGTCTGTTCCAGGGGAAGGACGCCATCCTCTCCGGGCCGGCCGGCGGCGTGGTCGCCGCGGTCGAGACGGCGCGTCTGGCCGGTTTCCGCAAGGTGATCGCTTTCGACATGGGCGGTACCTCCACCGACGTCTCCCATTTCGACGGGCAATATGAGCGGACCTTCGAGACCGAGGTCGCCGGAGTGCGCATGCGCGCCCCGATGATGCGGATCAACACGGTCGCGGCCGGTGGCGGCTCGATCCTCAAATACGAGCAGGGCCGCTACCAGGTCGGTCCGCAATCGGCCGGCGCCCGGCCGGGGCCGGCCTGCTATCGAAGGGGCGGCCCGCTTGCCGTCACCGACGCCAATGTGATGGTCGGCAAGCTGATGCCGCGGCACTTCCCCCATATCTTCGGCGAGCGTCGCGACGAGCCGCTCGACGCGGCGATCGTCGCCGAACGGTTTGCGGCGCTTGCCGAGGAGATCGGCACCGGGCAGGCGCCCGAGGAGGTGGCCGACGGCTTCTTGAAGATCGCCGTCGAGAACATGGCCAACGCGATCAAGAAGATCTCCGTCCAGCGCGGCCATGACGTCACCGAATACGCCTTGAACTGTTTTGGCGGCGCCGGCGGCCAGCACGCCTGCCTGGTCGCCGACATCTTGGGCATCAAGACGGTGCTGATCCACCCCCTCTCCGGCGTGCTCTCGGCCTACGGCATGGGCCTCGCCGATATCCGGGCAACACGGAACCGGGCGGTGATGAAACCGCTCGGACCGGACGCCGCGCTCGACGAGGTCGAGGCGGAGCTCGAGGAGGAGGCGGCGGACGAATTGCACCGGCAAGGCGTCGAGCCGGCCGACATCACGATCTTCGCCCGCGCCCACATACGCTATGACGGCACCGACACGGCGCTGCCGGTCACCGTGATGGAGAAACAACGTCAGTCCGAATCCCCGGCATCCCTCATGGCCGCCGCCGACATCGCCGCGGCGTTCGAGGCGGCGCACCGCAAGCAGTTCGGCTTCGCCTTCGAAGGAAAGCAGCTCGTCGTCGAATCGTTCGAGGTGGAGGCGGTCGGCGGCGGCGCCGATATTGACGAGGCGAGGCTGCCCTTGTCGTCGAAGCTGCCGGCCGAGGCCGGGCGGACGCGCTTCTACTCCCAGCGCGCCTGGCACGACGCCGGTGTCTTCCTCCGCGCCGACCTCTTCCCCGGAGCACGCGTCGCCGGCCCCGCTTTGATCGTCGAGCCGCACCAGACCATCGTCGTCGAACCCGGATGGCAGGCCGATGTCAGCGCGCTGAACCATATCGTGATGACCCGCGCCGCGCCCTTGCCGAGACGATCGGCCGTCGGCACGGATGCCGATCCGGTGATGCTCGAAGTGTTCAACAACCTGTTCATGTCGATCGCCGAGCAGATGGGGGTGACCCTGCAGAACACCGCCTATTCGGTGAACATCAAGGAGCGGCTCGATTTCTCCTGCGCCGTCTTCGACGGCGACGGACGGCTGGTCGCCAACGCCCCGCACATGCCGGTCCATCTCGGCTCGATGGATCGTTCGGTGGAGACGATCATCCGGCTGAACCAAGGCGACATCCAGCCGGGCGACGCCTTCGCCCTCAACGCCCCCTACAATGGCGGCACGCATCTTCCCGACATCACCGTTTGCACGCCGGTCTTCGCCGAGGCAGTTGGCGGCGGCGCCCACGACGACAAGATCCTCTTCTGGGTCGCCTCGCGTGGCCACCACGCCGATGTCGGCGGCACCGCGCCGGGCTCGATGACGCCGCTGGCGACCAGCGTCGACGAGGAGGGTGTGCTGATCGACAACTTCCGCCTCGTCGAGCGCGGCTGCTTCCGCGAAGCGGCATTGATCAAGCTGCTCGCCGATCACCCGTGGCCGGCCCGCAACGTCGCCCAGAACATCGCCGACCTCAAAGCCCAGATCGCCGCCAACGAAAGAGGCCTTCACGAGCTCCGCCACATGGTCGCCCATTACGGTATCGACGTCGTCCGCGCCTATATGGGCCATGTCCAGGACAACGCCACCGAGAGCGTGCGTCGCGTCATCGACGCCCTGCACGATTCGGCCTTCCAGGTGGAGACCGACCAGGGCGCGGTGATCAAGGTGCAAATCACCGTCGACCGCGACAAGCGGGAGGCGACCGTCGACTTCGCCGGCACCAGCCCCGAGCAGAAGACCAACTTCAACGCACCCGAGCCGGTGACCCGCGCCGCGGTGCTCTACTGTTTCCGGGTCATGGTCGACGACCCGATCCCGATGAACGCCGGCTGCTTGCGCCCGCTTCACATCGTCATCCCGGAAGGCTCGATGCTGTCGCCGCGCTACCCCGCGGCGGTCGTCGCCGGCAATGTCGAGACCAGCCAGCAGGTGACCAACTGTCTGTTCGGGGCGCTGAAGGCAATGGCCGCGGCGCAGGGCACCATGAACAATCTCACCTTCGGCAACGACCGCGTCCAATACTACGAGACGATCTGCTCCGGCGCGCCGGCCGGGCCCGGCTTCGACGGCGCCGACGCGGTGCACACCCACATGACCAATTCGCGGCTGACCGATCCCGAGGTGCTCGAGTTCCGCTTTCCCGTCGTGCTGGAGGATTTCCATATCCGCCAGGGGTCCGGCGGCCGCGGCAAATGGTCGGCCGGCGCCGGCACCGAGCGCACCATCCGCTTCCTCGAGGAGATGGAGTGCGCCATCCTGTCGTCGCACCGCAAGGTGCACCCCCACGGGCTGGAGGGCGGCGAGCCGGGCGAGCTCGGCGCCACGCGCATCCGCCGCGACGACGCCACGATCGAGACGCTGGAGGGCTGCGACCAGACCCGCGTCAAGCCGGGCGATTCGGTCATCGTCACCACGCCGACCGGCGGCGGCTTCGGCCGGCCGTGATCGGGGTTCATCCGACCCTGAGCATCTTCGTCCGCCGGAAGACGTGGACGGCGATCGCCACGTGGACGAGCACCGCCAGCCCAAGGCCGAGGATGTGGTCGCCGAGACCGACGCCGGGGCTCTGCGACAGCACCACAAGGCCCCAGATGCCGAACGGCAGGAACAGCACCACCGCCGTCGCCAGGCCGGGATTGTAGCCGCGGAAACGGATGGCCATCACGACGTGGAGGAGCGCGTTGACCACCGTCAGATAGACGGCGATCAGTCCGAAGCCGAGCGCGGCAAAGCGCGCGAGGTAGAGCACGACGAGATCGACCCCCCACACCAGCGGCAGGTTGATCACCGCCACCGCGTCGGTGGTGAGCGCGTCGGCCACCTGCGCCACCCGCGTGTTGACGTAGATGCGGAACCGGTCGCCGGCATGCTCCTCGAGCTGGTGCATCATGTAGAGGGGGAGCTGGAGGAAGACGAGAAGGAGAGGCAGGCTCCAGGCGGCGGCAAAGAGCGGCACCATCGCGAACAGAAAAAACCCGGCGACAACCCCGGCATACATCCAATTGTGCTTGACCCATTCGCCGTTCATTGCCGCGCCTCGCCGCCCGAATCAAATCGCGACTTCAAGTTTGCCGGCCGCCGGTAAATTCCGGGTTTCGGTCACGCGCGGAGAGCCCGCGCAAGACCTGTGACCGGGTTGCAACACACGCGTCAAAATTGCCCGCGCGACCGGGACCAGCCAACTCCACCGTTCAGGAAGGAGTAGAGTCTGGCAACTCCTTGAGGCGCGGGAGGGCGGCATGCGGCGACATCTCACGGTCCTTGCGGCGGGCTTGACGCTTTCAGGTCTGGCGATAACCCCGTCGGCACTGGCCGCGGACGGCTTCACCGTCCCGCCGTCGCCGTCGGACCTCGGTCTCGACGTCGGCGTGGTCTATGCCCGACTGCCGTCGGTCAACGGCTTCGGCTTCGCCGTCGACGACCTCGGATACGACTTCATCCGCCAGTACGATCACAGCCAGGCGATCGAAGGCGCCGGTCCGGGCGTTTCGCTCCACCTCGGCCTGCCTGATTTCGCCACCCGTGGCTGGTTTGGCGACGCGAAGATGAACATCGACATCGACGCGTTCTGGATCATGGACACCGTCTCCGCCCACACCAACCTCGCCTCGGGCGAGTTTCTCGACATGCTTCCCGTCAATGGCGGGCCGACCTTCGACGGCCTCTATTTTGGCAACCCGGCGAGTATCAAATCCAAGGGCGACGCGAATCTTAGCTCGGTCGATGTTGCCTGGACGCTCGAGCATCCGATGGGCGACCGGGGCATGTCCGTCTTGTTCGGCCCGCGCTTCGCCTATCAGGCTCAAAGCTATTCGGTCACCACGTCGAGTTCCCTGGAAACGTTCGAATTCCTCACCAAGGAAAACGTCTCGGCCTATTTCGTCGGCCCCGAAATCGGCGTGCGCAAGGTCGGCCCGCTTGGCGGCGGAGCGACCTACGAATTGATCGCGCGCGCCGCGGCGCTCTATCTCGACTCGCATCTCGACGCGGCCCAGAAGGTGCTTGTCGGCGGCAGTTCGGTGTTCAAGCTCAACGGCCATGACAATAACGACGGCTTCAGCGGCCGGGTCGAGCTCGGCTCGGGAGTCACCATGCCGTTCCCCAACAGCGCGATGCTGTTGAGCCTCAACGGCTCGGTGACCTGGTGGTCGGCCGTCCCGCAGGTCGTCAATCCGCGCTCGGGCCCGGGCGTCAACGCCGCGAGCAAGAATTTCCGCGCCGCCTCGCTCTCGACCGGCGACATGTGGACGGCCAAGGCGATGGCCAAGGTTACGGTGCCGCTCGACTGAGCCTCAATTTCCGGTGGCTGCCACCGGCGGCGGCAGACCCGGCGGTATCGGCGTCATCGGCGGCGGCGGAGCGGACGGCTTGATCGATCCGGTATAGGCGGTCATCAGCTCGTAGCGGGGCTGACCGGGGATCGCCGCGTATTTCGACCCGTCATAGGGCGGCCGCGCCGGCGGGACGACCGGCGGCTTGGGATCGCAATAGGCCATGTCTCCCGACTTGCCGTGGCGGGCAAGGTCGACGTGGATATGGTCGCTGTGATAGGGGGCGCCGGGTCCGAGCACGGTCTTGAACGTCCGGCAGGCGCTCGAAAAGACCTCCTGCAGGAACTGTCGCTCGTCGGACTGCCCCCGCCAACCGGACTTCACGCTGATGACCCGGCCGTTGGCGAGCTTGAAGCTGGCGATGTCGATGGCATTGCCGAAGGCGTGCTCCGAGATTTCGGCGCCGCGCACGTTGTTGCGTGTACGGCAGCTGTAGCTCGATATCTGGCTGATCTCGACGATCGGCATGCCGAAATAGGCGAAGGAGGCCGGCTGGACCGAATAGCGCATCCATGTTGCGAGCGTCGTGGTCATCGAGCAGTCGAGCGTCGCGTCCGGCCCGACCCCGATGGTGCCGTCTTCCAGCGCCGACACCTTGAGCGGATATTCGAGGCCGCAGACGCCCTTGTCGTTGATGGCGCTCGCCTGGCGGATGAAATAGGACTGCGGCCTCTGCGCCATGCAGGCGCGCTCGGCCTGCTCGCGCCACGCGTCGCGGCGGTCGAAGCCGAGGAAATTCAGGGCACACCCGCCTACCAGGAGACAAAGACCGGCGGCCACCGTCAGATACGCAACACGACGGAGCATGGCGCCAGATTGGCGCCGATAGGATTAAGAAAGAGTCAAACCGATCGCACGACGCCCTTGATATGTCAGCCGGAACAAGCGTTTGCGCGCCAAGTCCGCTCGGGCGTCGCCGCCTATAGCACCACGACGCCCTGATGCTTGGCCTTCTCCTCCGGCTCGACGTGGATGGTGATCCTCGCGTCGGAGACCTCGGCTTTCAGCGCCGCCTCGATGCTGTCGCAGATGGCGTGCGCCTCGGTGACCGACATCGAGCCGGGCACGACGAGGTGGAAGTCGATGAACGTTACCGGTCCGGCGTTGCGGGTACGGACGTCATGGGCCTCGATGGCGCCCGCGGCATTGGCCGAGATGATCCTGCGAATCTCCTCCAGCGTCTCGCTCGCCACCGCCTCGTCCATCAGCCCGCCGAGCGACTCGCGGATCAGCCGCCAGCCCGACCACAGGATGTTGAGCGCCACCAGAGTGCCGAGCAGCGGGTCGAGGCGCGGGATTCCGGTCACCACCGCCAGCACCAGGCCGGCGAGCACGCCGGCCGAGGTGATCACGTCGGTGAGGAGGTGCCGTCCGTCGCCGACCAGCGCCGGCGACCGCCGCTTCCGCCCTTCGCTGATCAGGAACCAGCACCAGCCGGCATTGATCAGCGAGGCGAAGCCGTTGACGAGCAGGCCTTCGAGCGGGGCATGGAACATGTGGGGCGTCAGAAAAGCGAAATAGGCTTCCCGCAGGATCGACAGGGCGGCGATGATGATCAGGACGCCCTCGAGCACCACCGAGAAATATTCCGCCTTGTGATGGCCGTAGGGGTGGTTGGCGTCGGCCGGCCGCGCACCGTAGCGGATCGCCACCAACGCTCCGGCGGAAGCCGCGACATTGACGATGCTTTCCAAGGCGTCGGAATAGAGCGCCACGCTGCCGGTGAGGAAATAGGCGACGAATTTCAGCGCCAGCACGCCGACGCCGACGGCGACGCTGAAGGCCGCGATCGCCCCGGTGCTCTGCGTGCGAAGATCGGCGTGCGCCATCGTCCCTCTAGTCCGCCATCGTCTCGACCGAGGCGAAGCTCTCCGCCGGCCCCGCCGCTTCGAACGGCGTCGTCACCTCGACGAACGTGTCGGGGTAGAAGCCGTTGAAGCGCGTCCTCAGCGCCAGCGAGTAGGCGCCGATATGGCCGATCTCGATCCAGTCGCCGGTGTCGACGGTTTCCGGCAGGAAGAACGGCCGCGACAGGATGTCGACGGAATCGCACGTCGCCCCGCACACCTTGAACGGCATGATGCTATGCGGATTGCCGCTGCGCTTGCGCCGGGCCGGATCGGGCAGGAGCCGCGCCGGCAGGGTGATCTTGCCGGTCCAGGAATCCGACAGCGACGCCCAGATGCCGTCATTGATGTAGATGCGCCGGCCCTTTTTCAAGAGGACGCGAACGATCAGCGAGAAGCTCCGCGCGACGATCACCCGCCCGGGCTCGGCGACCAACGGCACGTCGTCGAATCCCCACTCCCGCGCTTCCTCGACGACTTCGGCGATCAGCGCGCCGGTGTCCGGCTGAGCCGGCGCCTTGTAGCGCGGATCGTGGCCGTAGGGGGCCGGAAAGCCGCCGCCGATGTCGAGGAGGGTGATCGGCACGCCGGCGCGCGACCTGACCCAGGCGGCCGACGCCAGTGCCCGTTCGTAGGTGTCGGTGTCCTCCACCTGGCTGCCGACGTGGAAGCAGAGGCCGACGCGAAAGCCGATCCGGGCTATGCGCTCGACCAGTTCCACCGCGTGTCCCGGCGCCGCGCCGAACTTCTTCGACAGTTCGTAGGCGGCGTGGCCGCGGGCGGCGAGCCTGACCAGAAGCGTGATCTCCTCGGGATCGAGATCGAGACCATGGACCGCCCTCAGGATCTTCGCCACCTCGTCCTCGTGGTCGAGCGCCAGGACGCGGATGCCGAAGGTCTCGAGCCCCAGACGAATGTCGGACTGTGCCTTGACCGGGTGGGTGTAGAGGAGCTCCGCCTTTGGCGCGACGGCTCGCACGGCGGCGAATTCCGCCGGCGACGCCACGTCGAAGCAGTCGATCCCGGCCTCGGCCAGCGTCTCCAGCACCATGCTCTCGCCATTGGTCTTGACGGCGTAGGCGGTCTTGCCGGGGAAGGCCGACTTGAAGGCCAGCGCATCGGCCCTCAGAACCTTCGGCCGGAAGCAGTAGACCGGCTGGTCCGGGCGCAATGCGTAAGCCGCCGCGCGGGCAGTTTCGAATCGGTCCATGTCGTCCTGCTTACCGCCCCTGACCGGCCGGGCGCACGCTATCAGCCATCAGGGCGAGGTGAAAGTTTTGCCCGGCTTGCCGCGGCGGCGTCGGCTTCGCGGGGGAAGACAGTTTTGATCGTCGCTGTCGCACATGGAGAATCCTGCTCGTGGGCCTGGCGGTGCGCTTCGGCGGCGGGCGGTAGCCGACCGGATCCGGCGGAGATATCCACAGAGCGTCTGCGTGTCTTTTGAACCGCTTGGCCGTTCGTCCTGAAGCGATCGGCGAGATCACTTCGCAGCGCAGCACAAGATTCGCTTGCCGACGTTCAAACCTGCGTTACACTCTCGTAATCTAAAGGGAACTTGGAGCACTCCGATGAGCCTAGCCCGTCCGCTCCATATGGCTATAGTGTGTGCCGCGTTCCTGTTTGTTGCTGCAGTTGTTTTCGGCGCTCTTTGACGCCGGCGAGTTTCTTGGGACCTGAGTTGTTGCTCGTAGCCGGGCGCGCTGGAGCGCGATGCCCGGCTTTGTTGTGTCTGGACACCTCCGTGCGAACACCCGATCGCTGAGACCTCAGCGAATCA
The DNA here is from genome assembly GCA_963759235.1 of uncultured Alphaproteobacteria bacterium. Taxonomy (GTDB): domain Bacteria; phylum Pseudomonadota; class Alphaproteobacteria; order Rhizobiales; family Kaistiaceae; genus Bauldia. Next base: position 68,549 of record CAVWYO010000003.1, on the reverse strand, counting down.
CTCCGCCGCCGGCGCTGCCGACCAGAAGCGGCTGTCGACCATGAGCCGCCGCCCGGCTTCGAGGATGGCTGCATCGGTGCCGAGCGCCGTCGTCACGCTCCCCCGCTTTTCGTCATAGGGCGCCCCGTGCAGCTTCGGGTCGCGCCACAGCCCGGTGGTGATCGTCACGCCGCGGAACACGAGCTGCCCCCCGACCCGCGCCAGGTTCATGCCGCCGGATGACGCGCCGCTGGCATCGCAGTCCGAGCGATAGAACGACGTGATGCCCGACGAGATCGGCACCCGCCGCACCGTGCAGCCCTGCACGACCGGGATCTCGTTGGCGACCTCTTTTTCCATGCCGGCCGGATGGGCGGTCACCACGATCAGCCGATCGCCGGCCTTGACCGGAACATCGGCGGCGACCGGAAACGGTTCGGCACCGTCGACCGGCTCGGCGAGCGGCACGACGGCGAAGTCGTAGTTGGAGCCGGGCTTCGGCGGCGTCGCGCCGAACCGGGCTGCTTCCGGCGCGAGATCGATCTTCACCGGCTCTCCGTCCTGGTTCTTGAAGAAGCAGTGCGACCGCCGCTCTCCCGTTGTCGGATCGAAGAAGATGTGGCCGGCAGTGAGGATCTGCCGGTTGGTAAGGAACAGCGCTCCGGATCCGATCGACGGCGTCGGCTCGAAGCAGCCGACATAGCCCGATACCTTGCGGATGCGGGCGATCTCGTCGGCCGACAGGCCGAGCGCCGGCCCGAGGGTCAGGAGCGAATCCCGGTCGTCCGTCCCGTCGATGACGTTGGCGTTGGCGAGCGGTGCGAGCCCGGTGACTGCCAAGCCGATGGCAGCGAGCGCGTAAGTCAAGGGTCTCTTCATGGGCATCCTGCGACGAATCAAAACCGACCAATGACGGCGGACCATGGCAATATGTCGCCACATCCGCCCGCTCACGGCTACGCTCGCCCGCAGGTTGCGGTCCTCGCAGGAATGTCTGGTATGTCCGGCGGCTTGTGGTAGCCTGCATTCGAACACGGATTGCAGCATGGCCGACCCGGTGACCAGAGAAGAATTCGACGAGCTCGTCGACGAGGTTCGCGGCGAGAAGGTCGTCACACGCCACATCCTCGAACAGACCCGCCGCAACAGCGACGACCTCGCCGTCCTGAAGACCCGCATGGCGCGGGTCGAAGAGAAGGTCGACGGGCTGGATCGGAAGGTCGACGGCCTCGATCGCAAGGCAGACGGCCTCGACCGCAGGGTTGGCGCACTCGAATTCAAGGTCGACGGGCTGATCAAGGACCTGCCCCGCATCGTCGGCGACACCATGCGGGAAGTGCTGAACGAGCGCGACCGCAAATAGCCGCTAGCCGCGCGGTAGCGACGCTGTACTGCCACCTCGATTACTCCGCCGCGTCCCGCCGTCCTGGCTCGTAGTTGAGGATCGGCGCGAGCCACCGTTCCGCCTCCAGCATCGACCAGCCCTTGCGGACGGCGTAGTCCTCGACCTGGTCCTGCTCGATCCGCCCGACGCCGAAATAGTGGCTGTCGGGATGGGAGAAATAGAGGCCCGACACCGACGACGCCGGCCACATGGCGAAGCTTTCGGTGAGCTTGATTCCGGTCGCCGCCTCGGCGTCGAGGAGATCGAACAGCGTCTTCTTCTCGGTGTGGTCGGGCTGGGCCGGATAACCCGGCGCCGGACGGATGCCGCGATAAGCCTCGGCGATCAGCTCCCGCTTGGAGAAGGCTTCGTCCGGCACGTAGCCCCAAAGTTCCTTCCGTACCCGTTCGTGCAGCCGCTCGGCGAAGGCTTCGGCGAGTCGGTCGGCAAGCGCCTGGCTCATGATCTTGGAATAGTCGTCATTCGCCCGCGCGAAACGGTCGGCGATCGCTTCCTCGCCGATCCCGGCGGTGACGGCAAACCCGCCGATGAAATCGGCGAGGCCGCTCTCGACCGGCGCGACGAAGTCGGCGAGCGCCACATGCTTGCGTCTGTCGTTCGAGCGGGCGATCTGCTGGCGGAGCGTGTGGAGCCGCGCCCGCTCCCTTGTCCGTTCCTCGTCGGCGTAGACGACGATGTCGTCGCCTTTCGCGTTGGCCGGCCAGAAGCCGACGACGCCGCGGGCGGTGAGCCAGTTCTCCGCCACCAGCTTGTCGAGCATCGCCTTGGCGTCGGCGAACAGCGACCGCGCCGCCTCGCCGACCTTGGGATCGTCGAGGAGGAGCGGATAGGTGCCCTTGATCTCCCAGGCGGCGAAGAACGGCGTCCAGTCGATATAGGGCACCAGTTCGGCGATCGGATAATCGGCGAAGGCGCGGGTGCCGAGGGCGCGCGGCCGCGGCGGCGCATAGGCCGGCCAGTCGATCCGAAACCGGTCGTCGCGCGCCTTGGCGAGCGGCACCCGCCGCTTGTCGGCGAGCCCGCGGGCGTGGCCGTCGGCGACCTTGCGGTATTCCTCGCGAATGCCGTTCATGTAGTCCGCCCGACGGGCGCCGAGCAGGTTGCTGGCCACCCCGACGGCACGGCTTGCATCGAGCACGTGGACGGTCTGGCCGCGATGGTAATTCGGGCTGATCTTCACCGCCGTATGGACGCGGCTGGTGGTCGCGCCGCCGATCAGCAGCGGCACGTCGAAGCCCTCCCGCTCCATCTCCGCCGCCACGTGGCACATCTCGTCGAGCGACGGCGTGATCAGGCCGGACAGGCCAATGATATCGACGCGTCTCTCGCGCGCGGTTTCGAGGATGCGGTTCGCCGGTACCATGACGCCGAGGTCGATCACCTCGTAATTGTTGCACTGGAGCACGACGCCGACGATGTTCTTGCCGATGTCGTGGACGTCGCCCTTCACCGTGGCGAGCAGGATGCGCCCGGCGAGGTTGGGCTCCCCGGCGCCGTGCTCGCGCTTCTCCTTCTCCATGTGGGGCATCAGATAGGCGACCGACTGCTTCATCACCCGGGCCGATTTCACCACCTGCGGCAGGAACATCTTGCCGGCGCCGAACAGATCGCCGACCACGTTCATGCCGGCCATCAGCGGCCCTTCGATGACGTCGAGCGGAGCGTTGGCGGCACGGCGCGCCTCCTCGGTATCGGCTTCGATGAAATCGGTGATGCCCTTGACCAGCGCATGCTCCAGTCGCTTGTCGACCGGCCATTCGCGCCAGGCGAGGTCGGCCTCCTTCCTGGCAACGCCGCCGCCCTTGTAGCGCTCGGCCGCTTCGAGCAGGCGGTCGGTCGCGTCCGCGCGCCGGTTGAGCACCACGTCCTCGGCGAGTTCGCGGAGCTCCGGGTCGATCTCGTCATAGACCGGCAGCGCCCCGGCGTTGACGATGCCCATGTCCATGCCGGCGCGAATCGCATGATAGAGGAACACCGAATGCATCGCCGCGCGCACCGCCTCGTTGCCGCGGAAGGCGAAGGAGAGGTTGGAGACGCCCCCCGACACATGGGCGCCGGGCAGGTTCACCCGGATCCACCGCGTCGCCTCGATGAAGTCGACACCGTAATTGTTGTGCTCCTCGATGCCGGTGGCGACGGCGAAGATGTTGGGGTCGAAGATGATGTCCTCCGCATCCATCCCGACCTCTTCTGTCAGGATGCGGTAGGCGCGCGCGCAGATCTCGGTCTTTCGCTTGAAGGTGTCGGCCTGGCCTTGCTCGTCGAAGGCCATCACCACCACGGCGGCGCCGTAGCGGCGCACCTTCTCGGCGTGCTCGCGGAATGACGCCTCGCCCTCCTTCATCGAGATCGAATTGACGATCGATTTGCCCTGCACGCATTTGAGCCCCGCCTCGATCACCGACCATTTCGACGAGTCGATCATCACCGGCACCCGGGCGATGTCCGGTTCGGCCGCCATCAGATTGAGGAAGGTGACCATCGCGGCTTCCGAATCGAGGAGGCCCTCGTCCATGTTGACGTCGAGCACCTGGGCGCCGTTCGCCACCTGCTCGCGGGCGACGTCGAGCGCGGCGTCGTAGTCGCCGGCGGTGATCAGCTTGCGGAACTTGGCCGAGCCGGTGACGTTGGTCCGCTCGCCGATATTGACGAAGATGGCGGTTGGCGACTGGGCGGATGCAGCGGTGTTGGTCAAGCGTCAGCTCCCTCCGTAAAGAAGAGTACGAGCGCGATCCGACAGGACACCTCCCCCAAACGGATGGACGACTTCGAGGTTACCGAGCTTCAACCCGTCCGCCATGTCCTCGCTGATGATGTACGTGCATCCTCCGGCTTCAGCTGCTGACAGCAAGTTTGCATCCCAAAACGACAAGCGGCCGGTCGCCGCCTCGGCCAGGGCACGTTCAGTGGAGCGCTGGGTGGCCGCTATGACACGGAAGCTCGCGAGGAGATTTCGAGCCGCCTGAGCGCACTGCCACGGCGGCCGCCGAAGTTGCCTTGTTAGTGCGGAGTAGAACTCTCCGGCCACCTGGAGCACCATCGGAGCGCTCCGCGCCGCCAGAGCGTCGAGAATCTCCGCCGAAGCATGATGTTTGGCGGGATCGTCAACGTCGACGTTGTAGACGAAGATGTTCGTGTCGGCGGTGATCACGAACCATCTCTCTCATGCATTTCATCGCGCGTGAGCTTTCTTCCTTCCGACGACCAGCCGGCGTTCCTCAGCGCCTTGAACGCTTCCCATGCAGCCTGCCGCTCCAACTCATCCGCCTCTTCCCAATTCGACGCAACCGTACCGGTCCCGGCCTCGGCGCTGTTGATCGCCTCGATGTTCACCAAAATCCCCCCGAATGCCTTGTTGGCCCGATAGAGATGGCGCCAGCGGAGCGCCGAGGGGCCTATGGGGGCCAAGCCGGGAGTAGGCCTGCCCGTCGTACGATTATCCTGCATCTTCTTCCATTCGCCCGCCTCGCCGTCCACCCTAAGCTGAACAATCTCTCCGGCGCGAAGGGACTCGAGCCTCGCGAGAAACTCGGCATCACCATGGATCCCCTTGAACCAGAGCACCGTGTCCTTGACTTCAACCTTCATCATCGCGTCCTCCATAGCAGGCCGACGCAAAAGCCATACGGCGGCATCCTGGACAGAGTCAACTGCGCCCATATGCACCTACATGCCCCGGTATGCTCCTCTTTTGGGCCGCCTGGCATTGGCGCTCAAGCCACCACCTCAAACGGCTCGAGGCCGGAGAGGCGAAGCTTCGGCGCGGGATGCGGGACGACGCGCGGTTTGACGCCATTGACCGCCTCGGCGATCGCCCGGACATGGTCCGGCGTCGTGCCGCAGCAGCCGCCGACGACGTTGACCAGGCCCGAGCGGGCGAACTCGCCGAGCTGGCTCGCCATCGCTTCCGGCGTCTCGTCATACTCGCCGAACGCGTTCGGCAGGCCGGCGTTCGGGTAGGCGCAGGTGAGCGTGTCGGCGGCCCGCGAAATCTCGTCCATGTGGGCGCGCATCTCCTTGGCGCCGAGGGCGCAGTTGAGGCCGATGGTCAGCGGGTGCGCGTGGCGGAGCGAGTACCAGAAGGCGGTCGGCGTCTGGCCGGAGAGTGTCCGCCCGGAAAGGTCGGTGATGGTGCCGGAGATCATCAGCGGCAGCCGGACACCCTTCTCCTTGAACACTTCGTCGACGGCCGCCACCCCGGCCTTGGCGTTCAGCGTGTCGAACACCGTCTCGAAGAGGATCAGGTCGGCGCCGCCGTCGATCAGGCCGCGCGCCGCCTCGCCATAGGCGGCGACCAGATCGTCGAAGCTGACATTGCGGAAGCCGGGATTGTTGACGTCCGGCGAGATCGACGCCGAGCGGTTGGTCGGCCCGATGGCACCAGCAACGAAACGCGGCCGGTCCGGCGTCTCGGCACTCACCTCGTCGGCGGCCTCGCGGGCGAGCCGCGCCCCCTCCCGGTTCAGCTCATAGGCCAATTCCTGCATGCCGTAGTCGGCCTGCGCGATCGACGTCGAGGAAAAGGTGTTGGTCTCGACGATGTCGGCGCCGGCATGCAGGTAGTCGAGATGGAACTGCTTGATGTACTGGGGCTGGGTGAGGTTGAGGAGATCGTTGTTGCCGCGCAGATCCCGCGGCCAGTCGGCGAAGCGCGCGCCGCGAAAATCCGCCTCGGACAGCCGCAGCGACTGGATCATCGTCCCCATCGCTCCGTCGAGGACGAGGACGCGTTGCGCGGCAGCGGCCTTGAGGGCCGACTCGGCGTTTCGTTGATGGGTCATCGGTTGCTCGCTACGCGCAGGGGACATGGCATTCCTCGGTCCGGCCGTTCTCGGGCGTGCAGGTCGTGCTCGCGATGCCGCCGTCATTGCTTGTCTCGACCTCGGCATAGTCGCCGGCCTCCGAGGCGCAGAGCAGGCCGCCCGCGAACGCCAGCAGCAGACATCGGCTCATGTCGCCTTGCCCGCCGCTTTGGCCTCGATGAATTCGAGCCGATTGCCGAACGGGTCCCTGAGATGGACCCGTCCTTCGCCGACCGCATCGGCGCGGGTGACAGAGTACCCCGCCGCCGTCAGCCGCTCCGCCAGCGCGTCGACGTCGTCGACCAGAATGCCGGGATGGGCGCGCGCCGCCGGCCGGAAGTCGGCGCCGCAGCGGAAGTGGATCTGCTGATCGCCGAGCCGCACCCACAGGAAGCTCCGTCCGGCACCCATGCGCGGGCGCGGGATCTCCTCCAGGCCAAGCAGGTCGACGTAGAAGCCGCGCGCCGCCGCCTCACCGCCCTCCGGCACCTCGATCTGGATATGGTCGATGCCCAACAGCGCCGGGCTTTGGACCGTCATCGGCCTGCCTCCCCGCCCTCATGCTCGAGCGCTGCAAGCCTCTTCTCGATGGCGTCCAGCCGTTCGTCGACTTCCGCGGCCGCGTAGCGCCCCAGGACGGACTCGCCGATCGCCGCCTGCCGAACGCTCTCGAGGCGACTCTCGAGGCGATCGAACCGCTCGTCGTGGGCGCCCAGCTTCGCCTCAACGCCGTCAAATCGACGATTCATCTCGGCGCGAATCTCGCGGAGCAATGGCAGGATCATGCTTTCGGGTTCAGGCATCTGATGTGTCTCCGGAAGGGAAGTCTCCCAGGATATGTGCTGCCTCGGGAGCCGAGGGACAAGCCGTGGTGCTTGTCGGCTTCATGCCGCCGGCTCCACGGGGGCCGCGGGCCTTAGCTCGATATCGGTTCCAGCCACGGCTCATCCCCCGGGCCAAGGGTTGATGAATGGCACCCCCGTGTCGGCGACATCCCGGATGTTGCGCGTAACCAGGGTCAGCCCGCGAACGGCGGCCGTCGCAGCGATAAGCGTGTCGACGATCGGCCGCGGGCGTCTCGCCGACAGCCTTCCCCAGAGGTCGGCGATTGCCGAATTGATCGGAAGGACGCGATCACGAAAGTCCGTCTCCATGGTTTCGACCCAGGCCGATAGCCGTTCGGCCGCCGCAGGGTCGGCTCGCCGCCGGGCTTCGGCCCCTTTTCGCAGTTCACCGAGGGTCAACACGCTCACATACATCTGCCTGGAATCGAGCGCGTCGAGAAACAGCATCACCGTCGCATCGGGAATCCGGCGGCGCGTCTCGGAGACGACGTTCGTATCCAGCAAGTAGCCGGCATCACTCGAGGGTGATGTCACGGCCAGTATCCTCGTCCCGCTCGATCTCGAACTCGTCGAATTTCGGCCCTTCGTTAAGAAGGAAATCCTTGAAGTTCCGCCCCGGCCTCGCGCTCCTTGCCATCGCCTCGAATTCGTCGACCGAAAGGACGATTGCCCGGGGCTTGCCATGTTTGGTGATCGTCTGTGGCCCCTCGCGCCGAGCGCGCTCAAGCAGTTCGCTGAAGCGGGTCTTTGCTTCCTGCACCTGCCAAGTTGCCATCGCATTCCTCCTTATGGTCAGACTGACCAGAATATAGGTCATTCCGCCCATAATTGCTTGTTTTTCATGCCTCATCATGCCGCCGCCTCCGCCGGTGCCGGCTTCGCCGGCCGCATGCCGAGGAGGTGACAGATGGCATAGACCAGGTCGGCCCGGTTCATCGTGTAGAAATGAAAATCGGTGACGCCGCGGTCGACGAGGTCGAGAACCTGCTCGGCGGCGACCGCCGCGGCGACAAGCTGACGGGTCGCCGGGTCCTCGTCCAGCCCCTCGAAGCGCTGGGCGAGCCAGGCCGGCACCGAGGCGCCGCAGCCGGCGGCGAAGCGCGCCACCTGGGCGAAATTGTGGACCGGCACGATGCCCGGCACGATCGGGATGTCGACGCCGGCCGCGCGGACGCGCTCGACATAGGCCTCGTAGAGGTCGTTGTCGAAGAAGAACTGGGTGATCGCCCGGCCGGCGCCGGCGTCGACCTTGCGCTTCAGCATGTCGATGTCCGCCGCGATGCTCGGGCTCTCGGGATGCTTTTCCGGATAGGCCGCCACCGAAATTTCGAAATCGCCGCTGATCCGGCGGATGCCGGCAGCGAGTTCGGCGCCGTTGGCGTAGCCGCCGGGATGCGGCTCGTAGGCGGTGCCGACCCCGCCCGCCGGATCGCCGCGGAGCGCCACGATGTGGCGGACGCCGGCTCGCGCGTAGTCGCGCACGACCGCGTCGACTTCGTCGCGCGTCGCCGCCACGCAGGTGAGATGAGCGGCCGGCTGGAGCCGGGTCTCCTTGAGAATGCGGGCGACCGTCGCATGGGTCCGCTCGCGGGTCGAGCCGCCCGCCCCGTAGGTCACCGAGACGAAGCTCGGCGCCAGCGGCGCCAGCCGTTCGATCGACTGCCAGAGCTTCTCCTCCATCGCTTCCGTCTTCGGCGGAAAGAACTCGAAGGAGACGCTCAAATCGGAACCGGCGCCGAGCAGCCGGCTTGCGCGCTTGCCTCCCTCCCCCATCACGCCACCTCCCGCTTTCGGTTCGCGGCGATCGCGATCCGCTGATCGTGGGCGAGCCACAGCGTCACCTTGAGCTGGTCGGCATCGCTGCCCGGCAGATCGACGACCCTGTCGAGCGCCAGCCCGGGGGCGCCGATCCATTGGGCAACCTGGTCACGGGCAAAGCCGAGCCGGCGATGGGCATAGTCCTCGCGCAGGAACTCGAGCTTATGCGGCGCGAAGTCGACGATGAGCAGCCGGCCGCCGGGCCGGAGCACCCGCGCCGCCTCGGCGAGCGCCCGCTCCGGATCGTCGAGGAAATGGAGGACCTGATGGACGGTCACCACGTCGAAGGAGTCGCGTCCGAGCGGCAGATTGTAGATGTCGCCGAGTCGGACCTGCACATTGGCGATGCCGGCGCGGTCGAGATTGGCGCGGGCTACGGCCAGCATGCTCGGCGAGGCGTCGATGCCGACCGCCCGGCTGTAGAGCGGGTGGAGAAGTTCCAGCATCCGCCCCGTCCCGGTGCCGAGGTCGAGCAGGCTGTCGAATTGCCGCTCGCCGATCGCATCACGCACCGCCGCCTCGACGGCGTCCTCCGCGACATGGAGCGCGCGGATCGTGTCCCATGCATCGGCATTCGCCGCGAAGTAGCGCCGTGCCGCCTCGGCATGCTCTTCCTTGATCTGCCCCAACCGCTCCCGGTCGCGCGCCAGCACCGCGTCGTCCGAATCGGCGGCCGACAGGAGCTCCTCGGCGAGGCGCCGGCCAGGATCCGCTTCGGTGAGCCGGTAGAAGACCCACGCCCCTTCAGGATAGCGGTCGATCAGCCCGGCATCGGCGAGGAGCTTGAGATGGCGCGAGATGCGCGGCTGCGATTGACCGAGGATCGCCGTCAGATCCTTGACCGACAGTTCCGCCTGATGGAGGAGCGCCAGGATCCGAAGGCGCGTACCCTCCCCCGCGGCCCTCAGAGCCGTCAGAAGCGCATCGACTGAAACGGTTGCCTGCATTTTCGCCCTGCCGTCGGTCTTCACCGAACATATACATATCTTTATATCCCATGAAAAGCCAGTGTCATCATTTCGGCCGTTGCTCGTTTGCCTGGGCATGGGCGCTATGCTGGCGACACCAGCCACGGCCGACCAATCGATCCCGCCAAGGTCGGCTTGACATTCGTCGGGTGATCATTTAACCAATAAGTTAAATTACGGAGCCTTCGCATGCCCGCAGTCACCGATGTGTTCGGCGCCCTCGCCGATCCGACCCGTCTCGCCATCGTCGAGCGCCTGCTCAAGGAAGGCGAGCGCTCCGCCGGCGAGATCGCGGCGCCGTTCGCGATCAGCAAGCCGGCGATCTCCAAGCATCTGCGCGTCTTGGAGGATGCCGGCCTGATCGAACGACGCATCGACCGGCAGTGGCGCGTCTGCCGCATCCGGCCGGAGGCGATCCGCGTCATCGACGACTGGATGGAGAAATACCGCGCCTTCTGGGATGCGTCCTTCGACCGCCTCGAGAGGCTGCTTGCCGAACCTGGAGAAGAGGAGACCGGAAATGAGTGATACGAGCAATGTCGACAGCGCCTCTGCCGTCCGCCAGGGATCGACGGCCGATCGCACGCTTATCGTCGAGCGGGTTTTCAAGGCACCGCCCGAGCGGGTGTTCAGGGCGTGGACCGATCCCGAAATTCTGGTCAAATGGTGGGGGCCGGAGGGGTTCGAGACGCCCGAGCACGCCATGGACGTCCGCGAGGGCGGTGCCTGGCGCACCGTCATGGTCAACCAAAAGGGCGAGCGCCACACCGTCTCCGGCGTCTACCGCGAGATCGCGCCGCCGACGCGACTGGTGATGACCTGGGCGTGGGACCGGGCCGACGGCGGCCGCAGCCACGAGACCGTCATCGAGCTCACCTTCGCGCCGGCGCCCGACGGAACCCGGCTGCGGCTGGTGCAGAGCGTGTTCGAGAACGTCGAGCAGCGCGACAATCACCGCAAGGGCTGGGAATTCGAGCTTCGACTGCCTGGAGCAGCTGTTCGCCTGAGGCTCCCCCTCACCCGAGGCTGGCGAAGGATCGGATGCGGTCGACGACGGTGACCTTGGTGGTGCCGCCGGCGAAGCGGGCGATCAGGTCGGTGAGATCGGCGGCGGCCGCGTCGAGGTCGCCCTCGCCGTTGCACTGGACGGTGAGCACCGCCCGTTCGGTCAGCGCCGTCACCAGCGAGCGCAGGTCCTGCCGCCAGTTCCACCGGCGGCAGAGGATCTTCTCCTCGTCGGCATAGACCACCTCGCCCTCCTTGGGCGGATCGGGCTGCGGCGCGTCGTTGGTGCCGCCCGAGGCCATGTCGAGGAACTCGTCGCCGGGGCGGCTGTAGCGGAAGGCGAGGTCGCCGGTGACCCTGGCGAGATCGTCGGCGCCGAGCGGCATGACGTGGGCGAGCGACACCGCGTTGTAGGCATCGACGAAGGGGTTGATGCGCGGCAGGCCGCGGCCGGCGAGCACGTTCTTGACCAGCCGCTCCACCGACGAGCGATAGCTCGTCCGCTTGATGCCGAATTCGCGATAGGCCCGCCGCCACGCCGCGATGCCGGGAATGTCGGCGAGCTCCTTCCCCGCCCATTTCTTCCTCGCCGCCGCCTCGCGCTCGGCGATGATCGCCTCCAGCTCCGCCGGGCGTTCGGAGCCGATCTCCAGCCCCTCGGCAATCACCGCGGCGACCCGGAAATCCGGGAAGTCGGACGCAATTTCGGAGATGTCGATGTACATGAAGGCGACAGGAACGGATGGTTGATTCCCTCTCCCCTTCTGGGAGGGGCGGTTTGTCTTAGCGAGGGAAGAGAGCTTAGACAAACCGGGTGAGGGGGTAACCTGCCTCATCCTGAGCGGAGCCCTAGCCTCGAAGAGCTTGCGCCCGACTTATCGGGGGACGCAACGCCGATCAGCCGCATTCGGCAACGCTCCCACAAGGGGAGAGGGATGCGGTCAGATCATCATCCGATAGTAGAGGTCGATCATGATCCACAGGCTGCCGCCGACCATGATGAAGATCAGGAAGCCGGCGAAGACAAGCGCCAGCAGATCCTCCCGCGGCGTGCGCTTGAAGTCGATGTGGAGGAAGAAGCGCAGATGCACTCCCACCTGGACGATCGCCGCAACGGCGATGACCGCGACCGCCGGCCCGACGGCGAGCAGGTCGAAATAGACCAGGCCGAAGGGAATTGCCGTCAGCACCAGCGCCAGGACGAAGCCGGTCAGATACGATCTCAAATCGCGGGTTTCGCTGGGGGCGGCCGTATCCTGCATCTAAAGAACCCCCGGAAGGTAGACGATCGAGAAGATCCCGATCCAGACGATATCGAGGAAGTGCCAGAACAGCGCGAGCCGCAACAGCCGCGATGACACCGGCACCGTCAGGCCCTTGAAGACGAGCTGGCCGATCATCACCAGGATCGAAATGATACCCAGGCTGACGTGGACGCCATGCGTCCCGACCAGGGTGAAGAACGCCGAAAGGAAGCCGCTGCGGTCGGGACCGGCACCCAGCCCGATCATGCCGCTGAATTCCTGGATTTCCATGGCGACGAAGCCGAGGCCGAGGAGCGCCGTGACGACAAGCCATAGAAGCGCCGCTCCCCGCTTGCCGGCGATGATGGCGAGCGTCGCGAAGCCGAAGGTGGTGCTCGAGACCAGGAGCAGCATCGTCTCGCCGAAGGTATGCGGCAGACTGAACAGGTCCTTGCCGGTCGGCCCGCCCGCCGTGCCGCGCGACAAGACGATGAACGTGGCGAACAGCAGCGCGAAGATGACCGCGTCGGTCATCAGGTAGACCCAGAAGCCGAACGCCTTCTCTTCCTTTTGTTCCGGCGACAGCCCAGCTTCTGCGCCGGATGGCGATGGGGCGACCGCGTCGGTCACGACACCACCCCCGTCGCCGGCACCGGTGCGCCCGGCACCCCGACCGGCACGTGACGAAGGTCGGGCGGCGGCGCCTTGGCCATGTCGGCGAAGCGGCGGTCCTCGATCGCTTTGACTTCGGCGGCGGTCATCACATACTCGGTGTCGTCGCTGCTCGCCCGGGTGATGACCGTGACTGCGATGGCGACGGCCGAGGCGATCACCAGCCACCACATGTACCAGATGGCGGCAAAGCCGAGGACGAAGGCGAGCCCGCCGACGATCATGCCGAAGGCGCTGTTCTTCGGCATGCGAATGTCCTCATAGCGCTCGGGCCGCTGATAGGCGATGCCCTGGTCCTTCATCTCATGGAAGGCGTCGAGGCTCTCCACTTTGGGGATCACCGCGAAGTTGTAGGGCGCCGGCGGCGACGAGGTCAGCCATTCGAGCGTCCGCCCGTGCCAGGGATCGCCGGTCCAGTCGCGGAGCGCCGCGTGATTCTTCACGCTGACCGCGATCTGCACGATCAGGAAGATCAGCCCGAACAGGATGAACACGGCGCCGACGAAGGCGACGACCAGGTAAGGCTGCCAGGCGGCGGTGTCGTAGTGCTCCATGCGGCGCGGCATGCCCATGAAGCCGAGCACGTAGAGCGGCATGAAGGCGAGGTAGAAGCCGATCACCCAGCACCAGAACGAGCGCCGCCCCCAGCGGTCGTCGAGCTTGAAGCCGAAGGCCTTGGGGAACCACAGGTTCACCCCGGCGAAATAGCCGAACAGCGCGCCGGGGATCAGCATGTTGTGGAAATGCGCGACCAGGAAGGTCGAGTTGTGCATCACATAGTCGGCCGGCGGCAATGCGAGCAGCACGCCGGTGACGCCGCCGATCACGAAGGTGACGATGAAGGCGATCAGGTACATCATCGACACGTGGAAGCGGATGCGGCCGCGGAACATGGTGAACAGCCAGTCGAACACCTTCACCCCGGTCGGCACCGCGATGATCATCGTGGCGATGCCGAACGCCGAGTTGACGTTGGCGCTCGACCCCATGGTGAAGAAGTGGTGCAGCCAGACCGTGAAGGAGAGAATGGCGATCGCGCACGTCGCCCAGACCAGCGAGGTGTAGCCGAACAGTCGCTTGCTGGCGAAGGTGGTGACGACGCTCGAATAGATGCCGAAGGCCGGCAGGATGAGGATGTAGACCTCCGGGTGGCCCCAGATCCATAGGAGGTTGGCGAACATCATCAGGTTGCCGCCGTGCCCGTTGGTGAAGAAGTGCATGCCGACCACGCGGTCGAGCTCGAGGAGGACGGCAACCACGGTGATCGCCGGGAAGGCGAAGGCCATCAGGATCGAGGTGCAGAACGCCGTCCAGGTGAACAGCGGCATCCGCATCATGAACATGCCCGGCGCGCGCTTCTTGAGGATGGTGACGACGAAGTTGATGCCGGTCAGCGTCGAGCCGACGCCCGAGATCAGCACCGCCCAGATCCAGTAGTCGACGCCGACCCCGGGGCTGAACTCGGCGCCCGAATAGGGTGGATAGGCCGTCCAGCCGGCGGTCGAGAACTTGCCGATCACCAGCGACACCATCACCAGCGCCGCGCCGGCCGCCGTCATCCACAGGCTCATCGCGTTCATGTAGGGGAAAGCGACGTCGCGGGCGCCGATCTGCTGCGGCACGATAAAGTTGACCAGCCCGGTGAGGAACGGCATCGCCATGAAGAAGATCATGATGGTGCCGTGCGAGGAGAAGATCTGGTCGAAGTGGCTGGGCGGCAGATAGCCGTCCGAATTGAGCGCAATCGCCTGCTGGGTCCGCATCATGATCGCGTCGACGAAGCCGCGCAGGAGCATGATCAGCGCCAGCGTCACATACATGATGCCGATCCGCTTGTGGTCGACGCTGGTGAACCACTCCCGCCACAGATAGCCCCACGCCTTCAGCCAGGTGATGACCGCCATCACCGCCAGCGTGCCGAGGACGGTGATCAGCGCGCCGCCGGCGGCGATCGCCGAATAGAGCGGCAACGCGTCGATGGTGAGCCTTCCGAACATTGGCGAATTCTCCCGAACGCGGCGGCCTACTTGTCGGCCATGGCAGCCATGCTGCTGTCGTAGGTCGCGATGATCTTGTCGAAGAGGTTCGGCTCCACCGAGGAGTAGTAGGTCACCGGGACCTTGCTGCTCCGCTTGGCGAGCTCGGCATAGGCAGCCGGGTCGAGCGCCGTCCCCGATTGCTTGACCTTCGCCACCCAGGCGTCGAAGTCCTCGCTCGTCATCGCGATCGCTTCGAAATGCTGGTCGGCGAAGCCGGCGCCGCTGTACTGGGTGTTACGGCCGACGAAATCACCGGGCTCGCTGGCAACGAGGTTGAGCTGCGTCTGCATGCCGGCCATGGCGTAGATCTGGCCGCCCAGCGCCGGAATGAAGAACGAGTTCATCACCGTGTCGGAAGTGATCCTCAGGGTCAGCGGCGTCCCGCTCGGGAAGGCCAGCTCGTTGACCGTGGCGATCCCCTGATCCGGATAGATGAACAGCCACTTCCAGTCCTCTGCGACCGCCTGCACCTCCAGCGGCTTCGCCGGCGGATCGAGCGGCTTGTAGGGGTCGAGCGCGTGGGTGAAGATCCAGACATGGACCGCCACCGCGATGACGATCAGCGCCGGCAGGATCCAGGTGACCGCATCGACTTTGTTGGAGAGCCAGTTCGGCTCGTAGCGCGCCTTGGCGTTGGTGGCGCGATACCGCCACGAGAACCAGGCCGCCATGATGAAGACCGGGATGACGACGATCATCATGATGCCGAAGGCGCGGAACAGGATGTTGCGCTCCGCCAGGCCGATCGGTCCCTGAGGGTTGGCGACCGGCGCATTGGGCAGGCCGCAGCCGCTGAGCAGGACGGCGAGGCCGGCCACCGCGGCGGCAACCAGCAGCTTGCGGGAGACCGCCCTTCCGTCGCGGCCGGACGATCGAGGCTGTCCCGGTAGTGGAATGGATCGGTTCACAAGCCCGCCGCTCCCTGCCAGCCGGTGTTCAGTGATACCCCTCGCCCGCCACGACCTTGCCGCCGCGCAGGAACGTCCAATAGACGAACACAGTGTAGCCGAGGATGATCGGCAGCATCAGCAGGACGCCGATCAGGGTGAATATTTGGCTGTCGGGCACCGCCGCGGTGTCCCACACCGTCAGCGAGGGCGGCACCAGATAAGGGAAGGTCGAGATCGCCAGCCCGAGATAGCAAAGCAGGAACAAAACAATCGAGGCAATGAACGGCCTGACCGTGGCGCCGCGCTCGATCGCCCGCCAGCCGCCGAAGGCGACGAGCAGGGTGACGGCCGGCAGGATCCACAGGAAGTAGATGTTGGGCGCCGAGAACCAGCGCGCCTGGATGCGGTCGATGGCAAGCGGCGTCCACAGGCTCACCGCGGCGATGAAGACGAGAACCGCGATGAACAGCCCGCGTGCCTGCCGCCGCGCCTGCGCCTCCATCTCGCCGTCGGTCCGCGCGATGAGCCACGTCGCCCCGAGCAGCCCATAGCCGACGACCAGCCCGACGCCGCACATCACGCCGAAGGGCGTCAGCCAGTCGAAGGCTGAGCCGGCGAACTTCCCGTCGGCGACGGTGATGCCCTGGATGAGGTTGCCGAGGATCACCCCTTGCGCGAAGGCGGCGAGCGTCGAGCCGCCGCTGAAGGCAAAATCCCAGGCGCGGTGGTTCGGTTTGGCGACCGAGCGGAATTCGAACGACACGCCGCGGAAGATCAGCGCCAGGAGCATGACGATGACCGGCAGGTAGTTGGCCGGCATGATCACCGAATAGGCGAGCGGGAACGCCACCCACAGGCCACCGCCGCCAAGGATCAGCCAGGTTTCGTTGCCGTCCCAGAACGGCGCGATCGAGTTGATCATCCTGTCGCGGTCGGCTTCCTGCCGGGCGAAGGGAAACAGGATGCCGATGCCGAGATCGAAGCCGTCGAGGACGACATACATGGCGACCGCGGTGGCGATCAGCCCGGCCCAGACGATCGGCAGATAGAAGGCGATGGCGTCCATGGCTCAGCCTCCGCTCGTCGCTTCAGCACCGGTCGCCCCGGTCAGCGGCCGGCTCGGCACTCCCTCGGAAGTCTCCTCCTCCGCGCTCGGGCCCTTGCGGATCAGCCGGTTCATGTAGATCAGGCCGGCGGAAAAAATGATCCCGTAGACGATGACGAAGAGGATCAGCGTCGTCGTCACCTGCCCCGCCGAGATCGGCGAAACGGCATCGGCGGTTCTGAGGATCCCGGTCGCCAGCCACGGCTGGCGTCCGACCTCGGCGACGATCCACCCGCACAGCACCGCGAGGAAGCCGATCGGCCATGACCACGAGGCGAGCCGCAGGTAGAAGCGCGACTGCTCGAGCCGCCCTCGCCACCACAGAATGCCGCCCCAGAAGGCGAGCACCAGCATGATGACGCCGAGGCCGACCATGATGCGGAAGCCGAAGAACGGCAGGAGCACCGGCGGCCGGTCTCCCGGCGCGAAATCCTTCAACCCGGCAAAACCGCCATTGAGCGACCGGGTGACGATGAGGCTGGCGAGATTCGGCACCGAAATTTCGTAGAGGTTCCGCTCTTGCTGGTCGGAGGGAACCGCGAACAACACCAGCGGCACCGGACCCTCGCTGCCCGCCTGCCACTTCGCCTCGATCGCCGCGAGCTTGGCCGGCTGGTATTTGAGGATGTCGCGGCCGGATTCGTCGCCGGCGATGATCTGCAGGGGCACCAGCACCACCGCCAGGCCGAGCCCCATCCTGAGCATGGTCAGGGCGTGCTTGGTGTGCGTTCCGGCGAGCAGGTAGCGGGCGCCGGTGCCGATGACGACGAAGGCGGTGGTGATGTAGGCGGCGAACACCATGTGGAAGAAGCGATAGGGGAAGGTCGGGCTGAACATCGCGTCCAGCCAGTTCTGCGGGACGGCGACGCCGTTCTCCATGGCGTAGCCGGTGGGGTACTGCATCCAGGAATTCGCCGACAGGATCCAGAAGGCCGAGAACAGCGTGCCCACCCCGACCAGGATCGAAGCCAGCACCAGAAGACCGGGCGGCACCCGGTTCCATCCGAACAGCAAGATGCCGAGGAAGGTCGCTTCGAGGAAGAAGGCGGTCAGCACCTCGTAGCCGATCAATGGTCCGACGACGTTGCCGACCACGTGCGAGAAATTGCTCCAATTGGTGCCGAACTCGTAGGACATGACGATGCCCGACACGACGCCCATGCCGAACGACACGGCGAAGATCTTGGTCCAGAACCGGGCGAGGTCGCGATAGTGGCTGTCGCCGGTCCGCCGCCAGATGACGAGCAGCGTCGCGATCCATGCCGACAGGCCGATGGTGAAGGACGGAAAGATGATGTGGAAAGCGATGGTGAACGCAAACTGCAGCCGCGCCAGCATGACCGCGTCGAGTTCCATCGTCACCCCCTCGTAGCGAGTTGCGTCAGTCGGCGCGAAGCTTAACACGAAAGTCCGTCGGATCGACCCCGAAGCCTATCCCCGCACCGCCACGACAAAGAGTCGCGGGAAACGCAAGAGCACGCGGCCGTCGACGCGCGGCGGGTAGGCCTCGGTGATCCGCGCCAGATGGTCGGCGAGATAGGCTTTCCGCTCCTGCTCGTCGAGCCGGTCGAGATACGGCCTGAGGCCGGTGCCCTTGACCCATTCGGCGATCGCTGCCGCGTCGGGCAGCACGTGATGATAGATGGTGTGCCAGATGTCGACATGCGCGGCGAGCGGCCTCAGCCGGTCGTAATAGGCGGCCGGCGGCGGGATCGTCTCGCGGGCGATCGCCGTTGCGAACTTCCCCGCCCACGGACCGGACAGCGCCACCTCGGCCATCAGCCGGTGCGTCGGTTCGTCGAGATTGTCCGGCACCTGCATGGCAAGAACGCCGCCGGGCGGGCAGGTCTCGATCAGCCGCGCGAGCACGGTCAGGTGATCCGGCACCCAGTGCATCACCGCGTTGGCGAAGATCAGGTCGTACGGCGCCTCCGGCGTCCAGGTGTCGATGTCGGCTTCGACGAAGGCGACCTCCGGCAGGCGCCGGCGCGCCGCGACGAGCATCTCGGCCGAACTGTCCAGCCCGACCACCGCCGCCTCGCGATAGCGGTCGACGAGGAGTTCGGTCGAGTTCCCCGGCCCGCAGCCGAGGTCGACGATGCGCCCGGGCCGGTCGAGCGGCACGCGCACCAGAAGGTCGCGCGCCGGCCGCGAGCGCTCGTCCTCGAACTTCAGATATTGGGCGGGCGACCAAGTCATCCGGGAGCCGATGGCGCGGTTTGGGAGGCGCGTCCGACCGTCTCGGCCGCGATCATCCACAGGAGGAAGATCATTGCGACGATGGCGGCAATGTTGGCGATCCGGCCGATGCGGACGGCGTCGGCGGCGAGCGGCGAAAACATTCCGCCCGACGCTATTTGCGCCAGCCAGGCGAGGAACAGCCCGCTCGACACCGCCCCGAGCAGCGCCGCGGCGAGGCAGACGAGCCATCCGGCCTTGCCGATCACGCCGTGACGGCGCCACAGCCGATCGCCTTCGCCGGCCGGCGCGGCGACGGCAAGGACGACCATCATCAGGAGCGCCAGGACGGTGAAGAAGGGAAAGCCGGAATTGAGAATGCCCCGCGCGAACGACACCGGCGAATAGCCGCCGAGCGTGGTGAGGAACCGCCAGTCGAGGAGAACAAGGAGGGGCGCGGCGAGGCCGACGATCCGCGGCAGGCCGACCGTCCGGGCCCGCCGCCACACCGGACGGAGAAGCGCGAGGACCAGAACGACGAGGATGAGCAGCCTGAGCGCGGTGCCCGAAAGCGCCGCGACCACCCAGCACGCACCCCCCGTCCCCGCACAGCGGGTCGCCGCCTGGATGGCGGCGGTGAGGTAAGGGAAGGCGAGCGAGACCGCGACGAACGCAACGATCCGCCATCCGACCGTGAACATGAATTTGCCGCCGCTGAGCGGGCGCATGGGCAAGCTCCGATTCGCCCCATTCGATCCTATTTCGCCCCGTTCCGCAAAGCTCTCTGCCCATGTCGGCGGCGAGCCTGCCGATCCTGACCCGTGACGGTCGCCGCTATCGGACGTATTTTCCAAGTGTGGAGCTGATCGCACCCGACTGAAGACGGCGGTCACGCCTCTGCCGGCTCGACTTCCTCGCCCACCCCCATCGCGGCGGCAATCCTCAGAAAATCCTCGGCGCCGATTTCGAAGCTGCCGCGCCGGAAGACATAGCCCCACGCGCGATTGCCCCTGGTGAAGGCGAGATCGTCGAGGAGCGGGCGGATCGGCGCCTCGCGACAAGCGAGGAAGACGGCGTCGCGCCGGATCGGGTGATAGCCGCCGCCCATGTCCCCGGCATAAGGCTCGCCGGGCTTGACGCGCCCGATCGCGGTGAAGGCCTGCACCGCCTCGCCACCCCGCATCTCGGTGCGCGGCGAGTAGTAGGCGATCCAATCGCCCGGCGACAGCCGCTTCACCGGCCCGGCCTTGCCGTGGGAGAGCTGGCAGAAGCCGCCGGCGACGCCCTTCATCACATGGTCGCGCGAGGCGACTCCGATCCAATACCGTGTCTTAACCATGCCCCCGACTCTATACCGGGAGCTGCCGGGAGGCGTCAGGAGCAGAACGCGCCGACAAAGCGCTCCGCCCGGCCGACTGCGGCGCGGCGTGTGCCCTTTCCCCTTGTGGACTGCCGCGACCTTGCGTGACATCTTCTTTGCCCACCGGCGCGGAGACCGCTGCGCGTCGGCCCGACCGGCCCCGCTCGAAACGGGACCGCCAGTCTGGGGGGACGCGCATGACCATGTCTGCCGCCGGGCGGGACGGCACCGGATTCGCGGCGGCTCAAGTGTTCTCCGTCATCGTTGCCGGGTTGATCTGCGGCGTTCTGGCGGTCGTCATCTCGATCGGCGCGGGCAGCCTGTTGTTTACCGGCGGCCTGCGGCCTTACGTGCCGCTGTCGGCCGGCATGGCGCTCGCCGCCACCACCGTCATCGCCACCGTTGTCGCGCTGACCAGTTCGATCCGCGGCGCTGTGGCGCCGATCCAGGAGGTACCGGTCGTCGCCCTGGCAACCGTGGCGGCGGCCGTCGGCGCGGCGATGCCGGACGGCGCCGGCGACCAGGCAATTCTCGCCACCTGCGTCGTCGCGGTCGCCATCGCCACGTTGATTGTCGGCCTGGTCGGGTTGCTGCTCGGCCATCTGCGTTGGGGGGCGATCATCCGTTTCGTCCCCTATCCGGTCATCGGCGGATTTCTTGCCGGCACCGGCTGGCTGATTGTCGTCGGCGGGTTCGGATTGGTCATCGGCGAGACGCCCGGATTCGATGTGATCGAGCGCCTCGGCGAGCTTCCCGTCGCTGCCAATGTCGGTCTCGCCGTCGTGTTCATAGCCATGCTTGTTGCGATCGAAGCGCGCGCGACCGGCCCCCTGGCGCTACCGGTCGCGATCATTCTGACGCTGGTCGTCTTCAATATCGGCGTCATCCTGTCGTCGATCGACCGCGAAGCGCTTCACGGCTACGGCTGGTTGGTCCAGGTGCCGCATGGCGGCAGCCTGTGGCCGCCGATCGCGCCAAACGAGTTCCGACTCGTCGACTGGTCGGCCGTGGCGATCGGGATGATCCGCGCGCCGATCATGGTGGTGGTGACGATCATCGCGCTTTTGATGAACGACACCGGCATCGAGATCGCGTCGCGCGCCGATGTCGATCTCGATCGCGAGTTGCGCTCGGTCGGCATGGCGAATCTCGGCGCCGGCATCGTCGGCGGCATGCCGGGCTTTCCCTCCGTCTCGCTGACCCTTCTGGCCATACGCCTCGGCGCGGCCAACCGGTTTGTCGGGCTGGTGGTCGCCGCCGTCTCGCTCGGCGCCCTTGTTCTCGGCGCCGTCCTGCTCGACCTCATCCCCACCTTCCTGCTTGGCGGCATCCTGATCTGGATCGGCGGCGCCTTGCTCCTCCAATGGCTGGTGCGCTCCTACCGTCGCCTCGATCTCTGGGAGTATCTGGTCATTGTCATGATCTTCGCGGTGATCGTCGGGGTCGGCTTCGCCGAAGGGATCGTCCTCGGGCTGATCGCGGCGGTGATCCTGTTTGTCGTCCAGTACGGCCAGATCGACACCGTCCGCCTGTCGCTGACCGGCAAGGACTACCAAAGCAGCGCCGCCGCCTCGGAAGAGCGCCGCCGGCTGCTCACCGAGCTCGGCGACGCGATCCTCATCGTCCGCCTGCAGGGCTTTCTCTTCTTCGGCACGGCCGACCGCCTTCGTCGCAGCCTTGCCCATTATTCGGCCGAGGCAGGCGGCGGCTCGATCCGTTATCTCATCATCGATTTCGGACGGGTGACCGGCATCGACTTGTCCACGGTTTTGAGCTTCATCCGCCTGGCGCAGGTCGCCGAACGCGACGGCTTCACCGTCGTCCTGTCGGGACTGGCGCCCCACCATCACGATGCGATGGTGCGCGGCGAGCTCGATCTCGGCCCCGACCGGCATGTCCGGGTCGAGCCGGACATCGACGCGGCCCTCAAATGGTGCGAGGACGCGCTTCTCACCGAGCGCAGCCCGGACTTCTCCGCCGATCGTCCGCGGGCGGTGGTCGAGCTGTTGACCGGCATTCTCGATGACGAGGAGATGGCACAGCGGCTTGCGCCGCACCTCGACAAAGTGACCGTCCCGGCCGCCACGCCCCTCATCGAGGAAGGTGCGGCCTCCGACGTGATCTTCCTTATCGAATCCGGCCATGCGGCGGTCGAGATACGCTCCAGTCTCGACGCGCCGATCCGCCTCGCCACCCTCGGCCCCGGCGCCATCGTCGGCGAGCTCGCCTATTATCTCAAGGCGCCGGGCTCCGCCGCGGTCATCAGCCTGGAAGACATGGTGGTCTGGCGATTGAGCCGGGCGGCCCTCGACCGGCTCACGGCGGAATCGCCCGGCCTCGCGCTGGCCTTCCACCACGGCATCGCCACCATGCTGTCGCGGCGCCTGACCGGCACCAACCGCATCCTCCGCTTCCTCGCCGATTGACCGGGGAGTATGACCGGATTGACGCCCGGAGCGTTTGAGTGATGAAACCGATCAGAACCGAAGCCGACTACCGTAAGGCGGTAAGGCGCATGGACCGACTTATCGTTGCGCCGGACGCCGAAACCAACGAGGAGCTTGAGCTGCTCACGATCCTCGTCACGGCCTACGAGGCCGAGCATGTTCCGGATGTGCCGATCGAGCCGGTCGAATACCTCAAAGCCTTGATGGACAACCGCGGCCTGACCCAGACCGACCTCGCCCGCCTGCTTGGCTCGTCGAGCCGCGCCGCCGAAGTCCTCAACGGCAAGCGCGAGCTGTCGAAGGCGATGATCCGCACGCTCGCCGAACGATGGGGCCTCGACGCCAACACACTAGTCGGCGCAAAGCGTCGCGCGGCATAGAGCCCGTCCCGAAGCCCTGACGAGCGGCTTGTACTTCACCCGGTGCCGATTAACAGTATCGGCGCCAAAGCGGGAGCCCTTGCCAGCCACCGACCGGCGCCGGCTTAGGCTTCGGTCAGGTCGAGCCGCTTTTCGATACGCTCAACTCTCAGATCGAGACGGTCGAGCCGATTCGAGAGGCTGGCATATTGATGCTCGAGCATGCCGAGGCGCGACTTCACCTCGCGCATATCGTCCCGCAGATCATCGACCGCGCGGCGAATGCGCCCCAGACCATCGAGGATGACATTGTCCGTCTCGGTCATCCGACCGTCTTCCCCGATCGGCGTGGCGGCGTCCAGAGCTGGGCCGACTGGACGAACACGCCACTTTTCCGCCCTCACGCCCTGACGAACCGCTTGTACTTCACCCGGTGCGGGTTGGCGGCGTCGGCGCCGAGGCGGCGCACCTTGTCGGCCTCGTATTCCTCGAAGTTGCCCTCGAACCACTCCACGTGGCTGTCGCCCTCGAAGGCGAGGATGTGGGTGGCGAGGCGATCGAGGAACATGCGGTCGTGGCTGATCACCACAGCGCAGCCGGCATAGTCCTCCAGCGCGTCCTCCAGCGCGGCCAGCGTCTCGGTGTCGAGATCGTTGGTAGGCTCGTCGAGGAGGAGGACGTTGGAGCCTTCCTTGAGGAGCTTGGCGAGGTGGACGCGGTTCCGCTGGCCGCCCGACAGCGAGCCGACCTTCTGCTGCTGGTCGCCGCCCTTGAAGTTGAAGGCGCCGACATAGGCGCGTGAGTTCATCTCGCGTTTGCCGAGGCGGATCACGTCCTCGCCGCCGGAGATCTCCTCCCACACGGTCTTGTTGGCTCCGAGGTCGTCGCGGCTCTGGTCGACATAGCCGAGATGCACCGTCTCGCCGAGGCGGATCGCGCCTCCGTCCGGCTTCTCCTCTCCCGTGATCATGCGGAACAGCGTTGTCTTGCCGACGCCGTTGGCGCCGATGACCCCGACGATGCCGCCCGGCGGCAGCTTGAAGGAGAGGTCGTCGATCAACAGCCGGTCGCCATAGCCCTTCGACAGGTGCTCGACCTCGATCACGTTGTCGCCCAGCCGCTCGCCCGGCGGAATGATGATCTGCGCGGTGCCCGGCGCCCGCTCCTCGTTGCGCTTGACCAGTTCGTCATAGGCGCGGATGCGCGCCTTCGATTTCGCCTGGCGGGCGCGCGGGCTTGCCGCGATCCACTCGCGCTCGGCGGAGAGCGCCCGCTGGCGCGCCGCCTCCTCGCGGCCCTCCTGTTGAAGCCGCTTCGCCTTCTTGTCGAGATAGACCGTGTAGTTGCCCTCATAGGGGATGCCGCGGCCGCGATCGAGTTCGAGGATCCAGCCGGTGACGTTGTCGAGGAAATAGCGGTCGTGGGTGACGATCAGCACCGAGCCGGGGAATTCGCGGAGGTGCTTTTCGAGCCAGGCGACCGACTCCGCGTCGAGGTGGTTGGTCGGCTCGTCGAGGAGGAGAAGGTCGGGCGCCGACAGTAAGAGCCGGCAGAGCGCCACCCGGCGCCGCTCGCCGCCGGAGAGGCTGGTCACGTCGGCCTCGTTGGGCGGGCAGCTGAGCGCCTCCATCGCCATCTCGACCTGGGCGTCCAGATCCCAGAGGTTCTTGGCGTCGATCTCGTCCTGGAGCTTCGTCGCCTCCTCCGCCGTCTCGTCGGAGTAGTTCATCATCAGTTCGTTGTAGCGGTCGAGGATCGCTTGTCGCTTGGCGACGCCCTCCATGACGTTGCCGAGCACGTCCTTCTGAGGATCGAGCTCAGGCTCCTGCGCCAGATAGCCGGCGGTCGCCCCCTCCGCGAGCCACGCCTCGCCGCCGAACTCCTTGTCGAGCCCGGCCATGATCCTGAGGAGCGTCGACTTGCCCGAGCCGTTCGGGCCCAGGACGCCGATCTTGGCGTCCGGGTAGAAGGAGAGGTTGATGGTGTCGAGGACCTTCCTGCCGCCATAGGCTTTGGTCAGGCCCTGCATGTGATAGATGAACTGGCGCGCCATTCGCGTTCCCGTCGGCGCCGGCGAAGGCGCCCGTTTGCTGTGAGAAAGATGGAAGAAGCCGGCGCCGTTCTAATCGATCGGCGCTCGCGCCGCAATTGGCCCGCTTATTTGGTCTCCCGGTTTGCCCCGGCAAGCCGCAAGCCGCGATCAGGCGACCATCGCTTCGACGAGATAGAGTCCTTCGGCAGCCAGCGCCGCCGAGAAGGCCCGGTTGAACGCCTCCATCGTTTCGACCCGCGTGCCCGGCACGCCCATCCCCTTTGCCAGCGCCACGAAATCCAGGTCCGGCCGGCCGAGGTCGGTCAGGTCGCGGGTCGTTTGGCCGGGGTCGGTCACGCCAAGGTTGGCGAGCTCGAAGCGAAGGATCGCATAGGAGCGATTGTTGAGGATCACCGTGGTGACGTTGAGACCCTCGCGTGCCTGGGTCCACAGGGCCTGGAGCGTATACATGGCGCTGCCGTCCGCCTGCAGGCCGATGACCCGCCGCTCCGGACAGGCGATCGCCGCGCCGGTCGCAGCCGGCATGCCGAAGCCGATCGATCCGCCCATGTTCTGCAGCCAGCTGTGCGGCCGCGCATGGTGCGACCCTGTCTGAAAGAAGAAGCCGGTGGTGACGCTCTCGTCGACGATGATCGCATTGTCGGGGATGAGTGCGGCGAGCGATTGCCCGAGTGCCATCGCGGTCAATGGGCCGGCTGCCGGTTCGGGCGGCGCCAGGTCGGCCGGCCGGGCCGCGTCGGGCCGGGCTTCAAGCGCGTCGGCCAACCGTTCGAGCGCGCCGAGAGCATCGTCTTCCCGCCGCGCCAGTGCATGGATCTCGGCCGCGGGCGGGGTGAGCCGGCTCGGCTTGTTGCGATAGCCAAAGAAGGCGACCGGCGCCGGCGCCCCCACCAGCACGATCTGTTTCGCCCCGCCAAGCGTCGCAAGCCCCATGTCGACGGGATACGGCAGGCAGTCGATGGCGACGCGGCCGGCGCCGCGCTCGATGCGCCGGTTGAACGTCGGCGCCAGCAGCCGCGCACCGGTCTTCACCGCAATCGCATCCGCCAGCACGAGGCCCCGCTCGCCGAGCGCCTCGCCGCCGAGAAAGAGCAACGCCGGCTCGCCGGAACGAAGGGCGGTCGCCGCCTCCGCGACGGCTTCCTCCCCCACCGGCTCCGGCCCGGACACCGTCGGCACCGCTGCCGGCCCCGCCGCATCTCCCCATGCCGCATCCGCCGGGACGACGAGCGTGGCGACGCCGCCGGGCGGCGTACGGGCCGCCGCGATCGCTGCCGCGGTGTCCTCGGCGAGGTCGAGCGCCGAGGCCGACATTTTCACCCAGGACGAAAACGGTCGCGCGGCCGTTTCGATATCGGCGGCGAGCGGCGCATTGAGAGGGCGATGATGGCTGGCATGGTCGCCGACGATGTTGACCAGCGGCGTCGCCGCCTTCGCGGCATTGTGGAGATTGGCAAGCCCGTTGGCGAGGCCGGGCCCGCGGTGCAGGAGCGTCGCCGCCGGCCGGCCTGCCATCCGCCCATAGCCGTCGGCGGCGCCGGTGGCGACGCCCTCGAACAGCGTGAGAACGCCGCGCATGCCCGCCACGCGATCGAGCGCGGCGACCGTCAGCATCTCGAACGTGCCGGGGTTGGCGAAGACGACATCGACGCCCCCGGCGAGCAGGGTGCGCACCATCGCGTCGGCGCCCGACATCGCCGACGGATTTGCCTCAGCCGCCGCGGGGTGTTGCATGGGCCGATCCATCGCCGCCTCCTTTCACGTCAATTTCGCCCGTCTACCCGTCGACCTCGACCGTGTCGTCGTCGGCAATCCGCTCGAAGAGATCGCTACCGGCATACTCGACGATCGGGATTGAGCGGCCGAACCACACATCCGAAAGCACGATCCCGAAACCAGCAGCAGTCGCCGTGCTGCACGACCAACGCCGCCGGGCCGCGACCCTTGCTGACGAGATCGAGGAGCACAAGACCGGTGTGGGTCGAACCGATGCAAGACGGGAAGACCAGAACCCGGCCGGCGATGTTCCTGCCGAACAGCGGGTGATGCTCGTCGCGCAGTTCGGCCCGCGGCTATGCGGCACGTTGGCGATCTTGGTGAGGCTGCGGTGAAGTTGATCGGCTCGCGGGTGACCAGCGCCGGCCCGCTCGCGCGGCCCTTGAGGATCGGCCTCGCCGTCAGCCGAGCGGCGCCGGATGTCATGCCAGCACCCCGGCGACCCGCAGGACCTCGTCCAGCGAGCCGTACTTCGTCCCGGCGAGGTAATAGTAAAGCTTGCCCGAGGGAGTCAGGACCTGATGCCGCCCGACACCGATCCGCAGCGTCAGTCCGGCCAGCGGACAGTGCTGCCACACCTCCACACCGGCGCGCCTGACATCCCGATAGAGCGGCGTTCGCGAGAAAGCCTCGAAGGCCTCGGGCACCACGTGGAAGAGGACCCGTTTCCGCACCCTTTTCCCGACGAAGTGCCGGCCGATCTCTTCCGCCTCCTCCAGGTCATCTGCGGACAGCCGAAGACCACGATCGCCTATTAGCCTGCGTCCGTGCATCCGCCGACAGCGCATCGAGGTCCTTCTGGGTGATGGTGACGGTCTGCGCCGGCTCGTCGGCGAAGACGGCATCGAGGGTGGGGGCCTCTGGAGTAAGACCGACGACGTGGAACAGCGTTACGCCCCCCGAAGACGCCATCGCCGCTCCCATGTTCTTCAGGTCGGTCTGGTTGAACGGGTAGTGGACGAGTACCGGAACGCGATCGACCGCGATCTTGCCGATCAGGTAGCCGAGCGCGGCGGCGTCCATTTGCTCCACGTCGAGCTTCACCAGAAGCTGCCCGCATCTGTTCTCGTCTAGCAGGTAGCCGAACTCCGGCGTCAGCCGGTGGCCGCCTGGCAGATGTCCATCATGATTGAATTGCGTTGCTGCGAGCGCCGGCAACGGATTGCCCAGATGACCGCGGAGCACTCAGCCAACCGAGAATGTCGCCGAAGCGCGCACGTTCTGGTAGTGATAGCACACACAGGAATAGTTGGGGATGACCCCCAGCGCCTCGAGGTGCTGCTCGTGCCGCTTCTGTCCGTGGAAGACAACGCGGTTCGGCAGGGAGAATTCGTAGCCAGGTGGGGATTGAGCGTGGTCGGCACCTTGAACTTCACGCCCTCGCGACGAGACGCTCGACGAGCTCGTAATAGGCCGAATAGAAGAAGATACGGAAGCTGCCCATCAGATGGGCGCTCTTGATCGGTAGCAGCCGGCGGCACCGAAGGCCTCGCCGTAACGCACCAGCGACTGGAGACACAGACCAAGCGCCGCCCCCTCGTTACCGGCAAGCATAGCCTTTTGTTGTCGGTGAGATCCATCCCTGTTCCAACGCCGTCTGTTCGAACCGTGGTGGAGTTCCCGCGAGAAATATCGCTCCAGACCGCGGCTTGGGCTTTGCGCTGGATCAAGGAGGACTTGCCCCGCTATGCCGGCAGGCGCCCGGAGCCATGCGGATATTTGATCAAGATCACGGCCGGCCGCTGGGCGACGTGGCCAAGTTCGTCGAGCGTTTCCGGAAAACCGGAGAGTTCTGGCCAATGCGCCGGAGGTGGCTGATCATTGCTGGAGTCGGGTCGCCGTGGCGGCCGGAGCCGCTTTCTATCTGGCGCGCGAGGTGATTCCGCTTGCGCGCATCGCCACCGCCTACGGCGCCATGCAGACCTGCTCATGCCTCTTCGTCTCGGAGCGGTCATTCAACTCCTGCCAGACCGATTTCAATCCCGACGATACGCGCTGGCTGTCGTGGCGCGTCGAGGAGCGAGCCGTCGCCGTCTCGTTGGTCGGCGTCATTTCTTCGCGGGCCAGGTTCTACGAAGGATTCGGCTGCCATGTCGCGCAGTAGGCTGCACTGGTTGCTCCTTTGCGTAGCGTCGCTTCTCGCCGCCTGCCCTGCCGCCGCGCTCACGCCCCTGCCGCCGCAGCCGGAGGGGGTCCCGTGGCCAACCGAGACATGGCCCACCGGTCCCCTGCCGGCAGGCACCGACCAGGCCGATCTCGACGCTGCGGTGACGGCTGCGTTCAAGGCGGAGGAACAGCCTTACGGCTGGACCCGCGCCGTGGTGATTGTCCAGGGCGGTCGCGTCGTCCTCGAGCGCTACGCCGACGGCTTTGGTCCCGACATGCGTCTCGTCTCCTGGTCCGCGGCGAAGTCTTTCACCCACGCCTTTGTCGGCGTGGCGGTCGCCCAGGGCCGCGTCGACATCGACCGGCCGATGGGCAACCCACGCTCGGCGGCCGACGATCCGCGTTCCGCGATCACCTGGCGCCAGTGGCTGAACATGGACGATGGCCAGCGCTACGAGGAGCTCGATGCCAAGACGCCCACCGAGGACGATGCGGCCCGCATGCTGTTCGGTCAGGGTCGTCTCGACGTGGCCGCCTACGCTGCGTCGCTTCCGCTGGCGCACCCGCCGGGCACCTACTGGAACTACAACAGCGCCGGTGTGATCCTCGTCTGCGACGCGCTGACGGCCGCAGCGGTGGGGCAGCAACCGTCACCCGATCCGCGGCGGGCGGCGATGCTCGCCTGGATGCGTGCCGGCCTGTTCGAGCCGCTTGGCATGCGAAGCGCCCAGCCCGAGTTTGACGCGACCGGCCTCTACATCGGCTCTTCGTTCGTCTACGCCACCGCCCGCGACTTCGCCCGGTTCGGACTTCTCTACCTTCGGGACGGTATCTGGGACGGCCGCCGGCTTCTTCCCGAAGGATGGGTCGATTTCGCCCGTACGCCCGGCCCTGCCACGAACGCCGACGTCTATGGCGCCGGCTGGTGGGTCACTCCGGCGACGGGAAACGGCCGGCCCATCGAGGCATTCGTCGACACCGGACCGCAGCGCAACTCCTTCCGCGCCGAGGGCCGCGCCGGCCAGATCATTCTCGTCGTGCCGAGCAAGGACCTCGTCGTCGTGCGCCTCGGCAGCAATCTGGACAGCCCCGAGAAATGGCAATCGCTCTATGTCTGGATGGGCCGCGTGGCCCGCGCCTTCCCCGACCGATAGGGGCGGCGCTCGCGCCGCAATCGCCGCCGGGATCAGGTGGCCACGGCCGGCCTCCTCGCCGGAGCGGCGAAGCGCATCAGCGCGACCATCACGGCGATCGTCGCGACATAGGCGATGAGCTGCATCGCCGTCGGCTGATCGTTGTAGCCGATCAGCGTGTGCAGGATGAGGCCGACGACGCTGGTCTGCGGCAGCAGCCACGACGTGTTCCAGACTTCGTTGGCAAAGCTCGTCAGCACGCCGGCGGCGCTGAGATAGAACACCGCCTGCGCCGCCATCCCGGCGGCGAGCAGCGTGATCAGGATGCCGGTCACCTTGAAGATGTGGCGCGACGGGACCACCAGAAGCCCGAGATAGCTGAGCGCGGTCAGCGCCACGCCGCCGAGGACGCCGAGGAGCCCGCCGATCAAGAGGTCGCTCCCCGCCGTGCCCGAGGCGACGATGCCGTAGAGGAAGAGAACCACCTCCGATCCCTCGCGCAGCACCGCGACGCCGCAAACCACGGCGAGCGCGGTGAGCGGCCGGCTGCCCGCCGCCACGGCGGCCCCGACGCTCTTCACATGCGCCGCCAGTTCCCGCCCGTGCTTCGCCATCCACGCGTTGTGCCAGGCGAGCATGCAGACCGCGAGGATCAGCACGACCGCGTTCAACAACTCCTGGCCGGAGCCTGCGAAGGCATCCGAAATGAAGCCGGCGAAGACGGCGACGATGCCGGCGCCGACCAGGCCGGCGGCCACCCCCAGTCCCACCCACAGCCCGCGACGGGGCGCGCCGCGGGTTGCCGCCAGCACGATACCGACGATCAGGCCGGCCTCGATGACCTCGCGGAAGACGATGATGAGCGCGCCGATCACGTCCGTCTCACTCCGCCACGACCTTGCCTTGGGCCGTCGCCTGGTTGAACTCGCCGAAGAAAGGATAGGTGCCCGGCTTGAGCGGACCGAAGCGCACCGTGCCGGTGGTGTTGCCGGGCACGACCTTTTCCACTCTCAACTCGTGCGACTCGAATTCTTCCGGCGTGGCGTCCCGGTTGTCGACGGTGAGCACGATCCGGGTGTCGGCCGGAACGTGCAGTTCGGCCGGCAAAAACTCGTGGTCCTTGATGATGATCATCATGCTGGCGTCCGCCGCCCCGGCCGGGACGGTCGCGGTCATTGCAAGCACTACGGCAACCACACCACCGACGCGCAGCATCGTTGTTCAACTCGTCCTCATCCGAGCCCTCGCGGTCGTTTAGCCTTGCTACCGGCACGGCGGCAACCCTCGATCGTTCCTTAAACGACAAGCCCATCTGTTTGAAATTGTTCTAATTCTGGAAACCGCCGACAAGTGCTTGATCGGCCACGACCCGCCGATGGAGCAAGGAGGATGCCGCCCTCCGAATGCGGCCGAATGTCACAACCGGCGCCGTCGGCCGGCCGGCCGAATCCGGCCAGCCGCTCCGAGAATCGGCGGACCGGCGGCGCGCGACCTCGCGGCGCGCGCGTCGCCGGCCGATCCGCTTCGACCACGCCACACTTACGGCGTCACGGTGAACTCGGTCCACATGCCGGCGGCGTAATGACCCGGGACGTTGCAGATCAGCAGGTATTTCCCCGGCTGCAGGTTGAGGGTCAGGCTCCCGGATTGACCGGGGTCGAGCTCCGAGACCTCGCCCTTGTCGCCGGCCTTGTCCTCGTCGACCCGCTTCTCGCTGTCGATATAGGGCAGTGGCTTGCTTGGATCCTTGAGGAACATCACGATCATCTCGTGAACGGTGTCCTTGGAATCGTTCGTCACCTTGAAGGCGACGATGCCGCGCGGCGCGCTGTCCTGTGACACCTTGATCCCCATCGTCGCCTTGGAAATGTCGATGCCGGGCGTCGCGTATTCCAGGCCCATCGGCATCGCGGTCGCGGCGCCCTTGTCCCAGAGCGATACCTGAATCGTGGTCGCCGCCTGGCTTATGCTCGGCGCAACGGCAAGTGCGGTCATGGCAGCCAGTGACAGCGCCGCCATCCGGAAAGTCTTTTGCATCATTCTTCTCCTTCGCTGTCGCGCCTCGGCTCTTGCTGCCGGCTCCGGCAGCGCTAAGCGGCCAAGGGCGACTGGAGAAAAAAATGCGGCGCGCCTGGGTTCGGAACATTGCGTCAGATCAAGGCTTGCGTCGGCAAAATGTCGCGCCCGCCTCAAGCGCCAGACGCTTCGCGGGACTTGCCCGAGCCGATTGCCCGATGCCGCGCCGGCCTCGCGGGCGGCGGGCCTACCCGTCGAGTTCCGGGTAGTGGCGGAAGATGCCGTCCGCGTTGAAGGCAAGACGCCGGTCGCTCGCCAGATAAGCCTTGATCCGCGGCCGGGCGGCGACCGCGTCATGCAGCGCGACGACCCGCCGGTACTCCGGCTCGAGCCGCTCCATGGCCTTCGGGAAAGCGTAGCGCAGCCCCTCCACCGCCTGGAACACCGACAGGTCGGCATAGGTGAGCCGCGCCCCGACCAGGTGCTTGTCGCCTTTCGGGTTGCGCGCGAGGATCGTCTCGAACCAGGTGAGGAAGCGGGGGATGCGGTTCTTGCGGAAGGCCTCCGACCGTCGCTTCGATTCCGGCTTCTGGTCCTCGTAGTAGAAGTCGCCGCCGAGCGGGTGGTGAACGTCATGCGCCTCGACGACGAGGTCGGCGACGGTGAGCTGGATCTGGTGGGTCCACAGCCGCCCGGCGTCGGTCTTCGGCGCCAGGCCGTGCCGCTCGCCGAGATAGAGGAGGATGTTGGAGGTCTGGCCGATGATCCGCTTGCCGTCCTTGAGGAACGGCGGCGCGAAGGACGGCGTCTCGA
Source organism: uncultured Alphaproteobacteria bacterium (assembly GCA_963759235.1). Classification (GTDB taxonomy): domain Bacteria; phylum Pseudomonadota; class Alphaproteobacteria; order Rhizobiales; family Kaistiaceae; genus Bauldia. Next base: position 35,536 of record CAVWYO010000003.1, on the reverse strand, counting down.
TGCCCGGGCCGTCCCACATCTTCATCAGCGCGCCGGCACCCTTCTCCCGGCCCACGTCGACATAGTCGGCGCCCGCCTCTTCCAGCGCCAGCCGAACGAATTCGCCCCGCCCTTGGATGCCGGGCCAGTAGTAGAGTTCGTAAGCCATGTCGCCCCTCCTCGACCGCCGCATTGGGCGCAAGTCTACTCCCGGCGGGCCGCCTTGGGGAGATGTCGGCGCGGTTCAGGCGACACGTCGCGACGTGCGGAGGCGACGCAATCATGCTACGGCCTGCGTCGTACGGCGGTAATCGGCAAAAACCGTCACAGGCAGGAGGAACATCTGATGGCGACCGTCTTTTTGAGGCATACGATTTCCGACTACGCCGCTTGGCGCAAGGTCTACGACGCTGCCGGCCCGTTGAAGAAAGCCGGCGGCGTGATGGCCGAGGCCGTCTACCAGTCGGCCGACAATCCAAACGACGTCACGGTGACGCACGAGTTCGCCACGATCGAGGCGGCGAAGACCTACCTCGACAAGCCGGAGCTGAAACAGGCGATCGAGAAGGCAGGCGTGATCGGCGCGCCGACCGTCTGGATCACCAACAAGGTCTGAGCGGGCGCCATTTTCGCGCCGTCGCATTGTGCGGTGGGGCCGTCAGCCGCCCCCGCGTCGTTTTGTCTTGCGGCTTCGGGCGCCGTCATTGACCGATCTGCTTCACCGGGCCGAGATTCGGCTGCCAGGTCATCGTCGCTCCGGCCAGCGAGAAGAACGCGTCCCAGAAGTCGGTGATCTTGTCGATCTTCTTCTGCTCGAGCGCGTCGCGCGCTTGCGGATCTCCCTTTCGCCCGACCCCGAAGACGGTCACCACCGCACCGCGCAAATTCGGCACCAGCCGATCCTTGGCGAGGTTCGAGATGATCTGGCTGTTCCTTTCCCGCAGGAAATCGCCGCTCGGCAGATAGGTCGAGTTTTCGATCATGTCGGAGAAAATGAAGAACGCGTTTTCCTGCCCCTTCCGATATTCCTCGGCCGACGACAGGGCGAGGGTGCGGATGATCTCCGAGGTTTTCAGCTCGACCGAATTGCTGGCGACCTTGGTAATCTCCGCCACGATATCGGTTTGGAGCCGCCGTTTGTCTTCGATCACCACGCCCTCGGTGCAGTCGGAGAAGAGGTCGTTGAGGAAGCCTTCGCTCTTGCAAAACGGCATGCAGGCGTCGATCAGCTGCCGGCTGTTGGGGAACGAATCCTCGATGGTGCGGATCGACAGCCGGTCGCCGTCGCCGAGCGCGGCGAAGATCTTCTCGACGCCGTCCACCAGGCTGGCCCGGTCGATGGCGTCGTAGGGCGTGGTCACGTCGAGATAGAGAACGACGTTGGCGGCGGCGGGCACGCAATATTTATCGAAGTCGCCGGCATGCCCGTCGCGCACCAAAGCCGACAGGGCGAGCATGCCGACGACGAGGATGCGGATGTCCGGTAGAGCCCGCTTCGCTTGCCGACCGGCCCGGCTCATCGTCTGATGCCGGGCTAGGCGCTCTTGCGGTTCACCAGCCCCGGGCCGGGCCGGACCACGGCGGACCCCCCCGCCCTGCGGATCTCGCCGTCCGGCCCCTTGACGAAGGGGTCGTCGACGTCGTCGCCGTAGCGGCTGTCCTCCGCCAGGCGGTCGAGCGTATCGATGAGCAGCAGGTCGTCGGGATCGTCGAGCGGCTGCCCGAGCCGCTTCTTCAGTTCGATGACCTCCTGATTGGCTTTGGTAAAGTCGTGGCTGACCCCGTTGATGTCGGGTTGAAAGTCTTTGACGATCGCCTCCTTGTTCTTGATGTAGGCGGAGCTGATGCCGTCGACCTTCCGGCGATAGCGGTCGAGCGCACGGGAGGCGGCGTCGAAGTCCTTGTCGGAATCGTGGGTGAAGAAGGCGAGCATCAGCGTCATGAAGATGCCGCCGATGTTGATGGTCGCCAGCACCAGGGCCGACATGTCCGAAAACGCGTTGGCGAGCGTCCGCCACAGGCCGACGCTGGCGACGTTCTGGCTGACGGTGGTGAACATCTCGCCGATCGTTCCCGCATTCGCCGAGAACGAGGCGCGGGCGACCGTCAGGATCGACACCAGCACGAAGAGCACCGTCGCCAGGACGAGGAAGATCAAAATGGCGCCGAGCACCGGCCGCTTGCGGTAGTCGGACCAGATGTCCCGGAGGCTGACCCCGGCGAAGTGGGCGAGCGCCAAGAGCGCGCAGGCGAAGAAGAACGAGATCGCCCACGACATCAGGTTCGAGCTGCGCAGCGCCACGTCGAAGAGGAACTTGTTGACCGGCGCCTCGAGGGCGGCGAGCAGCACGCCGATGGCGACCAGCACCAGCCCATGGATCCGCCATTTGTTCAGCGGCCGGTGGACGCCCGAATTGATCCGCGCATAGTCGCGCTTGGTCCGATCGAGGTCTTCCACGGCGTTACGGTAGGTGTCGGAGTTCGGTCCCGATTTCTCGCTCAGGCCGAGGATCTTGTTCTGGCGGTCGTTGAGAAGCCGCTCGAATTCGGCCTTTGCCCCGTATCTGAGCGCGGTTGCCTTCGCCAGCTCCCTCGCGATATCGGCCGGCGCGTCGATCGGTGTCCTGTATGACGGCATGGCGTGCGCTCCGTCAGAATTCAACTTTGAATAAGTTATCCTCCTATGATTTCCCTGTCTAGTTGCAGATGCATCGCCCCACCGTCCAAGCGGTTGCCCGCGGCACCGACCGCGTTTAACCTGCCAGGCAACTACGCAATCGGAGAGACCGCCATGTGCCGCAACATCCGCACCTTGTTCAATTTCGAGCCGCCGGCGACCGACGAGGAGATCCGCGCCTCGGCCGTGCAGTTCGTGCGCAAGCTGTCCGGCTTCACCAAACCGTCGAAGGCGAACGAGGCGGTGTTCAACCGTGCCGTCGACGAGGTGACGGCCATCGCCCGCCGCCTTGTCGATTCACTGGAGACCCAGGCGCCGCCGCGCGACCGTGAGACCGAGGCGGCGAAGGCCCGCGCCCGCGCCGCCGAGCGCTACGCGCATTGAGGGGCGCGCTGATCGCGACGGTGCGACCCGGGCGCTGCCAGCTTCCCGGGGCAAGTATCGTTTCGGCCGCCAGCACAAGGCGCTGGGCGGCTTTGCCCTTTAAGTGCTTGCGGCGTCAGGCGCCCGCGTGATTCAAGCTCCAAAGGGAGCACGGAGCCATGCGGGTGCCATGCCTGACGTCCGCGGCAGGATCGGCCGGCTGCTATCGTCATCCAGATTGCCGCAGGGAGCCCAAATGGCTACTCTGACGCACGGAACCGGGCGTTCATCTGGCGGATGTCGGTCCAATGACCGCTTCGTCAGGGCGCTCGGGTGAGGGCGGGCGGTTGAAGGCGGCGACTGACCATGATGAATCTACGGTCGGTTCTTGGTATCGGCTTCTCATTGGTCCTCGCCAGCGGGGCAATCGCGCAGACAGCTGACCACGACATGCCCACGTTGTGCTTTGGGCATCTGATGAGCGACACGATTGCCGGCGACTACACGTTCGAGACGGGCCAACTTCAGGTCTCGGTCAACGGAAACCTGATGTACCCCGACGGGCCTGGGCAGGGGACGGCGACCATTGCGGCGGGCGGCGACGACGGGCCGGAGTTCGTCGTGACCGGCATGCCGGCGCCGTTGCCGCCGATCCCGCTCAACCAGATGGGGCCGGACGAAACCATGGCCGAGCTGTCGCGGGCGCCCGGCGCCGGGCTGACCAACCAGGACCTTGCCCTGATGTGGGGGTGCCAACTGAAAGATCTGCCGCGCCTGTCCGGCGCATTCCGCACGCGGTCGCAGGACGGATTTGAGATCGAGAACACGTTCCAGCTGATTGTCCTCGATCCCGATTGGATCACCGGGCTCTGGGAATTCAAGGCCGTCGGCACGCGGTACCCGGTCTCGGGCATTCGAACGGTGGCGTTCTCGCGCTGAGCCCGGCCCGAGGCAGCAACAGAACCAAACAAGCAGCGTAGCGTCGCGATCGAGGCGGTAACCAACGACCCCGGAAGACCGGCCGGTAAGCGCCGAGGGGCTCGCGGAAGCGCGCAAGGGCCGGCGACGATTACCTACGCTGACCCGAAAAGGCGTGAACCAGCCCTTAGGCATCCGAAGACGCTTTGGCGATTTCTGGTCGGTTCGCGCCATCGCCACCAGGAAGATTTTATGAGCGCCGTTACGGAGAATTGCCTGTCGATAGCCTCCGACACAAGGAATCCAAAACGCCTACGTCGTCCGCCGCGTGGCGAAGACGACGCGCTTGCCGGCGTAAGGATCGGCCACATCGATATCGAGTGCGCTGAGGCCGGCGCCCGCGAAGGCATCGAGCCAGGTCGCCCGCGGAAACAGACCGAGCCGGTGATGGTCGTCGACGACCCGCACCGGACCGCCCGGCTCGTACAGCATGAAGGCATAGTCCACCGGGTAGGTCGTCGCCCCCGGCTCGCCGGCGCGCGTCCATTCGAGGTAGCGGGCGCCGCGGCCGTCGGCGTCGTCGACGCCGCCGTGGTCGGTGCCCGGCGCGAAGGTCTCAGTGATCGCGTCGGGCTCGAAGATCGCCAGGCCGCCCGGCCGCGCGTGGACCGCCGCCGTCGCGATCGCCGCTTTGAGGTCGTCTTCTGTAGTCATGTAGCCGATGGCGTCGTGAACGAACACGATGTCGAACAGGCGGCCGAGCCGAAGCGTCCGCATGTCGCCTTCGAGGTGCTCGCAGTCGGGGTTGATCGTGCGGCTGACCGCCAGCATGTCGGCCGACAGGTCGGTGAGCGTGCAGGCGAAATGCCGTTTCAGGTGGAAGGCGTTGTTGCCGCCGCCGGCCCCGAGCTCGAGGAGCGTCCCGGCCGGTTCGGCTCCCGACGCCGCGATGACCCGCACGACATGCGCCGCCTCGTCGATATATTCGTCGGGGTGGGTGATGAGGTGAAACCACGGCGCGAGGTCGGCATAGAGCCGGGCCGTGTCGGGCGTCTTCATTTCTGCCCGTCGTCGGCGGTCATCACCACGAAGTCCGTGCCGCTCCGCGTATCGGCGCTGAGCGCGCCGTCCGTGATGACGAGCAGCATGCCCGGCGCCAGGCGCTGGCGGATCGCCGCGGCGACCTCCGGCGGCGCGTGGATGCGGTCCATGGTCGCCGCGTCGGGCACGCTGACCTGCGCATCGTCACTCTCCCGATAGCCGATCGCTTCCCAGCGCAGCCCTTCGGCGTCGGTGCCGGCGCCGGAAAGAACGAAGACGTTCGACGGGAACGGCTGGTCCGGCCGATCGATGACCGCCGTGCCCTCGGCGACGATCTCGCCGTTCTGCAGCACCATCACCTTGGCATCCTGGCGCGACACCAGAACCGAGGTGACCGGCCGCGTTTCCGGCTGGTCCGACTGATAGCGCCGCTCCGCCGATCTCAGCTGATGAAGCGCTACGCCGGAATAGAGTTCGCCGACCACGTTCGGGTTGAACACCGGCGCCGGCGGCGAGAAGGCCGCGGCGACCACCACCGGCGTGCCGACCCGCGTCACCCCGTAGAGCAGCTCGGCGAACTTGAACGGCAGCCGCACGCAGCCATGCGAGGCGGGATAGCCGGGGAGGTTTCCGGCATGGAGCGCGATGCCGCTCCAGGTCAGCCGCTCCATGAACGGCATCTTGGCGTCCTCGTAGATATTGGAGACGTGGTCCTTGTCCTTTTCGAGGACGGTGAACACCCCGGTCGGCGTGTCGTGTCCGGCCTTGCCGCTGGAGACCGTCGACACGCCGATCCGCACCCCGCGCCGGTGGACATGGAGCAACTGGGCGCTGATCGATACGATGATCGACACCGGGCCGCTCGGCTGCAGCTGCGGCTCCCAGGTGAACTGGCCCGGTTTGAGCGCCCGCACCGCGGCGTCCGTCACGGCAAGTCCGGACCGGGCGAGCAGCGCGCTTCCGGCAAGGCCCCCGAGTCCGGCGAGCGCCGCCCGCCGGGTGGGGAAGGGTGATTGGGTCGTCATCGGTATCCCCGGTTGAGCGAAATAATTGGCAGGACTTGGGTCTTTCTGTCCGATTCTCCCGGCGAAAGCATGATTATTCTTTCAGCGGAGCGCCTCACAAGTGATCTGGTTCGGCCATGAAAGGTCCGTATTCTGCTGCGCATAGGAGGCGAAGAATCTTGGGGGAACCCTGAGCATGGCCAGGAAGCGGCGGCAACTGGAAAACCACGGGCCGAGCGATCGTCCGGAGAGCGAGCCGGTGGTCACCTATTCGCGGCGCGAGGCCGAGCGGGCCGCCGCGCCGCAGGATTTCGACGACCTCGACCCGGCCGTGCCGGTTTACGACGCGGTCGAGGTGCCATGGGTCGAACGGCCGCCGCCGCGGGACGATTTCGGTGCCGAGCCGGATCTGCGCGCCGACCCCGCCTACGCCGCCGGTCCGCTTCCCTTCGAGCCGGACGAGCGTCCGCGCCGCTTCCGCCATCTGATCGTGGTCGGCATCGGCGTGGTCGCCATCGCCGCCGGCATCGCCATCCTGCTCGCCTCGTTCGGTTCGTCGACCCGCGTCGTCACCAGCGCCCCGGCGACGAAGCCGGCCGCCGCGCCGACGCTGACCGGCGACACCGCCGACGCCGTCCCGGGCGTCCGTCAGATTCCGCTCGGCGAGGCCGATGCGGCGAGCGGCGGGTCGCTGCCCGCCGATGCCGCTTCCCCGGCCGCCCCCGTCGCCCCGCCGGCGCCGCGGCCGCGCCCCGATCGGCCGGCGACGACGACCGTCTCGACCGAACCGGGCGCCCCGGCGACCGCCACCGGCGGCACGCCGCTGGCGACCGCGGCGGAGCCCGATACCGCCGCCGCGCCCGCATCGGATACCGACGACGAGTTCATCCGCCGCATCGAGAAGACCTTGTCGAGGATCGACGCCGCGCAGCCGGCCCCGGCCCCGGCCGCCGCCGCGCCTCTGGCGCCTGCGATCCAACCGGCGCCGGCGGCCGACGTCGTCCCCAACAACGAGGTTCCGATGGACGCCGACGGCGCCGCGATGGATGGCGACGCCGTCGATGTCAATGCGGGAACGACGCCGATCGCCCCCGCCGCCCCGGCAGCGCCGCAGGCGGCGACGACCTCACTTGGCAAGTTGCTCCTGAGAGACGGCGCCACCGCCACCGAGCCGGTGCCGCCTAGCCTGATCCCGCCGGCGGACATCCCCAACACGCTCCCCGCGCCGACGCTCAACTGACCGCGGGCGCGGGCGCCGGCGAGTCCTCGCCGAAGGCACCGTCGCCCCTCTCTCACAAAGATAGTCGCCGCCCGCGCTTCCGTGCCGCGGCGATTCGCTCTAGCTTGCCGGCGATTTCGCAAACCCTCGTCAAACAGGAGAAGGTCCCGTCATGGTGCTGTCGCTCTACCAGGTTTCGGTGCCGGTCTATGTGTCGCTGCTCAAGCACCTCGACGACATTCTCGATAAGACCGCCGCCCACGCCGAGGCCCGCAAGCTCGACCCTGTAGCGCTCCTCGATGCGCGGCTGTTCCCCGACATGTGGCCGTTCAAGCGCCAGGTCCAGGCGGCGACCAACCACGCCTTCCGCGGCGCCGCCCGCCTCGCCGGCCTGCCGATCCCCAAGATCACCGAAGCGGCGTCGAGCTTCGCCGATCTGAAGCAGCGCGTCGCCGAGACGATCGCCTTCGTCGAAGGCGTCGACGCGGCCGCGGTTGACGCCGGCGTGACGCGCGAGATCACCTTTCCGATGGGCGACGAGCAGGGGACGCTCACCGGCCTGCAATATTTTCTCAGCTTCTCGCTGCCCAACTTCTATTTCCACCTGACCACCGCCTACAACATCCTGCGCACCAACGGCGTGCCGCTGGTCAAGTCGGATTTCATGGGAGAGCCGCAGTAGAGCATTTTCAGGAAAAGTGTGCGCACTTTTCCGCCCGGAAAATGCGAAGAATCGAAAGAGCTGGAGCCAAGCCCCCGATTCGATCAGAACGGACTTTGCTCTGGTCGCCAAGTCTGGGGGGCCTCGCAGTGATTCTTGACGACATCGGCTCGTTTCTGCTCCGCCTCACCGTCGGCGTCCTCTTCCTCATGGGAGCCTGGGCGTCGGCCAAGAGCCGCGCCGGCCTGACGTTCACGATTGGCGAGACGGCGCTCGTCTTCAAATCGCGCCCGGAGGTCTTCGCCGCGATCGGCATCTTCATCATGGGCGCCGGCGGTCTCTCTATCCTGCTCGGGGTGTTCCCGCGGCTCGGCGCGCTCGGGCTGACCATCTTTCTCTTTTTCGGCGCGAGGATTCATCTGGCCAAGCGCGCTCAGGCGGCAGGCTTCAAGGCCACCGTCCTCGCCGCGCTCGGCCGCGACGCCGGAGCGCGGAAAGCCCTCGACGACCTGGCGCTGTCCGCCGACATCGGCCACAATGTTTCAGCGCTGAAGAACTTCGCACTGATGGGACCGACCGCCTATCTCGTCCTGGCCGGCGCCCGGGCGCCACTGCTGATCGGCCTCGACGCCGACTGGCAGTTGCGCGGCATCCTGACCGGGCTTTGACCGCTGTCCGGTCGCCCGGTTCACCGGCCATCCATGTCGGGAGATGGGGTGCTTAAGGTGGCTGGCCGACCGCTTCGATCGCTTCACCGCCGTTGCAACCGATGCCGCGCCCGCGGCACGGCAGATTCAACAGGCGCTCCGCGCCGCGCTCAGATGTTTCCGGCGTTGAGTTCCTTCCGCCAGAAGGCCATGCGTTCCTTGGCCCTGGCGTCGCGGACATAGTCCGGTTCCTCGTCCTCGAAGCGTTCGACTTCGACGAGGTCGAAGGCGTCGGCGCCGTGCGCGTTCCACGCTGCCTGCATGGCGCGCTGCCCGTGATTGCCAAGGCGGAGCGCGAACCAGACGCGATTGCGGATGGTGGAAAGGTCGCCGGCCCAGCCGATCCACTGCTCGCCGGTCGGTGCGCAGCGCACGGCGTAGATGCCGGCGGCCACCTTCCGGTCCTTGTAGGCGGCGATCGCTGCCTTGCGGTCTTCCCGCATCATGGTCGGTATCTTTCGGGGCTGGTCGTCATGCGGCCGGGGTCGGTGTGCCCCCGGCAAAGAACAACAGATAGATCGCGCCGAGCACGATCAGCGCGTCGATCACCCAGATGATGTAGTCGAGCGTCTTCTCGCGCTGCGGCTTCTTGAAGGTGACCGTCAGTCCGACGATGCCGACCGCGCTGAGGACAAGCGTCGCCCAAACAGCGAACGGCACGGCGAAGAACACGACGACGGCAAGCACCAGGTCGATGACGGCGTAAATCAGGAACGGCATGTTCTGGTTGGTGCCGAACCGAAAGATGACGTACGCATGCAACGCGGCATCGACGAGCAGTAGCAAGGCCAGAATCGTCATAGCGAACCCCCTGGTCGGCGCACTGCCGACCGACGACAACAATACCATGCGCCGCCGGGTCGCAAGAAGCGGGCTCACGGCCGACTTTCAGAGGCAGAACCACGCAACCGAAGGTTCGGACAGAGGGTTCCTCCTCCCCCGACTTGATCCTAAGACATTCACACATCTCTGCCCGCCACGAGCCGAACGCGCCGAACCCACCGCCCCCTCTCCGACGGGAGAGGGGGCTCGAATGGCCGCCGCGCTCCCTCGCGAAATGTGTGAATCCAGTAGGACTTGATCGGGGGATCGACCGGAGGACCGTTGGCCGCAGCCTGAACGCCGGGCACTCGGCACCGCCGGCAAGCGGCATCGTCATGCCGGTTGGAGAGCGGTCCTCCGGACAAGCCGGAGCACGACAACGGAGGAGATTGTATCGGGGTACCGCAACCAGACGCCGCCCGGTCGTCGGGCGGCGTGCCCTACGCGCGCCGCTTCTTCTTCCGGTCCTGCACATAGGAACGCAGGACGGCGTTGATCCGCCGCTGATAGCCGTCGCCATCGGCCTTGAAGAAATCGAGCACGTCCTCGTCGAGGCGGATCGAGATCGCCTTCTTCTTCGGAGGGATGACGAGGACGGCCTTCGACCAGTCGATATCGCGAAACTCGGCCCAGTCGGGATCATCGGCGATCGACGCCTCGATCTCCGCGTCGGTCATGGCATCGACACGCGCCCAATCAGTCCGCCCCTTCATCCGGCGGATTTGCGACAGCGTATAGGTACGTTCGTTGCTCATTTTTCCGTGCGCGTCTCGCTGTTATGATCCGAATGTTACGATCTCGGATTGTGTAGACCGTTGCCACCAGCACCCCGGCCGGCCCTGCCCCAATCGCCAGGGCTCCGAATCCGGGTTAACGGGCTAGATTGCCGAGGATGGAAGCGAGGAGGTCTGGGTTCCATGCGGCTCGTTTTCGCCTGAGCTTGATGCTTCGCTTGTCCTTGACGGTGCGTACGAGATTGATGGCGAAGTGTCTGACGACGGCCATGTTTCTGGCGCCGTGGCCGGTTCGCAGGCGTGATTGATCATCGCCGAATGTGACGTCGAGAACCCAGTGCAGGCTGTTCTCGATGGCCCAATGGCTGCGCACCGCCTCGGCGGCGCGATCGGCCGAAAGCCGGGCCGAGGAGATGTAGTAGCGCGTCTCGAAGCGGCCGCGATCCTTGAGTTCGGCGCGTGAGGCGACCCTGACGATGGTGGCGAGGCCCGGCAGGCGGATCTCGCCCGGGAAGCGGCGGTCGCCGTTGAGCCAGTCGACCTGGCGAGCGACGGTGACGGTTCGTTGCTCGATGCGGCCATGGCGCTTGTCGACATCGGTAGTGCTGTCGAGGTCGGCGGGATCGGCATCGGCGAAGAAGCTTTCGATCTCGGCGCGCAGGGTCGGCTGGTTGGCCTTGACGGCGAGCAGGTAGTCCGCTCCGGCGTCGCGGATTGCGATGGCGACGGTCGGGTTGGTGGCGATGGCGTCGATCGAGACGAGGGATCCTTTGAGCCCGTCCCTGGCCGCCAGCCGTTCGAGCAGGATGGGGATGGCGGTAATCTCGTTGGTCTTGTCGGCAACCGCCTCTTGGCCGAGAACCAAGCGGCTGGTGGTGGCGAAGGCCGACACGAGGTGAAGCGGCGCCTTGCCGGCACTGCGATTGTGGCTTCGCCGCGAGGTCTTGCCGTCGATGGCGACGAGGTCCGGGCGGGCCGGCCAAGTCTCCCGCACCCAGGCCGTGAAGGCGTCGGAAAACAGTCCCGGATCGATGCGGTTCATCAGGATGGTCAGCCAGCGCGCTCCGGGAACGCCGTGATGATAGGGCAGGAAGCGACGCAGCAACGCCAGGTGAGCCTCGCCCCACTCGGCGATCCCGTCGTAGTCATCGCAGTCGGCGATCGTGCCGCACACGACAAGCAGCAGCACCTCCGAAAGCGGGTGCGCAACCCGCCACGGCTCGCGCGGGTCTTCGATGATGGCAAAATGATCAAGAAGCGCCTTCAGGCGCGGCTTTTCGAACCCTTCAAGCTCGGCGATGGTCATTGCTGGCGCTCCGAATCAAGACGCGCCCATGGAATCAGCCAATCCGCAATAGCGAAACCGCGTTAACCCGAGTTCGAAGCCCTGCCCCAATCGCCACAAACCTTGCCTCGCCATCGCGATCGGATTCATACTCAAAGACTTCACCAAGGAGAATTTGTGCACAATCGACGAAATCGATTCCTCGGTTTTCGAATATCTGCTGGCGCTTGCCTTCGTCCCATTCGAAGCCGGTGATCCCGGTCCTCTGTTCCCTTCTGACGCGTCCCCGCATGCCGGCCTCCCGCGGACCATATTGCTCGCTGTCATAGCTCGGTCTCCTGTCGTGGCCTCGAATGGTCGGCGAATTGTATATACATTAGTATTGCGAAAAAATCAAGACGGCAACTGGAACGCACCCTGTGAATTCCTTCGACAACGTCGTCGCGGCCCCGTGCCAACCCCTTGGCATGGCTTCCAGTCCCATAGCGGGCCACAAGCGAACCCATGCCCCGAATCACCCGACCCGAATCACCCTGAATGCGCTTCCCGCCACCCTTCCTCGACGAAATCCGCGCCCGGCTGCCCACCTCGGCGCTGTCGCCCGGCTGGTGCGGCCGAGGAAGCAGGGTCGCGAATTTGCCGGATGGCACCTGCGCGCGAGTGGACTTCCGAGCAGGGCGCAACTACCTACACGCCATGAACCTCGTTCGCCGCATGGTCGAGCTTGACTCCATCACCGACGCGCGCCTCCGTGAACTGGCGGCGGAGCGTGGACAAGAGGAGGCTGCCGTCCTCGCTGAGGCGGTTGCGTTGCTCGACTCGGTTGTCGACATTGCCGGCCCCGACATTGAAGAGGACCGTCGCCGCCTTGGGCAGTTCCAGCGGACGCGAGAGGCGGTTCCGCTGAGTGAAGTCAAGGCTTGGGTCGATAGTTGGGGCACATCGACCGAACGTCCCCCGCCCCGGCCAAAACCGATTGGGTGATATTCTTCGCGTCCGACGCGCTTTCGGATGTGGAGGGGATTCGCGAATTTCTCAAAGGCGCCAACCCCGCGGCAGCAAAGCGAGCACTCGCTGCGATCTGGCAGGGCTCGAGCGCGTAGAGCAGTTTCCCGCTCTCGGCCGTCCAACCACCGATCCCGACATCAGGCAGATCGTGATCCCCTTCGGCGGAGCCGGCTATATCGTCCGCTATTGCATCCTTCCGGATGACGGATCGCTGCTTGTCATCCGCATCTGGCACGGACGCGAGGGCCGCGCCGACGATTGACCCGTGCCTCCCGTCTGCCCACCCTGTGAATCCCTTGGACAACACCGCGCCTCGCCACCGCCATCCCCCAGCCACATCCGCTGTCGTATACCCTCGGCGAATCCCGACAGCGGCCGAATCACCCTCACATGCGCTTCCCGCCACCCTTCCTCGACGAAATCCGCGCCCGGCTGCCCACCTCGGCCGTCGTCGGCCAGCGGGTCAGGCTGAAGAAGCAGGGCCGCGAGTTCGCCGGCCTGTCGCCGTTCAATGCCGAGAAGACGCCCTCCTTCTTCGTCAATGACCAGAAGGGCAAGTGGTTCGACTTCTCGGCCCAGAAGAACGGCGACATCTTCACCTTTTTGATGGAGACCGAGGGGCTCACCTTCCCCGAGGCGGTCGAGCGGCTTGCCAACGAGGCCGGCGTGCCGATGCCCGCCCGCGACGAGCGGGCCGAGGAGCGCGAGAAGGAGCGGGCGACCCTCTACGACGTCCTGGAGCTTGCGACGACATTCTTCGAAGGCGCGCTGCAGTCGCGCGCCGGCGCCGCCGCCCGCGGCTACCTCGCCAATCGCGGCCTCGGGCTTGACCTGCAGAAGCGCTTCCGCATCGGCTATGCGCCGGGCGACCGCGGCGCCCTGAAGGAGCACCTCGCCGGCAAGGGCGTCGCCCAGGAGCAGATGATCGAGGCGGGGCTGTTGATCGCCGGCGACGACATCCCCGTCTCCTTCGATCGTTTCCGCGACCGGGTCATCTTCCCGATCGCCGATTTCCGCGGCCGCGTCGTCGGCTTCGGCGGCCGCGCTTTGTCGTCCGACGTGCCGGCCAAGTACCTCAACTCGCCGGAGACCGACCTCTTCCACAAGGGCTCGCTCCTCTATAACGGCGCCGAGGCGCGCAAGGCCGTCTACGACGCCGGCACCGTGATCGCCGTCGAAGGCTATGTCGATGTCGTCCAGATGGTCGGCGCCGGGCTTGCTCATACCGTCGCCCCGCTCGGCACCGCCTTGACCGAGCGCCAGCTCCAGATCCTGTGGCGGATGGCCGACGAGCCGGTACTTTGCTTCGACGGCGACCACGCCGGCATGCGCGCCGCCTGGCGCGCCGCCGACCTTGCCCTTCCCCTCCTCCAGCCGGGCAAGAGCCTCCGCTTCGCGCTCCTGCCCGAGGGGCAGGACCCCGACGACCTGATCCGCTCCGCCGGTCGCGACGCCATGGCCGAGGTGATCGCCGCCGCCCGTCCGCTGGTCGACCTGATCTGGGCGCGCGAGACCGAGACCGGCGTCTTCGACACGCCCGAGCGCCGCGCCGCGCTGGAGGCGCGCCTCCGCGAGGTCGCGCGATTGATCGACGACGAGAGTGTGCGTCGTCATTATTCCCAGGCACTGAGCGAGCGGCTCGCCGCCTTCTTCCCGCCACCGCCTGAGCCCGAGCGCGGCCGGCGCTTCGGCGGCCGCGACCGGGCTTACGGCAATCGGCGTTTCGGCCGCCCCGCGGCCTTCGCCGAGCTGGCGCCGTCGCGCATCCCGGTTTCCGACCGGCTGAAGCGGAGCGGCCTCCTTTCCCGGCAGGGGGCGCCGCCGCTCCGCGAGGCGGTGCTGGTGGTGACCATGCTCAACCACCCGGAGTTGATCGCCCGCCATCTCGACGAGTTCGCCCATGTCGAGCTTGGCCATCGCGACCTGGTCGGCTTGCGCGCCGCGCTGATTGAAATCGTCGCCGCCGATCATGACCTCGACGCCGCGGCGCTTCGCGCCAAGCTAACGGAATCGCCGTTTTCCGGGCTTCTTGCCCGGCTCGACGGCCAGATCGCCGCCTGCGGCTTGTGGCCGGCGACCGCTGCCGCCTCCGACGAGGACGCCGAAAAAGGCTGGCATCAGGCTTTGACCTTGCACCGTCGGCAGCGGACGTTACATAAGGAACTCAAGGAAGCGGAGGCCGCGCTGGCAAGGGAGGCAAGCGAGGCGAATTTCGCGCGACTTGTGGAAATCCAGAATCAGCTGGCGAGTGCGGAGGGTACCGAAGCTTTGATCGAAGGGTTCGGGACATCGTCCGGCCGCCAGGCGCGTATGTTTTGAGGGATCGCGGCAGCGAAACGGAAGGGTTAAGCGGCGCTTAAGGCGTGGGCGCTAGAGCATTTTCAGGAAAAGTGTGCGCACTTTTCCGCCCGGAAAATGCGAAGAATTAAAGAGCTAGAGCAAAGGCCCCGATTCAATCAGAACGGACTTTGCTCTAGAGCAATTTTCGGGAAGGAAGCGCGGGCACTTTTTTCCGCCTGGAAATTGCGGAGAATCAAAGCGATAGAGCAGAGACCCGATTCAAGATCGGAGCGGACTTTGCTCTAAGGTATCGGCGGTTGGAACGAGGCGGCCGGGTCGGTCGCCGGGCGGCGGATTGAGACGAGGTTTGGTGAGGCTTTGACGCGCGGGCGGCCACCGGCCGGCCGTCGCGGCGCATTCGGAGACGTGTATGGCGACCAAGGTGCAGGAGAAGGAAGAGGTCCAGGAAGTTCAGGCGGAGGCCCCCGACGGCCCGCTCCTCGACCTGTCGGACGCCGCCGTCAAGAAGATGATCAAGGCCGCCAAGAAGCGCGGCTTCGTCACCTATGACGAGCTGAACTCCGTGCTTCCCTCCGAGGAGGTCACCTCCGAGCATATCGAGGACATCCTCGCCATGCTCTCCGAGATGGGCATCAACGTCATCGAGGCCGAGGAGGTCGAGGACTCCGACGACAGCGGCGGCGAGGAGGAGTCGGAGGGCGGCGAATTGGTCGAGACCACCACCACCACCGCCGTCGCCAAGACCACCGCCAAGGAGCCGACCGACCGCACCGACGATCCGGTGCGCATGTATCTCCGCGAGATGGGCTCGGTCGAATTGCTCTCCCGCGAGGGCGAGATCGCCATCGCCAAGCGCATCGAGGCCGGCCGCGAGACGATGATCGCCGGCCTGTGCGAATCCCCCCTCACCTTCCAGGCGATCATCATCTGGCGCGACGAACTGGCCGAGGCCAAGATTCTGCTGCGCGACATCATCGACCTCGAGGCGACCTATGCCGGCCCCGACGCCAAGGCGGCGCCGGCGGTTCCCGCCGCCGAGGAAAACGCCGCCGACCCGGCCGCCGGCAACGGCGCCGCCGCTCCCGCCGCCAAGGCGCCGCCCACCGCCTATGGCGACGGCGACATCGACGAGGTGGAGGCCGAGCGCGCCCGCCAGCGCCAGCAGGAGGAGGAGGAGGACGAGGACTTCGAGAACGCGCTGTCGCTCGCCGCCATGGAGGCGGAGCTGAAGCCGGCGGTGGTCGCCACCTTCGACACCATCGCCGACCTCTACAAGAAGCTCCGCCGCCTGCAGGACCAGGACGTCGAGTTCAAGCTGAAGAACACCACCCTCTCCCCCTCCCAGGAGCGCCGCTACAAGAAGCTGAAGGACGAGATCGTCGCCGCGGTGAAGTCGCTGTCCTTGAACCAGAACCGCATCGATTCGCTGGTCGAGCAGCTCTACGACATCAACAAGCGGCTGATCGGCTACGAGGGCCGGCTCTTGCGGCTCGCCGAGAGCCACCGCGTCTCCCGCGAGGAGTTCCTCAAGGAGTATCCCGGCTCCGAGCTCGACCCCCACTGGATCCGCCGCATTTCCAACCTCACCGCCCGCGGCTGGAAGGACCTCGTCGCCAAGGACAAGGACCGCATCAAGGACATCCGCCGCGAGATTCAGGCGCTGGCCACCGCCACCGGCCTTGAGATCACCGAGTTCCGCCGCATCGTCTCGATGGTGCAGAAGGGCGAGCGCGAGGCGCGCCAGGCCAAGAAGGAGATGGTCGAGGCGAACCTCCGCCTGGTCATCTCCATCGCCAAGAAATACACCAACCGCGGCCTGCAGTTCCTCGACCTCATCCAGGAGGGCAACATCGGCCTGATGAAGGCGGTCGACAAGTTCGAGTACCGCCGCGGCTACAAGTTCTCCACCTACGCCACCTGGTGGATTCGCCAGGCGATCACCCGCTCGATCGCCGATCAGGCGCGCACCATCCGCATTCCCGTCCACATGATCGAGACGATCAACAAGATCGTGCGGACCTCGCGTCAAATGCTCCACGAGATCGGCCGCGAGCCGACGCCGGAGGAGCTGGCGGAAAAGCTCGCCATGCCCCTGGAAAAGGTGCGCAAGGTCCTGAAGATCGCCAAGGAGCCGATCTCGCTCGAGACGCCGATCGGCGACGAGGAGGATTCCCACCTCGGCGATTTCATCGAGGACAAGAACGCCATCCTGCCGATCGACGCGGCGATCCAGTCGAACCTCCGCGAGACCACCACCCGCGTGCTCGCTTCCCTCACCCCGCGCGAGGAGCGGGTGCTCCGGATGCGCTTCGGCATCGGCATGAACACCGACCACACGTTGGAAGAGGTCGGCCAGCAGTTCTCGGTCACCCGCGAACGCATCCGCCAGATCGAGGCCAAGGCGCTCAGGAAACTGAAGCACCCGAGCCGGTCGCGGAAGCTCAGGAGCTTTCTGGATAATTGAGCCGGGCGCGCGGAAGCCGAAGCGCTCCGGCGAAGACTGTAAGCGCCGGAGACAAAATCCCTCAGTGAAGCGGCCGGATTGTCCGGTTGCGCCGGAGTAAAAATCCGGCAGCAGATAGCCTTTTGCCTGGAGTCGGCAGGGGGCGGGGGATGAAGGGCGTGGAGCTCTACGGACGGGTTCGCTATGCGGTGCAGATTGAGGGATTGAGCCAGCGCGAGGCGGCGCGGCGGTTTGGGATCGACCCTCGGACGGTTTCCAAGATGATGGTGTTCTCGGTGCCGCCGGGTTACCGGCGGAGCAAGCCGCCGACGCGCCCGAAGCTGGACCCGTTCATCGGGATCATCGACCGGATTCTTGAGGAGGATAAGAGCCGTCCGGCGAAGCAACGTCACACGTCGAAGCGGATCTTCGAGCGTCTTCGAGACGAGCACGGCTTTGCCGGCGGGCTGACGATCGTGAAGGATTACGTGCACGATCGCCGCCTTCGGCAGCGGGAGGTGTTCGTACCGCTCAGCCATGAGCCGGGACACGCCCAGGCCGACTTTGGGGAAGCGCTGGCCGAGATCGGCGGGGTGGAACAGAAGATCCACTTCTTCGCGTTTGACCTGCCGCACAGCGATGCCTGCTTTGTGCAGGCTTATCCGGCGGAGACGACGGAAGCGTTTTGCGCCGGCCACACGGCGGCCTTCGCGTTCTTCGGCGGTGTGCCGCAGTCGGTCCTCTATGACAACACCAGGATCGCCGTGGCCCGGATTCTGGGTGACGGAACACGACAGCGGACGCGGGTTTTCAGCGAGTTGCAATCGCACTACCTGTTTGATGATCGCTTCGGCCGCCCCGGCAAGGGCAACGATAAAGGCAAGGTCGAGGGACTGGTTGGCTGGATCCGGCGGAACCTTTTGGTGCCGATGCCACGGGCGGCGAGCTTTGCGGGGCTGAACGCGAAGCTGGTCGACGACTGCCGCCGCCGGCTCGGCGATCGGCTGCGCGGTCATCAAGAGACGATCGGTGAGCGGCTAGCGCGCGACCTTGCGGTCTTCCACGACCTGCCGGCGACAGCCTACGACGCCTGCGAGAAGAGGATCGGCCGGGTCAGTTCACTGTCGCTGGTACGCTATCGCGGCACCGACTACTCGGTGCCGACCGCCTATGGCCATCGCGAGGTTATGATCCGTGGCTATGTCGACAAGGTGGTGATCTCGTGCGGCGCCGAGATCATCGCCCGGCATGCCCGTTCCTACGAGCGGGAGGACTTTGTCTTCGACCCGCTGCACTACCTGGCGCTGCTCGAACAGAAGATCGGCGCCCTCGATCAGGCGGCGCCGCTGGTCGGCTGGGATCTGCCCGAAGAGTTTACCGTGTTCCGCCGGCTCCTCGAAGCGCGGATGGGCAAGCGCGGCAAACGGGAGTTCGTCCAGGTCCTGCGTCTTTTGGAGACCTTCCGCCGCGACGATGTGGTCGCCGGAATCAGGGAGGCGATGGCCCGCGGCACGATCGGCTTCGACGCAGTCAAGCACCTGGTGCTGTGCCGGATCGAGCGGCGACCGCCGCGGCTCGACCTGACGGTCTATCCCTACCTGCCGCGGGCAACCGTGGCGACGACCTCGGCCAGGGCCTACATGGACCTGATCACCGGGGCGGCGTCATGAGCGACACGCCTCAGCTTCTGCTTGCCCATCACCTCAAGGCGCTCAAGCTGCCGACCTTCCTGCGCGAGTACGACAAGCTCGCCCGGCAGTGCGCCGCCGAGGGCGTCGACCATGTCCGTTACCTGCTACGGCTTGTCGAACTGGAGCTCATCGAGCGCGAACGGCGGATGGTTGAGCGGCGGATCAAGCAGGCCAGGTTCCCGGCCGTCAAAAGTCTCGACAGCTTCGACTTCCTGGCCTTGCCGTCACTCAACAAGGCTCTCGTGCTGGAACTCGCCCGCTCGGAGTACGTCGCCCGTCGTGAGAACATCATCGCGGTCGGCAACAGCGGCACCGGCAAGACCCACATTGCCCTCGGGTTGGGACTGGCCGCCTGTCAGAAGGGCCTCGCGGTCGGCTTCACCACCGCCGCTGCCCTGGTCCACGAACTGATCGAGGCCCGCGACGAGAAGCGGCTGCTGCGCCTGCAGCGCCAGTTCGCCGGATACAAGCTGCTGATCATCGACGAACTCGGCTACGTGCCGCTCTCCCAGACCGGCGCCGAGCTGCTGTTCGAGGTGTTCTCCCAGCGCTACGAGCGCGGCTCCACTATCGTCACGTCAAACCTGCCCTTCGACGAGTGGACCGGTGTCTTCGCCTCCGAGCGCCTGACCGGCGCGCTCCTCGACAGGCTCACTCACCACGTCCACATCCTCGAGATGAACGGCGACAGCTACCGGCTCAAACAAAGCAAGCGGCGCGCTCGCCAAGCCGGAGTCGAAACTCTGCCGGAAGAAACACAAAAAGCCTGATCGCCGGGTTCCGCCAAGCCTCCGCGGCGCGGTCTTCCAACCGTGCCGCCTGATGCATCTTTACTCCGGCCCGCCGATGCATTTTTGCTCCGGCGTTGACACATCGACTCGTGCCGTTGGTGGTAGCTGGCCGCAAAGCACAACTCAAGCACTTCTCGCATTCGGATTCCCACGCCGCCCGAAGGCTGACTCTCTTGACTCCCCACCCCTTCCGGAATATATTCCTACGCATCCTCGCCCACCGAGGGGCGCGCTCATGAGGCGTCATCTGCGTGGGGCGGGGTGCGGCGCCCGCGGCGTGTCCCGCAAGGGACACCGGGCAAGGGGCAACCCTTGTCCGGAGAGGACGACGGTCCGAACGTCCCGGGAGGCCTCCGCAAGCCCGCCCGCCGGCATTACGACCGGCTGTCACAAGGCTGACCGTAAGCCGGGCGGGTCCGCCGGATAAGGTGCGAAGGGCTCGACCCTTCGTGCCGGTCCGGTCGGGCAGGTGCCGGCGGCGATGAGCCGTCCCGTGCCGTCCGCCCGGTGGAGCGCGGGAGACGGAGTGCCGAAAGTCGTCGCGGCGGGCGCCGGGACAAGCGCCCCATAGACTAACTGGCAAGGCGTTTTCTCAGCGCCCGCCACCCCTCGTTTTGGCGAGGATATGACAAGAGGCGGGGACGGCCGAAGGCCGGACAGGGACGAAAGAAAAGAGGGACGCACTGGATCTCACACCTCGGGCGCGAGCGCGCCGCGAGAACGATGGAGCGCGCCCGTGACGGGCAAACGCCGAGCGCCGGCACCAACGCCTAACCTCCCCCTTGAGGGGAGGTCGAAACGGGCGAGCAAGGCGAGACCGTTTCGGGAGGGGGGCTGCGTGAAGACCGGAATGCCCCCCTCCCGGGATTCACTGTCGCCTTCGGCTCCGCGAATCCCGACCTCCCCTCGAGGGGGAGGTTGGCCGGTGCGCCCGACGCGGGGAGGGGGGACCGCGCGCCGAAGGCGCGGGCTGCGGTGGGGTTCGTCACCAATCCGGGACCGGCGATTTTTGCCCTACCCGCCGCCGACCGCGGCCTGCAGCGCGGTCAGCCCGGCCCGGGTGGCGTCGTCGACCACCCCGTCCGGCTCGCCGGTCATCATCCCGCGGCCGACCAGGTACCCCTCGATCTCCTTCAGCACCTCGACCGGGTAGTTCTCCGGATGGTCGCGCAGCTGGTCGAAGGTCCACGAATTGCCCGCCTGCATCGCCTGGATGAACAGGTCGGCGGCGCGCCGCAGATTAGGCTCGGTGCCGATGCCGTCCTTGTAGGCGACGCCGAGATTGTGCATGGCGGTGACGTTGCCGAGACTGGCCGCCTTGGTGTACCAGTTGAGCGCCGCCTCGTCGTCCTCCGCCGTGCCGAAGCCGTTGGTGTAGAAATAGGCGAGCGAGGCCATGCCTTGCGCGTTGCCCGCCTCGGCCGCCTGCTTGTACCAGCGGAACGCCTCGTCGTTGTCCTTGTCGACGCCGCGGCCGTTCTCGTACATCAGCCCGACATTGGCCATGGCGATGTCGTTGCCGGCCTCGGCGCCGCGCTTGTACCAGGCGAGCGCCTGCTCGAAGCTCTGCTCGACCCCCCAGCCGACCTCGTACATGAAGCCCATATTGGTCATCGCCCCGGCATTGCCGAGGTCGGCGCCGCGCTGGTACCAGCGGATCGCCGCGTCGTAGTCGACCGGGCCGCCCTGGCCGTTGGCGTAGAGGTAGCCGATTGAGGCCATCGCCGGGCCGTTGCCGGCCTCCGCTCCCATCAGATACCACTGGCGGGCCTTGACCTTGTCGAGCGGCACGCCGCGCCCGCCGTCATACATGTAGCCGAGATTGGCCATCGCCGCGGCGTCGCCGAGCCCGGCCGCCTGCTCGTACCACTTCTGCGCCTCGGCGAAGTCCTCGCTCATCCCCCGCCCGTACTGGAAGAGGATGCCGAGATTGGTCATCGCCGTCGCGTCGTCGAGGGCGGCCGCCTTCTCGTACCAGCGCCGCGCCTCGCGATAGTCGCGCCGCACCCCTTGCGCGTTCTCGTACATCAAGCCGAGGCCGACCATCGCCCCGCTGTTGCCGAGCGCGGCCGCCTGTTCGTAGAGCTGCCGGGCCTTGACGTAGTCGACCGGCACGCCCCGCCCGTAATTGTAGAGGCGGGCGAGATTGTTGACCGCGTAGTGGAG
Source organism: uncultured Alphaproteobacteria bacterium (assembly GCA_963759235.1). Lineage (GTDB taxonomy): Bacteria > Pseudomonadota > Alphaproteobacteria > Rhizobiales > Kaistiaceae > Bauldia. The sequence goes on along the minus strand of CAVWYO010000003.1, from coordinate 13,726 downwards.
GCCGAGCCCGGCCGCCTGCTCGAACAAAGCGCGCGCCGCGTCGAGGTCCTGCGGCCCCCCCGCGCCGTCCTGGTAGAGGAGTGCCAGGTCGTTCATGGCGAGCGCGTCGCCGCCGGCCGCCGCCTTGGCGTACCACTTCCGCGCCTCGGCAACGTCCAGCCCCACCCCCGAGCCGGTGTGGTAGAGCGCGCCGAGATTGTCCATCGCCGCGACGTTGCCGGCGTCGGCCGCTTTCTGGTACCAGCGCCGCGCCTCGTCATAGTCGACCGGCACGCCGCCGCCGTTGAGGTGAAGGAAGCCGATATTGCTCATCGCGATGGTGCTGCCGGCGTCAGCCGCCTTGCCGTACCAGGTGAGCGCCTCGTCGAAACGGCCGGCCGCGTGGAACGCCCGGCCGAGCTCGAAGGCGTAGCGGCGTTCGCCGGGATGCTTGTCCGCCGCCGCCGTGCATGCCGCGATGGCGCGCGCCGAAACCGTGGCGAGCGCCTGCAGCGGGGTGCCGGCAACCGCGTCGGGTTTGTCGGCATCGTAGGCGTGCGCCGCCAGCCGGTCGCACGTCGCCGCCGCGTCCTCGCCGGGGATCACCGTGTCGATGCCGGCCGCCGTCGCGCCAGCTCCCGAGCCGTCGCCGTAGGATTCCACCCCGCCGCCGGAGCCCCTGCCGCTCTCGACGAGCTTGCGGCGGCTGGCCGCCGCCGCAACGCAATAGGTGTTGGCGGACTGAGCGCCCCGACAGAACTGCAAAAACGCGTCCCACCCTTCTACCGAGCTCAGCTTCTCGGCCCGACGAAACGCGTCCGCCAGTTCATCCTCGCTTGGTCCTGCCGCCGGCGGGGACTCGGCCTTGTCGAGGGCGGCCATCGTCTCGGCGTCGGGGACGATCGCCAGGTGCGTTCCGATCGAGCCGATGACGACCGGCTCCTGCCGCCCGCCCGTCGTCGAGACCACGTCGCTGCGAATCCGCGCGAGGAAGGTGTCGAGGTCGAGACCCGGCGTCTTGAGGCGCCGGAGCAAAGCCACGGCATATGGACTGTTGCGTCCGCTGCCGTCTTCGACGGTCATCCCCGCTTTTGCCGCGAAGGCGACCACCGTCGAGCCGCTCGGATCGATCGCTGCCAGGCCCTGCGTGATTTGATGCGTGCCGAGAGAGTGCCTGATCGTCGAGACGGACGGATTGCTTCGCGCCGCGTCGAGCATGACCAGGCGCAGATCGCTCGCCCCTTCGACCGCGCCAAGCAACCGCGACAGCGGCACGGCCTCGTCGTCGACATAGACATCCCGATCCAGCCTGGCGTCGACCGGCAGGAGGTAGTTCACCCCGTCGACGGCGATGCTGTAGCCGTCGAAATAGACCACCGCGATAGAGGCTCCGTGCGCCTTCTGGTCGAAGGCGCGAAGCGCGCGCCGCATGGCGTGAGCGTCGGCATCGCTGATCTCGGTGACGTCGAAGCCGATCGCGGCGAACGCCTTGCCGAGATCCACGGCGTCGTTGACCGGCTGCCCGAGGGCGGGCTCGGCGGCGTAGTCCCCGTTGCCGATGACCAGTGCGACCCGCTCGGCAGCCGATGCGACGACCGGCGCGGCGATGAGTGCGGCAAGCGACACCGCTAGCGCGGCGAAGGGAGAGCGGCGTTTCCTATGGGTCATGGGCGACAATCCGAAAGCATCGAGCCACCGACCTCAAGCGATGCGAGTATGCGTGTGGTTCCCGCCGTTGCCAAGCTCCGTCGTGTGGCGGCGCCCCGCGGCCGTCACTGCGGCGCGATTTCCCATGAGATGTTGGCGTTGGCCGTCACCTGCCGCTCGCCCGGCATGACCGGCACCCCATCGGCGGCCAAGCGCATCTCCGGGCGGGCGAAGACGGGTACGCCGCTCGACGCATTGATGTCGAGGATGCGAACCAGGCGGACACCGGCAGCGTCGGCCATCAGCTCGGCCTTGCGTTTCGCGTCGGCGATGGCCGCGGCGAGCGCCTGGTCGGACGGTTTCTGCTGGTCGGAGATGTCGAACTGGATGGAGTTGATCTGGTTGGCACCGGCGGTCACCACCTTGTCGAGGATCGCCCCGGACTCGGCGATGTTGCGGATCGTCACCCGGACCTCGTTCGACACCTGGTAGCCGGTGATGCGGGGCGGCTGTTCCAGCTCGTTGCCCTCGATGCGCGGCGGATTGGATTCATAGATCGGATCGACCGAGAAGCCGCTGGTACCGATGTCGGTGTCCTTGACGCCGGCGGCCTGGATCGTCGCGATCACCTTGGCGAGGTCGGCGTTGTTGCCGTCGAGCGCTTCACGAGCGGTTGCCGCCCGCGAAACGACACCGATGGAGACGATGGCGATGTCTGGCACGATCGACACCGAGCCCGCGCCATTGGCGCTGAGCGTGGCGATGCGGGGTTCCTGCTGGGCGAGGGCGGGAACGGAAAAGGCAAGCAGGACGGCGAATGCAGCGGCCGGATATCTCACGGGGCGGTTCTCCTTCGGACCTCGCGCGGCACGCTGCCTAGCTATTCTGACCGCAATACGGCGGCGATTTGCTGCGCCGCGCGATTCCTCTTATATCCCTCGACGCGCGAATTTGGGCCTGTAGCTCAATGGTTAGAGCCGGCCGCTCATAACGGTCTGGTTGCAGGTTCGAGTCCTGCCGGGCCCACCACGCATTCCGGAGCCAACCGACATTTCCTCACGGTCTGCGAATTGCCCCACGTCTGGCGGGCTTTGTGACGCCGGCTCGGTCTCCCAAGAGACCAGTGGAGCCCGACGGGCCGTTTTTGACCGCCCGGTCTCTGGCCTCAAAATTCCGTTTCCCGGGAAACGGAGACCGCGAACACGGAGACTTGGTTCGAATGCGGGCGTTACAACGACGTCAGGCCGAGCATGCGATATTGGCGCGGCCATTCGGGCGGCAGATCGGAGAGCCGAGCGACTCCCATGCCATAGGGCAGGCGCCCCTCGATGGCGGCCTTGACGAGGCCGGGGGCGAGGAAGGCAAGCGAGATCGTCATATTGACCTTGCGCACGCTACAGCCCTCGCGGGCGGCGATGGTTTCGACGGTCGCCACGGAATCGGTGATGAGCTCGTCGAGCCAATGGCGCCCTCTCGCAATGGACGCGACCAGCAGTGTGCGGTTCTCCGAACGGATCGGACGGGCGGTCTGAGCCGCCATGGAGTCGGGCACCAGGATTTCGCGGCGCCGGGCCATTGGCATCTTGCGCCACGGCACTTCGATCCGTTCCAGGCGTCGCTTTTGCTTTCGGTCAGCACTCGTCACGTTGGTCAGGTCGATGATAAGCCGGTCCGATCGGACCTCGACCCGAGCGACGTGAGCGCGGATGAGGGCTGCATCTTCGCTGCCTGCGTGCGGGCCAAGATGCTTCCGAATCGCGGCTGCGATGAGGGCCTCGATGTCGTTTGCAGGCAGGCGGCTGACGGTTCCGGCTTGTTCCCCCTGACCCTGCACGAGGGCTGCGGAGATATAGTACCGATACTTGATGCCGTTCTTTCGCGCGTGGGTCGGGCTCATGCGATTGCCGCGGTCGTCGAAGATGCGGCCGGCCAACAGGGCCTCGGACTTCATCCTGATAGCTTTGTGATGAGTTCGCTTGCTCGCTCAGCTTGGCCTGCACGGCGTCGAACAGCGCCCTGTCCACAATGGCAGGCTGTTCGCCCGGAAGGGTCTCGCCCTTGAAGACCACCTCGCCGAGGTAGAAGCGGTTGCGCAGCAGGTGAGCAAGTGGACCGCGGGTGAAGGGGATGCCGCCGACCGGCTTTCCGGTCTTCAGCCTGCGGGCCTTGGTGACAATGCCCCGCCGGCGGAGGTCTGCCATCAACAGGTTCAGGCTGCCGAGCCTGAGATAGCTGCGGAAGATCGTGCGGACCCGCTCGGCCTCAGCGTCATTGACCGTGATCTTCCGATCCTTGGTGTCGTAGCCAAGCGGCGTCATTCCGCCGACCCAGAGACCCTTGCGCTTGGACGCGGCAATCTTGTCTCGGATGCGTTCCGACGTGACCTCGCGCTCGAACTGGGCAAACGACAGCAGCACATTTAAAGTCAGCCGTCCCATCGAGGTCGTGGTGTTGAACTGCTGGGTCACCGAGACGAACGACACCCTATGGGCGTCGAACAGTTCCACCAGCTTGGCGAAGTCGGCCAGCGAGCGGGTCAGCCGGTCGACCTTGTAGACCACGATGATGTCGACCTTGCCGGCCCGCACGTCTTGCAACAGCCGCAGCAGTGCCGGCCGGTCGGTGTTGCCTCCCGAGAAGCCGCCATCGTCGTATTTGCCTCGCAGCAGCGTCCACCCGGCGTGGGCCTGACTTCGGATATAGGCTTGCGAGGCGTCATACTGGGCGTCGAGCGAGTTGAAGTCCTGCTCGAGCCCTTGGTCGGTCGAGACCCGGGTGTAGATCGCGCAGCGGACCGGCTTGGCGTTCTTGGCCGTCATCGGCCTTTCCTACGATCGCGCAAGCCAAAAAATCTCGGCCCGTTCCAGCGGGTGCCGGTGATGGCGAGCGCGATTTTTGAGAGGCTGGGATAGGTGTTCCCGTTCCACGCAAAGCCCTCAGCCAGCACCGCCACGCGATGCATCTGCCCGCTCCACTCGCGACCCAACACAGTGCCCGGCCGCAGTTCGGTTGTCCGCCGCCGCAACTCCACGGCACGCTGCCCCGCGGTCTCGGGCGATCCCGAGGAGTCGAGCAGACGCCGGCTCTCGCTGTCTAAATCGCCGAGCTGGTCGGCCTGACGCCGGTATGCCAGAACACGAAACAGGAGATGGCGGGGCAGGTGAGGGGGCGCCTGCCGCCCGAATACCGTATGCCAGCGATTGCGAAGCCCCCCGACATCGAGGTCACGCAATCGCGCGATCTCGATGCCGAGCGTATTCCGGTCCGGTGGAGCCGGACCGACTTTCACGCGCGGCATGTCGGTCAGGCCGCGCGGCGCTTAGGATGCGGACCGCTTGCCTTGGGCGGCGCGCCATCGACGTGATAGATGCGGGTGCCATCCACCGTCTTCGATTCGAGCTTCAATTTCAGCTTCTTGCGCACGACACCGGCGAGGAAGCCGCGAACCGAGTGCTGCTGCCAGCCGGTTGCCTTCATCATCGCCAAGATCGTCGCACCAGCGGGCTGGCGAAGCAGGGCGAGGACAGCCTCCTGCTTGGTCCCGCTGCGTGCCGGGCGCGGGCGAATCTTCTCGGCCTTCACCGGCTTCTTCGCACCGCCTTTGGCGCGCGCAAGCTTGGCTTTTTTCGGGGTTTTGCTCTGCAACATTCTGGATCCCTTCCGGTTACGACAGCACAAGCGCCGTCACCACCGAAACCCCGCAATGGCAGCGTCGCCGGCGGGGCAGGAACCACGTGGGGCCTAACAGCCCCAGGGCGGGCGATCAGTGACGCTCTGTTTGCAACGGAAATCCAGTCCTTTCTGTCGGCAAACCGTACCGCGAGTTCGAAACTCCCTCCCTCCGCCAGCACTACTCGCCGCAACTTTCTCCAGGTCTTATGTTGTCGGCGTAAAAGCCGCAGTTCCGCGCTGTAATGACGATCGACCTGTTGACTGGCGGCTACTGTCTCTCCGCCGTCGTTCTCTCTTTGCGCCGGCTATTCTCCGAACCTATGGACTGCCGTGGTTTGGTACGGAGCTGTGTGGCTTAAGGAAATCGGCCACTCTGCGAGCCCGTCATCTCTCGGCAGTTGCGGTTCATCTCGCCCGGCCAAGATGGATTTCTCGAAAACTTACAGCTGACGGATAGACGGATTATATTCAACCCCTATTGATCCTTCCTTCCCCTGAATTTCGCAATGGCCTCGACCGCCACGAAGAGAGTTGCCAGGAACCATTCTCGCAGAATGATCGGATTTCCTGCAACGATCCTTGATCTCGATGTCGAGCCGCGCCGCGTCGAAGGCGCCGTGAACATCTTTTTAGGAGGCGGGCGCGGCTGATACTGCAAGCTCGCAGATCGCGCTCTACATCGGCCGTGAGGAAGTTCGGATCGCGCTTCGCGTTGCCGGGGCCCTGGCTACTCCCTCGTCGTCGAGTTCACCCGGCCGAGCAGCTGAAGGGTGCGGACGCCAACGACCGTTGCAAACAGGTCACGGCGGCATTTTCGCATTTTCGGCAGGCAAGTCCGAAAGGTACTCGGGCTCGTTGCGGAACACATAGCGAACATCGTAGTGTGCGGCATCACGCCAAGCTTGGGAGGCGCTCGGCATGAGTAATACCGACTTTCGCGCCTACTTCGATGACCTGACCGGGCACTCCCCGTTTCCCTGGCAGGAGCGTGTGTTTGTGTGCATGGTCGCGGGCGACCTGCCCGGGGCCTGCGACATCCCGACGGGCCTTGGCAAAACCTCGACCATGGCGACCTGGCTGATCGCCCTAGCGTTGGCCGACAAAGCAGCGTGGAAGAGGATTCCGCGACGGTTGGTCTACGTCGTTGATCGACGGGCCGTTGTCGACCAGGCGACGGCGGAAGCTGAAAAAATTCGTGACCGCCTGGAAGAGCATCCCGAACTCAAGACGAGGCTGGGCCTGGAAAACGGCAAGCTGCCGATCTCGACTCTCCGTGGCCAGTTCGCCGACAATCGTGACTGGCTCATCGACCCGAGTACGCCGGCCATCATCGTCGGGACGGTCGATATGGTTGGAAGCCGGCTGCTCTTCTCCGGGTATGGCGTGTCCTCGAAGATGCGGCCGTATCATGCCGGCTTCCTCGGTGCCGACACGCTGGTCGTGCTCGACGAGGCGCATCTGGTCCCGCCATTCGAGCGACTTCTCGAATCCATCGACGACGGAACCGACTCGTTCGGGCCACGTGGCGTCGAGGATCGCAAGCTCATTCCACCCTTTCGACTGCTCTCGTTGTCGGCAACGGGTCGCGAGCGACGGGACGAGCCCAGCCGCATCATTCGCCTCGATGAGGACGATCGGCAGCAAGCCGTCGTCAAGGAGAGGCTCGATGCGAGCAAGCGCCTCACCATCGACGAGCCAAAGGCGGACAGGGCCTCGCTGGTCGACGACCTCGCGAAAAAGGCCTGGGCGCTCGGGGTGGAGTCCGGATCACCCAGGCGCGTGCTCGTCTATTGCGACAGCCGCGATGTCGCTGTGGAGGTGAAGCACAAAATCGACAAGCGACTGGCGAAGACTCAGTTCGCGAACGAGCCTCGATCGGAGCTTCTCGTCGGCGAACGACGCGTTATGGAGCGCGAAGCTCTTTTCAATTGGCTCGTCACACACGGCTTCGCCAGCGATCAAGGCAGAGCTGGCCCTTCCGCCGACACGGTCCCGCCACCCGCATTCCTTGTCGCGACCTCGGCGGGTGAAGTCGGTGTGGACCTCGATGCCGACGATATGGTGTGCGATCTCGTCGAATGGGAGCGCATGGTCCAGCGATTCGGCCGCGTCAACCGTCGGGGCAAGAAAGACTCCCGCATTGAGGTTGTGGTCCCTCCCGCGAAGGATCGCGGCCCGGAAGCAGACCGCTTTGCTAAGCTCGCGGCCGCGGTTGCCTTGCTGGAGGGAGACGCCAGCCCGGGTCGGATCGATGGTCTGAAACTCCAAGGCATGCATTACGAAACATTGAGACGCGCAACGACCGCGCCGCCGCTCCGCCCTGCCCTGACCCGCGCTCTCGTCGACGCCTGGTCGATGACCTCGCTCGAGATGCATGCCGGACGGCCGGACGATATTCAGCCGTGGCTCCGCGGGTGGGACGAAGACCCGAAGCCGCAAGCGACCCTCGTCTGGCGGAAATACCTGCCCGTGAGAGAGCGAGACGGAGCGCCGGCGGATCGCAAGCGCGACGTCGAGCACGCGAAAGATATCAATGCGTTTTTCGAAGCCGCTCCGCCTGAGCGAACCGAGATGCTGGAAGCGGAGGTCTGGCATATCGAGAAGTGGCTGGAAGCGCGGATCGCGACGGCCTCGAAGGCGGCCGGGAAAGCGGCGCGGGAGCCGGCCGCGATTGGAGAGAACGATACCGTGCTGATCGTGCTCAATCGCAAGGGCGAGATCGCGACGGGCGGCGGAGGCCGGCTTGCCCAGTGGTCATTGTCCGAGGTCGCGGCGCTTCTTGAAATGAAACCGCAGGACAAGGCTCGCAAAGAGTTCGTTACTGGACTGACAGGTCACACGCTGATGGTCCGCGCCGAGCTTGCCGGGCTCCGGGACGGAAGGCTCGCCAACGACGAGGACCAGCCGCCGTCCACCATCGAAGACGAAGAGAGATGGACGGCCCCGTTCCGAGTGCGCGAGACCGACAACCGGGACAATCCCGGAGATCCTGGTGCGAAGAGTATCGGCTCGCCATCGACAAGACCGAGGACGGAGAGGAATCCCGCTGGATCGTCGTCGACCAACGGATCGAACAGGCGCGGAGTGAGGATGGACGCGCACTTGGGCGCGTTCAACTGCTTGAAGATCATCAGGAATGGGCCGAGAGGCGCGCGCGCAGATTCGCGGAAGGATTGGGCGTGCCTTCGCCCTATGCCGACATGCTCGCGCTCGCGGCGCGACTCCACGACGAAGGCAAGCGGGCCCGGCGCTGGCAGCGCGCGTTCAACGCCCCGCGCGTAGGCGGGCCATATGCCAAGACGAAGGGGCCGGTGAACCTGAAGCTGCTCGACGGCTATCGGCACGAATTCGGCTCGCTCGGCGCTATCGAGGACAACGCGGATTTCCTTCGCCTGCCCGAAGACCTGAAGGACCTCTTGCTGCACATCGTCGCCGCGCACCATGGCGGCGGGCGGCCGCTCATCTCGACCAAGGGCTGCGAGGTCGCGCCGCCCTCCGCGCTCGCAGGGCGCGCCCGCGACGTGGTGCTGCGGTTCGCGCGCCTGCAGAGGCGCTGGGGGCCGTGGGGACTGGCGTGGTGGGAATCGCTGCTTCGCGCAGCCGACCAATCGGCCTCGCGCGACAACGACGAGCGCAAGACCACCGAAGCAGCCGGGGAGGCGGGGTGATGGAACGAAGAATCCCGATCGACCTCACCAATCCCGGCCAGGTTTTCGCGTGCATGGGCTTCCTCGAGGCCGCCGAGATTCTGCTTGGCGACGCGGAAGGCGGCTTCGACTGGTCGGACGAGGCCGCGGTGGTCTTCAGCCTCCGCGCCGGAAGCAACGAGAGTCCCTTTGCCGTAGTCCTTGAGTTTCTGGCCTCGACCGAGCCGCGCCGCTGGGCTCATGCGGGCTACGCCGATCCGCCGCCGAAGAAGAGCAAGCGCGGCGATGAGGCCGACGTCATCGAGGAGGACGAAAACAGCGCTGAGCCAGGACAGCCCGACATCGAACGATCCGAGACCTTTCCGGCTGCCGAGGGCGACCGGATGTCCCTGCCGATCCACGTCGGCGGCGGGAACCGGCCGATGATCGAAATTGGCCATTGGGCCGATGGATCGAGCCGCAACGAGTTCAAGCTCTACGCCGGAAACCGCTCCGCCTACGGAATTGCCCGCGCGATGCTCACCGGCTCTCGCAAGAAGCCGACGAGAAAACAAACGATCGGCGATCTGAAGGCTAAAGGCGTCCGCCAACTCTGGGAAGAAGACAGGGAAAGGCTGACCGCCGACCCGCTCAACATTCTCACGCCGATGGGCGGGAGTTTCAACTTCGACCCGCGCGGGGCATGGACGGCGATCGACGCCGGCTATTCGCTCAACGACCAGGGTCATCAGGTGGACGCTTCGCCGGTCGTCGAATTCCTCGCGGCCTGGGGTCTGGAGAACGCGCGGCCCGACCAGTTTGCCACACGTCAGGTGCGCTACGCCGCGTGGGGCATTCCCCTGACGCCGATCCTGGCGCGTGCCGCCCTTGGCGGAACGCTGGCAACGGTGCCGCTGAGACATTTTCGCTTTGCGCTCGACCTGTCGGGCAAGAACAAAGTCGTCACTTTTGCGCAGATGGAGACACGCTCATGACCGAACCGGCGAAGCTCACGACGGAGGAGATCAACAGATGGGCCGACGATCCCAAAGGCCCGGTCGCTCTGCACCTCAAGCAGAAACTCATGCCTGTCGAAGGGGAAGGAGAAGTCATTTTCCCGCCGACTTACGCGGATATTGGCTACAACATCGATGAGCTGTCCGACGGCACCAAGGTCGCGACGATCGACAGCGTTGGCAGCCAGGCCAATCGCATGGAGCCGATCTTCAAGCGCGAGCCATATTCGGCACTCGTGCCGCAGATCACACTCCAATTGGGCAACGAGAAATCAATGTCTCTCCTCGATGCGGGACACCGCTTGGGCGACGCGATTGTCCGCGCGTCCGATCTGGCGAATGAAGCGACGCAGGCATTTCTGGACTATCAAAACAACAATGATCCGTCGCGCATTGCGAGAACTGCACCGACGTCACTTGTGTTCGGCGTCTGGGATTCCCGCGGAAGGGGGGCAAAACTTCCTCGTCTTGTGAGTGCAACTATTCGAGCCTGGGATGTGGATGTATTGCATCGCGCCGCGACGTACTTGCCCGCCACAGACTTTACAGAGGATCAGTATGTTGGGGCCTCATGATGAAGAAAAGGCCAGAAAGATGCTCGATCTGCATTGGGATTCCAACACGCTCCAGCGACTTGGACATCGAACGACAAGGTCCCCGAATATCGTGAGGGCAAGCTAAACAGCGACCGACGTATTCTAGGCGGTATTATTGCCCGCGCCGGTATCTATCGCGACGTACGATCAATCTTGTTGCACTCCGAAAACTCGGCGGTCCAACAGATCAACCCCTTCGAAGCTACATTCTGGGGTTGGCGCTCGTAGCTGCATCGGTCATCCCGAGGAATTTCTTCGCCAAGGATGCTTGTTGAACTCTGCTCCTGGGGGGCAGGCGAATTGGATGAAGGTTGAGCGTTCGGGTGAACGCAAACCTATCGAATTTGACAGCGACGTATGCGTCACATTTGCCAAAGGGGCTGCCGAGAGAATTCGGCGTTGCATCTCCCCAAACGTATCATTTTGACAAAGCCAAAGCCCGTGAGCTTATCGACGAGCAGAAGGGCGGAAGAAAGAAAACTACAAAGCAGCGGAAAGGAAAGGGCGCTGAAGAGGCCGTAGCGGACAGTCCTGGGGTCTGAGCATGTCTCTCGCGCTCCTTCTGTCCATCCGCTTCTGCGATGGACGCTATCACGGACAACCGACTTGGCCACCGGCACCGGCACGCCTTTTCCAGGCGCTGATTGCCGGAGCCGCTAGAGGCGTTTTGCTTGACCACGCCGATCACGCGGCGCTCGTCTGGCTGGAACAACTAGACCCACCGACTATTGCTGCACCTCCCGTGCGCGCGACAAGAGGGTTCACAAATTACGTTCCCAACAACAACGACTACACTATCCAGCATGGCCTTCTGCGGCGCGTGGGGAACGCGAATACTGACAAGCTCATCAAGCCATTTCTGTTCGATGCAAATTTACCGCTGATCTATGCGTGGCCATTTGAGCAGGGTGATGACCACGCACGACGCATGGTCTCGATCGCGCAAGGGGTCTATCAGCTCGGCTGGGGCATCGATATGGCTTGGGCATCCGCGGAGATTGTCGATCACGGAGAGGTCGAAGCGCGCCTCGCGATGAACGGCGGCGGCGTCTATCGGCCGTCGGCGAACGGCATCGGTCGCGCGCTCTTGTGTCCGGAGCCGGGTTCCCTCAAAAGCCTTGAACTTCGCTTCAAGGAAGCCAGCAAGCGCTTTCGGACCGTCGCCACCGGAAGGCGGGGCGAGCAACAGATCCATTCACAGGCGCGAAAGCCGCGCTTCCGCCCGGTGGCGTACGCAAGCCCCCCTTCGCGGCTCCTCCTTGACTTGCGCAAGTCGAATGAGGCGGCCGGCCTTGCGCCTTGGCCGCTGATTTCGAACGTCGGGTCTCGTGGAGTGCATCCGCGACGCCGCCGCGGCACGGCTGTCAAAAATGCTCCCCGACAAGGCAGCCGTGATAGAGAAGGTCTTCGTTGGTCGCGATGCGAACGATGCGGACAAGGCGGCCCGCATCCGCATCATTCCCCTCCCCTCGATTGGCCATGTCCACGTCGTCCGCTCGATCCGCCGCGTGCTCGTCGAATTCCTCCGAACTGTCCGTTGCCGGTGGCCGATGTTGAATGGGCCTTCTCGGGACTGCCTGTGGCTGTCGACAAGGAGACGGGCGAAGTCGCCTCGGAACTCGTAGTGGCGAGCGACGACACGATGCTCAGACACTTCGGAATCGAGGGGGAGGGAAATCGCGTCTGGCGGACCGTGACGCCGGCGGCGCTTCCGCTTCGCGCGGCGCGGCGGCGGATCGACCCCGATAGGCTGAGTAGAGAAATAGAGGCGGCGCGGAAAGCCGCAAGCGCGCCAGCCATGGAAGCCAAGACGGCGCATGAGCGCCTGGAGGAAGAAGGCCGCGCCATCGCCGCGCTCGCGCAAGCGCTGCGTCACGCGGGCGCCTCCTCGCGTACCGAGATGATCCGCGTCCAGCGGGAGCCGTTCGAGGGCAAGGGCGAGCGCGCCGAAGCCTTCGCCGGCGGGACGCGCTTTGCCAAGGAGCGGCTGTGGCATGCTGAGATCACGTTCGCTGAGCCCTTCGCCGGCCCGCTGGTCATCGGCAATGGGCGGTACCTCGGCCTTGGCCTGATGGCGCCGGCGGGAGATTTCTGGCGCGACACCTTGGTCTTCGCGGTGCCGCCGGCGGCAAAAGTCGCGAAGGCCGATCGTCCGGCGTTCCTGAAGGCCGTTCGGCGGGCATTGATGGCCCTGTCGCGCGAGACCTCCGGGCGCATTCCGCCTCTCTTTTCGGGTCATGAGCCAGACGGCGCGCCGGCGACGTCCGGGCGGCGCGAGCACGTCTTCCTCGCCGCCGACGGTTCCGATGACGACGGGCTCATCGACCGGCTGATCGTGGTGGCGCCGTGGGTGTGCGACCGGTCCGTCCGGGCGAAGCGTCATCTAGGAACGACGTTTGACGAGACCGTGTCGCGACTCCGAACCGTTCGCGCCGGATCGCTCGGCGTCATTGCGCTCGGCCAGCCGGTCGCGTTCGACGATCGTGGTCCGTTGATTGGACCGGCGCGCGTCTTCGAGAGCCGGACGCCCTATCGTGCGACGCGCCATGTCAGCCGTGGCAAGGATGCAAGCGTGGCGTTGAAACCCGACATCATCGTCGAATGCGAGCGTCGCGGATTGCCGCGACCCGAGGTTGAATTCTCGACCTTGCGGCGGGGCCGAAAGGCGGAACTCTCCAGGCGTCCGTGCGCTTGCGCTTCGCCGTCGCGGTTCGCGTCCGCTCCTCCTCGGACGAGACAGTCATGCCGGCGGCGGCCTGTTCGCGGCGGTGGACTAACCGCCGCGAACGGCCGGGACAAATCGACTCGACGGCGGCGATCATTCCCGCTTTGATGGGATGACCATCGTTCTACAAGCGGAGAATCCATATGGGTTCCGCTTCGATCGACGGGCCGTCGCCGGAAGCAGGCGGCGATCCGGGGGCCGGCATCCGTTTTCGATCCGGGGCCGGCGCGTCAGCTTGTGCTCGAATTGCCGGCGCCGCCGGCAACCGGCGACACGCCGCTGGTGCCGGTGCGCATGGTCAACGAGTTGGTCTATCGCCCGCGGCTCGCCTTCCTCGAATGGGTCGACAGCGAGTGGGCCGATTTCGGCGATACCGAGGAAGGGCGGCGGGCGCATCGGCGGGTCGACGCGGGCAGCGGCAAGCTGCCGCCGCCGGCCGAGCCCGAGTCCCTGCCCGACTTCGTC
>CAVWYO010000002.1:0-89956 GCA_963759235.1 uncultured Alphaproteobacteria bacterium | reverse complement strand
CTTTCACGGCGGAAACACGGGTTCGATTCCCGTAGGGCGCGCCAGTGATCTTGGCGCGACCCGGGCGGACGACAACGAGACAAGCGTAGCGATCTGGTCCACAGTCGCTCCCGAGCGGCGTCCCTCGCAGGTCGAAGAAAGGCCGAGTCCGCCTGCCCGTGAAAGTCAGCATCACTCGCTCGACGAACCTGCCGCGGCAGGCATGGCTCCTGCGCCGTTCCCACGGTGCGGTCGATGTTCTGCTGGGCGAGAGGGTGACTGCCTTCGACAAAGCCTTCTTCGAAGGCGGATGGGCTCTCACCCCCGGTCCCGAAGCGCTGCGGTCAGCTGGCATCCACCTCGGTTCGGGGGCCGCATGGGGAACCGGCGACGACCTGACGCTCATCTCGCCCAGCCATTCGCTGGAGTCCGTATGGACCGCGGAGACCGACGGCGCGGTATGGGCGGCCAACTCCCTCGCCCTTCTGGTCACGGCCAGCCGGCCGGAGGGCATCGATATCTGGCGGGCACGCAGCGCCATACGGACCATCAATACCGGGCTCGCCACCTATCGGAGGGAAGTCCTTCGCACGCCCGAGATTCGAATCTGCCGGTTTGCCAATGCCTTCGTCTCCATCACCGACGATGGTCCCCCGGTCGAACGGCAGCAGGTGCAGGAGGCGGATTTCGTCTCCCTCGGGTCCTACGTCGACTTTGTCCTGCGCGTTATCCGCGAGGCGGTCGGCAGCTTCGGCGGTGGCATGAGCGTCTACCTCTCTCGCGGCTACGACTCCCCGACGGTCGCCGCCCTCGCCCGAAGGGTTGGCCCGGTCACGGCGATCTGCATCGACCGGACCGCGACGGGAGCCGATGACAACGGCTCGATCGTTGCGGAGTCGCTCGGGCTTCCGTCGGTACTCGTGCCCCGCAGGCCGCGAGCCACCCACGTCATGGCGGGCCACGACTGGAGTTCTGCCGCTCGAGACCATAACCCCTGACGACTACGAGGATGTTTTCGAGTTCTTCTGCGGTGTGCACATTTCGGAGGAATGCCTGCGCGTGCCGGACGAGGTCGTGGCGGGCCGGGCCGTCCTCAGCGGCTGGTACGGCGACTCGATGTGGGGCCTCGACGGCGCCCCCTGGAAGGACCTCGTCCGGTCGGGGCGCTCCTCGGCAGGAGACGGGCTGGGCGAGTTCCGGCTGCGCACGGGCTTCATGCACGTTCCGGTTCCTGCGTTCGGCTTCAACCGGGCCGCGGTCGTGCGGGCCATCAGCGAATCCGAGGATATGCGGCCGTGGCGCCTCGGCACCGACTACGATCGGCCGATATCGCGGCGGATCGTCGAGGAAAGCGGCGTTCCGCGCCATTTGTTCGGCGTCGAGAAGCAATACACTGCAACCAAGGCCGCAAACCTCCATGCGATCGCCCCGTTGCTCTTCCGGATACAGATGGACCGCTATGCCCGCGCTTTGGCGGACTGGTCGCCCGCGTCCGCGACCCGGGCCATGGCGCCCGGCTGATCCTCCGGACCGCCGCCTCGATCCGATCCCGCCGGTCAGGCGCCGGCCGCCGGGCGGGCGGAGCGCGGGTTGGCCTTGGCCTCGACAGCAGCGCCGGCTCGCGGCGCGCGGGCGAGAAGCGTCTTCAGCCTTGCGTCGGGGTCCATCAGCACGGCCCGGTCGGGATGCGCCCGGTTGGCGATCAGCGCCTGGGTGATGCCGATGTCGCGGCCGATCGAGCCGGCGGTGCCGAGCCCGGTCGCGCCGACGATCCGGCCGTTCGGCGCAAGGTGGAAAAGGATGACGGCGCCGTCCTTGCGGCGGCGGGTCACCACGGACGAGCCGAGATGCGGCAGGCCGACGATCTGCAGCGACAGATCGTATTGGTCGGACCAGAAGAACGGAACGGTGTCGGAGACCGCGTCCTTGCCGGACAGCACCGCGGCGATCACCCGGGCATGATCCTCGGCGTTCTGATAGGCCTCGACGCGGACATGCCGCTCGTAGAGCGGATGCTCGAACGTCGCGATGTCGCCGCAGGCGAAGATCGCCGGATCGGAGGTGCGGAGATTGGCGTCGGCGCGGATGCCGACGTCCACCTCCAGGCCGGCGGCGGCCGCAAGTTCCACATTGGCGGAAACGCCGACGCCGACCACCGCGATGTCGCATGGCACGGTCTCGCCGGTCGACAATTCGGCCGACTTGACCATGCCGCGGTTGTTGGAGACGAACCGTTCCACCATGGTGCCCATTCTGAGCGTGACGCCCTCGGCCACGTGTCGCTTGGCGAGGAGGCTGGCGATCGGCGTCGGGACGACCCGCGCCAGCAGCCGGTCGGATGCCTCGACGACGGTGATGTCGAGGTGGCGGAGCCGGGCCGAGGCGGCGATCTCGAGGCCGATGAATCCGCCGCCGACGACGATCAGACGCTTGCCGCTGGCGAAGCCCTTGGCGATCTCCTGCGCCTGATCGATGCTGCGCAGGCAGTGGATGTTGTCGAGGTCCGAGCCGGGAACCGACAGCCGGCGCACGCGCGAGCCGGTGGCAAGGACGAGGTAGTCGTAGGGTACCGTCTCGCCACCGTCGAGGAGGACGGTCTTCGCGCTTCGGTCGATAGCGTGAGCCGAGACGCCGACGCGAAGATCGACAGCTTGCCACGCCTTGTCTTTCTTCGGCCAGATCAGGCAGTCGTCGAGGGTCGCGGTGTCGAGCAGGATGCCTTTCGACAGCGGCGGCCGCTCATAAGGCGGGTGCGGCTCCTGGCACACAAGCGTCACGGCGAAGCCTCCGTCGCCATTGACGAGCGCCTGGGCCAGCCTCCCGCCGGCCTGGCCGCCTCCGATGATGACAACCCTTTCTTGTCGCAGCGACATGGCGTCCAGTCGTTCGTTGCACCTCGGCCCCTTGAGGGTATAGGCGAGCGCGGGAGGGCCGCAATCTCCGCTCCGCCCCTATCGCGTTCTATGATGTAATTCCATCAACATAACCAAACGCCCGACGCCGAATGGTTTATCTAGGCATTCGGCCGGGAGGAGCCAGATGACGGAGGGAAGTGGCGAGGGCGGCCACTCCGGGGATTTTGGATCGGTCCGCACCGCGAGCAGGAAGGCCAGACTAGCCGACGTGGCGCGTCGGGCCGGCGTCGGGATTGCGACGGTCGACCGCGTCCTGAACGAACGCGGCAACGTCTCGCCGGCCACCGCCCGCCGGGTGATCGAGGCCGCCCGCGAGCTTTCGCTGCCGCGCGTCCTGCCGATGCCCTACCGCCGCGGCCTGCGGCTCGATGTGGTGATGGTGCGGCGCGAAACGCCGTTTTCCGAGCGCCTCAATGCGGCGTTTCTCCGGGTCGGCGCCACCCTCGACCGATCGGTCATCGTGCAGCGCACCTTCCTCGACGAGACCAAGCCGCCGGACATCGCCAGACATATTCTGTCCACCAAGAGCGACGCGCTCATCCTCAACGGACAGGAGCACGGGGCGATCGTCGACGCGGTCACGGCGCTGACGTCGAACGGCGTCCCGGTCGTGACCATGGTGTCGGACCTCCCCACCTCGCCGCGGCTCGCCTATGTCGGAATTGATCACTACTGCGCCGGCCGCACCGCGGCATTCTTCATGGCGCGGATGGTGCACCGACGCGGACCGGTGATCGTCCTCACCCACAGCTTCGAATACCGCGCCCACGCCGAACGCGTCAGCGGCTTTCGCGACGGCTTGAGCGACTACGCCCCGCACCTTGCGATCACCGACGTCCTCGAAGGGCGCGATCGGCAAGCGGAGTCCGAACAGCTTCTCGTCGGCCGCTTTCGCAACGCGCCCGACGAGGTGGCCGGCATCTACAATACCGGCGGCGCTAACCGCGCGGTCGAAAGGGCGATGTCCGAGGTCGCATGGACGACCAGGCCGGTCTTTATCGGCCACGAGCTCACCGTCCACACCGCGCGGATGCTTGCCGCCGGCGTCATGACGCTGACCATCGACCAGAACCCCGAGGAGCAGGCCCGCAGGGCGATCGACGTGCTGCTGCGCCGCTTCGGCTATACCGGAAGCGCGATCGAACCGAACGAGGTGGCCTTCACCATTTTCGGCCCGGAAAACATCCCGCGCTCGCTTGAACCGACGTGACGCGAGGGCTGTCGCGGCACTACCGGCCGTGATGGAAAACCACCAAACTTCAGGTTTTTCGCCATCCGTCGTGGCGATAGTCTTGCCGCTTGATCGCCCTCAGCGGAAACTGGCGCGCCGCCCTGGCGCGTCCGCATTTTTCTCGCTTCGGAGAGCGAAGGCCGGAACGATTCCTGCCGGCGGTCTGGCGGAGGAAACGCTGCGATGACAGCGACTGAAATCGGCACTCGGGACCGGCGCGGCGACTGGAAGCCGCCGGAACTCATCAGGCGGCCGCCATTGTTCGAGTGGCCCATGCACCCCCTGGCGCTGCTCAAATGGCTATTCGGCTGGCAGGGTTACCTGTTTCCGTGGAACGTCACCTATGCCGTCATCGCCGTGCTGACGTGGGTCTACCTGACGCCGGCGTTGGCAACCGTGAAGGCGTTCGAACCGGGATGGGTCGCCTTCATCTTCGGTCGCAACCTCGTCCTGATCTTCCTCGTCGCCGGCGCTTGGCATCTCCGCCTCTATGTCCAGAAGGCGCAGGGCCTGAACTACAAATATAACGGGCGCTGGCTCGCCAGGGACAATCCCATCTTCCTGTTCCGCAACCAGGTGCTCGACAACATCTTCTGGACCGTGGTCAGCGCCGTGCCGATCTGGACCGCCTATGAGGTGCTGTCGCTATGGGCGATGGCCAACGGCATCATCCCCTATGTCGATTTCGCCGCGCACCCGATCTACTGCGTGCTCCTTCTCGCCGTCATTCCCCTGTTCCGCGAATTGCACTTCTATCTGATCCATCGGCTGATCCACTGGCCGCCGCTTTACCGGACGGTGCATCACCTCCATCACAAGAACGTCAATCCCGGGCCGTGGTCGGGCCTGGCTATGCATCCCGTCGAGCACCTCCTCTACTTCTCGGGCGTGCTCATTCACTGGATCGTCCCCTCGCACCCGATCCACGTCATCTTCCACCTGCAGCACCTCGCCTTCGCGCCGGCTCAGGGGCATTCCGGCTTCGACCGCGTCGTCATCAAGGGCGACGCGGCGGTCAAGACCGACGACTACTTCCACTATCTCCACCACAAGTATTTCGAGTGCAATTACGGAAACGACCTGATGCCGCTCGACGAGTGGTTCGGCACCTTCCACGACGGCTCCGACCAGGCCGAGGAGGCAATGAACACGAGGATGATGGCCCGCCAGAAGCGCCGCTAGGTTCGCCTGCGATCGGCAAGCCGGCGGGGTGGCGTTCGGCTCGGACGGTGATGAAAAACCATCAGATCGGACTTCTCTGCCGAAATCCCCTCGTCACAACGGCGATTGACAGGGATCAACAGGAAACACACTAAAGAGCTATACTGGAACCAAGAAAGTGCCGGATCTCTCGGGAGGGATCACAATGACCACGGACACGATCACCAAACGCGACTACAGCCTCGTCGGACTCGATACGAGGCGAGCGGAGGAAAACGGGCTGGCGACGGCCGAGTGGTATCACTCGCCGATACCGCGCAAGCGGTTGAAGGAGTTGATGCAACGCTCCGACGAACGGGCGATCCGCGACACCATCATCTGGATCGCGGCTTTTGTGGTCACCGGCGTCGGCGGATACCTCACCTGGGGCACGTGGTGGAGCGTGCCGTTCTTCATCGCCTATGGCGTGCTTTACGGGTCATCGACCGATTCGCGCTGGCACGAATGCGGCCATCGGACGGCGTTCAAGACGCAGTGGATGAACGACGTGATCTATCAGGTCGCCTCGTTCATGGTACTGCGCGAGCCGGAGGTCTGGCGCTGGAGCCACACGCGTCACCATACCGACACCATCATCGTCGGCCGCGACCCGGAGATCGCCGTGCCGCGCCCGCCGAAGCTCTGGGAGATCGGCCTGAGCTACTTCGGCATCATGCAGGCGAAGGTCTATTTCCATAAGATCCTGCTCCACTCGACCGGCAAGCTGACCGCCGAGGAGAAGACCTTCATCCCCGAATCCGAGTGGCCGAAGGTTATCTTGACCGCCCGTATCCATGTCGCCATCTACCTGCTGGTGATCCTAACGTCGCTGTCGATCTGGAGCATCATGCCGCTGATGTATGTCGGGCTGCCCTCCTTCTACGGCGCCTGGCTCTATCTCACCACGGGCATGACCCAGCATGCCGGGCTGGCCGAGGACGTCCTCGATCACCGCCTGAACTGCCGCACCGTCTACATGAACCCGATCGTCCGCTTCCTGTACTGGAACATGAACTACCATGTGGAGCACCACATGTTCCCGATGATCCCCTACTACAACCTCCCGGCGCTCCATGAGGAGATGAAGGCGGACACGCCGACGCCCTACAAGGGCTTCTGGGACGCCTACAAGGAGATCATTCCGGCGGTTCTCCGCCAGGTGAAGGAGCCGACCTACTACGTGAAACGCCAGCTGCCGCCGACCGCAAGGCCGTTCACGCCGCCGCTGCACGCGCCCGGGGTTGCCGCCGAATAAGGTATGGTCTCGCGGGGCGCGCGCGCACCATTTTGCGAGCACCCTGCCCCTCCGCGGCCGGTCTTTTTGTCGTTTCCGCCAGCGCGCCGGTGACTATCCGCCGCCCCCGGGCGCCGCTCTGTTCATCTTCAAGGAGAATAGGCCGTGAAACGTCTGCCAGGCCGGAAGTCCGCGCCGGTCACGGTTCTCCGTCGGTGTAGAACACGTCCTCCATCTTCGCCCACCATTCACCTTCCTTCCGGGTGTCGAACGGCTGCTGCAGCGGCATGCACACGTCCCACCAGCGCTGGGTTTCGGAATTGGCGGCCATCTTGGCCATGTCGGCGGCGAAATCGGTGCCGTGATACTCCCAATAGGCGAAGAGCAGGTTTTCCGGTTCCTTCAGGAAGATCGAGTAGTTGCGGATGTTGCAATCGGAGATCATCTGCAGCACGGAGGGCCACACCTCCCGATGCAGGCGCTTGTATTCCTCGATCGTACCCGGCTTCAGGTAAAGCACGTGGCCCATTCGTTCCATTGTCAAGAACCTCCCATAGTGGTTTTGGCGCGCCTGCAGGCCGCCCGACGCCTTTTCGCTCTTCACCGGCCGGTGTCGCAGGACGTCTGAAAGCGCGTCCGGCGCGCTCCGCCATAGCGCCCTTAGACGATGCGGCTGGCCGGATGAAGGGGGCAAGTCGGTTGGGTGATGCAATTCCCTCAAGTTTTCGGATGACCGCGGCCCGGTGCATCCTAGATTCGTGTGGTGACCAGAGCACTGAGGTTGCTGGCGTTTTGGCCGGTGCCTGCCAGGATGGATCATAGCATGCACAAGGCACGACCAGAACTCGTATCGCCTCGCCCATTGGCACCGGGTCCCCGGCGTGTCGTCTCTCGACACCTGCCGGCCTCCGCGGTCGGCGCCGGCTGCGACCGTGACGCAAGGCTGAGGGGCGATCGATGGAGCGCCCGGGAGGAATGGTAATCGTCGGGGCAGGCCACGTCGGCGGCCGGGCCGCCCATGCCCTCCGCGAATTGGGTTGGAGGGGGCCGATCACGCTGATCGGTTCGGAGCCCCACGGCCCCTATGAGCGTCCGCCGCTTTCGAAGGAAATTCTGGCCGGGACCAAGAAGGCCGCGGATTGCGCGCTCTTCGCCTCCGATTCCTTCGGCCGGCATGACATCGATTTGCGCACGCAAACCACCGCGCTCGAGATCCGTCGGGAGCGGCAGGAGGTCGTGCTGAGCGACGGCAAGACCGTCGCCTATGAGCGCCTGCTGCTGGCAACCGGGGCCGAACCGCGTCGGCTCGACCTGCCGGGCGATGACCTCGACGGCGTCCACTACCTGCGGGACATCGCGGATTCGTGGGCGCTCGAGGCCCGCCTCGCGCCGGGCACGCGCCTGACCATCATCGGCGGCGGCTTCATCGGACTTGAGGTCGCTGCCAACGCGACCTCGCGAGGATGCGCCGTCACGGTCATTGAGGCCGGGCCGCGGCTCCTGATGCGGGCTGTTCCTGCGTTGATCGAGGAACGCATGCGGGCGCGCCACCGTGCGGCGAACGTCGACCTCTGCCTCGGACGCCAGGTCACCGAAATCCTGGGTGAGGACCGCGTCACGGGCGTGCGCCTCGATGACGGCACCGAAATTCCCTCCGACCTGGTGCTGATCAGCGTCGGCGTCGTTCCGCGCGTCGCGCTTGCCCGGGCCGCGGGTCTCGCGATCGACAACGGCATCGCCGTCGATCGGACGCTCAGGACCGAGGACCGGCACATCTTCGCCGCCGGCGACGCCTGCGCCTTCACCCACGATCTCTTCGGCGGACGAATCCGCCTCGAGAGCTGGAAGAATGCCGAGGAACAGGGTCCGCTTGTCGCCCGCAACATGCTGGGCGCTTGTGAGGAGTGCTGTGCGGTACCCTGGATGTGGTCGGATCAGTACGACGTGACGATCCAGATCGCCGGCCTGCCGGACCGCGCGACCTATTCGGTGGAGCGCCGGCTCGCCCCCGACGCGATCGTCGTCTTTCACCTCGCCGACGACGGCCGCATCATCGGAACCAGCGGCTTCGGTCCGACCGGCACGATCGGCCGGGCGGTCCGCCTCGGCCAGATGATGATCGAGCGCAGTCTCTATCCCGATCCGGGGGCGCTCGCCGACCCGTCGATCAACCTGAAATCGCTGGTGCGGGAACAAGCGGCCTGACCGGAAACCGGCCGCGCCAAGGAAACGGCAACGCCCTGAAGGAGGCGCGATGATGGCGGATTCGAGCATCCGCAATTACAGCCTGACCGGGCCGAGCGCCAGAACGGCGATCGACGGAGGGCTTGCCAATGCCGAGTGGTACCACACCCCGATCCCGCGCCAGCAGATGAAGGAATTGATGAAGCGGAGCGACATGCCGGCGCTTCGTGACACGCTGCTCTGGTTCCTGCTTCTCATTCTGTCCGGCGTCGTCGCCTACCTGAGCTGGGGGACGTGGTGGGCGGTGCCCGCCTTCGCCGTATACGGGGTTCTCTACGGCTCGTGCGGCGACTCGCGGCAGCATGAATGTTTCCACGGCACGGCCTTCAAGACGCAGTGGATGAACCGCGTCGTCCACCAGATCGGGTCGTTCATGACCCTGCGTCAGGCGACCGTCCATCGCTGGACGCATTCGCGCCACCACACCGACACGCTGATCGTCGGCCGCGACCCGGAGATCGAGGTGATGCGCCCGCCGAGCCTCGGCGGCATCTTTGTCGATTTCTTCTATGTCCGCGGCGGCTTCAAGCAGCTCCGGGCCATCTTCCGCCACGCCGCCGGCATGATGACCGCCGACGAGAAGGACTACATCCCCGAAGACGAGCGCTGGAAGGTTTTTCTCGAAGCGCGCATTTACGTCGCCATCTTTGTCGGCATCGCCGCCTGGTGCGCCGCCATCGACAGCATCCTGCCGGCGATGTTCGTCGGCCTGCCGTCCTTCTACGGCACCTGGGTGGACATCATCCTGTTCGGCTACACCCAGCATGCCGGCCTCGAGGAGAACGTCCTCGATCATCGCCTGAACACCCGCACCGTTCATATGAATCCGGTGTTCCGCTTCATCTACTGGAACATGAACTACCACCTCGAGCACCACATGTTCCCGATGGTGCCCTATCACGCTTTGCCGAGGCTCCACGAGGTCATGAAGACCGATACGCCGCCGGCCTATCCGAGCCTCTACGCGGCGTGGAAGGAAATCCTGCCGGCGCTGATCCGCCAGGTGCGTGACCCCGACTATTTCGTCAGGCGCGAGCTGCCGCCGACCGCCAACCCCTACGTCCTCGCCGCGGCGGCCGCGGCGGCCGAATGAAGGAACCGAGACCGTGCAGAAAATGCTGATCTTCCAGGCCCTGTGGGCGATGGAACGCCGCCATACCGACGGGTTCGAACGGAGCCTCGAGGAGAACGTCAAGATGATCGCCGAAGCGGGCTTCGACGGCATCAGCGGCGACTGGCGGGACCGCGGCAAGTGCCGGCAAATGTCGGAGCTGATGAAGGCGCATGGGCTAACCGCCGAGGGCCAGTGCTTCCCCACAACCGTTGACGAACTGAAGCCGGCGCTGGAGAACGCGACCGAGTTCCGCCTGCATCATCTCGACATCCAGCCCGACGTCCGGCCGCGGGAGTTGAAGGACTGCATTCCGCTCTTGGAAGGCTGGCGGCGTCTGTCGGAAGAGGTCGACTTCCCGGTCTACATCGAAACCCACCGCGACCGGATGACCACCGATCTCTACTTCACGCTGGATCTCCTCGACTGCTTTCCCGATCTCAAGCTGCTTGGCGATATCTCCCATTTCCTCGTCGGGAGGGAATTCGCCACGCCTATCTCCGACGAAAACCACGCCTATATCCACCGCGTCCTCGACAATTGCTGGGCCTTCCACGGCCGCGTCGCCAGCCGCGAGCAGGTCCAGATCGAGATTTCGTTCCCGCATCACATGATGTGGCTCGACCTCTTCCTCTACTGGTGGGAATACGGCTTCAAGAGCTGGCGCAAGCGGGCGGGAGCGGACGATACCCTCGCCTTCACCTGCGAGCTCGGACCGAAGCCCTACGCGATCACCGGCCCCGACGGCAACGACACCACCGACCGCTGGGCGGAAGCGCTGACGATGAAGGACCTCGTCCGGGCGCGTTGGGATGCGTTGAGCAAATAGATCTTTCGGCGTTTGCGTTCGCTCGCAGGCGCGCCTGATAGGAAACCATCAACAAACGAATGGGCCGGCGCGGGCGGCTCGCTACAATCCATGGTGCCCGCAAGCCTCCGGACAGGAAGCCCATGGGTGTCATGCGGGTCGGATAACGACCTGCCTGCGCGCTAGACGCCAAGGGAGGGGTTTCTGAACGCGGCTCATCGGAATCGCCGCCGACCCGTGCCATGGCGGGCCCACCGGAACAAGTCATCGCTGCACCCCAATGGGAGGACGTGAAATGAACGTAAGGCTATCCACTATTCGCACGACGGCGCTCGCCGCATCGGCTTTGTTTGCCGTGACGGGCGCCCAACCCGGCTCCGCCGAGGACCTGCCGCCCGTCAAGGTCACATTCATTCAGCACTGCTGCTCGGGAGCGACGTTCTTTCAGCCGATGCAGTTCGGCGCCGAGGAAGCGGCGCGTCTGTTCCAAGTCGACCTCACCTACGTCAACGCCGATGGCGATGCCGCCCGCGCCGCAAATCTCATCGAGACCGCGATTGCCGACAAGCAGGACGCCGTGTTGCCGACCATCACGGTTCCGGATGCCCTCGATGCCGCTATCAAGAAGGCGCGTGACGCCGGCCTCGTCGTCATCGCCCAGAACATCGACGATCCCGAGCACGCCAAGGGCAATGCCCGCGAAGTGTTTGTCGGCCAGGACTTCATCGTTTCGGGCCACATAATCGGCGAGCGGATGATCGAAGCGAACGGCCTCAAGAAAGGCGACCACTGCCTGCTGCCGGTCGAGTTTCCCGAGCTCACCTATGCCATCGAGCGAGCCCAGGGCGTCCAATCGGCGCTCGAGCCGGCTGGCATCACCAGCGAGGTGATCGGCACCGGCACGGTCGACGCCGAGGCGCTCAACACCATCTCGCAGGCGCTTCTCGCCAATCCGGACATCACCTGCATCATCGGCTTGGGCACCACGCCGACGACCGTCGCCCCCGAGGCCGCCGCGGAAGCCGGTCGCCCCGACACCCCGAATGGCGGGTTCGACACCAATCCGAAGATCATGGAAAACATCATGAACGGCAAGACCACGGCGACCATGGACCAGCAGCCGTTCTGGCAGGGCTTCCTTCCGGTGATGTTCGCGGCCTATGAAGTCCGCTATGGCTTGCACCCGGCCGACTTCAACACCGGCAACAACTTGATCGACAAAGACAACGGGCAACTAGCCCTGAAGTATGGCGGCACATACCGCTGACCGCTGGCCGCAACTGAGTTACCGTTGACATTGGCGGAGCGCGGATCCCGACCGTGCTCCGCTCTTCAGGGGTAAACAGCGATGACCGAGATCGAGACGCAGAGCGGCGCGGACCTCGCGGCGTCGCGACGCCCGGCGATCGGCAATCCTGTCATCCATCGCCTCAGGCAATATCAGGCGATCAACATCGTTCTCGTCTACGGTCTGCTGGTCGTCATTTGCGCCGGCTGGAGCCTGCTCTATCCCGAGCAGCTCCGGTTTGCGGCCGAGGGAAATCTGGCAATCCTCTCCCAGCAGGTGCCGGTGACGGCGATCGTCGCCATCGGCGTCGGTCTCCTGATGGTCGGCGGCGAATTCGATATTTCGGTAGCGGGGACTTTCACCCTCGTACCGTTCATTGTCGCCATTACGCTTTCGAAATTCGAATGGGCGTTGCCGTTCGCCCTTCTCGCCGGGCTGGTCACCGGCATTGCGGTCGGTGCCGTGAACGGGCTCATTACGACGCGTTTCGGCATTCCCTCGTTCATCGCGACGCTCGGCATGATGTTCGTTCTCAGGGGCGTCATCCGGTTCGTTTCCATCAATCCGATAACCAACCAGCCCGACAGCATCGCCTTCTTTCCGGGCGAACCGATGAAGTCGATGCTCACCGGCCATATCGTCGGACCGTTCTATGCCCAAATCGTGTGGCTCTTGGTCGTCGCGCTGATCGGATATCTGCTCCTCAACCGCCACCAGTTCGGCAATCACCTGTTCTCCTCCGGCGGCAGCCGTAGCGCATCCACCGCCAACGGCGTCCCGGTCGACCGCGTCAAGGTGATCGCCTTCATCATCTGCGCCATGACGGCCGGATTCGCCGGGCTGCTTCAGGCGACCCGCATCAACGAGATCGAGCCGTCCTTTGCCACCATCAGCGGCCTCGAATTGAAGGCGATCGCTGCCGTTGTGGTTGGCGGGGTGAGCCTGTTCGGCGGTCGCGGCGCCATCCTCGGCATGGTCCTCGGCGCGGCCCTCCTCGACACCGTCGACAACCTGCTTGTCCTGATCAACGCTCCCGAGACCATATTCAAGGGCTTCCTCGGCGGGATCGTCATTATCGCCGTCGTCCTCAACACGCTGATCAGCCGCAGGGGGCGGACATCATGGTGAGGGGAACCCGGAGAGGATCGGGGATCGCGAGATGACTGTTTCCGCGTCGGCCAGCCTCGATCGCTACCGCACGGCCGGATGGTGGACCCGCGTCCGCCTTCACCCCGGCGGCCCGGTTGCTATCGTCTTCTTCGGTCTGCTCATCGGTTGCTTCATCGCGGGGCTGCTGTTCGGCAACCACTTTGCCTTCATCAGCCAGGGCAACCTGTCGCTTCTCCTGCGCGCCGTGCCTGGCTTCGGCATCGTCTCGCTCGGCGTCGGGCTTTTGATGATAACCGGCGAGTTCGATCTTTCCGTCGGGGCCGTCTATGTGGTCACGCCGTTTGCTCTGGCCTTCGCCTATTTCCAGGGCGTGCCGCTGCCGGTGGCGGCCCTCATATCGTTTGGCGTAGCCGCCCTCATCGGCATGGCGAACGGCTTCATAACGCTTCGCTTCGGCATCCCGTCGTTCATCACGACGCTCGGCATGCTGTTCATCGTCAGAACCAGCGCGCCGTTTATCGTCGGCTACGAGCGCTCGGTCTCCTTCCGGCCGCCGGCCGCCGTCCAGAACATCCTCGCCGGCAATATCGGGCCGATCCCGATGCAGTTCATCTGGTTCCTGGTGCTGGCCGGCATCGCCTATCTCATTCTCAACCGCCACTTTCTCGGCAACCACTTCTTCGCGGCCGGCGGCAATCCGCATGCGGCGCAATACAGCGGCATCAACGTCTTCCGTACCAAGATGTTTGCCTTCGTGCTGTCGTCGATCTTCGCGACGATCTCCGGCATCCTCAGCATCACCCGGCTCAACACGGCGATGACCAACCCGCAGCTCTTCATCGAGCTCTACGCGGTGGCGATCTGCGTGATCGGCGGTGTTTCGCTGTTCGGCGGGCGCGGCTCGGTGATCGGCATCGTTCTCGGCGCCGCGGTTCTTCAGCTGGTTCAGGACGTGATATTGATGGCCCGGCTGCCCGGATTCTATCTCGACATGTTCGTCGGCATCCTCATCGTCGTCGGCGTCATCGTCAATCAGGTCGTCCGCCGTACCTATTAGCGGCGGCGAAGCGGAGGAGTTGGAAGATGACGGAAACCGTGGTGATCGTCGAAACGATCGAAACCGTCGTCGAGGAATCGTCGCCGACGAACATGTTCGAGGCGAAGGGCATTTCGAAATCCTATGGCCACGTCAACGCGCTGATGGACGTCGACTTCGAGGTCCGCGAGAACGAAGTGGTAGGGCTGCTTGGCGACAACGGCGCCGGCAAATCGACCCTGATCAAGATTCTCTCGGGCGTCGTCACCCCCGACACCGGTGCCTTCTTCCGCCGGGGCCTGCCGGTCGACATCAGCTCGCGGCGGCGGTCGGAAGCCGCCGGCATCCAGACGATCTACCAGGATATCGCGCTGGTCGGATCGATGTCGATCATGCGCAACATCTTCGCCGGCCGCGAGCCGCTCGGGCCGCTCGGCTTCCTCAAGATGAAGGAGATGCGCTCGACCGCGATGCAGGTGCTCGACAACTATGTGCGCATCGCCGGCATCAACTCGCCGGACATTCCGGTCGAGGACCTCTCCGGCGGCCAGGCCCAGGCGGTGGCGATCGCCCGGGCGGTCCATTTCAAGCGCGACATCCTGCTCCTCGACGAGCCGACCAGCGCGCTGTCGGTGCGCGAGACCGAGAAGGTGCTCGCCATCATGCGCGACCTCGCCGAAAGCGGCGTGTCCTGCGTCTTCGTCACCCACAACCTCTACCACGCCTTCCGCGTCTGCGACCGCTTCGTGGTCATGTCGCACGGCCGAACGGTAAGGAGCGTCGCCAAGGCGGATACGTCGCTGAACGAGTTGACCGACCTCATCATGACCCATTGACTGCCCTCTCGGCGAACCCGGCGGCGCGGTGCCGGACGGGCTTCGCCGCCGGGCAATTCGACAATCAATTCATTTGTTTACAAGGAGGGGAGCCCGTGGACGTCCGAGCAGCGATTGCCTTTGAAGCCAAGCAGCCGTTGGAGATCGCCACCGTCCAGCTCGACGGGCCGAAAGCCTTCGAGGTGATGGTCGAGATCAAGGCGACCGGCATCTGTCATACCGACGAGTTCACCCTGTCCGGCGCCGATCCCGAAGGGCTGTTCCCGGCAATCCTCGGCCACGAGGGGGCCGGCGTCGTGGTCGAGGTCGGCGCCGGCGTCACCACCGTCAAGCCGGGCGATCACGTCATTCCCCTCTACACGCCCGAATGCCGCCAGTGCCCCTCCTGCCTGTCGCGCAAGACCAACCTCTGCACCGCCATCCGCGCCACCCAGGGGCAGGGCCTGATGCCCGACGGCACCTCGCGCTTCTCCCTCGACGGCAAGCCGCTCCACCACTACATGGGCTGCTCGACCTTCGCCAACTTCACCGTCTTGCCCGAGATCGCCGTCGCCAAGATCCGCGAAGACGCCCCTTACGACAAGGTCTGCTATGTCGGCTGCGGCGTCACCACCGGCATCGGCGCGGTCATCAACACCGCCAAGGTCGAGGAAGGCGCCAAGACGGTCGTCTTCGGCCTCGGCGGCATCGGGCTCAACGTCATCCAGGGCCTGCGGCTGGCCGGCGCCGACATGATCATCGGCGTCGATATCAATCCGGCGAAGCGGGAGTGGGGCGAGCGCTTCGGCATGACCCATTTCGTCAACCCGAGGGAAGTCGAGGGCGACCTCGTCCCCTATCTCGTCAACATGACCAAACGGGGCGCCGACCAGATCGGCGGCGCCGACTACACCTTCGACTGCACCGGCAATGTTGCCGTCATGCGCCAGGCGCTCGAAGCCTGCCACCGCGGTTGGGGCGTCTCGGTGATCATCGGCGTCGCCGCTTCCGGCACCGAGATTGCGACCCGGCCGTTCCAGCTCGTCACCGGCCGGGTGTGGAAGGGCACGGCCTTCGGCGGCGCCAGGGGCCGCACCGACGTGCCGAAGATCGTCGACTGGTACATGGACGGCAAGATCGAGATCGATCCGATGATCACCCACATCCTGCCGCTCGCCGACATCAATCAGGGCTTCGACCTCATGCATGCCGGCGAGTCGATCCGCAGCGTGGTGGTCTACTGAGCGGCCCGCTCGGCCGAATATGGTTCCCGGCGTGGTCCGACGCGCCGGCTAAACAAAAGCGCAGGGAATGACGATGACGGAAGTGATGGGCGACTGGATTGAGGCCTGCGCGGCCGACGACATCGAGGCGGAAGACGTGATGCGCTTCGATCACGGCGGCCGGATTTACGCGATCTACCGCTCGCCGGACGACGAATTTTACGCCACCGACGGCATCTGCACCCACGAGCACGCCTTCCTGTCGGACGGTCTCGTCCTCGACAACATCATCGAGTGTCCCAAGCACAACGGACGCTTCGACTACCGCACCGGCAAGGCTAGGGGAGCCCCGGTCTGCATCGATCTCCGCACTTTTCCGGTCAAGGTCGAGGACGGGACGGTCTATATCCGCGTCGACTGACGACCGCTGCCGCGCTGGCGGCCAGAGCGCCGCTCAGTCGGGGTCGGCGCCCTCCGCCACTTCCTGGTCGGCAATCTTCGGCCTGAAATAGCGCCCGACGATCAGCGGTGCGAGGAACCCGACCACGGCGAACGCCCACAGGCCGATCGCCAGCGGCGAGCCGAGCAGAATCGACAGGTCGCCGTCGGAGATGGTCAGGGCGCGGCGGAGATTCTTCTCCATCTCGTTGCCGAGCAGGACGCCGAGGATGATCGGCACCAGCGGCACGTCGAGCTTGCGCAGGACGTAGCCGAGAACCCCGAAGCCGATCATCACCATCAGGTCGAAGGTCGATCCGGATATCCCGTAGATGCCGACGAAGGAGATCATCGCCACCGCCGGCATCAGGAAGCGCGGCGGCACCAGGAGCACCCGGACGAACAGGCTGACCATCGGGATGTTGATGAGGAGGAGCATCACATTGGCGATGAACAGCGCCGCGATCAGCCCCCACACGACGTCCGGGTTGGACTGGAAGAGGAGCGGGCCGGGCGTGACGTTGAGGGTGAGGAGCATCGCCAGAAGCACCGCCGTCGTCCCCGATCCCGGCACCCCGAGCGCCAGCATGGGAACCAGCGCGCCGCCGGCCGCGGCGTTGTTGCCGGCCTCGGGGGCGGCGACGCCGCGCGGATCGCCCTTGCCGAAGGTCCCTTGCTTGCCCGACAACCGCTTTTCGAAGGTGTAGGCGATGAACGAGCCGAGCGAGGCGCCGGCGCCGGGCAATACCCCGGCGATAAAGCCGAGGCCGGTGCCGCGCAGCATCGCGCCGACCGTCCGCCTGATCATCGCCAGCGGCGCGGTGACCCGGCCGATGGTGAGTTTCGACGCGCGGCCCTCGCCTTCTCCCCGGTGTTCGAGAAACAGGAATATCTCGGAAATCGCGAACAGGCCGACGATCGCCACGAGGAAGTTGATGCCGTCATAGAGGTAGACATCGCCGAAGCTGAATCGCGGCACGCCGGTCTGGTGGTCGACCCCGATCATCGCGATGCCAAGCCCGATGGCCGCCGCGATCGCCGCCTTCGCCTGATTGCGGCTGGCGAGCCCGCCCAGCGTCGCGAAGGCCAGGGTGTACAGCGCGAAATATTCGGCCGGCCCGAAGAGCAGCGCGACCTTGACGAGGAGCGGCGCCAGAAACACCAGCCCGATCGTGGCAAGAAAAGCGCCGACGAAGGAGGCGATGCCCGACAGCGCCAGCGCCTCGCCCGCCTGCCCTTTGCGGGCCATTGGATACCCGTCGAGGGTCGTCATCAGCGCCGGCTCGTCGCCGGGAATGTTGAGCAGGATCGAGGAGATGCGCCCGCCATACATGGCGCCGTAATAGACGCTGGTCAGCAGGATGAGGGCCGGCGTCGCCGGCAGGCCCAGCGTGAAGGCGAGCGGGATGAGGATCGCCACGCCGTTCGCCGGCCCGAGGCCGGGCAGAGCCCCGATGATCGTGCCGAGGAAACAGCCGACCAGCGCCAGCCCGATATTCTGGAAGGTCAGGGCGACCGCGAAGCCGTGCAGGAGGGCGTCGAGCGTCTCCATTGCTCAAAATCCCCACGGACCGCGGGCGAGCGACAAGCCGAGCGCCAGGTGGAAGATGACGAAGATGCCGACCGAGATGGTGACCCCTCCCAGCGCAGCCGCGGCGGGGCGAGAACCGAGCCGCCAGCTGAGCAGCGACGCCGCGACCGCCGTCGAAAGGACGAAGCCGATCCGCGACAGCAACTGCGCATACGCGATCAGCACCGCGACGGCGAACAGGATTTCGAGCAACCGCCCGGCGGCCGGCCAGTCGGGCGCCGGGTCGGGTCTGAGGATCGGGTAGAGGCCGCCGAGGGCGAGCACCACGCCGATGGCGATCGGGAAGGCGCGCGGCCCCATGGGGTCGACGATAAAGCCCAGCTCGATCTGCGTCGCCTGCCAGATGAAGAAGGCGGCGAGCAGAATGCAGACCGCGCCGAAGATCCGATCGCTCATCGGCGGTGCGCCACGGCCGGAGCCGACGACCTGCCGACGCCTATTTGATCAGGCCGATTTCCTTCGACAGCGCCTCCGTCTGCGCGATCTGCTCGGCGACGAATTTCTGGAACGCATCGCCGGACAATCCGAGCGGCATCAGCCCATTGTCGGCCATGATCTGCTTCCACTCCTCGGAAGCGTAGACCTTGGTGATGGCATCGGCCCAGAAAGCGTAGGCGTCGTCGGACATGCCGCCGGGCGCGTAGAAGCCGCGCCAGTTGGCGCCTACCGCGTCGATGCCCTGTTCCTTGGCCGTCGGGAACTTGGCGAAATCGCCGGGCAGCCGCTCGGGGGCGAGAACGGCGAGGATCTTTATGTCGCCGGAATCGACGAACCCCTTCGCCTCCGAAAGGTCGCCGGTGAAGGCCTGGACGTGGCCGCCGAGGAGCTGGGTCACCGCCTCGCCGCCGCCGTCGAAGGCGACGTATTTGATCGAGCGGACGTCGTCGATGCCGGCCGCCTTGGCGGCAACCAGCACTTTCAGGTGGTCCCAGCCGCCGACCGCCGAGCCGCCGGCGATCGCCACCGACGAGGGATCCGCCTTGATCTTGGCCATGAGATCGGGGAGCGAATTGATGTCGGAGTTGGCGGCGACCGCGATGACGCCGTAGTCGGAACCGACCGTCGCCAGCCAGCGCACCTGGTCCATGGTGTTGCCCGGAAAGGCGCCCTGGGCAAGCCGGGTCGAGGTCGCCGAGGAGGCGGCGACGAGCAGGTCGTCGTCGGTGTTGCGCTTATTGACGACCTCGGCATAAGCGACGCCGCCGCCGCCGCCCGCCAGATTGGTGACTTGCACCGGGCTAGGTACGATCTTTTGATCGTAGAGCGCCTTGCCGACCTGCCGGCAGGTGAAGTCCCACCCGCCGCCGGGATTGGCCGGGGCGATGCATTCGGTGTTTCCCGCATCGAACGACAGGGCCGGCGGGCTGAACATGCCGATGGCAAGCACGGCCGCGGCAGCGGACATGGCATGGCGAGTGACGGAATGGATCACGGTTCTTCCTCCCATTGCTGCTTTCTTGCAAACGGCACTGCCGTGCAGAGGCGGCACCATCGCCCAGACTAAGCGCCTCGTTCCGAGCCTGTCGAATCATGATTTCCCCGATCGGCGGCCCCGCCGGCGCGTACCTTCTCGCCTGATTCGCGACGAGGCACCGCGGTAGAAGGCGGAAATTAACCAGTCGACCGCCAATGTTGCGAATCGATTCGCGTGATTCGCCGGGGGTAGCATGGGCGTTGTAGTTGCGTTTCAACCGAGGCTTGAGAAGACGGAAGAGGATGCGGAGATCGACCTTCTCACCGCCATCGACGTGGCGATCCGCGATCTTCGCGACATTACACGACGCTGGGGCGAGCAGGCGGCGCTCGAGCAGGCTGAGGCATGCCGCGAAATGCTGGAAAGAGCCTACTACGCCGCGCTTTGATGCTGCCCGGCATCAGCCTCGCGTTATGATCCGGGCTCGGCCGCATCGAGGATTCGGAGGCTTGGCTGGCTTCGCCCCTGCCACTGGTCGGCGGATAGAGCACCGGCGACGTGGAGCGCGCGTCCGCGCGCGCCGGTGAGGGCCCGGCCGAGATCGCTGTCGGCGGCGCGAAACGCCACTGCCTTGATGGCGCTGCCGTCGGGCGCCTTCAACGACACCCGGACGTGCCCGTTGTTCACCGCTTCGGCATAGGCGACGCGATGCGCGGGGAAGGCGAAGATCGGTTCGGCGTGGCCGGAGCCGAACGGCCCTGCCCGCTCCACCAATCCGATCAGGTCCACCGTGGCCCCGGCTGCGCTCAGCGCGGCGTCGATCGACAGCCCGTCGATCTCGCCGAGGCCGGCCGCCCTCCCCGCCCACTCGCCGAGAAAGCCGCGGAGGTCGGCCAACCGGCTTCGTTCGATGGTCAGTCCGGCCGCCATCGCGTGGCCACCGCCCTTCATCGCGATGCCGCTCTCCACCGCCTGGCGTACCGCCCGGCCGATGTCGACACCGGCGACCGAGCGTCCCGAGCCGGCGCCGATGCCGTTCGGCTGGATGGCGATGGCGAAGGCCGGCCGCTGGAAGCGGTCCTTCAGGCGCGAAGCGATCAGCCCGACGACGCCGGGGTGCCAGCGCTCGCTCGCCGTCACCAGCACCGCCGGGCCGGGACCGTGGCCGATCTCGGCCTCCGCCTCGGCGCAGGCTTCTTCCAGCATCGCCGTCTCCAGCGCCTGGCGCTCGCGGTTCAGCCGGTCGAGCTCGGCGGCGAGCCGGCCGCATTCCACCGGGTCGGTGCTCGTCAACAGCCGGGCGCCGAGCGCCGCGTCGCCGATCCTGCCGCCGGCGTTGATGCGCGGTCCGATGAGAAAGCCGAGATGATAGGGCGCCGTTGGTCCGCCGAGCCGCGCCACGTCGGCGAGCGCCGCCAGGCCCTGGTTTTCCCGCCGCGCCATGGCGCGGAGCCCCTTGACGACGAAGGCGCGGTTGAGTCCGACCAGCGGAACCACGTCGCAGACCGTGCCGAGCGCGACCAGGTCGAGCCATTGCAGGAGGTCCGGCTCCGGCCGGCCGCCGCCGAAGAAACCGCGGGCGCGCAGTTGCCGGTTGACCGCGACCTCGGTCAGATACGTCACGCCCACCGCCGCCAGATGGCCAAGACCGGAGAGATCGTCCTGCCGGTTCGGGTTGACGATCGCCTCGGCCGGCGGCAATTCGACGCCGAGCTGGTGGTGGTCGATCACCACGATGTCGAGGCCGAGCCGCCTCCCTTCGGCGAGCGCGTCGATGCTCGTCGAACCGCAGTCGACGCAGACCACCAGCTTGGCGCCGGCCTCGGCGAGCTTGCCGAGGGCCTCGGGATTCGGGCCGTAGCCTTCGAAGATGCGGTCGGGGATGTAGATCGTCGCGTCCCGGCCGACCGACCTGAGGTAGCGGGTCAGCAACGCCGCGGAGCTAGCGCCGTCGACGTCGTAGTCGCCGAAGATTGCGATGGCTTCGCCGCCGGCGATTGCATCGGCGATACGGGCCGCCGCCTTGTCCATGTCGGCCAGCACCGAGGGGTCCGGCATCAGCCGCTTCAGCGCCGGATCGAGGAAGGCGGGCGCCTCGTCGGCGCCGATACCCCGCCCGGCGAGCACGCGCGCCACGATGTCCGGAATCCCGTGCCGCTGGGCAATGGCTTGCGCAGTCCGCGCGCCCGCGCCGTCGAGCCGCTCGATCCACCGCCGCCCGGTCAGCGAGCGCTCGACGCCGAGGAAAGCGCGTTCAGCGGTGATCTGCTCTGCCTGAACCCTGGTTTGCAGCAAAGGCCGGCCCGGTGGGTGTGGTGGAATCGCCGTCCCGTGCTTAGCCGATTCCCCTCGCCCTGTCGCTCCTGACCAGGCAGCCCGCGCCGTCACCGGCGGTCAAAGGGCGTCGTCGAACTTCTCGAGGTCCTGGTGCTCGGCCTTGATCCAGCGGATCGTTCCGGACGAGGATCGCATCACGACGGTATGCGTCGTCACCGCCCGCCGCCCGAACCGGACGCCGGTGAGGAGATTGCCGTCGGTCACGCCGGTGGCGGCGAAAAGAACGTCGCCGCGCGCCATTTCCGTCATGTCGTATTTGCGGTTGATGTCCTCGATGCCCATGCGGCGTGCCCGCTTGCGCTGCTCGTCGGAATTGATCGCCAGCCGTCCCTGCATCTGGCCGCCGATGCAGCGCAACGCCGCCGCGGCGAGCACGCCTTCCGGGGCGCCGCCGATGCCGAGATAGAGGTCGACCCCGGTTTCGTCCGGGCTTGTCGTGTGGATGACGCCGGCCACGTCGCCGTCGCCGATCAGCCGGATGGCGGCGCCGGTCGCCCTGATCTCCTCGATCATCCGGGCGTGGCGCGGGCGGTCGAGGACACAGACCGTCACCTCGTTGACCGGCGCGCCCTTGGCGGCGGCAAGCGCCTTGACGTTGACGTCGACCGGCGCGTCGAGATCGACCAGCCCCTCCGGATAGCCCGGACCGATGGCGATCTTGTCCATATAGACGTCGGGAGCGTTGAGCAGGCTCCCCGCTTCCGCGATGGCGATCACCGCCAGCGCGTTCGGCAGGTTCTTGGCCGCGATGGTCGTGCCTTCCAGGGGATCGAGGGCGATGTCGACTTTCGGCCCGGTCTTGGCGCCGACTTCCTCGCCGATATAGAGCATCGGCGCCTCGTCGCGCTCACCCTCGCCGATCACCACCGTGCCGTGGATCGGCAGCCGGTTGAGCTCGCGTCGCATGGCGTCGACAGCCGCCTGATCGGCGGCGCGTTCGTCGCCACGGCCGCGAAGGCGGGCCGCCGCCACCGCGGCGCGCTCGGTCACCCGGACCAGTTCCAGGGTGAGGATGCGGTCGAGCGCCGGCCCCTTGGGGAAACGGACTGCCTGATTCATCTTCCCTCCCTCCGGCGTCGTCGGAAAGACTCAGCCGAATTGCTCGATCCGTATCATCTGCGGCGCGTCGGCGATATGACCGTCCGATTTGATGGTTTCCAGCGCCGTCCGGATCTGGGCTTCAGTCGTGTCGTAGGTGATCATGATCACCGGCGCCGGCTCGACCGGCACCAGATGGCCGGGAGCGGCGGTACGCGGCGCGCGGCGCCGCTGAACGATGGACTCCAGCGAAATCCCCTGGTCCGCCATGCGCTTGGCGATGGCGGCGAAGGCACCGGGACGGTCGTAAACGGAGAGCCGTACATAATAGCCGCCCTCGTGGGCGCGCATGGCCGCCCGGCGGTAAGGCTCGAGGTCGGAGGCCGGCCGCCCGAAGGTGCCGACCCGGTCGCCGCGGGCGATATCGGCGATGTCGCTCATCACCGAGGAGGCGGTCGCCTGACCGCCGGCCCCCGGGCCGGAAAGCACGAGCTGGCCGACGGAGTCGGCTTCCACCGCCACCGCGTTGGTCACCCCGTCGATCCGCGCGATGGCGGAGGAGCGCGGCACCATCGTCGGATGGACCCGCTGCTCGATGCCGGAATCCGTGCGGCAGGCGACGCCGAGCAGCTTGATTCGATAGCCGAGGTCGTCGGCCGCCTCGATGTCGGCGCGGGTGATCGACGAGATGCCCTCGACATAGACGGAGGCCGCGTCGATCTCGGTGCCGAACGCGATGGCGGTCAGAAGGGCGAGCTTGTGGGCGGCATCCTGGCCGCCGATGTCGAAGGCCGGATCGGCCTCCGCATAGCCGAGCCGCTGCGCTTCGGCGAGGCAGTCGTCGAAGCTGAGCTTCTCCTGCTCCATCCGCGTCAGGATGTAGTTGCAGGTCCCGTTGAGGATGCCGTAGATGCGGCTCACCGTATTGCCGGCGAGCGCCTCGCGCAGCGTCTTGATGATCGGGATGCCGCCGGCGGCGGCGGCCTCGAAATTGAGGCTGAGCTTCCCCTCCTCCGCCCGCCGCGCCAGGTCGATCCCCCGCTCAGCGAGAAGCGCCTTGTTCGCCGTGACGACGTGCTTGCCGGACTCCAGCGCCGCTTCCACCGACGCTCTGGCCACGCCGTCGGCGCCGCCGATCAGTTCGACGAAAACGTCGTTGCCGGGATCGCGCGCCAGCGCCACCGGTTCGTCGAACCACTGCATGCCGGAGAGGTCGATGCCGCGATCCTTCTTGCGATTGCGCGCCGAAACGCCCGAAATCACGATCGGCCGGCCGGAGCGCACCGCGAGATCGTTGCCGTGGCGGTCGATCAGGCGCACCAGGGCCGCGCCCACCGTGCCGAGGCCGGCGACACCAATTCTGATGGGCGCGTTTTGTTCCATTGACGTGCTCGCGGCCATGTCAAACGGGCTCCGCCCCGCCGCATCAACATCGCCCGGGGCGGGTCGCTGGTTGCGGAAAGGGAAGCTTGCCGGTGAAACGACCGCGTTAGCGGGCGGCGCTCAGCGGCACGACGTTGTGCAACGTTTTGTCCGCCGATTCAAGGAACCGCCGGAGGTTGCGCCCCGCCTGGCGAATGCGCTGCTCGTTCTCCACCAGCGCGATGCGGACATAGTCGTCGCCATGCTCGCCGAACCCCACGCCGGGAGCGACCGCCACGTCGGCTTTCTCGATGAGAAGCTTGGAGAATTCGAGCGACCCAAGTGCCCGGAATCGCTCGGGGATAGGCACCCAGGCGAACATCGAGGCCGCCGGGGCCGGGATTTGCCAACCGGCCCGGCCGAAGCTGTCGACCAGCACGTCGCGACGCCGCTTGTAGGTGGCGCGCATCTCGTCGACGCATTCCTGCGGACCGTTGAGGGCGGCGGCCGCCGCCACCTGGATCGGCGTGAAGGCGCCATAGTCGAGGTAGGACTTCACCCGGCCGAGCGCCGAGATCAGCCGCTCGTTGCCGACCGCGAAGCCGATGCGCCAGCCCGCCATAGAGAACGTCTTCGACATCGAGGTGAATTCGACCGCGACGTCCATGGCGCCGGGCGCTTGCAGGATCGAAGGCGGCGGGTTGTCGTTGAAATAGACCTCGGCATAGGCGAGGTCGGAGAGAAGGATCAGCTCGTTGCGTCGGGCGAAGCTGACGAGATCGCGGTAGAAGTCGAGGTCGGCGACATGGGCTGTCGGGTTCGACGGGTAGCAAACGACCACCGCCAGCGGCTTCGGGATCGAATGCATCACCGCCCGTTCGAGGGCGCGGAAATAGTCCTCACTCGGCTCGGCCGGCAGCGCCCGGATGACGCCGCCCGCCATCAGAAAGCCGAAGGCATGGATCGGGTAGCTCGGGTTGGGGCAAAGCACCACGTCGCCCGGCGCGGTGATCGCCTGGGCCATGTTGGCGAAACCTTCCTTGGAGCCGATGGTGACGATCACCTGGCTGTCGGGATCGAGCTTCACTCCGAAACGGCGCCCGTAATAGGCGGCCTGCGCGCGGCGGAGGCCGCTGATGCCGCGCGAGGCGGAGTAGCCGTGAGTGTCCTCGCGCCGCGCCGTGTCCGCCAGCTTGGCGACGATGTGGGCCGGTGTCGGCAGATCGGGATTGCCCATGCCGAGGTCGATAATGTCGGCGCCGCCTGCCCGGGCTCTGGCCTTCAGCCGGTTGACCTGCTCGAACACATAGGGCGGCAACCGCCGCACGCTGTAGAACTCGTTCATGATCCCCGTCCCGTCCATGGTCAGTCGGCAGGTACGCCCGGAGCGCATTCCGGATATTTGTCGGCCGCGCCCTCTTGCGAGCACTTCTCAATCTGTTTCAGCGCGTCGGGCCCGTGGGTTTCCGCTTGCGTCGTGAGGGCGCCCGGCCCGGCGCTCTCCGGCGGTGCGGCGCCCTGCCCGGCCCGCAACGCCTCTAGTTCGCTGATGATCCGCTTGCGCTCTTCAGGCGGCAGCAGCGTGCCGCCGGGCTCCTTCGGCGCCACGTTGATATTGGGGAATTCGTTGGATGTCTGCAGCCTGCCGACCGGCCCGCTGCCCGGCAATGGCGGAGGCTCCGGAACCGCGCCGGGCGCCGGAGTGCTCGCCACGACCGGCGTCGCCGAGGCCGCCGGTGCGGGTGCGGGCGCCGACACGACCGGAGTCGGCGCGGCGTTGGGCGAGGCCGGCGGAGCGCTGGCGACGGATGCGGCCGGAGCCCCTGGGTCGGCCGCCGTAGCCGGCGAGCCGGCCGCCGGTGCCGTGTTCAGGACCAGAGGCGTGCCGGGCGCTACTGCCGACTTCTCGAGGTTTCCCGTGGTAGTTTGCACACAGCCGCTCACGACCAGGGCCAGGACGACCGAAACCGGCAGTTGAACCCGTCGTGTCACACCGTTGCTCGTCTGGCTTTTCCAAATATGGTGGGCGGCTACAGTGATCAAAACGTTAAACCGACCCTGTTATCGTGTTATCACGCGGCACCATCACGCGATATTATGTCGAAAAAGCGGGTTTCAGTCGCCTCGCGCGGCGTCAGGCAGATGACCACGGACGAATATTCTCGAAACGGCTACGGCGTCAGGGATCCGGAAGCTTTCGCCCGCAACCTTGCTCGGATGATGGAAGAAGCCGGCAAGGCCGCATCGGCCTACCTCAAGCCGCGCGAGGAAGGCAAGGCCTCCTTCGAATTCACCGAAGGCGCCGGGGAGCTTGCCAAGACATTCTCGCGTGTTGCCGAATATTGGCTTTCCGATCCGGAGCGCACGGTCGAGGCCGAAGGCAGCCTGATGTCGCGCTACGTCGATCTGTGGACCAATTCGCTGAAGCGGATGATGGGCGAGCCGGCCCGGCCGACGGTGGAGCCCGAGGCGGGCGACAAGCGCTTCGCCGATCCGCAATGGAGCCAGAATCAGTTCTTCGACTTCATCAAGCAGTTCTACCTGGTCACCAGTCGCTGGGCGACGGAGATGGTCGACCGGACCGCCGACCTCGATCCGCACACCAAGCGGAAGGCGTCGTTCTACATGCGTCAGATCGCCGACGCGCTGGCGCCGTCGAACTTCGTCCTGACCAACCCGGAGCTGCTGCGCGAGACGCTGTCATCCAACGGCGAAAATCTTGTCCGCGGCATGCATTTGCTGGCCGAGGATATCGCGGCCGGCCACGGCGACCTGAAGATCCGCCAATCGGGTGACGGCGATTTCGAGCTCGGCAAGAATCTCGCCACCACCCCCGGCAAGGTCATCTTCCAGAACAGCCTCTGCCAGATCATCCAGTACAAACCGGCAACCGCCACGGTTCTCAAACGGCCGCTGCTCGTCGTCCCGCCGTGGATCAACAAGTTCTACATTCTCGATCTGACTCGGGAGAAGTCCTTCATCCGCTGGTGCGTCGACCAGGGCCACACCGTCTTCGCCATCTCCTGGGTCAATCCCGGCAAGCAGCACGCCCGCAAGAGCTTCGAGCACTATATGCGCGAAGGCGTCATCACGGCGGTCGATGTAGCCCTGAAGGTCACCGGCGCCGACGGCGTCAACGCGATCGGCTACTGCGTCGGCGGAACGATCCTGGCGGTCACGCTTGCCTGGATGGCGGCGAAGGGCGACGAGCGTATCAAGAGCGCGACGTTCTTCGCCACCCAGGTCGATTTCACCCACGCCGGCGACCTCGGCGTATTCGTCGACGAGGAGCAGATCGCCGACCTCGAATACCGGATGAAGATGCGCGGCTATCTCGAGGGCAGAAGGATGGCGACCGCCTTCAACATGCTCCGCTCCAACGACCTGATCTGGCCCTATGTCATCGCCAACTACTTGAAGGGCAAGGAACCATCGCCCTTCGACATCCTCTACTGGAACGCCGACGCCACCCGCATGCCGGCGGCCAACCATGCCTTCTATCTCCGCAACTGCTACCTCAAGAACCAGCTGTCGCGGGGCGATATGGAGGTGGGCGGCGTCAAGCTCGACCTCAAGCAGGTCAAGGTGCCGATCTACAATCTCGCCACCCGGGAAGACCATATCGCGCCGCCGCGCTCGGTGTTCTTCGGTTCGTCATTCTTCGCCGGCAAAGTAACCTTCGTTCTCACCGGATCGGGCCACATCGCCGGCATCGTCAATCCGCCGTCCAGGCATAAGTACCAGTACTGGACCGGCGCGGCGCCGAAAGGCGACCGCTACGACCAGTGGCTGGCGAAGGCGAAGCAGCATCCCGGCTCGTGGTGGCCGCATTGGCAGGCGTGGATCGAGGCGAAGGACAAGACCAGGGTGAAGCCGCCGCGCATCGGTGGCGGCAAGTTCAAGCCGCTCGAGGACGCCCCCGGAGACTATGTGAGGGTGAAGGCATGAGCATTGCGATTATCGGCGCCGGCCGCATGGGCCGGGGACTGGCGCGGCGGCTGGCCGCGTCGGGAGAGACCGTGGTCCTGACCGCCCGCGACGACGCCAAGGTCGCCGCCGTGGCCGGCGACCTCGCCGGTGGGGTCGAGGCCGCGCCGATCGCGGCGGCGGGCGACGCCGACGTCGTCATCCTCGCGGTCCCCTACCGGGAAGCCGGCAACGCGCTCGCCGCGGCCGGGCGTCTGACCGGCAGGACCCTGATCGACATCACCAATCCGGTCGGGCCGGAACGTTCGCTGGCGATCGGGGTGACCACTTCGGGGGCGGAGGAGATCCAGAAGCTTGTCCCCCAGGCGCGGGTGGTGAAGGCCTTCAACACGATCTTCGCGGATGTGCTCGACCTCGAGCTCAGCGAGCCGGACACGCCACCGCAGGTGCTTTACGCCGGCGA
The DNA here is from genome assembly GCA_963759235.1 of uncultured Alphaproteobacteria bacterium. GTDB lineage: Bacteria > Pseudomonadota > Alphaproteobacteria > Rhizobiales > Kaistiaceae > Bauldia. The sequence continues at coordinate 61,192 of CAVWYO010000002.1, read as the reverse complement.
CCACGAATTCGCCAACCGCAAGGTCGAGGAGCTTATCTCGGCGATCGGCTTCAGGCCGCTCGCCGCCGGCCCGCTCAAGAACGCCCGCCTTCTCGAGCCGCTCGGCGTCCTGACGATCCAGCTGCGTTACGCGCTCGGCCACGGCCCCCGCTTCGTCCCCCGCTTCGTCGAATATTGATCGAGGGCGGCGGGCGGCTACCGGCTTGCCAGTTCGTCCTCCGCTTCGACATGCCCCGACGGCAGGCCGTCGATGCTGACGGTGTTGTGCTCGCGTCGGTAACCGGCGAGGTCGTCCTGCCCCTCGGCCCAGTTCGCCAGCGACGGCCGCTCGCCTTCGTAGGAATAGACCGGCACTCCGTAGCCGCAGGAGGTCTGCGCCGATTCGACGTCCAGAACGATGATCTGCCGGGCGCTGACCGGTTCCTCGCCGCCGAAGGCATCCGCCAGCAGCCGGCGATATTCGCCGCTGCCGCGCGGCGCGACCCGGCCATGCCCGTAGAGACGCAGGATGTTGGGCGGCCCCTCGAAGGCGCAGAACATGATGGTCACGCGACCGTCGGCGCGGACATGCGCCGCCGTTTCGTTGCCACTGCCGGTCATGTCGAGATAGCAGACGGCGTTCGGCCCGAGCACGCGAAACGCATCGAGCCCCTTTGGCGACAGGTTGATCCGCGTGCCTTGCACCGCCGTCGCCGCGAAGAACACGTGCTGCCGCTCGATGAAGGCACGAAGCTTCGGCTCAATGCTCGAATAGAACTTTGCCATCGGTTCTTGCCCCTCACCTCAGCTTGGCCAGCAGTTCCTTAGATGGGTACGAATCGGCCGGCAGCCCGAGCTTGCTCTGGAGGTCCTTCACCGCCTCGCGCGTCTGCTCGCCGATGATCCCGTCGATCGGGCCGACATTGTAGCCGCGTTTGGTCAGGATCGTCTGCAACTGCTTCACCTCGGCCGCCGACAGCCCGTTGATCGGGCCGCTGCCGCGGCTCACCCGCGGCGCGCCTTCGATGCGGGTGGCGAAATAGGCCGCCGTCGTCGTATAGACCAGCGAGGAGTTCCATTCGAGGAGGACGTCGAAGTTGTGATAGGCGAGGAAGGCGGGTCCGTTTCGCCCCATCGGCAGGAGGAGCGACGCCTGGACGCCGTCGGAGGGCAGCGCCTTGCCGGCACCGGTCACCCCGGCCGCGACCCACTCGGAGCGCGGCAGCTTGACCCTGAGATCCGCCATTTCCCACGGAAAGGTCTTGGGCACCTTGACCTCCTGCAGCCAGGGTTGCCCCCGCTGCCAGCCGAGCTTCGAGAGGAAATTGCCCGCCGAGGCCAGGGCGTCCGGCGTGCTTTTCAGAAGATCCACCCGTCCGTTGCCGTCGAAATCGACGCCGTAAGTGTAGTAGTGGGAGGCGAGGAACTGGAGCTGGCCGAGTTCGCCGGCCCACGGCCCGCGCATCTGGGCGGGCGTCAGGTCGCCGCGGTCGATGACCTTCAAGGCGGCGATCAGCTGCTCGCGGAAGAGGTCCGGCCGGCGGCAGTCGTAAGCAAGCGTCGCCAGCGAGACCAGCGTCGGCCCGTCGCCGATATTGGCGCCGAAGTCGGTCTCCAGCCCCCAGAAGGCCGCGATCACCGACGCCGGCACGCCGTATTGCTGCTCGATCCGCTGGAAGGTGTTGCCGTTCTGCTTGATCTTCCCCGGCGCCTGCTTCACCCGGTATTGCTCCACCATGCGGTCGGAGAATTCGAGGAAGGTCTGGGCGAACACGCCCTGGGCGCGATCCTTGTTGACGATGTCCTGGTCGAAGTGCACCGCGCCGAGCCCGGCCTGGATCGCCTTCTGCGAGACGCCGTCGGCGGCGGCTTCCTGCGCCACGCCCTTCAGCCAGGCGTTGAAGTTCGGCTCCTTGTGACAGCTCGCGGCAAACGCTGGCGAAATGACGACGGTCGCGGCGACCAGGGTCACAGCGGCAAGTCCGGCGGTTGATGTCATGATCGGCTTTTGGTCTCCGCTTGGTCGAGTGACCTGCTCCCGCGGGGACTATACGGTGCGCAGTCCTGACGGGGAACCTTGCCCTGCATGCGGCACGCGTGACGGGCACAAGCGCTGGATGCCCGCTACAAAAATCCAGGAATTCGGGATACGGTTCGTTGACAACGGTAAGAGCGGTCAGATCGCCGGCTGCGCCACCAGGTCGCCGCGCAGCGTCAGCCGCGCCAGGGCGAACGCGCCGACCCCGCAACAGGCGATGGCCGCGGCCATCGGCATCACCGTCCCGTCGAAGAACACGCTGACGATGACGATAGCGACGGCGCCGACAACCATCTGCAGCGTTCCGCCGAGGGCCGACGCCATGCCGGCGATCGGCCCGTGCTCGTCGAGCGCCAGCACCATGGTCGTCGGGATGACCAGGCCGAGGAAGGCGAACGCGAAGAAAAGGAGCACGATCAGCACCGCGAGGCTGTCGATGCCCGCCAGCGTCACCGCGAAGACGGCGACACTGAAGGCCGCGTAGCCGAACGTCGCGGCGGCAACGACGCGCATCATGCCGAAGCGGACACCCAGCCGGGCGGCGGTCTGCGAGGCGGCGAAGAAGCCGATCGCATTCACCGAGAAGGCGAGGCCGTACTCCGTCGGCGTCAGGCCGAAGTGGTCGATATAGACGAAGGACGACGACGCCAGGAACGCGAAGAAGCTGGCAAAGCCGAGTCCGCCGATGAAGGTCAGGCCAAGGAAGCGGCCGTGGCGGAGCAGCCGCCCGAAGCCGTCGACGAGGCTGCCGACACTGACGCGAATCCGCTCCTCCGGCGGCCGGGTTTCCGGCTGGAACAGCGCAAGCAGCGCAAGTCCCACCACCGCCGCGGCGGTGACGACCACGAACACGGCCCGCCACCCGAAGGGCACGATCAGGCTCGCCCCGGCGAGCGGCGCCAGAATCGGCGACACGCTGATCACCAGCATCACCAGCGCCATCAGCCGCGTCGCCTCGGTGCCGGTATGCATGTCGCGAATGATCGCCCGCGGAACGACCATGACCGAGGCCGCGCCGATCCCCTGCACCACGCGGAAAGCGATCAGCCAGCCGATGGTCGGCGCCAGCGCGCAGCCGATGCCGCCGAGGACGAACACGGAGAGGCCGAAGAAGAGCGGCGGCTTGCGGCCAATCATGTCGGAAATCGGGCCGTAGACGATCTGGCAGACGCCGAAAGCAACGAAAAACACCATCAGCGTCATCTGCGTCGCGGCCGTCGATGCCGACAGGTCGGCCGCGATGGCGGGTAGCGCCGGAATGTACATGTCGATGGCGAAGGGACCGGCGGCCGAGAGGAGGCCGAGCACCAGCGCGCTCTTGATGAAGCTGCGTTCAGACATCGAAGAAACTTTCGGAGTGAGGCGTCCGGCGCCCGCCTTTATCCCAGGCCGGCACCGGCTTCAATGGGAGGATGTCAGTAGTCTCACATCGTCCTGAGATGACCGGCGAGACGCTCGAAGCTCTGGCTCCAGCCGTCGCTGTGACCGTCCCGCGCCGACACCGTGTCGAAGCCGGTCTGGCGGAAGACCATCCGCGTCTTGCCGGCTGCCTCGGCAAGAGTGATCGTGACCACGGTCTCGATTCCGGGTTTCCCGTCCTCGTCGTACCAGGCAAAGGTGTAGACCAGCCGCTCCGGCTCGACCACCTCGCGATAGACGCCGCCGTTCCGGTGATCCTTGCCGTCGGGCGAGCGCATGGTCGAATGCCAGCGTCCGCCGGGACGCAAGTCCCCGCCGCAATCGATCACCGTGAAGCCGTGCGGCGCGCCCCATTAGAGCTGATGCTCGCGCTTGGTCCAAGCCTCCCAGACAAGGCTCCGCGGCGCGTCGAAAACGCGCTCGATGACCAGTTCCCGAGCATCGGCATCCGCATGCGTCTCAACTCTTGCGTCCATTGTCTTTCTCCCTGTTTTGCAGATCGCGAAGGTAGGTGTCGAGGCGGTCGAAGCGCTCTTCCCAGTTCCGCCGGTACTTCTCCAGCCAGTCGTCGACCCCCTTGAGCGCCATCGGCTCCAGGCGGCACGGGCGCCGCTGCGCATCCTTGCCGCGCACGATCAGGCCGCCACGCTCCAGCATCTTCAGATGCTTGGAAATCGCCTGGAGGCTCATGTCGAACGGCTCGGCCAGTTCCTTGACCGTGGCTTCGCCCAGCGCCAGCCGGGCCAGAATGGCCCGGCGGGTAGGATCGGCGAGGGCCGTGAACGTCGCGCTGAGAGGATCGGCGGGGGTCATGTTCAACCGGATTATTGATCAACCATACGGTTGAATACCCCAACCGCTGGTCGTTGTCAACCGTTCGGTTGATAATGTTTCGCCGTTCGACCGACTCCGCCCGGTGGGGTATTTTCCGGCCCGATGCGCCCGCCGATCCTCAACCCCCTCTTCCGCCCGGTCACCAGCCTCGCCGGCATCGGCCCCAAGCTCGCCGTTACGCTGCGCAAGCTGATCGGCCGGGTCGATCCCGACGCCGAGGCGCGGGTCATCGACCTTCTCTTCCACTTGCCGGTGGCTGTCATCGACCGCAGTCGCCAGCCCGGCATCGCGCTCTCCCCCGAAGGCGCGATCGTCACCTTGAAGGTGCGCGTCGACCGCCACCTGAAGCCGCCGCGCGGCAATCGTCGCATCCCCTACCGGGTGTATTGCCACGACGACACCGGCGAGGTCGCCCTCACCTTCTTTCACGCCAACGAAGCCTGGCTGGAGCGCATGCTGCCGGTCGGCGAGACCCGCTATGTCTCCGGCAAGATGGAATGGTTCAACGGCCGGCCGACCATCGTCCACCCGGATCACATCGTCGAGGTGGCCGACTTTGCCGACCTGCCGCTGATCGAGCCGGTCTATCCGATGACCGCCGGGCTCGCCCGCAAGACGCTCCTCCGCGCCATCGGCGACGGGCTCGACGGCGTGCCCGACCTCCCCGACTGGCTCGACCCCGAACTGGTGACCCGGTCGCGCTGGTCGGGCTTTGCCGCCGCTCTTCGCGCCGCCCACCATCCGGGATCCATGGCCGACATCGAGCCGCTAAGCCTCCCCCGCACCCGCCTCTCCTATGACGAACTCCTCGCCAGCCAGTTGGCGCTCGCCTTGATGCGGGCCCATCAGCGTCGGAGCGCCGGCCGCGCGCGGCTCGGCGATGGCCGCCTGCGGGCGACGATTCTGGCGAGTCTCCCCTTTTCGCTGACCGCCAGCCAGACGGTGGCATTGGCCGAGATCGACGCCGATTTGCGAAACCCCGAGCGCATGTTGCGGCTCCTCCAGGGCGACGTCGGCTCCGGCAAGACCGTCGTGGCGCTGCTTGCCGCCGCGTCGGTGATCGAGGCCGGCGCCCAGGCGGCGATCATGGCGCCGACGGAGCTGCTCGTCCGCCAGCACGCCCGCACCATCGCGCCGCTCGCCGAGGCGGCCGGCATCCGCCTTGCCGTTCTCACCGGGCGTGAGCGCGGCCGCGACCGCGACGCCGTTCTCGCCGGCCTTGCCGACGGCACGATCGACCTCCTGGTCGGGACGCACGCGCTCTTCCAGGCCGGCGTCGCCTTCCGCGATCTTGGCCTCGTCGTCGTCGACGAGCAGCACCGTTTCGGCGTTCATCAGCGGCTGGCGCTGACGGCCAAGGGCGGCGCCACCGACGTTCTGGTGATGACCGCGACCCCGATCCCGCGCACCCTGGTGCTCACCTACTACGGCGACATGGACGTTTCGCGCTTGACCGAAAAGCCGGCCGGCCGCCGGCCGATCGAGACCCGGGCGATCCCCCTCACCCGCCTCGACGAGGTGGTCGAGCGGGTGCGTGCCGCCACCGCGACCGGCGCCAAGGCTTACTGGATCTGCCCGCTTGTCGAGGAATTGGAGATGCTCGACGTCGCCGCCGCCGAGGAGCGTCACGCCGCTTTGACCGCGGCGCTCGGCTTCACCGTCGGTCTCGTTCACGGCCGCATGACCGCCGCCGCCCGCGACGCCGCCATGGCCAGGTTCGTCACCGGCGAAACCCGAATCCTCGTCGCCACCACCGTCGTCGAGGTCGGCGTCGACGTCAGCGACGCGACCATCATGGTGATCGAGCATGCCGAGCGCTTCGGCCTCGCTCAGCTCCATCAGCTTCGTGGCCGGGTCGGTCGGAGCGATCGTCCGTCGGTCTGCCTTCTCCTCTACAAGGCGCCGCTCGGCCAGGTCGCCCGCCAGCGCCTGAAGATCATGCGTGAGAGCGAGGACGGCTTCGTCATCGCCGAGGAGGATCTGCGGCTGCGCGGCGGCGGTGAAATTCTCGGCACGCGGCAGTCGGGCACGCCCGGCTTCCGCATCGCCGACCTCGCCTACCACGCGGCGCTGATGGAGGCCGCCCGCGACGACGCCCGCCTCATCGTCGACACCGACCCCGGCCTCGCGTCGGACCGCGGTGCCGCGCTCCGGCTTCTCCTCTACATCTTCGGTCGGGACGAGGCGATGCGGCTGCTCAGGGCCGGTTGACCGTCGCGTCGACGCTCATTCGGCGTTCCGCCTCGTCCATCGTCAGCAGCGCGGGCGCGGCCGCAGGCAATTCCTCGGCTTCGCCGGGGGCGTAATCGGGGCTGACCAGACCGGCCGAGATCACCAGCTTGGCGGCGTCCTCGACCGTCATGTCGAGCCGAATCACCTCGCTTTCCCGCACGAAGAGGAGGAAACCGGAGGTCGGGTTCGGCGTCGTCGGCAGGAACACCGAAAGCATCGGATCGTCGTCCTGGTCGAGCCGGTGGCGGATCTCGCCGCGGGTGCCGGTGGCGATGAAGACGATCGCCCACAGCCCTTTCCGCGGATATTCGACCAGCCCCACCGTCTGGAAGGATTTCGCCCGGTTGGACAGAACCGTCTCGAAGATCTGCTTCAGCCCGCGATAGAGGTTGCGGATGACCGGCATGCGGCCGAGGATCGACTCACCCCACGACACCAGCGTGCGGCCGACCAGATTGGCGGTGAGGAAGCCGAGCAGCGTGATGAAGACGATCGCTACCACTAGGCCGAAGCCGGGGACCTTGAAGGTCAGGTAGCTCTCCGGCGTGTAGCCGGCCGGGATGAACGGCGTCACCCAGCTGTCGACCCAGACGATGAAGGCCCAGGTGATGTAAATGGTGAGGAACAGCGGCGCGGCGATGACCAGGCCGGTCAGGAAGTAGTTCCGCAATCGATGCATGCCACCGCTGCGCCGCACCGGTTCCGCGGCGCCTGGCTCCGGCGGTGGCTGGCCGTCCGTCATCTCGCGATCTCCCCGGCCGCGCCGGCGACCGAACCCCATTATCTAGCTATTGCGGGTCAAATGAGAAGAGCAGATGACGGACCGCTCTATTCGACCGTCACCGACTTGGCGAGATTGCGTGGCTGGTCGACGTCGGTCCCCATGAAAACCGCGGTGTGATAGGCGAGAAGCTGCACCGGTATGGCGTAGACGAGCGGCGTCACCGTCGACGGCATCGCCGGTAGCACGAGTGTCTTCACGGCGTCGATCGCCGCCGCCTCGCATCCTTTCGGATCGCTGATCAGGATGATCCGCCCGCCCCGCGCCGCCACCTCCTGCATGTTGGACACCGTCTTGTCGAAGATGCGGTCGTGCGGAGCGATCACCACTACCGGCATGTGCGCGTCGATCAACGCGATCGGCCCGTGCTTCAATTCGCCGGCGGCGTAGCCCTCGGCGTGAATGTAGGAGATCTCCTTGAGCTTCAGCGCCCCTTCGAGGGCGATCGGATAGCTGGTGCCCCGCCCCAGATAGAGGACGTGCTGAACCTTGGCGAGGTCGCGGGCGAGCGTCTCGATTTCGGGCTCGAGCCTGAGCGCCTGGCTGATCAGGCGCGGCGTCTCGCTGAGCGCCCTGACCAGCTTGGCCTCGTCCGCCTCGGACAGGACCCCGCGCGCCCGCCCGGCCGCCACCGCGAGCGCGGCAAGTGCGGCGAGCTGGCAGGTGAATGCCTTGGTCGAGGCGACGCCGATCTCGGGTCCCGCGAGCGTCGGCAGGACGAAATCGGCCTCGCGGGCGATGGTCGATTCCCGCACATTGACGATCGCCGCCACCTTCTGGCCTTCCGCCTTGGCGTAGCGGAGCGAGGCGAGCGTATCGGCCGTCTCCCCCGATTGCGACACGACGATCGACAGCCCCTTCGGCGCAAGCGGCTGCTCGCGGTAGCGGAACTCGGAGGCGATATCGATGTCGACCGGCAGGCGGGCGAACCGTTCGAACCAGTATTTGGAGACCAGCCCGGCATAGTAGGCGGTGCCGCAGGCGGTGATCGACAGCCGGTCGAGCGGGGCGAAATCGACGTCGAAATCCTTGGGCAGCGCGCACCGGCCGGCGGCGAAATCGAGGTAGTGGGCAAGCGTGTGGCCGACCACCTCCGGCTGCTCGTAGATCTCCTTGGCCATGAAGTGCCGGTGGTTGCCCTTGTCGACCAGGAGACTGGTGACCAGGCTCCGGGTCACCGGTCGCTCCACCTCGGCGCCCGTCTCGTCGTAGATCGTCGCGCCGCCGCGGGTCAGCACCGCCCAATCGCCGTCTTGCAGATAGGTGATGCGGTCGGTGAACGGCGCCAGCGCGATGGCGTCGGAGCCGAAGAACATCTCGCCGTCGCCGTACCCGATCGCCAGCGGGCTGCCGCGCCGCGCCCCGATCATCAGATCGTCCTCGCCGTCGAACAGGATGGCGATGGCGAAGGCGCCGTCGAGACGTCCGAGCGCCGCCTTGACCGCCTCTTTCGGCGTCATCCCGGCGTCGAGATTGCGGGTGATCAGATGGGCGATCACTTCGGTATCGGTTTCGGTGGCGAAGTGAGCGCCCGCCTTGGTCAGTTCCTCGCGAAGCTCGCGATAGTTCTCGATGATGCCGTTGTGGACCAGCGCCAGCCGCTTGGTGGCGTGCGGGTGGGCGTTCCCCTCTGTCGGCGCGCCGTGGGTGGCCCAGCGGGTGTGGCCGATCCCGGAACGCCCGGAAAGCGGCTCGCGCGCCAGCCGTTCCTCGAGGTTCCTGAGCTTGCCTTCCGCCCGGCGCCGCGCCAGGTGGCCCGCTTCGAGCGTTGCGACGCCGGCCGAATCGTAGCCGCGGTATTCCAGGCGCTTCAGGGCATCGACGAGGAGCGGAGCCGCCGGCCCCGATCCCAGAATTCCAACAATGCCACACATCCCGTTAACTCACCCGGAGTCGATCCATCCCGCCGCCCCGATTAATAGCCGGCCCGGAGACGGCGCGAAATCACATCCTGTTTCCAGCCTTAACGTGCACCGGCAAGGTTAACGGAGGATGCGGGCGTCGGCGAGATGATCGCGGCTACACAAAGGCACGCACAGATTGCCGACAGACTAGGCGCGGCCATGCATGTCGCCGAAGCGCCAATATTGGCACGCGTGTGACCATGACCGCGCCGCAGCGACCCTCAATTCCGCTCACTCACCCAAGCCCGGGATCGGAGGGTGATGCCGCCTCGATGGCGTCGCGGACCAAGCGCCCAGGTCAACTACATCAGGCGCTTCCAGACCATGTGGCTGTAGAATGCGCCGGTTGGCGAGGCTTTCAATGCGGAGACAAGGTCCATCGTGTCGCCGCGAATGCTGATTTCCGTCGTTCGGTCGATCTGGCTGCAGCTTCGAAACAGGCAAGTCGCCAGGTGAAGCGAGAGCTGCCGGTCCTGTTCGTCCAGCGTGTATGTCCCGAAGTAGATCATCGCTTCGAGAATTCCGGGGCTGGGCGTCGAGCCGTCCGGAGACCCGGCCTTCCGGCCGTCGCGCCGCTCGTCATCGCCCATGACCTGGAAGGAGAAATTTCCCTGCCAATCAGCCAGGAAGAGTCCCGTGGGACTGTTTCCAAACTGTACGATGCTGACGCCCGTCACGTCCTCCTCGTAGATCGAGTCGAGCTGCCACGCTCCGACGATCTGTTCTCGCGGCGAATTAGGCGCTTCTCCGGCGGTTTCCTCCGCCGCGATCATCGTGATGCCGGAACACGCAAACAGGGCGGTTGCCGCCGCAAGCCGGACAGCGTGTGACACCGGATTTGTCCTCGTCATGGTGGTCCCTTCCGCAGATTCTGACGCGTTGCCGAAACCGGTCATGCCTCGCCGGAGACCCCGACCGAAGCAGGGTGCGATCCGGCCCGAGGCGGATCGCAACGACAGGCGACCACGGGGACGGGCCTTTTGTAACGAAAGAAACCGAAGGAAACGCCGGCAAATCGCCGAAAATTGAAGAGTGGGCGCCGACGATTTATGATTTGCTCGGGTCGGCTCCATGGCCGTCCCTCGTCGGCGTGAACACGACTCGGCACGCCTGGCCAGGGCAGCCACGTTCGAAAGGGGAATCGGCCATGATCATGCTGTCCCGGCGAAGCGCCATTGGCGGGCTCATCTCGCTGGTCGCGGCATCGACGCTTGCGGCCACGTCCGCATCGATGGCCACGGAAGACCCGCCGCTGGCAATCAAGGGCTACGATCCGGTGGCTTATTTCACCGAAGGACGTCCTGCCCACGGGCTATCGGAGTTCGCGTTCGAGTGGGACGAGCATCGCTACTTGTTTGCCAGCGCCGAGGACCGCGATCTCTTCGCGGCCGACCCGGTGCGCTACGCACCCCAGTTCGCGAACGCCTGCTCGATGGCGTTAACCCGCGGCGAGATCCATGTGGCCGACCCGGAAAATTGGCTGATCGCCGACGGCAAGCTCTATCTCTTTGGGGAGCCGGTCGGGCCGGGGCTCTTCAAGCAGGACCTGGCCGGAAATATTGACAAGGCAAATCAGAATCGACCGCTTATCCAGCGCTAGGATCGACAACCGGTGGCTCGGCCTCGACGGGGTAGAGACCGGCCTTGTGCAGACCGTCGCGCAGTCGTTCGAGATCGACGACATTCAGAAACTTCGTCCCGAACGTCTGCGGATCGAAGGTCGGATCGACCTGATGGATCGTTGCGACAACGTGCGCCGCATCGTCGGCTCGATCTTGCTCGGCATAGGCGGCGGCAATGATGATGCGGCTGAAGACGGCTCCGTCGGTCTCTCGAAGATTGCGCTCGCCTTCAGCGATCGCCGCGTCGTAACGCCCTTTCAAATAGTAGGCCAGACTCAGCGCAAAGCTGTCCATGGCCTTGAGCTCCGGATCGATCCGCTCCGCCTGCTCCAGAGCCTCGATCGCCGCATCCGTCTGCCCCAGCCACATCAGGATGTTGCCGCGCCCGGCAAGGCTCTGCGCGTCGTTCGGATTGACCGCAATGGCGGCCTCGATCTCCTTCTGCGCCTCCGGATATCGCTGATGGAAGATGTCGATGCGGCCGAGAATGATGTGTGCCCGCGGTTCGGAACTGTCGAGGCTTAGCGCCTGCAACGCCAATTCCTCGGCATGGTCCAGAGCCTCGATCGGCGACTCCGCCCACCCCATTGACGCGGCGGTATAATACGTCTCGGCAAGCGCCGCGTAGGCGGCGGCATAGTTCGGGTCGAGCCCGATGGCGCGTTTGAGCAGGTCGCGCGCCTCGACGTTGTTTGCGCGGGTTGGGCGCTGCAAGGCCGGCCTGGCGCGCAGCACGGAATCGTAAGCGTCCAGGCTCCCGGTCGGCTTTGCGAAAACCCGGCGCTGTTCGATTTCCGTCAGACGAACCGACAAGACCCTGACGATTTCGGCGGTGATCTTGTCCTGCAGCGCAAACACGTCGGCCCGTGCCTCGTCGAACTGCCCCGACCACAGCACCTGTTGCCGACCGGTGTCGACAAGTTGGGCATCGACGCGGACGCGGTCGCCAGCTTGCTGCACGGAGCCCTCGACCACGTAGCCGACCGCGAGACGCTGTCCGACCTCGGCCGGGCTCGCTGGCTTCTCCTTGAAGGGGTAGACGGCGTTCCACGACAGAACGGTCAGCGCGGAGAAACGGCCGAGCGCGCTGATGATGTCCTGCGTCAGCCCATCGGCGAAATAGTCACGGCTTGAGTCGTCGCTCCGATTGGCGAACGGCAGAACGGCAATCGCCGGTTTCGCCGCCGTTGATTTGAATTGGCCGGCGTCGCCCGGAACGCCAGGGAACTTCAAACCTGGCCCTGCGACGGTCCACAGGGCTCCTGCAGCCAAAAGAACGGCGAGCACGACGAGCGCTCCGATGCGACCGCGCCGCGGCCGTGCTGCGAACCAGGCTGGCCCCAGACGGGGAGCGCCGTCGGATTGTGGCGACCGAACGACCCCGCTGAAAGTGGCTGCGACCGGCGCGTCATCGAATGAGGATTCATCAGGCGGGCCCGCAACCGTCACCCTGGATTCAAGGCGATAGCCGCGTCGTGGAACCGTCTTGATCAGACGCGGGCCGTCGCCCGGGCCCAGCGCCCGCCGCAGTTCGCCAATGCTTTGCACCAGCGCGTCGTCCGTGACGGCAAGATTCGGCCAAATTGCCGAGAAAAGCTCGTCCTTAGGGACCAGACGGCCGCAGTTCTCAACGAGATATTGCAGCACCGCGAAGGTCTTTGGCCGAAGGGCGATCTCGCTCCCCTGAAGCAGGAGACAGCCGCGCTCCAGATCGAGGACGTAACGGTCGAACCCGAGCCGCTTGCGCAACGTCCGCGCCCCAGACTCGCCGTCACGCGTCGTCATCGCAAACCCTGCGCGCAACCTTGATCGTCAAGGAGCAAGCAACGCTCCCACAGCGATAGGACAAGGAACCAACACGATCTCTCGGAAAACATACGCGGATCGGATGGGCCATGCTACCTTGTCGGCCGCTCGTGGCCGGGGGGCACCGGCACCCGGATTGTATTCGCTTGCCGCTCACGGCGTCGGCCTCCTGGCGGTTTACTTCTCCCGATCTTGCCGAAGCGCCCCAATTACCCCCGCTTCTTCGCCGCCGCGCGCTTGCGGAATTCGGCCGCCCAGCCGGCCCGGTCGACCTGCTTCCCACGCCCGATAGCGAGCGCGTCGGGCTCGACGTTGCGATTGATGACGCTGCCCGAGCCCACATAGGCGCCCGCACCGATGGTGACCGGCGCCACCAGCGCGCTGTTGGAGCCGACGAAAGCGCCGGCGCCGATCTCGGTGTGGTACTTGAAGAAGCCGTCATAGTTGCAGGTGATGGCGCCGGCGCCGATATTGGCGTCCGCGCCGATATGGGCGTCGCCGATATAGGCGAGGTGGTTGGCCCTGACACCCTCGTCGATGATGGTGTTCTTCACCTCGACGAAATTGCCGATCCGCGACCTGGCGCCGATCTCCGCCCCCGGCCGCAACCTCGCGAACGGCCCGATGATGGCGTCGGCGGCGATGGTTGCTCCCTCGATATGGGAATAGGCGCGGATGGTCACCCCGTCGGCGACCATTACCCGCGGGCCGAAAAACACCTGCGGCTCGATCACCACGTCCCGGCCGATCCGGGTGTCGTAGCTGAAGAACACCGTCTCGGGGTCGATCAGCGTCGCGCCAGCCTCCATCGCCGCCTGCCGCGCGCGCCGCTGGAAGGTGCGCTCGACCAGCGCCAGCTCGGCCCGTGTGTTGACGCCGATCACTTCCTCCGCGTCGACCTCGAGCGCCACCACGGATTTGCCGGCGGCGTTGGCGATCGCCACCAGGTCGGTGAGGTAGTACTCGCGCTTGGCGTTGGCGTTGCCGATCTTGCGCAGGAGCTTAGCCGTCTCGCCCCGGAATCCCATCACCCCGGCATTGACGAAGCCGATCGCCAGCTCCGCCGGGCTGGCGTCCCGCTTCTCGCGGATGGCGACGAGCTGCCGGCCCTCCATGATCAGCCGCCCGTAGCCGGCCGGGTCCGGCGGGCGGAAGCCGAGCACCACCACGTCGGCCCGTCCGGCCAGCGCCCGGCGCATGCGCTTCAGCGTCTTGCCGGTGACGAGCGGCGTATCGCCGTAGAGGACGAGGATGTCGTCATGCCCGCCCGCCAGTTCCTTCCGCGCCGCCAGCACCGCATGGGCGGTGCCGAGCCGTTCGCCTTGCACATACACCGCCGCCCCGATGCCGGCGGCGTCGACGAAACGCGCCTCGGCGTCCGCGCCCGGTCCGACGACCACGGCAACGCGCTCCGCCCCGGCCGAGCGCGCCGCGTCGAGGACGTGGCCGAGCATCGGCCGGCCGGCGACTTTGTGCATCGCTTTCGGCAAGGCGGACCGCATGCGGGTCCCCTCACCGGCCGCGAGGATGATGGCTAGGCAGGATCGTTTGGGCATGGCGGTTTGCTCGTCGCTCGGGCTGTCGCCCGCATCATGCCCGAAATTCAGGTGATTCGGCGGCTGTCAACCGAGCTGCGCCAGTCCCGGGAAGAGGTCGAGCAGCCAGAAGGCGATGGTGGTGATCTGGCCGGTGACGAACAGGACGCCGGTCAGCACCAGGAGCGCTCCCATCGTCTTCTCGACCTTGCCGACATGGCTCCTGAACCGCCGCATGAACCGCATGAACGGCCCGGCGAACAGCCCGGCGGCGATGAACGGCAGCCCGAGGCCCAGCGAATAGACCGCCAGCAGCACCGCGCCGCTCCCCACCGTGTCCTGCGTCCCGGCAAGGCCGAGGATCACCGACAAGACCGGTCCGATGCACGGCGTCCAGCCGAAGCCGAAGGCGAGCCCCATCAGGTATGAGCCGAGCGGCCCCGCTTGGTGGTTGCGGACCTCGACCCGCGCCTGCCGGTGGAGAAGATGGATCTTGAACACGCCGAGGAAGTGCAGGCCCATCAGGATGATGATCGCGCCGCCGACGATGGACAGGATGTCGATATAGCTCCGCAGCAACTGGCCGACCGCCGTCGCCGCCGCTCCGAGCAGCACGAAGATGGTCGAAAAGCCGAGGACGAAGGCGACCGAGGAGAAGAACACCGTCCGGCGGCCGACGGTCATCGGCGTCTCCCCGGTCAGCTGGTCGAGGCTGACCCCGGCGAGATAGCAGAGATAAGGGGGCACCAGCGGCAGGACGCAGGGCGATACGAAGGACAGGAGGCCGGCTAGCAACGCGCCGCCATGGGTGACATCGACCAGCATTCAAAATTCCCTGCTTCGCACCGTCCGCCGGGCGCCGCGGCCGGTTATAAAGGGCCCGCCGGTCGCGCCACAGTCACTTTTTCACGAGGCGGCCCGGCCCCGCCACCCCCCGTGACCCGGTGCCGCGTCCGTAAAATCCCGAACTGGACGGCGCGGCAATCTTCGGGTTTTGTTGAGGCTGGTCCACGCAGCTTGATGATTGGGAGCAGTCGTTGCCTCAGATCCTGTCCCTCGCACTCAATCCGACCATCGACGTTTCGGCCGAGGCCGAGCGGGTCCGCCCGACCCACAAGATACGCACGTCGAGCGAGACCTTCGAGCCCGGCGGCGGCGGGGTCAATGTGGCCCGCGTCATCGAGGAGCTGGGGGGCAACACGGAGGCGTATTGCATCGCCGGCGGCATCACCGGCACCCTGCTTGTCGACCTGTTGAGCCGGATCGGCGTGCGCACCCACATCATCCCGGTCGCCGGCCATACCCGCATGGCCCACATGGTGTTCGAGCGCAGCACCGGGCTCGAATACCGTTTCATCCCGAGCGGCCCGGACCTGTCTCACCAGGAGATCGAATCGGCGCTGGCGGCGGTGCGCGCGGCGACCTTCTCCTGGCTGGTGGCGAGCGGCAGCATCCCCCACGGCGCCGCGCCGGACATCCTCGCCCGTTTCGGCGACATTGCGGCCGAGAAGGGAGCGAAGTTCGTCCTCGACAGCCACGGCCCGGGGCTGGAAGCCGCCCTCGGCCGCACCCCGATCCATCTGGTCAAGCCGAGCCTCAACGAGCTTCAAATCCTGGTCGGGCGCGAGCTCGACATGGTTTCCTGTGCCGCGACGGTGGCCGGGATGGTCGCCGACGGCAAGGCCGAGATCGTCGCCGTCACCATGGGCGCCGACGGTGCGATGATCGCCTCGCGCGACGGCGTCTTCTTCGTGCCGCCGCTGAACGTCGAGGTCAAATCGGCGGTCGGCGCCGGCGACAGCTTCGTCGCCGGGATGACCCTGGCGCTTGCCGACGGCAAGCCGCTCGAGGAGGCGGCGATGTTCGGCGCCGCGGCCGGCACCGCGGCCGTCTTGTCGCCGGGGACGAGTCATTGCGCCCGCGCCGACATCCTTCGCCTCTACGACCAGATCCGGCACGCGGCGCTGCGGCCCGTCCCGTCCTAGGCGAACCGTGCCGATGAGCGGGGATCAGGACGCGGTTTTCGCCTTCCTCGCGGATCCGGCGACCCACGGATTGAGCGCCCCGGTCAAGCGGGTCGACACCAACGCGGCGGCCGTCTTCCTCGCGGGGCCGGACGTCTACAAGGTGAAGCGCGCCGTCCGCTTTCCCTTCATGGACCTCTCGACGCTGGTCAAGCGGCGAGCCGCCTGCGAGACCGAGATTTCCGTCAACCGCCGCTATGCGCCCGACCTCTATCTCGGCGTCGTGGCGATCACCCGCGACGCTGCCGGCGGCCTTCGTTTCGGCGGCGACGGCGAGGTCGTCGAATGGGCTGTTCACATGAAGCGGTTTGACGAGACGAAGACCCTCGACCTCGTCGCCGACCGCCATGAGCTGACGGGGGAGATCATCCGGCGTCTCGCCGCGGTCGTCGCCGACAGCTTTGCCGCGGCCGAGATCCGCGACGGCGCGGCGGCGACCGAGGCGCTCCATGGCGTGGTCGAGGAGACCGTCACGTCCCTGATGGAACGCCGGGAGGTCTTTCCGCCCGCCGGCACTATCGCCTTCGCCGACGCCATGCGCGACCGGTTCACCGCCTTGCGGCTGTTGCTCCTGGCGCGCGGCGAGCGCGGCCAGGTCCGCCGCTGTCACGGCGACCTCCATCTCCGCAATATCACGCTGATCGACGATCACCCGGTTCTCTTCGACGCCATCGAGTTCGACGAGTTGATCGCCACCATCGACATCCTTTACGACCTCGCCTTTCTGCTCATGGACCTCTGGGAACGCGGCCTCCGCTATGAGGCGAGCCTCGTCCTCAACCGCTATCTGTGGAAATCCGACCGTTTGCAGGATGACCTCGAGGGGCTGGCCACTCTGCCTTTGTTCCTCGCCCTACGGGCGGCCGTGCGGGCCAAGGTCGAGGCGCTCCGCTTCGTCACCGTCAGCCACGACCGGGAAGCGCGCACCGCCGCGCTTCGCTATTTCGACCATGCAGTAGGCTTTCTTGAGCCGGCTAAACCGCATCTGATCGCCATCGGCGGCTTCTCCGGCACCGGCAAGACCACCGTGTCGCGCGCCATCGCCTATCGGATCGGCCGCCCGCCCGGCGCCGTTCACCTGAGGAGCGATATCGAACGGAAGCGGCTGATCGGTATCGACGAGTTCGACCGGCTTCCCGAGTCCGCCTACGAGCCGGAAGTCACCGACCGGGTTTTCGCCGCGCTTCGCCAACAGGCGGAAACCGCCCTCGCGGCCGGACAGAGCGTCATTGTCGACGCCGTCCACAAGACGCCGGAGGAGCGT
Source organism: uncultured Alphaproteobacteria bacterium (assembly GCA_963759235.1). GTDB lineage: Bacteria > Pseudomonadota > Alphaproteobacteria > Rhizobiales > Kaistiaceae > Bauldia. The sequence goes on along the minus strand of CAVWYO010000002.1, from coordinate 43,754 downwards.
CGCCTGATTGCCGCCGTGGCGGAGCGGGCCGGCGCGTCCTTCTCCGGCTTGTGGCTGACGGCGCCGGTCGAGGTCCTGATGCAGCGGATCGTCCACCGGCGGGCCGATGCCTCCGATGCAACGGCGGCCGTCGTCATGCTCCAGGCCGACCAGCCGTCCGGTCTGATCGAATGGACGATGCTCGACGCCATCCGTCCGGTCAGAGAGCTTGCCGCCGCGGCGCTCCGCCAAGCCGGGATAAGCTAAGCCGGCTTCCTGACGGTCGCGCCGCGGCGTATCGTGCTCCCCTCACGCGCGTTTGCGAGCCGGCTCGCCGGCCTCGGCCTCGGCCACGTGACGTTTGACGGCAAAGAAGCTGTCGGGGCTCACCGACATCGAGTCGATGCCACAACCGACCAGGAAGCGCGCGAACTCCGGATGATCGCTCGGCGCCTGGCCGCAGAGGCCGATCTTGGCGTGGGCCTTGTGGGCGGCCTCGATGACACTGGCGATCATCCATTCGACCGCGTCGTCCTCCTCGTCGAACAGGCCGGCCAGCTCCTCCGAATCCCGGTCGACGCCGAGGGTGAGCTGGGTGAGGTCGTTCGAGCCGATCGAGAAGCCGTCGAAGCGTTCGGCGAAGGCACCCGCCAGAATGACATTCGACGGGATCTCGCACATCACATAGACCTCGAGTCCGTCCTGGCCGCGCTTCAGCCCGTTTTCGGCCATCACCTCCAGCACCTTGTCGGCTTCCTTCACCGAGCGGCAGAAGGGGATCATCACCACGACGTTCTTGAAACCAAGCTCGTTGCGCAGCCGCTGGATCGCCCGGCATTCGAGGGCGAAGCCCTCCCGGTAGCGCGGCGAATAGTAGCGCGAGGCGCCGCGGAACCCGATCATCGGGTTCTCTTCGGCCGGCTCGAACTCCCGCCCGCCGACCAGCCCGGCATATTCGTTCGTCTTGAAATCGCTCATTCGAACGATCACCGGCTTCGGGTAGACCACCGCCGCGATCCGCGCCAGACCGCGCGACAGCGTGTCGATGAAATACTCGGTCTTGTCGTCGTGGCCGACGGTGATCGCCGCGATTTCCTTCTTCGCCGCTTCGTCTTTCAGCGAATCGAACCGCACCAGCGCCATCGGGTGGACGCGCACCTGATTGGTGACGACGAACTCCATGCGGGCGAGGCCGACGCCGTCGGCCGGGATCTGCCACCAGTTGAACGCCGCGGCTGGATTGGCGAGGTTGAGCATCACGCTGGTCTTGGTCTTCGGCAGCGTCGCCAGATCGAGTTCCTCGATCTCGAACTTCGCCGTTCCCTCATAGACGAAGCCCTGATCGCCCTCGGCGCAGGAAACGGTGACTTCCTGGTCGGTGTGGAGGACGTGGGTGGCGTCGCCGGTGCCGACCACCGCCGGCAGGCCGAGCTCGCGACTGACGATAGCGGCGTGAGAGGTGCGGCCGCCGTGATCGGTGATGATCGCCGTCGCCCGTTTCATGATCGGCACCCAATCGGGATCGGTGATGCCGGTGACCAGGATCGCCCCGTCGACGAACTTGTCGATGTCGCGCACGTCCTCGATCAGGCAGACGCGGCCGGCGACGATGGCACCGCCGATGCTGAGGCCGGTGGTCAGCGTCTTGCCCTTTTCGATCACCCGGTACGACTTGAAGACGTTCGCCGCGCGCCGCGACTGCACGGTCTCCGGACGCGCCTGGACGATAAAGATCTCGCCGCTCTCGCCGTCCTTGGCCCATTCCATGTCCATCGGGCAGCCATAGTGCTTCTCGATCGCCGTCGCCCAGCGCGCCAGCGTGACGATCTCCTGGTCGCTGAGCACGAAGGTCGCCCGCTCCCGCTTGGAGGTCGGCACGTTCTTGGTCGGCCGCTCGCCGGTGGCGTAGACCATCTTGATCGCCTTCTCGCCGAGCGTCTTTTCGACGATGGGCAGCAGCGACTCGTCGGCAAGCAGCGGCTTGAACGCTTGATAGGCGTCCGGGTCGACCGCGCCCTGCACGACGTTCTCGCCCAGTCCCCAGGCCGCGTCGATCCGCACCACCTTGTCGAAGCCGGTCTCGGTGTCGATCGAGAACATCACGCCGGAGCCGCCGATGTCGGAGCGCACCATCTGCTGCACGCCGATCGACAGCGCGACCTGGAGATGGTCGAAGCCGCGCACCTGCCGATAGGAGATGGCCCGGTCGGTGAATAGCGAAGCGTAGCAGCGACGGCACGCGTCGAGAAGCGCCCGTTCGCCGCGAATGTTGAGGTAGGTCTCCTGCTGACCGGCGAAGCTCGCGTCAGGCAAGTCCTCCGCCGTCGCCGAGGAGCGCACGGCGACGTCCATCTCGTCCTTGCCGGCGCGCCGGCAAAGCTCGGCATAGGCGGTGGTTATCGCGTCGGCCGTCACCGCCGGCCATTCGCCGTGGAGGAAGGCGCTGCGAATCGCCTGCCCGGTCTCGGCAAGCGTCTTCTTGCCCGCATTCATGTCGGCAAGCCGGTCGGTGATCCCCTGTCGGAGCGCGTTGGCATCGACATAGCGCCAATAGGCGTTCGCCGTCGTCGCGAAGCCGGGCGGCACCCGCACGCCCTTGGCGGAGAGGGTTTGCACCATCTCGCCCAGCGATGAATTCTTCCCGCCGACGATTCCGACGTCGGAGCGTTTGACGGTTTCGAACCACAGAACGTCAGACTGGGCCATCGATCACTCCCCTGGCACTGTTTGAACTTGAAAGGCCTCGAATGCACGCAGCGCCTCGCCACCGTAGACCATCGACGGTCCGCCGCCCATTTGGATCGCCACGCCGATCGTCTCCACGACTTCCTCTTTGGAGGCTCCAAGGTCGCAGACCCGCTTGGCATGGTAGGCGACGCAGCCGTCGCAGCGCGAGGCGACGCAAAGGGCGAGCGCGATCAGTTCCTTGAACTTAGTGCTCAACGTCCCCGCGGCATAGGCTCCCTTGCCCAGCCCCGCGAACCCGGCCATCGCCTCCGGCAGACCGCGGCGCAGGGCCGCCGCCGAGAGGGAAACCTCGCGTGCCATCTCCTGATAATCTTTCATGGTAACTCCCGGCGTCGTAGCGAAGGTGTCCGGCGGATATGCGCCGCCTTGTCGCCGGGGAGAATGCCGAAGGAACCGGGGCGGGCATTGACCTGCGTCAAGCATGGCACACCATTCAGCCGGTAGCGTTTCCGTGTTGAGGAGAGACGCGTTGCCCGAAGCGGTTTTCGAGATCAAGGGACTGACCAAGGTCTACCGGACCGGCGACGTGGAGGTGAAGGCGCTGCGTGGCGTCGATGCCGAACTCTTTCACGGCGAGCTGACCGTGATGCTCGGCCCGTCCGGGAGCGGCAAATCGACGTTCCTCAACATTCTCGGCGGACTCGACACCGCGACGACGGGAACCGTGCGCTATCGCGATCACAATCTGACCGATGCCAGCGATCGCGAACTGACCCGCTATCGCCGCGATCATGTCGGTTTCGTCTTTCAGTTCTACAATCTGATCCCCAGCCTGACGGCCAAGGAGAATGTCGCTCTCGTGACCGAAATTGCCCGCAACGCCATGCGCCCCGAGGAGGCGCTCGAGCTCGTCGGCCTCAAGGAGCGCATCTCGCATTTTCCCGCGCAGCTTTCCGGCGGCGAGCAGCAGCGGGTGGCGATCGCCCGCGCCGTCGCCAAGCGTCCGGAGGTGATGCTCTGCGACGAGCCGACCGGCGCGCTCGATTCGGCGACCGGCATACTCGTCCTCGAGGCGCTGACCGCCACCAACCGGGAGCTGGGGACCACCACCGCGATCATCACCCACAACGCCACGATCGGCTCGATCGGCGATCGCATTTTCCGTTTCTCCGACGGTGCGATCACCGAAGTGGTTCAGAACGACAAACGCCTGGCGCCTTCCGCGGTGAATTGGTGAGCGCGATGGGAACCCTCAACATCAAGCTCCTCCGCGATCTTCGCCGGCTGTGGGCCCAGTCGTTCGCCATCGCCCTGGTCATGGCCTGCGGCGTCGCTACCCTCATTCTGGCCGTCGGCGCCCATCGTTCGCTTGAGGAAACCCGCTCCGCCTACTACGAGCGCTACAAGTTCGGCGACGTTTTCGCTTCCGCCGTCCGGGCACCGAAGAGCGTTGCCGATCAGATCGCCGCCATCGATGGCGTCGCCGCGGTCGAGGCGCGGATCGTCGAGCCGGCGCTCCTCGATATCGAGGGCTTCCGCGAGCCGGCGACCGGGCTCCTGGTCTCGATTCCCCCCGGCCGCGATATCACGGTCAATGACCTGTTCATCCGCCGGGGCCGGCTGCCTGAACCCGGCCGCTCCAACGAGGTGGCGATCGATTTCGGCCTTCGCCACGGCGCATGGCTTCGAGATCGGGTCGCGGTTCGACGCCATCGTCGGCAGCGCCAAGACAACGCTGACGGTCGTCGGCATCGTGCTTTCGCCCGAATATGTCTACACGCTCGGGCCCGGCGACATGATGCCCGACGCCCGCCGCTTCGGCGTGATCTGGATGCCCGAGGCAGCCCTCGCCTCGGTGTTCGATCTCGACGGCGCATTCAATTCGCTGAGCCTCAGGCTCTTGCGCGATGCCAGCGAAACCGCGGTGATCGAAAAGGTCGACGCGCTGTTGGAGCCCTATGGCGGCACCGGCGCCCACGGTCGCAAGGACCAGCTCTCCAACGCCTTTCTGCAGGGCGAAATGGACCAGCTCGGCGGCATGGCGCGCATGATCCCGCCGATCTTCCTGCTGGTGTCGGCGTTTCTGCTCAACATGATCCTGTCGCGGCTGGTCGCCCTGGAGCGCGAGCAGATCGGCCTCCTCAAGGCGCTCGGCTATGGCCGCACTGCCGTCGCCTGGCACTATCTCAAGCTGGTCCTCGTCATCGCGGTGGTCGGCATCGCCATCGGCGCGGTGGCGGGCACGCTTCTCGGCCGTGGCATGACGGTCATGTATTCCAGGTTCTACAGCTTCCCGTTCCTCGTCTTCCGCTCCGACCTCGACATCTATCTGATCGCCGCCGGCGTCAGCCTCGCCGCCGCCGTTGCCGGCGCGCTCCGGGCGATCACCTCGGTGTTCGCGCTCCCGGCCGCGGTCGCCATGCGGCCGCCGGCCCCGCAGGTCTACCGTCAGTTCCTCGGCGGCCTGGTCGCCCGCACGCGAATCCTCTCCCAGATCGCGACCATGGCGCTTCGCCATCTTCTGCGCCACCCGCTCCGCTCGGGCCTCACCATCGTCGGCACCGCCTTTGCGGTTGCCCTGATGGGGCTTGCCATGGGGACGCTTTCGTCGGTCGACTTCATGATCGACGCGATCTATTTCCGCACCGACCGGCAGGACGCGACGCTGGTCTTCACCTCCGCCCGCCCGCCGGAAGCCCTCCAGGCGGCGGAGAAGCTGCCCGGCGTGATGGCGGCCGAGCCTTATCTCTCGGCCCCGGTCACCATCCGCAACGGCCAGTACGAGCGGCAGCTCGCTATCATCGGCAAGCCGCCGGGGACCGAGCTCAGCCGGGTGCTCGACCTCGACCTCAAGCCGGTGGTTCTGCCGAGCACCGGCCTCGCCATCGGCGACCGCGTCGCCCAGCTCCTGCATTTGCGCCCCGGCGACACGGCCGAGGTCGCGTTTCTCGACGGCGATCGCCGCACGGTCGAGGTGCCCGTCACCCAGGTGATCCAGAGCTATCTCGGCCTGATGGTGTTCATGGACATCGACGCGCTGGCCCGCCTCGCCGGCACCGGCCCCCGCGTCTCGGGCGTTCACCTGGAGCTCGACCCGAACCGCCTCGACGAGCTCTACGCCGCGGTGAAAGCGACGCCGCAGATATCCGCCGTCGCACTGCAGGGCCGATCGCGCCAGCGCTTCCAGGAGACCATGCAGGAGAGCATGGGCATGATGCTCACCGTCTATCTGACGCTCAGCGTCATCATCGCCTTCGGGGTCGTCTACAACAGCGCCCGCATCCAGCTTTCCGAACGCGCCCGCGAGCTTGCCACGCTGCGGGTGCTCGGCTTCCGGCGGTCGGAGGTGTCGAACGTCCTCCTCATCGAGATCGGCGTCATCGTCGCCGCCGCCCAGCCGCTTGGCTGGCTGATCGCCACCGGGCTCGGCATCATCGTTACCAGCAGTCTCGCCACCGACCTGTTCCGCGTTCCCTTCGTCATCGAGCCGCGGATCTTTGCGGTGTCGAGCATCGTCGTTCTCGTCGCCGCTCTCGCCTCGGCGCTGATCGTGCGCCGCCGGGTCGACCGTCTCGATCTTGTCCAGGTGCTGAAGACAAGGGAGTAAAGGATGCAGAAATGGATCAAGCGGGCGATCGGCTTGGTGGTCCTGGCGCTGGTGGTCGCCGCGGCGGTCTATGCGCTGAGCCCCCGGCCGGTGCCGGTTGACATCGCGACGGTCGACCAGGCCCCGCTGACGGTCACCATCGACGAGGAGGGAATCGCCCGCATCCGCGACGTCTTCCGCGTATCGGCGCCGGTCGCCGGACGGGTCGAACGTCTGCCGGTCGAGGTGGGCGACGAGGTCTTCCGCGACACCACGGCGGTTGCCTCGATCCATCCGGCCGACCCGCCGTTTCTCGACGTCCGCTCGCGCCGGGAGCTGCAGGCGGCGGTCGAGGCCGCCCGCTCGGCCGTGAGCTTGGCGAAGGCCCAGGTGGCGGCGGCCGAAGCCTCGGAACGGCTGGCGCAGGGCGACCTTGACCGCGCCGAGGAATTGTCCAAGGCGGGGACCATCTCGACGCGTGCCTTCGACAAGGCGGCGGCCGATCTCGACACCGCCAAGGCCCAGGTGGCGGAAGCCAAGGCGACGGCGGAGCTTCGCGACAGCGAGCTGTCGAGCGCCGAAGCGAGGCTTATCGAACCCGACCAGCTCGAAAGCGGCGCCCGGGATCCCTGCTGTCTGACGCTCCGCGCGCCGGTGGACGGCACCGTCCTCAAGCTCCTGACCGAGAGCGAGCAGGTGGTGACGGCCGGCGAGGCCTTGCTCGAGATCGGCAATCCCCGCGACCTGGAGATCATCGTGCACCTTCTGTCGAGCGACGCGGTCAACGTCCATCCCGGCAGCCGCGCCACGATCGACGACTGGGGCGGACCCACCCTTTCGGCCGAGGTGCGCCGGGTCGATCCCGCCGCCTACACCAAGGTCTCGGCGCTCGGCATCGAGGAGCAGCGCGTCGACGCGATTCTCGATATCGCCGACGCGGCGGACAAATGGGAACGGCTCGGCCACGAATTCCGCGTCATGGTCCACATCACCACCTGGCAGGGCGACGACGTGCTTCAGGTGCCGCTCGGCGCCCTCTTCCGCACCGGCGCCGACTGGGCGGCGTTCCGCATCGTCGACGGCAAGGCGGTGGCGACCCGTGTCGTCCTCGGCCATCGCAACGGTCACGCGGCCGAGGTTGTCGACGGCCTGACGAAGGGCGACACGGTCGTCCTTCACCCGAGCGATCGCGTCGTCGACGGCGTCGCCGTCGAAGACCGCGCGGCCGGCGAAAGTTGATCGGGATCAACGTTCCGTGGCCGACGCGCTCAGGTTTCAGCATGACCAAGTCTGGCCTTCGGCCTCCGCATGTCGCCCGCGTGACTGAGTGAGCCGCCTCGTATCCTCCCCTGCGAAGCGGGGGAGGGGGACCGTGCGAAGCATGGTGGAGGGGGCATTCCCGCCGGACTGCATGCGCCCCCGCCCCACTCCCTCCACCGTCATGGCCGGGCTTGACCCGGCCATCCATGCCATTTCCCGTGCCGTGCACTCAAACGACGCCACTCAGGCTGAGCGGTTCCGGCATGGATGCCCGGGTCAAGCCCGGGCATGACGTGGTGTGTGTTGCGTGGTCATCTCCACCAACCACGCCGCTCATCCCGGACCGCGCCGGGCGAAAGCCCGCCGCATGACCTGCCCCCCGACCTGGTCGAAGGACGCGGCGACGTTTTTCTTCCCGCTCCCTCAGCATATCCGGGGCAATTGCTCGCCGCTCAACATGTCGATGATGCGGGCGACGCCGAGCGGCCCGCGGCTTGAGACTTCGCCGGCTCTGCCTTCGTTCACCGTCCCGATTCGCGCGGCCTCGGCCGCCATCGGAAAGCACCGCAGGATGTCGACCGCACGATCGGCCTCGCCGGCGGCGACGAAAGCGACGAACCGGCCCTCGTTGGCGACGTGCAGCGGGTCGAGGCCGAGGAGCTCGCAAGCGGCGTCGACATCGTCACGGACCGAGATCGCCGCCTCGTCCAGCGCGATCGCCACCTCCGCGGTCTCGGCGATCTCCACCACGGCGCTCGCCAGCCCGCCGCGGGTGAGATCGCGGAGGCAATGGACGGCGACGCCCGCCTCGATCAGCGCCAGCACCGGGTCGAGCACCGGCGCGCAGTCGCTCTCGATGACGGTCTCGAAGCCGAAGCCCTCGCGTGCCGCCATCACCGCGATGCCGTGCCGGCCGATGTCGCCGCTGAGGATCACCGCATCGCCCGGCCGCACTTCCGCCGGCCCGATCGGGGCGGAGGCGACGATCGGCCCGAGGCCGGCGGTGTTGACGAAGACGCCGTCCGCCTTGCCGTGATCGACGACCTTGGTGTCGCCGGTCACCAGCTTGACGCCGACGGCGTCGGCCGCCGCCCGCATCGAGACCACCACTTGCCGCAAGGTGCCGAGCGGCAGCCCCTCTTCGAGGATCAGGCCGACGCTGAGATAGGCCGCCCGCGCGCCGCACATGGCGAGGTCGTTGACGGTGCCGTTGACCGCCAGCGTGCCGATGTCGCCGCCGGGAAAGAACAGCGGCCGCACCACGTAGGAATCCGTGGTGAAGGCAACCGGGCCCTTGAGGTCGAGCCTCGCCCCGTCGTGACGGCGCGCCAGTTCCGGATTGTCGAAGGCCGGCCGGATGATGGTGTCGAGCAGCCGCTCCATGGCCCGGCCGCCGCCGCCATGGGCCATCTGGACCGTGTCGCCGTCGCCGGCCGGGGCGGGACAGGCGAGCGCGAAGTCCTTGTCGGTCACGGATGCCGCCTTCAGGCCGCCGAAGCGTGCCGGCCGCGATAGCGGTAATAGGCGGCGCAGGCGCCTTCCGACGACACCATGGTCACCCCCAGCGGCCGCTCCGGCGTGCAGCGGGTGCCGAAGGCCGGACATTCGGGCGGCTTCTTCTCGCCGCGGAGCACCAGCCCGCTGATGCACTCGCTCTCCGTCTCGGCTGCGGTGGAAACCGGACCGAAGCGCCGTTCGGCGTCGAAGTCGGCATAGGCGTCGGCGAGGCCCAGCCCGCTTTCCGCGATGTCGCCGATCCCCCGCCAGCGCCGCGGCGTGACGCGGAACACCTCGGCCATGATCGCTTGCGCCGGCCGGTTGCCGTCGCGCTTCACCGAGCGGCTGTACTGGTTCTCCACCTCCGCCTTGCCCTCTTCCAACTGGCGGACGCACATATAGACGCCTTCGAGGATGTCGAGCGGCTCGAAGCCGGTCACCACGATCGGCACATGGTAGCGGGCGGCGATCGGCTCGTATTCCTCGAAGCCCATGACCGTGCAGACGTGTCCGGCCGCCAGGAAGCCCTGGATGCGGTTGGTCGGACCGTCGAGGATGGTCCGCATCGCCGGCGGCACCAGCACATGCGAGACGAGTATGGAGAAGTTGGTCAGCCCCTCGCGCTTGGCCTGGTACGCCGCCATGGCGTTGGCCGGCGCGGTGGTCTCGAAGCCGACGGCGAAGAACACCACCTCGCGCTCGGGGTGGTCGCGAGCGATCTTGAGCGCGTCGAGCGGCGAATAGACCACCCGTATGTCGGCGCCGCGCGACTTGGCGCCGAACAGGTCGCCGCCGTTGCCGGCGACCCTCAGCATGTCGCCGAAGGAGCAAAGGGTCACCTCGGGCCGGCCGGCGATTTCGATGGCCTTGTCGATGTATTCGGCCGGCGTCACGCAGACCGGACAGCCCGGCCCGTGCACCAGCGTCACGCCGTCGGGGAGCAGTTCGTCGATGCCGTAGCGGACGATGGCGTGGGTCTGACCGCCGCACACCTCCATCAGCGTCCACGGTCGCGTGGTGATCCTGGCGATGGCGTCGGCATAGCCCCGCGCCGCCTTGGGATCGCGATATTCGTCACGGAATTTCATGGCATCTCCCATAAGTGACGGGCACTATTCCATGAGGCTGCGACGACGGCGCTGCCCCCTCCACCACCGCTTCGCAGGGGAGGAAGGGCAGTGCATTGCTCGGCCCGGCATGTCACACGGCGGCTGAATGCACTGCCGAGTGGGTGGGTGGAGCCGCGATCCTCCCCTGCGAAGCGGAAGAGGTGGCGCCGCGAAGCGGCGACGGAAGGGGCATTGTGCAACGCCTTTCTCTTCTCGACCCCGCTCACCCCGCCTCCTCCTCCAGTTCATCCAAATCGCCGATCTCGCGGAGGTGCGCGAAGACCCGCTCCGCCTCGGCCTCGTCGATCACGGTGATGGCGAAACCGACATGGACCAGAACGTGGTCGCCGACACCCGCCTCGGGCGTATAGGCGAGGTTGATCTCCTTGAGGACGCCGCCGAAATCGACCCGCCCGACCCGCATCAGCGGGTCGTCGCCGGTCATGCTGAGGATCCGACCGGGAACCGCCAGACACATGGCTACTCTCCCTCTATCTGTGCTCGTGGAGGCGCATAGCGCCGGGCAGCATGCACGACGGTTGGCCTTCTCGTCGTATGGGGCTTACGCATCCGCCTTCTTCGCCTCATGTTTCTTGCGACTCCCGGTGCAAGGCTTCCGTCCACCCCGCCCACACCGCCTGGCCGAGCGCGATGCCGCCGTCGTTCGGCGGAATGCGTTCATGCCAGAAGGGCGCAAAGCCACCTTGCCTCAGCACCGCCACCGCGCCCTCGCTCAGGCGAGCGTTCTGGAAGCAGCCGCCCGACAGCACCACGCGGGGCTCGCCGACCGCGCCCGCCACGGCGCCGATCACCGAGACGAGGCCGTTGTGCAGCGCTTCCGAGACCACCCCGGTGCGCTTCCCGGCCCGTAGATCCGCCAAGCCTCGTTCCAGCGCCGGCTGCCAGTCGACGATCAGCCGGCCGTCGGCGTCTTCCGCCACCGGGAAAGGATACGCCTCTCCGCCCTCGCGGTCACCCGCCGCCCATTCCAGTGCCGACGCTGCCTGCCCCTCATAGGCGTTCACCTGCCGGATGCCGCAGAGCGCCGCGAAGGCGTCGAGGAGCCGCCCAACGCTGGACGTCAACGGCGAATTCACCCCGCGCTCCAGCATTCTCGCCACCACCGCCCGCTCCGCCTCGCCGAAGGCGGCAACCGGCGCCAGATCGACCATGCCGAAGGCGTCCCGGCCGAACGCCGCGAACAACAGGCCCAACGCGGCCCGGCGTGGCTCGCGCACGGCCGCCTCGCCGCCGGGCAGCCGGAAATGGCGAAAGTGCCCGACCCGCCGCCACGCAGCCTTTTCGACCAGCAGGAATTCGCCGCCCCACACCGTGCCGTCGCCGCCATGGCCGGTGCCGTCCCAGGCGACGCCGAGCACCGGCGGCTCGATCGCCTGCTCCGCCACGCAGGCGACGATATGGGCCAGGTGATGCTGGACCGGGACGACCGGCGCACCCAGCGATCCGGCAGCGCGGCTCGACGCGTAGTCGGGATGGAGGTCGCGGGCAACCAGTCGCGGCTCGACTGCATAGAGCCGGGTCAAGTCGGCGAGCGCCGCCGCGTGCGCCGCGCGCGCCTCGGCCGTGTCGAGGTCGCCGACATGGGCGCCGACCACGACGCCGTCGCCTTTCGTCAGCGCGACCGTCGCCTTGAGGTGACCGCCGACCGCGACGATCCCCTCCGCGGCGCCTTCCACGCCGATCCGCGCCGGCGCATAGCCCCGCCCTCGCCGCAACACCTGCGGCCGTCCGCCGACCACCTGAACGATGGAATCCTCCACCGGCCGCACGATCGGACGGTCGTGCACCAGGAAGCGGTCGGCGATGCCGCTTAGCCGGCTAATCGCCTCCCGTTCGTCGGTGACGATCGGCTCGTCGCTGAGGTTGCCGCTGGTCGCCACAACCGGGAAACCGAGCTCCCGCATCAGCAGATGATGCAGCGGCGAATACGGCAGCATGACGCCCAGTCTCGGATTGCCCGGCGCCACCGCCTCCGCCACCGGACCGCCGGTTCGTCGCAGAAGCACGATCGGCCGCTCGGGCGAGATGAGCAGCGCTTCCTCGGCCGCCGAGATCCGGCAACTCGCCGCGGCCTCGGCAAGCGAGGGAAACATCACCGCGAACGGTTTCTCCTCCCGCCGTTTGCGGAGGCGGAGTTCGCGCACCGCCGCCGCGTTGCGGGCGTCGCAGACGAGATGGAAGCCGCCGATTCCCTTGACCGCGATGAGACGGCCGTCCCGGACGGCGTCCGCGGCCGTTCCGAGCGCGTCTCGTTGCCCGTCCATGGGCCGCCCGGACCCGTCCCAAAGGGCGATTCGCGGCCCGCAGGCCGGGCAGGCGTTCGGCTCGGCATGGAAGCGGCGGTCGCTGGGCTCGTCGTATTCCGCCTGACATTCCAGACACATAGCAAAGCCGGCCATGGTCGTCCGCGCCCGGTCATAGGGCATGTCGGCGATGATGGAGAAGCGCGGCCCGCACTGGGTGCAGTTGATGAACGGATAATGGTACCGGCGGTTGGCCGAATCGAACAATTCCGCCAGACACTTAGCGCAGGTGGCGAGGTCGGCCGGCACCTCGGCGACGCGCGCCCCTCGCGTCACGCTCTCGCGGATGGCGAAGGCCGCCTCGCCGGTCGGCGCAACGTCGCTCGCCTCGACCCCAACCACCCGGGCGGCCGCCGGCGGCGACAGCCGGATAGCCTCGATCAGTGCGGAAATCCGGGCTTTCTCGCCTTCCGCCTCGACCGTCACCCCGTCGGCGGTGTTGCCGACCCAGCCGGCGAGCCCGAGCGCCGTCGCCTGCCGGTAGACGAACGGGCGGAAACCGACCCCCTGCACCACCCCCCGCACCAGAATCCGTTTCCGGACGGGCGGTTGGGCGTCGCCCTCGGCAGAGAATCCGGCAAGGGCGGGTTCAGGTCTCAACCTCGACGCTTTCCAGGAGGACGTCCTGTGCATTGGCATGGCCGGCATCGTCGGAGACGGTCACGGCGAGCCGCGCGCCCTCCGCCCTGGTGCCGGCCGCCGCCTGGCGGAAATGCTCGCCGAAATGCTCCTCGGTCATGTGGCTGAGCGCGCCGAGCCAGACCGAGACGCCGACCACCTTGCGGGCATCCTCGGCCTTGGCGACCGCGTCGACCTGCTTCATCAGGTTCTTCATCAGCGATGCTTCATGCATCCTGCATGACCTCGTCGCGAACCGTCGCAGCCACCGTTTCGACCGCGTCCGCCACCGCCGGCGACAGCGCCGCGCCGGTCTCGAAGCTCGCCGCCTCGATGGCGAAGATCACGCAGCGCGGCGGCAGCGACCCCAGCGCCTTGCCGAGAGCAATCGCCTCGGCGAGGCCAAAGCCGTGGGTGGACAGGCCGAACTGAAGGTCGGGCAAGGCTTCGGCGTCCACATCGACCCGCCGGACGGTGCCGGACGGCTGCCCGGACACGCACGCATCGATCAGAAACGCCGCTTGGACGCCGTCGAGACGGTCGAGAAGCGAAGCCGCTTCACCGTCATGCTCGATCACCGCGACACCCGGCGGCAGCACCCCGGAGAGCCGTTGCGCCACCAGCCGCCCTGCCCCGTCATCGCCCCGATCGGGATTGCCGATGCCGACGACGATCCAACGGCCGCTCACGCCGTCTTCTCCTCGATCCGCTCCAGCCGCAGGAAATGCGTCGCGCAGGAGATGCACGGGTCGTAGTTCCTCACCGTTTGCTCGCAGCGGTGCTGAAGCGCCTCATCGTCGAGATCGAGCCAGCCGCCGACATAGGTGCGGAGATCCTCCTCGATGCTCGCCTGGTTCTGCGAGGTCGGCGGCACGATGCGGGCCTCGGCGATGGTGCCGTTCTCCTCCAGCCGATAGCGATGAAAAAGGAGGCCGCGCGGCGCCTCGGTGGCGCCGCAGCCGACGCCGGCGTGAACGTCGAAGGCGACCGCCGGCCGGTCCGGCTCCTCATAGGCGTCGATGATGCGAAGCGCCTCGTCGCAGGCATAGAGCACCTCGACGGCGCGCACGATGATGCTGCGGTAGGGATTGTTGCAGATGGCGCCGAGCCCGGCTTCCCGCGCCGCCTCCTGGGCGAGCGGTGACAGCCGGTCGAAGTTCAAATTGTAGCGGGAGAGCGGCCCGACCAGATACGACCCCACCCCGCGCAGCTGAGACTGCAGCGCCGTCGAGCGCTCGACATGCATTTCCTCGAAATGCTTGTCGTAGTCGGCGACGGGGATGTCGAGGCCGCCGGTCGAAACGACGTGGCCCTCGTTGAACGGATATTCGTCCGGATGCCGGAGCGCGACGCAGACATAGTCGCGCTCGCGATCGGGGAAGTCGAAGCCGGCCACGAAGCGCACCGTTTCGCGCGCAAGGTCCCGCGCCACCTTCAGCTTCTCGGCCAAAGGCGCCAGCTCGCGCCTGGTCGGCGTCCGGTAGAAGCCGCCGACCTTGACGTTGATCGGGTGGATTTCGCGGCCGCCGATCCGATTGACGATCTCGTTGCCGGCCTTCTTCAGTTCCAGCCCGCGGCGGACCGCGTCGCCATGATCGCGCGCCATGTCGATGGCGCCGGCATAGCCGAGGAAATCCGGGGCATGCAGCATGTAGACGTGCAGCGTGTGGCTCTCGATCCACTCGCCGCAATAGAGGAGCCGCCGCAACTCACGGAGCGGCCCACCGACCTTGACGCCGAGCGCGGCCTCCATCGCGTGGACCGCGCTCATCTGATAGGCGACCGGGCAGATACCGCAGATGCGTGCCGTGATGTCGGGCGCCTCCAGGAAGGACCGCCCCCGCAGGAACGCCTCGAAGAAGCGCGGCGGCTCGAAGATGCTGAGCTCCGTCGATTCCACCGCGCCGTCGCGGATCACCACTTTTAGCGCCCCCTCGCCCTCGACACGGGCGAGGTAGTCGACCTTGATCGTCTTACGGGCCATGGCGTTCCTTCTCCTCGCGGAACGCTTCGGCGTCGGTGTTGAAGGTGCTGTAGATACGGCCGATCGACCGCTTGTCCATGCCGAGCCCGGCAAGCCAGCCGCTCAGCGACGGCGCATTCGGCGTCTCCATCGGCCCGTAGCAGCCGTAGCAGCCGCGGTTGTAGGCGGGACAGATCGCGCCGCATCCGGCGTGGGTCACCGGTCCGAGACACGGCGTGCCGTGCGCCACCATCACACAGACATTGCCGGCAAGCTTGCACTCGACGCACACACTATGGGCCGGCGTCACCGGCTTCCGTTTGGCGAGATAGGCGGAAACCACTTCGAGAAGCTGGCGCTTGTTAATGGGACAGCCGCGCAGCTCGAAATCGACCCGGACGTGATCGGCGATCGCCGTCGACGTGGCGAGCGTCGAGATATAGTCCGGCCGGGCGTAGACAACCGAGGTGTATTCCTTGACGTCGGCGAAGTTGCGGAGGGCCTGGATGCCGCCCGCCGTGGCGCAGGCGCCGATGGTGATCAGAACGTCGGATAGCCGTCTTACCTCGCGGATGCGCTCGGCGTCGTGAGCGGTGGTGATCGATCCCTCGACCAGCGAAAGGTCGTAGCGGCCGGAAATCCTGCCGCGCGTCGCTTCCATGAAATAGGCGATGTCGATCGCGTCGGCGACAGCAAGCAGTTCGTCCTCGCAGTCGAGCAGGCTCAACTGGCAACCGTCGCAGGACGCAAACTTCCAGACCGCCAGGCGAGGTTTCCGCTTCGCCGCCATGGCTCAGATCTCCTTCAACGCGAGAAGATACTGGATCCGGTCATAGCGGAAGACCGGCCCGTCGCGGCACACGAACACCGGCGAGAACTGGCAGTGTCCACAAAGCCCGATGGCGCACTTCATGTTGCGTTCCATGGAAACGTAGATCGCTTGCTCCGGCAAGCCCATGCTGACAAGCGCCTGGACGGCGAAGCGCATCATGATCTCCGGTCCGCAGAGCAGCGCCACCGCCTTTTCCGGGTCGAGCGCCAGCCGCGGCA
Organism: uncultured Alphaproteobacteria bacterium; assembly: GCA_963759235.1. Taxonomy (GTDB): domain Bacteria; phylum Pseudomonadota; class Alphaproteobacteria; order Rhizobiales; family Kaistiaceae; genus Bauldia. Next base: position 27,680 of record CAVWYO010000002.1, on the reverse strand, counting down.
ATAGCGTCGTCACCACCCCGACATGGCCGTACCAGCCGCCGGCGGCATGGTCGACCGTGACCTCGAGGTCGATATCGAGGCGCTGGCGCCAGGATTCGAGCTCCTGGCGGAAGAGTATGTCGTCGGGACTCCGCGTTCCATAGAGGATCACGACGCGGTCGAAGCGATGCCGCTCGGCCAGCAGCCGGTAGATCACCGGTCTGAGCGGCGCGAGCCCGATGCCGCCGGCGATGACGACAACGTCCTTGCCGTCCAGTTCCGCCATCGGCCAGCCGACGCCGAACGGCCCACGCAGGCCGAGCACGTCGCCCCGTCGCAGTTCGGTGAGCGCCCGCGAAACCGTGCCGACGGCGCGGACGGTGTGGACGATGCCACGCTTCTTCGCCGGGTCGCCGCTCATGCTGATCGCCGATTCCCCGACGCCGAAAACGGTCAGCATATTGAACTGCCCCGGTGCGAAGCCGCCTTCGCCGCTCCCTTCCGTTTCAAGCTCCAGCGTGAACACCTCGGGCGCGTCCTGCCGCCGGCGGCGCACCCGCGCGACCTGCGGTACCATCGGATCCCGCGCGGTGGGCTGCTCCATGCTCACGCTACCGGCTGCCCGTAGACGTCGAGAACCTGGAGCCGTGTTGCCTGCAGCCGCTGGACGAGGATCGGCACTATCCGCTTCATGACGTCGTAGCCGAGGCTATGGTCAGCCTCACATTTGTCGCGGAGGCACTTGCCGTCCATGGCGATGGCGCGCACCCGTTCCACCGCGCGCCCGTCATAGGTCCACCGGTAAGGCGGGATCAGCCACGATATGCCGACGATCTCTCCGGCGCCGACGGTCTGGAAGACCACGGAGCCGGCTCCCGGAGCGGCAATTTCGAGCGCCACCCGCCCCTCGCGGATCAGATACAGCTGATCGGCCTGGCCGCCCTCGCGAAAGAGGTACGTGCCGATTTCGAACCGGACGTTCTTGGCGCAGCCGACGACGAGTTCCAAAAACGCCTCGTCGAGCCCGGCAAAGAACGGATGTTCCCTGACAATATGTTCCAGTCCCTGTACAGCCATCTAAACCGCTCCTCCGCCGTTCTCGCCGTCCCGAATGGCGCGCACCTCCTCGGTGATGTCGATGCCGACCGGGCACCAGGTGATGCACCGCCCGCAGCCGACGCAGCCGGAGGACCCGAACTGGTCGAACCAGGTGGCGAGCTTATGCGTCATCCACTGACGGTAGCGCGAGCGGCCGCTCGTCCTGACGCTGCCGCCGTGGATATACGAGAAATCCATGGTGAAACAGGAATCCCAGCGCCTCTCCCGTGCCGTCTCGGCGCCGGTGAGGTCGCTCGAATCCTCGACCGAGGTGCAGAAGCAGGTCGGGCAAACCATGGTGCAATTGCCGCAGGTGAGGCAGCGTTCGGCGACGTCGTCCCAGCGGGGATGTTCGAGATTGGCGAGAAGCAGGTCGTGGATGTCGACGTCGGGCATCTCCCGACCCATCGAAGCGGTGGTCCGCGCCACGATCGCCTCGGCAGTCTTCACGTCCGCGTCGCCGGCCGCCTCGTGGGGCAGCCCGGCGAGCACCTCGCCGCCGGCCTTCGAGCCGACCTCGACGAGGAAACGGCTGACGCCCGCCTCGACGATTTCGGTCAAGGCGAGATCGAAGCCGGTCTCGGACTTCGGCCCGGTGTTCATCGACGCGCAAAAGCAGGTGCCGCCGGCCTGCCCGCAGTTCACCGCGACGAAGAAGGCATCCTCGCGCCGGGCCTGGTAGTGGGGGTCGGCGAAGGGACCGCCGAGAAACACCCGGTCCTGGATGGCGATGGCGTGGAGCTCGCAGGCGCGCACCCCGATGAAAGCGAAGCGGTCGGGGCGTGTCTCCTCGGCGACCACCCGAATATCGTTCCCGTCGCGCGTGGCGCGCCACAAGCGCTGCCTCGGCGGATGCAGATACTTCTTCCAGGAATGCGGCCCGACGACATAGCCGAACAGCGCCTCATCGTCCCGCCGCTTGAGCCGGTAGTGACCGCCGTTCTGCTCGTCGGTCCACCCGCGGGGCAGATCGCCGACCGTGCGGATGTCGTCATAGACGATCGCCTGGTCGCGGACGGTCGGCCCAACGACGCGATAGTCGCGCTCGCGGAGTGCCGCGAAGAGCGCGTCGACGCCCGCCACGGTCAAGATGGCCAACTCTGGGCCGGTACCCACGCCTTTTTATCCTCCCGCCGCAACCTTTACCGAACCAAGCACGATTCAGCCCTCGCGTATTGAGCAAAGTCAACCGGGCGAAAATGTGCGCCCGTCCGGAGCGGACGAGGTGGGCCGGCGCAACCGGTCGGAAAGGTTGCCCGGCGTCGGGGAAGGCGGCGCTATGCCGCGAGCTTGAGCGCCTCCTCGGTGATCTCGATGTCGGCGTCGAACGCTCGCAGCGGCTGGACGCGCCCCTTCTGGAGGGTGTCGTGGTAGGCCTTGACGGCCTCCGCCGGCGCGACGGTGCGGGCAACCACCTCGCGCATCAGCCGGACGATCTCGATCGGCGATTCGGCCAGATGAATCTTGCGGCCGAACAAGGCGACCCGGGCGCCGTAGCGTTCCGCCTGGCTCAACAGCTCGAAGGTGTCGCGCGTCGTACCGGCCGCCCCGCCGAGGATGCCGACGATCAGCATGGTCGGATCGTAGGAGGCCAGCTCCTCCATCGCCTTCGGCCCGTTGTACTGGAGCTTGAGGAATTGCGGCTGGTCGGCGGCCACCGCGCCGGCTAGCGTGCGGACGATGTTGTCGTTGATGAACGAGCCGAGGTCGGCGCCGCCGGTCAAGCCGATGTCGAAGGCCGGATTGAACACTTCGAGGAAATGCCGCATCCCGTGCTCGGCCGCCTCGGCGCGGAAGGCCGAATAGGCCTCGGCGTTCTCGGCATCGATGTCGCGCTGATTGGAGAAGGTGATCGAGTAGAGGCCGATGTCGGTGTACTTCTTCGCCTGGTCGACGCGCGCCGTGCGGTGATGGCGCGAGGGTTCCTGCTTGTAGCGGCCGCCGCGGGCGGACCAGATGTCGGTGGTGTCGTTGAGGCGGATCGCCGGGGTCACCGGACCGTCCTTGAAGAGCCCCTCGTTGGAAAGCCGTTCGCCGGTCGAGGCGGACATCAGCATGATGTCGACCAGCCCGGACGCCGTCATGTCGCGGATTGCCTGGAGATGCGTGGCCCGCGGCGTGAAATAACCGGGCCTAGCGCGGTCGGGCACCGGCGCGGCGCGGCCGAAGCCGATATCGCCGTCCTTGGCGTCGGCGATGATGAAATCCGCGGGCGTGTAGCGACCGCCGCGGATATTGGCGAGCTTTTGATCGAGAGTGCGCATCGAAGTCTCCTGTCGGAAGTGGTGGTCTCAAATCAGTCTCATTGCAGCGTTTCGCGCCAACCCCAGCGGCCCGCCAATTCGAGGCAGGCGGCCCACGGTTCGATCGCGGCGGTCGTCGAGATCTGGCGGAGCGACGCGGCGGCGGTCGCATGGGCGAGCGACACCGCATCGTCGACCGCCCAGCCCTCGTGCATGCCGTAGAGAAAGCCGGCGGCGAACGCGTCGCCCGCGCCGTTGGCGCCCTCGACCTCGGCGGCGCGAACCCGGACCGACGGGCGCGCCGCGACGACCCCGCCGTGGCCGACGACGACGGCTCCCAGCGGAAAATGCACGGCGACGAGGTGTCTGACGCCGAGCGCCAGGGCGGCCTTGGCGGCGGCGATGCAGGCGTCCGGGTCGGTCTTCCCGTCGCCAACCGTCTCGATGCCGGCGATGCCGGCGATCTCGCTGTCGTTGACCACCAGTAGATCGAGATGCGGCAGGCACGGGCGAACCAGCGCCGCCAGGCGTTCCGGCGCGATGCTGGCGAGCTCGAGATTGGTCTCGAGGCCGGCGGCGCGGGCTTTCTTGAGGGTCGCGACCCAGCCGTTGGCCTCGCCGGCCCAGCCGCCGTCCATCAGCTTGTGCACGCCGGGCAGGCCGAGGTGGAAGATGCGGTGGGTGGTCCGGGAAAGATCGAAATGATCCGGCGTCAGCAGATGGCTGGTACCGAAGTAGCTGATGTGGGTCCGCTGGCCGGTGGGAAGCGAACTGAAGGCGAAGGTGTAATCGGTCACCGCTTCGTCGGTCACCGCCATCTGCGCGAAGTCGATCCCGTGCGCCTCGGCCTCGCCGATGAGAAACCGCCCCTCGGCATCGTCGCCGACCAGGCTGATGGTGGCGACCGGCAGATCCGGCGCAAGCTTCCGGATGGCGATCGCCATGTTGCAGGCCGAACCGCCGCCGCCCATTTCGGCGTGGAGGATATCGGCGCGACCGTTTTCCTGCGGCCATCGGTCGAGCAGGAGGTTGCGGTCGACGCACCAGGTGCCGCCGGTCAGAATTCCCCGTCGCATCATCGAAGCGCCGGATCCCGGCTGGCGGACAGGCGCGGAGCGCTTTTCCTCATCGATCGATACCGTCCCGAACGGACGTCCTCAAAACGAGGAGGGCAGCCCTGGCGGACTGCCCTCCTGACTTACACCGGGGGCCTAAGCCTCCGGTGTTGGGAGGAACCCTAGCCCCAGCACTTGGTCAGGCCTACCGCGGACGTCTCGGAAGGCACGCCCTCGACCGGCTTGTCGGTGATCAGCGACACGCCGGTGTTGTAGAAATCGAGACCGGGTGTCGGCTCGGGCTTCTTGCCGCTCTTGGCGTACTCGTTGATCGCCTCGACGCCGAGCGAGGCCATCAGCAGCGGGAACTGCATCGAGGTCGCGCCGATGATGCCGGCCTGGACGTTCTTGACGCCCGGGCAGCCGCCGTCGACCGAGACGACCAGGACGCTGCCGTCATCCTTGCCGACCGCCTTGAGGGCTTCCCAGGCACCGGCCGCCGTCGGTTCGTTGATCGTGTAGACGACGTTTATGTCCGGGCATTTCTGCAGAAGATTCTCCATGCCGGTCCGGCCGCCATCCTCGGCGCCGGCGCCCCACTGGTGACCGCAGATGCGCGCGTCGTCCTCGTCGAGATAGCGGCTGGTATCCTTCGGATCGATGCCGAAGCCCTTCATGAAGCCCTGGTCGCGGGCGGCGTCGACCGTCGGCTGGCTCTCGATGGCGTCGAGGAAGGCGACCTTGGCGTTGCTGGTGTCGCCCATGGTCTTGGCGGCCCATTCGCCGATCAGCTCGCCCGCCTTGAAGTTGTCGGTGGCGAACGTCGCGTCGGCGGCGTCGGTCGGGTCGAGCGGCGTATCGAGGGCGATCACCAGGACGCCGGCGTCGCGGGCCTTCTGGATGGTCGAGACGATGGCCTTGGTGTCGCTCGGGGTGATCAAAATGCCCTTCGCCCCGGCCGAAATCAGGTTCTCGACCGCGGCGACCTGGGTTTCGTTGTCGCCGTCATATTTGCCGGCAAACGCCTGAAACTTGATGCCGAGCTCGTCGGCCTTGGCTTGGGCGCCTTCCTTCATCTTGACGAAGAACGGGTTGTTGTCGGTCTTGGTGATGAGCCCGACGAGGACCTCGTCCGCGCTCGCCGCACCGATGCCGGCGGCAAAAAAGACCGCCACGCCTGCGGCCACGAGTTTTCTGGCGTGTGACGTCACTTTCATCGCAGTTCCTCCCACCGTTTGATTGCGTCGTCCGCGAGGGCGATACGCGCCCTGGCACGCGCCGGCCTACCTGCTTTGGCATCCGACAAGCGGGAACAAACACGAGGAAAGCCGCCGAGTCAATAAGTTAATTAGTCTAATTTATCTATTGACAGGAGATCAGGTCTCATACCAGCTAGGTCCCGGGTCAGGGGCTGTAGCAAGCACCCTGCGAAGGCCGCGGCCGCCGCGCGGTCAACCTTAAGGATCGTCACGCCAGCTCCGGTTTTGACAGATGGACATCGACATCGACCAGCCAGATCGGAGCCCGCCGGCACAACTCGGACGGGGCACCCGCCAGACCGGCGTCCGGCTCTACAACGAGCGGCTGGTGCTGTCGCTCGTCCGTGAGCATGGTGCCGTGGCGAAGGCTGCCATCGCCCGGCTGACGGGGCTCTCGCCGCCGACCGTCTCGGCGATCGTCGGCCAGCTCGAGGCGGACGGACTGCTCTTACGTAACTCGCCCCAGCGCGGCCGCATCGGTCAGCCTTCCGTGCCCATCTCCCTCAACCCGGACGGCGCCTTTTCGGTCGGGGTCAAGATCGGCCGACGGCGCTGCGAAATCGTCCTCATGGATTTTGCCGGCGGCATTCGCGGCGAACTTCACCGGACCTATCCGTATCCGACGCCGGGCGCGCTCGTCGACTTCATCAAAGACGGCTGCCGCGCTCTGGCAGGCGACCTGCCGGACGACAGGCGGGCGCGGATCGCCGGAGTCGGCATCGCCACCCCGTTCGAATTGTGGAACTGGGAGGAAGAGGTCGGCTCGCCCCCGGGGGCCATGCAAGCGTGGCGCGATCTGGATTTTCAGGCCGCGGTCGAAAAAGTCTGCGACCTGCCGGTCTATTCCTGCAACGACGCGACGGCGGCCTGCGCCGCCGAACTCCTGTTCGGCAGCGCCGCGCATCACAGCGAGATGCTCTATATCTTCGTCGCCTGGTTCGTCGGCGGCGGCGTGGTGCTGAACGGCAACGTCGTTCCTGGGCGGAGCGGCTATGCCGGCTCGCTCGGCCAGATCCTGATACCGTCCGTCGACGGAGACGGCCGGCCGGTCGGGCGGCAATTGCTTCACTGCGCCTCGATGTATCTTCTGGAGCGCGCCATCAAGGAGGGTGGCGGCGACGCCTCGGCGATCTGGGAATCCCCGGACGACTGGAGCGCCATCGAGCCTTATCTCGAAGCGTGGATCGACCGGGCGGCCGAGGGCATTGCCTACGCCATCGTGGCTTCCGTGTCGGTCATCGACTTCCAGGCGGTGATCATCGACGGGGCGATGCCCGCCGCGGTGCGTCGGCGAATGGTCGCCCGAACCGTCGAAAAGCTGGCGAGGCTCGAACGCAAGGGACTGCCGCCTTTCGCTGTTCTCGAAGGGTCGATCGGAAACCGCGCCCGCGCGATCGGCGGCGCCTGCCTTCCCTACCTCGCCAAATTCATGCGCGACCGTGAGCTGCTTTTCCACGAGCCGGCCGGCAGCCGCTCCCAGGGCCGCGAGCCGGTGCATTCGGCGCGACCCTCCGCGTTCTGATTCAGGGCTGACACAGGCACGACAAAACTCCGGGGGAAGAAGATGAACCTCACCCACCTCCTCGCCGCCCGACAAGCGAGCGGCAAGCCTGTGCGGGCCGCTTTGATCGGCGCGGGCAAGTTCGGCTCGATGTTCCTCTCGCAGGTGCCGACCATTCCCGGCCTCGAGGTTGCGGTCATCGCCGATCTGAACCTCGACCGGGCGCGGAAAGCCTGCGGCGGTGTCGGCTGGGATGCCGCGAGGATCGTGCAGACGCGCTTCACCACCGATGCGGCCGAGGCGATCGACGCCGACGACGTGGACGTGGCGATCGAAGCCACCGGCAATCCGGCGGCGGGCATCGCCCATGCGCTGGCCGCGATCGAAGCCGGCACGCCGATCGTCATGGTCAATGTCGAGGCGGATGCGCTCGCTGGCCCGCTGCTGGCGCGAAAGGCCCGCGAGAAAGGCGTCGTCTATTCCATGGCCTATGGCGACCAGCCCGCCCTGATCGCGGAGTTGGTCGACTGGGCGCGCGCCGCCGGCTTCGAGGTCGTGGCCGCCGGCAAGGGCACCAAATACCTGCCGATCTACCACACGGTTACGCCGGACGACGTCTGGTCGCACTACGGACTGACCCCGGAAGAGGCGGAGCGGGCCGGTATGAACCCGCAGATGTTCAATTCCTTCCTCGACGGCACCAAATCGGCGCTCGAAATGGCGGCAGTCGCCAATGCCTGCGGTCTCAACGTGCCGGAAGACGGCCTGTCGTTTCCGCCCTGCGGCGTCGACCATCTTCCCCATGTGCTCAAGGGCCGGGAAGCCGGCGGCCAGCTCGCGGAAGACGGCATGGTCGAGGTGATTTCGTCACTCGAGCGCGACGGCCGGCCGGTCTACCGGGATCTCCGCTGGGGCGTCTATGTCGTGTTCAAGGCGCCGAACGACTACGCGGCAAGCTGCTTCAAGCAATACGGCATGGTGACCGACACCAGCGGCCGCTACGCCGCTCTGTTCAGGCCCTATCACCTCATCGGCCTCGAACTGTCGATCTCGGTCTTGAACGTCGTGCTCAACGGCCAGCCGACCGGCGCGACCCGCCAATGGCGCGGCGATGTGGTGGCGGTGGCCAAGCGCGACCTCAATGCCGGCGAGACGCTCGACGGAGAAGGCGGCTACACGGTCTACGGCAAGCTGGTGCCGGCGGCGCGGAGCCTCCGCGAGGGAGGGCTGCCGATCGGCCTCGCCCACGGCGTCAAGCTGATTCGCGGAGTGCCGGCCGGCACCATCGTCACCGCCGGGGATGTGGCGGTCGACGACTCCGCGCTTGCCGTCCGCATCCGCCGCCAGATGGAAGCGGAGGCCCGCGGCCCGGCCGACCGTGCCACCGTCCCGGCGTAGCATTCCGGCTCGTCAGCACGGTAAGAACGCCCGGCTCCCCCATCACGGGCATTGTCGGCGGGCGGCAGGATCGGGCCACGACCTGCAAGCGCCGTCACCCTGGAGACCGCGTTCAAGATGTGGTTCAATTGGCGGGGCGTTGTCGACGCAAGGTCCAGATCAGAACAGGCTCGTCATAAGACTTACCTGATACCGGGTTACGGTGGTCTCGCGTGAGTTGGAGAGGCCTCTCATGGACGCGAACGTTGCCACGATCGGCGGCCGCCGGTTTTCACAAGTGTTCATTGCAGCGCTCATGGTGGCGCTTGCCGGCCCATCCCTTGCCGACACCTGCGGCCAGCTCCGGTCGCAACTCGCAAGCCTGCCCGGCGGGACCGGATCGAAAGCGTCATCGTCGCAAGAGCTTCGGAAGCTTCAGACCCAGGCCAAATGGGGCGGCTGCATCTATGGCGGTCCCGGGTTCTTCGTGGCCAAGCGGAGCCCCGAGTGCCCGCAAATCATGGCGCGGCTCCAGGAACTCCAGGGCGGCGGATCCGCTCGCCCGGTCGATGCTCGCGTTCGGGCGAAGCGGGCCGGCATCCTGCGGGCCATGTCGAGAAACGGCTGCGCCGGCGCTGCACCGCGCGACGACTGGGTCGGAGGGATCCCGGCATATGGAAGCTATCGGTCGCTCTGCGTGCGAACATGCGACGGCTACTATTTCCCGATCAGCTACGCGACCAAGCGCAGCCTCCTGAAGGTCGAGGAAGCGGCATGCAAATCGATGTATTTCGGCCAGGACTCGCAACTCTTCGTCCAGCGGACCTCCGGCGTGGTCGACGAGGCAAGGTCGTTGAAGGGCAAACGATACGTCGATGAACCGTTTGCTTTCCAATACCGAGACAGTTTCGACGCGAGCTGCGTTGGGCAGCTCCACGATGGGCTGGCCGGACTGGCCGAGGTGATGTCTCCGCCGAAGATCGCGGTGCGCGGGCAATCCACGCCCGCCCGTATGGTCAAGGGCGTTGCCCGGGCCCCGGCTCTTCTCCCCTCGCCTCGCCCGTCATGGGCCAATGAAGATCCTGAGACGCAAGCCAATCTCAGCGGAGATTTCGTGATCGGACGGGACGACCAGCAGGTCGCGGAGGCCGCGGCCGTCAGAAAAGTTGGCTCTGCTTATTACTACGCGCCGCGACCCGACCCTCGCCGATTCGCCGAGATCTTCGTCGTGGAACACGAGGCGCCGCCTTTTTCGCTGATCGATACGGCGCGCGCCGACGAGCTGACCAGCGCCGACGAAGCGAAACCCGCGCCGGACCCGCCTCGCCCCTGATCTCACCAGCAGGTGTTCGCCGTACCGAGCGGACGCGCCCGGCGATCCAGCCGCCGAGCGCCATGTTAACCGCCGCCGCACAAACGCCGGCCATTCTTCACCCCTCCGCTCGCCTCGCAACCCTTGGGATGCTACAGCACCACCTTCCTCCGGACGCGACGCGCAAATGAAGATCCTGATCCTCGGCGGCCAAGGCCAAACGGGAATTGAACTCACCCGGCTGACCTGGCCCGACGGCGTCGAAGCGGTCGCCCCTCCCCGCACGGAGCTCGATATTTGCGACGAGAACGCCGTCGCAACGGCCCTCGCCTCGGAGCCGTGGTCGGCCGTGGTCAATGCCGCCGCCTACACCAATGTCGACGGGGCCGAGACGGACGTGGTTCGAGGCATGGCGGGTGAACGCCATCGGGCCGGCGATCCTGGCGCACGCCACCAAACGCAATAACGTGCCGCTGGTTCACGTCTCGACGGACTATGTCTTCGACGGCAACAAGGCCACGCCCTATGTCGAAACCGACCCGACGAACCCGCTCGGCGTCTACGGTGCCAGCAAGCTTGGCGGCGAGCAAGCCGTCCGCACGGCAAACCCGCGCCACGCGATCGTCAGGACCGCCTGGCTGGTCAGCCCGCACCGGTCCAACTTCCTGAAGACGATGCTCCGCCTGGCGCGCGAGCGCGATGAACTGCGTGTGGTGGCCGACCAGGCCGGTTGCCCGACCAGCGCGGCCGATCTTGCGGTTGCGCTGGCGACTGTTACTCTCCGTGTCGCAGAGGACAGCGAAGCAGTCGCAGGGACTTATCATTTCGTCAATTCCGGTGAGGCAAGTTGGTTTTCGTTCGCTCAAGCCATCATGGCGGCGAGCGCGGCGCATAAAGGGCCGGTGGCCGCTGTCATGCCCATCACGACCGAGGACTATCCGACGCCGGCGATAAGACCACGCAATTCGCGCCTTTCGACCGGCAGACTCGAGAAGACCTTCGGACTTGCGCCAAGACCGTGGCAGACAGCGATCGAGGAGGTGGTCGGCGCGGTATTGGAGAGTTGAAACGGGGCAACCGCGGCGGAAGAACAACGGCAGGAATTCACAAGTCGATCAAATGGCAGCTGTCGAATCTCTGGACCTGACCGATGTGCTTCTCATCCGGCCGCGAAAGTTCGCCGATCCGCGCGGGTATTTTGTCGAGACCTGGCGGGCCGACACCTATGCCGATCTCGGCGTGACGGCCGATTTCGTGCAGGACAACGAGTCGTGGTCGGCGCGGGCCGGAACCGTTCGCGGCCTCCACTACCAGGCTCCGCCCGCCGCGCAGGCGAAGCTTGTCCGCGTGCTGCGCGGCTCGATCCTCGATGTCGCCGTCGACCTGCGGCGAAGCTCGCCGGCTTACGGCCGCTGGTGCAGCGCGGTGCTCACCGCGGAGAGCGCCGAGCAGATATTCGTGCCGCGCGGCTTTGCCCACGGCTTCTGTACGCTGGAGGATGACGTGCTGGTCGCCTACAAGATGGACAGCTATTACGCTCCGGCGGCGGAGGGCGGCCTCGCCTGGAACGACGCCGATCTGGCGATCGAATGGCCGGTGTCGGAGAGCGCCGCGACGGTGTCGGAAAAGGACCGCGCCCTGCCTCCCCTCGCCGCCCTCCAATCGCCCTTCGCGTGAGTTCGGCGATGCGATTCCTGGTCACTGGCGGAGCGGGCTTCATCGGATCGGCGGTAGCGCGGCTGATCGTCGCCGAGACGAATCACGATCTCCTCGTCGTCGACAAGCTGACCTATGCCGGCAATCTCGACTCGCTGCCCGCCATCGACGCCGACCCGCGCTTTCGCTTCGTCCGCGCCGATATCTGCGACGCCGAGGCGATGCGGCGGATCCTGGCCGACTACCAGCCCGACATCGTCATGCACCTTGCGGCGGAGAGCCATGTCGACCGCTCGATCGACGGTCCGGCCGCCTTCATCGAGACCAATGTGGTCGGCACCGGCGCACTGCTCGAGGCGCTGGTCGAGTACTGGCGCGGACTCGACGCCGGCCGCCGCTCACGGTTCCGCCTTCATCACGTGTCGACCGACGAGGTCTATGGCTCGCTCGGCGCCGCGGGCAAATTCGCCGAGGGCGACGCCTACCGGCCGAACTCGCCCTACGCCGCCAGCAAGGCGGCGAGCGACCATCTGGTGCGCGCCTGGCACCGCACCTACGGGCTGCCGGTGGTGATCACCAACTGCTCGAACAATTACGGACCCTACCAGTTTCCGGAGAAGCTCATCCCGCTGATGATCCTCAACGCCCTGGAAGGGAAGCCGCTGCCGGTCTACGGGACCGGCGCCAATGTCCGCGACTGGCTCTTCGTGGAAGATCACGCCCGCGCCCTCCTCCTCGTCGCCGCCGAAGGCCGTGACGGCGAGACCTACAACATCGGCGGCGAGGCCGAATGCACCAACCTCGAGATCGTCGAGCGGCTCTGCGACGCCATGGACGAGCTTGCCCCGGATGCCGCGATCGGCCCGCGGCGAGCGCTCATCCGCTTCGTCGACGACCGGCCGGGCCACGATTTCCGCTATGCCATCGACGCCAGCCGGCTCCGCGACGAGCTCGGCTGGTCGCCCGCCGAGACGCTCGACAGCGGGCTGGTGCGCACGGTCCGCTGGTACCTCGACAACCGCGGCTGGTGGGAGCGCGTACGCTCGGGCGTCTATCGCGGCGAGAGGCTCGGCACCGGAAACGCGGGCTCGGCAACCGTCAGCGACGAGTTCCGTCAATGAAGGGCATCGTGCTTGCCGGCGTGGCCTCCAAGCATGGCTGAATGCTCCGACCGCGGACCCGGAAGATTCTACTCCCCTGCTCCGCCGATCGTAGAGGGGGATGCGATCAGTCAGCGAGGGGCAACCGAGGAGCCGGCAGCGCCAAGGCATCGAGCGCCCGGACGGCAGATCTGAGCCGCGACAGTGCTCGGCGTTCGTAACGGTCGAGTCGATGCAGTTCTTTCGAACGATCGCCGATGACCGCGGCGACGCGCTCTGCTTCGCTCGAAGGAACGGGCGACTCCGCCAACACTTCGAGTCCCCACCGGGCGAGCGACTTCAACATGGCGCTTGTATAGGGCGCCATTTGCCTGGTCCGAAGATAGTCGGGATCGGCCATCCGCGCCGCGAGGAGGGTGTCGCGCGCCCCGCGGACGCGGATCAGGTCGACCTGCGCCTCCGCAACATAGCGGGCGCGGTCAAGGCGCTCATCAGAGGCGCTGTCGCCGACCAAAAAAATCGCCAAGCGTTCGACCGTGGCGTCAAACGTGTGCAGTGAGGTGAGCGGCACCGCGAGACCATGGCGAACGGCGTTGCGGGCCACCCTCGCCTTGCCCGCCTTGGATCTCGGGCCGGTGCTGAGCGCCGCGTTGCGACGGTTGGCCCGAACGCGGGCCGTGGTCTTCATGTCGCGGGTCCGCCGTCAGGCGCAGTCACCTCTTCGAACTCGGCATCCTCTATGTCGGCGACAGCCTCGCGCAGTCGGCGAGCAAGCACATCGCGATGGCGGTCGATCTCCTTTAGCACGGTTGTGCGACGCCCTTCCGACTGCATGATCAGCTGATCGATCCGCTCGAAATCATTAAGCCGGGCCGACAGGGTCAGGGCCTCCAAGATCCCACGATCGGTGGACGCCTTGCCGAGAAGGTCATCGACCTTGCTCTCAGCGGCCGCCTTGTCTCCACCCAAATTGGCCAGACGGCTTTGTCGGCTAAGAAATTGCGGCACCGCCGCGCGCCGAAGTCTTTCGAGCTCGCTCACTGAAGCCGCATCCATCAGCCTGGCCTTGAGCCTCCGCAGGCGAAGGGTCTCCCAGACCAGATCGGCGAGGTCACGGACCCAGATCTCCTCGATCACGTCCTGCGGTATGACCGCCGAACGCAGGCGGGCTTGGAGGTGATCGTAGGCCTCCTTGTCTTCGCCCTCATAGAGTGGCGGCGGCCCGAGGATCCGCTGAAGTTCAGGATCAAGCGTCGGGGGCTCGCGATTGGTCGCGGCAATCGAAGCAGCGGGAGACAGTGCATTCTTTGACATTGGATACCGATCCAGACTTGAACGCGTTGCCAAAACCTGGGTCTGACAGACCATCCGACCCGGTGAGATAGTGGCGCTTGACGCACCTTAACAGTCCCGGGTGCCATCGCCTCGGCCAGCGAAATCCGAAAACCCTATACCCAAGCGCTGGCTTAGGCTCGATTGGCTTTGTTCTGCCAAAATGGCATTTCGCCCTCGGTCCAGGGCGCGCCGGAAGGATTCCCGACCCGAACGCCTGGGGCGCATCGACTATTTTCGTTTCGCGGACCTGACCGGCCTGCGCAGGCGGACGCCCGGGCCGCCGCCGTTCTCGTCGATGAACTCGACGCCGGCCCTTTGCAATGCATCTTCTATTGCCGAAATCGTCTGAAGCGTCACCGGTATAGCGGCCGACCTCAAGACTCGAGATTGATCGTTGCGATGGACACCAGCAGCCTTCGCCAGGTCGCGAACGGTCCAGCCTACAGCGGCGCGCGCCATCCTTATCTGTGCACTTGTCGACAGGCATGTTAATGTGCTATTGTCACTTGTGACAAGAGCATAACTCCTAGAGGAACAGCATATGGTTCATCCATGTATGACCAAGAAAGACGTGTCGTCATTAGGCCCGGTCTTCAGTGCGGGATAAAGACGTGACCCATCTCGACCATTCCCTAACCACCTACCGTACGATTCGCGACCGGATCATAGCGCTGGAAGCGGGTATCGACGAAGAGACGTTGGCGGATACCCTCGAAGGACTGACCGATCTCCACGAAACTGTGGCGGCGGTCGTCCGGGCGGCGCTGGTCGACGAGGCCATGGCCGACGGGTTGAAGAACCACATCGACGTCCTGCAGGGGCGGCTGCAGCGGCTCGGCGAAAGGGCGAGCAGCCGGCGGGCGATCGCCCGCGACGCCATGATCGAGGTCGGCATCAGGAAGATCGCGGCACCCGACTTCACGGTGTCGGTGAGACCAGGATCGCCGGCCCTGGTGGTGACCGACGAGGGTGCCATCCCTTCGCCGTATTGGCTGGCGCGCGAACCACGCCTCGATCGCTCCGGCCTGCTCGGCGATCTCAAGAGAGGGGTGCGGGTCGACGGCGTAGCACTCTCCAATCCGGAGCCGGTGCTGAGCGTAAGGGTCCGGTGATGGGCTTCTCCGACAAGCAACTGCGCGCCCTTGCCCGCAATGTCCCGGCCCGGGCCATCCGCTCCCGGATGCTTGCCGGAAGAGAGCTCTCCTACATCGAGGGCTGGTACGCCGTCTCGCAGGCCAACCGCATCTTCGGCTTCGACGGCTGGGATCGCGAAACGGTCGAGACCAAGTGCGTACTGGCCCGAGAGGTCCGCGGCACTTTGACGGCGCTTTACTGCGCGCGGGTGAGGATCACGGTGCGGACGGGCGATGGTGTAATCGTCCGCGACGGTCATGGCACCGGGGAAGCCCAAGGCGCTTCTGCCGGCGAGGCCCATGACCGTGCCCTCAAGGCGGCGGAGACCGATGCCACCAAGCGGGCACTCGCCACCTTCGGCAAGGCCTTTGGACTGGCGCTCTACGCCAATGGACGGCGCCCAGCGCGACCGGCTGCGCCACACGAACCCGAACAGGCGACGCAACAGCCGCCATTGCAATCGCCGCGCCTGAACGGGGCCATTAAGGCTTCTCCCGGAGCGACACCGGGGACGGAACGACTGGCGGCCCAGGCTTCGCCGGCGGCCACACCCATGGATCGATCGGGCAAGCCCGGAACCGGCCTCGAGCGTGACACTGCGGCGGGAAACATTGAGGGCCCAGCAAAATCCGAGAACGGTCATGATCCGGCGGCAGCCGATACCCGTGCAGCCAAGAAGACCGGCGGCCGATCAGACGCCCTCGGCCTCCTCAACGGCGCGTCGACACGCCTCGGCATTGCGAAGGCCGCCCTCGCCATTCCGGAGCCGCATCGCATCCGCGACAAGCACCACCTGCGTTTCGTCGCCTCGCAACCCTGCCTGCTGTGCGGCGCGACGCCGTCCGACCCCCATCATGTCCGCTTCGCGCAACCGCGGGCCATGTCACGCAAGGTAGGTGATGACTTCACCGTACCGCTCTGCCGTGCGCACCATCGGGAACTTCACCGCTGCGGCAACGAATCCGCTTTCTGGCACGACTTGGGCGTCGACCCGCTCGAGATTGCCAGACAGCTCTGGGAGGAGAGCGAAGAGCGGCGCGGGGACCTTGCTCTTCAGCCGCGAAAAACACCCGGTGCAGCCCGGCGCTGAGCCCGCGCATCTCTTATGGCAAATTGAATTTGCGATCAATGCGGATCGCCACTGCCTCGTGCGTGAACTCTTCGATGACGTTGAGCACGGGCGCGAAGACGGATGCACGATCCGTCGGTGAGCCATAACCGCCCTTCTCTTCGGCTGGTTGGTGGGAACCTTCAGCCCCTTGCGCTGCCAGACGCGATCGACCCGTTTGCAGTTGACCACCAAGTGGGACGCGGCACCGTTCAGCACTTGCCGCGTCGCTGGATCGAGGAGCACCAGTCGGCACGCATTCGCCGAGACGATTGTCGCCCCATCCTCGGGTCCCTGACGTTGTTGCGAAGGCTTGGACGTTGCCGCTCGACTTGAGCAAGTTCATCGTTAGATTGGGGGCTGGCCGGCCTATTGGCGCCGCGCCGTGGAGGTTTTCGCGATGGGAGAGATAGCGTGAAACGCAAGGGCATCGTGCTCGCCGGCGGCTCCGGCACCCGCCTCTACCCGATCACGCTGGCGACGTCGCAAGCAGCTCCTTCCCGTCTACGACAAGCCGATGATCTACTACCCGCTGTCGACGCTGATGCTCGCCGGCATCCGCGACATCCTGGTGATCACCACGCCCGCACGATCTCGCCGGGTTTCAGCGGCTGCTCGGCGACGGCGAGCGCTTCGGGCTCCGCCTCACCTATGCCGTCCAGCCGGCGCCGCGCGGCCTCGCCGAGGCCTTCATCGTCGGCCGCGACTTCGTCGGCGACGACCGCGTCGCGCTGGTTCTCGGCGACAACATCTTCTTCGGCCACGGCCTGACCGAGCTGCTCGCCAGCGCGGCGGCGCGGCCGACGCGGCGCGACGATCTTCGCCTATGCGGTCAGGGACCCCGAGCGCTACGGCGTCGTCGCGTTTTCGACGCCGACGGGCGGGCGCTCTCGATCGAGGAGAAGCCGGCGCGGCCGAAATCGAACTACGCGGTGACCGGCCTCTATTTCTACGACAACGACGTCCTCGACATCGCCGCCGCGGTGAAGCCGTCGGCCCGCGGCGAGGTGGAGATCACCGACGTCAACCGCGCCTATCTGGAGCGCGGCGACCTGCACGTCGAGCTGCTGGGGCGCGGCTATCGCCTGGCTCGACACCGGCACCCACGCCTCGCTCGTCGAGGCGGCGCAGTTCGTCCAGGTCATCGAGGAGCGCCAGGGCCTCAAGATCGGCTGCCTGGAGGAGATCGCCTATCGGATGGGCTTCATCGACCTCGACCGGCTCAGGGCCGAAGCCGAGGCCCAGGCCAAATCGACCTACGGGGAATACCTGATGCAGGTCGTGCAAAGCGGCCGCATTGGAGGAGGCCGACGGACGGACGTGCAGCGGAATAGACGGCTGCTTCCCGCGCATGAGCGACCGCCCTTGGGTTGGCACGCGGAAACATAAGAGCGTGAGACACAGCGTGCGCGCTGGAGGATAACGGGAATCCCTTCCCGGGCCGGGGGTGCGGTTGGCGAAGGACCCCACCCACCATGCTTCGCATGGTCCCCCCTTCCGCCGTTCCGGGGAGGGATCGGCGCGTGTGGTTCCGCTATTACCCAAACTCCAGCGAATGAGGATATTAGAAGCCGGCGTCCCTGGGAATGAATTCCCGGATCGCCGCCGCCGGAACGAAATACTTGTCCGACGTTTCGCCAGACTGGCCTTCGGCGCGAAAGCTGATCCTTCGGCTGATGATGCCGAGGAGGCATCCCGAGCGCGCGTCGAACACGCCCGACCCCGAGTTTCCGGTTCCCGGAATATCGGCGACGAGCGTGCCGAAGCGGAGGCGAACCCACCAGGGTAAGGCTTCCGCCGACACGATCTTGGTTCGGGTCGTCCGTTCCGGGATAACGACGATCACGTCGTCTCCGACCTCCGGCGGCGCCTCGCAGAGGGCCAGCCGCAGCCCGTTCAAGCCTCGCCGGGATTTGGTCGGCGTCGATCGCGAGCAGCGTCAGGTCGACGGTCGCGAGCGAGCCCTCCTTGACCGCCCGCGTCGGCAGCGCCTCCCCGTCGACGACGACCTTCGGCTTGGTGACCGACGCCTCCCCCACCACGTGCGAAGCCGTGATCACCAGCCCGTTGCCCAGGTAGATGCCGTAGCCCGGCCACGATTGCTTGGGGGTGTGATCGATGTGGACGGCGAAGGCGACGAGAGCGTCGTCCGAGCTCCCGGCCGACGCCGACCCGGCCAACGACGTGGCAAAAGAACACACTACTGCAACGGTCAGCAGCCTCGACAGGTTCGACGAGTATCTGTCCTCCGCCGCGCCATTGACACTCGGGGGAAAATGATTGCTAACACACAAGGGCTCGGCAATCGCCGAGCCCTTGACATTAGCTTGCTCTCTGTTCGTTGGGCGAACGGGAAACCAAGCCCTCAGGCCTCTATGGCGATAAGCGCCCGAGCCGACTTGCGCCGTTTACGCCAGGCCAGAAAACCCAATCCGCTCAACCCGCTCGCAAACAGCGGCAACCCGGCCGGAAGAGGGACTGCAGAGATGTGGCCAAACAGCACGGCGTCCGAGAAATTTTTGTATTTGCTGAACACGCCGTTTGCCCACTCCTGGATCGTCCAGTCGCCGGTCAAAACGCCCGCGCCCAAAGCAAAATATTCGATGTACGGCGTATCCCCGTTGTTCCCGTCTTTCAGGGCCAATATCAGATCAGTAAAACCGGCGGCAATTGAAAAAGTACCCTGGCCGGTTGACGTTTGCGTAATAGTCAATATATTATTTTGCGACACAAGATTTTTATCAACCTTGTCCAGAAAGTCATAGCCAGCCAGCGTGAGCGGAATCGAGTTGGCATCACTACTGGCGTAGCAAGAACTAACGGGGTTGGTGTCCAGTGTCATTACCTTGATCGTTCCGGTCGCCGCTGGACTAGCGGGACATTGTACGGTTACCGCTTGAGCGGAGCCAACGGCAAGAAAGAGCGCAACGCCTCCCACCACCGCCGCTAGGAGGCCGGATGTCGAAGCACGCATGACTTAGTTCTCCCACACTTTGCGGCAAATTTTAACCGCTAACGTCAATTTAAACACGAACTGCGACAAATGGCAAGCGAAAAGGTTTTTAAACGAAGTTCTGAGCGTGGGCGGCGTGTTTCGCCGCGCCCTCTAAGCGAACGCTCGTATTGTCGCTGCCGGTCGCGCTAACTGAGTGTTCCTGCCGCCTGGTATGAGTTCTGGAAAAGCGCGGAAGTTGCGTGTAAGAGCTTGCGGGTAAGAGCTCGCGGATAGGAGCATGTACGAGCCATTCTACGGCCTGAAGACCAAGCCCTTTGCGATCGTGCCGGATCCGAGGTTCATCTATTGGGCCGGGCCGCATAGCATGGCGTTCTCCATGCTCGAATACGGCATCGTCAATCACGCCGGCTTCACCGTCATCACCGGCGAGATCGGCTCCGGCAAGACGACGCTTATCCGCCATCTTCTCAGCAAGCTCCCCGGCGACATCACCGTCGGCCTCGTCTCCAACACCCAAGGCGATCGCGGCGACCTGCTTCAATGGGTGCTGATGGCCTTCGGCCAGGACTTCGAGGGCCAGTCCTATGTCGGCCTCTACAGGAAGTTCGAGACCTTCCTCACCGAGCAGCATTCGCTCGGCCGGCGGACCGTGTTGATCATCGATGAGGCGCAGAACCTCGGCGTCAAGACGCTGGAGGAATTGCGCATGATGTCGAACCTCAACACCCACGATCAGGAGCTCCTGCAGATCGTCCTGAGCGGCCAGCCCGAGCTGAAGACCCTCCTCGGCCGGCCCGAGCTCACCCAGTTCGCTCAGCGGGTGTCCTCCGACTTCCACCTCGGCCTGCTCGGGCGGAAGGACGTCGCCGGCTATATCGACCACCGGCTCACCGTTGCCGGCGCCGACCGGCTTCTGTTCTCTAACGAGGCCTGCGACCTCATCTGCTTTGCAACCCAGGGCACGCCGCGCCTCATCAACATTCTCTGCGACACGGCGTTGATGTACGGCTACGCCACGGAAACGGCGGTGATCACCTCCGAGATCGTCCAGCGCGTCCTCGACGACAAGCGCCAATACGGCGTCTTTCCGCTGGGAGCGCAGGCGCCCAGCCGAGTCTGACGAGCCAGAAATACGCCGCATTTGCGTGAGCCTGGGACCGCTCGCTCCGGGATCGTCTTCGCATGCCGTCCAAGCGAACCCCGGCCGCGCCGCGCCGCCCGTGACCGGATTTACGCTGTTGACGATAAAATACGCGACCGTTGTTTACGCCAGTTGACATTAATCGCGTCTCAA
The DNA here is from genome assembly GCA_963759235.1 of uncultured Alphaproteobacteria bacterium. Classification (GTDB taxonomy): domain Bacteria; phylum Pseudomonadota; class Alphaproteobacteria; order Rhizobiales; family Kaistiaceae; genus Bauldia. The sequence continues at coordinate 7,273 of CAVWYO010000002.1, read as the reverse complement.
TGTTTTGTTAACCTCGGAATGAATGCCGCCTGTCGACCGAGGGAGTATGGTATGCGTAACGATACCGCGAGCCGCGCAACAAGGTCCAGACCCTTCGGCCTGGCGTTTGGAGCGGCCGCGCTTGTCGCCACAGTTGTGTTATCGGTCGCCGCTGACAAGGCGGCCGCCGCCACCCTTAACCTCGTCGGCGGGACCCCATATGCCTTGCCAAGCGGCCCCGGAAGCATTTTTAACCCTGCGGGTTGGAGCAATACGGACATTAACGCCGGCGACACGGTCTACGTCTTCAATGCTGGTAACGTCAGCTCCAGCGTGGGTCTCTTCGTCTCCCCCCAGATCGTCGACGTGAATTTTGAGTACCTCGGCACTGAAGCTGGAAACGAGAACCAGGCGCTGGTTTCATTTGCTGGTACGCCTCTTTTCGACACTTTTTCGAACGCGCCTGGTGGAGCACCCGTGACAGTCACTCTCGACGCCGGGGGCAACCCTGGACTGCTGCCCTTCTTGTTCGAGACGATGGGTAACGCAGCCGGTACTGCCGGCAGCATCGCCACCAACGGCGGACTGATTACCGGCGGTACCGAGATCGCGTTTTCAAAGGTCTTCACGGAGCTCGTCGGTGGCCTGTACTACAATTACGTCTATGCATTCTTTGAGGATTGGCCCGACGATCACGATTTCGACGACATGGTCGTCAGGATTTCGCTTGTCGCTCCGGTTCCAGTCCCCCCGGGGCTCCTCCTCTTCGGCAGCGGCCTGGCCGGACTGGGTGTCCTCGTACGTTTCCGGCGGCCGAAGAGAGCCGTCGGCGTATCTGCCTGAGGGCGAAATCCTTCCCCCCGCGCGTGCCGCGGCTTATGGCGGCGTTCGGCTTGCGTTCCAGCAGGCCGTAGGGGCGAAAGAAAGAATTCTCGACCGGACCCTCGCACGTTCCTCGCGGGCACCGTTGCCGCGATACGACCTTCCGGTCAAGAAATCCCCCCGGCGGTTGAAATCAATTGACAAATGCAATGGCTGTTGATTTACTTTTCGTCAACAAGCCGCGACAAATGCGACATACCGACGCGTAAATTGTTGACGTCAAACCGGAAAGGGAGCCGAGCAATGCGGACCACCGCGTGTGTCAAATCGTTGGCCGCGGCAGCGATTGTCGGGGCCATCCTGGCTGCTCCCCTGGCCGTACCGGCGAATGCATCAATAATGAGCCTCGACCCGTCTCCATCTGTGAACAATTTAGCGTTGGGTGACGACTACTTTTATAACGTCGTTTTGGCCAAAGGCGCCGACCCCGACGTAAATTTCGTGGTCAAATCGACCGATAAGCTGAGCACGCTTTATTTTCAGTCGATAATTCCGTATGGACTAGGTCAGGACACCGTACCCAACTTGACGGCTCAATGGTTCCAAACCGACCTAACCACCCCACTGTCCGGTTTACTGCATATTACTGACGCCAATGGAGCCTGGAACGGAGAGAATACCATTAGTTTGGCGTTTAACGTCGGCGAAATGGCAGTACTCGTCATAACAGGGGACCCTGCCTTGCGGTCTACTCAGTTCGGCGTTGAGATTTAGGCGATACCGGTCCCGCCTGCGCTGGCTTTGTTCGGCAGCGGTGTGGTGGGACTTGGGCTGTTGGCCCGTCGCCGGAAGCGGAAGCCGATTGGGACGTCTGAGAGCCAATATGCGTCATTGATTTGAGTTTATATATGAAGATAATCGGAGGGACGCTGATGGCTATTTACAGAATCCCCGTGCTCGTGGCTATTGCGGCTTTGTTCATTGGGGCGACGGCGGCTCGGCCGTGCCGGTGACATTCGATTTCACGGGCAGCAACGGCGGAAATCTGGGTACATCCGAGTCGTTCCCCGAGGTGAGCGGCATTTCGTTGACGGTGTTTGGCTATGACCAGGTCAACCCCGATAACAGCACAGCGAATCCGACCCACGCTGCGCATATCTATGAGGTCACCAGCGGGCTCGGAATTGACGATCCGAATAACAACGGCAACAATGCGGAAGGGACACGTCTCGGCAGGATGGATGCCCTTACGTTCTCGTTCAGCCCGAATGTCCTGCTGTTGAGCAGCTTGATGTTGAGTCCGGCAGTTATGATGAGAAGTTTGCCCTCTACGATTTCCTTGGCAACAAGGTGGATTTCAGGCAACGCTGCTGAAAATGGAAATTTCATTGTTCCAGGCGGTACCTCGGCCGGCGAAACTCACCTGATCGACTTGTCATCCTATAATCTTGTTGGCCCTTCCTTCACGATCGTCGGAGTGACGTGTTCGCCATGCCAACAAAGCCCGAATGAATTGAACCGGGGTATATATATCGCGGCCATATCGGTGGAGGCTGTGCCGATACCTGGCGCGCTGCCGCTGTTGGCAAGCGGCCTTGGGGGACTGGTGTCCTAGGCTGGCGGCGCAAGCGAAAAGCAGCATTGGCTGCAAGCTGAGCGAAAACACTCGCACGGATCGATCTTGGAGAGGCCGCCGAAAGGCGGCCTTAGCGGTTTACGTCTTAAGCTGTGATCGTGTCCCCTGGCGTGGTGTAGCTGACGGCGTGGTCAGCGTGGTTGCCGGCGTTGGCCGGACTGGTCAGCTGGCAAGAGCCGGGAGGCTGACGAGAGGATCATCGCTCAGTGGTGCGATGGTTTCCAGCGTCATGTATCTGGCGCGCTGGACGGCCCATTCGTCGTTCTGTTCGAGCAGGATTGCGCCGACGAGGCGGGTGATGGCGTCTTCGTTTGGGAAGATGCCGACCACCTCGGTCCTTCGCTTGATCTCGCCGTTGAGCCGCTCCAGCGTAAGCGGTGTTTTGGCCCCACCTTTCGAGCGGGGTTCTGATCTGAGATTCTGCTGATCCCCGAATTGGGATCGAGGATCGGCACGTGCCTGGACTTGACCTTACGCTTGAGCCTTCGCGGCCTGTGCGCCGCGTCGAGATCATCAACGGGATCGGCGGCCGGCGGCGTTGGTCGGTGGACGACAAGGCGCGCATCGTCGAGGAGACGCTGGCTCCGGGCGCGGTGGTTTCGGAGATCGCGCGACGTCATGGACTGACACCGCAACAATTGTTCGGCTGGCGTCGCGCTGCCCGGCGATCGGCGGAGGCAGGCGAAGGTGCCAGTCCACCGCGCTTCGTGCCGGCAGTCGTGGAGGAGCCGCCGTCGGAGCCGATTTCCAAACAACGCAAGCCTCGCCGGGTCCGCCGCGCCGGTGAGGCGGCGGGGATCATCGAGATGGAGATCGGCGGCGTGACGGTGCGCGTCGGGCGAGGTGCCGAGGCGAAGACCGTGGCAGCGGTGATCCGCGCCCTGAAGGCAACGCCGTGATTGGTCCGACGGGATCGGTCCGGGTAATGGTGGCGACCAAGCCTGTCGACTTCCGCAAGGGCGCCGACGGTCTGGCGGCTCTGGTGCGCGAAGAGATGCGAGCCGATCCATTCTCGGGGGCGATCTATGTGTTCCGCGCCAAGCGGGCGGACCGGGTGAAGCTGGTGTTCTGGGACGGCACCGGCGTGTGCCTGTTCGCCAAGCGCCTCGAAGACGGCAAGTTCCAGTGGCCGGCGGTACGGGATGGCGTGATCCGGCTCACTGCCGCGCAGCTCTCGTCGCTGCTGGAAGGGCTCGACTGGCGGCGGGTCCACGAGGCGCGTGAGACGACGGCGCCGACTGTGCCGAGCTGATCTGCGACCAAGTGAATCAGCCCCGATCGGTTGGTCGCGAGGCGCTGGCGAACATGGTGTACTCCGGTCATGTCGAATCCGGCATCCGACCTTCCTGACGATCCCGGCGCATTGAGAGCGATGCTGGTTGCCGAACGTCATGAGAACGAACGGCTGCGCCAGATCATCAGGGAGATGCAACGCCATCGCTTCGGCCGCCGGGCCGAGACCCTGCCGGAAGATCAATTGCTGCTCGCTCTGGAAGAGGCCGACCAGGTCGTTGCCGCCGCCGAGGCCGAGAGCGAAGAGGCGGCACCGGCCGAGCGCGCTGCCGTCGTTGCGAAGCGCCGGGTGAACCGCGGATCGCCGCCGGCGCATCTGCCGCGCATCGAAATGGTGGTCGATATCGACGATCACGCCTGCCCATGCTGCAAGAACGCGCTGCATCGCATTGGCGAGGACGTGAGCGAGCGGCTCGATATCGTCCCGGCGCAGTTCAGGGTGCTGGTCGTGCGTCGGCCCAAATACGCCTGCCGGGCTTGCGAGGACGTGGTGGTTCAAGCGCCGGCACCAGCCCGGCTAATTGAGGGTGGCCTGCCGACCGAGGCGACGGTCGCTCAGGTCCTCGTCTCCAAATACGCCGATCACCTTCCCCTCTACCGGCAGGCCCAGATCTACGCCCGGCAGGGGATCAACCTCGATCGCTCGACCCTGGCGGATTGGGTCGGACGTGCCGCCTGGCACCTGCGACCGGTTCACGAGCGGCTGCTCATGAAGCTCAAGGGATCGACCAAACTGTTCGCCGACGAGACGACGGCGCCGGTGCTCGATCCGGGGCGCGGAAGGACCAAAACCGGCCAGCTCTGGGCCTATGCGCGTGACGACCGACCATGGGGCGGAACCGATCCGCCGGGCGTGGCTTACGTCTACGCGCCCGACCGCAAGGCCGAGCGGCCGATCGCCCACCTTGCCGGCTTCAAGGGCGTGCTGCAGGTCGACGGTTATGGCGGCTATCGTGTCCTTGCCGACCGAGGTGGGGTGACGCTTGCCTTCTGCTGGAGCCATGTCCGCCGGCGCTTCTACGAACTCGCCGCGGCCGGTGCCGCGCCGATCGCCAGCGAGGCGCTGGAACGCATCGCCGGTCTCTATCTCATCGAGGCCGGGATCCGCGGTCGCAGTGCTGACAAACGACGAGCGGTCCGCCGCGAGAGGAGCCGGCCGATCATCGAGGCGCTCGAACCCTGGCTGCGGGAGAAGCTCGGCCTGATCAGCCAGAAGACCAAACTCGCCGAGGCGATCCGCTATGCCCTCTCGCGTTGGGAGGGACTTACCCGGTTCCTCGACGATGGCCGCATCGAGATCGACTCCAACGTCGTCGAACGGACAATCCGGCCGATCGCGCTGAACAGGAAGAATGCTCTCTTCGCCGGCTCCGACGGCGGCGGCGAGCACTGGGCGATCATCGCCTCGCTCATCGAGACCTGCAAACTCGGCAGCATCGATCCGCAGTCATATCTCGCCGACGTCATCACCAGGATCGTCAACGGTCATCCCAACAGCCGTATCGACGAACTCCTGCCGTGGGCCTACCCCCCGGCGGCCGACCTCAAAGCCGTGGCCTGAAAACACCGCTTACGCTCCAGCGGGTTGGTCGAGTGGAGCTTGGCGCGATGCTGAGGCGGGAAGGTCATGTAGGCGAGCACGTCGGGCTCGGCTTCGTCCATCAACCTGGCGAGCTTGGGCACCTTTAGGCGGATCTGGTCGGCGACGAGGCGCCACTGCCGGCGGCCGCCTCGGCATCGTTCTGGGCGAAGGCGGTGGCGATGAAGGCGGAGACGACGCGACGGCCCTGCCGGCCGGCATGGGTCAGGACATTGCGCATGAAGTGGACGCGGCAGCGCTGCCAGGTGGTGCTGAGCACCTTGCTGACCGCTGCCTTAATCCCCTCATGGGCATCGGAGATCACCAGCTTGACGCCTCTGAGGCCACGGCGGGCGAGCTTCCTGAGGAAAGCGGTCCAGAACGTCTCGGCCTCGGACGGTCCGACTCGACCCCAGAACCTCGCGTCGGCCGTCCGAGTTGACGCCGACCGCGACGATCACCGCCACCGAGACGATGCGGCCGGCCTGGCGAACCTTCACGTAGGTCGCGTCGATCCACAGATACGGCCAATCACCCTCGATCGGCCGTTCGAGGAACGCCTTGACCCGCTCGTCGATCTCCTCGCACAGCCGGCTACTTGGCTCTTGGAGATGCCGCTCATCCCCATCGCCTTGACCAGGTCATCGACCGAGCGGGTCGAGATGCCCTGGATGTACGCCTCCTGATGTCCGGCGTTTCTTTGTCGTCGCGGGCCTTGGATTAACGGCCTTCACCAACGCTAGAGCGGGTTCAGCGATTTCCGATTCGGATGGGATTCCCAAATCAGGCGAACAGTGCGAGTCCTCCGATTGCGGTAGAGGAGGACGAAGCATGGCACGGGCCTACAGCCAGGATTTGCGTGACCGGGTGATCGATGCGGCGCTCGGGGGGACGCCAGCGCGGCATGCGGCGTCGCGGTTCGGTATCGGCATTGCGACGGCGATCGTGTGGGTTCGGCGGGCGCGGCAGACCGGCGAGCGGACAGCCCGCCGGCAGGGCCAGCCGAGGCGCTGCAAGCTCGACCCGCACCGCGCTTCCTGCTCGGGCTGATCGAAGAGACCCCGGACATGACGATCAAGGAGATGCAGGAGCGGCTGGCGGAGCGCGGGTTCGGCGAGCACGGGCACGATCTGGACTTTCCTCGACCGTCACGGGATGACGTTCAAAAAAAGACCGCGCACGCCAGCGAGCAGGACCGGCCCGACGTCCTGACGCGGCGCCGGCCTGGTTCGACGCCCAGCCCGATCTCGATCCGACGCAGCTCGTCTTCATCGACGAGACCTGGGCCTCGACCAACATGGCCCGCGCTTCGAGGCCGGCGCCCGCGCGGGCGGCGCTGCAGGGCCGGCATCCCGCACGGCCACTGGAAGACCACCACCTTCGTCGCCGGCCTGCGCCTCACCGGCATGACCGCGCCGATGGTGCTCGACGGCCCGATCAACGGCGCTGCCTTCCTCGCCTATGTCGAGCAGGTCCTCGTGCCGACGCTCGCGCCTGGCGACATCGTCGTCATGGACAATCTCGCCAGCCACAAGGGCAAGGCCGTCGCGCCGCCATCGAGGCGCCGGCGCCGAGCTGCTCTTCCTGCCGCCCTACAGCCCCGACCTCAATCCGATCGAGAAGGCCTTCGCCAAGCTCAAGGCCCTTCTCAGAAAGGCCGCCGAGCGAACTGTCGACGACCTCTGGGACGCCATCGGCAGCCTCCTCGACGTCTTCACCCCACAGGAATGCGCCAACTACTTCGCCGCCGCCGGATACGATCCGGATTAAGATGAAAATGCTCTAACTGGCAGGAATTCCCTGTTAATCTGACGCAGGGAATTTTCATACAACCCATTGATGAAGCGGAAGAATTCGCGACAGCGACCGTTCGAAAGCCTCGAAAGAAAGCAATATTCCCTGTTGATTCCCTGTTACTAGCGAGATCGGACGCAGAGACGATTTTGCGTCAGACTGCCAGCACA
>CAVWYO010000001.1:327500-714998 GCA_963759235.1 uncultured Alphaproteobacteria bacterium | reverse complement strand
AACCCTCGTTGGGAAAACAAGCGCAATCGTATAAACCAAGGAAAAGAGCCATTTTGGCGAGCGTCTTAACCCTAGCGGGCGGTTGAAAAAGGATTTTGGGCGTCGATCACGCGCAAAAATCGATTCTCCATCAGTTCGCACTCCCGTTGCCGCGTTCCGGTTGGCTCGGGCGCGTGCCGCAGCACGTGTTTTCGAGAAAGCTCGGTCGCGGCACGTCCAGCGGCACGTGTCGCAAATCGCTATCTCGTTGAGAAACAATGAAGATTTGGAATGACGCGGCACGCTAGCGGCACGTGCCGCTTACCATCGACAAACAGAGTAGCAGCACGCACACCCTAAGGGGTGTGTGTGCTGTGCTGCTGTCCGTGCCGCTACTCTCCCCTGCGCCGCAACCCCTCGGGGTGGATCAAGGTGGATCAGAGGATCAGGTCCGCCTCGGCGATGGCCTGATCACCCTCCGCCTTGGTGTGGTCGGAGAACCAGAAAACGCCCCCGTCCGTGTCCTTGCGCAGGCCGAACAGGTGGCGGGGTTTGTCAGTGCGCGGGTCCAACTTGGCGAACCGATTGAGATTGTCGGTGTGCGCCTTCAACATCCCGCCCTCAGCGGCGTTCGGGAACATGTGCTCCGCGAGCGTCCGGGTCTTGATCCGCGCCGCACTGTCGCCAAAAGCTCCCAATTCTTCCAACGCCATGATCACGAGCCGGCGATCGTACTTGCCGAGCGGACGGGCGTTGGCCGTGTCGGCATCCTCGACGTGTTCGCCCCAGACAACGTACTCGCCACCATCGTTCCTGAGAACGAGGTCGAAGGTCTGATAACCCTCGCCGCGATTGTCCTTCGGACGCCACACCCTGTGGTCGTCAGCCGTGTCCAGAAACGCTGTGGCATCGAAGTTCGCGGTGATCGCGCTGCTACCACGCGGCCCTCGGGTCTTGTCCTTGCCGACATGCGAGATGGTGATCGTCTCCGCGTCGAACGACTCCGCGAGGTAACGACACACTTCATCGTACCTGTTCATGATGGCAGCGGCGTTTTCATCCTCAGTACCGATCGCTCGCCCAAGCGTGTCGATGACGATCAGATCGACCTTCGCATCGTCGCCAAGTTCCTCGCGGATGAGCGCGATGTGACGAGTAACATCGTCCGGCTGCGCCACTCGCGGCACGTCGGTCACGAACCGCACGATATCCTCGATATCATCCCAGTTCTTGCCGTGCGCCTTCAGCCACGCGGACACCCGACGCTTCAGGAACGTGTTACCTTCGGCGGTCATGTAGACGACCTTGCCACCGTGGCGAAGGTGAACCGGGAAATGCCCGAACACCGGGACGCCAAGCGCCACGCTCAACACGATATCGAGGACCGACAGGCTCTTGCCCTTCTTCTGTTCGGCGTAGAGAAGGAAGTTTTCGCGCCGGTACATGACGCCTTCGATGAACCATTCAGGGTCAGGTTCATCTCGCAACTGAGAAGGCCGCACGATCCGCGTCTTGCGGCGTTGCTGTCGCCTTTTCAATCCGATCGGATCGCCAGCGCCGGACACGATGCTAGGAGCGGTAACGGTCGGCAGGTTCCCCAGCACGTCGCGGAAGACTTCGCTGCTAGGTCTTTCGATCCGGGTCGGACCTTCGTAGCCAGCGGCCTTCGCACGGGCGAAGATCGTGCCAAGCCCAGTTCGGTTCGCGTTGTCGGTAGGATGCTCGCCAGCGTTCTTCCCCACATCGTCGAAGCCCCTGTAGGTTTCGACCTCGAATGCTTCATCGCCCGTGCGATGACGCCACAGCCCGCCACTCGACCAATCATCGGCGAGCATGTGCCAGTCGGGTTCTTCCTCACCATCGGCGAGCGGGCACTCGCCGTGCCACAGGAACTTCATGACGCCGAGCCACTGCAACCGATCGTCCTTGAAGGTCGGGTCGATGTAGCTGAGCGCGTCGATCAGCATGTTCACAGTGACCGGCTCGCCTCGCGCCTCGCTGGCCTTGGCTTCATCGACTAGCGGAACGTCCTTGAAGGGATCGCCCTTGGCGTCGGGAAACGCCTCGAACGTGACAAGGTGCGGCTCGCCTTTCTGGTGCAGCGTGCCGGGTAGGCGCAACACGCGCGACGGGTTCACGACGCTAGGATCGGTTTCGTAGTAGGCAGCGAGTCGCTGCTGAGACTGTTTGAAGTCATCGACCAGCCTGTCATCGACACGCCACAGAGCTTGCCCACGTCCGGGGCTAGTGGTGACGATCAAGTCGGGTTTCGTTCCCACGAACTCCCACACTTCCGGCACGTGATCATCGTTATCAATGAAAACGGCGCGGACCTTCGTCACGTCCTTGTCGGTGGCGAACTTGTCAGGCGGCAGATCAGCCCGGACCTCATTCACGACGTAGAAAACGCCATAGCCGTCCCTCTGACGCTGAACGATTTCAGGCCAGACCTGATCGACGGTGCCGACACGTTCGACAGTCGCCAGCTTGCGGTGATCCTTGGCCTTGTTGTCGTCGATCAGCCGGAAGCGCATGACTGTATCCGGGGAGCCGGTCAGCGCCTTGATGAACTCTCGCGCCTTCCCCTTGTCAGGGGTCAGCGCGGCGTTCACGGCTGCACCGCCAATTCTTCGACGCTGTTGGCGGTGGTGCCGAGCACAAGGAAGATAGTGTCGCACTCAGGCGTCATCGTCTCTCGCACTTCGTCGAGATCGTCATCGATCCAAAGGTTGATCAAGTCCGGGCTGATACCGGCCTTCTCAGCCGCCTCGGCAACAAGGAAGCGGGCACGCGGCGTGCGCGCGCCGTCGGCAAGGGTGCTCATGTCACGCTCCCTCGCGGCGGTTCGACTTGGCATCCTTGGCCGGATACCGAGGGGCGGTGGCGATCAGTTTCTCGAAGTCGCTGACGCGGACAAGCGTGTTGCGTCCGAGCTTGGTTGCCGGCAACGCGCCGCTGTTCAATAACTGGTAGATTTTCTGGCGGCCGAAAGGGCCGGACCGGATGACTTGCGTCACAGTCATCACGTCGATTTGCGCGGTACTCATTACCTGTCACTCCATGTTCGCGTGCGGGCCGAAGGGCCACGCCTCGTCCGCGAATATGGGCCGAGAGAAGCCGCGAATGGAGAGACAACAATTCGCTTGGGGACGGGCTATTTATTGTCCCTGACCGCTGCCGCCCCGGCGAAAATCTCGCTAGCGGGGCGGCGAGCAACGTCCAACTCGGGCTCGAAATAGCCTTCGATCAGCCATTGCCGGCAGGCGGGGTCTTCGTTCCGCCAATCGCGCCGGAGCCGCTGCAAGCGTTTGGCGGCGTTATCAGCCACGCCCCCATCCGTACGCGATATTCGGGTCGCCTCGAAGACCCGATCCCGCGTCGCCGTCTTCTGGCCGCGCGGCGCGGTGCTCACGGCGACCAAGAGGAAAAGATCATCCTTCGTCCAATCCCGCCCCTTGGGCCTGCCCCGAGGCTTCGGCCTGGGCTGTGACGGAGGCAGCGCCTTGGCGAACGCCGCAAACAGCCGCTTGGCTTGCTCTTGTCCAACCAGCCTCACCACCGACTTGCAGCACGCGACGATCTCATGGGCCGCAGCTTCCTCTGCGAGCATCGCGTCGTTTTCCGCCATGTGGTATTCGTCGAGTGCGTCGGAACCAGTAAGCGGCAGGTCTTCGTGCTTCATCGCGGGCGGGCGCTTGCTCATGCCATCGCCTCCCTGAGCGAGACGACACGCGACGACTTGTCAGCCGGCGGAGCCGCGCAAGCATCGGCCCACGCCTGCATGAGCCGTTGCCGCTTCTGGAACAGGTCACCGCGCCGATACGCCGCTTCAACGGCGTCGGCGACCTTGTGGGCGAGCGCCATTTCAGCGACCTCGCGAGGGTAGTTGGTTCGCTCGGCAGTCCAATCCCGGAAAGTGCTGCGAAAGCCGTGTGTCGTCAGATCGCCACGGCCCATGCGCTTGAGCGTAGCCAACAGGCTCATATTGCTCAGCGGGGCTCCCGGCTTGGCACCGGGGAACACGTAATCGTCTGCCTGGCCGCGCGGCAGAGCCTCAAGGATTTCGACGGCGCAATCGGACAACGGCACGCGGTGCTCCCGGCCCGCTTTCATGCGATCAACCGGGACCGTCCACATCTTGGCTGCCAAGTCGATTTCAGACCAGCGGGCTCCGATGACTTCGCCAGTTCTCGCCGCCGTCAAGACGGCAAATTCCAAGGCGCGGGCACCAACACCCGGTTGCTTGCGCAGCGCCGCCATGAAGCTAGCAAGATTGTCGATCGGCAACGCGGCATGGTGGGTGACCTTGCGAACCTTGCCCTTGGCCGGCAGCAACTTGTCGAGATGGCCGCGCCACCGCGCCGGGTTCTCGCCGTGGCGGTATCCGCGAACCTTCGCCCAATCGAGGATCACTTCGATGCGACCGCGAAGCCGGCTCGCCGTCTCGGGCTTCGTCGTCCAGATCGGTTCAAGAACCTTCGTCACTAGCCCCGTGTCGATGGCAGCCACCGACAGATCGCCCATGATCGGATAGGCATAGGTCGTCAGCGTCGCTCGCCACTGTGTGACGTGCTTCTCATTCTTCCAAGCCGCTTCGTGGGCAGCGATGTATCGCTCGCTCGCGTTCTTGAATGTGACACCCTTCGCGGCATCGGCACGCGCCGCCGCGCGCTCGGCGTCGCGCTGAGCGATCGGGTCGTGTCCGTGCAAGAACCAGTTGCGGGCCTGCCGTGCTTGCTCACGCGCCTCGCCGAGCTTCACGGTGTCGGCGCTGCCCAATCCCATTTGGCGTTGCTTGCCATCAATCGTGTACCGGAACAGCCATGACTTCGTTCCCCACTTCGACACTTGCAGCCACAGGTTCCCGCCGTCGCCATATCGACCGGGCTTGCGCAATTTCTCTACACGCAGGGGCGTGAGCTTTCCGGTGACAGCCATGACCTTCCCCTTCGTCAGCCGTTTTCGTGGACCGGCGGCGACCGCCAATTCTACGGTGTCCGCCTACGTCATTGCCCACGTTTCTACCCACATAGCTAGCGAGGATTTGGGCGAACGTCAAGGAACGGCTGGGAACGCAGCCAGCGCAATTCATGCATAGTTAACAGCAAGTTGTGGGAACATTCGGGGATTTCAGGGAACGGCGGTAAACAAGCCAACTGGCGGAGGGAGGGGGATTCGAACCCCCGAGACGGTTTCCCGCCTACACACTTTCCAGGCGTGCGCCTTCGACCACTCGGCCACCCCTCCGCTCCGGGCTCCGCCGGGTCGGGCGGACTATAGTCGGCACGCGACCGCACGCAAGTACGCCGACACCCCTGGCAATAGCATATGATTTGTCCGGGTTAGGTAGCAGACGAGTTGTCCGGTTTTGTCGTTTCGCGAGGAGGCGGAGCGATGAACCGGGCGACATGGCTACAGGGCCGCAGGATGCAAAAGTTTCGAGATGTATTGAGCCGTTGGGAGCGGCGGGAGCTACCGATGATGGAAGCGGGCGAGATTCTTGGGTGCTCGGAACGCCAGTTCCGCTGCTACCGGGATCGCTACGAGGAGGACGGGTTGGATGGGCTTGTCGACCGACGGCTGGGCAAAGCCTCGGCCCGGCGGGTTCCGGTGGATGAGCTCGCCCCCGCACGTATGGCTTTCGGCGGCCTTGCGCAAGGCCGCGGGGAGCCCTCGACCGCCCCGCATCTGCCGTCGAGGCGAACCGAACCGGCCGCGTCACTCTCGCGGGGCAAGCGCACCGGGATTCCGGCCCTGGTCGCGGCCGCTTTTTCGAAATCGCCCGCCGCATTGCCGCGGGCTACATCAGTTGATTGGGGAGGAACAGAACCAGTTCCGGAACCAGCGCCAGGACCGCCACCAGCACCGCCATGGCGAGGATGAACGGCCACGACCAGCGGACGAACTCGGCGAAGCTGCATTTCATGATGCCGCAGACCGTGTACATGATCACGCCGACCGGCGGCGTGTTGCCGCCCGAGGTGATGATGATGATCATCACCACGCCGACATGGACCGGGTCGAAGCCCTGGGCGACCAGCGCCGGCAGGAGGAGAGGCGTCAGCAGGAGCACGTTGACCGTCGCCTCCATCACCATCCCGGCGACGAACAGGATGAGGAGCACCGCTAGCAGGGTGAGGTAGGGATGGCCGGCGAACTCGGTGAGAAAGCCGGTGATGGCGGCGGGCGCGTGTTCGATGGTGACGGCGTGGCCGAGCACCGCCGCCATGATGATGATCAGCATCACCATGCCGATGTCGATCACCGAGTGGTTGAGCGCCTCGATCAAGTCGCGGACGCCCATTTCCCGGTAGATGACGGCGCCGACGATCAGCGCATAGACCACCACCACCGCGCCGGCCTCGGTCGCGGTGAAGAAGCCGAAGCGGAAGCCGACGAGCAGGAAGATCGGAAAGATCAGCGCCCAGAAGCATTCGCGGAAGCTGGCGCCGAGCTGGCGCAGGCTCGGTCGTTCGGCGAGTTCGGGCTTGTAGCCGCGGCGCCGGGCGATGATGGCGGTGACGGTCATCAGCGTCGCCGTCATCAGCAGTCCCGGTATCACGCCGCCGAGGAGCAGGCGGCCGATCGACACGTCGCTGATGAAGCCGAACAGGATGAGGCCGATGCTCGGCGGGATGGTCGCGGTGATGATCGACGAAAACGCGATCACCGAGGCGCTGAAACCCTTGTCGTAGCCGCGCTCGGTCATGGTCGGGCCGAGGATGCGCGCTTCCATCGCCGCGTCGGCGACGGCGGCGCCGGAGATGCCGCCCATCAAAGCGGAGAGCACGATCGACACCTGGGCGAGGCCGCCGACCATCCAGCCGGTCAACAGCCGGGCGAAGCGCAAAAGGCGCTCGGTGATGCCGCTGGTGTTCATCAGGTTGCCGGCCAGAATGAAGAACGGCACCGCCAGAAGCGGGAAGGAAAGCGTGGCGCCGTACATGCGCTGGACGGCGACCGTCATCGGCATGTAGTCGGTGAGAAGGAACACCGGGATCGTCGCCAGCGCCAGCGCGAAGGCGACCGGCACGTTGATGAACAGGAATACGAAGAAGAGGATGGCGACCGTGGTCAGCATCACATGACCTCGCGCGCCGCGTGCGGTGGCGGCTCGTCGCGATGGCGGACGCGCCGCACGAATTGCTCGATCAACGTGATCATCATCAGCGCGAAGCCGACCGGCAGCGCCGCGGTCGCCACCGACGACGGCAGGCCGAGCATCGGCATCGGCCGCCCGGCGGTCATGTCGGCGAAGCGGAAGCCGTTGAGGATGAGGAGCGCAAGCAGCCCGCCGAGAAGGAGAAGCACGATGATGTCGAGGACGAAGCGGGCCCGCGGCGGCAACAGATTGGCGAGAATATCGATGCTGAAATGGCCGTGGCGTTGCAGCGTCAGATCGGCGGCGAGCATCGACACCCAGACGAAGAGCGCCTGAGCCACCTCGTCCGACCAGATGACCGGGTGGCCGGTGTAACGCCCGGCCGCGCCGGCGAAGACGATCGCGACCAGCACCACGAGAAGCGCGGCGGCCATTGCGCGTTCGATCAGGCGCAGCACGTTCAGGGCGCGATGGATCATGGCAAGCCCGGATCCCGTGACAGCCGGCAGGTGCGATGATGCGCGAAGCGAAAGCCCGATGACAGGGGGTGGCACGGGCGACGAAAGAAGGGCTCCCGCCGTCACGGCGACGGCGGGACAGTCGTGAGAGAGGTCAGTTCATGACCTCTTTGCGGACCTCGCCGATCAAATCGGTGAGGCCGAGCTCGTCGTAGACCGGCTTGACGGCCTCCCGGAACGGCGTGGTGTCGATGTGGGCGACCTTGACGCCGGTCGCTTCGATGTCGGCGAAGATCTTGTCGGCGCCCTCGACATTCGCCTTGAGTGCTTCCTTGCCCCAGCGCACCGCCTCTTCCTTGACGATCTTCTGGTATTCCTCGGGCAACGACTTGAACCACTGGTCGCTGACCACCAGGCCGCTCATCAGATAGATGTGCTCGGTGACGGTGATGTCGCTCACCACCTCGTAGAGCTTGGCGCCCCAGATGGCGGAAGGCTGCGCCTCGGCCCCGTCGATCACCCCGGTCTGGATCGAGGGATAGACCTCCGCCCAGGCGAGCGGGGTGGGCACGGCGCCCATTGCCTTGATGGTGTCGATCCACAACGGCTGGCCGATGGTGCGGATGCGCACGCCGGCGAGATCGGCCGGCTTGGAGATCGGCTTCTTGGTCAGAAAATCGCGGGCGCCCTGATACCAGTCGAACGACAGGATGGTGAGGCCGGTCTTCTGGGCCAGCTCGTCGTTCCACTTGGCGAAGGTCGGGCCGTTGACGAACTTGTCGAGCTCGTCGACGCTGGTAAAGGCATAGGGCGCCGCCAGCACGTTGAACTCCGGCACGAACTGGCCGAAACGCGAAGCATCGCCGAAGGTGCCGACATTGGCGCCGGCCTGTGCCTGGTCGACCATGTCCTGGGTGTCGCCGAGCTGCGAGTTGGTGAAGATCTGGACCTCGACGGCGCCGTTGGTGCGCTCCTCGATGGCCTTCTTCATGCCTTCGGCGGCGATGCTCAGCGGGTCGGTTGGCGCCAGAACATGGCCAAGGCGAAGTGTATATTCAGCCGCAAGGCTGCTGTTTGAGACGGCTGCCAGGCTTACCGCCGCTGCCGCGGCGATCAGCGTCGCTCTCAGCTTCATCGGGTCCCTCCCTCTTGGAAATCGTGATCGATCGAAACCAGGTCTTGCACACGGTGGTCCCGTGTCCTTTGCTTTCTAACGCACTAGTATGGTAGCGCTATTCCCGAGCCTCTTGTCAACAGGAGTCGGTGGCCAGAAGCCGTCCGGTTCAGAGCAATTCAGCCAAGTGACGGAGTTGATTGATGAATCTTGACCGACGCCGGTCCATCGCCGATCAGATCTACGACGAATTGCGGCGGATGGTGGTCCGGCTGGAGCTCCGGCCGGGTCAGGCGCTCTCCGAAAAGGCGACCGCCGACCTGTTCAAGGTCAGCCGGACCCCCGTGCGCGAAGCGATCTTGCGGCTCGCCGACCACGGCCTGGTCACGGTTGCTCCGCAATTCGGCACCTTCATCGCGGCGATCGATCCGGACGAGGTCAGGCAGGCACAATTCATGCGCGAGCACCTCGAGGTCGCCATTGCCTTGCGTCTTTGCGCCATGCGCGACCGCGACATGTCTCCGGCGCGCGATCTCGTGGTGCAGCAGAACACGGTCGCGGCGACCGGCGATTTCGCCCGCTTCACCGTCCTCGACGATCAGATGCACGCCTGGCTGTTCGATCGGGCCGGAATGGGCCGGCTGTGGAGCGCTATCCACGTGAAAAAGGCGCATCTCGACCGGATTCGCTTCCTGCACGTGCCGGAACCGGGCAAGATCGGCGAGGTGGCCGCGCAGCATGTCGCCATCCTCGACGCGATCGAGGCCGGCGACCGGGCGGCAACGGAGGCGCATGTGCGGGAGCACACTTCGGGTTCGGTTCGCTATCTGGAAACCCTCCTGGTCGAGCGGCCGGAGCTTTTCGACGCGCCGCGCCTCAGCCGCCCGAAGCAGGCAACGCCGGGTTCGGCCTTGCCGATGGCGACACCCGGCGGCGCGACAAACGGTTGAGGCACTGATGGCAGACGAACAGCACGAGACCCGCGCGAAGCTTCTCGCGGTCAGCACCGCGACGCTGACCACCGCGCTCTTCAAGCGGGGTCTCCGCAATACCTATGTCCAGGGTGCCCGGCCGCTCAACCCTCAGTCTTGCAGGATGGCCGGCCCGGCCTTCACGCTCCGCTACATCCCGGCGCGCGAGGATCTCGACACGCTCGCCGTTTTTCAGGATCCCCGCCACCCCCAGCGTCATGCCGTCGAGACAATCCCGGCCGGTTCGGTGATGGTCATCGACTCGCGCGGCGACGACCGCGCCGGCTCGGCCGGCGGTATTCTGGTCAGGCGGATGATGGTGCGGGGTGCCGCCGGCCTTGTCACCGACGGCGGCTTGCGTGACAGCCCCGACATCGCGGCGCTTGGCTTTCCCGCCTTTTGTCTGGGACCCTCGGCGCCCACCAATCTCACCCGTCACCACGCGGTCGACATCGACGTGCCGGTCGGCTGCGGCGGGGTGCCGGTCTATCCCGGCGACTGGGTGGTCGGCGATGCCGAAGGGGTGGTGGTGATCCCCAAGGAGATGGTCGCCGAGATCGCCGCCGAGGCGGTCGAGATGACCGCGTTCGAGACCTATGTCGAAGCGCAGGTCGCTGCCGGCCGTTCGATCATCGGGCTCTACCCGCCGAACGAGGCCTCGCGGGCCGAATACGAGGCGGCGATGGCGCGGGAAAAAGGGAAGACTTCCCCCTGACATCGGCCGGGGCGACCCTTGGCCGGATGTCGCCGAGATTGATCGCGGGACCGCGTACGGCGGTGAAATGAACGGACTACGGCCCTTGACCGCATCCCTTCCGCCGACGACAGTTCGCCCATGCTGCCGATTCCCTCCAAGGATCGCCTGATCGTCGCGCTCGACCTGCCGGAGGCCGGCGCCGCCGAGGACATCGTGGTGCGCCTCGACGGCAGCGTCGGCTTCTACAAGGTCGGACTGCAACTCATCTTTGCCGGCGGCGGCCTGGCCTTCGCGCACAACCTCGCGGTGGCCGGCAAGAAGGTGTTCCTCGACGCCAAGCTTCTCGACATCGACAACACCGTCGCCGGGGCGGTGAAGAGCATCCTGCCGCTCGGCATGACCTTCCTCACCGTCCACGCCTACCCGAATGCGATGCGCGCTGCGGTCGCGGCACGGGGCAACGCCGGGCTGAAGCTTCTCGCCGTGACGGTGCTGACCTCGATGGACGACGCCGACGTGGTCGAGGCCGGCTATACCGCCACGACCTCCGACCTCGTCGCGGCGCGCGCCCGCGCCGCGCAGCGGGCCGGCATGGACGGCCTGGTTGTTTCGCCGGCGGAGGCTGCCGCCGTCCGCCGTATCGTCGGCCCGGACATGGCGATCGTCACGCCCGGAGTCCGTCCCGCCGGTGCGAGCGCCGGCGACCAGAAGCGCCTTGCCACGCCGGAGGCGGCGATCCGCGCCGGCGCCGACTACCTGGTCGTCGGCCGGCCGATCACCGCCGCCGCCGATCCAAAGGGCGCGGCGGAAGCCATCGTCGACGAGATCGAAATGGCCACGACCGCGTTGGGGGCAGCATGAGCAAGGGCTATTGGATCGTCCGTGTCGATGTTCACGACCCGGAGACCTACAAGAAGTATCTCGCCGCCAATGCCGCCGCCTTCAAGAAATACCAGGGCCGCTTTCTCGTCCGCGGCGGCCGCTCGGAAACCATGAGCGGCTCGGCCCGGGAGCGCAACGTCGTCATCGAGTTCAAGGATCATGAGACGGCGCTCGCCTGTTATCGCTCGCCCGAATACCAGCACGCCATCGCCGAACGCGGCGCTTCGGCCGCGGTCGACCTGATCGTCATCGAAGGCTATGACGGGCAGCAGCCGGCGGGCGGCTGATCCGTCCCGGAGGAACCTCGTCCATGGACGACATGAGGCTGGTGGTGGTCGGCGCTGCCGGGCGGATGGGACGGACGCTGATCCGGGTCGTCGCCGAGACGCCCGGCGTGGTGCTGGCCGGCGCGGTCGAGCGCGAGGGCGCTGCCGAGATCGGCCGGGATGCGGGTGAACTGGCCGGCCTCGGACCGATCGGCATCGCGATCGCCGACGATCCGCTGCCGCTTTTCGCCAAGGCCGACGGCGTGCTCGACTTCACCATCCCGGCGGCGACCGTCGCTTTTTCCGAGATCGCCGCCCAGGCCCGCATCGTTCACGTCATCGGCACCACCGGGCTGTCGGTCGAGGACGACGCGAAGATCGCCGCCGCCGCCCGCCACGCGCCGGTGATCAAATCGGGCAATATGAGCCTCGGGGTCAATCTGCTCGCCGCCCTCGTCCGTCAGGCGGCGAAGGCGCTCGACGCCGATTTCGACATCGAGGTTCTCGAGATGCACCATCGCCACAAGGTCGACGCGCCGTCGGGGACGGCGCTTCTCCTCGGCAAGGCGGCGGCGGAAGGGCGCGGCATCGATCTCGAAGAGCACTGGGTCAAGGTCCGCGACGGCCACACCGGCGAACGGCGGCGCGGCGATATCGGCTTCGCGACGCTGCGCGGCGGCTCGGTGGTCGGCGAGCACTCGGTCATTCTCGCCGGCGAAGGAGAGGTGATCGAATTGACCCACAAGGCCGGCGACCGGGCCATCTTTGCCCGCGGCGCGGTCAAGGCGGCGCTGTGGGGCCGCGAAAAGAAACCCGGCCGCTATGCGATGGCCGACGTCCTCGGGCTTTGAGGCCACACCATGATCCAGACCGCCATCTTGCCGGGAATGCTCCTCTTCAGTCTCGCCGCGGTAGGGCCGGCCCTTGCCGCCGACTATCCCTATAGCGGCTTCTTCACCAACAGCGCGCTCGACGAGCCGGCGGCCGATGCGCAGCTTACCTGCGCCAACGGCTTCTTCCGTCAGGACAAGGACGGTTCCTTCGTCAACTACCACCTCGACGCCGAGCGCTACCGAAGCGACGGCACCGTTCGCTACGTGCAGTACGGCCGTGGGTTCTGCACGCTCCTCGACGGCGGCAAGATCGAGGCGTGCCGGATGACCTTCAGTTCCGAACCCACCGAGATCGGCGCGGTCTATATCGACGTCATCCGCTCGATCATGCCGGAGGCGATCGAAGTGGCGTTCTTCGATAAGACCGAAGATGCCCGCGCGTGGATTGCCGGCGGCGCGCCCGAGCCGGGGGACGATTTCCGGTTCGTCCGTTGCGCGGGCTTCGACGACGAAAGGTTGGGAGACGCACTGACCACCGAGGAGAGCCGGCTCAGCACGGAGGATCGCGACAATCTCCTCAATCCCACGATGGATGCGGAAAGCAGCGCGGCAATGGCGGCCATCCTCGACAAGCTGCTCAAGAAGCCATAGCCGGAAGGACAGTCGGAACGCAGCGATATGGCCCGTCGAACCGTCGCCTTCTGGATTCTCTTCGCCATAACCGCTGCCCTCTATATCGTGATGATCGCCTGGTCGCTGCCCGAGGTCTCCAAGGCGGCGGGAGGCCTGGCGCCGTTCGACATCCGGCCCCACGGATATTCGTTGGAGGAAGCGAAAGCGTTCGTCGCGGCGCTGTCTCCCGACGGCAAGGCGTTCTACCTCGACGTCCAGGAGCGGCTCGACCTGTTCTACCCGGCGCTGCTTAGCGCGACGTTGTTTTTCGCCATCTATCTCCTGGTCCCCGCCGGCTGGGGTGCCTGGCGCTGGGTCCTTGCCCTCGCCGCAATCCCCAGCGCCGTGTTCGACTATCTGGAGAACCACGCGGTTGCCGCGATGCTCGGGCTCGGCGCCGACGCTCTCACCCCCCGATATCGTCGCGACGGCAGACCGCTGGACCGAGCTCAAGGGCGCATTCAGCGCGCTCGCCATGGTGATCGTCCTGATTCTCCTGTTAATCTGGGCGTGGACCAGACTGGCGGCACGACGCGGTTCGCGCGCTTGACCGGCCGCCGGATCACGCCCTCCTGACCGGGGATCGACATGACCGACCGCATGATGGTGCTCGTCCGCCACGGACAGAGCGAATGGAACCTCAAGAATCTGTTCACCGGCTGGCGCGACGTCGGCCTCAGCGAACTCGGCGTTGAAGAGGCGCAGGCCGCCGGCAAGCGGCTGAAGGCGGAGGGCCTCAAATTCGGCGTCACCTTCACCTCGGTGCTGACCCGCGCCCAGCGTACCCTCGACCTGATGCTCGACGAACTCGGGCAGACCGGCCTGCCGGAGAGCCGAGACCAGGCGCTGAACGAGCGCGACTACGGCGACCTGTCCGGCCTCAACAAGGACGACGCGCGAAAGAAATGGGGCGAGGAGCAGGTCCACGTCTGGCGGCGCTCCTATGCCACGGCGCCTCCCGGCGGCGAATCGCTCCGTGATACCGGCGCACGGGTCTGGCCGTATTACCTCCACACCATCCAGCCGCATGTCATGCGGAGCGAGGGGGTGCTGGTTTCCGCCCACGGCAATTCGCTGCGGGCGCTGATCATGGCGCTCGACGGGCTGACGCCGGACGAGGTAGTGAAGCTCGAGCTGCCGACCGGCCTGCCCATCCTTTACCGGCTCAACGCCGACACCACCGTGGCGGAGAAGCGGGAGCTTGCCGATTAGACCGGCTTAATCCCACTTCCAGCGCCCCGCCCTTCTTAAGGAAACGGATCAACATGAAATTCGGAGCATCGTCCTGGCCCTTCCAATGGGAGCCGCCTTACGAGGACGCCATTCGCCGCGTCGCCGGCCTCGGCTTCAAGGCGATCGAGCTGATTGCCTGGAACCGGGAGTTTCTCGACGACTACTACACGCCCGACACCATCAAGATGCTGAGGGGCGTCCTCGACGGCGAAGGCCTTTTGCTGTCGCAGTTCGTGTCGACGCCGCATGACCTGTCGAGCGACGACGCGGCCAAGCGCGATGCGGCGGTCGAGCACTGGAAGCGGACCGTCGACGTCGGCGCCGCACTCGGCTCGCGCCTCATCAACATGGTGGCCTCCCATCCCTTCGCCATGCGGGACGCCGTCGAGATCCCGCGCATTACCACCAAGCCACTCGTGCAGACCTACGCGACGAAGGACGTGCCGCGCGGCGTCGATTGGGATCGGAACTTCCAGGATTATGTGGCCTCGCTCAAGCTATGCGCCGCGGCGTGCGAGGCGGCCGGCGTGAAGATGACCGTCGAACCGCATCCCGGCCGCTATCTCGCCAACCATGACGGTGCGCTCCGCCTGCTCGAGCACGTCGGCTCGCCGGCGATGGGCATCAATTTCGATCCGAGCCACACTTTCCCGTGCGGCGACTTCCCCAACATCACCGTGTACCGGCTCGGCAGCCATATTCTGCATTGCCACGTCTCGGACAATGACGGCGTCACCAATGTCCACTGGCGTCCGGGCATGGGCAAGATCGACTGGAGGGCGATGTTCCAGGCCCTCAAGGACGTCGGCTATGACGGTGTCATCTCGATCGAGCTGGAGGATGTTCCCGGCGTGTCGCGCGGACCGCGTTCGAACGCGCCCGGTGTCTTCCGCAACGTCACCGCGACCGACGAGTTCGTCGCCGAAACGGTCGCCGGGATGAACTACTTGAAGACCATCTGCAAGGAGCTGGGCATCGCCGTCGAGGAGTGAGCCCTCCCCGAGCAAGGAGCGCATGGATGGCAAAGCACGACCTGGTCTATGTCGGAACCTATTCCGAGCCGATCCTGTTCGGCACCGGGCAGGTCGTGCCGGGGCGGGGCAAGGGCATCTATCGCTTCAGCCTCGATACGGAGGCCGGTGCTCTTGAGCTCGCCGGGATCACCGAAGGTGTCCGCAACGCGTCATATCTCGCCTTCGATCCCCGGCGACGTTTCCTTTATTGCGTCAACGAGTTCAAGGAGTTCGAGGGGAAGGCCAGCGGCGCGGTCAGCGCCTTCGCCATCGATCGGGACACCGGCGTGCTCACCTTCCTCAACATGAAGGCGAGCCACGGCACCGATCCCTGCCATCTCGTCGTCGATGCGACGGGCAGGTTCCTGCTCGTCGCCAATTTCGCCAGCGGCAGCGTCTGCGTCCTGCCGATCAAGGAAGACGGGTCGCTCGAAGAAGCGAGCCAGGTCATCCAGCACCAAGGATCCAGCGTCGATCCGAAGCGGCAGGCCGGGCCGCACGCCCACGCGGTTACCTTCGACGCCGCCAACCGCTATCTCTTTGTCGCCGACCTCGGCATGGACAAGGTGATGATCTACGCCTTCGACGCGGTGACCGGGAAGCTCACCCCCAACCCGGCGCAGCCCTTCGTCGCCGTGAAGCCCGGGGCCGGCCCGCGCCAGATGGCCATCCATCCCGACGGCCGGTTCGCCTATCTGACCAGCGAGCTCAACTCGACGATGACCGCCTATCGCTATGCGGCCGACACCGGCAGCCTGACCGCGTTGCAGACGGTGTCGACCCTGCCGGAGGGCTTCACCGGCGACAGCAACTGCGCCGAGGTGCAGATCGCTCCGTCGGGCAGGTTCCTCTACGGCTCCAATCGCGGGCACAACAGCATCGTCATCTACGCCGTCGATCATGCGGAAGGCACGTTGACGCTGGTCGGCCATGAAAGCACCCGAGGCGAGACGCCGCGGAATTTCGAGATCGGCCCGACCGGCGATTTGCTTGCCGTGGCCAATCAGGACAGCAATAGCGTCGTCATGTTCCGGATCGATCAGGCGACCGGCAAGCTGACGGCGACCGGCAATGTCGTCGAGGCGGGAACCCCCGTCTGCGTCCGTTTCATGTGATCATCGTCAAACACCGCTCAGCCACGGGGAGATCGAGCATGCCCGACAAGAGGAAGGTCGCCATGGTGACCGGCGCCGGCACCGGCATCGGCAAGACCGCCGTTCTCGCCCTCGCCCGCGACGGCTATGCCTGCGTGCTCGCCGGTCGGCGGCGGGAGCCGCTGGCGGCGGTCGCCGCCGAGGTCGTCGCCGGCGGCGGCGAGGCGATCGCCGTGCCGACCGATGTGTCCGATCCCGCTTCGGTCGATGCGCTCTTTGCCAAGACCAAGGAGACGTTCGGCCGGCTCGACGTGATCTTCAACAATGCCGGCATCAACGCTCCGGCGATGCCGCTGGAAGACCTGCCCTTCGATGAGTGGCAGGCTGTCATCGCCGCCAACCTCACCGGCGTGTTTCTCTGCGCCCAGGCCGCGTTCCGGCTGATGAAGGAGCAGCACCCGCAAGGCGGGCGGATCATCAATAACGGCTCGATCTCGGCCCACACCCCGCGGCCGCATGCCATCGCCTATAACGCCGCCAAGCACGGCGTCTCGGGCATCACCAAGTCGGTGGCGCTCGAGGGGCGGCTCTACGGCATCGCCTGCGGCCAGATCGACATCGGCAATGCCGCCACCGACATGACCCAGAAGATGACTGCCGGCGTCTTGCAGGCCGACGGCAGTCGCGCCGTCGAGCCGCGCATGGACGTCAAGCACGTCGGCGAGGCGGTCGCCTATATGGCGAGCCTCCCGCTCGATGCCAATGTCCTCACCATCACCGTCATGGCGACGACCATGCCGCTTGTGGGCCGCGGCTGAAGCGGAAAACCCATATCTACTCGCGGTTGTAGGCCCGCCCGCCGGGCCGGGTCGGCGGACGAAAATCGACCGGAAAGCCCTTTCAAACGCCGAATTTCCGGCTTCTATGGGCTGGTTCGCGGGTCGTGCCGTATTGTCGCCTGATTTCTTAATCTAACTCGCGATTCGAGGGTATTGCCGGCCGTGCCGGCGGTTTGTTTTAACTTCCGGGGGGTCGGGGGAATGGGTCGAAGTAGGCCGCGTGCTCAGCGCCCGACCGTCCTCCTCGTCCTCCTTCTGGCGCCGGTTCTCCTCGCCTTCGCACCAAGCCAGGATCAGCACCTCGACCGCACCGCAACAATTGTCGGGAGATTCGGCCTTGGCCAGGGCGTGACCCGTGCCATGAAAGCCGACATCGGCGTCTTCTCGAACCGTCCGACCTTCGACCGGCTGTGGAGCGTCCAGCAAGCCGCCGCTCCGCCCAAGCCGGACGCCGCTCCCATCGTCTACTTCGCCTCGGCGGACCCGGATCAGCCGGCGGCGCCGTTCGACGCGCTCATTGCCGATCCCCCCGGCGTCAAGCTCATCCTGCGCGGAGGGCTTTCCGGTGACGGGCTGACCGGCGACCCGCTGGCCCTCCTCGCCGGCTCGCCCGGCGAACTGAAGTGCCTGGCGGATGCCATCTATTTCGAGGCACGCGGCGAGAGCCGCGAGGGACAGATCGCCGTCGCCCAGGTGGTGGTCAACCGCCTCAGAAGCAAAGCCTATCCGAACAGCATCTGCGGCGTCGTCTACCAGGACGACGACAAGCTGCATGGCTGCCAGTTCTCGTTCGCCTGCGACGGCATCAGCGACCGTGTCGCGGACCGGACGGCGTGGGGCCGCGCCGTGGCGGTCGCGCGGCAGGTGCTTCTCGGCGGTAGCAGCGCGCGGCTGGCGGAAGTCGGCAACGCCACCAACTATCACTCGACGTCGGTGCTTCCGCTCTGGGCGAGCGACATGAGACGGGTGGACATCATCGGCCACCATGTCTTCTACGAGGCGAGCCGGCGCGGCGCATAAGCCGACGGTTCCTCCGTCCCGAACGCCGCCAAACGCGGAACCGGTCCCTCCGGTGCCGTCATCAAGAGAGCGATGGCTAACTTGATATCGCTCAAGGCGGCGGAACGCGCCAACCGTCAGATTGTTTCCCGTCGAGGCCGGTCAGGAACAACCATGAATCACCATCATCGCAAGGTTCTGCACGCTCTCTTCGCGCATCCGGTCAGCGCCAATATCGGCTTCAAGGATGTCGAGCATCTTCTCACCGACCTCGGCGCCGAGATCGACAATCGGAGGGGTGCAAGGATCAGCGTGAAGCTTAGCGGGCATAGCGTTGCGGTCCACCACGCCCAGAAGAGCCTTCCCGTCGAGGAAGTGCAGCAGATCAGAAAGTTCCTGGAGACATGCGGCATCAACCCCGCGGACCATCCGCTTTGATCCGTGCCAAGCCGGGAGAATCCCAGATGCGCCGGCCCCGGCTGGACATCCTGCTCCGTCCGCTGGCGGGCGGCCGTCGTCAGGCGGTGCCGGCGGCTACCGGCCGGCCCCACATGGCGGACGCCGATATTGTCGCGGCGACCTGGCCGAGATCGTCGCCCGCGGCGGTGAGGTCCGACGCGCCGTCGGCATCCCGCCCCCCGGTTCAGCCCGATCGATAGGCGTGACGGGCGCCCTGATAATCCTCCACCGTTAGTGAACCGCAGTCCTCGGCGGCATAGTTGGGGCCGATCGGCACCTTGCCGTGGCCGCCTGGAATATCGAGCACGTAGGTCGGCTGGCAGAGGCCCGAGACCCGGCCGCGCAAGGCCCGCATCAGGGCCTGCCCTTCCGCGACCGTGGCGCGGAAATGGCCGGTGCCCGGTGCGAGGTCGCCATGGTGGAGGTAGTAGGGCTTCACCCGATTCTCGACGAAGGCGCGCATCAGCTCCGCAAACGTCTCCGCGGCGTCGTTCACCCCGGCAAGCAGCACCGTCTGGCTCACCAGCGGGATACCCGCATCGGCGAGGCGGGCGACGGCGGCCTTGGCGGCCGGTGTGAATTCCCGCGGATGGTTGGCGTGGATCGCCACCCAGGTCGTCACCGCCGGTGCCGTCAGGGCGCGGACAAGCTCGTCCGTGACCCGCTCCGGCGCCACCATCGGGACGCGGGTATGGAACCGCACGATCTTCACATGGCCGATCGCAGCAAGCCGCGCGGTGAGCGCCGCCAGCCGCCGCGGCGAGGCGACCAACGGGTCGCCGCCGGAAACGATCACCTCCCAGATTTCGGGCCGGGATTGCACATAAGCCAGCGCCCGCTCCAGCGCCTCGGCGGTGAGATGCGGCGCTTCCGGGCCGATCGTCTCGCGACGGAAGCAGAAGCGGCAGTAGACCGCGCAGACATTGACGAGCTTGAGGAGCACGCGGTCCGGGTAGCGATGGATCAGGCCGTCGGCCACCTGATGGGTCGCGTCGCCGATCGGGTCGGCGCGCTCATCGGGCGCGGTATGAAGCTCCGCCGGGTCCGGAACGAACTGCCGGGCGATGGGATCGGCGGCGTCCGCGGCGTCGACGAGCTCGGCCATTTCCGGCGCGATCGCAACGGCGTAGCGGGCGGCGACCTCCTCCAAAGCGGCGAGGCGCTCGGGCGGGACGAGCCCCGCTTCGACCAGTTCGGCCGGATGGTGGAGGGTGCGCCTCGCCGGCGGCGCGGCCAGTGTTTTCGACAGGTCGTTCATGCCGTGTCCTCGCCCGTATCTACCGGATTCCATTGAACTATATCGATATGCGGCGCGCCGGTCGCCAGCATCGCCAGCCGGTCGAGGCCGAGGGCGACGCCCGATGCCGCCGGCATCGATCCGAGCGCGGCGAGGAAATCCTCGTCGACCGGATACCGCTCTGAATAGACACGCGCTTTCTCGTCCATTTCGGCGACGAAACGGCGTCGCTGCTCGGCCGCGTCGGTCAGCTCGCCGAAGCCGTTGGCAAGCTCTACCCCGCACGCATAAAGCTCGAATCGCTCCGCCAGACGGTGGTCGGACGGGTTCGGGCGGGCAAGGGCGGCCTCCGAGACGGGGTAGGAATGAAGCACGGACGGGCGTCCCAGGCCGAGACGGGGCTCGACCGTTTCGACCAGCACCCGGCTGAAGATGTCCGACCAGGAATCGTCATCCGCGACTCGGATGCTTCTGGCCACCGCCGCCGCGGCGAGCGCGTCGCGGTCGCCGATCGTCGCCAGGAGGTCGATGCCGGCTAAGCGGGCGAACGCGTCGGCGACGCTTAGCCGCTCCGCCGCGGCGAACGGATCGGCGGCGTGGCCGCGAAAGGTCAGCGCGTCGCTGCCGGCGGCACGCGCCGCTTCGGCCACCACGGCAAGACTGTCGTCGATCACCGCCGCGTAGGGGGCGCCGGCCCGGTACCATTCGACCATGGTGAACTCCGGCGCGTGCAGGGCGCCCCGTTCGCGGTTCCTGAAGACGCGGGAGAAGGCGACGATCTTCTCCTCGCCGGCGGCGAGCAGCTTCTTGGCTGCGAATTCCGGCGAGGTGTGGAGGTAGCGCGGCAGGCGTTTGCCGTCGGGCGCGATCAACTCGGTGGCGAAGGCGTGGAGGTGTGCCTCGTTGCCGGGCGAGACCTGGAGCGCCGCCGGCTCGACCGCGACGAAGCCCTCGGCCTCGAACCATCGCCTAAGCGCCGCGGTAATCCGGTTCCGCCGGAGCAGGAACGGCCGGCGGTCCTGGTGGCGGTCTCTTGACCAGAAGGGGGTCGGCGTGGTCATGCGGAAAGCCGGTTGGCGGGACGGGCGGACGGAAAGCGCTGGCGGTCGGCGGCAAACTCGCTAAATTGCGCGCCGATTGGAAGGGGGTCGCCGCCGGCCCCGCAAAACCCGAGGAAGATTCGTCTTGAAAGTCATCGCCAGCCAGGTCCGCAAGGGCAACGTCGTCGAGGTCGACGGGCAACTCTATGTCGTCCTCACCGCCGAGAACTTCCATCCCGGCAAGGGAACGCCGACCACCCAGATCGACATGCGGCGGATTTCCGACGGCACCAAGGTGTCCCAGCGCTACAAGACCACCGAGCAGGTCGAGCGCGCTTTCATCGAGGACCAGGACTTCCAGTATCTCTTCGAGGACGCCGACGGCTTCACCTTCATGAACGGCGAGACCTTCGACCAGGTGGTGGTGCCCAAGGACATCGTCGGCGACCAGTCGGTCTATCTGCAGGAGAACATGACCGTTCGCCTCAGCCTCTACGACGGCGTGCCGGTGGCGATCGAACTGCCGCAGCGGGTGACGCTGGAGGTGGTCGAGACCGAGCCGGCGATGAAGGGGCAGACCGCCGCCTCGTCCTACAAGCCGGCGCTCCTCTCCAACGGCGTCAAGACCATGGTGCCGCCCCACATCGCGCCGGGCACCCGCATCGTGGTGATGACCGCCGACGGCGCGTACGCCGAGCGGGCGAAGGACTGAAGCTTTCGCTTTCGGCGGAAAGAGGACGCCGGCCTCACCGCGTACATCCCTCCCCGGAACGGGGAGGGGGGACCACCGCGAAGCGGTGGTGGGTGGGGTCCTCGCCCACCTGCACTGCGGCGCCGACGACAATGAACCCCACCCGTCTGCAGCCGGCTTCGCCGTCCGCAGCCACCCTCCCCGGTTCGGGGAGGGATTGGCGTGGGTGGCTCTCCATCTGTTCGTAGCGACGGGATCCCGGCAGGCGGCGATACCGCGCGAAGCCAAGGGAAGGGACTTCCCTCCTCTTGGGGGAGCGTTGCGAAACGGCTTTGGAAAGCGGCTGATCGGCATTGCGTCCTTCGAGGCTCGGGCTCCGCCCGAGCACCTCAGGATGAGGTACGTTATTGTTTCGTATGGGAAAACATCCTCATGCTGAGGCGCGCGCGGAACGCGCGCCTCGAAGCACGCAACACAGCTTTCCTCGAATTTCGCAACCGTCCCCTTGGGGGGAGACGAGGCCAATCATCTGCCCGTCAATTGCGTCACTCAGCGACCGACGAGGCGCTGCATATGGTCCGGGTACCGGGCGCCTTGCACCGTGATTTTCGATACCGCGCCGTCGATCTCGCGAAGGTCGTCGGACGTCAGTTCGACGACGGCCGCTTTGATGTTCTCTTCCAGGCGATGCAGCTTCGTGGTGCCGGGGATCGGAACGATCCACGGCTTCTGGGCAAGCAGCCAGGCAAGCGCGATCTGGGCGGACGTCGCGCGCTTCCGGGAGGCGATTGCGCCGAGGAGCTCCACCACCGCCTGGTTCGCCTTGCGGGCCTCCGGCGTGAAGCGGGGGACGGTGTTGCGAAAGTCGGTGCTGACGAATGTGGTGCTGTCGTCGATGGCACCGGTGAGGAACCCCTTGCCGAGAGGGCTGAAGGGGACGAAGCCGATCCCGAGCTCCTCGAGCGCCGGCAGGACCTCCGTCTCGGGCTCTCGCCACCATAGGGAATATTCGCTCTGAACCGCGGCGACCGGCTGGACGGCATGCGCCCGCCGGATGGTCCGCGCGCTCGCCTCGGAGAGGCCGAAGTACTTGACCTTGCCGTCCCGGATCAGGTCCTTCACAGCCCCGGCGACGTCCTCGATCGGCACATCAAGGTCGACGCGGTGCTGATAGAAGAGGTCGATGCGATCGGTTTTCAGCCGCTTGAGCGAGGCGTCGGCGACCTGCTTGATGTGCTCCGGCCGGCTGTCGAGGCCGCTCTGCTTGCCCGTCTCAGGATCGAGATCGAACCCGAACTTGGTGGCGATCACCACCTGGTCGCGCAAGGGAGCAAGCGCCTCGCCGACCACCTCCTCGTTCTTGAACGGGCCATAGACCTCCGCCGTGTCGAAGAACGTGACGCCGCTCTCGACGGCCTTGCGGATCAATGCGACGGCATCCTGCTTCGCCATCGGATGTCCGTAGGACTGGCTCATTCCCATGCAGCCGAGGCCGATGGCCGAAACCTCGAGGCCGCTGTTTCCAAGTGTGCGCTTCTGCATTTGTCGTATCTCCTGTTTTGGGTTCGAAGTCGGAACCCCCGAACGGTCAGGCCTCGTATTGTTCGTCGCTGACGTGCTCCATCCAGTCGGCGCTTTTGCCGTCGAGCCCCTCCTGAATGGCGATGTGCGTCATGGCGGTGGTCGGCGACGCGCCGTGCCAGTGCTTCTCGCCCGGTGCGAACCAGACCACGTCACCTGGCCGAACCTCGTCGACCGGTCCGCCCCAGCGCTGAACGCGGCCAGAGCCCGCCGTGACGATGAGCACCTGACCGAGCGGGTGGCTATGCCAGGCGGTACGCGCGTGCGGCTCGAACGTGACGGCATTGCCGGCTGCGCGAGCGGGGGGCTTTGCCTGAAACAAAGGGTCAATACGCACGGTTCCGGTGAACCATTCGGCCGGTCCATTGCCGGAAGGCTGCGAGCCGCTTCGCTTGATCTCCATTGCCGCATTCCCTTTCGACGGATTGCTCGGCGTGACTGAATGATGTCGATGCGGAATTTAGGGGACGCGGTGGCGCGCGATTAGATGGTATAATCGGCATGATATAATGAATTGGATTCATGAATGCCTCGCCAAAGCGTCAATGACCTCCATGCCTTCCTGGCTGTGGCCAAAGAGCGGAGCTTCACCAGGGCTGCTGCGCAGCTCGGCGTGTCGCAGTCGGCACTGAGCCACACCATCCGTGGACTCGAAGAGCGCCTGGGGCTCCGGCTATTGACCCGCACGACGCGCAGCGTCGCCCCAACCGAGGCGGGCGAGCGCCTGTTGCGGACCATCGGTCCCCGGTTCGACGAAATCGAAGCGGAGCTGGCCGCCCTGAGCGAACTTCGCGACAAGCCGGCCGGGGTGATTCGCATCACGGCAGGCGAGCACGCCGCCGAGACGATCCTCTGGCCCGCCTTGGCGAAACTCTTGCCGGACTACCCCGACGTCAAGGTGGAGGTCACCGTCGACTATGGTCTGAGGGACATCGTCAGAGAGCGCTACGACGCCGGCGTCCGACTCGGCGAGCAGGTGGCGAAGGACATGATCGCCGTGCGGATCGGCCCGGACATGCGCATGGCGGTGGTCGGCGCGCCTTCGTATTTTGCAAGACGGCCGCAGCCGAAAAGACCGCAGGACCTGACCGCTCACGACTGCATCAATCTCCGCCTGCCGACGTATGGGGGGCTCTACGCATGGGAATTCGAGAAGCGCGGGCGCGAGTTGAAGGTGAGGGTCGAAGGGCAACTGGTCTTTAACAACATCGCCCTGAGACTGAACGCGGCGCTGGCCGGACTCGGCCTGGCGTTCGTGCCCGAGGACCAGGTGCAAGCGCACATCGCCGGCCAACGCCTTGTCCGGGTGCTCGACGACTGGTGTCCGCCCTTCTCAGGCTACCACCTCTATTACCCGAGCCGCCGCCAGCCCACACCCGCTTTCGCCCTCATGGTCGATGCGCTGCGGTATCGGCCCTGAGACGCACGGGTGGAGAGGCCCAGTGAAATCGGCTCTTGGCTGCCCCGAATGTCGGCTTGTGGCAGGATCCGGCCAGCATTGACACGCGGGCCTCGCGCCTTCATGCGACGAACTTAGCGGAGAAGCGGAGACGGTGATGGCCCCATCTGCCAAATTCTGGGACAGGATTGCCGCGCGCTATGCGAGGCAACCGGTCGCCGACGAGGCGTCGTATCAGACCAAGCTTGAGCTGACCCGCGGCTATTTCCGCCCCGACATGGAAGTCCTGGAATTCGGCTGCGGCACCGGGTCGACCGCGATCAGCCACGCGCCGCACGTGCGGCACATCCTGGCGATCGACGTGTCGGACAAGATGCTCGACATCGCCCGCGCCAAGGCGGAGGCGGCCGGTGTCGCCAACGTCACTTTCGAGCAGGCCGCCATCGACGACTTCGACGCGGCGGAGGGAACCTACGATGCCGTCCTCGGGCTCAGCATCCTGCACCTCGTCGAGGACAAGGAAGCGGTCATCGCCAAGGTCTATCGCATGCTGAAACCGGGCGGGGTGTTCGTGTCGAGCACCGCGTGCCTCGCCGACAGCATGAGGTATCTGAAGTTCGTCGCGCCGGTCGGACGCGCCCTTGGGCTGATGCCGCTGGTCCGGGTGTTTACCGCGAAGGAGCTGGAGAAAAGCCTGACCGACGCCGGCTTTGCGATCGACCACGTCTGGCAGCCGGCCAAAGGCAAGGCCGTGTTCATCGTGGCGAGGAAGGCCGCGTAACGCTCGGCCATGGCCGACCGTCCGGCGGATTGGCCGGGAACGGCTTCCTGCGATTCCCGGTCAGCCGGTGGAGCCTACCCCGAACGCGTTCCCACGCCCTCAAGGTGATAATTGACAGACCAACAAAAAACAGCGCTTCTTGGCTTGCACACGTCGGTCGCCGCATCTGGTGCGGTCATTTCGGCCGCCGGCGCCGCCAAAGGGAGAACGCCATGCCAACGATCATCGGACACCACAAGATCACCAAGGGCGCCGACCACTGGCTCAAGTCGCCGAAGCGCAAAGAGCTTTTCGGACCGCTCGGGGTGACCAACATCCGGACATTCGTCGATCCGCAGGACCCGACGCGGGTGGCCGTGATGATGGACGTTCCCGACATGGATGCCATGATGAAGGCGATGCAGACCCAGGCGGCCGCCGATGCGATGGCCTACGATGGCGTGGTGCCGGAATCTCTGGTGATCATGATCGAATCCTGAAGGCAGCCGCACTCCCGACCCTGGCGCACGCCGACGGTCGAGGACCAGCGACGGCTTTTTTGTAGCGGCGGCTTTCCTCCCGCTGTTGGGCAGAGTGAGCGGGCGTGGTGTCGAATCGACGGCAACAGCTCGTTTCCTGCTTCGCCCCGCTTCGTCATGATGACGGCGGACGGCTCCTACGCCGAGCGGGCGGAGGATCAGGGCGTTGCCCGGTAACGCCGCCAGGTGCGGATCATCCTTCGCTTCACCGGTCCGCGAAGCGCCCCAGACCGAGGAAGCCGATCGGCCGAGAGGTGGCGCCGTCGAGGGTCAGCTCGGCCAGGATCTCCCCGAGAACGCTGGTGAACTTGAAGCCGTGCCCCGACAGGCCGGCGACAAAGGCGACATTGCCGTGCTCGGGATGGCGGTCGACGATGAAGTGCTCGTCGGGCGACATGGTGTAGTAGCAGACCGCGTGCCGCACCGGCGTCAGCGACACCCCGGGCAGATACTCCTTGATGAAGGCTTCGACGCGCGCGCGGTCGCGCGGTTCGGGCGCCTTGCTGTCCGCCAGCGGATCGGCGATCTCGGCGCCGCCGGTGTGTTCGGCGACCTTGACCCCGTTTCCGTCGACCTCGGGGAAGCCGTAGAACAGACCGGCCGGCGTCTCGTAGAAGAAACACGGGCAGCCGCGATCGGCGCCGTAGTGGGGATCGCCGGAGGCATACCAGTGCAGGTGCTTGCGGCGAACCGTCAGCGGGATCGCCAGCTCGCCGAGCAGGCTTGCCGCCCACGCCCCGGCGGCGATCACCAGATTGCCGGCCCGATAGCGCGTCGTCGCGGTATCGACCAGAACCCCGTCGCCGGTCGCCCGCCACGAGACGACGGGCTCGCCGGTGACGATGGTGGCGCCGTTGGCCTCGGCCAGCCGCAGATGCGCGAGAACCGCGCGTTCGACGAAGAGAAAGCCGGCCTCCTGCTCGAAGACCGCGACCTCCTCGGACGCCAGTCCAAATGGAAACCGCGCGCCGAAATCGGCGCGAGCGACATCCTCGATCGCCAAGCCGTGGCGGCGCGCCGTGTCCTTGACACCGCGCATCAGGCGGCCGTCGCGCGGTCCGGCCTCGACCAGGCCCACCTGGCGAAATAGCGACTCGCCGCTCAAGCCTTCCAGTTCCCGCCACAGGACATAGGCGCGCTCCAGAAGCGGCACGTAGTCGGCGTGCTCGAAATACGCCTTGCGGATGATCCGGGTTTCGCCGTGGGAACTGCCGTGGGCGTGGCCGCCGGGGAATCGATCGAGGCCGAGCACGCGCGCGCCACGCCGCGCCAGGTGGAAGGCGGCGGCGCTGCCGACGCCGCCG
The DNA here is from genome assembly GCA_963759235.1 of uncultured Alphaproteobacteria bacterium. Lineage (GTDB taxonomy): Bacteria > Pseudomonadota > Alphaproteobacteria > Rhizobiales > Kaistiaceae > Bauldia. The sequence goes on along the minus strand of CAVWYO010000001.1, from coordinate 687,836 downwards.
GTGCCGATCACAATGACGTCGTAGGAATCCATGGGTTGGAAGACCAATTCTATCGAGGTCGCCGCCAACATAGCGCAAATGCGTTCGGCGAGTGCCGCCGCAGGGCGCGGGCGATCACCCTCCCGGCGCCGTTGAAAGAATCCCGCTGGCTTCCGCCGACGCCCGGAACGTGTCACGCTCGGCGGCGCCATTCGGAGCCACGAGAGGAGACGAGCCATGTCGATGTCGCTGGAAGCCGCCGCCGAGGTCATGCGCCAGGCGATGCGCGAGACGGTCAGGCGCCATTCGCTGTGGTACCTCGTCCAGGGCGGGCTGATGATCGTCGGCGGGGTACTGGCGCTCCTCTACCCGGTCATCTCGTCGGTGGCGGTGGTGGCGCTCCTCGGCTGGGTGCTGATCATCAGCGGCATCGTGCAGGGCATCAGCATCATCGGCGCGCGCAGCGTCCCCCATTTCTGGCTGCAGCTCGTCTCGGTGGTGCTGTCGATCATCGTCGGCCTTCTCTTTCTCTCCAATCCGAGCGAGGGCCTGTTGACGCTGAGCTTCCTGCTCATCGTCTTCTTCATGGTCGAGGGCATCGCCAAGGTGATTTTCGCCCTCACCATCCGCCCCTTCCCCAACTGGGGCTGGGTGCTCGGCTCGGGCGGGCTCGGCATCCTGATCGCGCTGATCCTGTGGGCAAGCATGCCGGTCACCGCGATCTGGCTGCTCGGCGTGCTCCTCGGCATCCAGCTGATCGCCGAAGGCGCCGCGCTCGGCTATCTCGCCTGGCAGGTGCGCCAGGACGGACGGCCGAAGGCCCCGCCGGCCGCGTCTGCCGCATCGACACCGCCTCCGGCCGCGCCGGCGGCGGGCGGGACGCCGGGAACGTCCGCGGGCTGATCGGCCGACGCCGCCGGCTTTGCGGAGCTCGGCAGGCTAGCAGCGCCGAGCCGCTCCGCCGGAGCGAGGCATCTCACCGACCGGCGAGCGCCAGCCTGGCGCCGAGCACCACGAAGGCGCCGGCGAAGGTCCGCCGCATCCATGTCAGCACCCGCGGTCGCGAGATCACGTGGTCGCGCACCGAGGCGGCGAACAGGCCGTAGCCGACGAAGACCACGAAGGTCATCGCCATGAAGACGGCGCTCAGCGCCAGCATGCGCCAAAGCGGATGCGCCTCGCCGGCGCTGACGAACTGCGGCAGGAAGGCCAGGAAGAAGATCGACAGCTTCGGATTGAGGACGTTGATCAGGATCGCCGTGACGATCACCTGAACGGCGGAACGGCGACCGACCTCCTTCTCCACCTTCAAGGCGCCGCGTTCGCGCAGCGTATTCCAGGCGAGATAGAGAAGGTAGGCGACGCCGACATATTTGAAGGTCTGGAAGGCGACGGCGCTGGCGTGGAGGAGCGCCGCCAGCCCGGTGATCGCCGCCGCCATGTGGGGGACGATGCCGAGCGTGCAGCCGAATGCCGCCACGACGCTCGCCCGCGATCCGCGCGAGAGGCCCGCCGCCAGCGTGTAGAGAACGCCGGTGCCGGGCGAGACGATGACGATCAGCGACGTGATCAGGAATTCGACGCTCACGGCCAACACTCCTGTCGCCGGTATCGACCTTGCCGGCACCAGAATGTCCCTCCGCGGCGGGGCGGGCAAGCGCGACCGATGGGACGCGGCAGGCCGCCGCCTCGCCCTATTCCATCCCCGCGGTGCGCAGGTCGGCGAGAAAGCGGTCGCGTTGCGTCGGCTCCATGCGGGCGACCATGGTCGCCACCGCCGAAAAACCGTATCCCGGGCGAAGCCGACGTATCTCGGCTACGACGGCGCGGGCTTCCTCTGTCCGCTGCTGGCGGACGAGGATGACGGCGCGCGCAATCTTGCCGAGGACTGCCTTCGGCGCGGCGCGTTCCACCGCGCGGGCGAAAGTCTCGGCTTCGCTGAGCATGCCGAGGTCGGCATGGCAGAGCGCCTGAAGGCTCCTGAGCGCAAATAAGAGGGGATCCTTGGGGCTGAGCCGGACGGCCTGTTCAATCTTCGTCAGCGCCTCGGCCGACTGCCCGCTCCAGTAAAGGACGCCGGCAAGGCTCAGATAGCCGGCTGCCGAGCTTGGGTTCAGCCGAATTGCGAGCTCGATCTCGGCGCGGGCGGCGTCCAAGTCCCCGCCGAAGGCGAGGGCGCGCCCCATGGCGACGTGTGCCATGGCGCTGCGGTTGTCCGCGGCAACCGCCTTTTCGGCGTGTTCGAGCGCCGCCGCCACGTCCTTTGCCGGCTCCGCCGAGGTGCCCATGACGAGGGCGCGCGTCTTGAGGATGGAGAGCAGCGCTTCCGCATCGGCGAAGTCCGGCGCCATGCGGATGGCCTGATTGATACACTCGGACGCCTGCTTGTCGTCCTCTGGCGTCGTCTTGAAGAAGTGCCAGAGGCCCTTCTGGTACAGTTCCCAGGCATTGAGCGGACCGCGCTTGCGCCGTGCTTCTTCGCGCTCGGTGATCTTGGCCGCCGAATCGATATTGCCGACGATGGCCGCGGCGATCTCGTCCTGTGCGGCGAAGACGTCCGCCAGCTTGCGGTCGAAACGGTCCGCCCAGATTTCGCCGCCGTCGACGGCGTCGATGAGATGCGCGGTCACCCGCACCGTGTCGCCCGCCTTGCGCACGCTGCCGGTGACGACGTAGTGGACCCCGAGCTCGGCCGCGACCCGCTGCGGGTCGACCGCCTCACCCCGGTAGCCGGCCATCGACCGCTGGGAGATCACCATTAGCCAGTCGATGCGCGACAGTTCGGTGATGAGGTCCTCGGCGATCCCGTCGGCGAAATATTCCTGCTCCGGATCGCCGCCGAGATTGTCGAAGGGCAGGACGGCGATCGCCGGCTTGTTGGGGAGCGACGGGTGCTCGCCGGCGACAGCTTTGCCCGCCGGTTCGGCGGGCACGGGCTTTGCCGCGGTTCGCGGCGCCGCCACTGGCGGCGACAGCGGGGCACCCGTTGCCGATTGCGCGGCAAGCGTGAAGGGCGGCCCGTATTTCGGCCAGTCGACGTCGTTGTGCCGCAGGAAGGCCTTCAGGTGCTCCGCGGCATAGAGGAACGCCAGGTCGCGCGATTCGGTGGACACTTTGCGGTGGGCGAAACACAGCCCGACCGCCACCCGCGCCAGCAGGTACTGGCTTTCCATGTAGGAAAGACGATTGCCCTCGTGGCGGTCGACCCAGTCGAAGGCCTCGCGGCGGACGGCGCCGACGAGCTGAACCAGGCCGACATCGTCGCCCTGCGTCGCGGTTCCGCCGTGGCCGCTCTCCTCGATGCTGGCGAGGATCGCCAGCCAGTTGGTCGGGTCCGATCGGTCGCGCGATTGGAGGAGATAAGTGAGCTCGAAATAGGCGTGATCGTAAAAGAGGTACTGGCCCGCCTCGTACAAGGCGAGATCGATCACGTAATAGTGCAGATCGTCGCCGGGCGGCGCCGCGACCAGAATGTTGTAGCCGTGCAGATCGCCGTGGATATTGCCAGTCGCCGCCCGTAATTGCAGGTGGTCCGGGAGCGCCGCCAGCCCCTCGACGAAGGTCAGCGGGTTCGGCAGCCAGGTGCCGTCGACGAGGAAGGTCGGCTGCTCGGGCGTCAGCCCATGCTCGCTGGCGAGGAAGCCGTGAATACGCCCCCTCTCCGGATCGAGGCGATAGTCCAGCCAACCGCGCAGCAGCTCCTGAGGCGTCTTCAGGCCCTCGGCAAGCCGGTAGCCGCGGTTCCAGTCCTCCAGAAGCCCGCGCGACACGTCGCGCGCGCTTTGCAACTGCCTGTCATAGGAGACTTTCCACCACGGTTCGGCGTATTCCAGCCCGCGACCGGCGATGGTCGACAGAATCGCCACGCGCTGGCCGCGTTGATAGGTGTTGACCAGCCGCGGCAGATGATCGGCGGCATATTCCGGCGCTCCCTGCACCGCCAGCCGGTGCTGCTCGGCCTCGTTCGGTTGCGTGGCGGGATCCGGGTAGCGGTCGAGTTTCAAGATGGCCTGGCCGCCGAAGTCGCGGCTGTCGAGATCGGCGGCATAGACCCAGGCGCCGGATTTGCCGCCGCTCAGCTTGCGGGCAAGATAGATCTCCCCGTCGACGCCCCATTGGTCGCGGATCTGCGGCTCGAGATCGATGAAATCCTCCGGCCACGGCAGGCCGGAGCGGGTGCGCGTCTCGTTACTGCCAGCCATTGAGGTGTCCTGCCGGAATTCCTCAACGTACCGCCAAACCGGCCGTCGATGGAACCCCCGCGGGTCGGCGTCCCTACGGCTTCTCCCAATGCCCCGATTCGGCGGAGCGGAAGATGGCGTCGAGCACGCGGGCCTGCTTGACGGCGTCGTCGACGCCGAAGACCAGCTTTTCGGTGCCGCGCACCACGCGCGAAAAATGCTCGCCCTGGAGCTGGTACTGGTCGGCCTTGGGCAGCTTGATCGTCTTGGCCGAGGCGTCGCCGAGCTGCCTGCCGTTGTCGAGATAGAGCTTCATGGCGCCGCCTTGCGGCGCATTGAACGGAATCTCGACCTCCAGCCGCGCCTTGTCGCCGAGGATGTGGACGCGCTGATACGGTGTCGCCTGGGTCGAGACGGTGAAGGTGAGGTGGCGGCCCTTGCCGAAGTCGACGACGGCGCTGGCCAGCCGGTCGGTTCGGAACTTCGGGTCGCGGTCGATGACCGCCATGCAGCGCACCGGTTCGGCGCCGAAGATGAAGCGGGCGGTGACGACGGGGTAGCAGCCGATATCGTAGATCGCGCCGCCGCCGATATCGGCGATGTTGCGGACGTTCTTGGGATCGACATTGTAGTAGCTGAACAGGCTTTGGATCGCCCGCAGCGTGCCGAGCCGCCCGCTCTGCGCCAATTCGCGCGCCTTGAGCCATTGCGGGTGATGGCGGACCATGAACGCTTCCGCGATGTGGACCTTGCGCCCGGGCGCGCGCAGGGTCTTCGCCTCCTCCGCCGTCAGCGCGATCGGCTTTTCGCACAGGACATGCTTGCCCTTGGCCGCCGCGGCAAGCGTCAGCGGCACGTGGAGATGGTTGGGCAGCGGATTGTAGACCGCCTCGATATCCGGGTCGTTGAGCATGTCTTCGTAGGAACCGTAGGCGACCGGGATGCCGAGCTTCTTGGCCCACCGCCGGGCGGTCGGCAGCGTCCGCGAGGCGATGGCGTGGATTTCGATCTCCCTGCTCTTCATCATGCCGGGGAGCACCTTGGCGGTGCCGATGTTTGCCGTCGAAATAACCCCCCAGCGGACCGGTCCGTTCTTCGCCACCTTCCCTGCCTCCTCACGTTGCCGCCGGTACGCCGCGCGCCGCGCCCGGCATCGGTGCCGCGCTACCCGGTTACGATAACCAATGCAAGCCTCGTCGTCAGATGCCGGCTTACCAGTCGTAGCCGCGGTCCTTCCCGGAAGCCGCCGTTGCCGCCATCGCTCGAAGCGCGGCGTTCAGGCCGCCTCGCCGAAATGCCGGCGCATGACCTTGGCGAGGTTCTCGCGCGACCGCCCGTAGCGGGTCCAGAAGCCGGGATCGAGAATCTGGTCGAGGTCGCCCTGGCGCTTTTGCAGCATGGCCGCCAGCCGGTCGTAGAGCTTGGGCGAGGCGGCGAGGATCGGCTGCATCATCGCCTTGGTGATCTCGATAGCCTCGACCCGATCCTCGGCGGTCACCGTCCCCAGGCGCGGCAGGCCGGTCAACAGCGACATCTCGCCGAAAATCTGGCCGGCCGTCAGGCTCGCCACCGACCGCTCGCGATCGCCGTCGGCTATGGTGACCGCCAGCGTCCCTTTGGTGACGACGAACATCGAGCCGCCGGTATCGTGCTCACGGATCACCGTGGTTCCGGCGTCGAAGCCGAGCTGCCGCGCGCCCGCCGCCAGCGCATCGAGTTCAGCCGGGTCGAGCACCTCGGTGAAGAACGGGACGGTGCGAAGGAATTCGCCGGTGTCCATGGTCGCCTCCCTGTCATCGCGATTTTCGCCAGGACGACGGCGGCCCGTCAAGCGGGGTGGGACGACCAGTCGTTCGGACGCTTCGGGCGATGTGAAAGCCGGGCGCCGCCACAGAAATGGTCGCGACAGCCTCGTGTTCTACTCATTTGCGGTTGGAGCTGTTTACGTCGCGTGTCCCACGGCCATCGGGAAACGGTGCAAAGAACTCCTTGAACAGGACCTTTTCACCAGCGTCGGCCCGGTGTGGCAACGTATTCGCCTGTGTCTAGTAATCGCGAGGCGCATCGGGTTACACTTCCCTTTGCAAATTTAAAAGTCGACAATTCTCGTATATTTTGATCTGTTCGGCGCCATTCCTCAGTCGATATCGGCCGCAATCGCACTTGTACTCCACTTCAATTTGGAGCATGATGACAACGTCGAGTAATGGGAGGTCGCTATGGCTGATTTTGATATCAGTGGGAAATGGGACGCCATTCAGACGAACGGTTTCGTAGCAAAATTTGATATGGGCCGCCCACGGCAGGAGGACGGAGCCTTCTCTGGCACCGGAACCCACAGTAATGGCTCAGTGGTGGGTGCAGGTTTCGGCCAAGTACAGGGCGACGAGTTTCGCTTCAGAATCAACTGGTCCAATGGTACTTCTGGCGCTTACAACGGCGTGTTTCTTCAGGGAGTCGTAAATGGCTCCACGTTCGACATAAATAACCCAGAGGTTTTCGCTGGCTGGAAAAGCTCCAAGGCTTTTAGCTTGATGTAAGCCAGAATTCACCCGATGGGCCGTCGTCAAGGTGAGATTGTCGCGGATCACATTCTCGACGAGTCAAGCCGACGCGTTCGCGTGACGGGCCCGCTACGGACGCTGGCTTAGCGTGGTGGAGCCAGGCGGGATCGAACCGCCGACCTCTTGAATGCCATTCAAGCGCTCTCCCAACTGAGCTATGGCCCCTCCGGCCGCGCGTTGGGACTATCCGGCGCGGCGAGCGAACGTTTCAATAAGGCGCGCCCCCGGCCGAATCAAGGCCGCTCAGCGCTCCTCCCCGTCGCCGACGTCGCCGATGATGGTGGTGACGTCGTCCTCGTCCTCCTCGTCCTCTTCGAGGAAGGTATCGTTGGCGTCCGCCTCGATCTCCTCCTCGTCGTCTTCGGTGTCGACGGCCACCGCGCCGGTGTCGGCGGCTTCCTGATCCGCCTCCTCCAGCGGCACCATCTCGGCCTTTTCGTCGACCGCCTCAACCTCGTCCTCGACGACGGCCTCCGGCTCGCGCTTGGCGGCGGCCGGCCGCGTCCGCGCCACGACGACGGCCTCGAACAGGGTGCCGCAGTTGGGACAGATGATCGGGGTGCGACTCAGGTCATAATACCTGGTGCCGCAATTCGGGCAGATGCGCTTTGTGCCGAGTTCGGGTTTCGCCACTTCGATGCCTCGTCGAAAGCGTTGAAGGCGCCTCCCATAGTCCGAGCGAACGGGTGCTGTCAAAACCAAATCGCGTGACCACCCCGCCGGATGACGCCCATGGCCGGCTATGCTATCCGATCGGCGCCCCCGGAAGGTCAAAAGCGACGCGGAGCGCCAGCCAGATATGACGACGGAAGATCACAAGCACCCCCTTCGCGCCATCCGCTCCGGCCCGCTCAAGGGGACGATGCGGCCGCCCGGCGACAAGTCGATCTCCCATCGCGGCCTGATGCTCGGCACGCTCGCGCTCGGCGAATCGACCCTGGAGGGGCTCCTCGAAGGCGAGGACGTGCTCGCCACCGCCGAGGCGATGCGGGCTTTCGGCGCGACGGTCACCCGCAACGGGCCGGGCCAGTGGAGCGTCCGGGGCGTCGGCGTCGGCGGGCTGTTGGAGCCCGAGGGAGTGATCGACTATGGCAATTCGGGCACCGGGGTACGTCTCGCCATGGGGCTTGCCGGCAGCCACGGCTTCGCCACCACCTTCACCGGCGACGCCTCGCTGGTCGGCCGGCCGATGGGCCGCATCTTCGAGCCGCTCCGCCGCATGGGAGTGCAGATCCTGGCGCGCTCCGCCGACCGGCTGCCGGCGACCCTCAAGGGGCCGGACATGCCGGTGCCGATCGAATACCGGGTGCCGGTCGCCTCGGCGCAGGTCAAATCGGCGGTGCTGCTCGCCGGCCTCAATATCCGGGGCACCACCACCGTCATCGAGCCGGTGGCGACCCGCGACCATACCGAGCGGATGCTGGCGGCGTTCGGCGCGGCGATCGAGGTGGCGGTCGGCGACGACGGGGTCCGCACCATCACCCTCGACGGCGGCGGCGATCTCCGCCCGCAGAGAATTGCGGTTCCCGGCGATCCGAGCTCGGCCGCCTTCCCGATCGCGGCGGCGATGATCGTCGGCGGCTCCGACGTGGTGGTGGAGAACGCCCTCCTCAACCCGACCCGCACCGGGCTGATCGAGACGCTGATCGAGATGGGCGCCGACATCGTCATCGACAAGCGCCGGACAGTGAGCGGCGAGGAGGTCGGCGACCTGCGGGTCCGCTCCAAGGGCCTCAGGGGCGTCACCGTGCCGGCGGAGCGGGCACCGTCGATGATCGACGAATATCCGGTGCTAGCCGTGGTCGCCGCCTTCGCCGAGGGCGAGACGCGGATGGAGGGGATCGGCGAGCTCCGCGTCAAGGAATCCGATCGGATCGCCGCCATGGTCGCCGGCCTCCAGGCCAACGGCGTCGCCGCCGAGGAGGGGCCGGATTTCCTCGTCGTGCGCGGCGGCAACCCGCCGGCCGGCGGGGCGACGGTGGCGACCCATCTCGACCACCGCATCGCCATGAGCTTCCTCGTCCTCGGACTGGCGAGCGAGAAGCCGGTCACCATCGACGATGCCCGCGCGGTCGCCACCAGCTTTCCGGCCTTCCGCCAAATGATGGCCGACCTCGGGGCCCAATTCGAAGACGTCGCCGGTGCCTGACGCCGGACCGCGGCCGGCGCGCGCCATATTGATCGCCATCGACGGCCCGGCGGCGTCCGGCAAGGGCACGCTCGCCCGCCGCTTGGCGGCCCATTACGGGCTTCGCCATCTCGACACCGGACTGACCTTCCGGGCGGTCGGCGCCGGCCTCCTCACCGACGATCGGTCGCTCGACGATGAAGCGGCGGCGATCGCCATTGCCGAGCGGCTCGACCTCGATCGTCTCGACCGCGACCGCCTCAACACCCACGGCGTCGGGGAAGCCGCCTCGCGGGTCGCCGTCATGCCCGGCCTGCGCGCCGCGCTGGTCAAGCGGCAGCGCGCCTTCGCGCTGGAAGGCCGCGGCGCGGTTCTCGACGGCCGCGACATCGGCACGGTCGTCCTGCCGGACGCGACGGTGAAGCTGTTCGTCACCGCCGACCCCGACACGCGGGCGATACGCCGGGCGGCCGAGATCAGGACGCGGGGCGGCGAAGCCCGCGAGGCGGACGTGCTCGCCGACCTCGCCCGCCGGGACCGCCGCGATTCGGAGCGCACCGTGGCGCCGCTGACGCGCGCCCCGGATGCGCACTTGCTCGATACCACCGGAATGGATATAGAAGCCGCGTTCCGCGCGGCCGTCGATATTGTTGAACGGGCGAGAGCCGAACGCGATTGACGGGAACGCTGAAGGCGTCGCCCGCGTTTTGCGTCATCGTAATGGCCGCGCACTGGAACCCGCCGTCTGGCGGTAATATTTATTCGACTGCCGAGATCACGACCCGAAGCGCCGCCGCTCCGCTTGTCAACCGCGCGGGGCTCCCTGAAGCAAGCGGGACGGGATCCGGTCCAAGCAACCCCAACCGCCGGCAGGCGCTGCCGTCGAACTCGGAGTATCAATGTCCGTAGCTCAACATTCGACCAAGGAAGATTTCGCCGCTCTCCTCGATGAATCCTTCAAAGCCGACGCGCTGATGGAAGGAAGCGTCGTCAAGGGGACCGTCGTCGCCATCGAAAAGGACCTCGCCGTCATCGACGTCGGCCTGAAGACCGAAGGCCGCATACCGCTCAAGGAATTCGGCGGCGCCAAAGAGGCCGGCGTCGGCGTCGGCGATGAGGTCGAGGTCTATCTCGAGCGCATCGAAAACGCGCTCGGCGAAGCGGTGCTGTCGCGCGACAAGGCGCGCCGCGAGGAAAGCTGGGTGCGGCTTGAAGAGTTGTTCAACAAGAACGAGAAAGTCTCCGGCGTCATCTTCAATCAGGTCAAGGGCGGCTTCACGGTCGATCTCGACGGCGCCGTCGCCTTCCTGCCGCGCAGCCAGGTCGACATCCGCCCGGTCCGCGACGTGACGCCGCTGATGCATACGCCGCAACCGTTCCAGATCCTCAAGATGGACAAGCGGCGCGGCAATATCGTCGTCTCGCGCCGCACGGTGCTCGAGGAAACCCGCGCCGAGCAGCGCTCGGAGCTGGTGCAGAGCCTGGAAGAGGGCCAGATCATCGACGGCGTGGTGAAGAACATCACCGACTACGGCGCCTTCGTCGATCTCGGCGGCATCGACGGCTTGCTTCACGTCACCGACATCGCCTGGCGCCGCATCAACCATCCGAGCGAGGTTCTCGCTATCGGCCAGACGGTCAAGGTGCAGATCATCCGGGTCAACCACGAGACCCACCGCATCTCGCTCGGCATGAAGCAGCTCGAGGCCGATCCGTGGGAGGGCATCGAGGCCAAGTACCCGGTCGGCGTCAAGTTCAAGGGCCGCGTCACCAACATCACCGACTACGGCGCCTTCGTCGAATTGGAGCCGGGCATCGAGGGGCTGATCCACGTCTCCGAAATGTCGTGGACCAAGAAGAACGTCCACCCCGGCAAGATCGTCTCGACCTCGCAGGAAGTCGAGGTGATGATCCTCGAGGTCGACCCGGTCAAGCGGCGCATCTCGCTCGGCCTCAAGCAGACGCTCGAGAATCCGTGGGAGGCTTTCTCCGCCAGGCACCCGGTCGGATCGATCGTCGAGGGCGAGGTCAAGAACAAGACCGAGTTCGGCCTGTTCATCGGCCTCGAGGGCGATGTCGACGGCATGGTCCACCTGTCCGATCTCGACTGGAACAAGCCGGGCGAGCAGGCCATCGAGGACTATAATCGCGGCGACACCGTCAAGGCCCAGGTCCTCGACGTCGACGTCGAGAAGGAACGCATCTCGATCGGCATCAAGCAGGTCGGCGGCGACCCCTTCGTCGAGGCGGCGGGCGAGCTCCGCAAGGGCTCGGTGGTCACCTGCGAGGTGATCGACGTCAAGGATGCCGGCATCGAGGTGAGGATCGCCGACACCGATCTCACCACCTTCATCCGCCGTTCGGACCTGTCGCGCGACCGCTCCGAGCAGCGGCCGGAGCGCTTCGCCAAGGGCGAGAAGGTCGATGCCCGCGTGACCAACTTCGACAAGAAGGCCCGCAAGGTCACCGTGTCGATCAAGGCGCTGGAAATCGCCGAGGAGAAGGAGGCGGTCGCCCAGTACGGCTCGACCGACTCCGGCGCCTCGCTCGGCGACATTCTCGGGGCGGCGCTGCGCGCCCGCGCCGACGACGGCGAGCCGGCCGAGGACACCGAGCCGGCGGAGGAAGCCGAGCAAGCCGACAAGGCGGAAGCTGAAACCGAAGTGGAAGCCGAAGCGGAAGAGAAGGGCTGAGCCTCTTCTCTCAGGCTGTCGAAACGAAAAAGGCCCGCGGCTCCGCGGGCCTTTTGCCTTGGTGCCCCGATCCGCGACTAGCTCGGCGGCTGGTCGACATGCGCCGTGAAGCCGGGGCGTTCTCTCAGGAGCGCGAGCCAACGCTCGACGTTCGGACGCGGCTGGCGCTCGGCCGGCAGGCTATACCAGCGGAGCGCCGCCGCGCCGACCGGGATGTCGCCCATGGTGAATGTCTCGCCGTTGATGTAGCGGCGCGAGGCAAGATGACCGTCGAGCACCGCCATCCAGCGCTCCACGCTCATAGAGCCGGCCGCGATCGCCGCGGTGTCCCGCTTTTCGGGCGGGGTGCGGATCAAGCCGATGAACACCGGGTGCATCGCCGGCGACAGCGTGGCGGCCTGCCAGTCCATCCACCGCTCGGCCAGGAACCGCTCGTGAGGATCGGCCGGGCAAAGCGTGCCCATGGCGTGCTTGCTCGCCAGGTAGCGGACGATGACGTTCGATTCCCACAAGACATAGCCGTCATCGTCGATGGTCGGGATCAGGGCGTTGGGGTTCATGGCCAGATAGTGCGGCGTACCGACCACGCCGAAAGCCATGCCGGCGTCGATCCGCCGGTAGGCGAGACCGAGTTCGGCCAGGGTCCACAGGACCTTCTGAACGTTGATCGAATTGACACGGCCCCAGACGGTCAGCATGCAGCGACCCTAACCCATCTTTGGCCAGGATGGGTAGTGCTCGCGACAGCGCACTATGTGCCGGCTGCGCGTGTCAAGCCGGGCATTGGCTGGCAACTACACCAAAGGAGGCCCTTCAATTGCTGCGGCAACAGGACCTTCGGCGCTTTTGACGCCGCGTAGCCGGATGCAGCCGCCGCAGGCATCACGCGCGGTGGCAATGCGGCGCCCTCCCGTTCAATCGCCTAGGCGGGCGCCGGTTTGGAACATGCCGGCAATCGCCGCAGGAATTTGTCCGCTAGCCGCGTTTCTTGAAAAGAACCCACGCCGCGAAGGCGCGTCGATCTTTGAGGGGAGCCCTGCCGAAATCGGTCATTATGGCTTCCACAGCTTGCACGTCTGCGGTTACGGTCGATTTGTAGCTCTTTTCGTGAGGATCATAGTCTGCGCGATGCCGTTTCTCTTGCATCTGCACAAACATGTTAGCGAAATCCTGGATCTGCTGCGGGAACTGCGTGATTATATCCTTGTTTTGACAGGCGCTTTTGATCGCGCGGTGGTCGAGGGCACGGTAGACTTGTTGCCAAGCAGGCTTGCTTTTGGTCGCGCCAGGACCGCCGATCATCAGATCGGCACAACTCTTCGCAAGTGTGTGGAAGAGCGCGTAGTATGCCGTGCTGGTGGCACGGCGTAGGTTGGATTGGCGCGGGTTTCCGTTGCCGGAATTAATCAGGTCAAGGGCGGTCTCAATTAGATCATGCGGGCGCAAACGTCGTCCTTCCCAAATCCGACCGCGAAATGAACGACAGGAGGGGGAAGGCTTCGCTGATTTCGCTCAGCTTAGGGCGTAGCTGCCGCACAGCGCCAGCAACCTTACGAGCATCTATATCCTTAGGCTGTCCCTCGAATAGCACTTCAATGCGCAGAATCTCGTCGCCGTCCGAATCCACGTCATTGTGGACTGAGACGTCGAGAATCCGCCCGGTCTCGAAGTCCGCCACTAGGGTGTCGTGCACGACTCTGTGCGATTTCAGCGAGTTGTGCATTCCCCGCGAGGTTGCGCATCTTATGAGTTAGCCTGTTTCAAAACGAGCACACTCGAAACGTATGCTGCCGTCAACTCCCTGACAAGGCGTGAAGAAAATCGGTAGTGGGCCAGTTTGATTATGACGGCTAGCGGCTGACTGGGCCGGATGCCATATTGCGTGTATGACGGGCAAAGATCGCTGGACGGAAAGACTCCTTTGCCCGAATTGCCAAAACACGGGCGTCGCCCATCTTTGGCAAGAAGATGGATGGTCCTTCGCGAACGGAGACCAGAGCACCCACTTGACGTCCGTGTCGGACGGGTTTCGGACGATTCGGGCAAAGTCCGGTTTCGATTTTATCTGCACCAAGTGCAACACCACAGAGTTGGCCAAAGTCTCATGAAACCCAGGCGCCCGCGCGGTCTGGTGTAGTGTATCGCGACCGGACGGCTGGTGCTTGCGGGATAGCGGCAAAGAAACTTGCGAGGCTCGCCACGAGCGACGCCGCGCGGTTAAACGTCTCTTTCCGAATCCGTGGTCATTGGCGCGATCCGGGAAACCGGCAGCGCTTCATCGGCTCAAGCCGCCAGATCCGCCACCACCGCGTCCAGCACGAAGAAGCCCTCCCGCGTCGCCCTGAGCCGGCCGTCCACCGTCCGCTCGACCATGCCGTGGGCGACGAGGTCGGCGAGCTGCTCGGGATCGAGCTCCCGGCCCGAGATCGCCTGGTAGCGGGCGAGGTCGATGCCCTCGGCGAGCCGGAGGCCCATGAGCAGCAGTTCGTCGCCCTCCTCCTCCGGCGTCAGCAGTTCGTCGACGACGAGGCCGTCGCCGCGCTCCTCGACCCGGGCGAGCCAGACCTCCGGCGACCGCTCGGCCGCGGTCGCGTGGCGGCCGTCGCCGAGTTTCAGGCGGCCGTGGGCGCCGGCGCCGATGCCGGCATATTCGCCGTAGCGCCAATAGACGAGGTTGTGGCGGCATTCGGCGCCAGGCCGGGCATGGTTGGAGATTTCGTAGGCCGGCAGTCCGCCGGCCGCGGCGGTCTCGCGCGTCACGGCGTAAAGCTCCGCCGCCTGATCCTCGTCCGGCACCTTGAGCTTGCCGGCCCGGTAGAGCGCGGCGAAGGGCGTGTCTTCCTCGATGGTGAGCTGGTAGAGCGACAGGTGGTCGGCGGCGAGCTTCAGCGCAGCGCCGAGCTCGCGGGCCCACGCCTCCGGCGTCTGGCCGGGCCGGGCGTAGATCAGGTCGAACGACATCCGTGGAAAGATCTGCCGCGCGATGTCGACGGCCTTCAACGCTTCGGCCACGTTGTGCAGCCGGCCGAGGAAGCGGAGATCGGCGTCGTTGAGCGCCTGGACGCCGAGCGAGAGCCGGTTCACCCCGGCGGCGCGGTAGCCGCGGAAGCGCTCCGCCTCGACGCTCGACGGATTGGCCTCCAGCGTCACCTCGGCGTCTTCGGCGACGCTCCAGTGCTTGGCGATCGCGTCGAGAATGGCGGCGACCGTCGCCGGCTCCATCAGCGAGGGCGTGCCGCCGCCAAGGAAGATGCTCGACACCGTCCGCCCCGGCGCCCGGTCGGCGGTGGTGGCGATCTCGCGGGCGAAGGCGCCGGCGTAGCGCGCCTGCTCGGGCGGGTCGTGGCGCACATGAGAATTGAAGTCGCAATAGGGGCACTTGGCCGCGCAGAACGGCCAGTGGACGTAGACGCCGAAGCCGGGCTCGCCGCCGCTCATCGCGCGAGCCTCGCCTCGGCAAAACGGGCGAAGGCCCGCGCGCGATGCGACAGGCCGGGACCGCCGCCGTGGCTCCAGCCGTGCTTGGCGTCGGCGCTCATCTCGCCGAAGGTCTGGTCGTATCCGCGCGGCACGAACATCGGATCGTAGCCGAAGCCGTTGTCGCCACGCGGCGGCCAGACCAGCGTGCCCTCCACCTCGCCACGGTAGAGTTCGCTCGACCCATCCGGCAAGGCGAGGCAGATGACCGCTACGAAGCGGGCCGAGCGCTTGTCGGGCGTGGTGGCGCCGAGCGCTTCGAGCTTGTCCTCGACCAGCCGCATGGCGGCGCCGAAGTTCCTCTCCGGTCCCGCCCAGCGGGCCGAATAGATGCCCGGTGCGCCGCCGAGCGCGTCGACGGCAAGGCCCGAATCGTCGGCAAGCGCCGGCAGACCGGAGGCGCGGGCGGCGGCGAGCGCCTTCAGCGTCGCGTTCTCCTCGAAGCTCGTGCCGGTCTCCTCCGGCTCGTCGAGGCCGAGCGCGCCGGCGGTGACGATGGTCAGGCCGAAGGGCCGCACCAGCCTCTCGATCTCGCGGACCTTGCCGGGATTGTGGCTGGCGACGACAAGCCGCCCGTCGAGCGCGGACAGCTGAACGGTGGCGGAAGCGCTCATAGAATGGCGAGCTTTTGCAGCTCGACCAGCTGGGCGATGCCGCGGCGGGCGAGGGCCATCAGTTCGCCGAACTGGGCCTCGCTGAACGGCGCCCCTTCCGCGGTCCCCTGGATCTCGACGATGCCGCCCGAGCCAGTCATGACGAAGTTGGCGTCGGTCTCGGCGCCGCTGTCCTCGGCATAGTCGAGGTCGAGGACCGAGGCGCCGTGGAAGATGCCGGCGGAAACCGCGGCGACGTGATCGCCGAGCGGCGACTTCGAAACGATCTGACGGGCCAGCATCCATTCGATGCAGTCGCGCAGTGCCACCCAGCCGCCGGTGATCGCGGCGGTGCGGGTGCCGCCGTCGGCCTGAATCACGTCGCAGTCGACGACGATCTGGCGCTCGCCGAGGGCGGTGAGGTCGACGACGGCGCGCAGCGACCGTCCGATCAGCCGCTGGATCTCCAATGTGCGGCCCGATTGCTTGCCGCCGGCCGCCTCGCGGCGCATCCGTTCGTTGGTGGCGCGTGGCAGCATGCCGTATTCGGCGGTGACCCAGCCCTTGCCGGCGCCGCGCAGCCAGGGCGGCACGCCGGAATCGAGGCTGGCGGTGCAGAAGACATGGGTGTCGCCGAAACGGATCAGGCAGGAGCCTTCGGCGTGCTTCGACACGCCGCGCTCGAGGCCGGACGGGACGCATGTCGGCCGGCCCTCGTTTGGAGGGGCGGGTGACGGTGTGGGGGGTCGCTTCCATGCCGCTTCTTAGCCGTGCCGTCGCGTCAAGGTAAAGCTCCGCTTGAATCATTGGTGAAAACCGACACTTAATAAGCCTGAGACCATGGACCGATCGCGATGACCAACCAGCCGCCGTCGACCTTCCATATCGGCTCGGGCGCCGGCGATTCGCAAGGCTCGGCGCTGCAGAGCCTCGACCAGCGTTCGCGCGAGATCTTCCGGCGGATCGTCGAGAGCTATCTCGATACCGGCGAGCCGGTCGGCTCGCGCAATGTGAGCCGCCTCCTGCCGGTGTCGCTGTCGCCGGCCTCGGTGCGCAACGTCATGGCCGATCTCGAGCAGCTCGGCCTGATCTACGCGCCGCACACTTCGGCCGGCCGGCTGCCGACCGAAGTCGGGTTGCGATTCTTCGTCGATGCGCTGCTCGAGATCGGCGACCTGTCGGCGGAGGAGCGCCGCGAGATCGAGGCGCAGATGCGCGCCGCCGAGCCCGGCCGCAACATGGAGAGCCTGCTCAACGAGGCGAGCCAGGCGCTGTCGGGGCTGTCGCGGGGCGCCGGCGTGGTGCTGTCGGCCAAGAGCGACCTGCGGCTTCGCCACGTCGAGTTCGTGCGCATCGAGCCGGCGCGGGCGCTGGTGGTGCTGGTCGGCGAGGACGGCTCGGTGGAGAACCGGCTGATCGGCCTCGACCCCGACACCACGCCGTCGGCGCTGATCGAGGCCGGCAACTATCTCAACACCCGGCTGCGCGGACGCACGCTATCGGAAGCGCGGACCGAGATCGAGCGCCGCGAGGCGGCCTCGCGCGCCGAGTTGGACGAGCTGACCAGCAAGCTGGTCGATGCCGGCCTCGCCACCTGGGCCGAGGTCGGCGGCGGCCAGCCGGCCACCCTGATCGTCCGTGGCCGGGCGAACCTCCTGGAGGACGTCACCGCGGCCGAGGATCTTGAGCGCATCCGGCGGCTGTTCGACGACCTCGAAACCCAGCGCGAGCTGATCCGTCTCTTAGGCCTCGCCGAAGCCGGCGACGGCGTCCGGATCTTCATCGGCTCGGAGAACCAGCTCTTCTCGCTGTCCGGCTCGTCGCTGGTGGTCTCGCCCTATCGCGACACCGAGCAGCGGGTGATCGGCGTCCTCGGCGTCATCGGCCCGACCCGGCTCAACTACGCCCGCATCGTGCCGATGGTCGACTACACCGCCAAGATCGTCAGCCGGCTGATGCGGTAGCGATCTTTCAACCTTACTCAACCTCTGCTCACCAACTTGCTTGACAAGATTCCGCTTGACTCCAATTCTCAAAAGAGTCCCCGCGCAAGGTGATTCGTGAACACTCGTCACCCTTCTTATCCGAATCCAACGATCGTCGAGGCCCTCTGCGAGATTCACTTCGTTCCAGACCTGGAGCGGGAGTGGACCACGACAGAGCCAATGCCGCTCTACAAGCGTATCGAATCCGACTTTCCTAAAATGGAAGTTCACCCCGAGGGGACAATCCAGATCAGGATCGGCACCCCATCTGCCCGGCTTCGGTTCACGAACGTGGACAATACTCGCCTTCTCCAAATTCCCGGCAGTGGTGAAGCTTTTGTCTATAATATATTGAGACCGTATCCCGGTTGGAATGCAGTTATCTCCTCGCTAAGTCGTTTGTGGGCGGAGACGACGCCCATACTTCGACCAAAACGCCTATCTCGCGTAGGAGTGCGATATATAAATCGCATACCTCATTCATCGAAGGCACGCTATTTGGAGAATTGGCTGAAGCCAACACGGCGTATTCCCATTGCTCTTATTGAGTCACGATCGAAATACAGCTATCGCCTCGAATTTAGCCCAGACAAATTCCACCGCCTTATCGAAAAGATTGCTTTCTCGCCACCCTCGCGGGTAGAGGCGTTTGGCGCGACGCTTTTTGATCTTGATCATATTTGGGAAAATCCGCACGGCGCAGCGTTAGGTAAACTAGAGGAGATTCTAGTGAGACTACATGATGAGGTCTGGAGAGAATTTGCAGCCGCGCAGACGCCGACATTGGAAGCTTTTCTAAAGAAAAAAAACAGGGGAGGTTAGTATGAGCGGAGTGAATTTCGCTATGTCGAGCGAAGGCTGGGAGTCCCTGGGCATTCGCAAGCCTGATTTCTCAATAACCCAACGAAGCGATGATCCATTTGATGGCCTTGAACGATCAGGTGAGCCTGATTTCTCGGGTAAGCAGAACGTCTTTGACGTCGTTCATTCCGTGGTCAGCGGCGCTGAGGTAGATCGCGAACTGTGGATTGCGGCATCAAAGGCGCTTCATCGACAGAAAGGCCGAACAGATGAGAGCGATGAAGAATGGGCCAAAAGGTTGGCCGATTCTTTCTTTGAAGGTTTGTAGCGGCCGAGCACGTTGGCGACGAAACCACCCTGTCCAAAAAGCTGGGAATACGAAGACGTCCCTGGCTACAAAGCTACATTAAGGGAGCGAACGGAGAGCTTGCTCCTAGCCCTGAGACGCTGTCCTCGGCCGATCCGGCAGCGTCATGCCAAGGACACCCGTCATCTTCACGGACAATTCTTCAAAGATCTCACACCTGACAAATTCCCATACTTCGCCGGGCACTATCGGGGTGAGACGCTTCGATGCCTGCAAACCTACGAGGTCAAAGTAGACAGCGACAAACGCGTCGGGCACACGGCAGCTACCGTACCTCTGGAGATGGAGCAATTTGCGGTGCGGCTTGACCAGGCGATGAGGCTTGTTCTTGCGCTGCTAGCCATCCCCACGAAGGACGTATCCGACGCCCAGAAGCTCGTACATCATGTGCAGGTGGTGGTAGCCCTGTTTGTAGACTTCCTAGAAATCCACCCATATGCCAACGGTAACGGACATATGGGACGATTGATCGTTTTGCTCTTACTTGCGCAGCGCGATATCTTCCCGACGCGCAGCTGGAATATTGATCCGCGCCCCGCTGATCCACCGTACTCCAACCTAATCAGCCGCTACCGGAGTGGGGACCAAGAGCCGCTTGTGAAATTCGTTCTTGATGCCCTTTGAACTGTGCCCCCAAGCCCAAATCCAGCCCGCAAGGGACCCTACCCCACCCCGAGATAGCGCCGCCAGATCGCCTTGTCGCCGAGGACCGCCAGTCGCGCCCCGTGTGCCGCCATCTCGGCCTCGCTCACCCGGAAGAGGCGCGGCTCGGGGCGCGGCGCGATCACCCGGATCGCCTGGCCGGACGTGGCGAAGGCGGCGGCGCTCCGCTCGTCGGCCAGGATCAGGCTTGCCTGGCGGCCGCCGATCAATTCGACATAGACCTCGGCGAGGAGTTCGGCATCGAGCAGCGCCCCGTGCAGGGTGCGCCGGCTGGTGTCGATGAAATAGCGGGCGCAGAGCGCGTCGAGGGAGTTGGGCCCGGCCGGATGCTTGCGCCGGGCGAGCATCAGCGAATCGACGACGCGTGTCGCCGATATCGGCGGCTGGCCACAGCGGGCGAATTCGGCGTTGAGGAAGGCGAGGTCGAACTCGGCGTTGTGGGCGATCAGCGGTGCGTCGCCGATGAAGGCGATCAATTCGGCGGCGATCGCCGCGAAGACCGGCTTGTCGGCGAGGAACCTGTCGTCGAGGCCGTGCACCTGGGCCGCCTCGATCGACATCGGCCGCTCGGGATTGACGTAGCGGTGGAAGCTCTGCCCGGTCGGGATGTGGTTGAACAGTTCGACGCAGCCGATCTCGACGATGCGGTCGCCGGTGGTCGGATCGAGGCCGGTGGTTTCGGTGTCGAAGACGATCTCGCGCAATGGAACTTCCGTTCGTCGGCCGGGTGATTCGGGGATCGTGCCTTTATATGGTTGGGGGAAGCAAGGGAAACGACTCGTTTGGCCCCGGAGCATCTTCCTGTTTGGCGGCACTGCCCGGCCACGCGCTTCAGCCGCCTGCCGCCATCCCGGCCACGGCGCGGAGCACGTCGGCCACTTGCCGCTGGGTCATGTCGAAGTCGCCGCCGGTGTCGATGACGAAATGGGCCCGCCGGCGCTTGTCGGCGTCGGGCAGCTGGTGGGCGAGCATCGCCTCGGCCCGTTCCGCCGTCATCCCGTCCCGCCGCATCATCCGCGCCATCTGGAGGCCGGGCGCGGTGGTGACGACGATGACGGCGTGGACCTCGCTTTCGGCGCCGGTCTCGAACAGGAGCGGGATGTCGAGGAGCACCATGCGCCGCCCCGCGGCGGTCGCCCGCGCCAGGAAGGCGTCGCGCTCGGCGGCGACCAGCGGGTGGATCAGCGCTTCCAGCCGCGCCATCGCCGCCCCGTCGCCGAGGACGTGGGTGCGCAGCCGGTCGCGGTCGACGGCGCCGTTCGCCGTGGTGCCGGGAAACGCCGCCTCGACCACCGGCACGGCGGCGCCCTCATAGAGCGCGTGCACGGCGCGGTCGGCGTCGAAAAGCGGCACGCCGGCCTCGGCGAACATGCCGGCGACGGTCGACTTTCCCATCGCTGCCGAACCGGTCAGGCCGAGGATCAGCATCAGCCCTCCGCCATGGTCCTGAGCACGGCGGCCCTGAGTTCCGGCGTCACCGTTGGCCGCGTCCCGAACCAATGCTCGAAGCCGGGCACGGCCTGGTGGAGGAGCATGCCGAGCCCGTCGACCGTCCGCAGGCCCCGGGCCCGGGCCTTGGCGAGAAGAGGGGTGTCGAGCGGCACATAGACGAGGTCGGTGACCACCGCGTCCTCGCGCAGCGAGGCGAGGTCGGCCTCAAGCTCCGGCTGGCCCTCCATGCCGAGCGAGGTCGTGTTGACGAGGATGCGCGCTTCGCCGAGGAGCTCCGACAGCGCCTGCCAGCGGGCCGGCCGGACGTCGCGGCCGAAACGCTCGGCGACCGCCACGGCGCGCGCCGGCGTGCGGTTGACGACGTGAATCGGCCCGAAGCCCCGCGATTTGAGCGCCCAGACGATCGCCTTCGCCGCGCCGCCGGCGCCGAGCACCACCGCGGCGCCCGGCTCCCAGTCCCAGCCGGGCGCCGCCTGGTCGAGATTGGCGAGGAAACCGAAGCCGTCGGTCGAGGTACCGATCAGCCGGCCATTGTCGAGCCAGATGGTGTTGAGCGCGCCGATCGCTTCCGCCGCCGGCTGGCGTTGGTCGACCGCGGCGAAGGCGGCCTCCTTGTGCGGCACCGTCACGTTGCAGCCGACATAGCCGGAGCCGACAAAGCCGGCGAAGAAGGCCGCGATCCTCTCGGGCTCGACCGGCTGCAGCACATAGTCGCCGGCCAGCCCCAGCTCGTTCAGCCAGAAACGATGGATCACCGGCGAGCGCGAGTGCTTCACCGGCCAGCCGACGACACAGGCGGTGGGGTCGATCATCGGGGACACCGTGCGGCGCATTCGAGTCGCGCCGTTCGCGCTGCGCGGGGTTGAGCGGAGAAGCGTATCGGCGAACTTCTGATCGGGGTCTCGCTCATCCCGGCGCTCCCTCTTCTCTCAGCCATTTGAGAAGCGGCAGCAGTGGCAGTCCGAGAATCGTGAAATAGTCGCCGTCGATCCGCTCGAAGAGCTGAATGCCGACGCCCTCGATCTGATAGGCGCCGACGCTGCCGAGCGCCGCCTCGCCCACCTTGACGAGATAATCGCCGATCTCCTCCAGCGACAGCGCCCGCATGGTGAGCACCGCGCTGTCGAGATGCCGCCAGCGCACCCTTCCCTGATGGACGCCGGCGGCCGCCGTGTGCAGCTGGTGGCTCCGCGCCGCCAGCCCCAGGAGCTGGCTCCGCGCTTGTTCCATTGTCACCGGCTTGACCCAGCGTGCGCCGTCGACGTCGAGGGTCTGGTCGGCGCCGATCACGTAAGCGGCGTGGTCCGCCTTGCCGACGTCAAGCGCCTTGGCCTCGGCAAGCGCCAGCGCGATCTCGGCCGGCGATTTGCCGGCGGTGATCAACGGCGCTTCGACCAGCCTTTCGTCCACGGACGATGGGATCGCTTCGAAGGCAACCCCCGCCTTGTCGAGGAGCGCGGCCCGCGTCGGACTGTTTGAAGCCAGGATGATGCGGCCCATGGGCGCTCACGGGGGTGATTCGCCGCGCTCGCGTTTTTCGCGAAGCGCGATGACCGCCGCGGCGGTCTCCTCGATCGAGCGGCGGGTTACGTCGATCACCGGCCAGCCATGACGGGCGTAGAGCTTCCGTGCCTGGGCGATCTCGCCGGCGATCGCCGCTTTGTCGACATAGGATTCGCCGTGCGCCGCCGCGTTCAGCGACAGGACGCGGTTTTCGCGCAACTGGACGATCCGTTCGGCGCTCGCGGTGAGGCCGACCACCAGCGGCTGCTTCGCTTCCTCGATTTCACGCGGCAGCGGGATCCCCGGCACGATCGGGATATTGGCGGTCTTGATGCCGCGGTTGGCCAGATAGATGCTGGTCGGGGTCTTCGACGTCCGGCTGATGCCAAGCAGCACCACGTCCGCCTCCTCAAGCGATCCGGCAAGCTGGCCGTCGTCGTGCATCATGGTGAAGTTCAGCGCGTCGATACGGCGGAAATAGTCGGCATCGAGCATGTGCTGGGCACCGACCTGGCGTGTCTCGGGAGCGCCGAGATAGTTCTGGAGAAGCTGGAGCACCGGCTCGAGCACGGAGGCGCAGGGGATGCCGATACGGCGGCATTCCTGCTCCAGTCGTTCGCCGACGGCCTTGTCGACCAGGGTGTAGAGAACGATGCCGGGTTCCTCCTCGAGCGCGGTGACGATCGCCTCGAGCTGTTTCGTCGTGCGTACCATCGAATGTACGTGCTCGACCGGCCGGATGTCGCGGTACTGCGCGGCGGCGGCCCGGCCGACGGTGATCAGCGTCTCGCCGGTCGCGTCCGAGATCATGTGAAGATGGAAGAAGCCTTCCCGGTTCCTCACGGTCTTATCCCCAGCCCTGTGGGCCATTTCTTGAGAACCGCTGGCCGGTCCGCTGATCGCATCGAACTCTCCCTGAAGCGCCGGATTCGATCAACAGCATCGCCCGGATGGATATGATTCCAGGGTGACTGGTGGAATCGGGAAATCCAGCGCTTCTTCCCTGCCATCCCGTGGATGGTGCTGTGAAAATCCTTGCAGATGGCGATGACACAATGGTTAACGTTTTGTTAACGCTCAAAGCGCCGATCGATCCCCACTGTTACCACCATTTTCTGTCGCTCCCTGATCCGATGTATTCTTTTCCAGTGTGGCCGCACACCGATTGTGGACGGTGCGGATTGGCGGTAATCCACCCCCAAACTGAAACAAAATAGAAAGATTCTCTCTTTGTTTTTTGGATTCAATTGGTGACGGTCGAGCACTCTTCGCCTCCTCAGATGGCGCTTCGCCAAGTGCTCGACGGTAAGGTGGTTCGTCCGCCGCCGATCTGGCTGATGCGGCAGGCTGGGCGCTATCTTCCCGAATATCGTGCCCTGCGGGCAAATGTCGGTTCGTTTCTCGATCTCTGCCTCGATCCGGTTCGGGCGGCCGAAGTCACCTTGCAGCCGATCAAGCGGTTCGACTTCGATGCGGCGATCGTCTTTTCCGACATCCTGGTTGTGCCTTTTGTCTTGGGACGCCGGGTGCGTTTTGTCGAGGGAGAAGGGCCGCGGCTCGATCCGATCGACGGCGAGGGGATTGCGGCTCTCGACGCGGATCGATTGGCCGAGCGGCTTGCTCCGGTCTTCGAAACGGTTGGGCGAGTGCGCGGAGCGCTGGCGGCGGACAAATCGCTGATCGGCTTCTGTGGTGGTCCGTGGACCATTGCGACCTACATGGTGGCCGGTCGCGGAACCACGGACCAGGCGCCGGCACGGCTGATGGCGGCCCGGCAACCCGACCTGTTCCAGGTGTTGATTGACCGGCTGGTTGATGCCTCAGTTGCCTCCCTCGTCGGGCAGATCGAGGCCGGTGCCGATATCGTCCAGATCTTCGACAGCTGGGCCGGCATCCTCAACCAGCCGGATTTCGATCGGTGGTGCATTGCACCGACGGTCGAGATTGTCCGTCGCCTGCGGGCCGCCGCGCCCGAGGCACGCGTCATCGGTTTTCCGAAGGGAGCGGGTTTTCGACTGGAGCGCTATCTTGCCGCCACCGGCGTCGACGCCATCGGCATCGACTGGACGGTGCCTGCTGGACATCGCCCGCGATCGCCTGCAGAAGCGCGCCGCCGTGCAAGGTAATCTCGATCCTCTCGTTTTGGTTGCCGGCGGCGCCGCGCTCGACCAAGCGGTCGACGAAATTCTCGCCTCGCTCGGCGGAGGTCGGTTCATCTTCAATCTCGGCCACGGCATCGTCCCGGAAACGCCGATCGCCCATGTGGAGCAGCTGGTCGCCCGGGTGAGAGGGTGGCGAGGCGGCTCGTAATGCAGCAAGCAACGCGCAGGCAAATCCTTCGGCCAGTCATCGGCATCGCGGTGGTGGTGGTGCTCTTCGGCGTGCTCGTCCTGTGGCGGCCGTCGGGGCTCTATCCGTGGCTGAAGGCAGTGCATGTCATCGCCGTCATTTCGTGGATGGCCGGCATGCTCTACCTGCCGCGGCTGTTCGTCTATCACTGCGAGGCGGAGCCCGGTTCCCGCCAGTCGGAAACCTTCAAGGTCATGGAGCGGCGGCTGCTGACGGCGATCATCAATCCGGCGATGATCGCGACCTGGGCGCTCGGCCTTTGGCTCGCCTGGGACGGCGCCTGGTTCGCCAGCCTTTGGCTTCAGCTCAAGATCGCGCTGGTGTTGGTGCTGTCGGCCATCCACGGCCTGTTCGCCCGTTGGGTGCGCGATTTTGCCGCCGACCGCAACACGCACAGCCAGCGTTTCTACCGGATTCTCAACGAGGTGCCGACGCTCCTCATGATCGGCATCGTCATCCTCGTCATCGTCAAACCGTTCAGCTGAACACGCAAACCTCTTGCTGTTGCGACCGCGAACGACTATCTTTCGTTAACCGCACGAGAAGCAGACGGGCTCTGGCGATCAATCGGATCGTCTGATGGCCGTGCCGACTATCACCCCTCCGGCGAGAAGTTCTGCGCTCCTGCGACCCTTCCCCCGTTTGACGGTTTCCACACACTCGAGAGAAATCCGTTTCATGCCAGAAATGAAACTACAGGACCTCAAGACGAAGTCGCCTGTCGAGCTGCTCGCCTTCGCCGAAGAGCTCCAGGTCGAGAACGCCAGCGCGCTCCGCAAGCAGGAGCTGATGTTCGCCATCCTGAAGCAGCTTGCGGCGAGCGAGACCGACATCATCGGCGAGGGCGTCGTCGAGATTCTCCAGGACGGCTTCGGCTTCCTGAGGTCGCCCGACGCGAACTATCTCGCCGGACCCGACGACATCTATGTCTCGCCGTCGCAGATCCGACGATTCTCGCTGCGCACCGGCGACACCGTCGAGGGCCAGATCCGCAGCCCCAAGGACGGCGAGCGCTATTTCGCCCTGCTCAAGGTCAACTCGATCAACTTCGAGGACCCGGAAGCGGCCCGCCACAAGATCCACTTCGACAACCTGACGCCGCTCTATCCCGACGACCGCTTCCACATGGAGATCGAGAACCCGACCACCAAGGACCTGTCGGCGCGCATCCTCGATCTGGTCGCCCCGCTCGGCAAAGGCCAGCGGGCGCTGATCGTCTCGCCGCCGCGAACCGGCAAGACCGTCCTCCTCCAGAACATCGCCCATTCGATCGCCGCCAATCACCCGGAGTGCTACCTGATCGTCCTCCTCATCGACGAGCGGCCCGAGGAGGTGACCGACATGCAGCGCTCGGTGAAGGGCGAGGTGATCTCGTCGACCTTCGACGAGCCGGCCTCGCGCCACGTGCAGGTGGCCGAGATGGTGATCGAGAAGGCGAAGCGGCTGGTCGAGCACGGCCGCGACGTGATCATCCTCCTCGATTCGATCACCCGCCTCGGCCGCGCCTACAACACCGTGGTGCCGTCCTCCGGCAAGGTGTTGACCGGCGGCGTCGACGCCAACGCCCTGCAGCGGCCGAAGCGCTTCTTCGGCGCCGCCCGCAACATCGAGGAAGGCGGCTCGCTCACCATCATCTCGACGGCGCTGATCGACACCGGCAGCCGCATGGACGAGGTGATCTTCGAGGAGTTCAAGGGCACCGGCAATTCGGAAATCATCCTCGACCGCAAGGTGGCCGACAAGCGCGTCTTTCCGTCGATCGACATCACTCGCTCCGGCACCCGCAAGGAAGAGCTGTTGGTGCCCGGCGACATCCTCAAGAAGATGTACGTGCTCCGCCGCATCCTGATGCCGATGGGGACGGTCGATGCCATCGAGTTCCTGCTCGACAAGCTGAAGCAGACCAAGAACAACGCCGACTTCTTCGAGCAGATGAACACGTGAGCGCGCGACCCGCCGGCGGCGGGCGGCTCAGCCTGTCACGCCGAGCGCAGTGCGGCGCGGAACCAGCCGCGCGGCCGGTGCGCCGGTTCGGTGGTCCGGACCAGGGGCGCGTCGCCCTCGTGGCGGGCGAAGCCGAGCACCTTGACCCGCTCTCTTGCCTCTTCGAGCGACAGGGCCGGAACCTCGATGCACCAGTCGGTGCCGTCGAAGCGATAGGTGAAGCGGAACTTGCGGTATTGGGATGGGGAGCGGACAGAAATCGCTGTCATGGCAAGGACACCTGCTCTTATCGAAGCGAGCGCCGAAATCGCGCTCATAACGGCCGCGCCGGAAAAAAGCGGCGCGGAACGGAAACCGCGCGGGAACGAATTGCCCGAAGAGCAATCGTCCCCGGCGGTCTACTCTAGGTCGCGAGAGGTTTACGAACTGTAAACCATGAATTTCGCGGGATGGTTGGAGTTTGCGCCGGCCAATTCGCCGCCAGTCACGGCTCGAGTGATTCGATTCGCGAAAGAAGCGGATCGACGGGGCAGCACTTTGCTGCCGTCAGGCGAGCTTCAGGCCGCAGTGCTTGACGAAGTGGCGGAAATCGCGATCCCGCGTGATCAGCGCAACGTCGTGGTCGATGCACGACTGGGCGATCAGCGTGTCCGGCAGGCGGGCGCGCAGCCGGTGCGACAGGACCGCGGCGTGGGTGGCCGCGGCGCGGAGCCAGTATCCCGGGGAGAGGTCCAGCACCTCCAGTTTGAGGATTGCCTCCCGATGTTCGGCCGGTAATGACGGCTCCGAAAGAAGCTCGGAAAGGACAACCGGTGGAAGGACGACTGTGCCGCTGGTGATCGCCCCCTCGAAGAGACCGACGTCGCGGCCCGATTTGCCTTCGATGTAGGCGACGATGGTCGAGGAATCGACCGCTACCACTTCCGGTCTTCCCGCAATTCGTCCAGGTCGATGGTGAACTTGAACGTACCGCGCAGCTTTTGCAGCCGGTGCTGCGCTTGAATCGAGGCGAGCTTCTTCAGCGCGGCGCGGACGGTTTCGGTAACCCCCTCGCCAGTCAGCTCCTGCGCCATTTCAAGGTCGTGCTCGGGGACCTGGACGGTGATCTTGCGGAGTACGGTCATGCCGGCAATGATACCAGCATTGATGCTGGTCTTCAAGCTGGTGTTGATCGCCATCAAAAGCGCTGGGGAGGGCGCTGGCATGACGTGCCGTCTCGCCGAGACACCGTATGTTACTGCGAGGAGGCCCCCGCGTCCGGGCGAAGTAACGCCACCAACCCTTCCGCCTCGGTGACCGGCAGCGAGCAGGTCTCGCCACGACAGACATAGGCGGTGGCCTTGCCGTCGGCCGCGGTTTTGCCGGCGGCGGGATGGGTCGGCGGCAGATCGGCGGCTCCCTCGTAAACCGACAGGACGAGGTTCGGCGTCGCGTGGCGGCGCACCGCGGCAAGCAGCCCGTCGGCGGCGACGCCGGTCGGGTGAACGATGACGACGTCGGTGGCGTCGAGGCGGAGGTCGAGCGCCGACAGGATGCCGGTGGTGGCGAAGAGGTTGCTGGCGACCGCCGGTCCGGAGGCTTCGATGACGGCGTCGGCGTCGGCGCGGTAGGCGTCGTTGCCGGTGAGGTGCCAGAGGCGGATCAGGTTCTGGGCCATCACCGAATTGGCGCCGGGCGTCGCCTCGTCGGTTTCCGATCGCGGCCGGATGATCAGCGCGTCCGCGTCGTCGGCGGAGAGGTAGTAGCCGGGTGTTGCCGCGTCGAAGTGGTGACGGCGAAGCGTCGCGGCGAGGGCCTCGGCGCGCGCGAGATACGCCGGACGGAGCGTCGCCGCGTGAAGTGCCAGCGCCGCCTTGATCAGGTCGGCGTAGTCGGTGGCGAGGCCGGGAAACACCGATTTGCCGTCGCGCCAGGAGTGGGCGAGGCGCCCGTCCCGCGCCATCGGCCCGGTGACGAAGGCGAAGGCACGGTCGGCCGTCGCGATCCAGTCTGGCCGGCCGAAGGTGGCGCCGGCCAAAGCGAGGGCGGCGATGGTCAGCCCGTTCCAGTCGGCGAGCACCTTGTCGTCGGTCGCCGGACGGACACGCATGGCGCGGCGGAGGAGAAGCGCCTCGCGGGCCGCGGCCAGTCGCGCTGCGTCGACGTCGGCGGGAAGCGTCAGCGTCGCGAGCCGGTTGAGGATGTTGACGCCTTCCCAGTTGCCCGCTTCGTGAACGCCGTAGTTTCGGGCGAAGAAGGCGCCCTCCTCCGCGCCGAGCACGTCGACGATCTCGTCGATCGTCCACACATAGAATTTGCCTTCGTCGCCCTCTAAGTCGGCGTCGATGCTGGCGGCGAAGGCGCCGCTGGGCGTGACCATCTCGCGGTCGAGCCAGGCGACGGTTTCGGCGATACGCTGTGCGAAGAGCGGCTCGCCGGTGGCGATGAAGGCGTGGCAGAGCAGTTCGACGAGCTGGCCGTTGTCGTAGAGCATCTTCTCGAAATGCGGGACCAGCCAACGGTCGTCGACGGAGTAGCGGGCGAAGCCGCCGCCAAGGTGATCGTAGATGCCGCCCTGGCAGATGTTGCGAAGCGTGACCAGCACGGCGTCGCGGAAGGCGCGATCGCCGGTGCGGTCGGAGGCGCGCCAGAGGAAGTCGAGGACGGTGGCCTGCGGGAATTTCGGCGCGCCCTTGATGCCGCCGTGCTCGCGATCGATGAGACCGAGAAGCCGCGAAGCGCCGCGGTCGAGAAGATCGCGGTCGAGCGTGAGCCTGCCGCCGCTGTCGCTCCGCTCATGGAGGTGCTGCATGAGCAGCCCGGTATTGTGGGCGATCTTCTCCGGCTCCTCGCGCACCACGCGGGCCACCTCCTCCAGCACGTTGACGAAAGCGGGCCGGCCGTAGCGGGCGGTGTTGGGGAAGTAGGTACCGCCCCAGATCGGCTTGCCGTCGGAGGTGAGAAACATGGTCAGCGGCCAGCCGCCCTGCTCGCCGAGGGCATGGAGCGCGCTCATGTAGATCTGGTCGATGTCGGGGCGTTCCTCGCGGTCGACCTTGATATTGACGAACAGACGGTTCATCACCGCCGCCGTCGCGGGATCCTCAAAGCTCTCATGGGCCATCACATGGCACCAGTGGCAGGCGGCGTAGCCGACGGAAAGCAGGATCGGCTTGTTCTCCCGCCGGGCTTCCGCGAGGGCGGCCGGGCCCCAAGCGTGCCATTGCACCGGGTTGTCCTTGTGCTGGAGAAGGTACGGGCTCGACTCGTGGGCAAGCAGGTTTTCGGTCATGGCAGGCAATGTAGTACGTCGATCGGCGCAAGCGAGGAAGGCGTGCATGTTTCTGGGGGCTGTGATCGCGGCGAGAATGGCCGGTCGAGATGAATGCCGTGTTTAGACCTGTGCGCGGAAAGATGCGACGGCGCGGTGTCTCCTCCCCTGCGAAGCGGGGGAGGGGGACCATGCGAAGCATGGTGGAGGGGGCGCCGCCTTGTGGGGTGGAACAATCGAGGCGTAGCGGGTCCCGGCGATGAGGTGTGAGACGATCTTCGCGCTGTCGACCGGAAGCCTGCCGGCGGGTGTGGCGGTCATCCGCGTCAGCGGGCCGGGGGTCCGGGCCGGCCTGACGACTTTGATTGATTCGCTGCCGGAACCACGCAAGGCCAGCCTGCGGTCCATCCGCACACGTCAGGGGGACATGATCGACCGGGGTCTGGTCCTCTACTTCCCGGCGCCGGCGAGCTTCACCGGCGAAGACATGGCGGAACTCCACCTGCATGGCGGGCGGGCGGTGGTCGCGGCCGCCCTGGAGGCGCTGGCGGAGCTGAACGGGTTCCGACCGGCCGAGGCGGGGGAATTCACCCGGCGGGCGTTCGAAGGGGGGCGTCTCGATCTCACCCAGGTTGAAGGCCTTGCCGACCTGGTGATGGCGGAGACCGAGGCTCAGCGGCGCCAGGCGCTGCGTCAGGCGGGTGGCGGCCTCCGCGATCTCTATGAGGGCTGGCGGGAACGTCTCTTGCGGGCGCGGGCGTTGCTGGAGGCGGAGCTGGACTTCCCGGACGAGGACGACGTGCCGGGCTCGGTGGCGGACCGGGCATGGCAGGATGTTGGCGCTATAGCTGGGGAGATCGGCGCGCACCTCGATGACGCGCACCAGGGCGAGCGCCTCCGCGAAGGCTTTGAGATCGTCGTGCTTGGCGCGCCCAATGCCGGCAAGTCGTCGCTTATCAACGCGCTGGCGCGACGCGACGTTGCCATCGTGTCGACCGAGCCGGGGACGACGCGGGACCTGATCGAAGTGCGGCTCGACCTCGGGGGCTATCCGGTGACCGTGGTCGATACGGCCGGCCTTCGCGAAGCGGCCGGGGTTGTCGAGGAGGAGGGAATACGGCGGGCGACGGCGCGGGCGGCGGGCGCGGATCTGGTGCTGTGGCTGCACGACGTGACCGCGGCATGGGCGGAGCCGCCGCCCGCGGGTGCCAGCATTCCCCGGCTGGCGATCGGAACCAAGGGCGACCTGATCGATTCGGCGAAGGAACGAGGGCGGATTTCCGGGCTTGCGGATGCCATCGTCTCGGTGAAGACGGGGGAGGGCCTGGATGAGCTGATCGCGCGGCTGGAGCGGGCGGCCCGGAGCGCGCTGGCCCCCGGCGAGTTGCCAGTGGTGACTCGGGCGCGCCAGCGGTCAGCGCTGACGGCGTGCCGCGCGGCGCTTATGGAGGCCGTCTGCGGTACCGGCAAGGGCCTCGAGCTGCGAGCCGAGGATCTGAGGGCGGCGAGCGACGCCCTCGGGCGCGTCACCGGGCGGGTGGATGTCGAGGACCTGCTCGACGTGATCTTCTCGGAATTCTGCATCGGCAAGTGAATCGGGAACCGGAACAGCGCGGGGCGCAGCCGTCCGGTGACCGTCTCGGGCCGTTTATTCGGCGTCCGGCAGGCGCCCGAAGGCCGTCCGTGTGGCCACATGCGGTCGGTTGGCGGCCGATCCGGGTGGAGAAGGCGCGGAAGACCGGGAATTTTGGCGGCCGGTTTCGACGTGTTTCACGTGAAACAGAACCCGGAGTCCAATCCTTCGGACCATTTTGACCGGGCCTATTGTTTGCGCTAGGGGGAGGGCCATGAAGACGTTCGATGTAGTCGTTGTAGGCGGTGGCCACGCCGGCACCGAGGCGGCCGCCGCCGCCGCGCGCGTCGGCGCGCGGACCGCGCTGATCACCCATTCCTTCGCCACCATCGGGGCGATGTCCTGCAACCCGGCGATCGGCGGCATCGGCAAGGGCCATCTGGTCCGGGAGATCGACGCGCTCGACGGCATCATGGGTGTCGCCGCCGACCGGGCCGGCATCCAGTTCCGCATGCTCAACCGGCGGAAGGGACCGGCGGTCCGCGGGCCCCGGGCTCAGGCCGACCGCAAGCTTTATCGCGGCGCCGTGCAGGGCCTGCTCCGGGACACTGCCAAGCTCGATATCGTCGAAGGGGAGGTGGCCGACCTCACGATCGCGGACGGAGGGGTCCAAGGCGTCCGATTGGCCGATGGCAAGGAGCTGTCGGCGGGCGCCGTGGTGATCACGACGGGCACGTTCCTCCGCGGTCTTATCCACATCGGCGAGCAGACGATTCCGGCCGGGCGGGTCGGGGAGGGGCCGGCGGTGGGCTTGGCCGAGACCATTGAGCGGCTCGGCTTTCGGATGGGGCGGCTGAAGACCGGGACGCCGCCGCGGCTCGACGGCAAGACCATCGATTGGTCGGGGCTCGACCGGCAGCCCGGGGACGAGCCTCCGGTGCCGTTCTCCTTCCTGACCAGGACGATTACGACGCCGCAGGTCGAATGCCACATCACCCGGACGACGCCTGCAACTCATGCGGTGATCGTGGCGAATCTCGGTCGGTCGGCGATGTATTCGGGTCGCATCGCCAGCCGTGGCCCCCGTTATTGCCCGTCGATCGAGGACAAGATCGTGCGCTTCGGCGAGCGCGACGGCCATCAGATTTTCCTCGAGCCTGAGGGGCTGGACGACGAGACGATCTATCCCAACGGCATCTCGACCTCGTTGCCGGAAGAGGTGCAGCGAGAGCTGATTGCGACGATTCCGGGCCTTGAGAGGGCGCAGATGATCCGGCCCGGCTATGCGATCGAGTACGATCATGTCGATCCGCGCGAGCTGTCGGCGACGTTGGAGACCCGGAAGGTGGTCGGGCTGTTTCTGGCCGGTCAGATCAACGGCACGACCGGCTACGAGGAGGCTGGCGGGCAAGGCCTTGTGGCGGGGCTCAACGCAGCGCGAAGGGCGGCCGGGATGGAGGGCGCAATCCTCGACCGTGCCGAAGCTTATATCGGCGTGATGATCGACGACCTGATCACCCGCGGCGTCACGGAGCCGTACCGCATGTTTACCTCGCGGGCGGAGTACCGGCTGTCGCTAAGAGCGGACAACGCCGACCGGCGCCTGACCGAACGCGGTGTAGAAGTGGGCCTGGTAAAAGCCGGGCGGGAAGCCGCATTTCGGGCCAAGATGTCCGCCGTGGAGGAGGCAAGGGCCGTAGTGGAAAGCCTGACGATCACGCCGGATGCGGCGGCGCGATACGGCCTGACGTTGAACCGTGATGGGGTTCGCCGTTCGGCGTTCGAGCTGCTGGCGCGGCCGGACGTGAAAATGGAGCGTCTGGCGGGTATCTGGCCCCAGTTGGCCGGAGTCGATCGATTCGTCTCCGAACAGATCGAGATTGATGCGGGGTACGAGGTGTATATCGAGCGTCAGGCGGCGGATATCGCGAGCTTTCGCCGCGAAGAGGCGGTGGCGATTCCGGCCACCATCGATTTCGATGCGGTGGCGGGGCTGTCGACCGAAATGCGGGAGCGGCTGAAGGGGGCGTCCCCTCGAACGCTTGGTCAGGCAGCGCGGGTGAATGGCGTGACACCGGCGGCGCTCGTCGCGCTCTTGGCCGAGATTAAGCGGCGCAGCGCCCGCGATGCATCCTGAGGCCGCGCCCGACGGCCCTGAGCTCGTCGAAGCGCTTCTACCTGTTTCACGTGAAACACTTGGCCGGCTCGACACGCTGGTCAGGCTGGTTCGGAAATGGCAGCCGGCTGAGAATCTGATCGCAGCGAATACGCTTCCCTCCATATGGCGCCGGCACGTGGCCGACTGCGCCCAGCTCGTTCCGCTCTTTCCCAACGCGCTGCACTGGGTCGATCTCGGCAGTGGTGGGGGCTTCCCGGGCTTGGTGTTGGCTTGTCTGTTGGCTGAAACGCCCGGTGCGCGGCTGCATCTCGTCGAGAGCAATGCCCGGAAATGTGCCTTCCTAAGGCTGGCGGCTCGAGAGACAGGCTCGCCGGCGACGGTTCATCAGGGGCGGATCGAAGCGGAGCTTTCCGGCTGGCGCGAACCGGTCGACATGGTGACGGCGCGTGCCCTGGCGCCGCTTTCCCGCCTTTTGGAGCTTGCCGAGCCCCTGCTAAGCCGCGCGCCGGCGGCCTTTTTCAAGGGGGCAGATTTTGCGCGGGAAATCGCCGAAGCCACTCTATCTTGGGACCTCGATCTGATAAAACATCAAAGTCGAATCGATGGGCGCGGCGTGATTGTCGAAATTCGCCGGGCGGCGCGCAAGAAAACCGGTCCCGAGACTGCGACTGAGAGGCCATGAGCCTTCCCGCATCACCGCGTGTCATCGCATTGGCGAACCAGAAGGGCGGCGTCGGCAAAACGACGACGGCGATCAACCTCGGCACCGCCCTGGCCGCAATCGGCGAGGACGTGCTGATCGTCGATCTCGATCCGCAGGGCAATGCCTCGACCGGGCTCGGCATCGACCGGAGAAGCCGGGAACTCTCGACATACGATCTGCTCCTCGGCGAGGCGCGGCTGGACGAAGTGGCGATGGCAACGGCCGTGCCTCGGGTCTCGGTTGCCCCGTCGACCCTCGATCTTCTCGGCGTCGAGCTTGAAATCGCCGGGACGGCGGATCGCGCGTTCAGGCTGCGCAAAGCGCTTGCTTCGGCAGCGGAACGAGATTCGAGTCGGATCCGGAACTATACCTATGTACTCGTCGATTGCCCGCCGTCCTTGAACCTCCTGACCATCAACGGCATGGCGGCGGCTCACTCGGTGCTGGTGCCGCTTCAATGCGAGTTCTTTGCGCTGGAGGGGCTGAGCCAGCTCCTGCAGACGGTCGAGCAGGTCAAGCAATCGCTCAATCCGGAACTGTCGATCCACGGCATCGTCCTCACCATGTTCGACAGTCGCAACAGCCTGTCGGGCCAGGTGGTCGCCGACGTCAGGGCGAACATGGGGGCGGCGGTCTACGAGACGGTCATCCCGCGCAACGTGCGCGTGTCGGAGGCGCCGTCGCACGGCAAGCCGGTGCTTCTCTACGATTTCAAGAGCAGCGGCAGCCAAGCTTATCTCCGGCTCGCGGCGGAGATCATCCAGCGCGAGCGACGGCTTCGCGCGGCGTGATGGATTCGCTTCCGGAACGGCATGTTAACGCCTTGTTAACCAAAAAAGCCCCAGGAAAGAGGTAAGGAGATGCCCATGGCCGAAGACATGTCCCGCCGGCGCCTTGGCCGCGGCCTTGCGGCGCTGATCGGCGACGTCGGCGCTGAGCCGGCGCCGGAGCGTCTGAGGGCGATGCCGCCGAGGACGCTGCCGGTCGGCTTCTTGCGGCCGAATCCTCGCAATCCTCGCAAGGATTTCGATCCGGCGGAACTCGATGAACTGGCCGTTTCGATCAGGGAGCGCGGCGTGGTGCAGCCGATCCTGGTGCGGCCGGTGCCCGGCGTCCTCAACGCCTTCGAGATCATCGCCGGCGAGCGGCGCTGGCGGGCGGCCCAGAAGGCCGGTCTGCACGACGTCCCCGTCGTCATCCACGAGGTGTCGGACAGGGAGGCGCTCGAACTCGCCATCATCGAGAACGTCCAGCGGGCCGACCTCAACCCGCTCGAGGAAGCGCTCGGCTACCGGCAGCTGATCGAGCAGCACGGCTATAGCCATGGGCAGCTTGCCGAGGTGATCGGCAAGAGCCGGCCGCACATCGCCAATACGATCCGCCTCCTCAAGCTGCCGGAGCGCGTGCAGGACTACGTGCGAAGCGGCCAGCTATCGGCCGGACATGCCCGCGCGCTGGTCACGCACGCCGATCCCGAAGCGGCGGCGCGCCGGATCGTCGAAGCCGGGATGAGCGTCCGTGAGGCGGAGGCGCTGGCCGAGGACGGGCGGCGCAAGGCAAGCGGCAAGCCGCCTGTGCCGAAAGATGCCGATACGCTGGCATTGGAGAAGGCGCTGTCCGACACGCTCGGCCTGACGGTTGCCATCAACCACAAAAGCGGCGGCGGCGAAGTGCGCATCCGCTACACGACGCTCGAACAGCTCGACGACGTCTGCCGCCGCCTCCGGCGGTAGAGGCGTCGGTTCAGGTTGTGGCGTTTGGCGGCAGATTGGTGCCCCTGGCCGGGTTCGAACCAGCACGCCCTTGCGGGCAACAGATTTTGAGTCTGCCGCGTCTGCCAATTCCGCCACAGGGGCTCAAGAAGGCCGGGATCATAGTGGCGCGACCGGCCCGGTCAACCTGAACAAGCCTTCCGCTGGACCCCACCGCCGATTGCCGCTAGAAGCCTGCCGTGCTCCGCCGCCTCTACGATTGGACCATGCGCCTCGCCGCCGGCCGCCACGCCGGCGCCGGGCTCGCGGCGGTGGCCTTTGTCGAGAGCTCGTTCTTTCCGATCCCGCCCGACCTCCTCCTCATCCCGATGGTGCTTGCCGACCGGACGAAGGCGTGGCGTTACGCGGTGATCGCCACGGTAGCCTCGGTCGTCGGCGGCATGCTCGGCTATGCGATCGGCGCGTTCCTCTTCGACCAGATAGCGACGCCGCTCCTCCAATTCTACGGCTACGAGGAGCAATTTCAGCGGTTCGCGTCCTGGTACAACGACTGGGGCGCCTGGATCGTCTTCGCGGCGGGGGTTACGCCGTTCCCGTACAAGGTGATTACCATCGCGAGCGGCGCGACGGGGCTCAACTTTGCCGTGTTCATGCTGGCAAGCGTCGTCTCGCGGGGCCTCCGCTTCTTCATCGTCGCGGGCCTCCTCTATTGGGTCGGCCCACCAATTCGTGATTTCATCGAGAGGCGACTGGGGCTTGTTTTCACCGTTTTCATGGTGTTGCTGATCGGCGGCTTCGTCGTCGCTCGTTATCTGGTCTGAGGAATGGTCGAAATGGATGGTGTTCGCCGCCGCGAAATCGGGGCACCGGTGATCGTTGTCGTCGTTGGCCTGGCGACGATCGCCGCCGCATGGGGCTTTGAACTGATCGGTGGATTCGTTCCGTGCGCCCTTTGTCTGCAGGAGCGGGTGCCGTACTATATCGGCATCCCGTTCGCGCTGGTGGCGCTGCTCGCCACGCTTGCCGGCGCCAAGCCTACGGTGGCGCGACTGTTCCTCATCGTCGCCGCCGTGGTGTTCGCTTTCAACATCTATCTCGGCATCTATCACGCCGGTGCCGAATGGAGCTGGTGGCCGGGTCCCACCGATTGCGGCTCGACCGGCGGCAGCGTCGCCAACACCGACGATCTCCTCAACAAACTGAACGGCATCCGCATCGTCTCGTGCACCACCGCCAGCTGGCGATTTGTCGGGCTGTCATTCGCCGGCTGGAACGCCGTCGCCTCCATCTTTTTGGTCGCGGCGTCGCTGTGGGGCGCGTTCCGGTCGCTGGCGCCGGAGCATCCCGCAGCGGTCGGCTCGCGCGCCTGAAGCGCGATCAGAGATAGGGGGCGAGCAGCGCCCGGTCGGCCTCCGACAGCCGGTCGGTCGCGCTGAACAGCTGATGCCAATAAGGATAGAGCAGGGGGAGTTGGCTCACTTCGTCGAGGCGCTTGCGCTCCTCGGCGGTGAGCTCCAGCTCTCCGGCGCCGAGGCTGTCCAGGAACTGCTCTTCGGTGCGTCCTCCGATGATCACCGACGTCAGCCCGGGGCGGCCGAGGGTCCAGGCAAGCGACACCTGGGCACCCGAAGCCTTGTGGGCCTTGGCGATGTCGACGATCACCTCGATGATGTCGTAGAGGCGCTCCCAATCGCGGATCGGCGGCTCGCGCTGCTCCTTCTCGTGCCGGGTGCCGACCGGGTTCTTCTTGCCGCGACGAAATTTTCCGGTGAGCAGGCCGCCGGCGAGTGGGCCCCAGACGAGGATGCCGAGCCCCTCCGACAGGGCGATCGGAACCAGCTCGTACTCGGCCTCGCGAGCCTCCAAGGTGTAGTGGATCTGCTGACTGACGAAGCGGGCGCCGCCCAACCGCTCGGCCGCCGCCAGACCCTTCATGATGTGCCAGCCGGACCAGTTGGAGCAGCCGATATAGCGGACCATGCCGGCGGAGACGAGATAGTCGAGCGCCGCCATGATCTCCTCGATCGGCGTCTGGCCGTCCCACTGGTGGACCTGGTAGAGGTCGATCCAGTCGGTCTGCAGACGCTTCAGGCTCGCTTCGCATTGGGTGATGATGTGGTGGCGCGATAGGCCGCGATCGTTGGGGCCGGGCCCCATCCCGAAGCGGACCTTGGTGGCGATCAGGACGTCGGCGCGCTTGCCTTTCAGAGCCGCGCCGGTGATCTCTTCCGAGCGGCCGGCGGAATAGACGTTGGCGGTGTCGATCAGATTGACGCCATGGTCGATGCAGAGATCTACCTGCTTGCGGGCGTCCGTGAGACCGGTCGAGCCGACTGGATCGTTGCCGCGTCCGAACGTCATGGTTCCCATCGCGACGGCGGAGACTTTGAGGCCGGAGCGGCCGAGCAGGCGGTATTCCATCGTCGTTCCCTCGAGAGCTTGATCAAAACGGCGGGCGGCTTTGGAGAACCGCAATAACGGCTTCGGCCGGCGATGTCTCGCCCGCCGACTTGTTTCCGCCCATTTTCCTCGGCCCGCCGGCCCGGTGGCTTCGGGCGCGGTCATCATGGCAGGATGGCCGCAAGAGCATCCTGACGGCGCGGCAACGGAAGACAAGACCATGGCGACCAAGATCACTTTTCGCGGCGGCGCGGGGACCGTCACCGGCTCCTGCTATCTGATCGACCACGATCGCGGACGCTTCCTCGTCGACTGCGGCATGTTCCAGGGCAACGCCACGATCCGCGAACTGAACTACGCGCCCTTTCCGTTCGATCCCGCCACCATCGATTATCTCTTCCTCACCCACGCGCACATCGACCATAGCGGCCTGGTGCCCAAGCTGACCCGCCGCGGCTTCGCCGGCCCCATCCACGCCACTTCGCCGACGCTCGACCTCCTCACCTTCATGCTGCCGGACAGCGGCAAGATCCAGGAGAGCGAGGTCGAACGGAAGAACCGGACGCTGAGGCGCCAGGGCAAGCCGCCAGTCGCGGCGATCTACACCCAGGCCGATGCGGAGGCCTGTCTTGCCAACGGCTCGCCACACGGCCTCGGCGAATGGTTTGCGCCGGGAGGGGGCGTCAGGGCGCGGTTCTGGAACGCCGGGCATATTCTCGGCTCGGTCTCGATCGAGCTGGAGATCGAGGACGGCGGCCAGCGGCCGCTTCGCCTCCTCTTCTCCGGCGATCTCGGCCCCGACGAGAAAGTATTCCACCTTGCTCCCGATGCCCCGCACGGCTTCGACTACGTCGCTTGCGAAAGCACCTATGGCGACCGCGATCGCCCGGACGTCACGGTGGCCGCGCGCCGGGCGGCGCTGGAACGCGAGATCAATCAAGCGCTCGAACGCGGTGGCAATCTCATCATTCCGAGCTTCGCGGTCGAACGCAGCCAGGAACTTCTCCACGACATCGGCGTGTTGCTGGTGGAAAAACGGATTCCGACATCGACCCAGGTCTTCCTCAATTCGCCGCTTGCCAGCCGCGTCACCGACGTCTTCATCCGCCACGCGGATGAACTCGACGACGTGGCGCTCGACGAGGCGGCGCTTTTTCGCCATCCCAACTTTCACATCACCGAGGACGTCGAGGAGAGCAAGGCGATCAACCGCATCAGCGGCGGCGCCATCATCATTTCGGCGAGCGGCATGTGCGAGGCGGGCCGCATCCGCCATCACCTCCGCAACAATCTCTGGCGCCGCAATGCGACGGTGCTTTTCGTCGGCTATCAGGCGCCGGGCACGCTCGGCAGCATCATCCTCGGCGGGGCCGAGGAAGTGCGCATCCACGGTCGCGACATCAAGGTGCGCGCCACGATCCGCGAGCTCGGCAGCTATTCGGCGCATGCCGACCAAGGGGAATTGCTGGCCTGGATTATGGCGCGGATGCCCGTCGCCGGCGGCATTTTTCTGACCCATGGCGAGGACCGTGCCAGAGAGACGCTGCGCAGCCTTCTCGTCGCGAAAGGAGTGCCGGGTGGGCGGATTCATCTCCCCCGGCTCGACGATGCCTTCGAGCTGAAGGCCGGCGAGGCGCCGCTCCGCCGACCCGAGGCGGCACGACTGACCGGCGACCAGATCGAACGCGATTGGGCGGACAACTATGTCGCCTTCACGCAGGCGCTCGCCGGTCGGCTCGACGCGTTGGCCGACGAGACGGAGAAGCAGGCGCTGGTAAAGAAGCTCGCCGCCGTGCTCGAGGAACGCGCGGCGGCTTAGGGGCGGGCTTTTGCGTTAATCGCTGGCGTCGGACGCAAGCTCCAGCGGAAACGGCGTCGGCTCCCAGACGTCCCGGAGCTTGAGCTTGTCAACGGTGTAGGCCTCCCACTCGTGGAGCAGGCTGGCGAGCTTGGCGCGGTCGGCGACGCCAAGCCGGTCCCGCAGCGCGGGTAGGCGCCGATCGAGGCCAAGCTGTCGAAGTTGCGGCATCCAGTACGTCGCGGCTTGTTTTTCCGCCGCGAGGACATCGACCGCCGCACCAAGGTTGCCCTCGGCGAGCAGATAGAGGACGTCCGCCGCTGCGTAGTGGATATACGCCTGTGGATCAGTCGGAATGGCCGCCTGCGCGTAGTCACGGATCTTTTCTATCCGCCGGAGCTTAGGAAGCGCATCACGCTCAATGATATCAGCTAGCGCGGCCGGCAACTTCGGGTCAGATAGCCACCAGAGCCCGTCCGGATGGCTGAGGAGTTCGCCAAGGCCGACGGGAATGAAATCGTGTTTGGTGAACAATTCCGTTGCGATCCACCGAGGCCGGCACCGTGTCTTGTCGCTGGTCCGGTCAATCATGATGCCCCGCAGAATATGATGAACCGGCTTGATGACGACGGTCTGCCGGACTAGCACAAGGTCGGCGTTGCGCTCTATCAGGGGCGTCACAAGTCTCCGGACTTGGCGGAGCGTGGTCATCTGGACGAGCGCGTTTCTATGACAATAATGCGTTGTGCAGCCGGATAGCGGAGCCGGACGGTTCGCGCGATTTCAGCTGACCGCGCCGAGCTCAATCCTCGGCCACCTGTCTTGACGTCGTAGACACATACGGTGCCATCACCGACATTTTCGAGGACGTCAATGCGCAACGTGTTGCGTTGTCCGTATGGTGCATCCTGCACTACAGGCCTGTTGGGCCCTTCTGTTTCCGTCAAGGATTTCAGTAGTGATACCTCAGCTCGGAGGTTCGGATCGTCAAGTGCGTCGATCTGTTCCTTCAATCTCAAGTGCACGGCAGTACCGAACGCCTGTGGCGAAAGGTCAAGCGCACCCCGTCGTCTGACGGTCGCGACCGCTTCGTCGGTCCACGCCTGAACCTCGCCGTACCGTGGACAGGCGCCATCAACTTCCTGCTGATCGAGGGTCCGAACCGAGTCCAGTGCGAAGGTCTGGCCGGCGCCGAGTACGTACTGCCGTGCCGAGAAAGAGAGGACCGGCCGACGGTCCGGTTCAGTGACGCTTGTCAGCCAGTTGTAGAGGACCAACCCCAGCGGCAGCAGCGTTGCCACGCCATCCACGTTGTTCGGTCCCAAAAGATCGGGCCGCAAGACTTCCGTCTGCGGTCCGCTTGGCCTCCAGAGATCGAGCAGCCCCCACGCCACCGAGAAGGAAGTAGATGCACGTGCGTTTGCGCACGATCTCGGGAGCGCGGTGCAGCCTCCGCCGTCAGCCCTTGCCCGCCGGCAGGGTGGCGAGGA
The DNA here is from genome assembly GCA_963759235.1 of uncultured Alphaproteobacteria bacterium. Lineage (GTDB taxonomy): Bacteria > Pseudomonadota > Alphaproteobacteria > Rhizobiales > Kaistiaceae > Bauldia. The sequence goes on along the minus strand of CAVWYO010000001.1, from coordinate 646,112 downwards.
AATCCTCGACGAAGCGGGTCACCGCCGGCCAGTCGGTGTATTCGGTGTCGACGTGGGTGTCGATCTTCTCGCGCCGCTGCAAAGCGATGAGGCGCATCGCCCAGCGCTTGAAGAAGTCATACTGGGTGAAGCGCAGCGCTCCGGCTGCGTGGAGCGTTCTGGCCGGGTGCCAGCCGGTGTCGTTGAACATCTTCTGCGCGATTTCGTCGATCTCGGCGTGCTCGTGCGGATCGTCGCCGGCCGCCGCCAGCGACACCGAGATGAAGGCGGAAGGGATGGCGTTCAATCTCTCATGCCAGCGCCGGATGCGGTGGACCAGCGCCGTCTGGTAGCGACCGATGTGCACCGACCCGGCGAGGATCGCCGCCTGGCAGCGGGAGGCTTCCACTTCGCCTACCTCGGTCGCGTCGAAGAGCGCCGCCTCGTGCCCGTGCTTCTTCGCAATGTCGGCGACGAATTCGGCGATCTTGCGCGTCTGCCCCTCGGTGGTGCCATAGCAGATCAGGATGCGCATGGTGAACTCTCCGTCCGGTGGTCAGATGATGTCGCCAGGAGCCGATGCGAAAGGCTCCCGCGCGCGGCGAAGACGGCCAATCGAACAGCATCATCGCAGCCCAGGGCATGACAAGGATTGATCCGAGTCAATCCATATCCTCGGCCGGGGCGGTGGCGATGACGACCCGCACGCTCGCCCTCGCCATGCTAAGCAGCGAACGGGCGACAACAAAGGCGACGACAGGACATGGCGGAAGCGAGCGGGCCCGGGCGGATCGTCATCCTCAACGGGGCGCCGCGCTCGGGAAAATCGAGCATCGTCATCGCCATCCAGGAAAGCTTCGACGGCGCATGGATCAATCTCGGCGTCGACGTCAGCGTCCTCGCCATGACGCCGGAGCGCTACCGCCCGGGCATCGGGCTGCGACCTAATGGCGAGCGGCCGGACCTCGAGCCGCTGGTGCCGGTGCTCTACGCCGCCCTCTACGAGTCGATCGCCGCCCACAGCCGGCTTGGCCTGAACGTGGTCGCCGAGTTCGGCCATCATGACGGCTACACCCGGCCGCTTCATATCCTCGCCGATTGCGCCCGGCGGCTGGCCGGGCTGCCGGTGCTGTTCGTCGGCGTGCGCTGTCCACTGGAAACGATCATGGAGCGGATGCGGGCCGGCCAGGCGGGGCGGAGCTATTCCGAGGCAACGTCCGCCGAGGCGATCCCCGCGGCGGTGAAGCGCTACACCGAGGCGGCGCACGATCCCGGTCTCTACGACATGGAGGTCGATACCTCGGTGATGACTGCGGCCGCATGCGCCGAGGCGATCCGCCGGCGTCTGGCGGCGGGCGTGCCGTCACCGACGGCGTTCGAGCGGCTCGCCGGCGAGCCGACGGGCTGAGAGATCGGATGGACGGAGTGGACACGGACCGGCCCCGCAGGGCTACCGACGTGGGTCCGGCACTCAGCCGATCACGACCGCCCCGCCGACTTCGAAGTCGGCGTTCGACAGGTTCAACCCGGCATCGAGATGGGCAAACTTGATCTGGCCGGTGCCGCCCTTGCCGTCGGGGTCGTAGGAAAGCGCCCCGGTCTTGTCGTTGTAGATCACCCGGTCGCTCCCGTCGTGGGCGTGCGCACCGATGTAAAACTTGGCGGCGCCTAGGTCTCCGGCCGGGCCGATCTTGTCGAACGCCTGCTTGAAAAGGGCAATTGTGTCGTGTCCGACGCTGAAGTCCGTGATCTTGTCGACCCCACCTGTGCCGGGTGCGAAACTGAAAACGAACGTGTCGGGCCCGGCGTTGCCGGTCAACACATCGTTGCCTTTGCCGCCGACTAGAAAGTCGGCGCCGGCGCCGCCTTTCAGCACGTCCTTCCCGTTGTCGCCGACCAGCTCGTCGTGGCCGGCACCACCCTTCAGCGCGTCGTTGCCCCTCCCGCCGTCGAGGTAGTCGCCGCCGGAACCTCCCGCGATGATGTCATTGCCGTTTTCGCCGTAGACGATATCCCGGCCGCCGCGGCCATTGAGGTGGTCGTCGAACTTGCCGCCGAAGATCTGGTCGGTTCCGACCGTTCCCTCGACGGTCATCGGGCCGGCGTAGATCAGGTCATAAAGGGGACCGAGATCGTTGGCGCTCAGTGCGTCCAACGCCGCGTTGAAATCGTCGATGCCGGCTTGGTAGCCGGAGGCGTCGAGCAGCAGCTTGCCGTCCTGATAGACGTGGAAGCCGGTGATGGATCCACCCGTGACGTGGCCATCGCCGACGTCAAGGGTGAAGTTGCCGTCGAACACCACCTCCTTGTTGTCGTGCGTGAGGGAGAAAGTGGTTTGGGTGGCGCCCCCGAGGTAGGCCCCATTGCCGATAGCGTCGAAGAGGGCCGTCAGGTAGTCGGACCCTGAGGGTTCGCCCAGCGTCCACAGTGGGTTGGTCATCATCTCAATCCGTTAGTTGGTGCGCTGGCTCGTGGAAAGCTCGGTGTCCGAAGCGCGATGGTACCTTGACCGACCACGAAGCCGGGTTGCCGGAACTCCCAAAGGATATTGGTCATTGCCGTGCTCCCTGCTGGCGTGAAGGCGCGCCCGGGAGGGCGCAGCGCGCGGATCGTTCGGATCACGCGCGCCAGGCCGGCAACTGCCGGTTGGATCGCGGAGCCGTGGGGCGCGCTTCTAGTGGAGGTGCGACGGATGCGCAGTGATGCCGTTCACAGGGATGGATGGGGCCGGCAAATATCTGCTCACCGCTCCAACGCCGGCGCGGCTTTCTGCCTTAATCCGTCGGTCTTCCCGATGCCATCGCCTGGTCGAGACAGGCGGGAGGGTTGCAACCGGCTGGTTTTTGGAGCGTTTGCCTGACCCCCCTTCACACCCGCGTCACACACCATATAAAGTATGCGCCGCGCGCCGGAGGCCGGGGCCTTCCGCGCGGCGTTTGATTCGGGAGTTGAAGTGAACGTCCATGTCTCGCCGGGGTCCAATCCGGCGCTCGTCCTCAATGCCGACTACCGGCCGCTCAGCTACTACCCCCTGTCGCTGTGGTCGTGGCAGGACGCGATCAAGGCGGTCTTTCTCGACCGCGTGAACATCGTCTCCGAGTACGAGGTGGCGGTGCACAGCCCCTCGTTCGCCATGAACCTGCCGTCGGTGGTCTCGCTCAAGACCTACGTCAAACCGGCGCGGCACCCCGCCTTCACCCGGTTCAACGTCTTCCTGCGCGACCGCTTCCAGTGCCAGTATTGCGGCGACAAGGACGACCTCACCTTCGACCACCTGCTGCCGCGTTCCCGCGGCGGCCAGACGACCTGGGACAACGTGGTCGCCGCCTGCTCGCCGTGCAATCTGAAGAAAGGCGGCAAGGACCCGCGGGCGGCGCGCATGTGGCCGGCGCAGATGCCCTATCAGCCAACGGTCGCCGACCTTCACAATAACGGCCGGCTCTTCCCGCCGAACTACCTGCACGAATCCTGGCTCGACTACCTCTACTGGGATACCGAGCTGGAGCCGTAGGCTTTCTCCCGGGATTGCGATTCCCTCGTGTGCCGCGAGGCTCGGGCTTGGCCCCCGCTTCTTGGCATGGCGAGAGAATGTTTCGCCGGAACAACTCCCGCGCGGACAATTCAGTCCTTGTCCTGGTCGTCCGGCTTGCGCGTCCGCCCGACGATCCGGTCCATCGTCCGGGTCGGCAGCACGCGCTTCAGGAAGGCGGCGACGTGGGTGGGGACCGTCACCCGATAGCGGGGACGTGGGTTCGGGCTGTCGAGGGCACGGACCAGCTTTCTCAGCACCGCCTCCGGCCCCAGCCGGAACCGATCGCGGGTGTGGCCTTTTTCCCGGCCGGCCAGGTCGCGGCGATAGGCCTCTCCGTGCACGGAATGGTCGATGTCGATGGTGCGATGGATGTTGTCGATGGCGTTGACGCGGAAGTTGCTGGTGATCGGGCCGGGCTCGATGACGACGACGGCGATGCCCGATCCGTGCAACTCTACCCGCAGCGTATCGGCGTATCCCTCGACGGCGTGTTTCGAGGCGACATAGGCGCCGCGATAGCGGGCGGCGACGAAGCCGAGAACCGAGGAGCAGAACACGATGCGGCCGCTCGCCTGACGGCGCATCACCGGGATGACCCGCCGGGTGAGGTCGTGCCAGCCGAAGAAATTCGCCTGGAACTGGGCGCGCATGAGGTCGGTGTCGAGGTCTTCGAGCGCGCCGGCCTGGGCGTAGCCGCCGTTGTTGAACAGCGCGTCGAGCCGGCCGCCGGTCTTGGCGAGCACCGTGCCGAGAGCCGCGGCGATCGAGGCCTCGTCGGCATAGTCGAGGCGGACCAACTCCAGGCCTTCGCCGGCCAAACGGGCGACATCGGCATCCTTGCGCGCGGCGGCGAAGACCCGCCAGCCGCGCGCCTTCAGGCCGTGGGCGGCGTGGTGGCCGATGCCCGACGAGCAGCCGGTGACGAGGATGGTCCGGGCCGCCCCGGTCACGACGCCCCCGGCCAGAGGTCTTCAATCACCCTGCGATTTCTCCAGCTCCCGAACGCCGGGCGACGCTAGCACTTCCGCAGCGAGCATGATACGCGGCGACCCTGGGGGAAGGCGACAGCTCAGCCCGAATGGCGGCGGCGAGGGGGAACGTTGTTCAGGCAAATCCGGTCGGTGGTGTTCAACGCGATGGTGCATCTGAGCGCCGACGACGGCTTCGCGATGGCAAGCCATGTCGCCCTGTCGGCCTTGATGGCGGTGTTCCCCTTCCTGATCTTCGTCGCCGCCCTCGCCGGCTTCTTTGGCGACGCCGATCTGGCCACCCGCGTCGCCACCCTCCTGTTCGAAACCTGGCCGAAGGACGTTGCCGGCCCGATCGCGGCGGACGTTCGTTCGGTTCTCACGCAGCAGCGGAGCGGGCTTCTCACCATCTCGGTGCTGGTGACCATCTATCTCGCCTCGAACGGCGTCGAGGCGGTGCGCACCGCGTTGAATCGCGCCTATCGGGTCACCGACTCCCGGTCGTTCTTCTTCCTCAGGCTGCAGAGCATCCTGTTCGTCATCGCCGGGGCGATCGCCAGTTTGATGTTCGCCCTGCTCGGTGTGCTCGGGCCGGTGCTGTTCGCCTGGTTGGCCAAGTATTTCCCGGCGATCCAGCCTTATGGCGCGGCCTTCGATCTCATTCGCTTCGGGGTAACCGGGCTGATGCTGGCGGCGGTGCTGGTCGCCGCGCACCTCTGGCTGCCGGCCGGCCGGCCGCCGATCCTGCGGCTGTGGCCGGGAATCGTCACGACGCTCGCGCTCTGGCTGATCGCCGCCTGGGCGTTCGGCTTCTATCTGCAGCGGTTCGCCAACTACGCGGCTTATTACGCCGGGCTCGCCAGCGTCGTCACAGCCATCTTCTTCATGTATCTGGTGGCGCTGATCATGATCTTCGGCGCCGAGCTAAATGCTTCGCTCGCCCGCGTCGGGCGGGCCGGCCCCTGAGGGTCACGCCGATGTCGGCCTGAGCGACCAGCGTAGCCAGGCACGGGGCGAGGCAGCGCCGGCCACGGCGGCGCGGGCATCGCTGGTTTGGGCGATCGCCGCGTCGAGCCGCCCCAGCCAATGATCCCACGACAGGACGACGAGCGCCTTGTCGACCCCTGCTTCGCCTTGGCGCGCCGAGGCGCGAAGGCAATCCTCCAGCGGTGCCGTTTGGTCCGGAGATCGGGTCGGTGGCGCGCTCTTTCCCGCCGAATTCGAGCTGGTCGGCGACAGCGCCGAGCTCGCCGCTGACGGCAGCCGCCTGGCGGTTCACCGTCTCGACCGCGGCATTGCATCCGGACGGCGTCGGAGTGGGCAGCGCCGGCATCAGCCCGCACAGAATGGCGTGCGCCTCGGCCGGCGGTCGTGACAGGGTGCTCCATGCGGTCCCGTCGATGTGCTCGCCATGCTCGCCGAGCGCAACGGCGAACGCGGCATTTGCCCGCTGAACCGCCGCCTCGAGGCGGGTCGCGGCGCTTTGCCGGTCGGCGTCGGATCCGCTGACACCGACCCCGACGCCCTCGGCGGCGACGCGGTAGACTCTGGCGACCGAGCGCGCCAATGCGGCTCGGGCACCCCGCGGCCACAGGAGGAGGCCGACGAAAACAGCGGTGACCGCGCCGAGCGAGACCGCTTCCAGCCGCACCACTGCAGTCATCACCCCGTCGGGATCGAGGATGTTGAAAAGAAAGACGACCAGTATGGTGAAGGCAAATTGGCCGGCGGCCACGCTGATGGCGCCCGGCGCGTAGCCGGCGAGGAAGGCCATCGGCGGCACCAGCCACCACAGGACGGTCGTATCGCCCTTGAGGGCGAAGGTGATCAGGGCGGCGATCAGGAAGCCGACAAGCGTTCCGCCGACGGCTTGCAGCGCCGTCGCCGAGGTCGACGCCGCACTCGAGCGGAGGACCGAGAGAACGGCCAGCGCGACCCAGAAGCCGTGGCCGAGCGGGGCGATCTTGGCGATCAGGATGCCGAGCGCCATGGCGACCGCGGCGCGAGTGGCGTTGCGCAGAATCACGCCGTCGGGGTCGAGCTCGGCCCGAGCAATCCGCCGCAGGCGCAGGAACGCGCTCGACGGTGCGCCGCCCTCGGCCGAAAGCTCCGGCGCCGAGGCGACCGGGTGAATGCGCGAGCCGGCTCCCATCGCCTCTGCCGCATCCGCTTCGAGCCAGAGCGCCACATGCGACAGTGCAAGAAGGGAAAACGCGGCGCGTAACGTCTCCAGCGGGGTCCCCGCTTGTGTGTCAGCGGCGGTTGTCGCCATCTCTCCCACGATCTGCTGCCGCCGCTTGAGCCGACAGCGGTCCAGCGGTTCGATCGCCTCGGCGATGGTCCCGGCCGGGCTGTCGCCGCGCAGGGTGGCCTCCGTCCTGTGAAGCGCTGCAATGACAAGCCCGGAAAGCTCCTTGTCCTCGGGCGTCGGCGTTGTGGCGAGCACCTCACCGGCCAGATCCGTGGCGTGGCCGAGGCCTTCGAAAAGATTCAGGAGGCCGACGTCGGCGGAGGCGACGCCGCCTGGCCGCAGCGGCGAGGCGGCAATGCTGCGAACGGCGGCCAGCGCGACCGTCGCGCGTTTCAGTCCAGCCGAGCCGTCACCGCCGGCCGGCCGGTCCGCCAGCGCTTCGGCGAGGCCCGCGGCGGCGTCAGCCAGCGCCGCGTACATCTTGGCGCGGGCGTTCACCGGCCAGAGAAGCAAGGCACCGAGCATGGCGACGAGACCACCGATCACCCAGCCGACGATCCGCTGATCGAGGCTGAGCGTGTCCAGCGGGACAAACACGGCGAAAGCATAGGCAAGCGCTACCGGTGCGACGAAGGCGGGCGTGTAGCCCCCGAAGACCGTGGAGAACGAAACGGCGAACATCAGCACCGCCGTCGCGAGAACCGCCGGGATGGTGGTGCCGGCGAGCAGGGATGCGACGATCACCGCGAGAGAGGTGAGGACAAGCGAAACGAGATAGGCGGCCGCGCGGTGCGGCATCGGCCCGCCGAAGTCGGCAAAGACCAGGGCGACGAAGCACGAGAGGAAGCCGAACACGCCGAGAAGTGTCTCGTCGAAGACAAGGCTTGACAGGAAAAAGATCGCCGGAGGCAGCAACAGGGCGCGCCCTGCCTTGCGCAGATTGACAAGGTCGGGATCGCTGATGTGCAGCCAGGGCAGCGTCACGGTCCAACCTCTTCCCAGCTTGTTTCACCAAAGAGCAGCGACTGCTGACGCAGCCATACAAACGGCGGGCGGGCAAACGGCGGGCGGGCGCAGGACCCTCGGCCACCCTAGTGGGAAGCGGCCCCTTCGGCTACCCGGCCGAGCGCGTAATCGAGCGCTTTGTAGAGCTCACGCGGGCTGTAGGGTTTGGTGACGATTCGGGCGAAATCGACCGCGTGCCCGCGGGGGCCGGACGCGGCGGATGCGCTGGCAGTCAACGCGATGATCGGCATGGCGCCGCGAGGGCCGAGCGCGCGGATGAGTTGCGCGGCCACGACCGGGTCCATGTCGCGAATGGCAAAATCGATCAGCACCAGGTCGATCCCCGGCGTTTGCTTCAAAAGCGCCAAAGCGCTTTCGACCGAGCGCGCCGCCAGAACCCGGCAGCCGAACTGCTCGAGCAGCACTGCCGCCACGGCGGCGGTCGGCGGATTGCCGTCTATCAACGTGACGACCGGCTGCCGGCCGTCGGCAGAGCGGACTCCCCAGGTCCTGTCGCTCGGCATTTGTTGGGCGCATCCTCAGCCGTATCCGAGCAAGTATCCGCAGCTTTGCTTAAGAACCGGCTAATCCTCTCGCCGATTTGCCACGACGGCGTGGCTGAGCACCGCGGTTCAAATCTAGGCGAGCGCGGCGTCGATGCCGATCATGGCGCGGATGTCGGCCGGCGTCGCGCCGCCCTCGCTGAGCGAGATGAGGCTGGTGGCGCGGTCGGACTTGGACAGCTTCTTGCCCGCCGCGTCCGTGATGAGACGGTGGTGGTGGTAGACCGGGGTCGGCAGGCCGAGGAGCTTCTGGAGGAGAATATGCGCGGCGGTGGCGTGGAAGAGGTCGCTGCCGCGCACGACGTGAGTCACGCCCTGCAGCGCATCGTCGACCACGACGGAGAGATGGTAGCTGGTCGGCACGTCCTTGCGGGCGACGATGAAATCGCCCCAGATTTCCGGGCGGGCGATGATGGTGCCGGTCTCTCCCTCCGGGCCCTCGCCTTCCTCGCGCCATGACAGCGGCCCGGCTTGCGTCACCGCCATGGCCGTCCTCAACCGCCAGGCATGGGGCTCTCCGACGGCGATGCGGTTCGCCGCCTCGGCAGCGGCGAGAGCAGCGTCGGTGCCGGGATAGAGCGGCGCGCCGTCCGGATCGCGCGGCCAGGCGGGATCGACAGTCGTCGCCGCGATCTCGCCGCGGGTGAGAAAGCTCGGATAGACCAGATCCAGGGCGCGGAGCTTCTCCAGCGCTTGCCTATACGCCGCCATGTGCTCGGACTGGCGGCGAACCGGCGTCTCCCACGCGATGCCGAGCCAGGCGAGGTCGCGGTAGATGCCCGCCTCGAACTCGGGTCGGCTGCGCGCCAAGTCGATGTCCTCGATTCGCAAGAGGAAGCGGCCGTCCGCGCGCCGGCAGAGCGCGAAATCGTAAAGCGCCGAGAAGGCGTGGCCGAGATGCAGTTCGCCGTTGGGGCTCGGCGCGAAGCGAAAAACGGGTTGCATGGCGGGCCCGGTCGGCTTGAACGGCGCGGCGACGTGCTTTAGCAGCAGGCGGCGCAATGGACAAAGGTCGATCGACCGTGCGGCTCATCCAGACCGACGCCGACATCGAGGAAGGCTTGGTCTTCCTTACGCGCCGCGACCGGCGCCTGAAGAAGGTGATCAGGCTGGCGGGCACGGTGCCGCTTCGTCGCGGCGCCGACGGCTTTGTCGGCCTCGCCCGAATCGTCGTGGCGCAGCAGCTTTCGGTGGCGAGCGCCACCGCCATTTGGAGCCGTCTCCAGGTAGCACTACCGGATTTCGCTGCCGCGGCGGTCATCGACGCCACGGACGAAGACTTCCGCGCCGCCGGCCTGTCGGCGCCGAAGATCAGGACGCTCCGCGCCATCGCCACCGCTTGCCTCGACGGCTTCGACTTCGATCAGCTGGCCGTGCTGCCGGGCGAAGAGGCGCATGGGCGCCTCACCGGGATCAAGGGCATCGGTCCGTGGACGGCGGACATCTATCTTCTGTTCTGTCTCGGTCACGCCGATATCTTTCCGGCCGGCGACCTGGCGCTGCGCAACGCGGTCGCCGACGCCCTCGGCCGGGATCCGCCGCTGCCGATCGACGAACTGGTCGGCATCGCCGAAAAATGGTCGCCGTGGCGAGGCGTCGCGGCGCGGCTCTTCTGGGCGTATTATCGGGCCAGACGGGAGCGAATCGCGGTGCCGGTGTGATGCTTGACGGACCACGCATTCCCCCGGCAAACGGCGGCCCGGCGGAACATCTCGTCGTATTCCTCCACGGCTACGGCGCCGACGGCAACGACCTGATCGACATCGGCCGGTACTGGGGCGAGCTTCTCCCCGACACGGCCTTTGTTTCTCCCCACGGCCCGGAGCCTTGCGTCGAGGCGTCGTTCGGCCGGCAATGGTTTCCGCTCACGGTCATTGACCTCCATCTGATCGAGGAGGGCGTCCGGCAAGCCGCTCCGGCGCTCGATGCCTTCCTCGACGCCGAGCTGGCGCGCCACGGCCTCACCGACGCCGATCTCGCCTTGGTCGGCTTCAGCCAGGGTACGATGATGGCGTTGCATGTCGGCCCGCGTCGGCCCGGCCCGATCGCCGGGATCGTCGGCTATTCCGGGATGCTCGCCGGGCCCGAGCGCCTCGCCGCGGAGGCGGTCGCCAGGCCGCCGATCCTCCTCGTTCACGGCGAAGACGACCCGCTCATTCCGGCGCTGGCGCTCCATGCCGCGGTTCCCGTTCTCGGTGCCGCCGGTTTTTCGGTGGAATGGCATGTGTCGCCCGGTGTCGAGCACGGGATCGACGGCACCGGGCTGACGCTCGGCGGCGAATTCCTCCGCCGGGTGCTGACCTGAGGTGATCGAGCGGGCCGGCGACGGCCTGGTCGGCTAGTATTCCGAGCCGGAACGGCATTGGAGAACGTCCCCATGGCCGACAAGCAGGACGACATCGGGCGCTATCGCGCCAATTTGCAGGGCGAGGTCGACAGCGCTTCGCTCTATGCCGCGCTGTCCGAGACCGAGAAGGACCAGAAGATCGCCGAGGTCTACCGGCGCCTGGCCAAGGTCGAGCAAAGCCATGCCGACGTGTGGCGCCAGGAGATCGTCAAGAAGGGCGGGGCGGCACCCGAGGCAAGGCCGAGCTTTCGTGCGCGGATCCTGGCCTACCTTGCACGTCGGTTCGGCGCCGGCGCGGTGCTGCCGATGGTCGTGGCGGCCGAAGGGCACGACCATGCCGCCTATGCCCGACAACCGGAGGCGATCGCGGCGGGTCTCCCGGCGGACGAACGATCCCACGCCAGGGTGGTTCAGGCCGCCATGGCCAAGTCGGGCGGCCTGGCCGGGCCGGAAATCGCACGGCTGGAAGGCCGGCACCGGGGGGGCGCCGGCAATGCGCTTCGCGCCGCCGTGCTCGGCGCCAATGACGGCCTGGTCTCCAATATGAGCCTGGTGATGGGCGTCGCCGGTGCGTCCGCCGCCGAGCAGACCATCCTGCTTGCCGGCCTCGCCGGGCTGATCGCCGGCGCTTGTTCGATGGCGATGGGCGAGTGGCTGTCGGTCAACAGCGCGCGGGAACTGGCGGAGCGCCAGATCGCGCTTGAAGCCTCGGAGCTCGAGATGTTTCCCGAGGAGGAGCGCGAGGAACTGGTGCTTATCTACCAGTCGAAGGGGCTGTCGGAGGCCGAGGCGAAATCGGTTGCCGATCGCCTGCTCGGGCAGGATGGGGCGGCAGTCGACACGCTCGCCCGCGAGGAGCTTGGCATCGACCCGAAGGAGCTCGGCGGGTCCGCCTGGGTGGCGGGGCTTTCCTCGTTCATGCTGTTTGCCATTGGCGCAATCTTCCCGGTGGCGCCGTTCTTCTTTCTGACCGGCGGCACCGCGGTGATCGCCAGCCTGGCGCTGGGCGGCATCGCGCTCGCTTTGATTGGCTTCGGCACGTCGCTGTTCACCGGGCGCGGCGTCGTATTTTCCGTGGTTCGCCAGATACTTATCGGCTATGCCGCCGCCGCCATCACCTATGGCGTCGGGGCGCTGGTCGGGGTGTCGCTTTCGTGACCCGGGTTCTGATCTGCGGCGGCGGGGTGATCGGCGCGGCGACCGCCTATTTCCTCAGCCGACGCGGCGTAGATGTCACCGTTGTCGAGCCGACCGGGATCGCCTGCGCCGCGTCGGGAAAATCCGGGGGATTCCTTGCACTTGACTGGTGCGACGGCAGCCCGCTCGAAGAGCTGGCGCGCCGGAGTTTTGCCCTCCACGCGATGCTCGCCGAGGAGATCGGCGAGGCCTACGGCTATCGCCGCATGACCACCTATGGCGGCTTTGCCGAGGCGGGCGTCCACGGCGTCCGCGGCGATTCCTTCGGTGTTTCATGGGTGTCCGGTGACGTCGCGCTCAGCCGCCGTCTCGGTACCACCAACACCACCGCGCAGGTCCATCCCGGTGCCTTCACCCAAGCCATGATGGGTGCCGCGGAACGCCGCCGGACGGTGGTGAAACGGGGTGCGGTCACCGGTTTGACGCGTTCGGACGACGGCGGAACGGTGACGGGCGCTGTTGTCTCAGGTGAGACGCTCGAAGCCGACGCCGTGGTGATCGCCATGGGGCCATGGTCGATCCTCGCCGCCGGCTGGGTGCCGCTTCCCGGGGTCTACGGGCTGAAGGGCCACAGCCTGGTCTTCGACACCGAACAGCCGTTGCCGGCCGAAGCGCTGTTCGTTGACTACCGCGAGGCATCGGGAGCGACTGCCTCGCCGGAGGTTTTTCCGCGGACCGACGGGACCACCTATGTCTGTGGCGTTTCCAGCCAAAGTCCGCTGCCGGTCGACTCGGCGGCTGTCGCTCCCGATCCCGGCGCCATCGAGCGGCTGGAGGCGATGTGCGCGGCGATGTCGCCGGCGCTGGCCAGGGCGAAGATTGTGGCGCGCCAGTCCTGCTTCCGCCCGATTACCGAGGACGGCCTACCGCTGATCGGAGCGATTCCCGGCGTCGCCGGCGCCTATGTCGCCACCGGCCATAGCGTGTGGGGCATCCTCAACGCGCCGGCGACCGGCGAGGCGATGGCCGAGCTGATCGTCGACGGTAGAAGCGCGGCCGTCGATCTCGCGCCGTTCGACCCCGGCCGGCTTCGGCCGCTGGACGCGGCGGGCCTGCACGTGCAACCTGGTTAGGACGGGCGGCACGGTTTTCACCGTTTTGACTTGGATTAATATGTTGCGGCGATATCGACGCTAATAGTGCTGCCAACGTGAGGGAGGCGGAATGAGCCTGATACCGAAGGACTTGACGCCGGTCCTCCAGGCGACGATGCAGAAAGGCGCCGGCGCGCGGCGCTGGCAGCGGCCGGCCTGGATCGACCACCTGCCGCCCTGCAACAGCGCCTGCCCGGCCGGCGAGAACATCCAGGCGTGGCTCGCCTTCGCCCGCGACGGCGACTTCGAGTCCGCCTGGCGGACGCTGGTCGCCGACAATCCCATGCCGGGGGTGCACGGCCGCGCCTGCTATCACCCCTGCGAGACGAGCTGCAATCGCAAGGACCTCGACGAGGCTGTGCTGATCCACGCGGTCGAGCGGTTCCTCGGCGACCTCGCCGCCGAGAAGGGCTGGACCGTTCCGACCGGCGCCGACACCGGCCGGCGCGTGCTGATCGTCGGGGCCGGACCGGCCGGTCTCTCCTGCGCCTGGCACCTTCGCCGCATGGGGCACGCGGTGGAAATCCGCGACGCCATGGCCGAGCCGGGCGGCATGCTTCACTACGGCATCCCCGCCTATCGGCTGCCGCGCGCCGAGCTGATGAAGGAGGCCGCCCGCATCGAGGCGATGGGCGTCATCTTCACCATGAACACCCGCGTCGACGACCTCGAAGCGATCATCGAGGAAGGGGAGTTTGACGCCTGCTTCGTGGCGATCGGCACCCATGACGGCAATCACCTCGACATTCCCGCCGCCGACGGCCGCAAGATGGTCGATGCCATCCGCATGTTCGAGGACGTGGAGGCCGGGCGTCAGCCGCTGCTCGGTCGGGTGGTCGGCGTGGTCGGCGGCGGCAACACCGCGATGGATGCCGCGCGGGTCGCCCGTCGCCTCGGCGCCGAGGAGGCGATCCTCATCTACCGCCGCGACCGCGAGCACATGCGCGCCGATCCCTATGAGGCGGACGAGGCGTTCCTCGAAGGGGTCAAGGCGAAATGGTTGACCACGCCGGTGAGCTTCGGCGCCGAAGGGGTGACGGTCGAGCACGTCGAGCTCGGCACCGACGGTTCGCTCCGCCAGACCGGCGTCACCGAGACGCTCTCCATCGACGCGCTGGTGCTCGCTCTCGGCCAGCACGCCGATACCGGCTTCCTGCGCAAGGTCGGCGGCGTCGCGATCGGCCGCGACGAAACGGTCGTCGTCGACGACCGGCTGATGACGGGGCGGCCGGGCATCTTCGCCGGCGGCGACCTGATCGGCGGCATCCGCACCATGACCGCGGCGACCGGGCACGGCAAGAAGGCGGCGCGGGCCATCGATGCGTGGCTCCGCGGCGAACGCCTGGAACCACGGGAGAAGGCGCCGCCGGTCGATTTCGACATGCTCAACCTGCCGCTTTTTCTCGACGCCGGGCGATCGCAGATGAGCGAGCTGCCGCGCGAGGCGCGCAACAATTTCGCCGAGGTGGTGGCGGGGATCGACGCCCGCCAGGCCCGTTACGAGGCGGACCGCTGCCTTTCCTGCGGCAACTGCTTCGAGTGCGACAACTGCTTCGCCGCCTGCCCCGAACAGGCGGTGATCAAGCTCGGCAAGGGCAACAAATATTCGGTCGATCTCGACCTCTGCACCGGCTGCGCCGTCTGTTACGACCAATGCCCCTGCCACGCCATCGAGATGGTGCCGGAAGTGATGGCGGCGGCTACCGAAGGGGCGCGCCTGCCGCCCAAGTTCCGGGTGCGGCCATGATCGTCTTGGCGCGTCAGTTGTCGGGGGCGAGTGGGCGGCCGCCTCCGAGTGTCATCCCCGCGAAAGCGGGGACCCAGTATCCATCGCCAGCGCAGACCAAGGCGCGACGGCGTTTACTGGATGCCCGCTCCAGCGGGCATGACAGGGAGTGTTTCGGAAGCTGGACAAAAAAGGGCCGCGCCGTTCGCTCGGCTGCCGACCGCATAGCCCCTCTCCTGTCATCCTCAGGCTTGACCGGAGGATCGTTGGCAGCGGGCACTCCCAGACCGATTATCCCCGACAGCCGCGGGTCCTCCTGTGAGGGGCTGTGGCGCCACCGGATCGGTCGCATCCCCTCACCCCCCGATCGGGTCGGGGGCAGGCTCTCCCGGCCTAGGCGTCTCGGCCGCTTCGCGTCCTGCGCCGCCAAGTCCGGCAGCCCTCTCCCTATGGGAGAGGGGGCGCTGTCGATTGTGCTCTGCGGCGGCGGGTCCTTCGGTCAAGCCGGGGGACGACGGGGTTGGGTTATGGCGCGGGCTGGGCCTGCGGAATACGCCAGCCGCCTCATCCTGAGGAGCGAGGGCGGAGCCCGAGCCTCGAAGGACGCGAGATGTCGGGGTAGTCTTTTGACCGGTCGTCGCCCCCTCCACCATTGCTTCGCAACGGTCCCCCTCCCCCGCTTCGCAGGGGAGGAAAGCCGTGGCGAGCTCGGCTCCAGCAATTCGTCCATGGCGAATTGGGAGGTTTCGCCATGAACGCACCCCTCACCGACACCATGGACGGCAATGCCGCCGTCGCCCACGTCGCCTACCGCATCAACGAGGTGTTCGCGATCTTTCCGATCACGCCGTCCTCGCCGATGGCCGAGCATGCCGACGAATGGATCGCGAAAGGCATCCGCAACGTCTGGGGCACCCTGCCGGTCGTCCAGGAGATGCAGGCGGAGGGCGGCGCCGCCGGCGCGGTCCACGGCGCGCTGCAAAGCGGGGCGCTGACCACGACCTTCACGGCCTCGCAGGGCCTCCTCCTCATGCTCCCCAACATGTTCAAGATCGCCGGCGAACTGACCCCGACCGTCTTCCACGTCGCGGCGCGGTCGATCGCCACCCAGGCGCTGTCGATCTTCGGCGACCATCAGGACGTGATGGCGGTGCGCTCGGCGGGCTTCGCCATGCTCGGCGCCGCCTCGGTGCAGGAGGCGCACGATCTCGCGGTGGTGGCGCAGGCGGCGACGCTCGAATCGCGTGTTCCCTTCGTCCACTTCATGGACGGCTTCCGCACCTCGCATGAGGTGAACAAGCTGACGCTGCTTCCCGACGAAGCATTGCGGGCGATGATCGACGAGCGGCTGATCCGGGCGCACCGCGTGCGGGCGCTGAGCCCGGCTCATCCGGTGGTGCGCGGCACCGCCCACAACCCGGATACCTTTTTCCAGGCACGCGAGACCGCCAATCCTTTCTACGCGGCGGTGCCGGGGATCGTGCAGGCGGCAATGGACAAGCTCGCCGGGCTGTGCGGCCGGCAATATCGACTGTTCCGCTATGACGGTCACCCCGAAGCGGAGCGGGTCGTCGTCTCGATGGGGTCCGGCAGCGACGTGGTCCGCGAGACGGCGCTGTGGCTGGCCGGCAAGGGCGAAAAGGTCGGGGCGCTGCAGGTGGTTCTCTATCGCCCGTTCTCGGCGGCGGATTTTATCGCTGCTCTGCCGCAGAGCGTTCGTGCCGTCGCGGTGCTCGACCGCTGCAAGGAGCCGGGCGGAACCGGCGAGCCGCTCTATCAGGACGTCGTCGCCGCGCTGGCGCAGGCCGTGGCCACCGGCGCGCGGAAAACCATGCCGCGGGTCGTCGGCGGACGCTACGGCCTGTCATCGAAGGATTTCCATCCGGGCATGGTCAAAGCGGTGTTCGACGAAGCGGCGAAGCCCGAGCCGCGGAACGACTTCACCGTCGGCATCGACGACGACGTGTCCGGCACCAGCCTCCGCTACGACCGCGATTTCGACATCGAGCCGAGCGAGACCACGCGGGCGGTGTTCTTCGGCCTCGGCTCGGACGGCACGGTCGGGGCGAACAAGAACAGCGTCAAGCTGCTCGCCGAGGACGCGGACCGCTTTGCCCAGGGTTATTTCGTCTACGATTCGCACAAATCGGGGGCCGAGACGATCTCGCATCTGCGCTTCCGCGGCGAGCCGATCCGCGCCCCCTATCTGATCCGCCACGCCGATTTCGTCGCCTGCCACCGCTTCGAATTCCTCGCCAAGCGCGACGTCCTCGCGGTGGCCCGGCCGGGCGGGATCTTCCTGCTCAACGCCCCCTTCGCTGCCGAGACGGTGTGGAACGCGCTGCCCCGGCCGGTGCAGCGGCACATCATGGAGAAGCATCTCCGCTTCTTCGTCATCGACGCGACCAAGGTGGCGCAGGACCTCGGCCTCGGGCCACGGATCAACACGATCCTGCAGACCTGCTTCTTCGCCATCTCCGAGATCATGCCGCGCGACGAGGCGATCGCAGCGATCAAGACGTCGATCGAAAAGGCCTATGGGCGAAAAGGCGGCGCCATCATCAAGAAGAACTTTGCCGCCGTCGACGCGGCGGTAGAGCATCTCCACGAGGTGACGGTTCCGGCCGAGCTGACCGGCGCGCCGAATCCACCGCTCGTTCCCGACGACGCGCCGGCCTTCGTGCGCACCGTCACCGCGGCGATGATGGAAGGCCGCGGCGACGACATCCCGGTGAGCGCCCTGCCGATCGACGGTACGTTTCCGTCCGGCACCACCGCTTACGAGAAGCGCAACATCGCGGTCGAGGTGCCGCTGTGGGACGCCGATCTCTGCATCCAGTGCGGCCAATGCTCCATCGTCTGTCCGCACAGCGTCATCCGCGCCAAATACTACCCGGAGGAGGCGCTCGCCGGCGCGCCGGAGGATTTCCGCTCGGCGCCGGTCAACGCCCGGGGCTTCCCGGCAAGCCGCTTCACCCTCCAGATCTACGTCGAGGACTGCACGGGCTGCGGCATCTGCGTGGAGAACTGCCCGGCGATCAGCCCGACCGATCCCGACCATCGCGCCATCGACATGGTCGACAAGCGGCCGATCATCGAGACGGAACTGACAAACCTCGCCTTCTTCGAGAAGCTGCCGCTTCCCGATCGCGCCCGGGTCAATTTCGCCAATGTCCGCGGGGTTCAGTTCCTCGAGCCGCTGTTCGAATTCTCCGGCGCCTGCGCCGGCTGCGGCGAGACGCCTTACCTCAAGCTGATCAGCCAGTTGTTCGGCGACCGCCTGCAGATCGCCAACGCCACCGGCTGCTCGTCGATCTATGGCGGCAACCTGCCGGCGCATCCTTGGCGAGCCGGACCCGACGGGCGCGGACCGACGTGGAACAACTCGCTGTTCGAGGACAATGCCGAGTTCGGGCTCGGCTATCGCCTCGCCATCGACAAGCAGACCGAGATCGCCCGCGATCTCCTAAAGAAGATGGCGCCGGTGGTCGGCGACGAGCTGGTCACCGCCATTCTCGACGCGCCCCAGGTCACCGAGAGCGAGTTTGCCGCGCAGCACCGGCGCGTGGCGGCGCTGGAGGAGAAGCTCGCCGGGCGCACCGACGAGGATTCGCTCAACCTGATGACGCTCGCCGACTTCCTGGCGCGGCGGAGCGTGTGGATCGTCGGCGGCGACGGCTGGGCCTATGACATCGGCTATGGCGGCCTCGACCACGTGCTCGCCCAGAATCGCGACGTCAACATCCTGGTCCTGGACACCGAGGTCTATTCCAATACCGGCGGCCAGTCGTCGAAGGCGACGCCGCTCGGTGCTACCGCCAAGTTCGCCGCGGCCGGCAAGGAGGTGCCGCGCAAGGACCTCGCCATGCAGGCGATCGCCTATGGCTATGTCTATGTGGCGCAGGTCGCCATGGGGGCCAATTCCGAACAGACGCTGATCGCCATGCGCGAAGCGGAGGCCTATCCGGGGCCGTCCTTGATCCTCGCCTATTCGCACTGCATCGCCCACGGCTTCGATCTCCGCTTCGGCATGAAGCAGCAGGCGCGGGCGACCGCCGCCGGCTACTGGCCGCTGTTCCGCTACGATCCGACGCTGAGGAGAAGCGGCGAGAATCCCTTCCGCCTCGACAGTCCCAAGCCGCGGCTGAAGCTCACCGACTTTGCCTATCGCGAGCTCCGCTACAAGGTGCTGGCCCAGGTCGATCGCGAGCGGGCCGAGCATCTGCTTCGTCAGGCGCAGGCGGCGATCGACGAGCGCTACCGGGCCTACGAGGACCTCGCCGCCCGCGACGGCAGCCATTTCCAGCCGAACTGGACGGAGGTTTGAGCCGTGGTCGATCTCGCCACCACCTATCTCGGCCTGCCGCTCGCCCACCCGGTGGTCGCCTCGGCGTCGCCGCTCGGGCGCGAGCTCGACGGTATCCGCAAGCTGGAGGATGCCGGCGCGGCGGCCGTCGTGCTTCCCTCGATCTACGAGGAGGAGGTGGAGGCGGAGGACGCGCTGACGGTGGCGCTGGTCGAGGAAGGGAGCTGGACCCAGCCGGAGGCGGCCGACTACTTCCCGTCGCGCTATCGCGAGGTCGGCGGGCTGGAGGCGCGGCTGGAGACGATCCGCCGGGCCAATGAGGCCTGCGCGATTCCGGTGATCTCCAGCCTCAACGGCTCGGCGCCGGCCGGCTGGGTGAGCGTCGCCGGCGACATCGAGGCGGCCGGCGCCTCGGCGATCGAGCTGAACCTCTACCGGGTCCCGGCCGACCTGGCCGAGAGCGGCGAGATGGTCGAGCGGCGCTGGCTGGAAACGGTGGCGGCGGTGCGCGCGGCCGTCAGCCTGCCGCTGGCGGTCAAGCTGGGCCCGTGGCTCTCCTCGCCCGGCCACTTCGCGCTGCGGCTGGTGGCGGCGGGGGCCGACGGGCTGGTGCTGTTCAACCGCTTCTACCAGCCCGACATCGACCTCGCGACGCTGACGGCGAAGTCGGATCTGCAACTCTCGACGCCGCACGAGATCCGCCAGGCGCTGTTGTGGATATCGCTGCTTTCCGACCGCGTCGGCGCCTCGCTGGCGGCGACCAGCGGGGTCGAATCGCATGTCGAGGTGGTGAAGTACCTGCTCGCCGGCGCCGACGTGGTGATGACGGCCTCGGCGCTGCTTCGCCACGGGGCGGGCCATATCGGCACCCTGCGGGACGGACTGGCGGCGTGGATGGCCGGGCGCGGCTTCGAGACGATCGGCGCGATGCGCGGCCGGCTGGCGGCGGAGCGCCTGGAAACCACCGAGCCGCTGCTCCGCGCCCAATATGCCGAGATGCTGCTCGGCTATGCGGGGGGCGCCGTCTGAGCCTCGGTCGTGGTAGGCTCGGCACCATGGGTGCGCCGATGATCTTCCGCCAGCTCTTCGACCCGACCTCGTCGACCTACACCTATCTGATCGCCAGCCGGCACGGCGGCGAGGCGCTGATCATCGACCCGGTGCTGGAGCGGGTCGACCGCTACGTCAAGCTGCTCGACGAGCTCGACGTCAAGCTGATCAAGGCGATCGACACCCACGTCCACGCCGATCACATCTCCGGGCTGAGCGAACTCCGCGACCGCACCAAATGCATCACCGTGATGGGCGAGCAGAGCGGCGTCGACGTGGTGTCGATGCGGGTGGCGGACGGCGAGACGGTGGGGGTCGAGGGGGTCGACCTCGAATCGATCTACACCCCCGGCCACACCGACGACTCGTATTCGTTCCGGATGGACGACCGGGTGTTCACCGGCGACACGCTTCTGATCCGCGGCACCGGCCGCACCGACTTCCAGAACGGCGATCCCGCCGCCCAATACGATTCGATCTTCAACCGGCTGCTGCGCCTGCCGGCGGAGATGCTGGTCTACCCGGCCCACGACTACAAGGGCGATACGGTGTCGACGATCGGCGAGGAAAAGGCGTTCAATCCGCGCCTGCAGGTCGGCTCGCTGCAGGAATATGTGGACATCATGAACAGCCTCGACCTGCCCAATCCGCGGATGATGGACGTGGCGGTGCCGGCCAACCTCCACCTCGGCCTCGACCAGAGCAAGCCGGAGCGGGCGGCGTGGACGCTGGACAGCGACACGGTGATCCGCGAGATCGACGCCGGCAACGCGGTGCTGGTCGACCTCCGCGACCGGTCGGAACGGCAAAAACACGGCGTCATCCCGGGCTCCGTCCACGCGCCCTATCCGGAGCTCGGCGACTACGTGGCGCCCGGCGGCCTCCTCAACGAACTGGTCAAGTCGAGCGGCAAGCGCCTCATCTTCTATTGCGCGTTCGGCGAGCGTTCGGCGATGGCGGCGGAGAGCGCCCGCGACGCGGGCCTGGCGGGCTCGTGCCACTTGAAGGGCGGCCTCAAGGCGTGGACGGAGGCCGACGGGCCGGTCGCCCGCTGACCTTCGGCGACGGACTGGCGACGGACGGCGGGTCTCTTTCGGGCCGGTCGGGCGGCGACCCGACTTGACGCGAGCGCCGCCGGCCGGGATGGTCGCGATTCTTTCCAAGGTGGATGACCTCAATGACAATCAGAGTGGGACTTATCGGCGCCGGGGTGATGGGCGCCGACCATGCCAGGATCCTGTCGACCGCCGTCGGCGGCTCCGCGCTCACCGCGGTTTCGGACGCGGACGTGACGCGCGCCGACGCGGTGGCGAAGGCTTTCGGCGGATCGGTGATCGCCGAGCCGGAGGCGCTGATCCGCGACGACACGGTCGATGCGGTGCTGATCGCCTCGCCCGACCCAACCCACAAGCCGCTGGTGCTCGCCTGCCTCGCCGCCGGCAAGCCGGTGCTTTGCGAAAAGCCGCTCGCGACCTCGACCGAGGACTGCCTGGAGATCATCGAGCGGGAAACCGCCCTCGGCCGGCGCCTCGTCCAGGTCGGCTTCATGCGGCGCTTCGATCCGGGCTACGGCGCCATGAAGACCCGGCTTCTCGGCGGCGGGCTCGGCAGGGCGCTGATGTTCCACTGCATCCACCGCAACGCCGTCGCCGCGCCGTATTCCTCGTCCGAGGGACTGATCGCCAATTCCGCCGTGCACGAGATCGATATCGCCCGCTGGCTCCTCGACGGCGAGGTCGCCCGCGTCACGGTGGTGGCGCCGCGGCCGACGGGCCTCGCCGGCATGCAGGACCCGCAACTGGTGCTCCTCCACATGGCCGACGGATCGGTCGTCGACATCGAGGTCTTCGTCAACGCGCAGTACGGCTACGACGTGCGGGCCGAGCTGGTCTGCGAAAAAGGGACGGTGTCGCTGGTGCCGCCGACCGACATCGTGACCCGCGAGGCCGGCAGCGAGGGCTTCATCCATCCGGCCGATTGGCGGGCGCGTTTCGCCGCGGCCTACCGGCTGGAATTGCAGGCCTGGATCGACGCCCAACGGGACGGCACGCCGGTCGGCGCCAGCGCCTGGGACGGCTACGCCGCGACGGCCGTCGCCGGCGTCGGAATCGAGGCGCTGCACACCGGCGCGCCGGCTGAGGTTCGCCTCGAACCGCGCCCGTCGCTCTACGCATAGGGCCAAGGCCGTTGTGATTGAATTGGGTCGAAGCCGCTGACCCTCACCCGGCCGCGCCGACGCGTGCCGGGCGGGGTCGTGGGCTTCCAGTGCAGGCGGACAGCGCTCTTGCATGGCGCAGGCATCGGCGGGTGAACGGGAATGGCCAACAAGACGTCCATCACGTCGACGAAGGTCGCAAAGCCGACCCTGCTTTCAGGCGGCAACCCTCAGATCGCCAAGGCCGACGGCGACGCCCCAGTGCAGGCTTACATCGCGGCCATGCCGGGCTGGAAACGAGACGTCGGGCGCCGCCTCGACGCGCTCATCGTGCAGACCGTCCCCGGCGTGGGGAAGGCGGTCAAATGGAACTCGCCCTTCTACGGCGTCGAGGGCCCGGGTGAGGAGAACGGCTGGTTCCTCAGCTTTCATTGCTTCGCAAAGTACGTGAAGGTGGCTTTCTTTCGCGGCGCGTCGCTGCGTCCTGCCCTGCTCGGCGCCAGCAAGATCAAGGACGTGCGCTATCTCGACATCCATGAGGACGACCAACTCGACGAAGCTCAGTTCTCCGCCTGGGTGAAGCAAGCCAGCCAATTGCCCGGCTGGCGCATGTGAGCGGGAAAGTGCGACGTGGGTGCGTGGCGTGAGGCCCGCAGCCCACAGGGCAGATTAACGGAGCGCAATCCGCCGATTTTGTTGGCCGCAATGCAATGGCGGGTCACGCCTTCGGCTAACCCGCCCTTGTAATAGCGAATCCGCCTATCGTCGGTGTGTTCCGAGAGGAATGGCCTGCCGCGGATGGCGATCCGCGGCAGGCCGCTGGCGATCGGATCGTGCCCGCCCTGAGCCGCTCGTGGCTGCCTCGTAGCGTGATCGCGCCAGCCCCTTCATCGGACCCGGATGGTTGCCGGAACACAGAGGTTCGCTTCACAAGGCAGGGTCGACGAAGATGATGGAGACTATCACCGAAACGGCCGGGATCGATACGGCCAAGGACAAGCTCGATGTCGCGCTTCACGGTCGCTCGGCGCGCTTCCAGGTCGCCAACGACGCTTCCGGCTGGCGGCGTCTGGCCGCTGATCTCGCTGCGGCGGGCGTCAGGCGGGTCGGCATCGAGGCCACCGGCGGCTATGAGCGTGGCGTGGTCAGGCATCTGCGCCTGGCCGGCTTCACGGTCCTCGTCCTGCAGCCGATCCAGGTCAAGGCCTATGCCCGCCTGCATTTGCGCCGGGCCAAGAACGACGCGCTCGACGCGGCGCTGATCGCCGCTTGCGCCGCCGTCATCGAACCGCCGGAGATCGCGCCCGATGAGCGCCTGGCGGAACTCGCCACCCACCTGACCTTTGTCGAGCAGACCGAAGAGGACATCGCCCGCCTCAAGGTCCGGCTCGAGCATGTCCATGACAAGCGGCTGAGGCGACTCATGCTTGCCGACATCGCCCGCCTGAAGGCCCGTCGTCTCGCCGAGATGGCGCGCATCGCCAAGGCGCTGCGCACTCACCACGATCTCGCCCGGCGCCTCAAACTCGTCCTCAGCATTCCGGGCATCGGCGAACGCACCGCACTCGCTCTTATCGTCCGCATGCCCGAACTCGGCCGGATCAGCCGCGAGGAGGCTGCCGCACTGGCCGGTCTTGCCCCCTTCGACGACGACAGCGGAACCCACGAAGGCCGACGACACATCGCAGGCGGCCGTGGGCGTTTGCGCCGATCGCTCTTCGCCGCAGCCCTGCCGGCGGCCTTCCGCTGGAACCAGGCGCTTGGCCAGCTCTACGGCCGCCTGATCGCTGCCGGAAAGCCCCACAATCTGGCCCTCGTGTCGAACGCGATGTCGGGGGTTCCGGTGTGGTCGCACGCCGGCATCATCTGCACCGGTGAGACGTACAAGGATAAGGTGAAGTTCAACGACACCGAAGTCGACGGAGCGAGCGCGACGTCTGAAGCGAGTGAAACTGCGCGAGCAACCCCTCGGTCTCAGACGTAGCGAGCGCGTCCAGATCGATTTCGTCGGCTTCCGACTGTCGCCCAAAGCAACGTGCGCGCGATCGAGCGTAAAAATCGGCCGAAAGGTTTTACGTTTTGGTGATCTAGAAGGCAGTTCCCTGTAGATGAGCCCTTGCGGCACAAGCTCCCCCTGTGATTTAGGTACCTGTGCAAGTTGAACCTGAGAATTTCAATTCAATCAGGAGGAACATCTACGATGAAACATCTCGTGATTGCGGCAGCCTCTGCTTTGGTTCTTGTGTCCACCTATTCGGCGTTCGCGGACGATAACCTGCAGGCCAGCTGCGCATCGGATATCCAGAATTTCTGCTCCGGGACGTCGAGTGACGAAATCGAGGACTGCCTGCAGAGCCATATGAACGACCTCTCTCCGGCTTGCGCCAAGGCGGTTAGGCACGAGTAAGAATTGGGTCGAGGCCGCTGACCCTCGGCGACACGTCAGGTTTGGCCCACTCAACGGACATCCGCGGCTTCGGCAAGTACTTCCGCCATGCGCCAAGAGCGGTCGTGGCAGCCCGCTGGTATTCCAGGGCGCGTGTGCTTCGCTCGGATCAGTCGCAGGCTGGACCGCCTTGCGAAACCTTTCGCGAACCGATCTTGTCGCGGGGTCTGCCTTACCGGACGAGGCCGACATGGTGCGCGAGCGCACCATCCATCACTACGCGCTCGCCTGAGGGGCGGCTCAGCCGCGTGGCACGATCCGGCGCCGAGTTGGAGCAATCGAAGTTGGTTAACCGCCAGCCGACGGTGACGGGTCCGCGCGGTTCACGGATGCAATCCGAGTGGGTACACTCGCGGCCTGAGCGCATGCATCCCCTCGCGGCGACACGATGAGGAAGTGCAATGGCCGACATCGAAATCACCGTCTCCGACGAATCCGAACTCCGCGACGCGATCTTCCAGATCTCCAGCGACTTCGCCGCCGACCATGTGGTGACCGACAACTACATCGTCACCCTCGACGCCGACATCACCCTCACCCAATGGCTGCCGATGATCCGCGGCGACGGGGTCCATACCATCACTTTCAACGGAGACGGCCACACCATCGACGGCGACAACGTCGCACGGGTGTTCTTCGTCGAGAGTGGCCTGGTCACCATCGAGAACGTCACCATCGACAACGCGCTGGCCAAGGGCGGCGACGGGGGTGACGCGAAGGCAGGCGGCGGCGGCGGGCTCGGCGCCGGCGCCGCGGTGTTCGTCAACCATGGCGCCGACGTGACGCTGACCGGCGTCACCATCGGCGATGCCGCGGCGGTCGGCGGCGACGGCGGTCTGAGCACGAGCAGCGGCACCGACGCCGGTCGTGGTGGCGGCGGCGGCCTCGGCGGGGATGGCGGCAGCGCCGTCGCGGCCAGCACCGGCGGGGGTGGCGGCGGCGGCTATGAGGGCAACGGTGGCGACTCACCCAGAATCGGCAGCGGCGGCGGTGGCGGCGAATTCGGCAATGGCGGCCACGGCGAGGACGGCACTGAACACTTCACCGGTGGCGGCGGCGGTGGTCAGCAGGAAGATGGCGCCGACGGCCCAGAGGATTTCGGGGGCACCGGCGGTGCCGACGGAGGTGGCGACGGGGGCGATCAGGTCGGCGACGGGAGCGATGGCAGCGATTCGGGCGGTGGCGGTGGCGGCGGCCTTTGGAACGGGGATTTCGGTGGCATCGGCGGTGAGGGCGGCGTTGGCGGCGGCGGCGGCGGCGGGGAAATTGCAGGCGGCGATGGCGGCGACTTCGGCGGTGGCGGCGGCGGTGGCGGCAAGGGCGGATTCGGCGGTGGTGGCGGCGGCGGTGGCGGCGAGGGCGGGTTCGGCGGTGGCGATGGTAGTGCCCTCGGCAGCCCCGGCGACGGCGGGGCGGCGCTCGGCGGCGCGGTCTTCGTCCGCGACGGCGGCTCGCTGACCATCAGTGCCGACGTCTTCACCGGCAGCTATTCCGTCACCGGCGGCGCTGCCGGCACCGGCGGCGCCAACGACGCAACCGGCGGCGAGGCCCAGGGAACGATGATGTTCCTGCATGGCAGCGGCACCACGACGTTCGCCCTCGCCGAGGCCCAAACCGTTGCAATCGACGAGAACGACGCGATCGCCGGCGACGGCATCCTCGAGAAGGCCGGAGCCGGCACCCTGTCCATCGGCGGTAGCAACCTCAACTTCGTCGGCACCGCCTCGGTCGTCGCCGGCCTCTTACAGGTCGACGGGTCGATCGCCAACGCGACGGTATCAGTTATCGCCGGCGGCACGCTTGGCGGCAACGGCACGGTCGGCGTCGTCAACGTGGAAGCCGGCGGCGCCATCAATGCCGGGGCCAGCGCCGGTGTCCTTGCCACCGGTGATCTGGCGCTGAAGTCGCGAGGCTTCTTCCAGGTCGAGATCGGCGGCCCCGATCCCGGCGTCGGTGGCTACGACCAGATCGTCGTCACCGGCACCGTCGACCTCGGCGAGGCAACCCTCGATGCCTCGCTGATCGACGGCTTCGAGCCGGCGTTTGGCGACAGCTTCATCATCATCGCCAACGACGAGGTGGATGCGGTCGTCGGCACCTTCAACGGCCTTGCCGAGGGCGCCCTGGTGCGGATCGACGGCTTCGACTTCACGATCACCTACCAGGGCGGCGACGGCAACGACGTGGCGCTGACGTTGCCGAGCACGCCGCTGGTGGCCGGCGTGACGATCGTCGGCACCAAAGGCGCCGACGTGATCGACGCCACCCATACGCCCTCCGGTCAGCCGCTCCCCACCGACGGCGACGACACGATCAAGGGCAATAAGGGCGCTGACACCATCTCGGCGTTGGCCGGCGACGATACGGTGAAGGGCAACAAGGGCAGGGACACTCTCCTCGGCAATGCCGGCGACGACACGCTGGTCGGCGGGCGCGGCAGGGACCGGCTGTTCGGCGACGAGGGCAACGACCTCCTCAAGGGCGGCAAGGGCCGGGATGCGTTCGTGTTCGACACCGAGCTCGGCAACGCCGACACCCACGCCGGCATCGACACCATCATCGGCTTCAAGCACGGCACCGACACGATCCTGCTCGCCGGCGCAATCTTTGCCGCGATCGGCGGCAAGCTGAACAAGGGCGAGTTCCACATAGGTGGGGCCGCTCAGGACGGCAACGACTTCATCGTCTACCAGAAGAGCACCGGCGCCCTCTCCTACGACGGCGACGGCAGCGGCGCCGGCGCCGCGATCCAGTTCGCCACCCTCGCGGGCTCGCCGAAACTGAACCATCACGACTTCGAAGTGCTCTGAACGCGACACGGTATTTGCACGACCGCAGGAGGGGAGCCGGGATGATTGAGGGTCGTTGCGGCCCTAATTGCCGCCGACTTAACCGCGCCGCCGAGCTATGACCGCTTCCACCCCACAATCAGACGTGTGGCAATCGTTCAAAGGGGCTTGACCTCGCGGATCGGATTACAGAAGGGATCGTCATCCGACCATGAAGCAAGCGACAAGCACCATGAAGAAGAGCACCGGCGCCTCGAAGGAAGGACAAGGCGGAGCCTCTCCCTCCCGCCTGATCGATGCGCGGATCGCGGCGCTGGGTGATTGGCGGGGGGAGACGCTCGCGCGGGTCCGAAGTCTCATCAAAGGGGCCGACCCAGAAGTGGTCGAGGAGGTGAAGTGGAGGAAGCCGTCGAACGCGATGTCGGGGGTGCCGGTGTGGTCGCATGCCGGGATCATCTGCACCGGTGAGACCTACAAAGACAAGGTGAAGTTGACCTTCGCCAGGGGCGCCGCGGTGGAGGACCCTTCTCGCCTCTTCAACTCCAGCCTCGAAGGTGGGACCCGGCGCGCCATCGATCTTCATGAGGGCGACACGATCGACGAGAAGGCGTTGAAGGCGCTCGTTCGCGCCGCCGTGGCGCTGAACATTTCGGTGCAAGCGACCGCTCGCCCCGTCACCTCCCGGAAGAGACCAAAGAGCGCTTGAAGCGCGTCGCGAAACCGGCCTCGTCGATCAGCGCCCTGGCGGCCGGTGAAGGCAAAGTCCGGCGTCCCGGCACACGATGCCCGCTCAGCCGCTCGCCCGGCTTGTGCCCGGCGAGCGAGCCCCGATCAGGTCAGCGAAAGCCGGGGTCCATTGACCTGTCTGCCGGTCCGGCCCCGCCACGGCTGATGGAAACGTCGGCGCAATGGATTCCGGCTTTCGCCGGAATGACGCAGGTGCGACCGCTCAAAGGCAGAATACATCGCTATCGGGCGGGCGCCGAAACACGACATGGCATGCCCGCCCCCCCGATCGGGTCTGATCAGGTCGGGGGCAGGCTCTCTCCGCGGCAACGCCGGCGCAGATGGCGAATCCCACCCGTCCGCTCGCTTTGCTCGCGGCCACACGACGCCCTCCGGCTCGACCCTACTGATTCACACATTTCGCGAGGGAGCGCGGCGGGCCATTCGAGCCCCCTCTCCCATCGGGAGAGGGCTGACGGGATTGGCGTCGCAGGTCGCGGAACGCGGCCGAGACGCTTACGCCGGCAGGGTGAGGGGCGACCCCTTTCCGGTGAGGCGTCATTCCCTCACCCCGTTTCCGCTAGGCTCCCCCCGGAGCAAGTCCGGGGCTCGCCAACGGAAACGGCCCTCTCCCACCGGAGAGGGGGCGGTGGGTTCGGCGCGCTCGGCTCGTGGCGGGCAGAGATGTGTGAATGTCGTAGGGCTCGACCGGAGGGTTCGGGGAGGGACCAAGGTGGCTCCGGCCGCACTCTCGCGTATCGGTCATTCCTGATTCCAGGCGCTAGAGCAGAGTCCGTTCTGATTGAATCGGGGCCTTTGCTCCAGCTCTTTGATTCTTCGCGTTTTCCGGGCGGAAAAGTGCGCACACTTTTCCTGAAAATGCGCTAGGCGCGGCGGCCGGAGGGCGGGCGTTCGGCAATCCACCAGTCGACCGAATAGCTCCCTCGCGTTGCGTCGAGGGCGTGGAGCAGGTCGCGGCAGAGCGCCGTCAGCCTGTCGTCGAGGCGCCACGGCGGATTGCAGATGACGAGGCCGCTGCCGGCGAGGAGGTTGCCGGCAATCGGCTCACGGAGAAGCTCGCAGCAAAGCGTCGGCGGATTGTCGGGGCGGTAGCGGTCGCGGAGGTCGTCGGAGCCCTTCCGGCTCTTGATCGGGTACCACGCGGCGAAGATGCCGGTCGGCCATTTGCGGAGGCCGGCGTTGAGGGCGCCGGCGAGCCGTTCGAATTCGTCGCGCTCCTCGAACGACGGGTCGACGAACACCAGGCCGCGCCGGGTTGCCGGCGGAACGAAGGCGCCGATCGCCTGGTAGCCGTCGCGCCAATGCACCGCGATGCGGGGGTCTCGCTTGAAATTCCGCCGAAGCGTCGCCGCGTCGTCGGGATGCAGTTCGCAAGCGATCAGCCGGTCGTCCTGTCGGAGCAAGGCCCGAATGACGGCCGGCGAGCCGGGATAGGTTCGCAGACCGTCCGGATTGAGGCGCCGGACGATGTCGAGGAAGCCGGCCGCCGACGGGATCGTCTTGCCGAAAACCCGCCCGATGCCGTCGGCCGCCTCGCCGGTCTTGCCGGCCTCGTCGGACTGGAGATCGTAAATGCCCGCGCCGGCGTGGGTGTCGAGCACGGCAAACGGCTTGGGCTTCTTGCGCAGATGGTCGAGCAGGAGCGCCAGCACCGCGTGCTTGAACACCTCGGTGTGGTTGCCCGCGTGATAGGCGTGCCGGTAGTTCATGAATGCGAAGTTTGCCGCGCCGGAACAGTCAGGGATATGCATACTATCGCGAAAGACGCCGTCACGGCCGCCGAACCATGTCGATCCGCGCCGCGTGGTCGGGGGCGGCGGTGGCGTGATGGCGGCGGGAACAGTCAGACAGCAACAATTCCGGGGAGGATTTGCCATGGCGAAGATTGAACGGGTCGAGGTCCTGATGGTCGACCTGGTGCCGAAGGTGAAGCGGACCGACGCGATCCAGGCCTTCGTCAGCCAGGAGACGCCGATCGTGCGCATCTTCGCCGACGACGGCGTGGTCGGCACCGGCTACAGCTACACCATCGGCACCGGCGGCCACGCGGTGGTGGCGCTGATCGCGCGCAACCTCGCACCGCAGCTGATCGGCCGCGATCCGGAAAAGGTCGAGGCGATCTGGAAGGCGCTGTTCTTCCACACGCACGCCACCGCCGTCGGCGCCATCACGTCGCTGGCGCTCGCCGCCATCGACACCGCGCTCTGGGACATGCGCTGCCGCCGCGCCGGCCGGCCGCTCCACATCGAGGCGGGCGGGGCGCAGGATTCGGTGCCGCTCTACACCACCGAAGGCGGCTGGCTCCACATCGACACCGCGGCGTTGGTCGAGGATGCGCTCCGCGCCAAGCAAGCCGGCTTCGGCGGGTCGAAGATCAAGATCGGCCGGCCGCCCAAGGAGGACGTCGCGCGGCTCACCGCGGTCCGCGAGGCGGTCGGCGACGACTTCGAGATCATGGTCGACGGCAACCAGGGCGCGGCGGTCGACGAGGCGATTCGCCGTGCCCGCCTCTACGAACCGATCGACATCGCCTGGTACGAGGAGCCGTTGCCGGCCGAAGACCTCGGCGGCCACGTGCGGCTGTCCGCTTCGACGAGCCTGCCGATCGCGGTCGGCGAGTCGATCTACAGCCTCCAGCATTTCCGCGAATACCTGCAACGCGAGGCGGCGAACGTCATCCAGGTCGACGTTGCCCGCATCGGCGGCATCACGCCGTGGCTGAAGACCGCCCACCTGGCCGAAGCGTTCAACGTGGCGATCAGCCCGCACTTTCTGATGGAGCTGCACGTCTCGCTGACCGCCGCGATCCCCAACGGCCGCTGGGTCGAATACATCCCGCAGCTCGACAGTCTGACGACCACCGGCATGCGGATCGAGAACGGCCGCGCCATACCGTCGGACGAGCCGGGCCTCGGCATCGCCTGGGACTGGGACGCGATCGAGCGCCAGCGCGTCGACGGCGCCACTCAGGTCATTCGCTGAGACGGAATCCGCGTCACTGCTTGCCGATCTCCACCACGATCCAGGCGAAGGCCAGCGCGCAGAAGACGACAAGCGCCAGGGCGATGAGGAGATTGCCGCGTCGCCGGCGGCGGACGAGATCGGCCGCCCGCGTGGGCTGTGCTTCGTCGTCCCGATCGTTTTCGGCCGTCATCGCAACACCGACGGTGCCTCGCCATGGCCGGCATGCTGAACGGGATCGGCGCCGAGGTAGGTCGCGCCATGGGTGGGCCCCGCCATGTTGCTCAGCACGCCGACGAGAATGGCGGTGGTGAACACCGCGACGATAAAGATCGAAAAGCCAACCGCCAAGGCGCGGTTCTTGGGCCGCTGCCGTTCGAGCATCAAGGACGCCGAGGTCAACTCGGCCGCTGCCGCCGAATCCGGCGGGATCGCGGCGGTGCGCCGCTCGTCCATCCGGGTCTCGTGCTGCCCCCACATGTGGGTGACGACGAGGATCCCAACGAGACACATCATGCTGCTCGGGATCCAGATGATGAAGCCGCCGATCTGCTCGTCGGCGAGCGGTTCAAAGCCGAACAGCCGGCCGACGACATCGTAGGCCCCGTAGAGCACGGCGGTCTTGAGGGTGATGTAGGCCCCGACAATGATGTTGGCGAGAACCACCACCCACACCATCATCAGCCGGACGCCGTAGCGCATGCCCTGCGGAGCCGGCCGGGGATCGAAGACCCGCCACCAGAAGATCAATCCGGCGATCAGCATGGTCGCATGCATGAGGTAGTGAAGACCCTCGTCGAGAAGAGCGCGGTCGTGGAAGCGGGGGATGTCCCAGAAGAGGAGGGTGCCGACGAGAATGACGGTGGTCACCAACGGAGATCGGGTGGTGCCGAAAACGCGCCGGACGACGCCGTTGGCAAACACCGGCTTGAGCACGGTTCGCTGGACGACGGAAGGGGTCCCGGCGATCAGGATTCCCTGGGGTGCCGACAGCGCGATGAACATCGGCGCGATCATGATGAGCAGGAGGTGCTGGATCTGGTGGGCGAAGAACAGGTGCTCGGCGATCGGGTCGATCGGCGATTGCAGCGCCACGAACACCGAGGCGAGGCCGGCGAAGAACATCAGGTGCCGCGACCACGAGACCGGCTCGGTGATGCCGGCGCGGCGCACCATGCCGTTGATGTAGACAAGCGCCACGATCGCCGTCGGGATGACGATGTCCCAGCTGAGCGGCCAGGTCGTCCAGATCGTCGCCGCGTCGACCTCGGTGTCGCCATGGGCAAAAGCAGGCGCGGCCGACGCCGCCAACAACACCACGGCGGCAGGCAGCAGGCGGCCCGCCACGGGGACCAACGGCAAACGGACGCCGACGCGCCGACGCGCGGGCGAACTCACTTCTACACTGGCGTCGGACGCGTCCATCAATGTTTCGATGTATCCCGGCGAAGCAAGCGGCGGTCGGCTCGCCGCCTTCGCCGATGTCGGTGGCCGGATCAAACGCGGCCGGGTTGAACGATCCGCCCGGCCTCTCGGTGTCAGCCCGCCCGTCAAGAATCCTCGCGGTCCGCGGTCTTCGCTCGTCGCGCGGGCCGGCCGGAGTCTTGCCCCCTGGCTTCCGCCGGCTCAATGCGACCATGCGTCGCCAGAGCTGGCCCGTCCGCCAGACTACCGCGCTGTCAACAAAGCTTCAAAGGAGCCTGAAATAGTGGCCTCCGCAGGCGGCCAATGCGCCTGTCCCGCCAACAATGCAACCGTCTTCCGTTCCCCGGGGTGGGGGCGCGGAGATCGATGGAGGTCACATGAATTTGAAATGGACACGGTCGCTGCTGGCGACCACCGCGCTCGTGCTCGCCGGTTCCGGCGCCATGGCGGGCGAAATCAACTTCACTCCGGTGCCTTTTGCCGCCACCGACGCGCAGAAGCGCGGGGTGCTCGCCTCCGAGGGCATAGAGATGAACGGCCAGACCTATCCGATCGCCTTCAACCTTCTCGCCCGCAGCGGCGACAAGATCGGCGACGCCGTTTTCGGGACGCTGGTCGACCAGAAGGGCCAGCCGGTCCGCAGCCCCGACGGCTCGGTGCACATCTCGGTCGACGCCGACTTCTCGTCGCTCATCCCGGTCGGCAACAAGCTGTTCAACATCACCCATTTCGAATCGCGCCCCGGCGCGATGTATCTCTCCGAGCTGAAGCCGGATGCGGACGGCAAGCTCGCCATCGTCTCCACCAAGCCGATCGATTTTTCGGCGGTCGGCGGCCTGTGGGTGCCTTGCGCCGGCTCGGTCACCCCGTGGGGAACCCACCTTGGGTCGGAGGAATATCCGCCGGACGCAAGGGCGGTCGAAGAGGCGACCGGCATGGACCAGATCGACGACTACTACAAGCCGATGATCCGCTATGTCGGCTTCGATCCCGACACGGTCTCGATCGACGACTTCAAGGCCGGGTTCAAGCCGTTCAACTACGGCTATCCGACCGAGATCACCGTCAAGGAAGACGGCTCGTACGCGGTCGCCAAACACTATGCGATGGGCCGCGTCGCGGTCGAACTCGGCAAGGTGATGCCCGACCAGAAGACGGTCTACATCTCCGACGACGGAACCAATGTCGGCTTCTTCATGTTCGTTGCCGACGAGCCGGGCAAGCTTGACGCCGGCACGCTCTACGCCGCCAAGTGGACGCAGACCTCGTCCGACGGAGCCGGGGCGGCCGATCTGAGCTGGGTCAATCTCGGCCACGCCGACAGCGCTGCGATCGCCAAGGGGCTCGCCGACGGGGTCACCTTCAGCGACCTCTTCGAAACCGCCGACATTGCCGACGACGGCACCTGCCCGGCGGGTTTCGCCTCTTCCAACGCCGAGGAGCGCTCGGAGTGCCTCAAGGTGAAGCCGGGCATGGAGACGCTGGCCACGCGGCTGGAGACGCGCCGCTATGCCTCGATGATGGGCGCCACCACCGAGTTCCGCAAGGAAGAAGGCATCGCCCTCGACGCGGCCGGCAAGACGTTGTTCGTCGCCATGTCGGAGGTGAACAGCGGCATGGAGGACGCCGCCAAGGGCGGCAAGCCGACCGACAAGTACGAGAAGGGCGGCCGCAACGACATCCGTCTCAGCGCCGACGATTGCGGCGCGGTCTACGCCTTGCCGCTCGCCGGCGATGCCACTATCGGGTCCGACTATGTCGCCAAGTCGACCAAGGCGCTCGTCGCCGGCAAGCCGTCGAACTACGACGCCGGCAGCCCCTATGCCGGCAACACCTGCGATGTCGACGGCATCGCCAATCCCGACAACATCACCTTCATGGATAGCTACGGCACGCTGATCATCGGCGAGGACAGCGGCTCGGGGCACCAGAACGATGCGATCTGGGCCTACAACATGGACAGCGGCAAGCTCACCCGCATCTTCTCAACGCCCTACGGCTCGGAGACGACCTCGGTCTATTCCTACGGCAATGTCGGCGGCCACGGGTATCTGATGGCCGTCGTCCAGCACCCTTACGGCGAATCCGACCAGGACAAGCTGGCCGACCCGGCCGATGCCCGCGCCTATGTGGGCTACATCGGACCGTTCCCGGCCCTCACCAACTGACCGGCCACGAGCCTGTCGGGCCGGCGGGACCAGCGTCTCGCCGGCTCCTTTTTCTCTCGCCGGGTAGCGATGCCCGGTCGGCGTCCGGAGGCTGACTGACCATGCGGCGCTTTCTCTATCTGCCGCTCGTCGCGCTGCTTCTCTCGGCCGGGACGGCTCCGGCCGGACCGCGGCTCGGGGCACCGCTCGACAACCCCACCGCGTTCATCCCGCCGCAGTGCTACACCAAGACGGTCGACGCGGCGGGCGTCGTGCACAATCCCTGCTTCACCTGTCACGTCCGGAGCCGCACGCCGAACGCCGTCAACGATCAGGATCTCCAGCTCTCCTACGCCTTTCCCGGGCCGGCGCTGACCAATCCGTGGACCAATCTGTTCGAGGATCGCGCCGCGCGGATCGCCGCGATCGGCGACGCCGGCATCCTCGCCTATATCCGCCACGACAACTATCTCGACGCCGACGGCGCGATTCGCCTGGCCGCAGTTCTCCGCGATCCGCCGCCGGGCTGGGACGTCGACGGCGACGGCCGGTGGAGCGGGGTGGTGCCGGACGCCTATTTCCGCTTCGACGACGACGGCTACGATCTCGCCCCCGACGGC
This sequence comes from uncultured Alphaproteobacteria bacterium, assembly GCA_963759235.1. GTDB lineage: Bacteria > Pseudomonadota > Alphaproteobacteria > Rhizobiales > Kaistiaceae > Bauldia. The sequence continues at coordinate 610,864 of CAVWYO010000001.1, read as the reverse complement.
AGCCGCACCGGCTGGCGCGCCTTCGCCTACACGCCGCTGCCGGGGAGCTTCTCGCCGGCGAACGGGTCGACCGACGACGTGCTGATCCGCCTGCCGGAGGCCTACCGCCAGGACGCCGACGGCAAGCCGGACTGGACGGCCTACGCCGTCAACCTCGCCATCGTCGAGGCGCTGATCCGGCGGGCCGACATGGCGATCGCGCCGGTCGAGGAAGCGCGCTACGGGGTCGATCTCGACAAGGACGGCAAGATCGGGACGGCGGATCACGTCGCCTACGACTGGGCCCCGCTCAAGGGCCGCGACATGTCGTATGTGGGCAAGGCCGGGCTGCTCCAGGCCGCCGGCGCGGCGCCGCTTGGCGCCGGTCTCTATCCGCTCGGCACCGAATTCGTCCACACCGTGCGTTATGTCGACGTCGACGATGCCGGCGGCGCCATCCGGCTGTCGAAGCGGCTGAAGGAACTGCGCTACATGAGGAAGACCGCGTGGCAGACCTACGCGGATCTCGAGGAAGGGGCGCTCAGGGAGGTCAAGGAGGGCCACGATTTCCCCGACCGGCTGCCGATCTTCGACGGCAACGCCGAGACCGGCATCGCCAACGGCACAGGCTGGCGGCTGCAGGCCTTCATCGAGGACAAGGCGGGCGACCTCCGTCCGCAAAGCTTCAACGAGACGGTGTTCTGCGTCGGCTGTCACGGCGGTATCGGCGCCACCGACGATTCGACCTTCGCCTTCCCGCGCAAACTCGACCAGCCGGAGGGCGGCTGGTTCCACTGGACGCGGCACGGGCTCGGCGGCGTCCCCGACCCGGGCGGCGCCGACGGGCGCGGCGACTACCAGCGCTATCTGATGGAGAACGGAGCCGGCGACGAGTTCCGCGCCAACCGCGAAGTCATCAACGCGTTCTTCGACGCCGACGGCGCGGTGAAGCCGGACGCCCTGGCGAGGCTGAGGAGCGACGTCGCCAGCCTTCTCTACCCGTCGCGCCGCCGCGCCCTCGATCTCGACAAGGCCTACCGCACCATCGTGATCGACCAGGACTTCGTTCGCGGCCGCGATGCGCTGCCGACGCCGGCGGAAAACGTCTATCGCGAAGTCGAGGGGGACCAGCCGACCGGCATCGAGGATCCCCTGGCTCACCATTGATCTCGCCCGCAAGCGCGCTGCGGTCCGGTGGGTCGGAGGCCGACGATGTGGTATGGGAGTTCGATTCTGTGGTCGACCGGGAGGCCGTCGCTTGAAGGTCAAGACGGCGTTCTTCTTTCTGGGGGCGCTGGCGCTGCTTCTGGCGCTGGCGCTGGAGGCCGGCTCGGCGCTGCTTCTCGGCGCGTTCAAGCCGACGGCCGGCGTCGCCAATATAGCGGCACCCGGCGTCGGCATCCGCGCCCTCACCTTCATCGACGTGGTGCTCGCCTACACGCTGCTTCTGATCGGCATCGACGCCATCGGCGGCATCCGGGCAATCGTCTCCCGCGTCCAGGGCGTGGTGACTCTCGTCCTCAGCATCATCGGCATCATCGTGGCGATCGTCTTCATCTTCGCCTCGATCAGCCTGGTCGTGCTCATGCTGGCCTTGTTGATGAGCCCGCCTTTCGGCACGATCGCCTACTTTGTCGTCTGGGGGACGTTCGACACCGTGTCCGCCAGGCTCATCCTCGGGCTCGACATGACGCTGAAACTGGTGGGGGTGGGGATGATCGCGGTCTCCAATCCCGCCTTCCTCAAGAACAAGGGGTTCCTGATTCTGATGGCGTGCTCGCTCGGCGCGACCTTCGTCCTCGGCCTCCTGCAGACCATCCCGCCGACCTTCCTGGTCAGCATCACCGACGCCGTCGGCGCGATCATTTCCGGCGTGATCGCGCTGGTCTGGATGATCATCCTGCTGGTCGGCGCCGTGCTGGCCATCATCCGCGCGGTGCGCAGCGTAGTGCCGGCATAGGATGCTCTTTGATTCTTCGCATTCTCCGAGCGGAAAAGTGCGCACACTTTTCCTGAAAATGCTCTACCGCAATTCGACGACCGCGGTCCGGGCCGGCAAGGTCGTAACGTCGATCGTGCCGCCGGCCGGATCGAGGACGATGCTGCCGGTGTCTTTCGGGTTGCCCTGGCACCCGCCCGTCGGGCCGCCGGGCCCGACGAGGCAGAGAGTTCTGCGAGCAGTCGCTCCCGTTGCAGTCAAAGGTGACGACCGCGAAGTTGCCGCTTTTGAGCGCGAAGCGTGCCACGCGCGTGCCGTCGGAAGCGGGGACCGTGGCGTGGCGGGGGACGGGGAACGGGTTGGGGGAGGGAACGGTCCAGGTGGCGCCGGGATAGAGAAGCGCGAGGTTGCCGAAGAAAGCGGTCAGCGAGCCGGGCTTATAGTTCGCGGTATCGGCGGGAGGCTTCTCGCTGTTGCCGACCAAGCCGACGATGCCGAGGAAGGCGATGCCGACGACGATCAACACGATGAGGAACAGGCGCATCGCTCAGGCGGCCCCGAACCAAAGCCGCGCGACGATCCAGACCAGGAACGCCAACGAAACCAGCCAGAGAACCGCGGCGAAGGCGATGACGGCGCCCTTCGGCCAGCTCCGCAGCGCGTCGTTGTAGCCGACCGGGGCGCCAGCCGCGGTCGCCATGCGGCCGCCGGGGTTGAAGTGGTAGGCCCAGAACTCCCACGGATTGTCCTTGTAGCCCCACCAGAAGGCGAAGTCGTTGGTGAGTGCGACGCCGCCGGTCAGCTTGCGCTTCGGCGCAACCAGCGAGATGAGCAGGCCGAGGGCGCCGAAGAAGACGAGCCAGAGCACATAGCTCACCGGAAAGAACGGACCGAAGATGCGGTTCTGCAGGACGTGGGTCTTCTCGTGGGCGTAGATCTTGTCGAAGTCCGGCGTGCCGGGGGTGGCAACGCTCGCCAGGTTCGAGATGACCGAGCCTTGCGTGAAAGCGTAGTCGGGCATGAGCGCGATGCCGCGCGAATAGCGATGGTTGCCGAGGCGCGGGATGTCGTCGTGGATGGCGCGGCGCGTGCCGTGCGAATCGGTCTGGAACAGGCGGGGCAGGTTGATCAGGTGCATGATCAGGCCGTTGACGCTGAGCGCCAGGCCCCAGGTGACGTCGGAAAGGAAGCAAGGCACGCCCATCCCGATCCAGCGGTGGATTTGACGGTAGCCGTCGAAACAACCGACGAGGGCGCCGCAAATGAAGGCGAGCACCGACAGGGCAACCGGCCCGAAGAGAACCGTGCCGGCATCGTAGGTCGACGAAAAGGTGGTGGCGATGCCGCCCCACAGGATGTCGAGGATCAGCGGCCAGAGGAAGAACAGCGTGCCGACCGCGACGACGGCCGCCTTGCTGTCGTGGCCGAGGAGAAGCAGGAGCCGGACGAAGACGAAGGCGACGAAACCGCCGACGGCGGTGGTGAGGAGGCTCTCGGCCATGACCACGGCGGCGCGGCCGCCGCCAAATCCCTTCAACAGCCGGACGAGCAGCCCGATGATCGCGCCGACGCAGCCGGCGATCAGCGTCGCGATGAACAGCTCTTCGGGAAAAAGGGCTGCAAACGAGAATGCGTGCTGCTCCATCCTGCGGCCTTCCGCCCGTCGATTTCGCCTCGATCCTTGCCACAACTCGCTGATTCTTCACACCTTCCAGGTGGGAACCTGCGCCCTCTTCCTGAAGATGCTCTACGGCCGGTGCGGCGTGATCCCTGGAAAACGCGTTTCTATCGATCCGGTTATCGACGAGGCGAGCCCGGGCCAGGTCACAACGGGACAGCGGACCTCGCCGCAGATGTTCAAACCTCCGCCTCCTCCTCCGCCGGTCGGCGGCGGAGGCGTGGCGACGTAGACTTGCAGCGTTGCGCCCTCCGGCACCACCTTGCCCTGATCGGGATCGAGCGCGAGGATCTTTCCGGTCAGGGCCGTGTTGTCCACGACAATCAGGTTGGGATTGCCGTAGGGTATCTTGGCTTTGTCGAGCTTGCTCTTGGCCGCGTCGCCCCATGCCTCGCCGACGATTTGCGGCACCACCCGGTCCCCCGGGCGCATGAGCAGGTACGCCACCGCGCCGCCGACCACCAAAACCAGGACGGCGGCGACGGCGATCGCCCACCACGGGAATTTCTCGCGCGGCGGCGGCGCTTCCTTCCAGGCGGCGACCTCGAAGGCGACGTTCGGCCCAGAGGTGAAATCGTTGTCGGGATCGTCCTCGGCCGTGACGCGCACCCGAAAAACGTGGCTCGCCGGCGCCTCGCCGCGCGGCACGCTGAGATTGACGCGGACGGTCGCGCTGCCCTTGGCGTCGAAATCGCGCTCGATCTCCTGGGGACTGGTCGGTGTGGCGCCGTCGAAGGCGAACCAGGCGGGCTGGACGGTGTCCTGCGGCTCGATGGTGATCCGTCCGCCGCGCAAGCGATCCGTCTGGTTGCGCACCGTCAGGGTCAGCGTGCCCTTCTGAACCGGCGCGCCACCCTCTGAGGTTTCGGTCATCGGCAGCCGGGTCGGGCAGTCGGCGATTTCGAAGCTCGGCATAACGTCCCCTGTTGCGGCTCAGCGGTCGGCGTAGACGATCTCCGCGGTCGCGAAAGCGGGCTTCTCCCGTTCCACGACTCGGGTGATGATACCATTCATGCCCTTTGCCGCGGCAGGTGCTTCGACACGAAAAGCATAAGGCAGTGGTTTGCCGTTCTCGTCGGGCGGATTGTCGACGATGCGGAAGCCCTCGATGCCGGTGGCGATCTCGAGCATGGCAAGCATGGTGCCGCGGGTGCCGCGCTGGCGGGCAAACAATGCGCCGCGGGCGACCAGTTCGCGAAGATTCCCCGGATCGATCGACAGCGCGCCGTGTCCGCCGCGCGAATCGAAGTCCCGTTCGTCGACATAGGCACCGAGCGCCACCCAGGTGGCGATGAGGACAAGAAAGTCGTCCGGCGCCCGGCGCGGATCGAACCAGGCGTCGAGTGACGACAAAGCCGTCTCGGGCGGCGTGATGAACCGCGTCATGACGGCGAGCGCGGTGTCGAGGACGCCGCCGGACACCAGCGCGTCGCGATAGACCTCCGGCAGTAGCTTGGCGATGGTTGCGGCTTCCACGACTCAGCCCCCCACGTCGACGTCTTCCGGGACGACGACAAGGTCATGGCTGCCGGAGCAGTAGAGCCAGTTGGCCGGCAGCGGGGCGTGCTCGGTGAACACGGTCTGGCCGGCCGCGGCGAAATGACCGCCGCCGTCGCTGCTGATGAAGACGCCGTTGCCGGTGGCGGCGAGCGCCAGGAACGGCGCCTCGGCGCCTTCCAGCGGCCCGGCCGCCACGGCGTTGACCGGCTCGAGGGCTTTGCGGTCGACGTGGATCGGCAGGCCGGAATCGAGCGCCGAGCCCGTCCATCGCGGCTGGGCGGCGGCGGAATCGAGGATCAGAACGCCGGCGCGATTGGAGCCGGCGATGACGGTGTTGTCGAGGAAATCGAGACCTTCGCAGCTCCCCCCTTTCCAGCCGTCGGAAACCGCGACCCAGCCGCCGGGGTCAATGCCGGTGGCGCGCGCCTCGATGCGCATCGCGCCGTCGCCCTCGGCGCCGGCCTCGGCCGCCAGTCCCGCCCACAGGAAGGTGCGGTCGCCCGCGGTCTGAAATCCGAGCACGCGGACGTCCTTGCCTTCCGCCCCGGTGACCGGCACGAACGTTCCCGCTTCGCCGCCCTGCAGCGAGACGATCACGCCTTTCTTTTCACGCGTCGCGGCCGCCACCATCGAGACGCCGAGCGCATGGCGGGTGGCGGCGACGGCGTAGAAACCCTCGGTGCCGTTCATGCCCTCGCCGAGCTGATCCATGGTTCGCGATCCGCCCTCGCTGCCCACGTCGAAGCGCCGCAGACCCTGCCGCGTCGCAAGGAAGAGGACCGGACGCTCGCCACGCCTCACCCAGGCCGCTTCATAGACCTGCGAGCCGAGAACCCGCTCGAGCAGCGCCCAATGCTCGCCGCCGTCGGTGGACAGATAGATCGGCCAAACCTCCGCCTCGGTCGCCGCCACCGCCGCGACCAGGCCCGCCACCTCGCCGTGGCAGCGGGCGAGGAGGGCGTGCTCGCCGGCCGGCGCCAGGATCTTGGTCCAGCTCCGCCCGTTGTCCAGCGAGCGGAACAGCCCGGTGTCGCCGGCGGCGAAGAAGGTACGCGCCTGGCGCGGGTCGCGGACGACATCGGCGACGCCGGCGTTGGGAGCATCCTCGATGGTGAAACGCAGCAGCTCGGCATAGCGGACGCCCGGCTCGGCGAGGATCGCTTCATAGGCGTCGGATGCCCGCAGCGTCTTGCCGAACGGCCAAGGGCCGTCCGGAGCGATCAGGTCGTTGAGCCGCCGGTTGAGGCGCGAGCGGATCAAGTCGGCGTTCTCGGTCCGCGATATGACCACCCGGGCGGCAATCGACACCGGCCGGCAACCCGCCCACAAAACGCGGGTCTTGACGCCGAGCGGCCTTCGTTCGGCGAGCAGCGCATCGACCCGGGCGCTCAGCTCCGGCGTCTGATGAGCGGCGATCATGTCCGGGGTGACGGCGTTCTCGACGGCCTGGGCGCGATCGATCTTCGGCACGATGTGGAGGTCGACGACACCCGCCTCACCGAAGGCCCAAACGTCGCGCTGGGCGTACGCCCTTGCCCGCGCGATGCCGCCGGCTTCGAGCGCGACGCGTTCGAAGTCCCTCGCCGTCACCGCGCTGGTCAGCACCCGCACGGCCTCCCGGCCGCGCAGCAGTGCCTGATCGACGGTCTCGCCATCCTCGCCGCCCGAGGCGCGAGCGCGGTTGATCACCGTCAGGCCCGGGATCGGCTCGCGGAATACGGTCAGCGACCCGGTTACGACATTGCCGCTCCGGCCGCCGCCGCGCCGGTACCAGGCACGGATCTCGGCGCCCTTCGGCGGAACGGCCGCCATGGTCAGCGAGCCCGATTCGCCGACGGCGCGGGCCGGGGCGAAGGTGACGAGGCCGTCGCTGCGGTCGAGCGCGTAAACGCAGTCGTCCGCACCGAAGCCGAGGAAGGAATTGACCTCGCGCCAGATGCGAAACGCCTTGCCGTCGTGCTCGCGCACGATGGCTTCGGCATCAAGCCCGGCGGCGTCGGCGGCGACACCGATCATGACGCTCCAGATGTCGCCGAGATCGCGGACGATCGGCGGCCGGCGCAGGCGAAAGCTCTGGGACGGGGCTCCGTTGCCGATGCCGACGAGCTCAGCCTCGACGGTATCGGCGTGAATCGCGGTCGCCTCGATCTCGGCCTGGCCGGCCGCTACGGTCACGTCTTCGGTGGTGGCGAACACCACGGCGCCGGTCGGGTCGGACACACGGGTTCCCACCGGAACGGCGATATCCGATTGTCCCTCGCCGGCGCGGGCGAAGGTGAGCGTCACCCGCGCCGCGGCAGGCGGCAGCGGAGAAGCGCCGAGCAGGTCGAGGAGCGCCACATAGACCTTTTCGGGAAGGCGATTGAGCCGGTAGAGGATGGTGTCGGTCAAGAAGGCGAAGACCTCGACCAGTGTCATCCCCGGGTCGCTCGGCGAGAAATCGGTCCACGCCGGCGAGCGGTTGCGGATCAGGTCCTGCGCCTCCTTGACGAGGTCCTCGAAACGGCGGTCGTCGAGCCTGGGCGAGGGAAGAGGCATCAGCCGCCTCCCCCGGTAAGATCGATCGCCACGGTCAACTGATCGGGGCGAAGGGTCGCCCGCACCCGGTAGTCGAGCCGGATGTAGAGAAGGTTCCCGGTATCGCCGCCGGGCGACGCGGTGCCGCCGGCCGGATCGGCCGCACCGGCGTCGAGGCGCCGAATCTCGACCCGCGGCTCCCAGCGGATCAGCGCCTGACGGACATAGTGGATGGCAAGGCCGGCGGTGGTCGCGTCGTTCGGCTCGAAGACCAGTCGGTTGAGCTGGCAGCCATAGTCCGGCCGCATCACCCGCTCGCCCGGTATCGTCGACAGAAGCATGATGATCGCCTGACGCACCGCCTGATCACCCTCCACCATCGCCACCCCGCCCGACGGTTTCAGCGCAAGGCCGGCGCCGCGCATGGCCGGCTCGCCGCCGATCGAGCGGTCGATCCCCGTGAACAGCCAGCCGGAGACCGCGGCCACCTTTCAGCCTCCAATCGTCACGAGGCTCTGTCCGGGACTGGTAAGGCCGAACGGGACCGTCCCGAGCTTGCTCCAATCCGTCGTCCCGGTGACGGTATCGAGGCAGACCCGCAACGCGTCGACGGTGACGAAGGCGGAATAGCTGGCGCCGCTGTCCACCGACACGGTCTTGCTGCAAGGCGGCGTCGTCGGGGTCGCCATCGGGCAGGCGGAGATGGACCGTCCGAGCGGGTCCCCCTCGATGAGGATCGCGCGCTTTTCGACGGTCACCCAGTCCTGGCGATGGACGACCTTGACGGTGCCGCCATGGGCGCATTTGAGGACCGCATCCTCGGTGATCAACAGCATGAGCCTCACCCCTTTTCGAAGTTCACGCCGGCGGCACGGATGGTGATCGTGCGGCCGGGGGCTTCGATGATCAGGTCGCTCGCCGCGGCGACGCGCATGCCGCCGGGGGCCATCTCGACGATGCTGCCGGCGCTGGTCGACAGGCGTGCCAGCGCACTGTCGGCGGCGAGCTCGAGCGTCTGTCCGCCACCGGTGCGAAGGACGAAGGGCCGCTTGTGCTTGCGCCCGGCGCCGCGCGGCAACCGCTTCGTGCCGTAGAGGCCGCCGAGCACGATGCCGCGCGCCGGATCGCCGTCGGGGAAGACGACCAGGACGTCGTCGCCGCTCTCCGGCAAGGCCGCCATGCCCTTGCCGCTGCCGGCACCGGCGACGACCACCGGCATCCAGCCGCTCTCGACGTCGGAGAGGGCGGGCAGCTTGACCCGGCAGCGGCCGAAGCCCTCCGGGTCGGCGGTGTCGCTGACCTCGCCCAGCGAGAACATGGTCTCGCGCAAGCGAGGTTGAGGAGCCGGCGGCGTCGTGGCGAACTCGGTGGTGTAGCCGCTTGCCGCATCGAAGCGATGCACCGCCTCGGTCACCACGTAGAGGCCGGCCAGATCGGCGCCGACGCCGTCGATACGGAGCGGACTGCCGGGTCGGATGGCGGGATCGCCGAAGGCCGTTCCGACGACCGAGGCTTCGTAGGCGGCCCCCCGGTCCATGTCGGCCTGCGCCAGCGCCCGGGCCTCGCCCTCGCTGTCGACGAGAGCGTTGAGGATCAGCCGTTCCGCCGCGTGGGCGCGCAGCCCGACGTCACGCAGGTCGAGGGCGTCCTGGCTGGCGGTCGCAGCCTCGGCCTGAAAACGATGAGAGGTCGCCGGCGACCAGCCGCGCGCTTCGCCGCGGGTCAACGCCCGCTCGCTGCTCAGCGTGATGCGGACCGACTGGAGGGTGCGGCCGAGGGCGAGCGGAATTTCCTCGCCGTCGCCGTCGAGCCCGACGAGCTTCAGCGTTCCGTCGTCGACGAAGGGATAGAGGCCGGCTTCGGCCGCGAGGTCGGCGAGCAGGTCAAGGTCGCTCTCGCCGGCCTGGATCACGAGGTCGCGGCCGGGGGTCGAGCGGGTGGCGGCCGAGCCGCAACCGATGTCGCCGGCGAGCTCCGTCGCGAGGTCGGCGGCCGAGGTCGTGGCGAGGGCCCGCACGCGCCGACGGGTGCGGAGCCGCTGGAGGGGGTCGTAGGCGCGAACCCGCACGACATGACCGGCGGCACCGTCGTAGTCGTGCTGGATCGAGGCGATGTTGCCGTCGAAGAGGACGTCGCCTCCCGACCCGGCGACGCGGAGCGGCTGATCGTGAGCGAGCCCGCTCGCCGCCTCGGGGTCGGGATTGGCGAAGTCGAGCTCGGCGACGCTCGGTACCGCAAGGGCCTGGCGGACGAATACGGCAGCAAGGGTCTGGGCGAGCGGCCGAGCCAATGGCGCGCCGCCGAGCGCGATGGTGAGCGGGGCCTGGTGGAGAAGCGGCGCGGTCATGCCGTCTGCTCCGGCAAGGCGGCAAGCCGGATGACGGTGCCCTCGGCGAGATGGAGCGGATCGTCGATGCCGTTTGCCGCGGCGATGGAGCGCCAGGCGGCGGGATCGCCGCGCAGCTCGCTGGCGATCTGGTCGAGGCGAAGCGACGGCAGGCCGGTCTCGTCGACCGGGATTTCGATGGTCGGCGCCGATTCGATCGCGGCGGGATCCTGGAGGAGAGGCGTCTCGAATTGCGGCGTCACCGGCATTTTGGCGGGGAGGCGCGCGGCATCGTCGAGCACCCGGCGCAAGCGGAGCCGGAGCCATGAGCGTTGCGGCACGCCATCGGCGGAAAAACGCTCCAACCGTTCGGCGACGGCGGCGACGACGCCCGGAATGTTCCACGCCCGGCCCCAGATCAGGCGGACCACGGGTGGCGCGCCGTAGCCGTCCTGACCCTCGCCGTTCTCCGTCAGGTTCCAGATCGGCCGGGTCAGTTCCCGCACGTCCTCGGGGACCAGCGCCGCCTCGGCGGCGGCCTCGGCCGGGTCCTGCCCGGCGGCGGGGCCCTGCCCGGCGGCCGGGCTGACGTCGCGGGCAATGCCGACGTCGAACAAGAGGTCGAGGTCGATCTCGGTCACGCCGCCGCCGGTGGCGACCACCGGATCGTCGGACAAGGCAACCCCGGTGATCACGCCGGTGGCGCCGCCGCGGCGGGCGAGCCCGGCGGCGCGCCGCAGGACGACGCTCTCGGGGTTGAGCAGACAGGAGATCCGCGCCCCGGTCTGCTCGACGAGGAAGGCTACGCGTTCCATAACCGGCCGGTCTGATCGCGCTTCAACTGCTCGAGCCGCAGGGATTGCTGGTAGGCCCGCATCGCGCCGTCGGTGGCCTCCGATCCGAGCCTGGTCGGCGGCAGCTCAGGCCAAGGGTCGAAGGTTGCGTTCCGCTCGGTCGTACCGGTCGGCTGACGGCGCTCCGGCCAGCGGGCGAATTCCGCCGCCGGCGCGGCGGACTGGTGTCGCGGGTTTGGCCGCGGCTCCGTGGCGAATCGCGCCGGATTTTCTGGCGCGGGGCGTTCCTTCAGACGCGGCCAGCCCGCTTCGCGTGGCGGCGGCAAAGGATTCTCGTGTTGCCGATCCGCCGTCTCGTTGGCGATCTTCGAGGGCGGCGGTGACACGCGCGCTTCGGGAGGCGTGCTAGCCGCGGGCGCCCGCGACGGCGCCGGATCGCGGCTGGAGGGCGCGGTGAAGGCCGTGCTGCGGGGCTCGGCTTTTTCGGCGGGAGCGGATTTTGCCCCGTGGTCTGTTGAAGCGGGAGCGGCAGCGTCGGGCAGAACAACCGGCCGCGCGTGCCGCCTGGGGCCCTGCCCGGTGAGAAAATGCACCGGCGCCGGTCGCGCAGATTTTGGCTCCGCCGATCCGCCGATCCAGTGCACCACACTCTTACGCCGATCGCGTTGGCCGGCTCTTTCCGGCCGAGAATTGGACGAGCGGTCGGCCGCGCGGGTGGCGGCCGAAGGGGCCGCCGGCGGCGACGGCGATCGTGGCGCGGCGGCCGGCGCCTTGCGATGGACGGCCACCAGCCCCGGAGCGCGCTCCGCGACAACCTTGAGCCAATGATCGGGGGCACCTGGAAACTGTTGCCTGAGCGCGGCCAACGGATCGGACGCGTCGTCGCGGGCCGGCTCGGGACCGGCCAGTCCCTGCCCCCAGCGCAACAGCAGGTCGCCGGCGCCAAGGCAGGCGCGGGCAAACCACGACCGGATCTGTACCGTGACGGCCATCATGCCCTGTCGAGGGTATCGAAAGCGAGCTTCAGCTCCTCGATGGCTGCCTCGCGGCCGAGCGCGTCGAGCGGCGCGCCCCGCCATTCCGAGGGCCATGCGTTGAAGAGGTTCCAGCGCAGCGCCTCGTCGGCGCCGTTCGGCTCTAGGATGATGACGGAGACGTTCCGCCGTTCGACCTGGCCGTGGACGGATTTCATGAACCAGTCCCATAGCTCGCGCGACCGGGTGAGCCCGTAGCGCAAGGCGACCTCGGAATAATCGACCTGGCCGGGGATGGCACGAACGACCTGGCCGGTGCCACCTTCGCGGTAGCGGATCGGGTGAACGCGGATGCCGAGACCGGTGCATTCGGTGAAATGGCCTTCGATCACGCCCCTGATTTCGAGCTTGAAGTTGAAGGCGCGATAAGGATCGATCAGCGCGCCGGCTGCTCCGGCCTGCGCAGTTGCGTCGCCATCGGGCATCTCAGCCGCTCCTGTCGTTGGTCGCCGCTCAAACCGACTCGATTGCCGCACCGGCGGCGCTCTGGCCGATGCGGAAGATGACGAATTCCGCCGGCTTGACCGGCGCCATGCCGACGATGGTCACCACCTGCCCGGCATCGATGACTTCCTGGGTGTTGGTCTCTTCGTCGCACTTGACGAAGAACGCCTGTTCCGGGGTGGCGCCCATCAGCGCCCCCTGCCGCCAGAGCAAGGTGAGGAAGGCGGAGATGTCCCGCCTGATCGCTTTCCACAGCGGCCGGTCGTTCGGCTCGAATACCACCCAGCGCGTGTTCCGCTGGATGGATTCCTCGACCATGTTGAAGAGCCGGCGGACACTCAGATAGCGCCAGTTGCTCGCCGAGGCCGCCAGCGTGCGCGCGCCCCACACAAGGACGCCCTCGCGGCTGAAGAAGCGGATGCAGTTGACGCCGACCGGGTTGAGCACCTCCTGCTCGGCCTTGGTGAGCGCCTGGCTGACGCCGAGGGCGCCGCGGATGGCGACGTTGGCCGGCGGCTTGTGGACGCCACGCTCGACGTCGGTGCGGGCGCACACGCCGGCGATATGGCCGGAGGGCGGAACGCTGACGATCTTGTCGGGATCGACGGCGTCCCTGACCCTGATCCAGGGGAAATAGACGGCGCCGAAGCCGCGCTCCGAATCGCGGGGCCGCATGCCCGATCTCGCCTTTCGGGCGCCCTTGTCGCCGGAGGCGTCGGCCGGCTCGATCGTCCCGGCGCGGGTGAGCTGCTCGACGTCGTCGACCCGCTCCGGCCCGTCGAGGATCGCCACCCGATCGCCGAGCTGCTCGGCGGCGGTGATCAGCGCGTCGTAAGAGGCCGGGTCGCTGCGGCCCGGCGCCGCGATCATGGCGATCTCGTCGATCGCCGCGAGCTGGTCGAGCCCCTTGCCGCGCCCGGCGATCGTCCCCTCGGCGCCGACATTGACGACATAGCAGCGCGAGCCGCCGTTGAGGAAAAAGCCGAAAACCGCATTGGCGAGCGGCGTCGTCTGGGTGGAGTCCGCCACGAATTCGCGCAGGAACTGCGACCAGTTGACGATCGCCACGGCCTCGTTCAAGTGGGCGTCGGCCTTCGGCGCCAGACCGACGAAGCCGGCGGTGGTGGTTCCCACCGCTTCGATCGGGCGTGCCCCGGTGTCGAGTTCCTCGATATACACTCCGGGACTGAGATAGACCGGCATTTTAACCCTCCATCGGAATGCGGATGGTCACCGGACCGTCCGTCGAGGTGTCGAGGCCGACCTTCACGCGATTCTTGGTCGCCGTCAGCCGCAGCGGTCCGTTCGCCGGGGTTCCGGCAAAGGCAAAGCGGCCACGGTGGTCGGTGATGGCCGAAAGGTTGAGCGCCGGCAGTTCGACGATGGCGTCGGCGACCGGCGTGTCGTCGGGTCCGAGCACGATCCCTGCGAGCGGCCGGATCCCGGTTCCCTCGACGACGAGCGGACGGCGGACCAGCGGGGCGATCGTCACCTCCCGCTCCCGGCGGAGTTGCAGGCTGAAGACGATCCCGGTGGCGCCGGGAAGCTTGAAGTCGCCCCGCATCCGGGCCGCTTGCTCCGCCGGCATCACCTGGAGGTCGGCATGGCCGACCGCGGCGAACAGCAATTCGCCGAGGCAGCGATGCTCGGCGAGCGGATCGTCGAGGGTGATGGTGGCGAGATAGTCGAGCCGCAGCGTCGCCGTCGAGCGGTCGGTGCGCGGCATCGGCACCGGGATCGCCGTCAGCAGCCGGATGTCGATGCCTTTCCGGGGGTCCGGCTCGGCGAGGGAGCGGACCGCCACCGGCACATCGGGCAACACAAATTCAACCCACTCGCAGAGCGAGCGCGTAACGTCGTCCGCCGTCCGGGCCAAAGCTGGCCTCCGTTTGCCGCATCTGCCGACAACTATAACTCTCTCCGCTTTCGTCTCGCAAGGAGCGGCGCCGGCACAAGGTCAACGGCTTCGCTAAAATAAGCATCGAAATAAAATGCCGCCGGCGATCCAGGCGTTTCTGCGCCTATTCTTACTTTCCCAGATGCCTGCGGGTACGGCGCGTGATAATATCGCCGTGTTTTCGTCGTTAGTCCGGTCCGGTTCGTGGCAGTCAGAGGAGGGCGTCATGAAATGGTTAGGCTACGTCGTCGCATTCGTCATCGGAATTCTCGCAATCGTGCTCCCGCTCGCAATGAGCTGGAACCCTGAAAGCACCAAGACGAGCATCGGCTTCGGTATCGGCGTCATCATCGCGACGATCTACGCGGTGATCCGCGGTATCCCGACCACTGTGAAAGCAGGCGCGCCGGCCGGCGGACCCGGCGTGACCGTCAGCTTCGGCGGCATGGAGTGGTACGACTGGGTCGTGCTGATCGTGTGCGTCGTCGGCGGGTTCGTCATCGGGATGATCGTCTAGGACGGCGCACCGTTCGAGCGCCCGACCAGCGCCGCTCGGGTGCCGCGCGCTATCGAACATAGAGGGTTCTGAGTGGCAACCGGCATCGCGGTTTTCGTCTTCGGGGTCATCGTGCTTGTCATCGGCGTCTCCGCCTATCGCGATCGCCTGAGCAACGCGATGCCGCTTCTGTTCAGAAGCCTGCACCAGTCGACGTCGGCATCGATCGGTATGGGGATGATGGTGATCGGCGCGGCGATCGCCGTCATCGGGATTGCGATCGCGTTCTCGGGCTAGCCACGCGGGAAATTTCTTCAGTGACAGGTCCGCTTGTTCCGGGCGGGCGAGGGCCGGCTCGGTCTCCGGCAAGCGTCGCAAGAGGAGGCCATGATGCGTCCATCGGTTTTGGTGGCAGCCAGCCTGGCAGTCATGCTCGCCGCATCCGCCGCGATGGCGGCGACAGAGACCATCGGCGGTCCGGGAGGCGGTGCGTTCCGGATCGCCTGCGGGTCCGGCCGCTTCGTCGTGGGTTTGACCGGACGGTCGGGCGACTGGATGGATCAGGTGGCGCCGGTCTGCGTGAAGGTCGACGTCGACGGCCATTGGACCGAAGCGCCGTCGGCGAGACCGGCGACCGGCGGGTCGGGCGGCGGGCCATTCACCACCATGTGCCCGCGAGACTTCGTCGTGACCGGCTACTACGGTTATTCCGGGAAATACGTCTTCAACCTCGGCCTCACCTGCCGGCAGGACGGCCTCAACGGTTCGCGGTGGGCGTCGCCTTCTCCGGTCTTGGTCGGCGGCAATCTAGGGGTGACCTCCAGCGCCGGCGGCAACTGCGGCGCCAGCTATGCGGCGAGCGCCATCATCGGCAGCTCGGGCATCTATGTCGACCGGTTCGGACTCGACTGCGCCCTCAAGCTCGGCCGGCCCATCCTAGCGCCCGAACCGTCGGCGCAGGGCAGAATCGCGGGCAGCGCCGAGAAGCGGCCGGGCGACGTGATCGGCAAGGTCACTCAGCCAATTCAGCCGGCCGTCCAGGGCTACGTCCTGCGCTGCCAGGGCGGTCCGGGCATGGCGGCGACCCGCGCCGGAGACGGCTCGATCAGGATCAGTTTCACGCCGACCACCGGGGGGACGGCGTCGACGCCGCCGGGGCCGGGGCAATGCGGCTGGCTCGACCGCGGCTTCCGGCCGGGGGAGCCCGCCATGCTGTTGATCGCCGGCGATGCCATCGGCTTCGACGACTACACGGGCCTGGTGATCGAGGGGCGGAGCTTCGCGGTGCGGGCTTACAACAACAACCAGGGCGCCATGGTGGTCGTCGGGCGCGGCGAGTGATTGCGGAGAGATCGATGGCGAGTTTCGAGATTGCCGACTGCCCGACCGAGTTGCCGCTGACCGAGGCGCCGGGGAGCGAGGGAAACGTCCAGACGGGCACGCTGACGCTGACGGTGCGGAACCGGACCGAGCGGCCGCGCAGCGCCCGCATCGGGGTCGAGCTTGAGGGCGCGGCCAAACCCGATTGGTTCGCCTTCGAGGGGGCGACGCCGACCAGCCCGCGCGAGATCGAGCAGGATTTCACGCCGAAGGGTACCGCCACGATAAGGGTCGCCATCCGTGTCCCGGCCGGCGAGGCGCCGGCAAAGCACGTCTTCCACGTGCGGGCGACGGCGGAGGACGATCCCGACAACGACGTTGCAACCGGCCCGAACGTCGCCTTCGAGATCGCGCCTTGGACGGCGCCGCCGCCGCCGAAGCCGAGCGGCTTTCCGTGGTGGGCGATCGCTGTGGCGGCGGTGCTCGTGCTGGTGGTCGCGGCGGCGGTTGCCTATCTGATCTGGTTCCGGGGCGGCCCGCCGCCGGAGGTCCAGGGTTACGTGCTGCGCTGTCAGGGCGGCCCCACCATGCAGGTGTTGACCGGCGAAGACGGGTCGCTCCACGTCAACTTCGTGCCGACGACGCAGGGCACCGGCTCGGTTCCGCCGCAAGCCGGTCAGTGCGGCTGGATCGATCGCGGCTTCGGGGCGGGCGAGCCCGCCGTTCTGGTGGTCGTCCGCGAGGTGGTCGGGTCGAGCGGACTGCCTCGTACCATCAGGGCCGGCGAGCCATTTCAGGTGACCGCCTACAACGACGGTCACGGATCGATGATCGTGACGAAGATCGGCGAGTAGCGGACGCCGGCCGGCGGGCGGGCCGCCCGGTCAAGACGGGCATCGCCGGCAACCCGCGGCAGGACGACTTGCCGCAGGTTGCGGCGCGATCGGCCCCCATTTCGGCCGCACTTGCCGGCCACGGTTTCGAATCGGGGGAATCTTGTCGTTTGACCGCTCCCTTCAAGTCTCTGGCGGGTTGTCTCGCCCTGGCATTGGCGCCGATCGCGACGGCAACCGAAGTCGCGGCGCACCCGCATGTCTTCGTCGATGCCAAGGCCTCGATCGTGTTCGACGATCAGGGCCGCATCGACGCGGTGCGCAATGTCTGGGAGTTCGACGAGGCGTTCACGGCCTTCGCGATCCAGGGTCTCGACACGAACGGGGACGGCAAGCTGGCCGCGGCGGAGCTGGCCTCGCTCGCCCAGGTCAACATGGATTCGCTGAAGGACTACGATTACTTCACCTATGTGGTTGCCGGGCCGGCCAAGCATGTGTTCGCCGCGCCGACCAAATACTGGCTCGAGCTGCACGACAGTCGGCTCACGCTGTTCTTCACCCTGCCGCTCAAGGATCCTGTGGCGGTCGACGGCACGGCGACGGTTGAGGTCTTCGACCCGGAATATTTCGTCGCCTTCACCTTCGTGAAGAGCCACCCGGCCAGCCTCGAGGGGGCGCCGCCCGGATGCACGGCGACATACCAGGCGCCGCACGAGCTCGACGCGGGCACCATGAGCGCGCTGGCGGCGATCCCGCTGGAGCAGCACGACCTGCCGCCCGCCCTTCTCAACGCCGCCTCGGCGCTGGCCAGTGTCATCCAGGTGAATTGCCCGGCCTCGACGGTGACCGTCGCCCAAGCTGCACTGACGCCGCCGACGCCGCGACTTTCGCCGCTCGATTTTTCGCAAGCCGCTTCGGCCCCGGCGACTGTCGTTCCGACGTCCGCTCCCGCTCCGCCGCCGACGCCGGAGCCCCCGGCTCCGGCGGCTCCCGCGGCGCCGGCTGCAGCCGACGCGCCCGCGGTGCCGGAGACAGCCGAGGCCGATCAGCCGGTTGTCATCGCGGATAACAATACCCAACCATCGCCGGCGCCGGACGATCGGGCTCAGGCATCCGTGCCGAAGAGCGCGTCGACCGCAGCGGTCGCCGGCGCCGAGCGAGGGGGCGCGCCGGCGGCGGCGGTGCTGGGTCCGGCGGGTCTCATCGGCGCATTCGCAACCCTCTTGATCGCGGCGGGGGTCTGCGGCTTGTTCCTGCTGCGAAGGGTGAGGCGCGCCCAATGAACCGGTATCGCCCTCTTTGCTGTCTCCTCGGCGTGGTTGTGGCGCTCCTGCTCACGGCCGCGGCCACGGCCACGCAAGCCGCGAGCCCATTCGGCATCGCCACGCCGGATTCGACGAGCTCCGGTTTCGGCGGGCCGCTCGGGCCGTTCTTCGTCTGGGTCGCGCTTCAGCAGGCGGCCTTCTACAGGGCGCTGACCAGCGCGCTGTCGGCAATCAAGGCCAACGGTTGGGCGGCCTGGCTGCTGCTCGGGCTCTCCTTTGCCTATGGCGTCTTTCACGCGGTGGGACCGGGTCACGGCAAAGCGGTCATCAGCGCCTATCTCGTCTCTTCCGGCGAGACCGTCAGGCGGGGCATCGCGCTGTCGTTCATGGCCGCCTTCGTTCAGGCGGTCACCGCAATCGTCGTCGTCGCGGTGATCGCCGTCGTGCTCCACGCGACGGCGATGACCATGACGCAGGCTACCGACTGGTTCGAGATTGCCAGCTACGGTCTGGTGGCCGTGGTCGGGGGCTGGCTCCTGTGGAGCAAGACCTTCGGCGGCGGTCATCACCACCATCATCACCACTTCCATCCCGGCGATCACGACCACGACGATCATGACGACGGCCATCATCACGGCCACCATCACGACGAGGCGCATGAGCACGACCACCACCACGACCATCAGCACGGGGCCGATTGCCACGACCACCACGTTCACGCGCGCGTCGCGGCGCCCGGCAAGCCGCGAGCGCCGATGCTGCGTGCCTGGTCGACGATCATGGCGGTCGGCATCCGGCCTTGCTCGGGAGCGATCATCATCCTGGTCTTCGCTCTGTCGCAGGGACTGTTTCTCGCCGGCGTGGCCGCTACCTTCGTCATGGCGGTCGGCACCGGGCTGACGGTGGCCGCGATGGCGACGCTTGCCGTCTCGGCGCGCGGCGTCGCCGTCCGCCTCGCCGGCGTCGATTCGCCGGCGACCGCGAGGCTGGTCAAGGCGGCCGAGATTATCGCCGCGGCGACGGTCCTGCTGCTCGGCCTGACGCTGCTCGGCGGGGCGCTGGTGAGCGGCCTGCCGAGCTAGACAAAGCCCGTTTTGATTGAATCGGGGCCTTCGCTCCAGCTCTTCGATTCTTCGCATTTTCCGGGCGGAAAAGTGCGCACACTTTCCTGAAAATGCACCGGGCTAGCCGGTGGTGCCGGTCGCGTCCGTCTTGACGCCGCCATAGGCGAGCGTCTGGACCTTCTCCAGGGTTACCAATCCGCTGCCGATCATCCCATCGAGGGTCGGCAGGAAGCCCCGGATCTTCTCTTCGCTGTCGACGATCTCGATGACCAGCGGAAGGTCGTCGGACAGGCGCAGAATCTTTGCAGTGTGCAGTCGGGAGGAACGCCCGAAACCGAGCGGCCCGCGCAGGACCGTGGCGCCGGCCAAGTGCGCCTCGCGCGCCTTCAGGACGATCGCCTCATAGAGCGGATGATGATTGAATTGTTCGCCCTCCCCCACAAATATGCGGAGCAGCATCGAATCCTTGGGAACCTGCATTGCGGTTCCTCCCATCGAGCGCAGACCAACAAAAAGCTCCCACCGCGCCGTTCGCGCAGTAGGAGCTATCAGCTTTTCCAGCGGTTTTCGGGGAGCTCCATCCCCATCTGGCTCGTCAAGGATGATGCGCCGGCTTCGGCCGATGGTCAACCGACGGTCGGTAACGCGCAGGCGTCGGAAGGCGCGTCACCCGAGGCGCGTGGGGGGATTGACAAGAGCCGCGCCGCTCGTAGAAAGTCAGATGAGATTGGGCGATGGAGTTCGCCTTCTAACCGCCCGTGGGGCTGATGACTCCTTCTTGCGTCGACGGCGTGGAAGGAGCTTTTTTATGTTTCCCCTTGTCCGAATCGTGAACGGTGCCGCGCGGTGCCTCTGTAGCGCGCCTGACGGCGAGCCGTTGCCGAACGGGCGCGCGGCGTGACCCGCGACATCCTCCTGCAGATCGCGCAGGTATTGACGGTCCTCCTGCTGGCACCGTTGATCCAGGGCATCATCGTGCAGTTCGAGGAGCGCGTTCAGCGCGCCCAAGGGCCCGGCATATTTCAGCCCTATCGCGATCTCTGGAAGCTGTTCCACAAGCAGGTGGTGGTGCCGGAGACGGCCTCCTGGCTGTTCTGGCTGACGCCGGTCGTTGCCTTCACCTGCATGCTGGTCGTGCCGATCCTCATCCCGGTGCTGACCAATTTTCCGCTGCCGCTTTCCGACATGGGCGACATTCTCGGCGGCGGGCTCATCCTGACGCTCGGCTCGTTCATGGTCACGCTGGCCGGCCTCGATACGTCGAGCGCCTATGGCGGCATCGGGTCGAGCCGGGCGGTGATGGTGGCGATCCTCGCCGAGCCGACGCTGATCCTCGTCTTCGTCGGCATCACGCTTTTGGCCAAGGCGATGCTGCCCTTCGTCGTCAACCATCTGCTGGTGTCGAGCTGGGCGGTCTATTGGGGTCCGGCCCACGTGTTCCTGGCCGCCGCCTTCTTCATCCTGCTCCTCGTCGAGACCGACCGGCTACCGATCCACTCCAGCACGCATATCGAGGTTTACATGATCGAGGAGGCGCGCATCCTCGAATATTCGGGCCCGCTGCTCGCCCTCCTCCGCTGGGCCTCGATGATGAAGCAGTTCATCCTCTACACGATCTTCTGCAACGTCCTGATCCTGCCCTGGGGGCTCTCCCTGGCGGGGACCGCGCCGGGCGCCCTCGGTGCGGCCGTCGGCCTGGTGGTCAAGTTCACGCTCGTCGCCTGCGCGGTCGTCATCGTCGAGACGACGCAGGCGCGTTTGCGTTTCTATCGCTACCAGGAACCGCTGGCCGCTTCTTTCGTGCTGGCGATCCTGGCTATCGTCGGCACCCAACTGAGCTGATCAGATGATGATCCAGGATCTCGGCCCGCTCGCTTCGTCGCTGTTCAGCCTTTTGACCATCGTCAGCCTGCTTCTGGCTTTCGTCATGCTCGGTTCGCGCTGGCTGAAGAACTACCTCTACGCCTTTGCCGCCGAATCGTGGGTGATCGCCGCGCTGTCGGCGCTGGTCGGATATTACGGCCACTATCCCGAGCTCTATCTGATAGCGATCCTGACGGCGCTGTTTCGCGGCATGCTCTTGCCGTATCTCATCTGGCGGATCATCCGCCGCCTCGACGTCGATCGAGAAATCCACGTCGTATTGCAGCCGGCCGCCAGCATGGTGATCGGCGCGCTGTTCGTGATGTTCGCGCTGGCGGTGTCGTACCGCGCCGCCGGCGACTTTGGCCTTCAGCTGACGGTGGTCGTCCTGGCGCTCACCGTCATGCTGTCGATGAAGCTGATCGGCTTCCTCATGCTCGCCGTCCGCCATGAGGCGATCACCCAGATCCTCGGATTGCTGGTCCTCGAAAACGGCATCTTTCTCGGCTCGCAGATCCTGGTGCCGGGGATGCCGCTCCTCATCGAGGCGGTCATCCTCTTCGATCTCCTGATCATCGTGGCCTGCTTCGGCGTTCTCGTCCGATACCTGGTCACCCATGTCGGCTCGACGAGCAGCCTCCAACTCAAACGGCTGGTCGGCTGATGCTCGGCGCTCTGGTCCTCGCTCTGTCGCTGGCGCCGGCACTGGCGGCGCTCGGCTGCCTGATCGTCCGCAACGCCCGCGTTTGCGAGGGGCTGAACCTCGTCGCCAGCATCGTCGCCTTCGGATGCGCGTTGCCGCTGCCGTTCATCGTCGGACAGGTCGGCGCCGGCGAGGCCTTCTTCTGGAACGACTATGTGGTGATCGATCGGCCGGGTGCCTGGGTGATCCTCTGCACGTCGATCGTCTACCTGCTCGCCTCGATCTACGCGGTCGGCTACATGCGGCTCCTCGGCGTGGACGATCGTCTCCCCGGTTTCTACGCGCTGTTCGCGGCCTTCGGCCTGACCACCCTGGTCGCGCCGCTGATGAACAACATCGGCATCTATTGGATCGCCATCGAGCTGACGACGCTGGTCAGCACGTTTCTCGTCGCCTTCGAGCGGGCGCCGGAGAGCATGGAGGCGGCGTGGAAATACATCGTCCTCGTTTCGGCCGGCATCAGCCTCGCCTTGCTCGGCACCGTGCTCTTCTACTGGGCGGGTAGTTTCGTCCTCGGGCCGACCTACAAGATGACCTGGGGTCTGTTGAGCGGCGCTGCTGCGAAAATGAACCCGGTGCTGGTGACGCTGGCGTTTCTTCTCGTCCTTGTCGGCTACGGCACCAAGGTCGGTCTCGCCCCGATGCACAGCTGGCTGCCGGATGCCCACAGCGAGGCGCCGGCGCCGGTCTCGGCCATGCTGTCCGGCGCGCTCCTCAACACCGCGATGATCGGCATCGCACGGTTCCTCGCCATCACGCGGGGGACCGAGCTCGGGCTTCTGCCGCAGATGGCGCTGGTCGCCTTCGGCGCGCTGTCGCTCCTGGTCGGGGCCCTGTTTGTCGTGCGGCAGAGGGGCATCAAACGCCTGATGGCCTATTCCAGCGTTGAGCACATGGGGGTCGTCGCGCTCGGCTTCGGCTTCGGCGGCGCTCTCGGCGTCGCCGGCGCGCTCTACCACATGCTCAACCATTCGCTGAACAAGTCGCTGATGTTCTTCGGGGCGGGCAACGTCATGCGCGCCTACGGCACCAAGGAAATTTCGGAGATCGGCGGGGTGGGGCACCGTTTCCCGTCCGTCGGCGCATTGTGGCTCGCCGGCGCGGTCGCGATCACCGGGGCGCCGCCGTTCGGCCTCTTCCTCAGCGAGTTCACCATCATGCGGGCCGGAATGACGGCGCCTTTTTCGTGGGCGGTCTATGTGATGGCCGCGTTGCTGGTCGTGATCTTTGTCGCGTTCCTCGATCATTTCCGGTCGATGTATTACGGGCAGGCCCGCCACCGCGCGACGCCGGTCGGGCGTCTGAGCGCCTGGTGCGCCACACCGATGTGGCTGGCGCTGGCACCGCTTCTGATCTTCGGGCTGTGGTGGCCCGCCGGGATCTGGGACTACCTGACCTCGGCCGCGCTCACTCTTTCGCCGGGCGGCCCATGACCGTCATCGAACAAATCCGGATCGCGCCGGCCGATCTCGAGGCGGCAGTCGCCGGCCTGGTGGAGGCGGGCGGCAGAATGCAGTTCGCCTATGCCTGGTACCGGCCGACCGGCGAGCTTGAGCTCCGCTACATCGCCGACCGTCCGAAACGCCAGGGCCTGATCGTCTGGCGCTGCAGGCCGCAGGGGGCGGTGCGAAGCGTGGCCGGGATCAGTCCGCTGATCGGCTGGTACGAGCGCGAGATCACCGACCTCTTCGGCGTCACGTTCGAAGGTCACCCGGAGCCTCATCGGCTGGTGCTGCACGAAGGGGCGTCTCCAAGCGTGCCGCCGCTCGACCCGCGCTATCCGGTCGACGCGCCGATGCCGTTCAGGCCGGAAGAGACGCAGCTTCCCGAGGTTCCCGGCCGCGACGTGCAGCTTCTGCCCTTCGGGCCGATACGCGCCGACGTCGTGGAGTTGGTGGAACTCGATTTCTTCTATATCGGCGAACACATCCTCCACCTCCAGGCGCAACTTTTCTTCAAGCACCGGGGCATGGAGAAACGCTTTGAGGGGTTGCCGCTCCTGAAAGCGACGGTGCTCGCCGAAAGGGTGTCGGGCGTCGGCAGCTTCGCCCACGCGCTTGCCTTCTGCCAGGCGGTCGAGCAGGCGGCGGGCTGCGCGGTGCCGCCGCGAGCGCTGATCCTGCGCTCGCTGCTGGCCGAGCTGGAGCGCCTCTACAATCATCTTCACTACCTCGGCCACCTTTCCGACACCACGACGCTCAAGGTCGGCGCAGCGGAAGGAAAGCTGCTCGAAGAACGCGCCAAGCAGATCAACGGCAGGCTGACCGGCAGCCGCTTCCTGCGCGGCGTGCTGGTCCCCGGCGGCCTGCGGCGCGACCTTCATCCACCGGAAGGGCTGAGCGGGGAACTGGAAACGTTGCGGGCCGATGCCGCCGCCTATGCGGCTCGGCTGGAGAGCACCAACAGCCACCTCGATCGACTGATCACCACGGGCCACCTCAGCCGTGAGCTCGCCTTCGATCAAGGCGCCACCGGTCCCGTCGAGCGGGCCTCTGGCCTCGATCGGGATCTTCGCCGCGACTACCCCTATGCGGGCTACGCGGAGCTGCCGGTGGACGTTCCGATCCGGGCCGGCGGAGATGCCCATGCCAGAGCGCAGGTGCGCATCGCCGAGATCGCGGCAAGCATCACGCTGATCCAAAAGGCCCTGCTTCAGCTTCCGTCCGGGGCCATTCGCGCGGACTGTGCGCCGCCGCCAAATTCCGAGGGGCTCGGCTGGACGGAGTCGCCGCGTGGCGGTCTCTTCCATGCCGTTCATTTCGGCGATGGCGGAGAGATCGTCCGCGTCAAGATCAAGTCGCCGTCCTTCTCGAACTGGCGAGTCTTTCCGTTCACTGTTCACGACAGCAACATGATGGACTACGCGATCAACGAAGCGAGCTTCGGGATGACCGTGGCCGGCTGCGATCGATAGAGGGACCGATGCCGGCCTGGACTCTGGTTGGGCTCACCGAAGGCCGCGCCACCACACGATGGCCGCGGGCGGATCATGGCGACGGTCAGGACGGGGTGCTCGGCATGCCGCGCTTCGATCCGCGGCTCTGCGCCGATCGCTGCGCGGCGTGCGCCGACTCCTGTCCCACCGCCGCAATTGCGGTCGAGCCGGGCGCGGAAGGTGCGGAGCGGCTGCGGGTCGACTACGGCCGCTGCGTGGCCTGCCAGCTGTGCGTCGAAGCCTGTCCGACCGGGGCGGCGGTCGCTTCCACCGATTGGGCCTTCGGGGTTCGCAATCGCGCCGACCTTCTGCTTTCCGGTGAGGAGAGCGGCGCGGCACCGGCCGCGCTCGAGGCGACGTCATCTTCGAACTTCCGCCGCAGCCTCCATATCCGCCACGTCGATGCCGGATCGTGCAACGGCTGCGAATCGGAGCTGCAGGCGCTGAACAATCCCTTCTACAACCTGCATCGTCTCGGCATCTTCTTTACCCCGTCCCCTCGCTTTGCCGACCTCCTGCTCGTCACGGGGCCCGTCACCTATGCGATGCACGAGCCGCTCAAGCGCGCTTACGCGGCAATGCCCGAGCCGAGGTGGGTCATGGCCACCGGCACCTGCGCGGTCTCGGGCGGCATGGTCGGCGGCGGCTACGC
Organism: uncultured Alphaproteobacteria bacterium; assembly: GCA_963759235.1. Lineage (GTDB taxonomy): Bacteria > Pseudomonadota > Alphaproteobacteria > Rhizobiales > Kaistiaceae > Bauldia. The sequence goes on along the minus strand of CAVWYO010000001.1, from coordinate 585,625 downwards.
CTGCGGCAACGGGCTGGAGCAGGTGTTGCCGGTCGACGTCTACCTGCCGGGCTGTCCGCCCAACCCGGCCGCGATCATCGAGGCCTTGCTGATGTTCCTCAAGCGGATGCCGCAGCGGGCGCACGGAGGATCGCTTGGCCGTTAGCCTGCTCATCATCGCCTTGGCGGCGTGGCTGCTCGGTGCCGTGCTGGCGCTCGCCGGACGCCCCGGCCCCGGCCGTGCGGCGGTCGCCATCGGCTGCCTGCCGTTGCTTCTGCTCGTCGTGATGACGTTGCCGCGAGGGGTACCCGCCCTTCAGACCGGCCTCGGCATCGGACCCGACGGAGCGATGTTCGCGCTACCGGCCGACGCGCTCTGGCTCCTCGGCTTCGGACTTCCCGGTGCGGGACTCGCCGCCTGGCTCGGGACGCCCTCGCCGCGCAAGCGCGCGTGGTGCTTCGGCCTCGCCGCCACCCTGATAGGGGCGATCGGCGTGTTCGGGATGCAGGATGCGGTGAGCTTTCTCGTTGCCTGGGAGATCATGAGCCTCGGCGGCGCCGTCATGATTCTCGGCGAGGACCTTGCCGCCGACGTCGGCCGGCCGGTCCTCTTCATGCTCGGCCTGCTTGAGGCGGGTTCGGTGGCGCTTATCCTCGCCTTCATCCTGCTCGCCGGTCACGCGGGGAGCCTATCGTTTGCCGATTTCGCCGCGGCCGCGCAGTCGATGCCGGTCGGCGAGCAGTGGTTCGTCGGCTTTCTGCTTCTGGTCGGGTTCGGCGCCAAGCTCGGGCTCCTGCCTTTCTACGAATGGTTCCCCGGGGCTTATGGCGCCGGAAGCGGCGCCACCGGCGCGGTGATGTCGGGCATTGTCCTCAACGCCGCGTTCTTTGCGCTCAGCCGCGGGCTGATCGCGTGGCTGCCGGCCAATCTCGGATGGACCGTGTCGGTGCCGGGCATCGCGATCGTGGCGATCGCGGTGATCAGCGCGATCCTCACCGCGCTCTACGCGTTTCAGCAGGAGGGATGGCGCGAGCTGTTGAGCCTGTCGTCGGCCGAGAATGGTTCGATTGCCGTCTGTCTGCTCGGGGCGGCGCTCATGTTCCGGCAGGACGGGCTCGCCGACCTTGCGGCGCTCGCCTGGACGGTCGCCTTGATCCATCTCGCCGGGCATGCGCTTGCCAAGGGCGCGATGTTCCTGTCCGCCGACGGCATCTACCGGGCGTCGTCGAGCTATGCCCTGGTGGCGCGGGGTATCCTGCGACGCAATTCGTGGATTTTCGGCCTCGGGGCGCTGTTTGCGGCGATGAGCCTCGCCGCCATGCCGCCGCAGGCCGGCTTCGTCAGCGAATGGTACGTGTTTCAGACGTTCTTCCAGGGGTTCCATCTCGGCAGCTTGACGAGCCGGCTGGTGGCGGCGCTCGCCGGCGCCGGCCTCGCGCTGACCGTCGCCATCGCTCTCGCCATGTTCATCAAGCTTTTCGGCCTCGGCCTGCTCGGCCGAAGCGACGCGCCAAGCGCCAAGCAAGTGCCGGTTGCCACCCAGTTCGCCGTGGGAGCGCTCGGCGCCCTCGTTCTGGTCCTGGCGATCGGCATGCCGGTCTGGCTCGGCGGGCTGAACGATATCGGCGTCGTCCGCTTCGGCGTCGATGCGGCGGCAAGCATGCGGGATGGCTGGCTGCTGGTGCCGCTGACGGCAACCTTCGCCTTCATCTCGCCGAGCAAGCTGGTCATTGCAATGCCGCTGCTCGCGCTGTTACCCCTTGGGCTGCTTTTCGTCTTTGCGCGTCACGGCGTGCGCCGATCACCGGTCTGGTACGGGGGTCGGAGCGAAAATCCGCGGCGCGCCGCGACCACCGCCTTGACCTTCTCCAACGCGCTGCGGACCTTCTACAGCTTCATCTACCGCCCGACCGTCGAGGTCGAGCGGCTGACCGCGGAAGAGTCCAACGGCCAGCCGTATTTCGTGCGGCGGCTCGTCTTCAGCCACGACGTCGCGCCGATCTTCGGACCCTATCTGTTCGCGCCGCTTGAAAGGCTGTTCGTCGCCTTTGCCGCGCGGCTCCGCATCATCCAATCCGGCCATCTCAACTTCTACCTGGCGCTGGTTGGCATCCTGCTCATCGCCATCCTGTTCATCTCGCTCCTGTAGGCGCCGATGAAAGCCGGCCGGGCCGACGCCGACCGTCCGCCACCGGCCTCGGCGGTCGCATCGCGCGGCGACCTCGACATAGGTGGGAAAATCGGTTTGGATGCGCCGGCGACGTCGTTGGTTCGAGGGCACGCGGACAGCAAGGGCGCACTTCAGGTGGAGGCTAAGCTGACGCCCGGTTCGGGCTCAGGCCCTCGTGTCGGGGGCATCTGCCAGCCGCCGCTGGTGTCGCTGGTCGTCATCAACTGGAACTATGCCGCTTATGTGGGGGCGGCGATCGATTCAATCCGCAGCCAAGACTATCCCGCGCTCGAAGCGATCATCGTCGACAACGGTTCGACCGACGGAAGCCGCGACGTCATCGCGAAACATATCGGCGACGATCCGCGCTTCCGGGTCATTACCCTCGAGACCAACCTCGGGCAGCTTGGCGCCTTTCTCGAGATATTTCCGGAGATCCGCGGCGAGTTCGCGACCATCGTCGACGCGGACGACGTGCTCTTTGCCAACTTCGTGTCGTCGCACGTCCAGGTCCACCTCGCACTTCCCTTCGCCGTCGCTTTCACCTCAAGCAATGTCGTGGAGATGAACGCCGACGGGAGGGCCCTCTCCGGCAGCTTCTCGTCGTTCGGTTCCAGTCACGCCCCGATGGCTCGCGGGTTGCGTCCCGTCGATGCCACGCTCAGGCTTTCGACGATTTCGGCAGAGGACTATCGGCAGCTCGACCGTGCAACGTCCACTCACGTCAAAGAGGGCGGCTGGTTCTGGGGACCGGGCACATCGAACATGTACCGCCGCAGCGTGCTGGCGCTCGCCCACCAAAAGCCGAGGGACAAGACCTATTTCCGCGCCGCCGACAGCTACCTCAATCAGATTTGCCACGTCCTAGGCGCCTCGGCCTTGATCGACCGCCAACTCTCGGCCTACCGGCTGCATGACGCCAATTATTTCAGCGAACGCGAATCGGTCTACGGCCTGAAGAAGGGCCGGAGCGAGATCACGCGGCGGCACGACCAGCATATCCGCGAGTTAATCCTCTTTCTCTTCCAGCGTGCGGCCTATTTCTCGGAAATGCTGCCGGGGGGCCGCTTCTGGCGGGCAATTGACCAGCTCGCCCTGCCACTCCGCGACCCGACGGGAAGACTGCGGACCGACCCCGACACCCGGCAACTCTTCATCGACAACTACGCGACGCTGCGCGATGTGTTCGGCGAGGCCGATCTGATCGACAGTCTTCACAAGCGTCTGCACGCCGACGACGCGCGCGCCGTCGTGAGGGGAGCAAATGGAGGGCGGCTGCCCGCGCGGCTCGCGCTGAATTTCCTCCGCGACGACGCGCGGTCGGTTCTCGACGGCCTGTTCCGGCGGAAACCGGTCTCTGCCGCGAAGAATCCCAAGCCGGCCAAGGGGAAGGCGAAGGCCAAGCATCGGCGCGCGGCGGCCGCCAGCGAAGACGCGCCCGTGGAATTCGGACCGGTCGCGGCGCTGTCGACCGATCCGCCCATCTTCTTGTGCGGAATCGCCTATGACGAACTCCTCGGCATCGCGCCGGCCTTCGGCAGGGCTTTTGGGAGCCAGCCGGCGGCGTTCCTGATCTATCCGTGCTGGACGATCGAGGACCCAAGATACGCGAGGCGGATCGCGGAGACGGCCAGGGCGCATGCTTTGGCATATCCGGCGCATGAGCTGGTCTTCATGTGCAACACCGCGGCGGAGGCCGAACACCTGAGGCGAGGCGGGTTGACCGCCCATCTTCTCAACAAGAACTTCACGGTGTCCGACACGATCTTCCGGCCGTTGCCCGACGCCAAGATCGAATTCGACGCGATCTACAACGCCCGTCTCGACCCGAGGAAGCGTCACGCCCTCGCGGCAAGGATCGAACGCGTCGCCTTGGTCTCATACGTCAGCGGCCCCGAAACGCCACAGGCGCAGCGCGACATGCTCGCCGGACTCCTGGCGCGGCGTCGGGCCCCAACCCTGATCAATCCGACCGAAGACGGGCTTCCGGTCCGCCTGCCGGCGAAAGAGGTCAATGCAGCCCTCAATCGGGCTGCGGTCGGCCTCTGTCTCTCCGCCAAAGAGGGGTCGAACTACGCCTCCGTGGAGTACATGCTCGCCGGTCTGCCGGTGGTCAGCACCCCGAGCCGAGGCGGCCGGGAGATATTCTTCGACCATGAATACTGCACGATCTGCGACCCAAACCCCGCGGCCGTCCGCGAGGCCGTGAAGGAAATGCAGGCACGCAACATCCCGCGCGACCACATCCGCGCGCGCACGCTCGCCAAGATCGAGCCGGAGCGCAGGCGCTTTCTGTCGCTGATCGACGACCTCAGCGAACGCCTCGGCGGCCCACGCCGACACGACAAAGGCGGCTGGCCGTATGGCGAAGAGAACGCCCTGGTCACTTGGAAGCCGTACCAGGAGCACCTTCGTGACTTCGAGAGGGGCTTTGGCCCGCCGCGCGACGACGGGCACTTCCTGGACGGCGAAATGGACCGGTTGCTCGGCGGAACCGAAGCCGTCCAGATGCAGCGCCCAGAGTTGCGGGCCATCGCCGAAGCGATACGCTCGCGTCGCGGCTGTTCGCTCCTCATCTTTGGATGCGGCAATGATTCGGTGTTCTGGGAAGCGGTCAACCGGAACGGGACGACGGCGTTTGTGGAGGACGATCCGGCCTGGATGGAGAACGTCCAGGCCAAATTGAAGGCCGCCGCGGTCTACCTGGCCCGGTACGATACCCGGCTTTCAGACTGGATCTCGCTTCTCAATTCGCCGGAGAAGCTGGCGCTCGCGCTTCCCGATGCGGTTACCGCCAGGCGCTGGGACGTGGTGATCGTTGACGGTCCGCCCGGATACCTTGAACACGAGGAGCGCTTCGGCAGAGAGGCCCCCGGCCGGATGAAAAGCATCTACATGGCGTCGACGCTCGTTGCGCCGGGCGGCTGCGTCTTCGTTCACGATTGCGACCGGGTGGTCGAACGGCAATACGCGGTCCGCTACCTCGGCGCCGATCGCCTCTTCGTCAGCCTGAAAGGACGCGCTCTCCTTCAAGGGTTCGCCTTCTGAAGCGACCCACGCGAGCGCCGCTCATACGCGGCGGTCCGCTTTTTGCCCCTTCTGGTCCGCCAGGTAATTGAGCCAGTTGCGGTATACCGTTCTTGCCGATGCCAAGCGGGTGTGCATCGGACCCGGTCGCAGCGCCAATCGGTCAGGAAATTCGCTGAACAGGTCGGGGCTTCGCTCGGTTGCCGCACGGTCCGCAAACTCGATCAGCACCGCCTCGGTCGGGGGATCGAAATAGTCGGCGGGAAGCTTCGGATAACGCGACGCTTCACAACGCAGAAAACGACGCACGTCCCTGCGATATTCATCGGCGAGAGATTCGGGGGCGTATTCCGGGTGGCCCTGCAAGAACACGAACTGACTCCGCTGCTGGCGTTTAACAAACATATCGACACCGGCCGACGGCGATCGGGTCAGGATTCGGTATCCGTGGCGGGTGAGGTCCTCGCTCGCCAAATCGTTCCATCGCGAGTGGACGACCATTAGCGGCGACGGGGCACCGCTCAGCAAGGGATCGTCAGCAATCGGATGGCACGCGAAAATCCCGTGGCGCTTGTCGGCCAGCGGGCGCCGTTCGATGCCGTCGAGATGCAGGACGGCGGCATGGGCCGCCAGGCACGACCAGACCGTCGAGATCGTCTTGGCCGCCGCCCAATCGATCACCTGGGTGAGGCGGCGCCAATAGACCTCGTCGGGCAGCGAAGCGGTGCGCGGCTCGCACCCGGTCACGATCAGGGCATCGAGCGTGTCATCGTCCAGCGCCTCTATGTCGGTGTAGGACCGACGAATATGCTGCTTGATCACACCATCGCGCTGAAACTCGGGAAGCCTGTAGAACCGCAGACGAACCGGGAGCGTCTCCGCGGCAGCGCCTAGCAACTCGATGAATTGCCGTTCGGTGGCCCGCACCGCCGGATCCGGCATGTTGTTGACAAGGCCGATCTCTATGCAGCCAGGCGGGATTCGATCCAACTGCTGCGGACCGCGGCCGACGTATCGCTCCTCGGCCGGCGAGGACAGCAGCTCTCGGCTACGCAGAGACTGACCGATGACTACGGACACAAAAAACCCTTGCTAGTACTCCGATTGCACCACTTCTTCCGGGGCCTCGGCCGCGTTCAGGGCCTGGTCGAGATCCGCGATGATATCCGCGATGTGTTCGATGCCGATGCTGAGCCGGATCATCTCGGGCGTGACGCCGGCGTTGCGCTGCTCGTCCTCCGTCATTTGCCGGTGGGTCGTCGACGCAGGATGGCACGCCAGTGACTTGGCGTCGCCGATGTTTACGACCCGCTTGATCAGGCCGAGGGCGTCATAGAACGCCTTACCCGCCGCCAGTCCTCCCTTGACGCCAAAGGCGAAGAGCGACGGCGCCCGGCCGTCGAGGTACTTTTGCGCCAGGTCATGATACGGATTGTCGGTGAAGGCGATGTAGTTGACCCAGGCGACGCGCGGGTCGTTCTTCAGGAATTCGGCGACCCTGCGGGCGTTGTTGACGTGGCGCTCGATCCGCAGCGGCAGCGTCTCGATTCCCTGGAGGATCAGGAATGCGCTCAGCGGCGACATGACTGAACCGGTCGTGCGCTGGTGGACACACCGACACCGTCCGATGTAGGCCGCCGGACCGAAGTGCTCGGTGTAAACCAAGTCGTGGTAGCTCGGGTCCGGCGCGCTGAACATCGGGAAGCGTTCAGCGTGGCTCGGCCAGGGGAATTGGCCGCCGTCGACGATCATGCCGCCAAGCGTGGTGCCGTGGCCACCCATAAACTTGGTCACCGAGTGGATGACGATGTCGGCGCCGTATTGGATCGGCCGCAGCAGGATCGGCGTCGGGACGGTGTTGTCGACGACCAGCGGGACGCCATGCCGATGCGCGACGCCGGCCAGGCCCTCGATATCGCACACGTTGCCCGCAGGGTTGCCGACGCTCTCGCAGAAGACGGCACGCGTGTCGCCATCGATCAGGGCCTCGATGGCTTCGGGCCGGTCGGAGGCGGCAAAGCTGACCGAAATGCCTTGCCGCGGCAGGACGTGGGCGAACAGGGTGTGCGTTGTCCCGTAGAGCTGGGGAACCGAAACGATGTTGCCGCCATGGTCGGCCAGAGTGGCGATGGCGTAGTTGAGCGCGGCCTGGCCGCTGCTCACCGCCAGCGCGGCTACGCCGCCCTCGAGCGCGGCAACGCGCCGTTCCAATACCTCAACGGTCGGATTGCTAATACGTGTATAGCGGAAGCCTTCGACCTCGAGGTTGAACAGCGCGGCGCCATGGTCCGCGCTATCGAACTCGTAAGCCACCGTCTGATAGATCGGGACCGCTACCGATCGTGTCGTGGGGTCGGTTTCATAGCCCCCATGTACGGCGATCGTCTCGTTACGCATGCCGTCGTGTTCCAGTCTTAGATCGGCATTAACACTAGCAGACTTGAAACGGATTGCGAGCAATTAGAAATCTCGATGGTTAACCAGAGCATTTGCACCCATAGTAAGTGTCGGTTGGCTACTATAACGTCGCAAGTGCATCGATGGCGTCGTATTGGAGGTTAATCCCTCGTTCATCACGGCGTCTGCTGCGGGTGGAGTGAAGGCTAACGCCGTGTCGGGCGAGGACGCTCGCTGGCGTTTCTTGGTACTCGTACGGGAAAGCTGCAATAAATGGAGCTAGATTCTGAATGCTGCCTGGGCGCGTCGCGTCGGTTTGATTGTGGGGAAGGGAGGCCGCGCCGATGCCGGCAGATCCTGAACTCGTAGAGGCTGCGCCGCAGGCGGCCAAACGCCGTCGCAACACCGCCAATGCGGGCTGGCTGAGGGCGCTCGAGCTGACGGCGGGGATTGCCGATGCGCCGTTGCACACGCTGCCGGTGGTGATCGACGAGCTTGGTGATCGGTTCGGCGACGCGTCGGCGCTCCTTTCGGCGCATCATCGTCTTTCGTTTCGTGAATTGGCGGAGCAGGCGCGGCGCTACGCGCGCTGGGCGCTCGCTGAGGGCCTGGCGCCGGGGGGATGCGTTGCGCTGATGATGCCGAACTGCCCGGAATACCTGGCCATCTGGCTCGGCATTACTCGGGTCGGCGGCGTCGTTGCCTTGCTCAACACGAACCTGAGCGGACGGGCGCTGGCGCACAGCATCGGGTTGGTCGAACCCCAGGCGGTCATTGCGGCGCATGCCCTTGTGTCCACGGTTGCCGAGGCACTTCCGCTATCGGAAGCCCGACCGCGGCTTTGGTGCGTTGCATCCGAGGACGACGAAGGAGGAGGCGGGGAGGAAGTGGGCCACCGCCTCGGCGTCGCGGGGTTCCCAGCTGCGCCGCTCGCCGCGTCGGAGAGCCCGCGCGTGACGATCTCTGATCGCGCCCTCTACATCTACACGTCCGGCACGACCGGACCGCCGAAAGCCGCCAATATCAGCCACCGCCGCATCATGATGTGGAGCCACTGGTTCGCCGGGATCATGCAGGTCGCGCCCGACGACCGCATGTACGACTGCCTGCCGATGTATCACAGCATCGGCGGGATCGTCGCGCCCGCCGCGACGCTGATCGCCGGCGGATCGGTGGCGATTTCCGCCCGATTCTCGGTCAAGCGATTCTGGGAGGAGGTCCTCGGCTGGGACTGTACGATGTTCCAGTACATCGGCGAGCTCTGCCGTTACCTGACCAACGCGCCGCCAACCGACCGCGAAACGGAGCACCGGCTTCGACTGTGCTGCGGAAACGGGTTGCGGGCCGAGGTTTGGCGCAACTTCCAGGCCCGGTTTCGGATTCCCCAGATCATCGAGTTTTATGCCGCCACGGAAGGTACGTTCTCGCTCTACAACCTTGAGGGCAAGATCGGCGCGATCGGCCGGATTCCCGCATACCTCACCCACCGCTTCCCGGCGGCGATCGTCCGGATCGACCTCGAAACGGAGGAGCCGATCCGCGATGCCCACGGGCATTGCATCGCCTGCGGCCGCGACGAGACCGGTGAAGCGATCGGACGGATCGCCAACGGGGGGCGGTCTGTGGACGGGCTGTTTGAGGGCTACACGTCCGGCGCCGACAGCGAGCGCAAGATCATCCGCAACGTGTTTGCCGACGGCGACGCCTGGTTCCGCACCGGCGACCTGATGCGGCGCGACGGCTCTGGGTACTTCTATTTCGTCGACCGGATGGGCGACACCTTCCGTTGGAAGGGCGAGAACGTCGCCACGACCGAGGTCGGCGAGGTCGTCACCGGGTACGACGGGGTCGCCGAGGCGGCCGTCTATGGAGTCGCTGTTCCGGGGACTGAAGGGCGCGCGGGAATGGCGGCCATCGTCGCCGACGCGGCTTTCGACATCGCGTCGCTGGGGTCTTGGCTTGGCGATCGCTTGCCGGCCTACGCCCGGCCGCTGTTCGTGCGCATCTGCGACAGCATCGAAGCGTCGGAGACGTTCAAGCCGAAGAAGCATCGATTGGCGCGCGAGGGCTTCGACCCCGGTGCCATCGACGACCCGCTGTACTTCTACGACGCGGAGCGCCGCGCCTATGTCCCGCTTGACCGGACGTTGTTCGAGCGGATCGGGAGCGGCGAGATCAGGCTGTGACGAGTCGAGGGTCGACTGAGCGCGATGGAAATCTCCTCGAAGATCGCCACGAGGGCAACGTTCGGGGGGCAATGCACGGAGGGCTTCTCATGTCGGAAGTGATCGGATCGGCGGCGCCTTCGAAGACCTGGACCTTCTTCGAAGGCGACTGGCGTGAAGGCAACGTCGGCATCATGGGACCGCGGACGCATGGGGCGTGGCTCGGCTCGGTGGTCTTTGACGGCGCACGCGTCTTCGAAGGCGTTGCTCCTGACCTTGATCTCCACTGTGCCCGCGTCAATCAATCGGCTCGCAACTTCGGTCTGAAGCCGGCCGTCCCGACAGACACCTGGCTCGGTCTGGTGGAGGATGGACGCAAGCGTTTCGATGCCGAGGCCGCACTCTACGTTCGACCCATGTACTGGGCCGAGGTCGGCGTCGCTGGCGGCGGCGTGCGCTATGACCCGGAATCGACCAAGTGGTGCCTGTGCCTTTACGAAGCGCCGATGCCGGAGCCGAAAGGGGCGACGATCACGCTGTCGCCCTTCCGTCGACCTACCGCCGACAGCGCGCCTTTGGATGCGAAGGCGAGCTGCCTTTATCCTAACAATTCCCGAGCGCTGATCGAGGCGTTCCGACGCGGCTTCACCAACTGCCTGCTGCGCGATGCCCTCGGCAACATCGCCGAGCTTGGCAACGCCAACGTCTTCCTCGTCAAGGATGGGGCCGTGTACACGCCGGTCCCGAATGGCACCTTTCTCGACGGCGTCACGCGCCGACGGGTCATCGGCCTTTTGCGTGGCGCCGGGGTCACGGTGCATGAAATCACGTTGGCGTACGATGCATTCCGTGAAGCAGACGAAATCTTCTCCGCCGGCAACTTCCTGAAGGTGGCGCCGGTGGTGCGCATCGACGGCCGCGACCTCCAACCTGGCCCGTTCTACCAGCAGGCGCGCCGCCTGTATTGGGAGTTCGCCCACGGCCGGACGGGCTAACCGTGCCTGGAGCAAAGTCCGTTCTGATTGAATTGGGGCCTTTGCTCCAGCTCTTTGATTCTTCGCATTTTCCGGGCGGAAAGTGCTCACACTTTTCCTGAAAATGCTTGTCTTATGACATTTGCTGCCGGGTGAGCGCGGCCTCACGAATGGCGCCGAGCGTTGTCGCCGGCGTGACGGCCTCGGGGTCAAGCTTCACGTGGATGATCGCCGGTGCCTTGGCCGCTAGTGCCGCGCCAAAAGCGTCAGGAAACGCCTCGGTCCTGTCGACGCTCACGCCGAAGCCGCCAAACGCCCGGGCGTAGGCCGCAAAATCGGGATTCCGCAGGTCGGTACCGAAGCCCCTGCCCGGAAACGCGCGTTCCTGGTGCATGCGGATCGTCCCGTACATGCCGTTGTCGCAGACGATAGTAACGATGGGCAAGTCATACTGGACCGCGGTCGCAAACTCTTGGCCGTTCATCAGGAAGTCGCCGTCGCCGTTGACCGACAGCACAGTGCGATCCGGGTAAAGCCGCTTCATGGCCACCGCTGCCGGCACACCGTAACCCATCGATGCCGAAGTCGTCGCGATGTGGGTCCCGAACCGCCGGAAACGGTAGAACCGATGGATCCATGCGGCGTAGTTGCCGGCGCCATTGCAAAGGATGGTGTCGTCGGGGACGTTGTCGCGGAGCCAAACCAACAGCATGCCGAGGTTGACCGCGCCGGGCTGGTCCGTGGCGACGTCGGTCCACGCCAGATAATCCGCATGTGCGGCCCCGGTCTCATCGCGCCAGGCGACGGTCTGAGGTGGTTTCAACGCCGCAAGCGCGGCGGCGAAGGGGATCGGCGAGGCGTGGATAGCCAGATCGGGTCGATACAGCTTGCCGAACTCGCCGACATCGGCATGGACGTGGACCAGTCGGGCCCGCGGTGCCGGTATGTCGAGCAGCGTAAATCCCTGGGACGGGATCTCGCCGAGCCGGCCGCCGCACAGCACCACCAGATCGGCCGCCTTGATCCGCGCCACCAGCTTGGGATTAGGCCCGATGCCGAGGTCGCCCGCATAGCAGCGATGAAGCGGATCGAACAGCGGTAGCCGCCGGTAGCTGGTGATCATCGGCATGTCAAAACGTTCCGCGAAACGCTGCACGTTTCTGCGTGCGTCCTCGTTCCAGCGGCTGCCGCCGAGGATAAAAATCGGGCGATCCGCCGCGGCAACGAGCTGAGCAAGCCGCGCCATATCGGCGTCGCTGGGAGCCGTTTCGACGGGTTCCCACGTCGGCGCCTCGGCCTCTGGAACCGCCTCGTCCAGCATGTCGCTCGGCAACCCAATGACGACCGGACCTGGTCGCCCGCCGGTTGCCGTGTAGAACGCCCGCATCACCGTCTCGGGGAGGCGCGTCGCAAGGTCGATTTCGGTCGTCCATTTGGTCATGGCACCGAACAGGCGGCGGCAGTCGACTTCCTGGAACGCCCCGCGTTCGCGGAAGCGGCGGGCAGTCTGGCCGACGAACAGGATCATCGGCGTCGAATCCTGATCGGCGATGTAGACGCCGTGGGCGGCGTTGGTTGCCCCCGGCCCGCGTCCGACGAGGCAGACGGCCGGCCGCCCGGTCGCCTTGCCGACGGCCTCCGCCATCATCGCGGCACCGCCTTCCTGGCGGCAGATTGTGACGGTGATGTCGCAATCGCGCAGGGCGTCGAGTACACCGAGAAAGCCCTCGCCGGGAAGAGCAAAGACGTGCTCAACGCGGTTGGCCACCAGCTGATCGACCAGCATCCGTGCGGCAGTTATAGGAGGCCGGGCGTTCACGGGCTGAGCGCCTGAATCTCGGTATAGGCGCGGCCGGCGAGGCGGCGTTTGTGTGGTCCTCGGTGCCGACGCACCGCGTCCTGCCGGTCGATTCCGACGAGCCCCTCGATCCGCCAATTCGAGTCGATCACCATCCACTGCAATCCGCATTCGGTGCAATCCGCGGGCCAGGTGGTGTCGGTACGGCACCGCGCATTCACCATTGTTTCCCCGCGATGTTGTTCAGCGAGGAATTTTAGGCTATTTGTCCGCTCAGGCAATGGTCGGAGTGAATATGACGGTTCGGCGAAAGGTGCTTTCTCACGTAGAAAAGGTCGCCAAAGACCAAGATAAAACGCTGGCACCGTTGGATGACGAACTTCTTCTTCTCGAATCTGGGCTCGATTCATTGTGTTTCGCCATACTGGTTGCCCGCCTTGAGGACGACCTCGGCTACGACCCCTTCGCCGTGTCGGATGGCATGAGTTTCCCAGTAACGCTGGGCGAGTTCATCAAAGCCTACGAGGATGCCGCAGTATAGTCTTCCGTCGCTGAAAGCCGCGCTCAACCTGGGGGAGCTATCGGGGCGATCGCTTATCGGTAGCGCAGTCAGCGTCACCCTGGCGGATGTTGCGCGCGGAACGTGTCTCGGCGTACCGCGCGAGGACGTCGGTGGGCGTTCGCTGGTTATCGCGACGGCCGGCCAAATGACCGCCGCCACCGCTTTGATAGAGCTGGACGGTTTGGCGCGGCGGCTGGTGCTGTGCCCTCCTGACCTCGACGCGGCGTACCTCGCACCGATCGCAGCGGATGCAGAGGCGGACGCCGTGGTATCCGACCGAGATCCGCACATATTCGACAACGTCGGCTTCCCGGTTGTGGCCGCTTACAGCCCCCCGCTTGCGCGACACAAACCGGAACCGAGCACCGCACTGTCGACGGAATGGGTGCTGCTCACATCCGGCACAACCGGTGTTCCGAAACTCGCCGTGCATAGCCTCGCCGCTTTAATCGACGCGATCGAACCGGTCACGTCGCGCACGTCTCCGGTCGTTTGGGCGACCTTCTATGACATCCGTCGTTACGGCGGCCTGCAGATCTTCCTGCGTGCCGTCCTCGGCAGGACGTCGTTGGTGCTCTCCGAACCCGGCGAAGACGTCGTCGATCATCTTCATCGACTTGCGGCGAACCGTGTTACCCACATCTCGGGAACGCCGACGCACTGGCGTCGTGTTCTGATGTGCTCGGCCGCGATGGCACTCTCGCCCGACTACGTCCGCCTGTCCGGCGAAATCGCCGACCAAGCGGTTCTCGATGGCCTCAAAGAGCTTTATCCTCGCGCCGAGATCGTCCACGCCTACGCGTCGACGGAAGCCGGCGTCGGGTTCGAGGTCCGCGACGGCTTGGAAGGATTCCCGGCTCAACTTGTGGAAGCCCGCGGTGCAGTCGACATGAAGGTCGAGGAGGGGTCGTTGCGCATTCGCTCGAGGCGAACCGCTAGCCGCTATCTCGGCGGCTCCGGCGGCCGGCTGATGGACGCGGACGGGTTTGTCGATACCGGCGATATCGTCGAGCGGCGCGGCGACCGGTATTACTTCGTCGGCCGGCAGGGCGGCATCATCAACGTTGGCGGGCTAAAGGTTCACCCCGAGGAGGTGGAGGCAATCATCAACCGCCACCGCGGTGTTCGCATGTCGCGGGTCCGGTCGCGTAGAAGTCCGATCATCGGCGCCGTTGTTGTTGCCGACGTTGTGCTGAATCCCGGGCCGGCGCCGGCCGATCAGCATGGCGGTGATGCCGTCAAAGATGAGATCATCGAACTGTGCCGGGGCGCGCTTCCACCGCACAAGGTCCCGGCCGCCATTCGTTTCGTGCCGTCGCTGGCGATGACGGCAACCGGCAAAATTGCCCGCCACGATGCGTAACGTTCTGGTAACCGGCGGCAGCCGCGGCATCGGTCTGGCAATCGCCTCGCGTTTGGCGTCGGACGGCTACGGCGTCGTGGCTATCGCTCGCAAAGAGACCGACGGACTCGGTGCCGCCATCCGAGCCGCCGAGCGTGGTCCGGGGTGCATTCGGCTGCGCCCGTTCGACTTGGCCGATATTGGGGCGATTCCGGTGTTTGTCCGTGAGCTCCGTCGGGAATTCGGCAATCTGTATGGTTTAGTCAACAACGCGGGGCTTGGGACGGCCGGCTTGCTGGCCAATATGCCTGACGCCGAGATAGAGCACCTGATCCGCCTGAACACCCTCTCACCGTTGATCCTTACCAAATACGTTGCACGCCCGATGATAGCGGATGGCGAAGGGCGGATCGTCAACGTCAGCTCGATCGTCGGTTCGATGGGCTTCAACGGCTTGTCGGTCTACGGCGCGACGAAAAGCTCGCTGATCGGCTTCACGCGGTCGTTGGCTCGCGAGGTCGGTCGGGTTGGAGTGACCGTAAACGCGGTGGCGCCAGGTTTCATTGACACCGACATGACGGAGAGCCTCGCCGGCGAGGATCGCGCGCGGGTCGTCCGGCGGAGCGCGCTGCGGCGTTTCGCCGACGCCGATGACGTGGCGGCCAGCGTTGCGTTTCTGCTTGGCGACGGCGGTCGCAACATCACGGGTACCGTGCTGACAATCGACGCCGGCAGCACGGCTTGAGGAGATGCGTGGCCCGGGCGAAAGCGAGGACTGGAGTGTCCCCAGCAAGCAGTCCAACGATTAACGCTCGTTCCTCCACCCGGGTTCGACCGGTTGCCCGCCTCAGGGCGTATCGTGCTGGGTGCATGCGGCTACCGGCGAGCCCAGCCGTATGCTATCTTCGCCGTTTCAGAGTTTATCGTGCTAATATATCGGCCCGGACCACTAAGAGTGCAGACGGAACCAGTGAAGGGGTCAGCAAATCAGCTAGGCCACACGTATAGACACGATGTTACCGGATCAGAATTTGTCGCGTCGGCTCGCAAGAATAAGGAACTTGCCGCGCTATGCCTATGGAAGGCTTTGCGCGAACCTGTATTTGCGACGGTGTGACGTTGTTGGACGCGCGGCGAGAAGCGATGGCAGGCCGCACATCGACAATGCCGGAAGGATCTGCATCGGTGATAATTTTCGTATCAACAACGTCTTCGTGCCGGCGATGTTGCAGTGCTCGAAGGGCGCTAGTGTTGCAATCGGCGATCGCGTGGCTGTGAACTATGGCGCGATCATCGCGGCGGAACGAAGCATTAAGATTGGCAATGACGTACTGATTGGAAATCTCTCGATCATTGCCGATACGAATTTTCCGGCGCGGCCCGGCAACCTCCCCTTGGAAGACGACGAGCCGGTCCCCATCGACATCGCCGACGGCGTTTGGATCGCGGCACGAGTCACTGTCCGGCCCGGCACCCGCATCGGCCCCGGCTCAGTTATTGGGGCGGGCAGCGTTGTGTCCGGCGACATCCCCGGTGGAGTCGTCGCTATCGGCAACCCGGCGCGTGTCATTCTTCGGCTCAAGAGCGACCCGGGGCTGGTGGTAGCATCGCAGTCGGGTCCCTTGTTGCCTTCGGGCAGCCGCGAAATCCCGGGCGAAAGCGACAGCCTCGACCATTTGCTCCAACCGGCGAACAACCACTCGGCGCCGATCTGATGTTACGGGGAGGAGGTTTCTGGTTGCGTGCGGCCAACGCCGTTGGGACAGCGGCGCTGTGCGATGGCAAGCCACACGTCATGAACAGTGGCATCATGCGGATTGGCAGCGATCTGTTTGTGAAATCGTTGCCGGTTCGGACGCATATTCATGTCGAGCGCGGCGGACGCCTGATCATAGGCGATCGGGTTGCGATCGGCCATGGCGTGAACATTTCGTGTGCGGTCAGCATCGAGATTGGCAGCGACGTGAGAATCGCGCCCTTCGCAATGATAATCGACACCGACTATCACCTAACCGGTGAACACGTGGCACCAGGCCAATCCGCGCCAATATTTATCGGAAATGGCGTGCGAATCGGCGCCCACGCGACGCTGCTGCGAGGAAGTCGCTTGGGCGAGGAAGTCGAGATTGCCCCGGGTGCTGTTGTCTTCGGGCGGATTGCCGCAGGGACGTATGTCGCTGCGTGAAAGGTCGTCCGTATAAGCTGAGTGCAATAAGCTTCCGCTGTCCCGCTGCCTAGTCATCGCCTCGTGTAAGGGCTCGACGGAGAACCGGGTGTACGCGGGTCCGACGGTCGCCAAGCCAGAATTTCGCGCCGCCCAATCCACGATCTGACCAGGCAGAGGCGCCAACGCCTTACCGGGACGCGATGTCGGCTTAGAGCGCCAGCGCGAGGCGTGCACTGGCCGGCCACGCTTTCGTGTCCAAGCCGTGGGTCCAGAACAATGCTACCGCCAGCCGATCCATGCCAAACGCAACGCAAGCGGTATGGGCCGCCACGCCGGCATGATCGCGGATGCCGAAGGTCGTTCCAAAATGGTCGCGATGGTAGTTGAAGCTCATGCAGGCGGTTGGTCGCTCGTCCGAATGGAGCGGCACAAGCAGCTCAAACTTAAGGGCCTGTTGGATCTGGCCGACCGCTATCATTTGACCGGTGCGTCCGAAGAACGGATCGCTCGCTGGCGCTATGCGGCAGGGTAGGGCGAGGTCATCGGCCAGCGCTTGGCCACGCTCCTTCCACCGATCGCGAAATGCCGTCACGTCCTGCCGCGATCCGATACATACGTACTCGCGCATGCGAAACGTCTGCAGGCGGTCAAGATCGCCTGACGGTTCGCGGCGATAGCAGTCGCTTGCCACGTCGAAGCCAAGCCCACCCACGGGAACCGCGGTACCCCGTCGGGCGACAAGCGGGTAGATCGGATAGCAGGCCGCTGGGCTGAGCACCAAATCCGTCGCCGAGGTAAATGGGGTCCAGTCGCCACCGGCATCAAATTGGCGGACGGCGGCATGGATTTCCGCTTCGGAGCCGTGCAGCGCGCAAACGCAGCCGAGCAGATTGGGAAAGCTCTTTAGATATCCGGCTTTTTCGAGGTCGCGGCGGCTCATTACCGGCGGGAAACGCAACACCTCGGTGCCGGGGGTGCGATAGCCGGAAATCCAGTTCGACAGCCGATCGATGATGTCTTCGTAGAGCTGGGTACGCCCGTAAACGCCCGGGACGCCGGTCGGCCGGAACAATGCGTCGGCAAGAGACGCCTGCCGGCCCTCGTTGTTCGTACCCTGAGCCTGCCCCGCGACCGCTACCGTCATGTTCGTAGAGCCCCCCCGGACAGGGAATGGGGCGTGCTTCCCATCAGCGAGGCTGCCGCGACGTTGGCGAGGATGCGGTCGTTGTTGATCATGATCGGTGACGACAGGACATCGCGCAAGTGGCGTCCAATGCTGAAATCGCCGTCATTGCGGTAGCCTTGGAGCCCGCAGGCGCGGAGCGCGCTCATCACGGTCGAGACAGCGAGCTCCGATGCTTCCACCTTGGTCAGATTGACCGACGTCTGGAAATCGAGCGACGCCAACGTCTGCTCGTCATCGGCCGCCGACTCGAACCGGCGTACCGCGGAATCCACCAAGCTGCGTAGCAGCATCAACGATGAGATTGCAGTAGTGAAATGCGGGGCCCCCGGTGGCAATTGCCCGCCGGCGTGGCGCGCGGCCGCCCGGAGAAATGACTGGGCCCGTTCGACCGCGCCGGCCGCTATTCCGGCCCACACCGCCGCCCAACTGAGATGCGAGACCGGTGTCATCGTTTGGACGTGGATCTTGTCGTACCCCACCGGCAGCACCTGATCGGCGACGCCGGAGGCTTTGAGGGTGAAACCTGAGCTGCAGGTCCCCCGCATGCCGAGCGTGTCCCAGCCGACCAATGGCAGGAGGGAGTAGTCCTGCTTGAGAAACGCTACGAGGACCTGATCCGAATGTGTCGTGTCGACCGATCGCCGCGCGGTTGTCACGATCCCGTCCGCCTGAGCACCGTATGAAATCACGGTGGCGCTGCGCTCGAGGCGGATGGCCTCTCCGTCGCGAACCACGGCGGAATCGCTCGACCGTACATTGCCGCCGCCGCGGCCCTCGGTGGTCGATGAGGCTAGCAGTAGCTGCTCCTCGGCAATGCGGCGCAGAAGCCGTTGGTGCCAGGGGTTGCCGCCGCCGTGCCGGATGATGCAGGCGACCATAATCTGATGCATGGCGTAGATCATGGCCGTGGAAGCGCAGGCTTGACCAAGGCCGTAAATGAGGTCCGTCACCTCCCGCAGGCCGACAGCTTCTCCGCCGAGGTCTTTCGGTACCATGATTCCCAGGAGACGCTCACGACGCGCGACGGCGATCGCTTCCTCGGGAAAACGCGCATCACGATCGACGGCGTCGGCGTTGTCGCGGGCAACGGCCGCGACACCCTGCGCACGATTCATGAGTCCGCTGGCATCAGGGGACGCGGTCTGTCCAAGTGGGCCGGGCGCCTTCGCGTCTCCGGTCTCCTCAAGCGCACCTGATGCTCGCATCATTAACGCACCATGCCACAAGTCGCCCCAGTAGAGAACTACCATCCGTGGGTAGCATTCATGTTAATTTGCGACAACGGTCAGGGGTTGTCTACCCTGTCGTATTGTCCGCAAATGCGCTGCGGCCAAATCCATCTGCGAAGGTCCGTCACTCGGCGGCCTATTACCAAATCTTGACAAAATTTGACAGGCGGGATACGTTTAAAAATAGGATCAGTGTTAATCGATTAGTAACGTTTCGCGTATCGGTCGAAGATGCTTGTAGAGCCATACATCATGGCGGAGCAACGATTGAAGGGCTTGGTCGAGGGCATCCTCGCCAAGAATTCCGCTGCTGGGTCGGTCTCCCCCGAGCATCCCCTGGTTGACGTCGGTCTGACTTCGGTCGACATGGTCCACCTGATGCTTGCGGTCGAGGCCGAATTCGGCCTGACCATACCGGCCTGCGACATCACGCCTGAGAACTTTCGCTCGATCGCGACGATCGGGGCGTTGGTGGCGCGCCTTGCGGCCCCGGCGACGCCGTCCTAGCCACCTCCTCGCCGGCAGTTCCGTCGCGCGTGGTTGAGGTTAACCTCCACAATCTAGTCGTGTGATATGTCACAAGAATGGAGCGAGCTTTGGCGTGGGGACCGTAGACGCATCGCGCTATATCTTGATAGTCTTGCGACCTCTACAGTCCCGTGACCTCCGCTGAGCAATTGCCAATCACAACCAACGGGCGCCGATCCATGAAAACGATGGTCCGCCATTTCCCTCCCGCCGCAGCGGCGCCCGACCTGTCGCTCGGACCGGTTCCGAAGGAGTGGATCAGGGAGGGCACGCCGGTTGCGCGGTGGGCGCCTCTATGGACGAGCGCAGACAGGATGGCCCACACCGTGTTGTGGGAGTGCTCCGCGGGGACGTTCGATTGGCACTACAACGACGAGGAAACAGTTCACATCCTCGAGGGCGAGGTGCACGTGACGCCGGTCGGCGGCGAGCCGTTCCGCCTCGGTCCGGGTGACACGGCGGTGTTCGACCCGGGAGCGGTGGCGCTTTGGCACATTCCCGAGCGTGTCCGCAAGGTAGCCGTCCTGCGGCGTCAGTCGCCGTTGATCTTCACGCTCGGGGCTCGCGTCTGGCTGCGGCTGTTCCCGCGCCGAGACGGTGGCGGCCTTTAGCCTCCCGCCTAACTTGCGGTCGGTTCAAGGTCGGTCGGTGGACTCGTACGACGCAGCCAGATTTCGCGCCAATAGGTGATCTCGCAGCGTGCGCACCCACCCATACCAAGGCCGATATAGTCGCAGCCACAGGTTGAACTATCTAGCCTGACAGTGTTCTTCAGTTGCCGCATCTGGCCGGTCCCGTCGACGACCAGCCTGTCGATCCTGGACGCGACACGCAGTCGTCGTCCGCATAGATGGCGCATGTCGGCTGAGAAGCGCAGCCCGCGGTTCTGCCCGTGGCGGTTCAGAGTTTTGATGATATCTTGGAACGGCTTCACCTCGACCCATTCGCCGGCCTGAAGGCCGAGGCTCTCGACCGGACTGGGTTTGGCATCTCCCCGTGGGTAGACGCCACTGAGCCGCTGACGGATCCGGAGCGCTGCGCCGATCCACAGGCTCCTGGCCATTTGGAACCAGCCGAAGTTGCCCGCGCTCAATCCGCTGACGTACTTGGTGTAACGCTGCCAGCGCTCCACCGGGTAGGTGAGCTTCAGGATCTCGCTCGCGTGGCAGAAATACGTCGTCGGTCCCGACAATGTCTTCAATCGCGATCGGAGCCGCTCGCCACCGTCGGCATTCACGCCGCCCTTAGGGTCGCGGCCGGTCGCGGCCCGCAACCATTTCTCGTGCCAGAAGATCAGACACGCCTTCTGACAGCCCCCATGATCGGAGCCGCCGCACCTGAGATCGTGGAGCGTCACAAATCGGTCGCTGTGGAATGCGCGACGCCATTCGGAGCCCCAATAGCAGGCGGTAATCGCCCGGCGTTCGATCCGATGGCGCTGCCCGCAGTAGGCGATCATCTCGGGCATAAACGGCAAGCCGTCCAGCGTGCCGTCGGCGCCGAGCGTCGCCAAAATTTCGTCGGGCGAGATGACTTCGACGAGGTCGCCGGGTCGCAGTGTCATCTGAGGTTCATCGGCTTTTCCGGCGGGCGGCGATGTTGGTGGCCGACATCCGGCGAACCGGCCAACACGCGAATGGCCTCGAAGGCGGTTCCGCTGCGTGTCTCATGGGCGCGCTTGTAACTAACTGCGGTCTATTCAGCCGGTCAAGCGCAATGCTATCATGAAACCGGCGGCGGAGGCCTCGCAACGATCGCGAACCCGGTTCGGGTCAGTTGCCTTGGCCGGCATCCACCGGATGACCGGCTTGGTGGCGCGAATATTGCCGTCGTTGTCGGATATCGGCAAGCCCGGACGGCCGTCATGGGGACTTTTAGGGTTCCGAGGCCGGTGACGCCGGCACGTTTCGCGCCAGGAGTGCCGATTTTGCTTTCATCAAGATGCACCCCTGATGTGGTTCTTGCTGGTACGCTGACAACGCGGCGGCTTGTGCGGGCCGCTGGATCAGGTGGCGGTCGCAGTTCCGCAATCGGCTGCAGGATGTCGGCGAACCGCACTCTCCGCATGGCACCTCGGCCATCTAAGAGATGAAGTAACGGCCGTGGCGGACGACCTTGGCGCCGATCTTGGCCGGCTTCTCCTTCAGGCTGGCCGAGATCGGCTCCGCTGTTGCCAGCGTGCGCACGAAGTTGCCGAGATTGTAGGCGAGCGCGTGAAGACCGTAGTGGTCCTCCGAAATTTCGTTGGATCCTGTCAGAACCGAGTAACCGTCGAACCGGCGATGTGAATGCACGGATCGGTGGGATGCACCAGCCGATTTCGCTGTCAGATGCTTCTCCCTGCTTCCCCGCCGACCCGGTTCGCCGACGGCGGTCAATAACCCATTGATATATTGGCATATTTTGGAGCGGGCGATGGGATTCGAACCCACGACCCCAACCTTGGCAAGGTTGTGCTCTACCCCTGAGCTACACCCGCTCACCCGGCCGTAGCTGGCCGATGCCGGCTTATATCGCCCTTGCCGGCGCCGTTGCAACATCGATGTCGCGGCTTGCGCCGGCAAAGGCCACCGAATAAGCCTCGCGGCCGTCACATGGCCAGAGGACCCGTCATGCCGGCGACCCCGGACGAGCTTGCCGCCTATCTCCGCGCTCTTGGGCTCGAAACGACCACGGTTACCCACCCGCCGCTCCACACGGTCGAGGAAAGTCGGGCGCTGCGGGGCGAGATTCCGGGCGCCCATACCAAGAACCTGTTCCTCAAGGACAAGAAGGACGCCCTCTTTCTTGTGGTGGCGCTGGAGGATGCCAGCATCGATCTGAAACGCCTGCACCAGCGGATCGGCGCCGCCGGCCGCCTCTCCTTCGGCAAGGCGGAGCTACTCAGCGAGACGCTCGGGGTCACCCCCGGCGCGGTGACGCCTTTCGGCCTGATCAACGACGATCCGCCGCGCGTCGCCGTCATCCTCGACGCGGCGCTGATGGCAAACGGGACGATCAACTGCCACCCACTGGTCAACACCGCCACGACGACGATCGGCAGCGCCGACCTTCTCGCCTTCATCCGGGCAACCGGCCACGAGCCGCGGATCGTCGCGCTCGACGACGCCGAACCGCCTGGCGGATTGTAAAACCCGCCTGAAGGCGCCATTTTAGGGTCGAGAACCGTGTTGCGGCGGTGTTTGCCGCCAAACGATCATAAGGACGACAATGAGCACCGTGCTGACCGGGGGCGTCAACCCCCAGCCTTCCGCCAATGGCGGCGACGACCTCGTCGTCGAAACGACCACACAGGCCTTCGCCAAGGACGTCATCGAAGCCTCGCGCAAGCAGCCGGTGCTCGTCGACTTCTGGGCGCCGTGGTGCGGCCCTTGCCGCACATTGAGCCCGATCATCGAGAAGGCCGTCCGCGCCGCCAAGGGCGCGGTCAAGCTGGTCAAGATGAACATCGACGATCATCCGGCGATCGCCGGACAGCTCGGCATCCAGTCGATCCCGGCGGTGATCGCCTTCTCCAACGGCCAGCCGGTCGACGGCTTCGTCGGCGCGCTGCCCGAAAGCCAGGTCAAGGCCTTCATCGACCGGGTTGCCGGGCCGGTCGGCCCTTCCGACGACGAGGCGCTGGTCGAGGCGGCCGAGGAACTGCTTGCGGCTGGCGATGTTGCCGCGGCCGCCGAGCGGTTCGGCGCCGCGCTCAAGGCCGCGCCACAATCGATCCCGGCGATCGTGGGGCTGGCGCGTTGCCTGCTCGCCACCGGCGAACTCGAACGGGCCCGCCAGACGCTGGAGATGCTGCCGGGCTCGGCCGCCGGCGACCCCAAGGTCGTGTCCGTGCGGGCGCAGCTCGACCTCGCGGCGCAGAGCGCCAAGCTCGGTGATCGGCCGTCGCTCGAGGCAAAGCTTCGCGCCGATCCGGGCGATCACCAGGCCCGCTTCGACCTCGCGCTTCTCCTCAATGCAAACGGCGATCGCGCCGGCGCCGCCGACCGGCTCCTTGAAATCCTCGCGAAGAATCGTAGTTGGGAAGACGACAAGGCGCGCAAGCAGCTCCTCCAGTTCTTCGAGGCATGGGGCCCGACGGACGAGGCAACGCTTGCGGGACGCCGCCAATTGTCTTCGTTGCTCTTCGCCTGAGGTGCTCGTGAAGGCTGGCAATTGCGCCTATGGCTGTCCCGGCGATCTGCCGGCGGTCATCCCCGTCTTTCCCCTGCCGGCGGCGCTGCTTCTGCCGCGGGGCGAAATGCCGCTCAATATCTTCGAGCCGCGCTATGTCGCCATGATCGACGCAGCCCTTGCCGGCGACCGTATCGTCGGCATGATCCAGCCGGACGAGAGCAAGGCGCCGTGCACGCTCGGCCCGTCGCTCTGCGGGGTCGGCTGCGCCGGCCGTATCACCTCCTTCTCCGAGACCGGCGACGGCCGCTACATGATCACGCTGACCGGCGTCGCCCGCTTCGCGGTGGTCGAGGAGTTGATGGCGCCCACTCTCTTCCGCCAGTGCCGGGTAACGGCGGTTCCCTATGCCGGCGACTTTGCCGCCGGCGGCCAGGAGGCGGTCGACCGGGCCGCCGTGATCAGGACCTTCCGCGCCTATCTCGACGCCCACAATCTCGAGGCCGACTGGGAAAGCGTCCACCGCGCCACCAACGAGACGCTGATCAACGCGTTGGCGATGATGGCGCCGTTCGGAACCGCCGAGAAACAGGCGCTTCTCGAGGCGCCCGATCTGAAGACGCGGGCGGAGACGCTGGTGGCGCTGACCGAGATGGCGTTGGCGCGCGAGCCGGGCGGCCAGGGTCACCCGCTGCAATAGGGTTCGGGACAATGAGCGAGGGCGAACGCGCGGCGGGCAAGATCGATCCCAAGCTTCTCGAGATCCTGGTCTGTCCGTTGACCAAGACGACGCTCGAATACGACGCCGAAGCCCAGGAACTGATCAGCCGGGCGGCAAAGCTCGCCTATCCGATCCGCGACGGCATTCCGATCATGCTGCCGGACGAGGCGCGGCCGCTGGACGATTGAGGCGCGGCGCGCCCGGTGTCTCTCCTATCGCGACAGGAATGCGTAGGAGACCGTGTGATCGACGAGCCAAGGGCCGTCAGAGACCTTGCTGAAAACCGCCGAGAAATTAGCCGGCCAGGTGACGCCACTTGCCGAGGTGACGTTCGCTTCTCCGTCGGCGATGGCTGTGTCCAAGTTGACGGCCTGGACACGCTGGATGACCAACTTGTGGGTGCTCCCAGCGAGCGAGCCACCGAATTGGCGCCCCATGTCTGCCTCGATCTGCGCGCGACCCTGCGTCGCCTCTCCCATCGGACTGATGACGATCCCAGTTTCGCTCCAATTACCGGCGAATGCGGCAGCATTACCCGCATCCCACGCCGCATCAATGCCGCCGGCAACGCCCCTGATCGCGGAGAGGACATCATCGTCATCGGCACGGGCGGTGCCGAGGCCGCCAAGAGCCAAAAGCACCGCAATCACGCGCACAGGCCGGGGCCTGAGGATGAGAGCACCAGACCTGGATGCCATGGAAACGCCTTTCGCTCGCGAGGTCACAGGCCAAGGACAGCGAAACGCACCAGAAGGATGAAGAGGCCAAGGCCAACCAGGAAAATGCCGGCACCGACCGGCGAGCCCCAGCCGTACCAGGTCATCGCCTGCTCGGCATATTTCCATTGCGTGTCGTCGGCGGGTGTGTCGCCGCTGCGGGTCAATTCGGTCATTTGCGATCTCCACGGATTTGTTTCTTTAGGCGCTGGCGAGGCCTTTCGCTTGGGTCTCGACCCGCTATCGTTTGGTGCCGGTTCGAGCTAGTCTCTTGACTAATCATTTGCTCGTTTCCATTCTATCTTAACGTCTAAGATATTTAGCGTACGAGAGAATGCAAGAGAAAAAATCCGTGCCGTTTGCAAGCCGGGCAAAGCTCCTGGAATCGCTCGATCGGGAGATGCGTCAGGCGAGCGGCCTTGGCGTGATGTTCAGCCAGACGGTGGCCAGCCGCCTTGGGATTACGCCGGCCGAGCTTGAAAGCCTCGATCTCCTCGCAGCGAATGAGCGGGTAACGGCAGGCGACCTTGCTCGGGCAACCGGCCTCACCACCGGCGCCGTCACCGGCATGGTTGACCGTCTCGAGCGGGCCGGCTACGCGCGCCGCGAGCGTGATCCGCAGGACCGCCGCCGCATCTATATTCGCCTCGAGCCGAGCGCCCTGGAGATTGTCGGTCCGTATTACGCGTCGCTGGCGAAATCGGTCGCCGAAGTGCTGGAAACCTATTCCGACGACGAGATCGCGCTGCTTGTTGGCTTTTTCACGCGCGCTCGGGGAGTGATGACGCGCGAGATCGCCAGGCACGCCGGGGAGAAGTCGGCGAAGAAGCGCCGCTGAGCCGGGCTCAGATCGCCTCGCCGCGCAGAAGCCGCGGCAGCTCGCCGCCGCTGCCTGCCGCCTCACGCATGAACATCTTCTTCAGCGCCGGCAGCCGGTCGACGAGGCCGAGGCCGACGTCACGCATCAGGCGCAGCGCCGGATTGTCGTTGGAGAACAGCCGGTTGAGCACGTCGGTGACCGCCCCCATCTCAACCGTGTCGAATCGCCGCCAGCTCTCATAGCGCTCAAGCACGGCGAGCGAGCCGATATCGAGGCCAAGGCGCGCCGCCTCGACGATCGTTTCGGCCAGCGCGGCGACGTCGCGGAAACCGAGATTGAGACCCTGGCCGGCGATCGGATGGATGCCGTGGGCGGCATCGCCGGCCAGCGCCAGGCGCGGCTTGACGAAGGACCGTGCCAGGGTGAGGCCAAGCGGAAAGGCGCGCGGCGCCCCGACCGGCTCGATGGCGCCGAGCTGATGGCCGAAGCGCCGTTCGAGCTCGAAGTGGAAAACGTCCGGGTCGCCCTTGACCAGCCGGTCGGCGGCCTCGCGTCCCTCGGTCCACACCAGCGACGATCGTTTGCCGGGCAACGGCAGGATGGCGAACGGGCCGGCCGGCAGGAAATGCTCGACCGCCCGGCCGTTGTGCGGCCGCTCATGGGCGACGGTGGCGACGATCCCCGACTGGCCATAGGACCATCCTACGGTGTCGATGCCGGCAAGCGCTCTCAGCCGCGAGCGCACGCCGTCGGCGGCGACCAGAAGCCGGCCGCGAAGTGACGCGCCGCTTCCCAGCCGCACGGTCACGGCGTTGGCGGCGACGGTGAAATCGCTGACGGTTTCCGGCGCAAGGATGGTGGTCCCGGCCGCTTCGGCCGCCCGCCGCAGCGCGCCGATCATCGTCACGTTCATCACCATATGGGCGAAGGGCTGGCCGTCCTCGACCTTGCCGCCGAAGGTCAGGAAGACGGGGCGGACGGCATCGCCGGTGCGGCTGTCGGTGATCACCATCTCGCCGATGGCCTGGGCGTCCGCCGCCATTTCGCGCCAGACGCCGAGGCGAAGGAGCATCCGCCGTCCTGCCGCGGCGACCGCCGAGGCACGGGTGTCGCCGGCCGCGGTTTCCGGCCGGGCGGCGTCGACCAGCGTCACGCCGAGCCCGGGAAGGGCGCGGCGAAGCGCCAGTGCCAGCGACAGGCCGACATGGCCCCCGCCGGCAATGATCACGTCGGTGTCGGTGCGTTGATCTTTTGCCATACCGCCGGTCGTTGGTCTGCTTGACAGGTCTCCGTCGGGCTGGTCGAAGAAGCTCCCTCAGGGCAAAGCCGGGGGCGCAGATGCCGAGCGCGATCGAAACGCTGCTTTCCATACTCGACCTCGAGCCGCTCGAACACAACCTGTTCCGGGGCCGCAGCCCGCAGGTCGGGTGGCAACGGGTGTTCGGCGGCCAGGTGATCGGTCAGGCGCTGGTCGCCGCGGCACGCACCGTCGAGGGTCGCGACGCCCATTCGCTGCACTGCTATTTCATGCGCCCCGGCGATCCGGCCGTGCCGATCATCTACGAGGTCGACCGCATTCGCGACGGCAAGAGCTTCGCCACCCGCCGGGTGGTCGCCATCCAGCACGGCCAGGCGATCTTCTCGATGTCGGCGTCGTTCCAGGTCGCGGAAACCGGCCTCGACCACCAGATTGCGATGCCGGACGTGCCGGCGCCCGAGGACCTGCCGAGCGAGGCCGACCTCAAGGCGCTGTTCCTCAAGGACGCGCCCGAGCCGGTGCGCCTCTATTGGGAGCGGGAGAGGCCGATCGAGCTGCGCCCGGTCGATCTTCGCCATTATGTCAGCCGGGAAAAACTCGGGCCCGCGCAGAATGTGTGGATCCGGGCGACCGGCACGTTGCCCGACGATCCGGACATCCATCGCTGCGTCCTCGCCTACGCCTCCGACATGACGCTGCTCGACACCTCGCTGTTCGCCCATGGCCGGGCCGTCTTCGACCGCGATTTGCAGGTGGCGAGCCTCGATCATTCGCTGTGGATCCACCGGCCGTTCCGGGCCGACGACTGGCTCCTCTACGCCGAGGACAGCCCCTCGGCCTCAGGAGCGCGCGGCTTCAACCGGGGAAGCCTGTTCAGCCGCGACGGGCGGCTGGTCGCCTCGGTGGCGCAGGAAGGCCTGATCCGGGTGCGCGACGAAAACGGCTGATTCGCCGGGGATCGGCGCTTTGCCCAAATTTTGGCCGGCCAGACCGTCGAGACGGCGTGATGGCCGCCGAACCGGCCTTTTCGGGGCAGTAGGGGCAACTGGCACAGACCTTGATTGTCGGTGGCCAGTCGACATTGGCGGCGGCGTCGCCGGTGCGGCACGGATCACTAGGGCTTCGCGACCCTCTCTTTGGGCGCAGGATGGAAACGGGAACCACGCCAATGAAAATTGTGATGGCCATCATCAAGCCATTCAAGCTCGACGAGGTGCGCGACGCCCTCACGACGGTCGGTGTCCAGGGCCTTACAGTCACTGAGGTCAAGGGCTATGGCCGCCAGAAGGGCCATACGGAAATCTATCGCGGGACCGAATATGCCGTGAGCTTCCTGCCGAAGCTGAAAATCGAGGTGGCGGTTGCCGAGGACCAGGTCGACAAGGTCGTCGACACGATCTCGACGGCGGCGAAGACCGGCCAGATCGGTGACGGCAAGATCTTCGTCTTCACCATCGACCACGCCGTCCGGATCCGTACCGGCGAAACCGACGCGGACGCCCTGTAAACGGCCTGACAGTTGGCGGCGCCCGGCCAAGAAACGGCGCCGACCGGCAGACAAACAGACCTCGGCGGCGCCGCGCCAGCGGCGCCGCTCGTGCTGCTACGATAGGCAGATGCCTAATTCAGACGCCTTGGCCTATGCGCTGGCACAGGGCAGCGCTCTGGAATGCGCGCCAGACGGGTAAGATTGGCGTTTTTTTCACCGACTGCCCAATTGGCGGGCTGATCACAAGACTGTTCATGAACAATGCTCTGTTCGGTGCCGGCGTCGCCAGCCTGCGACTTTTTGCCGGCTCGGTGATCGTTCAAGCGGTCGGCGGAGGGGAGCGGCGCTTCGGCCTGGTCGAGGTTCTGCGACCTGCGACCCTTATGGGACGCCGCGCCGGCGTCTTGCCGCTGCCCGGTCCTGAGCTCGGCGTTGGCTCGCCTCGACGGAACGCGGGGTCGGTTTCCGATGCAATGACGGGGTCGTGACGCCTTTACCGGCAGGAGAGCGGCTCGATTCCGCAGTCGGCGCCGATCAAACAAGCAGCGTCGCGCGGAGGGTGACGCAATCGGCCCGCTACAACCTGCCTGTTTTTTGAGCAGGCAGGAGGATCGGAGCGACGGTCCCCCGACTAAGACCGCTGCAACCCCTTGTGACTGAGGCTTCGGTCGCCTGCCCCCGGCGTGGCACGCTGATTGCTACTTTCCTGACGAGGCGGCCGCGGTCGCCCATTTGCTGTGCAACGACTGACACGTGGAAGGGTCCAATGTCACGATCAAAACAAATCTTTACGGCGGCCGCGATCCTGCTGTCGGGCGTCACCCCGGTGTTCGCCCAGGATGCGGCGACGCCGACCATCAATAGCGGCGATACCGCCTGGATGCTGGCCTCGACGGCGCTCGTCCTTCTGATGACGATCCCCGGCCTGGCTCTCTTCTATGGCGGCATGGTGCGTAAGAAGAACGTCCTCGCCACGGTGATGCAGAGCTTCGCCATCACCTGCCTGGTCACCGTCGTGTGGATGATCGTCGGCTACTCGCTCGCCTTCCGCGATGGCGCATCGTTGAACGCCTATATCGGAGGCCTCGATCGCTTCTTCCTCCACGGCATGGCTGTCGACGAGGTCTCGGGCACGATCCCCGAGTCCGTGTTCATGATGTTCCAGATGACCTTCGCCATCATCACCCCGGCGCTTGCCTGCGGCGGCTTTGCCGACCGCATGAAGTTCTCGGCAATGATGTGGTTCATGGCGCTGTGGAGCATCTTCGTCTACAGCCCGATCGCCCATTGGGTGTGGGGCGGCGGCTTCCTCGGCACGCTCGGCGTGCTCGACTTTGCCGGCGGCACGGTCGTTCATATCAACGCCGGAATCGCCGGCCTGGTGTGCGCCCTCGTCATCGGCAAGCGAGTCGGCTACGGCACCGACAACATGGCGCCGCACAACCTGGTTCTGTCGGTGATCGGTGCCTCGCTGCTGTGGGTCGGCTGGTTCGGTTTCAACGCCGGCTCGGAGCTCGCTTCCGACGGACGCGCCGGCATGGCCATGGCGGTCACCCAGATCGCCACCGCCGCCGCCGGCCTCGCCTGGATGTTCTCGGAATGGATCGTTCGCGGCAAGCCGAGCGTCCTCGGCATCATCTCCGGCGCGGTCGCCGGCCTGGTTGCCATCACGCCGGCTTCCGGCTGGGTCGACCCGACCGGCGCCCTCGTCATCGGTATCGCAGCGGGCGTGATCTGCGCCTGGGCGGTGATGTGGCTGAAGCCGAAGCTCGGCTATGACGACGCGCTCAACTCCTTCGGCGTTCACGCGGTCGGGGGTTTCATCGGGGCGATCCTGACCGGCGTCTTTGCGGTGGCGGCGGTCGGCGGCGAAGGCCATTCGGGCCTCATCGACGGCAATCCCGGCCAGGTGTGGATCCAGTTCGAAGGCACCATCGCGACGATCGTCTGGTCGGGGGTGGTCACCTTCATCATCCTCAAGGTTGTCGACGTGATCGTCGGCCTGAGAGTGAGCAAGGAGGTCGAGGTCGAGGGTCTCGACATCAATCTCCACGGCGAAGTCGTCCAGTAGCCGAATCTACCGACAATGCGGTCCGGCCGGCAGAGATGCCGGCCGGATCGTTTTGGTTAATGCCGGCTTTACCAAAGCCGGGCTACCGTCCCCTTGCTCCGGGCACTCCGCGACCGGCCTTTGACGGCTCGGTCGCGGTCGTCCGGGGTCCGGCCGGCGGTCGACGCCGAGGTCGCGGCCGCAATGAAACGCGTCGAGTTCAGGGGCGGCCAATGCGTCCGACCAGATCGGTCTCTCTTTCCATCTCCGGCGACGGCACGGTCCGTCGGATCGTCAAGCGCAATCTGAGCGCCATGCTCGGCCTGGCACTGCTCGCTCTCGTTGCGGCGGTGGCGGCAAGTCTGGCGACCTGGACGGCCGACGATCCGAGCCTCAGCCACGCCACGTCGCGCGAGCCGCACAACGTGCTCGGCCTGCCCGGCGCGATCGTTGCCGACCTGGTGATGCAGTTCTTCGGTCTGGCGGGCATCGTCATGCTGCTGCCGCCGGTGGTATGGGCGTGGCGCCTGGTGTTCGGCGCCCCCGCCGGCTTCGGCTGGCGCACCTTCGCCGCCTGGGTCGCCTCGGTGCTCTCCACCTCCCTGGCGCTGGCGATCCTGCCGGTCTTCGGCACCTGGCCGCTGCCGACCGGCCTCGGCGGCGTGGCGGGCGACCTGCTTCTCAACCTGCCGGCGTTTCTCTTCGGCGGTCCCCCGACGACGGTCACCGCCGTGGTGCTCTGCGTCGGCTTCGCCTTCGCGTCGATAATCCTGGTCGCGCGCGCCTCCGGTCTGGCGCTTCGCCCGAGACGCGGCGCCGGCCGCCGAAACGTGGTCCCGGCCGTGCGTCCGGCCGCCCGGACGGCGATCGAGGAGGAGGCGTTCGACGAGGACGACGAGGAGGAAGACACCGACGCCTATGAGGGGTTCGAAGCGGAGTTCGACGAGCGGAGCGACCGCCGTGCCGTCCTGTTCGGAGCGCTCGCGCATTCGGCCCTGCGGATCTGGAGCGCGGCTCGCCGCAGGCTCCGGCCCCGCCTCGCGCGCCCGGCTCTCCGTCTGGCACCCGAATACGGGGATTTTCCGGAGGACAGTTGGTACGACGAGGAACCGGCCATTCGGCACGCCCCGCGCGGCGACGACGACGATCTGTGGGTCGAACCGCCGGAGCCGCCTGCCGCCAAGCAAGGCCTGAAAGCGAAGCGGGCGGGGCGGGTTTCGGCGCCGGCGCCGAAACCGAAGACCGGCAAGCGCGCCGTGCGCGAGGCGCAGACTTCCTTCCTTGCTCTCGAGGAATTCATGTTGCCGCCGCTCGACCTCCTGGCCTTGCCGAAGGCGGCCGAGCGGAAGGGCGCGGTCAATCTCGGCGCGCTGGAGCAGAACGCCCGCCTGCTCGAGGGCGTGCTCGAGGATTTCGGCGTCCGCGGCGAGATCATCAACGTCCGCCCCGGCCCGGTGGTGACGCTCTACGAGCTCGAGCCGGCGCCGGGTATCAAATCGGCGCGGGTGATCGGCCTCGCCGACGACATTGCCCGCTCGATGAGCGCCATCTCGTGCCGGGTCGCCGTGATTCCGGGCAAGAACGCCATCGGCATCGAACTCCCCAATCCCCGCCGCGAGACGGTTTATCTCCGCGAATTGCTGGCCTCCGAGGATTTCGAGAAATCGAAGACGCGGCTCGGCCTTTGTCTCGGCAAGACCATCGGCGGCGAGCCGGTGATCGCCGATCTCGCCCGCATGCCACATCTGCTGGTCGCCGGCACCACCGGCTCGGGCAAGTCGGTGTCGATCAACGCGATGATCCTCTCCCTGCTCTTCCGGCTGGCGCCGGACCAGTGCCGGATGATCATGATCGATCCGAAGATGCTGGAGCTGTCCACCTATGACGGAATCCCGCACCTGCTGACGCCGGTGGTCACCGAGCCCAAGCAGGCCGTCGTCGCGTTGAAATGGACGGTGCGGGAGATGGAGGACCGCTATCGCAAGATGTCGAAGCTCGGCGTGCGGAACATCGACGGCTACAACGCTCGCCTCGCCCAAGCCGAGGCCAAGGGCGAGGTGCTGACCCGCACCGTGCAGACCGGCTTCGACCGCGAGACCGGCGAGGCGATCTACGAGCAGGAGGAATTATCGTTCGAGCCGATGCCGTATATCGTCGTCGTCATCGACGAGATGGCCGACCTGATGATGGTGGCCGGCAAGGACATCGAAGGGGCCGTCCAGCGGCTCGCCCAGATGGCTCGCGCCGCCGGCATCCACGTGGTGATGGCGACGCAGCGCCCTTCGGTCGATGTCATTACCGGCACCATCAAGGCCAACTTTCCGACCCGCATCTCCTTCCAGGTGACCTCGAAGATCGACAGTCGCACCATCCTCGGCGAGCAGGGAGCCGAGCAGCTCCTCGGCATGGGCGACATGCTGTACATGGCCGGCGGCGGCCGCATCCAGCGCGTCCACGGTCCTTTCGTCAGCGACGAGGAGGTCGAGGAGGTGGTGGCGCATCTCAAGACGCAAGGCGTGCCGGAATATCTCGACGCCATCACGGCGGAGGACGAGATCGACGCATCCAACTACGAGGCGATCGCCGGCGGCGACGAGGAATCCAACGATCTCTATGACCGTGCCGTCGCCCTCGTCGCCCGCGACCGCAAGGCCTCGACCAGCTATGTCCAGCGCCGCCTGGGGATCGGCTACAATCGCGCCGCCTCGATCATCGAGCGGATGGAGCAGGAGGGTGTGGTGGGGCCGGCCAATCACGCCGGCAAACGCGAGATCTTCGTCGGCGAGGACGACGCTCAAAGCTTCCGCTAGAGTGCTGCGGCCGAATCGCAGGTCCTGCGCCGCCAATTCGCCACATAGGCCGCTAGGCTGCGGGCCGCGGCTGGAGCCGGCATGTTGAGGAGCTTGCGTCCGGCAACTCGATGGAGGGAACTTCGTGACTGCGGCGAAAGTGGTCCATCGCTCGGTGAGCGGATTGCGATGTCTGCTGCTCGTGGTCGCTGCCGGCGCCGCCATCCTGGTCATCGCCGACCTCGGCGCCGTCGCCGGGGCGCCGGTCGATCCGGTGCCCGTTCCGCGGCCGCGACCGACCCACGCGCCGCAGGCGGCGTCCGCCGAGCCAGCAGCCAGGGCGGAGACCGCCGCGGTGCTTCGGCGGCCCCCCAGCAAGGGCGACACGCTCTCGAACATCAACCAATATTTCAACAGCTTCCGGACCATGCAGGGCCAGTTCATCCAGTTCGGGCCGCATGGCGAACAGTCGGAAGGCGTCTTCTACATATCGCGGCCGGGCAAGATCCGTTTCACCTACAGCCCGCCGACAAAGCTCGACGTCATCTCGGACGGCCGCAACGTTGCGGTGCGCGATGGGCGGACGGCGACGCAGGACTATTACCCGTTGTCGAAGACGCCGCTGCGCTACCTGATCGCCGACAACATCGATCTTACTTCGGACATCGTCAGCGAGGTGCGCGAGGAGCCTGATCTGATCGCGCTCGTCATTGTCGAGAACTCCCATTTCGTCAACGGCAAGCTGACGCTAATCTTCGATCGCCACAGCTATGAACTGAAGCAATGGATCGTGACCGACGCGCAGGGACTGAACACTTCGGTCGCCGTCTACAACATCACCATCGGCAAGAGCGTCGACCCGGCTTTGTTCAAAATAAACTATTACGAATAGTTCATGTCGGCGCGACTTTTGCTTAGGTAATTGAGACTATTGGGAAAACTGTCTTGGACCCGGGCAGGGCCCCGGCTCTTGAAACGCTGAAATCCCGCCCCATCTGAATCCGTAGAGCGGATCGTCCTAATTTCGGTAGCGCCCCCCGTCTCGCCGAGGATGGTCCGCCGGCGCCGGTGTTATTCGGCGTCGCGCAAGTAGCGCGAAGCGCCCAGTCTCCCCCGGGACTGGGCGCTTTTCTTTTGGTGCGGCGGCCGGTGTTGCTCTACTGTCGGGGGCCTCGCATGACCCTCTCCGTCGCCACCTGGAACATCAATTCCGTCCGCCTGAGGATCCGTCAGGTGGGCATGTTCCTCGACCGCTACGCTCCCGATGTCCTGTGCCTGCAGGAGACCAAGTGTCCCGATGACCGGTTTCCGCTGAAGCCGTTCGAGCGGCGCGGCTACCAGCACGTCCTGCTCAACGGGCAGAAGGGCTATCACGGCGTCGCCATCCTGTCGCGCCGGCCGTTCCTCGCGACGTCGAAGCGCGGCTTCTGCGCCAAGGGCGATGCCCGTCACGCGGCGGCGACGGTCGGCGACGGCGGGGGCGACATCGCCATCCACAATTTCTACATCCCGGCCGGCGGCGACGTGCCCGACCCCGCGGTCAACGACAAGTTCGCCCATAAGCTCGCCTTCCTCGACGAAATGACGGGATGGCTGACGGGGGCGGAGACCGATCGGCGTGCCATCCTGGTCGGCGACCTCAACGTCGCGCCGCTTGAAAACGATGTGTGGTCGCACAAGCAGCTTCTCAATATCGTCAGTCACACGCCGGTGGAGACCGAGCGGCTGGAGGCGGTCCGTTCGGCCGGCGGCTGGGTTGACGCGGTCCGCCATTTCGTGCCGGCGGACCAGAAGCTCTACACCTGGTGGAGCTACCGCGCGCAGGACTGGCAGGCGTCGGACCGCGGCCGGCGGCTCGACCATGTCTGGGTCACGCCGCATCTCGCCGACCGGCTGGAAAGCGCCGAGGTGATCCGCGCGGCGCGCGGCTGGAAGCGTCCTTCCGATCACGTCCCGGTGATTGCCCGGATCAGGTCAGGCTGAGCCCCGGCGCCACGCACTGTCGTCGATATTGTCGAGCATGCGCTCGACCCGGCCGAGCTCGCCTACCGTCGCCGTCAGCCGGTTGGCCAGCGTCGCCCTCAGCTTCAGCGCCACGTGCGGATACTCGTTGAGCATCCGCAGCATAAGCTTGCGGTCGATCTCCAGCACCTCGCAGGAGACGATCGCCATCGCCGTCGCCGGCCGGCGGGTCTCGATGAAAAGCGCGGTTTCGCCGATCAGGCTGCCTGCTTCACAGGTCGCCAGGACCCGACGCTTGCCGCTCCGATTGGTCGACAGCTCGACCCCGCCGAAGGAAATCACATAGCCCGACATTGCCGCGGCGCCCTCGCGGAAGAGCACCTGGCTCGGCGACAGTTCGAGCCGCACCGCGCTGAAGGCGAGCAGGCGGAGCTGCTCGGTCGACAAGCCGCCGAACAGAGGGATGCGTGACAGGAGCGCGATATCGCGGTCGAGACTCATGCTTCAGCCTGTCGACCGACGGCGGATCCCATCAAGGCACCAGCTTGTATCCGCCGACGTCGGTGACCAGCAGTTCCGCCTTGGACGGATCGCGCTCGATCTTCTGGCGGAGCCGGTAGATGTGGGTTTCCAGCGTATGGGTTGTGACCCCCGAATTATACCCCCACACCTCGTGCAGCAGGACGTCGCGGCCGATCACCTTCTCGCCGGCGCGATAGAGGTATTTGAGGATGGCGGTTTCCTTCTCGGTCAGCCGGATCTTCTGGCCGCGCTCGTCGACCAGCATCTTGGCGCTCGGCCGGAAAGTGTAGCGGCCGATCGCAAACACCGCGTCCTCGCTCTGCTCGTGCTGGCGGAGCTGGGCGCGGATGCGGGCAAGCAGCACGGCGAAGCGGAACGGCTTGGTGACGTAGTCGTTCGCCCCGGCCTCGAGGCCGAGGATGGTGTCGGATTCCGAATCCTGGCCGGTCAGCATGATCACCGGCGCCTTGAAGCCGCTCTTGCGCAGAAGCTTCACCGCTTCGCGCCCGTCCATGTCGGGCAGGCCGACGTCCATGACCACAAGGTCGACCCGCCCCTGGCGGGCGTTCTGGACACCCTTGGCGGCGTTTTCCGCCTGATCGATGTCGAACTCCTCGTAGAGAGATAGCTGTTCGACAAGGCTTTCGCGGAGCACCTCGTCGTCGTCAACGACCAGAATCTTGCGCGCGGGCATCTTCGCTTCTGCTCTTCCTGTCGGCGGAGTGGAACGAAACCGGCGGAATACCTCCGGAATCAGCCTAGAGTGAGGTGTAGACCTCAACCTCATGTCGGCGCAAGCGAAGCGCCCGACCATGGCAAATGCAAGAGGCGGGCAACTTTGGCTTCGATTTCAGGGTTCCGCCGTATCCTGATCGCGTCGACCGGCGCCGACCGGTCGCGCGGAATGCTGGTGGCGGGGGGGCTCGCTTTGCCTTGCGCCCTCGGCCGGAGCGGTATCCGCCGCATGAAGCGGGAGGGCGACGGTGTGACGCCGGCCGGCCGTTTCGGGCTGGTCGCGGTGCTCTACCGCCCCGACCGACTGCGCCGGCCGCCGACCCGGCTGCCGGTGGCGGCGCTCCGCCCGGATTCGGGCTGGTGCGACGATCCCGCCGACCGCCGCTACAACCGGCCCGTGCGCCTGCCCTATCCGGCAAGCCATGAACGTCTGTGGCGCGACGACCACCTCTACGACCTCGTCGTCGTCCTCGACTACAACCTGGTGCGACCACGACCTGGGGCCGGCAGCGCCATCTTCCTCCACCTCGCGGCGCCCGATTTCGCGCCGACCGCGGGCTGCGTGGCGATCACCGAGGCGGCAATGCGGCGGCTGCTCGCGCGGGCCGGGCCGCGAACCGAGATCGATATTCGCTAGCCAGGCGATCGCGCCCCGAAGATGGCGCTGCCGACCCGCACGTCAGTGGCGCCGAAGGCAATCGCGGTCTCGAAGTCGGCGCTCATGCCCATCGACAGCGATTCCAGCCCAAGCCGTGTGGCGATCTTGGCGAGAAGGGCAAAGTGCGGCGCCGGTGCCTCGTCGAGGGGCGGGACGCACATCAGCCCGTCGATGGCGAGCCCATGGACGGCCCGGCAGCGGGCGACGAAGGCATCCACTTCCTGTGGCGGCACGCCGGCCTTTTGGGGTTCGCCGCCGGTGTTGACCTCGACGAGGAGCCGTGGGCTGCGGCCGGCGCGGGCCATTTCCTCGGCGATCGCGCCGGCGATCTTGTCGCGGTCGATGGTGTGGATGGCGTCGAAGAGGGCTACGGCGTCCCGGACCTTGTTCGATTGCAGCGGCCCGATCAGGTGAAGCTCGATATCCGGCGTTTCCTGCCGCAGCGCCGGCCATTTGCCCTTCGCCTCCTGCACCCGGTTCTCGCCGAAGATGCGCTGGCCGGCCTCGATCACCGGCCGGACGGCGTCGGCGTCAAAGGTCTTCGACACGGCAATCAGCCTGACCGATCCGGCGGGCCGTCCCGCCGCGCGCACGGCGGCGGCGATCCGCGCCCGCACCTCGGCCAGTCCGTGATGTGTGTCGTGGTGGCTCAATGCTCCGCCTCCTGCCCGGGGCTTCTCAGCGGGCGCCCCGCCAAACCGGGATTCATCGGGATTGACGTGGTCCCTTTGTGCAACCTATGGTAATGTCAACGCGCTGCCCGCTCACGAGCAGCAACAGAGGGTCTTTGGCCGATGGCTCGCGTGAACCCCGTGATCGTCGTCCCCGGCATCATCGCCACGTATCTCCGCGATCTCTATCCGATTCCTTCGGAAATCATATGGTCGGTGCTGACGAAAGACTACGACCGGGCGGCGCTGCACCCCGACGACCTCCGCCGGAAGATGCGACGGGGACAACGTGTCTTCGAGGCGTCGGAACCGGCTCGTGTCGTCCCGGACCAGCTGTACGAGATTGCCTATAGGGAGCTGGTCGAGGAGTTGCGTTTCAATCTGCGTCCGACGGAAGACGCGCCGGTTCCCGTCTACAGCTTCGGCTACGACTGGCGCCAGCCGCTCGAACGCGTGCAGGACGAGCTCGCCGGTTTCATCGAAGAGGTCAAGGAGCGCACGGCGCTGCTCCGCCACTACCGCGACGCCGGCTACGACAAGGACCCCAAGGTCAATCTTGTGGGCCACTCGATGGGGGGCCTGGTGATTGCCGGCTGCCTGGCGAAATCCGGCAAGACGCTCAATGTCGACAAGGTCGTCACGTTGGCCAGCCCGTTCCAGGGCTCCTTCGAGACGGTCATCAAGGTGACGACCGGTACGGCCGATCTCGGAGCCGCGGCACCTTCATCGCGGGAGCGGGAGGCCGCCAGGGTGACGCCTTCCCTCTACTATCTGGTGCCCTCGTTCGCCCGCGGCCTGATCGTCGACAAAGGACTGCCGAACAGCCTGTTCAATCCGGAACTGTGGCAACCCTCGATCGTCGATACAATCGCCGAATACATCCGTCTGCACGGCGTCGACCCGGACGTGCGCACGAAATCGCAGCGGCAGGCCGCCGCCGGCGAGGTGTTTCTGGCCATGCTTGCGGCTGCCAAGCGTCACCGCACCACACTCGACAGCCTCGATCTGGAGGCAGCCGGACTGACCAGCCAGGACTGGCTCTGCGTCGTCGGGGTCAACGCCACGACCCGCGTCAAGCTGCAGGTGGTGAAGAGCGGGAAGAGCCCGCAATTCGCCTTCCACGCCGAAGACCGCCGAAACAAATGGGTCGACGAGAGTGTCGACGCGCGCCGGGAGACCGGCGACGGCACGGTCCCCTTCGAGGGCGCGATTCCGAAGTTTCTTCCATATGAAAGCCTGGTTTGCGTGAGGCCGGACGATTTCGGCTACTGGGAGATCGGCGACAAGCTGGCGCTCGATATCGGTGGCTTTCACGGCCTGATGCCGACCATGAACATGCTGCACCGGCTGATCGTGCGCTTCTTCACCGGGCGTCCCGACTCGCGCAAGAACACCTGGGGACTACCGCCTCCCGGTGTCTCGGGCGATGAGTGGAAGCGGCCGCTGCCGCTGGAGATGCCCGACAAGTAAAGCGGTCCGCCGGGGCGCCGCGCCGTCCCGGATCAATCGCGGACGTGATCGGAGGCAGCCGCCGGGGCGAGGCCGGCGGCGAGCAACACCGGCTGCCCGTGCGGCGTCCTGAGATAGGCCCGTCGCCATGCCTCGACGCGCGGCTCCAGCGCCGTGCCGGTCGCCGGCGAGCGCTCGGCCACTAGCCGCTCGAGCGCAACGAGCGCGGCGGCGTAGTAGGTCTGCTGATCGTCCGGCGCGCCGCGCGCCTCCGCCTGGCGGAGCGCGGCGCCGAGGGCGGTCGCCCAGTCGTCCGGCGAGAACAGGCCGGCGACGTTCAGGCCGTGAACGATCGCCAGGATTTCCGCATGCCAGGGTTCGGCGAAGAGCGGCCCGTCCGATTCACCTTCGCGCGGCAGGATCGCCGGCGGTTCAGGCCGGTTCAAGGTAGCTCTCCCAGAGATCCAGATAGACGCGATCCCGCGCGGCGGTGGCCTCCGGCCACAACTCCGTTGCGGCGAAGGCGACCGCGTAGAGCGGCTCCGCCCGCTCCTCGCCGCGGGCGCTGGCATCGGGGAAAACGTGGGCCCCGTGATACGCCGAGACTTCTCCTCGCCGCCCGCGAGCGTATTGCGGCAGCCGCGTATGGCCGGAGGAAGCATCGAGCCGGGCGCGCACGGCATCGCCGACGGCAAAACGCGCCGGCGCTTGGGAGGGGCGGTCGAAGCAGACGGTGTTTCGCGTCAGGCCGGCGACGGCGGACGGCGGTGTCGGCGGTGGGAGGCCGGGGATCATCGCCGTCGATTTGCCGGTTGCCAGCTCGTCGACCGTCGCGACGCCCGAATTGACCATCATGGCGCCATAAGTCTGCAGCCACTGGTCGTAGTAAGGGCGGGTCAGATAGTCGACCGGCTCGATCAGCTCGCGGACGTGGCGGAACCAATCGATGCTCCATGGGGCAGCGCGGGTCATCGCCCGCACGATGCCGAGAAGCCGCGCCTCCCACGCCGCGTGGAACGGCTCCTCCGGCTCGCCAACGTCGATCGGGCCGAAGCCCTGCTTGCCGCCGAGGTCGTGGATGCCGTCCATCACCCCGCTCCCTTCGGGCGCGGCGCGAGGTCGCGGGCGGTGCCGATCATGGCGTTCCGCGTCACCAGACCGGCGAGCGCCGCCTCGTCCCAGTCCTCGGTGCCGGGCGGGCGTTCCGGCAGTACCAGGTAGCGAAGCTCCGAGGTCGAGTCCCAGACCCGGATCTCCACGTCCTCCGGCACCTCTTCGCCGAACTCGGCAAGAACACCGCGCGGATCGCGGACGGCGCGGGCCCGGTAGGCGGCCGTCTTGTACCAGTTCGGCGGAATGCCGAGGACGGAGTGCGGGTAGCAGGAGCAGAGCGTGCAGACGACGAGATTATGGACCGAAGGGGTATTCTCGACGACGTTGAGATGCCCGCCGGCCCACCCCTGGAAGCCGAGTTCGGTGATCGCCGCGGTGCCGTCGGCGAGGAGCCGCGCCTTGAAGGCGGGGTCGGTCCATGCCTTGGCGACCACGGCGGCACCGCGTTTCGGGCCGATCTCTTCGGTGAAGACCTCGATCCAGGCATCGACCGTCGCCGGGTCGAGCATCCCCTTCTCGACCAGCAGGCTCTCCAGCGCCTTGACCCTGAGCGCCGGTTCCGGCGGCAGGTGACTGTGGAGTTCGCGGTGGATCTCCTGGATCTTGGCCGAGTCATGGTCGGACATCACTCCTCCCTCCGGTGCATGGCGCCCGTGCGCTTAAGCTTACGCCGTTTGGGCCGATCGGGGCAGAGCCTGTCGCGATCGGCTTTCCGGTTGACCCATGCGGGCGATTCTGGTGAAGGTCCGGCGCGCGCGGGCCAGGACCGTCGCGTTCGACAGGTTTTCGACCCGTTTTCCGGCAATGGCGACCGAACGATACAATCCGAAAGAGGCCGAGGCGCGCTGGCAGTCCGTGTGGGCGGAGCGCGGCATCTTCGCGACGGACAACGACGATCCGCGGCCGAAATACTACGTGCTGGAAATGTTCCCCTATCCCTCGGGGCGCATTCACATGGGCCATGTGCGCAACTACGCCATGGGCGACGTGGTCGCGCGCTACATGCGCGCCACCGGCCACAATGTCCTCCACCCGATGGGCTGGGACGCCTTCGGCCTGCCGGCGGAAAACGCCGCCATCCAGAACCGCATCAATCCGCGGCAATGGACCTACGACAACATCACGGCGATGCGCGAACAGCTCAAGATGATGGGCCTGTCGCTCGACTGGAGCCGCGAATTCGCCACCTGCGACGTCGACTACTACGCCCAGCAGCAGAAGCTGTTCGTCGACCTTTACAAGGCCGGCCTCGCCTATCGCCGCAAGTCACGGGTCAACTGGGACCCGGTCGACCAGACCGTGCTTGCCAACGAGCAGGTGATCGACGGGCGCGGCTGGCGCTCCGGCGCGCCGGTCGAGCAGCGCGACCTCACACAGTGGTTCTTCCGGATCACCGCCTTTACCGACGATCTCCTCGCCGCCCTCGATACCCTTGATCGCTGGCCGGAGAAGGTCCGCACCATGCAGCGGAACTGGATCGGCAGATCGGAGGGCATGCGCGTCCGCTTCGCCTTCGACGGTACCCCGCCGGAAGGCTTCGACGACATCGAGGTGTTTACCACCCGTCACGACACGCTGTTCGGCGCCAGCTTCGGGGCGCTGTCGCCCAATCACCCATTGGCACAGGCGCTCGCCGCCGACGATCCGGACCTCGCCGCCTTCATCGCCGAGTGTCAGCGCGCCGGCACCAGCGAAGAAGCGCTGGAAACCGCCGAGAAGCGTGGCTACGACACCGGACTGAGGGTCAAGCATCCGTTCGTGCCCGACCTCGACCTGCCGGTCTATGTCGCCAATTTCGTGCTGATGGACTACGGCACCGGGGCGATCTTCGGCTGCCCGGCCCATGACCAGCGCGATTTCGACTTCGCCAGGAAGTACCACCTGCCGATCAAGCCGGTGGTGGCGCCGCTCGACATTTTCGACAGCGGCGCCGACTACGCCGCGTGGATCGAGCAGTTCGAGACCGGCGAGGAGGCCTATACCGGCGACGGCCAGCTGATCAATTCCGATTTCCTCGACGGGCTTCGCGTCCCCGAGGCCAAGGAGGCGATGGCGGAGCGCCTGGAAGCAATGACCCTCCACGGCAAGCCGCAGGGCGTTCGCGAGGTGAACTACCGCCTGCGCGACTGGGGCATCTCGCGCCAGCGCTACTGGGGCTGTCCGATTCCGGTGATCCACTGCCCGCATTGCGGCATCGTCCCGGTGCCCGACGCCGACCTGCCGGTCAAGCTGCCGGACGACGTTTCCTTCGACCGGCCGGGCAACCCGCTCGACCACCATCCGACGTGGAAGCACGTCGCCTGTCCGAAGTGCGGCGGCGAGGCGGTCCGCGAAACCGACACCATGGACACCTTCGTCGATTCGTCCTGGTACTTCGCC
This sequence comes from uncultured Alphaproteobacteria bacterium, assembly GCA_963759235.1. Taxonomy (GTDB): domain Bacteria; phylum Pseudomonadota; class Alphaproteobacteria; order Rhizobiales; family Kaistiaceae; genus Bauldia. The sequence continues at coordinate 542,655 of CAVWYO010000001.1, read as the reverse complement.
CGCTTCACCGCGCCGCACGCCGCGACGCCGACCGAGCGGCAGGCGGCCAATCACTGGCTGCCGGTCGACCAGTATATCGGCGGCATCGAGCACGCCATTCTCCACCTTCTCTATTCCCGCTTCTTCACCCGGGCGATGAAGGTGACCAAGCATCTCGACCTGGACGAACCGTTTGCCGGCCTGTTCACCCAGGGCATGGTGGTGCACGAGACCTACCGTCTCGGCGACGGCCAGAACGGCCGGTGGATCGCGCCGGCCGAGGTCAAGGTCGAGGAGCGCGACGGCCGGCGCCGCGCCACGCTGCTGGCAACCGACGAGGAGGTCGAGATCGGCCCGATCGAGAAGATGTCGAAGTCGCGCCGCAACACGGTCGATCCGAGCGACATCATGGAGAGCTACGGCGCCGACACCGCCCGCTGGTTCATGCTGTCCGATTCGCCTCCCGATCGCGATGTCATCTGGACCGAGGAGAGCGTCGCGGGGGCCTATCGTTTCCTCCAGCGTGTCTGGCGGCTGGTCTCTAAGACGGCGCCGCGACTGCCCAAGACCGATTCGCCGATGCCGGCGGGCGAAAGCGCGGCGGCCGACGCGCTCCGCAAGGCGGCGCACAAGGCGCTCGCCGCGGTCGGCGAGAATATCGGGGCGCTCCGCTTCAATGTCGCCGTCGCCCGCATCTACGAACTGGTCAACGCCATCGGTGCTGCGTCGGCCACGGCCGGCGGCGAAGATCCCTTGCTGGACAGGGCGTTAGGCGAGGGGCTCGACCTTGTCGTCCAGATGATGGCGCCGATGATGCCGCATCTTGCCGAGGAATGCTGGGCGGCGCTCGGCCACCGCGACCTGGTCGCCACCAGCCCGTGGCCGCAATTCGACCACTCGCTTCTCGTCGAGGACGTGATAATCTTGCCGGTGCAGGTGAACGGGAAGAAACGGGGTGAATTGACAATTGCCGCGGACGCGTCACAAGCTGACGTGGAGCGGGCTACTTTGGCGCTCGATTTCGTCGTCCGGGCGCTTGGGGGGAATGATCCTAAAAAGATCGTCGTCGTACCGAAGAGGATCGTCAATGTCGTCGTCTGATCACGGCAGCCTTGTGTCGCGCCGCGCCGGCACGAGGGGCTTCCTTTTCGCCCTGGCGGCGTGGGCGCTTGCCGCCTGCACGGTCCAGCCGCTCTACGGCCCGGCCGCCGGCGGCGGGCAGGTGCAAGCGGCGCTGACCAAGATCGCGGTCGACCCGGTCGACGATCGCGTGTCCCAGCAGGTCCGCAACAACGTCATTTTCCAGATGGCGGGCGGCAAGCCGATCACCGACCCAATCTACCGGATGAAGCTGACGGTGACGTCGCGGGAAATCGGTTTCGGCATCACCGATATCGATTCCTCGCTCGCCTATTCGGTCCAGGTGGCGGCCACCTACGAGGTCACCAAGATCGACACCGGCGAGCAGGTGGCGCGTGGCACCGCGCGGTCCTCGGCTTCCTACAACCGGGTCAACCAGGCCTTCGCCAATACGCGGGCCAAGATCGACGCGGAAAATCGGGCTGCGAACTCGGTCGCCGACGAAATCGCGACGCGCGTGGCGGTGGTGATCGCCAAGGGAGCCTGAGGCGGAGGCGGCGTGGTCGAGATCAGACCCGCCGAGGCTGACCGCTTCCTGGCGCGGCCGGATCCCGCGATCCGGCTCATCCTCATCTTCGGCAATGACAGCGGCCTGGTCAGCGAGCGGGCCGCCGCCTTTGCCGCGGCCGTCGGCGGCGAGGCCGCCGATCCGCTCGCTCAGGTGCGGCTCGAATCCTCCGAACTCGCCGCCGATCCGAGGCGCCTCGCCGACGAGGCCTACGCGATTCCGATGTTCGGCGGCCAGCGGTGCATCAACGTCCGCGTGTCGGGCAACTGGTCGATCATTCCTGCCCTGGAGCCGCTTCTCGCGGCGCCGCCGCAAGACGCCTATGTGGTGGTCACGGCGGGCGAACTGCGCAAGACGGCGCCGCTCCGCAAGCTGTTCGGCCCGGCCAGGAACGCCGCGGCGATCGCCTGCTACGCCGACGATGCCCGTGCCCTCGACAGGATCATCGATCAGGAGGCGAAGGCGGCCGGCCTAACCATCGCCGCCGATGCGCGGGCGGCGCTGAAGGAGCTGATCGGCGGCGACCGCCTTGCCAGCCGCTCCGAGATCGCCAAGCTCTGCCTCTATGCGGCCGGGGCCGGCGAGATCACCGTGGAGGATGTCCGCGCCGTGGTCGGCGACGCGTCGGCCTTCGCCATCGACGAGGCGGTCGATGCCGCGGCCCTCGGCGACGCGTCGGCGTTCTCCCGTCTCTTCCGTCGACTCGTGGCCGCCGGCACCGGCGATGTCGTCGTCGCCGGGGCGGCGCTCCGCCATTTCGACATGCTCCACCGCGCCCGTGGGCTGGTCGACGAGGGGACGCCCGCCGAGCGCGCGCTCGGGCCGCAGATATTCTCCCGCCGGCAGCCGCTGGTTACCCGCCAGCTCTCGATGTGGTCGCTGCCGCGGATCGAGCGGGCGCTCGCCATCCTCAACCGGGCGATCGTCGACAGCCGGCTCAACGGCGCGATCTCGGCCGAGGTCGTCGGCCAGGCGATGCTGTCCATCGCCGCGATGGCGGCGGGCAGCCGCAGCCGCGCCGCCTGAGCATTTTCAGGAAAAGTGTGCGCACTTTTCCGTCCGGAAAATGCGAAAAATCAAAGAGCTGGAGCAAAGGCTCCCGATCCAGTCAGAACGGACCTTGCTCCAGCTACCCGCTCCGGCCGATCCCCATGCCGCCGTCGACCAGAATCGTCTGGCCGTGGATGTAGGAGGCATCGTCCGAGGCAAGGAAGGCGATTACCGCGGCGATCTCTTCCGCCTCGGCGATCCGCCCGGCCGGGATCATCCGCACCACTGCCGCCTCGATCGACGGGTCGGTCTCGAAGTAGGCGTTCATCGGCGTGCGGGTGGCGCCGGGGCCGACGGCGTTGACGCGGATGCCGTCGCGGGCATAGCGGAGCGCCAGCGCCTTGATCATGCCGGTCAGGCCGGATTTCGACATGACATAGGCGACGGCGACCTCCTCGACGGGAAAGTGCGCCTGGATCGACGTGGTCATGACGATGACGCCGGGATGGCCGGTGTCGAGGAAATGCTGGACCGCCGCCTGGGCGGTAAGGAAGGCGCCGCGGAGATTGACCGCCATGACCCGGTCGTAGTCCTCCATCAGCACCTCGTGGGGCTGATGCACCGCCTTGATCCCGGCATTGCCGACCAGCACGTCGAGGCCGCCGAAGGCCTGCACCACGCCGGCGAACAGGGAATCGACGGCGTCCTCGTCTGAAATGTCGGCCGGCGCGAGCAGGTGCTCGCCCTCCGGGCACAGTCCGGCCAGGTCCTCGACCAGCGCTTCCGCCGGCTCCGAGTCGCCGATGTAGTTGACGGCGACGCTCGCCCCTTCCTCGGCGAAGCGAAGCGCCGTCGCTCGCCCGATCCCCGTCGCGCCGCCGGTCACCAGGACGCGTCTTCCCGAGAGTCCCCGCATATGCCCCGCCCCCCAAGTCTCGCCGCAACCGAAGCTTGCTCCGGCCGGCGGCCTGCGGCAAGTCCGCCGGTCCGGCGCCGTCGCGGCGCTTCGCCATTGGCTCGGTCGGCGAGAAGCTTCTATATGGACGGCATGCGGATCGAAGACGATCGCCGCACCGCCCCGGCGCTCGACGGGCGGCGTTGATGGAAACCGTTCTTCACGGCGCGACCTTCGTCGCCCTCGCCGCGGTGGTCATCGTGCTGGCGCTCGGCATCATCAACATGGTGCGCGGCAACTCCGGCAACCGCTCGCAACTCTTCATGCGCTGGCGGGTGATCCTGCAGTTCGTCGCCATCGTGATCATGATGACGGCGCTCTACTTCTCCTCCAAGTGAAACGGGCAGGCCCATGGTCGTCCTCAACAGGATCTACACCCGCACCGGCGACGCCGGCACCTCGGCGCTGGGCAGCGGCGAGCGGCGGTCGAAATCCGATCCGCGCTTCGAGGCCATCGGCACGATCGACGAGTTGAACGCGACGATCGGCCTTGCCCGCGTGGCGGCGGGGGGCGGCGACCTCGATCAAATGCTCGCCCGCATCCAGAACGATCTCTTCGATCTCGGCGCCGACCTTGCGGTTCCCGACGGCGGTCCGCGCAAGCGCGAGCGCCTGCGCATCGTCGAAGCCCAGGTTGCCCGTCTCGAGGCCGAGATCGACGCCATGAACGCCGATCTCGCGCCGCTCACCTCCTTCATCCTGCCCGGCGGAACGCCGTTCGCGGCGGCCTTGCATCTCGCCCGCACCGTCGCCCGACGGGCCGAGCGGGTCATGGTCGACCTCAATTCGCGCGAGCCGCTCAACCCGGCCGCGCTGACTTTCGTCAACCGGCTGTCGGACTTTCTGTTCGTCGCCGCGCGCGTCGCCAATGACGATGGGGCGAGCGACGTGCTCTGGGTGCCCGGGGAGAACCGCTGACGCGGGAGGGGGGGCTTGTCGATCTTACCAGTCCACGACGGCAGGCCGCTCCGCTATATCAGCCGTCCCTACGCCACCTGGACGCTGATCGCGCTGAACGTGATCGTCTATTTCCTGGTCGAGGCCGGCGGCGTCGACGGGGTCAAGGAGGGCTCGGTCCTCTCGCTCGGTCTGGTGCCGGCGGTGTTCAACGGCTACGTCGCTCTACCGGCTGGTCTGGCGGTGGTGCCGCACTGGCTGACCATCCTCACCTACTCGTTCCTGCACGGCGACCTGTGGCATCTTCTCGGCAACATGGTCTTCCTGTGGGTGTTCGCCGACAATGTCGAGGACGACTTCGGCCATGCCCGCTTCGTGCTGTTCTACGGGCTTTGCGCGGTCGGGGCGGGGTGGGCCTATGTGCTCAACGATCCGGCGAGCGAAGCGGCGGTGATCGGCGCGTCCGGCGCGGTGGCCGGTGTGGTGGCGGCTTATCTGATGCTCCACCCGCGACAGAAAGTGTGGGTGCTGGCGCTCGGCCGCATCCCGCTCCGGCTCGGCGCCGTGTGGGTGCTCGGCTTCTGGGTCCTGTTCCAGTTCTATTCGGTGCTGGTCGCCCAGCCGGGCGATGACGTTGCCTGGTGGGCGCATGTCGGCGGACTGATCACCGGCGCCGTGCTGACGCTGGTCATGCGGCGCCGCGGGGTGCCGCTCTTCGGCCGGGCGCCGGCGCTTCCCGCGCCGCCGCCGGGCCCCGACATTGACGATGGTAGGTGACGCCGGTAGGGTCCGCAGCCGCTCCCCAAAGCGGCGGATTCTGGAAGCTCCCGCGACATGAAGATCCTTGTGCCCGTCAAGCGGGTCGTCGATTTCAACGTCAAGGTCCGGGTCAAGCCCGACGGCACCGGGGTGGACCTCGCCAACGTCAAGATGGCGATGAACCCGTTCGACGAGATCGCCGTCGAGGAGGCGCTGAGGCTGAAGGAAGCCGGCCAGGCCGAGGAGGTGGTCCTGGTGTCGATCGGCTCGGCGGCGGCGGCCGACACCATCCGCACCGGCCTCGCCATGGGGGCCGACCGCGGCATCCTGGTGAAGACCGACCAGCCCACCGAGCCGCTCGGCGTCGCCAAGGCGCTGAGGGCGATCGTTGCCGAAGAGGCGCCGGGCCTGGTGATCCTCGGCAAGCAGGCGATCGACGACGATTGCAACCAGACCGGCCAGATGCTTGCCGCGCTCCTCGGCTGGCCGCAGGGCACCTTCGCCTCGAAGCTCGCGATCGACGGCGAGGCGGCGACCGTCACCCGCGAGGTCGACGGCGGGCTTGAGACGGTGCGGCTCCAGCTGCCGGCGGTCGTCACCACCGACCTCCGCCTCAACGAGCCGCGCTACGCCTCGCTCCCCAACATCATGAAGGCCAAGAAGAAGCCGATCGACGAGAAGACTCCCGCCGACCTCGGCGTCGACCTGACGCCGCGGCTGAAGGTCTTGAAGGTCGAGGCGCCGCCGGCGCGACGTGCCGGCGTCAAGCTCGCTTCCGCCGCGGAACTGGTCGACAGACTGAGGAACGAGGCGGGGGTGCTATGACGACGCTCCTCGTTGCCGAGCACGACAACGCGGGCCTCAAGGAAGCGACGGCCCGGACGCTGACGGCGGCGCTGGAACTCGGCGGCGATGTCCATGTCCTCGTCGCCGGCAAGGACTGCGCTCAGGCCGCCGATGCGGCGGCGCGGCTTGCCGGTGTCGCCAAGGTGCTTGCCGCCGATGCCGATTCGCTTGCCCATCAGCTTGCCGAGCCGCTCGCCGCGCTGATCGTCTCGCTTGCCGCTTCCTACGACGCGGTGATCGCGCCGGCGACGACCTTCGGCAAGAATGTCATGCCGCGGGTTGCCGCGCTCCTCGACGTCGCCCAGGTCTCCGACATCATCAGGGTCGTGGCGCCCGACACCTTCGAGCGGCCGATCTATGCCGGCAACGCCATCGAGACGGTGCAGACCGGCGACACCAAGAAGGTGATCACCGTCCGCGGCTCGGCCTTCAAGCCGGCTGCCGACGGGAGCGTTGCCGCGCCGGTCGAGACGATCGGGGCGCCGGCAGCGTCGGAGGGCGGCTCGTCGTTCGTTGCCGCCGCGATACCGGAACTGGAGCGTCCGGAGCTGACCACCGCCAGGGTGATCGTCTCCGGCGGCAGGGCCTTCCAGTCGGCCGAGAACTTCCGCAAATACCTCGAGCCGGTCGCCGACAAGCTCGGCGCGGCGATCGGTGCCTCACGCGCCGCCGTCGACGCCGGCTACGCCGCCAACGACCTCCAGGTCGGCCAGACCGGCAAGGTCGTCGCCCCCGACCTCTACATCGCCTGCGGCATCTCGGGCGCCATCCAGCACCTTGCCGGCATGAAGGAGTCCAAGGTCATCGTCGCCATCAACAAGGATCCGGAGGCGCCGATCTTCCAGGTCGCCGACTATGGGCTCGTCGGCGACGTCTTCGAGATCCTGCCGGCGCTCGACAAGGCCCTCTGAGAGAGGTGCATCCGGCGTTCAGGGCCAGCACCGGGCGTCGAAGCGACGTGATTTCGAACGCCATCGCGGCGAAATCCTTGACAAGTCTCGCCTTCATGCTCGAATGCTGCATTGCGGCGTGTGCGACCGGCTAGGACAAATGGCAAAACAGATCAGGACGATCGGCGTCATCGGCGCCGGACAGATGGGAAGCGGCATCGCCCATGTCTGCGCCCTTGCCGGCTTCGATGTGCTGGTCAACGACGTTTCGGAGGACCGGATCAAGTCGAGCCTGGCCACCATCAACGGCAACATGGCCCGTCAGGTGGCCTCCGAGAAGATCACCGAATCCGACCGGAGCGCGGCGCTCGAACGGATTTCGGCGGCGCCCGACATGGCGGCCCTTGTCGCCGCCGATTTGATCATCGAGTCGGCCACCGAGGAAGAGGCCGTCAAGCGCGCCATCTTTGCCAAGCTCCGGCCCGTCGTGAAGCCCGAGGCAATGCTCGCCAGCAACACCTCGTCACTGTCGATCACCCGCCTTGCCGCGACGACGGCGGCGCCCGAGCGCTTCATCGGCATCCACTTCATGAACCCGGTGCCGGTCATGGAGCTGGTCGAGGTGATCCGCGGCATCGCCACCGACGAGGAGACCTTCGACGCCGCGCGCGAATTCGTCGCCCGCCTCGGCAAGACGATCGTGGTGGCGGAAGATTTCCCCGGCTTCATCGTCAATCGCATCCTGCTGCCGATGATCAACGAGGCGATCTACACGCTGCACGAAGGCGTCGGCACGGTCGAGGCGATCGACACCGCGATGCGGCTCGGCGCCCATCATCCGATGGGGCCGTTGCAGCTCGCCGATTTCATCGGGCTCGACACCTGCCTGTCGATCATGCAGGTCCTCTATGAGGGCCTCTCCGATTCCAAATACCGGCCTTGCCCGCTCCTGGTGAAGTACGTCGAGGCGGGCTGGCTCGGGCGCAAATCCGGGCGCGGCTTTTACGACTATCGCGGCGAGACGCCGGTTCCCACCCGCTAGAGCAAAGTCCGTTCTGATTGAATCGGGGCCTCCGCTCTAGCTCTTTGATTCTTCGCATTTTCCGGGCGGAAAAGTGCGCACACTTTTCCTGAAAATGCGCTAGACCGGCGCATCCGCCGACGGAAGCATCGCGATCCGGCGGCGCCAGGATTGTCGGAGTGCGTCCCCCGCGTCGCCGGGGATGGTTAAGAATACCTCGCCACAATCCCTAGGTTTTTCGGTAGTGGCGATAACGGAGTGTCAGCACTCCGGCGGGTAACCTGCGGGCAGGCGGGGCATGTGGCGCCGGTCGTTCCGATACGAGTTTGGGATGCATTTCGACCTCCCGACATTGATGGCCGCTGGCAGCTTTGTCGCGGGCCTGAGCGCTGTCTTTGTCTTCTACGCCTGGACGCACGGGCACGACGGGCGGTCGTTGGTGTGGTGGGCCGCCGGCGACGTGGTCTATGCCGTCAGCGTCGGTCTGATGACGCTTGCGATCTTGCCCGGCGCGATGGCGCTGATGCCGATCGGCGCGGCGCTCATGAATGTGGCGCCGGCATTGTTCTGGGTGTCGTCGCGGCTCTTCAACGGACGTCGCATACCGACGCTTCCCGTGGTCGCCGGCGTCGCCCTCAGCGTCTTTGTCGTCGCCGATCCACACGTCGCGTCATCCCAGGGGTTGGGGATGTCGCTCACCCTGTCGATCTTCGCCGCCTTCGCGCTGGCGACGGCCTGGGAGTTCTGGCGCGGAGGTGCCGATGGACTGAAGGCCCGGCGGCCGCTCGTCGCGCTCTGCCTTCTACAGGCGGCGGTTTTCGTTGCCGGGGTGATCGAGGCGGCAACCGGCCGGATCACCGACGGCGCGCCGGTCCCGCTGGCGAGCTGGTTCGGCCTCATCCATTTCGTCTCCATCATCTATCTGCTCGGCACGGCCGTGTTCATCGTCGCCTTGTCACGTGAACGCGGCGAGCGCCGCCAGAAGGATGCCGCCGAAACGGACGCGTTGACAGGTGTGGCCAACCGCGGCGCCTTCATGGTCCGAGCCGGCAAGGCGCTGAAACGGAGCCTCGAGGGCGATCTGCCGTTGTCGATCATCATCTTCGATCTCGATCACTTCAAGCTGGTCAACGACAACTTCGGCCACGCGGTGGGCGACGCGGTGCTCAGGCGATTCGGCGAGACGGTGCGCTCGGTCCTGCGCGCGAACGACTTCGCCGGACGCATCGGCGGCGAGGAATTCGCCCTGATCCTGCCGGATACCAGTCTCGGTGCGGCGTTTGTCGTCGCGGAGCGAATTCGCGCGACCTTCGAGGCGGACGGCCGCTCCATCGACGGGCGCGCCGTAAACGCCACCGTCAGCGCCGGGGTGACGACCGCACATCCGCATTCAACCGTCGATTCGATCCTGGTTTCCGCCGACCTCGGTCTTTACCAGGCTAAGCAGAATGGGCGGAACCGCGTCGAGCGGCCGAAGCCGGCACGGAACGGCGACGACGGCCCGTTTCTCGAGCGGGTGGCTTGACGGTGGCGACGGTGCTCGCCCGCCGTGCGGCGAAATTTAAGAATTGGTTGCCATGACTTGTCGGGTTTTCGGGATCGGCCTAACCCGACCTTCGGGCTTTTCGGCTAGCGTCGGCGGCAGGAACGAAAAGCCGGCGTGACGGCCGGGTCGATCGACAAAACGGGTACCGGGGGAAAATGGCCATCGACCTCCCAACATTGATGCTGGCGGCGAGCTTTGTCGCTGCGGTCAGCGGCGCGTTCCTGCTTTTCGCATGGCTGCAGAACCGGGAATCCAAGGCGCCGCTATGGTGGGCGGGGGCGGACCTTGCGCTGGCCGTCGGCGTGCCGCTGCTGTCCTCTTCGGGCGCCGCATTCGGGCTTCCGTCGGTGGTCCTCGGCATCGTGTTCCTCAATCTCAGCCCGGCGATGATCTGGGCGGCCGCAGTCGCCTGCAATGACCGCAGGCCGAGCCCCGCCATCGTCGCGGCGGGCGCCATCATCTGGCTGATCGCCTTCTTTGCGATCTTCCGGGTTTCGGCCGAAGCTCAGATGGCGCTCAATCTCGGCGTCATCTCCGTCTACCTTCTGGCTGCCGCGGCGGAGTTCTGGCTGGGCAAGATGCGCGGCCTCCAGACCCGCTGGCCGCTGATCGTGCTTCTCTCGCTGCATGGTTCGTTCTTCGCCATCGGCGCGGTGCTGGCCGGCCTCGGCAGGCTGGCGCCCACCAACCCGCCGACGCTCGGCAGCTGGTTCGGGCTGATCCATTTCGAGACCCTCGCCTTCGTCATCGGCACCGCCATCTTTGCCGTGGCCATGGTCAAGGAGCAGCGCGAGATCGAGCATAAGACGGCGGCCCGCATCGATCCGCTGACCGGCGTCGCCAATCGCCGCGCCTTCCTCGAAAGCGCCGACGCTCTCCTCGCACGGAGCGCCGGCACCGGCGAGCCATTGTCACTGATCGTCTTCGATCTCGATCGTTTCAAATCGATCAATGACGATTTCGGGCACGCGATGGGCGACCGCGTATTGGAACGCTTCGGCCAAGCCACCCGCAGCGTGCTGCGGGAAACCGACATCGTCGGTCGGATGGGCGGCGAAGAGTTCGCCGTCATCTTGCCGCGCTCGACGGCGAGAGCCGCCGAGATCGTGGCGGAGCGAATCCGACACGCCTTCGCCGAGGCTTGCCGCGAGGTCGGAACGGAAGCCGTCGCGCCGACGCTGAGCGGCGGCATCGCATGCGTCGAACGGCACAGCCGATGCACCCTTGACGACATCTACGCATCCGCCGACGAGGCGCTCTATCGCGCGAAAGCGGAAGGCCGCGACCAGATCGTGGTGGCGGGCGAAGATGACGGCACCGGCGAAAGCGGCGGCGCCGCACTGGCTGGGCAGGCCGCCTGAACCCGCCCTATCAAGTCCGTTCGGATCGAATCGGCCTTTGCCCTAACTAATTGATTCTCCGCAATTTCCGGGCGGAAGGTGCATACATCTTTCCGGAAATTTCTCTAGCTGCCGATGGCCGCGGTGATCAGCGCCTTGGCGTCGTCGGAGTCCCACTTGGCCGGCCCCTGGATGGCGCCGACCCGGCACCCCTTGGGGTCGACCAGCAAGGTTGTCGGCAGGCCGAGGGCGAGGCCGCGCTTCTTCAGTTCGCGAAAGACGCCGGTGGAGGGGTCGGAGTAGAAGACGAGGTTCTTCACCCCGACCTCGTCGAAGAAGGCGCGGGCACGCTCCTCGGCGTTGAGGTCGATGTTGATCGGCACGACCTGGAAATCGTCGCCGCCGAGATCGGCCTCGAGGCGGTCGAGCGCCGGCATCTCGGCGCGGCAGGGCACGCACCAGGTGGCCCACAGATTGACCAGCGTGGTCTTGCCGCCGAGGGCGGCAAGGGTCAGCTTGGTTCCGTCCGGTCCCTGGAAGGCAAGATCGGCGAGCGGGTCCGCGGCAGAGGCGACGCTGAAGGCCGCGACCTCGCCTTTGGCGAGCGGAGCGACGCGCTTTGCGGCGGCCAGCGCGTCGCCGCAATCGACGGTTTGGCCGCTATCGGCGGTTGCCGCCGCACCGTTGCCATCCCCCAACTGCATGACATATACCGCGATGGCTCCGGCAACGATCCCGGCCAGGGCGGCGGCGGCGATCAGGATGGCGGTTCGTCGCCGGGGGGACTGGTCAGCCATACGATTCTTCACTCCGGAGCGATCATGAGCAGCCGCATGTGGGGCGGGCGCTTCGCCCAAGGCCCCGACGCCGTCATGGAAGAGATCAACGCGTCGATCGACTTCGACCGCAAGCTCTTCGCTCACGATATCGCGGCATCGAAGGCCCAGGCCCGCATGCTCGCCGGCTGTGGCATCATTGCGGCGGACGATGGCGAAAAGATCCTCGCCGGTCTAGACACGATCCTGCGAGAATTCGAGGCGGGAACGTTCACGTTTTCGCGGGCGCTCGAGGACGTGCACAGCCACGTCGAGGCGCGGCTGATCGAGCTGATCGGCCCGGCTGGCGGCCGGCTGCACACCGCCCGCTCGCGCAACGATCAGGTGGCGACCGACCTCAGGCTGTGGGTGCGCGACGCCATCGATGCGGTCGATGCGGGGCTGCGCGACCTGCAGCTGGCGCTTGCCGAAAAGGCGGTCGATCACGCGGCGACCGTCATGCCGGGCTTCACGCATCTGCAGACGGCGCAGCCGGTGACCTTCGGACACCACCTTCTCGCCTATGTCGAGATGATCGGGCGGGACCGCGGCCGCTTTGCCGACGCCCGACGGCGGCTGAACGAATCGCCGCTCGGATCGGCAGCGCTTGCCGGCACCTCCTTCCCGATCGACCGCGAGCGGACCGCCGCCGAACTCGGCTTCGACCGTCCGACCGCCAATTCGCTCGACGCGGTGTCGGATCGCGACTTCGTCGTCGAGCCGCTCGCGGCGGCGAGCCTCACCGCGGTCCACCTGTCGCGCTTCGCCGAGGAGATCGTCATTTGGTCGTCTTCCGGCTTCGGCCTCATCCGGCTTTCCGACCGCTTCACCACCGGCTCGTCGATCATGCCGCAGAAGCGCAATCCCGACGCGGCGGAACTGGTCCGCGCCAAGACCGGCCGGATCGTCGGGGCGCTGAACACGCTCCTCATCGTCCTCAAAGGGCTGCCGCTCGCCTATCAGAAGGACATGCAGGAGGACAAGGAGCCGGCCTTCGACGGGCTGGAGACGCTCGGCCTGTCGATCGCGGCGACGGCCGGCATGGTCCGCGACATGGCGGTGGACAAGGCGGCGATGCGCAAGGCCGCCGGCGCCGCCTATTCCACCGCCACCGATCTCGCCGACTGGCTGGTGCAGAAGCTCGACATGCCGTTTCGCGAGGCTCACGCCGTCACCGGCCGGGCCGTGCGGCTGGCCGAGGAGAGGAATCGGCCACTCCACCGGCTGACGCTGGAAGAACTCCGCTCGATCGAACCGCGGATCACCGCGGAGGTCTACTCGGTGCTCGGCGTCAGCCAGTCCGTGGCGAGCCGGGTCAGCTTCGGCGGCACCGCTCCGGTCAACGTGCGCAGACAGGCGCGCCGCTGGTTGACGCGGCTCAGGAAGGAGACGGGCGGCTAAACGCAATCCGGGCTGCCCGACTGCAGGTCAGCCGCGGCAGAGGGGCGCGCCGAGGGAAACGCCTACTTCGCCCTCCTGAGGAGGCCGGGGCGAGCCGGCCCTCGAAGAACGCAGCAGCATTGGCCGTCAGTGCCGCGGAGACATCGGTGAAGCATCAAATGCTGCGTTCGTCGCCGCTGTCGACGACGCCGGCCTCCGCCCAGCTCGGGCGCGCTTGCATGCGCGCGTAGTAGGCGGCGACGTGGGGGTTTTCGCCGTCCGACCACCAACTCTCGTAGCCGTGCAGGCGGAAGCGGGCGAGCGCGGCGGCGGCGAAGGTATCGGCGAGCGTGTAGCTGTCGCCGGCGACGAATTCAGACTCGGCGAGCGTGCGGTCGAGACGACCGACCAGCGCCTTCGCCTCTCCCACGTGCCGGTCCACCTCGGCTGAATTGGCCAATATCTTCTGCAGCCGCTCGTTGCCGGCGATGCGCCGGTCGAGGGCTTCGGCGCGTTCGGGATATCGCTCGCGCTCGGCGCGGAGGAAGCGTCCGCGGTCGATGACGATCGGCGATCGCCCGTCGACGTCGAGCCGGCGGGCGTAGAGGAGGACGCCGTAGTGCAGGCTCATGACGTCGCGCATCGTCGCCGTCATCGCCGCGGCGGCCTGGCCGTCGGCCGGGGTCAGGGCGGGACCGTCGAACTCGGCATCGATGCGAGGGACGATCCGTAGCGTGTCGGTGACGATCTCGTCGCCGATCGCCAGCGTCGGCACCACCGCCCGCGGGTTGAGCGCCGTGTACCAGGGCTCGAACTGCTCGGCGCGGTCCATGATATCGACGGTCCGCCGCGTGTAGGGCACTCCCTTCTCGACCAGAGTGAGCCGCGTCATCTGGCAGCAGATCGACGTCGGATAGTCGTAGAGAAGGACGGTTTTCGCACTCATCAGCGTCGAGCATAGCCGGTCGCGCGGCAGGTGGAAGTGCACCGCAAAAGGCCGCATGGACCTTGCTGGCGGGGGCACTTCAAGTGATGCATGCGCCGCCGATTTGTTTATGATAGACCGGTGCCGCATCGTGATGAAGGCTGTTTTCGGGGCAAAGGGGGGAATTCGGCCGTGGCGCTCAGTGACCGTCGGATGGTGTTTCAGGCCGCCTTGGCCGCCGTCTTGATTTCGGCCGTCGGCCTTTCCGCCTGTGGCCGCAAGGGCGCCCTCGAGCCGCCGCCGAGCGCCAAGGTGACGCCGCCCCCGGCCGCCGCCGACGGTACCACGCAGGACCAGGCGAAACCGGCCAACAATAAGCCCGACCGGCCGTTTGCCCTCGATTTCCTGATCAAGTAGTCATCCGTCCAAGCTCGTGAACCATTTCGAATATCGCGCCGGCGTGCTCCACGCCGAGGACGTGCCCCTGCCCGAGATCGCCGCGGCAGTCGGGACGCCGTTCTATTGCTACGCGAACGCCACGCTCGTTCGTCACTATCGCGTGTTCCGCGACGCGCTCGCCGGCCTCGACACGCTGATCTGCTACGCGATGAAGGCGAATTCGAACCAGGCGGTGATCCGCACCTTCGTCGAGGAGGGCGCCGGCCTCGACGTGGTCTCCGAGGGAGAGCTTCGCCGGGCGCTCGCCGCCGGAGCGCCGCCGGAGAGGATCGTCTTTGCCGGCGTCGGCAAGACGGCGCGCGAGATCGCCTTCGCCGTCGATACCGGCATCCACTGCTTCAACGTCGAGTCCGAGCCCGAGCTCGAATTGATCTCGGCGATCGCCGCCGCAAAGGGCGCGACGGCGCCGATCGCCATCCGGGTCAATCCCGATGTCGATGCCAGGACCCATGCCAAGATCACCACCGGCAAGGCGGAGAACAAGTTCGGCATTCCCTATGTCCGCGCCCGCGAGGTCTACGCTCACGCCAGGACGCTCCCCGCCCTGCGGGTCAGCGGGGTGGACATGCATATCGGCAGCCAGATCACCGACCTTGCGCCGTTCGATACCGCCTACGGGCTGCTTGCCGACCTCGTCCGGGCGCTCAGGGAGGACGGCCATCCGATCGATCACGTCGACGCCGGCGGCGGGCTCGGCATTCCTTACCGGCTCGACGATCCGCCACCGCCCGAGCCCAAGGCCTATGCCGAGATCGTCCGACGCCGGCTGGGCAATCTCGGCTGCCGCATTCTGTTCGAGCCGGGCCGGCTCTTCGTCGGCAATGCCGGTATCCTGGTGACCGAGGTCGTCTTCGTGAAGAAGGGGACCACCAAGACCTTCGTGGTGGTCGACGCGGCGATGAACGATCTCATCCGCCCGACCCTCTACGATGCCCATCACGACATCCGCCTGGTTCTCCAGTCGCCGCCGGAGGCGCCGCGAATCGTCGCCGACGTGGTCGGCGGCGTCTGCGAGAGCGGCGACTATCTTGCCCTCGACCGGCTGCTGCCGCCGCTCTTGCGCGGTGACCTCATCGCGCTGATGACGGTCGGCGCCTATGGCGCGGTCCAGGCCTCCACCTACAACACCCGGCCGCTCCTGCCCGAGATCCTGGTCAAGGGCGACAAATGGGCGGTCGTCCGCCCCCGGCAGACCTACGATCAGCTGATCGGCATGGACATCCTGCCGCCCTGGCTGTCGCAGAATTGATTCGAGCCGGGGCCGTCTGGCCTCGATTTTGCTGCACTGTGTGTTATTTTCCGCCTTCGGGGGCAGAAAGGCGAAACGCGGATGGCGCATTCCGGCGGCGGTGAATCGCGCGGCGACCCGGCGATGGAAGCCGCGACCCGGTCCCGGATCGAGCACGCCATCACCCGGGCGCGGCTGGTTCTGCTGTGGGAGGCGATCTGGCCGATCGTCGCGCCGCTCCTCGTGCTTGCCGGCCTGTTTGCCGTCCTTTCGTGGTTCGGACTGTGGCGCGTTGTGCCCGACTCAGTCCGTTTTGCCATCCTCTTCGCCTTCGGCGTCGCGGCGGTCTATCTCGTCGTCCGCTTCTTCCGTCTCAGGCGTCCGGCGCGGGCGGCGGCGCTCGCCCGCATCGAGTTCGCCACCGGCCTTCTCCATCGGCCGGCGACCGCCTTCACCGACCGCCTCGCGGTCGGCAGCGACGATCCGGCGGCGGAGGCCTTGTGGGCGGCCCATCGCATCCGGCTGCTCGCCACGCTCGACAGGCTCAAGGCGGGGCTGCCGTCGCCGGGGCTCGCCCGCCGCGATCCGCTGGCGATCCGTTTTCTGGCCGTGCTCCTCTTCGTGGTCGCCTTCGTGTTTGCCGGGCCGGACCGGACGGAGAAGCTCGCCGAAGCCTTCCGCGGCGGCGAGCCGGTAGCGGCGACCATCGCCCGCATCGATGCCTGGGTGACGCCGCCGGGCTATACCGGGCGCGCGCCGATCTTCCTCACCGGCGACGCGGCCAAGCCGCCGGGAACCGAATATTCGGTGCCGGTCGGCAGCGTCGTGACGGTCAGGACCAGCGGCGCCAACGACCTGTCGGTGGTGAGCAGCAGCCACGTCGGCGAGGTGCCTGCCAACGTCGTCAGCGCCGGTGGCGCCGCCGCCCCCGCCGCAGGACTGGACCAGCCGCTCGAACGCCAGGTCGAGCTCGACACGGCGAGCGAAGTGGTGGTCCGCAAGGGCGAGCGTCCGGTGATGGCCTGGCGCTTCACGGTCGAGCCCGACCACGCGCCGCAGATCAGCTTCCTCAAGGACCCGTCGCCGACCCGCAGCGGCGCGCTCGCCTTCAACTATTCGCTCAAGGACGACTACGGAGTCGTCGAGGCCCACGCTGAAATCGTTCCGGTCGAGGATCCCAAGGCGAACACCGATGCCCGGCCGCTGTTCGAAGCGCCGGTCGTGCCGCTGTCGCTGCCTCAGCTGAGGGCGCGCGACGGGGCCGGCGAGACCATCCGCGACCTGACCGCCCACCCGTGGGCCGGCGCCAAGGTGAAGATCACGCTGGTCGCCCGCGACGAGGCCGATCAGGAGGGCCGCAGCGCGCCCGTCGAGATTACGCTGCCCGCACGGCAGTTTGTCGAGCCGCTTGCCCGCGCCGTGGTCGAGCAGCGCACCAACCTCGCCATGGATGCCAACGCCGCCAATCCGGTGGCCGACGCCCTCGACGCGTTGACGCTGGCGCCGGAAGACACCTTCGACAATTTCGGCAACTATCTGGCGCTCCGCACCGCCTACTACCAGCTCTTGAGGGCGCGCAACGACGACGACCTCCGCGGTGTCGTCGATTATTTGTGGACAATCGCCCTCGGCATCGAGGACGGCGACCTGTCGCTGGCCGCGCAGGAGCTCCGCGCCGCCCAGGACGCGCTTCGCAAGGCCCTGGAGAACGGCGCCTCCGACCAGGAGATCGCACGGCTCACCGAGCAGCTTCGCCAGGCGATGCAGAAATTCATGCAGGCGCTCGCCGAGGAGGCCCGGCGCAATCCCAGCATGGCCAATCTGCCGCCCAATGCCGACGTCCGCACGCTCCGCTCGCAGGACCTCGAACACATGCTCGACCAGATCGAGAATCTGGCGAAGAACGGTGCTCGCGACGCGGCCCGCCAGCTTCTCAGTGAGCTGCAGAACATGCTGGAAAACCTCCAGACCGGTCGCCCGATGATGGGCAACCAGCAGCAGGGCGGCGAGATGATGCAGTCGCTCAACCAGCTTGGCGACATGATCCGCCAGCAGCAGCAGCTGATGGACCAAACCCATCGCGCCGAGCAGGGTATCGACCAGAACGGCAAGCCGATGACCCAGGAGCAGATCCAGGAAGCGCTCCGCCAGCTACAGCAACAGCAGCAGGGACTCGGCCAATCGCTGTCCGATCTGATGAAGCAGCTGGAAGGCATGGGCATGCAGCCGAGCGACCAGCTTGGCGAGGCCGGCAAGGCGATGGGCCGCGCCGCCGGCGATCTCGGCAATGGCAGTCCCGGCAACGCCCTCGGCAATCAGGGTCAGGCGCTGGAGGCGCTGCGCCAAGGTGCCCAGGGGATGGCCCAGCAGCTCGCCAATCAGGGCGGGCCCGGCTTCAACGGCAATGGCGGCGGCCACCAGTTTCCCAACGAGGATCCGCTCGGCCGGCCGCAGCGTACCGTCGGCCCCGATCTCGGCACGACCGTCAAGGTTCCCGACGAGATCGACATCCAGCGCGCCCGCGAGATTCTCGACGCGATCCGCAAGCGGCTCGGCGATCCCGGCCGGCCGGTGATCGAGCGCGACTACCTGGAGCGCCTGCTCGACCGCTTCTGAGCCGCCGCCGGCGGCTAGAGCAAAGTCCGTTCTGATTGAATCGGGGCCTTTGCTCCAGCTCTTTGATTCTTCGCATTTTCCGGGCGGAAAAGTGCGCACACTCTTCCCGAAAATGATCTACCCGGTCGCGGCAAAGAAATGTCGGATGCGGGTGGCGATCTCGGCGGTAGCAACGCCCGGGCGCAGCCAATGGAGCGGACCGTGGAGCGCATGAAGCTCCGCCTGCCGTTTCTCGATCATCTCGGCGAAATGGTCGGCCAGCTCCGGCGACCTCACCAGCAACGGCTCGAGCGCCGGCTTGGCGACCTCGAGCGTGAGCGTCGGGCGAAGCGCGGTGACGGTCGCCGATCGCGGCGCTCCGGTCAGAAGCGACATCTCGCCGACGATGTCGCCGTCGCGAAGCGTTGCCACCCGACGGTCGGCGCCGCGCTCGTGGATGGTGACCGTGACGCTGCCGTGGACGATGACGAACAGGGAGTCGCCCGGATCGCTCTCACGGATCAGCACGGAGCCCCGATCGTATTCCGCCGGTTTGGCGCTCTTCGCCAACCGGTCCAGCGACGCGTCGTCGAGAACGTCGACGAAGAACGAGGTCCCTTTCAAAACGGCTCCGGCGTCCATCCCGCCTCCTCAAGGCCGCGCAGACCGTACCGCCTACCCGGACTGGACGCGGCCGACATCCAATCGGCTGATTGTCGGAAAGCCGTCGACGATGGTCAAGCCGACGAAAAGGCCGCGTCCCGACGCCGCGGACATAACCTTCGGCACGTTGATTTCGTCTAACCGCGCCCCGGAGCTTTGCTAACCCCCCGCCAAGAGTCCTGAATGGCGACTGAACCTAGCCAAGATGCGCTGAGGCCGAGCTCTTAGCTGCGGCATCAGCCCTCTCTCATGTCTTGGCGGCGGCGGCTGCCAATGCGTCGAAGGCTTGCTTTACAGTTCCCTCATCGACCAAGGCCACGCCGATGGCGCTCACAAGCAACGCGAGGGAAAAGGTTCGCAGGAAGTCCATTCCGAGAAGCACGTCAGTTGCGGCAGGTTCCAAGATCACCAATCCCGTATGGCTCTGTCCGCCGACGGTCACCAAAGCGTCTGCCATCAATCGTGATTGGGTCTTCCCATCCGCGAGTGTAACGTCGGTTGATCCCCTCAGCGGGAGTCCAAGAGGGAAGGCGCGGATGATCGGCATAGAGAGAAAGCCGGTAAACCCAGTGTCGATGATCGCGTTGAATGTCTCCGGTGGGCTCGAATAGACACCTGCTACCTGAATTGAAACCGTCGGATTTCCAATGCCGTCAAACGCCCCATTCGTGATCTGCATTTGATGCATAGCTCACTCTGAATGCGCCAGATGCCCCGACACGAATCAGATGTACGATAGCGTCAGGGCGAGCTGTTCTAGCCTCGTTGACGGCCTGTTCCGGCTCCTCAGCGACAAAGGCATCCCCGGAGCGAACATCGATGGCAGCAAATTGCCCTGGATATTTCGCTTCATATTCTTCGCGGTATCGCTCTTGATAGAGCTTCCTCCCCGCTTCCGCGATTTGTTGCGGAGTCGAGAACGTCTCAGGCATCGTCATCACCTTGCCGAGCACAACGCCCTCCCTCCATGCGCCGACATAATGCTCTCCTAAGAGCGCTGAAGCAAACAATAGGCTCCCGAATATGCCAGTTATATTGACATATTCTAGGGGATTTTGTCCCGCCCGACACGGTCGGCGAGGGGTAGCCGCCCTCACATGAACTCGGCCCTGAGATCGAGCGTCGCCTTGACGCCGATGTCGTGGAAGTGAGCGTCGAGCCAGTCGCGGGCGGCGGCGCGACCGGCCTCGTGCAGTTCGAGGAAGAAGCGCCAGCTGGTATCGAGCTTGGTTCCGGCGGTGTAGCGGGTGATCGCCTGGGTGGCATCGATGCGGTGAAGCCGGTTGCGCCGATAGCGACGCGGGTCGAGGCGGTTCTCTTCGATGAGGCGGTTGACGAAATCGATGGCACGGAACTCCCTGAGCAGGGAGGAGTTGAAGGTGATCTCGCTGATCCGCTCCATGATCTCCGTCGCGGTTTGCGGGATCTCCTCGCGGTGAACCGGATTGACCTGGACGAGCAGAATGTCGCGGCTCTGGGTCTCGGTGAAGAACGGGAAGAGCGCGGGATTGCCCATATAGCCGCCGTCCCAATAGTACTCGCCGCCGATCTCCACCGCCTGGAAGAGATAGGGCAGGCAGGCGGAGGCCATCACCGCGTCGGCGGTGATCTCGCCGTCGGTGAACACCTTGATCTTGCCGTTCCTCACATTCGTCGCCGAGATGAAGAGCTTGAGGTCGTGGTTGGCGCGCACCCGCTCGAAGTCGACCAGCCGGTTCACCAGGTCGCGGAGCGGGTTGATGTTGAGGGGGTTCGCCCGATAGGGCGAGACCAGCTGGGTGAGATGCTCGGCATAGGCGAGAGGCGAGAACTGCGGCATGTGCCAGAAAGCGAGCATGCGCTGGAAGATCTCGTTGGTCGCTCCGGCTCCCGCCCCCTCGCGGCTCACCCGCCGCCAGAAGGCGGCGAGCCGGTGCCGGGCGCCCTCGGCGCCGTCGCGCATGAGACCGTCGGCGAGCACCACCGCGTTCATCGCCCCGGCGCTGGTCCCCGAGATCGCCTCGAAGTCGAGCCGGTCGTCGCGGAGCAGTTCGTCGAGGACGCCCCAGGTGAAGGCGCCGTGCGCGCCGCCGCCCTGCAGGGCCAGATTGATGGTCTTGGTATTGGAAAGCGGCCCCGACGGCGCGACGACATCGCGGATACGCCGAGCGACGCCCTTCAATCCGCCGCCTGTTTCCGGCGCGTCGCTCATGCAGCCGTCCACCCGCCGTCGATCGGCAGCATTGCGCCGGTGATGTTCCTCGCCGCATCGGTGGTGAGAAAAACCGCCAGTGCTGCGACCTCCTCGATGGTGACGAACTCCTTGGTCGGCTGCGCCGCCAGCATCACGTCGCGCTTGACCTCCTCCTCGGTGATGCCGCGCGCCTTGGCGGTGTCAGGGACCTGCTTCTCGACCAGCGGCGTCCACACATAGCCGGGGCAGATGGCGTTGCAGGTGATGCCGGCTTCCGCCGTCTCGAGCGCCACCACCTTGGTCAACCCGGCGACGCCGTGCTTGGCCGCGACATAGGCGGCCTTGAACGGCGAGGCGATGATTGCGTGGGCGCTGGCGGTCTGGATGATGCGGCCCCAGCCTTTTTTCTTCATGGCCGGCAGCGCCGCGCGGATGGTCAGAAAATAGGACGACAGGTTGATGGCGATGATCGCGTTCCACTTGTCGATGGGGAATTCGTCGACCGGCGCGACGTGCTGGATGCCGGCATTGTTGCAAAGCACGTCGACCGCCCCGAACTCCTTCTCGGCATCGGCGATCATGGCGGCGATCTCGTCGGGCCTGGTCATGTCGGCGGGCGAATAACGAACCTCGACGCCGGTCGCCTTGGCAAGCGCCGACCGCACTTTCTCGATCTCGGCCTGGTCGCCGAAGCCGTTGAGGATGACGTTGGCGCCCTGCTTCGCCATCGCCGTCGCAATGCCATGGCCGATGCCGCTGGTAGAGCCGGTGACCAGGGCGGTTTTACCTTTCAGCATGACACTCTCCTCGATAATGCAGGTATCGACGCCTATATGTGCCCGTCGGGCGCTATATATTGCATTGCAGCAAGTTCGGCATCCCTCAGCGGCGACGCAGGGTGTGCTAAAAGGTCAAGAACGGCCGAGGATCGCGACAATGGCAAGCGTCAGCCCGGTGCTGGAGCACAAGCACCACGACCACCGCCGCTGCGCGGCGGACGCCATCCGCCATGCCCAGGCGTTGTGCACGGCGGAAGGCCTGCGCTTCACCGACCAGCGGCGGGCGGTGCTGGCGGCGCTTCTGGAGAGCCACGTCCCGGCGTCCGCCTACGATGTCATCGATCGGCTCGGCGTCGGCGGGCACCGTCCGGCGCCGGTATCGGTCTATCGCGCCCTCGACTTCCTCGTCGAGCATCGCTTCGCCCACCGCATCGAATCGCGGAACGCCTATGTCGCCTGCGACCGCGGCGCCGACTGCGACGATGAGGCAACGCTGTTTCTGCTCTGCGACAAATGCGGCGCCGCCGGCGAAGCCTCGTCGGCGGCACTTCACGACATCATCGGCGAGGTGACCGGCGCGGTCGGCTTCGTCCCGAAATCGCCGGTGGTCGAGATCCGCGGCCTCTGCGCAGCGTGCCGAAGCTAAGGCTGGTGTCGTGATGCGCCCGTGCGGGAGACAAAGGGTCATGCAGAGCGGAGGCGCAGTGTGCCGCCAGAATATCCCTTCCCGACAGGGGAGGGGGGACCAGCAGACGGCCGGTGGGTGGCGGCTTCCCTGCATACGACCCCCACCCGTCCGCTCGCTTCGCTCACGGCCACCCTCCCCGGTCCGGGGAGGGACAAGGCTGCACGGGCTCGTGTGGCCGTCCAGGACGGGACTCCGATGACCGACTACCTCACCGCGCCGCTTCCCCGCCACCGCACGGTCGGCGTCGATGTCGGCGGCGTGACGGTCGGCGGCGACGCCCCGATCGTCGTCCAGTCGATGACCAATACCGACACCGCCGACGTCGAGGCGACCGCCGCCCAGGTCGCAGCGCTCGCTCGTGCCGGCTCGGAGCTGGTGCGCATCACCGTCGATCGCGACGAAGCCGCCGCCGCGGTCCCCCATATCCGCGACCGGCTGGCCAGGCTGGGGGTCGCGGTGCCGCTGATCGGCGACTTCCACTATATCGGCCACAAGCTGCTCGCCGATCATCCCGCCGCGGCGGAGGCCCTCGACAAATATCGCATCAATCCCGGCAATGTCGGCTTCGGCGAGAAGAAGGACCGCCAGTTCGCCACGCTCATCGACATCGCCATCCGCAATTCCAAGCCGGTCAGGATCGGCGTCAACTGGGGCTCTCTCGACCAGGCGCTGCTCACTCGCCTGATGAACGACAACGCGAAAAGCGCCGAGCCGAAGTCGGCGCGCGAGGTCATGCGCGAGGCGATCGTCCAGTCGGCGCTGCTTTCCGCTGCCCGCGCCGAGGAACTCGGCCTCGGCCGCGACCGCATCATCCTGTCGGCCAAGGTGAGCCAGGTGCAGGACTTGGTCGCCGTCTATGCGGAACTCGCCCGCCGCACCGACCACGCCCTTCACCTCGGCCTGACCGAGGCGGGCATGGGCTCGAAGGGCATCGTCGCCTCTGCCGCCGCGCTGTCCATCCTCCTCCAGCAGGGGATCGGCGACACCATCCGCATCTCGCTGACGCCGGAGCCGGGCGGCGACCGCACCCGCGAGGTGACGGTGGCGCAGGAGCTTCTGCAGACCATGGGCTTCCGTGCCTTCCTGCCGGTGGTCGCCGCCTGCCCCGGCTGCGGCCGCACCACCTCGACGGTGTTCCAGGAGCTTGCCCGCCGCATCGAGGACGACCTCCGCGCCAACATGCCGATCTGGCGCGAGAAATACCCCGGGGTCGAGGCCCTGCAGGTCGCCGTGATGGGCTGCATCGTCAACGGTCCCGGCGAATCGAAGCACGCCGACATCGGCATCTCGCTGCCCGGCACCGGCGAGCAGCCGGCCGCTCCGGTCTTCGTCGACGGCAAGAAGGCGGCGACGCTCCGCGGCCCCCACATCGCCGACGAGTTCCGGGCGATGGTGGAGGACTATGTCGAGCGGCGGTTTGGCGCCAAGGCGCCCGCTGACGCCGCACCTGCCGACGTTGCAGAATAAGGCGGTCGCCTCTCCGACAGGGAGCGTTGCCGAAGGGGCTTTGGAAAGCGGCCGATCGGCATTGCGTCCTTCGAGGCTCGGGCTCCGCCCGAGCACCTCAGGATGAGGCACGTTATTGTTTCATATGGGAAAACATCCTCATGCTGAGGTGTGCGCGAAGCGCGCCTCGAAGCACGCAACACAGCTGTCCTCGAATTTTGCAACGGTCCCGGACGGAGAGGGCTTTCGACCTCGGGGCGCGCCGTCCGGCGGTGCCGGCGCAGGGTCCGCCGACACCGCCGAACGGGGTCCCCGCCTTGTACGCGGCGGAGACCGCCTCCCTAGCCGGCCGCGGCCTGGGCGACGTTGACGCCGAGGCCGAAGACCAGTTCGCCGCCGAAATAGGCGGTGGCGATGACGAGGACGACGCCGAGCAGTTCGATCACCGCGACGCCACCTTCCGCCGCGCGGGTCGCCTGCCAGTTCCGCCACCAGGTGAAGGCGCGCACCAGCGCCCAGACCGCGAAGGCGGCCGCGGTGGCGCTGCCTAGTCCCTCGTGGATGTCGGCCACGGCGCTCTGCAGGCCGCGGCCCTGGGCGACCTCCATCGCAATGTCGCCGAAGAACCACGCGGCGAGCGCCGACAGGCCGGCGAGGAGCGCCAGGCCGGTGGAGATGCTGCCGACGGCGGAGCGGCCGGTGACGTTGGCACCGCGCAGCACCGCGATAATGTCGAAGCCGGCGAGGGTCAGGAAGAAGACAATGGGGAAGTGGACGAGCATCGGGTGGATGTGTTGGATCGGGATCATGGAGGTCGGCCTCTGTGGCGTTGAGCGATGGGAGGTTCGTTACGCGCTGACCGCGCCGACGCCGCCTCGATCGATGCAGGCGGGACCGACGGCGCGGTCGGGGCGGCTCCATGCCCGACCGCCGCTGACAAAACGCTGATAAGGCCCCGGGCGCCGGGTGCGACAATTAAGACCGCCGAGGCGCGGCCCGGTCCTGACGGCTCGATCCGCTCGTGGATGGCACCGTCACTATGTCGATGACGGCGGCGCCAGAGGCCTATCCTCGCTCCCGCCGTTGCCCTCCGTGGCGAGCGTGTTAGGTTCCGGCGCCGTCGCGAAAGAAGCAACGTTTTGGGCATGTCGAGACCAAGCCGCCGAAGCGCCTGTCGGCAGATCGCCGTCCACGGAGTCGCGTGAGAGATGCGCGACCTTGCGGCCGATACGGGGCTCGAATTGCTGTCGCTCAACACCGGCACGGTTCGCGAGCAGTGCGACCTTCTCGACATCATCGAGGCCGCCAAGCGGCACCGCATCGGCACCGTCTCGCCGTGGCGCGATCAGGTTCACGCGGTCGGCCTCGACCGCGCGGTGAAGGCGATCCGCGACGGCGGGTTCCGCCTGTCCGGTTATTGCCGCGGCGGCCTGTTTCCAACCGACGCCGCGCATCGCGTGTCGGTTCGCGACGACAATCGCCGCGCCGTCGACGAGGCGGCGGCGCTCGGCGCTCGGTGCCTGGTGATCGTCGTCGGCGGCCTGCCGCAATTCGCCCGCCCGGGATCGGCGCCGTCCAACGACATTGCCGACGCCCGCCGCCAGGTTGCCGACGGGCTCGCCGAGCTCCTGGCCTATGCCGAAACCGTCGGCATGCCATTGGCGCTGGAGCCGCTGCATCCGATGATGGCGGCGGAGCGCTCGTGCCTCTGCACGCTCCGGCAGGCGCTCGACCTTTGCGATGCCATCGACCCAGAGCGCGCGCGGGGCCTCGGCATCGCGATCGACGTCTATCATGTCTGGTGGGACGCCGAGGTCCATGCGCAGATCAGGCGGATCGGCAAGGATCGCCTCCTTGCCTTCCACGTTTGCGACTGGCTGGCGCCGACCACCAGCCTCCTCAGCGGGCGCGGCATGATGGGCGACGGCGTCATCGAGATCCGCAAGCTCCGCGCGGCGGTCGAGGCGGAAGGCTATGACGGCGCCTATGAAGTCGAGGTGCTTTCCGACCACTGGTGGTCGCGGCCGATCGACGAGGTCCTCTCGGTGATCATCGATCGCTATCGGACGGCGTGCTGACGAGGGCCCCTGGGTGAATTCAACCTCCGGCTGAGTAGCCGTTCGGGCCGTCACATCCGGCGTGACTGGCCTTGTTGTCGCACCCGACCAACCCCGAAAAGCCCTGCCCAAGCGCGTCGGCCCGCCAGACCGTCATAATATTGGCATATTGGCCCGAATTGTCCCTGAGCCGGAGGCGCGATCCGCGCAAATAGAGGCAAACGGCAGGGGCGGTGGGAAGGCCTGATTCGGCCTTCCGGGGGGAACGTTCGATCTTGTGCAACTCTGGCCGAAGCTCCCATATCTGGATATGAAACTTCAAGCCAATGACCTTGCGCCGCTCGCCGACGTAAAGTGGAGGAGAATTTTGGGTCGGCACTAGGCTCGCTGAACCAATACCGCTAAGAGTCCGGTGGTCTGACGAGGCCGGATAGCATGGACCGGGATTGATGATTCGCTGCGGAGAGAGATTGCGCGATTCGTAACCTTCAAACGGCACGCGAAGACGGAAGCTGGCCACTCCGCCCCTCGGCAAGGGGCGGGAGGACCGAAATGCGGCACGCCACGGCCACGGCTCGACGCTCGGGCGACGAGAATCGAGCGGCCCTTTGGCGATCCCCTTCATCGTAGGCACGGAATGACACCTACCGTATTGATCCTCGCGCTCGTCGCTTTCGCGGCCGCGGCGCATTTTGCCAGCATTGCGGCGATGCTGGTCCGTGCGCGCCTGGTCGGCGGACGTCGTCCCGCCGAGCGGCCACCGATCACTATCGTTCGCCCCGTCTGCGGCATCGAAAACCATGTCGAGGAGACGCTCGCCTCGGCCTTTGCCATCGACTACCCGGAATTCGAGATCGTCTTCTGCGTCGCATCCTCCGCAGATCCGGTGATCCCCCTCGTCGAACGCCAGATGGCGGAACACCCCGACGTGCCGGCGCGCCTGCTTGTCGGCGACGACCGCGTCAGCATCAACCCGAAGCTCAACAACGTGGTGAAGGGGTGGCAGGCGGCGCGACACGAGTTCATCGTCATGGCGGACAGCAATCTCCTGCTCCCGCCCGATTACCTCGATCAGCTGATGGCGGCGTGGGACGAGCGTACCGGTCTCGTCAGTTCGCCGGCCTTCGGCGGGCGCCCGGGGAACCCGAGTGCCGAGCTCGAATGCGCCCTGCTCAACACCTATCAGGCCCGTTGGCAGTTCGCCGCCGCCGCTTGCGGCGCCGCCTTCGCCCAGGGCAAGACCCTGTTCTGGCGACGCCAGCTTCTCGACGACGCCGGTGGCATCCGAGCGCTGGCGCGGCAACCGGCCGAAGACGCGGCAGCGACGAAGATCGCGCGCCGGGCCGGCCGCAAGGTAAGGCTTGTCGCCAAGCCGTTCGAACAGCCGCTGGGCCGCCGGAGCTTCTCCGAGGTGTGGCGCCGGCAACTCCGCTGGGCGCGTCTTCGCCGCGACACCTTCGGCGGGCTGTTCGCTCTGGAGATCCTCTCCGGCGGCTTCGTGCCGCTTGCCGGCGCGGCCGGGCTTGCAGCCGCCGGGGTGATCGCCTGGCCGGCGTTCGGCGGATTCTTCCTTCTCTGGTACGGGGCGGAGATAGCCCTCGCCGGTTTGCTCGGCTGGCCGCTTTCATGGCGGACGCCGGCGATCCTTGTCGCGCGCGATCTGATCTTGCCGGCGCTGTGGGCGGCCGCCTGGACCGGCAATACCTTCGTCTGGCGCGGCAACGCGATGGACCTCGGGACGGCGGCGGGCGACGAGGAAGACGCGGCCCCCGTGGCCAGTGCGTTGGCTTCCCGCATCGTGATGCGCTGGATCAGGAAAGCGTGATGACCACTCGCCCACCTCCCCGGCGCTATCGGGCGCTTTTCCTGTCGGATATCCATCTCGGCCGGCGGGACGCGCGCGTCGATCGGGTGCGGGATTTCCTCATGCGCCACGATGCCGACCTCATCTACCTGGTCGGCGACATCATCGAGGGCTGGCAGCCATGCCCGCGCTGGGCGCGACGGGCGCGGCATCGCGCGATCCTGGTCGAATTGGCGCGGCGGGCCCGCCGCGGGACCCGCGTCATCTATTTGCCCGGCAACCACGACAATTTCGTGCGAAGCTATTGCGGGACGCGACGGGCGGGAATGGAGCTCCGCGTCAACGCCATTCACGAAGCGGCCGACGGCAGGCGCTACCTCGTCACTCACGGCGACGAGTTCGACGCGGTCGGCTCGAGGCTCGGCGGTCTCGCCGCCATCAGCAAGCACGCCTATTTTGCCGTCTTAGCGATCAGCAAGCTGATCGACCATGCCAAATCGGCCCTCGGCTTCAGTCGGTCGCTGCAGCGCCTCGTGGCGGAGCGGGTGGCGAGCGGCAACGCCGATTTCTTCAAGCAGGCGATCACCCATGCCGCGCGGCTGCATGGCGTGGACGGGGTGATCTACGGCCACTTCCACACGCCCGGCGTCCGGTCCTTCGACGGCTTCGATTTCGTCAATTGCGGCGACTGGCTAGAAAGCTGCACGGCGCTGGCCGAGCGCTCCGACGGCCGGCTGGAGATCATCGACTGGTCCGATCCCGACGAGGAGGTGCTCCGCGCCGAGGAGCTGCAGCCGCTGCACGCCCCGGCCGCCGCGCCGGAAGGCGAGCTGGGATCGTTCTTTCAGGCCGGCTCGGGATAACACGACTTTCGCGCGGCAACCCCGAGAGATCAGCCAAGCCAATAGCGCGGACCTGGCCCGAAGCGGCCGACGCGGTCGTCGGGATTGGCAAGCTTGCAACGGTCGAGCGACAGACAGCCGCAGCCGATGCATTCGGTGAGGCCCGCCTTGAGGCGCTCGAGCTCGGCGATGCGCTCATCGATCCTCGCCGTCCAGTTGCGCGACAGGCGCGCCCAGTCGCGCCGGGTCGGCGCCCGGTCCGGGGGCAGCTTGGCGAGCTCCGCGCCGATCTCGTCGAGCGTCAGCCCGATGCGCTGGGCGAAAACGATGAAGGCGATCCGCCGCAGCACCGCGCGTCGATAGCGGCGGTGGCCCGGACCGGGACGTTCCGAGGCGATCAGACCGCGCGTCTCGTAGAAGCGCAGCGCCGATGCCGCCACCCCGCTGCGGCGTGAGACCTCGCCGATGGTGAGCACGGTTTCCACGCCGGGAAGAAGACCACTTTTGGCGCTTGACTTCAAGTTCACTTTAACTTGTAGCCTGCAACTCGATTGGATGACGCCGCGTCGGCGATCCCGGCGGTCATCGCCCGCCCGGCGCTCGGTTCCGGGACGAGACGGAGGGTTGGAATGAATCGCACGGCCTTGATCACCGGCGCCAGCCGCGGCCTCGGCGCGACGCTTGCCGCCTTCCTGGCGGCGCAGGACTACGACCTGATATTGACCGCCCGCGACGCCGCCGGGCTGACGGCCTTCATGGACACAGTCGCGACCGCAAGCAGCCGCCTCACGCCGATTGCCGGCGATGTCGCCGATCCGCAGCACCGGCAACGGCTCGCCGATGCGGCGGAGGGGCTCGGCGGGCTCGACCTCCTCGTCAACAATGCTTCCGCCATCGGCCCGAGTCCGCTGCCGCCCTTAAGCGACCTTTCCTTGGCCGAGCTGGAGCGCATATTCGCGGTCAACGTCACGGCGCCGCTCGGCCTTGTTCAGGCGGTGCTGCCGGCGCTGGAGAAGCGGAGCGGCCTGGTGGTCAACATCTCCAGCGACGCCGCTATCGGCGGCTATCCCGGATGGGGCGGCTACGGTGCCAGCAAGGCGGCGCTCGACCTGATCTCGCTGACCCTTGCCAAGGAGCTTGGCGACCGCGGCGTCGCGGTGGTTGCGGTCGACCCCGGCGATATGCGCACCGAGATGCATCAGTCGGCCTATCCCGGCGAGGATATCTCCGACCGGCCGACGCCCGAGGTGACGTTGCCGTTCTGGGCGTGGCTGCTTGCTCAGGAGCACAGCCGAATCTCCGGACGGCGCTATCAGGCTCAGGCGGAGAAATGGGAGCTCGCGGCATGAGGGCCGGATCGCTTCTCGCCGATTGGCGTCCGGGACAGGCGGCGACCGAGCCGCCGGAGGCGCGTGGACTCGACCGCGACGAGGTGCGCCTGCTGGTGAGCAGCCGACGGGGTCACGAGCATGCCGCGTTCCGCGACCTGCCGTATTTCCTCGCGCCGGGAACATTGCTCGTCGTCAACTCCAGCGCCACGCTGCCGGCGAGCCTGCCGGCCACCGCCCGCTTCGGGGCGTTCATGCTGAACCTGTCGACGCGGTACGGCGGGCGGCTGTGGCTTGCGGAGCCACGATGGGACGCGGCCCGCCCCGGTCCCCTGCCGCTCCAGGCCGGCGAGACCTTCGAAGCCGCCGGCCTGCCGGCCCGCCTGGTGGCGCCCTTTCCGGGGCTGCCGCGCCTGTGGTTCGTGGCGTTCGACGGCAACGTCGAGATGGCGATGGCCATCGACGGCGAACCGATCCGCTACGGCTACATCGAGCCGCCTTTCCCGCCGCTGTCGGCTTATCAGACGATCTTCGCGGAAATGCCGGGGAGTGCCGAGATGCCGTCCGCCGGCCGGCCGTTCACAAGGAGAGTCCTCGACGATCTCGGCGCCCGGAACGTGCACGTCGTGCCCATCGAACTCCACACCGGGGTGTCAAGCCTCGAGGCCGACGCGTCGGTGCCCTATCCCGAGGCGTTCTCGGTGTCGGCCCGCACGGCGCGCGCGGTGAATGATGCCCGTCGCCAGGGCCGCCCGGTCATTGCGGTCGGGACGACCGTCGTGCGAGCCCTGGAGACGGCATGGGACGGCGCAAGGCTCCGCGCCGCCGAGGGCTTCACCCGGCTGTTCGTCCATCCCGGCCGGCGCGTCTTCGCCGTCGACGGGCTGATCACCGGCTTCCACGATCCCCAGGCGAGCCACCTTTCGATGCTCCATGCGGTGGCCGGCGAGGACCTGATTCGCGAAGCGTATGATCGGGCGGCGCGCGCCGCCTATCTCTGGCACGAGTTCGGCGACAGTCATCTCATCCTGCCCGAGCCGGCGAGACGATGACCGCGACCGCGGGGTAAGCCATTCGGCCAGCCGAAGGACCAGCGCTAACGCCGGTCGACGATCCAGGCGCGGGTCCCGAAAGCTAGGCGGCCACGGCGCACGGACTCTCTTGCCAGCGACGATATGTCGTTATAACGTCATTACGTCAAACCATCCGTATCCTGGAGGAGAGCAGATGAGCGCGCGTACCGTCATTGCGGCCGCCCTCGGCGCCGCCGCCTTTCTTTTCGCGGAAGCGGCCGCCGCCGACCCGGTCACCATTTCGTTTCTGACCCATTGGCCGCCCGAGACCGTCGCCAAGCTCGACGCCGCCGCCGCCGCATACAAGAAGGCCAACCCCGACGTCACCGTCGAGGTCCGCGCCGTCCCCTTCGGCGACCTGTTGACGACGCTCCGCTCGCAGGGCGGCAGTTCCGGCGGGGCGACGATTGCCGGCATTTACGATCTCTGGCTGCCGGAGCTGGTGCGCGACAAGCTCGTCGCGCCGATCCCGTCCGACAAGGCGAGCGGGGTGACCGCGGCATGGCCCGCCGGCGTCGTCAGCGCGGCAAGCGTCGACGGCACGCTCTACGGTTTCCCCAACGAGATCGACGTATATGCCCTGAACTACAACAAGAAGCTGTTCGCCGAGGCCGGCATCGCCGCGGCGCCGAAGACCTGGGACGAGTTCCTCGATGCCGCCGCCAAGCTGACCAAGCGCGACGGGGACACCATCACCCAGCAGGGTTTCGGCATGATCAACTCATGGGCGGCGGGGGTCGTTCATCCCTTCGCCTCGTTGCTCGCCTCGAACGGCGGCGCGCTGATCGTCGACGGCAAGCCGACGCTCGACACCGAGCAGGCCACCCAGACCTTCGATCTCTACGCGAAGCTGATCAAGGAAGGCTACTCCAACCCCCAGATGGCGACCGCCGACGCCAATACCACCGGCCCGTTCCTTGACAATTTCGTCTCCGGCAAGACCGGCATGATCATCATGGCCAACTGGTGGGAGAGCGCCCTCAAGGCCGGCATGGGCGATTCCTTCTCGGATGTCGCCACCGCGCCGATCCCGGTCGGGCCGTCCGGCGACAAGTCGCGGTCGATCTCCTATTCGTGGATGACGATCGTCAACGCCAGCGCCACCCAGGCCGAACAGGACGCGGCCTTCGCATTCCTCGATTGGCTGAACGGACCGACTTCGGGTCCGAACGGCGCCAGCGCCATGGGCGACATCCTGATATCGATGGGCATCCTGCCGTCGCGGACATCGGACGTGAAGGCCTTCGCCGACCGGCTGGCGACCCCGTTCCTCGCCGGCTATGTCGACGTTCTTGCCGATGCGCGTCCCTTCCCGGTCGTTCTCGGCGGTCAGGAATTCACCGAGGCTCTGCAGCTGCAGCTCGAGGCGATCCAGTACGGCAAGGCGACCGCCGCCGAGGCACAGGCGAACGCCCAGACCGACGCGGTCGAGATCCTGAAACGCGCCGCGCAGTAGCGGCAGAATCGGAAATAGAGTTCCGGCGGGAGCGGGCAGCGCTTCCGCCGGATACCCACGCCACAGAAGAATCACATGCAGCGGCTGCACCGGCACTTACGCGTCGTCGGGTTCCTCGGGCCGAGCGCCGGGCTGATCTCCGTGTTCGTCCTGGTGCCGATCGCCCTGACCGTATGGCTGTCGTTCCACGAATGGTCCACCCAGACCGCCTTCGACACGGCGCGCTTCGTCGGCCTGCGGAATTTCCAGGACATCTTCGGCGCGACCTCGGTCGGCCGCGACTTCAAGGGCGCCTTTCTCAACACCGGCGTCTATGCGGCGTTGTCGATCGCCATCATCCTGCCGCTCTCCGTCCTGTTGGGGCTTCTGGTCTATCAGACCCGGGTGTGGGGCGGCGAAGTGCTGCGCACGATCCTCTTTTCGACCTACATGGTGCCGTCGATCGCCGTCGCTCTCGTCTGGTCGAAGCTCTACTCGCCGACCGAGGGGCCGTTCAACCAGATGCTCGGCTGGATCGGCATCGGGCCGCAGCCGTGGCTTTCCTCGCCCGATACCGCGCTGGTGTCGCTGGTCTACCTCAATGTCTGGCAGCAGGTCGGCTATTTCACCGTGCTGATCGTCGCCGGGCTGACCCAGATTCCGCAGTCGCTCTACGACGCGGCGCGGGTCGACGGCGGCAACGCCTTCCAGATCTTCTGGCGGATCACGCTGCCGCTGCTCAGGCGGGCGTTGCTGTTCAGCGCCGTGATCTGCCTGATCAACGCCGTCCAGGTGTTCGAGCCGGTGGTGCTGATCACCCAGGGCGGCCCGGTCGGCTCGACCAATGTGCTCACCTTCCACATCCGCCGGGTCGGCATCGAGCGCGCCCAGGGCGGCCTCGGCTCGGCGATGGCGGTGATGCTCCTGCTGACCCTGATCGTCACGGTGGTCGCCTTGTTCGCGCTGGCCCGCAAGGCCGACGACCAATGACCGGCGCCGCTTCCCTTGCCGGCAACGCTCGCCTGGCGAAGTTTGGCCGGCCGCGCTGGCCCGACGGGTCGAAGGTGGCCCTTCTCGTCCTGATGATCGTCGCCGCCGTCGCCGCATCCTTTCCGTTGGCGTGGATGGTGCTGTCGAGCCTGAAGACACCGGCAGAGACCATGCAGACGCCGCCGGTGTGGTTTCCCGGCTCGCCGTCGCTCGCCGCCTATGACCAGGTTTCCGGCGTCATCACCGCCGGTCGCTCCTTCGTCAATTCGGCGATCATCGCCGGCGTCACGACGATCGGCATCATCGTCACCAGCCTGATGGCCGGCTTCGCCTTCGCCAAGTACCGGTTCAAGGGACGCGGGCTGATCTTCGGCGGCATGATCGCCGCCATGTTCCTGCCGCCGATCGTGACCCTGATCCCGCTTTATCGCATGGTTTCCCTCCTCGGCCTCGACGGGAGTCTCGCCGGGGTCATCGTCCCCAACCTCGCCAACGCCTTCGGCATCTTCCTGCTCCGCCAGTTCATCCTCGGGGTGCCGGACGAGTTGATCGAGGCGGCCCGCCTCGACGGCGCCTCGGAGCTGCGCATCGTCTTCCAGATCGTCGCGCCGGAGGTGGCGCCGGCCATCGCGGCGCTGGCGCTCTTCGCCTTCGTCTATCACTGGAACAGCTATCTGTGGCCGTTGACCATCCTGCAGGGGAACAACGACGCCTATCCGATCGTCCTCAGCCTCAGCCGGCTGCTCAGCTACAACCGCGGCGCCATGAACACCAACCTGGTCATGGCCGGGGCGACCATGGCGGTGCTGCCGCCGCTGGTGCTCTTCGCCTTTCTGCAACGCTTCTTCGTCGCCAGCATGGTCGCCGCGGGGATCAAGGGATGAGCCGCGTCCTCGCCATCGACCTCGGCGGAACCCGGCTCCGCGCCGCGGTCGCACCGCTCGGCGATCCGACCGCGCTTCAGAAGCTCGGCGACTGGCCGGCACCGCCGGACCTCCTATCTTTCCGGACGGAGGCAAAGCGCTTGCTCGGCGCCGTCGATGATGTGAGCCGGGTCGGGATCGCCGTTCCCGGTCTCGTCGACGGGACGCGCTCGGTCTGGATCCCCAACCTCCCGTGGCTCGACGGAGTCGAGCTTGTCAACGTCTTCGACGGCCTGCCCGTCGCCCTCGGCAACGATGCGCAGATCGCCCTGCTCGCCGAAGCGACCCACGGCGCCGCCAAGGGCGTAGCCGACGCAATCCTTCTTGCCGTCGGCACCGGTATCGGGTCCGCGGTGCTGGCCGACGGTCGCATCGTCCGCGGCGCCCGTGGCGGCGCGTGCTCGTTCGGCTGGGCCGTGGCCGACCTCAGCGACGCCGGCGATGACCGCAGCGGATGGCTGGAGCGCGTCGCCGCCGGACGGGCCCTCGACCGCCTCGCCGCCGATAGCGGCCGCGGCGACGGTGCTTCCCTCATCGAAGCGGCGCGGGCGGGCGACCGGCAAGCGCTCGCCGCGCTCGACGGGCCGGCGCAAGCGCTCGGCGCGTGCCTCGCTTCGGCGGTCGCGCTTCTCGACCCTCGGCTCATCCTCTTCGCCGGCGGCGTGGCGAGCGCGGCGGATATTCTCATTCCTCGCATTGCGGATGCCGCGCGCAGGCATCTGCCGCCCCATCTCCACGCCATCGATATCCGCCCCGGCGCCTTCGGTTCAGGCGCCGCGCTGGTCGGCGCCGCCGTCGCCGGAACGGCGGGGGCGGACTGGCGGAGGCTCGGATGACCGCGCTTCCTCTCCTCCAGCCCGACCGGCGGCGGCCCGAGCCGCTCTGGCACCAGGTCGAGCAGTCGATCCGCGGCCGCATCGAAAGCGGCGAATGGCCTACCGGCAGCCGCATCCCGGCCGAGGACCGGCTCTGCGAATTGCTCGGCGTCAGCCGCATCACCGTGCGCCATGCCATCCGCAATCTCGAGGAATCCGGGCTTCTGCGTCGCGAGCACGGGCGCGGCACCTTCGTGCGAAGCGCCACGGTCGTCGCCGGCACGCGGGAGCTGACCGGCTTCACCGGCGAGATGTCGCGGCTTGGCCTGGTCGCCGGGTCGCGGCTCCTCGAATTGTCCGTGGTTCCGGCCGCGGCGGAGGTTGCCGGCGCCCTCGGCATCGCCCACGGCGCGCCGGTGGTCCGCATCCGCCGGCTGAGGCTCGGCGGCAGCGCCCCGATCGGCATCCAGACCGCGCACATCCCGAGCGCCCGCGTGCCCGGCTTTCTCGATGACGGGCCGCCGGAGGGGTCGCTCTATGAGCGCCTGCGCGCCCGATACGGGATCGTGGCGGAGGAGGCGCATGAAGTCTATCGCGTCGCGCTGGTGGGCACGGCTGACGCCGCGCTCCTCGACGTGCCGGCGGGTTCGCCCGCCTTCGTCATCGAGCGGATCAGCGGCGACGGGCGGGGACCGTTCGAGTTCACCCTCTCGCTGATGCGCGGCGATCTCTACGAGATCCGCGCGACGCTGCGTTCCTGACTGTTCGAGCATGAGAGGAGAAGATCGTGAGTGACCTTTACATCGGCCGCCTTGTCGACCTGATCGGCAAGGCCTCCAAGGCCAACGCCGAGACCCTCGATACCGTCGCCAGCCGTCTCGCCGATACGCTGCAGAACGGCGGACTGATCCATCTCTACGGGTCGGGCCACTCGGTTCTGCCCTGCCAGGAGGCCTTTCCGCGCTACGGCAGCTACGTCGGCTTCAACCCGCTCACCGATCCGCGGGTCATGTGGCACAACGTGCTCGGCCCCGGCGGCGTCCGCGAGCTTCTATGGCTGGAGCGGACGGAGAAATACGCCGAACGGTATCTCGACCAGCAGCCGCTCAACCAAGGCGACTCGATCATCGTCTTCGGCCATAGCGGCCGCAACGCCTCCGGCATCGATACCGCCCTCTATGCGAAGAAGCGCGGCCTCTTCGTCGTCGCCGTCACCAGCAAGAACAACCTCGACAAGCCGGCGACCCATTCCTCCGGCAAGCGGCTTGCCGACGCCGCCGACGTCGTCATCGACACCTGCGCGCCGATCGAGGACGCCATCGTGCCGATCGAGGGCTGGAGCCGGCCGGTTTCCGGCTCGTCGACCGTCCTCGCCATGATCCTCATGCACGAATTGATCGCCCGCACTGCCCGGGAGCTCTCGGCGCGTGGCATCGAGCTGCCGACCTTCGCCTCGCCGACCATCGAAGGCGTCACGCTCCACGACACCGACATCATCTACGGCGTCTATCGCGAGCAGTTGATCAAGGCCCAGCAGAAGCATCTTGCCGCCTATCAGGCCGCGATGAGCAGCGGGGGAACCTGATCGAAGCGGCAATTTCCCGCCGGGCGCCGCCCGGCCAGTGGCCAGAGGCGGGTCGCCGGAGGTATTCTCGAAGCTGCGGCGCCTTTCTGGAAGGCCGCGCTGGTGTCGTGCGGCCGGACAGGGAGTTGCGCGCCATCATGATCTCATTCGTCACAGCCAAGGGAAAGACGATTGCCGTTCGACCTCCTCATCCGCGGCGCCACCCTCCCCGACGGGCGGAGCGGCGTCGACATCGCTTGCGCCGGCGGCAGGATCGCCGCGATCGAAACGGGCATCACCGGCGAGGCGGCGCGGGTCATCGACGCAGAAGGCCGGCTGGTGTCGCCGCCCTTCGTCGACGTCCATTTCCACATGGACGCGACGTTGTCGCTGGGGCTGCCACGCCTCAACCAGTCGGGGACTCTGCTCGAAGGGATTGCGCTCTGGGGTGAATTGAAGCCGCTGCTGACGCCGGAAGCGGTGATGGAGCGGGCGCTCCGCTATTGCGACCTCGCCGTGTCGAAAGGCCTGCTCGCCATCCGCAGCCATGTCGATGTTTGCGACGACCGGCTGACGGCGGTCGACGCGCTCCTCGCGGTGAAGCGGAAGGTTGCCCCCTATATCGACCTCCAGCTCGTCGCCTTCCCGCAGGACGGCTATTACCGCTCGCCGAACGCCGCCAAGAACCTCGAACGCGCTCTCGACAAGGGCGTCGACGTGGTCGGCGGCATTCCCCATTTCGAGCGCACCATGGAGGACGGACCGCGCAGCCTCCGTGCGCTCTGCGAGATCGCGGCAAAGCGCGGCCTGCTCGTCGACATCCACTGCGACGAGACCGACGATCCGTTGTCGCGCCATATCGAGGCGCTCGCCTATGAGACGCAGCGGCTGGGGCTCAACGGCCGGGTCGCCGGCTCGCATCTCACCTCGATGCACTCGATGGACAACTACTATGTCT
Source organism: uncultured Alphaproteobacteria bacterium (assembly GCA_963759235.1). GTDB lineage: Bacteria > Pseudomonadota > Alphaproteobacteria > Rhizobiales > Kaistiaceae > Bauldia. The sequence goes on along the minus strand of CAVWYO010000001.1, from coordinate 504,844 downwards.
CCAAGCTCCTGCCGCTGATCGCCGAGGCGGGCGTCCATGCCGTCCCCAACCCGCTCATCAACATCGCGCTGCAGGGCCGCCACGACACCTACCCCAAGCGCCGCGGCATGACGCGGGTGCCGGAAATGCGGACCTACGGCATCAACGTCGCCTTCGGCCAGGACTGCTGCATGGACCCGTGGTACTCGCTCGGCGGCGCCGACATGCTCGACGTCGCCCATATGGGCCTGCATGTGGCGCAGATGACGAGCCGCGAGGCGATGGGCTTCTGCTTCGAGGCGGTCACCACCAACGCCGCGAAAGTCATGCAGCTCGACGGCTACGGGCTGGCGGTCGGCAACAATGCCGACTTGGTCGTTCTCCAGGCGCACGATCCGGTCGAGGCGATCCGGCTGCGCGCCCGCCGGCTGTTCGTCGTCCACCGCGGCAAGGTGATCGCCGAGACCCCGGCGGAGCTGGCGGCGCTCAGCCTCGACGGTCGGCCCGAACGCATCGACCCCGCCGCCTATTTCCCCAAGGTGGGATAGCGGCGGCCGAGGGGAGCGCCGCCCCGTGATGACGGCGTCGATCGGACCGCGAACGGCCGCGGTTGGCTTGGCTGTCCGGGCGGGCCGGCGCTTGCTATGGTTGCTCGTGATTCCGCTCGGCGGCGAAGGCCGCCGAGCGGAGCGGATTTGGACAATCCCGCGACGGCGACGACAGCGACTGAATGACCACCACGCCCGTCAGACCGACGTTCGCCCTTTCCATCGGCGTCATCGGCCACCGGCCGAACCGTCTGCCCGAGGCGGCGCGCGCCAGCGTCGAGCGCCGGATCGGCGAGATGCTCGCCTCTCTGAGGCAGGCGGCGGAGGCGACCCGCGACCGCTATCATGCGTTCTTCGCGGACGCGCCGGCGCGGCTCACCCTGATCTCGGCCCTCGCCGAGGGCGCCGACCGGATGGCCGCGCAGGCGGCGCTCCGCGACGGCCTGACGCTCGCCTCCGCCTTGCCGTTTCCGGTCGCCGACTACGAGACGGACTTCGCCGACCCGGCCTCGCGCATCGAATATGCCGAGCTCATCGCCAAATCCGCCAGAACCCTCGTCCTTCCCGGCGACCATGACGCCGATCCGCGGGACTACGAGGCGGTCGGCCGGCTCATCCTCGACAATGCCGACATCGTTCTGGCCGTGTGGGACGGGGGTCCGTCCGGCGGCCGCGGCGGCACCACCGACTTGGTCGAGCGCGCGGCCGCCATGGGCCTGCCGATTATCCATATCGACGCCTTGGACCGCGAGCCGCCGGGCCTCCGCTGGGCCGGCCTCGCCGACTTTCCGGTGACCGGCGGCGCGGCGGTTCGCGACATGCCGCTGGCCTCTCCCGGCGAGGTCCTCGGCGACGTCATCGACACCCTTGGCCGGCCGCCGTCCGTGCCGGGAGAGCGCGCCAAGCTCGCGCGCTTCCTCGCCGAGCGGGCGAAGAAGGTCAACTGGCGCCTGGAGGTGCCGCTGATCCTCGCGGTGCTCGGTCTGCGTGGCGTTCGCCGCACCGACCTCCTGCCGGCTTCTCCCGACCAGGTCGCGGCCGCGCTCAGAAGAGTGGTCCCCGGCCTTGCATCTCCGAACGGCGCCGACCGGAATGCGGAACGCTTCGGGGTGATCGCCGATGCCTATGGCGCCGCCGACACGCTGGCGGTGCGCGAGGCGCAGATCTTCCGCGGCGCCTATGTGTCGACGTTCGTGTTCTCGGCGCTCGCCGTGGTCACCGCCGCGCTCGATCTGGTCGGCGAACCGACCTTCAACTGGCACACCTGGCCGCTGGCAGTGCTCCAGATGGTCTTCATCATCCTCGTCATCGCCAACACCTCGATCAGCCGCTGGCGCGACTGGCACGGGCGCTGGCGCGACGCCCGCGAGGCGGCCGAGCGCCTGCGTGCAGCGGTGCCGCTCTGGCTGCTCGGCCAGGGCCAGCGGGACGGCGCCGGCGCCGAGCCGAGCTGGCCGGGCTGGTATGTCCGCGCCCATCTCCGCGCCCTCGGCCTATGGTCGGGCAGTCTCGACCGCGAGCGGCTCGAGGCGGTGCGGCACGCGCTGATGACGCTCGTCGACGACCAGAACACCTATCACGCCGGCGTCGCTGCCTTCATGGAGAGGGTCGAGCGGCGCATCCTTAGAATCGGCGAGGTGCTGTTCGTCCTGACCCTCGTCATCGGCGCGATCGACCTCCTCATGGCCTTCGTCGAGCTCGACCTCGGCTTCAACTGGCGCTACCCGCTGATCGGGCTGACCGCGGCGCTGCCGGCCCTCGGCGCGGCGACCCTCGGCGTGCGGCTGATCGGCGATTTCGAAGGCGCCGCCCACCGCTCGGCGCGAACCGCGGCTCAGCTCGCCGCGATCGGCGAGGCGCTTCGCCAGGACCCGCCGGAGCTTGCGGTTCTGCGCTCGCGCGCCGCCAGCCTTGCCGATGTCATGCTCGGCGACGTCGCCCACTGGCGGATGGCGACCGAGACCCGCAAGGTCGACACCCCGATCTGAGGCGCCTACAGCATCTTCGGGAAAAGTGTGGGCACTTTTCCCGAAGATGCGAAGAATCAAAGCGGGAGAGCAAAGGCCCGATTGCTCAAGAATCCAGGGTGTTCAAGAATCCGAGATGTTCGGGCCGGACGTATTTCTCGGCTGCCGCCTGGCCGATTTCATAGGCGAGCGGCATGATGGCGCTGTTGTCCATCCTTGCCAGTTCGCCGGCCGTGGCTTCGCTGAGCGAGATACCGAGCTCGTCGCGGAGCCAGGCCCGGTCGAGCCGCGCATCGTAGCGCTGGAAGGTGAACAAGGGCTCGGGCGTCAGGAGGACGCCGCCGAGGTCGCCGATCTCCGAATTGATCGTCCATGGGGTGTCGGTGCGGCCGAGCACCTGCATCATGGTCAGCACCTGGTTGCCCGAATCGGTCACCATGCTCGCCAACGCCTGAACCGCGAGCCCGGCCGCCGGCAGCCGGCGCACGGCCGCCGCCGACAGCCGGTCGCGCCGCGCGCCTGTGCCGATCGAAACGATGCGCAGGCGATCGGCCCCGGGTGCCCAGTTGAAGCCGTAAGCCGGGATCGTCGCCAATAAGAGGAGCGCCAGCGCCGGATTGTTGTGCGGCGTCAGCCCGCCGTCGACGAACAGGCCGGGTGGCGCGCCGTCGGCAATGTGGATTTGCTGCGGCGTGAAGAAATACGGCGCCGCCGTCGAGGCGCGGACCAGATCGGCGAGGAGAAAGCGGTGGTTGCCGACATAGGAGCCGTCCGCCGGATCGTCCCAGAATTTCCCCCGCGGGTTGTTGGTGACCAGCCAGGCGCCGCCGGTGTCGAGGCGCTTGGCGACGATCGCCAGCGAGGTACGGAGGTCCGGCGTGTCGAGGCGGCGGTTGCCGACCACCTTGTGGATCTCCTTGCGAAGCGCCGTCGCGTCGAACACCGTCTGGATAAGAGCAAGGCGCGCGCGGCTCTTGCGGAATACCCGCGGCGCCAGTTCGAAATAGAGGTCCTTGACGTCGGAGGTGCTAAGCCCCAGCGCCAGGGCGGTGCCGATGATGGCGCCGGTGGAGGTGCCGCCGATCAGGTCGAAGCGGTCGCTGAGCCGGGCGTCGGCGCCGGCGTGCTGGCGGTAGAGCCGTTCGATCTTCTCGAGGATGGCGACCGAGAGGACGCCCCTGACGCCGCCGCCGTCGAGGGCGAGGATCTCCTTGGGCGATTGTGTATCCGCGGATTTATCGTCCGCCGCAGCCATCGGCGACCCCACCCCCGATCAACCCGGTGACGCCCGGTCGGACCACGCGCCACCTCGGGCGGTGAAGCGGCGCGCGGCGGCCGGACGCGTCGCGCGACGCCGAATCAGCGGCTTGCCGTCTGCTGTGCCTTGAGGATCTCCAGCGATTTGGCCAGCACCTCGTCTTGAAGCTGTTCGTCCTTGTCGATATTGAGGTGATCGAGATCATGGCGATCGGTCATATCGACATTGGTGATGGTGCCGTCGAAGCGGGGACTGCCGACGACCTCCTGGCCGTAGCCGTGCGGCTTGTAGAAGTTGAGCACCTCCTGGATGCCGTGTTCCACCGGATGGGTCTGAGCCACCGCGTCGAAGACGACGATCAGGCGGACGGGAACGCCGTTCTGCACCATCCAGTTGGACATGACGAGAGCCGCGTCGCCGCCCAGCGAATGGCCGATGATGATGATCGGCGTAATGTTCTTGTTAGTCTTGTAGTCGGCGATCGCGTCGTTGGATATCTTCTGCCAGCGCGCGTGGTTGTCGAGGATGACCTTGACGCCCTGCGCCTCGAACTTCTTGGCCAGCGTATCCATGCCGCGCGACCAGATATTGTACAGGCCGCGCAGGATGATCACCCGGCCGCGCGTGTACCCGCCGGCCGGCGGCTTCGGCAGCGTCACCGCCGCCGTGGCGGTTGCCGGTTTGGCGGTCGTCGACTTGGCCGTCGCCTCCGGCGCGGCAGCCGGACGAGGAGCCGGCCCGCGCACCGCATCGTCGGCTCTCGACGGCGCGGCCGCCGCCGACAGCCCAACGGCGAAAGCGGCGAGGGCCAGCAAAGCCGCTCGTCTCGGTCTCATCGGAACCTCCGTAGCCACGAGCCTGGAGCCTTTACTCGTCCGGAAAGATGGCCGGGCGGTGGCGCCCGGTCAATACACCATGGGAATGACGCGCTTGGTCCGCCGCATATAGTCGCGGTACTCGTTGCCGAAGGTGTCGATCATCAGCCGCTCCTCGCGGCCGACCCTCAGGAAAAACAGGATTCCCCAGCCGACGATGCCGGAAAAACCGGCAACCCAGTTGGCGAGCAGCGCGGCCTGCGCCAAGGCGAGCAGCCAGAACGCCGAATACATCGGATGGCGAATGTGGGCGTACAGCCCCGAATCGACGAGCTTGTGCTTCTTGCGCGTATCGAGGGTGACCGACCAGTTGCGGCCGAGCTGACGGTGCGTCTCGTAAAGAAGCGCCAGCGCCGCCACCATCAGCGCGGCGCCGACCCAGCCCCACAGCGGAGCGAAGCGATAATCGGTGAATCGGGGTTGCCCGGTGACGAAATAGATCAGCGGAATGATGGCGAGCCCGGTCAGCGACGAGGCGAGCAGAAGCTGGTCGCGCCGGCCGCCCGCCGATCGCGACACCTTGATCTTGCGGGAACGACGTTGATACGGGTAGCGGATGACGAACCACAGCACCCCGCCGACCAGCCAGATCCATTCGGCGACCAGCCGGCTCATCAGCCGTCCACGGCGACCGCGGCGCGTCGCTTGCCGCCTGCCCGCTTCCGCTTGAAGGCGCCGTTCTTGGCGAATACCGAGGCCGCCTTGACGCCGAGCGAAGCCCGCTCGGCGAGCCTGAGCGGGCCGAAGCTGATCTGGTAGAAATCGTAGTAATAGCGCTTGGCGTTCGGCATGACGAACTGGCGGTGGAGATGGAGCGAGCTGCGCTGCGCCCGCCGATAGTCCTCGGCGCTCATCATGTCGCGAATGCGGATCATCTTGACGATCGGCCGGCCGGTCTTGGGATTGCCGAGGTCGGCAACTGGGTCGGTCTTGTAGAAATTGATGGGATCGACCTTCGACTGATACTCGACCCAGAACAGCGATGGCTCCGCCCCGATACGGCCGACGTCGCGCCGCAGGTCCTTCGCCGCCGGGTGGAGCCCGATCTTGAGGATCGATGATCCGACGGTGAGGAAAGCCGCCCGGCGCGCGTCGTCCGCCAGCCCCGGCACCGTCGCATAGGCGCGGGTCAGCGCCTCGACCATCATCACCGCGCCGAGGCTGACGCCGGAGAGGAGCACTTCGTCGCTTTCGGTGTCGCGCATCGCTTCCACCACTTTTTCGGTGAAGCGGGCAAGGATGACTTCGAGCCCGGGGATCTTCCGGCGGGCAAGATCGGCGGCGAACGCCCAGTCGGCGAGCGCGAAATCCAGAAAGAAATAGCCGCCGAGAAGCCGCATCAACAGCGCGAAGACGACGATCCCGATCAGCGGCGCGCTGAGCCACGCATAGGGAACGCCGAGCCATGCCGCGAGGACGCCGGCGAGGATGCCGAGCAGAAGGAAGCCGAACAGGGTCAGCAGCGGGTAGATGAAGAACAGGCCGTAGCGGAGATTGGCCTTGAAGTAGCGGCTCAGCGTCCCGGTCCAGATGAACTCGAAAAGCGCCTTGTAGCCGTGGAGCATGCGGCCGAGCCATGATCGCCCGACATAGGGTGCCATCAACTCGTCCCAGCGCAGAACCGTATAGCGGCAACGGGTGGTCCAGTCGGGCCCGCGCGTTTCGACGTGCCAGTCGACGGAGCGACCGTCGGTGGCGACTTCGGGGCCCGAGCAGGTTGCGGTCGCGCCCCACAGCGGCGCAAAGCGGCGGAGCCCGCTGTTCATCCGCCGGTCGAGGCCCTCCGGGCCGATCGGCTCGAAACCGCTGATGTGCACCACGCGCCGGGTCGCGACGAGGCTGAGATTGGTCTGTTTCTTGTCCGGCAAGAAGAGCGGCTCCCGGTGCCCGCCGATCGGGCGTCGCCGAGCATTTAGCCGAAGCCGCGACGCTGCGCCAGCCAGCTCATGCGGGGATTACGTGGGGTGTTCGTTCGGAAGCCGCCGAGTGGTCTAGACTCGGCGGCTTCCATATTCTAGCGCTCTATTCGCAACATCAGGCAGCGCTGTCCAGTGCTGTAATGTACAACCTTAGTGGAACGTTAATAGCTCTGAAAGCCTGTTCAAGCTGATCAACTCGGGAATTATGGTCCAATCGGAAGAGTTGGTCAACCTGTTCTCTGTGCCACTTTAGTCTTCTGGCCAGTTCTGCTCTTGATACGCTTTTTGCTAAGCAACTCATGTAGAGACCCGCCTTCAGAAACGTTAGTAAGGGAAGTTCCACAAAGCGACCTTTTCCGGGAGTGTTCTTAAGCGGGAATGGAATGGGATCGGCATTAGTAATTCGTGCAGCAATAGCCTCCTCTATTGCATCCCGGCCATTGGACAATGCTTCGTCCTCGTTGTCTCCATAGGTGGTTACCTCTGGGAACATTGGTGCTGTTACTAGAAAGGTGTCGTTGTCATCGATGTCGAGCTTCAGCTCAAACCACATTATTTCAATCCCAGGTCTTTGAGAATTTTCTGAACAAGCTTCTTGCCAAGTTCCTTGTGTCCTCCATGCATGGGGATTTGGGAAGTTCGATTCCCCCGTTTCACCGTTACGTGTCCACTGCCACCCTTGTGGGTTTCGAAACTGCATCCTCGTTTCTTTAGGTCCCTGCGGAGTTCGCTTGCGTTCATAACCTAGTGCACTCAACACTTCTGTGGAAGTCCACAGAAGTGTTGAAGCGCGAATCGATTGAAGTCAAGGAGAAAAATGCGCGCTTAGGTTTTCCTGCGGCGCGGCCGCCATCGCTCAAACCGCTTCGCTTTCTGTTTACGCGTTCGCGGCTTATCAGTCCCGCGATAGGTCGGGCGCTTGCCACGGATGCCCTTGGGGGTCTTTTCGGTGCGCTTGGCATCGTCAACGCCGACGGCGATACGGTTGGAGTATCTGAAATCGACTACGACCGTTTTTGACATTCATTGACGCGCCGTTATGTTTTGCCTGCCGCTGGCGGGTCGCGGGCTTGCGATCCGGCATGGCAACCATTCGCCGCGATGCCGAGAGGTTGGCTGACGCTGCCCGACGCTCGTGACATTTTCTGGCAGCTAACCGTGTTATTCAACGGGAGGTGAGCGCGGGCGGGTCCGGAAACAAAACACCGGGAACCATCCGATTCTCCCTCGGCTTCTTGACGAAGCGCCCCATATCCCGGCGGAGCTAATGCCCGGAATACCCGTTTTGGGCGCCGGTACGGCCCTTGATCGCGAATGAGAACCTTGCATAGACAGGAGGACTGCTCATGTTTCGCTATTCCATTGCCCTTGCCTTCGGTGTCCTGGTGGCGGGCCCCGCCCTCGCCCAGGATGCCGGCATGGCCAAGTGCGAGATCGACCGTCCCGTCGTCTTCGCCGACCTCAACTACGATTCCGCCCAGTTCCATACCGCCGTCGCCAGCCGCATCATCAAGGACGGCTACGGCTGCAAGGTGGACAGCATTCCCGGCGACACCATCCCGCTGATCAACGGCGTCGCCCGCGGCGACGCCGACATCATCATGGAGATCTGGACGGCCAATCCGGCGCAGGCCTGGGTCGACGCCGAGAAAGCGGGCCAGACGGTGGCGCTCGGCACCACCTATCCCGACGCCACCGAGGGCTGGTTCGTGCCGACCTCGATCGTTTCGGGCGCCGATGCCGTGGCGCCGGACCTCAAGGCGGTCTCCGACCTGCCGAAGTACAAGGATCTGTTCGCCGACCCGGAGGAGCCGGGCAAGGGGCGCTTCTACAACTGCCCGGCCGGCTGGCAGTGCGAGGTGGTGAACTCCAAGAAGCTGATCGCCTACGGCCTCGACAAGGACTACACCAACTTCCGCCCGGGAACCGGCGAGGCGCTGGCCGCCGCGGCGGAAGCCGCCGCGCTCCGCAACAAGCCCGCCGTCTTCTACTATTGGGGGCCGACCTGGCTCCTCGGCAAATACGACTTCACCAAGCTCGACGAGCCGCCCTTCGACAAGGCCACCTGGGACGCGATGATGGCCTCCGACCAGCCGACCAAGGCGACCGCCTATCCGGTCAGCAAGGTGATCATCGGGGCGAACAAGACCTTCTCCGAGGCTACCCCGGAGCTCACCGCCTTCCTCAAGGCCTACTCCTCGACCAATGCCGCCACCTCGGCCGCGCTCGCCTATATGCGCGACAACAATGCCAGCGCCGACGATGCGGCCGCCAACTTCCTCAAGACCACCTCGGACTGGACCAGTTGGGTGCCGGCCGACGTCGCCGCCCGGGTCAAGTCGGCGCTCGGCGGCTGAGGTGATTCGCGCTATGCAGGTGGGCCGGCGCCCGACGCGCCGGCCCGTTTGCAGGTGAGGACGCCGCCATGTTCATCGACATCGGCAAGCCGATCGCCGACGCCACCAACGCCTTCATCCAGTGGCTGATCGTCCAGCACGGCGACTTCTTCGAATCGATCGCCAACGCGCTGCTCACCGTCCTCGTCTTCATCGAGCAGGGGCTGCGCGGCGCTCCGCCATGGGTGATCATCGTCGCCATCGCCCTGATCGCCTACGCCGCCGGCCGCAGCGTGGTGCTGTCGCTGGTCGTCGCCGTGCTCACCTGGATGCTCGGCAGCCTCGGCCTGTGGGAACAGGCGATGCAGACCGTCGCCATCGTTCTGGTCTCGGTGGCGATCGCCATCCTCATCGGCATCCCGCTCGGCGTCCTGACCGCGAGGAGCAATATCGCCCGCGTGCTCCTCAATCCGGTGCTCGACCTGATGCAGACCATCCCGAGCTTCGTCTATCTGATCCCGGCGGCGATGCTGTTCGGCCTCGGCAAGGTTCCCGCCATCCTGGCGACGGTGATCTACGCGACGCCGCCGCTCATCCGGCTGACCGATCTCGGCATTCGCCAGGTCGACCTCGAAGTGGTCGAGGCGAGCCGCGCCTTCGGCGCGACCCGCTGGCAGATGCTGAAGGGCGTGCAGATTCCGCTGGCGCTGCCCTCGATCATGCAGGGCATCAACCAGACCACCATGATGGCGCTCGCCATGGTGGTCATCGCCTCGATGATCGGCGCCCGCGGCATCGGCGAGACCGTGCTCCTCGGCCTGCAGCGCAACGATCCCGGCAAGGGCCTGATCGGCGGCATCGGCATCGTCATCCTCGCCATCGTCTTCGACCGCATCAGCCAGGCCTTCGGCCGGCGGCTTCAGGCCTATCGCGCGGTGGGGAGCTGAACGCTTGGCGCTGATCGAGGCAAGGCACCTCACCAAGATCTTCGGCGCCAATCCGAAGAAGGCGCTGGCGCGCCTGAAGGCGGGAGCGACCAAGGAAGAAATTCTAGCCGAATCCGGTAACAGCGTCGGCCTGCGCGACGTCTCCATTTCGGTCGAGCGCGGCGAGATATTCGTGGTGATGGGCCTGTCGGGTTCCGGCAAGTCGACCCTGATCCGCCATCTCAACCGGCTGATCGACCCGACCGAGGGCGAGATCGTCATCGATGGCGTCGACATGCTGGCGCTGTCGATCCGCGACCTTGAGATTTTCCGCCGCCTGAAGACCGGGATGGTGTTCCAGCGCTTCGGCCTCTTCCCCCATCGCACCGTCATCGAGAACGTCGCCTATGGCCTGGAGGTCCGCGGCGAGCCGCGGGCCAAGCGGGAGGCGGCCGCCGCCGAGTGGGTCGCCAGCGTCGGCCTCGCCGGCTACGAGCGCCAGTATCCGTCGCAGCTCTCCGGCGGCATGCAGCAGCGCGTCGGCCTGGCCCGGGCGCTCTGCACCGACCCCGAAATCCTGCTGATGGACGAGGCGTTTTCCGCCCTCGATCCCCTGATCCGTAGCCAGATGCAGGACGAATTGATGGAACTGCAGGCGCGGCTCAAGAAGACCATCGTCTTCATCACCCACGATCTCGACGAGGCGCTCCGCCTCGGCGACCGCATCGCCATCCTCAAGGACGGCACGCTGTCGCAGATCGGCACGCCGGCGGAAATTCTGTTGAACCCGGCCGACGGCTACGTCCGCGCCTTCGTCAAGGACGTCAACCGGGCCCGCGTGCTCACCGTCGACGTGGTCATGAAGCCGCCGCCGCTTCGCCTCACCGACGAGACCCTGGAGCAGGCGCTTGCCGAGATGCAGCGGCGGGGTGCCGAGATCGGCTATCTGGTCAACGAGCGCGGCTATCGCGGCGTGGTGACCCGCGACGCGGTCAGCGCCGCCATCGCCAGCCACCCGGCGCCGACGGTCGACGAGATCGCCGTCAACGCGCCGTCGGTCGGACCCGACGCCTCGATCGCCGAGGCGCTTCCCGCCACGCTTTCCAGCGCCTATCCGGTGGCCGTGATCGGCGCCGATGGGGGGTTGGAGGGCATCGTCTCGGCCGACAAAGTCGGCGAGGTTCTCACGCCACCCGTCGAGCGCGAGGCGGCGGAATAGTACTCGAAATCGTGGAAGCGTGAGCTACAACGCCTGCCGGATTAGGGAGCCGGACGCGCGAACTGTCGCTCGTTTGTGCCGGTCATGCTAGCAAACGCCTGACATCACCCGAGTCGGGCCCATGCATCGGCGTCTTTCCCGTCTTGCCGTCCTTCTCGCCCTGATCCTCGCGCCCGTCGCGGCGTGGACGCAAGGGGAGGATGAACAGGCGACGCTCAACGGCTGGTCGGCGACCCTGTCGCAAGCCGAGGCGACGCTCGGCCGGGCCGATCTTGCCGCTGCCGACCTCGACGCGCTTCGCCGCGAGGTGCAAGCCGTCTACGACGAGGCCCGCGCGTTCGACGAGGACCTTCAGCCGCGCATTTCGGAGATCACGGACCGCCTCGCTTCCATTGCGCCGCCCGAGGGCGGGGAGGGCAAGGAGGCGCCGGTCCTCGTCGAGACCCGGCAGCACTTGCAGGCGGAACTGGAGAGGCTGACCGGCTTCAGCCAGCAGGCCGGCCTGGTCGTCCTCAACGCCCGCCAGCTTCTCGACAAGATTCGCGACCGCCGCGACACCCAATTCACCACGGCCCTCTTCGCCCGCGATCGGAGCGCGCTCAGCCCGGGCCTGATCGCCGACCTCGCGATCGAAACCCCGACCATGCTCGTCGGCGTCGGCCGCGTCATCGGCGACTGGGGCCGGCTGGTTGCCGCCAGCTCCGACACGGTCACGGTCCTTCTCGTCGTCGTCGCCATCCTGATCGTCGTGGTGATCCTGATCGCCCGCGCCCTTTTTCTCAGATGGGCGCAGGGCCCCGGCTCTAGCGGCCAGCCGACCCGGTCCCAGAAGGCCGTGATGGCGCTTGCCATCGTTGCCGTCGATATCGGGGCGCCCGTTCTCATCCTGTTCGGCCTGAGGGCGCTCCTCTTCGAACTCAAGCTGCTGCCGCGCAGCATCGGCGAGATTCTCGACGGGCTGACGGTCGCGGTCGCGGTCTTCACGGTGATCACCGGACTTGCCCGGGCGCTGGCGGCGCCCAATCGCCCGTCGTGGCGCATCGCCGGCATCGCCGACCAGACTGCGCGGCAGTCCTACGGCGTCGTCGTCATTGCCGCCGCGATCCTGGCGCTCTACGCGCTGATCGCAAGCCTTGCTGGCGTCGCCGCCGCGCCGTCCTTCTACGCCACCGGCATGGGCGGCGTGCTGTCGATCCCCACCTCGATCCTCGCCCTCGTCGCCACGCGCATGCTGGTGCGCGGACGCGATGCGCTGAGCACCGAGGAGCGACAGCGGAGCGCCCGCTGGCGGATCCTGACGCCGCTCGCCGGCCTTGCCGCTCTGGTCACCATCGTCGCGGCGGTGGCCGGGTATCTGGCCTTCGCCTCGTTCATGATCGCGCAGATCGCCTGGGTGTGGGTCGTGGTCGGTGCATACGTCCTGGCGAGCGCGCTCGTCGATCTGCTCCTCACCACAACCCTTTCCGCCGATCATCCGGCCGGCCAGCGGCTCGCCCGCAATCTCGGCATGAGCGACCGGGCGCTGAACCAATCCGGCGTCGTCGTCACCGGCGTCGCCAAGCTGGTTCTGGCGTTCGTCACCGCGCTCCTCATCGCCGCGCCGTGGGGTTTCGATTCCTCTACGATCACCTCACGGGTCGAAGGCCTCTATTACGGCATCCATGTCGGCTCGATCCGGATCACCTTCTCGATCATCCTCACCGTGGCGATCATTTTCGTCGGCGTGGTCGCCCTGACCCGGATCTTCCAGCGATGGCTCGACCACCGCTTCCTGCCGACCACCGCCATCGAACCCGGCCTCAAGAACTCGATCCGCATCACGGCCGGCTATGTCGGGGTGATCCTGGCGGCGATCCTCGCCGCCACCTATGCCGGCTTCGACCTCGCTAGCATCGCGATCGTCGCCGGCGCGTTGTCGGTGGGCATCGGCTTCGGATTGCAAAGCATCGTCAACAATTTCGTTTCCGGCCTCATCCTGCTCGCCGAACGGCCGATCCGCGCCGGCGACTGGATCGAGGTCGGCAGCGACCAGGGCACCGTCCGCCGCATCAGCGTGCGGGCGACCGAGATCGAGACGTTCGATCGCGCCTCGGTGATCATCCCCAACTCCAACCTGATCTCCGGCGTCGTCACCAACCGGTATCTGAGAGGCAATATCGGCCGCGTCGCCATCCCGGTCGGCGTGAGCTACGATTCGGACCCGCAGCGGGTGAAGGAGATCCTGCTGACCTGCGCCGACCGCAATGAATTCGTTCTGAAGTCGCCGGTGCCGTTCGTCCTGTTCATGGATTTCGGCTCGAGCTCGCTCGACTTCGAGTTGCGATGCTATCTCGCCGACATCTCGAACGGCTTGACTGTCCGGTCGGATTTGCGCTTTGCCATCCTCGCCGGCCTGCGCGAAGCCGGCATCGAGATTCCGTTTCCACAGCAGGATGTCCACCTCCGCGACCTGCCGGAGATCGAGCGGACCTTCGCGCGGGCTGCGGGAAACAAGCCGGATGCCGATGCGGGGACCAGCCGATAATCGCATGGATTCTTTGGGAAATACCGTCTTGTCTCGATTGGGCGCGCTTCGCGCCGTGGCCGTTGCGCTCGTCGTGGCCCTGCCGCTGTCGGCCTGCATCTCGCTCTTCAACAAGCCTGAAGAGCTGATCTCGGGGGCGGCGCCCGCGCCGGCAACCGTCGATCCGGCCGCCGCCGCTAGGCTGATTTCCGACTACCGCAGGAGCCACGGTCTCTCGCCGGTGACGCTGAACCCGCAGCTGATGGCGATCGCCGCGAAGCATTCCCGCGCCATGGCCAGCGCCGACAAGATGTCCCACGTGCTCGCCGGCGAGGGGAGCTTCGAGCGCCGGCTCAGCGCCGGCGGGTATGACGCGGCGATCGCCGCGGAGAACGTGGCCGCCGGCCACCGCAATCTCGACGAGGCCTTCGCCGGTTGGAAAGCGTCGCCCGGCCACAATGCCAACATGCTGAAGCCGGGCGTCACCCAGATGGGGATCGCGGTCGCCTACGCCCAGAACAGCAAGTACGGCAACTTCTGGACGTTGGTCCTGGCCGAGCCCGACAACCGGCAGGCGGCGCTCGGTCCGGACGCCGGGCCGGTCGTCGCCGTCCCGCGGTAGCGATGCTTCCTCGGGCGGAAACCTATGAGGCGCTGATCGGCGCGTTCCGCTGGTCGATCCCCGAGCGCTTCAACATCGCGGTCGCCTGCTGCGACAGGTGGGCGGCGGCGGTCCCCGACCGCGTTGCCCTGATTCACCGCGACGCCCGCGGCGCGATGACGACAATCACATTCGGCGAACTGAAGCGCTACTCCGATCGGCTGGCGCACGCCCTTCGGGCGCGCGGCATTGCGCCAGGCGACCGCTTGGCGGTTCTCCTGCCGCAGTCGAACGAGGCGGCGATCGGCCACCTCGCCGCCTACAAGCTCGGAGCGGTCGTCGTTCCGCTCGCCGCGCTGTTCGGACCCGACGCGCTCCGCTATCGGCTGCGGAATTCGGGGACCAGGGTGATCCTCACCGACGCCGCCGGCGCGGCGAAGCTCGCCGCAATCAGGCCGGACCTGCCCGCCCTCGAAACCATCCTCTGCATCGATGGCCCGGCGGCTGGCGTTGACGGGTATACCGAGGCCCTCGAAGCCTTCGCCGATCCGTTCCCGGTTATCGACTCGGCGCCGGACGACCCGGCGATGATGATCTACACCTCCGGCACGACCGGCCAGCCGAAGGGTGCCCTCCACGGTCACCGAGTCCTCCTCGGCCACCTGCCCGGATTCGCGCTCACGCACGAATTCGCTCCCGCTCCCGACGACCGGGTATGGACGCCGTCCGACTGGGCCTGGGCCGGCGGCCTTCTCAACGCATTGCTGCCGGCGCTCTATTTCGGCACCCCGGTGGTCTTCGGCCCGTTTCAGCGTTTCGACCCGGAAGCCGCCTTCGCGCTGATGGCGGAAGCCAAGGTGCGGAACGCCTTCCTGCCGCCGACCGCCATCAAGCTGATGGAAGCGGTGGAGCGCCCCCTCGCGCGGTTCGACCTCGACCTGCGGACGGTAGCGTCGGCCGGCGAGAGCCTCGGTCGCAGGGCCTTCGAGAAGAGCGAAGCGACCTTCGGCCGCCCCGTCAACGAGTTCTACGGCCAGACCGAGTGCAACTATGTGCTTGGCTCATGCGCGGCGCTCGGCGTCAGCCGGGCCGGCGCCATCGGCAAGCCGATCCCCGGGCATATCGTCGCGGTGATCGGCGAGGACGGTGTCGAACGGCCGCCGGGGGAGCCCGGCGAGATCGCCGTGCGGCGATCCGATCCCTCGATGTTCCTTCAGTATTGGGACGAGCCGGAGGCGACACGCGAGAAGTTCATCGGCGACTGGATGGTGACCGGCGACCAGGCCGTCCGCGACGAGGACGGCTACATCCACTTCATAGGACGCAACGACGACGTCATCATCTCGTCCGGCTACCGGATCGGCCCGAGCGAGGTGGAGGATTGTCTCGCCGCGCACCCGGCGGTGGCGCTGGCGGCGGTGGTCGGCAAGCCCGATCCGATCCGCACCGAGATCGTCAAGGCCTTCGTCACCCTCAAGCCGGGCCACCGACCCTCCGACGGGCTCGCGGAGGAAATTCGGCTCTTCGTGCGGGCGCGGCTTTCGGCGGCTGAATATCCCCGCGAGATCGTCTTCGTCGGCGAAATTCCGCTCACCACGTCGGGGAAAGTGATCCGGCGCGGCTTCCGCGACAGCGTGAGACGCGAGACAGCAACGGACGCCTCCGTCTAGCGGTGTTTCAGGCCTGTTCGATGAGGCTCATTGTTCGGTCTCGGTTTTCCGGTGACGCAGCTTGAACTGGGCCCTGAGAGTTCGTGCCGTCCCGCGCGCTTCGATCTCCGCCGCGAAAGCGGCAAGTCCGGCGCGATAGACCAGGCCGCCGCCGACCGGGCCGATGACCAGCGTTCCGGTCGTCAGCCGGCCGGGCCAGAGGTGGTCGATCATCGGGTGATTGGCGGAGGCGCACGAGTCGATGCGCTCGATCGCCGGATCGCCAAACAGGCTGTCGGCCGTCTCGAGCATGAGTTGAGCGCCGGGCGAGAACCGGGAGAAAACCTCGTCATAGGCGATCTTCCAGGTGTAGGCGGTCGATCCGGCGACGAAACAGACGACGATCGCCACCGGATGATCGCCGAGCCGGATCGAAACGACGCGGACGGTGCCGCGCTCCGAGCGGTTGAAGACGATGTCGCGCGTGAAGGCGGCGGTCGCCGCGTGGCAAGCGAGCGCGGTCCCCTTCTCCCCCTTCCAGCCGGCTGATTCCAGCGTCAGGAACTCCTCGCAGCGGGCGCGGACGCGATCCGGTTCGACCGCCGTTTCCACGGTCACGGCGCCGAGATCGGCCAAGCGGCGCATTTGCCGGGCAAATTCCTCGCGCCGCCGGGTGGCCAAACTCGCGCGGATCGTGCCGGCGACGCCGGACCGGTCGAGCATTGCCCGAACCTCGGTGTCGAGCATTGCCGCTGGACGTTCGGCCCGATCGGCGGCCCGGTGGAGCGCCGATGCCACCGGCCCCTCGGCGTGGAGCGAGGGGACGACGAGGCTCACCGCTCCGGCCGCCGCCACGATAGCCGCGGCAGCGTCGTCGATCGCGTCCCTATCGAGCAGGGGAACTCCGAGAGGGTCGTCGTCATGGGCCCATACCCGCACCGCCGGCGCGATCATGCCAAGTCGCGACCGGGTGACGGGCGTGAGCGCGATCAGCTTCCCGCTAAGGTCGCGGACCGTTGCGATGGCGACGCCCTGATCCAGATGGTCGATCGCCGGGAGCAGGATGCCCGGATGGAAGAAGACATTGGCCTCGGCGCTGCGTGTCGCCAGATTGCGCCAGTCGGCGATTATCGAGGCGGCCTGCGGCGCGCTGAGCCACGACAGGCCGCCGCTCGGTCCGGCGAGGCGCGTGTCGCCGCCGCCAACGGAGCGTTCGGCGACAGCCTCGGCGGTCAGGCCGAGCTCGGCCATTTCAGCCCGCCTCCGGTGCGGTGTCGACCGGGCGGAACGCGAACAGGACGAAGCAGCTCACGGCGAGCCGGGTCCGGACGGAAAACGCGATGACGGCCGTGCGCTGCGAGACGGAGCGGTCGTCCGACGCATGGAAGATTGCGTTCAGTCTCGGGGCGAGCGGTCCCAGCCGACGGCCGAAGCGACCTGCAAGGGCCCTGTCAACCGCGCCGGGAAACGATACGCGCACCTGGCCTCTCCGAATGGATTCTGTGCAAGGGCAATCATGCCGGTTCAAATTTTACAAAAACTGAACCGAAGGGCCTTGCCTATGAATAAAAGGCTAGAAATTCTTTTACAATTCAAGAATAATTCGAACGTTCATAAAGGTTAACGGCCTGTTAACATTAATGATGAGGCGGCTCAGAGGCGGATCGCGCCGGAGTTGATCTGCCGGTAAAGGGCGGCGTCGACACGCACCAGTTGACCGGCTGCCGGGTCATCGAAGAATATGGGATCCGAGCTCTGCAACGGATCGAAACCCTCCCGCACGAGGTCGAGCTTCCGCGGCTTGAAGGTCGAGGTCACGTCGATCGTCGGTTGAAGCCGCACGAAAAGCGGGCGCGCCTGCGGGTTGAGCGTGGCGTGCGCATGGCGGCGAAACGCCTCGAGCGTGAAGTCGGCGTTGACAACGACGGCGGCCATGCCGGCGCGTCCCTCGGTCCCGGCAATCTCCACTCCGTAGACATTGACCTCGTCGACGCCGGTGCACAGGGTCAGGGTTTCGGCGACCTCTGAGGTCGAGATGTTCTCGCCCTTCCAGCGGAACGTGTCGCCGATGCGATCGACGAAATAGTAGTAGCCCCGCCGGTCGCGGCGCATTAGGTCGCCGGTGCGGAACCACATGTCGCCGGCGACGAACACGTCACGCAGGATCTTCTTTTCCGTCTCGGTCTTGTCGGCATATCCATCGAAGCGTTGGGCCGGCTTGATGGGGTTGACGACGATCCGCGAGATCACCTCGCCCACCTCGCCCGGTTCGCACTCGATGCAGAGGCCGTTCTCACCGCGCACCGGCGCTTCGCGCTCCACATCGAAGCGGATGTTGGTGATCGGAAAGAACATGCGCGCCCAGCGCGGAACGCGGCCGACGGCACCGGTCGTGTCGTCAAAGTTGAAGAGAATGGCGTTCCCTTCGGTCGCCGCGTAGAACTCGCGGATGGATTCGATGCCGAAGCGGTCCTTGAAATATTCCCAGATGTCCGGCCTCAGCCCGTTTCCACAGCAGAGCTTGATGTTGTGCGAGCGCTCCTTGGGGTGGGGCGGCGACGTGGCCAGATAGCGGCACAGTTCGCCGATATACTGAAATCGGGTGCAGCCGTGGTCGACGACGTCGTCCCAGAACTGGCGCGCCGAGAAGCGTTCCCGGATGAACACCGATCCGCCGACCACCAGGCAGCAGCCGATCGCCAGCAGGCCGCCCGAGGTGTGATACATCGGCAAGCAGTTGTAGTTGCGATCGTTTTCGGTGGTCTCCATGACGCAGGCATAGGCAAGCATCGCCGCATAGACGCGGTAGTGGTTGATGTTGGCCGCCTTGGGAAGACCGGTCGTGCCGCTTGTGTAGATGTAGAGGCAGCGATCCTCCAGGGTTAGCTGCGGTCGCTCCGACTTCGGGATGGGCTGATCGCTGAACTCCATCAGGGCGGTGTCGATGCGCGGCTGGCCGTCGCTCGGCGCGCCGTGCTGCCAGACGGCGGCGCCCGGCTCGATCATCGACGCGGCGCTGTCGAATGCTCCGGCGAGTTCCGACGCCACGATGATGTGGGTGGGCTTCACCAGGTTGATGCAGCGGGCAAGCGCCGATCCGAACAGATTGGTATTGAGGAGCGCGGTCACGCCGCCGGCTCTGGCGATGCCGAGCCACACGGCGGCATATTCCGGCCGGTTGGGCATCAGGAGGCAGACGACGTCCCCCTTCCTGACGCCGTTCGCCATCGCCCATCGCGCGTAACGGTTGCCTCGCGCGTTGTAGGCGGCGTAGCTCAGCGTCTCGCGATCCGAAATCAGCGCCGGGCGGTCGCCGTAGCGCGCGGCGAGCTCTTCGGCAACGTCGGGAAAGGTCCGGGTCCGCTGGCGAGCCATCGGCGTGACGGTGCGCAACGCCGTCACGATACCCCGGAGAAAGAGCCAATCCTTTTTGAGATTGTCGAGGAAGCGCATTTCCTACCCGAAGGGCCGCTGTTCTTCTCTTGCGGCTGGCGCAAGCCTAGCATTGGCGGGTCTTCGAACAAGAGACGACGACCGACCGCCAGTGATCCGCCGGCGGCAATCGACATCCCCGATTGCCTCATGGAGTTGAGACACCGTTTGCTCGCCGCTTCTCATGAAGACGGCGTCTATCGCTGTCTTATCCAGCGAACAAGGCCCGGACGTCTTAAGGCGCGGACGTCTTATTGGGCGATCGTCTGCATATGGGCGGCGGCGTCGGCCGGATAGCGTGGCCTCGGCCGCGGCAGCGGGATGTTGGCAGCCGGCTTGGCCGCCGGCTGGGCGGCCGGAGCCGCGCCGGGCAGAGGATCGGCGTTGCCGGTGACGACGCGCACGGGGTCCATCAGGACGAAACGGGGACCGAGCGCCGACTCGGCGGTGTCGGACGTGGGCGCATGCTTCTTCCCGCAAATGTCGTCGTGCAGATCGACCGGAGGGCCGGGTGCGGGACGTGTCTCGAAAGCCGCGAGGTTCTGACCAAGGATGCCGGACAGCACGCCGGTGAAGCCGCGGTCGAGGAGGCTGGCGGCGGTTTCGGCTCGCGCATCGCTTGACGTCTCGCCGAGAACCACCGCCATCAACGTCCGGCCGTTCTTGGTGGCGCTTGCCACGATATTGAAGCCGGAGGCGCAGATGAAGCCGGTCTTCATCCCGTTGGTGCCGCGATAGCGCTCAAGGAGCGTGTTGTACGAGCGCAGGACCCTTGCACCGACGCGGATGGCGGAGATGCGGAAATATTCGCGGTATTGCGGATAATCCATCCACAGCGCCCGCGCCAACACCGCCAGATCGCGGGCGGTGGTTGCCTGGCCGTCGGCGGGAAGACCGTTGGGATTGACGAAGTGCGTCGAGTTCATTCCGAGCCGCTTCGCCTCCTGGTTCATCAGGGCGACGAAAGCCGCCTCGCTACCGCCGATGGTTTCGGCAATCGCCATCGCGATGTCGTTGGAGGAGTGCACGATCATCATCTTCAAGGCGTTGTCGATGTTGATGATCGTTCCGACCTTGTAGCCCATCTTGGACGGCGGCTGCGCCAAGGCATGGGCGGAGATGACGACCGGCGAGGTCAATTTGAGCTGCCCGGATTCCAACGCCTTGAACGTCAGATAGGCGGTCATCATCTTGGTGAGCGAGGCGGGCGCCCACAGCTTGTCGGAATCGCGATATTCGATGACGGCCCCGCGTCCGACATCGACGAGAATATAGGCCGGCCTCTGATCGGCCCGCACCGGCGAGCAGCCAAGAGACACAAGCAACAGGACAATGAGAAGCGCCGGTCTCAACAGGTCAGCCCCAGCCTTTGGCGATCGTGACGCCCCCGATCGCCCCCGATCGCCTTCGGTCCCTCTTCTATCCGCAACGAGGCAATTAGGCAAAGTCCTGTTGACGGCCGGATGCCGATTTAATCGGCATTTGCCCCAAATTCCGGCTGGCCGTATGAGTTCGACTTGATCGGCCGGCGCCATTGGGCGATGGCTTCAAGCTTGCATGGACCAATCCGGTCAGAACGCAATGTTTCGATGAATGCCGCCGAGCCCCTTGTTGCCTTGAGTCCGCGGCGGTCCATTCCCGCCGGAGCGGGGAAATTGGAGCGCGTGCGCGGCGACGCGCGCATTGTCGTTCGCCGCGAACGAGGCGGAAACCGTCTTGTCGCGCTTCGGCAGGCCGGCTCGGCGAAGCTGCGCCTGCCACGCGTGCCGGACGGCGCGCCGCTCGAGGCGATCCTCCTCAACACGGCGGGCGGCGTTACCGGCGGCGACCACCTCCAGTGCGAGGTGACGGTGATGCAGTCGGCCGCCGCGGTCGTCAGCTCGCAGGCCGCCGAGCGCGCCTACCGCTCCGCCGGCGGTCTCGCGCGTATCGAGACGCGGCTCACCGTCGCCGCCGGCGGACGACTCGATTGGGTCCCGCAAGAAACCATTCTTTTCGAGGAGAGCGCGCTCGCCCGCAGCCTCGAGGCCGACATCGAGGGCACGGCCACTCTGCTCGCCGCCGAGGCGGTCGTGCTCGGCCGCGCCGCCATGGGCGAGACCCTTCACGACGTCTCCTTCACCGACGCCTGGCGGATCCGGCGCGACGGCTTTCTCGTCTTTGCGGATGGCATGCGGCTTGACGGCGATGCCGTCACGGTGATGGACGGCAAGGCGACGGGCGGCGGCGCCGGGGCTTTCGCGACGGTCGTCCTGGTTGCGCCAGAGGCTGAAACGCGCGTCGAGGCAGCGCGAGACGCATTGGCGGAAGCGCCTTGCGAATGGGGTGTGAGCGGCTGGAACGGGATGCTCGTCGCTCGTATGCTGGCGCCAGGCGGCAAGGCGCTGCGGACGGGGCTGACCAGGCTCATCGAGACATTGCGCAAGACGGCGATGCCGCGCGTGTGGAATTGCTGAAGGGGGCGACATGAACCTGACGCCACGGGAAAAGGACAAGCTGCTCATCGCCACTGCGGCCATGGTCGCCCGGCGGCGGCTGGAGCGCGGCGTCAAGCTGAACTACCCCGAGGCGATCGCCCTGATCAGCGACTTCGTGGTCGAAGGCGCCCGCGACGGCCGCTCGGTCGCCGATCTGATGGAGGCGGGCGGCACCGTCGTCACCCGCCAACAGGTCATGGACGGCATCGCCGAGATGCTCAACGAGGTCCAGGTCGAGGCCACCTTCCCCGACGGCACCAAGCTGGTCACCGTTCACCATCCGATCCGCTAGCCACTCAAGAGGACAAATCTCCATGCTCAAGCGTCTCGCCGTCACCACCGGCATCTTGATCGCCGCCACGGCCCCGGCCTTCGCCCACGTCAATCCGGCCGACAACGGGTCGTTTCTCGCCGGCTTCTCCCACCCGCTGTTCGGCCTCGACCATATCGTGGTGATGGTCGCCGTCGGCCTTTGGGCGGCCACCATCGGCGGCCGCGCGATCTGGGCGATCCCCGCTGCCTTCGTCGGCGCGATGGTGATCGGATACCTCCTGTCGCTGACGGGGCTCGCCTTGCCGTTCGCCGAGCCGATGATTCTCGCCTCGGTCGTCGCGCTTGGCCTCCTGATAGCGGCGGCCGTCCGCCTTCCGGTCACCATCGGCGTGATTCTCGTCGGGCTGTTCGCCGTTTTCCACGGGCACGCTCACGGCAGCGAACTTGGAGTTGCCGCGGCCCTGCCTTTCGGTTTCGGCTTTGCGCTCGCCACCGCGCTCCTCCACGCCAGCGGTGTCGGCATCGGCTTGTTCCTCGGTTCCGGCAAGGGCCTCGGCGAGGCGGCCGGCAAGATCGTCGCCCGCCTGCTTGGCGGCATGGCCGCCGCCCTCGGCATAGCCCTCGCGTTCAGCTGAGGCGGGCGCCATGATCCCAGGTGAAATCTTCCCGGCCGAGGGCGACATCGAATTGAACGCCGGCCAGCCGACGGTGACCTTGGACGTCGCCAACACCGGCGACCGCCCGGTTCAGGTCGGCTCGCACTACCACTTCTACGAGACCAACCCGGCGCTCTCCTTCGACCGCGACAAGACGAAGGGCTTTCGCCTCGACATCCCGGCCGGCACCGCCGTCCGCTTCGAGCCCGGCCAGACCCGCACAGTGACGCTGGTGCCGTACCGCGGCGAGCGGCTGGTCTTCGGCTTCAATCAGAAGGTGATGGGAGCGCTGTGAGTCCGGCGTCGAAACGGCAAGCAACCGCCAAAACCAAGTCCGCCCTCGTGCTCCAGGGCGGAGGGGCATTGGGCGCCTACGAACTCGGCGTCCTTCAGCGGCTTCACAAGGAGCCGGGCTTCCGACCGGCCTATGTTTCCGGCGTCTCGATCGGCGCGATCACCGCGGCGGTGCTGGTCGGCGCCCGCAACGGCGATCCGTTGGGAACGCTCGCGACGATGTGGAAAGAGTTCGTGGTGCCCGCCTCGCCGCTGATGCCGCCGCTTTTCGGGCCGGCCTTGTCGGCGCTTGGCAATCCATCGTTCTACCGGATGCGCGGCGACTATCTGACGATGGCGTTCTGGACGAGCTTCTATGACCTCGGCCCGATCCGCGCCAAGCTCGCCGAGCTCGTCGACTTCGACGCCATCATGGCGAGTCCGATCAAGCTCGTCGTCACTGCGACGAATATCGAGACCGGCGAGATCGAAGCGTTCTCCAATACCGATCCGAAAAAACCTCTGACCATCGACCACGTGCTGGCGAGCGGCAGCCTGCCGCCGGGCTTCCCGATGACGCCGGTCGGCAAGAGCCTTTATTGGGACGGCGGCCTCTTCGACAACACGCCGCTGTCGCCGCTTCTGAAGCTCATCGACCCGATCGACGCTCCGGACACGCGGCTCTTTGTCGTCAACCTCTTCCCAAAGGCGGGGAAGGCGCCGCGGGACATGATCGGCGTGTCGGACCGCATGATCGAGCTGATCTTCGCCAACAAGATGAGCAAGGACGTCGGTATCGCCAAGACCATCAACGCCTTCGTCGCCTTGGTCGACGATATCGTCAGCCGCCATCCCGAGGTCCGCCATTTGCTCGACCGGCCCGAATACGAGGAGCTGCGCCGATTCAAGGCGCTGAGCGACATCGTCGAGATCACCAATACCCGCGACGAGCCGGTCAGCGCGGCGTCGGATTTCTCTCGCGAATCCATCGAGGCGCGCATCCGCGCCGGCTATCACGACGCGGAGAAGGAATTGGAGCGGCGCGGCCGCGCTTCCCGCAAGGCAGAGGCAACGCCGTGAAGCTGCGGAAGACGGCGCGCGGCCGGGGGCGTGACGTGTCGTCGAACGACCGGGCAGCGACGCCATGAGCGGCTCCAGCCGATATCAGGGCGGTTGTTATTGCGGCGCCGTTCGCTACGAGACGACCGTCGACCTCGACAAGGTGGCGACCTGCAACTGCTCGCGCTGCTCGAAGCTCGGCTGGATCATGACCTTCACGCCGGCGGAGAGCTTCACGCTGCTTTCCGGGGAGGATCAGCTCACCGAATACACCTTCAACCGCAAGGTCATCCGGCATGCATTTTGCCGGATTTGCGGAATCGAATCCTTCGCCCGCGGCGTCCCTCCCGGAGCCAACGATCCGGTCGTGGCCGTGAACGTTCGCTGCCTCGACGGAGTCGATCCGGCGACACTCAATCCAACCATGTTCGACGGCAAGAGCCGCTAATCCAAAGGCAACCGCCACCATGCCATATCGCATCCCCCGAGCCGCCTATGCCGAGATGTTCGGCCCGACCGTCGGCGACAAGGTCCGCCTGGCGGACACCGACCTCGTCATCGAGGTGGAGAAGGATTTCGCCACCTACGGCGAGGAGGTGAAGTTCGGCGGCGGCAAGGTCATTCGCGACGGCATGGGCCAGAGCCAGACGGCGCATGCCGAAGGCGCGGTCGATACGGTGATCACCAATGCGCTGATCGTCGACCATTGGGGCATCGTCAAGGCCGATATCGGCATCAAGGACGGCAGGATTGCCGGCATCGGCAAGGCCGGCAACCAGGACGTCCAGCCGAACGTCGACATCATCGTCGGCCCGGGCACCGAGGCGATCGCCGGCGAGGGCAAAATCGTCACCGCCGGCGGCCTCGATTGCCACATCCATTTCATCAGCCCGCAGCAGATCGACGAGGCGCTGATGTCCGGGGTCACCACCATGCTCGGCGGCGGCACCGGCCCGGCAACCGGCACCAACGCCACCACCTGCACGCCGGGGCCGTTTCACCTCGCCCGCATGATCCAGGCCGCCGAGGGCTTCCCGATGAACCTCGCCTTCGCCGGCAAAGGCAACGCCTCGCTGCCTGCGGCGCTCGAGGAGCAGGTCAAGGCCGGCGCCGCCGCGCTGAAGCTGCACGAGGACTGGGGGACGACGCCGGCGACCATCGACTGCTGCCTTGCTGTCGCCGACGAATTCGACGTCCAGGTGATGATCCACACCGACACGCTGAACGAATCCGGCTTCGTCGAGGACACGATTCGAGCGTTCAAGGACCGCACGATCCACGCCTTTCACACCGAGGGCGCCGGCGGCGGCCATGCCCCCGACATCATCAAGGTCTGCGGGCTGTCGAACGTTCTGCCGTCGTCGACCAACCCGACCCGGCCCTACACGGTCAATACCATCGACGAGCATCTCGACATGCTGATGGTGTGCCACCATCTCGATCCGTCGATCCCGGAGGACGTCGCTTTCGCCGAAAGCCGCATCCGCAAGGAGACCATCGCGGCGGAAGATATCCTCCACGACATCGGCGCCTTCTCGATGATGGCGTCGGACAGCCAGGCGATGGGCCGGGTCGGCGAGGTGCTGATCCGCACCTGGCAGACCGCCCACAAGATGAAGGTGCAGCGCGGCAGCCTGCCGGAGGATTCCGGCGGCAACGACAATTTTCGGGTCAAACGCTACATCGCCAAGTACACGATCAACCCGGCCATCGCCCACGGCATCGACGAGTGGGTGGGCTCCATCGCGATCGGCAAGCTCGCCGACCTGGTGCTTTGGTCGCCGGCCTTCTTCGGGGTCAAGCCCGACATGGTGATCAAGATGGGCACCATCGCCGCCGCCCAGATGGGCGATCCCAACGCCTCGATCCCGACGCCGCAACCGGTGCACTATCGGCCGATGTTCGGCGGCTTCGGCCAGTCGATGACCCATTCGGCGGTCACCTTCGTCAGCCAGGCCGCGGCCGCCGAAGGCATCGCGGCGCGGCTGGGACTGCAGCGCCAGGTGCTGCCGGTTCGCCACACCCGCGGCATTTCGAAGGAATTGATGATCCACAACTCCGCGACACCGAAGATGGAGGTCGATCCGGAAACCTACGAGGTGCGCGCCGACGGCGAGCTGCTCACCTGCCCACCGGCCGAGGTGCTTCCGATGGCGCAGCGGTATTTTCTGTTTTGAGAACGGGAAGCGGGCGAGAATGGCGCTGACAGGGAACCTGCTCTAGATTGGCGCCCATGAGCGACATCAAGACGAAGACACGGCCGGCTACGGCCTATGAGACGGATTTCCACGCCTGGGCCCGGGATCAGGCGGAGAGGCTGCGCGCCCAGCGCTACAACGAGCTCGACTGGGAGAATATTGCCGAGGAGATCGAGACCTTGGGCCGATCGGAGAAGCGAGAGATCGAGAGCCGACTCGGCGTCCTCGTCGTTCACCTGCTCAAATGGTCTCGCCAACCGCAGCAGCGAAAATCCGGGTGGCGCGCCACGATCATCGAGCAGCGCCACCGATTGGCTCGCGGCGCCAAAGAGAACCCGAGCCTGGCGGACTACCCGGCCCTGATGCTTGCTGAGGAATACGAGGTCGCGCGTTTGAAGGCTGTCGACGAGATGGGACTGCTGGAAGAGGTCTTCCCCGAGACCTGTCCGTTCACAATCAAACAAGTCCTCGATCCCGATTTCTGGCCGAACGACAGCGAAACGTGATCCGCGCCACGCGTGTCTTTCCCTCCGGTGAGTGGTCGCATGTGGCGACCGACACGGTCGTCCTCGACCACGACAACCGCCATCGCCGCCGCCTCGCGATGACCGGCGAGGGCGGACTTGCCTTCCTGCTCGACCTCGTGGAAACGGCGGTGCTCCGCGACGGCGACGGCTTGGTGCTGGAGGACGGCCGCATCGTTGCGGTGAAAGCGGCGGCCGAACCGCTGGCCGAGGTCAAGGGGAATGGCGCCGCCGATCTTGTCCGTCTCGCCTGGCATCTCGGCAATCGCCATCTGCCGACTCAACTCGCCGGCGATCGGCTGCTCATCCGGCGCGACCACGTCATCGAGGCGATGCTGACCAGCCTCGGCGCGAGGGTGACCCATGTCGAGGCGCCGTTCGACCCGGAAGGCGGCGCCTACAGCCATGGGCACGAACCCCACGGCCACGGCGATGACGGGCATCATCACGGCCATGCTTGAGCGAGCCGCCAGTGCCCTCGACCGGTCGGACCTCGGCGTGACGCCGGCGGCGTTGCAGCGTCTCCTTGCCTGGCTGTCGCCGTCCTTTCCGGTCGGTGCCTATACCTACAGCCACGGCCTCGAATGGGCGATCGAGGACGGTACGGTCGGCAACGCCGCCGACCTCGCGGCGTGGCTGGACGGCGTGCTCCGTCACGGCAGCGGCCGAAACGATGCGATCCTGTTTGCCCACGCCTGGCGCGCCGCAGCGACGGATGACGCCGCCCGCCTCCAGGCAGTCGCCGAACTCGCCGCCGCCTTCCAGCCGTCGAAGGAACGCCACCTCGAGGCGACCGCTCAGGGTCGCGCCTTTCTCCAGGCGGTCACGGCCGCCTGGCCGAACGATCGTCTCGCTGCTCTCGCCGCCGGCGCCAGCGCCGATATCGCCTATCCGGTGGCTGTCGCAATGGCGGCCGCGGCCGACGGCGTGCCGCTCGAGCCTTCCCTCGTCGCCTTTCTCAACGCCTTCGTCTCGAATATCGTTTCGGCCGGCGTTCGAGCGGTCCCGATCGGCCAGACCGATGGCCAGAGGATCATCGCCGGGCTTGGTCAGGGATGCGAGGCGGTTGCGGTTCTTGCGCTATCGGCCGAGCTTGGCGACCTCGGCGGCATCGTGCTCCGCGCCGATATCGCCAGCATGAAGCACGAAACCCAGTATACGAGGCTGTTTCGCTCATGAGTCCGTCACCTCACGGCCCGCTGCGCGTCGGCGTCGGCGGTCCGGTCGGCTCCGGTAAGACGGCGCTGATGGACGCGCTCTGCAAGGCGCTGTCGGCGAATTACGACATCGCAGCCATCACCAACGACATCTACACGCGAGAGGACGCCGAGTTTCTCATTCGGTCGGGGGCGCTGCCGGCCGAGCGCATCCGCGGCGTCGAGACCGGCGGCTGCCCGCACACCGCCATCCGCGAGGATGCCTCGATCAATCTTGCCGCGGTCGCGGAGCTCAGGGCTCTCTATCCGAAGCTCGACGTCATCTTGATCGAATCAGGCGGCGACAATCTCGCCGCCACCTTCTCGCCGGAGCTGGCCGATCTCACCATCTACGTGATCGACGTCGCCGCCGGCGACAAGATTCCGCGGAAAGGGGGGCCGGGCATCGTCCGATCGGACCTCCTGGTCATCAACAAGATCGACCTCGCGCCGATGGTCGGGGCATCGCTCGAGGTGATGGAGCGCGATGCCAGGAAGATGCGCGGCGCTCGCCCCTTCGTCTTCGCCAATATGAAGGAGGGGACCGGATTGGCAGAAATCGTGGACTTTCTCGGATCCCACGGCGGACTTCGCGCCGCCGCCTGAGCAGGGGGGCGAGACAAAAAGGCACTCCGGCCGTGTTGCCCGACCCCTCGCTTTCCGGCCTGCGGGGGACTATTGTCCGCGCCGAGATCGGTGGAGTCTGTATGCCAGTCGTCAACCGTTTCGCGGAGTTCCAGGACGATATCGTCGCCTGGCGCCACGAGTTTCATCGCCATCCCGAAATCCTCTACGACGTCCAGCACACGGCGGCGGCGGTAGCCGACAAGCTGCGGTCATTCGGGTTGGACGAGGTGACAACCGGCATCGGCCGAACCGGCGTGGTGGGTGTCATCCACGGCCGCAGCACCGACAGCGGCCGGGTGATCGGCCTTCGCGCCGACATGGACGCCCTGCCGATCAAGGAAGCGACCGGCAAGCCTTACGCCTCGACCATCGACGGCCGCATGCATGCCTGCGGTCACGACGGGCACACCGCGATGCTGCTTGGCGCCTCGCGCTACCTGGCCGAGACCCGCAATTTCGACGGCACCGCGGTGGTTATTTTTCAGCCGGCCGAGGAAGGCGGCGCCGGCGCCAAGGCGATGATCGAGGACGGACTGATCAAGCGGTGGGAGATCGCCGAAGTGTACGGCATGCACAATCTGCCGGGCCTGTCCGTCGGCGCGTTCGCCATCCGGCCGGGCCCGATCATGGCGGCGACCGACGATTTCACGATCGACATCACCGGCGTCGGCGGCCATGCCGCCCGCCCCCACGCCGCCGTCGATCCGATCGTTGTCGGGACAGCGATCGTGCAGGCCCTGCAGACCGTCGTTTCCCGGTCGGTCGATCCCGTCAAATCGGCCGTCGTGTCGGTGACCAAGTTCCACGCCGGAGACGCGTATAACGTCATCGCCGAGTCCGCCCGCCTTGCCGGCACGACGCGAACGCTCGATCCGGGGGTTCGCGATCTCGCCGAGGCGCGCATTCGCAAGATCGTCGAGTCCGTCGCCGCCGCCTACGACGCCACGGTTCGCCTCGACTATGTGCGGAACTATCCGATCACCCGCAACCACCCCGAGGCTACCGCCTTCGCCGCGTCGGTCGCCGGGGAAGTCGCCGGCGTGGAAAAGGTCGACGTCGAGGCGCAGCCCCTGATGGGCGGCGAGGATTTCTCCTATATGCTGGAGAAGCGGCCGGGTGCCTTCATCTTCCTCGGCAACGGCGACAGCGCCGGCCTTCACAATCCCTCCTACGACTTCAACGACGATGCGATCCCGCTCGGCTGCTCCTATTGGGCGAGGCTGGTCGAAAGGGCGCTGCCAGCCGCCTCCTCGCCGGCCTAAGGGGTCGCATTGAAAGCGGTTTATCGTGTATATGGCGGCCCATCCGTTCTCTTGAGACTGTCCGATTGATGCAGCTGTATTCCTTGATTCCGAGCTTCTTGAAGCCAGACCGCAAAGGGCCCTGGAAAGTCATCATCCGTCTTTTCCGCGAGGGATGGCGGAAATACATGCCGGGCTACGCAACCGCCACCTTCTTCATGATCTTCGTGGCGGGAACGACCGCGCTGACCGCCTGGATCATCGGCGACGTGGTCGATCAGGTCTTCATCGACCGCAGCGTCACCAAGCTCGTGCTTCTGGCCGCCGGCATTATCACCCTGTCGATCGTTCGCGGCATATCGCTGTTCGGATCGGCCGTGGCCCTTGCCCGCACGGGCAACCAGGTCGTCGCCGACATGCAGAAGCGCCTCTACGACCACGTGCTCAACCTGGGCATCAGCTACTTCGATCGCACCCATTCGAGCATGTTGATAACGGCGATATCGAACAGGGCCAGCGCCGCCGCGTCGGTTCTCAGCACCGTTCTCACCAGTTTCGTCCGCGACCTCCTTTCGGTCGTCGGGTTGGTGGCGGTCATGGTCATCAAGAATCCGTGGCTGGCGATAATCGTCGTGGTGATCGGACCGCTCGCGCTGATCGGGGTGGGCCGGCTGGTGAAGCGCATTCGCAGTGTCGCGCGGTCCGAATATGCCGGCATGGCTCAGATCATCGCCGCGATGCAGGAAACGGCCGCGGGCGTGCGCATCGTGAAGGCGTTCAACCTCGAATCGGTCATGCGTGCGCGGATGCACGATTCGATCGAAAGCGTTCAGCGGCGCGGCAACAAGGTGGCGATGATCAGGGCGCGCACCTCGCCGTTGATGGAAACGCTCGGCGGATTTGCGGTGGCCGGCGTCATCCTGTGGGCAGGCTATGCAACGATCTATGAGGGGGCGAAGCCAGGCGCCTTCATGTCGTTCATCACGGCGATCCTGCTTGCCTATGAGCCCGCCAAGCGCATCGCCAACACCCGCGTCGGCCTTGAGCGCTCGGTCATCGGCGTCAAGTTTGTCTACAACGTTCTCGATACTCCGGCGAAAATGAATGACAACCTGGATGGCCCCGATCTTCATCTCACCACCGGCGACATCCGTTTCGAGAAGGTCGATTTCAGCTACCGCCGGAAGAGCCCGGTCCTGCGCCGCTTCAATTTCCACGCCGAAGGCGGAAAGATGACCGCGCTTGTCGGGCCGTCCGGCTCCGGCAAGAGCACGATCATGAACCTCATCGAGCGGTTCTACGACGTCACGGGCGGCCGGATTACCATTGACGGCCAGGATATCGCCAAGGTGCGGATTGCCTCGCTTCGCGATCAGCTCGCCCTGGTCAGCCAGCATACGGTGATCTTCCGCGATTCGATCCGCGAGAACATCCGCTTCGGCCGGCCGAGCGCGACCGATGAGGAGGTCGAGGTCGCGGCGCGGAACGCCATGGCCTATGATTTCATCATGGCGACGCCGGACGGCTTCGACACTCATCTGGAGGAGGGGACGGGTCTGCTCTCGGGCGGTCAGGTCCAGCGGCTTGCCATCGCCCGGGCGATGCTCCGCGACGCCCCGATCATCCTGCTCGACGAGGCGACGTCTTCCCTCGATTCGGAATCGGAGCATCAGGTACAGGTCGCCTTCGACCGGCTGATGGCCGGTCGAACGACCATCGTCATCGCCCATCGCCTGTCGACCGTCCTCGGCGCCGACAAGATCTGCGTGCTCGTCAACGGCAAGGTCATCGAAAGCGGGTGCCACGCCGATCTGCTTGCTACCTCCAAGCACTATGCGCGGCTCTATCAGCTGCAGTTCGAGAAGCTTCAGGGAGACGACGAGGCCGAGGAGGAGAAGGTGGCGAGCGTCGGGTAGTCCGCGTTCGGGTATCGTGCACTGGGTGGCGAAACCTCGCACGAGCAACGGGGCCGAAGCCGCGTCCGTATCGGCGCCGTCCGGAGCCGCTCAACCACCGGCGGGGAGAACCAGCATGCAGAAACTACAGGTCCAGGGAGTACACCACATCACGCTGGTGGGCGCCGACCGCCAGACCTCGATCGATTTCTGGGAAGGCGTGCTCGGCATGCCTTTCGTCTTCGAGCAGCCCAATCTGGACGTCCCCGCCGAGAGCCACCTCTACTTCGATCCCGGCGATGGACGGCTGATCACGGTCTTCACCAATGAGGAGCGCAAGCCCGATCCGACGCGTACATCGACCGAGATCGGCGCGGTCCATCACATTGCGTTCTGGGTATCGCGGGCGACCTTCGCCCAGGCGGTGACGCGGCTCGACGAGCGCGGCATCCGGCACAGCGGCGTCAAGGATCGCGGGTTCATGGATTCGATCTACTTCGAGGACCCGCTCGGCCTGCTGATCGAGCTGGCGGCCTACCAATTCTTCCCGCCGCAGGGCGTCTCCCATGGAGAGGTCCTGCTCGAAGCGCATAAGATCCGGGTCGCACGCGGCGACTACAACATCACCGAGGTACATTTGGCGGACGCCATCGAGGACATCATCCGTCGGCGGCGCGAGAGCCTGTCCGACGACCGGTCACCGAAGAATCCCTATTAGCCGGACGCGACAAAGACCCATCTTGCGCGACGGAAGGACAGCACCAAATTCGCAGATGCGAACACCTCTTGCCGGCCGAACCGGCGGAAAAGCGGAGGAACTCACATGAAGCTCTACATGAACCCGGTGTCCAATACGAGCAGGCCGATCATATTGTTTATTGCCGAGGCTGAATTGCCGGTTGAACAGCAGATTGTTGATCTGATGAGCGGCGAGCATCTCAAGGAGCCCTATCTGTCCATCAATCCGAACGGGCTGGTGCCGACGCTTGTCGACGACGATTTCATCCTGACGGAAAGCTCTTCTATCCTCAAATACCTTGCCGACAAGTTCAACGTGCCGCTCTACCCGAAGGATCTCAAGAAGCGCGCCAAGGTCAACGAAATGATGGACTGGTTCAACACCGGCTTCTATCGCGACTACGGCTACGGCGTCGTCTATCCGCAGATCTACCCCCATCACAAGCGCCCGACCGACGAAGTCCAGAAGGGCACGATCGAATGGAGCAGGGGCCTCACCAAGAAGTGGCTCAAGGTGCTCAACGACTATTGGCTGGGCAATGACAACAAATACCTGGCCGGCGACGAGATGACCATCGCCGACATCTTCGGCGCCGGACTGCTTACCTGCGGCCACGTCATCCGTAACGATTTCAAGGACTACCCGAAGGTCGAGGCGTGGCTGAAGCGTATGGAAGCGTTGCCGAACTGGACGAAGGTCAACGAGGCGATGGAAGGCTTCCGCGAAGCGGTCAAGGGCCAGGCGTTCGAGACGGTCTGATCGGGCGTAGACGAGCGGTCAATTCCGGAGGCGCCCGATCGGGCGCCTTCGTTGTTCACTGAAGACGGGAAGAGCCCTCGGCCTCGGACCAGTCGACCAGCTTGGATTTGTATTCGCTGCGCGGGAGCGCCTCGTTCGGCACCAGTTCGATCTCGGTGGTGACGAGCAGGATCTGCCGGATGCGGTCGCGGATGCGCTCAGCGAGGTCGGCCGGTCCCGCCGCCCCGCGCTCGACGAGGATTCTCAGCGGCGGATTCTGGCGAAAGCCGTGTTGGCGCGGGCGCACCGAAATAACGCCGCTGACCGCCGGGGCGAACTCGGCGACCACCTCGCGAAGCGCCGACGGGAAGACGTTGACGCCGCGCACGATCAGCATGTCATCGGTTCGGCCGATGCAACGCACCCGCGGCGCCGTCCGGCCGCAGGCGCACCGGCCGATCCAGATGCGAACATGGTCGCGGCTGCGGAAGCGGAGAAGCGGCACGCCTTCCTGGCGAAGGTGGGTATAGACCAGCTCGCCCTCGGCGCCGTCGGCAATCGGAAGCGCTTCGCCGGTGTCCGGATCGATCAGCTCGAAATGGACGAAGCCGGCGCCGCTGAAATGCATGCCCTGCTGCTCGGCGCATTCGCCCCACAGCGAAGCGGCGATATCGCCGATCCCCATGATCTCGGTGACCATGGCGCCCCAGGCTTCCTCGAGCCTGGCGCGCATGGCGGGCTCGCCGCCGCCCGGCTCGCCGGCGACGAGCAGCCGCCCGATGCTGGACGCCGCCGTGTCGATCCCGCGGTCGCGGGCCCATTCGGCAAGGTGCAGCGCATATGAAGGCGTCAGCGCGATGGTCGACGGCTTGAGGAGCCGCATCGAGGTCATCAGCCGCTCGGTGTTGCCGGAGCCGATCGGGATATGGCAGACGCCGAGGGCGCCGAACGCGTCGAAGGTGATGCCGGCGGCGAACGGACCGGCGCCGTAGGTCGAGATCAGTCCTTCGCCGCGGCCGAGGCCCGACGCCGAATAGCTCCGGGCCGAGATGCGTGTCCAGGCCTGGAGATCGTTGGCCGTCAACGGGATGAAGCTCGGCAGGCCGGTGGTCCCGCTGGTCGAAAAGACCCGGACCACGTCGGACATCGGCATGCAGAAATGGTCGCCGACTGGGTTGTCGTCGCCGCGGGTCTGCCTGATCTGGTCCTTTTCGGTGAGGGGCAGGGCTGAAATGAAGTCAAGCCCACCGACCGCCTCCGGCGAGGCGAAGCCGGCAGCGGTCAACCGGTCGCGGTAGAACTGCGATCTCTCGAAGAGATAGGCGATCTGGCGGCGATAGAGCGCGTCATCCGCCGCAAACCGCGATTCCCACGGAGCCTGCTCGATCTCCGGATCGTACATCTAGCCTTCCTTACCGCCGTCATAGTCGATCGCGGCCTCCGCAGCCGACGCCATCAGGAAGCCGATGGGCCGTTCCTGCTCCTCAGCAAGATGAGCGAGGAGGCCGGCGGTGCGGGCGAGAAGCGGAATCGCCTTGATCATCGTCGCCGGAAAATCGAGGTCGAGCAGGCAGGCCGCGATCGCCATCGAGACGTTCATCGGTAGCGCGCGGCCCCAGACTTTGGCGGCGGCCGGCTGAAATCGGCGGGCAAGATCGATATGGCGACCCGAAACACCCTCGCTGTCGGCAAGCGCGAAAATTCGTTCGGTGCGCGGATCGACCGGCCGGTGGATGGGATGTCCGAAGCCGGGCAGCTTGTCGCCGCGGCCATGGATATCGGCGGCCATCGCGGCAACCACCTCGTCCGGCGCACCACCCGCGTCGACGCGGCTTCGGGCCTCGACCAATAGCGTGCCGCACAGTTCGGATGTGCCGAGGATGACCGTGCCGCAGCCGAGGATGCCGGCGGCGAGCGCCGCTTGGAGCGAGGCAGGGTCGGCGTCATAGGTCATCCGCGAGGCAATCGCCGTCGGCGTCAGCCCGTGCTCGGCAATGGCGATGAGGAGAAGATCGAGAAAATAGCGCTGCTTCTCCGTCGCCTCGCGCCCGGTCATCAGGAAGAAGAAGAACGCGGTGAAGCTCTGCTTCCCCATGAGGTCGTTGACGAGATCGCGGCCGCGGATCTCGATCCGATCGGGCTCGGCATGGCAAAGCGCCGATTTGGCCGGTCCGGCCTTTCCTATCAGCACGCTGTTTCTCCCTGGGCCACGGTGTCGGCCCGTCCGGCGGCACGGTGCACCATAGGGTCGATTCCCGCTACCCCCAGGGCCCGGTGACCGGCGGCTTCTGGCGGCGGCCAAAGCCGGCCGGTGGCTCTGCAGGGCTCTCGACCCGCGGCGGCGGCGCGATCGGCAGGTCCCGGCCGCCGGCATAGGTGACCAGCGCCGCGATACGATCCTCGATCGGCGGATGGGTGGAGAACAGGCCGGCGAAGCCGCTCGCCCGCGGCAGATCGATGAACATCGGCTCCACCTGCGACGGCGCTTCGATCTCCGAGTGCCCGGCGATCTTGCGGAGCGCGCCGATCATCGCGTCCGGATTCTTGGTGAGCTCGACCGAGCCGGCATCGGCCAGATATTCCCGCCGCCGGGACACCGCGAAGCGAAGCGCCATGGCAAGGAAACGGGCGAGGATAAAGATGGCGATGGCCACCAGGATGAGGACGACGGCGCCGCCGCCGCCCTTGCCGCTGCTCCGGCTCGACGAGCGGCTGCCGCGGGACGAGGAATAGAGGAAAGCCCGCGGGCTCCTCACCAGGAGGTCGCCGACCAGCGAGATGATGCCGACGAAGACGGCGGCGATGACGAGGAGCTGGACGTCGCGATTGCGGATATGGGTGAGTTCGTGGGCGAGCACCGCCTCGAGCTCGGCATCGTCGAGCGAGTCGACCAGGCCGCGGGTGACCGTGATCGAATAGTGCTTCTCGCGGATGCCGCTGGCGAAGGCATTGCGGGCGTCGGTGTCGATGATCCGCAACGTCGGCATGGTGATGCCGCGGCTGATGCAGAGGGTCTCGAGCAGGTTCCACACTCGCGGATTGCCGGCGCGGTCGAGGGTGCGTGCCCCGGTGACGGCGTCGATGATGCCCTGATGGGCGAAGAAGGCGATGCCCCACCAGATCAGCGAGGCGGCGACAGCGATCGGGACGAGCATCGGAACGAGCCCGATGGCGGTCTCGAACCCCTGGCCGATATCGGGATTGTCGAAGGCAGCGATGACCAGCGCGAAGGCGAAACAGATCAGCAGCAGCAGGACCGGAAAACCGACGAGCAGCAGCGCCGATTTCAGCCGGTTGTTCCAGATGAGGGTTCTGAGGCCGTAGGTGCCCATCGATCTGGCTATTCAGTCTAGCTGGCTCCGGCCCGCTCCGTGGTGTTCCGAGCGCGGGCGCTCAGAATTTGACCTCGGGCGGCTTGGCGACGGCGGCCGCCTCGCCTTCGTCGAGCTCGAAGAAGTCGCGGGGCGTGAAGCCGAACTGACCGGCGATCAATGCCGCCGGGAACTGCTGGATCGACGTGTTGTATTCCTGCACCGCGTTGTTGAAGAAGCGCCGCGACGCGGCGATCTTGTTTTCAAGGTCGGAGAGGTCCGATTGGAGCTGCAGGAAGTTCTGGTTGGCCTTGAGGTCGGGATAGGCCTCGGCGAGGGCGAACAGCTGGCGGAGCGCGCCGGTCAGCATGTTCTCGGCCTTGGCCTGCGCCTCGGGGCCGCTGGCGGAGACGGCGGCGTTCCGCGCCGCGGTCACCGCCTCGAAGGTGCCGCGTTCGTGGGCGGCGTAGCCCTTCACCGTCTCGACCAGATTGGGAACGAGATCGTGCCGCTGCTTGAGCTGCACCGAGATGTCCGACCAGGCCTGGTTCACCGTCTGTCGGAGGCTGACCAGCCGGTTGTAGAGGAAGACCAGGAGGAGGACGACCAGGACGATGATGCCCAGAATGATCCAGCCGATGGTGCCCATGATTTTGTTATCTCCGCCGCGGTTAGCCGGGCTCCACCTTATCAGGGGCCGTCGGGACGGGCCACCGGCCGTCGAGCATGGCCTTGCCGGCTTCCCTCATGACGGACCATTCGGGCAGCGGCGCACCTTCAGCCCGGGCGCGCAGCGCCGGCTGCACGAGCGCGTTGATCGGCCCGCGAAGCGCCTGGTAGCAGAGCACCTTCGCGGTAGCGCAGCGCCTGGTAGCAGAGCACCTTCGCGGTAGCGCAGCGCCGCTGGCGGCGGCAGGGCTTGAACGGGCAGCGCTCGGCGAGGCCGAGTTCCGTGCAGACGGCGCGGAAGAATTCGGCGACCCGCGGCTCCATCGGCCTCAGTTCCGCCTCCCCCATCTCTGGCTTGGTTCCCATCGACACGACCTCATCGTTTCCGCGACCGCGAGCGGCCCGGAGCGTTGAAACTTCTCTCCCCCGGCGATGCCGAGGGTGGCGGGCAGCGGACGCCGCCATCCAAGTATTCAAGGCGGCGGCCTCCGCCGCCCGCCCGGCGACTTGTCGCCATCCGGTCCATGCTCCGGCCGCGCAAACCAAGGCTCGCGCGCCTTAAGGCGGGTCATGTCCCGCAGACCCCTCGTAGTGGGGGTCGGACTTCCCGGACGGCACCCCGGGACGGCCGCCGGACGGCCGGCGCGGGCGCCGACCTCTCCACGTCAGGCCGGTGCCGGTACCGGGCAACGTCCCCCAGCGGGAGAGGCGGAAGCGAGTTTACGACGGGTTTTGCGGACGGGGATAAAGTGCGAGTTATGCCCGATGGGTGATTGCGAGGGCTCCGCTCAAGGTCGGGTCTGCGCCGGCAGGAGCTCGGGTCGGTACTCGAAATGCATGGTGTCGTAGTGGTACCACTTGCCGCCCCAGATGAATCCGTGGCGCTCGAAGATGTCGGCGATCTCGAAGGGAATCTTGTTGCGGTAGGGGTAGAGCCCGTTGACCGGCTTGGTCCACCGCCAATAGTCGGTGAACCTGGTGCTGATGTCGATGGCGGCGCCGTAGGCGTGCATGCTCTTCCGGTTGGTGCCGGCGATCGCTCGGCAATTGTAGGTTCCGGCCGAGGGAACCAGATACTTGGTCATGGACGGCGGCAGCTTCTTCAAGTCGGCGACCACGGCCGCGAGGTGATCGGCGGCGCCGTTGACGGTGGTGAAGCGCACCGAGCCGGAAAGCCACGCGACCTTGCGCATATGCGGCGCGACTTCGCCCTTGCCGCAGTCTCCGTACATCTTGGCGAAAAGCGGCTCGTAGCGGATGCGGCCGGGATCCTCGTTCAGCCCGGGCACGTCGGCCGGAGGACCGGGCCGATAGGGCATCGCGAACATGTCGTCGATGTCCGGGTGGTCGAGGAGGGTATCGAAATCCTTCCCCGTGACGCCGTCGGAGATCGGCATGCGGGTGCCGTCACGCCAGACGAGATCGTTGCCCTCGATGCCGCCGAACTGGTCGGGATAGGCGGCGACGAGATCGGCGACGGACGGTTCAGCGCTCGCCGCCGGAAGAGCGAGGGCGAATAGGATGACCGCGAAGAGCGTGCGCATGGGGATTGGTAGCAGGAAATGCGCCGGGCGGCTCAGTGGAAGTTGCGGCCCTTGGGCATGACCTTGCCGGCCGAGAGGGAGGCGAGGTCGCGGGCGAGCGACGGCTCCTCCTGGAAGAAGCGGACGAGGCGCGGGTGGCGCGGGCCGATCTTCTCGCGCTGGTCCGCCGAAGGCCGGCGCACCTCGTCGGCGCGGGCGAGGGCCTCTAGATCGCGCCCGTCGGGGTCGCCGGCCTTGGCGGACAGCGTTTCGAGCATCGGCGTCAGGTCCTCGAGCTTTTCCGAGACCACGTGAATGACGCCGCTCTCGCTCTGCACCCTGCCGGTGACCGCCACCAGGCGAGCGCCGAGCACCACCGGGCGGAATTGCTCGAACACCTTCGGCCAGACGATGACATTGGCGATGTCGGTTTCGTCCTCGATGGTCATGAAGATGACGCCGCTTGCCGTCCCCGGCCGCTGGCGGACGAGAACCAGCCCGGCGACCGTCACACGGCGGCCATTCATTCCTTCCCGGTCGGACCTCCGGTCCTCCTCGCCTCTTGTATTTGCTTCCCGGTCGCGGCTTCGCCGCTCCTCGCCTCTTGTCTTTCTCTCCCTCTCGTCTCGCGTCGCGAGGGCGACGAGGGTGGCGTTGTCTATGATGCGCCGGGCGGCGAGCTGGGACCGCAGGAACGACAGCGGATGCGACTTCAGCGACAGGCTGAGATAGCGGTAGTCGTTGACCACGTGCTCGCCGATCGGCATCGGCGGCAACGCGACGTCCGGCTCCTTGCGGATGTCACCGAGCGCGGCGTGGTCGAACAAAGGCAGCCGGCTTCCCGGCTTGTCGGCGCTCGCCGCGCTGCCGAGGCCGCGGGCCGCCCATAGCGCGTCGCGCCGGTCGAGGCCGATGGAGCGGAAGGCGTCGGCATCGGCGAGCCGCTCGATCGCCCCGCGCGACAGTCCCGAGCGGAGCCACAGGTCGCGGACCGAATCGTAGCCGGCCCCTCTCGCTTCGACGAGCGCCTCTGCATCCTCCTCGCGGAACCCCTTGATCTGGCGGAAGCCGAGCCGGACGGTATGGGTGGCGCGGATGTCGCCGGCCATGTCGGCATTGGCGGGGTGGAGGCGGGGCTGGGAGGCAGGACCAGCGACGGTGCGTCCTTCGAGGCTCGGGCTTTGCCCTCGTACCTCAGGATGAGGAGGAAAGTCTGGCTTTCCCTGCGTCGAAGGCGCATTCACTCCTGGCAACCACCGATAATCCTCCTCATCCTGAGGTGCTCGACTGCGGAGCGGTCGAGCCTCGAAGGACGCATCGTCGGATACCTCAACCTCCAGGCCCGAATCCCAGTCGGAAAAGTTGATGTCGGGGGGGAGCACCGTGACACCGTGGCGGGTCGCGTCACGGACGATCTGGGCCGGGGCGTAGAAGCCCATCGGCTGGGAATTCAAAAGCGCCGCACAGAAGACGTCCGGGTAGTGGCATTTGAGCCAGGCCGAGGCATAGACGAGAAGGGCGAAGCTCGCCGCATGGCTTTCGGGAAAGCCGTATTCGCCGAAGCCCTCGATCTGGCGGAAGCAGCGCTCGGCGAAATCACGGGCGTAGCCGCGGGCGACCATGCCCTCGACCATCTTGTCCTGGAAGGTCTTGATGGTGCCGACCCGCTTGAAGGTCGCCATGGCGCGGCGGAGCCGGTCCGCCTCGCCCGGCGTGAAGCCGGCGGCGACGATGGCGATCTTCATCGCCTGTTCCTGGAAGAGCGGCACGCCGAGGGTGCGGCCGAGCACCTTTTCCAGTTCGTCCGGGGGGCCGTGCTGTGGCGACGGGGCAGGGTAGACCACTTTCTCCAAACCCTGCCGGCGGCGGAGATAGGGATGGACCATGT
Organism: uncultured Alphaproteobacteria bacterium; assembly: GCA_963759235.1. GTDB lineage: Bacteria > Pseudomonadota > Alphaproteobacteria > Rhizobiales > Kaistiaceae > Bauldia. The sequence goes on along the minus strand of CAVWYO010000001.1, from coordinate 464,345 downwards.
CGCCCTGGATGGGCCCGGGCCGGACAATCGCCACCTCGATGACGAGGTCGTAGAAATGGGCCGGCTTGAGGCGGGGCAGCATGGTCATCTGCGCCCGGCTCTCAACCTGGAAGACGCCGAGCGTATCGGCTCGGCAGAGCATGCGATAGACGGCGGGATCCTCGGCCGGGATCGTCGCCAATGTCGGCGCGCCGCCGTAATGCTTCGCCATGAACTCGAAGGCGCGGCGGATGCAGGAGAGCATGCCGAGCGCCAGCACGTCGACCTTGAGCATGCGCAGCGCATCGAGGTCGTCCTTGTCCCATTCGACGGTGGTGCGGTCCTCCATGGCGGCGTTCATCACCGGCACCATCTCGTCGAGCCGGTCCCTGGTCATGACGAAGCCGCCGACATGCTGGGAGAGGTGGCGGGGAAAGCCGATCAGCTCCTGTGAGAGGGCTACCACCTGGCGCATGGTGCGATCGGTCGGATCGAGGCCGACGCGGCGGATGTCGGCCTCGCGGACGCCCTCCGACGACCAGCCCCAGATGGTGCCGGACAGCGTGTTGACCGTATCCTCCGACAGGCCGAAGACCTTACCCACCTCGCGCACCGCCGAGCGGGTGCGGTAGGTGATCACCGTGGCGGCGAGCCCGGCGCGGTGACGGCCGTATTTGCCGTAGATGTACTGCATCACCTCCTCGCGCCGCTCGTGCTCGAAATCGACGTCGATGTCGGGCGGCTCGTTGCGCTCGGGTGAGATGAAGCGCTCGAAGAGAAGGTCGGAGCGCTCGGGATCGACCTCGGTGATGCCGAGGACGTAGCAGACGGCGGAATTTGCCGCCGAGCCACGCCCCTGGGCGAGGATGCCCTTCTGCCGGGCGAAGCGGACGATGTCGTGGACGGTGAGGAAATAGGGGGCGTAGCGGAGTTCGCCGATGAGCTTCAGCTCATGGTCGAGATGCGCCCGCACCTTCGCCGGCACGCCGTCGGGATAGCGGAAGCGGGCGCCCTCCTCGGTGAGGCGGATCAGCGCCTCCTGGGGGCTCGCCGCCTCGCCGGTCGGCTCGTCGGGGTATTGGTACTGCAACTCGTCGAGGGAGAAGGCGAGCCGCTCCAGCACGGCGCGAGATTCGGCGACGGCCTCCGGGTAGTCGCGGAAGAGCCGCGCCATCTCGGCGGCGTCCTTGAGGTGCCGCTCGGCATTCTGCGCCAGCAGCCGGCCGGCGGACTGAAGCGTCCGGTGCTCGCGGATCGCGGTCAGCACGTCCTGCAGCGGCCGGCGGGCGGCCACGTGATAGAGCACGTCGTTGGTGGCGAGAAGCGGCACGCCATGGCGGCGGGCGATACGGTCGACAAGTGCGAGCCGGCGGTGGTCGGCGGGCCCGTAAAGGCGGCTCGCCATCAGCCGCACCATGCTGGGAAAGGCGTCGGCGAGGGCGGCAAGGGTGGCGGAGAGGTTCTTTCCCTGCAATGTCGCGAGGTGGTCGGCAACGACCGCGTTGTCTTGCCGGATCCCCCTCACCCTGTCCCTCTCCCCACCGGGGAGAGGGAACGCAGGAGACGACATCGCGGGTTTGATCCCGACGGCTACGCCGAGCATCAGGCCCTCGCCCCATGCGAGGAGATCGGCAAGGTCGAGATGGCAGTCGCCCTTCTCGGCGCGGCGATTGCCGAGGGTCAAGAGCCGGCAGAGCCGGCCATAGGCGGCGCGGTCCGTCGGCCAGGCGAGGATGTCGGGCGTTCCGTCACGGAAGGCGAGGCGGCAGCCGACGGCGTAGCGGAAGCCGGCCTCCTTCGCCGCCATATGGCCGCGCACCACCCCGGCGAGCGTGTTGCGGTCGGCGACCGCGATGCCGGCGAGGCCGAGCCGCGCGGCTTCGGCGACCAGCTCCTCCGGATGCGAGCCGCCGCGCAGGAACGAGAAATTGGTGGTGACGGCGAGCTCGGCGTAGGTCGTCATGGGGTTGACCCGCTGCTCCTTGACGACGAGGAGGTCATGAATTGACCCTCCTCGAAGGGTGATTTTTCGATCGGATAGCGGGATCGGGAATGCGAGGATGTATCCGATGTGTCAGTCTCGGCGGTCATTCCGGCGAAAGCCGGAATCCGTCGCACAATCGGTGCAGATGCTCGCAACGTCGAGACTTTGGAGGATGGCCTGGCTGCTCGGATACTTTTGGGGTGGTGAAAGGCCGCAACGTTATTGCAATGGACCCCGGCTTTCGCCGGGGTGACGGGGAGCGTGAGGGGCACGGAAGGCGAGCGGATCTCCCGGATTTCCCCGTCTGCCCTTGAAAGACCGGCAAATCGTAACGACAATATGGAATGGAGTACGAATGGGATCCGGAGAAGGCTGCGGCGAACATCGCCAAGCATGGGGTTCCGTTCGAAAGAGTTGCGCAGTTCGAGTGGGATGAAGCGCAGATCGAAGAGGATGATCGGCGACCCTATGGGGAACGCCGATTTTATGCCCTCGGTATGATCGAGGGGCGCATTCACGCGCTGATCTTTACGAGGCGGGGGGAAGCCGTCCGGGTGATCAGTTTGCGGAAAGCGAATGATCGGGAAAGGCGTCGCTATGAGCAGGGTTAGGAAGCCAGCCCACATTTCCCAGGAAGATTGGGATGCCGTGGACTTTCCGCCATTGACGGAAGAACAATTGGCGCGCCTGCGACCCGCACGCGAGGTCTTTCCCGATATCGATGATTTCCCCAAACCAAGGCCGCGCGGCCCGCAGAAGGCGGCGACCAAGATCCAGACGACCATTCGTCTCGACAGCGATGTCATCGAACATTTTCGTCGGGAGGGACAGGGCTGGCAGACCCGGTTGAACGATACGCTCCGCCGGGCGGTCGAACGCGAGAAGAAGCACGCCAAGTCCTGAGGATCGGGAGAGGAGCAGCTCTCACGGGGACTGAAATGGCCGCCGTCATCGAAAAAGACGCAGACAGCGCCTGGGGCGCGAGCTGGGTCGAACCCACCAACTGTCATCCCTGCGAAAACGGGGATCCAGTAGACATCATCATTCGAAAACGAGTTGCGACGGCGGTTACTGGATGCCCGTTCCAGCGGGCATGACTGGAAGCGCGGGGGGCGAGGGGGCCATCCGGATGCGTTGCAGGCCGAAACGTAGCCGACCCCCCTCCCTGTCCCTCCCCCGCAAGAGGGGAGGGAACGCTGTTGCGTGGCCTGCCCGGGTTTGCGAGTGACGTGAGGTGGGAAGTGCAGGCGTCCCATCGTCTCCGTTCTGATTGTCGCGATGCCCGTCACCCGAACACCCCGTGCAGGTACCAGCGCGGGAAAGCGGTCTCGCGGCCGTAGAGGCCTTCGCGGTAGAGCCAGAAGCGGTGGCCGGCGGCGTCCTCGACCCGGAAATAGTCGCGCGTGAGGTCCTCGTCGTTCCGCCACCATTCCGGGGCGATGCGCTCCGGTCCCTCGACCCGGGCGACGCGATAGAGCGCCCGCCGCCAGCGGAAGTGGACCGGCGGCCCGTCGGGCACCGCAGCGACCGCCTCGACCGGCTCGGGACGGGCGAAGAGGCGGAGCGGCCGGTCGATGGGATCGACGTCGAAGGGCGATGCGGCGTTTTCCTCCCCTGCGAAGCGGGGGAGGGGGACCATGCGAAGCATGGTGGAGGGGCTGTATTCTGTTCGCACTGCTGCATGCCCCCTCCACCGTCCTTCGGACGGTCCCCCTCCCCCGCTTCGCAGGGGAGGATCACGCGTTGCATCGTCGATATCCGCCAGCGCCTCCGTCCGCTCCGGGATGTGGCTGTCGCGGGGGACGATGCGCTTCACGCGCTCCGGCCCGAGACGGGCGCCGATCCGGTCGATGAGCTGGCCGAGGTCGGCTTCTCCGGCCGCGTCGCCGGCAAGGTCGATCTGGGCCGGGTCGTCGGGCGCCACCACCGGCACCGACAGGCGCGCCATGTCGAAGCCGAAGCCGGCGTCGAGCTCCTCGGCAAGGCCGGCGAACTTTTCCGCGAACAGGCCGAGGACGAGCTTCGGCGCGCGGACCGGTCGGCTGGTGCCGACCTCAAGCCGCGAGACGGCGCCGTCGACCCGGAAGAGCGACAGCTCGAAGCGCCGCGCCCCCTCGCCGCGTTCATCGAGGCTGCCGGCAAGGGTGGCGGCGAGCGAGGCGATCGTAGCGGCGATATCCTCCTCGCGCCCGATCGGCTCGGCGAAACGCCGCTCGGCGATCAGCGCGGCGACCGGCCGGCGCGGACTGATCGCCTCCTCCTCGCGGCCGAGCGCCTGGTCGAGGCGGTGGATAAGGCCGGGACCGAAGCGGGCGGCGAGCGGCGCCCGCGGTGCATCGAGAATCTGGCCGATCCGCTTCAGACCGACCCGGTCGAGGGCAGAGACGGTCTCGCCGTCGAGGCGGAGCGCGGCGAGCGGCAGGCCGATCAGCATGCCGCGCGAGCCGCTCGGCGGCACCCATGACGTTTCGCCGAAGCGGGCCGCGGCAAAGGCCGCGCCCGGCGTGTCGGCGATGGCCGCCCGCGCCGCAAAACCCTGGGCGGGAAGGCGGGCGAGGAGATCGGCAACCAGCGCCTCTTCACCGTCGAAGAGATGGGCGCAGCCGGTGATGTCGAGCATCAGCCCGTCGGGCGGATCGAGGGCGACGAGCGGCGTGTAGCGCTCCGCCCAGTCGGCGATGGCGGCGACGAGCGCCGCGTCGGCGATCGGATTTGCCTCGGCCGCGTCGAGGGTCGGGATCATGGCGCGGGCGTCGGCGAGCGCCTGGCCGCGATGGAGGCCGAGCCGTTCAGCGGTGGCGTCGAGGGCGACGAGGCGGAGCGCACTCTTCACCTTCGCGACGATGACGAGGGGCGGAGGGTCCCCCTCCCTTCCTCCTGACGGCTTCGTCCCATGAAAGAGACTTTCGTCCGATCGAGTGTTTGAGGCTCCGGAACCCCACCCACCATCACTTCGTGATGGTCCCCCCTCCCCGGTCCGGGGAGGGATGGCGCTCTCGGTCACTGTTCGATCTTTTCCGGTGGGGGAAACGCCCTCGCCTTTTCGGGGAACGTCGGCACTGGTCGAGGCTGCGGCGGCGAGAGAGTTTGCTGGGCCGTTCGGCGAGGACGCCATCCCTCCCCGGACCGGGGAGGGGGGACCACCCGAAGGGTGGTGGGTGGGGTCCGCGGCCGACGCGTCCCCGATGGGGAAGCCCTCTCCCCGTTTCTCTAAGCTCGCTTCCCGCTCGCCAAGAGAAACGGCCCTCCCCCGCAAGGGGGGAGGGAGGGCGCCTGCATCGCAATCCCTCTGCTCATCCCGCCCGACGGTGCGCCACGACCGTCCCAGCCGCTCCCGCCAGATGCGGTCGGTCGAAAGATAGGGAAGCGCGAGGGCGAGATAGCGCCGGGGCAACTGGCTGGGCGAGGGCGAAGCTCCGAGTGCCATGGTCCCACTCCAGGTCGAACCGGCCGGTGGGGCCGGCCCGGTTGCGTTCAAGGTGAAGCCGCCAGACGGGACGGCCGATGCCGGCGGCGAAATCGTCGAGGGTGGCGGCGGGCTGCGGTGCGACCAGCCAGCGGGTCGCCGCCGCCCCCGGTTCGGCCATGGCGGCCTGACGGAGGAGGAGCCCCATCACCCGGCCGTCGCGGGCTCTGAGCGCCAGCCGCCGGCTGGCGGTGAGGTCGAGCACGCGCGGATGGCCGCGGATCTCGGCCAGCACCGCGGCAAGACCGGCGCAGCGGAGCCCCTCCTCGAAGACCCAGAGCGTCTCCTCCGGCCGGCGGGTCACGACGATGATCAGCCGGTGCGAAGCCAGACCGAACCGGTCGAGCCCGGGACCGTGCGGCAGCCCGCCTTCGCGAACCGCGGCCTCCTCCGTCACCCACAGCACTGGCCGGTCGTCCGCGTCGGCAAGGCGTGCCAGGATCGCGACGGCGAAGCCGGTGGCGGCGGACGCCGCCCGCGTCGTCTCGGCCCGCACTTCGTGGAGAGCGTCGCGGCGGAGCCCTCCGGCCAGCAGGCTGTCGAGTGTGGGGATCCCGATAGGGACCAGCGCCGCGCCCCGGCGGGGGAAGAGGCGCATGGATACCCGATTCGAAGGGCTCCCGGCTGGGGGCAAGGCCGGCGGGTCAAGCGCCTCCATTCCGGCAGGCCGGCCTTCGATCTCGGCGATCCGCCGGTACAATCGGGCAAAAGTCTCCCGTGCCATGAAAGCGCTGGCGCGCATGGCGTTTTCGACCTGTCGATGTGAATTTGTTCCTGCTTTGTTCTATTGATTCCGGAGAACGAAGATCGAGTCAAGCGGATTCGGAAAGAAGGCCTGCCGTCGCCGACACGCCAAAGGGTTGACCGGCTCCATCCCCTCATTCACCAAGGGCCGCAGTCCATCTCAGCCAATCGGAGCGTCCCCATGATCCGCGCCAGAATCGCACTCGCTTTCCCCATTCTCCTCACCCTCGCCGTGCCGCCCTCCGCGTTCGGCAAGGAATCCGCCCAATACCAGAACCTGCTCACACCGCTGCTCGAGTCGGGCGAGACGATCATCGGCCAGGGGATCGCCTATCCCGACGGCAAGCCGAAGGTCACCGCGGCCATCGTCACCATCCCGCCCGGCGGCGAGACCGGCTGGCACACTCATCAGGTGCCGCTCTTCGTCTATATCCTCGAAGGCGAGGTCACCGTCGACTACGGCGACAAGGGCATCAAGGTCTACAAGGCGGGCGACGCCCTGCTCGAGGCGATGAACTGGCCGCATAACGGCATCAACAAGACGAACGCGCCGGTGAAGATCATGGCCGTCTATATGGGCGCCGAAGGCGCTTCCAACGCCGAGCCGGTCGATGCGCCGAAATAAGCACCGAGGACGATCATTTTCGAAGGGGCGCCGCCTTCACGCCACATGGCGGAGCTACTAGGATCGACCCATGCACGGTCGATCCTTGGCAACGATCGTTCTTCTAGCGGCATTTGCACCGCCGGGCGCGGCGATCGCGCAGGACTCGGCGGGGGTTGGCCCCTTTTCTCTCGGCACCGCCATCGGCGAGGCGATTCTGATCCTGCTGGCGGTGCTCGCCGGTCTTTCCGTCGTCGCCAAGCTTTCCATCATCTTCGGCGTCGTCCCACGCGAACCGCAAAACCGCTTCCAGGCGCTGGTCCACGGCGCTGCCAATTTCGTCGGCCGGCTGCGCCCGCCGCGATCGATTCGCGACCAGCGCCGCGACAGCCGCATCACCGACGACAGGCGACGGTTCTGATCCTTCGGCAGCCTCGACGGATTCGCTACAATCGCCAGCCAAAAAAGAGGCGGCAGCCGAACCGCGCCGCGGGTGGAATGCCATGGACATCGGAGAGGCCGAACGCAACCGCCTGATCGGCGCCGCCCGCCGGGTGCTGTCGCGGGAAAGCGGCAAGGGTGACAAGCAGCGCTTTGCCGCGCTTGCCGGCGATCTCTTCGGCCATGTCAGCCTTGAGGACCTGGAGCGCTACTCTGCCCGCGAACTGGCCGGTTTCGTCAAATCGGCCGATTCAATCCTCGCGGAGCGCAAGCCCGGCAGCGCGCTCGTCAGACTGTCCGACCCGACGCCGGACGATGGCGAGACTCCCGACCGCGAGATCACGCTGGTCGAGATGCTCAACGACGACATGCCGTTCCTCGTCGATTCCATGCTGCTGGAGCTTCAGGCCTTCGGCGCCGAAGTGCGCCTCGTCGCCCATCCGATCGTTGCCGTCGAGCGCGACAGGGAGGGCCGGCTCACGGCCTATCGGGGATTGGCATCGGGCCGGACGGAGGCCGTCCGCGAGAGCCTGATCCACATCCACGTCGCCCGCCTCGCCCGGGAGCATGATCGGGAAAGGCTGAAAGAGCGGCTGCAGTCTCTTCTCGCCGAGATCCGCCGCGCCGTAAGCGACTGGCGGCCGATCCTCGATCGTCTCCATGAGGTCATCGACGCGTACAAGACCGAGCGGCTGCCGGTCCCCAACGACGACGTCGCCGAGGCGATCGCTTTCCTCGACTGGCTCGCCGACAACAATTTTACCTTTCTCGGCGCTCGGGAGTACGACTTCGCCGGCGGCGCCAAGCGGGGCAAGCTCATTCAGGGGAAGAAGCCGGGCCTCGGCGTCCTCAGCGACGCCAAGCTGCGCGTCCTCAGCCGCGGCGGCCACCGCGTGACGACGACGCCGGCGATCCGCGAGTTCCTGATGCGGCCGGAATTGCTGATCGTCACCAAATCGAACCTCCGATCCCGCATCCATCGCCGCGCCTATGCCGACTATGTCGGCGTCAAGCGCTACCGACCGGACGGCAAGCTCGCCGGCGAAATACGCTTCATCGGGCTGTTCACCTCGACCGCCTACAACCGCTCGGTGCTCGCCATACCGCACCTCCGCCGCAAGGCGGAAAGCATCATCGCGCGGGCGGGGTTCAGCCCGGACAGCCATTCCGGCAAGGCGCTCGTCAACATCCTCGAATCCTATCCGCGCGACGAACTCTTTCAGGCGGATGAGGAGACCCTGTTCGATTTCGTCATGGCGATCATGGCGCTCGGCGAGCGGCCGCGCATCCGGGTCCTCGCCCGGCGCGACAGGTTCGACCGCTTCGTCTCGGTGCTCGTCTTCGTGCCGCGCGACCGCTACGACAGCGATGTCCGCCAGCGGATCGGCGCCTACCTTGCCAGCATCTTCGACGGACGGGTATCGGCCTACTACCCGACCTTCCTGGAAGGAACGCTGACCCGCGTCCAGTTCATCATCGGACGGTCGGGAGGCGTGACGCCGGACCCCGGCCAGGAGGTGCTCGAGGCCGCCGTCGCGGCAATCGTCGAACGCTGGCCGGACGGGCTGGAGAAGGCGATCCGCCAGCGCTTCGAACCGGCGCGGGCGGACATTCTCGTCACCCACTACCGCGACGCCTTTCCGATCGGATACCGGGACGCGACGTCGCCGGAAACCGCGGTCAACGACATCGAGACGTTCGCCCGGCTCACGGCGAGGCGCCCGATCGCCGGGGCCTTCCATCGCGACAGGCGGGACCTCGCCAGAGCCATCGCGCTGAAGCTGATCCACCTCGGCGAGCCGATCGCGCTTTCGACACGAGTGCCGATGCTCGAAAACATGGGGCTGCGGGTGATCGACGAGCAGACCTTCGAAGTCACGCCGGCCGGCAAACGTCCGCGCATTTACGTCCACGACATGGTGCTCGACCGGGCCGACGGGAAGGCGATCGCGCTCGACGTGGCGGCTTGGCCGCTGATCGACTGCTTCATGGCGGTCTGGTACGGAATGGCCGCCAATGACGGCTACAACGCGCTGGTAGTGAACGGCGGCCTCGCCTGGCGCGACGTGACGATCCTGAGGGCGATATCGCGCTACATCCGGCAGGCGGGGACGCCGCTCACCCAGCACTATATGTGGGAGACGCTCAACCGGCACGGCGAGATCGCGCGCATGCTGATCGCGCTGTTCCATGCTCGTTTCGATCCGAATGACGCCGACGAGCGCCGCGCCCGGCGTCAGGTCGAGAAGATCGAAGCCGCGCTCGAACGGGTCGAAAGCCTGGACGAAGATCGCATCATCCGGCGCTTCCTCAACGTCATCGACGTCATGCTGAGGACCAACTATTTTCAAACCGAGGCGACCGGCGCGCATCACCGCGAGATTACCTTCAAGCTCGACTCGCAGCGGATCGAGGAGCTTCCCGCCCCGCGGCCGTTCCGCGAGATCTTCGTCTACAGCTCGCGGGTCGAAGGCATTCATCTGCGCTTCGGCAAGGTTGCCCGCGGCGGCATCCGCTGGTCGGACCGTCCACTCGACTTCCGTACCGAGATCCTCGGCCTTGCCAAGGCCCAGCAGGCCAAGAACGCGGTGATCGTGCCGGTCGGCGCCAAGGGCGGCTTCGTGCCGAAGCAGCTGCCCGCCGGCGGCGACCGCGCCGCCGTCTTGGCGGAAGGAACCGCGGCCTACAAGGTCTTCATCTCCAGCCTCCTCGACATCACCGACAATCTCGACGGCGATGCGGTCCTGCCGCCGCCCGAGGTCGTCCGCCGCGACGATGACGATCCCTATCTCGTCGTCGCCGCCGACAAGGGCACCGCGACCTTCTCCGACACCGCCAACGCCATCGCCGAGGACCACGGGTTCTGGCTGGGCGACGCCTTCGCCAGCGGCGGCTCGCACGGTTACGACCACAAGAAGATGGGAATCACGGCGCGCGGCGCCTGGGAGGCGGTGAAACGCCACTTCCGCGAAATGGAGATCGACATCCAGACGACGCCGTTCACCGTGGTCGGCGTCGGCGACATGTCGGGCGACGTGTTCGGCAACGGCATGCTTTTGTCGGGCGAGATCAGGCTGGTCGCCGCCTTCGACCACCGCGACATCTTCATCGATCCCGACCCCGATCCGGTAACGAGCTTCGCCGAACGCCAGCGCCTCTTCGACCTCCCCCGGTCGAGCTGGCACGATTATGACCGCGAGAAGATCTCTGCCGGCGGTGGGGTCTTCTCGCGGCTCGAAAAGGCGATTCCGCTCAGCCGGCAAATGAAGGCCCTTCTCGGCCTCGCGGGCGACAAGGCGCCTCCCAACGAGGTGCTTCGCGCAATTTTGAAGGCGCGAACCGACCTTCTCTTCTTCGGCGGTATCGGCACGTTCGTCCGCGGCAGCGACGAGACCGCCGAGAAGGTCGGCGACCGGGCGAACGATGCGATCCGAGTGGCAGCCGGGGAGCTTCGCGCCAGGGTGATCGGCGAAGGCGCCAATCTCGGCATGACCCAGGCGGCGCGGATCGAATATTGCCTTGCCGGCGGCCGCTGCAACACCGACGGCATCGACAACTCGGCCGGGGTCAACACCTCCGATCTCGAGGTCAACATCAAGATCGCCCTTGGCCGAGCATTGCGCGACGGTCGGCTCGGGATGAAGGGCCGCGACCGGCTCTTGGTGGCGATGACCAGGGAAGTCGCGGCGCTGGTCCTCCGCAACAACTATCTGCAGACCCTGGCGCTGTCGCTCGCGGTCAGCCGCGGCTTCGAATATTTCGGCTACCAGCGACGGCTGATCCAGGATCTCGAACGGCGCGGTATCCTCGACCGGACGGTGGAAACGCTGCCCGACGAGGTGGCGCTCGCCGAGCGGCAGGCGGCCGGCAAGCCGCTTACCCGTCCGGAAATCGCCATCCTCCTCGCTTATACGAAGCTGGCGCTTTTCGACGAACTGCTCACCGGCAATGTCGCCGACGACACCACCCTCGACGACGAGCTGTTCCGCTACTTCCCCGCCAAAATGCAGTCAGCCCACGCCGCCGACATCGAGGGACATCGGCTCCGCGCCGAGATCATCGCGACGACGGTGTCGAACTCGATGATCAATCGCGGCGACCCCACCTATGTCATCCGGGTGAGCGACCGCACCGGCGCCTCGGCGGTCGATATCGCCCGCGCCCATATGGTGGCGCGCGAAGCCTTCGGCCTGCGCGCCTTGAACGACGCCATCGACGGGCTCGACAACAAGGTGTCCTCTTCGACCCAGATCGCGCTCTACCTGGCGGTGCAGGATCTCACGGTGGCAAAGACCATCTGGTTCCTCCGCAACGCGCCGCTTGCCGGCGGCATCGGGCCGATCGCGGCGGCTTTTGGCGCCTCGGTGGAGGCGCTCTCCGGACTGCTCGACCGGCTTCTGCCGGAGCGGCTCTCCGCCCGTCTCGCCGAGACCGTCGAGGGGTATCGCACCGCCGGTGTGGCGGAGGCGCTTGCGGTTGCCGCGGCGCGCTTGCCCATCCTCGCCGACGCCACCGACATCCATCTCGTCGCCGAGGCGACAGGCGAGCCGCTGGAGGCCGCCGCAACGGTATTCTTCGCGATCGGCGAGCGCTTCCGCATCGCCGGGGCGGCGCGACGCGCCGAGGCGATCCCGGTGACCGACTATTATGACGGGCTCGCCCGCGACCGGGCGCTGGAGACGCTTGCCGCAGCGCATCGCCAGATCGCCATCGCGGTGATCAAGGCGGGCAGCGTCGAGGCGTGGCGGAAGGCGCATCTGGCCGCGGTCGAGCGGAGCCTCGACATCGTGTCGGGCATGATCGAGAGCGAGGAGATGACGCTGTCGCGCATCACCGTTGCCGCCAATCTCCTCGCCGACCTGGCGCGAGCGTAGGCCGTCGCTATCGTCCGCCTTGCCTAGGGCCGCGTCCGCACGAGCGCGTGTCTTTCCTTGCCCGGGAAGACGACGGATTGCTTCGGTTTACATGCTGCCTGACCGGCGATTTTCCGACCATTTCGTGCGGATAACCGTACCTGAGTAGCGGATTTCCTCCATTGGCTGGATTTGCAGCGGGCGCTAGAGTTAGAGTTTGCTTCCAGATCCGGGACCTCGCGCGGAGACTGGCCATGACCAACATCAACGGTACTGGCGGTAGCGACTATCTCACCGGCACACACGGCAAGGATCGCCTGAAGGGCAAGGGCGGCAGGGATACGCTCAAGGCCAAGGGCGGCAATGACAAGCTGTGGGGTGGCGCCGGCAACGACAAGCTGTTCGGCCAGGACGGCAAGGACAAGCTGTGGGGCGGCACGCGCAACGACAAGCTGTTCGGCCAGGGCGGCAATGACAAGCTGTGGGGTGACGCCGGCAAGGACAAGCTCAAGGGCGGTTCCGGCAACGACAAGCTCGACGGCGGCGACGGCGACGACAAGCTCTTCGGCAACGGGGGCAAGGACAAGCTGACCGGCGGACCCGGCGCCGACGATCTCAATGGCGGCAGCGGCAAGGACACGGCGATCTACAAGGACTCGCCCGTGGGTGTCGTCGTCGACCTCATCGACGGCGTCGGGTTCTTCGGCCATGCCGAGGGCGACACCCTGAACAAGATCGAGCGCATCGTCGGGTCGCAGTTCGACGACATTCTGCGCGGGGACGGCCGCGCCAATGTCCTCACCGGCAAGAACGGCGATGACATGCTCGACGGCAGCGGCGGCGCCGACGTCCTGAAAGGCGGCAACGGCAACGACCAGCTCACCGGCGGTCCCGGCGCCGACGTTCTGAACGGCGGTTCCGGCACAGATGTGGCGATCTACGAAGACTCGGCGGCAAGCGTCAGTATCCACCTTGCCGGCGGCGTCGGGGAAGGTGGCGACGCGGAGGGCGACACATTTGTCAGTATCGAGGCGGTGATCGGTTCAAATATTGTCGGCTTCGGCGACCGGATCTGGGGTGACGACAACAACAACGCCTTCCTCGGCGGCGACGGCAATGACGAGCTCAGGGGGGAAGGCGGCGACGACTTTCTCTTTGGCGGCGACGGCGTGGATACGCTGGTCGGCGGCCCCGGCACCGATGTGCTGCTCGGCCAGGAAGGCGATGACATCATGGAAGGCGGCCCCGGCGGCGACCTGATCGACGGCGGCGCCGGGATCAACGACATCGCGATCTATCTGGGCTCGGCCAGCGGCGTGACGGTCAACCTGACCAGCGGCGTGGCGATCAACGGCGACGCGGAGGGCGACACGCTTTCCGGCATCGAGCACCTGAGAGGATCACAGTCGAGCGACAGCCTCAGCGGCAACGCCGAGGACAACCAGATTTTTGGACATGGCGGCATCGACATCCTGGCCGGCGCCGACGGCAACGACCGGCTCGACGGAGGCGAGGGGACCGACACGCTCTACGGTGACGTCGGCGACGACACGCTCATCGGCGGCGGTGGGGTCGACTTCCTCAACGGGTTCACCGGACACGACACGTTCGTCTACAACGACGTGTCCGAAACCGGCGTCGGCGTCGCGAATCGCGACCAGATTCTCGATTTCGGCATCGGCGGCGATTCCGACAAGATCTCGCTTTTCGTAGACGCCTCGCCGGACACGGTAAACGACGATGCCTTCACCTTCATCGGCACCGCGGCATTCAACGGGGCCGGGCCGCAGGTGCGGTACTTCCAGAGCGGCGGCAATACGATCGTCCAGGGCGAGCTTGGCGGCGACGGCGATTCGATCGTCGATTTCGAGATATTCGTCACTGGGCTGATTACGTTCGTCGCCGGCGACTTCGATCTGTAACCGGCCCTTCTCGACGGTCGAGTTGTGATCTCTTCGTATTGCGTCGCCCGGTGGATGGTGGCTTTAATACCAATGTCCGCCGGGTTCGCTCGTCGAGGAGGCCAAGAAGCGTGTTGGACGTCGCCGATACATTTGCTCGTCGGGGGCTTACGCAGCGCGAGCGGGACTGCCTGCGCCTGATCGGCACGGGCCATGCCTCCGCTGCCGGTGCGGCGGAACTAGGCATCGCCCGCTCCACTTTCGAAAAGCATCTTGCATCGGCCCGACGCAAGCTCGGCGTGAGGACGACCGCGCAGGCGGTTCTTCTTCATGCCGAGGAGCGCCGCCGAGTTCGCTCGGGGGTCGGGTTTCTGTCAGTGTGCCGGCAGCCGTCGTCCCTGTCCGAGATCGACTTCGCCGATCGGCTTCGCGATACGGATGGTCTCGACGATTGCTTGGCGGTTCTACACAAATCCGTCACCGGCCGCGGAATCACCGCCATCAACTTCGGGGTTGTCGCAGATCCCGCCGGGGTGGTGACCTATGACACCGGCCACATGATCTCATCCTTGTCGCCGGAGCTACTTCGCCTCTACCACGCGATGGGCGGGTTCACCCTCGATCCGACGCCGCGGTGGGCCGCCAAGGCGTCCGGCCCCTTCGCGCACACGATCAGCCAGTCCGTCCCCTCCGTCTTCGGGCGAGACCTGCCGCCTGGCCTGGCCGCACTGGTTGAGGGATTCTTCGACAACGACCTCGATTGCATGATCTGTGTGCCTAGCCGCGATCCGGCGACCAATGCGACGCTCATCCTCAACTTCATGTTCTCCGGGATCAGGCCGCCGGAGTTCGTCCGCTTCGCGGCGTCGCACATCGGGGCGCTCGACCGCATCGGAGAGATCTTCTTCGACCACGTGATGATGCGGCGGCTTCTCCGCCGGGTCCCGGATCTCACGAGGCGGGAAGAGGAGACACTCAGGCTCGTTGCCTGCGGCTTTCGTCTCGCAGAGGTGGGCGACCGGATGAACGTGTCGCCCCGCGCAGCGGAGAAGCATCTGTCCGGCGCGCGCCGCAAGCTCAAGGCACGCACCAACGCCGAGGCCGTCTATCGCGGGACAGTTTACCGCGTGTTCGGTTAGTTCCCACCGGTCGCACCGCCTCGCGCGGCCTTCTCATTCTTCACGGCCCACCCCTCGGCGGGACGCACCCACGGCCGAGATCAGGGGCGGAATGCGCCAGGGGAATCGCCGAAGCGGCGGCGGAAGGTGCGGTTGAAATAGGACAGATCCGAAAAGCCCACAGCCAGCGCGATGTCGATGACGCGCTCGGAAAGGCAACGTGGACTCGCCAGCATGCGTCGAGCCGCCTGGAGAACGCCACCGACATCCATCTCGTCGCCGAGGCGACAGGCGAGCCGCTGGAGGCCGCCGCAACGGTATTCTTCGCGATCGGCGAGCGCTTCCGCATCGCCGGGGCGGCGCGACGCGCCGAGGCGATCCCGGTGACCGACTATTATGACGGGCTCGCCCGCGACCGGGCGCTGGAGACGCTTGCCGCAGCGCATCGCCAGATCGCCATCGCGGTGATCAAGGCGGGCAGCGTCGAGGCGTGGCGGAAGGCGCATCTGGCCGCGGTCGAGCGGAGCCTCGACATCGTGTCGGGCATGATCGAGAGCGAGGAGATGACGCTGTCGCGCATTACCGTTGCCGCCAATCTCCTCGCCGATCTCGCCCGCGGCTGAACGGACGCCGGCCCGAATCTGTTTACGAATCGGAAACCATCCGAGCGATTCCAAAAAATCGGTCGGGCACGACGGATCGCGGGCAGACCAGTTGCGATGCAGAGCAAGTCTGGGCTCCCCGGCTGTCGTGCGATAGACGGATTAGTAGTAGCGGCGATAGTTACAAAGCCCAATGGGTTGTGGTGATGGTTGGCGGCTGTTATATCGGCAGGGTGGTGACGCTCAGTCACCTTCGGTGATTTGCCCCCTTCCGGTCGGTTGATGCCGACTGGCCTTCCCTTTCGAGCGGGAGGCAACGAAGAGTCCCCGTCTTCTCCCTCCCTGAGACGGGAGGAGAGCGACCGGCAAGCAAATCAAGTCGGTTACCGGGGAAAATGACTGCACGACTGACCAGGTAACACGCCGCGTCAGCCTTTCGGGGGGTGGCTCAACCAAGGGAGACCGAACCATGGTGAACACCCCGACCAAGTGGAAGTCGCGGTATCAGCTCAATCACACCGATACGGGCGATCAGAACGATCCCGACATCGTCGACATCGGCAACGGCCGCTACGTGGCCGTGTGGACGGAAGCTACCAACGGGACGATCGGTACCGGCCCCGGGACCGACCTCGTCGGCCAGATTTTCGACGCCAAGGGCCATCGGGTCGGCAGCGAGTTCCAGGTCAACTACAACTGGTATCTCGACAATGAGCAGGACGCGGCGCTGGCGACGCGACCCGGCGGCGGCTTTGTCATGGTCTACGAGGACACCGATGCGTCGGGCACCTCGATCCGCGCGGAGAGCTACAACGTCAATGGCGTTCGGCTCAGCTCCGGGGTGCCGTACACCATTGCCGGGGATCCCGGCGCCGACACGATCTCCAACCCGGCGATCGCCATGCGTCCCGACGGCAGCTACCTGGTCACCTACCAGCACAGCAACAACGCCGGCGACACCGACATCGTCGGCCGCACGGTCAGCACGTCGGGCACGGTGGGCGGCGAGTTCACGATTTACAACAGCACAGACAATTCGACCGTCCCGGACGCGGCGGCGCTCAGCAACGGCAACTACGTCGTCGTGTACCAGGACGAGTTCGCCGGCAGCCTCACTGACCGCGACATCAGGTTCTCGATCGTGACGCCGGCCGGCGGGCTGGTAGTCAACGGCAGATACGCAACCAGTACCAGCGACGATGAGGTGGACCCCCACGTGGCGGCGCTCAAGGGCGGCGGCTTCGTCGCCGTCTGGACCCGAGAAAACGGCGACGGTAGCGGTGAAGGCATCAGGGCCGTTGTCTACAGCAATGCCGGCAACGTGGTAACGTCGGAATTTACGGTCAATACGACGACCGCTGGGCACCAGAACGAGCCGGAGATCACCGCGCTCGCCGACGGCGGCTTCGTGGTCGTCTGGGACGACGACCAGGCCGACCTGACGCGCGGCCAGCGCTTCGACGCCAGCGGCAACAAGGTGGGGCACGAGTTCAACGCCGGCAGCTTGGGTTCGGAGGAATACCCGGTGGTCGCCGCGCTCGGCGACGGCCGGTTCATCGCCGGCTTCGAGGACTATTCCAGCGACGACGACATCCACGGCACCATCTTCGACCCGCGTGGCCACACGATCAACGGCACCAACAAGGCGGATGTCCTGACCGCCCGCAAGGACGGCGCCGATGTCTCCGGCAAGAAGGGCAGCGACATCCTGCTCGGCTTCAACGGAGACAACTCGCTTCATGGCGGCAACGGCAACGACAAGCTTTCCGGTGGGCGCGGCAAGGACATGCTGTGGGGCAACAAGGGTCACGACAAGTTCGTCTTCGACACGGCCCTCGGCAACGGCAATGTCGACCGCATCCAGGACATGGAGCACGGGACCGACAAGATCTGGCTCGCCAAGAGCATCTTTCCGGCGATCGGCAGCAACCTCGGCTCGAGCGAGTTCCACAAGGGCTCGCATGCCGCCGACAACGACGACTACATCATCTACAACAAGTCCAAGGGGAAGCTGTATTATGACCGCGACGGCCATGGCGGCGACGGCAAGGTCCAGTTCGCCAAGGTCGATCCCGGCACCAAGCTCAACCACCACGACTTCTCGATGATCGACGACCTGGTTCTATAGCGGTACCGACATCCAGACTTGGGGCTGCGGCGGAGCAACTGCCGCGGCCCCCTTCGCGGGCTCGTCTATCGCGGCTTCGGCTGACCGGCACGGGGAAGGCCGTCGTTGCCCGGCCGGTCAGGGCCGGAAGGCTTGCGGGGAATCGCCGAAGCGGCGGCGGAAGGTGCGGTTGAAATAGGACAGATCCGAAAAGCCCACAGCCAGCGCGATGTCGATGACGCGCTCGGAAAGGCAACGCGGACTCGCCAGCATGCGTCGGGCCGCCTGGAGACGATGCTCGCGGATATGGTCGGTGAAGGTGCGGCCGGTCTCCTCGAGGAGGAGATGGACATAGCGCGGTGACATGCCGAGCCGCGCCGCCAGCCTTGCCGGACTGATCGCGGGATCGGTGAATTCCTCGGCAATCGCCTGCAACAGCTTCCGCCGCTGGGCGGCGCGAACCCCACCGTGCGGCGCGCTCCGTGACCATTCGCCGGCCGGATCGTAGGTCCGTGCCAGAAGGTCGAGGATATGGCCCTCGACAAGCGGCACGAGGTCGCGCCGCAGTCGGCCGGCGAGATCGCCGAGGTGGCGGACATAGCCGATCAGCAGGTCGAGCGCGGCTCCGTCCGGCATCAAACCAGCCGCCCGATCCGGGTCGCGCACGGCGCGGCCAAGCGACGCCCGGGGAATGACCAGCGAGAGCTCGGACGAGGCCACTCCGGTGGTGGTGCCGCCGACACGATAATGGGGGACGAGCGCCGCGCCACCCTTGCCGACGGCAATCCTGCCGTTGGAGGCGCTGACCGCGTCGAACCGGCCGGCGGTGCAGACCACCAACGTGAACCCGTCGTCGCCGTCCTTGAGGAGTTCGCGGGTCCTCGACAGACTCATCGGCCCGAGTTCGAACTCGATGAGATGAAGCGCGTCGAGAAGGTGGACAGTGGCCGAGGCCCGAAAACGGCTCCGGTCAGGTGTCGTCACGTCGACCCGAGCGAGCGCGCGGGCGAACATCTCCCGCCACGCTTCAAACCGGTCGGGGGCCGGGATTGCGTCGGTGGAAAACACCAGCGGTGCGCGCCGAACCTCGTCCATCACCCGCGCTCACGAAGCAATGACGGTACTCTACAGCGGCTGCGCGGGAGTCCAAACCGGCTTCGCTGGAGTCCGAGACGACCGCCGGCCGCCGCGGCTAGTCATCGCTTCGATCGGACGCCTTTTCGGCGTCGCAAGCATGAACAGGAGCCGCGCATGTCAACATATTTCGGCGACGACACCGACGAAGAAGTCTCAGGCGTGCAATATGACGTGTTCTACGGAGCGGGCGGCGACGACAGCCTCTATGCCGGGTATGCCGGCTACGTCCACATGTATGGTGGTCTCGGCAACGACTGGATCGTTTCGGCCTGGATCGGCGGCGCCACTACCGGCGAGTACTACGGCGGCGCCGGCAACGATCGCATGGAGGCGGGGGGCAACGGCACGCTCGAATTCTACGGCGGGTCGGGCGACGACCTGATCCGGCAGGACTTCATCAGCGACGACGGCTATGCGACGGGTGATGCCTACATGGAAGGCGGCACCGGACGGGATTCGCTGCGTGGCGGCGACGGCGACGACACAATCTACGGGGGCAGCGGCAACGAATCCGGCGCGATGATCACGGTCGGCGCGGGCAAGCCCTGGGAGATACAGGCGCAGCCCGGCCTCTTCGGCGGCGACGGTAACGACTATCTCGACGGCGGCCGCGGCAAGGACTGGATCGATGGCGGCCGCGGCAAGGACACCATGGTCGGCGGCACCGAGAAGGATACCTTCGACTTCAACACCAAGAACGACAGCGGCACCGGCCATGCCCGCGACGTCATCCTCGACTTCACCTCCAACAAGGACGTGATCGACCTCTCCGATATCGACGCCAAGGCCGGCCACGGCAACCAGGCGTTCCATTACATCGGTGACCTCGCCTTCAGCGGCCACAAGGGTGAGCTGCGCTTTCACAACGAGATCCTCTCCGCCGACCGGAACGGCGACGGCGTCGCCGATTTCCAGGTGAAGCTCGCCGACGTCGACTACCTCAGGGACCAGGACCTCATCCTGTAGGGCCGTCCGTTCGACCTGGTTGCCGGCGAATTGCCGGCCCGCTGATTTCCTACACTCGTCTGTCTCCACTTCCCGCGCTCGCCGTCGATGCACTAGTCTCCCCCTCGGGTCTTGGCCGAGGGGGTGCTTCGTGCGCGACGACGGGACGGGAGGGGATTCGGCTGCGCCACGCCGCGCCACGCCGGCGGCCGTCGCAAGCTGGGTGATGTTCGATTGGTCGACACAGCCCTTCTTCACATTGGTCACCACCTTCGTCTTCGCGCCCTATTTCGCCGCCCACCTCGCGCCGACCCCCGTCGCCGGACAGGCAATGTGGGGCTATACGACGGGAGCGGCGGGCCTGATTATCGCGGTATCCTCGCCGGTTCTGGGTGCCGTCGCCGACGCGACCGGCGCTCGCAAGCCGTGGATCGCCGTCTTTTCGATCATGCTGGTTGCCGGGTCCTCGGCATTGTGGTGGGCGGCGCCCGGTGTCGAAGGGGCGATCGCCATCGCCCTCGTCGCCTTCGTCGTCGGAACGATCGGCGCGGAATTCGCCACCGTCTTCAACAATGCGATGATGCCGGACCTTGTCGACGAGGATCGGCTCGGTCGGCTTTCCGGCACCGGCTGGGCGGTCGGCTATGTCGGTGGATTGGTGAGCCTCGCCATTACGCTCGGCCTGTTGGTCGGCAGCCCCGAGACCGGCCGCACGCTGCTCGGAGCCGCGCCGATACTCGGCCTCGACCCGGCCCGCTTCGAAGGCGACCGGGCCTCCGGGCCGCTGACCGCAATCTGGTATGTGATCTTCGTCACGCCGCTCTTCCTCTTCGTCCCCGACGTTCCACGGCGGATGCGGCTCGGCCCGGCGATTCGGACCGGCTGCCGGGCGCTCATCGGCACCCTTTCCGGGCTTCGCCGTCACGCCAACGCGACGCGCTACCTGGTCGCTCATATGATCTATACAGACGGGCTCGTCGGTCTCTTTGCCTTCGGCGCCATCTACGCGGCCGGCACGTTCGGCTGGACGTCGATCGAACTCGGCCTGTTCGGCATCCTGCTCCTCGTCACCGGCACAATCGGCGCGCTGCTTGGCGGCAGGCTGGACGACCGTCTCGGGCCCAAGCACGTGATCACGGGGAGCCTCGTCATCCTGATTGTCGCCAGCCTCGGCATCCTCTCGGTCGACCGGGAGCACATTGCCTTCTTCATACCGGTCGCTGCGCCGACCGCCGGCGGCGGCCTTTTCGCTTCGGCCGGCGAAAAAGCCTATCTCGTCCTCGGCGCGGCGATCGGCGCCGTCGCCGGTCCGCTCCAGGCCGCCAGCCGGACGCTCCTCGTCAAGGTCAGTCCGCCGGGGCGGATGACCGAGTTCTTCGGCCTCTACGCGCTCTCCGGCAAGGTGACGAGCTTTGTCGGGCCGCTTACCGTCGGCGCGCTGACGGCGCTCTCGGGCAGCCAGCGCATTGGCATCTCGGTCCTGCTGGTCTTCTTCATTGTCGGCGTCGTGGTGCTTGCCGGAGTGAGGGCGGAACGATGAAGGCGTCGGCGAGGAGGGGAAATCCAGGCAAGCCGATCGACGCCGTGCTGGTCGCCGCCGCCGGGCATGTTGCCGCCGGCCGCTACCGGGCCGCGGTTCGCGAATTGGACAAACACGGCGCGGCGCTCCGGCATCCGACCGGCCAGAACATTCTCGGCAACGCCCATTTGCGGGCCGGCAAGCCGGTGCCGGCGCTCGCCGCTTTCGAGGCCGCCATCGGCCTGGCGCCGCAGTTTCCGGAGGCGCATTGCAATCGCGGCGTCGCACTCGAGGCGCTCGGCCGCCTCGATGAGGCGCTTGCCGCGCTGGATCGCGCGATCGCCATGCGGCCCGCCTATCCGCTTGCCCATTTCAACCGCGGCAACGTTCTGAAAGCGATGGGCCAGCCCGAACCGGCGCTCGCCGCCTACGAGCAGGCGTGCCGGCTGGAGCCGGGCTTTGCCGAGGCGCATCTCAGTCGCGGCTTCGCGCTTCTGACGCTCGGGCGATCGCAAGAGGCGCTCCAGGCCTTCGATGCGGCGCTTCGGCTGAGGCCCGGGCTGAGCGAGGCAGCGATCGGCCGCGGCGCGGCACTCGACCGGCTGAACCGGCCGGCGGAGGCGCTCGCCGCGGTCGACATGGCACTCGGCCTCGATCCCGACAGCGCCGAGGCGCTTGCCATCCGGGGTGACGCGCTCGCCGCCCTGCGGCGCCGCGAGGAGGCCCGCGCCGCCTACGAAAGGAGCCTCGCTCGCCTCCCCGATACCGCGGCGGCGCTGGTCACCCGGACGCGGGTGCTGGTCGGCTTGGAACGGTACGGCGAGGCGCTCGCGGCGGCCGATCGAGCCGTGAGCCTCGGGGCAGGCGCCGACGGACAATTCGCGCGCGCCTCGGCGCTTCGCGGCCTTGGACGCCTCGCCGAACAGCTCGACGCGCTCGACGCCGCAGCGAAGCTCGGCAAGACGGGAAACATCATCCAGCACGCGCGCGCCGTGGCGCTCGCCGAACTCGGCCGGTCCGACGAAGCGGGCGCCGCCTTCGAGGCGGCCATCGCCAGCGACCCCGGCGATGCCCGCTCGCACTACGACTTCTCGCATCTCCTCCTCTATCGCGGCGCCGTCGAGCGCGGCTGGAAGGAGCACGAATACCGATTGCGGCTGCCGAATTTCGGCTTCGGCAGCCGCACGGTGCCGCGCTGGCAGGGCGAAGACATCGCCGGGCAACGGCTTCTGGTCCACGCCGAGCAGGGGATCGGCGACGCCATCCAGATGGTTCGCTATCTCGGCCGCGTTGGCGAGAGCGGGGCGCGGATCACCCTGGCGGTGCACGCACCGCTGAGGCGGCTGCTCGCGGCGAACTTCGCGAACGTCGAGGTGATCGATATGGGCGACGATCGCGACGATTTCGACCGTCAGGTGTCGCTGATGAGCTTGCCGCATGTCTTCGCGACGCGGCTCGACACGATTCCCGCCACCGTCCCTTACCTGTTTGCCGAGGACGGGCTGGTCGACAAGTGGCGCGAGCGGATCGGCACCGAGGGATTCAAGATCGGCATCTGCTGGACCGGCAATCCCGATTACCGCGCCGATCGTTATCGATCGATGCCGCTCGATGCCTTCGCGCCGCTTGGTGCGATCCCCGACATGCGTCTGATCAGCCTGCAGGCGCTCCACGGCCTCGATCAGCTTGAGCGGCTGCCGGCGGGGATGGCGGTCGAAAGCCTCGGAGACGAAATCGCCGACAATCCCGACGGGCTGGCGGAGATCGCCGGACTGACGGCTTCGCTCGATCTGGTGATCAGCGCCGACACCGCGGTCGCCCATCTTGCCGGCGCGCTCGGCCGGCCGGTGTGGACCGCCATCCGCTTCCAGCCGGAATGGCGCTGGCTCGAAGGGCGGAACGACCCGCCGTGGTATCCGACGATGTGGCTTTTCCGCCAGCCGGTGCTCGGCGACTGGGACAGCGTTTTCGCCGAGATGGCCGGCTACCTCGAACAGTTCCGGCGCGAATCGGGCTAGTTTAGTGGCGGAAATGGCGCATGCCGGTGAACACCATGGCGAGGCCGCGCTCGTCGGCGGCGGCGATCACCTCCTCGTCGCGCACCGAGCCGCCCGGCTGGATGATGGCGGTGGCGCCGGCCTCCGCCGTCGCGATCAACCCGTCGGCGAAGGGGAAGAAGGCGTCGGAGGCAACCACCGATCCGCGGGCGAGCGATTCCTCAAGGCCGGCAGCCTTGGCGGCCTCCTCGGCCTTGCGCGCCGCGATCATCGCCGAATCGACCCGGCTCATCTGGCCGGCGCCGATGCCGACCGTGGCACCGTCCCTGGCGTAGACGACGGCGTTCGACTTGACATGCTTGGCGACCCGCCAGGCGAAGAGGAGGTCGGCCATCTCCGCTCCGGTCGGCGCCCGCCGGGTGACGACCCGGATATCGTTCTCGCCCACCATCCCGGCGTCGCGGTCCTGGACGAGGAGGCCGCCGGCGACGGTCCTGACGGTGAGCCCCGGCGCGCCGGCATCTGGCAATTCGCCGGCGACGAGTAATCTAACGTTCTTCTTGGCGGCAACGATCGCCATCGCCTCGTCGCTCGCCTCCGGCGCGATGATCACCTCGGTGAACACCTTGACGATCTCCGCCGCCGCCTGCGCGTCGAGCCGCCGGTTCAGCGCGACGATACCGCCGAAGGCGGAAACCGGATCGCATCGCAGCGCCCTGGCGTAGGCCTCGACGAGCGTCTCCGCCTCCGCGACCCCGCAGGGATTGGCGTGCTTGATGATGGCGACGGCGGCGCTTCGCGCCGAGTCGAACTCGGCGACCAGTTCGTAGGCCGCGTCGGTGTCGTTGATATTGTTGTAGGAGAGCGCCTTGCCCTGCACCTGTCGCGCCGTCGCAACGCCCGGCCGGCGGGCGCCGGTGACGTAGAGCGCCGCGGACTGGTGCGGGTTCTCGCCGTAGCGGAGGCTCAGGCCGAGCCGCCCGGCGAAGCTCCGCCACTCCGGGGCAGCCTCGCCGACGGCGGTGGCGAACCAGGCGGACACCGCCGCGTCATAGGCCGCCGTCCGGGCGAAGGCCCTGGCCGCCAGGCTTTGCCGGAGACCATAGGGTGTCGCGCCCCCGTTCCGGTCGAGCGCTTCGAGGATTGGCGTATAGTCGTCCGGCGAGACGCAGACCGCGACATAGGCGTGGTTCTTCGCTCCGGCGCGGATCATCGCCGGCCCGCCGATGTCGATGTTCTCGACCGCGGTGGCATAGTCGGCGCCGGCCGCCACGGTCTCCTCGAAGGGGTAGAGATTGACGATGAGAAGGTCGATGCCGGCAATGCCATGCGCCGCCATCGCCTCCGCGTGGGCCGGATCGCCGCGCACGCCGAGCAGGCCGCCATGCACCTTCGGATGGAGGGTCTTGACCCGGCCATCCATGATTTCCGGGAAACCCGTCGTTTCCGATAGTTCGGTGACGGCGATCCCCGCCCTTTCGAGGGCCGCCGCGGTTCCGCCGGTCGATACGATCTCAACGCCTCGCGCCCGCAAGGCTCGGGCGAAATCGACGATGCCGGTCTTGTCGTAAACCGAAATCAGCGCGCGACCGACAACGACAAGGTCAGGCGGCTCGAACTTTGCCGGGGGGACGGCCATCGCGGCACCGGATGTAGGAGAGACCGGGAAGACCGCCGCGATAGCACGATTCCGGGGTGAGGCAAATGCGGTGCGCGCGGCTCAGGTGCGCACCGGCGCCTCCACCCGGCCGGGCGCGGGCAGCGCGCGGCGACGGCCACCGACGGCGGTGCGCTGCATCTGCCAGCCGACCACCGGATTGTGCTGGGCGCGTCCATAGATGGCGATTTGCGTCGTCTTCCGATTGCCCCTGGTGTTGGACATCAGGATGCTCTCCTCGATCTCGACCTGCGGCGCGTCGGCGGCGAATGCCCAGGTCTCGCCGTCGGGCATCTCCAGCGTCACGCCACGGCCCGCTTTGGTGGCGGTGACCCCGGGATGAAGGTGGAAGCGGATGGCGAAAACGTCCTTGCCGGAGCGGGTGACGGGATTGCCCGACGGGGTCAGGAACGAGTCGACGCCATCGAGGCGGTCGCCGGCGTCGGACAGAGCGAGCCGCCGCTCGTGGACGATGGCATAGCGGCTGACATAGCCGTTGTGGCCCAGGTTGAGCACCGTCGAGCCGCCTTCGAAGTGACGCTCGGATTTGACCCGCGTCGGCCCGGAGACGACCGCTTCGCCAAGCCAGTCGCCGATCCACGACCTGGTCAGGAAGCGGCACTGCGAGGTGTCGTTGAGGGTGACCGTCGAATGAGCGGCGGTGGTTCTGGCCAGCCGGCGAAGCGGGCCGGAGCTCGCGAACGGCACGCCGCAATTGATGATCAGGCGCTGGCGTCCCGAGCTCATCTCGAAGGAAAGGCAGCCGGCGTGGGCTTCGGTCGAATAGTCGGTCGGCGGCGGCCGGCCGGCATCGGCGATGAGGATGGTGGTGCCGGCCTCGACGCGCTGATAGCCGCTGTGCGGCGCGTTGGTCAGCGGCGCGCCGCGGACGTCGTCGTAGGCGAGCACGGTCGCAAGCTGATCGGCGGCCGTGTCGCCAGCACCGTTGAAGCGGGCGAAGCCGCCGTCGCCCTGCCTGAAATAGCGCAGCATCGGCATCATCCGGTCGATCGCCGACAGCAGGATGCGGGAGGGCTGCGAGCCGCGAGCGGTGAAGGATTGCCGGAGCGGCAGAAGATCGAGCAGGATTTCGAGGATCGCCGCCGGATTGCGGCTGACATGGCCGCCGTCCGGCAGGATCTGGCGGACGAGCTCCTGGTCCAGCCACTTGGCCGCCTGCTTGAGGAAACGGCCCTGATCGGACATCGACAGCGCAGCGGAGGAAAGCGCGATCATCGCCCTCAGGCGCGGCAGCCCCTGCGGGCCGTCATAGGCGGTGCGCCTCAGATAGCGCACCTGCTTGGTCAGCGACCGCATGAAGCGGCGGTAGAAGGCGAGGTCGCAGCCTTCCAGGATCAGCGGCGTCTGGGCCAGCCAGGAAATGATGCGCCGGGCGACGACGCCCGGCTCCCAGGCGACCGGATCGACCCGGTTCGATTCCCTGATCCATTCGTCGACGAGGCTGCGCGCATTGGAGCGCGAGATCGCCATATCGGTAGCGCGCAGATGCCGCAGCCATCCGAAACCGTGCAGTTCGCGCGACCATGAATCGCTCGGCGGGTCGACGTCGAAGACCGAGTGGCCGTTCGCATCGACGCCTTCGCCGGAAAAGAAGAAGCGGCCCGCATAGATATCGAGCGCGGTGGTCGGATCGGCGGTCCTCAGATCGATCGGAGCGATCAACAGGCGCTCGGGGATCGGCCCGCTATAGCGCCAGCGGTAGAACAAACTCGCGTGATAGCGGAACGCGGCCTGGCGCGAAAAAGCTCTCAGGGCGAATCGCAACTGCCGACCCTGACCGGACACCGATCCGATCGCCATCAGTCTCCTCCAGAGACCCGGGCTCTCCCTGGTCCCAACCGCCGAATCACAGGCGGCCTGCGGACTATCGCCCTAGTGGCGGAAAGGCGCAAACTGAACATGGCGGTCAGGATTTGCGCAGCCGGGCGATGAAGAATCCGTCGAGGCCCGAGAGGCGCGGGCTTGGACCGGAAAGATGGCAAGGGAGTGTCCTGACCGCGCCGGCCGGGGTGATCGCCCCCGCCAGGCCGCCGATCTCGACCGGATCGACCGGCAGGCGCCGAAGGGCGTGGCGTTCGACGGCACCGGCGATCTGGTCCTCGCCTTCCTCGGGCTCGAGCGAGCAGGTGCAATAGACCAGCGTCCCGCCGGGCTTCAGCCAGGACACCGCCCGGTCGAGCATCCGCGCCTGGAGTTCGGCGAGGTTCGCAACGTCGTCGGGGCGCTTCAGCCAGGCGGCGTCCGGGTGGCGGCGGATGGTACCCGTCGCCGTGCACGGCGCGTCGAGCAGGATGGCGTCAAACGGGGCCGGTGGTTCCCAGCCGAGGATGTCCGCCGCGATGACCTCGGCGCCGAGGCCGAGCCGCGCCAGATTGGCGGCGAGACGCTTCAGCCGCTCCGCCGAGATATCGACGGCAGTGACGGCGGCGCCGACCGCGGCGAGTTGGGCCGTCTTGCCGCCCGGCGCGGCACAGAGATCGGCAACGTCCTTGCCGGCGACGTCGCCGAGGAGCTTGGCCGGCAACGCCGCGGCGGCGTCCTGTACCCACCACGCGCCCTCGGCGTAACCGGCGAGGTCGGAAACCGGGCCGGAGGGAACCAAACGGATGCTTCCCGTCGGCAAGGCGATCGCGCCGAGCTTCACCGCCCAGCCCTGCGGGTCGCTTTTGACGCTGAGGTCGAGGCTCGGTTCGACCAGATGCGCCATGGCGATGCTTCGCGTCGTTTCTTCGCCATAGGTGCCTGACCAGCGCTGCCACAGCCAGTCGGGCGTATCGAGGCGCGGGGCGTCGGCGCCCTGGAGGATGGTATCCCGCTCGCGGGCGAGGCGGCGCAACACCGCGTTGGCGAGCCCCTTGAAATGGCGAGCGTCGCGATCGCCGACGATCTGCTCCATCGCCGTGGAGACGGCGGCATGGTCGGCGATGTCCATGAACAGGATCTGGGCGGCGGCGGTTTCGAGAATCCGGAACAGCCCGCCCGAACGCCGCGGCCGGCGGTCGATCAGCCGGTCGAGCACCCACGCGATCTCGCCGTGGCGACGAAGCGCGGTCGAGACGATGGCGCGGGCGAGGCGGCGATCGCGCTCCGACAGACGGTTGAAGGCGTTTCCGGTGTGGGCGGTGTCGATCAGGCCGTCGAGAGGCTTTCCGTCGTCGACAACCGCAGATAAGAGCGCGGCCGCTACCTCGCGCGCCGGCAGTCCGATCCGGTCCGTTGGTCTTGATAGGCTGGTCATGGCCGTCCGTCGCCTAGATCAGCGAGCAACGGAACGCAATCCGTCGAAGGCGAGACAGCTCGGTCGGCGGCTGCACGGCGACGGTGCGGGCGCTTGCGGAATTTTGAATCAAATTGGCCGATTCGATTTAGCGCGCCCTTGGAACACGCCGATGCATCACTGGCGGTGCAAAGCGGAGTGCGCGCCCAGAGGGCCAAGGGAACATGGTGCAGCCGACAGCCAACGAACAACTCATGCTCGAACTGGTCAATCGGGCAAGGCTGGATCCGGCCGGCGAGGCCAAGCGGCTGGGGATCAAGCTCAACCAGGGCCTCTCTTCCGGCACGATCACGGCCGCGCCCAAGCAACCCTTGGCGATGGACATGGATCTCCTGCAGGCGGCCCGCGGTCACAGCGCGTGGATGCTCGATCACGACGTCTTCTCTCACACCGGGGCCGGCGGCTCGGACCCCGGCTCCCGCATGGCCGACGCCGGATATCACTTCACCGGCAACTGGATCTGGGGGGAGAACATCTCCTGGTTCGGCACGACCGGCACGCTCGATCTGACCTCCATGATCGTCAATCAGTACGAGCGCCTCTTCGACAGTCCGGAGCACCGGGAGAACATCCTGCTCGGCGCCTTTCGCCAGATCGGGATCGGCCAGGAAAAGGGGGTCTTCGACGCCGGCACCAAATACCACACGTCAATGGTCACCCAGGATTTCGCGCGGTCGGGCTCCAAGGTGTACGTCACCGGCGTGATGTACGACGACAAGGACGGCAACGACTTCTACTCGGTTGGTGAAGGGGACTCCCACATTCGAGTGAAGACCCATGGCCACTCCACTCACACGCTGTCGGCGGGCGGTTATCAGATCAAGGCGGCGAAAGGCTTCGTCAAGGTCACTTTCGACAACGATATCGCGTTCAAGGTCGCGACATCGCATGGCAACGCCAAGGTCGACCTCGTCGACGGATCGATCCTCGATAGTTCGGCCAGCCTCAAGATCCTGAAGGGCGTCGACCATGCCCGTCTGCTCGGCATCGGCAACAACAACCTGACCGGCTCGAATCACGGCGACTGGCTGGAGGGGAACGCCGGCAACAACCATCTCCGCGGCCGAGGAGGCGCCGACAGGCTCGACGGCGGCAATGGTCGCGACACACTTATCGGCAGTGCCGGCAGCGACGTTCTCAAGGGCGGCCAGGGCAACGACAGACTGGACGGTGGCGGCGGGAACAACCAGCTCACCGGCGGCGGCGGTCACGACACCTTCATTTTCAAGGACGGGCTTGCCGACGATGTCGTCGAGGACTTCCAGGTGGGGCAGGACAAGCTGGACTTCACCGACTTCTTCGCCTCAGCCGCGCAGGCCCTGGCGGCCGCCGCGGACGACGGGTTCGAGCCACGCGGTCTTCGACCTCGGCGGCGGAGCTCACGTCGAACTCGCCGGCGTCTCGGTATCCCACCTCTCGGTCTCCGACTTTATCTAACCCCAAGGCCCGTGCGGCCGGTCATGCGCCGGCCCGGTGCGGCCGACCCGCGGCACGGAAATCGAAGCCGCCGGGCGATAGCCGCCCTCCGAAGCCAGGGGGCGATAGCCGCCGTCGCGCTCCATCGCCTGCAGCGCGGCGATGCGGTTCTCGGTCGACGGGTGGGTGGCGAAAAGGTTGTCCATCCGCGCGCCGGAAAGCGGGTTGACGATGAAGAGATGCGCGGCCGCCGGATGGCGCTCGGCTTCGACGTTGGGCACCTGCTTGGCCGCTCGGCTGATCTTCCCCAAGGCCGAGATCAGCCAGGCGGGACGGCCGGTGATCTCCGCCGAGGCGCGGTCGGCCGAATATTCGCGGGTGCGGCTCACCGCCATCTGGATGAGCAGCGCGGCGATCGGCGCGACGAGCGCGGCGATGAGAACGCCGACGAAACCGAACGGATTGTTGCTGTTGCGCGAACCGCCGAAGAAGAAGGCGAAATTGGCAAGCATCGAAACCGCCCCGGCGATCGTCGCGGTGATGGTCATGGTCAGCGTGTCACGGTTCTTCACGTGGCCGAGCTCGTGAGCCACAACCGCCGTGATCTCCTCGCGGCTCAGGGAACGGAGAAGGCCGGTGGTGGCGCAGACCGCCGCGTTCGCCGGGTTGCGGCCGGTGGCAAAGGCGTTCGGCTGCGGACTGTCCATGACGTAGACGCGCGGCATCGGCAGACCGGCGCGGGCGGCCAGATCGCGCACGATCCCGTAGTATTCGGGCGCAGTCCGGGCGTCGACCTCGCGGGCGTTGTTCATCCGCAGGACCATCTTGTCGGCGTTCCAGTAGGTGAACAGGTTCATCCCGGCGGCGACCACGAGGGCGAGCAACATGCCGCCGGTGCCGCCGACCAGATAGCCGACCCCCATGAAGATCGCCGTCATTGCGGCAAGCAGCATCGCGGTGCGCAAGAAGTTCATCTCCGTCTGGTCCTTCGCAGCCGGTCTTTCAGGCAATTCGAGACGGATATTATGATGGGGAGGAGCCGCCCTCGTCGCAAGATGATCCGGGGCTGCTTCGGTCGTTTGGACGCACCTCATCCCCCTCCGGGACACCGGGAGATGGACCGTCTCGGCATCTCCGGCCGGCTCTCGTCACTTGCAGTAGAGGCTGCCGTTGCTGCGCCGGGCAAGGTCGAGATGGAAATGTTCGCTGTGGTAGCCGTCGGTGCCCGGCCCGAGGACCGTGGTGAAGGGACCGCAGGCGGATTTGCGGACGGCGGCCAGGAAACGGGAGGCCGCAATGCCCTTGCTGTGGCCGACTTCCACCCAGCCGACACCGGCAACATTGAAGGCCGCGATATCGATGGCATTGCCGTAGGCGTGCTCGCTCATCTTGGCGCCGGGGATGCCGTCCCGCGTCCGGCAGGCGTAGGAAGCGGCGACCCGGATGCCCTTGACGTCGCCGCCGAGATATTGGCGCGCCGCCGGCTCGACCGAGTCGTGCATCCATGTCGCCAGCGTGTCGGCCATCCGGCAGTTGACCATTGCGGTTTCGCTGAAGGTTATATTGCCGCCGTCGAGCGCCGACACCGCCACCGGCGCGGGAATTCCGCAGATCCCCTGCCGAATCGGTTCAGCCGAAGCGGCGACGATGCCAAGCGAGGCCAGGCTTCGCGTGCACGCGCCCGCGGTGGGCACCTCAGCTCCGTTCGGCGCCAGTGAGGCGAGCTTGGTGGCCGCCGGAACGGGCTTTGCCGCCGCGGATCGGAGCTTCGGCAACGGAACGTCGACGACCGCGGACGTCGTAGCCGGCGGCCCGTCCGGCTCGAATCTTTGATCGAAATCGACGGGTTCAACCGCCCCCACCGCATTCGTATCCGCCGCCTCTACGACAGGCGCCTCGGCCGGCGGAGTCGGGCGGACATGGGGGGTCGGCACGTCGCTCGTGGCGACGTCCGGTGTCGCCGGGACGTCCGGGGCCTTCGGCTTCGCCGCGGCCGGGGCGGCTCGAACGGATACCGGGTGGTCGCCCTCCAATACACGCTTCAGGGCCTGGACGGGCGGCGCAAAGAAGTGGCGGAGTTGCTGGACCGGCCCATCCTGAGCGGTCGACAGCGCCGGGACCGCCAGGAGTATGCCAGCCGCAATCAAAACGGATCCGAAACGACGGATCATTGCTCCGGCCTTTCTCGTCCCCGCAACGCGGCCCGGTGATGATCGGCCACGGTATCACCGAAGCAACAGAAGATCACCTCCGTCAACGCACCCGGTGCCGTTCCGGTTTCCTCGGTAACGGTCCTGACGGCGATGCCGGCGGCACGGTCGGCGGGAAACCCATAGACGCCGGTCGAGATCGCCGGAAAGGCGATGGACGTGATCCCATGCTCGCGGGCGAGCGCCAATGCGGTCCGGTAGCAGGAAGCGAGCAGCACGTCCTCGCCATGGTCTCCGCCACGCCACACCGGGCCGACGGTATGAATGACGTGGCGCGCCGGCAGGCGGTACCCGCCGGTGATCCGCGCCTCGCCGGTCGGGCAGCCGCCAAGCGTCCGGCACTCCGCCAGCAATTGGGGCCCGGCGGCGCGGTGAATGGCGCCGTCGACGCCACCGCCGCCGAGGAGCGAGGTGTTGGCAGCGTTGACGATCGCATCGACGTCGAGCCTCGTGATGTCGCCGACCACGACCTTCAGGTCCGGCATCCGTCGACCCATGCCCCCCTTGACCATCGGTCAGCGGCTGAGAAGAAACACAGCCTGCTGGCCCAACAGGTTCCAGAACCACCACGGCGCGTTCAGCGCGATCCGCTGCCCGCTGCCGTTCAACGCCACCGCCTTCTCGATCTTTGCGTCGAGTTCGTCGCAGAGAACGACGAAGTCGCGGATCGTGCAGAAGTGGATATTGGGCGTATCATACCAGCTGTGGGGCAGACTGCGCGTCACCGGCATGCGGCCGTTGGCCAGCAGCATCCCGCGCATCCGCCAATGGCCGAAATTCGGGAAGGACACCACCGCCTTGCCGCCGATCCGCAACATCTGTTCCATGACGTCGCGCGGCCGGCGGGTTGCCTGTAGCGTCTGGCTGAGAATGACGTAATCGAATGCGTCGTCGGGATAATCGATGAGGTCGGTATCGGCGTCGCCCTGGATCACCGACAGACCGCGGGCAACGCACTCGTTGACCCCCTTCTGGCTGATCTCGATGCCGCGGCCGTCGACGCCCCGCGTCGCTTGGAGGAGGCCGAGGAGCTCGCCGTCGCCGCAGCCGACGTCCAGCACCCGCACGCCCGGGGTCACCAGTTCGGCGATGACCAGATGATCGACCCGGGTGGCGCTTGCCGGACTGCCGCGCTGGGGGGCGTTCATCTCAAGCGATCCCGCGGGCATGCCCCGCCGAGGTGAGGAACCCGCGAATGGTGTCGAACAGCTCCGGCTCGTCGAGCAGGAAGGCATCGTGACCGCGATCGGTCTCGATTTCGACGAAGCTGACGCTGGCGCCGGAAGCGTTGAGCGCCCGCACCACCGCCTTGTTCTCGACCGTGGGGAACAGCCAGTCGGAAGTGAAGGAGGCCACGCAGAAGCGGGTCTTCGCCCCGCGAAAGGCGTTGGCGAGCCGCCCGCCATAGTCGGCGGCGAGATCGAAATAGTCCATCGCCCGGGTGAGATAGAGATACGAATTGGCGTCGAACCGGTCGACGAAGGTCATGCCCTGATGGCGGAGATAGGATTCGATCTGGAAATCCGCGTCGAAGCCGAAGGTCGGCTTGTCGCGGTTCTGCAGGTTCCGCCCGAACTTGCGATGAAGCGCCTGCTCCGACAGATAAGTGATGTGTGCGGCCATGCGGGCGACCGCCAGGCCCTTGCGCGGGCTGGTGGCTTCACTGAGGTAGCGCCCGCCGCGCCACTCGGGATCGGCCATCACCGCTTGGCGGCCGACTTCGTGGAAGGCGATGTTCTGGGAGGAATGGCGAGCGCCCGCCGCGATCGGCAGGGCGCTGAACACCCGGTCGGGGTAGCTTGCCACCCACTGCAGGACCTGCATGCCGCCCATTGAGCCGCCGGCCACCGCGAAGAGCGTCTCGATGCCGAGGTGGTCGAGAAGTCGCGCCTGGACGTTGACCATGTCCCGGATGGTGATCACCGGCAGGCCGAGCCCATAGGGCTTGCCGGTTTGCGGATCGGTCGAGGCCGGCCCGGTGGTGCCCATGCAGCCGCCGAGCACGTTCACGCAGATGACGAAGTAGCGACTGGTGTCGATCGGCTTGCCCGGTCCCACCATCTCCGACCACCAGCCCGGCTTGCCGGTGACCGGGTGTTCGTTGCAGACATGCTGGTCGCCGGTCAGCGCGTGACAGATCAAAATTGCATTGGAGCGTTCGGCGTCGAGTGTTCCGTAGGTCTGATAGGCGATCTGAAGATGATCGAGCCGCGTGCCGGAATCGAGCATGAGCGGCTCGTCCGGCCCGAAGCGGACCACCGGGGTGGACGGATTGTCCGCCTGATCAAGCGCCGCCTGCGACGGGTCGATCGCGCCGGCCTTTGCTCTCTCCGTGTCGCCGGCGAAGGTCATCTTGAGTTCAATCTTCCATGCAGAGTTTCGTTTTTGCTAGGAGCGAGGCCTGTAACTGTCAATGTTTTCTTTGATTTTGCTGGTCGGCTTGCCTATGAATCGCGCCCTCAGCAACCAGCCCGACAGACCCCCTCCGGCGATATCTTGAGCCATGTCAGAAACCGCCAACGGTGATAGCCAAGCGCTGGCCGACCTGCGCCGGAAGATCGACACGATCGATGCCGAGCTGCATCGGCTGCTGATCGACCGCGGCGCGGTGGTCGATTCTCTCATCCGGATCAAGGGCACTTCCAATCCGGCCAACGCCTTTCGCCCTGGGCGCGAGGCCGACATGATGCGCCGCCTGGTCGCCGCTCATTCGGGGGCTTTGCCGGTCACCACCGTCGAGCACATCTGGCGCGAGATCATCACCACCTTCACCCGCCTGCAGGCACCGTTCGACATTGCCGTCGACATGTCGTTCGAGCCGGAGAGGATGTGCGACCTGGCTCGCTTCTATTTCGGCTTCGCGGTCAATCTCGACGTCATGCCCGACGCCGCCTCGGTGGTCGCCCGCGTCGGCCAGAACACCGACCTCGGGCTGGTCGCGCTGGGCGCACCGCAGGAGAGCCGGGCGTGGTGGCGCGGCCTGGTCGGGGCGGGCTCGCCCCGTATCATGTCGCACCTGCCCTTCATCAGGGCGAAGCAAAGGCCGGCCGATTTGCCGGCCTTGGTCGTTTCGCCGCCGCTTGCCGACCCGACGCCGCCCGAGGTTCGCATCCACGCGGTGACGTCGCAATCGGAGCTGGCGGACGCCGACGGCATCGAGGTGCTGGCCGGACAGAAGAGCGCCGGCCGATGGGACACGCTGATCGCCGCCGTGGCCGATCTCGATCGGGGCTCGATCGCGACGCGAACCGGCACGGCGATCGACGAGATGGCCGAGGTCGGCGGCATCGCCCGCGGCATCGCCCTCGATGGCCCGCCGTCGGTGCTCTACGCGGCGCCGGGCATGACCGGGGCCGCATGATGACGGCGAGCTCGAAGCGACCGGTCCCGCGTCCCGGGGTGCTCGATATCGCGCCCTACGTTCCGGGCCGTTCGAAAGCGGCGGGTGGCGCCAAGCTCCACAAGCTGTCGTCGAACGAGACGCCGCTCGGCCCCAGCCCGGCGGCGATCGCGGCCTATCTGGCGGTCGCCGACAAGCTGGCGCTCTATCCGGACGGCTCGGCAAGCGAACTCCGCGCGGCGATCGCCGCGACCTACGGGCTCAACCCGGATCGCATCGTCTGCGGCGCCGGCTCCGATGAAATCCTCAACCTCATCGCCCACGCCTATATCGGCCCAGGCGACGAGGCGATCCACACGGAGCACGGCTTCCTGGTCTATCCGATTGCCATCAGGGCGGCGGGCGGCACCGCGGTGGTCGCGCCGGAATCGGCGCTCACCGCCGACGTCGACGCCATTCTCGCGCGGGTCACCGAGCGGACGCGGGTCGTCTTCCTCGCCAACCCCAACAATCCGACCGGCACCTATCTGCCGTTCGACGAGGTGCGCCGCCTGCATGCCGGCCTGCCGTCGCATGCGGTCCTCGTCATCGACGCGGCCTATGCCGAATATGTGCGCCGCAACGACTATGAGAGCGGCATCGAGCTGGCCGGCTCCGCCGACAACGTGGTGATGACCCGCACCTTCTCGAAGATCCATGGCCTTGCCGGTCTGCGCATCGGCTGGTGCTACGGGCCGGCCCACATCGTCGACGCGGTGAACCGCATCCGCGGTCCGTTCAACGTGTCGGCCCCGGCGATCGCTGCCGGTGTCGCCTCGCTGGGCGATCGTGCGCACACAGAGCAGGCCGCCGCCCACAACGAGGCATGGCTGCCGAAGCTCACGGCCGAGATCGAGCGGCTCGGACTGACGGTGACGCCGAGCGTCGCCAATTTCGTGCTCATCCACTTCCCCGACATTGCCGGACGCCGGGCCGTCGAGGCCGATGCCTTTCTCCTCGAGCGCGGCATCGTCGTGCGGCGGCTCGAAGCCTATGGCCTGCCCGACGCGCTCCGCATGACCGTCGGCAGCGCCGAGGCCAACGAGGCGACGGTGAAGGCGTTGGCCGACTTCCTGTCGGGCTCGGAGACGTGATGACCGACCCCGTCTTTCAGCGGCTGGCGCTGATCGGTATCGGGCTGATCGGCTCCTCGATCGCGCTGGCCGCCCGCAAATCCGGCGCCGCGACCCACATCGCGATCCACAGCCGAACCGCGAAGACGCGGGGCCGGGCCGAGGAACTCGGCCTCGGCGACAGCTACCATGCCGACCCGGCCGAAGCGGCGAAGGACGCCGACTGCGTCATCCTCTGCGTCCCGGTCGGCGCCTCCGGCGACGTTGCCAGGGCAATTGCCGGGAGCCTGAAACCCGGCTGCATCGTTTCCGATGTCGGCTCGGTCAAGGCGTCGGTCGTTGCCCAGATGGCGCCGCATCTGCCGAAGGGCGTGCATTTCGTTCCGGCCCATCCGGTCGCCGGCACCGAATATTCCGGGCCTGACGCCGGCTTCGCCGAACTCTTCGAGAATCGCTGGTGCATCCTCACCCCGCCGCCGGGCACCGACCCGGCCGCCGTCGAACGGCTGACGCAATTCTGGCGACGGCTCGGCGCCAATGTCGAAACGATGACCGCCGAGCACCACGATTTGGTGCTCGCCATCACCAGCCATGTGCCGCACCTCATCGCCTACAACATCGTCGGCACCGCCGCCGACCTCGAGACGGTGACCCAGTCGGAGGTGATGAAGTTCTCGGCCGGCGGCTTCCGCGACTTCACCCGCATCGCCGCTTCCGATCCGACCATGTGGCGAGACGTGTTTCTCCATAATCGCGACGCCGTACTGGAGATGCTCGGCCGCTTCTCGGAGGACCTGACGGCGCTGCAGCGGCTCATCCGCTATGGCGAGGGGGAGAGGCTCTACGACCTCTTCAGCCGCACCCGCGAAATCCGACGCGGCATCATCGCCGCCGGGCAGGAGACGGAGGCCGCCGATTTCGGCCGACCCCACGGCACGGAAAAGGACACCGAGTCCTGAAGCATCTCCGGCCAAACCGGAGCGCCGGTCCTTGTCGGGAAACCGCCGCCGGTCTGGAGGGAAATGGCAGGGACATGCGGGCCGGAACGCCGGCCCGCATGTCTATTTTTCGTCAGCTCTCGTTGGGTGTGCCGGCAATTGCCGCGGCGAGATCCTGGTACTGCTCGCAGGTCGTGCCGCAGAGCGCCGCGACCTTGACCAGTTCGGCCTTGGCGTCGTCGATCTTGCCCTTCTCGGCATAGGCCTCGCCGAGATACTCGTGGGTGTTGACGTTGTTCTCGTCGAGGGCGAGGGCCTGCTGATAGTAGGCGACGCCCTGGTCGTAGTTGCCGGACTTTCTGGTGGCGTAGCCGATCATGGTCAACGTCATCGAGTCCTTGTTGCCGACCGCATTGAGCGCGTCGAGCGCTTCCTGGTAGCGGCCGGCCAGCGCCAGGTCGTGGCCTTGCACGTAGAGTTCCTGGTCGCCAAAAAGGCTCGACGTCGCCTTGACGCAAATGCGCTTCTTCGCGTCGTAGACGTAGCCTTTGTTGCAATGGGGAATGTCGGTGGCGGCGCTGCCGTTGCCGGCACTTCCGCTGCCGGAACTGCTGCCGCCACCGGAACTTCCACCGCCGGAGCTGCCGCCACCGAAGGCGAAAGCGGGGCCGGCGAAGGCAAGGCCCAGTGTGGCGGCGAACGCCATGACGAGGGGCATGTGGTTTCTGCGAGTCATTCGAGTAGCTCCTGTTGAAGGACGGTGACTGTCGTCCGCGGCAGACCGTCGTCACC
This sequence comes from uncultured Alphaproteobacteria bacterium, assembly GCA_963759235.1. Classification (GTDB taxonomy): domain Bacteria; phylum Pseudomonadota; class Alphaproteobacteria; order Rhizobiales; family Kaistiaceae; genus Bauldia. The sequence goes on along the minus strand of CAVWYO010000001.1, from coordinate 426,185 downwards.
AGAAAACACCTAACCGCGGCGGCTATTCGCCGAGCGGGCCCTGAAATCGGGTCACCAAGTCGTGATTGGCGTCATCGGCCGTCGGCGAACCGGGCCGAACGCCGACGTTTCCGGTCTTGCGTCATTCCGCTGCGGCTTCGGGCGGCCAGCAGCGCTCGGGAAAGGCCGCGGACACTCAGCCACGCGCGTTCGGCCGCGGCTGCCACGCGATCTTGGATCATTCAGGACTGTCTGGTCTACGTCTAGAACTTGAGGGGTGGAATTGTCCCCACCGGTATGACACCAACCGAGACGACGCCGTCACGGATGACCAGCGGGGCGTCGCGCGCGGTCTGGTCGCCCTCGACCGGCTTGGTGACCATGCCGGCGGCACCGATCAATTGGGCGACCTTGTCGCGGGAGCCGGGACGGATCTTGTCGATCATCGCGGGGAGTTTCTTCAAGTCGGTGAGCCGGAGATCGAGTTTGCCCGACAGCACGCCGTCTGGCGACAGTTCGAGGGTTCCGCTCGCTTCGATCGAGGCGTCGCCGAGCGACAGTCCGATACGGGTCACGTCGATCGTGCCGCCGTGGGCAAGCCAGGCGGTGACGGCACGCCAGGGATTGGTGCCGAGCGAGCCGCCGACATCGTGCGCCGTCGCGTCCACTTCCGCTGCGATTTCCGGGTAGTCCTTGCCTTTCGGCGGCTTCACCTTGATGTTGTCGGCGAGCAGGTAGAACCGATAGGCGTGACCGGCGGCCGGCTCGGCGAACGCCTCGGTGTGGCCGGCGACCAGTTGCGAGAACGGCAGCCGCGTTTCGGCATCCTTCGACGTGACGGTCAGCCCGTCGAGCTCGACCGCGGCGCGATTGAGGCCGGAAAGTCCGGCATCGAAGCTGGCCGCCGCGTTCGCCCATTCCGCATCGAGCGATGCTCCCTGCGCCGGCGCGTCGAGCACCATCGGCGCAGCGATCACGGCGCTGACGCTTCCGGGCCAATAGAGCGGGGCCGTTGCCGTGATCCTCGACAAGGCGACCGATGTCCCGGCCTTCTGGTCCTTGAAGGTCGCCTGGCTGCAATCGAGGTCGAGGCTGAAGGGGAAACCGCCGGTGCTGTTCTGGGTGCATCCGACGGCGCGGCCGTCGGCGGCGAGCGAGGCGATCAGTTCCGTCGCGGTGCTCGCGGCAATCCGGTTGGTGGCGAACCAGTAGCCGCACCACAAAAGCACCAACACAGCGATGACGATGAGGATCAGTTTCGTGCCGGGGCCGAGCCGGCGCCTTGGTGTCGTCATGACCTGCCTGGTTGCGTGCGGGGTGCCGACCTGTTAGGCCGGCGCCCGCCTTGGGTGGGAGCGGGTTCCCGCGTAAGGTCTGCGGCCTGGTTTCCCCCATGTCCGATTTCTGGGTCTTCGGCTACGGGTCGCTGATGTGGCGACCGGGCTTCGACTATCGCGAAGCGGCGGCTGCCGACCTTGCCGGCGCCCACCGGGCGCTGTGCGTCTATTCCTGGGTGCATCGCGGTACCAAGCAACGCCCCGGCCTGGTGCTTGGCCTCGACCGTGGCGGCTCGTGCCGCGGCGTCGCCTTCCGTGTCGCCGGCGACAAGCGGGCCGCGGTGATCGCTTATCTGCGCGAGCGAGAACTGGTCACCGGGGTCTATCGGGAGGTCTGGCGGACCGTTCGCCTCCGCCATGCGGGGCGGCCGTCGGTCCGCGCGCTGACCTACCTGGTCGACCGGCACCACCAGCAATATGCCGGGCGGCTGGCGCCGGAAGCGATCCTCGCCCACGTGCGCGACAGCCACGGCGGCTCCGGGGCGAACAGGGACTACATCGTCAACACGGTGGCGCATCTGCGTGCTCTTGGCCTGCGCGACCCGCTCCTCGAGCGCGTCGCGGCGGCCCTGACCGAAGGCTAGGTCCGGCCTTCTCCCAAGCCCGACGATTCCGGCGGCACCAAGGCCGACTTCTGCTGAAGGAGCGCAAGGCGGGCACGCGCCGCTTCGGGAAGCGGAGGTGGGCCGGCCTGATGCGCGGCTTCGGCCAGCAACCTGTCGGACGCCGCCTCGACCGTCTCTTGCAACGCGGCGGCGAAGGCCTTGGCATCGAGGTCGGGCGGGATGGGTGGCAGGAACTCGATGACGGCGGTGCCGGGGTGGCGCAGAAAGCTCCGCCGCGGCCAGAACAACCCGCAATTCAGCGCCACCGGCACCACCGGAACGTCAAGCGACCGATAAAGGCGCACCACGCCGTAGTGGTAGTCCGGCGGCGCGCCGGGCGTCATGCGGGTTCCCTCGGGAAAGATGATGATCTGCCGCGCCTTGGCGACCTCCTCGCGCGACCGCTCGACCAGCGACTTCAAGGCCGCCGCGCCGCCGCCGCGATCGACGTGGATCATGCCGCTGGTGATCGTGTAGAGGCCGAAGAGCGGGACCCACTTCAACTCGCGCTTGACCACGAAGGTCGGAAACGGAAGGAGCGGCAGCAGCGCGAAAGTCTCGAGGGCCGATTGATGCTTCGAGGCGACGATGGCGCCGCCCGACGGAATATGCTCCCGGCCTCTGACTTCGAGACGAACGCCGGCGACGACGCGCAGCAGAGACACGCAAAGCCGCGCCCAGAAGCGCGCGTAGTTCATCGCCGTCCGCTGTCCCATCAGCAGGAAGGGAACGACGCCGAAAACCAGCAGTACCGTCGTTACGAGGTAGAAGGCGGCGTTGAACAGCAACGATCGGACGACGGTCTGCAAGTGCGTGACGTCCGGATGGCGTCAGCGACCGGCGGCGCGCGCCGACCAGGTGGTGGGCAGGAGCTGACGGGCTTCGGCGACAAGGAATTTTCCGTATTCGCGCGCGAGCAGCCCAAAGATTTCGGGATTCCGCCACCAGTCGTCGAGGTGGAGGTCGGGATTGCTCACCGGAAAGGCGATCAGACGGACATCCGGCATGGCGCCGGCGAGTTCGGCCATGCTGCGCGGCATGTGATAATCGCTGGTGACGACGATCAGCGACCTGAAGCCTTGCTCCTCCACCCAGCGTTCCGTCTCCGTCGCGTTCTCGATCGTGTCGCGGGCGTGGTCGAAATCGACGCAGCACAGAAGCTGCGGCCGGACCTCCTCGCTGACCATTTCGGCCAGCGTCTCGCGGGTCACGGCGGGATTGACGCCGGAGATCAGAAGCCTGCCGGCGCGACCTTGGGCAAGCAGCGCGAGGGCTCCGTCGATGCGGGCGGTGCCGCCGGTGAGCACGACGATACCTTCCGCCCTCGGATCGGCGGGCGCCGCCGATTCGATCACCGTGCGGGCAAAGGCAACGAACCCGACGGCGAGGCCCGCCACCAGCGCGCCACCCAGGGCGATGCCCGTGAACCAGAGCGGTCTTATCCGCCGCGCCGACATTCCGCGTCCGCCCGCCAATCGTTTCAGACTTGACTGTTCTCGGGCAACTTCGCTCATCAGACAAGCATCGTATCAGAAAAAGGCCGGGACCGGCGAGCGATGGCCATGCTTCACTCGGTCTCGGCGAGATAGCGATAGACGGTCAGCCGCGAGGTCACCGCGGTCATCAAGGCGATCACGAAAGCGATGGCCAGCGCGCCGAGATAGCCGATCGGGCCGACGGCAAAGCGTCCGAAAAGGGCCGCGACCTGGTCGGTCTCGGCCGCCCCCATCGACGGAGCGAGCACGAAACTCAGGATCGCGAAGAGGAGCGCCGCCGCGGCAGCCCCGGCAAGGCCGCCCTTCAGCCCGAGCACCAGGAAGTGCCGCTGGAACTCGCGGGCGACGAAACCGTCCTCGGCGCCGACGAAATGGAGGACCGAGACGACGTCGCGGTTGCCGGCCATCGCTCCGCGGGTGGCAAAGACGACGCTGAGGACGGTGGCGACAAAGACCAGCGACAGGATCGAGATGCCGACAATGACCGTCACTTGCGCCATGGTCTGGAGTCGCGAGGTCCAGCCGCGATGGTCGTCGAGGCTGGCGCCGCGCACCTGGGCGGCAAGCCGCGCGGCGAGCGCCTTGAGATCGACGACGGAGGGATCGCCGAGGCGGACCACGATCAGCCGGGGAATGGGGAGCTCGGCGAGGTCGAGACCGGTGCCGAGCCACGGCTCGAGCAGAGCCGCGCTTTGTTCCTGCGAGATGACCTCGGCGCTGGCGACACCGCGAAACAGCCGCGCGACCGTCGCCGCCTTGGCCGCCTCGGCGTCGGTGTCGACGCCTTCGAGCGGCCGGACCTGGATGGTGATCTCGCGCAGGATATCGCTCTGCCAATCGCGCGAGGCGTCGCGGACGAGGGTGACCGCGCCGAGCGTGAGGCAAGCGAGAAAGCACATGATGGCGACGACGATAGTCAGCGCATTGCCGGCAACCGTGTTCTCCGGCACGAGTTGGCTCGTCTTGCGCATCGCCAGGCGGGAATGCCGGCGATAGGCAGCAAGCTGAAGCTTGTGAGACAGATCGGCCTCAGTCGTAGACTGTGAGCCGACCTTCTTCGATGACGAGGCGCCGTGCATTGAACTGGTTCATCAGATTGATGTCGTGGGTGGCGATGACGACGGAGGTACCGAGCCGGTTCAACTCGATGAAAAGGCGCATCAGCCGGCCGGCAAGCGGTGGATCGACGTTGCCGGTCGGCTCGTCGGCGAGCAGGATCTCCGGCTTGCCGATCAGCGCTCGCGCAATCGCGGCGCGCTGCTTCTCGCCGCCGGACATGACGGGCGGCAGCGCGTGCATGCGGTCGCCAAGGCCGACCCAGCGAAGGAGTTCGACCACGTCGGCGCGGTAGCTCGCTTCCTCCCTGCCGAGCACCCGGAGCGGCAGCGCCACGTTCTCGAAGGTGGTCAGGTGGTCGAGCAAGCGAAAATCCTGGAAGACGACGCCGATGCGGCGGCGGAGCGCGGGCAGGTCGGACTTCGAGATGGACGCGGCGTCGCGGTTGAACACCGTGATCAGCCCCCGTGTCGGCTTCAGCGCCATGAAAATGAGGCGGATCAGTGTCGTCTTGCCGGCCCCCGACGGCCCGGTCAGGAACTGAAACGACCTCGGCGCAACCTGAAACGACAGATCGCGGAGGATTTCGGGCCCCATCCCATAGCGGAGGCCAACATTCTCGAATCGGATCACCTGATCGCCAGCCTCGCCTTGCCCGCTGCTTCGGGCTGCAATCTCGCAGAGCCCCGATTAAGTCTTTGTTAACGATCTGGCCACCCGATCAAGGCATCTGAAGGTCGCAGGGGTGGCGGCACCTCCGGCGGCTTTCCCCGATCATGGTTTCCAGGACGTTAACTTTCTCCGACCTATGCTCCCCGCAGATGTTCACGCGGGGGTTGGAACCATGCCGATACGTTGCCCGAAGTGTAGGACACCGAGCCTGCTCTCGGCCAGTGAGGTTAGCGGAGCCGGCCGCCTTGTGCGTTGCCCGGCGTGCCAGACCACGTGGCTCGCGCGCCACTTCGCCGACGACAGTTACGGCGGATCGGGCGACCGACCGCGCGAGCCGGCGATTCGCCGTCAGCCGCGAATCATCGAAGGCGAAATCATCCCGTCGGTGCGCTTTGCTGCCGCATCGTCGGCGACTGCCTCATGGGCGGGCGCCGCCGCTACCCGGTCGTGGACCAGCCGCAACGGTTTCGCCGCGGGCGCCACGGTGCTTGTCGCCATGCTCGTCGCCGTCGTTCTGCTTACCCCCGCCGTTTCGGCGCTCCCCCGCCTCACCGGCCTGTTTCTGGCCGACAACGGCGTGGTGCTCGAGGGCGTCTCAAGCAAGACCGTCAAGCTTCGCGGGACCGACGCCATTCTCGTCGAGGGCGAGATCGTCAATCGGAGCAACCGGGAAATGGAAGTACCGGCCGTGCGCATTGCCCTCAAGGAGGAAGGCTCCGAGGTCTACACCTGGATGATGGAGCCGACGGTATTGCGCCTTGCCGCCGGCCAAACGGTCGGCTTCCGTTCCGCCATGGCGAGTCCGCGCCCTGGCGCCGGCCAGATCGCCCTCAGCCTTGCCGAGCGCCGCCAGACCGGCGTAGGCATGCGCTGATGCAGCGTATTCGCGGCCGCAACATCCGGGTCCTTTTCGACGCGCCGGCGATCGCGACGCGCAATATCGAGATGGCGGAGGAGATCGCCACGGCCGGCTATGTCGACCTTTTGGTGGTGTCGATCCTCAAGGGCAGCTTCATCTTCGCCGCCGATCTGATTCGCGCTTTGCACAAAGCCGGGCTCTCGCCGGAGGTCGAGTTCCTGTCGTTGTCCAGCTATCGCGCCGGCACGCAATCGTCCGGCCAAGTCGCGGTTCTGCGCGACATCGAGGGCGACGTCGCCGGCCGCGACGTGCTGCTCATCGACGATATTCTCGAATCGGGCCGTACCCTGGCCTTCGCCAAGCAGTTGATGCAGTCGCGCGGCGCCCATCGGGTCGGCATCGCCGTGCTTCTGGAAAAGCCAGGGAAGCTGGCGCAGCCGCTCAAGGCCGACCACGTCGGTTTCACCTGCCCCGACCTGTTCGTCGTCGGCTACGGCATGGATGTCGGCCACGCCTTCCGCGAGCTGCCCTTCGTCGGCGTCGTCGAGGACTGAGCCGACTGCGGGCGGATACCTGCCGCATCGATCCAGCCCGCATAACCAACGAAGTCACCGGTTCGGATTGGTTTTCGCCATCGACGAGATTGGGCCTCGGGCGCTTGCCGGGGGTGGGAGAAACGCGGGGCGGAGCGCTGGCTTCAGGCGGCCGCGGGCTCGCGCCGGTATGCCCTGATAGAGCTGCTTGGTCGCCTCGACGATGATGACCCCGGTGAAAGCCGGCCAGAACGTCACGCCGATCCGTTCCCAATTGGCGCCGGTTCTCAGCCAGGGCCGCCGTGCGATCGGCGGCGCGGCAAGAGCCTCCGACCAGCCGAGCGGCGAGAACATCGCCTCGCGGAGAAGCGTGGTGAGCTGTCCACGCGTGAACGGCTGGCCGTGTCCGAAGGGTGTTTTCTCCGCCCATGCCCAAATGCCGCGCCGGTTCGGCACCACGAGAATGACCCGCCCGCCGGGCGCCAGCACCCGTCGAATCTCGCGAAGCTGTTCGCGGGCGTTCTCCGATACCTCCAGGCCATGGACGACCAGCACCCGGTCGATGACGGCGTCCGGCAGCGGCAGCGCGTCGTCGGCGACCAGCGCGGCGGCATTCGGCCCCTCGGGCGGCCAGTTCACCACGCCCTGCACGGCGGGCATGAATGCGATGGTGCGGGCCGCCCCGTCTGCAAGACCGGCGAGGTAGGGCGTTGCATAGCCAATACCGAGCACCTGCTCGCCGGCGAGCGAGGGCCAGTGCTTCCTCAGCCGGGCGCCGATCAGCCGCTTGGCGATCTCGCCCAGCCGTTCGGCATAGAAGGCCCTGAGGTCGACGACATCGAGATACATGCGGTCATTCTAGATCATCGTCGGCCCGAAGTGTGGGGACGCGCGGCGGGTGGCCCGGCGCGACGGCAAATGCTAGGCAGAGCACCCGATCCTTGAATCACAGCGGGAGCCCAACGGCCATGGCCCTAACGATCGAGCAGTTTACCTGTCGCTCGGACAATTTCGGCATTCTCATCCACGACGACGAGGCGAATCTCACCGCGTCGATCGACGCCCCGGAATTCCAGCCGATCGTCGACCATCTCGCCGCGCGGGGCTGGGGGCTGGACAGGATCCTGACAACCCATCATCACGGCGACCATGTCGAAGCCAATCTGACGCTGAAGACCGCCTATGGCTGCGCGATCACCGGTCCCGCCCGCGAGGCCGACAGGATTCCCGGCATCGACAACATGGTGAAGGACGGGGACACCGTCCCCTTCGGCGCATACGAGGTGCGGGTGATCGAAACGCCAGGCCACACGCTGGGGGAAGTCAGCTACTACGTGCCGGCGGCCAAGGCGGCGTTCGTGGCGGATACGCTGTTCGCGCTCGGTTGCGGCAGGGTCTTCGAGGGGACGCCGGAAATGATGTGGCAGTCGCTCGAGAAGCTGATCGCCCTGCCCGACGACACCGCCATCTATTGCGGCCACGAATACACCCAGGCCAACGCCAAATTCGCCCTGACGATCGAGCCGGACAACGCCGCCCTTGTCGCCCGCGCCAAGGAGATCGACGCGCTGCGCGCCGCGGGCAAGCCGACCTTGCCGACGAGCATGGCGGTCGAAAAAGCCACCAACCCGTTCCTCAGGGTGAACGAACCGGGCATCCGCAAGCGTCTCGGCATGGAGTCCGCTTCGCCGGCCGCGGTGTTCGGGGAGATCAGGAAACGCAAGGACAATTTCTGACGGCCGCGGACCGCCGCGCGGCCGCCGCCGGGGTCAACCCCGCCTGAACACGTTCTTCGAGGCGAGTGCGGCACCGCCGGCGATGAGCGCGGCGGCGATGGCGATCGACCAGGTCGGGACCGCGTAGCCGGCCAAAATCAGGACGGCGGTCGAAATCAGCGGCGCGGCGTAGGCGCTGGCGCCGAGCACCTGGATGTCGCCGTGTTTGACCCCGTAGTCCCAGACATAGAACGCCGCTCCGACCGGCATCAGCCCGAGACCGGCGACGGCCAGCCATTGCAGGATTCCGGACGGCCACACCGTCTCCTCGAGGAGGAGGTGAGCGATCGCGCTCAAAGCCGCCGTCGCCAGGCAAAAGCCGGCGACCGCGCCGGTCGGCACGGTGGCGAGCCGTCTTGAGAGAACCGAATAGACCGACCAGGTCAGCGCCGAAGCGAGGGCGGCGGCATAGCCCATCAAGAAAAGCGGGTCGACCGACAGCCGGCGTCCGCCCGAGACGACCGCCACCGTGCCGACAAGCCCGAGCAGGGCGCCGACGAGGTGGAACCATCTGAGCCGCTCGCCGGGGAGGAGCGCCGAGAAAACCACGATGAGAAGCGGCCAGAGATAGACAATGAGGCTCGCCTCGACCGGCGGGGCGCCGCGCAAAGCGGTGAAGTAAAAGAAATGAAACCCGAAAAGCCCGCCGACCCCGAGCAGCCATGCTCGGCTTGATTGCATGAGATCCTGCCAGCGACCGCTGATCGCGATCCCGGCGACCCCGAGCGCGCCGCTGATGGTGAATGCCATGGCGATCAGCAGGAACGGAGGAACGCGTCCGGAAGCGGCGGTAAACAGCGCCAGGAGCGACCACATGAGCACCGCCGTGAAGCCGACGAGCGTGGCAAACCGCCGATTACCGGCCATGATATTGTCCTGACACGATTTTTCGCTCCGGGAACCATGAGGGCGGAAAGCTCCCCAATCGCGGAAAACGGGCGAGACAGATCGACACGAAAAAGCTAAGCATATTCCGGCTGGCGGGCTAGAATCACGGTACCCGAGCGAAAAAGAGCGCTCGAGGAGGATGATGGCGAATACGATCAAGAGCGCGCTGTACGTAGACTACGACAGTTTTCATCGCAGCCTCAAAACCGCCAACGAGGATATCGCCGAACGTCTTGCCGAAAGGTCCGCGGCGCTGGTCGCGGCCATCGAGAGTGGCGAGTTGGTGACGCCCCGGGCGGGGGGCGGCGAACGCCGTCGTACTCTGGTTCGACGCTGCTACGCGGACCCGCATCTGCTTGGAACGAATCGCGCCGCGCTGATCGCGAGTGGCTTCGAGGTGATCGAGTGCCCACCGCTGGAGGGCCGCGAACGCAATGCCGCCGACATTCACATGGTGCTCGACACCATCGACGCGCTCGAGCACCCGACGGGCTATGACGAATTCATTCTGATGTCGGCCGACGCCGATTTTACGCCGGTGCTGCTCCGGTTGAGGGCGCATAACCGCGCGACGGTCATCTTTGCCAACGACGTCACGGCGGCCAATTACACGGCGATCGCCGACGCGATGATCGAAGAGGGTGCCTTCACGGCGCTGCTCGCCGGGGAAGAGCCGGCGGAGGAGGCGTCCGAGCCGGAGGCCGCGTCCGTCGGCGCAACGGGGGATCGCAACGCGCTGGAGACGCTGGCGCGCAAGATCCATGCCGCCACCAACGTTCCAATGTTCTCGCCGCGAACGTTTGCCGACCTGTTCCGCATCCTTGCCCAGGAGATCGCCGAGCAGGGCTATCATTTCCAGAAGACCGCAGAAAACGTGACCGCCAAGCTCGCCGAAGCCGGCCGCAACGTCAACCGGCGGCAGGTGCTGTTCGTGGTCAAGGGCTTGGCCCTGAAGGGTCACGTCTTCTCGACCACCGACACGCCCGAACGGCTGGCCGAAGTGTTTCGCGAGCAGGTCCTCTACCTCGCCGGCAGCGCCGGTCTGGACCTTGGCGACGACGACAAGGCTTTGCTGCCTGCTTGGATCGTCGGACGCGTGCCGCAGCCGGCGCGAGCGGAGGCGCCCGCCGCAAAGAAGCCGGATGACACCGCGGTGAAAAAGCCCGTGCTGCGTCGGCGGCCGACGCGACCGGTGCCCCCCCCAAAACCCGAGGCGGCGAAGGCCGAGGCAGCGAAGGCCGACACAACGAAGATGGAGGCGTCCAAGACCGAGCCAGTCGGGACCGAGCCGGCCGCCACGGAGCCCACCCCAACCGAGCGCACGGCGCCTCCGGCGAAGAAGCCGGAATCCGAGGGCGGGTCGCCGATCCAGCGCCGGCTTGCCGACATCCGGGCCGGAAGCGCTTCACGGCTTGCCGCCATCGCCAGGTCGGCGACCGGCGGCGGCAAAGCGTCGACCGCCGCGTCAAACCGGACGTCGGGGGGCGCAAGTCCGAAATCGACCCCATCGACACGCGTCCCTTCGAAGCCCGCCGCCGACAAGGAAAAGCCGGGCGAGGCGGCGGCGCCGGCGCCGGCCGGTCAAAAGGGCCAGGCCGCGCTGGAGAGTTCTATTCTCGCCGCCATCGCGCAGGCCGTCGACGTTCTGGTCGAGGACGGCGGTGGCGCGACCACAAAGGACGAGTTGCAGCCGCCCGCTGAAAGTCCTGTAACCCCTGAAGCTCCGGAGCCCGCCGAGGCCGAGCCTGCGCCGGAGCCGGCCGCCGACGAGGTCGAACCTGAACCCAGCGACGGCGGTGACAGCGACGACATCGGCGACGAAATCCAGCGGATCATCGCGTCCTACAGCCGCGCTCGCCAGAAAGGCTAGAACAAACTCCGATCTGATTGAATCGGGGCCTTTGCTGTCGCTCTTTGGTTCTTCGCATTTTCCGGGCTGAAAAGTGCGCACACTTTTCCTGGAAATGCTCTAAGCCCCGGCAATCGCCGACCGGATTGGCGGCGGCGCCCGGCCGTCGTCGCGATTGTTCGCCACGCGCTTGCCGAGCCAGGCTTCCAGCTGAGCGGCACTGCTCTCTTCGGTGTTCCAGATGTCGGCGGCGCGAAGCGCCTTCGCTTTCAGTTCCGGATATCGCTCGACCGCCGATTCGATTGCAGCCGAGATGCGGACCGGTGTTGCCTCCCTGAAGGTGACCGGATCGCAACCGTATTTTCGCGCAAGCTCGGTCATCCACCCGCGCTCCGGTAGGACCTGGACCTTACCGAGCGTCAACGCCTCGACGAACACACCGGAGCCTGAGACTTCGTATCGCCGGCGATAGGGAAGGACGACGATGTCCATTCGGTCAAGCATCGCGTAGTAGTCGTCGATGGACACCTTGCCTTCGACAAGCGCGACGGCGACGTGGCTTTCCATGAACGCGACGTCGGCATCGACGCGGGGTCCGGCTATCCTCCGCAGGTCCTCAACGTCGAGCTGCACGGTCCAGCGGACCTTCTCGCCAGGAGACCCCATTGTGTCGCGAACCAAGCCGGGCAAGAGATCGGCGCCGCGTTCGAGGCGAGTGGCGCCGACATAACCCAGCATCAACCGGTCGTTCTCGGCGGCGCTCGTCGGATGGGGCTGCGCGTGCTCAAGCGCCAGCGAGGAAGCGATGTAGGGGAACAGCCGGATATCCAACCCCTCGCCGCCAAGCTCGGTGAGCCTGTCGATGTGGCGCTGCGTTTCGCAATAGACGAGGATTTCCGTGTTCTTCAGCTGCTTCAACGTTGCCATTGCTTCGCGATAGATCGCGCGGATGAGGTCCTGTCGCGTCGGATGCACGTCGAGTTCGGAGTCGATGATTCCGATCACCAGGGACGACCGGTCGGCGCCTTGGTGCCTGGCCATCCACCGCGCCAGCCCGAGGATCGTCGTGTACCGCGTGCTGTGGAAGATCAACACGTCGCGGTCCGGTGGCAGCTGCCTGTCGAGTTCGGCCTCGAAGTAACGGTTGATATTGCGAAGCAACCGAAGGTCGTCGAAGGTCGTCCTGACCGCGTACATGGCGATCGTGAAAGCCGGGTGGAAGTCGAAGCCGAGTGAATCCGAGGGGGAACCGGCTTCGTACGCCCCATAGAATGTCGATCGCGCTCCGAGCTTCGACAGCAGATGGAGGTATGCGAGGTTGGTGTTGAAATGGTGCCCGTGGCCGGTCGCCGGAGCGAAGGCCGGATCGACGATGACGGCCCGCCGTTCCGGGCCGCGGACGGTTAGGTCGGTCTCAACCGCCGGCGGCGCCTGCATGTGATCCACCGCCGCCTCGATCTCGCCGAGCCAGATCAGGCCGAGCCAGATATTCATGCTGGGCTTGTCGGGCCTCGGCAGATCGGGATCGGCAAGCACCGCCTTGTATGCATCGGCAAAAAGGGGCAGGGCCTCCCTGTCATTGAAATCGACCGCTTGAGCGAAGCCCCGCCTGACTGGGCCCGCACCGGGCGCCCCGAGCTTCAGCGCTTCAACGAGCAGCCGATACGAGCGTTCAACCTCGCCGGCATTGTACAGGGTGCTCACGAGGCGCATGCGATGAGCATGGCTGGGTGCGAGCGCGTAGATCTGCTCCCACGCGGCAATGGCAGCACTCCAGTCACCAGCTTGCTCGCCCGCGGCCGCGCTTGCGCGGAGCCCGTCAAGCTTGAGCTTTAACGCCGCCTGCTCCGCCCTCGCCGGCTTGCTCCTCGCCCGGGAGGGCTTGCCGGGCGTCCTCTTCATCTGCGCGCGGAGGACGGCCAGTCGACGTTCGGCGGGCTCCATGTCCGGCTTCAGTCGCAGCGCGGCTTCGAACCGATCGACGGCTTCGGCGCGTTCGCCGTCCTTCACACACTTCATGCCTTCCAGGAATCTCGCCTTGGCTTTGGCGTGTTGTTCCCTGAGCAGTATGTCGTTGATGAGTCGTCCGATCGATTCCAACACTTCGTCCGTGAATTCGCCGGTCGACTGCCCGCCGTCGGCCGGCGCAGACCAATCGGCAAAGATCCGATGGCCTACGACAGAACGAAGCCACTCGACTTCGCCTTGATTCCGTCGGACCACCTCTTCACGGACCGAAGGAGACAAAACAAACTTGTCCCCTTTGATCGCGGCAAAGGCCTTGTCGATCAATATCGCTCTTTTGTCGTTCGGCAGCTCGCCTTCGAAAGCTGGAACAACCCGATTCAGCCTGTCGAGAATTCGCACCGACTGCTCGGTCAATGATTCATTGGAACGGAGCTGCTTGACGTCGCGAAGATCGAAATCCGGCTCTTCGCAGGCGACCATGAAATCCGTCAAGAGTGACTTTCCGGCACCGAGCTCTCTGATATCAACATTCTTGCGTCCAAAAACGTTGAAATACTTTTCCAAATAGAACCTGAACGGCAGCACGAGCTCGATGGGATCGTCGAATGTCTTACCGTATACCTTCATCTCCTGCTGCGCGGTCGAAACCGCCCAACTGAGCGGATCGCGGACATAACAAATGATTCTGACGGCGTTGCTGGCGCCATCGAGTGATTTCTTTAAAAAGCTATCAAGTTTAATCACACCTTTCTCATCGACGGACGCTAAAACCTCACTTGATATTATTATCTTAGCTTTCGAATTGCTCCGTATAAGCGATTCGATGTGAGAAAACACCAGCCGAGCATGCTTTTTCCTTCGCTCTTCGTTGTCGAAACCGCGCCGAATCATATCAGGTTCAGAGTAGAACTTGATATTTAGTGCGGCTGGAAGATCATTTGTGCCAAACATAACCTCACGATCATTATAATATATTATGTTTCTTTGTTTAAACAATTCGTAGTTCTCAAGAAGCGTGTCCTGAATGCTTGTCGATCCGGTCTTGGTATGGCCGATGTGAATGTAGACCTTGGGCAAGGCGGAGGCCCCTCGATTGCATTTACCGTTTGTCAGTCGGTGGCGCGAGCGTAACCATTCCGGAGCCGCGTTGATCGGTCGTCGGCAACTCGCCGGAAGGCCCCGCTCGCTCCGGCGCGTGTTACCTGGGCGGAGGCGTTTCGACCGCCGGCTTCGCCCGCCACGCATAACCCGGGCGAAAAAGGGTTGCAATATGACCTTACCGCATGCCTCATCCGGAGGGTGGCGTGAACCGCGAAGGCGAACTGGTCGGGAGAAATCATGACCGAGGCGATGTCCGTGCTGGTATGCGGTGCCGGGGGATTCATCGGATCACATCTGGTACGGCGGCTCAAGGCAGCCGGGTATTGGGTGCGTGGCGTCGACCTCAGGTTCCCGGACTTTGCCGAGACCGAGGCGGACGACTTCCTGATCGGCGATTTGCGTAACCCGCATGTCTGCGAGCAGGCCGTCGACCGCTCGTTCGACGAGGTCTACCAACTCGCCGCCGACATGGGCGGCGCAGGCTACATTTTCACCGGCGAGCATGACGCCGACATCATGCACAATTCGGCAACCATAAACCTCAACATTCTCGACCACTGCTACAGGCGCAACGTCAAGCGGGTGTTTTACTCTTCGTCCGCCTGCATGTATCCGGCCCACAACCAAGAAGACCCCGACAACCCGAATTGCGCCGAAGACAGTGCCTATCCGGCGGCGCCGGACAGCGAGTATGGCTGGGAGAAGCTGTTCTCCGAGCGGCTCTATCTGGCCTACAATCGCAACCACGGAATGCACAATCGCGTGGCGCGCTACCACAATATCTTCGGCCCGCAGGGAACCTGGCAGGGCGGCAAGGAAAAAGCGCCGGCCGCCATCTGCCGCAAGGTCGCGTCGGCGCGCGACGGCGGGGAAATCGAGATCTGGGGCGACGGCGAGCAGACGCGCTCCTTCCTGTACATCGACGAATGCATAGAGGGGACGCTCCGCCTCACCCGGTCAAATTTTGAAGGGCCGGTCAATATCGGCTCGGAGGAGCGGGTCACCATCAATCAGCTTGTCGATATGGTGTGCGACATCGCCGGCAAGCGGCTCCACAAGAATCACATACCGGGCCCGCAGGGTGTCAGGGGGCGGAACTCCGACAACCGGCTGATCGCCGAGAAGATAGGTTGGGCGCCGTCGCAACCTCTGATTGCCGGCCTGGAGAAGACCTACGCCTGGATCGAACAGCAGGTCCGCGGCAACCGGGCCGTGCGCGCAGCCTGATCCATTTGTGATTCAAGGCGGGCAGGCTCAGGCTGGAGCGCCAGCGAATCGCCGCGGCGGTTCCGCCAGAAGAAAGTGGCGTCATGGGGTGGGTGGGCAAGCGATGCTTTATGTCGGTTACGGTCAACCGAAATCAGGCAGTACCTTTGTAACCCAAGTCATCGCCCGAATCATCTTCGCGCATTCAGGGAGCACCGTCGATGAAATCAGGGGGCGGTATTTGCCGGAGCAGCTTCGGGCAAACTTCCAACAGATCACGGGCGCCCGAGTTCACGAGATCGACGCCTGCTTCCCGCCGGACGTGCTGTCCTTCGTCAAGACGCACGCGCCCCTGGACGAGACGATTGCCGACATGGTCGCATCCGGGGCGATCATGGCCTGCGCGTCGTTCCGCGACCCGCGGGATGTGGCCCTCTCCCTTCTCGACGTGGGCGCCCGCGACCGCGCCCGTGGCGTCGATCGGCCGGCGTTTACCAGCCTCTACACCATCGAAGACACGCTTCGTCCGATCCGGCGCAATCTGAAAATCCTCCGGGCGTGGTTGAAGCTGCCCAACGTTCTCCCGATCCCCTACGACATGATATTGCGCCGGCCAGATCTGGTTGCCACGCACCTCATTCGCCAGCTCGGGTTGGAGGGCCTTGACGGGAGCGCAATCGTGCGCCCCCTGCTCGACGACACCTCCCTCATTCCCGAATTCAACAAGGGAATAGCGGGACGCTATAAGACCGAAATGTCGGCGGAGCATCAGGCATTGTTCGCCGACATGTTCGGCGGTGACATCGCGATGATCCAGGAACTCACCGGGAAAGTCGCTGCTGAAGCCGGCATGGACCCGCCTCGTTGAAGGCGGGGACGCCTCGCCTTGCGACGTTCCCTCCCCCACAGGCCCGCCGAACGCTTCGGGCTCTCGGCCGCTACTCCGATTCGGTCGGGACAGAAACTCCTCGCCGCTTGAGGCTTTTTCGTATTGCCGGGGGTTCTGTATCTGGACGGGCCACCAAGGCATAGCCGCATGGGTCCAGTTTGGCGTTGTCACAGTACTGTGCCAAAGCCCGCGCCGACACTTGGATTCCTCGCTCGCGAAATCGGTCGTATCGAGAAAATCGGTGAATAGCGGATCGATATCGGCGGAGGGGTTCATCGCCATGGTGCAGGGGCCGAGTCTGATAAAGAACCGTCGCCCTGTTGTCCTTGCGTATTCGCCGTAGACGGAGCAGCACACGAGAAAGTGGCCCAGTCCGATCGCGCCATTCGCCACGTAGATAACCGCCCGATCCAAGGTTCAGATAACCCGTTGCGCTTGCCGAACGCTTCGGCGCCCAGTGGGCCGCCGAGGACGCGTCACCCGTTGGCGATGTATTGGCCGCCGTTGATCGTCAGCACGGCGCCGGTCATGAAGGCCGCGGCGTCCGAGACGAGATAGGCGACCAGCGCGCCGATTTCCTCGGCCTTGCCAAGCCGCCCGACGGGGATTTGGGCGATCGTGGCTTCCAGCACCTTCTCCGACATCGCCGCCACCATTTCGGTATCGACATAGCCTGGGCAGATGCAGTTGACGGTGATGCCCTTGCGGGCGCTCTCCTGGGCAAGCGCCTTGGTGAAGCCGATGATACCGGCCTTCGACGCCGAATAGTTGGTCTGGCCCATCTGGCCCTTCTGGCCGTTGATCGACGCGATGTTGACGATCCGGCCGCGGCCGCGGTCGCGCATTCCCTCGATCACCGGCCGGGTCATCGAGAACATCGAATCGAGGTTGGTGCGGATGACCGCCGACCATTGCTCGAAAGCCATCTTGTGAAACATGCCGTCGCGGGTGATGCCGGCGTTGTTGACGAGCACCTCGGTCGGGCCGAGATCGGCCTCGACCTTGCCGATCCCGGCGGCCGACGCTTCGGCGTCCGAGACGTCCCATTTGTAGACGGCGACGCCGGTTTCGGCCTTGAACTTGGCCGCCGCCTCGTCGTTGCCGTGATAGACCGCGGCAACCGTCGCACCTCCGGCGCTAAGTGCCTTGGAAATGGCGGCGCCTATGCCGCGCGTCCCTCCCGTGACAATGGCGACAGCCATGCGACTCCTCCCCGGTGCTTTTGTGGTTCTGACATGGACAAAGCTTATCGCTCGACGCACATGGCGATGCCCATGCCGCCGCCGATGCACAGCGTGCCGAGACCGCGTTTGGCGTCGCGGCGTTTCATCTCGTAGAGCAGTGTCACGAGCACGCGGGCGCCGGACGCGCCGATCGGATGGCCGAGCGCGATCGCCCCGCCATTGACGTTGACGACCTGCGTATCCCAGCCGAGGTCCTTGTTCACCGCGCAGGCCTGGGCGGCGAAGGCTTCGTTCGCCTCGATCAGGTCGAGGTCCTCGACCTTCCATCCCGCCTTCTCGAGCGCTTTGCGCGAGGCGGGGATCGGCCCGGTTCCCATCAGCGCCGGATCGACGCCGGCGGTCGCCCAAGAGGCGATCCGCGCCATCGGCTCGACGCCGCGCTTGGCCGCCTCCTTGGCGCTCATCACGACGACGGCCGCCGCTCCGTCATTGATGCCGGAGGCGTTACCGGCCGTCACCGTCCCGTCCTTGGCAAAGGCCGGCCGGAGCTTGGCAACCGTTTCGAGCGTCGTGCCGGCCCGCGGGTGTTCGTCCTTGTCGACGACGATTTCCCCTTTGCGGGTCTTGACCGTGAACGGGACTATTTCCTCGTTGAACCTGCCCGACTGTTGCGCCGTCTCCGCCTTGTTCTGGGATTTCACCGCGAACAGGTCCTGCTCCTCGCGGGTGATCTGGTATTCGCGCGCCACGTTCTCGGCGGTATTGCCCATGTGATAGCCATTGAAGGCATCCCACAGGCCGTCCTTGATCATCGTATCGACCATCGTGAAGTCGCCCATCTTCACGCCGGATCGCAGATGGGCGCAGTGCGGCGCCATCGACATCGATTCCTGTCCGCCGGCGACGATGATCTCGGCGTCGCCGGTCAGGATCTGCTGCATGCCGAGCGCGACCGCCCGCAGACCGGAGCCGCACAGCTGATTGATGCCCCACGCGGTCGTCTCATCGGGGATGCCGGCGGCGATCGAGGCTTGGCGAGCGGGGTTCTGGCCCTGACCGGCGGTGAGGATCTGACCGAGGATCACCTCGCCCACCTCATCCGGGGCGGTGTTGGCGCGGCTCAGCGCCGCCTTGATCGCCGTCGCGCCGAGCTCGTGGGCAGGCGTATTGGCGAAGGCTCCGTTGAAGGTACCGACCGCGGTCCGCGCCGCGCCGACAATGACGATGTCGCTCGTTTGCATGCGAAAACTCTCCCCTGTGCCGCCGGCCGCGCGGCGGCGTCTTCGATCGGACTACAGCCCGCGGCCGGTCCCGCTGTCAATCGGCGCCCGCGCTGCTGCCCACCATATGGCATCGCACAAATAATTGGCGACCCCGCTAAAAAGCTTCTATCGTTGGTGTGAAAGGGCGGCGGCAGTGCCTCCGTCCGGGGCGAGGGCAGTTGCGTTTTTTTAATATTGAGTGACGTCCGGCTATGGCAGCGGAAAAAGAGCCCACCACGATCAAGAAATACGCCAACCGGCGCCTCTACAACACAGGGACCTCGACGTATGTGACGCTTGAGGACCTGGCCGAAATGGTCAAGGCCGGTGAGGATTTCGTGGTCTTTGACGCCAAGACCGGCGAGGAGATAACCCGCTCGGTGCTGACCCAGATCATCTTCGAGCAGGAGAACAAGGGGCAGAACCTGTTGCCGATCGCGTTTCTCAGGCAGTTGATCCGCTTTTACGGCGACTCGATCCAGAACCTGATCCCGACCTTCCTCGACTTCTCGCTCGATTCCTTTGTCCGCGACCAGGAGAAGATGCGCGGCCAGATGGCCAACGCTTTCGGTCCGAGTGCGCTCGATGCGATCGGCGATCAGGTGCGGCGCAACACCGAAATGTTCGAGCAGGCGATGCGGATGTTCCTGCCGTTCGGCACCGGCCGCGAGCAAAACACCGTCGCCGGTCCCGTCGAGGGCGAGGCAACCAGTGGCGACAAGAGCGACATCGAATCGCTTCGCCGCCAACTCGACGACGTTCAAAAGCGCCTCGACAAGCTCTCCGACAAGAGCTGACCGGAGCGGGTCAGCGTCCGGCGGCCTCCGCCGGGGCGACGGCCGGCTCCTCGACCACCGCGCCGGCCAGGTTGCCCTGAATGCAATCGACGCCCCAGCCGGCGAGCAGCGCCGCGGTCTCCTCGTCCTGAACCCATTCGGCCACGACGATCACCCCGAAACTTCCCGCCAAATCGGCCAACGCCTTGACGAAGGTCTGATCGTCACGGCTTCGCGGCAGGTTTTCGATGAACGAGCCGTCGATCTTGAAGAAATCGAGATCCAGCTCGCGCAGATTGCGGAATGAAGAGAAGCCGGCTCCGAAGTCGTCGATGGCGACCTGGCAGCCGAGAACATGCAGCATCGCCACGAACCGCTTGGCTTCGTCGAGATTGCCGATCGCCGCCGACTCGGTGATTTCCACGATAAGCCGCTTGGCGAGATCGGCTCGGCCGGCCAGGTGCGCCGACAGATTACCGATCCACTCGCTGTCGTCGATCGTGGCGGCGGAGACGTTGATGGAAAGCGAGCCGATAGCCGGATCCGTCAGGGCGACCAGAGCAAGTTCGAGCACCCGATGGTCGACGAGCCGGATCAATCCGAGCCGCTCCGACAGCTCGACGAACTCGCTCGGTCCGATCAGCGTCCCACCCGGTTGCTCGACCCGAGCCAGCGCCTCATGGAAGACCGGCTTGCGACTGGTGATGTCGACCACCGGCTGAAAGGCCAGCCTGATGCGTCCCTCGTTCAGCGCCGCGACGAGCTCCCGCGACTGAATGGCGTTTTGCCGTCGCCGTGCCTGTACGCTGGGCGAATGAACATAGGCGACGAAATGGCCGTTGCCGCGGAGCCGGGCAGTCTGAAGACCCTCCTGGGCGCGGGCGATGGCTTCGCTGGTGGTGCGGCCATGACGCGGCAGGGTCACGCCGCCGATCGACACAGTCAGCGCCACCGACCCGGCCTCGGTATCGACGACCTCGTCGCGGACCGCTGCGTGAAACCGCTCGGCGGCGACGTGCATGTCGGCATCGTCGCAATTCGTCAAGACGAGTCCGAGCTTGCTTCCGGAAAATCGCCCGATTGCATCGGCGGCCCTGAGCTCCCCCTTGATCCGCCGGGCGACCGCCGCGAAGACCTGGTCGGCGATTTCGAAGCCATAGGCCTCGTTGACCGCGCGAAAATTGTCGAGCGACACGATGAGGAAGGCGAGCGAATTGCGAAACTGTCTTGCCTGCGAAATGGCCTCGCCGAGCGTCGCCAGCAGGTGCGACCGGTTGAAATAGCCGGTCAATTCGTCATAGCGGGACAGAAAGGCGAGGCGCTGCTCGCGCTCGTACCGCTCGTTGATGACGCGGAGCACGCCGTGGGCCCGCCGTGGGCGGCCGGCGCTATCGCCGTACCAACGGCCGATGTCCTCGATCCACAGTCGGCGGGCGGTGCCCCGCCCGTCGGGCAGAAGCGAATACTGAACCTGGTAGGCGACGCCGCTGCCGCCTTCGTCGCCGTCGGAGCCGCGGAGCACGGCCTCGTGGCGACTGGTCACGTTGCTCGGCTCAAGCAGCGCCGCGAAGTCCCGCCCGGTGGAAATCCGGTCGAGCGAGGGGACGCCGAGCACGTCGAGGGCGTTCTCGCCCCACTCGATGACGTCGTCCGCGATTGACCATTCATAAACCACCTCGCCGACGGCGGTGAGGATCTCCCGCACCCGGATCGATGACCTCGGTGCGGGGGGCTCTCTACCGGCGGGACGATCGGACATTTCTTGCTGATCGGCGTGTTCAGGGGGCGCTGAGGGAAATATCGAAATCCCGCCGGACCCTGTCAGAAGGCCGTTAAGGAAGCGCCAACGGTGGTTCGGGCCCGGCTGCCGGCCGACGCCCGCCGGCCAATCAGGCGGCAGCGCGCCGGTGGTCAGCGACCGCCGTCAAGGGTCTGGCCGAACGTCACATCGCGCGATGCGGTGCGGATGGTGATGGTGAAACCGGCGACCACGTCGAAAAGGGCGATCAGAGCGAGCAGGAAAAACAGCGAATTCGCGCAGAAAGCGACCACGACGAACTCGACCACGTAGATGATCAGCACCACCGTCGACAGGATGTGATTGGTGATCGTCGTCGTCGACGTCCGCTCCGATTTCAGGACCTCGAGAAAGAGCAGGACGAGACCCAGGGTGATCATCAGATCGGCGAGGGTGATTGCCCACCGGGCTCCGGAAACCATGACGATGCCGAAAATCTCGCCCGACCAGCTCACGTCGCCGGCGAGCAGGCCGACGAGATTGAAAAGGATGAGCGGGATGATCGTGAGCGGAATGGCGGTGAGCATGGTTCCACCTTCGGGGTGAGCGAAGCCGTCCTGCGGCGTCGGCGGATGTTACTTCCGGCGAGCCCAATGAAAAAGGCCGGCGTGGACGCCGGCCTCGATTTCTCGTCGGCGCTTGGCCGCGATCAGGTCTCGCTCTTCGGCTCGAGCACCTGGCGGCCGCCATACATGCCCGACTTCAGGTCGATATGATGCGGCCGGCGAAGCTCGCCGGAATCCTTGTCCTCGACATAGCTCGGCCGCTTCAGCGCATCGGCCGAACGGCGGAATCCGCGCTTCATGCGCGAGGTCTTTCTTTTCGGGACTGCCATCTCATCGTCCTTGAATGCTTGTGGGTTGGCCGGCTTATACGCAAGCTCACGGATAGAGGCAAACGATATAGGGGCCGGCCGCCCTGGCGCGCGCCTCGATGGTCCTGGCCAGCGACTGCATGGTGTGGGACGGCCGGGCGGGGTTGCGGATCACCGGGCTCGGCAAGGTAGCGGCGAGGAGCGCCGCCTGGCGGGCGGTCAAATCCTTCGCCGAGCGGTTGAAATAGTGGCGGGCGGCGGCCTCGATGCCGAAGATGTTTGCCCCCCATTGCGCGATGTTGAGGTAGACCTCCATTTCGCGCCGCTTGCCCCATACCGCGTCGGCGTAGATGGCGAGCGGGATCTCGATTCCCTTGCGGAGATAGCTGCGCGACATCCACAGGAAAAGGTTGCGCACCGACTGCATGGCGATGGTCGAGGCGCCGCGGCTCGGCGCGCCGGGCTTGTCGAGAACGTCCTGCAATTCCGCCCAATCGACGCCGTGATGCTCGCAGAACTGGCCGTCCTCCGAGACCATCACCGACACCACCAGCACTTTGGCGATGTCGTCGAAGGCGACCCACTGCCGGTCGATCGGCCCGTCCACCGCCCAGGTGTAGATCATGTTGGTGCCGACCGGATTGACGAATATATACAAGGGGATAAACACGACGGGGAAGAGCGCCAGGACAACGACGACGATCGCCAGCCATTGGAGCGCGCGCCGCCAAAGCGCCCGTCGCGGCGGCTTGTTGCGGGCCGTAGGCCGCGGTTTTGCTTGGGTTTTCGGCTTGGCGGATTTGGTCATCAGAGGACCGATACCGGCAGCGCCGGGCGAGCGCAACGCTTGACCCGGCAATGGTTTCGCCCCATTCGGGTCGCGGGGAAACGGGGTCGGAACATGCTCGAGACACGGCTGAGACAGGCGGCGGGCGCCACCGATACCGCCCTGGAACGGCTGCTCTCGCAAGCAATTCGCCAAGGCGAGATCGCCCGGCCGCCGCGCCTGGTCGAGGCGATGCGCTATGCGGCGCTCGGCCCCGGCAAGCGGCTGAGGCCGTTCCTGCTGATCGAGACGGCGCGGCTGTTCGGTGCGACCGGCGACGCCGTCGTCACCGCGGCGGCGGCGCTCGAATGCGTGCACGCCTACAGCCTCGCCCATGACGACCTGCCGGCGATGGACGACGACGACCTCCGCCGCGGGCGGCCGACGCTCCACCGCGCCTTCGACGAGGCGACGGCGATCCTGGCCGGCGACGCGCTCCTGACCCTTGCCTTCGAGACGCTGGCCGGGCTGGACGAGACGGCGGCGGTCCGGGTCGAGCTGATCGCCGGCCTGGGGCGGGCGGCCGGCCTCGGCGGCATGGCCGGCGGCCAGGCGCTCGACCTCGACGCCGAAGCGGAACGGGCGGTGGCCGCGGTCTTGACCATGCAGGCGATGAAGACCGGCATGCTGATCCGCTATGCGGTGGAGGCCGGGGCGGTGCTCGGCCGGGCGGGGCCGGACGAGCGGACCCGGCTCGCCGCCTATGGCGAGCGGCTTGGCCAGGCGTTCCAGATCGCCGACGACCTGATCGACGCCACCGGCGACGCGGCGACCGCCGGCAAGCGCACCGCCAAGGACGCCGGCAAGGGCAAGCGCACCCTTGTCGCCCTCCTCGGGGTGGCGGAAGCGCGGTCGCGGCTGGCGGCGGCGGTGGAGGAGGCGATCGCCGCGCTCGCCCCGTTCGGCGAGGCCGCCGCGACGCTCCGCGCCGCCGCCCGCTTCATCGCTTCGCGGGACGCCTGAGTCGGGAGGGCAAGCCGCGGTCTGAGGTTGGCAAGGCCGCCCCACCCACCATCGCTTCGCGACGGTCCCCCCTCCCCGTTTCACGGGGAGGGATAGGCGGCGTCGCGGTCGAGACAGGCTATCTCGTTCTGCGTCGGCGGAGATTATTTCGCCGGGCCGATCGAGATGACGGAGAGCGTGGTGCCCTGCATGCAGATCGACATCGGGACGACGGTGCCCTTCACCGTCACCCGGTCGCCGGGAGCGAAGCTGGCGAGGTCGCCGCGGGTGAACGTGTAGAGGACGCCGTCGTCGCCGCGGAGCGCCTGGCATTCGACGCCTTCATTCGACAGCGTCCCGGTGACGGTGACGATGTCGGCGGCGACGACCACCTCGATCGGCTCCGACACCAGCCGGGCGCGCTGGTCGGCGGTCTCGACCACGAAGAGGAGCGACGTGCCGCCGGTGGCGGTCTCCGGCACCTTCACCTCGGCCTGGAGCGTGCCGCGGTCGGTGGTGGTGGCGGTGGCGATCTCTTTGGCGTCCTTCGCCGACGCCCCGGCGCTGATGGTGACCGCCGCGGTACCGGGGAGCCCCGTGGCGGTGAGCTCGACGGTGCCGCCGACGCCGACCGGCGACGGCCTGGCGATCAGCTCGGGCCCATGCGTCGGCCCCGCCTGGTCGAAGCCCGGCAGGCCGAGCTCCTTGCCGAGATCGACGAGGTCGCGGTTGAGCTCGGGATGGTCGACCAGATAGTCGGAGACGTTGCGGCCGGCGTCCTTCGCCGCCTGCTCGACGCTCTTGCCCGCCTCCTGCACGGCGTTGCGGGCGCGGTCGAGGAGGCCGTCGGCTGCGGCCGGGCCGGCCGTGATGAGAAGTGCGGCGGCCAGGCCTGCGAGGAGGGTGGTGAGACGGCGGGCGCGGCGCATCGGTCGGCTCCCGGGCGTGGTGGTATGGCTAAGGTAGGGAAGGGAGCGGGGTGGGGGAAGGTGATCACCGTAACGTCCGACCGCGGCAATTGGGAGGTTGTTAAGGCTGACGGAAAAATCGAGGGGCCCATTGGCTTTCACATCATATTTCACATATTATCACTGAATTCGGACTCGGAGTCGCGTCTCGCAGGAGGTCAAGTGAATGGCGAACAGACCGCCTGATCCGCTGTTCGGGGAAGTGCCGAATGAAGTCCCGCTCTCTGCAGCTCCGCTAGTTCGCGTAATTGGACAAGTCAGATTTGCAGAGATACTTTCAATAGCCAAGAAGGATTTCATTGCGTCCTTCCAAGAGGACGTTCGCTTCGAATATCCGTTGCTTGAGAGACAAGAAAATCAAATCGTCAATTTCGGACCGGCTGGAGCCGAGACGCGAAACGAAATTGTCTGGAGATTTTTTGATAGAGAGCGAAATTGGAGATTAACTTTAGCTAGCTCCTTTGTTGCTTTAGAAACGATATCTTACCTGTCTCGTGACGATTTCATGAGTTGATTTTTGATGATTTTGAACGTCGTTCAAGAAAAACTCTCTCCAGCGGTGTCAACTCGGATTGGTGTTCGCTATATTGATCGCATCCGCGGTGAAGAAAGACTTGCAACATTGGATCTACTGATACAACAGCAGCTGCTTGGTATGGCCGAAATGACTATCCGAGACCGAGTAAAACAGAGCCTACTGGAGGCTATCTGCACCACTGCCGAGGGTGAGCTTGTAGTCCGATCGGGTTGGATGCCCCCCAACGGCTCTCATGACCCCGAAGCAATGCCAATTATCCCAGAGCGGAGTTGGATGCTCGATATCGATTTATTTGCAACAGGGGAACGCCATTTCGAATCGCAAAGGATCATTAACGAAGCG
Source organism: uncultured Alphaproteobacteria bacterium (assembly GCA_963759235.1). Taxonomy (GTDB): domain Bacteria; phylum Pseudomonadota; class Alphaproteobacteria; order Rhizobiales; family Kaistiaceae; genus Bauldia. Next base: position 400,522 of record CAVWYO010000001.1, on the reverse strand, counting down.
AAAGCGCTAGCTGCCCGCGCCTACGCGTTTTTCCGATGGTCAATAACTCCGGAGTTCATCAAAGTGTACGGGGGAAGAGCATGAACACCTGGGCAATTCAGACCAATCAAGGGACCGACAGCCTGCACCGTCAGGGCGTAAATTATGACAGCAACTGGGGAAACCAACGGGTCAAACTGTCGCCCTGTAGTTGGATGCGGGGGTTTGAATGCGACCGGACAAATTCGATCATACTTAACGAGCTAAGTTCTCTCCTTAAGAGCGTTATTTTATCTATTTCAGAGACTACTGCGAATACCCATGTATTTGAACTGGGCACGCCAACTGTTTTCCATGATGACGGCAACAAAAGCCTCTTCGAGATTCGGCGGCTTTCGGGTCTGAATTGGGATCAGATTGCCGAGATGTTGGCCGTGGATAGACGGTCTGTTCACAATTGGGCCGCCGGCAAACCGATGGCACTTAAGAACAGGCAGCGGCTCGGGAGCCTCTTGGCAGCATTGAGATACATAGACAGAGGCAGCGCACGAGCAACTGGCAATTTGCTCCTCTCTCCGGCCCTAGCAGGTCAGACTTTCCTCCAGCTGGCGGCTTCAGGCAGATACGAGGAGATGATGTCCCGCGCCGGCGAGGGTATAGGCCGCGCAAAACAACGGCGCTTGCCGATTGAACCAGAATTGGTTCCGTATGCGTCTGGGCACTTCGGTCGCGAACTGGAAGCGGCTGGCAATGATTCTATCGGCGAAGTAGTCGTGACGTCGCGGCCCAATTATCGGCGAATCAGGGCACGAAGGAAGTAATCTTCGTGGCGGTATTGCTCGGTGACAGAGAAAGGCAATACAGCGGAGCACAACGCCGTCTTGGATTGGCGTCAGGGCGACTATGCAGTTGCTTCGGGCGGTTTCATTCATGGGGAGTTGCCGGAAGACGCCTCGGAGCTGTCACCTGAACCAGTGGTTGATGACGATTGCATTGGCCTAGCTGTAGTCTCACAGACGTGCGACATAGTGGCAGACGCTGAGAAGAAACCATTCGTGGTCGTTTGCCCACTGGTAAAAGTAACAGAAGAAAGCATAAGTCTGATCGCAAGTGGCCGAAAACCGGGGTTGGCGCCTCTCGAACAGCCTCCTGAGCCAAACGTTGTCGTTGATCTCTCTCGAATGATGACGGTTAGTAAGTCGCTGGTTGCGACTTGGTCCCGTAGATCTGGGCTCGACTTCGGAATTGGCTCGGCGTAATTTTGCCTTCGCGCTTGAAAGAATGTTGGGGCGTTTCGCCTTTCCCGATGCATTTAATAATTCGATCCGACGCCTCTACAACTACATAAGAGAAAAATACAACAAGGACTTCTATGCGAGTAAAGTGTTCCGATCACTTCGCGAAATTCGTGTCAGAGCGTCTCCATCGTGGGAAGCGAATGAGATACATATTCAATTTTACTTCATAATCGACGAGTTAATTGAGACGTCGATAAGCGACATCAGCAGTCAGCTAGACGAATTAGTGTGGAAAATTGAATGGGAACGACCTTTTGGATGGTCTCCTGACTCGCCCTATATTCTCGGGTCATTGGATGATCTGACAGCGAGGGACTATGCCGAAAGCGTCGAATTAGACGTTAGAACGTTGTCCTTCGCCAGGGATCTTAGCTTCTCGGAGTGATAATTGAGAAACTATTTGGATTTTTGAGAGCTTAACTGTAGGTTACCATGAAAGGCCGGGAATATCGCGCACGATTTCCATATGCCGCCGACCACGACGCCCTCTACGGACTGATCGCCGAGACCGCTGTCCGGCGGCTCGCCGACCAGCTCCGCTTCGGTTCCGACGTCTCCCCCGAAAGGGGGAGGATAGCGAGGCTCCGGCGTGAGCTTGCCCCGGACCACGATCCGGGGGCCGGGTGGCCGAGCTTGGGAGGGGGTCTCTGCTCCGGCCCCACGGTCCGCGATCCCCTCCTGGCTCCGCTACGCCGGGCTGTCGCCCGGCAAGCTCCACCCTCCTCCCCTTTTCAAGGGGAGGGGTGGCCTGCCCCAAACCATTGCCATGCTGAGGGGTGCGTTGGCGCTTCCGGCGCATTCCCGTTCAGCTCGCGGCCTTCGAGGGTTTCACCGAAACGGAAAGGTAGAGCCAGTAAGCCCATACGAACACGCTGATGGCCAAAGCCACATACGGGAAGAACCAGGCAATCAATATGATGCCGACATTGACGAGGAAGCCGATTTGAGCACCCCGCGCCGCTCCCTTGACCAGCTCCGAGTCGACGCCAGCCTTGAACAGCGGCCTTGGTTTCACGATCGAGCGGTGCAAAATGTTCCACCCGACGTTATGCAGCGTGTTGTTAAGAGAATAAAGCACAATCGCCGGCTGCGCGTAGGGCGTATTCAGATACTCCGCCATAAATGCGGTGGGAAACGGGATGATTATTACGGTGAACAGGAAGAAACCATTGGCGAACAGGAAAAACGGAGAGGACTTGTCTATGATCCTCAGGATGTTGTGGTGACCGATCCATGAAATGAAGATGATTGTAAAACTCAGCGACAAGGCAAGGAACGACGGCCAGAGCTGCGCAACATCACGCCACACCTCCGCAAACGAGTGGACCGACTCGACCGGGGGAACTCTGATGTCCAGGATCAGAAGGGTGATGGCAATCGCAAACACGCCATCACAGAATGTCTCGAGCCTCGAATTCATCGTGGCCTTTCCTTTCACCCAGGCTCCTTTCGCTTGCCCGCAGACCACCGGGATCGAGAGAGGTAGCCGCCCCACCGTTCGCGACCTCGCCGGCTGCCCGGCCCGGTCGACTTTAAACCAACTTCGAACTCTGACCATCCGGCCGGCACCGTCAGGCGAATTCAGTGGGACGGCGCGGCGTCGCCCGCCCTTGCACATGCGCCGAAGCCGTGGTGCAGAGGAGCCATGCCCGCTGGCCACGATTCCCTCTTCGCCCTGATCGCCGAGACCGGCGGGGGGCGGCTTAGCGACCAGCTCCGCTTCGTCGTCGAGATCGACAAGCTGAAGGGGATCGTCCGCCAGACGCCTTTGATCGACGGCTCGCGCAACGAGACCGACGCCGAGCACACTTGGCACCTCGCCACCATGGCGGTGATCCTCGCCGAGTTCGCCGGCCCGGCGGTCGACCTGACGCGGGCGATCCGCATGATCCTCATCCACGACATCGTCGAGATCGACGCCGGCGACACCTTCCTCTACGTCGACGCGGCGGCGCGGGCGGCGCAGGAGGCGCGCGAGCGGCAAGCCGCCGACCGGCTGTTCGGCCTCCTGCCGGAGGAGCAGGGCGCCGCGCTCCGGGCGCTGTGGGAGGAGTTCGAGGCGCACGAGAGCGCCGACGCCCGCTTCGCCCGCACCATGGATCGGCTGCAGCCCTTCCTCCACAACGTCTTCACCGACGGTATCGGCTGGCGGACGCACGGGGTGACGGAGGCGCAAGTGCGGAGCCGCATGCGGATCATCGCCGACGGCTCGGCCGAGCTCCATCGCCTGGTGGAGCGGCTGATCGACGAGTCGGTCAGCCGGGGGTATCTGGCGGAGGGGGGGTAGGGCGACCCAGACGCGATCGGGGGAAGTGCGTCCTTCGAGGCTCCGCTATCGCGGAGCACCTCAGGCTGAGGATCTCGGTGTTGGTCCGGCCGAGCCGGCGACGCCGTGTGCGCAAACCCCCCGACCTCATCCTGAGGAGCGAGGGCGATAGCCCGAGCCTCGAAGGACGCAAAAGGCCAAGCCGCGTCCCTTCGCCCACGAGCGGGTTGGGGGCGGGTTCTTCCAGCATCTGCGCCTGAGCGAGAAGGCCGCAGCCCCTCACCCTTCCGGCCTACGCGTCTCGCCGCCTTCGGCGGCTGCGACCGCAAGGCCGGAAGCCCTCTCCCTCTGGGAGAGGGAGGCCTCCGGGAGAGGGGGCGGCGGGTGAGGGCGGAGCGCGTCGCCTAGGGCAGGCCGAGGGCGGCGGAGAGCTCGGCCTCGCTGACGCCGAGCTTTGTCGCCGCGGCGGCGAGATCCGGCGGCGGGGGGCCCAGCGCGCCGACCAGCACGGCCTCGGTGACGCCGAGCGTCGCCGCCGCCTGTTCGAGGTTGGGCCGGCCGCTCGGCCGTCCGGCGCCCATCTGCATTTCGACCCGCGGGCCGGAGATCATCATCACGTCGTCGTTGGAATAGGCGCCGCGCATGCAGCCGACCGTGTAGGGGAAGTCGAGGGTGGCGTGATAGTGGTACATCTTCACCATCTTGCCGTTCCACTCGATCATGTGGGTGTGGCCGTGGCATTCGTCGAGGTCGGCCGAGGAGAGTTCCTCGCCGTTCTCGCCGCGCGGCCCGTAGATGCCGAAGCCGTCGACGATGTAGCCGAGCAGCGCCGAATGGCCGGTGCCGGTGTCGTACTTCTCGATCACGCAATTGCTGACGTCGTGATTGTGGTAGACGCCGCCCGACTGGGGATGGCCCTGGCAGGAATCCTGGGTCTCGTGGGCGACCGCGTCGCGGCCCGGTGCGTCGAGGGCGTTGAAGAGGACGATGCCGGAGACCAGGATGCCGATGGCGCCCGGCACGCAGCCGGGTGTGTCGGCCACCACCGGATTGGCCGGGAGGCCGAAGACGAAATCCTGGTCGGTGATGGTGTTGGGGTTGCGGTCGAACTGGTAGGCCGGATCGGTCGGTGCGACCGGGAACTGGCCGGTCGGGTAGTCGGGGATGTCGGCGGTGGCGAACATCCGCTCGTCGCCCTGGACGCCGTAATGGAAATACCAGCCGGCATGGGGCACCTCGCCCTCCACCACCACCTTCTTCAACAGGTTGTAGGTGCCGTCGCCGTTGAACCAGTCGCCCTCCTTGAAGGCGCCGCCCATGTCGGGGTCGGTGTGGCACTCCATGATGTAGCCGGCCTTCGGCGTGTCGGAGAGGCGGTCGTCGCCGAGCGGCAGGTGGGTGACGTCGGGCTCGTGGGCGCGCGCGGCGCCGGCAATCAACAGCGCCGCGGCAAGAAGGCCGAGGCAAAAAGCGGGTTTCCGCATTGGCTTGCTCCTCCTCCGGTCGGCGGCCGGCGCGGCCGGCACGACGCGGGCTCCTCCACCGTCACCGCGGGGCATACCCGGCGTTTCTTGTGATTCGGTTAGGGGAATGGGTGGGATTGGAAGAGATGGGGCTAGATATCGACGCGGGGGACCGGGGCGCCGCGGCTGCCGACCAGGAAGCCGAAATCGCAGCCGCGGTCGGCCTGGAGCACGTTGTCGACGTAGAGCTGCTCGTAGCCGCCTTTGGCCGACGGGGCGGGGCGCCAGGCGGCGCGGCGGCGGTCGAGCTCGGCCGCGTCGACCTCGAAAGCGAGGGAGCGGGCGTCGACGTCGAGGGCGATCATGTCGCCGTCCCGGACCAGAGCCAGCGGCCCGCCCTCGGCCGATTCCGGCGCGACGTGGAGGACGACCGTGCCGTAGGCGGTGCCGCTCATCCGCGCGTCGGAAATGCGCACCATGTCGGTGACGCCCTTTTCGAGGAGGCGCGGCGGCAGGCCGAGATTGCCGACCTCGGGCATGCCGGGATAGCCCTTGGGACCGCAGCCCTTCAACACCATCACCGAGGTCTCGTCGATGGCGAGCGAAGGGTCGGCGATCCGCTCCTGGTAATGGTCGAGCGATTCGAAGACGACCGCCTTGCCGCGGTGGCGCATCAGGCCGGGCGAGGCGGCGGAGGGCTTGAGGACGGCGCCGGCCGGGGCGAGATTGCCGCGCAGGATGGCGAGGCCGCCGCTTGCCGCCAGCGGCCGGTCGAGCGGGCGGATCACCTCGTCGTCGAAGCATTCGGCGTCGGCGGCGTTGGTCCGCACGTCGCGGCCGTTGGCGTTGAGCGCCTCGCCATGGAGGAGGCCGGCGTCAGAGAGCCGCCGCATGACCACCGGCAGCCCGCCGGCGGCATGGAAATCCTCCATCAGATAGGTGCCCGACGGCATCAGATTGACCAGCGTCGGCACGTCGCGGCCGAGGCGGTCCCAGTCGTCGAGGTCGAGCGGCACGCCGACCCGGCCGGCGATGGCGAGGAGATGCAAGACGACGTTGGTCGAGCCGCCGATGGCGGCGTTGACCCGGATGGCGTTCTCGAACGCCTCGCGGGTGAGGAGGCGCGAGACGGTGAGGTTGTCGCGGACCATGTCGACGATGCGCCGGCCGGAAAGCTGGGCAAGCACGAGGCGGCGCGCGTCGACCGCCGGAATCGCGGCGTTGCCGGGGAGCGCCAAGCCGAGGCACTCGATCATCGAGGCCATGGTCGAGGCCGTCCCCATGGTGTTGCAGGTGCCGGCCGACGGGCTCATGGCGACCTCGGCGGCGAGGAAGTCGGCCATCCCGATCTGGCCGGCGCGCACCTCCTCCGAGAGCCGCCAGGCGTCGGTGCCGGAGCCGATGGTGCGGCCACGGAAGGTGCCGCTCAGCATCGGCCCGGCGGAAACCGCGATGGTCGGCAGGTCGCAGCTCGCCGCGCCCATCACCAAAGCCGGCGTGGTCTTGTCGCAGCCGACCAGGAGCACCACCCCGTCGATCGGATTGGCGCGGATGCTCTCCTCGACCTCCATGCTGGCGAGGTTGCGGAACATCATCGGCGAGGGCCGCATGTTCGATTCGCCGAGCGACATCACCGGGAACTCGACCGGGAAGCCGCCGGCCTCGTAGACGCCGCGCTTGACCCGCTCGGCGATCTCGCGAAGCCCCGCATTGCACGGCGTCAGCTCCGACCACGTGTTGCAGATGCCGATCACCGGCCGGCCGTCGAAGAGGTCGGGAGGAAAGCCCTCGCTCTTCATCCACGAGCGGTGAAAGAAGCCGACCTTGTCCGAGCCGCCGAACCAGCCCGCCGACCGCAGCCCGCGCTTCTCGCCACTCATCCGCCACTCCCGTTGGTCATCGCCCGGCCGTCGCCTTGGCAGGTGCTTCGCGGGGAGGATAGCAGGTGGCCGGGCCGCTTCACCACTTCTCCGGCGCGAGACGTGGAACCGGGGCGCGGCGGGCTGCGCGGATCGGCGCGGCGGCAAGGTTATGGCCGGATATCGCGCCGTCCATGCCCTTCGGCCGTGCCGCGCCTCAGCGGTCGATGGCCGCAAAATTGGCGTGGGAGACCACCAGCCAAGTGTCGCCCTCCTTGCGGAAGACGGTGAGCCGCGGCGCCTTCGGCCCCTCTCCCTGCTCGCCGCGGACGCCGCCGGTCGACAGCACGTAGCGGGTGACGAGGATATCGCCGTGGCCGGTGACCACCAGGTCGCTCATCTGCGGCACGTTCGGAAAGCGCGGCAGGTTGCTCTTCATGTAGGAGTCCTTGTCGTAGGCGGTGCCGTCGGCGCGGAGAATCTGGAACTCCGGCGCTAGGATCGCCCTGTTCCTGTCGACGTCGCCGGAGACCACCGTATCGACCCACGCCTGCACGGCCTTCTCGCCTTCGGCCTGCAGGTTGGCGTCCTCCGCCACCGCCGGGGCGAGCGGCATCGCCACCATTGGGGCGGCGAGCGCGAGCAGCGCGGCGGCGACGGCAAAACGGGCAACCCTCGTTGCAACGGACGGGTGAATCATGGCGGGCGTCCTCGTCGCGATCCTCGCCTATGCCGCGCAGCGTTTCAACTGCGCGTGCACGCCTACGCCCCCTCCACCATGCTGCGCATGGTCCCCCTCCCCGCTTCGCAGGGGAGGATAGCAGCTGCCTTGACCGCTCCGCTATTTCTCCGTCGCCGCTGAGGCGCCAGCATCCAAATGTGAGTGGCTTAACGAGCTGCAGCCGTTGAGCGGCGCGCTTTTATCCTCCCCTGCGAAGCGGGGGAGGGGGACCGCCGCAGGCGGTGGAGGGGGCGATCGTCACCGGCCAAGGTCCTCGTCCCGCTCCCTCTCCACTGTCGTCCTCCGCCTTGATGGAGAACGGCCAGCGCCCGCCCCTCGGTCCGGCGCGCTGCGGCGCATGACGGCAGCGTGCAGAGGGCCCTCCGCCATCGCGAACTTGCCTACCCGTCATGGCCGGGCTTGACCCGGCCATCCATTCCGTTGCGGTGCCATTGGCGAAGACGGTCGGGACAAGCGGCGGGCATGGCCGCCCGGTCACGCTTCGCTTGTCACCGCCGTCATGGCAGGGATGGCCGGGTCAAGCCCGGCCATGACGGTGGGACGGGCGGGCTTGCGCATGATGCGCCAAACATCGCCTTCGAAGCAAACGCTTCGGTGGGCATCGAGCGCATCGAGGAAGGTGAGGTTGCGCGCCCGCCGCTCCGCCGCACCTGACCTCAGACATAGGCGGCCGCATCGAGGCGCTCGACCGCCCCGAGCACCTCTTCCGTCCGTCCGGCATTGATGAGGTCGATCGCCCGCTCGTTATCGAGGAGCGGGTGACGCGAATCGAGCCAGAGCCGCGTCTCGTCCGGCGTGTAGAAGTCGGACAGCCGGTCGACGATTTGGTGGAGAGGGGTTTTTGTTGTGTGTGGCTGCGTCACCGTCTACGCGTCTCCCACGATCCAAGATTACTGACTTCCGCGACATTCAATTGAGACGACGGATCGCCTCACCAATTCGGCTACCTCTTCAATCGACTTCACGGTGGCGTCCCTGGGGCCCACTTCGAAGTTGATCCGATTGGCTTCGAGGAACGGTCTGACCATGTCGTCACGAATGGCAAAATTGACGTTCTCCGGAATGAAGCCTTCTTCGAGGGCAAATGTGGAATCCAGTTTCGCCGTCACCACCCCGACGACTTTTCCGCTGCGATCGACCAATGGCCCACCCGAATTCCCAGGTTGGACGGCGGCCGTCGTCTGGAGAAATCGACTGTCATTTTGCGGCCCCGACAGGGAACTGACCACGCCCGGAGTTATGTTGACGCTGTCGGCCAGAATTCCGTGAAGGGGAAATCCGGCGGCCACAACCTCTTCGCCAAGCCTGACAGGGTCAGACCTGAATACCAGGGCGGGCGCAACGCGTGCTTCGGCGTCTTCCAGAAGGGCAAGGTCGTTGCGGATATCTTTGGCAACCAGTCTCGCCCGATTGCCCGGACCTATCAAAATCGTCGCGCAATCGTCGGCGACGTGAGCGTTGGTTAGGATGTGGCCTTGGGCGTCAACAATGAAGCCTGAGCCGCTGGACGCACCTTCAGGTTTCTTCGAGGCAACGGGTGGTGAAGGTGACGTCACCTGCCCGTTCTGCAGATCATCGATGAATGAAATCAGCGGATCGCTCGCATTAGCGCTCGGTCGAAACACATTCGACATCGCGATGACAATCGGACCGAGCTCCGCGGCGCGCTCAGGGACATAGCTGATCGAGAATCCGCGTATCTCTTTGCCTGCTCCATGATACCGAACGTAGAATTCACGATCGTGATCCTCGCCCGTCAGAACAAACCAGCCGGGCCGGAAGCTTGAATATGAGACCTTGCGCCCGGGGATAGCCGTGAGCTTGCGGTAAAGCTGGTCGAGCGAAACATATCTGTTCCTTAGGAGGGCAACCTCGAGCTCTACAGTCCCGTCGGGAGATCGGTACAAACGACGCAACGAATCCTTGCTTTCGGCAGGCCGGACAAGACCTTCAGGTACCCCGAAGGTAACGCCAAGCAGTGGATCTCGATGAAGGGTGAAACCTGATCCCTCGATCGCGACCGACGCGTCGCGAATCAGCGTTTGGATCTGTTCTTCCGTGACAGCCCGAGGGAGCCGTCCGTACTCTCGAAGGAAGAAGGCTTGGATCGCCTTGTCGGTCTGCGGCCCGTCGATGCCATCGATGACGCCGTTGTAATCGCCTGTCCAGACCAACAGGAACTGGACGACTGCCACGTCGCCGATCTCAGGTTGCGTGGCACGGGCCGGGAACGGCCAAACGAAGACGACGAATAGCAGAACCACAATAGCAACTAGGACCCTCTCGACAACTACGTTCCGCCATTGAACGTGCGAGGAGGTGGTCATGGGATCACGCCCCAAATCTACTGCGGACTAACGATTGGCTGTCCGTCTTGACAACCTTTGCATGTTCTTCGCGCCCGCGGCAACAACCGAGGGTCCGGGTCGCCGAGTCCGATGGTGGGCGCCGGTGTCCCATCTGGCTCGGCGCGGGTGCTCGCGATGAACGCGCATATCTGATTCTTCACGGACCGCCGGAGCATCGCTCAATGCAAATCGCCTACTCCCCCCATGGCACCCAGATGTTCTTGACCTGCGTCGCGTGCCACAGCATCTCGCGGCCGCCTGACACCGCCTCGTCGAACCAGTCGCGGACGACCGTCTCGCACCAGGTCTGCTTGAGATTGCCGGTCGAGGCCTTCTCGAAGGCTGTCGTCATGTCGGGGCAGCCGAACGCCCAGATGGCGTCGACCGCGTCGTGTTTCGCCAGCTCCAGGCCGAGCTTGCCCTTCTCGCCGGTGACGATGTTGACGACGCCGGCCGGCAGGTCCGAGGTGTCGAGCACCTGGTAGAGGTCGGTAGCGAGAAGCGCCTCCGATTCCGACGGCACCATCACCACCGTGTTGCCGGCGGCGATCGCACCCGCCATCAGCGTGACGAAGGCCAAGAGCCCCGGCGTCTCCGGGCAGACGATGCCGACGATGCCGACCGGCTCGTTCATGGCGAGCGCCAGGCCGCGGAAGGGCGGCCGGTGGACGGCGCCCTCGTATTTGTCGGCAAAGCCGGCGAAGGCGAAGAGCCGCGCGGTCGCGGCGTCGACCTCGCGCCGCGCCTTGGCCCGGCGCTGGCCCGAGAGCGCCGCCAGCCGGCCGGCGAACTCGTCGGCGCGGGCGTCGAGGTTCTCGGCGATGTAGTAGAGGATCTGGGCGCGGAGGTGCTCGGTCGCCTTGGCCCAGCCGGCGGCCTTCCGCGCTGCCTCGACGGCGTTGCGGATGTCCTTGCGGTTGCCCTCGCCGACCTCGCCGAGAAGCTTTCCGTCATGGGCGGCGACACCCCGCGAATAGCCGCCGTCCGGCCGCGCCTGCTTGCCGCCGATATACATCTTCGCCGTGCGGTCGATGCCGGCAAGCATCGGCTCGGCGCCGATCGCCGCCGCCTTCGGCGGCGCCTCGACGAGCGGCTTGGCCGAGGCGAGCCATTTCGGTTTCGTGTAGGCGTAGACGCCCTCGCGGCCGCCCTCGCGGCCGTAGCCGGATTCCTTGTAGCCGCCGAAGCCGGACGAGGCGTCGAAGAGGTTGGTGGAGTTGACCCACACCACCCCGCATTTCAGCTTCGGGGCGATGTCGAGGGCGAGGTTGACCGACTCCGACCAGACGCTGGCGGCGAGGCCGTATTCGGTGTTGTTGGCAAGCGCCACCGCCTCGTCGGGGGTGCGGAACGACATGGCGACCAGCACCGGCCCGAAAATCTCGACGCGGGCGCAGGTCGAGGCGGGGTGGACGTTGGTCATCAGCGTCGGCGGGAAGAACAGGCCCTTGTCGCTCGGCTCGAGCCTGGTCTGGAAGACCGACGCGCCTTCGCTCACCCCTTGCGCCACCAGCGCCTGGATGCGGTCGAGCTGGACCCGGTCGACGATGGCGCCGACGTCGATCGCCTTGTCGAGGGGCGGGCCGACGCGGAGCGTTTCCAGCCGGCGCTTCAGCTTGTCGACGAAGGCGTCGTGGATCGATTCCTCGACCAGCAGCCGCGAGCCGGCGCAGCACACCTGGCCCTGGTTGAACCAGATGGCGTCGACGACGCCCTCCACCGCCGAATTGAGGTCGGCGTCGTCGAAGACGATGAACGGCGACTTGCCGCCGAGCTCGAGGGTGAGTGCCTTGCCGGAGCCGGCCGAGGCCTCGCGGATCTTGCGGCCGACCTCGGTCGAGCCGGTGAAGGCGAGCTTGTCGATGCCGGGATGCCTGACGATCAGTTCGCCGGTCGACCCGTCGCCGGTCAAGATGTTGACCACGCCCTTGGGCAGGCCGGCCATCCTGCAGATGTCGGCGAAGAGAATGGCGGTGAGCGGGGTGAACTCGGCCGGCTTCAGCACCACCGTGTTGCCGAGGGCGATCGCCGGGGCGATCTTCCAGGCGAGCATCAGGAGCGGAAAGTTCCACGGGATGATCTGGCCGCACACCCCGACCGGCACCCGGTCGGCGAGCTCGGTCGCCATCAGCTCGGCCCAGCCGGCGTGGTAGTAGAAATGGCGGGCGACCAGCGGCACGTCGATGTCGCGGGTCTCGCGGATCGGCTTGCCGTTGTCGAGGGCCTCGATGACCGCGAAGAGGCGGCTGTTCTTCTGGATGAGACGGGCGATGGCATAAAGGTGCAGCGCCCGCTGGTGTCCGGAGAGCGCCGCCCAGCGTTTCTGGGCGTGTCGCGCGGCCGTCACGGCGGCGTCCACGTCCGTCTCGCCGGCCGCTGCGACCTTGGCAAGCAGATCGCCGGTCGCCGGGTCGCGGGTGTCGAACCATTGGCCGGACTGCGGCTCCCGCCATTCGCCATCGATGAACAGAAGCGCCCTGTCGTCGTGGCTCTTCAGCCAGGCCCTTGCCTCCGCATCGCTTTCCGGCGCGGGCCCGTATTCGAGGTCGTCGAGGATTTCGGCTACGGACATGGATCGGAATTCCCTTAGCTCGGCGTCGCAGTCCCGGGCCTTGCCCGTCCGCGATCTGTACGTATATATGTACAGATATTAACGAGACAGGCAGGCAGGACAATGGCCCACATCACCTTTACGGAACTTCGCGCCAATATGGCCAAGCATTTCGACAAAGTCGAAGCCGATCGCGCCGAGTTGGTCGTCACCCGGCAGAACCACGAGGCGATGGTGGTTATGCCACTGGCGGAACTCGAAGGCCTGCGCGAAACGCTTCACCTCCTCTCCACCCCCGCCAATGCCGAGCATCTCCTCGGCTCGATAGCCGAGCTGGAAGCCGGGAAAGGCAAGGAGCGAACCCTGATTGAGCCGTGAAGCTCATCTTCTCCGAGCAGGCATGGGCCGACTACCTCTACTGGCAGGAGCATGATCCCGCGATCCTCGGCCGCCTCAACGAATTGCTGAAGGAGGCTCTACGCACGCCATTTGCCGGCATCGGCAAACCAGAGCCCCTCGTCGGCAATCTCAAAGGCTTCTGGTCGCGACGCATCACGCGCGAGCATCGTCTCGTCTACCGCGTCGTTGGCACCGGCGACGGCCAATCCCTCGAAATCGCCGCCTGCCGCTTCCATTATCGCTAAGGCGTTACGCTGCAGGTGGGGTTCGTTCAAGCTGAAGACCGGTCATCTGAATTACGGCCAAGACGCCTGACTCTCGCGGATCGTTCCATATCACGCCCGACACACCCCCGAGGCGCGTGTGGTCAAGATTCGGGTTTTCCCATAGGGGCGCTGGCATCCTAACGTCCTGATCGTTGAGCAATTTGCCCAGCGGACCTACGTTTGTCGCGTCAAACCGAGCGCTGCGCACCGCGATTACGACCCCATCGCCATTGTCCAAAATAGAATAGAACAGCGGCAACGCGGCGCCTTCGAGGCGCTTCTCAACAACAGTTTGCGGCTCTCGGAAATAGAATAGACCAATCTCAACAGCCGACCCTGCCGGAGCGGGTTCGATAAGAGTGGTCTCTCGTGATGAAGCCGGCGGGACAATGCGGCCCCGAAGCATGTCCGTCGGGAAAATCACCGTCGCCGCATGCAGCAGCCCAGTCTCAGGTATTGCCTTGCGATTCCATCCGACGACGCGGTGATCGGCGATTTCACCAAGACAATCTGCATTGCCGAACCGAACATGCGACTCACCAGACGAGTGGAAAGTAGCCTTCAGAGTACCTCCGAGAGTTCGCGCTCCGAGATAAACACAGCTTCCCTTCACCGAGACGAACCACAAAGACGAGCTGACTCGCTCGGTCGTTCCAACCGCAAAGCGGAATTTGGCCCGAGGCACCTTCGACTCCTTCTCCTGGCGATCACGCCATCGCGTGGTGGTCGAAGGAGGCGTAGCGGCCGGTGACGAAATATTCGAGCTGGCGCTCGATGTCGGCGAGGAGCGAGGAGGCGCCGAAGCGGAACAGCGCCGGCTGCAGCCAGTCGTTGCCGAGCTCCTCCTTCATCAGGAACTGGTAGCTCATCGCGTCCTTGGCGGTGGAGATGCCGCCGGCCGGCTTGAAGCCGACCACGTGGCCGGTCGTCTCGCGGTAGGCGCGGATGGCGCGCACCATGACGAGGGCCACCGGCAGCGTCGCGTTGACGCCCTCCTTGCCGGTCGAGGTCTTGATGAAGTCGGTGCCGGCCTGCATCGCCACCATCGCGGCGCGGCCGACATTCCTCAGCGTTTTCAGGTCGCCGGTGCCGAGGATCGCTTTCATGTGGGCCGGGCCGCAGGCCGCCTTGAACGCCTTCACCTCGTCATAGAGCGCCTGCCAGTTGCCATTCAACACATGCTCGCGGGTGATGACGATGTCGATCTCGTCGGCGCCGGCGGCGACCGAGGCGCCGATCTCGGCAAGCCGCGTCTCGAACGGGGCGAGACCGGCCGGAAAGGCGGTGGAGACGGCGGCGACCGGAATGCCGGTCCCCTCCAGCGCCGCTTTGGCGGTGGCGACGAAGCGGTGATAGACGCAGACCGCCGCCACGGTGATCCGCCGGTCGGCGAGCCCCAGCGCCGCCTGGAGGTCGGAGCGAAGCGGCGTCCTCGCCTTGGCGCAGAGGCGGCGCACCCGCCCTTCGGTATCGTCGCCGGAAAGCGTCGTCAGGTCGATGCACTGGATCGCCTTCACCAGCCACGCCGCCTGCCACTCCCTCTTCACCGTGCGCCGGGTCGGCAGCGTCGCGGTGCGGCGCTCGACGGCGGAGAGATTGACGCGAACCGAGGCGACCGGATCGAGGTCGAACGGCACGCCGGGATTGTCCGGCCGCAGGTCGGGCCGGGCGTTGGGCAGGTGGTGAACGGAGGCGCTTTCGCGGCGGGAAACAGGGGCTGACATGATGCTAGCGGACCGAGTTGGCCTGACCCTTGAGAAACCTCTGCCCTTGTACCACCTTTGGCCGATCTTCGCCTGAGCCTCCGCACCGGTTGCGCGAGCGGGCATCACGGCCATTCTCGCAAAGGTTAGGGAGGCGGCAATGAGCGGCAATGACAATTCCGGCTGGACCGGCACCACCAACGGCATGCCGGCGGTCGGCGCCACGGCGGAACGGCGGAAGACCACCAGCCTCCGCGACATCGAATTGTTCACCGAGATCACCGGCGATCGCAACCCGATCCACTACGACCGCGAACTGGCGGAGCAAAGCGTGTTCGGCGAACTGATCGTCCAGGGCGGCGTCACCTCGGGCCTCCTCAACGCCATCGTGGCGGAGGACCTGCCGGGCCCCGGCACGGTCTTCCTCGGTGTCGAATGGAAGTTCACCAAGGCGGTCGGCATCGACGAGGAGATCACCGGGCAGGTGGAGGTCCTCGAAGTGCGGGGCGACAAGCCGATCTGCAGAATCGCCACGACGATCAGGAACGCCAGCGGCGACGTCTGCCTGTCGGGAACCGCGACGACCTACACGGTCCCGCTTCGCGGCGGCGGGTAGCCGCGTTCACACACCGCCCGAAAAGGGCAAGGCCGAGCTTCGGAATGCGCCCACGCCGTGGTGAGGCGGTGCCCACGAGGCCGGCGTAATGCGGATCGCTCGAATCGCTCACTTGGCAACCTTGCCGTCCAGACCGAGCAATTCCATTGTCGTGCGGCCGGCCCGCAATGCGCTCATCATCGCGGCCTCTTTTTCTTCCCGCTCCTTCGCCTTGAGCAGGATTTCCTCGACCTCGGTCGGGCGCATGACGACGATGCCGCTCTCGTCGGCGACGATCAGGTCGTCGGGCCACACCGGCGTGCCGCCGCAGGTGATGGTCTCCGCCACGGTGCCCGGACCCGCCTTGCCGGTGCCGCGGAGCGCCGTGCCCCTAGCAAAGACCGGGAAGCCCAGCCTCCTGATGGCGCCGAGATCCCGCACCGAGCCGTCGAGCACCAGCCCGGCGATGCGGCGCGCCTGGGCGGCCACCGTCAGCACCTCGCCCCAGACGCCGTAGCTCGGGTCATGACACTGGACGACCAGCACGGCCCCCGGTTCGGCTTCTGCGACGGCGACGTGGATCATCAGGTTGTCGCCGGGGTGGCACATGGCGGTCAGCGCCGGGCCGGCCAGACGGCCCTCGCCCGAGAGCATTCTGATCTCGGCGGTCATCGTCGAGCGCGCGCCCGACTCGTGCAACGTCGCGGTGTCGAAGTGAGCGAGACGCTCGGTCAATCCTTGTCCGGTCACCGGCGGGGCCCGGCCCAGGCGACGGCGAAGGGATTGCGTTGTGAGACCGGCCCTTCCACCTGTTCCTCCCTTATCCGAAGCCGGCGCCGATTTCGCCACCCCGGCCGCAGCCTCGACGCCGCCAAAGCCGGGCGTTGCAGCACAAATACTTGAAATTATTGGCGACCCCGGCGGGATTCGAACCCACGACCCTCAGATTAGGAATCTGATGCTCTATCCTGCTGAGCTACGGGGTCTCGCTGTATCTTGGCATGCGGCGCTACAGGGAAATGTAATAGCGCCCCGGCAGGAAGCCCGCAACAAATCGGGTGGAGCTTTCGGCGTCGGGCCGAGCGGGCGGCAAAGGGGAAGGATCGTGCTATCCATTCATACATACTTCCGGTTCCACAATACGAGCGGCGAAGCGATACCCCGATCATTGGAAGGTTTCTGATTCACCATGGGCGCCAAGAGCACGTTCCGTTTCATTTCCGGCCTGCCGCGCTCGGGGTCGACGCTGACCGCGGCGATCCTCAGACAGAACCCGCGCTTTCACGCCGGCATGTCGAGCCCGGTGGCGTCGCTGTTCGAGGGAGTGCTGGCGCAGGTTTCCGCCGGCAGCGAAATCTCGACGCTGGTCAACGAGGATCAGCGCAAACGCATCCTGAGGGGGCTGTTCGACAGCTACTACGCGGACGTCACCGAGCCGGTGATCTTCGACACCAACCGCGCCTGGACGGCGCAATTGCCGGCGCTGATGCGGTTGTTTCCGGACGCAAAGGTGATCTGCTGCGTGCGCGATGTGGCCTGGGTCATGGACAGCCTGGAGCGCCAGTTTCGCGACAATGCTTTCGAGAATACCCGGCTGTTCAATACGCCGGGCGAACGGGCCACCGTCTACACCCGGGTCGAGGCACTTGCCCATGCCAACCGGCTGGTGGGCTTTCCCTGGCATGCGCTCAGGGAGGCCTGCTATTCGGACTTCGCCGAGCGCATCGTGCTGGTCGACTACGATCTCCTGGTCGAGCGCCCGGGCGAGGTGTTCAAGCTGCTCTACCAGTTTCTCGGTGAGGAGCCCTTTGCCCACGACTTCGCCAATGTTGAATACGACCAGCCCCAGTTCGACGCCCAGCTCGGGCTCGACGGTCTGCACCGGGTTCACCCGGTGGTGAAGCCGCGGCCGCGCACCACCATCCTGCCGCCCGACCTGTTCCAGCGGTACGCGGCGCTGGCCTTCTGGCGGAACCTCGAGGGGTCGAAGGCATACCGCATTGTCTTCAAGGAGACCGGCGGGCAACAGCAGCAGGCGATGCCGACGCCGGCGCAGACGATTGTCCCGGAGGGGGCGGCGACCGGAGCAGACCCGGAAGCAAGCAAAATTTCAGGGGACAAGCGTCGCGGCGCAAAAAAGTAGCGACGCCTGCCAATTTCCCGTCCACTTCGTTTCGGCGCGGCGCGTTCCCGCGAGCAGTGATTCGCCGTCGAAGTTAACCTATTCTATAGGCTGCTCGGCGTTTTGCGCTACCCCTTGCTATCCTCACGGTTTAGCTTTTGCCTGGATCCGTACCTCCACGGATGATGAGCAAAATTGTACTTAAATTCTACTCATCTCTCCGTTGACGTTACATAAAGGCATTCGCGCGAAGTCTCGTGGCGACCACAAGGCTGATCCCGCCGCAATAGCCGTGGGATGAGGAGGACAAGGCCATGGCGAACTACGTCGTCACCACGCTCGACGATGAGAGCTTCGAAGGCACCGAGACGACCGGCGCCCCAGACGGCAACGGACTATCGCTCCGCGAAGCGCTCGGCCTTGCGCTCGCCAACGGCGCCGGTACACCCGACACCATCACCTTCGACGCGTCGCTGGCCGGCGACACGCTGACGCTCACGGGCGGCGAGCTCGGCATCGGCTCAGACGTCACCATCGACGGCGACGTCAACGGCGACGATGCGGCCGACATCACCATCGATGCGGCCGGCGCCTCGCGCGTGTTCGGCATATACGCCGGCGCATCGACCCTGGATGCGCTGACGATCACCGGGGGTGACGCGGGCAGCAGCAAAGGCGGCGGCATCCGGGTTATCACAGGTGCGCAGCTGACGGTCGCCAATTCCACCATATCCGGCAACTCGGCTGACGTCGGCGGCGGTGTCCACGTCGCCGTCGGCGCGCTGACGCTGATCAACACGACAGTCGCAGGCAACAGCGCTCAGTTCGGCGGCGGAGGAATCAGCAACGGCGGCACCGGCACCGCGACGCTGACCAACGTCACGCTGTCGGGCAACAGCGCGTCGCTCGCCGGCGGCGGCATTTACAATTTTGGTACCGCGACGCTGACCAACACCACCCTGTCAGGCAATAGCGCGGCGCATGACGGCGGCGGTCTCTCTAACTACGGGTCCGCGACCCTCGCCAACACGATTGTTGCCGGCAACCATGCCGGCGATTCCGGCGACGATGTCCGCTCCATCTTCGGCTTCGGCACCCCGACCTATTCCGGCGGCAACATCGTCGGCGACACGCTCAGTCAGGGCGGCGTCACCCAACAGACCGGCATCGGGCTCACCGACATCTTCGCCTCGGTCGGCGCCGACCCCCATACCGGCGTCACCTCAGGCCTGCTCGCCGACAATGGCGGGGCGGTCGAGACCATCGCCATCGTTCAGGGCGGCGCGGCGCAGAACACCGGCGACGATTCCTTCCTCAGCGAGGCGACCGCAGGCGTCGACCTGAACGGCGACGGCGACACCAACGACACGATTGCCACCGACGCGCGCGGCGATGCGCGGGTGGCGATCGGCCACAGCGATATCGGCGCCTACGAGATCCAGACCCTGACCGTCACAACCCTTGCCGACTCCGGCGACGATCTGACGATCACCGGCGATATCGCTTTGGATGCCGCCGATGGCGGCGGGCTCTCGCTCCGCGAGGCGCTGCTGTTCGCCGACGCCGCCGCGGGCGCCGACACCATCCTCTTCGACGCCGCGATCACCGGGGGCAGCAATCCTGGCGTCGACGATGGCGTCATCATGCTGGGCGGCACCCAGCTCGTCATCGCTTCCAGTGTCACCATCGAGGGCGACGTCAACGGCGACGGCGAGGCTGACATCACGATCGATGCGGCGGGCGGATCGCGTGTCTTCAACGTCACCGGCGGCACCTCGACCCTCGACGGGCTGACGATGACAGGGGGGAAAGCATACAACGGCAGCGGTGTGTTCGTCGGCTTCGCGGCCCACCTGACGATCGCCAATTCCACACTGTCGAACAACGGCTACAGCAACGGGTATGGCGGCGGCGTCTACAACAAAGGGGCGGTGACGCTGACCAACAGCACCCTGTCGGGCAACCAAGCGCTCGACGGTGGTGCCATTCAAAACTTCGGCATAGCGACGCTGATCGACACCACCCTGTCGGGCAATACCGCCGGCTACGGCGCCGGCCTCTACAACGCTGGCACAGCGACGCTGACCAACACCACCCTGTCGGGCAACAGCAGCACCTACGATGGCGGCGGTGTCTTTAATCTGGACGGCAGTGCCGTGACGCTCGTCAATACGACGCTGTCGGGCAACAGCGCGACCCAACACGGCGGCGGTCTATACAACCACGGCAACGCGACCCTCGCCAATACTATTATCGCCGGGAACCAGGCCGGCGTCTCCGGCGACGACGTCCACACCTACATCGGCTCCACGACGACCTATTCCGGTGGCAACATTGTCGGCGACACGCTCAGTCAGGGCGGCATCACGCAACAGTCCGGCATCGCGCTCACCGACATCTTCGCCGCGGTTGGCGCCGACCCCCATACCGGCGTCACCTCGGGCCTTCTCGCCGACAATGGCGGGGCGGTGGAGACGATTGCCCTGAACCGCGACGTGGCCAACCCGGCGATCGACACGGGCGATGCGACCCTCCTCGACGAGACGGTGGCCGGCATCGACCTCAACGGCGACGGCGACACCACCGACGTCATCGCCACCGACGCCCGCGGTCTCGCTCGCGACGTCGATTTTGACGGGGCGAACGGCGCGGCGCCGGACCTCGGCGCCTTCGAGGCGCAGGCCGATTCCAGCCTGGTCGTCACGACGCTCGACGACAGCGGCGCGAACCTGACCGTCACCGGCGACCTCGCCGCCGAGACCGCCGACGGCGGCGGGCTGTCGCTGCGCGAGGCGCTGATCCTCGCCAACAACAACTTCGACGGCGACTCGACCAACGCGACGGACATCACCTTCGACGCGTCGCTCGCCGGCGGCACGCTGACGCTCAGCGGCGGCGAGCTCGGCATCGCCTCAGACGTCACCATCGACGGCGACACCAACGGCGACAACGTTGCGGACATCACGATCGACGCCCACCACGCCTCGCGGGTGTTCAACGTCACCGGCGGCACCTCGACCCTCGACGGGCTGACCATAACCGGGGGATACCTCAGCGGCATCGGGTCTGGCGGCGGCGTTCACATCGGAGGCTCGGCCACCCTGACGATCGTCAATTCGACCGTCTCGGGCAACAGCGCATACTACGGCGGCGGTATTGCCAACAACGCCACCACGACGCTGACCAACGTCACCCTTTCGGGCAACAGCTCGGCAACCAGCGGCGGCGGTATCTACAACAGCGACACGGCCACGGCGACGCTGACCAACGTCACCTTGTCTGGCAACAGCGCCGGTTGGAACGGTGGCGGTATTGCCAACTCCGGCACGGCGACGCTGACGAATACTACCCTGTCGGGCAACGTCGCGGTTACCGTTGGCGGCGGGATAGTCTCCAACTCCGACGGCACAACGACGCTGAGCAGCAGCATTGTTGCTGGAAATCACGACGGCCTGTCCGGCGATGATATCTACACCTTTGGCACTGGAACGGCATATTCCGGCGCCAATATCGTCGGTGACACGCTGAGCCAGAATGGCGTCTCAGAGCAGCCCGGCATCGCGCTTACCGACATCTTCGCTTCGGTCAGCGCCGATCCGCACACCGGGGTCACCTCCGGTCTGCTTGCCGACAACGGCGGCCCGGTCGAGACGATTGCGCTCAGCCGCGACCTCGCCAACCCGGCGCTCGACGCGGGCAACGCGACCCTCCTCGACGAGACGGTCGTCGGCATCGACCTCAACGGCGACGGCGACACGCTCGACGTGATCGCCACGGATGCGCGCGGCTTCGCCCGCAGCGTGGATTTCCACGCCGCCGCGGCGCCGGACCTCGGCGCCTTCGAGGCGCAGCCGGACGACGGTTTCGTCGTCACCACCCTCGACGACAGCGGCGACAACCTCACCGTTACCGGCAGTCTTGCCGATGAGATCGCCGACGGCGGCGGGCTGTCGCTCCGCGAGGCGCTGATCCTCGCCAACGCCGACCCGACCAATGCGGCGAGCATCACCTTCGACGCGTCGCTCGCCGGCGGCACGGCGACGCTCGCCGGCGGCGAGCTCGTCATCGCCTCCGACGTCACGATCGACGGCGACATCAACGGCGACGACAAGGCCGACATCACGATCGACGCGGCGGGCGGCTCCCGAGTGTTCGACGTCACAGCCGGTACTTCGACCCTCGGCGCCCTGACGATCACCGGGGGAGACGCCGGCACCGGCAACAGCGGTGGCGGCGTGTATGTCGCCGCCGCGGCCGACCTGACGATCGCCAATTCGACCCTGTCGGGCAATAGCGCCGACCATGCCGGCGGCGGCGTTGCCAACCACGGCACAGCGATGCTGGTCAACACCACCCTGTCGGGCAACAGCGCGATCTACGGCGGCGGTCTTTACAACGCCGACACCGGGATCGTCACGCTAACCAGCGCCACGCTCTCGGCCAACGGCGCAAATTATGGCGGAGGGATCTACAACCACGGTACCGCGACGCTGGTCAACGCCACCCTGTCGGGCAACAGCAGCATCAATGGCGGCGGCGGCCTTTTCGACGCCAACACCGCGACCGCGACGCTCACCAACACGACCCTGTCGGGCAACAGCGCGGAGTATGGCGGCGGCCTTTATAACGCCCACGCCGCGACCGTGACGCTGACCAACGCCACCCTGTCGGGAAACAGCGCAAACTATGGCGGCGGCCTTTACAATCACGGCACCGCGACGCTGGCCAACAGCATCGTCGCCGGGAATATTGCCGTTAACGGCCCTGACGACGATATCCGCACCGGTGGAGCCAGCACAACGACCTATTCCGGCGTCAACCTGTTCTCGCAGGTGGGCGCCGGCGACGCCCAAGACATCGTCGAGACGAACCTCGCCAACATTTTCGCCTCGGTCGGCGCCGATCCCAGCACCGGCGTCAACTCCGGCCTCCTCGCCGACAATGGCGGCCCGGTCGAGACCATCCTGATCCTGCGTGGCGGCCCGGCGCAGAACGCCGGCGACAATAGTGCACTCCCCCCGGACACGCTGGACCTCAACAACAATGGCGACCTCGTCGAACCGCTGCCCTATGACGCGCGCGGCGAAAACCGCATCGCCAACGGCACGGTCGACGTCGGCGCAGTCGAGCTACAGAACGCCGCTCCGACAGCCCAGGACGACACCTTCGCCACCGACGAGGCGACCAACGTCAACGACGACGTCACCGCCGACAACGGCCATGGCGCCGACAGCGATCCGGATAGCGACACCCTGACCGTGACCATGGTCGACGGCGCCGCCATCAACTCAGGCGACACCGTGTCGCTTGCCTCCGGCGCGCTGCTCACCATGAACAGCGACGGCACCTTCACCTATGATTCCAACGACGCCTTCGACTTCCTGCCGGTCGGCGTGGTCGGCCATGACAGCTTCACCTACACCGTCGATGACGGCAATGGCGGCACCGACACCGCCACGGTGACCGTCGACATCACCGGTCTCGACACCAACGACACCTTCATCGGCACGCCGGGGCGCGATGTCTTCTTCGGCGGCGTCGGCAACGACACGATGAAGGGCCTCGGCGGCAAGGACAAGCTGAAGGGCGGCACCGGCAAGGATGTGCTCGACGGCGGCAAAGGCAACGACAAGCTGACCGGCAATAGCGGCAACGACAGTTTCATTTTCGACACCAAGCTGAACAAGCACAGCAATGTCGACAAGATCACCGATTTCACGGTGAACCACGACACCATCTGGCTCGACGCCACCATCTTCGGGGCGGTCGGCAGCAAGCTGAGCAAGAGCGAATTCCATATCGGCGCCAAGGCGCATGACGGCAACGACCGCATCATCTACGACGACAAGACCGGCGAGCTCTTCTACGACAAGAACGGCGACAAGAAGGGCGGCGACACCCTGTTCGCCAAACTCGACAAGCACCTCCACCTCGACCATAACGACTTCGTGGTCCACGACTTCGTCATGTGAACGCCCCTCTTCGTGCGGCTCCTACCCCGGGTGACGGCAACAGGGAAGGATCGTGTCGCGCCGGACAAGGCAGATTGCAGCGGGCGCGGTCCGGCTGGCCATCGCCGCCGGTGTCGCCGCTTTCCGGCCGGACGCCGCGGCGGCAATCGAGCCCATCGACGCGAACTGCGGATTGCCGGTTGCGGAAACGGTCGTAGCGGCGGAGGCTATCGACGGCGACACGATCAGGACGGACCAGGGCAGGGAGGTACGGCTGGCCGGGATCGAGGCGCCCAAGGCCTACGGCTTCGGCGATTCGGCGCTGGCCGCGGCCGCCCGGGACGCACTCGGCGACCTGGTGGCGGGAAAGAGCCTGAACCTCGCCGAGGTGGGAGCAGGTCCGGATCGCTATGGGCGGAGCCACGCCCAGGCCGCCCTCGGCGACGGAGGCTGGCTTCAGGGGGAGTTGGTGGCTCGGGGCTGGGCGAGAGCCCGGCCTCTCGGCGGGGAGGAAGCCTGCGTTTCGGCGCTTTTTCCGGTCGAGGCCGCGGCGCGGACCGCCAAGCTCGGCATTTGGGCGGACGGCCGATATGGCCCGTGGCGCGCCGATGATCCTTCGCTTTCGCAACAAAACGGCTTATATGGCATAGTCGAGGGTCGGGTCCTGTCGGTCGGGCGCGGATCGTATATGGTTTTCCTCGATTTCGGCCGGAACCACGGGCGCGATTTCACGGTTATGATGACCTCTTCGGTCGCCGAGCGTTTCGCCGCGGCCGGGGTGCGGG
Organism: uncultured Alphaproteobacteria bacterium; assembly: GCA_963759235.1. GTDB lineage: Bacteria > Pseudomonadota > Alphaproteobacteria > Rhizobiales > Kaistiaceae > Bauldia. Next base: position 376,195 of record CAVWYO010000001.1, on the reverse strand, counting down.
CGGAGGCGTGGCAGGGGCGGTTGGTGCGGGTGCGGGGCGTGATCGAGGAAAGCGGCGGTCCCGCGATCAGGGTCGAAGACGCGATCGCGATCGAGGTGTTGGACGACAAGTGATGGCACGGTCAGCGAGAAGGGACGATCCCGGCGGCGGCGGCCGGAAGCGGCTCGTAATCGCGTGCGCGCTGATGCTGGCGGCCATTGCGCTCGCCGGCTGCAACACCCTGATGACCGCCGGGGGGGAGGGCTCGAACGCGGCCGTCGGCGGCCAAGCGCTTGCCACGCCGCCGGAAGAGCACGCCCGCATCGTCGCCGCCTATGGCGGCATCTATCACAACGACAAGCTCGAGCAGACCGTCGCCGGGATGGTCGGACGCCTGGTCGCGGCCTCCGAGGCGCCGGACCAGCCCTATCGGATCACCATCCTCAACTCGCCGGCGATCAACGCGTTCGCCTTGCCGGGCGGCTACCTTTACGTCACTCGCGGGCTGCTGACGCTTGCCGATGATTCGTCGGAAGTCGCGGCGGTCCTCGCCCACGAAATGGCGCACGTGATCGCCAACCACGCGGTCGCACGGCAGAACAAGGCGCGGAATGCCGTCATTGTCAGCCGCGTGGTCACCGACGTGCTCGACGGCGACAGCGCGGCGCGGCTGGCGTTGGCATCCAGCCAGCGGTCGCTCGCCGCCTTTTCCCGGCAACAGGAGCTTGAGGCCGACGCCATGGGCATCAAGGACATCGGTCGCGCCGGGTACGATCCGTTCGCGGCGGCGCGTTTCCTGACGACCATGGCGCAGTTCGCCGACTATCGCTCGGCTTCGGACACGACGCTCGAAAAGGCGCCGGATTTCCTGGCAACCCATCCGTCGACGCCGGAACGCGTCGATTTCGCGACGCGGGCGGCACGCGAGTTCGGCGCGCCGGGTGTCGGGGAAACCGATCGCGACCGGTATCTGGCCGGCATCGACGGCGTCGTCTATGGCGACGATCCAAGTCAGGGCTATGTGCGCGACCGCACCTTCATCCACCCGACGCTCGGCGTCGGCTTCTCGGTGCCGGACGGCTTCGTCATCGACAATACCAGCGACGCGGTGCTGGCCACCGGGGCAGACGGCACGGCGCTTCGCTTCGACGCCGTGGCGCTGGTCAAAGGTGCCGATCTCGGCCAGTACCTCGCCTCGGGATGGGTGAACGGGCTCGACGCGACCAGCATCAAGCGATTCGCCGTCAACGGCATGCCGGCGGCCTCGGCGACCGCCAGCGCCAAGGGTTGGGAGTTCCGCATCGCCATCGTCCAGGCGGAGAGCGGCGCCACCTATCGCTTCATCTTCGCCAACGAAGCCGCGACCAAGGGTCTCGACGAGGCGGCGGCGGTGACCGTGGCCAGCTTCCGCCAGCTCGATCAGGCGGCTTTGGCAAAGCTCAAGCCGCTGAGGATCAAGATCGTGACGTCCCGGGTGGGCGACACGGAGGAAACGCTGGCGCGGCAGATGCGCGGCGTCGATCGGCCTCGCCAGCTGTTCGACGTGATCAACAGCATCAACCCGGGTGCGCGGGTGGCGCCCGGCACCAAGGTCAAGATCGTCACCGACTGACGCTGTTCGTCGCGCCGGGCTCCGGACGCCGCCTACACGAAGTTCGCGCGGTCCGGGTTTTCGCGCAGAAGGGCGGCCCGGAGCTTCTCAAGGGCGCGGTTCTCGATCTGGCGAACGCGCTCCTTGGAGATGCCCAGACTGGCGCCGAGCGACTCCAGCGTCGCCCCATCGTCCTGCAAGCGCCGCTCGCGCACGATCCTCAGCTCGCGTTCGTTGAGCACCGTCAGCGCCGAGCGGAGCCAACCGAGTTTCCGCTCGGTGTCGATGGCGGCGCCGACCGTCTCGTCGGGCAACGGCACGTTGTCGACGAGGAAGTCCTGCCGGTCGGCGGTGGCGCCGTCGCCTTCGTGGATCGGGGCGTTGAGCGAAGTGTCGGGCCCGGACAGACGGGAATCCATCATCTCGACGTCGTTCTGCGACACGCCGATCGCGCTGGCGATCTCGGCGTAGATCAGGTCGCGCGGCCGTGGGTCGGTCGACTGCGCCAGCCGGGCGCGCAGCCGCCGCAGATTGAAGAACAGCGCCTTTTGCGAGGAAGACGTCCCGCCGCGGACGATCGACCAGTTGCGCAAGATGTAGTCCTGGATCGACGCGCGGATCCACCAGGTCGCATAGGTGGAAAAGCGGACTTGGCGCTCAGGCTCGAACCGGGCGGCGGCTTCGAGCAGACCGACATGGCCCTCCTGGATGAGATCGCTCATCGGCAGGCCGAAATTGCGGAAGCGGGCGGCGATGGCAATCACCAGACGCATATGCGCCTGGGTCAACCGGTGAAGAGCCGCCTGGTCGTCGGCCTCGCGCCAGCGAACGGCGAGGTTGTGTTCCTCCTCGCGCTCCAGATACGGCGCCTGCATCGCCGTTCTGACAAAGTCGCGCCGGGTTCCGGCTGCTCTGCCCATCGACCTTCTCCTCGGCCTGCCTCGTCCGCCGCCGATCCACGAGTCGCTAAATTCTAACGGCTGAACGAGCGGGAAAACGCACACAATGGCGTGATGCCCGGCGTGATCGTCTCAAGTCGCGGAAATCAAACGCCAAAGCGGCTTCCGCCATCGGCCGGTCGGCCGACGGCGGAAGACGGAAATGTGACGAAAACGCGAGGCGTCAGGCGGCCTTGTCCTGCGTCGTCTCCACGCCCTCCGGCTTGGCGCCGCGACGTGGGCTCTTGGCAAGGTTCTGCTCGATCTGCCGGATTGCCTCGGTCTCCGAGATGCGGCTGACCGAGGAAATCTCCCGCGCCATCCGGTCAAGGGCGGCTTCGTAGAGCTGGCGCTCGCTGTAGGACTGCTCCGGCTGGTTCTCCGAGCGATAGAGGTCGCGGACGACCTCGGCGATGGCGATCAGGTCGCCGGAGTTGATCTTGGCCTCGTATTCCTGAGCGCGCCGGCTCCACATGGTCCGCTTGATCCGCGCCCGCCCGCGAACCGTTTCGAGGGCCCGCTTGACGGTTGCCGGGTCGGCGAGCTTCCGCATGCCGACCGACGTTGCCTTCGGCACCGGGACGCGAAGCGTCATCTTGTCCTTGATGAAGCTGATCACGAACAGTTCCAGCTTGATCCCCGCGACCTCCTGCATATCGATGCCGACGATGCGGCCGACGCCGTGTGCCGGATAGACGATGTGCTCTCCGGGCTTGAACTCGGAACGGGCGGTCGGCTTCTTCGCGGGCATGCCTGTCTCAACTCCATTCTGCGCGGGGAGGCGCGCTTTTCCGTCGACGGGTTTGGCGATTTCGGCCGGCGCGGCCGGCTGTGGCCCGGGGACGGCCTTGTCGGCCGGCGCCTTCGCAACGGCTGGCTTGGACGGCGCGGCGCGGCCGGCCGAGGTCTGAGGCTGGCGCTGCGCGGTCTTGGCGGGCGCGGCCGGGGGCTTCGCCATCCCGGTCGGCGCGGTCTTGGCGGCGGCCTTGCGCGGGGCGACGCCGGCGGTCGATGTCTTGCGCGAAGCGGCCTTGCTGCTCGCCGGGGCCTTGCGCTTGGGCGCCTGGGCCGGCGCGGCGCGCGCCGATACCGCCTTGCGCGACGTATTCTTCTTCGCCGCGGCCGCCTTCGGGGCGGCCTTGCGGGCGGGAGCGGCCTTCCGCGTGGCGGCAGAGGCGCGCTTGGGCGCGGCCGTCTTGACCGGAGCGGAAGCCTTGGCGGTCCCGGACTTCTTGCTCGGCGCCTTATTGGCCGCCCAATTCTTTTTCAACTTTGACTTCGTCGTCGACATGGCTATTGCATGGCTCCACTCGGCACCGGGCGCACAACACGAGACCGCCGTTCAGCGGCGACATCATCCCTTGCCGGCCCAGCGGGCCGGTCCGACAGCAGGACGCTGGGGATTGGTCGACGCTTCACTAGGCGCGCAGGCCGCGCGCGGAGCACCTGATTACTCCAACTATTTGGCCAATATAGCACAAAAACAGGAAATTTCAATGGTTTAACGCGGGAAGGTAAAAATCGCCGGGTGTTGCGGTTGGCCGCCGCCCGGTTATCGCCGCGCCTTCCAACGAGCTGAATTTTATAGGTTTCCGGCGATTCTAGTCGCCCTCGCCGGGTTCCGCGGAAAAATACTTGTCGAACTTGCCTTCAACGCTATCGTATTCCTTGGCGTCGGCCGGAGCATCCTTCTTGGCGGTGATATTCGGCCATTTCGACGCATATTCGGCGTTGATCTTAAGCCATTTCTCCAGCCCCGGCTCGGTGTCCGGCTTGATGGCGTCGACTGGGCATTCCGGCTCGCAGACGCCGCAATCGATGCACTCGTCGGGGTGGATCACCAGCATGTTCTCGCCCTCGTAGAAACAGTCGACCGGGCACACCTCGACGCAATCCGTGTATTTGCAGCGAATGCAGCTGTCGTTGACGACGTAGGTCACGGGGTCCCTCTGATGGCATGCAGGGCCGGCGGAATCCGACCGTCAGGCGATATTCGCCGGTTGGGTATCCGGTTTGGCGGGACCGCGCAAGGAACGCCGATGCGACCGGCGACCGCCGGGCAGCGGGCGTTTTTCCAGTCAATCGCCGGAGGGCGAAAAATCGTCCTTTGGCGGCCCAAAGCGCAGGCCCTCCAGAGCGCGACGGTCGCGCTTGGTCGGCCGCGGACCGCTCCGGCCTGTCTCGGCCGATGAGGCCGTCGGGCCCGGCGGGGTCAGGTCCTGGTAGAGCAGCCGCGCCGCGCTTGCCGGCCCACGGCGCTCTCCCAGTGCGACGATGCGTAGCACCCGGACGCCGGAATTGAGCGCGACGGTCAAGACGTCGCCGACCCGGATGGGACGGCTGGCGCTGGCGTTCTTGGCCCGATTGACGCGCACCCGGCCCGAAACCGCCAGCTTCTGGGCGGCGGTGCGCGTCTTTGCCAGGCGGGCAAACCACAGCCATTTGTCGATGCGGCGGCGAGCCTCGTCGGTGACGGTCATGCAGCGCCTTAGCGGTCGCGCTCCCGTGCCTCGAGCTCCGCCTTCAAAGCGGCGAGTGCCGCGAAGGGCGAGTTCGGGTCGGCCGGCTTCTGACGGTCCGCCGCCGGCCGAGGCGGCCGCTGGCCGCCGTCGCGACCGCCATCGCGCGCCATGCGAGGCCTGGCGGGCTTGTTGGGCGCGCCGGCTTCCTGGCCGTTGGCCTTGTCATCGGGCGGACGGGCTTGCTTGGCGCGGCGAGGACGCGGCCGAGCGGGCTGCTTGTCGCGATCGATGCGCCGGCCGCCGGCCCGGCCAGAGCGTTGCGGGCGCCAGATCTCGATGAAAGCCGGCGCTTCGTGAAGTGCGGCCTCCGCCGGCTCGGCGCTGGCGGCTTCGTCCGACGACGCGACGGCTTCCCCGGCTTCAGTCGGCAACTCGTCCGGCGTGGTGTCGGCGGTGGCCACCGCTTCGGGCGCCTCCTCGGCGGCCGGCGTGGCGGTCTCCATGGTCTCGGCGGAGTCCGGAGGTGCCGCTACCGGCGACTCCTCGTCAGGCCCGGCAGCTTCGGCGCTGGCCGGTTCCGGGCCAGTTGGTGCCGAGGGTGCCGGCTTCCGCTCCATGCGGTATCCGATGGCGCGAAGCACCGACGCGAGATCGTCGCCGGAACAGCCGAGCAGCGAGGTCATGGCGACGGTAACGGTGAACCCGCCGCCCACCACCGCCCCGACCGGCGCTTCGGCCGCCTGCGGCGACGGTCGCCAGGCGAGCAGCGGACGGATGAGATCCGCCAGCCGTTCGAGAATGTCCACCCGAACCGCCCGGTCGCCGGCGACCCGAAAGCCCACCACCTGGTAGAGATCGCGCGAGATGGCGGGATCGACGGGAACGCTGGTTCGGCCCGAAGCGGCCAGCGTCGTCAGCCCGCCGGCTTCTTCCAGGCCCCCATTCTTCAGCGCCCACAGGGTGGCGAGCATCGCGCTCGGGGCGGGCTTCAACAGTTGCGGGACGTAGATGTGGTAGGCGCCGAAGCGCACGCCGAGCGAGCGCATTGCGGCGCGGGCATCCTGCGCCAAGCCGCGCACGTCCTCGGCGACTTCGGCGCGATCGATGATGCCGAAGCCTTCGGCCAGCCGAAAGGCGATGCCGCGGGCGGCCGGCACCAGGCTTTCGGCGCCGCGAAGGTCGAAGAGCGGCTTGAGCAGTTCCCCCGTGCGGGTCGCCAGCCAGAGGTCGATCCTGGTCTGCACGCGTTCGCGCGAGGCAGGCGTCAGCGCTTCGTCGGCGAGGAGAATGAAGCGCGGCCGCAGCAGATCGTCGCCTTCGGCAAGCTTGGCGATCGCGGCACCCTGCCAGCGCAGCGTTCCGTCGCCGGCGAGCACAAAGTCGGAATTGGCGGCGGCGGCGACCCGCTCGGCGCGCGTGGCAATCTCGCCGGCAAGCGCCCTGACCGCGGCGGCGCGGAGCGCCTTGGCGTCGGGCCCGTCGGCGCCGGCATCGGCGGCGAAGCGGAATCCGGAAAGCGTGCCGACATGCTGCCCCTCGACCAGCACGTCCCCGGCGGGCGTGATTTCGGCTTCGAGCATCGTCTTCTCTTTCAGCCGTCTCAGGAGAACGCTGGTCCGCCGATCGACGAAACGGGCGGTGAGACGCTCGTGCAGCGCGTCGGACAGGCGATCCTCTATCGCGCGCGTCCGCTCCTGCCAATGGCGCGGATCGGCGAGCCATTGCGACCGGTTGGCGGCGAAGGTCCAGGTGCGGATGTGAGCGATGCGGTTGGCGAGGGTGTCGATGTCGCCCTCGGTATGGTCGGCGTAAGCAACCTGGCGGGCAAACCAGTCGTCGTCGATCCGGCCGTCGCGGACGAGGAAGCCGAAGATCGTCGTCACCAGCTCGGCATGATTGGCCGGAGCGATCTTGCGATAGTCGGGAACCTGACAGACGTCCCAGAGCAGCGAAACGGTGGCGGGGGTGTCGGCGGCGTCGCCGACGGAGGGTTCTTTGGCGACCGCGTCGAGGACACAGACATCGACCGTTGGCGGCGCCTTGGTCAGGGCCTCGTGGGGCGGCGGCCGGTCGAGGCTCGCCTTGAGGTCGTTGAGCGAGGAAAAGTCGAGGTCGCGATTGCGCCATTGCACCGTCTTCACCGCGTCGAACTCGTGGCTCTCCAGCGCGGCGACGAGTTCATCGGGCAGCGGATCGACCCGACCGGTGACGCCGAAGGTGCCGTCGCGCATATGACGCCCGGCCCGTCCGGCAATCTGGCCAAGCTCCGCCGCCGTCAACGGTCGGAACTGGAAGCCGTCGAACTTGCGGTTGGAGGCGAAAGCGACGTGATCGACGTCGAGGTTGAGGCCCATGCCGATGGCGTCGGTGGCAACGAGGAAGTCGACGTCGCCGGATTGGAACAGTTCGACCTGGGCATTTCGCGCCCGTGGGCTCAACGAGCCGAGAACGACGGCGGCACCTCCCCGCTGGCGGCGGATCAATTCGGCGATGGCGTAAACGTCCTCGGCCGAGAAGGCGACGACGGCGGCGCGGCGCGGCAGCCGGGTGATCTTCTTCGAGCCGGAATAGCTGAGAAACGACATGCGCGGCCGGGTGACGACATTCGCCCCGGGGAACAGCTTCTCGACGATGCCGCGCATCGTCGCCGCGCCGAGAAGCAGCGTCTCGTCGCGACCGCGCAGGTGCAGCATGCGGTCGGTGAAGACGTGGCCCCGCTCCAGGTCGCCGGCGAGCTGGATCTCGTCGATGGCGAGAAATGCCGCGTCGCTCTCGACGAGGGGCATCGCCTCGACGGTGCAAACGCGATAGCGCGGCTCGGCCGGGATGATGCGCTCCTCGCCGGTGATCAGCGCCACCTTGTCCGGCCCTACTCGCTCCACCACGCGGTTGTAGACCTCCGCCGCCAGCAGGCGGAGGGGAAGCCCGATCAACCCGGATTGGTGGCCGAGCATCCGCTCGATGGCGAGATGGGTCTTGCCGGTGTTGGTTGGCCCGAGGACCGCGACCAGATTACGCCCGCCGCCCGAGGCGGCGCCTGGTGTCGACGCCAAGCTCATGTTGCCTGTGAGGGCTCCGTTCCTGCCAGTTGCCCGCTCAAAGCCTGCCCCTCAGCGGGTGTAACACAGATGGGCGGCCAACGCCGGAAGGTTTTTTGTTTGAATGCCTTACAGGCGAACGAGTTTGGAACAAAACCAGTCCGAATCGCTGACTCGGGTCTTTTCTCGCTCCGTTCACTACGACATCTGCCCGCGCGGCCTGTCGGACCCCCTAAATGTGGAATCCAGCGTCAAGGCCCTTTGATTTCGATCTCGCTTAGCAAGACTGCGGCGGAAATAGGGCAACGGAAACATGCGATCCTGTTGATAGCGGGGAAATCGCAACGGTGATTACTGCAACGACGCCCGCTCCTGGCTGGCGTCGGTTGTGAACCGCGTCGCGGCGACGACGAGATCGCCCCACCGGGTGCCGATCACGATGCGAAACGGGACCAACAGCATGGTGTTCTTCACGGGCGCCAGCCAGACCTCGAGCCGATCATTGCCGACCAGATCGTTTTGAGAAACCTCGCCGGCTCGGTGACCGGCAACCGGTACGTACCGCGCGCCGCAGACGATGATCCGGCCGGCATAGGTGTCGTCGCCGCCATCGACCGCCGTCGTTCCCTTGTAGAAGAGCTGGACATCGAAGCGGGTCCAGCCGTCGAACACCTTGACGGTGCGGTCGCAGGCGACCCGTCCGGACGGAACGCCGGGATGGTCGAGCGGCACGAGAAAAGCGCTCAGCGGATCGACGACCCCCATCTTGTGGCGCGGCGTGATCGGGACACGGTCGGCCGCCGCCGCCAGCCTCGGCACCGCCACCACGTCGGTCACCGCACCGCCCTTCATCGCCATTCTGACATGCGTACCGAAGCCCTGTTCGATCGTCTCGAGATTGAACGACGAGGGCAGCACCGTCTTGCCGAGGATGTGGCCCGCGCCCGACAGGCGGGCGCTGGCATCGGACACCAGCCGGGACAGACCACCCGTCGAACCGGTGATCGCCGCAACGTAGCTGTCGCCGGAGAAACGGCTCTCCGCCGTGGCGTGGCCGATCACCGCCGGGCCGAGAGAGATGGCGTAGGTCGCCTTCAGCGTCGTTGAGTTCGAGGGCGCGCAGATCCGACGGCGCGGAAATCAGTGCCAGCGCCGTCGCCCCGAGGCCGGCGAAAAGCCGGGCTCGCCTTCCAACAAGTCGATGCGGGCCGCTCATCGCTGTCACTGTGGCACGCCTACCGGCCGCCCCGGCAGTCCTGTTGACAGTTTGTGAATGCGAATGGTTAACGATCTCTTTGTAAGGGAATTCGCCGGGCGCGTCACCGGTCTGTGTTTGCCTTGACGCTTGCAACTCGGCTCTCTATAGGATTGCCGCTTTCCACAAAGGCTTGACATGCCTCCCGTCGATGGGCGAGGGGCCTGCGGGAACGAGAGGATTTTTCATATGGCGCGCCGCTGCGAATTGACCGGCAAGGCGGTCCAGACCGGCAACAATGTCAGCCACGCGAACAACAAGACGCCGCGGCGTTTCCTGCCCAATCTCAACCAGGTGACGCTGCTGAGCGACGCGCTCGGGCGGCGGGTGCGGCTGCGGATCAGCGCCAACGCGCTTCGCTCGGTCGAGCACCGCGGCGGACTCGACAAGTTTCTGCTCGCCGCGCGCGACAGCCAGCTTTCAACCAACGCCAAGCGCCTCAAGCGCCAGATCGAAAAGCGCGTCGCCGGCGAGCAGCCCGCCTGACATCTTTCCGGTGAGCTTCGGGGCGGGCGCGGTCACTGCGCTGTCGCGGTAGGCGTGAGCGCACCGCCGGGCGGCACCAAAGCAAAATAAAGCAGCAAGGTCCGCTGCAGGAGGCTCCCATTGTTGTCGGAGACGATCGCGACGATCGTCTCGCCGGCCGCGTTGGTGCGAACCGCAAGGCCTTCCATGTTGTCGATCTGGTAGCGGAAATCGGCCTCGATCAGAACCTCGCCGTCGACCAATGCGCCGGGCGCGAGGTCGGCTTCGGCGATACGGCGGATGCGCATGCCGAATCCCAGCGGCAGTAGAAGGCTGCGTTCGAGGACGAGCAGGGCGCCGTCGGGAAGAAAGACCGCATCGGTGACGTCGTAATTGGCGGTTCTCTTCAGCGAAAACGTGCCGGCGCGGGGGCCACCGACGATCCAGCCGCGATGATTGCCGTGCGCATCGAGCGAGCGTTCGGCGATCAGGACCGTCGCCCCGGCAAGCGGACCGGAGGGGCGCGCCACGGCCAGGGCTTCCAGCCCGCGGTCACGGCTGATCCCGGCGACGGCACGCGGCAGATCGACCGGGCGGGAGCCGGCAAGGACGAATGGGTCGCCGGCGAACTGGCGGAGATCGTTGACCTCCTCGAACGTGACGAGCGCTTCATCGTGACCGCCGGAACGGACGATGCGCAGGGCCTCGGCGTCGCCCCAGGCCTTGCTGGAGAGCGGTACGCCACCGCCGTTCAGAATCGGTCCCATGCGGGCATCGGTCAGCCCGACCAGGCGTCCGTCTTTTTCGACCGGCCGCGCGGCGAACCACCGTCCGGTGTCGGCGACGGCGTAGAGCGTCTCGCCGTCGGAGGAAAAGTCGAGGCCGGACAGCGACCCGAATTGCCGCTCCGGCGAGGTCAGTTCGAGGCCGCCGCGAAATTCAAGCTGGCCGAATTGCTGTTCGGTCGAGGCGGGGAGGAAGCTGGCGATCGGTGTGGCGGCGAGCGCGATCGGGCGAAGGCGTCGCTCGGCGGCGTCGCTCCCTCCCGTCGAATACGCAAGGATTACGATCGCGGCCCGGGTGAGCCAGCGGGCGGCGGGCGTCACGCCGCGGCCTGGCGCCGCGAGCGGCCGCCGGTCGCCGGCTGTTGGCTCTGTTCGGCGAACAGCTCGGCAAGCTTCTCGGTCATGGCGCCGGCAAGCTCCTCGGCGTCGACGATCGTCACCGCGCGGCGGTAGTAACGGGTCACGTCGTGGCCGATGCCGATGGCGATCAGTTCGATCGGCGAGCGGGTCTCGATCTCCTCGATGACGTGGCGCAAATGGCGCTCCAGATAGTTGCCGGGGTTGACCGACAAGGTGGAATCGTCGACCGGCGCGCCGTCCGAGATCATCATGAGAACCTTGCGTTGCTCCGGGCGAACGATCAGCCGCGAATGGGCCCAGGCGAGCGCCTCGCCGTCGATGTTCTCCTTGAGCAGACCCTCGCGCATCATCAGGCCGAGATTGCGGCGTGAGCGGCGCCACGGGGCGTCGGCGGCCTTGTAGACGATGTGGCGGAGATCGTTCAGCCGCCCGGGATTGGCCGGCTTGCCGGCCTGCAGCCAGGCTTCGCGCGACTGGCCGCCCTTCCAGGCGCGGGTGGTGAAGCCGAGAATCTCGACCTTGACGCCGCAGCGCTCCAGGGTCCGCGCCAGAATGTCGGCGCAGGTCGCGGCAACCGTGATCGGGCGGCCCCGCATCGAGCCGGAATTGTCGAGGAGGAGCGTCACCACGGTATCGCGAAACTCGGTGTCGCGCTCGGCCTTGAAGGAGAGCGGATGGAGCGGATCGATGACGACGCGCGACAACCGGGCGGCATCGATCACCCCCTCCTCGAGGTCGAACTCCCAGGCCCGGTTCTGCTGCGCCATCAGACGGCGCTGCAGCCGGTTGGCAAGCCGGCCGACGGCGCCCTGCAGGTTGGAAAGCTGCTTGTCGAGATAGGCGCGCAGGCGATCGAGCTCGGCGACGTCGCAGAGCTCCTCGGCCTTGATCACCTCGTCAAAGCGGGTGGTGAAGGCGCGGTAGTCGATCATCGCCGGCAGGTTGGAGAACGGCGCCTCCGAGCGGCGCGCCTCGCCGGTCTCGCGGGCGTCGGACAGCTCGCTGTCCTCGATCATTTCCTCGGCATTGGCATCGCTCGCCTCGCCCTCGCCAGCGTCGGCGTCGTCGGCGGCCGCCTCGACATCGTCCGGGCTCGACGCGTCGGCGGCCTCGCTCGCCTCCGAGGTGCCGTCGTTCTCGTCGGCGTCGCCGGACTCGCCGTCGTTCTCGTCGTCCTCGCCGGTTTCGCCGCCGAGCTCGTCGGCCATGTCGAGCGAGGCGATGAGATCGCGAAGGGCGAGGGCGAAGCGGCTCTGATCCTCCAGCGAATCACCCAGGCGCTCGAGATCCTCGCCGCCGCGCTCCTCGATCCAGTCGCGCCAGAGGTCGACGACCTTACGGCTGGAGGCGGGCGGCGGGTTGCCGGTCAGGCGCTCGCGGACGATCATGGCGACCGCGTCCTCCAGGGGCGCGTCGGCGCGGTCGCTCACCTCGTGATAGTTGCCGCGGTGGTAGCGGTCTTCCAGCATCGCGGCGAGATTGTCGGCGACGCCGCTCATCCTCAGCGCGCCCAGCGCCTCGACGCGCGCCTGCTCGACCGCATCGAAGACGGCACGGGCGTTCTTGCCCTCGGGCGAGTTGGCGCGGTGGACGGCCGCATCGTGGCAGGCGAGCCGCAGGGCGATCGCATCACCCAGGCCGCGGGTCACCGATACGTCGCCGCGGGTGGGCTTGCGCGGTGGCTCGGGCAGGCGCGCCTTGTTGCCGGAGAGCAGCGGACGGTCGGCGGCGAAGGTGACCTCCAGCTCCGGATTGCCGGCAATGGCGCGCATGCAGCCGACGACCGCCCGCTTGAACGGCTCGGCACCGGCGTCGCCGGTCTTTGTCCGCGGTGTCTCGTTCGATCCGGCCACGGCCGCACTCTCAACTCAGAACGACATTCGCCGACGACTGAGGCAGCTCCTCATTGAAGCAGCGCTGATAGAACTCGGCGACCAGCGGCCGTTCGAGCTCGTCGCATTTGTTGACGAAGGTGACGCGGAAGGCGAAGGCGACGTCACCGAAGATCTCGGCATTCTCGGCCCAGGTGATCACCGTCCGCGGGCTCATTACCGTCGACAGGTCGCCGTTGATGAAGGCGTTCCGCGTCATGTCGGCGACGCGCACCATCTTGGAGATGATCGCCCGGCCGGCCGGGTCGCGGTAATGGGGCGCCTTGGCGGCGACGATGTCGACCTCCTTGTCGTGGGGCAGGTAGTTGAGCGTGGTGACGATCGACCAGCGGTCCATCTGGCCCTGATTGATCTGCTGGGTGCCGTGATAGAGGCCGGAGGTGTCGCCGAGGCCGACGGTGTTGGCGGTGGCGAAGAGGCGGAAGGCGCCGTGCGGCCGGATCACCTTGTTCTGGTCGAGGAGCGTCAGCTTGCCCTGCACTTCGAGGACGCGCTGGATGACGAACATCACGTCCGGCCGGCCGGCGTCGTATTCGTCGAAGCAGAGCGCGATATTGTGCTTCAGCGCCCACGGCAGGATGCCGTCGCGAAACTCGGTGAGCTGCTGTCCGTCCTTCAAGACGATGGCGTCACGCCCGATCAGGTCGATCCGGCTGATGTGGCTGTCGAGATTGACGCGCACGCACGGCCAGTTGAGGCGGCAGGCGACCTGCTCGATGTGGGTCGACTTGCCGGTGCCGTGATAGCCGGCGACGAGGACGCGGCGGTTGTGCGCGAAGCCGGCGAGGATGGCGAGCGTCGTCTCGCGATCGAACAGGTAGTCCGGATCGAAGTCCGGCACATGCTCCTCGGCGGTCGAATAGGCCGGCACTTCGAGATCGCTGTCGATCCCGAAAACCTGGCGAACGGAAATCTTCATGTCGGGCAGCGGCGCCCGTTCATCCATGGCTTCAATCATCATTCCCCCGTGGCGCCGACCGGCGCCTTCGGTTCGAGAAGGGTCTACGGGTGCTGTGATTGCCGAAAATCGAGGCGCAAAACCAGCAGATTTGGCCCAATTCTATATAGGAACTCGCCGCGAATTGGGAACTTCCGATCGTCGCAGGCCACGAAACCCTGCGCAGCCCTTGCCGGTTTGTCAGCAATAGCCGGCGGATTTGAGGTAATTATAGGCTTGAATGATTTCCCGCAAACGGTCCTCGAGGCTGCGGTCGCCGCCATTGGCGTCGGGATGCAGACGTTTGACGAGTTCTTTGTAGCGGGCCTTGATCTGCATACTGTCCTCGGTGCCTTCCAGATCGAGCGCTTCGAACGACCGGCGCTCGAAATTGCCCAGCGGCCGGCGCCGCGGGGCGGGATCGGCCGCGCCGCGATGCAACGAACCCCCGAAGAAGCCGAAGGGATCGCCAAACGCCTCGGCCCAGCTCTGCCTGCCGGTTCTGGCGCCGTCGCGGCTCACGCCGATGTTCCAGGTCGGCCGATGGCCGATCGAGGCGGAGCGCTGATAGTCGGCGATGTCATCGTCGGCCATGCCGGCGAAGTAGTTGTAGGATTTGTTGTATTCGCGGACATGTTCGAGGCAGAAATTGTGGTATTCGCCTTCCCGCTCCCGTCCCTTGGGGGCGCGGTAGCCGCCGGGATTCCGACAGCCGCCCCACTCGCAAACGGGCGCCTCGTCCGTCTCGAACCGCCGGCCATCGCGATTGATGCGGATGCGGTCGAAATATTTGGAGTTCAGGTTCATGGTGCGGATTATGCGCAGCCTGCGCGTGGCCGACAAGAAGCGGATCGCCGGTTGGAGGCGTTTTGACGACGATGGGCGCTGAAGACAGGATCATACGGACGTTAACCGAGGCTTTTCGTCCGTCACGCATAGATGTGGTCGACGAATCCGATCTCCACAAGGGCCACCTCGATCATCGGCCGGAAGGTGACACGCACTTTCGGGTGCGGATCGAGGCGGAGGCCTTCCGTGGCAAGAGCCGCGTCGAGAGCCACCGGATGGTCAACGCGGCCCTGGCGGAGGAGTTCGCGCGCGGCATGCACGCCTTGGCGATCGAGGCGAAGGCGCCGGACTGAGCCGTCTTTTCGAAAAAGCCGGCCGGCGGCCTATGTCGGGCGGTCCCGAGCAACCGCAGGTGGGCGATATTCGGCTTCGAGCCAGCGGCGGTAGCTCTCACGACCGACGCCGTGGGTATCGCGCCGATGAAAGTAGATGAGCTCGGCGATCCTGCGCATTGCGGTCGTGGACAGGGCGAGGTTCGTCAGCATATCCGGCGGCGCGAGGTCGAAAGCCCGGCGCAAGACGCGCTTCAGCGCATACGCAGGGATGTCCCGTACGAGCCGCGTTTCGGGAGCCGGCCCGCCGCAGAGCAAATGGTCGGCGACGAACGAGGCGGCTCGCCGGCCGTGTCGGAGGGCGAGTTGGATGCCGCCGCCGGTCAGCGGTGACACCCAGCCGGCGGCGTCGCCGATCAGCATCACACCGGGCGCCGCAAAGCGACGCACCGGCCCGGCGCAGGGGATCAGGCCGCTTCGCCGCTCGACGATCTTCATCGCGGACCAGCCGAAAAGGGGTTCGGTTCGGGCAAGGAAGGCCGCAAGGTCGGGCCGGCTTCCGTCGCGGACGGCGAGGCCGACCTGGATGGTGTCCGGCCCCGTCGCCGCCCAGGCGAGGTAGCCGGGGGCCAGCCGCGAATCGAGGAAGCAGTGGAGAAAGCGCGGATCGAGGCTATCGCCAGGTTCGAACTCGACCTCGACGCCGGTGAGGAATTGCCGGTTCTCCGACAGCCCGAAGCTCTGAGCGACCCGCGAGCGAGCGCCGTCGGCGCCGATCAGGTAGCGGGCCCCCAGATCGATGTCGTGAAGGCGGATCATACTGTCCACCCGCGTCGCGCCGTCGAAGCGAAGGCCGCAGAGGATATGGGCGCCGGCCTGCCGCGCCTCGTCCGCCATCCAGCGGAGGAGGTCGGCCGTACGGGTAGTGAAAAAGGCGTAGCCGGGAGAGAACAGGTCGGCGCTTCTCAGATTCGGCGCATAGAGCCGGACGCCCGGGATGCGGCGGGTCAGCCGCGAAGGAATGTCGATCTCCTCGATCGCTTCGCGGACGAGGATGCCGGTGGTGTGGACGCGCGCTCCAGGCTCGCGCTTGGCGTCAAGCACCGCGACCCGCAGGCCGCGGCAGGCGGCCGTCTTTGCCGCCGCCAGGCCGGCAAAGCTCGCGCCGATGATCAGAAGGTCAAAATCCATTCGGTCGCCCCGCTGCAGAGGAACACCAAGGAAACCGCCGATTGCGGCCGAATTTCGTTGGCTTGGCACGAAGAGGCGTGACGCTTCCGGCGCCTAAGCCGTCTTCGGCAGGCGGTCGAGGGGCGTGATGCGGAGCGCGGTGATGCGGTTCCGGCTCTTTCTCAAGACCTGGAAGCGGAAGCCGTGGAAGGTGAAGGCCTGGCCCGGCTCGGGGATGATCCGCGCCTCGTGAATGACCAGGCCGGCGATGGTGGTGGCTTCCTCGTCGGGCAGGTTCCAGTCCATCGCCCGGTTGAGATCGCGGATCGGCACCGAGCCGTCGACATTGACCGACCCGTCCGGCTGCGGCCGGACGCCCTGCAGCTCGATGTCGTGCTCGTCGGCGATCTCGCCGACGATCTCCTCGAGGATGTCCTCCAGCGTGATGAGGCCCTGGACCTCGCCATATTCGTCGACCACGAGGGCGAAATGCGCCTTGCGCTTGAGAAAGGCGCTGAGCTGGTCGTTCAGCGAGGTGGTGTCGGGAACGAACCACGGCTTCTTGGCGACGGCATGGATATCGACCTTGCTCATGTCGGTGCCGGCGGTCTTGAGGATGCGGAGCAGGTCCTTGGCATGGACGATGCCGATGATGTTCTCCGGCTCGCCTTCCCAGATCGGCACCCGGGTGTAAGGGCTGGCGAGAATGTCCTCGACGATCTTGTCGGGCGGCTCGGCCGCGTTGACGGAGTGCATGGCGGTGCGGTGGACCATGACGTCGGAAACGTCGAGCTCGCCGAGATCGAGGAGGCCGCCGAGCCGGTCGCGTTCCGCCTTGACGACGCTGCCCTCGGCGTGGAGGAGGTCGACCTGGCCGCGGATTTCATCGGCCGCCGACAGGATCGCCTTTCCCTCCGACGCATTCCAGCCGATCAGCCGAAGGATGGCGCGGATAAGGACCTGCACCGCGGCGACCACCGGCGACAGGATCGCCACGACCACGCTCAACGCCGGCGCCGTCGCCCTGGCGGCGCGGTCGGGATTGCCGATCGCCAGGGTCTTCGGCAGGAGTTCGCCGAAGACCAGAACGATGAAGGTCATCACGATGGTGGCGTAGGCGACGCCCGCCTGGCCGAACAAAGTGAGCAGCGCGCTGGTCGCCAGCGCCGAGGCGAGAATGTTGACGACGTTGTTGCCGAGGAGGATCGCGCCGATCAGCTTCTCGCGATCGGCAATCAGCCGCCCGACGATCGTGGCGCGGCGGTCGCCCGACCGCTCGAGTTGCAGAATGCGGGCTCGCGAGGCGGCGGTCAGCGCCGTCTCGGAACCGGAGAAGAATGCCGACGCGGCGACCAGAACGACGACCGCCACGGCGATCAGCCAGATGGTCATGTCGACAGTTGCTCCTCGAGGAATTCCTTGATCCGCTCGCCCGGTATGTCGTCGGCGATGAACGCCTCGCCGATGCCGCGGGTCAGGATGAGCGTAAGCTGGCCCCGTTTCACTTTCTTGTCCTGGGCGATGTGGTCCATCAGCGTTTCGGCGCCGGGAATATCGCCCGGGATGCCGCCGAACCGCGTCGGCAGTCCGACCTCGGTGAAATGGGCCTCGACCCGGCGGCTGTCCTCCAGCGAACAAAGCCCGAGACGGAAGGAGAAGTCGTGGGCGAGCACGATGCCGATCGCTACCGCTTCACCGTGCAGCAGGCGGTCCGAATAGCCGGTCACCGCCTCGAGCGCATGGCCGAACGTGTGACCGAGATTGAGGAGCGCGCGTTCGCCTTTCTCGCGCTCGTCGGCCGAGACGATGTCGGCCTTGCCCTGGCAGGCGACCGCAATGGCTTTCTCGCGCTCGGGCCAGCCGGCGGACACCGCCCGCCAGTTGGTCTCGAGCCAGGCGAAGAACTCCACATCGCGGATCAAAGCGTATTTCGCCACCTCGGCGTAGCCGGCATTGAAGATGCGGGCCGGTAGCGAATCCAGGATGCCGGCATCGGCAAGGACGAGATCGGGCTGATGGAAAAGGCCGACAAGGTTCTTGCCACGCGCGGTGTTGATCCCAGTCTTGCCGCCGACGGAGGAGTTGACCTGAGCGAGCAATGTCGTCGGGATCTGGATCAGATGGATGCCGCGGAGCACGATTCCGGCGGCGAAGCCGGCGAGGTCGCCGACCACGCCGCCGCCGAACGCCACGACGGCGTCGCCGCGTTCCAGGCGGGCGGCGAGCAGACCGTCGATCACGGTCTCCAGCGTCGCAAAGCTCTTCGATGCCTCACCAGGCTTGACGACGACCTGAACATGGTTGAGGCCGGCCTCGTTGAGGCTCCGCGCCAGCGTCTTGAGATGAAGATCGGCAACCGTTGCGTCGGTCACGATCGCCAGGCGCGCTCCGGGCAGCCGCCGGGAAATCTGCGTCCCCGCCGTGTCGATGATGTCGCGGCCAATGATGATGTCATAGGAGCGATCGCCGAGCTTGACCGGGATCGTCGTTGTCGACCGGTGACCGGGCTCTGCCAGGGTTTCCCTCATCCCTCGACCCTTTCGGCGGTGTGACGGCCGAGATAATCGTCCAGCGCGACAAAAATGTCGTCGATTACCGCGTCGTGGGCAATATCCCGCGACTGGATTTGGATGTCGGCCTCGGCGTAGACCGGGTCGCGCGCCGCGATGAGCTGATCGACCACGGCCGCCGGATCGGCGGTCTTCAGAAGCGGTCGGGTCGACCGGCGCTTCACCCGAGCCAGAATCAGGTCGCGGTCGGCCTTAAGCCAGATCGATATGGCGCCGGCGCGAATCGCGGCTCGCGTTTCGGGCTGGATGAAGGCGCCGCCGCCGGTCGCCAGCACCTTCGGTTCTCCGTCGAGGAGCCGCTGGATCACGCGGCGTTCGCCGTCGCGGAAATACGCTTCGCCGTGCTGCTCGAAAATCTCGGTGATGGTGGCATTCGCCGCCTCCTCGATCTCGGCGTCCGCGTCGACGAAGGGCAAGCCGAGGCGTGCCGCAAGGCGCCTGCCGACCGAGGATTTCCCGGCACCCATCATCCCGACCATGGCAATGGTGCGGCCGTCGAGGAGCCGCGCGACACGGGCTTCGAGGGATTCGGTGATGGTGTCGCGCTTCGGATCGCGTCGCCGAGTCAATCCTGTGTCTTCCGTGGCACTGGAGTCCGCAGCTAGAGCCGTTTTCCAGGCGTGCTGTCAAGGCAATCGGGGCCAGCGGGCTTGAATCGCCCGCCCGACTGGACGAAAACAGGGGAGTGCGGCGGACTGTGTGCGGCCTTTCACTCGGCTTTCGCTTCGCCGGCGACCGGGAACCGCAATGCCAACGATCATCCGATTTGTCATTACCGTTGCGGTGCTCGCCGCGCTTGTCGGCGCGGCGATGTTCTATCTCGCCAATTTCGTCGAGCCGAACAGCCGCGAAATGACGGTGCGGATACCGGCGGACAAGCTCAATCCCGTGCCGATCGCCAAGCCGGCGCCGTCTCCCGTCGAGCAGCCGCCGGCGCAGGGCGACGGGACGGCGGCGGAATGAGCAAGGCCCGGTCGGCGCGGACGGGCGCCCATCACGTCGAAGCCTTCCTCGAGATGATGAGTGCCGAGCGCGGCGCGTCGGCCAATACGCTCGCCGCCTATCGTCGCGATCTCGATGACTACGGCCGGTACCTGGCGGGCCGCGGGTCGGGCTTCGAACGCGCCGGAACCGACCAGGTGCGCGCCTATCTCGCCGATCTCGACAGTCGCGGCTTTGCCGCGCCGAGCGTGGCACGGCGGCTCTCGGCGGTCCGTCAGTTCCATCGGTTCCTGTTCGGCGAGGGGGTGCGGGACGACGACCCTTCCGGCACGGTCGACGGGCCGCGGCAGCAGGCGCGGCTGCCGAAGGTCCTCAGCGAAGCCGAAGTCGACCGGCTGATCGAAGCGGCCGCCTCCGCCGCCCGGCGCGAAGGTCTCTCCGCCGCTGGGCGGGCGAGGGCGGCGCGACTCCACGCGCTCCTCGAACTGATCTACGCCACCGGGCTCCGGGTCTCGGAGCTGGTGGCGCTGCCGGCCGCCGTGGTGCGCGGCCAGGCGCGCTATTTCGTCATCCGCGGCAAGGGGGGGCATGAGCGCATCGTCCCGCTCACCGACCGCGCCCGGGCGGCGACCAACGCGTATCTCGCCGCCCGGCAGGACGGCGAGCTTCCTGCCGATCCATGGCTGTTTCCTTCCTTCGGCGAAAGCGGGCATCTGACCCGTCAGGCATTTGCCCGCGATCTCAAGGCGTTGGCGGCTTCGATCGGGATTTCGGCGGCAAAAATATCGCCCCATGTCCTTCGCCACGCCTTCGCCAGCCACCTCCTCCAGAACGGCGCCGATCTCCGCGTGGTGCAGCAACTCCTCGGTCACGCCGACATCTCGACGACCCAGATTTACACCCACGTCCTGGAAGAACGGCTGCGGGCCTTCGTCGTCGAGCATCATCCGCTGGGCAAAGACGCCGGTAAGCAAGACGCGACGGCTTCCCTTGACTTGACCGAATCGTAAGGCCAGTTTGCCGCCCGCTTCGCCGCAGGCGGCAAAACCGGCGATTTTGGCGTTTTCTTGGACCCGGATGCGTACTTATCTCGATTTTGAAAAGCCGGTCGCCGACCTGCAGGGCAAGGTGCAGGAACTGCGCTCGCTGAGCGACCGGGGCGACGCGGTTGCCATCAATGACGAGGTGTCCCGCCTCGAGGCGAAGGCCGATCAGGCGCTCGCCGAGATCTACGCCAAGCTGACCCCGTGGCAGAAGACCCAGGTGGCGCGCCATCCCGATCGGCCGCATTTCCTCGATTATGCGACCGAACTGATCGAGGATTTCACCCCGCTCGCCGGCGACCGGAAGTTTGCCGAGGATGCGGCGATCGTCGCCGGCCTCGGCCGGTTCGGCGGACGAGGCGTCGCCGTCATCGGCCATGAGAAGGGTTCCGATACCGAAGCCCGCCTCAAGCACAATTTCGGCATGGCGCGGCCGGAGGGCTACCGCAAGGCGGTGCGCATCATGAAAATGGCCGATCGTTTCTCGGTGCCGGTGCTCGCCTTGGTCGATACCGCCGGCGCCTATCCGGGCGTCGGGGCCGAGGAGCGCGGCCAGGCCGAAGCCATCGCCCGTTCGACCGAAACCTGCCTCGGGCTGGGTGTCCCCAACGTGGCCGTGATCATCGGCGAGGGCGGGTCCGGCGGCGCGGTGGCGATCGCCACCGCCAACAAGGTGCTGATGCTCGAACACGCGATCTATACCGTGGCATCGCCGGAAGCCTCGGCCTCGATCCTCTGGCATGATTCGAGCCGGGCGCAGGACGCCGCGACGGCGATGCGAATCACCGCGCAGGACCTGTCCCGGTTCGGCATCATCGATGCCATCGTCGAGGAACCGGTGGGTGGGGCCCACCGCGGGCGCGAGGCGACGATCAAGGCGACCGGGGAGGCGATCAGACAGGCGTTTGCGGCGCTCGACAACCTGCCGCCGGACGAAGTCCGCCGGCAGCGCCGCGAGAAATACCTGGCAATCGGCCGCTCGCTTTGATGAAGCGGAGGGGGGCGCTTGCCTTGCTCTTGCCGTCAAGCCCGCTAAAACTGATCAAACGCTTGGCGATTCAGGGGTGGTAACCACCCAGCAAGATTGCGTGCGTAGGACTCGTCGGAACGGGCGGGGAGCGCCGGCCAAGACCGGGCTGTTCAGGGGACGGTAATGGCGATCCGTGACTTTTGTGCATCGAGGAGGGTGGCCGCCATCGGCTGCGCCGCGCTGCTGCTCGCCGCGTGCCAGGAATCGACGCTTCCCAAGGATATCCGGCCGGTTTCCTACAAGCTGGTCGGCGACATGCAGCAAAAGGGCATGAAGGAGACCTCGCCGATCCTCGTCCGCATCTTCAAGGAGGAATCGGAACTGGAGGTGTGGAAGGCGCGCACCGACGGGCGATACGCGCTCCTCAAGACCTATTCGATCTGCAAGTGGTCGGGCGTTCTCGGTCCGAAGGTCAGGGAAGGCGATCGCCAAGCGCCGGAAGGCTTCTACACCGTCACGCCGGCCCAGATGAACCCGCAGTCGAACTATTACCTCTCCTTCAACATCGGCTTTCCCAACGCTTTCGACCGGGCCTACGGTCGCAGCGGCTCCAACCTGATGGTGCACGGAGCATGCTCGTCGGCCGGCTGCTACTCGATGACCGACGACGCGGCGGGCGAGATCTTCGCGTTGGCGCGCGACGCTTTCAAAGGCGGGCAGCGGTCCTTCCAGATCGAGGCCTTTCCCTTCCGCATGACGCCGGAGAACATGGCCAAGCATCGCGGCGACGCCAACATGGACTTCTGGAAGATGCTGAAGGTCGGCTACGACCATTTCGAGGTGACGCATATGCCGCCCAAGGTCGACGTGTGCGACAAGCGCTACGTCTTCGACGCCGATGCCGGCGGCGCAACCTTCAACGCCAGCGGAGCCTGTCCCGCCTATCAGGTGCCCGAATGGATCGCCACGGCCGTCGCCGCCAAGGAAGCCGCCGACGACCAGAAGATGACGGTGACCGCCACCAAGATCGACGCGGACGCCGCGAAGCTCGCTGCGCAGAACCAGAAGCTCGCCGAGGAGCGCGCCGCCGAGGCGGAGAAGCAGGCCGAGCAGGCCGCGAAGCCGTCCCTCCTCGACCGCCTGCTCGGACACGACAGCAAGAAGGCGGAAGGCGCCGCACCGGCGGCGACGCCCGTGCCGCCCGATACCAGTGCCGCGGCGACGCCCGTCTCGACGCCGGCACCGCGCGGCAAGCCTGAAAAAGTGGCCACGGCGAACGGATCGCCGCCGCCCGCGGCTTCGGCTCCCACGCCGAAGCCGGCCGCGAAAGCGTCGCCGGCGTCGCCGGATTCGATTCTCGACGTCGCCGACGAGATGCCGGCAGCCACCGGCACAACCACGAACGCGCCCAAGGTCGGCAAGGTCGTCAACCGCAAATTCATGTGGCCCGATGACACGCCGACCATGGCCGGCGGAACCGAGATCCTGCCGCCGACGCTCGGATCGACCGAGGCCAACTGACGATCCGGCCTCTACAAAGGCCAGAACACCAGGATCGCCGGGACCCCGACCGCAAGGATGATCAGTTCCAGCGGCAGGCCCATCCGCCAATAATCGCCAAACGCATAGCCGCCCGGTCCGAGGATGAGGGTGTTGTTCTTGTGGCCGATCGGGGTGAGGAAGGCGCAGGACGAGGCGACCGCCACCCCCATCAAAAAGGGATCGGCGCTGGTGCCGAGGCGCTCGGCGATATCCAGCGCGATCGGCGCCCCGATGACGGCGGTGGCGGTGTTGTTGAGGACGTCGGAGAGCGTCATCACCACGACCATCAGGACGGTAAGCACCGCCCATGGCGGCAAGCCGGAGGCAAGGTCGACGATTCCGCGCGCGATCAGCGCGGTGCCGCCCGACGATTCGAGGGCCATGCCGAGCGGGATCATCGAGCCGAGCAGGATGACGACCGGCCATTCCACCTCGTCATAGAGCTGGCGGAGCGGCACGATGTCGAAGATCACGTAAATGCCGACGACCGCGGCGAGGGCTACGGGAAGATAGACAAGGCCGACGCTCGCCAGAACGACAGCCGCGGCGAAGACGCCGATCGCCAGGGCGGCGCGATTGTGCTGGGTGACGCCGAGGCCGCGGTCGGCCAGCGGCAGCGCGCGTAGCCAGGTCGCAGCCTCGCCGAGCCGATCGGGCGGGCCGATCAGGAGGAGCACATCGCCGGCGCGCACCGGGAGTTGCCGGACGCGCTCGCGAAATCGCCGCCCTTGCCGCGAGATGCCAAGCAGGGCGACTGCGGTGTGCCGATTGAGACCCACCGCGCCCGCCGAGCGTCCGTCAAGGCGCGAATCGCGCGGCACGACCACCTCCAGCAAGGCGAGGTCGGGATTGCCGCCTTCCTCGATACGGCCGCGCGCCGGGAAGTCGAGCTTCAGCGCTCCGACCAACGCGTCGATCGCCTCGACCGGGCCGTCGACGACAAGCAGGTCGCCCTCGCGAATCTCGGCCTCGCGGGCGCTCCCCGGCAGACGGCGGCCGCCGCGGACGAGGCCAAGCACGGCCACGCCGGCTTCGACCGCCGCCTCGTCGAGGTCGGCGACCTTGCGGCCGATCGCCGGCGAGGTGGCGCGGAAGGCCAGCTCGGCGACATAGCCGTGGATGTCGCGCAGATCGGCGGTCGGCGCCTTCTCCGGGTGACGTACCGGGATCAGCCTCCAGCCGAGGATGGCGACATAGGCGACCCCGACGACGGCGCAGATCAGGCCGACCGGCGTGAAGGAGAACATGCCGAAGCTCTCGCCGAGCGCTTCGCCGCGATAGGCGGCGACGATGATGTTGGGCGGCGTGCCGATCAGCGTCACCATGCCGCCGAGGATGGTGGCGAAGGCGAGCGGCATGAGGCTGAGGGCGGGATTGCGTCCCGCCTTGGCGGAGGCCGAGAGCTCGACCGGCATCAGCAGCGCGAGCGCGGCGACGTTGTTCATGAAGGCCGACAGCGCGGCGCCGATGGTCGCCATCAAGGCGATGTGACGGCTGAGGCTGCGGCCGGTATCGACGACGATGCGGGTGATCCAGTTGACGGCGCCGGAATTGACCAGGCCGCGCGAGATGACCAGCACGATCGCGACGATCACCGTCGCCGGATGGCCGAACCCCGAAAAGACCTCGCCGGGCGGGACGACGCCGAGGATCGCGGCGACGATCAGGGCGGCGAAGGCGACGAGATCGTAGCGGAAGCGCCCCCATATCATCAAAGCGAAGACGGCGATGAAGATGGCGAACAGAATGATGGTGTCGGTCGTCATGCCGCCTTGCTTCTTGGGCTGCCTCGTCCGTCCGGCGTGCGACTATCGGTATCGCAGCGAGCGCCGGGCGTCGATGGCAGGCGGACGATGGAGAATCTATCGCGGGGCGTAAACCCGCAGCGCCGAGCGGACGAGGGAGAAGTCGGCCGGGGTGGCGGTGGTCACCTCGCCGTCGGTATTGACCGGCATCGGGGTCTCGGTCTCGATCCGCGCGGTTCTTCCCCGGAAAACCTTGACGTCGTCGCGTTCGCCCAAACTCCCGTCAAGGAAGGCGGGGGCCAATGCGATGAGGTCCGGGATCGAAGCCGTTTCGATCGCATAGATGTCCAGGAGGCCGTCGTCGATGGCGGCATCGGGAGCGATCCGCATGCCGCCGCCGTAGTAGATACCGTTGCCGACGGCGATCTGGTAGGCGGTGACGGTTTCGCGACGGTCGCCGCACAGGATCGCCGCCTGAAAGCGCTCGGCGTCGCCCAGCGTCTTCACCGCCGCCACAACATAGCTCAGCGCTCCGAGCTGGCGTTTCAGATCCGGGTCCTGCCGCTCGGCGACCGCGACGGAAAGGCCGATGCTGGCGACATTGAGGAAGAGAACGTCGTTGACGCGTCCAACGTCGATATCGCGGAGTCGACCCGAGACGATGGCGCGGGCCGCTCCGACCGGGTCGGCCGGGATCTTGAGTGAACGCGCCAGATCGTTGGCGGTCCCCAGCGGCAGGATGCCCACTGGCTTCTGCGCCTCGATCAGAGCGGGAAGCGCGCCGTTCACGGTGCCGTCGCCGCCGCCGATCAGAATCGCGTCGGCGGCAGGGCCCTCGGCGCGGATCAGACGCGCCAGCGATTGCCGATCGTCGCTGTGGCGGAGGTCGATGGAGAACCCCGCCGAGAAAAGTGCGGCGAGGGTGCCGCCGAGGTTATGGCCGGCGCGCGAAGCGTTGGGATTGACGACGACGAGCAGCCGCCGGCGCGCCATCGGCGGTCAGGCGAAGCGGCCGTGGCAGTGCTTGTATTTCTTGCCGGAGCCGCACGGGCATTGTGCGTTCCGCTGGACCTTGCCCCAGGTGGAGGGATCCTTGGGGTCGATCTGGGCGGTCGCAACACGGCCGTTGCGCAACGGCTGAGCCTGGGCCGGGTTCATTCCGGGCGCTATCTCGTTTTCGCCGGTCAGCGGGTCGACATGGCTCTCCTCGAGGGTGGCGAAGTCTTCTTCCGGAGCGAGCGGCGGCGGGCGCTGAACGATCTCGACGCGCATCAGCTGGCTGGTCACCACCTCGCGCAGCCGCGACAGCATCGCCTGGAACAGCTCGAAGGCCTCGGTCTTGTATTCGTTGAGCGGATCGCGTTGGGCGTAGCCGCGGAAGCCGACCACCTGGCGGAGGTGGTCGAGCATGACCAGATGCTCGCGCCACAGGTGATCGAGGGTCTGCAGAAGCACCGCCTTCTCGACCTGGCGCATGATTTCGGGAGTGAAGCGGACCGCCCGCTGGGCGGCTTGCTCGTCGGCGGCGCGGGTGATGCGTTCGCGCACCTCGTCGTCGGCGATGCCCTCTTCCTTGGCCCAATCCTCGATCGGCAGCTCGAGATTGAGGGTCTGCTGGATCGCTTCGCGCAGGCCCTGGGCATCCCACTGCTCCGGATAGGCCTTCTCGGGAATATGGCGTGCGACGAGGTCATCGATGACCTCGTGGCGCATGTCGGCGACCGTCTCGGTCACCGTCTCCTGCCCCATCAGATCGATGCGCTGCTCGAAGATGACGCGACGCTGGTCGTTCATCACGTCGTCGAACTTCAGGAGATTCTTGCGGATGTCGAAGTTGCGCGCCTCGACCTTCTGCTGGGCTTTCTCGAGGGCGCGATTGATCCATGGATGGACGATCGCCTCGTCTTCCTTGAGGCCGAGCTTCTGGAGCATGCCGTCCATCCGCTCGGAGCCGAAGATCCGCATCAGGTCGTCCTGCAGCGACAGGAAGAAGCGGGACCGGCCGGGGTCGCCCTGGCGGCCGGACCGGCCGCGGAGCTGGTTGTCGATCCGCCGGCTCTCGTGACGTTCGGTGCCGATGATGATGAGGCCGCCGGCGCCGGCCGACAGGGCCTGCGCCTTGAGGCCGGCGACTTCCTCGCGGATCCTCGCCTCGCGCTCTTCGCGTTCCGGGCCCTCCGCCACATCCTTCAGTTCGTGGGCGACCCGCATGTCGGCGTTGCCGCCGAGCTGGATGTCGGTGCCGCGGCCGGCCATGTTGGTGGCGATCGTTATCGCGCCCGGCACGCCGGCCTGCGCGACGATCTGGGCTTCCTGCTCGTGGTAGCGGGCGTTGAGGATGGTGAACGCCTTGGCCTTGATCGCCCGGTCATTGAAGAGGTCGGCGAGCTGCTCCGGATTGGAGAAATCGCGCTGCTTCCAGCCGTGCTTGCGCAGGAGTTCGGCCAGATGCTCCGATTTCTCGATCGAGGTGGTACCGACCAGCACCGGTTGGCCGCGGGCCTTGCAATCCTCGATCAGTGCCAGGATCGCCTTGTATTTCTCGTCCGCCGTCCGATAGACCTCGTCGTCCTCGTCGAGGCGGATCATCGGCATGTTGGTCGGCACCTCGACGACCTCGAGCCCGTAGATGTTGCCGAACTCCTCGGCCTCGGTCGCCGCCGTGCCGGTCATGCCGGCTAGCTTCTCGTACATCCGGAAGTAATTCTGGAAGGTGATCGAGGCGAGGGTCTGGTTCTCGGGCTGGATCTTGACGTGCTCCTTGGCCTCGAGCGCCTGATGCAGCCCTTCCGAATAGCGCCGGCCCGGCATCATGCGGCCGGTGAACTCGTCGATGATCACCACCTCGCCGTTGCGGACAATGTAGTCCTTGTCGCGCTGGAACAGCTTGTGGGCGCGGAGCCCCTGGTTGATGTGATGAACGACGGTGACGTTCTCGACATCGTAAAGCGAGTCGCCTTTCAGGAGGTCCGCCTCGCGCAGCACCCTTTCCAGCTTCTCGTTGCCGCTTTCGGTAAAGGACGCGGCGCGGAGTTTCTCGTCGACCTCGTAGTCTTCGGGGTCGAGCTTCGGAATGAACGTGTCGATCTGGTTGTAGAGCTCGGAGCGGTCGTCGAGCGGGCCCGAGATGATGAGCGGCGTGCGCGCCTCGTCGATCAGGATCGAGTCCACTTCGTCGACGATCGCGAAATTGTGACCGCGCTGAACCATGGCGGCCAATTCGTGCTTCATGTTGTCGCGAAGGTAGTCGAAGCCGTATTCGTTGTTGGTTCCGTAGGTGATGTCGGCGTTGTAAGCCTGCCGGCGCTGTTCGTCGTCGAGGCCGTGGACGATGACGCCGACGCTGAGGCCGAGGAAAGTGTAGACCTCGCCCATCCATTCCGCATCGCGGCTGGCGAGATAGTCGTTGACGGTCACCACGTGCACGCCCTTGCCGCCGAGCGCGTTCAAATAAACGGAAAGCGTCGCGACGAGGGTCTTGCCTTCGCCGGTCTTCATCTCGGCGATGGCGCCCTCGTGAAGCACCATGCCGCCGATCAGCTGAACGTCGAAATGGCGTTGGCCGAGGGTACGCTTGGCTGCCTCCCGCACGGTGGCGAAGGCGGGGACGAGAAGGTCGTCGAGTTTCACGCCATCGGTGATCTTGCCCCGGAATTCGGCGGTCTTAGCCCGCAGTTCATCGTCGGTCAGCGCGGCGAACTCGGGTTCCAGCGCGTTGATCGCCTCGACCCGCGGCTGGTAGCCCTTGATGCGGCGGTCGTTGGGAGTGCCGAAAATCTTGCGTGCAAGCGAGTTTAGGCCGACCATGAATCATCCTTGACCAACGGCAGTCGAATTGAGCGCCCACCGGCAGGGTCCGAGAGCGCCGGCCAGGCCTGTCTTCCAAGAAACGCCACGGCCCGCGGGCCAGCCGATCGTACCGTCGCTACGCTTGGGAATTCAAAGCGTTCTGGACGCCAAGCCGGGAGACAGATAAGAGGGGGGGTGGTGGATGTCAACGGCGCGGCCGATGCCCCCTTGGTGTCCCGACGGCCCGATCGAAAGGCTGTCATAGGGAGCGAACAGGACAATTCGATGACCATGTCCCGGCTGATGTTTCGTGCTCGCCAGCTCTGTCTCGGCGTCTTCGCTTTTGCCGCCGCTTGCGGGTTGGTCGGGCCGGTGTCGGCGCAGGAGCCGGCGCCAGACGCGGTAGTGGCGACGGTCAACGGGGATCCGATCACCAATGCCGACCTGGCGCTGACCGCCGCCGAATTCGGCGACCAGCTGTCCCAGGTCCCGGCCGAACGCCGGCAATCGGCGCTGATCGACCTCCTGATCAACATCCGGCTGGCGAGCAAGGCCGCCGAGGCCGAAGGGATCGAGTCGGATCCGGCGGTTGTGCGGCGTCTCGATCTCGCCCGCGACCGGACGCTTTACAGCGAGTACCTGCGCAAGAAGTTCATCGCCGTGGTCACCGAGGATGCGGTGCGGCAGCGCTTCGAGAAGGAGCTCGCCGACTTCGTGCCGGCCGACGAGATCAGAGCGCGGCACATCCTGGTGAAGACCGAGGACGAGGCCAAAGCGATCATCGCCGAGCTCGACGCCGGCGGCGATTTCGCCGCGATCGCCACGGAGAAATCGCAGGATCCCGGTTCGGCCAAGGCCGGCGGGGATCTCGGCTTCTTCAAGCGCGGCGCCATGGTCAAGCCGTTCGAAGACGCCGCCTTCAGCCTCAAGCCCGGCGAATACACCAAGACGCCGGTCCAGTCGGATTTCGGCTGGCATGTGATCCTGGTCGAGGAGCAGCGCAAGGAGCCGCCGCCGACCTTCGAGAGCCAGTCGCAGCGCATCCAGCAGGAAATGATCCGCGAGACCTTCGACGCGCAGATCGAGGCCTTGCGCTCGGCGGCGAAGATCGAGATCGTGCCGCCGGCGAACGGCGGTTGAGGCGCCGGGACCGACCGCCGCCGCTCCTTCCTTCGCGCTCATGACGACCGTTTCACCGCTCGCCCCGACGACGTTTCCGGCCCTACCGCCGATCGCCGGAGTCCGTTTCGCCACGGCGGAAGCCGGCATCAAGCATGCCAACCGTGCCGATGTGCTCCTCGCCGTGTTCGACAAGGGAACCACGGTCGCCGGGGTGTTTACCCGGTCGAAGTGCCCCTCGGCGCCGGTCGATTGGTGCCGCGCCGCGATGAAATCGGGCAAGGCGCGCGCGCTCCTGGTCAATTCGGGAAACGCCAACGCCTTCACCGGCAAACGCGGTCGCGACACCGTCAAGCTCAGCGCCGCGATGGTCGCCGAGGCGGTGGGCTGTAGGCCGGGGGAGGTGTTCCTCGCCTCCACCGGGGTGATCGGCGAGCCGCTCGACCCGGCGAAATTCGACATCGTCGTCGAGCGGCTTGCCCATCGGCTTGCCGGCGGCCCGTGGATCGACGCGGCCCGGGCGATCATGACGACCGACACCTACCCGAAGGTCGCAACGCGGACGGCATGGATCGGCGATGCGGCGGTCGCCCTCAACGGTATCGCCAAGGGGGCCGGGATGATTGCGCCCGACATGGCGACCATGCTCTCCTTCGTCGTCACTGACGCGCCGATCGCAGCCCCGGTGCTCGAGGCGCTGCTCGGCCGTGCCGTTGCCGGCAGCTTCAACGCTATCACCGTCGACAGCGATACCTCGACCTCGGACACGCTTCTTCTCTTCGCCACCGGCCAGGTCGTCGGCGCCAGGCCGATCACCTCGCCGCGCGACCGCCGTCTCGCCGGCTTCCGGGAAGCGCTCGACGATCTCCTTCTCGATCTCGCCCATCAGGTCGTGCGCGACGGGGAGGGAGCCCGGAAGTTCGTCGAAGTCAGGGTCGAGCGGGCGACGTCGAAACGCTCGGCCAAGCGGATCGCTCTCGCCATCGCCAATTCGCCGCTGGTCAAGACGGCGATCGCCGGCGAGGACGCCAATTGGGGCCGCGTCGTGATGGCGGTCGGCAAGGCCGGCGAGCCGGCCGACCGCGATCGCCTGGCGATCTGGTTCGGCGATACGCGGGTGGCGTTCCGCGGCGAGCGCGATCCCGATTATTCGGAAGCGGTCGCCGGCGAGTACATGAAGCGCGATGACATCGTGATCACCGTCGATATCGGCCTCGGCAAGGCGAGCGATCGGGTATGGACCTGCGACCTCACCAAGGAATACGTCGCCATCAACGGCGACTACCGGTCGTGACCTCCCGCGTTGCGGGTGTCAGCCTCATCCTTGTCGCTGCCTGCGCGCTGATCGACGCCGACGGGCGGGTGCTGATCACCCGCCGGCCCGCTGGCAAGGCGATGGCGGGGCTATGGGAATTCCCCGGCGGCAAGGTCGAGGCGGGCGAGACGCCCGAACAGGCTCTATTGCGTGAACTGAAGGAAGAACTCGACATCGACATCCAATCGGCGTGTCTCGCGCCGCTCACCTTCGCCAGCCACGGCTACGACGACTTCCATCTTTTGATGCCGCTCTATGTGTGCCGCAAATGGCGCGGCACGGTCCGGCCGCTGGAGGGCCAGGAGGTGAAATGGGTGGCGGCGCGGACCCTCCGCGACTACCCGATGCCGCCCGCCGACGGGCCTTTGATCGCCCCGTTAATCGAACTTTTATAGGTCGATCCGACAATCCGCCTCGAAGCCCGTGGGGGCAATCAATCAGGCGGCACGATCGATGGCGTCCGACCTCGGAAGGGCGATCCTTGTAACGCTGGAGCGCGAGGCGGACGACCCGCGTCCGGTCCGGACGAAGATCGCCGCCTTCCTGCCGATCACCTTCGCCCTCCTGGGCGTCGCCGCTATTTTGGTCGGCGGCGTGTCGGCGCGTTCCACCTCCGTGGCGCAGAAGCAGGCCGTCGATCCGATCACCACCGGCTCGATCGCCGTCGGCAAGCTCGAATAGCCGGTCCGCGGCCCCTCATCCTCCCGCCTTCTCGCCGGCCGGTTGCTCGCGGACGCCCAACGCATCGGCAAGCCGCGCCTTGGCCGAGCCGGGGCGGAGCGGCTGCTGCTGGCTCTCGTGCGGCGCCCAGCCCGACACCGAGATGATGTCGAAAGTCGCCCGCAGGCGCCCGTCGGGGTCGGCAAAGCGTGCGGCATAGATCTCCGCCGCCCGCAAGACGACCCCCCGGCGCAAGGGAAGCCGCGAGCGTTCAACGAGCACGTTGGTCGCGCCCATGGCGCGTAGGTCGCGCATCAACGCGAACATGTCGGAGTAGCGCACCGTCAGCCGGTCCTGGTCGATGACCGGCAGCGCGAAACCCGCCCGCTGCAGAAGGCCGCCCGCCGCCCGCAGTTCGGCAAACGGCGCGATCCGCGGCGCGGCGCCGCCGGTCAGCTCCGCCTCGGCGGCGGCGAAGACCTGGCGGAGCTCGGTCAGCGTTTCTCCCCCGAGCAGGGTTGCGAGAAACAGTCCGTCGGGCTTCAGCGCCCGCCGAATTTGGACCAGGGCGCCCGGCAGGTCGTTGGTGAGGTGCAGGGCGAGTGCCGAGACGGCGAGGTCGAGGCTCTCGTCACGGAACGGCAGTATCTCCTCGTCGCCGACCACCAGCCAATGCGAGGGATCGGCGAGCGCATCGGCCAGGGGATCGAGGCGAACAACCGTCTCCACCTGGCCGCTTGCCAGCAGGCGATCGGCCAGCAAGGGCAGGGGGCTGCCGATGTCGGCGGCGAGCGGGAAGCGGCGTGTCACCGTCGCCAGCCGTTCGATCAGGTCGTCGACGGCCGCCCGCAGCAGGAAATCGGCGACCGGCGCATCGCCCCGGAGGGCGCGTTTGCGCCGACGAACAAGGAGATCACGGTCGAACACGCGGTGCGGAACAGCCATGGTCCGGGTTATGGGGCGCGCCGGCTGCGCCGTCAAAACCAGGCGATGGCCTGCCGTCGCCTCGGGCGCTATTGTGGGCCGATGGAACAGGATGTCGGGGCGGAAACCGAAGAACGGCCTTGGGCGCGGAGGGCGCGGCGTCGGATCGGCGCCGTTGCCGTCGGCATGGCCGATCTGGCGCTGCCGGCGCAATGTCTGGCCTGCCAGCGGCATGTCGCGCGGCTCGGCGGGCTTTGCTCGGCCTGTTGGGGTGAATTCAGGCTGATCGAGAAACCTTATTGCGCCCGGCTCGGCATTCCTTTCGCCTACGATCTCGGGCCCGGCGCCCTGTCGGCCGAGGCGATCGCCGACCCGCCGCCCTTCGACCGGTCACGGGCGGTTGCCCGGTTTGACGCGGTCGCCCGGAAGCTGGTGCATGGGCTGAAGTACCGGGACCGGACCGAACTCGCCCGCTGGATGGGGGAGTGGATGGCCCGCGCCGGGGCCGAGCTGACCGCTGACGCCGAGGTGGTTGTGCCGGTGCCCCTCTACCGCTGGCGGCTGTGGCTCAGACGCTTCAACCAATCGGCGGCGCTTGCCCGGACCGTCGCCGCTGCCGCGGGGAAGCCTTTCGCGCCGATGGCCTTGAAACGGATCCGGGCAACGGCTCAGCAGGTCGGCCTGTCGGCGAGCGAACGCGACCGCAACGTCCGCGGCGCGTTCAGGGTGCCGACCGACCAGCGGCCGGCGATCGCCGGGCGGCGGGTGCTGCTTGTCGACGACGTGTACACGACCGGCGCGACGGTGAATGCGGCGACCCGCGCGCTGCTCCGCGGCGGGGCGAGTCGCGTCGATGTCCTGGTCTTCGCCCGGGTTGTTCGCGACGCCGGCTGACCGATATTCTGGGTGGCCGGCAAGAGGAGATAACGGCATGGCTGGTTTTCGCGCTGCGGCAATACAGATGCGGAGCGGGCTCTCGGTGGAGGCAAACACCGACGAGGCGGAGCGGCTGATCCGCGCCGCCGCCGCGACGGGCGCCGACTATGCGCTCACCCCGGAAATGACCACCCTGCTCACCCTCGACCGCCAGCGGCTGCTCGCCGGCATTTCGTCCGAGGAAAGCGATCCTTCGCTCGCCCGGTTCCGGGCGCTCGCCAGGGACCTCGGCATTCACGTCCACATCGGATCGATGCCGATCAAGCTCGGCGAAGAGTCGGTCGCCAACCGTTCATTCCTCATCGGCCCCGATGGCGGCATTCGCGCCCGCTATGACAAGATCCATATGTTCGACGTCGATCTGCCCGGCGGCGAGAGCTACCGGGAGTCGCGGCTTTATCGGCCGGGAAGCGCGGCGGTTGCCGCAGATCTGCCGTGGACGAGGCTTGGCCTGTCGATCTGCTACGACCTGCGTTTTCCAAATCTTTACCATACGCTGGCGATAAACGGGGCGGCGGTGCTCGCGATTCCCGCCGCGTTCACGAAGACCACCGGGGAGGCCCATTGGCACGTGCTCATCCGAGCGCGGGCGATCGAGACCGGTTCGTTCGTGATCGCCGCGGCACAAGGCGGGCACCATGAGGACGACCGGAACACGTACGGGCACAGCATGATCGTCGACCCCTGGGGCAAGATCATCGTCGAGGGCGATACCGATCCGGGCTTCATCATCGCCGATATCGACCCTGCGGCGAGCGCGGCCGCCCGGCAGCGGATTCCGGCGCTTGCCAATGACCGGGATTTCGCGCCACCCTTCGAGACAGCCGTGGCGCATCTGGAGAGCGCCTGAGAGAGCCAATGATCCGTTACAGCCTCCGTTGCGACAAAGAGCACGAATTCGAAGCCTGGTTCCGCTCGAGTGCCGAGTACGACCGCCAGGCCGATGCCGGTGGCGTTCCCTGCCCGGTCTGCGGCGAGACCAAGGTCGCCAAGGCTCCGATGGCGCCGGCGGTCGGCCGTGCGGACAAGGGCGGCGACGACAAGGTCCAGCTCGCGGTCGCCGATCCGCGCGAGCAGGCGCTGCGTTCAGCGATCCGCGAGCTTCGCAAGAAGGTCACCGAGCATGCCGACTATGTCGGCGAGCGCTTCGCCGACGAGGCACGCAAGATCCACTACAAGGAAGTCGAGGCGCGCGGGATATACGGCGAGGCGACGTCGGACGAAGCCAAGGCGCTTTCCGAAGAGGGGATCGAGTTCCATCCGCTGCCTTCGGTGCCGGAAGACCGGAACTGATGAGGCGAGCCTCGATCGCGGTCCCGATCATCTCCGCCGCGACCTTCCTCGTCCTCGGCTGCGAAGCGGCGGTCGCGGTCGGCCTCGACGAGGCGTTCCGCAGCGCCATCGGCGGGGCCGGCCAAATTTTTTCCGGTCACGGTCAACCGAATTAGGGGATTTCTCTGCAATGGCACGCATCGTCATCACTGGAGCGAATCGCGGCATCGGCCTCGCTCTTTGCCGCGTCTATGTGGAGCGCGGCGACGCGGTCGTCGCCGCGGTGCGGACGACCTCGGACACCCTCAACGGGCTCGGCGTCGAGGTCCATGAGGGTGTCGACGTCGCGGATGACGCGGCGGTCCAGCACTTCGCAAATTCGCTCGCCGGAGATTCGGTGGACGTGCTGATCAACGATGCCGGCATCCACTCCAACGAGACGCTCGACGATCTCAACTGGGACCGCATCCGCCGGCAGTTCGAGGTCAACACGCTCGGACCGCTGCGCGTGACGCGGGCGCTGCTGCCGCGGCTCGGCGAAGGCTCCAAGGTGGCGATCGTGACGAGCCGCAGCGGCTCGATCGGAGACAACGGCTCCGGCAACACCTATGGCTATCGCATGTCGAAGGCGGCGGTGAACATGGCGGGCGTCAATCTCGCCATCGACCTCAAGCCGCGGGGCATCGCCGTGCTCATCCTTCATCCCGGCATGGTGAGGACCGGCATGGGCGGCGGTCCCGGCGCGGTCGAGGCAAAGGACGCGGCGGCGCGCATGGTCCAGCGGATCGACGAATTGTCGGTCGACACCACGGGCCGGTTCCGCCACGCCGAGGGCTACGAATTGCCCTGGTGACCGGGGCTCAGCCAGGCTTGCCGGCCACCATCATGTAGTTGACGTCCATGTCGGACGAGAGCCGCCAGCGGCCGGCGACCGGCACGTACATGACG
The DNA here is from genome assembly GCA_963759235.1 of uncultured Alphaproteobacteria bacterium. Classification (GTDB taxonomy): domain Bacteria; phylum Pseudomonadota; class Alphaproteobacteria; order Rhizobiales; family Kaistiaceae; genus Bauldia. The sequence goes on along the minus strand of CAVWYO010000001.1, from coordinate 340,427 downwards.
CCGGTCTCGTCGCGGCGGGTCAGGCCGGCGGCGCGGAACGCCGCGCCAAGTTCCGTCGGGGTCACCAGCTTGTCGTAGGTATGGGTGCCCCGCGGTAGCCAGCGGAGGACGTATTCGGCGCCGACAATGGCAAGGGCGAGCGCCTTTAAGGTGCGGTTGATCGTCGAGACAATCAGCAACCCGCCCGGTGCGACCAGGGTCGCGCAGGCTTCGATGAACAGCGGTACGTCGGTGACGTGCTCGACGACTTCCAGGGCCAGCACGACATCAAATGTCCCGCCTTTGCCGGCCAGCGCTTCGGCTGTCGTGGCGCGGTAGTCGATGACGAGGCCGCTCTCCGCCGCATGGTGGCGGGCGACCGCGATGTTCTCCGGCGACGGGTCGGCTCCGGTAACGGCGGCGCCCATGCGGGCGAGCGGCTCGCAAACCAGCCCGGCGCCGCAGCCGATGTCGAGGACGCGCAGGCCGTCGAGGGCGCGGCTGTCGTCGGGATCGCGGCGCCGGTTCCCGTCGCGGAAATGGCCGCAGATTTGGCCCTTGATGTAGCCGAGGCGGAGCGGATTGAGCTTGTGGAGCGGGCGCATCGGCCCGGTCGGGTCCCACCATTCCTCGGCAAGCGCCGAGAATCGGGCGACTTCGGCGGGGTCGATGGTGGTGGCGGCGGACATTGCCGGGAACGCTAGGGCATCCGCCGGCGCTTCACTACCCCGAAAATGGCGCGTCCGAGGTCCTGCCGTTGCGGCTCTGCCGTCAAGTCGCTAAGAAGGCGCGCCTTTTCCGGCGACGAAGCGGGTGGCCCACGCGCAATGGCACGGTTGGTGATGAAGTTCGGCGGCACCTCGGTCGCCGATGTCGACCACATCCGCAACGTCGCGCATCACGTCAGGCGCGAGGTCGAGGCCGGCCATCAGGTCGCCGTGGTGGTCTCGGCCATGGCCGGAACCACCAACCAGCTTGTCGCCTGGACCACGGCGGCGGCGCGCTTCCATGATGCCCGCGAATACGACACGGTGGTCGCCGCCGGCGAGCAGGTGACCTCCGGGCTGCTCGCCATCGTCCTCCAGGACATGGGGGTCAATGCCCGCTCCTGGCTCGGCTGGCAGATTCCGATCCGCACCGACTCTGCCCATGGGGCGGCACGTATCGTCGACATCAACGGCGCCGTCCTTATCGAGCGGATGCAGCAGGGGCAGGTGGCGGTGGTCGCCGGATTCCAGGGAATCGGCCCGGACAACCGGCTCGCGACCTTCGGGCGCGGCGGTTCCGACACGACCGCGGTGGCGCTTGCCGCCGCCGTAGCCGCGGATCGCTGCGACATCTATACCGACGTCGACGGGGTTTATACGACCGACCCGCGGATCGTGGCGAAAGCCCACCGGCTCGACAAGGTGTCCTACGAGGAAATGCTGGAAATGGCTTCGCTCGGAGCCAAGGTGCTCCAGGTCCGCTCGGTCGAGATGGCGATGGTGTATGGGGTGCGGACCTTCGTCCGCTCGAGCTTCGCCGATCCGGACGCCCCGGCGCTGAAGAACTCCGGCGAGCCGCCTGGGACGCTCATCTGCGACGAGGAGGAGATCGTGGAAACGAAAGTTGTCACCGGCATCGCTTATTCGAAGGACGACGCCCAGATTTCGCTCCGTCGGGTCGCCGACAAGCCGGGCGTCGCCGCGGCGGTGTTCATGCCGCTCGCCGAGGCGAACATCAACGTCGACATGATCGTCCAGAACATCTCCGAGGACGGCTCGCTGACCGACTTGACCTTCACGGTCCCGATCGCCGATTTCGACCGGTCGCAGCAGGTCCTGCAAGCGGCCCGCGAGCGAATCGGCTATCAGGTGATCCAGGGGTCGAGCGACGTCGCCAAGATCTCGATCATCGGCATCGGCATGCGCAGCCATGCCGGGGTGGCGGCCGAGGCATTTCAGGCCCTGGCGGCCCGCGGAATCAACATCCGGGCGATCACCACCTCCGAGATCAAGATCTCGATGCTCATCGACGCCTCCTACACCGAACTTGCGGTACGGACTTTGCATTCGCTATACGGGCTCGACAAGAACTGACGGGCGCGGGGTCAAGCGCCAACGAGGCCGCCGACGGCGCCGCCGCGGCTGAACACGTCCTATAGGATAGCGGATCATGCGGGGTCCCCCCGCCGGACCGCGCGTCCTGCTCCGCCGCCTACGCGAGGTCATGGCGGAGCCGATCAGCGCGCAGGACCGGCTCGACAAGATTGTTACCCAGATTGCCGCCAACGTGGTGGCCGAGGTCTGCTCCGTCTACGTGTTGCGGTCGGACGGCGTCCTCGAGCTCTACGCGACCGAGGGACTGAAGCGCGAGGCGGTGCACCACGCGGCGCTGCGCATGGGCCAGGGCCTGGTCGGCACCATCGCCGCCGAAGCCCGGCCGCTCAACCTGCCGAACGCCCAATCGCACCCGGCCTACCGCTACCTGCCGGAAACCGGCGAGGAGATCTATTCCTCCTTCCTCGGCGTGCCGATCCTCCGGGCCGGCCGCACTTTGGGCGTACTGGTCGTCCAGAACCGCACCCACCGCACCTACTATGACGAGGAGGTGGAAGCTCTCCAGACAACCGCGATGGTGCTTGCCGAGATGCTGGCGGTTGGCGAGTTGGAGCGCTTGGCCCCGCCCGGCACGCTTCTCGATCTGAAGCGCCCCGTCACCATAACCGGCGTCGGTCTGTGCGAAGGCGTCGGCCTCGGTCACGTCGTGCTGCACGAGCCGCGGGTGGTGGTGACCGCCTTGATCGCCGAGGATGCCGAAGCCGAGATGACGCGGCTCGACGCGGCGATCGCCGGCCTCAGGCTGTTCGTCGACGATATGTTGTCGCGCGACGACATTGCCGAGACGGGCGAGCACCGCGAGGTGCTCGAGGCCTATCGGATGTTCGCCCACGACCGCGGCTGGGTGCGCCGGATGAACGAGGCCATCCGCAACGGGCTGACGGCCGAGGCCGCCGTCGAGAAGGTCCAGAGCGACACCCGGGCCAGACTTCAGCGCCAGACCGACCCGTTCCTGCGCGATCGGCTCCACGATTTCGACGACCTGGCAAACCGGCTGCTGCGCGTCCTGATGAACAAGTCGCACGGCCCGTCCGGCCAGGAACTGCCCCGCGATGCGATCATCGTCGCCCGCAACATGGGGGCGGCCGAACTCCTCGACTACGATCGCGAGCGGGTGCGCGGCCTGGTGCTCGAGGAAGGCGGCCAGACCAGCCACGTGACCATCGTCGCCCGGGCGATCGGCATTGCCTCGGTCGGGCGGGCCGCCAATGTCGCCTCGATGGTCGAAAACGGTGACGCGATCATCGTCGATGGTCTGGCCGGCGAGGTCCATATCCGGCCGCCGGCCGATGTCGAGGCCGCCTATGCCGAAAAGGTCCGTTTCCGGGCGAAGCGGCAGGAGCAGTACCGGCTCCTCCGCGACCAGCCGGCGACAACCCGCGACGGGCAGCGGATCAACTTGTTGATGAATGCCGGCCTGGTCGTCGATCTGCCGCATCTCGCCGAATCCGGAGCGGAAGGCATCGGCCTGTTCCGCACCGAATTGCAGTTCATGATTGCAGCGAGGATGCCGAAGCTCAGCGAGCAGAAGGCGCTGTACGGAACCGTGCTCGAAGCCGCCGGCGACCGCTCGGTGACGTTCCGCACCCTCGATATTGGCGGCGACAAGGTGCTGCCCTATCTGCGGACGGCGCAGGAAGAGAATCCGGCAATGGGATGGCGGGCGATCCGTCTCGGTCTCGACCGGCCAGGCCTGTTGCGCATGCAACTTCGCGCCCTCCTTCAGGCGGCGGCCGGGCGCGACCTCCGTATCATGCTGCCGATGGTGACGGATCTCTGGGAGATCACCGAGACGCGCGAGCTGATCGACCGCGAGATTGCGCATATGCGCCGCCATGGCCACCAGGAGCCGACCCGGCTCCTCATCGGTGCGATGGTCGAGGTGCCGTCGCTGCTGTGGCAGCTCGACGGGCTGGTCCAGCTGGTCGATTTCATATCGGTGGGGTCCAACGATCTGCACCAGTTCATGACCGCCGCCGACCGCGGCAACGTCATGGTCGCCGGTCGTTTCGACCCGCTGTCGCGGCCGTTTCTGCGGGCGTTGCGGCAGATCGTCAAAACGGCGGAGGAAGCGAAGCTGCCGGTGACGCTGTGCGGCGAGATGGCCGGCAGTCCGCTCGCCGCCATGGCGCTGATCGGTCTCGGCTACCGGTCGCTGTCGATGTCGGCGGCGGCGATCGGGCCGGTGAAGGCGATGACGTTGGCGCTCGACGCCGGCAAGGCCGCCGACCGGGTCGGCGTCCTCCTCGATCAGATCGGCCGCGGCGAGGGCGTCCGCACGGCGCTGGCCGACTTCGCCCTCGCCGAAGGCGTGCCGTTCTGAGCGGCCGCGTTTCCTGGTACCAAAGACAATGATTTCGAACGACAAAATCGAAGCGCTGATCTCACGCGTCCAGTCCATCGACGCCAGGCTGGCGACTCCGCTCGACCGCGAGACGCTGGTCAGGCTCAGTCGCGAGCGGGCCGAGATCGAGCCGGTCTACGATGCGGCCATTGAGCTGCGGGCGGCGCTTGGCGAGCGCCAAGGCCTCGACGCCCTCCTCGTCGATCCGGAGATGGCCAAGCTGGCGGAAGACGAGGTGGAGGGGCTCGACGCGCGGATCGAGGAACTGACCGAGAAGGTCAGGCTCCTGCTCCTTCCCAAGGACGCGGCGGACGAGAAGAGCGCGATCGTCGAAATCCGGGCCGGCACCGGCGGCGACGAGGCGGCGCTGTTCGCCGGCGACCTCTTCCGCATGTACCAGCGCTACGCCGAGCTTCACCGCTGGAAAGTGGAAGTGCTCTCCGAAAGCCAGGGGGACGCCGGCGGCTACAAGGAGATCATCGCCAATATTTCCGGCAAGGGCGTGTTCGCCCGGCTGAAGTTCGAGTCCGGCGTCCACCGGGTCCAGCGGGTTCCCGCCACCGAGGCGAGCGGCCGCATCCACACCTCGGCGGCAACCGTGGCGGTGCTGCCGGAGGCCGAGGACGTCGACGTGGCGATCAGGCCGGACGACATTCGTGTCGACACGACCCGGGCTTCGAGCGCCGGCGGCCAGCACGCCAATACGACCGATTCCGGCATTCGCATCCTCCATATTCCGAGCGGCATCATCGTCACCGCGGTGTCGCGGTCGCAGCATCAAAATCGTGCTCAGGCCATGCAGATGCTCCGCGCCCGGCTGTTCGACCTCGAGCGCCAGAAGGCCGACAACGAGCGGGCGGCGGCGCGACGCGGCCAGGTCGGCACCGGCGACCGGTCGGAACGAATCCGCACCTACAACTTCCCCCAGGGGCGGGTGACCGATCACCGGATCAACCTGACGCTCTACAAGCTCGACGCGGTTCTCTCGGGCGAGGCGCTCGACGAAATCATCGACGCCCTGATCACCGACTATCAGGCCACCCTGCTTGCCGCGGAGGTCGTCGCGTGACGATGAACGCGCCGGTGCAGAGCGCCACCGTCGGAGATCTGCGCCGACGGATCGCCGCGCGGTTGGCGGATGTCTTCCGCAGGGACGGCCGGAACGGAAGCCCCGACCTCGACGCGCGGCTTCTCGTCGGCCATGCAATCGGCTGTGCGGCGGGCGAGGTGGTACTCCGCGATGCCGCCCTGGTGACCCCCGCGCTCGAGCGGATCGCGCTCGACCTAGCGGCAGCGCGGATCGCCGGGGCGCCGGTCGCGCGTCTCCTCGGTGAGAAGGAGTTCTGGAGCCTGCCGCTTCGCCTGTCGGCCGAAACGCTGGTTCCGCGACCGGAGACCGAAGCGCTGGTGGAAGCCGCGCTCATGGCGGTCGACACTGCGGGCCGGCGGGAGGAGCCGCTGACCATCCTCGATCTCGGCACGGGGTCGGGAGCGATCTTGCTGGCCATGCTGAGCGCGTTGCCGATGGCGACCGGCATCGGGGTCGATATCGCCGAAGGCGGTGTTCGCATGGCGCGCGAGAACGCCGAGCGTCTCGGTCTCGGCGGACGCGGCCGCTTCGTGGTGGGAGACTGGGCCGCCGCGATCGGCGGCCGGTTCGACATCGTCGTTTCCAATCCGCCTTACATCGGGACGGCGGAAATCGCCGGCCTGCCGGTTGAGGTCAGGGACCACGATCCCCATATTGCGCTTGACGGCGGCGAGGATGGTCTTGCCGCTTACGCGGGTATTTTCGCCTCTCTCGATGCTCTGTTGGCGCCAAGCGGCATTGCGCTCGTCGAGGTCGGCTCGGGCCAAGCCGGTGATGTCGCCGAAATGGCGCGACGTGGCGGCTACACGGCGCGCATCGACCGCGATCTTGCCGGGATCGAGCGGGTGGTTAAGTTGCAACGAGCAGTCACAAAATTTGGCTTGGAAATCGCCGGCGAACCGGATAGGGTCCGCTCGCCGTAGGAAACGAACAAGATCCATCGTGGTCGGCGCGGGCGGGGGCCCGTGACATCGGGGGCTGGGAGACACTCCCAACCGAACGAATCGCGATTTCGGATGTCGTTCGTCTGTTCGGTTCGCCAATCGTTCGGACGGATCGGGCTTAGCGGGACCTTCCCGCTCGGGAAACCTTGACCGGGTAAGTCAAAGTCGCAAGAGGCCAATTGCCGGGCCGGCTCAGCCGAGTCCGGCCGGGATTCCGAGGCAACATCGCCAGGACGCGGTGCGGGCCCTGAGGTGAATGGATTCGCCAACCCTTTGGAGGCAGAAAGAGAAGCTTCAATGAGGCAAGGACAGCAGAACAAACGCATGCGCGGGCGAAATCGCAAGGGTCCCAACCCGATGATGCGATCCTATGAAAGCAACGGGCCGGACGTGAAGATACGCGGCACTGCCCTCCACATCGCCGAAAAATACGCTCAGCTTGCCAGGGACGCCCAGGCGTCGGGCGATCGCGTACACAGCGAGAACCTGCTTCAGCACGCCGAACACTACTATCGGATCGTGGCGGCGGCGCAGGCGCAGATGCCTCAGCCGCAGCAGATCGTCCGCAACGACGAAGACGGTGGCGACGAGGACGAGTACCGCGGCAACGGCCAGGCGCGCCAGCCGGAGCGCCAGGATGGCCAGCCGGCATACGGTCTTTCCGACCCGCAGCCTTACCTCAACGGCAACGGACAGGACCGCTCCGAGGGCGGCACCGACGAAGGCGGCGAGACCCAGCCGGTCCTGCAGCAGGGCGAGGGCATGGGTCGATCCCGTCGGCGCCGTCCCTATCGCGACCGCTCGGACGATCAAAACGGCCGGCCTCCGGCAAATCCAAATCCACCCGTCGAGGCCGAATCAGGCGCCGCCGAGGGCACGCCCGGGGAAGATTGAGTCCTAGACCTCCGCCGGCATTCGGTCAGCGATAGCGCGACGTGCCCGGCGCGTCCCGGCAGAGAATCTCACGGTTATAGGCACTGTTTGGTTGGTTCACGGGCACGCCCAGCATGGCGTCCTCCATCACATGGGCCGGGGACGAATAGCTTAAGATCCGCGGGCAGCTGACGCCTTTGTCGCTGCATTCCGTGTCGTAAGCCATCAGCGTCCGCCGGTGCTTTTCGAACAGGATATAGCCGAAATTGATATCGTCGGGGCTAGCGTCCTCGACCACATAGCGGTCGTGGTTCATGCCGAGATTGTGGCCGATCTCGTGGGCGAAGCTGTAATTGCCGGCGGCGCATCTGCGGTCGCTCACCGAGAAGGCGTAGTCGGGGCTGTCGGAATAGCCGGGCTCGTCCATCCAGCCGATGCCGCAGGCGTCGCCCTTGCCTTCGACGATCATGTGGACGATGTCGGCCTTGTACTGGTCCCGTAGCGCCGGGACGAAATCGAAATAGCCCGGCTGCCTGCCGCTCAGCCGATCCAGGTCGACGCCGAGGTCGTCGCCCTCGGTATAGTCGACCTCCTGGCTGTGAACGAGGCGAACGGTCACTCCGAAATTGTCGCCTGGCCCCTGAGCGACGGCGTCCTGCAGCTGTGCCATGGCCTCCTGGACGAGGACCTGCATGTCCTGCCGGGCGGCGGTTGCCGGCGTATAGAGCACCATGACGTCGATGGTTCCGCGGTTGCCGGCGCCGGCAGCGTCGCAGAGCGGTTCGGTCCGCATGCTGCGGTCGTCGCGGCGCGGCCGGTCCGGGGTCATGACGTCGTTGCCTTCGGGAAACCCGCCGGGCCTCATTTCGACGACCGCATGGGCATCGCCGTGCCCGGTCGGCACGATCCGGTAGCGGCCCGATGCGGTCTGGATGTCACCGGTAACCTGCCCGTCCTTGACGAGGAGGTAGCAGTGGTCGGCGGGATCGCCGTCGCCCGGCGAGCCGCGCAGGATCTGGACGCCGTCCTGAGGCTGCTCTGCCGTGAGGTCGCAAGTCACCGCGCCGCCGTCGGGAAGCGAGATGCGCATGCGGCGGGTTCCGGCGCCGGAGCGGAGGTTCTGGCCGGCGGCCGGCGACAGGCGGAAATAATCGACCGCGCCCACCGTCCCCGGCATCATGCCGAGGGCGTCGGGATCGACCGGCAGCCCCGCTCGCTCAGGCCGCGTGGCGGCGAAAAGATCGATCGCCTCAGGCTCCTGGGCAACGGCGGCCTCGCCGGCCAGCGCCGCAAGAATCAAGGCGAGGGGAAGTCGAAAGGTCCTGGCAGACAGCATCACCAACCTCTTCAAGGGGCGATCCGCGCGAAAGCGTCGACCGTCCGGGTTCTGCCCGCCTCTTTCCTGCGGCGCGCGGCACCAGCATATACCAGAAACGCGCACGCCCATGACGGCCCTGTCAGCCAAAGGAGGGCGGCTTAATTGTGACGGGGCGAGTGCCGGGCACCGTTCGTCCGCCGCGTCGAAGCCGATCGAATCCGGCGTCAACGGGTCGAATTCGGCCTTTCTTGACCGGCGGGCGATGACTATATGCTGTGCGTGGCGCGCCGAAACGGGTGTCACAGGCGTGAAAGTCAGCAAAATTTCGAGCGGACCGTCCGCGCCTTGAGCGGGTGGAGGGTCCGGGTCAGGAGGGAAGACGTTGAATTTCGATATCTATACGGAGCGGGCCCGGGGATTCGTTCAGTCCGCCCAGACCGGGGCACTGGCCGCAGGGCACCAGCAATTCACTCCCGAACATGTCCTGAAAGTCCTGCTCGACGATCCCGAGGGCCTCGCCGCGGGGTTGATCGAGCGCGCCGGCGGCAACGCCCGCCAAGCGCTTGCCGCCACCGAGCGGGCGCTCGAGGCGCTCCCTAAGGTGAGTGGCGGCTCAGGCCAGATCTATCTCGCCCAGCCGACCGCCAAGGTGTTCGACACCGCCGAGAAGATCGCCAAGAAGGCGGGCGACTCGTTCGTCACCGTCGAGCGGCTCCTGCTTGCCCTGGCGATGGAGAAGGACGCCAAGACGTCCGAGATTCTCGCCAGTGCCGGCGTGACGCCGCAGTCGCTCAACGCCGCCATCGAGGAGATCCGCAAGGGGCGCACGGCCGATTCCGCCTCGGCCGAGAGCCAGTACGACGCCTTGAAGAAATACGCCCGCGACCTCACGGCGGAAGCCCGCGAAGGCAAGCTCGATCCGGTCATCGGCCGGGACGAGGAGATCCGCCGCACCATCCAGGTGCTTGCCCGGCGCACCAAGAACAACCCGGTGCTGATCGGCGAGCCGGGGGTCGGCAAGACCGCGATCGCCGAAGGGCTGGCGCTCCGCATAGCCAACGGCGACGTGCCGGAGAGCCTGAAGAACAAGAAGCTGCTTGCCCTCGACATGGGCTCGCTGATCGCCGGGGCGAAATACCGCGGCGAGTTCGAGGAGCGCCTGAAGGCGGTGCTTTCCGAGATCCAGGCGGCCGAGGGGGAGATCATCCTCTTCGTCGACGAGATGCACACGCTGGTCGGGGCCGGCAAGGCGGAAGGGGCGATGGACGCCTCGAACCTCTTGAAGCCGGCGCTGGCGCGCGGCGAGCTTCACTGCGTCGGGGCGACGACCCTCGACGAGTACCGCAAATATGTCGAGAAGGACGCGGCGCTCGCCAGGCGCTTCCAGCCGATCTATGTCAGCGAGCCGACCGTCGAGGACACCATCTCGATCCTTCGCGGGCTTCGCGAGAAATACGAGCTTCATCACGGCGTTCGCTACACCGACTCGGCGCTGGTCGCCGCGGCGACCCTGTCGAACCGCTACATCACCGACCGTTTCCTGCCGGACAAGGCGATCGACCTGGTCGACGAGGCGGCGTCGCGGCTCCGCATGCAGGTCGATTCGAAGCCGGAAGCGCTCGACGAGCTCGACCGCCGCATCATCCAGCTCAAGATCGAGCGCGAGGCGCTCAACAAGGAGAGCGACCAGGCGTCGAAGGACCGGCTCAAGCGACTTGAAAAGGAACTCGCCGATCTCGAAGAGCAGAGCCAGGCGCTTACCCAGCGCTGGATGGCGGAGAAGGAGAAGCTTGCCGCGGCGACCAAGATCAAGGAACAGCTCGACCAGGCGCGGGCCGACCTCGACCGGGCGCAGCGCTCCGGCGATCTCGCCAAGGCGGGCGAGCTTGCCTACAGCACCATCCCCCAATTCGAGAAGCAGCTCGCCGAGGCCGAGGCAAAAGGCCGCGAAGCCAGCGACATGGTCGAGGAGGCGGTGACGCCGGACCATATCGCCCAGGTGGTTTCCCGGTGGACCGGCATTCCGGTCGACAAGATGCTCGAGGGCGAGCGCGAGAAGCTTCTGCGCATGGAGGACGAGCTTGCCAGGCGCGTCGTCGGGCAGGCGGAGGCCGTGCACGCCGTGTCGACCGCGGTCAGGCGCGCCCGGGCCGGACTGCAGGATCCCAACCGGCCGATCGGTTCGTTCATGTTCCTGGGTCCGACCGGGGTCGGCAAGACCGAGCTCACCAAGGCGCTCGCCGCTTTCCTGTTCGACGACGAGACGGCGATGGTCCGCATCGACATGTCGGAGTTCATGGAGAAGCATTCGGTGGCGCGGCTGATCGGCGCCCCGCCCGGCTATGTCGGCTACGAGGAAGGCGGCACGCTGACCGAGGCGGTCAGGCGGCGGCCCTATCAGGTGATCCTCTTCGACGAGGTCGAGAAGGCGCATGCCGACGTGTTCAACGTGCTCCTCCAGGTGCTCGACGACGGGCGGCTGACCGACGGGCAGGGCCGCACGGTCGACTTCCGCAATACGCTGATTGTCATGACCTCCAATCTCGGCAGCGACTATCTCGCCAGTCTCGGCGAGGACCAGGACGTCGACGCGGTGCGCGAGATGGTGATGGGCGTCGTACGGTCGCATTTCCGACCGGAGTTCCTCAACCGGCTCGACGACATCATCCTGTTCCACCGGCTGAAGCGGAGCGAGATGGGTGCCATCGTCGACATCCAGCTCGTGCGGCTGCAGAAGCTGCTCGACGAGCGCAAGGTCACCCTCGACCTCGACGAGTTGGCGCGCTCGTGGCTGGCGGAGAAGGGCTACGATCCGGCCTACGGAGCACGGCCGCTGAAGCGGGTCATCCAGCGCGAGGTCCAGGATCCGCTCGCCGACAAGATTCTGGCCGGCGAGATACCGGACGGCTCGGTCGTCAAGATCACCGGAGGAACCGACAAGCTCCTCTTCCTGCCGCGCGTCGAAGGCGGCAAGCGCAAGGAGAAGGCGGCCTGAGCGGCGGCGGCTGATTGCCGCCGGGCTTTCGCATCGGGCGCCGCTTGGCGTCTCGGCCTATTCGGTCGAGGCGACCTTGGTCGAGACGGTTTGGTTGCCGAGAAGATCGTCGATGCGCTGCCGCTCGCGCTCGAACGAGGCGAGCATGTCGTTCTCGAGGACGCGGCCACGTGGCAAGCGTACGCGGAGCGGGTCGACGGGCGTGCCGTTGACGCGGATTTCGAAATGGAGATGCGGGCCGGTGGAGAGGCCGGTCGAGCCGACATAGCCGATGACCTGTCCCTGGCGGACACGCACGCCCGGCCGGATGCCGTCGGCGAAGCGTGACTGGTGGGCGTAGTAGGTCTCGTAGCCGTTGGTGTGCTTGACGACGATCAGATTGCCGTAGCCGGAATGCGGGCCGACGCTTTCGACGGTGCCGTTGCCGGCGGCGAGGATCGCCGTGCCGCGCGGCGCTCCGTAGTCGACGCCGGCGTGCAGGATCATCCTGCCGAGGATCGGATGACGCCGGTAGCCGAAGCCTGAGGTGATGCGGCCGTCGGGCACCGGCTTGCGGATGAGGAACTTCTTGGCGCTCTTGCCCTCGTCGTCATAGTAGTCGACGATTCCGTCGTCGGGCGTGCGGAAGCGGTAAAAGCGCTTGGTGACGCCGTTGAGGGTGAGCGAGGCAAACAGGATCTCCGGATCTCCGGTCTCGGGATCGTCGTCCGGCAGGGAATGGAACACCTCGATTTCGTCGCCTGGGCTTATTCGCGCCTGGAAATCGACGTCGAAGGCAAAGACGCGGATAAGCTGGTCGATGAGCGGCTTGGGTACCTGCTGCTCCAGCGCGGTGCGGTAGACGGCGTCGTAGAGCCTCGGCATCGTTCCGAAGGTCTCCGGCTCGACTTCGACCAGGGCGCCGGCGTCGAGCGTCGGTTCGTCGCTTCGTCTGAAGGCGTTGTCGTCGGTGCGGGCGACCGTCGCCTGATGGGCGCCGTCGTCGTAGATGCTGACGCGGATCGGCTGCGGGTCGGATCCCTCGACGTCGGCCGCATATGCAATGCGGACCTTCTGGCCGACATGCATGCTGTTCAGATCGACCATGTCGGACAGCGCCGCGATGATCGCCTTGGCGTCGTCGTCAGTGACCTCGTTGTCCTGGAGGAGCGACAGGAAGGTCTGTCCCTTGGCCACGGCGACGATCTTCTCGCCGATGCCATCGCCGCCGCCGTCGCCGGGCGTCGTCTTGACGATGTTCGAGACGTTCTCCGGAACGATGCTGACGCCGAGGGCGGAGAAC
>CAVWYO010000001.1:0-322500 GCA_963759235.1 uncultured Alphaproteobacteria bacterium | reverse complement strand
TGAGAAACACTGTCGCCGAAAGTCCAAGGGTTCCTGCGTAAAGCTAATCTGCGCAGGGTTAGCCGGCCCCTAAGGCGAGGCCGAAAGGCGTAGTCGATGGGAATCAGGCAAACATTCCTGAGCCTGCGGGTGGTGACGAATTCCGTGTATCGTCAGTCCTTATTGGATTGGATTGGCGGTGAAGGAGTTCCAGGAAATAGCCCCCGCGTATAGACCGTACCCTAAACCGACACAGGTGGACTGGTAGAGCATACCAAGGCGCTTGAGAGAACTGTGCTGAAGGAACTCGGCAAATTGCCTCCGTAACTTTGGAAGAAGGAGGACCTTTGCTTGGGCAACCAGGCAGAGGTGGCACAGACCAGGGGGTAGCGACTGTTTAACAAAAACACAGGGCTCTGCGAAATCGCAAGATGACGTATAGGGCCTGACGCCTGCCCGGTGCCGGAAGGTTAAGAGGAGGGGTGCAAGCTCTGAATCGAAGCCCCGGTAAACGGCGGCCGTAACTATAACGGTCCTAAGGTAGCGAAATTCCTTGTCGGGTAAGTTCCGACCTGCACGAATGGCGTAACGACTTCCCCGCTGTCTCCAGCACAGGCTCAGTGAAATTGAATTCCCCGTGAAGATGCGGGGTTCCCGCGGTTAGACGGAAAGACCCCGTGCACCTTTACTACAGCTTTGCACTGGCATCCGTGATGACATGTGTAGGATAGGTGGTAGGCTTTGAAGCCCGGGCGCCAGCTCGGGTGGAGCCACCCTTGAAATACCACCCTTGTTGTTATGAATGTCTAACCGCGACCCGTCAGCCGGGTCCGGGACATTGCATGGTGGGTAGTTTGACTGGGGCGGTCGCCTCCCAAATGGTAACGGAGGCGCGCGATGGTGGGCTCAGAGCGGTCGGAAATCGCTCGTTGAGTGCAATGGCATAAGCCCGCCTGACTGCGAGACTGACAAGTCGAGCAGAGTCGAAAGACGGTCATAGTGATCCGGTGGTCCCTCGTGGAAGGGCCATCGCTCAACGGATAAAAGGTACGCCGGGGATAACAGGCTGATGATGCCCAAGCGTCCATAGCGACGGCATCGTTTGGCACCTCGATGTCGACTCATCACATCCTGGGGCTGGAGCAGGTCCCAAGGGTTCGGCTGTTCGCCGATTAAAGTGGTACGTGAGTTGGGTTCAGAACGTCGTGAGACAGTTCGGTCCCTATCTGCCGTGGGTGTAGGAGAATTGAGAGGATCTGTCCTTAGTACGAGAGGACCGGGATGGACGCACCTCTGGTGGACCTGTTGTGGCGCCAGCCGCATTGCAGGGTAGCTAAGTGCGGACGGGATAACCGCTGAAGGCATCTAAGCGGGAAACCCACCTCGAAACGAGTTCTCCCTTGAGAGCCGTGGAAGACCACCACGTTGATAGGCCGGGTGTGGAAGTGCGGCAACGCATGAAGCTTACCGGTACTAATAGCTCGATTGGCTTGATCACTCTCATTATCCATGTCCGCCAAAAGACAGGAGACGGAAATCAGAGATCAGTTGTCAAATGGCGTCGCCAGCGGCGTTCAAGATTTTGACCGCTGATCGCCGATTTCCGAGACCTAGAACTGCGCTTCGCCGGCCTGGTGGTTCTTGCGAGGAGCCTAGAACCCGATCCCATTCCGAACTCGGCCGTTAAACTCCTCAGCGCCGATGATACTTCGTCTCAAGACGCGGGAAAGTAGGTCGCTGCCAGGCCTGCCAAGCGCAGATGCTCTTCTTCGAGCCCTTCTCCCTTCGCGATTGATGCTTGCCAAAACGCCGCCCCTCGGGGCGGCGTTTCGCGTTTTTTGCGCCATTCAACCATCAGCGTCTTCGCGCAAACGGGAAGAACCGCGGCGTCTTCGCGCGGTAGGCGTTGTATGCCGGACCGAGGCGGGCGACGAGCATCTCCTCTTCCTTTCGCGCGCGGGCGGCGACGGTGACGAAGTAAGTGAGCATCAATGCGCCGACCAGCCAGTTGGCCGTCGCCAGGAAGAAGCCGATGGTGAGGACCAGGTAGCTCGAATAGAGCGGGTGGCGGACCACCGCATAAGGTCCCGACTGGACGACCCGGTGTTCGGGGAGCGTCTCGAGCTCGCCGGACCAGAACCGGCCAAGCACGATGTGCGACCACACGATCACCAATGCCGCGCCGTTGAAGAGCACCAGTCCGATCGCGTTCAGAAAAAGCGGCAGGTTGATGAACACGAAGCTCAGCTGATCGGGGTCGGCGAGGAAGAGAATGAGCGAGCCGAGAGCGGGAATGCCGGTCAGGTATTGGAGGGTCTTGACGAAGCCTTCCGGGTAGCGCTTCCGCCTTTTGGCGTTCGACTGCAGGAACAGCTGATAGCCGGCGAGCGTGCCGAGCACGAGCCAGATGTCGGCAAGGGTCCAAATCGAGAAATCCGGCATGAGCAGGCCAAATCGTCTCCGTTGACAGCGGCGGTGACCTCATGATGTCCCACCCGACAGGGACCTGGTCAACCCACGTCAATCGAACGGCGAGAGCGACGCCACCTGAATTGCCTCGATGGACTCGGAAAAGGCGCCAAGGTTCAACGTCCGGCCTCGTGCTTTGGAACGACCCCGCAATCTAAGTAAACAGAGCCTGCAGATCTGTGAAACCCGGAACGGGGCTGGACAGAGCGGTGCCGGTGACCCAGGTTTCCGCCGCCGCCCTGCGGTTCGATCATCGGGAAACCTTATCCAGACGGAGACTTGACCGACATGCAACGCATCGCCCTCCTCGGCCTTGGCACCATGGGTTCCGGCATGGCGTCGAACTGGCTCGCCAAAGGCTTTCCGCTCACGGTCTGGAACCGCACCCGAGCAAAGGCGGAGGCGCTCGCCGCCAAGGGCGCCAAGCTTGCCGAGACGCCGCGGGAAGCCGCGGCCGAGGCCGACCTGATCGTCGCCATGGTCGCCGACGACGCTGCCTCGCGCGCCGTATGGATGGGCGCCGACGGCGCACTGGCCGGGGCGAAGCCCGGCGCCATCGCGGCCGAATCGAGCACGCTTTCGCCGGGCTGGGTGCGCGAGCTCGCCGCCGCCGCCACGGGCAGGGGGCTCTCGTTTCTCGACATGCCGGTCGGCGGCAGCAAGGGCGCCGCGGCAAAAGGCGAGCTCACCCTCTTCGTCGGCGGCGACGCCGCGACCCTCGAACGGGCGCGCCCGGCGCTCGAAGCGATCGGCAGCACGATCCATCACCTGGGGCCGACCGGCGCCGGCGCCACCTGGAAGCTGATCAACAACACCATGGTCGCCGTTCAGATCGCGTCCGCCGCCGAGGCGTTGGCGCTGGCCGAGAAGGCCGGGCTCGACCGACGCGAGGTGGCGGCGGTGATCGCGGGGAGCGGCCTCGCCAGCCCCTTGGTCAAGATGAAGATGCCGCGCATGGCGGAGCTCGATTTCGACAGGGCCGACTTCGCGCTTCGCCACATGGCCAAGGACCTCCGCTATGCGCTCGGGCTCGCCGAGGAGCACGGCGCCAGCCGCGAACTGATGAAGGCTGCCGCCGCCAAATATCAGGTGGCCGAAACGCAAGGCCTCGGCGACCGCGACTTTGCCGGCGTGCTCGATGCCATCAGGGGATGACAGGTGTTGAGCGCGTGACGATCCAGGGGAGCGGAACAGGCGGCGACGGCGGCTATTGCAGCCGGGCGAAGTCGTCGCGGACAAAGTCGCGCTCCAACTCCACCGCCCGCCACTCGTCGTCGTTCGGTCCGTTGTAGATCAGCGTATAGGGGCCGTCATATCCCGCCTGCCGGGCGACCGCGAGGCAACGGCCGAAATCCGCGGCGTCCATGTCGAGGTCAGCCGAGAAGGTGCAGTGGGCATGGCTGTTCTCGGCGCGCGGCAGGATCGAGGCGAGATCGTCGTATTTGGTCGGCCCCTTCCAGTTGCCGAGATCGGCGAGGAAGCCGACCTTCCCGTCCAGCCGGTCGAGGACGGAATGGACCTCGCCCGGGCCGGCCATGGTGGCGAGCCAGTTCTCGGTGAGGATGCGAACCCCCTGATCGGCGCCGCGGCGCGCCAACTCGGCGAGGCCGGCGACCGACCGGTCGAGGATGTCCGCCGACGGGCGCTGCTTGCCGGCAATCACCCGCACCTTCTCGGCGCCGAGCGCGGCGGAGACGTCGATCCAGCGGCCGATCCAGGCGCTGTCCCTGCCGGCATTGACCGGGTCGGTGATGTCGCCGTCGTCGATGAGGAGCGTCTGCAGCGTGACGCCGGACGCGGCGATGGCGGCGCGCAGCTCGTCGAGAAAGCCGCGGTCGCCGCCGGCGATATGGAACGAGCAGATCTCCAGGCGGTCGATGCCGCGCTTCGCCATCTCGGCGGGAACCGCCATCAACGGCAGGGAGCCCGAACCCCAGGTCTCCGCGGCGCGGCCATCGCCACCTTCCGCCGGCGTGTCCGGATAGGTAATGCCGATCGCGCGGTGGATGCTCCAGGTCGAAAGCGCGAGTTTCGGCGGCGTGATCCGCGGCATCCCCTTGTCCTTTTCCTTTGCCTGATGCGGTTCGGGCGACGCTTGTTATAGTCCGCTCCGGTGCCGACTGACACGTTAACTGTCGCGGCGGCGGGCTCCGCAAGCCCTTGTTTCCCGCCGCCGGCAAGATGCTATAGTCGCGCAATTCGCCGGCGGGGCGTCGCAATCCAGGCGCCGGTGTAGGAGGCGCTTGATGTCGGGGCACCCTTCGCCGCCGTTTGCGGCCGGGCAACGCGGTTTACTGCGGTTTTTCCCTCGTGTGGGGACGAGACCCGCCGTCGCGGTCTCTACCGCGATCGCATTGGGCGCCGCGCTCGCCGCCTGCAACACCGCGAACCTCAATCTGGAGGGTCCGGCTCCGAATCCGGTGGCGGTCGCCGCGCCGGCGGTTGCCGTCAATATTGCCGAGCTGCCGGGGAACTGGGGGCTTGCGTCCTATCATCAGGACAAGGACCGCGACCGGACGGTGACCGCGGCCAAGGCCGCCTGCAGCAATCCCTACAAGATCGGCAAGGGTTCGAACGGCGGCGTGATGATGTATCTCGCCGACCAGTCGCAGCCGAGCGAGCTGTTCGTCAAGACGACGTCCGACGGGCGCTCCTTCATCGGGCCGCGCGGCGCACCGGGCCTCCCTCAGGACCGGGTGGTGACCTTTGACGAAAACGGCGTGCTGATCACCGTGTGGCTCGATCAAAGCGCCCGCGAACGATACGGCACCATGGTCCTGGTCAAATGCACCTGAAGGGCGGCTTCAATGGTGAGGAAAGCATGCAACGTTCGGTCCTGAAGTCCGCGTTTTGGATCATTGCGGCGATGCTGCTCGCCGGTCAGCTGCTGGTTTCGCCGGGTGAGGCGCGAAGCAGCAAAGAACTCAACGTCGTCGACGAGCCCGGCTACGTGCCGACGCCGGAGGAAGAGCTGCTGCCGGCGGAGTATCGCCCGCAGCCGGTCTTCTTCCGCACCAACGAGGCGCCCGGCACCATCGTCATCCACACCGACGAGCGGTTCCTTTATCTGGTCCAGGGCAACAACCGGGCGATCCGCTACGGTATCGGCGTCGGGCGCGACGGCTTCCAGTGGCAGGGTCTCCTCAAGGTCTCGCGCAAGCAGGAATGGCCCGACTGGCGGCCGCCGCCGGAGATGATCCAGCGCCAGCCCTATCTGCCGCGCTTCATGGCCGGCGGTCCGGGCAATCCGCTCGGTGCCCGCGCCCTCTATCTCGGCGACACCGTCTATCGCATCCACGGTACCAACCAGCCGCGCACCATCGGCCACGCGGTGTCATCGGGCTGCTTCCGCCTGGTCAACCGCGACGTGATCGACCTCTACGATCGCGTCCCGGTCGGCACCAAGGTGGTGGTGCTGCAGGCGGCGAAGCTCTAGGGGCATTTTCAGGAAAAGTGTGCGCACTCTTCCGCCCGGAAAGTGCGAAGAATCAAAGAGCTAGAGCAAAGGCCCCGATAGAACGGACTTTGCTCTAGCGGTGCGAGGGAGAGGCGCGATGCAGGAAATCGTCTTCGTCCGGCGGGTGGCGGCGGTCGCCGCGACCGCGCTGGTCGCCGCCAGCCTTCTTGCCGCCGCCGCGACGGCGGCGACGCTGGACGACGTCAAGGCGCGCGGGCGCCTGGTTTGCGGCGTCAATCAGGGTCTGCCGGGCTTCTCGGCGCCGGACGATTCCGGCCGGTGGACGGGCTTCGACGTCGACTTCTGCCGGGCGGTTGCGGCGGCGATCTTCGCCGATCCGGACAAGGTGGACTATGTGCCCCTGTCGACCGCCGACCGCTTCACTGCGCTGGCCGACGGCAAGGTCGATCTGCTGGCGCGCAATTCGACCTGGACGATGGGGCGGGAGACGGAACTCGGGCTCACCTTCGTCGGCGTCAGCTATTACGACGGCCAGGGCTTCATGCTGCCTCGTTCAACCGGGAAACAATCCGCCCTTGAACTCGACGGCAGCACGGTGTGCGTGCAGGCGGACACCACCAGCCAGGCCAATCTCGCCGATTATTTCAGCGCCAACAACATGACCTACGAGGCGGTAGTGACGGCCTCGCCGGACGAGACGCTGCAGGATTATCGCAGCGGCAAGTGCGGCGTCATGACGAGCGACATGTCGCAGCTTTACGCCGAGCGCCTGCAGCTCGATAACGCGGACGAGCAGCTGGTCCTCCCCGATGCCATCTCGAAGGAGCCGCTCGGACCGGTGGTCCGCCAGGACGATCCAAAATGGGCGACGCTGGTCCGCTGGGTGTACTTCGCGCTCCTCGACGCCGAGGAACTCGGCGTCTCCTCCGACACCATCGACGCGGCGCTCGCCTCGCAGAAGCCGGATGTGCGGCGGCTGGTCGGACTCGACGGCAATTTCGGCGAGCAGATCGGTCTCACCAACAGCTGGGCGGCCGACGTGGTGCGGCTGGTCGGCAATTATGGCGAGATCTATGACCGCAATCTCGGCGCCGACTCGCCGCTCGGCATCCCCCGCGGCATGAACCAGTTGTGGAATCTCGGCGGGATCCAATACGCGCCGCCGATTCGCTGAAGCGGGAAGAAAAAATAGCCGGCAAACGCCGCGCGGCCCTTCAAATCCGGATGCGAAGGGTCTATATCGGGGCCGCCCTTGCAAGGGCGCCCTTCCTATTTGGCTTATTTGGCGCGGGGTGGAGCAGTCCGGTAGCTCGTCAGGCTCATAACCTGAAGGTCATAGGTTCAAATCCTATCCCCGCAACCAAATTTCGCCCGCTAGGTCAAAAGCTTAGCGCGAATTTGCTTTTCGGCTCCTCTCCCCGAAGCCGGCCAAGTCAACAACGAGTTAACAAAACCTGGATCGCCGATTGTCGGCGAACAGCGGCTGCTGGCGACCTCGAAATGGCCTCGTCGCTGGCAGTGAGCTACTAACGTTGCATGACACTTCGCCTGTTCGGATCGGAACCTACCAGCGTGTTTGCTCTCGCCGGCAACGACGAGAACAGCGCCACATTCGCTTTAGGGTGGGTTATCGAGAGAAGCCGGCCCTCCTGAAGCTAATAATCGTCGATGTCGTAGGGCCGTCGTGTCCCGGGGAGGTCGCGACTTTTCTTTGCAGCGCCATGACGAGTCAACAGCCGGTTCCATCTGACTGGACAGAGAGATCGGCTCAGCAGCTCGGATAGTCGCCCGGCGTCGCGAGCGCGTTCCGCACGCTGCCTTATCTCGAGATTGCGACGGCGACCGCTGTCAAGGATCTCGGTGACCTGAAATCGCGCATCACCAAACCAGACATCGACAGGCTCCGGTCCTCGCTTCACGATCTCATCGTATCGAGGGTAAACGTGGATGGAGCAACCCGGCAAGCGCCGTCCTCTCATGGCGGGCCGGGCTTGATTCGAGAACAGAAAGCGGTGTCGCTAAGCTTCCGCACGCCAATCAGTGAGCAACTGCTGCTCTGACCTCGTCGGCTTCATCATTTTTGACCTCCTTGCCGGCCAAGTCGCAGGCGGCAATACATGCCTTCGAGCTCCGTTCTGCAGCGGCAGGATTGGGATGCAACGGCGTGCTACGCGCCGTTCAAGCGTTCATCGCTCCCGGCCTTGACTCGGTCGCTTGCGCTAATCCGTCGCGGCCCGATCATTGCGCCACTCGGGGATCGTTCGAAGGGAGATTGCCGCTTAGACAGCCCGCCATAATCAAAAATCCCACAGCGACTACGTCTTTCGATGCCTTGCGCACCCTCGCGGTGAATGGTGTACGCCGGGTTCCGCTCTCGACGCACCTGCTTCCATGAGGGCTGCTCGTATATCATGTGATCGACGTCGCCCCGGCGATGGACCTGGACGTTATCGTCCGGGCCGATCAGCACGCCCCAGTGGTGCCACATCAGTCCTTTGCCGACGAAGACGAAGAGCTGTTCGATCTTTTCGGCGTCGTTCGGCAACGTCGTCGTCCTCACGATCAGGCCCGACGCCTCGGGTGTCCAGATCGTCGAGCTTCCCGCCGCAGCTCCCGATGCAGCCTTTGGTTCTCCTCCAGCCGGCGCGGCACCAGCGTGGTGAGATTTTCGTCGGCGTCGGTGTGACGACCGCCGAAGGGAAGGATCGATGCCAAATAATGTTCGAGCCGGGATTTCTCGCTGCCGCATTCCCGGCACGCCGGGGCCTTGGGCAGATGAGCCCGGCGGGCTTCGATGAAGAAACTGCGCGCGAAGACATGGTCGCATGTCGGCGTCGACGGGCGCAGCTGACAATAGACGCAAGTCTGATTCCTGAATTCATGCCCAGAATACCAAAGCTCAGCCTGCGGTGCCAGTGTCGGGCGCGTTCTGCCGGCAGCGGAGAAACGGACTGTCTTGAACCGGGCCGGCAACAGTGTCCCGGCCAGGAGCCTTCCCCTCGGAGGCAGGGGGCTTCCATCCTCGCGCGGAGGATGCGGACAGCCTTCGGCTGACTTTGTCGCTTGTGCTTAGGAGGCCTGCGGCCTCCCGGCCGTCAAGGCCAAGCCCTCCGGGCGGAAAGCCGGGGACCGGGTAGTCGCCGGCCTCCGGCCGTCTCCGGCCCGCACCACTCCCCGGCTTCTCCGGCCTTGACCGCCACCCTCCGCTCATTGGCGCGGGGCCTAGTCGGGTTGCATGCGCAACCCACTAGTCCAAAGGAGAAGTCCAATGAGCACCGTCCAAGAAATCCCCCTGTCCAAGCTTGTCCCATCCAGCCGCAATGTCCGCCGCACAGGCGCGGCGGAGGGCGTCGTGGAACTCGCCGCCATCCTCGCAACCACGGCGCCGTGGCGGGCGTCTTGAGGCCGTTATCAAAGAGCGGGCCGGACATCTCGGGCTGGTGCCGGCTCCTCCTGCCGGCTGACATGGGATCAATGCCGCGAATGACGGGATCGGCAATCCGCGGCCAACCCGTTTTGTCTTCGGCGTTGACAACCCTCGGTGCGCAAGGGTCAAATCGCCTCTAGGGGCGGGACCCGACGTTGACCGGCCGGATTGACCGGCTTTCCGGGACTGGCGGCGCGCGACCTTGAGCCCTTACGCTGGAGGAGTCTCCATGAAACCGCGCACGCTATTGCCGACCATCGCCGCCCTGCTCTCGCTCGCCGCGGCCACCGTGCCCACCGCCCCGGCGCTCGCCGCGGCCGAATCCCAGGATCCGATCAAGATCACCCTCAACGACTGGACCGGTCAGTTCATCAGCTCGAAGATCATGGGCGAGGTGCTGAAAAAGGCCGGTTACAATGTCGAATACGTGCAGGCCGATTACCTCGCCCAGTTCGCCGGGCTCAAGACCGGCGATTTGACGCTGGCCATGGAAATCTGGGCGACCACCGGACAGGAGGCCCTCAACGACGGCGTCGCCAGCGGCAAGGTCGAGAACCTCGGCGAGACCGGCATGCTGGCAAAAGAAGAATGGTGGTTCCCGGAATACATGAAGGAGAAATGCCCCGGCCTGCCGGACTGGACGGCGCTCAAGGATCCGGCCTGCGCCGCGGCGTTCTCGATCCCCGAGACCGCCCCCAACGGACGCTATCTGAGCGGCCCGGTGACTTGGGGCGGCTTCGACGAAGAACGGGTCCAGGCGCTCGACCTGCCCTTCGAGGTCGTGCATGCCGGCACCGACGCGGCGCTTTTCGCCGAGCTGGAGAGTGCTTATCAGCGTCAGGCGCCGATCATGTTGTGGATCTACTCGCCGCATTGGGCGCCGGCCAAATACAAGGGCGAGTGGGTGGCGTTCCCGGAATACGAGTCGGCCTGCTACACCGATCCGTCCTGGGGCACCAATCCCAACCTCGCCTATGACTGCGGCAAGCCGCACGGGCCGATCTGGAAGGCCGGGTGGATCGGCATCAAGGACAAGTGGCCGGGCGCCTACAAGGCGATCAAGGCCTTCGACCTGTCGACCGAGGAGATGAACCAGATGGTGGCCGAGGCCGATCTCGACGGCAAGGAGGTCGACGCCGTGGTCGCCGAGTGGATGGGGAAAAACGAGGATCGCTGGAAGAAGTGGATCGAATAGGGGGGCCGGCGCTTCGGCGGTCGCCGCCCCTGTCCGGAAAAAGACGGCGGCCGCTCCCTCCCGTGACCCGGCGTCCGCACCGTGGCGCGACCTGATTGGCGGATTTCTGCCTTCCCGCACCTGAAGGAATAGCGGTGCGCTCCGCGGCGAAAGAGTTGCTCCCGAGAGTGCGCCCGTCGGCCGACCCGCCTCCTCAGCCGGCGACCTCGACCGGAAACGATGGCGGGAAGCGGCCGAGGTGGGGGCAGGCAACTGAGAGCGGCACCGTCGCCGCGGCGAGGTCGCCATGACCGCGCAGACCAAGCTCGTCTGCAAGTCCGTCTGGAAGCTCTACGGCGCCAAAGAGCGCGAGGTGCTGGCGCGCTCGGGCGGCACGATTGACGATGCCGGGGTCGAGGCGATCGGCGCGGTGGCGGCCGTGCGCGACGTCACGCTCGACGTCCAGCAAGGCGAAATCTTCGTCATCATGGGGCTCTCCGGTTCCGGCAAATCGACGCTGGTTCGCTGCATGTCGCGGCTGATCGAGCCGACGGCCGGCGAGATTCTCTTCGACGGTCGCAACCTTCTCGCCGCCTCGCCGCGCGAGATGATCGACATCCGGCGCCATCGCATGGGCATGGTGTTCCAGCATTTCGCCCTGCTGCCGCACCTCTCGGTGCTCGGCAATGTCGGCTTTCCCCTGGAGGTCCAGGGCATCGACCGCGTCACCCGCGAAAAGCGGGCGCGGGCGATCATCGAACTGGTCGGTCTCGCCGGCCGCGAAGGCGACTACCCCAATCAGCTCTCCGGCGGCCAGCAGCAGCGCGTCGGGATTGCCCGCTCGCTGGCGGTGGAACCGGAGCTGTGGTTCCTCGATGAGCCGTTCTCGGCGCTCGACCCCCTGATCCGGCGCGAGATGCAGGACGAGTTCATGCGGCTGCAGGCGGCGCTGCACAAGACCATCGTCTTCATCACCCACGACTTCGATGAGGCGATCCGGCTCGCCGACCGGATCGCCATCATGCAGGATGGTCGCATCGACCAGGTCGGCACCCCGGAGGATCTGGTCATGCGCCCGGCGACGTCGTATGTCGCCGAATTCACCCGCGACGTGCCGCAGGCCAAGGTTCTCACCGTCGCCGCCATCATGTCGGCGGCGAACGGTTCGGCGCCGACCGCCGGCGAGGTCGGCCCCGGCACTCGGATCGCGGCGATCGCCGGGCGGCTGCACGACGCGACGGCACCGCTCGCCGTCGTCGACGCCGAAGGCCGGCGGCTTGGCGTCGTCACCCGCGACGCGGTCGCCGAAGTCCTTTTGAGGGGCTGAGCCATGGCGATGACCACGTCCCTCGCCTCGAAAAGCGGCCCCGGCCTCCATCGGCCGAGCGTCATCCGGGCGGCCTGGGCGGCTGTCTTCGCCGGCACGGCAATGCTCTGGCTCTTCGGCGATCGCTTCGCCGACTGGGCGGTGGTCTATCCGCGCGATCTCGAGGTTCCGGCGAAGACCTGGATCTCGTCGGCGATGAACTGGCTGGTCAACGACGCCAGCTTCGGCATTTTCACCTTCACCGACCTGACCCGGGCGCTCGCCGCGGCGGTCGACGTGCCCTACACCGTGGTGCTGTCGATCCTGTCGACCGGCTTCCTCCGCGGCGAAGGATCGAACGCGGTCGAGCTGACGCCGCCGCTCTCGTGGGTGGCGGTCACCGCCATCGTCGCCCTCATCGGCCTCTACGCCGGCGGTCGCCGGCTGGCGATCCTGGTCGGCCTCTGCTTTCTCTATCTCGCCGTCTTCGGGCAGTGGCAGAGCGCCATGGTGACCCTCGCCTCGATCCTGATCGCGGTGCCGGTCGGTGTCGCCGGCGGCCTCCTCCTCGGCATCGCCGGCCATCGCTGGCGGACCTTCGAGCGCCTGATGCGACCGGTGCTCGACCTGATGCAGACGGTGCCGATCTTCGCTTACCTGGTGCCGATCCTCTTTCTGTTCGGGTTCGGCCCGGTGTCGTCGATCATCGCCACCATCGTCTACGCCATGCCGCCGATGGTCCGAGTCACCATCCTGGCGCTGCGGTCGGTGCCGGGCGATGTCCGCGATCTCGGCAACATGATCGGCTGCACCAAACGGCAGATGACCTGGAAGGTGATGGTTCCCTCGGCGCGACACGGGCTGATGGTCGGCGTCAATCAGGTGATCATGCTCTCGCTCAACATGGTGATCATCGCCTCGATGATCGGCGCCGGCGGGCTCGGCTTCGACGTGCTGGCCGCCCTTCGTCGTCTCGACATTGGCGCCGGCATCGAATCGGGCGTCGCCATCGTCGTTCTGGCGGTCGCCCTCGATCGGTTGAGCCAAGCCTTCGCCGAGAACAGCGAGGTCCGCAAGCGCGCCGCCGCGACCCGGATCGGCGAGCCGTTCTACCGGAGGTTCCCAAATGTAACCGCAGCGTGTGTGATCATCGTCACAGCCGGCCTGGCCGGCCTGCTCTACCCTCCGATCCAGGTCTATCCGGGCGACTGGACAGCGACCACCGGGGGATTTTGGGGGGGGATTGTCCGCTGGATCAACATCAATTTCTTCGACACACTCGACGCCATCAAATCGGCACTGCTTCTCGACCTGCTCATCCCCGTCAAACGCTTCCTGGGCGAACTCCCCTGGGCCGGCGTGGTAGCGGCGCTGACGCTCGGCGGCTATGCGCTCGGCGGTCGGCGGCTGGCCGGACTCTGCTTCGTCCTGCCGCTCTTCATCGTCGTCACCGGCCAATGGGAAAAGGCGACGGTGACCGTCTACCTTTGCAGCATCTCGGTGGTGATCGCCTGTCTGATCGGCGTTCCCATCGCCATCTGGGCATCGACGCGCGAACGCGCCTGGCGCGTCGTCGGCGGCGTCATCGACACGCTTCAGACCTTGCCGAGCTTCGTCTATCTGATGCCTGTCGTCATGCTTTTCCGCGTCGGTGATTTCACCGCCATCGTCGCCGTCGTCGCCTACTCGGTGGCGCCGGTGATCCGCTACACGGGCCACGGCATTCGCGCCGTCGATCCCCAGCTGATCGAGGCGGGCGTCGTCTCGGGCTGCACGCCGTTCCAGATCCTCACCAAGATCAAGCTCAAGTTGGCGTTGCCGGAAATGATGCTGGGGCTCAACCAGACGATCATGCTGGCGATCTCCATGCTGGTCATCACCGCCTTGGTCGGCACCCGTGACCTCGGCCAGGAGGTCTATATCGCCCTTGCCAAGGCCGATACCGGCCGCGGCATCGTTGCCGGACTCGCCATCGCCTTCATTGCCATCATCGCTGACCGTCTGCTGACTGCCGGCGCCGATCGCGTTCGCGCCCGCCTCGGGCTCCTCCAGACGAGAGCACAATGAATACGGAACAACGGGATGCCGTGTTGAGGGAACGCACCGCCGGCCTCGCCTTTTGGAAGGGGCCGGTCAATCCGATCCGTCTCGAGGGCGGCATCACCAACGTCAATTTTGTCGTCGAGGACGCCGGCGAGCGCTACGTCGTACGCGTTGGCGACGACATACCCGTCCACCATATCATGCGGTTCAACGAGCGGGCGGCGAGCCAGGCGGCGCACGCGGCCGGTATCTCGCCGGCCGTGGTTCACACGGAGCCGGGTGTCCTGGTCATGCGATATATCGAGGGACGGACCTGTACGGCGGCCGATGTCCGCGATCCGGTCCGTCTGGTTAAGATCCTTTCGCTGGTCAAGCGCGTCCATCACGAAATGCCGCGGCATCTGCGCGGTCCGGCCCTTGCCTTCTGGGTCTTTCATACCATCCGTGACTACGCGCATACGCTGAAGGAGGCCGGCAGCCGGTTTGCGCCGCGCCTCGACGAAATGGTCGGCGTCGCAAACGATCTCGAATTCGCCGTCGGCCCGATCGACATCGTATTTGGGCACAACGACCTTCTTCCTGGCAACTTCATCGACGACGGCCAGCGCATCTGGCTAATCGACTGGGACTATGCCGGCTTCAACTCGCCGCTCTTCGACCTCGCCAACCTCGCCTCCAACAACGAGTTCGACGCCGAGCAGGAGGCCTGGATGCTTAGCACCTACTACGGCCGCAAGCCCGACGTTCATCTCTGGCGCAGCTATCGGGCGATGAAATGCGGCTCACTGCTGCGCGAGGCCATGTGGAGCATGGTGTCTGAGGTCTATTCCAAGCTCGACTTCGACTACGCGGCCTACACTTTCGACTACATGGACCGTTTCGCCCGCGCCCATTCGACATTCGAGGGCGCACGGGCATGATCGTCATGCGGGGCGCGGGATGGCGGGCGTGAACCGCAGCGTGGGAATTCCAGCAGTCCCATTTAGATCCCTGTTACGCACCGGTCTCGGTGCGGCGGCGCCTGGGTCAGGTCGCGGATTGCACCCTCGGGCGACCGGATCGACGGCTGGGCCTGGCTCTCGGAGCGACCCGGGGCGCGTGCCGTGAGTTCCCTTCCGGGCGACGCGGAGGTGGTGGTCATCGGCGGCGGCATCATCGGCTGCTCGACCGCCTACCATCTTGCCCGCGACCACAAGGCCGACGTCGTGCTCATCGAGCAGGGCAAGCTCACCGGCGGGTCGACCTGGCACGCCGCCGGCCTCGTCGGTCAGCTCCGCACCTCCGCCTCGATCACCCAGGTGCTCGGATACTCGGTCGACCTTTACAAGCGGCTGGAAGCGGAGACCGGGCTCGCCACCGGTTGGCGCGAGACCGGCTGCCTGAGGCTCGCCTGCAACGACGAGCGGTGGACCGAGTTCAAGCGCCAGGCCACCACCGCCCACAGCTTCGGCCTCGACATGCATCTGCTTTCGCCGGCGGAAGCGAAGGCGATGTGGCCCCTGATGGCGGTCGACGATCTTGTCGGGGCCACCTTCATGCCGTCCGACGGACAGGCCGGGCCTTCCGATATCGCCCAGGCGCTCGCCAAGGGCGCCCGCATGCATGGCGCCAGGCTGATCGAAGGGATCGGCTGCACCGGCTTCCTCATCGACAACGGCCGCATTGTTGGGGTCGAAACCGCCGCCGGGACCATCCGCTGCGAGAAGGTGGTGCTCGCCGCCGGCATGTGGTCGCGCCAGATCGGCGCGCTCGCCGGAGTGAGCGTGCCGCTTCAGGCGGTGAAGCACCAATATGTGGTGACGGAAGAGATCGACGGCGTCACCGCCGGCATGGCGACAATCCGCGATCCCGACCGCCGTACCTACTTCAAGGAGGAAGTCGGGGGGCTGGCCTTCGGCGGCTACGAGCCCGATCCGATCGCCTGGACGATGGAAGTGCCCGAGCGATTCGAGTTCCAGCTGCTCGACGACGATTGGGATCATTTCGAACAACATCTCGGCGCGGCGCTGGCACGCATCCCGGCGCTCGCCGAGGTGGGCATCAAGCAGATGATCAACGGCCCGGAATCCTTCACCCCGGACGGCAACTTCATC
Organism: uncultured Alphaproteobacteria bacterium; assembly: GCA_963759235.1. Taxonomy (GTDB): domain Bacteria; phylum Pseudomonadota; class Alphaproteobacteria; order Rhizobiales; family Kaistiaceae; genus Bauldia. Next base: position 306,591 of record CAVWYO010000001.1, on the reverse strand, counting down.
TTGGGCGAAGCGCCCGAGGTGAGGGACTTCTTCGTCGGCGCCGGCTTCAACGCTTTCGGCATCGCCGCCGCCGGCGGCGCCGGGTGGGTGCTGGCGCAGTGGGTGACGACCGGCGAGCAGCCGATGGACCTCTGGGCGGTCGATATCCGTCGCTTTTCGGATCTCCACAAGGATCGCGCCTGGACCCGCGATCGCACGCTCGAAGCCTACGGCAAGCACTACGCGGTCGCCTTCCCGCTGGAGGAGTACGAGAGCGGCCGCCCGCGCATCGTCTCGCCACTCTACGACCGGCTGCAGCGCCACCATGCGGTCTTCGGCGCCAAGCTCGGCTGGGAGCGGGCCAACTGGTTCGCGTCCGACGGCGCCGAGGCGCGCGACGTCTATTCCTTCGGCCGCGGCAACTGGTTCGACGCAGTTGGCGAGGAGCATCGGGCCGCCCGCGATGCCGTGGCGCTGTTCGACCAGTCGTCCTTCGCCAAGTTCGAGGTGACCGGGGCGGATGCGGAAGAGGCGCTGTCGTGGATTGCCGCCAACGACGTCAGCCGCTCGCCTGGCCGTCTGGTCTACTCCCAGATGCTCAATTCCCGCGGCGGCATCGAATGCGACCTGACCGTCGCGAGGCTCGCCCCCGACCGCTACTACATCGTCACCGGCACCGGCTTCCGCACCCACGATGCCGCCTGGATCCGTCAGAATATTCCCGCCGGCCTCGACGCGACGCTTTCCGACGTCACCGAGGACTACGGCACCTTATCGCTGATGGGGCCGCGCTCCCGCGACGTGCTTGCTGCCGTCACTACGGCCGACGTGTCGAACGCCGGCTTTCCATTCGCGGCTCTCCGCGAGATCGAGGTTGCCGGGGTTCCGGTGCGGGCGCTCCGCATCACCTATGTCGGCGAGCTCGGCTGGGAGTTGCACATGCCGATCGGCGACACCGGCACGGTCTTCGACCGGCTGATGGAGGTCGGCGCGGCGCACGGCATCAGGCCCGCCGGATACCGCGCCATCGAGTCGCTCAGGCTGGAGAAGGGCTACCGGGCCTGGGGCTCCGATATCACTCCCAACGACGATCCTTTCCAGGCCGGCCTCGGCTGGGCGGTGAAGCTGAAGTCGGGCTTGCCCTTTCTCGGTCGGGCCGCGGCCGAGAAGGCAGCCAACTCGATCCACGTCAAACGGCTGATGACCTTCACCGTCGACGATCCGGAGGTCATGCTTGCCGGCCGCGAGACGATTCTCCGCGACGGTGCCGTCGTCGGCTATCTGACCAGCGGCGGCTGGGGCTACACGGTCGGCGAGAGCATCGGCCTCGGCTATGTGCGCAACTCCGCTGGCGTGAGCGACGATTACCTCATGACCGGGTCGTACGAACTGGAGGTCGCGACGGTCCGCGTGCCCGCGACGTTGCACACCGGGCCGCTCTATGATCCGGCCAATGCCCGCGTGAAAGGCTGATGACGGCGCGCGGCCGACCTTGGTCGGCTCTGGTCCATCCCTGCCTGGCGGGAGAGTGAACCCGATGTCCTTCCACGCCGACCGTCACGCCCGGATCGTCATCATCGGCGGCGGCGTCATCGGCTGTTCCGTCGCCTGGCAACTCGCGCAAAAGGGCGAGCGCGACGTTCTCCTCCTCGACAAGGCCGAGCTGACCCACGGCTCGACCTGGCATGCCGCCGGCCTCGTCGGCCAGCTGCGCGGCAAACGCAACCTCACTCAGCTCATGCGCAACTCGGTTGCCGTCTTCGACCGGCTGGAGGCGGCGACCGGCCGGGCAATCGACTGGCGGAAGGTCGGCTCGCTCAGGCTCGCCTCGTCGCCGGATCGCTGGCTCGAGATCCGGCGGTCGATGACGCTGGCGCGGAGCTTCGGCTTCGAGTGCCACAGTCTTTCGGCGCGGGAAGCCCACGACCGCTTTCCCTTCATCGATCCGGCCGGCGTCGTCGGTGCCGCCTTCATCCCGTCCGACGGTTATGTCGATCCCTACAGCCTGACGCACGCTTTCGCTGCCGGCGCGCGGTCCGGCGGCGTCCGCATCGAGCAGGGCGTCTGCGTCTCCGATATCGTCTGCGAAGGCCGACGCGCGGTCGGCGTCGTGACCGATCACGGCACGGTCGGCTGCGACATCCTGGTCAACTGCGCCGGCATCTGGGCGAAGCGCATCGCCGAGATGGCCGGCGTCGCGCTCGCCGCCGGCGTCGTCGAGCATCAGTACTTCGTCACCGAGAAGAAGCTCACCTTCGACGCCGGTCTGACGACGCTCCGCGATCCCGACAAGAACTTCTACCTCAAGCCCGAGGTTGCCTCCTTTGCCATCGGCGGCTGGGAGGCCGGCACCAAAGGCCGTTGGCGTGGCCGGCCACCCTTCGATTTCGCCCGCGAGCTTTTCCCGCCCGACATGGATCGGCTCGAACGCTTCGCCCTGCCGGCGTCGGAGCGGCTGCCGCTCCTCAACGAGATCGGCATCCAGACGGTCATCAACGGTCCGATCCCGGTCTCCGCCGACGGTGAACCAATCCTTGGCCTCGCGCCTGAACTCGACAATTTCTACGTCGCCTGCGGTTTCACCGCCGGCATCGCCGCCTCCGGCGGCGCCGGCGAGGCCCTGGCCAACTGGATCGTCGAAGGCGACCCGGGACTCGACCTCTGGCAGTTCGACGTTCGTCGCTTCGGCAAGCCGCAGGCCGAGGCACGCTGGCTGGAGGAGCGGGCGATCGAGGCCTATGGCGCCTACTACCAGATTCATTGGCCGAGCGAGGAGATGCATTCGGCCCGCAACCAGCGGCTCAGCCCGCTCCACGGTCGTCTCGACCGGGCCGGGGCGGTGTTCGGCTCGAAGTTCGGCTGGGAGCGTCCCAACTGGTTCGCGTCCGCCGGCGTCGAACGTGTCGACCGACCGAGCTTCGATGCGCCGCCGAACTGGTTCGCCGCCGTCGCCGAGGAGCACCGGGCCATCCGCGAGCGGGTCGCCGTCATCGACCAGACGTCGTTCGCCAAGTTCGAGGTGGCCGGGCGGGGTGCGGCCGCCTTCCTCCAGCGGCTTGCCGACAACGACGTCGATGGCCCGGTCGGCGCCTGCACCTACATCCAACTCTGCAACGAAAACGGCGGCATCGAGGCCGATCTGACCCTGATGCGCCTTGCGCCGGACCTCTATTACGGCGTCACCGGCTCCGGCTTCGGGGTCCGCGACATGGGCTGGATCGGACGGCATCAACCGAGGGACGGCTCGGTGCGCTTGCGCGAGGTGACCTCCGCCTACGCCGTCATCAATGTCGTCGGACCGATGGCCCGCATGGTGCTTCAGGCGCTCACCGACGAGGACCTCTCCAACGCCGCCTTCCCGTATCTCTCGATCCGCGAGATCGAGCTTGGGCACGCCCACGTCCGTGCCGCCCGGGTCGGCTATGTCGGCGAGCTCGGCTGGGAGCTGCACACGCCGGTCGAATACGCCGCGAGCCTCTACGATGCGATCATGGAGGCGGGTCGATCGCACGGCATAGCCAATGCGGGGTACCGCGCCATCGAATCGTGCCGTTTGGAGAAAGGCTACCTCTACTGGTCGAGCGACATCACGCCGGAGACCAATCCCTACGAGGCCGGTCTCGGCTTCTGCGTCAAACTCGGCAAGGGCGATTTTCTCGGTCGCGCCGCCTTGGCGAACGCCAAAGCGGAGGGCCCGCGCCGCATGCTGGGGACACTGACGGTCGACGGCTTCGCGCCGTTTCATGGCGGCGAGATTATCCTCCACCGCGGCAAGCTCGTCGGGTCGGTGACCAGCGCCGGCTTCGGTCACACGGTTCAAAAAACGGTCGCCCTCGGCTATCTCCCGATGGAGCTTGGCGCGGAGGATGCCTTTGAGATCGTGGCGTTCGGGGACCGCTACCGGGCGGAACGCGGGGCGCGCTCCTTGTACGATCCGAAGAACCTGAGGCTGAAGGGGTGAACGGCCGCACCGGAGCGCGTGATGGATGACGACATCGCCACGGCCCGCGGGCTGATCGGCGACCTCGGCCTCTTCGCCGGAGTGCCCACCGATGCCGTCCCCGTTGTTCGGATCGGCGGTCTGACCAATCGCGTCTATCGGGTCGGCGCGGGCGAGGGCGCGTTGTGTCTGCGGCTACCGGGCAAGGGCACCGAGGAATACATCGATCGCCGGGTCGAGGCGGTTGCAGCCCAGGCGACGGCGAAGGCCGGGGTCTCGCCCGAGGTCATCCACGTCGATCCGGGCTCCGGTGAGCTGGTGACGCGGTTCGTCACCGGGGCCGTCACCATGACGCCGGCTCTCTTTACGATGACGCCCGGCGCGCCGGCGCGGGCGGGCGCTGCCTTTCGCCGGCTTCACCAAAGCGGCGCGGTGTTCGACTTCCGCTTCGAGCTGTTCGCCATGATCGACTCCTATCTGGCGCTGCTTGCCACCAAGCGCGTCGCCTTTCCGGAGGGCTATGACGAGGGGCTGCGCGATGCCGAGACGGTCCGCGACGCCCTCGGCCGGCATCCGGTGGCGCTCGCTCCCTGCCATTGCGATCCGCTGGCCGAGAATTTTCTCGATACCGGCGAGCGGATGTGGATCGTCGACTGGGAGTATTCCGGCATGAACGACCCGATGTGGGATCTCGGCGACCTGTCGGTCGAGGCGGGTTTCGACCAAGTGCGCGACGGGGAGATGCTTCGCGCCTATTTCGGCGGCTCCCCGTCGGCCTTCGATCGCGGCCGCATGGCGATCTACAAGGCGATGTGCGACTTGCTATGGACGCTTTGGGGTCTGATCCAGCTCGCCAATGACAACCCGGCCGAGGATTTTGCCGCCTACGCCGAGAACCGCTTCAAGCGTTGCCGCAGCCTCATGCGGACCCCCGAGTTCGGCGCGCATCTTGAGGCGGTGAGGCGGGGCTGATCGGTCGGCCCAAAGGCGAAGAATACGCTCGGGCGCCGTCCGGTGTATCGTGACCGGAGCGGGTGGACGTGCCCGAGGTGGTTCGGGGGGATCGATGATCGAGTTCAATACCATCTCGCCGGCGGTGGAGGGATATCCGGGCCAGCTCAGCTATCTGCCGGGCGAGGAACTCACCCTGCATTGCTCGGCGCGGAGCCCGACCTTCTCGGTCGAGGTGACACGTGTCGGCGTGCGCCGCGACGTCGTCTGGCGGCGGGAGGGCATTCGCGGGTTCGAGAGGGAGACCCCGGCCGAAGCCTATGCCGATGGCTGCGACTGGCCCGTCTCGCTTTCCTTGACGATCCCGCGCGATTGGCGCTCCGGCTTCTACGAGGTCGCCTTCACAGCGGATGGCGTGGAAGGAGAGGAAGCGACCAGTCACGCCTGCTTTGTCCTCCGCGCGCTCGCCCCCGGTCGCGACACCGGGCTGCTTCTGGTCCTCGCCACCAACACCTACAATGCCTACAACAAATGGGGTGGGGCCTGCCTCTATACCGGCGTCAATCGCGTCTCGTTTCAAAGGCCCTTTGAGCGTGGCTATGTGACCAAGCCCGTCGATGGCGACGGCTATGATGGCCGCAGCGCCAGCATCGGCTCAGCGCCGGACCCCGACCATCGCCAGTTGCAGGCCTATCTCGCCGCCAACAAGATGGCGCTGTGGAGTTCTTCGGCCGGATGGCCGAACTGGGAATTGCGCTTTGTCCGCTGGGCGGAATCGAATGGTTTCGTGCTGGACTACGCCATCAATCGCGACCTCGAGTTCCGACCGGGCCTGCTCGACCCTTATCGGCTGGTGCTCAGCGTCGGCCATGACGAATACTGGTCATGGGGGATGCGCGACGCGATCGACGCTTTCGTCGGAGGCGGCGGCAACCACGCGATCTTCTCAGGCAACACCGTCTATTGGCAGGTGCGCTTCGAGGACGACGGCCGGGCGATGACCTGCCACAAGTATACAGCCCGCCGCACCGATCCCGTCAGGGGCACCGAGCGCCAGCATCTTCTCACCAGCATCTGGTCCGATCCGCTGATCGGTCGGCCCGAAAACCGCACCACCGGGCTCAGCTTCTGCCGCGGCGGCTATGTCCGCTTCGGCCGTGGGGTGCCGCGGAGTTCCGGAGCCTATACCGTTTGCCGGCCCGATCACTGGGTCTTCGCCGGCACCGGGCTTCGCTACGGCGATGCGCTCGGCCTCGGTTCCCATATCGTGGCGTACGAGACCGACGGCTGCGAGTTCACGATGGAGGATGGCGCGCCGGTGCCCACCGGCCGCGACGGAACTCCGGCCGACTTCACCATCCTCGCGACGGCCCCCGCCCATCTGCTCTCCAACACGCCGGATAACAACGAGGCCATCATTCCGCTGAGCTTCGACACCAGTGCCGTGGGCGATCTCGAATACACCGCCGAGATTCTCCTCGGAGACGCCTCGCCCGAGAGCACCAGGCGTCTCGCCTCCGGCCATGCGGTCATGGGCCTCTTCCAGCGTGGCGGCGTGGTGTTCAATGCCGGCACGACCGACTGGTGCTACGGCCTCGACCGTGATCCGCTGGTGCAGCGGGTGACGCACAATGTTCTGTCGAAGCTCGGTTCAGGAAACGGCTGATTAGCTCAATCGGAACGGGCTCTGCTCTATGGGCGCAGTTCGGTTCCGTAGCGGCGGAGCAGGGCGCCCTCGACAAGGCCGATCGCCGCATAGAAACCGACCGAAAGCGCGACGACCACGACGCTCGCCGACCACAAGGTGGTGAACTTCGAGGCCGAATAGGACAAGACCAGAAGATTGCCGATGCCCTGTCCGGTCGACAGCCACTCGGCGAGCGTCGCTCCGCCGATCGCCGCCGGTACGGCGATCCGCGCCGCGGCAAACAGCGCCGGCAGGGCGTAAACCACGCGCACCTTGCGCGCGACGGCGAAGCGGGAGCCGCCGAGCGAGACGACGATCTCGCAGGCACGCTCCGGCGCCGAGCGGAGACCGCTGACCAGATAGACCAGGGTCGGGAAGAAGGTCACCAGCCCGACCACGACGGTGACGCCGACCAGTCCGCGCCCGAAGACGAGGGCGATGAGCGGCGCCATAGCGACGATCGGGATCGAGCGGAGGACGATCGCCGACGGCATGATCGCCTGCTCGACCGCCGGCACAATCGCCATGATCGCGGCGACGATCATGGCGACCGCGGTGCCGGCGAGATAGCCGGTCCCCGCGTCGATGAGGGTCACGCCCAGGGCATCGAGAATCTCGGCCCGGTGGTCCGCGGCCACGGCGTCGGTGACGAGATAGCGCCAGACGTCGAGCGGAGTCTTGGCGAAGAACGAGTTCGAGCCGGAAAAGCCGGATGAGGCCGTACCAGATGAGGATCGCCACGGCGATCGAGGCAATGAAGAACAGGAAAGCGGAGAGCGCGCGGCGCAGCCGGCCGCCGGCCCGCATGGCCGTGCCGACCGTGCCCAGCCCGATGATCGCCTCGCGACCGACCCAAGGCGTCAGGACCCGCGCCGCCACCGAGGCGATGGCATAGAGAAGGCCGCCGAGCCCCGCCATGACCAGGGCGACCCCCCAGGCGCGGGCAACCTCGAAAGACGACTGCGCCTGGATCAGCGCCACCCCCAGCCCTTGGCTGGCGCCGAGATACTCGCCGATCACCGCGCCAAGCAGGGCGGCCGGCGCGGCCACGCGAAGCCCGGCAAAGACGCTCGGCAGCGCGCCCGGCACCCGCACCATGCGAAAGACCCGCCAGGCTCCGCCGCCGGTCGAGCGGACGACATCGACGCTGACCGCGTCCATGGTGCGAAGGCCGAGGACGGTCGCGACCAGGGTGGTGAAGAAGACGGACAGTGCCGCGAGCGCCACCTTGGGACCATCGCCGGACAGAACGACCACCAATATCGGGGCGATCGCCACCAGCGGGATGCAGTAGCTGGCGATCGCCAGCTTCAGGAGAACGCGCTCGACGATCGGGAACTCGACGAACAACGCTCCGAGGACGATTGCCGCCAGGTTGCCCCACAGATAGCCGAACAGCGCTTCGCGAAGCGTTGTGCCGGCATTGATCGGGTAGATGTGGCGATCGGCCCAGAGCTGTTCGGCGACGGCGAGCGGCGTCGGGATGACATGAAGCGCAGTGAAGGCCTCTGCTGCGACGGTCCATAGGAACAATATGCTGAGGACGCCGGCAACGCTCGGCCCAAGGCGTTCGAGCCACATCGCGGCCGAGACGGGCGAGGCCTCGGCACTCAATCGGCCCCTCCTTGATCCTGCTGCCGGAACAGGGTTTCGCTGAGGCGGTCGCAAAGATCGTGGAAGTCGCGGCTCCGCAGCAGATCCGGGCGTCGTGGCCGCGGGAAGTCGATCGGCACATTCTCCAGGATGCGGCCCGGACGACTGCCCATCATCAGGACGCTGTCGCTGAGAAAGACCGCCTCGACGATGGAGTGGGTGACAAGAAGCGTGGTGGCGGTGCGCTCCTGCCAGATCCGCTGCAATTCGAGATTGAGGCGCTGGCGGGTCATCTCGTCGAGGGCGCCGAACGGCTCGTCGAGCAGCATCACCTGTGGCCCGATGGCGAGTGTCCGCGCGATCGCCACGCGTTGACGCATGCCGCCGGACAATTGCCCGGGACGGGCGCGTTCGAAACCGACAAGGCCGACGAGGCGAATCAGGTCGTGGATCGCCCCAGGGGCTGGGCGCCGGCCGGCGACCTCGTAGGGAATGGCGATATTGGCCTCGGCGCTCCGCCACGGGAGGAGGCCGGCGTCCTGGAAGGCGACGCCGATGCGATGATCGCGTCGCATCTCGTCCGGCGTCCGGCCGTGCAGGCTGACCTCGCCCGCGGTCGGCACGTCGAGCCCGGCAAACAGGCGGAGCAGCGTGGACTTGCCGCAACCCGATGGGCCGAGCAGCGCCGTGAACGACCCGGCCGGGGTCGCCAGATCGATGCTGCCGAGCGCATCGACGAAAGTGCGCCCGAGCCTGAACCGTTTGGTGACGCCGGAGGCGACGAGGCCTCCGGCGTCGCCCCGATCCGTCACGTCAGCTCCCCGGCGGCAATGGCGGCAAGCAGTAGCTCGCGGTAGGTGGTATCGCGGCCCGGCCGCTCGTTGGCAACCTGGGCCCCCTCTTTCATGAAATGCTCAAGGCCGCGGCCCATCTCGCGGCCGCGCCTGGTGTGCATGTCATAGGCAACGTCGGGGATGTCGGGGCGCTCGCCGCGGATATCGACCGAGAGCTTCGCCCAGTTCGCCATCTCGTCGGTGACGCGGTCCTTCGGAGCCGTGGCCAGCAAGCGGATCGCGTGGGTGGCGAAGAGGAAACGGTCGCCCGCTCCGCGCGGGAAGCGTTGGTGCATGCGGTAGAGCGAATCGATGATCACCGGCTCGAGGAAGCTGCCGCCGCCGACATCCTCGACCGAGATCACCGACAGCCGGGCCCACAGGTGTTCCTCGAGCTCCGCGCTGGTCGCCGCCATCTCGTAGGCGAGCAGCAGCGCATTCTCGAGGAGTCCTCTACGGATCGATTTCTGCAGCGACGAGATGACCTCATCGGCGTTGAAGCCGTTGACGGTCCGGACTAGAACCCACGGGTCCGGCGGCGTGGCAGCCTCGGCCATGCCGGCGCCTCCCTAGAGGCGCGTCTTGCCGCCGAAGGCTTCTTCGAGGACCGAGGTGTCGAACAGGTCCTCGGCGGTGGTCTCGACGCCGACCGCGCGGATTGCGGCGATATTGGCGTCGATGCCTGCCTGGCTCATGGTGAAGAGGCCGTTCTTCTCGGTCTCGGGCGTGGCGACCAGCGGTACCAGCTTGGCGGCAATCAGATCCTGGGTGTGCTGATCGAGATTGAAGGCCTTCCCGTATTTCTCGACTGCCAGGGTAGCGCCCTTGGTCGGGTCGGCGACGGCGTCCTGCCAGCCACGGACAGTGCCGCGGACGATGCCGACGAGCTGCTTGCGCTTCGTCGGATCGGCGAGCGAATCCTCGGTAACGATCAGGCAGTCCGCCCATTCGACATAGCCGAAATCGGACAACAGGAAGTTGGTGTTTGCGATTCCCTTGAGATCGAGTTGGATCGGCTGGTTGGTCAGGAACGACATGAAGGCGTCGACCTCGCCGTTGACCAGCGGGGCGGGATCAAACTGCACCGGGACGATGGTCACGTCCTTGGGGTCGACGTTGTTGGTCTTGAGGAACGCCTGGATGATCTGATAGCCGTTCTGCTGGACGCCGAATTTCTTGCCGACGAGGTCCTGCGGCGTCTTGATCGGGTTGGAGGCCAACGACATGACCGAGGTCGGGTTGCGCTGAAGTTCGGCGCCGATGACCTTGAGCTTGGCGCCTTCGGCACGGGCGCGGGCGATGGTGTCGGTGCTGTCGAGGCCGACCAGCGCCTTGCCCGAGGCGACGATCGGCGCCACCGAAATCGCCGGGCCGCCCGGCTCGATGCTCATGCCGAGCCCTTCGTCGGCGTAGTAGCCGGCGTCGTCGGCGATGAACATGCCCATATATTCGACATTGGCGATCCAGCCGAGCTGCATGACCGCGGGCGCCATTTCGGCGGCGAACGCGGGGGCGGCGGGGCGGAAGGGCGTGCTGCCGGAAATAGCGAAAGCGCCCAGGCCGGCCGCGGTGCCGCGAAGGAAACGACGACGGGAAATCGACATGGTCATGGCTTCATCCTCACGAGTTTCGATCCCGGAGCGGATCGGTTGGAAGCGGGCGGCGACCGGACAATCCCGGCTACCGTCTGTGGCCTTCGGACGCCAAACTTAGCACCATGAGCGGCGGTCCGGTTGGGCATGATTGTGGAAAGCAGGGAAACCGCGTTTTTGACCACGACGCTCGCCGATTCTTAAGATTGTTTCGAGCGACCGCCGATTGTACGCTTGACGCCGGCGATATCGCGTAAGAAAGCTGCAGAGGAAGAGCGAAACAAGATCACCCGGGGGGGCCCGTGCGGGGATTGTCGCTTGCGAGCTACGACCGGCTTGTCGATGCGGTTTATGCGTCCGGCGTCGACCCTCAGAAATGGGGCGCGTTCCTGTCCCTGCTTACGCGATGCCTCGACGGCGTGTGGGTGGCGCTTTCGTTGCATGATCACGATACGAACCGGAATATCGGGGTGGTCGCCGATCGATACGATCCCGATTTCATCGCCGCCTACAGGCAGGAATATGCCGCGCTCAATCCGTGGAGCACGGCAGCCAAGTGGGCTGCGGTCGGACGTGCGCAACCCTCCGAATCGCTGGTTCATCCCGAAACGCTGCGCAAGACGCGCTTCTACAATGAGTGGGTGCGGCCGCAGGAGGACATAGGCACCGGGGCGGGCGTCACTCTCTATCGCGATGCTCGCCACTTCGTCCGCCTGTCCTGCAACGTTCGCTACCGCGATGGCCAACGCCTGCAGCCCGATGTGGTGGCCACGCTCGACCTCCTGGCGCCGCATCTGAGACGTTCCCTCGCCATAAGCCGGCAGCTGCACGGCCAAAGACTCGCATCCGAAGGGGTCGCCACCGTCGAGAGCCTGCCCGGGGCGGTGTTTCTGCTCGACGGCGAAGGCCGGGTCCGGCATGCCAACCGGCGCGCCGAGACCGCCCGCTTGCAAGCGGAATTCTTCTGTTACGACCGCACCGGGAGGCTCATCCTCAAGGATCCCGACGCCGACCGGTCGCTGAAACGGGCGATCCATGCCATCGCGAACCGCGACCACCTCAATCTTGTCGGCACCATGATGCTGTGCGGCTCGTGTCCGGGGCAGACGATCGAGGCAACCATCGCTCCGTTTCCCCCCGGCATGGACGATCCGTCGAACATCGCGAATTGCTCCCTGGAGGATCCACCGATAGCGATCCTTTGCGTCGCGTTGCCCGCGGCGACCGCGACGCTCGACCCGGGCGAGCTTGCCCAGCAGTTCGGCTTGACCCCCGCCGAGGCCGGCCTTGCGCTCGCCCTCTTCGAAGGCGGTACGTTGCGCAGCTATGCCGATCGGCGCCGCGTCAGCGTCCAGACCGTGCGGAAACAGCTCAACATCGTCTTCGAGAAGACCGGCACCGGCCAGCAAAGCCAGCTTGTCGCTCTCCTTGCCAGAACGGTCACGTCGTATTCTCCGGCCGCGTGACGATCGCGGCCCGGCCGGGAACCGCGTCCCGCCGCAAGGCTGACCGGGACTTCCCTCTGGGAGGCTTAGGCTGCCCCATGGCCGCAGGGCCGGCGCTGGACGTGCGAAGCGCTTGAAATCGTGCTTATCTTGGGGCTCTGTCATCGGGAGTCCCGGCCGATGAATGACATCGCAACAAAGCCCCGCACCAAAGTCCGGCTGAAGACCGAACGCCCGCGCCTGCACAAGGTCATTCTCATCAATGACGACTACACGCCGCGTGAGTTCGTGGTGACGGTCTTGAAGGCGGTGTTTCGCATGAGCGAGGATCAGGCCGCCCGGGTGATGATCACGGCCCACATGCGCGGCGTCTGCGTCGTGGCCGTCTACGCAAGGGATATCGCCGAGTCGAAGGCGACGGAAGGCACCGACCTCGGCCGCAGTGCCGGCTACCCGCTCCTCTTCACGACCGAGCCGGAGGAGTAGGGGCGCCGTCCTGGTGTGACCCTCCGGCACCGGTCCCGATGCGACCGTCGGCTTGGTGCGGCGAGACGGGCGCGAGAAAAGCTTGATCTGGTGGGCGCTTGCAGGCAGATGTCTGCGCCTGTGTCGTTGTCGGAGACTGATCGGGGATGTCCATGCGGCGTCGGCGTCCGCCGCCAATCCTCCGGTCGAGAGTGTGGAATCGGCTCGCGCCGGACACCATTCTGCGGCCGATCCGCGAGCGGCTCGAGGCGGTGGAGCGGGAGCACGCATGACCAGACTCGCCGACAGCCGGAAACGGATCGTCGTCACCGGCGGCGCCGGCTTCCTCGGCTCCCATCTCGTCGACCGCCTGCTCGGCGACGGTCACGAGGTCATCTGCGTCGACAACCTGTTCACCGGCAGCAAGCGCAACATCGAGCATCTTCGCGCCCACTCGGGGTTCGAGTTTATCCGCCACGACATCACCATTCCGCTCCATGTCGAGGTGGACGAGATTTACAATCTCGCCTGTCCGGCCTCGCCGGTCCACTACCAGCACGATCCGGTGCAGACGACGAAAACCTCGGTGCACGGGGCGATCAACATGCTCGGTCTCGCCAAGCGGCTGAAATGCCGGATCCTCCAGGCGTCGACCAGCGAGGTCTATGGCGACCCGGACGTGCATCCGCAGCCGGAATCCTATTGGGGGCGGGTCAATCCGATCGGGCCGCGCTCGTGCTATGACGAGGGCAAGCGCTGTGCCGAGACGCTGTTTTTCGACTATCGCCGCCAGCACGGCCTGACGATCAAGGTGGCGCGGATCTTCAACACCTACGGGCCGCGCATGCACCCGGCCGACGGGCGGGTGGTTTCCAACTTCATCGTCCAGGCGCTGACCGGTAAGTCCGTCACCATCTACGGCGACGGGACCCAGTCGCGCTCGTTCTGCTATGTGGACGATCTCGTCGACGGGCTGGTTCGGATGATGGATTCGCCCGACGATTTCCCCGGACCGGTCAATCTGGGCAATCCGGCCGAGTTCACCATCGGCGCGCTCGCGGCGAAGATCATCGACAAGACCGGCAGCGGGGCGGCGATCCGTTTCGAGCCGCTGCCGACCGACGATCCGCGCCAGCGCCAGCCTGACATCGCCCTGGCGGAGGCAAGGCTTGGCTGGAGGCCGATAATCGATCTCGATCAGGGCTTGGCGCCGACCATTGCGCATTTCCGCAAGCTGTTGGCCGTCTGAGCCGCTCCGGTCCGCGGTCTCGAAGGCTTGGCGTGTCTTAACCGGGGGTTAGCCTTCTGCTGGTTGGTTAGTGCGCCGGGACGGGGTCCAGCAGATTCCGGGAGACCGCGACGATGACCGACGAACCCAAGGGTAACCCTGGTCGGCCTTTGCCCGGCGGGTCGTTGCGGAACGGCGTCAGCCGACGGGATTTGCTGCGGGCAGGCGGTGGAGCGGCCGCCCTTGGCGTCCTCCCCCAGGCGGCCGCAGCGGAGACGGCGCAAACGACGGACGCCGCGGCAGCGGCGTCGGCCGCCCCCTATCCGGCAAGCCGCACGACCCCGCTCAACCGGCCCTACAACGCCGTCCTGTTCATCTCCGACGAGGAGGCCTATCACATCCGTCCGGCGGAGGGCTATGCGGTCCCGGCGCGCGAAGAACTGCAACGGCGCGGCACCACCTTCGAAAACCACTACATCGGCGCCGCCATGTGCACGCCCTCGCGCGGGGTGATGTTCTCCGGCCGGCCGCCGCAGGTGAACGGCGTGTTCGACCAGATGGAGCTCGGCTATGTGCCGAGCCTGAGGACCGACAAGCCGAGCATGGGGACAATCTTCAAGCAGCTCGGCTACGAGACCGCCTATTTCGGCAAGTTCGAGCTGCGCAAGGACATCATCACGCCGAAGGTGGACGTCAACTACACCGAGGCGCTGAGGGAATACGGCTTCGACACCTTCGCCCCCGATGGCGACAAGGTGGGCGCTCCCGACCAGGCCTACGACACCGACACCTATACCTGCGGCGAGGCGATCCGGTGGCTGAGGACCAACGCCCAGGCGCTGAACGACCAGGGCAAGTCGTGGTTCCTGGTGGTGAGCTTCGTGTCGCCGCACGACATCATGTATGCCGACGTCAACCAGCCCGGCAGCCGGGAGCAAGTGTCGGCGGTCGGCATGACCATTACGCCGCCGCCTGACAACACACACTATGCAAGGCAGTGGAGCTTCCCGGAATCCCCCAGCCACTTCGAGCCGATGGATTCGCCCGGCCGCCCGCGAGCGCACCTTTCCTACATGATCGGCTGGTCGGCTTTCCTCGGCGAGATCCCGGTCGGCGCCACCGAGATGTGGAACACCTACTACAACTATTATCTCAACCTGATCCGCGACAACGACCGCAACCTGCAGGCCGTCATCGACACACTGTCGGCGCTCGACCTGTGGGACTCGACGGTGGTGTTCCGCACCGCCGATCACGGCGAGCTCGGCGGCTCGCATGGGGGCCTGCGCGGCAAGGGCCCGCTGCCTTACGAGCAGGAGTCTCATGTGCCGGCGGTGATCGTCCATCCGGAATATCCGGGGGGTCGGAGCTGCCGGGCGCTGACCAGCCACATCGACCTGATCCCGACGCTGGTCGGCCTGACCGGCGCCGATGGCGCAGGACAAAACGACGCGGTGAGCGCGCTGCCGGGGCACGATTTCACCCCGCTGCTCAAGGCGCCCGACGCGGCGGCTCCCGACGCCATCCGCGAGGCGGTGCTGTTCAACTATGTCGGCCTGCAGACCGTCGACGCGCTCTACATGATGCGGGTCTGTCGCGATATTGCCGAGGGCCGCTTCGCCCCGCCCTTCACCGAGGCGAAGCCCGACATGAGCCGGCGCGGCTTCATCAGCTTCGTCTTCGACGGTCGCTACAAGTTCGCGCGCTACTACGCGCCGGACAACTTCAACACACCCGATACGCTGGAAGCGCTGCTCGCCGACAACGTGATCGAGATGTTCGACCTTCAAACCGACCCGGACGAGCTCCACAATCTCGGCGTCGATCCGCAGGCCAATCGCGACGTGATTCTGCAGATGAACGCGCTCCTCAACCGCATGATCGCGCGTGAAGTCGGCGTCAACGATGGCGGCTTCCTGCCGGCTACGCTGCGCGGGAGCTGACCGGTAGCGCCCTCTGCGGTTCGTCGCGCGGGGTCAACCGCATGCGGATACCGCTGGTTGGCACCGGGATCGGCTGTCCCCTCAGGCGCTTACGTTGGGCGAGGCCGGCCCACAGCACCGGCTGCGGCTTCCGGCGGCGACGCCTCGACCCGCTCCCTCAGCTTCTTCAGCGGCTCTCTTTCGGTCGAGACGCGATCGTAGAGCCTTTCATAGTCCTCCCATTCCGTTCCGAAGATCCGGTCGAGAACCCGCGTCCCCAGCCCATAATTGCCGGTGTAGCGGGAGTGATGCAGTGAATGGTAGGTGGTGGTGGTCAGAACCTTGCCCGGCCCGCGATTGTAGTTCTTCGGCCGGAACTCGAAATTGGCGTGACTGAAGGAGTTGATGATCAGGTAGCCGATATACCACCCGGCGATGCCGTAGAAATTCAGCGGGACGAACCGGTCGACAATGACCAGCACGCCGAGCAGGCCGACATCGAAGACGAGCTTCTCTGTGAACGAGAAGGAGATCGCCGTAAGCCAGCTGTTGAGGTGGCTCCTGTGGTGCTCGGCATGGATCCAGTGAAGCCGGCGCAGATGAAAGGCGCGATGCGATGCGTAGTGCCAGATCTCCGCCCACACCGTGGTAAGCACGGCCGAATAGATGAAGGAGGCGAGGCTCGTGTTGGCGAAAAAGCCGAGCGCCAGGCAAATCGCCAGGATCACGGCGTGAATCGGCGTGTGGATGGAGTTCCTCAGCTCTCGTCTGATCTGTTCCTTGCCGATCGGAAGGTCATAGATGACGCGCTCGGAAATGCGCCATTTGCGCGTGACCGCCAGGTACCAGAACAAGGACATCGCGTGCCCGAGAGCGGCTATCACCAGGAGAACGATGATCTGCGTCGCACTCAATGGGCCTGCCTTGCTTCCGGTTGCGGGGCCGGCCGTCCGTAATCGCGCAGGCGGTCGACGAGTCGAATCGCCTCGGCCTTGGCGAACAGCTTGAGATAATCGCGGGCCCCGCCCTCCCTGCTCAGTCGTTTCCCGTGTTTGGCGAAATCGACTACCATCGGATAGGAGGGTCCGTTCTCGCGGTGGAAGAACTTTTGTCCGGCGATCGTGAATCCCATCGCCTTGTAATAAGGCACAAGGGCGGGAACGCAATCGATGTAGCATTCCGCGACATTGCTGCGGACGCCGAATCCGGACAATGCCGAGATCAGCTTGACCGCCGCCGGACCGCCGCGCCGCGACTTCTTGACGATGAACTTGGTGCAGACCGCCGTCGCGGCGGGATGATGGCGGGACCCGCGCATGCTGTAGAGGTCCTCGAGGTGGCCGAGCGAGCCTTCCCACGCGAGATTCGCCCTCAGCGTCCCGATCGTTTCACCATCCGTCACCGCGATGAAAGTGTTGCCGAACCGGTCGAGTTCATCCGAGATCGTCTTCTTGTCGTGGTCGGCATAGGGCGAGTCGCGTCCCAGTTCTCCGCAATAGACCTCGTAGCGGAGGCGCTTGGCGCTCTCGAGCATGTCGCTGTTGCGACACATATAGACGTCGATCGCTTGCGCGCCGACGCAAGTGCCGGCGGTCGAGGTGAGCGTGAGATTGAAGCTGATCCTCTCCGCGGCCGTCTCGGCGAGGTGATGCAGGAGCTGCGAGGCGAGTGTCGGCTGCTCGCGTTCGAGGCGCCCGAGGACATCGTCGTCGATGACCAGGGCGCTGACCGCGGTCTTCGCGGTTACCGTCGCGGTGGCGCTACAGCCGCGCAGGAACCCGATCTCTCCGATCGGGGTGCCGGCACCAGAGACGACCAGCTTCCCGACGCCGTTCCCCGATTGGAGATCGACTTCGACGAGACCGTCGGTCACCAGGAACATGTCGCGGTAGTACTGGCCCTTCTGGCGAAGCGGATCGCCGGACTCGAACCGCGTCCGTTTGCAGAAAGGCTGCAGGAGTTCGGCATCGAGGATCGGAGCCGGTCCTGGCTCGATCGGATTTGCCATTGGCGACCTACGAGGGATCAAGCCCCTTGGTCGGCGATCCTTCCACCAAATCTACGGCATTTCAATTGATTGAGCGGCACAGGCAGCGAAGCGCGAGTGAGACCTTAACGGCGGCATTCGTCGATATACCTCGCCTTAACCGCGAGATGGTTCTCTCCACCCCGGTTGGGCTGAGGAGTTCTGTTGCGATGGCGGACGTGTTGAGGCGGACCCTCTTCATCGTGTTTGCAGTGCTGGTCTACGGAGCGGCCGGCGCCTGGCTGTCGTCGGTGGTGCCGGCGGGGGCGCAGAACCAGCCCACCGAGCTCGATGCACAGGCGCATCAGGCCATCGACTCGTTCTTCGGAGCCATCATCAGCGGCGACCCCGCCAAGGTGGCGGCGGTGCTCGCGCCGGACTTCCAGATCCTGCGGTCCGACGGCTCCAACTACGACGCCGCATCCTATCCGACCAGCGACCTGCCGATCATCGCCGAGATGCCGGCGATCGAAAGGCTCAAGGTCACCAGTGACGGCGACACCATGGTGGCCAGCTATGTCGTCGACGTGAACGAGACGCTGGGCGGCCAGGTCGTCCAGTCGGTGGCACCGCGCCTCACCGTCTTTCGCAAGAGCGGCGACGCGTGGCTGGTCGTCGCCCACGGCAACTTCGCCGTCATTGAGCAATAGGCCCGACAAAGGGTCCGAAACCGGAACGACGCGGCGCCCGGCTTAGCTGGTCAGGTCGGGGAAAAGGCGCGGAAGCGCGTCGATGCGCTGCCAGCCCTCGCCTCGACCGACCGCCTCCACCTCGATCCCATCGAAGTAATCGTCGAGGACGGCGGCCCGTTCCTGCGCCAGCGGCGGGCGGCAGTAGTCCTCCTCTTCCCACACGGCGGTGCCGTCGGGCAATCGCCTGGCGTTGGTAAGCGACTCGGACAGCGCCTCGCCGAAGGGGCGGAGCGAGCGGAATTCCTCTCGGCCAAGCCGGACCGCGAGGTCGTCGAGGCGCCCGGCTTTGGCGGTGGCGGTGACGAGGTAGAAGGCCATTGGCCGGCGAGGACCGTTAGTCGGCCATTGCGGCGGCGGGCGGCGCGACCGGCTGGTGCGGTCGATAGCGCAGGAGAAGGAGCAGCGGTATCGCGCAAAGCGTGATGATCATCATCAGCTTGAAGTCGTCGACATAGGCGACCATGAAGGCCTGGCGGGTTATCTCGCCGTTGAGCATGGCCGCGGTCTGGGCGCCGACCGGCGAATGGAGGATGGCGGGGACGATGCCATGGGCCAGCAGGTTCTGGTTGAAGGGGGTGATCAGCGCGGCAAGGTTGGCGTGGTTGATCTGGGCGTTGGTGGCCAGCAGCGTCACCATGATCGAGATGCCGATGCTCGAGCCGAGGTTGCGCACCAGGTTGAAGAGGCTCGCGCCCTCGGTCCGCAATCGCGGGTCGAGGGTGGCGAACGCCACCGTGTTCAACGGGATGAAGACGAAGCCAAGGCCGACCCCCTGCACCACGCCGGAGGTGATCAGCGGCCATTCGTCCATCTCGATCGAGAAGCCGCTCATCATCCATAGCGACAGGGCGGTGAGAACGATGCCGATGAAGACGAGGAGGCGCGGGTCGACGCGCCGGACCAGGCGGCCGACGATGATCATCGACGCCATCGTCCCGATGCCGCGCGGCGCCATCACCAGCCCCGTCGTCACGACGGGATAGCCGAACAGGGTCTGCAGCATCGGCGGCAGGAGCGCGATGGTGGCGAGCAGCACGATGCCGACGAAGAAGATGAGCACCGAGGCGGTGACGAACGTCCGGTTGCGAAACAGCTCGATCTCGATGAACGGCGCCGGGGCGGTGGCGCTGTGAACGGTGAAGGCCCAGAGAGCGGAGATCGTGATGCCGAGCTCGATCAGCACCTCGCCGGAATTGAACCAGTCGAGCTGCTGGCCGCGGTCGAGCATCACCTGCAGCGTGCCGACGCCGATCGACAGGAGCGCAAAACCGAGAAAATCGAAGCGGCGGATGCGCTTGATGGTGTCGGGCATGAAGGCGAGGATGCCGAGGAAGGCCAGCGCGCCGACCGGCACGTTGATGTAGAACACCCAGCGCCAATTGAAATTCTCGGTGAGATAGCCGCCGATGGTCGGGCCGATGATCGGCGCGATCATGATGCCGGCGCCCCACAGCGCCATCGCCTGGCCCTGCCGCTCGCGCGGATTGATGTCCATCAGGACCGCCTGCGACAGCGGCGCCAGCGCCGCGCCGAACGCGCCCTGGGCGATCCGGAAGATCACCATCTCCTCGAGGCTGAAAGCCGTGCCGCAGAGCGCCGAGGCGGCGACGAAGCCGGCGACGCAGATCAGGAAGAGGCGCTTGCGGCCGAGGCGGTCGGAAAACCAGCCGGTGATCGGCGTGGCGATCGCCGCGGCGACGATATAGGAGGTCAGCACCCAGGTGATGGTGTCCTGGGCGGCGCCGAGGCTGGCCTGCATGTGCGGCAGGGCCACATTGGCGATGGTCATGTCGAGAATCTGCATGATCATCGCCGCCATGATCGAGACGGTGATCAGGCCGCGATGTTTGGTCTCGACGGCCGGCGCCGACAGGACCTCGGCGCTCATGGCTTGGCGGAATCGGGGCTGGCGTCGGCGGTGCCGCCGAGGAAGCTGAGCCGCGAGTGGCTCGCGCCGGTATCGACTTCGACGGACGCGGTCAGCCCGCTCCTCAGCGGCGTGTCGGCGATCGGCGAGGTGAAGCGGACGCGCACCGGCACGCGCTGGACGACCTTGACCCAGTTGCCGGTGGCGTTTTGCGCCGGCAGCAGCGCGAACTCGGCGCCGGTGCCGGCGCCGATGCTGGCGACCTCGCCCTGGAAGGACTGGCCGGGAAAGGCGTCGACCGAGATCGTCGCCTTCTGGCCGGGCTTGATGTTGCCGAGGTCGGTTTCCTTGAAATTGGCATCGACCCAGGTGTCGTCGGTCTTGACGAGGCCGAGGACCACCGTCGGCATCGCCGCCGGGCTGGTGACATATTGGCCGACTTGCAGCGAGGTGGTCTGCGTGACGACGCCGTCGGTCGGGGCGAAGACGCTGGTGTTCTTCAGGTCGAGCGCGGCCTGATCGCGCTTGGCCAGGGCGGCAAGCACCAAGGGGTGCATGTCGGTGGTGATGTCGGGATTGCCGCCGAGCGCGGCGAGCGCTGCCTGGGTGTGCTGCTTGGCATTGGCCAGAGTCTGCTGGGCCGTGTGCAGGTCGTTCTCGGCGGCATCGAAGCTCGCCTGGGAACTGATGCCCTTGGCAAGCAGTCCCTGCTGACGGTCGTAGGTCTTCTGCTTGAAGGCGACGTCGTCGGCGGCGCTCTTCTCTTCGGTCTTCGCCTGCTCATAGTCGGAGCGAAGCTGGTCGACCTGGAGCCGGGCCGAGGCAAGCGCCGCCGTGGCGCCTTCGACCGCGATCTGATAGGGCGCCGGATCGATGCGGAAAAGAAGGTCGCCCTTCTTGACCGGCTGGTTCGAGCCGACATCGACCTCGACGATGGTGCCGGCGACCTGCGCGGTGATCGCCACGCGGTCCTGCTGGACATAGGCGTCGTCGGTCGACACGTAGCGGCCGCCGGTCAGCCAAAGCCAGCCGCCGATCACCAGAATGATCGCCGGCACCGCAGCCATGATGACGTAGCGCCGACCGCCGCGCCGGGGGGCCGGCGCCGTTTCCGGCTTGGTCGCGGCGGACGCGGTCGTCGCGCCGCCGGTTGATTTCATCTCGACGACCTTGGGGGCTGCACCATCGGCACTCATGAAACGGCTACCTTGGGAACGGTGTTGGAGAAGAAATCCGAAATCTGGTCACCGGCCTTGCCGGTGAGGTTGTTGCGAATGCGGAGGAGGGTGTCGCTCAGCTCGTCGATCTCCGTCGCGGAGATCCCATCCACCGCCTCCTGCATCACCTCGGCGGCAATGGCGCGGAACGCGGCGATCAGCGGACGCGCCGCCTCGGTCAGGTAGAGCTTGTGGGC
Organism: uncultured Alphaproteobacteria bacterium; assembly: GCA_963759235.1. Lineage (GTDB taxonomy): Bacteria > Pseudomonadota > Alphaproteobacteria > Rhizobiales > Kaistiaceae > Bauldia. The sequence goes on along the minus strand of CAVWYO010000001.1, from coordinate 284,957 downwards.
GCGGCGGTCGCTCGGGTCGCGGCGCCGTTCGGTCAAGCCGGCAGCCTCCATCCGGTCGAGGTGGCGGCTCAGCGTGATCGGCTCCATATCCATGAAGTCGGCGAGGTTCGCCTGGTTGCTGCCCTCGCAGCGCGCCAGATAGGCCAGGACGCGCCACTGGGCGCTGGTCAGACCGATAGTCTGGGCCTGCTGGTCGAGCCGGCGGCGCAACAGGCGCGAAACGTCGTGAACGAGAAGGCCAAGGTTCTTGGCGGGGGAAATCTGATCCATGGGCATGCATATAATAAGCAAACGTATTATAGGCAAGATCAATTATATCGCATAGTGTGCAAAGGGTTGCGACGGCCAGCCGCGACCCCACCTCACCAGGCGCTGCCGGCCGGTTTCAGGGTGGCGTTTCCCGCTCAAAGACTGTATCGATCCGGCCGAATTCCGAGCCCTTGCACCGACCATGAACGATACCACCAAGCCGACCGTCTACCCCCCCGCCGACCCCAGTCCGAGCTTTCCCCGGCTGGAGGAGGCGATCGGTCAATGGTGGAAGGAGAACGGGACCTTCCAGCGCTCGATCGAGCGGCGGCGCGACCAAGGCTCCGACGAGTTCGTCTTCTATGACGGGCCGCCCTTCGCCAACGGGCTTCCCCACTACGGCCATATCGTCACCAGCTTCGTGAAGGACGTGGTGCCGCGCTACCAGACCATGCGCGGCAGACAAGCGGAACGCCGCTTCGGCTGGGACTGCCACGGGCTGCCGGCGGAGCTCCATTCGGAGACCGAGCTCAATCTCAAGGGCCGGCGCGACATTCTCAAATATGGCGTCGCCCGTTTCAACGAGCATTGCCGCACCAGCGTGATGCAGTTCCGCAGCGACTGGGAATACTACGTCAACCGGGCGGCGCGGTGGGTCGACTTCGAAAACGATTATCGGACCATGGACCTCACCTACATGGAATCGACCATGTGGGCGTTCAAGCAGCTGTGGGACAAGGGGCTGGTCTACGAAGGCTACCGGGTGGTGCCCTACTCGTGGGCGGCGCAGACGCCGCTGTCGCATTTCGAAACCCGCCTCGACAATTCCTACCGTGCCCGGCAGGACCCGGCGATCACCGTCGCCTTCCGGCTGCACCCCAGGCACGACGAGACGATCGCGCCGAAGCTCCTGGCCTGGACGACGACGCCGTGGACGCTGCCGTCGAACCTGGCGCTCGCCGTCCACCCGGACGCCGACTACGCGCTGATGGAGCGGCAAGGCGAGCACTGGATCCTCGCCGATTCTTCGCGCGAGCACTATGCGAAGGAGCTGGAAGACTGGGCCAAGGTCGGGAGCCTCAAGGGCGCCGAGCTGATCGGGCGCCGCTACGAGCCGCTCTTCCCCTTCTTCGCCGAGACGGAGGGCGCCTTCATCGTTCTCGGCGGGGAATTCATCGAGCTTGGCGAGGGGACCGGCGTCGTCCACATCGCGCCGGCCTTCGGCGAGGACGACATGGCGGTGGCGCAGGCCGCCGGCCTGCCGGTCGTCGATCCGGTCGACTTCGAGGGCAACTTCACCGAGGCGGTGCCGCCCTATCAGGGCGTCAACGTTTTCGAAGCGAACAAGACGATCATCCGCGATCTCAAGGCGGAAGGCGCCGTGGTCCGCCACGAGACCTACGAGCACAACTATCCGCACTGCTGGCGGACCGACCAGCCGCTGATCTACAAGGCGATCCCCTCGTGGTACGTGAAGGTCACCGCCTTCCGTGACCGCATGGTCGAGCTCAACCAGGACATCACCTGGGTGCCCGAGCACGTCAAGGACGGCATCTTCGGCAACTGGCTCGCCAACGCCCGCGACTGGAACATCGGCCGCAATCGCTTCTGGGGCGCGCCGATCCCGGTGTGGAAGTCGGATAATCCGGAATTCCCGCGGATCGACGTTTACGGGTCGCTCGACGAGTTCGAGCGCGACTTCGGCGTCAGGCCCACCGACCTGCACCGGCCTTATGTCGACGAGCTGACCAGGCCGAATCCGGACGACCCGAGCGGCAAGTCGACGATGCGGCGGGTCGAGGACGTGCTCGACTGCTGGTTCGAATCGGGCTCGATGCCGTTCTGCCAGGTGCACTATCCGTTCGAGAACAAGGAGTGGTTCGACACCCACTTCCCCGGCGATTTCATTGTCGAATATGTCGGCCAGACCCGCGGCTGGTTTTACACGCTGATGGTGATGGCGACGGCGCTGTTCGACAAGGCGCCGTTCCGCTCGGCCATCGCCCACGGCATCGTCCTCGACGAGAACAAGCAGAAACTGTCCAAGCGGCTGAAGAACTATCCGGACCCGGTGGAGATGTTCAACACCCACGGGGCGGACGCCTTGCGCTGGTACATGATCTCCTCGCCGCTCCTCTCCGGCGGCGACCTCGCCATGCCGAAGGACGGGCGGGCGATCGGCGACGCCGTGCGCCAGGTGATCCTGCCGGTGTGGAACGCCTATTCGTTCTTCACCCTCTACGCCAACATCGACGGCATCAGGGGCGAGATGGTGACGACGGCGGAGGCCGACCTCGACCGCTACATCCTCGGCAAGACGGCCGAACTGGTGCGGAGCGTCGAGCGGGCCATGGACCGGCTCGACCTTGCCGGCGGCTGCGCCGCGCTGCCGCCGTTCATCGAGGCGCTGAACAACTGGTATATCCGCCGCTCGCGCGACCGCTTCTGGAAGCCGGAGAAGGATAACGAGAAGCGCGCCGCCTACGACACGCTTTACACGGTGCTGGTGACGATGTGCCGGGCGATGGCGCCGTTCCTGCCCTATCTCACCGAGACCATCCACCGGGCGCTGTGTGATGGCGAGAGCGTGCATCTGCAGGACTGGCCTGATGCGTCGGCGTTTGCCGTCGACGCGGCGCTGGTCGAGCGCATGGACCTCGCCCGCGCGGTCTGCTCGGCCGCCGCGGCGATCCGCACGTCGAAGAACCTCAGGAACCGCCTGCCGCTCCGCAGGCTGACGGTGGCGCATCCGAGGCACGCGATGTTCGAGCCGCTCCGCGACGTCATCGCCGAGGAGGCGAACGTCAAGGAAGTGGTGTTCGCCGACGATCCGGCCGCTTATGGCTCGGAGGTGCTGGCGGTCAATTCGCGCGTCGTGGGCAAACGCCTTGGCAAAGCGATGCAAGGTGTGCTTGCCGCGGCTAAGGCCGGCGCGTGGAAGCCGGTCGGCGGCGGCGCCGTCGAGGTCGCCGGCGAGGTGATCCAGGCCGACGAGTACGAACTGCGCTTCCGCGCGGCGGAAGGCCTCGACGCGGTGAGCTTCGACGCTTCGACCGGCGTCGTCGTGCTCGACACGAAAGTCGACGAGGAGCTGGAGCGGGAGGGCCTTGCCCGCGACTTCATCCGCCTGGTGCAGGTCGCCCGCAAGGACGCCGGCTTCAACGTCGCCGACCGCATCCGTATCGAGGTGAACGCAGGCGCCGCGGCCAACGACGCCATCGCTGCCCATCTCGACACGGTGAAGCGGGAGACGCTGGCCGTCTCCTACGATATCGTCGAGGCGCCCGGCGGCTTCGTGTCGGAGGCCAAGCTCGCCGACGAGCCGATCGCCATCGGCGTGGCGGTAGCGGGGTAGGGCGCGGCTAGCAAAAACCCAGGGGAAACGCTATATTCCCAGTATGAGCGATACACCGAAAACAAAGCCGCCGGCCGACGAGTGGCCCAACACGGTGCGGACCCGCGAGGAACTGGATTCCGCCCTTGAGGCTGGCGAAAAGAGCGGCGAAAGCCCGTACACCATCAAAGAGATTGCGGATCGTGCCATCGCCCGCCTGAAAGCGGATGGCCATCTATAAGCTCTCCAAGAAGGCCCAATCCGACATTGACGATATCACCGGATACACGGCGCTGCATTTCGGTGAACGGCAGGCTGTGACCTATACGGACAGTATTCACGCTGCCGCACAGATCACCGCCAATTTCCCAAGCCTCGGCAGGCCGTACACGACCAAAAAGGGCAGCGTCTACCAGCAATACAATATTGGTCGTCACGCTCTGTTCTATCGACCGACCGAGGCGGGGATTTTCGTGGTCCGGGTGCTGCATCTGATGATGGATTTCGACCGTCATCTTGACTGAAGGCCATTTCCGTCGGCGAGGGAGGCCCCCCCGGCCACGGCCACTCTGCCGCCGTCATTCCGGCGAAAGCCGGAATCCATCACGGGCATGGATAATTTGGTTCGCCGGTTTTGGCTCGCAGCCGGTTACGAGTTTCGCTCGACCAGTTCCCACACTGCCGGCACCGCCAGCGCCGCGAGGACGATCTTCAACAGGTCGCCGAGCAGGAACGGGGCGACGCCGGCGGAGAAAGCCGTGGCGATGCCGAGGCCCGTCGCGCCGCTCGACAGGGTGGCGAACCAGGCAAGCCAGACGAAGCCGAGAGCGAAGACGACCACGTCGGCGACGATCATGGCGCCGAACAGTTTGATGAACGACCGCGACCAGCCGCGGTCGGCGGCATAGCCGACGATCGCGGCGGCGAGGACGAAGCCGATCAGGAAGCCGCCGGTCGGTCCGAGGAAATAGGCGGGGCCGGCAAAGGCCGGTGGCGTGTTGGTGAAGACGGGTATGCCGGCGAGGCCTTCGGCCAGATAGGCGACGACCGTGATCGTGGCGAGGCGCGAGCCGTAAGCGGCGCCGATCGCCAATACCGCCAGCGTCTGCAAGGTCATCGGCACCGGCCAGAACGGCACCTTGATCTTGGCGGAAATCGCCAGCACCGCGGTGCCGGCGAGCACCAGAATGACGGCGCCGATCGCGCGGGCGACGCCTTCCGGCAGCAGTGTCTCGACGAGGGCGGCGCGCCCCGATCCGTGCGATGGCATGGACATGTCCGATTGACCTCGATCGTCAGAATCCCCGGCGCCAGCTATAGGCAGAAGCGGGCGCGGCGACAAGCAGGGGCGGAGATTTCGCTTTGTCGGCGATCCGCCGTTGGCTACACAGGCCGCCATGAACGAACGCGAAGCCAGCCTCATCAGAATCCTGACCGCGGCGCCGGTGGTCCCGGTCCTCACCATCGAGGCGACCGAGATCGCCGTTCCCCTTGCCCGCGCCCTTGTCGCCGGCGGCCTCACCGCGCTGGAAGTGACGCTGAGGACCGCGGCGGGGCTCGAATGCATCCGGGCGATCGCCGCCGAGGTCGCCGATTGCGACGTCGGCGCCGGCACCGTCCTCGATCCGCGCCAGCTCGACGACGCGGTCGAAGCCGGCGCCAAATTCCTGGTGAGCCCGGGGGCCTCGCCCAACCTCGTCCGCGCGGCCAGGGAGGCGCCGGTACCGTTTCTTCCCGGCATCGCGACGGCCGGCGAGGCAATGACGCTTGCCGAGCAAGGCTTCACCGCGCTCAAGTTCTTTCCGGCCGAGCCGGCCGGCGGACCGGCCTATCTCAAGGCGCTGGCCGCACCGCTTCCCGGCATTCGCTTCTGCCCGACCGGCGGCGTCGGGCCGAAGAACGCGGCGGAGTATCTGGCGCTTCAAAACGTGATCTGCGTCGGCGGATCGTGGGTCGCGCCGGCCGACGCGGTCGGGCAGGGGAACTGGACGCGCATCACCGCATTGTCCCGCGAGGCGGCTTCGCTCGGACGCGGCTGAAGCGAAGAAGCGCTGTCATGTCCGACATTTGAGCGTGACTGGCGCGGCGAAAAAATCTTGCGTTTGTTGCGGCAAACGGCGAGTATCAATGATGTTCGGGCACTTTGAACCCGGAGACTGGAAAACTGCGCGAGGAAAAGAACCGCCCTCGCTGATCTCGGGCATGGCCCGGGGGGTCGTGATAAGACGCTTCTTCCTTTCCCCGATACCAAGCTGCCTTTTCACTTGGATGCGCGTACTTGCATCCGACCTGACACCAACGGGAAAAGGGATCCCAGAATGCGCCAGACTGGCACCGTAAAATTCTTCAACTCCTCGAAGGGCTTCGGCTTCATCACGCCTGAGGGCGGTTCGAAGGACGTCTTCGTCCACGTGACCGCGCTCGAGGCCTCCGGCATCAGCCATCTCGCCGACGGCCAGCGCGTGACCTTCGAGACCGAGCCGGACCGGATGGGCAAAGGCCCGAAGGCCGTCAAACTCGAGCTCGCCTAACGCGAACCAACCGGCGGGGCGGCCGACGCCCCGCGCGGAAGCAAGTCCCCTGCGCCGCCGGTCCTGCCGGCGGCCTTTTGTTTCTTGGGCGTTGCCAGGCGCCGCGTATTCGATACGGCGCGTCCCGCGGCAAACCGCAAACGGCAGAAAGGCGCCGTTTGGGTCGCCCCAACCGACGCCTCCCTGTCAGGCCGGGTCTGATCCAACTGCGCCGCCCGAAGGCGCGCTGCCGTCTCAGCCGGGCTGAGCGTGACCAACTTTCGCCTCCATTGCTGAAGACGCCTGCTGGCCACCGCTGCCTCAAGCCTTTCGGCCCTGGCAACGCCCGCCGAACGGTTGTGCCGCCGTTCACGGGAGCATCGGCCCACTTCCGTATCATGCGCCGCATTGCTGCAACTCATGCTGCGGAAGCAGCTCCGCGGGACATTCCGGCTTTTCCCGACTTTCGCCGAGCCGCCGGCGCGGTCCGCTTGGAACCGGTCTCGATCATCCGATTTGCCCTTTCGGACTCGACCGCCCCTTGCAGTGATGGGATCATCGGTCAGCGCTCCGCGAAAGGGAAGCGCCCATCTCGCACCAGTGGGGAGATCGGGGATAACGGGGAGCGGCGCCGTTTCAAAGTAGCGTCGCCATTCCGTTCGGGCATCGGAGGACGGAAACTGATTCGCGCTGAAGGGGTTGCCGTGCGTGCCTTGCTCCGGTTTTGCATTGCGGGTGTGCTCTTGGCGGCCGCCGTGCCGGCGGCAGGGGCCGACGCTCCGACCCGGGAACGCGACATCGTCTATGGCCCGTCAGCCCGGCAGCGGCTCGACATCTATCGCCCCGCCGAGGTAGCCGACAGCGCGCCGCTCGTGGTGTTCTTCTACGGCGGCGGATGGCAGGAAGGATCGAAGGACAAGCCGGATATTCCGCGGACCGCCGCCTCGCTCACCGCCGCTGGCCTGGTCGTTGCCGTCCCGGACTACCGGGTCTATCCGGAGGTGACGTTTCCCGGCTTCGTCGAGGACGCCGCAGCGGCGGTCGCCTTGGTCTGGCAGCGCGAACGGCTCCCCGGAGGTACATCGAGGCCGCTCTTTCTCGTCGGCCATTCGGCCGGGGCGCATATTGCGGCGATGCTTGCCTTCGACGAGCGCTATCTCGTGGACGCCGGCCTGCCGACGGGCAGTGTCACGGGTTTCATCGGACTGTCGGGTCCTTATGATTTCCGGCCGGGCTTCCGCCCTTTCGATCGCATCTTCCCGCCCGAGACGCGGGACCGAAGTCTGCCGGGGCCGTTCATTGACGGAGGCGAGGCGCCCGCCCTCCTCGTCACCGGCGACGCCGACGAGGTGGTCGATATGGCGAGCACGATGCGGTTTGCTCAGGCGATCCGCGCCGAGGGCGGATCGGCCGCGCTCCTCGTCGAGCCGGGCGGCGACCATCTTGCACCCTATCTGGCGCTCGCCGATCCGGCCTCGCCGATCCGCGACGCGGTCATCGCCTTCATCAAGGAGACCGCCGGCTCGCCGCGGTAGGCGGGCGAATCATCGCCCGCCCGCCAGCGCTGGCGCCACGCCTAGGCGAAGGCGGCGATCTCTTCGAAGTCGAGCCGCGGATTGCGCGGGAAGAGCTTCGCTTCGTCGCCATAGCCGATGTTGACGAGGAAGTTCGACTTGACCGTCGTGCCGGCGAAGAAGGCCTCGTCGACCTTGGCGGTGTCGAACCCGTTCATTGGCCCGGCGTCGAGGCCGACGGCGCGAAGCGCCATGATGAAATAGGCCGCCTGAAGCGTACCGCTTTGCTTCGCCGTGTGCTCGGCGAAGGCGTCGTTGCCTGCGAACCACGAACGGGCGTCGAGATTGTGGGGGAAGAGCTTCGGCATCTTGTCGTAGAAGGCGAGGTCATACCCCATGATCGCCGTCACCGGAGCCGCCATGGTCTTGTCGACATTGCCGGCGGAAAGCGCCGGCTTGAGACGCTCCTTGGCCTCGGCGGACTCGACGAAGACGATCCGGAACGGCGAGGAATTCGCCGCGCTCGGGCCCATCTTGGCGAGGTCGACGGCCTCTTCGAGAAGCGCGTGCGGCACCGCCCGGTCCTGCCAGCCGTTGTGGGTGCGCGCCTTGCGAAAAAGCGTATCGAGCGCGTCGCCGTCGAGCTCGGCACGGTAGGGTCGGGCGCGTTCAAGCGTCCGGACGTTGACTGCCTGGTTCATAGTGCCACCTCCAAATATCATGCGCCTCCGGGTATTCCCCACCATCGGCGCCGCTGGGGTGGATATGGCCCCCCTGTTGCATCGCGAGAAGCGGCCAAATATTGTGGGTATCGATCACTTGAGATGATGGACCATGCTCGATCCCGTGACGCTTGACCAATTGCGCGTGCTGGTGGCGGTCGCCGAGACCGGCAGCTTCTCGGCGGCGGCGCGAAAGCTCGGCCGTGTCCAGTCGGCGATCAGCCAGTCGGTGCAGGTTCTGGAGACCGCCCTCGGAATCCCGTTGTTCGACCGCACCGGCAAGGTGCCGCGGCTGAACGATGCCGGCCAGGTCATCCTCCAGGACGCCCGGCAGCTCCTCGAGGGGGCGACGACGCTGAAGGCGCGGGCCGAAAGCATCGGCCTCGACATCGAGGCGGAACTGACCCTCGCCGTCGACGCGATCTTTCCGATCGCGGTGCTCACCGGCTGCCTCAAGGACCTTGCCGAGAGGTTTCCCAATCTGCCGGTGACGCTCTACACCGAAGGCCTCGGCGGTGCCGAGCAGCGGCTGCGCGACGGCGCGGCGCGGCTCGCTCTCTACGTCCCGTTCGGCGATACGGCCGTGAACCGCGACATGGAGTACCTGGTCAGCATCCCGACGGTGGCGGTGGTCGCGGCAAGCCATCCGCTCGCGGCGCTCAAAGGTCCCCTCGGCCGCGATGTGCTCGAACCGGCGGTGCAATTGGTTCTCACCGACCGCACGCCGATATCGAGCGGCATCAGCAGCGGCATCGTCAGCCATCGCACCTGGCGCTTCGCCGATCTGACTACCCGGCTCGACTTCCTGCTTGCCGGCTTCGGCTGGTGCAACATGCCGGTCCATATGGTGCGCGAGCATATTGCGGCCGGGCAACTCACGACGCTTGAACTCATGGAGAAGAACGCCCGCGACTTCGCAGTCCACGTCGTTCACGAGCGCGGCCGGCCGCCGGGGATTGCCGGGCGCTGGCTGATCGATCGCATCCGCGAGCGCCTGCCGGAATGCGTCGGACACCTGTCGGCGATTGAGCCGGCCGCCTGACGCCGAGGCTGGCGCCGCGGGAAGCTTGCCCTATTCTTGCTCCCGACCGGACGGGATGGCGCCGGCAAAGGGGAGCGCGTGACCCACAGACCGTTGGTTCCGGAAGGTCAAAGCGTCGCGCGCGTCTCCGCCGACCGGCGCACCACGCCGTGCGAGCCTGCCGCCCGGCCCTTCGTGTTGGCGGCGACGATTCTCGCCTCGGCGATGGCATTCATCGACGGTTCGGTGGTCAATATCGCGCTGCCGGCCATTCAGCATGGCCTTGGCGCCGGCATCGCCGACCTGCAATGGGTGATCAACGCCTATCTCCTGATGCTCGGAGCGCTGATCCTGGTCGGCGGCGGGCTCGGCGACCGCATCGGGCGGCGGCGGGTGTTCATCATCGGCATCGTCGTCTTCACCGCCGCCTCGGTGCTTTGCGGGGTGGCGCCGACCATCGGCATGCTGATCGTTGCGCGCGTCGTTCAGGGGATCGGGGCGGCGCTGCTGGTGCCGCAGAGCCTTGCCATCATCGCGGCAAGCTTCCCCAAGGAGATCCGCGGGCGGGCGATCGGCACCTGGGCGGCGGCCTCGTCGGTGACGACGGCCCTCGGACCGCCGATCGGGGGACTGCTGATCGACACGCTCTCGTGGCGGGTGGCGTTCTGGATCAACCTGCCGCTGGCGGCGGTCGCGCTGTGGCTCACTTATGCCCGCGTGCCGGAAAGCCGCAACGAGGCGGCGAGCGGGCCGATCGACTGCACGGGGGCGTTTCTAGCGACGGCCGGTTTCGGCGCGATCACCTACGGCTTCATCGGCCTGTCGGACGGACCGCCGGCGATGAACATCGGCGCCATCGCGGTCGGGGTCGCCATGATCGGCCTTTTCGTCTTCGCCGAAACCCGTGCCGCCAATCCGGTGATGCCCCCCGACCTCTTTCACTCGCCGGTCTTCACCGGCGCCAACATCGTCACCGTTTTCCTCTACGGCGCGCTCTCCGGCGCGCTCTTCCTCCTCCCTTTCGATCTCCTGTCCCGGCGCGGACTGACCGCTGGCGAGGCGGGGCTCACCATGCTGCCCGTCGGGTTGATCATCGGCTTCCTGTCGCGCTTCATGGGCGGCCTCGCCGACCGGCACGGACCGCGGACGTTCATGATGGTCGGCCCGGCGATCGTTGGCGCCGCCTGCCTTGGGCTCGCCTTCGGACAGGGGTCACTCTGGCTCGGCGTCATTGTCCCGGTGATGGCGCTTGCCGTCGGCATGGCGGTCGTCGTCTCGCCGCTCACCACGGCCGTGATGAATGCCGCGCCGGAGGGACGCACCGGCGCCGCCTCCGGTGTCAACAACGCGGCGAGCCGGCTCGCCGGCGTGCTGGCGGTCGCCATCTTCGGCGCGGCGGCGAGCTTCGTCTACGCCTGGTTCGCGCCGGAAGGCGCCCCTCGCTTCGGCGTGCTGCCGGCCATCGGCACCGCCGCGCGGCCGGCCGTCGAGGCGGCGTTCCTGTCTGGCTACCGGACCGCGCTCCTTTTCGGCGCGGCATGGTGCTTCGTCGCCGCCGGCGCCGCGGCGCTGACAGTGCCGCGCAAGGCACCGAAGCCCGACGACGATGGCCGGGCGCGCCCCGGCGGGGGCGCCTGAAAGGCTGCGTCGCCGGCCGTCCATCGGCTGGCCTGATGGATCTCATCAGAATTTCAGCACTTTGCGAGAAGGCCCGAGATGACCAGCATAGGGCTCGACAAACCGTGGTCGGCGGACCGGCCGACACGAGCAGAGATCGGGAGTCCAGACATGCTTGACCTTGCGGTTATTCTCGGGAGCACGCGCCAGGGCCGCTTCGGCGAGAAGCCGGCCCGATGGATTTTCGGGGAGCTCAGCAAGCGCAACACGGTGAAGGCCGAGTTCCTCGACCTTCGGGATTATCCGATGCCCTTCTTCGACCAGTCCGTCCCGCCCGGCTGGATCACCGAGCCCTACCGGCACGACGCGGTGGCGCGGTGGACGGCGAAGATCGCGGCACAGGACGGCTTCATCGTCGTCGCGCCGGAATACAATCGCAGCGTCGGCGGGGAAATGAAGAACGCCTTCGACTGGGTCTACAAGGAGTGGAACCAGAAGGCGATCGGCTTCGTCGGCTACGGATCGGTCGGCGGCGGCCGCGCCATCGAGCACATGCGGCTGATCGCGGTCGAATTGCAGATGGTGCCGATCCGCGCCGCGGTCCACCTGCCGGTCGACCTCTACCTGTCGATGATGAAGGAGGAGGCGCCGGTCGATCCGGCACAGTTCGCTCCCGTTCAACAGGCGGCCGACACCATGATCGACCAGCTGATCTGGTGGGCGGGCGCTCTCAAGGCGGCGCGCCAAGGCGAGGCGACGGCCGAAGCGGCATAGTCTTTCCGGACTTGGAGCGCTACTCGCCGCGTCGGCGCTGGATCCCGGCTTCCGCCGGAACGACGGTGCGAGGGAACGGCGACCGAGCTAATGGTTCAGGTAACGTTCCTTGAGGTCGTCGGTGCGCCGGACGGTGTGGCCGTAGAGGCAGTAGCCGACCGCCATGCTGGCGCCCGAGCCGCCGTACCATTCGTAGGAGACGGCGTCGCAATCCTTGTCCTTGAAGGTGATCCACGCCCGCTGCGAGGCGAGGAGGTCGTCCTTCCACGTCTTGGCGGCATCGGCGGGCAGGTAGCCCTCCTCGGGCATGATCGAGGCGATCACCTGTTTCCACACGGCGTTCAGCTCGGCATCGGCCTTCTTGTAGGCGACCCACACGCACTCGGTGAGTTCGGCATTGTTCGCCTTGTCGGCGCAGTCGGGCTGCGCATCTTCGGCCGCCGCCGGGCCGGCGACGGCAAACAAGAACGGCACGGCGAGAAGGGATCTGCGCATGGGTCAGCCTCCCGAGGTCATGTCATCATCGCATCATAGTCGGCGTGCGAACCAATCCAGAACCAGACAAGGTCGCCGTCCTGCTCGACCGCAAGGGCACGGTAGCGCAGTCCGATGCGAACGGACCAGAAGCGGCCCGTTTTCTTGAGATGGAGGGATGGATGGCGAGGATCGTTCTTGAGGATTGTGAAGCTGCGATCCGCCAACTCGCGGACTGGTCGGGGGAGCTTTTCGTAGGCCTGCCAGAAGTCGCGACCGGCGAGGTGCTTCATATCTCTCGGGTTCGGCCGGAGCGCAGGTCGGCGATCGCCGATTCGGCCAATCCGTCGAGCCGTCCGCCTTGCGCGTCACGCTCGATCTTTTTGTCGAACTGCTCCGCGTCAAAATCCTCAAACCACGCGCGGAACCTCGCGAGCTCGTCAGGCGACAAGCGGCTCACCGCCTTTTCGATTTCTTCTATCCGCGTCATGCGGCCCTGATATCACAGGGTTCGCGGCGGTTCCACCTGGGCTCCCGGACGGGGCGGAGCGAGGATGCTCCGTCCCGTCGGGAAAGGCACCTATTGGACGCTTGTGCCGCAGAGGGCGGCGACGTCGATATTGCCTGGGGCGGCGCCCACCTTCGCGTCGGTGCAGCGGAACTGCCACACCTGACCGCTGCCGGCGAAGTTGCTGACGGTGCCTCGGGCCGCCGGCAGCTGCAGATCGGAGCCGGACGAGACCGTCGGGCTGCCGCCGAGCAACTGTGCCATGGCGGAGCCTTGGGGAACCGCCGCCGACCCGGCCGGACCGGAGTTGGCGGCCGCAGCCCCCACACCGAGCAGCAGGAGGGCGCCGGCAAGAGCGGCAATGCGAGTTGTCTTCATTTTCGTCTCTCCATTGTTGGTTTCGCTTGCCGTGCCCATGTGGGGTCTTGTTGCGCCGCCAAAATGAGCCAAATTCTGTCGGTCAGTCATCAGAACGGGTGATAGGTGATGCTCGATCCGCTTACTCTCGATCAACTGCGAATCCTCGTGGCCGTGGCCGAAAGCGGCAGCTTCTCGGCGGCGGCGCGAAAGCTCGGCCGGGTCCAGTCGGCGATCAGCCAGTCGGTGCAGGCGCTGGAGACGGCGCTCCGCACCTCGCTCTTCGAGCGCGACGGAAAGGTCCCGCGCCTTAACGACGCCGGGCGCATTCTGCTGGAGGATGCGCGCCGGCTGGTTCGCGACGTCGACGCGCTCAAGGCGCGGGCCGACAACATCGCCGACAATGTCGAGCCGGAGCTTGCGCTGGCGGTCGACGCGCTGTTTCCGAACGAGGTGCTGGTGGCGAGCCTCAGGGCGCTGGCGGCGGTGTATCCGTCGCTGCCGGTGACGGTGTTCACCGAGGGCGTCGGCGGGTCGGAGCAGCGACTGCGCGAGGGGGTGGCCCGACTCGGCATATTGACCCCCTCGCAAGCCCTTGCCGATGCTTGGGAAACCGAGTTTCTCGTGAGGATACCGCTGGTGCCGGTCGTCGCTGCCGGCCACCCGCTGGCAGCCGGCCGGGGACCGCTGTCCTGCAAGGCGCTGCAACCGCACATCCAGCTCGTTCTCACCGATCGCGCGCCGGCCAGCGGCAATGGCCGCGCTGCGGTGAGCCCCCGCACCTGGCGCTTTGCCGACCTCGGCACCAAGCTTGAGTTCCTGCTCGCCGGCTTCGGCTGGACGAGCATGCCCCTGCCGGTCGCCCGCCGCCACGTCGAGGCCGGCCGGCTCGCCATCCTCGACGTTCCGGAAATCGCCGACGCGGGCTCCGAGCTCCACATCGTCCACGAGCGCGGCCGGCCGCCGGGCAAGGCGGGGCGTTGGCTGGTCGAGGACCTCCGTCAGCGGGTGCGGAAATGCGCCGGCAAGCAGCAGCTACCGGCCCGGGACGCCGCCTGATGCCCCGAGGCGCCGTAGTCAGCTCACCTATCGGTCTTTCTGATAGGTGAGCATCGGAATTTCCGCACTTGCGAAACCCGCTCATTGCACCGCGGCCGTGTTGTGCTTCCGCGCCAGGAAGTCGGCGAAGCGCGTCATGGCGCGTTTGATGTTCTCGGCCGAGTTGGCATAGGAGACGCGGATATAGCCTTCGCCGAGGATGCCGAAGTCGGGGCCGCCGATGAGCGCCACCCCTTCGTCTTCCAGGAGCGTCGCGGCGAGTATCCCTCCCTCGCGGAAGGGGGGAGGCAGAGCGGCGCGCGCCATCGTCGGCAATTGGCCAAAAAAGTTTTGCCTCGCCATATATATTGCCATATATTGTTATGGTAGAATTACCATATGGCGACGGCTACCTTCGAATGGGATCCCGCGAAGGAAAGGACCAACGTCCTCAAGCACGGCGTCTCCTTCGCGGATGCCCAGAAGGCGTTCTTCGATCCTCGGCGCGTGATCGCGGAGGACCTTAGCCATAGCGACGCGGAGAACAGGTATTTCTGCTTCGGACGGGTGGATAGCGGCGTCATGACGGTTCGGTTCACATACCGGCAACGCCGCATCCGCATCATCGGCGCCGGATACTGGCGCAAGGGAAAGACGATCTATGAGCGACAAAACGGTCCGCTACACGAAAGGTGAAATCGGCAACGTCAGGGTAGTCCGGGATTTCCTGCCGCCGCCGGAAGACCTCATCCTTGCCGAGGACAATGTGAAGGTGACGCTGAGCCTCACCCGGCGAAGCATCGACTTCTTTAAACGCGAGGCGAAGAAGCACCGGGTTCCCTACCAGCGGATGATCCGTAGGCTTGTCGATGAGTATGCGGCTGGG
Organism: uncultured Alphaproteobacteria bacterium; assembly: GCA_963759235.1. Lineage (GTDB taxonomy): Bacteria > Pseudomonadota > Alphaproteobacteria > Rhizobiales > Kaistiaceae > Bauldia. The sequence goes on along the minus strand of CAVWYO010000001.1, from coordinate 269,953 downwards.
CAAAAACGGCGCGGCGGGCGGTGACAGTGGCGGCTTTGGTGTGCAGGTGGGCGGAGACGCTCGGCCTCACGACTTCGGCCGACTAATCTCAGTCGCCCCTTGCTGATTCGCCCGCGCCCGCCAGTCTTCTTCGTCTCCGTGATCGCGACCGCCGCCGCGGGCGGATTCTCACTGACCGGGACCTATGAGGGCTTCTTCACCTGCGACGACGTCACCGACGGCGCGGGCGGCGCGTTCGGGCGGGCGATGGCGATGGTAGGTCGTGCAGGCGGGCGACAGGATCGACATGCGGAGCACGGTCGCGGTCGATCCGTCGGGGCCGCCGTCGCACACGGTCTTTCGCGGACATGTCGCCGCGGCGGCCGGCGACGGGGCGCTCAGCGGCTACGCCAAGGTCTGCGACAGCACCTTCCCGCACAAGGAGCTGGTCCGCATCTTCCCGGCCTCGCCGTCGCGGCAGCCCTTCGGCTTCGCAGCCGACACGGTCTTCGTCTCCGACGCCGTGCCGGGCGTGCACGGGCTGGTCGCGGAAAGCTGCAAGCGGGCGCTGGAGCGCGTGTCGACGGTGACGCCGACGTTTGGGGCGTGCCGGTAGGGGCGATGAGCATGCAGGGACGCCAACGGCGGAATACGCCTTCGGCTATTCCGCCCCAAGCTCGACTAAAAGCGACGGGGTGCGCCTTTGGTCGACCTCCGTACGCGCTACGCGGTCAAAGCACGAGCCAATCTTCGACGGGTTTTGGCTCTGTGGAAACGGGTTGCAGAGAAAACTGCCTAAAGGATGGAAATATTTGACTGTTAAAACGAATTGCAGCAAGCGGATTGTAGTATACGCCAGATAGTTGTGTGCTGAGAGCAATCCTGCCATCAAATACGCGCCGCTCCACATATACTATGGCGGACATTGCTATCCGCTCGTCGCGATCCAAATCGGACCTCACTCCGCCGCCGCGGTGTTGTGCTTCCGCGCCAGGAAGTCGGCGACGCGCGTCATGGCCCGTTTGATGTTCTCGGCCGAGTTGGCGTAGGAGACGCGGATATAGCCCTCGCCGAGGATGCCGAAATCGGGGCCGCCGATGAGCGCCACCCCTTCGTCTTCCAAGAGCGTCGCGGCGAGCGCTTTCGCCTTGAAGCCGGTCTTGGCGATGTTGGGGAAGGCATAGAAGGCGCCCTTGGGCGGAATGCAAGAGACGCCGGGGAGCTTGTTCAATTCTTCAACCACCAGCTTCCGCCGCCGGTCGAACTCGGCGACCATCTCGCCGACCGAGTCTTGCGGGCCGGTGAGCGCGGCGATGCCGGCAAACTGCGTCGGCGCGTTGACGCACGACCAGGCAGTTGACCGCGAGCTTCCGCATCTTGTCGTAAAGGCCGTCCGGCCACAGCGACCAGCCCATCCGCCAGCCGGTCATCGCGTAGGTCTTCGACCAGCCGTCGAGGAGGATCAGCCGGTCGCGGATCTCCGGGTAGGTCAGAAGCGAGACATGGGGGAGGCCGTCATAGGTCATCTGGCCGTAGATCTCGTCGGAGAGGATGGCGACGTCCGGCCAGTCCGCCAGTCCGGCGACCAGCCGGTCGATCTCCGCCTTGGGCGTGACGCCGCCGGTCGGGTTGGCCGGCGAGTTGAGGATTATCAGCCGGGTCTTCGGCGTGATCAGCCCCAGCGTCTCCTCCGCCGAAAAGGCGAAGCCGTTCTCCTCGCGGATTGGGATCGGCACGGGCTCGGCGCCGGTGAACTCGATCATCGAGCGGTAGATCGGAAAGCCGGGATCGGGATAGAGGATGTCGGCGCCGGGCTCGCCGAACATCAAAATCGCGGCGAACATGGTGACCTTGCCGCCGGGCACGATCATCACGCGGTCCGGCGAAATCTCGACGCCGAGCCGGCGGTGGACATCGGCGGCGACCGCCTCGCGCAAGGGCAGGATGCCGTTCGCCGGTGTATAGCCGTGATGGCCGTCGCGAAGCGCCTTCACCGCCCCCTCGACGATATGGTCGGGGGTGCGAAAATCCGGCTGGCCGATGCCGAGATTGATGATGTCGCGCCCCTGGCGGCCGAGCTCGGTGGCGCGCGCCAGCACGGCGAAGGCATTCTCCTCGCCGATGCGGTCGAAACCCGCGATGGTGTGGAGCATGAGCGTGGCCTCCCGGCCGATCGTCGTTGATTTGGCGCCATGTCTTGGCGCATAAGACGCCCGAAATCAAACGGGTTCGACGCGGCAGCGGTTCGCTGGCCGCCGACCGGCCATCGAGGAGAACCATGCCGAGCATCGCCGACAAGCGCCGTGTCTTCCGCGACCTTCATCGGGAGGGCTGCTTCGCCATCCCCAACCCGTTCGATGTTGGATCGACCCGCTACCTGCAGTCGCTGGGCTTCAAGGCGCTGGCGACCACCAGCGCCGGCGCGTCGTGGGCATCGGGTCTGCCCGACGACGGGGTGGGCAGGGATGCCATGCTCGCCCACATCCGGGCGGTAGTCGAAGCGACCGACCTGCCGGTCAACGCGGATTTCGGCAACGGTTTTGCCGACGATCCCGAGGGTGTCGCCGAAAGCGTCCGGCTCTGCATGGCGACCGGCGTTGCAGGCCTGTCGATCGAGGACCGGCCCAGCGCCGACGGGACATCGCTCTACGATATCGACCTCGCGGTAGCCCGCGTCGCGGCGGCACGCGCGGCGATCGATGCCGCCGGCGGTGACGTGATCCTCGTGGCGCGGTCGGAGGCCTGTCGGGTCGGCCACCCCGAATCGGTGGCCGAGGCGATCAGGCGGCTGGAGCGTTTCGCCGATGCCGGGGCCGACTGCCTGTACGCGCCCTTCATCCACACGCGCGATGCGGTCGCTGCGCTGGTCAAGGCGGTGGCCCCCAAACCGGTCAACGTGCTGATCGGCGGGCCGGTCGGCCTGTCCATGGCCGATCTCGCCGGGCTCGGCGTCCGGCGGGTCAGCGTCGGCGGGGCGCTGGCGCGCGCGGCCTGGGGCGGCTTCATCCGGGCCGCCCGCGAGATTGCCGAGACGGGAACGTTTGAATCGCTCGGCAAGGCGATCAGCTATGCCGAAATCGACGGCTTCTTCATCGCCGACGCCGCCGGCCGAGGAAAGGCGTGACCTGGACGCCGCGCCCCCTGCCACCGCGCACGGCGATGGAGGGGCGCTATGCGCGGCTCGAGCCGTTCTCGGTCGAGGCCCATGCCGGCGACCTCCATGCGGCTTTCGCCGAGGACACCGAGAACGACCTCTGGCGCTATCGCGACGTCGGACCCTTTGCCGAGGAGGCGGCCTTCCGCGACTTCGCGGAGCGGACGATGACCGGCGACGATCCGCTGTTCTTCGCCATCCTCGACCGGCAAACCGGCAAAGCCGTCGGCTCGGCCTCCTTCATGCGGATCGTCCCGGCGCACGGGGTGATCGAGGTCGGCGCCATCACCTATTCGCCGCGGCTGAAGCGGACGCGCGTCGCCACCGACGCAATGTATCTCATGGCGGCCCGCGCCTTCGACGAGCTCGGCTACCGGCGTTACGAGTGGAAGTGCGATGCGCTCAACGAGCCGTCGCGGCGGGCGGCGCGGCGGCTCGGTTTTACCTTCGAGGGCATCTTCCGGCAGCATATGATGGTCCGGGGGCAGAACCGGGATACCGCATGGTTCGCCATCCTCGACACCGAATGGCCGCAAAGGAAGGCTGCGCTCGAACGGTGGCTCGATCCGGACAACTTCGATGCGCAGGGAAGGCAGCGCCGGAGCCTGGCGGCGGTGCGGGAGGGGGGCATCTAGGACCTTTTCCATGCGTCCTTCGAGGCTCCGCTCCGCGGAGCGCCTCAGGATGAGGAGGTTTGCGCTTTCGAAGCCTTGGCGCCGTGCAGGCTTTGCGGCCATGTTGCTTTCTGCCAGCCTGACCGCAGTGCCGGCCGCCGCCGAGCCCTACCGGCTGGCGCCGTTCAAGGACGAGTTGTTCGCCTATCAGGTCATCCTCGACAGCGCCTATGACGGCGCATACCGCGAGGTCGAATACAACCGGCCGCGCGACCTCTACGCCCGCGATACGGTGCGCGGCGAGCGAGTCGACCCGAAATATGTCTCGCTCGACACCGATGCCGCGCTCGCCGACCTGTCGGTCACGCTTGGCCGTCGCACCATCCGCTACTATGCGGTCGGCAAGGTCGATGGCGGCGCCAAGGCCGTCGTCGTCTTCGTCCACGGGCTCGGCGTCGGGCGCGATATCGGCATCAACGACTGGATCCACGGCGGCAACTTCAACCGCATCAAGAACCTGATGATGCGGAACGACGGCGTCTACCTGTCGCCGAGCTTCTCCGATTTCGGCGGCGATGGGACGGCCGAGATACGCGACCTGGTCCTCTTCACTTCTGCCCAGTCGCCGGAGGCGCCGGTGTTCCTTGCCTGCGGATCGATGGGCGCGAGGATCTGCTGGCGCCTGGTGCGGGACGATGCGGTGCGGCCGCTCCTCGGCGGGCTCATCCTCTTCGATCCGGTGATGGACCGCGACGACATGCAGTTCGCCGCCGGTCTCGACGCGGCAAGCCGCGTCCCCATCCTCATCACCGGCAGTCGCGAGGACAGGGTCGTCGGGTGGAAGTCGCAGCGCGACCTGTTCATTGCCATGAAGAAGGACGTGCCGGACTACCCGATCCACTATGTCCTGTTCAGCGCCGGCACGCATGGGCTGTCGCTTCGGATGACCGACTGGCGGGAGACGCTCAACTGGATGCTGGAGGTCGAGGGCGGGTGAGGCGGTTCGCCACTTGACCCATGGCGGCCGGCTGCACCATGGTCCGCGCCGATTCCAAGGTTCGAGACCAAGGGGGGATTTTGATGGACCGTCTGAAGGACAAGCGCGCATTTCTCACCGCGGCAGGTGCCGGCATCGGCCGGGCGACGGCGATCGCTTTTGCCGCCGAGGGCGCGCAGGTGATCGCCACCGACGTCAACGCCGACCTGATGGCCGACCTCGACAGCCACGGCGTCGCCGAGACGGCGCGCCTCGACGTGCGCGACACCGAGGCGGTCAATGCGTTGGCCGCAAAGGTCGGGCCGGTCGACATCCTCTTCAACTGCGCCGGCTTCGTCCATCACGGCACGGTACTGACCACCAGCGACGCGGACTGGGACGTCTCCTTCGACATCAACGCCAAGGCGATGCACCGCACCATCCGCGCCTTCCTGCCGGGCATGCTGGAGAAGGGCAAGGGCGCGATCGTCAACATCTCGTCAGGCGCCTCCTCGGTGCGCGGCATTCCCAACCGCTACGTCTACGGCGCCTCAAAAGCGGCGGTGATCGGCCTCACCAAGTCGGTGGCGGCGGACTACATCCGCCAGGGAATCCGGGCCAACGCCATCTGCCCCGGCACCATCCAGTCGCCGTCGCTCGACGGGCGGATCGCCGAGCAGGCGCGGGTCTCGGGAAAATCAATCGAGGAAATCCGCCAGGCTTTCATCGACCGCCAGCCGATGGGCCGGCTCGGGACGGCGGAGGAGATCGCGGCGCTCGCGGTCTATCTCGCCGGCGACGAGTTCGAGCTACACGACGGGCCAGATCTTCCTCGCCGACGGCGGCTTCGCGCTGTAGCGGACACCCGCCTACCAGATCACGTCAATGTCGAACTGACGAAAAACCCGGTCGGCGGTGACGAGGGACGCGCTTTCTAGACGAGCTTGCGCCGCGAGCATTCGATCGAACGGATCGCGGTGCGGGCCAGGCATCAGGCCGGCCAGTCGGGCGTGAACTGTCGTCACGGGCAAGGCCTGCAGCCCTTTGGATTCGATGATCGCGTCGAGTCCATCGACGACCTGCCGTGCGGAAGGCCACTTCCCTAGACGCCCCTTTGTGGCAAGCTCCCAGGGAACAACCGCGCTGACGAGGACGTCGACAGACGCGTCTTCAAGGATTCCGTGCGCAAGGGCAGACAACTTTCGATCGCCCGTCACCCACCAGAAGTAGACGTGCGTATCAACGAGGATCCTCATCCTCACCCTCCCAGAGGCGCAACTCGTCTTCCGGTAGCGGATCGAAGAAGAACGCGTCTGGAAGTGGCTCCACTTCACCCTTGAGGATGCCGAAGACGCCTCGCGTGCCGCCTTTCTCGGCCACCGCCTCGAGCCGTGCTACCGGCTCCTTTCCCCGGGCGATGATGATCTCCTCGCCGGCCTGAGCGCGGGCGATCAGCTTGGAAAGATTGGTCTTGGCTTCGTGAATCGTGACGGTCGCCATGCAAAGGCATCCTTAGCTTAGCTAAGTTAGCTAAGCTAACTCCGGACTATCGTCAAGCCCCGGTCATATCGGCCGGCGTCGGCCACGCCTTCAGCTTGCCGGGATTCATTAGACCGTGCGGATCGGCAAGCGCCTTGAACTCGGCCTGCGGCGCGTCGGTCCGTTTCCACCCGGCATTATCGAGGACGTAGGTATGCGGGTTGGAAACCGCGCCGCCCATCGCTTCGACCTCGGCGACGACTTCCGCGAGGCGTTCCGGCGAGCGAAAGCGGAGCAGCGGCAGGCTGGAGGGGAAGATGCGGCCGTAACGGCGCTGGAATTCGAGATGGAGGAGAAGCTCGTCGCCGAAGCGGCGTTCCATTTCGTCGACCAGCGCTAGTTCGCCGCCCGCGGGAAAGCGAATCTGCAAATAGGTGATGTCGGGCTCGACCTTCAGCGCGTGGAGCGTGGTGTGGTTCCAGGTGTACTCGTAGAGCGGCGGCATGGCCCCCTTGCCGTCGAAGGCGGCGCTGTCGGCGTCCTCGGCGCCACGCGCATAGACGATCGCGCCGCCGTGCGCCCCGGCGAGGTCGGCGAGCACGGCTGCCTGGGGTTCCGACACCATGACGATCGCCATGGCATGCCCGTCGGGAACGAGCGGAGCAAGTCGCTTGAGGAGCGGCGGAATGCGACGGTCGAAAATGCCGACCTCCTTCTTGGCGATGCCGTCGGCGGCCGTCAGCGCCCAGCCGAAGGCGGCAGCGGCAGCAAGCGTCGGAAAGGCGATCACCCGCTCCGCCCATGGCTGCCACGGGGCGAGCGGCACCTCGATCTCGGTGATGATGCCGTTGACGCCATAGGCGTGCAGCACCTTGAGCACGTCGCCGCCCTTCAGTTCCAGAACGCGCGGGGTTTCCTCGACGGTCACCACCTCGACGGCGTGAACCGCGCCGGGGTCGCTGATCTGGCCCCAGGTACAAGAGCCGCAGCCAGCGGCGCCGCCGGCAATGAAGCCGCCGATCGTCGCCTGCTTGCGGGTCGAGGGGTGGAAACGCAGCTCCCAGCGACCCGATCCCTCCGGCGTGTCGCGGAGCGCCCGGTCGATGTCGACAAGGTGGGCGCCCGCCTCGAAGCGCCCGGCGCCCGGCCGCGTCCAGACGACCCGGTCGAGGCCGGTGAGGTCGAGAAGCACGCCGCCTGCGAGCGGCACCGCCTGGCCGTAATTGCCGGTGCCGCCGCCACGCAGCGTCAGCGGTATGCGATGGCGCGCAGAGGCCGCGGCGATACGGACCACCTCGTCCTTCGTCCGTGGCGTGGCCACGATGTCGGCCTGCTTGCCGTCGAGGAGCGGTTTCAGGATGGGCGAGAACCAGAAAAAGTCGCGGCTCTTCAGCCTGAGCGTTGCGTCGTCGTCGGCGAGCGCGACACCGGCGAGCTCGGCGCGGAGCGCGGCAAGCCGGTCCGTCGTCAGGGCGTCCACAGCCGCCCCACGTCGAAGGCGTGAACGTCGCGGCAGAGTTCGACGAAGGCGGCCGCCTGGTGATCGACGACGGCGCGGCCCTTGTCGGCGGTCGCCACGGAGGCGTTGCCGACGGTGCCGTGCGGGCCGAGGTCCTGCGCCTTCCAGCCGAACTGGACCAGCCCATGGGCGCGCAGGTGCTTGAACTCGTCAATGAAATCGAGCTGGGCCGAGCGGAAATCGATGGCCTTGTCCATGCGGACGAGGTCCGGCCTCAGGTGGAGCATGACCGACGTCTCGATGTCGCCGCCGTGGATGCCGTAAAGCGCCTCCTCCGGCGCCGAGATGCCCGGCGGGTGGCCGAAGCGCGACCAGGCGGTGGCGACGACCAGCATGTCGTGGCGGACGCGGAGCTCGCGGGCGAGGATGTCGACCATCGGCACGTTGCCGCCGTGGGAATTGATGACGATCAGCTTCTCGACCCCGGCGCGAAAGACGCTGTCGCCGATGTCGAGCCACAGTTTGGTCGCCGTCTCCCAGGTAGTGGTGAGGGTGCCCGGCGAGGAGATGTGCTCGTTCGATTTGCCGACCGCCTGGACCGGCAGGAAGGTCACCGGCAGGTCGTCGGGAAGCAACGCGACCGAGCGGGCGATCATGCCTTCGGCAATCGCGGTGTCGGTATAGACCGGGAGATGCGGTCCGTGCTGCTCGATGGCGGCGACCGGCAGGACGGCGATCCACCCCGCCGTGTCGTTCTCGGCGAAGTCGAGGGTGGTCATCTCCTGCCAGTAACGTGCGGGAAGCATGGTCAAATCGTCTCCAGGAACCGCTTTGCAGCCGCGCCGTGCTCGCGGCGGAGCTTCGCCACGTCGACCCCGGCCGGCTGCCCGTCTTCGACCCGCCACTCGCCCTTGACCATGACCCGGTCGGCGGCGTGGGCGCCGCAAAGCACCAGGGCGGCGATCGGGTCGCCGGCGCCCGAGAAGCGCAATTCGTCGAGCGTGTAGAGGGCGAAGTCCGCCTGCTTGCCGGGCGCGATGGCGCCGATGTCGTGGCGGCCGATGCAGCGGGCGGAGCCCTCGCTCACCCAGCGCAGGACGTCGAGATGGGTGATCGATGCGGCGTCGTAGGTGAGCCGGTTGATCAGCAGCGCGTGACGCACGCTTTCCATCAGGTTGGAGTTGTCGTTGGAGGCGGAGCCGTCGACGCCGAGCCCGATCGGGCTGCCGGCCGCCTCCAGCTCGAGGGTGCGGCACTGGCCGGAGGCAAGCCCCATGTTCGAGGTTGGGCAATGCGCGATGCCGACCCTGTGCCGGCCGAGGCGCTGGACCTCGTCGTCCTCGAAGTGAATGCCGTGGGCGAGCCACACCCGGTCGATCAGCCAGCCGCATTCCTCCAGATAGTCGATCGGCCGGCAGCCGTAGTGTTCGAGGCAGTACTCGTTCTCGTCGCGGGTCTCGCCGAGGTGGGTGTGGAGACGGCAGCCGAACCGCTCGGCGAGCCCGACCGAATCGACCATCAGCCGCTTGCTGACGGTGAACGGGGCGCAAGGGGCGAGGGCGACTTGCAGCATCGCGCCGTCGCTCGCGTCATGATAGCGGGCAAGCACGCGCTCACAGTCGGCCAGGATCGTTTCCTCGTCCTGGACGATGGTGTCGGGCGGCAGGCCGCCGTCCTTCTCCGACAGGTTCATCGAGCCGCGGGTCAGCGTCATGCGCATGCCGAGGCGCTCCGCCTCCTCGGCCTGGATGTCCATCGCGCCTTCCAGACCGGCCGGATAGAGATAGTGGTGGTCGGACACGCAGGTGCAGCCGGACATCAACAGCTCGGTCAGCGCCAGGCGGGTGGCGAGGCGGAAGCCGTCCGGCGTGACGTTCGCCGCCCAGATCGGATAGAGCGCCTGCAGCCAGGGAAAGAGTTCCTTGTTGATCGCTTGCGGGTGGGCGCGGGTGAGCGTCTGGAAGAAGTGGTGATGGGTGTTGATCAGCCCCGGAACGATGACATGGCGCGAGGCGTCGAAGATGTGCTCGGCCTTGGCGCTGATGGTCTGGCCCTTGCCGACCAGCTCGACGATCCTGCCGTCCTCGACGACGATGCCGCGCTCGGCGCCTGTCGCCAGGACGGCGATGGGGTCCTTGATCCAAAGACGCATGAAGGCTCCTTCGACGGGGGCGATCTCTATCGATCGATGACAAGTTTCAGGCCGAAGCCGACGAACACGGTGCCGGCCGCGCGCAGCAACCATTTCTGGAAGCGTGTGTAGACCCGCATGACCGCGCCCCGCGAACCCATGAAGGCGCACGTGGCGTACCAGCTTACCGACATCGCGACGATCATGGTGAAGGCGGCGAGGAAAAGTCCCGGTCCCGCGCTCGGCGGCAGCGCCACCGCAAACAGCGAGGCGGCAAACGCGGCGGTCTTGGCGTTGGCGAGATTGGTGAGGAGCCCGAAGCGGAACGCCCGGGCAGCGTTCAGTCGGCCGGCTTCGGGAGGTGGCTTGCCGCTCCCTCGCCACATGGCGACACCCATCCAGACAAGATAGGCGGCGCCCGCCAGTTTGACGATGAGCGCGGCCACCGGCACGGTGGCGAAGAGGACGCGGATGCCGAGCAGCCCGGCGAGCGCCCAGAACGCAAGTCCGACGCCGATGCCCGCCACCGTCGTCAGTGCGGCGCGCCGGCCGTGGCGCGCCGCCATGTACATGGTGGCGAAGAAGTTCGGCCCGGGGGTGAACACACCGATCAGCCACACCGCGGCGAGCGGGCCGAGGACGGCCGCATAGTCATGCATCAGCATCTCCGGCGGCGACGACCTCCACCTCGACCAGAAACTCCGGTCGCGTGAAGCCGCCGACGATCATCAAGGTGGAGGCGGGGGGCGGATCGGCGGTGTAGCGGTCGCGCACCGTCATATAGCCCTTCATGTGCTCCCGACCGGTGACATAGGCGTTGATGCGGATGACGTCGGCCATCGAAAGGCCGGCCTCACCAAGGATTGCCGCGATGTTCTCGAAGCAACGCTCGGCCTGGCCTTCGATGGTCGCCGGGACGGTGTCGTCCGGGTCGACGCCGAGCTGGCCGGAACAGAAGACGAGCCGGGCCTCGGCCGGCACCTCCATGGCGTGGCTGTAGCGGGCAAAGGGCGCCCGGATGGTGGTCGGCGCTATGGGTTTCGGCATGGGTTCTACCCCGAGATGGGCCACGGTACGTCCGCCGCGACGACCGAGGCAAGCGCGGCGGTGGGTGACAAATTCACCAGCGTCGCTGCTTTCTTGTGCAACAGCCTTGCCCTAGAGTACAGGCGCCGCGGTGCAACAAGGACGGGTCAAGCCGCTTTCGCGGATGGCGGAATCGGCGCCGATGGCATGTGAATTGCGAGTTCTTGCCGATGCTGGCTGAGCATGGCCGGCGCCCGCCTCGAGCCGAACACGGCAGGTGAAGCGAGGAATGCCGGGCGCGGCCTGAAATTGGCGCTAACAACAGGGAACGCGGAGAACCACGTATATGTCCACGTTGAAAATAATGACTCTCGGCCTTGTCGCCGGGGCTGCTGGCTTGGCTTTTGCCGGGTCGGCATTTGCACTCGACGAGGTTTCCTTCGGCACCAACTGGCTGGCCGAAGCGGAGCACGGCGGTTTCTACCAGGCGGTCGCCGACGGCACCTACGAGAAATACGGGCTGAAGGTCACCATCGTGCAGGGTGGGCCGAGCGCGGCCAATCAGGCGTTGCTGATGGCCGACAAGATTCAGTTCTTCATGCAGGGCAACCTGATCGGCTCGTTCTCGGCGGTCGAGCAGGACATCCCGGTGATGGAGGTCGCCGCCATCTTCCAGAAGGATCCGCAGGTGTTGATCGCGCACCCGGATTCCGGCGTCCAGACCTTCGCCGATCTTGCCAAGCTGCCGACGATTTTCATGGCGAAGGACCTGTTCGTCACCGGCTTCCAGTGGATGAAGAAGGCCTATCCCGGCTTCAAGGACGAGCAGATCAAGCCCTACACCTTCAATCCGGCGCCCTTCCTTACCGACAAAATGTCCGCCCAGCAGGGCTATATCACGTCCGAACCCTACGCGATCGAGGAGCAGGGCGGCTTCAAGCCACTCGTGTTCCTGTTGTCCGATGCCGGCTACAACACCATGTCGACCATGATCGAAGCAAAGACCGACTACGTCGAGGCCCACCCCGACATCGTCCAGCGCTTCGTGGATGCGTCGATCATCGGTTGGTACAACTACCTCTATGGCGACAACACGGCCGCCAACGACCTCATCAAGAAAGACAATCCGGAGATGACCGACGGCCAGATCGCCTTCTCGATCGACAAGTTGAAGACATCCGGACTGGTCGATTCGGGAGCGGCGGTTGACGGCGGCATCGGCTGCCTGTCGCTCGATCAGGTGAAGAGCTTCTACGACAAGATGGTTGACGCCGGCGCGGTCAAGGCCGACATCGACTACCAGAAAGTCGTCACCGACAAGTTCGTCTGCAAAAAGGTCGGCATGGACCTCAAGAAGTAGACCAGAGACCCGGAGCGGCGATCCCGGGGCGCGTTGCCCCGGGATCGTGCGTTTGAGCTGCGTTTCGCCCGCGGAATTGATCGTGTTGAACCAGAGCCAGGCGTCCGACTTCCGACCCGACCGGCCGGCCGGCGGCCATGCGCCGCTGGTGTCGCTGCGCAACGTGTCGAAGGTGTTTTCCAACGGCACGGTGGCGCTCAAGGACATGTCGCTCGACGTCGGCGAGGGGGAGTTCGTCAGCCTGCTCGGACCGTCCGGCTGCGGCAAATCGACGGCGCTCCGCATCATCGCCGGCCTCGGCGACACCAGCGGCGGCACTCTCGACTGGCCGGGTGCCGCCCATGACGCCGCGGGCAGGCCGGAACGCGAGATCGGCTTCGTGTTCCAGGAACCGACCCTGATGCCGTGGGCGACGGTGTTTTCCAATGTCTGGCTGCCCTTGCGGCTCAAGGGGGTCTCCCGCTCCGCCGCCCGCGACAAGGTGATGGAAGCCCTGCGCATGGTCGGGCTCGACAAGTTTTCCGATTCTTTTCCGCGTGAGCTGTCGGGCGGCATGAAGATGCGGGTCTCCATCGCCCGCGCCCTGATCACCCGGCCGAAGCTCCTGCTCATGGACGAGCCGTTCGCCGCGCTCGACGAGATCACCCGCTTCAAGCTCAACAACGATCTCCTCCATCTGTGGGAAACGTTCGGCTGGACGGTCATCTTCGTCACCCATTCGGTGTTCGAGTCGGTTTATCTGTCGAGCCGGATCGTGGTGATGGCGGCGCGGCCGGGCCGGGTGGTCGACGAATTGTCGATCGATGCGCCCTACCCGCGCGAGGAGGAGTTCCGCACCTCCAGCGTCTACAACGAGTATTGCCGCAAGACCTCGGGCGCCCTGCACGCAGCGGTGGAGCACAGCGGCCACGCATGACCACCATCGATCTCGACAAGCACGAGCGGGACGTCGCCGCCGGCGCCGGGGAAGAGGTCATCGAGACCGACGAGGCTCCGCGGCCGCCGGAGGAGGCGACGCGGGCCGCCCGCATCGCGCGGATCGCCCTGCCGGTCGGCATGCTGGTCCTGCTTCTCGTCGTCTGGCAGGTCTACGTGACGGTCTACGACGTGCCGCACTACATCTTGCCGAGCCCGGTGCGGGTCGCACAGGCGCTGGCGACCGACTGGCCGATTCTGCTCGCAGCCCTCTGGGTCACCGTCAAGATCACCTTCACGGCGCTCTTCATTGCGCTGGTCGGCGGCGTCGCGCTGGCCATCCTGATGGCCCAGTCGCGATGGATCGAACGGGCGCTCTATCCCTATGCGGTCATTCTCCAGGTGACGCCGATCGTGGCGATCGCGCCGCTGATCCTGATCTATGCGCCGACCACCCAGAGCGCGATTCTGATCTGCGCCTGGATCGTCGCCTTCTTCCCGGTGCTGTCCAACACGACGCAGGGGCTGAAGAGCACCGACCACAACCTCCTCAACCTCTTCGAGCTCTATGGCGCCGGCCGCTGGCGGACGCTGATCTTCCTGCAACTGCCGAGCGCACTCCCCTATTTCCTCGCTGGGCTGAGGATCGCCGGCGGGCTGGCGCTGATCGCCGCCGTCGTCGCCGAATTTGCCGCCGGCACCGCCGGCGCCGGTTCGGGCCTCGCCTTCCGCCTGCTCGAATCGCAATACCGGCTCAACATCCCGCGCCTGTTCGCGGCGCTCGTGCTTCTGTCGCTCACCGGCGTGCTGATCTTCGCCTGCACCAGCCTGGTCTCATACCTTCTCCTCAGGAAATGGCACGAGAGCGCCGTCCGGCGGGAGAACTGAGGCGATGAGCCTGGGCTTCGCCGTCCTTCCTGCATCGCCGCGCTATGTCCTCGCCAATGCGACGGTTCCGGGCGTCCTGCTCGACGATCTCCCCGACCCGCCTGACGCGGAAGGTCTCGTCGCCGCCGACATCGTTATCGACGAAGGGATCGTTGAGCGGGTGGCGCCGCCGGGCAGCGAGGCCGACTTTCCTCGCCTCGATCTCCAGGGCGGCATGGTGTGGCCAAGCTTCGTCGACATGCACACGCATATCGACAAGGGGCATATCTGGCCGCGACGTTCCAATCCGGACGGGACATTCGCCTCGGCGCTCGAGGCGGTCGAGGTGGACCGTGCGGCCGAATGGTCGGCCGAGGACGTGGCGCGGCGGATGGATTTCAGCCTGCGCGCCGCCTATGCCCACGGCACGTCGCTGCTGCGGACCCACCTCGATTCGTCGCCGCCGCAGCACCGCATCTCCTGGCCCGTTTTCGCCGAGACGCGGGACCGTTGGGCCGGCCGCGTCGACCTTCAGGCCGTGTCGCTGTTCCCGATCGACCTTTTCCTCGACGAGCGCTTCGCCGACGAAATCGTGGCGATGATCGCCGATCATGGCGGTGTGCTCGGGGCGGCGAGCTTCATGGTGCCGGACCTCGACCGCGCCCTGGAGATGATGATGCAGCGGGCCGGCGATCGCGGCCTCGACCTCGACTTCCATGTCGACGAGTCCGGCGATCCCGCCGCCTGCTCGCTCCGCCATATCGCCGAGGCGGCGATCCGCACCGGTTTCCCCGGCCGCATCGTTGCCGGGCACTGCTGCTCGCTCGCCACCCAGCCGGCGGCGGAGGCCGACGCGACGATGGAGCGGGTGGCCGAGGCCGGCATCGCCGTCGTTTCGCTGCCGATGTGCAACATGTACCTGCAGGACCGCTTCGCCGGGCGGACGCCGCGCTGGCGGGGGGTGACGCTCCTCCACGAGCTGATGGCCCGCGACGTTCCGGTTGCCGTCGCCTCCGACAATACCCGCGATCCTTTCTATGCCTATGGCGACCTCGACATGCTGGAGGTGTTTCGCGAGGCGGTGCGGATCATTCATCTCGATCACCCGATTGGCGCCTGGGCGAGCCTGACCGGGCGATCGCCGGCCGCAATCATCGGCCGCGACGATCACGGGGTCATCGCCGCCGGCCGGCCCGCCGACCTGGTGCTTTTTCGCGCGCGGACGTGGACGGAGCTGCTCGCCCGTCCCCAGGCGGACCGGACGGTGCTACGCTCCGGGGTCGCGATCGACCGGACGCTGCCCGACTACCGGGAGCTTGACGACCTGATGGGGCATTCCGAATGACCGACATCGCCGCGCTGAAGACCGCTCTCGACGGCATCAGGATCGAGGACAACCCGGCGATCGTGAAGCAGAAGAGCCGCGATTTCTTCTGGTATTCGCCGGTCCTCAAGCGGGAGCTCGATCACGTCACCGGCGACCTGATCGTCTCGCCGAAGACCGAGGCCGAGGTGATCCGCGTCCTCAGGACCTGCTATGGGCTTGGCGTTCCGGTGACGCCGCGCGGCTCGGGGACGGGCAACTACGGTCAGGCGATGCCGCTTTCGGGCGGCGTGGTCCTAAGCCTCGCCGAGATGAACGGGCTGAAGGCGGTCGAGCGCGGTCGCGCCGTCGCCGAACCGGGCGCCGTGCTCGCCCACATCGATCGCGAGACCCGCAAGACCGGCCAGGAGATCAGGCTGCACCCCTCGACCTACAACACCGCGTCGATCGCCGGCTTCGCCGCCGGCGGATCGGGGGGAATCGGCTCGATCAATTGGGGGGGCTTGCGCGACCTCGGCAACGTGCTGCGGCTCCGCGTGGTTACCATGGAGGCGGAGCCGCGCGTCCTCGAACTCAAGGGCTGGGACCTCCACAAGGTGATGCACGCCTACGGCACCAACGGCATCATCACCGAGGTCGAATTCCCGCTCGACGCCGCCTATGACTGGGTCGACGTTATCGTCGGCTTCGACGACTATCTGCGCGCGGTCGCCTTCGCCAATCTGCTCGCCAACCAGGACGGGTTGCTCTTCAAGGAGATCGCCACCGTGGCGGCGCCGGTGCCGCACGATTATTTCCTCCGGCACCAGAAGTTCCTCGACAGGGCCGACTCGGTCGTCCTGCTGATGGTCGCGCCGCACGCCATGGATCCGTTCCTCGCCCTTGCCGGGCGGGAGAAGGCGGAGATCCGCTTCCGCGCCGATATCGCCACCGAGGACGAGAAGAAGGGGCTGCCGCCGGTCTTCGAATTGACCTGGAACCACACGACGCTGAGGGGGCTAAGGGTCGATCCGACCATCACCTATCTGCAGGTGCTCTACCCGTTTCCGACCCATGTCGAGAGCGTTGCCCGGATGACCAGGATCTTCGGCGACGAAGTGCCGGGCCACCTCGAATTCATCCGCTTCGACGGCAATATCGCCTGTACCGGCCTGCCGATCGTTCGCTACACCACCGACCAGCGCCTCGACGAGATCATGGCGATCCACGAGGACAATGGCTGCCCGATCTTCAATCCGCACCGTTACACGCTGGAGGAGGGCGGCATGAAGCGGACGGACGAGATACAGCTCGCCTTCAAGCGCCAGGCCGACCCCAAGGGGCTTCTCAATCCGGGCAAGATGGTGGCGTGGGAGAACCCGGACTTCGACTGGAAATCCAACAAGGTCTATCTGTTCCCGGGCCTGCGCGCGGCGGCGGAATAATCGCGGGACCCGGGGAGACATTCGATGCGCGTGCTTGTCGTGTTCGCCCATCCGGTCGGAGGAAGCTTCGGCGCCGGCCTCCACAAGACGGTGGTGGAAACCCTTGCCGAGGCCGGACACCGGGTCGACGACTGCGATCTCTATGCCGAAGGGTTCACGCCGGTGATGACCGAGGAGGAGCGCCTCACCTATGAGGACCTGTCGATCAACCGGAAGAACGTCGACGGCTATGTCCAGCGGCTCCTCGATGCGGAGGGGCTGGTCTTCGTTCACCCGGTGTGGAATTTCGGTTATCCGGCCATGCTCAAGGGATTTGTCGACCGGGTCTTTCTGCCCGGCGTCTCTTTCGAGCTGAAGGACGGCAAAGCCCAGCCGTGCCTGCGCAACATTCGCAAATACGCCTCCGTGGTGACCTATGGCGGCACGCGGATACGGGCCTTTTTGATGGGCGACCCGCCCCGCAAGATGGCGCGCCGGCACATGCGCGTCACCATCCGGCCCGGCGCGCCGGTTATTTACCTCGCTCACTACGACATGAACCGCTCGACGGAGCGCAGTCGCGCCGACTTCATGCAGAAGGTGCGCCGCACCATGACCGCCTTCTGATCGCGGTTTGCCGCCGGCAACTGTCATCAGACCGACATGTTTTTCACTTAGGCGCATAATCATGGCGTTCGACCATCGGCGGACTGTGACGTTCAGATTGGCGCAGGCCGCCCATGCCTATCGGGTGCGGGCCGGCAGTCGCCTCGCACGCATCGAACTGCATTCCGGTCAGGAGAGTCTGCTGAAGACGCTGGGCGACAAGGACGGCCAGTCGATGACCGATCTCGCCAACGCTCTTGGCGTGCAGCCGCCGACAGTGACCAAGATGATAAGCCGGCTGGCGGCGCAGGACTACGTCGAGCGCAAAGCCTCGAAGGGAGACGGCCGCCAGGCGCTGGTCTTCCTCACCGAGCGCGGCCAGCGCGTCATCGCGGCGATCGACAAGGTGTGGAAGCGCGTCGAGAAGGACGCGCTCTCCGGCATCGATGACAAGGACCGCAAGCGGCTGCGGAAGCTGCTCCGGCAAGTCGAGCGCAATCTCGGCGCGGCGGCCAACGGCGACGATCAGGAACTCGCCGCCGACGATGAAGCGCAGGAAGGCGTTTCGCTGTAGCTTTCGCTCGACCGCGCCCGGTTCGGGTTGCTCGCGAGGGAAGCGGCGGAATAGGATCGCCCCCGCAAAAACAAGAGGGGCGCACCGTTCCATGACCAATAGCTATGATTTTTCCGACCGTTCCGCCGTCGTCACCGGGGGCGCCCAGGGCATCGGACGCGCGGTGGTCGAGCGGCTGCTTGCCGGTGATGCCGCGGTCGCTATCTGGGACCGGGAAGAAGCGCTCGCCAAACAGACGGCCCGCGAGCTTTCGGGACGGGGAAAGGTGGTCGCCTTCGGCGTCGATGTCGGCGACTACGCGGCGGTCGAGAAGGCGCGCGACGCCACCGTCGCCGAGCTCGGCAGGATCGACATCCTGGTCAACAGCGCCGGCATCGCCGGCGACCCGGTCAAACTATGGGAGTACACGCCCGCCCAGTGGGCGGAGGTCATCCGTGTCAACCTCACCGGCCAGTTCAACTGTTGCAAGGCGGTGGTGCCCGGCATGATCGAGCGGAACTACGGCCGGATCGCCAATATCGCCTCGATCGCCGGCAAGGAGGGCAACCCCAATGCGTCCGCCTATTCGGCGTCGAAGGCGGGCGTCATCGGCATGACCAAGTCGCTCGGCAAGGAGACCGCCGGCCACAACATCTCGGTCAACGCCATCGCTCCGGCGGTCGCCAAGACCAGGATCCTCGATCAGGTGAACCAGGAACACATCGACTATATGGTGGCGAAGATTCCGCGCGGCCGGCTGGTGCTGGTCGAGGAGATCGCCGCCACGATCGCCTTCATGGTGTCGGAAGACTGCTCGTTCACCACCGGTTTCACCTTCGACATCTCCGGCGGGCGGGCCACCTACTGAAGGCAGCCATTTTTGGCCACCCCCTTGCACGATGCGGGTGACGCCGCGGCACGCCTGCGCGGCATCGGGCTGTTCTGCGGCTCGCTCTTGTTGTTCACGCTGCTCGACAGCGCCGCGAAATACTCAGGCCGCTTCGTGCCGCCCCTGGAAGTCGCCTGGGTACGCTTTCTGGTCCACGCGGTCGTCGCTTCCCTGATCCTGCGGCCGTGGCGGGACTGGGCGCCCTACCGGACGCGCCGGCCGGCCGCCCAGATCATCCGTTCTGTCTTTCTGTTCGGATCGACGGTGTTCAATTTTCTCGCGCTCCGCACGCTTCGCCTCGACCAGACGACGACGATCATGTTCTCCGGCGCCCTCCTCATTGCCGCGCTCTCCGGGCCGCTTCTCGGCGAATGGGTCGGTCCGCGGCGCTGGGCGGCGATCGCGGTCGGCTTCGTCGGCGTGCTGATCGTCATCCGGCCGGGAACCTCCGCTTTCGAGCCGGCGATGCTCTATTCCATCGCGGCGATGGCGAGCTACGTCGCCTATCTCCTCTACACCCGCCATCTGGCGGCCACCGATTCGGCGGAAGGAATGATCCTGATATCCGGAATCGTACCGAGCATCATGCTCGCCCCGGCGGCTTTGCCGGGGGCGGAATGGCCGCCGACGCTCGGCGTCGCCGGCGCGATGGTAGCGACCGGGCTTTGCGGCGCTCTCGGCCACTGGATGCTGATCCACGCCAACCGCCTGGCGCCGACTCCGGTCCTGTCGCCGTTCATCTACACGCAGTTGATCTGGATGTCGGCCGCCAGCTATCTGTTCTTTGGTCAGCTTCCGGACCGCTACACGCTGCTCGGCGCGGTGATCATCGTCGGCAGCGCTCTCTACATCCTCTATCGTCAGCAGGTTCACGGCGACCGCTGAGGAGGAAGACATTTTCGGTAGCGGCCGCTATCGTGGCGCGCTTGTCGGGACGGATCGGGGATCATGGCTAAGGTCGGCGTTTTGGTGGTTGGGGCGTTGCGTCCCAAAGCGCTCGAAACTCTTTCGCAGTATTTCGCCTGCGATCGCGCCGCCGAGGCGGCCGATCTCGACCATGTGCTCGGCGAAGCCGGCGGCACGATCCGCGGTATCGCCCGCGGCGCCCATTTCGATATCCGGCGCGACCTGTTGGAGCGGCTGCCGGAACTGGAAATGATCGCGAATTTCGGTGTCGGCTACGACGGGATCGATCTCGGCTATTGTGCCGGCAAGGGGATCGTCGTCACCAATACGCCGGACGTGTTGACCGAGGAGGTCGCCGATACCGCTCTCGGCCTGCTGCTCACCACGGTGCGCGAGCTGTCCGCGGCGGAAAGCTATCTTCGCGCCGGGCGATGGGAGGCGGAGGGCCCCTATCCGTTGAGCCGGGCGACGCTCCGCAATCGCACCGTCGGCATTCTCGGGCTTGGCCGCATCGGCCTCGCCATCGCCCGACGCCTGGAGGCGATGAAGGTGCCGGTCGTCTACCACAACCGGCGGCCGCGGGAAGGTGCGGCCTATCGCTACTATCCGGACCTGAAATCGATGGCCGAGGCGGTCGACACGCTGATGATCGTCGCGCCCGGCACTCCGGAAACCACCGGATTGGTCGATGCGGATATTCTGACGGCGCTCGGCCCCGACGGAGTGCTGATCAACATCGGTCGCGGCTCGATCGTCGACGATCAAGCGCTGATCGAGGCGCTCCGTTCGCGGACGATCCTGGCGGCGGGGCTCGACGTCTTCACCAACGAGCCGCATGTTCCAGAGGCGCTGCTCCGGCTCGACAATGTCGTGCTCTTCCCCCATCTCGGCTCGGCCTCGGTCTATACCCGCGACGCAATGGGTCAGCTGATGATCGACAATCTGACCAATTGGTTCGAGAAGCGCGCGGCGCTGACACCGGTGCCCGAGACACCGGTGCCGGCGAAAGGCTGACGCTCGTCAGGCGACGAAATCGCCGGCGAGCTCATCCTCGATGTGGATGCGGATGATCTCCTCGAAGCTCGATTCGGCGCGGAAGCCGAGTGCCGGAGCGCGCTCCGGCGCGAAGTTGCGCGGCCAGCCCGCGACGATGCGCACGATGGTCTCGTCCGGTTCGACGCGGATGCGCTTGACAACGTTGTCGCCGGCAACCTTGCGAAGCGCCGCGATCTGTTCGCCCACCGTCGCCGAAACGCCCGGCATGGTGAGATTGCGCCGCGGCCCGACCTTCGCGCCGTCGATCGTCGCGGCATGAACCAGGAAATTGACCGCTGCGCGCGGGCTCGCATGCCAATGGCGGACATCCTCCGACACCGGCAGCACCGCTTCCTTGCCGGCCAGCGGTTCGCGGATGATATTGGAAAAGAAGCCGGATGCCGCTTTGTTCGGCTTGCCGGGCCGGACGCAGATGGTCGGCAAGCGGATGCCGATCCCGTCCATGAAACCGCGGCGGGTATAATCGGCCAGCAACAATTCGCCGATCGCCTTCTGGGTTCCGTAGGAGGTGAGCGGGGTGTGATGGAAATCGTCGGGGATCGCGTCGGGAAACGGCGCGCCGAATACCGCGATCGACGACGTGAACACCACGCGAGGGGTATAGTGGTTGCTGAACGCCTGGATGGCGTCGAACAGCCGTCGCGTCCCATCGAGGTTGACCCGGTAGCCTTTGTCGAAATCCGCCTCGGCCTCGCCGGACACGATGGCCGCCAGGTGGAAGATCACGTCGGGCCGCGCGGCGACCAGAGATGCGGCGACACCGGTCCCGGCAAGGTCCGCGGCGAGCGTCTCGACGTCGAAAGGCGCGTCGGCCGGCTTGGCCGGTGCGACAACGTCGACCAGTGTCGCCTTGTCGATCGGCTTGTCGCCGAGAGTACCGTCTTTGACGAGGCGCGCGGTCAGCTTCGAGCCGACCATGCCCGCCGCGCCGATAATCAGGATGTGCATCTGAGCGTCCCCCGTGCAGAATGGCCCGAAAATCCGTTACGCTTTCCCCCGGAATCGGAAGCCATCCTTTATACAGCCTTCCTTCGGCGGCGGTCATATGTCGCCGCGAGCTATGCAATATGATCAGGAGCGAGCATGAGCAAGACGATCGTGATCACCGGCGGCGGGCGAGGAATTGGCGCGGCCACCGCCCGCTTGGCGGGGAAGCGCGGCTGGTCGGCGGTGTTCAGCTATCTCGGCAATGACGAGGCGGCGGCGGCGACGGTTGCGGCGGTCGAGTCGGCAGGCGGGAAGGCGCTCGCCCGCAAGGGAAGCGTCACCGACGAAGCCGACGTCATCGCCCTGTTCGACGGGGCGATGGACGCCTTCGGCGCGATCGACGGCGTGGTCAACAATGCCGGAATTCTCGACAAGGCGATGCCGTTCGCCGACATGTCGGCCGAGCGCATGCGGGCGGTGGTCGAGGTCAATGTCATCGGTGCCTATCTCGTGGCCCGCGAGGGCGTCAGGCGGATGGCGAAGAGCCGCGGCGGACGGGGAGGCTCGCTGGTCAATCTGTCCTCGGCGGCGGCGAAACTCGGCGCGCCGAACGAGTTTGTCGACTACGCCGGAAGCAAGGCGGCGATGGAGGCCCTCACCATCGGGCTTTCCAAGGAAGTCGGCCCCGAGGGCATCCGGGTCAACGCCGTCCGTCCCGGCCTGATCGCGACCGACATCCACGCAGCCGGCGGCACGCCGGACCGGGCCGAGAAGCTCGGCGTCAACACGCCGCTCGGCCGCGCCGGATCGGCGGACGAGGTCGCCGAGGCGATCGTCTGGCTCTTGTCGGACGAGGCCTCCTATGTGAGTGGCGCCATCCTCGACGTGACCGGCGGGCGGTGAGGTGAGGTGAGGCGCGGGTTCCCCGTCCGGGCGCCGTGCTTATTTCGACTTGCAAACGGGCGCCCCAGCCGCTCGACTTGAGGAAGCGGAACCCGCCTGCGGAGGCGGCGGATCGCGACAAGAAGGGCGGCGCAAATCGCCGGAGGCTTTGGCGGAATGACAATCATCTCGAAATGCATCGGCTTGCAATTGGCCGCTTTGCTCGCCGTCGGGCTCGCTTCGGCAGCCGAGGCCAAGACGCTGGTCTATTGCTCGGAAGGCGATCCGGAGGGCTTCGATCCGGCGCCGTTCACGCTTGGCGCCACCTTCGACGCCTCCTCGCAGGCGATCTACGATCGCTTGGTCGCGTTCAAGCCGGGCACGACCGAAGTCGCCCCGAGCCTCGCCGAAAGCTGGGATATCTCGGCCGACGGTCTCGAATACACGTTCCACCTCAGGCCCAACGTCAAGTTCCACGCCACCGACGGCTTCACCCCGACCCGCGACTTCAACGCCGACGACGTCGTCTTCACCTTCGAGCGGCAGTGGAAGAGCGACAATCCCTATTTCGATTATGCCGGCGGCATCTGGCCGTTCTTCACCGGCATGTCGATGCCGGCCATTCTCAAGGAGGTGAAGAAGGTGGACGACCAGACGGTCGTCTTCACGCTCAACAGCCCCGAGGCGCCGCTGCTGGCGGACCTGGCGATGGATTTCGCCTCGATCGTCTCACAGGAATATGCCGATGCGCTGCGGGCCGACGGCAAGCGCGAGCTGCTGAACGAGCAGCCGGTGGGAACCGGGCCGTTTCGGCTCGTCGACTATCAAAAGGGCTCGACGGTCAGATACGAGGCCAACCCCGACTATTGGAACGGCAAGCCGGCTGTCGACAGCCTGGTCTTCGACATCACGCCGGACGCATCGGTGAGGATGGCGAAGCTGAAGAGCGGCGCATGCGACGTGATCGGGGCGCCGCCTGCCGCCGATATCGCGGCGCTGCCCGCCGATTCGAAGATCAAGGCGCTGAGCGTGCCGGGCGCCAACGTCACCTATCTCGCCTACAACACGACGCAGGCGCCGTTCGACCGCGTCGAGGTGCGCAAGGCGCTCAACATGGCGATCGACCGGCAGGCGATCATCGACACCGTGTTTCAGGGCGAGGCGGCCGCGGCGACGACGCCGATCCCGCCGAGCGTGTGGTCCTA
Source organism: uncultured Alphaproteobacteria bacterium (assembly GCA_963759235.1). Classification (GTDB taxonomy): domain Bacteria; phylum Pseudomonadota; class Alphaproteobacteria; order Rhizobiales; family Kaistiaceae; genus Bauldia. Next base: position 246,242 of record CAVWYO010000001.1, on the reverse strand, counting down.
TGACGACGCCATTGCCGCCGATGCCTTCGATCCCAAGGCGGCCCGCAAGATGCTGGCGGATGCCGGGGTTTCAGGCCTGTCGATGAAGATATGGGCGCTGCCCTCGCCGCGGCCCTACAATCCCGATGCCCATCGCACGGCCGAGCTGATCCAGGCGAACCTCGCCGCCGTCGGCGTCAAGAGCGAGATCGTCAGTCAGGATCTCGGCGAATTCCTCAAGCGTTCCGCCGACCCGAAACGCGACGGTGCGGTCGTCTTCGGCTGGACGAGCGACAATGGCGATCCCGACAATTTCCTCTCGGTGCTGCTCGGCTGCGACGCGGTCGGCATCTCCAACCGCGCAGAGTGGTGCGACCAGCACTTCGACAAGCTCGTCCGCGACGCGCGAAGCACGCCGGCGGAAGCGGAGCGCAGCAGTGAGTACAAGGAGGCGCAGGCGATCTTCGCCGACCAGGCGCCGTGGTTTCCGATCGCCCATGCGACGGTGACCGCGGCGGTCGGTGATTGGGTGACGGGATTCGTCGTCGATCCGCTCGGCCGTTTCCGCTTCGACCGGGTCGACGTCGCCGGGGATTAGGCGAAGTGGCGTTGGCCCTCGGCATGGAGAGGACACTCCAATGTTTCACATCCTGCGTCGCGGCGATCAGCGGCAAGGTGCAATCGCGGCGGTTGAGTTCGAGGGGCAGCCATACGGAGCCGGCGTTTCGTTTTTCCTTGGCGATCTTGCGCCGGGAAAGGGTCCGGGATTGCACAAGCATCCCTACGCCGAGACCTGCATCGTCCGCTCCGGCCAGGCGGCGATGACCGTCGATGGGGAGGAGGTCGTTGCCGGTCCCGGCGACATCGTCGTGATCGGACCCGGGGCGCCACATCGCTTCACGGCCGTCGGTGAGGAACGGCTCGACATGGTCTGCATTCACGCCTCCGACCGTTTTATCATTGAATGGCTCAACGACTGACGGTGGCGAAGCGGCGGTCGGCCTCGGGGGGAGCGTCTTCGCGGCTGACCGTCTAGGCCGCGACCGGTTCGCTGCCGCGCTCGGCGAGATCGCGGGCGAAGGCGCCGAGCAGGCGGTCGAAGGATTCGGCCAGGTCGAGCTTCAAGCGGAATCCGCCCGCGGCGTCGAGCGACACGAAGCCGTGGATGATGGCGCGGAGACCGCGCGTGGCGTGCAGCGCATCGTCGCCGCCAAGCCCGTAGCCGGCGAGCACCGCAAGCACCGTGCCGATCATCGCCTCGCCGGCCGAGGCAATGTCCCTTTCGCCCGGCGCGGCAGCGCGCAGCGAAGCGGCATAGAGGCCGGGATGGTCCCTGGCGAATTGCCAGTAGGCGTGGGCGAGCGCGAAGAGCGCCGCGCCGCGCGCCTTGCCGATGGTCGCCTTCTGCAGCCGACGATTCGCCTCGCGGAGGCCGCGCACGGCAAGCGCGCGGCGCAACGAATCGAGCCCGTCGATATGCTTGTAAAGCGACGGCGCGCGGACGCGGAGGCGCTCGGCAAGGCGAGCAAGGGTGACCGCCTCGAGGCCTTCGGCGTCGGCAATCCGCGCCGCGGCGTCGATCACCGCGTCCGGGGTGAGACCGGCGCGCGGCACGTCAGCCCGCCTTGTGCGCGGCGAGAAAGTCGATGATCGACGGCGCCGCGATCTCCGGCATCTCCGCATGCGGATAGTGGCCGGCGCCCTCGATCATGACGACCTCGCCGTGGACGAGTTCGGCGACGATCGCCGCCTCGCCCGCCGGGTTGGCAAAGTCAGGGTCCTTGCTGCCCATGACAACGAGGGCGGGCGCCCGGACATCGCCGAGGCGGGCCGCCACGTCGGCCTTCGATGCGTTCATCATCCCCTTCAGCGCCGCCAGGCGGCCGGGTTGACGAAGGCCGGCGACCAGCGCCGAGCGGTAGTCGTCGAGATCGGCGGGCTTGGCGGTGCGGTAGAGCGAGACGTAGTAGCCGCCCCACACGCCCGGCGCCCAGGGGCCGGCAAGCGCCGCCTTGATCATCAGCTTCTGAACGATGCCCTTCAACAGGCTCCACGGCGGGACGTCGCGGACGAAGGGTCCGATGAGGATGAGATCCGCGGTCCGTTCCGGTGCTTCCGCCGCCGCCCAGGCGACGGCTCCGGCGCCCATCGAGGTGCCGATAAGGGCGGCGGGGCCGGCATCGAGATGCTCGATAAGGGCGACGACGTCACTGCCCAAGGCGGCGCAGCTGTAGTCGGGCCAACCGGTGCTCGACTCGCCATGGCCGCGGAGGTCCATGGAAACCGCCCGGTAGCCGGCGGCGACCAGGAGCGGCGCGAGAAAGCGGTACTCGGCCCGAACGTCGCCGAGGCCCGGCACCATGACGACCAGCGGGCCGCTGCCCTGGTCGTCATAGGCGATCCGGCCGCTCGGCCGGTCGAGGAAGCGGGTGGCCGGCCGCCCCTCCGCCACGGCCGTTGCGACGGCTGCGGCGCGATTGGGGACGGTCGGGGCTGGAATGGCGAAGGCGGTCATGACAAGTCTCCTACGAATGATAGCCTAAAAGCTAATATACATAGCTTCACGACTAATGCAAGTCTTTTTGTGAAATGGGGCCGTCGATTGGCGCGACAGAGAGGGCCAACCGGCGTGGCGTCCCTGTCCACCGGGCGGCTTTGCCCTGTGGAAACCGGCGCAGATCGGCCTATGTTCAGTCAGCTTCGAAATTTGCGGAGACACGCAATGTCCGAGACCGTCACCATCGATCCGAAAGCCACGCCCAATCCTCTTTTCGACAAGCCGATCGACCCCGGCGTTCGTATCGGCCATGTCCACCTCAAGGTTGCCGATATCGAGCGATCGCTGGGTTTCTATTGCGGCGTTCTCGGCTTCGAGCTGATGCAGCGCTACGGCACCCAGGCGGCGTTCGTCTCCGCCGGCGGCTACCATCACCACATCGCCATCAACACCTGGGAGAGCCTGGGCGCCGCGCCGCCGCCGCGCCGATCGACCGGCCTCTACCATCTCGCCATCGTCTATCCGTCGCGTCCGGCGCTTGCCGATGCGCTTCGCCGGCTCATCGCCGCCGGCATTCCGCTGGAAGGGGCGAGCGACCACGGGGTGAGCGAGGCGCTCTATCTCCGCGATCCCGACGACAACGGGGTGGAGCTCTACCGCGACCGGCCCCGCGAGGAATGGCCGCGCAACCCGGACGGCACGCTCAGGATGATCACCGAGCGGCTGAATCTCGAGGATCTACTGGCGGAGAAATAGCCAAAGCCGAAGGGCGCTGCCCGCCCGATCGGCAGACGTAGCAAAGCCGACGGGACTCGCCTATATCGTTCGCGCCTCATAACCAGGCGGCCTTGAACCGCCCCGGAGTTTTTCCCATGCCCGACAGGCAGATCCCCGTCACGGTCCTTACCGGCTATCTCGGCGCCGGCAAAACCACGCTCCTCAACCGCATCCTCTCGGAGAACCACGGCAAGAAATACGCGGTGGTCGTCAACGAGTTCGGCGAAATCAACATCGACAACGACCTTATCGTCGAATCCGACGAGGAGGTCTACGAGATGAACAATGGCTGCGTCTGCTGCACGGTGCGCGGCGACCTGATCCGGGTGGTGGAAGGGCTGATGAAGCGGCCGGGCGGCTTCGACGGCATCCTCGTGGAAACCACCGGGCTCGCCGACCCGGCGCCGGTGGCGCAGACCTTCTTCATGGACGACGAGGTGCGGGCGAGGGCGAAGCTCGACGCCGTGGTCACCGTCGCTGACGCCAAGCATCTGACCGCGCGCCTCGCCGACAGCCCGGAAGCCGAGGAGCAGATCGGCTTCGCCGACGTGATCCTCCTCAACAAGACCGACCTCGTCTCGCCCGAGGAGCTGGCGGAGGTCGAGCGACAAATCCTGGCGATCAACCAGCATGCCGTGATCCATCGCACCGAACGCTGCGCCATACCGCTCGCCCAGGTCCTTGATCGCGGTGCCTTCGATCTCGACCGTATCCTCACCCTCGACCCGGAATTCCTCGACGGCGAAGATCACGACCACGATCACGATCATCACGACCATGACCACGACGACCATGACCACGATCACGATCACCACCATCATCACCATGCCGCCCATGACCCGACGGTGACCAGCGTGTCGTTGCGGGCTGGCGAACTCGATCCGCAGCGCTTCTTCCCGTGGATCCAGCAGATCACCCAAGGGTTCGGGCCGGACATCCTGCGGCTCAAGGGGATCATCGCTCTCAAGGACGATCCCGACCGCTACGTGGTGCAGGGCATCCACATGATCATCGAGGGCGATCACCAGCGCCGCTGGCGGGACGACGAGAAGCGCGACAGCAAGCTGGTCTTCATCGGCCGGCGGCTCGACACGGACCTGTTGACCGCCGGCTTCAGCGCCTGCGCGGTTTGAGTCGATGATGTCGGCCGGCACAGCCACACCGCCGATGCCAAAGCTGAACGGCGTCTCGATCCGATCTGCAAGGGCGTACGAACGCCAGGCGCTTGAGGAAATTCAGAGGCGGGCGTCGCTGTGTAATCCCGGCGATCGGCAGGCATTGCTCGCAAACCCCGACGCAATTCACCTACCGCCGGAGCAAATCCGTTCGGGTCAGGTCTTTGTGGCCGACCAGGGGAGTGGGCCGCTGGGTTTCTCCGTCGTCCTGATGCGAGACGATGGCGATGCGGAGCTCGACGGCCTGTTTGTCGAGCCTGACTTCTGGCACTTTGGAATTGGCCGCAGTCTCGTCGAATATGCGGCCGATCACGCCCGCTCGTTAGGGGCGGAAATTCTGCACGTTGTCGGCAACCCGCATGCGCAAGGCTTCTATGCCAAGCTTGGCTTCGTCGTTTCCGGCGAGGGCAAAACGCGATTCGGCCCTGCGCCGCTGCTGCGTCGGCAACTGTGAAGCCATGATGGCCGTTCGCCTGTAATGTCGGCGCCCCGCGAATTGTCCTTCGGCGCCTATATCGTCGAGGCGGCATTCCTCGGCGACACCGCCGTCTTTGCGCTCGGCGACGGCACCATCCGGCGCATCTCCGGCGAGGCGGAGGACATCACGCCGGTTCATGCCGGCGCCATTCTCGCAGCCACCCCGACCCGCGACGGCAAGGCGCTGATCACCGGCGGGGATGACGGTCTGGTCGCCGTCACCGACAGCGGCGGCAAGGTGGACACGGTCGCGACGCGACAGGGCAAATGGATCGACCATGTCGCGGCCGGGCCGGGCGGGGCGGTCGCCTTCGCCTCCGGCCGCAAGGCGGAGCTCCGCTTCGCCGACGGGCGCGAACGCGCCTTCGATCTGCCGCGCGCCGTCGGCGGTCTCGCCTTTGCGCCGAAGGGGCTGCGGCTGGCGGTGGCGCGCTATGACGGCGTGACGCTGTGGTGGGCGGGCACCGAGGCGCCGCCGACCGGGCTCGAATGGAAGGGTCCCCATATCGGCGTGATGTTCTCGCCGGACGGCAAATATGTCGTCACCGTCATGCAGGACAACCAGCTGCACGGCTGGCGCCTCGACGACGGCAAGGATATGCGGATGAGCGGCTATCCGGCCAAGCCGAGGTCGCTGTCGTGGTCGGCGAAGGGACGGTTCCTGGCGACCTCGGGGGCGAATGCGGCGGTGCTCTGGCCGTTCCATTTCAAGGACGGGCCGCAGGGCAAGCCGCCCCTCCAGCTCGGCGGCCGCGAGGTGCTGGTTACCCGCGTCGCCTGCCACCCGAGCCAGGAAATCGTCGCGATCGGCTATCAGGACGGCATGGTCATGGCGGTCCGCTTCGCCGACGCCGACGAGGCCTTGCTCCGCCGGCCCGGACACGGACCGGTCACGGCGCTCGCCTGGGACGGTGGCGGCAAGCGCCTTGCGGTCGGCTCGGAAGAGGGCGCGGCCGGCGTGGTCAGCCTGGACTGACCGCCGGGCCGCTTGGGTCAGTTTTGCTCGCTTGGCGCGGCGATCAGGATTTCGAGATCCTTCTCGGGCACGAAATCGGTCGCCGTCATCTCGAAACGGGTCGGCGACACCTTGGTGACGCCGGTGCCGCAGAAGCTGACCAGGGCCTGCGGGTCGCCCTTGTCGATGGTCAGCCTGAACGCGCCGATCGGTCCCGACCAGTTGTTGGCTGTAGTCAGGATGTAGCTGATCCGCTTCTCCTGAAGATAGGGGAAGTCGGTGCCGGCGACCGCGGCAAGCTTCTTGCGCGCGGCGCGGTCGAAATCCTCGTCGATGCAATATTTCGCCTTGTAGCCCGGATCGTCGAGAACATAGTCGCCGAAGAAGCTGAAGCCGACCACCGGCTTGTAGCTGTGCTCGACCACCACTTCGCGGCCGGGCGGGAAGGTCTGTTCCCAGTAGAAGGTGGTTTCGAGCCTCCAGGTTGCCTCCACGCTATAGGGATCGATGGTGACGAGACCGAGCCGCTTCAACTCGGCCTTGTCATCGTCCGAAAGCTTCTGCAGCCGGTCATACAGCCCGTCGGCAATCGGGTTGAGCGGCAGACCGAGGTCGCGGAGTGCTGCGGTCCGGTCGATGCCGAGCGCCGTTACCCGCTCCTCGACGGACGGCGTCACCGCAGCCCCGTCGACAGTCACGACGAAGTCGACGAAGTTTGGCGACCCGCTGTCGGGAAGGACGATGTTCATTTCCTCCGGCACCACGGCGTCGATCGGCGGCAGCGGAAACGCAACGACGGTGGTAATCGGCGAATCCGCCGTGTTGAGGAAGTGGTAGGTGACGCGAACCTCCTCGGTCGACACGAAAAGGTCTTCGGAAACGAGCTGGATCGCTTCGGAGCGCACTAGCTGCAGGCCGCCGGCGCTGAGCTCGGCGGTCGAATCGTTGGCGAGCGCCATGCCGGCTCCGGCGCTCGCCAGCGCTCCGGCGCAGCACAGCCGGAAAGCAAGCATCCGGAGGGCGGCCGTCGCGTCGTGAGACCGGGTCATGACTTGGCATCCTTCTCTTTCGGCATCCACGCGCCGATCCGCCAGCATAGCCCAGGCCGCGGCTTTCCGCTCGGACCCCGCCGAAGGCCGGAAGCTTCCCCATCCGAGCAGGCTCGTCTAAACAGGAGCTGCTGCGGACGGGCGGATTTCGCAGTCAGACCAAGCGCCGGGAACAAATCGGCGGTCTTCGGCGTTCTGCCCTGAAGGGGATCGCAGGCTGGTCGAGACGCGCAAATCCAATGTCGTCATCATCGGGGCGGGATTCGGCGGCCTAGCCTGTGCCCGCGGCCTCGGCCATGCGCCGGCCAGCGTCACGGTGATCGACCGTCACAATTATCATCTCTTCGTGCCGCTCCTCTACCAGGTGGCGACCGCGGCGCTGTCTCCCGCCGACATCGCCCGGCCGATCCGCCACATGCTTGCCCGCTACAAGAACATCGAGGTGATCCTCGACGAGGTGACCCAGGTCGATGTCGCCGCCCGGCGCATCGCCCTTTCCCGCGGCCCGGTGATCGCGTTCGACCGGCTCGTCGTCGCGGCCGGCTCGTCCTACAACTATTTCGGTCACGACAACTGGGTCGAGGCGGCCCCCGGACCGCGGACGATTCAAAATGCCCGCGTCATCCGGGCGCGGCTGCTGCTCGCCTTCGAGCGGGCCGAGATCTGCGACGATCCGGCCGAGCGGGCGCGGCTCCTCACGACGATCGTCATCGGCGGCGGGCCGACCGGCGTGGAGATGGCCGGGGCGGTCGCCGAGCTCACCCGCCACTCGCTCGCCCGTGATTTCCGTCACATCGATCCGACCGAGGCGCGCACCGTGCTCATCGAGGCCGGGCCGCGGCTGCTGGCGGCGTTTCCCGAGTCGCTTTCGACCTATGCCGAGAAGGCGCTGACGCGGCTGGGCGTGACGGTGATCACCGGCCGGGCCGTCGACCACGTCACGCACGGGGCGGTGACGCTCGAAGGCGAGGTGATGCGCGCCGGCTGCATCATCTGGGGAGCCGGCGTCAAGGCGGCGCCGGCGGCGTCATGGCTCGGCATCGAGCCCGATCGGCAGGGACGCATCCCGGTCGAGCCGGACCTGTCGGTCGTCGGCCTCGACGGGGTTTACGTCATCGGCGACTGCGCGTTGCTCGCCGGCGCCGACGGCAAGCCGCTGCCGGCGCTGGCCCAGGTTGCCCATCAGCAGGGGCAGCATCTCGGCCGGAGCCTCCGCCGCAATCTCACCGACGGCACGCCGCTCGCACCGTTCCGGTTCCACGATCGCGGCAACACCGCCATCGTCGGCCGCAACGCCGCCGTCTTCGACTTCGGATGGATAAGGCTGAAGGGGCGGATCGGCTGGATGCTGTGGGCGTTCGTCCATATCTACCTTCTCACCGGCTTCGAGAACCGCCTTCTCGTCGCCGTGCACTGGCTGTGGCTCTACCTCACCTATGAGCGCGGGGCGCGGCTCATCACCGGCGGCGAGGACACCGAGCTCTGAATAGCCGCCCGTCCACGCGGCAGAAAACGCCGAAGCCTTTCTCATCCGGTCGCGGTTGGCTACACATGGCGGCGAGCCGAATCGCGATTGCTTGAGGGAGGAGCGTCGATGACGCCAGCCGACGACGAACCGCACAAGGACGAGGTCAAGCGCATCGTCGAGGAGGCCGAGGAAGGCGCTCACGGCACGATCGGTGATCCGGCTGCCCCTCCCGAGACCGGACCGATCGAGGAAGGCCGGGTGGATGCTGGCCCGACCGGCCAGCGCGAGGACGGTTTCCGCGAGGCGGAATCCAGCAATCGCATCATGATCATCGCCGCCGTGGCGCTTGCGGTCATCGTCATCGTCGTCCTGATCGGTGTGCTGCTCTAGGTGTGAGCGATGATTTCAAGTCGAACCATTCCGCAGTAGCGGACGCCACCCCGATCGGGGGCTTCGTCGACCTCCCCCTCTCAGGGAGCTGCGAAATGGCTTTGAAAGCGGCTGATCAGTGGCGCGGCCGTCGTCGTCATCGTCATCGTGCTCCCGATCGCTTTCCTCGGCTTGCGACCCGGCGCGCCAAGATGACGGTCAAGGTGCGCTCGTTTCCGGGTTCAGGGAGGGACTTCGCTGTTGGCTCGAAGCCCGGTGGACTTCTTCGCAAGGCAGTCCTGCGCGCCCGAGCCATTAGAGGATGAAATCACCCTTCGCGAGGCTTGAGACGTTGACGTGAATCTCGAAGTCGGCCTTGCCGTCGCCGTTCACGTCGCCCGACAGGACATGGTTCTTGTAGTGAAGCTCGCCATAGACATGGTGTGTGCCATGCGAGTGGAAGGCTTGGCTGCCGATGAAGTGGAAGGCCTGGTTGCCACCCTTGTGGGTATTGGCGTCGATGTCGTGGAGATCGATGTCGTCGCCGGTGACGTTATTGCCGTGGTGGAAGTCGGTGATGACGTCGCGGTTGGCGGCGCCCTTCTTCGTCTCCGAGACGCTGTTGAAGTCGAAGATATCGCGCCCCGCGCCGCCGGTCAGCTTGTCGCGACCCAAGCCGCCGGTGAGGGTATCCTTGCCCGCACCGCCTTTCAGCGTGTCATTGCCGGCCTCGCCGAAGTAGATCTCCGTCCCGTTGCCGCCCGTGAGGACATCGTTTCCCGCTCCTGCAAAGACGGTGTCGACGTCGCCCGGCTGCGTGTCGCCTGTGAATTTGTCGTTGAACGGGGACAGCACGAAGCGCTCGATGCTGTCGAACTGGTCGCCGGCCGCCTCGCCGCCATGGACCTCCGTCACGAAGTTGAGGATCACCGCGCTTGCCGCTTCGGCATAGCTCGCCGTATCGATACCGCTGCCGCCGTCCAGAACGTCGGGGCCAAGGCCTCCGATCAGCGTGTCGTTGTCCGCGCCGCCGTTCAGAACGTCGGTCCCTTCGCCGCCGGTGAGCACATCGTCGCCACCGCCGCCGTAAAGCGCGTTGTTTCCGTCATCGCCGGTCAGATGGTCGTCGCCAGACCCGCCAATGACGTTCTCGATGTTGCGGACGGTGTCGGCGGGAATGAGGTTTATCGACACGCCAGCATCGGTGGCGCCGTTCAAGATCACAAAGACGGAATCGGTCTCCTTGCTGTAGTCAACGGTGTCGATCCCGTCGCCGCCATCGAGCGTGTCGTGGCCAGCGCCTCCTATCAGCACGTCGTTGAAAGCCGATCCGGTGATCGTGTCGCCGCCGGCCAGGAGATCGGCAAAGAAATCTTGGTCGAAGTGTACGGGGATGACGAAGTTGGAAAAAGAGAATGTATAGGCGACGGTCCCAATCGGCGCGTCAAACTCGATGGTATAGATCGTGCCCATTGCGGGGAAACCGACGAATTGGGTCATGTTATCGCCGGTGATGGTCAGGCTCTCGTTCAGCGTATCGTTATGGTATGAGGCAAGGGTGCTTGTCTGAGAATCGGCAACGGTCGCGGCGTGCTGGAAAAACGCCTGTATCTGTGCGCCGATCTGCGTCATGTCGGTGGCTTGTGATGCAACGAACCCCATAACGCTCCTCCTAGTCTGCGGCGGTCGACGACATCTAACGAATGCTTACCAGGAAGCACGCCTGGCAGCTACGGGCCGAAAGGCCCAGACATCGAGAGATCCGCCGCCAGCGCCGAGGATAAAGCCGGGCGCGCTCGGACGTCTTGGCGTGGAGGGAAAGGAGTCTTGGCTGGGAGGGAAATCGGGCGCTCTTCGGCGGGGGCCGAAAGGGGTACTAGTGGGGCGGCGAGGCCGACGGCTTGGGCGCGGCCGGAGCTCAACATGAAGACTGGCGAGAGCCTTGCTGGGTTTCGGGACATCGCCGCTGATGACGGTCTGCCCAGGTGCCGTCGTCATTGAGCTGATAGACCGTCCCGGAGCCGTCCCTGGCGGTGATCGGTGTGGCGGCAGCGACCCTCGGGGCAAGGCAGCCCAGCAGGGCGACGGCGATTGTGCATCGGGCCAGCATCATTCCCTTCCCTGCCGTTCTGGTTGTCCGGAGTAAAATGCACCAGACGGCGCGCCCCGGCCAGCCGGCTCCCTATCGCACCAGCACGTTCCTGAACTGCCAGGGATCGCTCTCGTCGATATCCTCGGGGAAAAGGCCGGGACGGTCGGCGAGCGGCGTCCAGTCGGTGTAGGTGCCCTTGACCGGGCCGAGATAGGGGAGCTGGACCTCGAGGCAGCGCCGGTAGTCCATCTCGTCGGTCTCGACGATGCCGGCTTCCGGGTTCTCCAGCGCCCACACCATGCCGGCGAGCACGGCCGAGGTCACCTGCAGGCCGGTGGCGTTCTGATAGGGGGCGAGATCGCGGGTCTCCTCGATGGAAAGCTGCGAGCCATACCAGTAGGCGTTCCTGCCGTGGCCGTAGAGGAGCACGCCCAGCTCGTCGATGCCGTCGACGATCTCGTGCTCGTCGAGGATGTGGTGCTTGTCCTGCATCCTGCCCGCCCGGCCGAACAGCTCGTGAAGGGAGAGCACCGCGTCGTTCGCCGGGTGGTAGGCGTAGTGGCAGGTCGGCCGGTAGACGACCGCGTCGCCTTCCTTGAGCGTGAAATAGTCGGCGATCGAGATCGACTCGTTGTGGGTGACGAGAAAGCCGTATTGCGCCCCGGGCGTCGGGCACCAGCTGCGGACCCGCGTGTTGGCGCCGGGCTGGAGCAGATAGGCGCCGGCCTTCGCGCCGATCGCCTCGAGGCGTCCGTTCTCCGGCAGCCACTTCTCGTGGGTGCCCCAGCCGAGTTCCGCCGGCTGCATGCCCTCCGACAGAAAGCCCTCCACCGACCAGGTGTTGACGAAGACGTTCATCGGCTTCGGATTGCGCGAGCGCTGGGTGTCGCGCTCGGCGATGTGGATGCCCCTGACGCCAAGGTCGCGCATCAGCCGGGCCCACCCGTCGCGGTCGTCGGGACCGGGTTCGGTGAAAGTGTGGCCGGTGTCGGCTGCGATGTCGATGAGCGCCCGCTTGACGAACCACGACACCATGCCGGGATTGGCGCCGCAGCAGGACACTGCGGTGGTGCCGCCGGGATTTCGCGCCTTCTCCTGGCGCACCGTATCGCGGAGTGCGGCGTTGGTGCGCGCCTCGGGTCCCGCCGAGCGGTCGAAATAGAAGCCGGGCCACGGTTCGACGACCGTGTCGATGTAAGGAACGCCGCGTTCGCGGCAGAGGCGGAGGATGTCGAGCGACGAGGTGTCGACCGACAGGTTGACGCAGAAGCCGCGGCCGCTCCCCTCGGTGAGCAGCGGGTTGAGCACCTCGCGGTAGGTGTCGCGGGTGACCTTCTGCTGGATGAAGCGGATATTCCGCTCGTCGAGGAGCTTGCGGCCCGAATCGTCCGGGTCGATGACCACCATGCGTCCGGCGTCAAAGTCGAAATGGCGTTCGATCAGGGGAAGCGTCCCCCTGCCGATCGAACCGAAGCCGATCATCACGATCGGCCCGTCGATTGTTCCGTAAGTCGGCCAGCCGGCCATTTTTGTGGTCTCCTCCGGATTTCCCAGGCAATCCCCGTTCATTGCGGGAACGCCCGGCGAGGTCAACTCCGGGCGTGTCATTCGCCGGCGACGAATGCAGTCGACAAGTCGCCCGGCGGCCATATCTACTGACCCCGGGCGGTTCTCGCCGAAGAAGGGCCAATGCCGATGAAATCCCCTCGCAAGACAGCCGCGCTTCTGTTGCTCGTCCTCCTCGCGTCGGTCTCGCTTGCCGAGGCCGAGACCGTCCAATCGGGCAACCCGGTCTTCGACCGGACGGTGGCGCTGGTCGAGGAGAACTTCTACGCGCCGGGACAGCTCGACCGCTTTCGTGATGCCGTGGCGGTTACCGTCGGCAATCTGCCCGACCTCGCCAATGCCAGTCCGGCCGTCGCCGACGATGCCATCGACTTCGTGCTTGCCAGTTTGCAGGCATCGCATACCGGCCACTTCGTTCCGGACCAGCTCGCCTATTACGAGCTGACCGATGTGTTCCGCTATGGGCTCCGCGACCGGCTTGAGGCGCTCTTCCCGCCGCACGGCGAGGTGGCCTATGCCGGAATTGGCATTGCCACGGCGGACATTGGCGGCCACACCTTCGTGACCGACATCTATGACGGCGGCCCGGCCGACAAGGCCGGGTTGCTGCCCGGCGACGAGATCCTCTCGGTCGACGGGCAGCCTTTCACCGAGATCGGCTCGTTCCGCGACAAGGCCGGCCGAACCGCCAGCCTGTTGATCCGCCGGCAGGCCGGCGCCGAGCCGATCGCGATCACCGCCGCCGTCGAGATGTTGTCGCCAGGCGATACCTTCGTCTCGGCAATCGCCGACAGCGCCGAGATCATCGAGCACAACGGCTACCGGATCGGATATCTCCGCATCTGGTCCTATACCGAGCGCGAGGTGAAGGACACCATCGAGAAGGCGCTGACCGGCCCGCTCGCCGGCGCCGATGCGCTGGTGCTCGATCTGCGCAGCCGCTGGGGCGGCGCGCCGGCCGACGCTGCCGACACCTTCGTCGGCGGTTCGCCGGACATGACGATGGTTTCCAACGACGGCGACACCAGCCTTATCCACGCCCGCTGGCGGAAGCCGATGATCGCCATCATCGACGAAGGAACGCGGAGTGGGATGGAGATTCTCGCCTATGCCCTGAAGGCCAACGGCGTCCGGCTGATCGGCACGCGGACGGCGGCGAATGTGCTGGCCGGCCGGGGCTTCCTGCTGCCGGACGACAGCCTCCTGGAACTGGCCGTGGCCGACGTCTTCGTCGACGGCAAGCGGCTCGAGGGCGTCGGCGTCGAGCCGGACCTCGTCGTGCCCTTCGATGTCCGCTACGCGGCGGGCGCCGATCCGCAGCTCGCCGCCGCCCTCGACGAGATCACCGGGCAGCTGGCGGCCGGCCTTTTGCCGCCAAGCACTCCTTGAGAATCGGGGGAGGGCCTATATGAGAGGAAATCCTCCGGAGGCCCCATGACACCCGAAACCGAAAACCCGCTGCTCGCCCCCTGGGACACGCCGTTCGGCGCGCCGCCCTTCGACCGGATCGGGCCGCAGCACTTCCGGCCGGCCTTCGACGCGGCCATGGCCGCCCAGCGCGGCGCCGTCGACCGCATCGCCGCCGATCCCGCCGAGCCGGGCTTCGACAACACCATCGTGGCGCTCGAAAAGTCCGGCATGCCGCTCGCCCGGGTGGCGCGGGTGTTCTTCGGCCTGACATCGGCGAACACCAGCGATCCCATCCAGGCGGTCGAACGCGAGATCGCCCCGGTGCTTTCCCGCCATTCGGACGAGATCTACCTGAACGGCGCGCTCTTCGCCCGGATCGCCAAGCTGTGGGAGACCCGGGACCGTCTCGGGCTGGACGCCGAGCAGCGCCGGTTGCTCGAGCGCTACCACACGATCTTCACCCGGGCAGGCGCCGGGCTCGACGAAGCCGGCAAGCGCCGCCTCGCCGAGATCAACGAAAGGCTCGCCACGCTCGGCACGCTGTTCGGCCAGAACGTGCTCGCCGACGAGGCGTCGTGGCATCTGGTGCTCGACGGTGCCGACGATCTTGCCGGCCTGCCCGAATGGGCGCGGGCCGCGGCGGCGCAGGCGGCCGAGGACCGTGGTCTCGCCGGCAAATACGTCATCACCCTGGCCCGGTCGAGCGTCGAGACCTTCCTGCGGTTCTCGACCCGGCGCGACCTTCGCGACAAGGCCTTCGAGGCGTGGAGCCAGCGCGGCGAGACCGGCGGCGATACCGACAATCGGGCGCTGATCGCCGAGATGATCCGGCTCCGCCACGAGCGGGCCCGGCTCCTCGGGGCCGCAAGCTACGCGCATTTCAACCTCGCCGACGCGATGGCGAAGACGCCGGAGGCGGTGGCGGACCTGCTCGACACGGTGTGGCGGCCGGCGGCGCGGCTGGCTGCGGAGGAGGCGGCGGACCTGCAAGCGCTGATCGCCGAGGAGGGCGGCAATTTCACGCTGGCGGCGGCGGATTGGCGCCACTACGCCGATCGCCTCCGCAAGCGCCGCTACGATTTCGACGAGTCGGAGCTGAAGCCGTTTCTTCAGCTCGACCGGATGATCGAGGCCGCCTTCTGGACCGCCGGCAAGCTGTTCGGCGTCTCCTTCGCGCCGGTCGCCGACGTCCCCGTCTACCATCCCGACGTTCGGGTCTGGCGGGCAAGCGATCGCGACGGCCGTTTCCTCGGGCTCTTCATGGGCGACTATTTCGCCAGGGCCGCCAAGCGGGGCGGGGCGTGGATGGGCGGCTATCGCGGCCAGCACCGCCTTGACGGCGACGTGCGGCCGATCATCGTCAACGTGACGAACTTCTCCAAGCCGCCGGCCGGGAAGCCGGCGCTTCTCTCCCTCGACGACGCGCGGACGCTCTTCCACGAGTTCGGCCACGCGCTCCACGGCCTCCTCTCCAACGTCACCTATCCGCTGTTGTCGGGAACCAATGTGGCGACCGACTTCGTCGAATTGCCCTCGCAGCTTTTCGAGCACTGGCTGCAGGAGCCGGAGGTGCTGAAGCGCTTCGCGGTCCACTTCGAGACCGGCGAGACGATCCCTGACGCGCTGCTCGACCGGGTGCTGGCGGCGCGCGCCTTCAATCAGGGCTTCGCCACGGTCGAGTACACCGCCTCGGCGCAGGTCGACCTCGACCTGCATCTGGCGAGCGACGTGGACGAACTGGACGTCGTCGCCTTCGAGCAGGCGATCCTGCGGCGGATCGGCATGCCGGAGGTGGTCGCCATGCGCCACCGAAGCCCCCACTTCCTGCACATCTTCGCCGGCGACCACTATGCCGCCGGCTACTACAGCTATCTGTGGTCGGAGGTGCTCGACGCTGACGCCTTCGCCGCCTTCGAGGAGGCGGGCGATCCCTTCGACCCGGAGACGGCGCGGCGGCTCTACGAAAACGTCTATTCTGCCGGTAACCTTCGCGATCCGGGAGAAGCCTATATGCGCTTCCGCGGCCGCATGCCGACGGCGGAGGCGTTGTTGAGGAAACGCGGCCTCGCCGAGGCCTGAGGCGGCCGGGCCAGTGTGGGCCTCTGGGCCCGGGGGCCCGAGCGCGAGTCGAAAATTGGACAAAAGGGGGGAATTCGATGGCACTCAGCCTTCTATTCATCGGCGGGACCGGCCAGATATCGCTGCCGGTGGTGCACGCGGCGCTGGCCGCCGGGCACCGGGTGAGCGTGGTCAATCGCGGACGGACCGGCATCGGCCTGCCAGAGGGCGTAACCACGATCGTCGGCGACATGGACGATGCCGACCCCTATGCGCGGCTGGGCGAGGGGTTGTGGGACGTGGTCTGCCAGTTCCGCGCCTATCGGCCCGAGCAGGTGGCGAAGGATATCGACGCCTTCTCCGGCCGTACCGGCCAATACATCTTCATCTCCTCCGCCTCGGCCTATCAGAAGCCAGCCCGGCACTACATCATCACCGAGCGGACGCCGCTCGAGAACCCATACTGGGAGTACAGCCGCAACAAGATCGCCTGCGAGCAAATGATCCGCCGGCAAACCGGCATGCCGTGGACCATCGTCCGACCGAGCCATACGGTCCGTACGGGCATGCCGATGGCGTTCGGCGACGGCGACGCGGTGGCGCGGCGGCTCCTCCGCGGCGCGCCGGTGCTCGTTCATGGCGACGGCACGTCGCTGTGGACGTTGACGCGCTCGGCGGATTTCGCCGTGCCGTTCGTGCGGCTGTTCGCGAACCCGGCGGCGCTCGGCGAGGACTTCCAGATCACCAATGACCGCGGGTTCACCTGGGACGAGATCACCAATGCGGTTGCCGCCGGCCTCGGCGTCAAGGCGAAAATCGTGCATGTGCCGACCGACACGCTGGTGCGCTACCATCCGGCCTGGGAGGGGCCGCTCACCGGCGACAAGAGCTGGTCGGCGCTCTTCGACAACACCAAGATCAAAAACGTCGTCGGGCCCTTCACCTGCGCCGAGGACCTGCCGACGATCCTTGAGGAGTCGATCGCCCACTTCAAGAAGCGCAACGCGACCGCCAGCCAGGAGCTACACGAGCTCGACCGGGTGATGGATCGGATCGCGGCCGAGCAGTCGGCGCTGGGGCAGGGGTGAGCGGCTGAACCCCCGTTGGACGTCATCGTTCCGGCGCGCGCAAGATAGCGGCCTCAGATTGCTGGCACGATGATGACCGGGCCTCGTCCTATCCTCCTTCTCGGCATGTGGTCGGCCTGGGCGCTCGCCGCGCTCTACGCCGTGTATATCGCGACCCTCTTCGCCGGCGGCGTGGCCGTCGGCGTTCCCGTGGAGCCATATCTCGCGGCGGCTGAAATTCTCACGGCCATCAGCGGCCTGCTTCAGGTGGCGCTGATCGCCGCAATTCACCAGTCTGCGCCGGCCGAGGCGCGAATCTCCAGCCTGATGGCGTTGGTGTGGATGGCGGTCATGGCCGGGCTCACCATGACCGTGCACGTCGTCCAGCTGACCGCCGGCCGCCAGATCGATCCCGCCGCAATGCCCGATTTTCGTTATGTCTTCGGCTGGGAATGGCCGTCGCTGCTTTACGCGATGGAGCTCGCCGCGTGGCACCTGTTCTTCGGCCTGTCCCTGCTCTTTGCGGCCCCGGCGTTCAGGGGCGGCGGGCTTGAGGCGGCCGTTCGCGTCGGACTGATCGTGGCGGGCGCCTTGTGCCTGGTCGGCCTGGTCGGACCGGCGGTCGGAGATCTGAACTGGAGGATGATCGGCGTCGTCGGCTACGGCCTTCTCTTCCCCGTCGTATGCGTCCTGCTTGGGTTGTCGTTCCAGCGAGCACTGTGACCGCGGCTGCGTGTCCGAGGTGGCGCATGTGGCCAGGGATATGCAATCAGCTTTTCGGCAATAGCTCGGCGCAGGACTGGAGCGCGTTCAGGACCCAGTCCATGTCGTCGAGACCGAAGTGCAGGACGAGCGCCGGTTCGCCGCCGACGGCAACTTTGAGTGCCTTCGCATCCTGGAAGCTCCGCCAGAGACCCGTCTCGTCGGTGGAAGCAAGCGCGTAGTCGCCGAGCGTCGGCCGGGCCTTGAGGGTCGTCGGGCTCTTGCCGGCGAAGGTGAGCCTGAGGTCGTAGTCGCGGCCGGGATCGACTGCACCCGGCCAGAAGAAGACTTCGACCGCAATGGCGTTCCCGGGCCTGGCAGCGATCTGCAAGGCGTTGAAGGGCGAGGCATTGAAGTCCTCCGGCGGACGGTTGAGCGCCCGGCAGGCTGCGGCGCCCGCGTAAACGGTCCATTGACCGCGTTCGGCGTGGAAGTAGGGGGCTTGTGCCCCGGCGGCCGGGACGATGAGGACGGCAAAGCAAAGAGCGAGAAGCAGTCGCATCGGGGGCCTACGCCGCTTCCCGCAGCCCGGTGACCACTATTCCCGTCGCAGCGACCTGTCCCTCGGCGCGTTTCAGGCTGCCGCCGACCAGCTCGTGCCCGAGGAACCGCCGGCGCTCGACCGGATCCGGCATGACGAGCCCGCTCGTCGGGTCGGCAACGAAGCCGAAGCGTTCGTAGTATTCTGGGTCGCCGATCAGGATTACAGCGGCGTGGCCGAGAAGCGCTGCCCGGTTCAGCGCGACCTGCATCAGCCCGGCGCCGACCCCCTTGCCGCGCAGCCGATGCTCGACGCCGAGCGGGCCGAGGAGCAACGCCGGGCGGCCGCCGGCGCTCACCTGCCAGAGGCGCACGGAACCCACGAGGCGGTCGCCGTCGCGGGCGACGAAGGAGAGGCCGGCGGCCGGCAGCCTGCCTTGGCGAAGGCGTTCCGACGGCTTCGACGCCCGGTCGGGCATCACCCGGTCGAGCAGGACTTCCCGGGCGCCGGCATCGGCCGGCGCCTCTTCGTCAATGAGGATCATCGCCGCCGCCTCAGATGACGTACGACTTCAGCGGCGCGAAGCCGTTGAAGGCGACGGCCGAGTAGGTCTGGGTGTAGGCGCCGGCGCCCTCGATCAGCACCTCGTCGCCGATGGCGAGCGAGACCGGCAGCTCGTAGGGGCTTTTTTCGTAGAGCACGTCCGCCGAGTCGCAGGTCGGCCCGGCTATGACGCAAGGCGCGGTGCGGTCGCCGTCGTGAGGCGTCCGGATCGGGTAGCGGATCGCCTCGTCCATGGTCTCGGCGAGACCGCCGAACTTGCCGATGTCGAGATAGACCCAGCGCACCGGATCGTCGGCCGCCTTCTTCGAGATCAGCACCACCTCGGCCTTGATCATGCCGGCGTCACCGACCATGCCGCGGCCCGGCTCGATGATCGTCTCGGGGATGCGGTTGCCGAAATGGCGGCGCAGCGCCGTGAAGATGGCGCGGCCGTAGGTCTTCACCGCCGGCACGTCGCGCATGTATCTGGCCGGGAAGCCGCCGCCGAGATTGACCATGCGGAGCTGGATGCCGCTCTCGGAGAGGGTGCGGAAGACCATGGCGGCGGCCTTGAGGGCGAGGTCCCAGGCGTCCGGATTGGGCTGCTGCGAGCCGACATGAAAGGAGACGCCGTAGGCTTCGAGGCCGAGGCGATGGGCGCGCTCGAGCACCTCGACGGCGAGTTCCGGCACGCAGCCGAACTTCCGCGACAGCGGCCATTCGGCGCCGTCGCAGTCGCAAAGGATGCGGCAGAAGACGCGGGCGCCCGGCGCGGCGCGGGCGATCTTGTCGACCTCCTCGTGACAATCGACGGCGAAGAGGCGGATGCCGCGCTCATGGGCGGCGGCGATGTCGCGCTCCTTCTTGATGGTGTTGCCGTAGGAGATGCGCTCCGGCGGGGCGCCGGCGTCGCGCGCCATGTCGATCTCGGCGAGGCTGGCGCAATCGAAGGACGAGCCGAGGCCGGCGAGAAGCCTGAGGACGGTGGGATCGGGGTTCGCCTTGACGGCGTAGAAGACGCGGCTGTCCGGCAGCGCCCGGGCGAAGTTCAGATAATTCTGGCGGACGACGTCGAGATCGACCACCAGACAAGGCCCATCGGGACGTCGGAGACGCAGAAAGTCGCGGATGCGATCGGTCATGGCGGGTCACTCCCCACGCGAATTGTTGCCAACCGCCGGCCGCTTCATCCGCGGGGATCGTTGTGGAGACGATCGCCCCGCGACTGGCGCGGTCCGGTTTGCTGGCTCGCGCCGGCTGGTTTGCGGGTGGCAGTCGCTCAAAACGGACAGGGCTGTCCGATCTGTCGCTGCCTTCGCTTGGAAAGGGAGTTTCCCGATCCGCACGCCCGGCAAGGAAGTAGTGCCTCTTCAGTAACCCCGACTTTTGGACAGTCGGCAGAGACCAAAAAAGCCCGCTACGTCGTTGCTTTAAGCCGCGTCCTTCGAAGCAACCGGGGAACGCCCCCGGTTAAGTTCGCCCTCGGACTGATGCGACCACAGGCACGTGCGAATTTGGGCAAGCCGGTACGTATGCCCGTTGCTGTTCACAATCAAGGGATTTCCCGGCGGCGAGCGAAAAAAAATGCTTTGCCGGCCGACGCTTGACGCCTTCGGCTTCCGACCAGCCGCCACGAGCGGCTAGGATGGACGTGCACGCGCCGTCTCGCGTCAGGACGGGCGCCGCCCGGAGAAGCGAACAGGGATTGGGGCGAATGATGGAACACGTGACACGCAGCCTCGCCTCCGAACCGGACGCCATGGCCCCCGACGGATCGGAGGTGCGCCTGCTGGCGGCGTCGGGGCGCGGCAGCATGGCTCATTTCACCCTGCCGCCCGGTGCCGTATCGCGCGCGGTCGCCCACCGCACCGTCGAGGAGGTCTGGTATTTCGTCGCCGGTCACGGGCGCATGTGGCGGCGGCTCGGCGATGTCGAAGAGACGGTCGAGGTTTTCCCCGGCGTGTCGATCGCCATCGCGGTCGGCGCCCATTTTCAGTTCCGCTCCGACGGCGACGAGCCGCTCGAGGCGGTCGGTGTCACCATGCCGCCCTGGCCGGGCCCGGACGAAGCCTATCCGGTGGAGGGTATCTGGGAGGCGACGGCATAGGCCGCCGGCTCGGTCGTTCAAGCGCCGGCCGCCGCCCCCGCGAGATAACGGCTTACGATCAGCCGGGCGAGGCCGGGGGCGTCCTCCGGGGTGACGATGCCAAGCTTGCCGGAAAGCGACAGGGAGGCGATGCCGTGGAGCGCCGCCCACAGCGCTGCCACCGAGCGGCGGCAGTCGTCGGGATCGGCAAAGAGCGGCCTCAGTGTTTCTTCGACCAGGGTCAGCGGTCGCGACAGCGCAGCCTGGTACCAGTCGGGGACCGGTCCCGGGTCGCGTCGCGAGTAGTCGACGAGGATCGACCATAGGCGATGGTTCCGGTGGACGAAGGCCATGTAGCCGTCGGCGATCGCTAGCGCCACCTCCTCCGGCGGCCCGCCGGGGCGGATCCGCCGCGCGAGCGCCCGGTCAAGACGCGACAGCGTGCGCGCGTTGAGCCGGAGGATCACCTCATCCATGTCGCCGACCGAATGGTAGATCGAGTTCGGCGCATAACCGACCGTGGCGGCTAGCCGCCGCATGGTAATCCCGGCCAGGCCGTCGCGGCCGCCGATCTCCTCGGCGGCGGAGGCAACCAGGTCCACCATCTCCTCGCGCGTGTGTTCCTGCCGTCGTGCCACCATCCGTTCACCTCCGATTCACCAAGTCGCCGATTGTAGAACGATGTTCAACAAAAGTCTTGAACAATATGCGACAGCCTACCATTTTGTTGTACGTTGTTCAACACGAGGGAGTGACTATATGACCGCCTTGGACATCGAAGCGCTGACCCGTCCCTTGCCCGCTTGGCATCCCAAAGCCTGGTATTTCGCCCTCGCCCGTGGCTTGCTGCGGTCGGTGGGGCGCCTGTCGAAGGGCGTCCGCATCGGCCTCGAACATGGCTTCGATTCAGGTGTCATGCTCGACCATGTTTATGCCAACCGCGCCGATGGGACGGGGTTCTTCGGCCGCGCGATCGACCGGGCCTATCTCAACGCGCCGGGCTGGGCCGGCATCCGCAACCGTGGCGCCCTGCTCGAAGCAAGGATCGTGGACGCGGTTCTGCAGACGGCCGAGCGGCAGGGGAACGTGCGGCTTGCCGACCTTGCCTGCGGCGGCGGCCGCTACGTGCTGAAAGCGCTTGCCAGGACCCGTGGCCGGGCGCGGGTCTCGGCGACGCTTCGCGACTACCGCGCCGAGAACGTCGGCAAGGCGCGGTTGAATGCCGTTCGGCTCGGTGTCAGGGCGACGGTCGAGCAGGCCGACGCCTTCTCCGATGACGATCTCGCCCGGCTCGGCGAGATGGATGTCGTCATCGTTTCCGGCCTGCACGAGATCATCGACGACGACGAACGGGTCGAGCACCACTTCCGCCAGATCGCCCGCATCCTCGCCCCCGACGGCATCCTCCTCGTCACCGTCCAGCCCGATCATCCCCAGGCCGAATTCATCGCCAGGGTGCTCAACACCCATACCGGACGACCATGGGCGATGCGCTTCCGCTCGCTGGAACTGACCCGCGGCTGGCTCGAGGCGGCAGGCTTCGCCGTTGAGGATGTTAAGATTGAGCGACTCGGCATTTTCGGTGTCGTGCGCGCACGGAAGGCATAACCGGGATGGCGACGATCTACGGCCTGAAGCCGCGTTTCCAGGCCCTGCTGCGACCGTTAACGAACCGGTTGGCTTCATCGGGTGTGACCGCCAACCAGGTGACGATTGCGGCGGCCGTCCTCTCCGTTGCCTATGGCGCGCTGATCGCGCTCAGCCATGGTGCGCCGCTCGTGCTCGTCGGCCTGCCGGTCGTACTCCTCGTTCGCATGGCGATGAACGCCATCGACGGTTTGCTCGCCCGCGAGCACCACCAGGAGAGCCGGCTCGGCTTCTTCCTCAACGAGATCGGCGACGTGGTATCCGACGCGGCGCTCTATCTGCCGCTGGGGCTCGCCATCGCCCCGGCATACGCGCTTCTGGCGGGATCCCTGGCGGTTGCGGTCGGGCTAACCGAATGCGCCGGGGTTCTCGGCCTCGCCGCCGGCGGCAGCCGGCGTTACGACGGGCCGTTCGGCAAGTCGGACCGAGCCGCCTATTTCTCGATCGTCGCCGTCATCGCGGCGCTGGTCGCTCTGCCCAACGGAGTTGCCGCGGCGATGCTCGGCACTGCGTTGGCGCTTGCCCTCGTCACCGTCGTCAACCGGGTAAGGGGCGCTCTTGTCGCGGAGGGAGTCGATGGCTGAGCTTATCGCCTCCTGGCCGGCGCCGCTCCTCTACGCCCTTGGCGCAGTCTGGGCCGTCCTCGCCGGGGCCACCGGCATCGTCGCCGGTCTTGCCGGCCGCGGCGGCGCCAACGGCGCCGAGCTCGTCGCCCGCACCCGCACGTGGTGGTGGATCGTCGTGCCGCTCAGCGCCGCGCTCCTCCTCGGCGCTACCGCCACCACGATTCTCTTCGGCATCGTCAGCTTCCTGGCGCTCCGCGAGTACATGTCGATCATCCCGGTGCGGCGGGTCGATCGGACGGCGATCCTCCTCGCCTATCTGGCGATCCCGATCCAGTATTGGTTTGTCTATGATCACTGGTACGGGATGTTCGCGATCTTCATCCCGGTCTATGGCGCGGCGGCGATTGCCTTCCGCTTGGTGTTGGCGGGCGAGACCAAGGGCTTCATCCGCTCGGCCGGGACGCTGCAATGGGGGCTCTTCCTCACCGTCTACAACCTCAGCCACCTGGCGTTCCTGATGGTGCTCGACGTTGCCGTGCCGCTGCCGGCCGGCGGCGCCGGGCTGCTCCTCTTCGTGCTGGTCGTGGTGCAGTTCAACGACGTCGCGCAATACGTTGCCGGCAAGCTCTTCGGCCGCCGGCCGATCGCCCCCCATGTCAGCCCGAAGAAGACCATCGAAGGCTTCGTCGGCGGCGTTCTCGTCAGCATGGCGGTTGCCGCCCTGCTCACCCCATGGCTGACCCCGTTCAGTCTTGCGGAAGGCGCCGCGGTCGGGGCGGGGCTCGCCTTCCTCGGCTTGGTCGGCGACGTGACGGTTTCGGCGCTGAAGCGCGACCTCGGCATCAAGGATTCGGGCGCCGCGCTCCCCGGTCACGGCGGCATGCTCGACCGGCTCGACAGCCTCGTCTTCGCCGCCCCGATCTTCCTGCACTATGTGCGCTACTTCTACGGAGCCTGAGATGGGCCGGCTGCGCGGCATCGCCGCGATTCTGTTCTTCGCGCTGATCGTGCGGCCGGTGCTCCTGCTGGCGACGGGGCTGCGCGTCGTCGGTCGCGAGCGGCTTCCCGCCGCCGGCCCGGCGGTGATCGCCGCCAACCACAACAGCCATCTCGACGTGGTCGCGCTGATGAGCCTGTTTCCGCTGCGCATGCTCCACCAGGTGCGGCCGGTCGCGGCGGCGGATCACTTCATGAAGCCCGGCTTTGCCGGCTGGCTGGCGCGCACGCTTCTCAACATCATCCCCATCGACCGGTCGGGGAAGGGGGCGGAAGCGGTCATCGACCCGATCCGCGCGGCGCTCGACCGCGGCGAGATCGTCATCATCTTTCCCGAAGGCACACGCGGCGAGCCGGAAGTGCTCG
This sequence comes from uncultured Alphaproteobacteria bacterium, assembly GCA_963759235.1. GTDB lineage: Bacteria > Pseudomonadota > Alphaproteobacteria > Rhizobiales > Kaistiaceae > Bauldia. Next base: position 221,856 of record CAVWYO010000001.1, on the reverse strand, counting down.
CCCGGTTTCGTCGCGGCGCGTCGGTTCTCGCCGGCGAATATCAGCAAGTCCCCTTCGTGCCGGTCTACCTGCACGGGCTCGGCAAGAGCCTGCCGCGCGGCGAATGGCGATTCGTGCCCTTCGCCTCGGAGGCGCATATCGGCATGCCCCGGCGCGACGCCGATGGGAATGGGCGGCCGATGGCCGAACTGCTGCAGGGCGATGTGGAAGCGATGGCGGCCGAAACGACGCTGGCGCGGTGGGCTGAGGACTGAGGCTGGATTAGTCCTGGGCGGTCTTCTTTTTCCCGTACGCCGCAAGGAAGACGTCGACAGCCGACTTGACGACCGCGTCGATTCGCTCGTCGGTGGGGCGGTCGGGAGCGCCGAAAAGCAGCGGCAGCTTCAGCGTCGACTGGGCCATGTCGAGGAACTGCGCGGCGGCGAGATAGACGTCATCGATGTCGAGCACCCCCGCCTCGACCTGGGGCGCCAGGTACTGCGCCAGCCGGCCCGAGCATTGGCGCGGCCCCTGCTCGTAAAATTCGCGGGCGATGTCGGGCATCCGCTCGCTCATGGCAACGACCGTCCGGGTCGCCATGATGACGTGCGGGGCGGTGATGAAGCGGGCAAATTGCTGTCCGAGCCGGGTGAGCACGGCACGGACGTCGTGGTCTTGCGGGTCGAGGCCGAAGATCGCCGGATACTGCGCGGCCTTTTCCAGGGAAACCAGCTCTTGGAAGAGCCGCTCCTTGCTGTCGAAATAGACGTAGAGAGTGCCTTTCGAGACGCCGGCCTCCTCGGCGATGTCGCCCATGCTGGAGGCGTCGAACCCCTTCGAAAGGAAAAGCCGGCGGGCGCCGTCGAGGATCTGGTTGCGTTTGCGCGCATCCTGACCGGCCGGGCTCCGTCCGGTCGCGCTATCCGCCAAAACGCCAAGGTCCGTCATTGTGTCCTCATCTCCCTCCCGACCGGGACTCAACGCGCCGGCCAACTGAACCATAAATCCCCCGTCCTGTCTCGACCCTTACGGACCGCCTCCTCCTCCTGACAAATACTGTCAGGAAATTTGACCGAACCGTTCAGTTCGATCTTGAAATAATACCCGAAGGGCGATATGTCAACGCCTCAATCGAACCGAACGGTTCGGTCAATCCATGTCGGCGCTGCCGGATTTGCTTGAAAGGACAAGGCCATGGCCAGAACAATCACAGACCAGGAGGGCGGGGGCGGTGCGGCATTGCAGCCGGCCGGCGAGCCGGCTCATTCCCTGGCGCCCACCACCCCGAATACCGGCCAGGCGCTGGCGATCGCCGATACGCCGCAGGCGGCCGAACCGGCCCCGATAGCGGCCGCCAAGCCTCGCGGGCGCCGCCGGCTGATCGTTGCCGCCGTCGTGCTCGCCGCGCTCGGCGCTGCCGGCTACTATGGCTATGGCTGGTGGGAGAACGGCCGCTTCATCGTCTCCACCGACGACGCCTATGTGGCGGCGAAGGCGGCTGCGGTGACGCCGCAGATCTCCGGCTATGTCAAGTCGGTGGTGGCCGCCGACAATGCTCGCGTCAAGACCGGCGATCCGCTCGTTCTGCTTGACGATGCCGACTACCGGATCGCGCTCGCCCAGGCCGAGGCGCAGATCGCCACCGAACAGGCGTCGATCGAACGGATCGCCGAGCAGATCAAGGCTGGCGAGGCGGGGGTCGGCCAGGCTGAAGCACAACTCGCTTCGGCACGCGCGGCCGCCGACAATGCCAAGGCCGACTACGATCGGGTGAGCACGCTCGAGGCAAAGGCAATCGTCGCCACCAAGACGCTCGACGCGGCGCGGACGGCGATGGTGCAGGCCGACTCGGCGGTGACCTCGGCCGAAGCGGCGGTCACTGTCGCGCGGGCGAACGCTTCCGTCGCCGAAGCCCAGCGGGGCGAGGCCGAGCGCGTGCTCGACCAGTATCGCCTCGCTCGCGACCAGGCGCAGCTCAATCTCGACCACACCGTCATCCGCGCGCCGTTCGACGGCGTCGTCGGCAACGGCGCCGCCGAGCCGGGCGAGTTCGTCCAGCCGGGCCAGCGGCTCGTTGCCGTCGTTCCCCTCGGCGACGTCTATGTCAACGCCAACTTCAAGGAGACGCAGCTTCAGAACCTGGAGCCCGGCCAGTCGGTGGCGATCACCGTCGACGCCTATCCCGACCGGGTGATCGAAGGCACGGTCGAAAGCGTTGCGCCGGCCTCCGGCTCGGTCTTCAGCTTGCTGCCGCCCGACAACGCCACCGGCAACTTCACCAAGGTGGTCCAGCGCGTCCCCGTCCGCATCCGGCTGCCGGAGAGCGTTGCCGCCGAAGGGCTGATCCGCCCCGGCATGTCGATCGTTGCCGCCGTCGACACCCGCACCGGCCCGAACCGGGTTGCCTCGCGGTAGCCCGGAGCTGAGGACGATCGTCATGGCCACCGCCGAAGCCACCGCCGAAGCCATTGCCACGGTCCCGCCCGTCGAGCCGGTCGTCACCGGGCGGCTGATTGCCGCCTTCGTGGCGCTCTCCGTCGGCATGTTCATGGCGATTCTCGACATCCAGATCGTCGCCTCGTCACTTGCCGAGATCCAGGCCGGGCTCTCGGCAAGCTCGACGGAGATCGCCTGGGTGCAGACGGCGTATCTCATCGCCGAGATCGTCATGATCCCGCTCTCCGGCTTTCTCGGCCGGGCGCTGTCGACCCGCTATCTGTTCGCCATCGCCGCCGGCGGTTTCACGCTGTTCAGCGTCATGTGCGCCGGCGCCACCTCGATCGGCGAAATGATCGTCTGGCGGGCGGCCCAGGGCTTCATCGGCGGGGCGATGATCCCGGTGGTGTTTTCGGCCGCCTTCACCGTCTTCCCCAAGAACCGGCAGGCGATGGTCGCCGCCATGGTCGGCCTGATCGCGACGCTGGCCCCGACCATCGGCCCGACCATCGGCGGCTACCTGACCAATACCTTCTCCTGGCACTGGCTGTTCCTGATCAACGTCGTCCCCGGGGTCGCGGTCACCGTCGCCGTCCTCCTCCTGGTCGATTTCGACAAGCCGGACTTCGCGCTGTTCAAGCGTTTCGACTTCCCCGGACTTCTGGCGCTTGCCGCCTTTCTGGGCAGCCTCGAATACGTGCTGGAGGAGGGCGCCGCCAACGACTGGTTCCAGGACCGCACCATCGTCATCGCGGCGATCGTCAGTGTGGCCGGCGCCGTCGGCTTCTTCTACCGCGTGCTCACGGCACGGGAGCCGGTCGTCGACATCAGGGCGTTTGCCGACCGCAACTTCGCCACCGGCTCGCTGTTTTCATTCGCCCTCGGCGTCGGTCTCTACGGGCTGGTCTATCTCTACCCGGTCTTCCTCGCGCGGGTGCGCGGCTACGATTCGCTCGAGATCGGCAACACCATGTTCGTCACCGGCGCCTTCATGATGATCACTGCGCCGATCGCCGGCACGCTGGCGCAGAAGGTCGATCCGCGGATGATGATGGCCGTCGGCCTTGCTCTCTTCGCCGTCTCCTGCCTCGAACTGGTGCCGATCACCGGCGACTGGGCGTTCGGCGAGTTCTTCATTCCCCAGGCGATCCGCGGCTCGGCGCTGATGATCTGCATGCTGCCGGTCAGCATCCTCGCCCTCGGCACCCTGCCGCCGGAGCGGATCAAGAACGCCTCCGGCCTGTTCAACCTGATGCGCAACCTCGGTGGCGCGTTCGGCCTGGCGGCGATCAACACGGCGCTCAACAAGCGCTGGGACCTCCACATCGAGCGGCTCGGCGAGGCGGTGACGTGGAGCCGGAACGTCGTTACCGAGCAGCTGTCGGCGATGGCACAAGGCTTCCAGGCTACCCTCGGCTCGGACGCCGACCGCGCGGCGGTCGCAAGCTTGTCGCAGATGGTCCGTCGCCAGGCGCTGGTGATGGCCTTCTCCGATGTCTTCCTGATCCTCGCCGTCGTCTTCTTCGCCGTGCTCCTGCTGGTGCCGCTGGCGCGGCGTCCGCAGCCCGTGGCGGCGGGGGCAGGGGGACACTGACTGCAATCGCTCCGCCCGCCAGCTTGCGGCAAACCGGCCGAGGTATTACTCTTACCGGTAAGAGTAAGGAGCTCAAGCGATGCGCATCACATCCAAGGGACAGGTGACGATCCCCAAGGACATCCGTGAAAAGGCGGGGCTGTTGCCGAATACCGAGGTTGAGTTCGCGTTCAATGGCACCGCGGTCACGCTGCGTCGAGCCGCGACGAAAGCCGGCGGTCGCGGCGCCCGCGTCGTGCAGGCCCTGCGTGGTCGCGGCGACGTGAAGATGACAACCGACGAGATCATGGCGCTGATGCGCCGCAAATGACGGCCGTCCTCGTCGACAGCAATATTCTCCTCGACCTCTTTACCGAGGATGAGCGCTGGTACGATTGGTCGGCGCATGCACTGGCGGAGGCCGGCGACACGGCGCGCCTGGTCATTAATCCCATCATCTTTGCCGAGATTTCCGTCCGCTTCTCAGAAATCGAACTGCTTGACGACGTCCTGGCGAGCGCCGGCCTGGAGCGGGAGCCGCTTGCCTACGAGGCCGCTTTCCTCGCCGGCAAGACGTATCGCGAATATCGGCGGCGCGGCGGGCAGAAGCGCTCGCCGCTTCCCGATTTCTATGTTGGCGCTCACGCCGCGGTGGCCGGGTATCGGCTCCTGACGCGCGATGCATCACTTTATCGGAGCTACTTCCCGAGGCTCCCGCTGATCGCGCCTGGCTAGGACGCGCCGCCTACTTCACCTCCATCCACTTGCCCGTCTTGCCCGACTTGAGGATCGTGTCGCAGACCTTGGTGGTGTCCAGCGCCTCGCGGAAGGTCGGCGAGGCCGGCTTGCCGGTGGCGAGGCCGTCGAGGAAATCGGCGACGGCATGGACGAAGGTGTGCTCGTAGCCGATTGCCAGGCCGGGCACCCACCAGCGGCCGAGATAGGGATGCTCGCCGTCGGTGACGAGGATCGAGGTCCAGCCGCGGAGCCGCCCCTCGATCGAGTGGTCGAACCACTCGAGGCGGTTCATGTCGTGCAGGTTCCACATGAAGGAGCCTTTCTCGCCGTTGATCTCCAACGTGTAGAGCGCCTTGTGGCCGCGGGCGTAGCGGCTCGCCTCGAACAGGCCGAGCGAGCCGTTGTCGAAATGGGTGAGCACCGCCGCCGCGTCGTCGATGCCGACCGCCTGCATCTTGCCGGTCTCGGCGTGCTTCCGCTTCTTGACGAAGGTCTCCGTCATCGCGGTGAGGTCCTTGATCGGCCCGTTGATCCACATCGCAGTGTCGACGCAGTGGGCGATGAGGTCGCCGGTGACGCCGGAGCCGGCGGCCGCCACGTCGAGGCGCCAGGTCCCGTGCCCGCCTTGCGGCACGTCGGGCGAGATCGTCCAGTCCTGCAGGAAGTTGGCGCGGTAATGGAAGATCTTGCCGAGCCGGCCGCTGCCGACCACTTGCTTGATCAGCGTGACGGCCGGGATCCAGCGGTAGTTGTACCACACCAGGTTGGCGACGCCGGCCTTCTCGACCGCCTTGACCATCCGCTCGCCTTCCCTGGCGTCGCGGGCGAGCGGCTTCTCGCAAAGCACCATCTTGCCGGCCTTGGCCGCGGCAACCGCGATGTCGACATGGAGGTCGTTCGGAACGCAGATGTCGACGGCGTCGATGTCGTCGCGCTTGACGAGTTCCTGCCAGTCGGTTTCGACCGACTCGTAGCCCCAGATGTCGGCGAAGGCCTGCACGGCCCTCTTGTTCCGGCCGCACGCCGCCTTCAGCACCGGCTGATAGTCGAGGTCGAAGAAATTGCCGACCCGGCGGTAGGCGTTCGAGTGCGCCCGGCCCATGAAGCCGTAGCCGACCATGCCGATGTTGAGCGGTTTCCTAGCCATTCCTGTCTCCTGATTCTGTACCGACTGGTGTAAGGCGCGACGCCCAACCTCCCCCTTGAGGGGAGGTCGAAGTACGCGAAGCGGACTTCGGGAGGGGGTGTAGGATCAAGCGCGGGGATGCCCCCCTCCCGAAACCGGCTCCGCCAGTTTCGACCTCCCCTCCAGGGGGAGGTTCAGGCAACGCAGCGCGAACGATCCTATTCCCGCCAGCCGTGGGCGTCGCGGACCTTGATCATGGCGCCGAGCACGGCGTTCCACGTCTCCTGCATCTCCATCACCGAATTGGGGAACATGCAGCCGTCCCAGCAGATGTGCCGCATTGTCTTGGTGAGGTCGCCGTTCTCGTCGCGCAGCCAGTAGCCGGCGTGCTTGACCACGTCGAGCCGGCCGTTCGGATCGGTCACCTGGCAATGGCGGCCGGTCTTCTCGTGGTCGCCGGAGCCGAAGACGGTGCCGTCGTTTTGGGCGACGTGGAAATCGAGGGTCCACGGACGGAGCGCGTCGGCGACCTGTCTGTAGGCGGCGTCGAGCGCCGCCGTGTCCGTCCAGTCGTAATCCTTGGGCAGGATGCGGTCGGCCTCGGCGTTGTAGCCCAGCGTGTAGAGCATCGAATGAGCCATGTCGGCCTGGTAGCCGACCACGCCGGGCATGCTGACCATCTCCAGGAGCTTCACCATCTCCCGCCATGAGTGCATGCCGCCCCAGCAGATCTCGCCCTCGGCGACGAGGAACTCGTCGTAGTCCTCGGCGATTCTGCCGGCTTCGCGAAAGGTCTCGGCGATCAGCTTGGTGCCCCCTGCCGGGTTCTTGTCCCAGGTCTCGACGCTGGTGGAGGAATCGATCCTGACGCCGCCGGTCGGCCGGATCCCCAATTCCCGCATCTGCCTGCCGATGGCGCAGGCCTTGCGCACCTGCGAGAGGAAGGTCTTCCGCTCCTCCTCCGAACCCATCGCCGAGCCGCCGCCGGCGCCGCCCCAGATCGGCGCCACAAACGAGCCGACCTTCAGGCCATAGCCGGCGATGTGGTCGGCCATCTTCTTCACGTCGTCAGGTGTGGAATCGATGTCGAAATGCGGCGCGACGATGAAGAGGTCGACGCCGTCGAACTTCTGGCCATCGACCTCGGCCTTGGCGGTCAGTTCGAGGAGGGTGTCGAGCGGGATGATCGGCTCGGAGTCCGGGGCGCCCTTGCCGACAATCCCCGGCCACATGGCGTTGTGGAGCCTGGGGTAATTATTGCCTTCGGCCATTTGTCAGTCCTCCCTTCGCAATGTTGTAGTCCAGTCTTCTATCCTTAGCCCGGGAACGCGGGCGAATTCCCCGACATTCGCCGTCACCAGCAGAGCCTGGCGCCGCCGCGCCTGCGCCGCGATCAGCACATCGTAGGGGCCGATCGGCGTGCCGGCCCGGCGCAGTTCGGCGCGGATGTCACCTGCTTCCTCGGCATCGCTCGCATCGAAGTCCAGCACCGCCAGTGGTCCAGACATGAAATCGGCGATCCGCCGGGCATTCCATTCGCGCCGGGCGCTCTTGGCCGCCCCGTACCGGAGCTCGAACAGCACGATGCTGGAAAGTGCGACGGTTTCCTCGGCCGCCACGGCCTTCTCGACGCCGCGCAGGAACGGGGAGGCCTCGTCGTTCAACATGCTGATGGCCGCGTTGGTGTCGAGGCAGATCATTCGTCGAAAAAGTCTTCGTCGGGAGGCATGTCGGGCTGCTCGCGCCCCTCGGGCATGAAGGGCACGTCGCGGTACTTGTCGAGACTGTCGAGCCAGGCCTTCACGTCGAACTCCATCGGCTCCAGGAGAACGCCCCGGCCGACCCGACTCACCCGAACCTCCTTGCCCGGAAGGCGGAATGCTTTCGGCAGGCGCACGGCCTGGCTGCGGCCGTGCTTGAAGAGCTTGGCGGTGGCTGTTTCGGTCATCGTACGGGCTCCGGATGATAGATACCAAAGATATATATCATTCCCGGTAGTCGACATCACAAGAGGGAAATCCGTTCTGGGCAGGTCTTGGCGAAGCACGTCGTTTCTTTTCGCTCGTTTTCCCTTTGCTGCGGGAAAAGGCTAGATGATCCGACCATGCGGCTCACTGGGACACTTCGTGGGATCTTCACCTGGCTGACCCTGTTCAGTCTCCTGCCGATCATCGTTGCCGTGCTCGGCAGCGGCTACGTCAGCTATCGCTACAATCGCCTGTTGGTCGAGACCCGCAGCCTGGTCGATCACTCGCTCGAGGTGACGACCGCGATCAACGATCTCATGGTCAGCCTGGAAGACGCCGAAACCGGTCAGCGCGGCTACCTCATCACCGGCGACGAGGACTATCTTGAGCCCTATCGGCGGGCAAGCGACCAGCTCGCCGTGGATTTCGCCAGGTTGCGAAACCTGGTCGGCGACAATTCCGCCCAGCTCGAAAGCATCCAAGGGATCGAGGCCCTCACAACGGAGAAGCTTGCCGAACTGGAGGCGACGATCAGCGTCCGCCAGGCCGAGGGATTCGACGCGGCGCGGGCCATTGTCGTCAGCGATCAGGGCAAGGACACCATGGACCGGATCCGCAACGAGATCGCGGCGATGCGCCAGCGGGAGACGGCCATGCTTTCGGCCAATACCGAAAGCATGCGCAAGACGGAAAACCGCGTCGTCATCGTGGTCGGCATTTGCGTCCTGATCAGCATCCTCGGTCGCGTGGTGTCCGTCGTCATACCGGTCGCCTGGCGTCGGTCCCGATTGCGCAAGGCGAACGCGAAGGCGTGAACCCGACAGACTGCCGCGTCCCGCCGCCATCAACCTCTCAGGCCCTTCCACGGCTCTTCGCCGGCCATATCGACGAGTTCGTAGCCGATCTCGCCGACGCAGGGGCCGAGGATCGCCGCAATCTTCGCTTCGCCGGCGCCGACGTTGAAGGAGGCGTGGACCACGTCGGCCGGGATGAAGGCCGAGTCGCCCGGCCCGAGCATCCGCTTGTCGCGGTCGACCCACTGCTCGACCTGGCCGGCGATCACCAGGATCACCTCCTCCTGGTCGGGGTGCTTGTGGAAGTCATGGCCCTTGCCGGGCGAGAGTCTGACGTCGATGACGGTCAGGTGTCCCGCGGCGGTCGACGGCGGATGGCTCAGCCAGCGAAGCTCGCCCCAGTCGAGCACTTCGGGTTCGACTTCAGCGGCAATCGCAAACCTGCGGGTCATGGCTCTGTCCTCCCAACGATTGTTTCCCGACCTTTCCGATCAGGCTCCGGCATCTTCGCAGAGGAACGCAGGCACCACCGCTTCTTCCCCAGGAGCCGTCATCAGAAGCTGATCTCCTTGAACCGCCGGGTCTGCTCGGTGAGCGCGATCTCGACCGGCAGGCGCTCCATGCTGGAGGCGCCGTAGAAGCCATGGCAGTTGCCGCACCGCTTGAGGATGTACGCGGCATCGTCCGGCATGGCGATCGGTCCGCCGTGGCAAAGCACGATGACGTTGTTTCGCACGGCCAGCGCCGCCTCGGCGATGGCGTCGATCGCGCCGATGCAGTCGTCGAGCGTTTTCGCCGAGGTAGCGCCGATCGAGCCGCCGGTGGTGACGCCCATGTGGGCGACGACGATGTCGGCGCCCGCCTCCGCCATCGCCCGCGCCTCGTCGGTGTTGAAGACGTAGGGCGTGGTCAGAAGGTCGAGCGCATGGGCGGCGGCGATCATGTCGACCTCGAGGGCGTAGCCCATGCCGGTCTCCTCGAAGCTCTGCCGCATCGTCCCGTCGAACAGGCCGACGGTCGGAAAATTCTGGACGCCGGAGAAGCCGAGCGCCTTCAGTTCGGCAAGGAATTGCGGCATCAGCACGAATGGATCGGTGCCATTGACCCCGGCCAGCACCGGCGTGTGCTTGACGACCGGCAGCACCTCGCGCGCCATATCCTTGACGATTTCGTTGGCGTTGCCGTAGGCGAGGAGCCCGGCCGCCGAGCCGCGGCCGGCCATGCGGTAGCGCCCCGAATTGTAGATGATGATCAGGTCGATGCCGCCGGCCTCCTCGCACTTCGCCGACAGGCCGGTGCCGGCGCCACCGCCGACGATCGGCACGCGGCGCCGCACCATCTCCCGGAACCTGTCGAGGATCTGCTGGCGACCGATCGCGGCCATCCGAAAGTGTTTCCCCGCCGCGCTTTCCCAGTTCGTTCTTGCGAGAGACGATAAAGAGGAAAACGCCTCATTGCTTTTGTTTTGAGACACGCGTACCGTATTGACATGGCCGTCTCACGTCAAGTGCAGGACAGCAAGCGTGGCGCCGGGACGGGGCCGCGGGCGCGGATGAACAAGAGGATGCTCGACACCGCGATGGGGCTGATGGAGCAGGGCCTGATCCCCTCGGTCAGCGAGGTCGCCGAGGCGGCCGAGGTGTCGCGCGCCACCGCCTATCGCTATTTCCCCAGCCAGGCGGCGATGATCCAGGAGGCGGTCGACGAGGCGCTCGGGCCGATCCTTGAATGGAGCTCGGATTCGAGCGATCCGGAACGGCGGATTTCGGACCTCATCGCCTTCGCCTATCCGCGCATGGAGACCTATGAGGCGACGCTCAAGGCGGCGCTTCAGCTCGCCATCGATCAGTGGACGCGCGGCAAGGCGGGAACCCTCGGCGCCGAGGCGCGCCTGGTTCGCGGCCATCGCAAGCGCCTGCTCGCCGAAGCGCTGGGGCCGCTGAAGAGCCGGCTATCCCGGCAAGCGTTTGACAGATTGACGCAATCGTTGTCACTGATATTCGGAACAGAGGCCTTCGTCGTCCTCAAGGACATCTGGGGCCTCGACGGCGAAGAGGCGCGGCGGGTCGCCGTCTGGGCGTCGCGGGCGCTGGTTGGCCAGGCATTGGCGGAGTCGTTGGGCGGCAGAGTGAAGGAGCGAAAGGCGGCGGCAAGACCGCTTAGGATAAGCAAATAGCGATCAAAGCATCACGGCCACGGCCCGCCAGCCCCCGCTGGATGGCCGGCGTGAAATAAAGGGAGAAAACGATGCTGAGAAAAATGAGCTTTGTGCTCCTGGCGGGCGCGACACTCGCGTTCGGCGGGGCGACGGCTTCGGCGGAGGAACTTACGATCCTCTGGGCGCAATGGGATCCTGCCGACTACCTGCAACAACTGGTGAACGAGTACACGAAGGAGACCGGGGTGACCGTGACGGTCGAACAGACCCCGTGGTCAGACTTCCAGACCAAGGCGTTCACCGAGCTCAACGCGCACGGCGATTCATACGACCTTATCGTCGGCGACTCGCAGTGGCTGGGCGCGGGATCGACGCAGGGTCACTGGGTAGACCTGACCGATTTCTTCAAAGAGCACGACCTTACGAAAGTCATGGAGCCGGCGACCGTCCAGTATTACGCCGAATATCCTGGCGGAAGCGGCAAGTACTGGGCCATTCCGCTCGAGGGCGACGCGAACGGTTGGGCCTATCGGAAGGACTGGTTCGAGGATCCAAAGGAGATGGCCGCCTTCAAGGCGAAGTACGGCTATGACCTCGGCGTGCCGAAGACGTACAAGGAACTACGCGATATTGCGGAGTTCTTCTATCGGCCTGACGAGAAGAAGTACGGCGTAGGACTCTATACCCAGAACAAATACGACGCGATGGCGATGGGCGTGGAGCAGACGATCTTTAGCTATGGTGGCGAGCTCGGCGACTATGCCACCTACAAGGTCGACGGCATCACCAACTCGCCTGAAAACGTTCAGGCGATCGAGATGTATCATGAACTGACCAAGTTCACGCCGCCGAACTGGGGCGACGCGTTCTTCGTCGAGGATAACCAGGCGATGACATCTGGCCTGGTCTCCATGACCATGAACTTCTTCGCGTTTTATCCCTCGCTGGTGAACAAGGCGACCAACCCCTACGCCGATCAGATGGGCTTCTTCGCCAATCCGGCCGGCCCGACGGGCCAGCAGCACGCCGCGCTTGGCGGTCAGGGCATCTCAGTCGTCTCATACTCGCATAAGCGGGATGAGGCGATGAAGTTCCTGGCGTGGTTCATCCGTGACGACGTCCAGAAGAAATGGGCGGAGCTTGGCGGTTACACCTGCAGCCAAGCCGTGCTGAAGTCGGACGCGTTCCTCAACGCTACTCCGTACAACCGAGCATTCGCGGACACCATGAAGATCGTCAAGGACTTCTGGGCGACGCCGGAATATGCCGAGCTGCTCGATCAGATGAACCAGGATCTCTATCCCTACGTGGTGAACGGCGAAGGCAACGCCAAGGACGCCCTCGACAAGATGACGGCGGACTGGAAGGCGACATTCGTCAAGTACGACCGCTACAAATAATCAGGAACACGCTACTTGGATCGGGGGAGCTTCTCCCCCGATCCGCCTGTTTAATTTTGCGGAGAGGGACCGTTGGCTGCCACCGTCATGACCACTCTGGATCGGCGCTCGCGCGCGGCGGCAAGGGGATGGAGCGACCTCAGCATCCGCAATCTGTTCATTATTCCGACGATCATTTTTCTCATCGTTTTCAATATCTTCCCGCTGATCTATTCGCTTGGCTACTCGTTTACTGACTACGCCGCCAATCGAAACTCGCCTTGGCATTTCGTCGGCCTCGAAAACTACAGAAACGTGCTCACCGACGCGCGGATGTGGGCGGACTTCTCCATCACGGCGAAATACGTGATCGTGTCGGTCGCCGGGCAGATGGTGGTCGGTTTCGGACTGGCGATGCTCCTGAACCGCGAATTCCCCTGGAAGGGACTCGTCACGACGTTATTGCTTTTGCCGATGATGATGTCGCCGGCAGTTGTCGGACTCTTCTGGCAACTCCTCTACAGTCCGTCGTGGGGACCGATCAACTACGTGTTTGGTCTCGGCGATTTCGCTTGGCTCTCTGACCCTAACGCGGCGCTCTACGCCATCGCAATCACCGACATCTGGATGTGGTCGCCCTTCGTCATGCTGCTCTCGCTCGCGGGACTTTCGGCGGTGCCGAAGCACCTCTATGAGGCGGCCGCCATCGATCGCGCTGGCGCCTGGTACACCTTCACCCGGATCACGCTGCCACTGGTGTCGCCGCTCCTTCTGATCGCTCTCATCTTCCGGACGATGGAGGCGTTCAAGACATTCGACATCGCCTTCACCATGACCAGCCAGCCGACGGCGGAGCTGATCTCGATCCGCCTCTACAAGCAGGCATTCCAGCAGTGGGACACAGGCAAGTCGTGCGCCCTGGCGTATGTCGTGCTGATCATGGTGCTGGCCATCACCAACATTTACGTCAAGTATCTGAACCGGGCCAAGGAGCGCTGAGATGGCGGAAGTACGTTCGGGCCGCCAGAAGATCCTCAACCGCTCGGCGGTCGTCCTCGTCCTGATCGCGACCCTGATCTTTCTGGGGCCGATCTATTGGATCACCTCGACGGCGTTCAAGCCGAAGGATCTCGCGGTCACCGTGCCGCCGACGGTGTTCTTCACCCCGCAAATCACGCCGTTCATCCGGCTGTTTACCAAGCGGGTGCAGATGACGAAGCCGGTCGATCCGGCGGTCTATGCGGCTGCGCCGTGGTGGGAGAAGGCGATCTACGATGGCGGCGAAGAGTTGCTCAAGGTCGGCGACAAGCCGCAGCTCTCGCAGTTCCCGGACCGCTTCGAGAACAGCCTGATCGTCGCCATCGTCAGTACGATCATCGCCGTCTCGATGGGGACGATAACCGCCTACGGCTTCTCGCGCTTCAAGATGGCCGGGGAGGCTGACCTCCTGTTCTTCATCTTGTCGACGCGAATGCTGCCACCGGTGGTGGTGGCGATTCCGATGTTCCTCATGTACCGGACCTTCGGTCTCACCGACACGCATCTCGGTCTGATCATCCTCTACGTCGCCTTCAACCTGTCCTTCTCGGTCTGGCTGATGAAGGGATTCATGGACGAGATCCCGAGGGAGTACGAGGAGGCCGCGCTGGTCGACGGCTACACGCGGCTCCAGGCGTTCTTCAAGATCGTGCTGCCGGAGGCGGCGACGGGCATCGCGGCGACGGCGGTGTTCTGCTTCATCACCGCGTGGAACGAATACGCCTTCGCCCTGATGATGACGAGCCGGCGGGCGCAGACCATGCCGCCCTTCATCCCGTCGCAGATCGGCTCGGGCCTGCCCGACTGGACGGTCATCGCGGCCGGCACGTTCCTGTTCCTGTTGCCGGTGGCGATTTTCACCTTCGCGCTGCGAGGCCATCTCTTGCGCGGCGTCACCTTCGGCGCGATCCGCAAGTGACGGGGGCGGCGATGAGCTTCAAAGCGATCAGCGCCAAATATCTTGAGCCGATCTCGCAGTGGCTGATGATCCTCGGCATCGTCGCCCTTTGCCAGCCGTGGAGCCTCGTGCTGCACAGCTACAGCGTTACCATCATCCTCGTCGGGCTCGTCGGTTTCCTGGTCTTTTCCAAGATCAAGCCAGGCCCAGAGGAAGAGTGAGCCGACCACGTCATGGCCGAAGTCATCCTCAACGACATCGAGAAGTATTTCGGCGACAACTACGTCATCCGGAAGCTGAACCTGACGATCGCCCATAAGGAGTTCGTCGTGCTGCTCGGGCCGTCGGGCTGCGGCAAGACGACGACGCTGAGGGCAATCGCCGGACTGGAAACCATCGATTCCGGCGACATCCGCATCGACGGCAGGGCGGTGCAGGAACTGCGTGCCGCCAACCGCGACATCGCCTTCGTGTTCCAGCTCTTCGCGCTCTATCCCCACCTCACCGCCTACGACAACATCGCCTTCCCGCTGCGCGCGACGCGCGAAACCAAGGCGGAGGTCGACAGCAGGGTGAGGGCGGTAGCGCGGGCGTTGAAGATCGAGCACCTGCTCAATCAGCGCCCCTCCGCCTTGTCCGGCGGCGACATGCAGCGTGTCGCCATCGGCCGGGCACTGGTGCGCCGGCCGAAGGCGATGCTGATGGACGAGCCGATCGGCGCGCTCGACGCGAAGCTCCGCGAGGATATGCGCTCCGAATTGAAGCGCCTCCACATCGAGAACGATTCGACCACCGTCTACGTCACCCACGATCAGGTCGAGGCGATGGCGCTGGCCGACCGCATCGCGGTGATGAGCGACGGCGTTCTGCAGCAGGTCGGCACGCCGACCGAGGTCTATCAGCGTCCGGCCAATCTGTTCGTCGCCCAGTTCATCGGCAGCCCGGTGATGAACATCCTGCCGGCGGCGGTGCGCGGCGAGGGTCCCCGGGCGGAGCTGGTGATCGGCGACGGCGATGCGGTGTTCGACTTTCCGGGCGAACTGACGAAACGGCTCTCCGCCGAGCAGTATCAGTCGCTGGTGGTCGGCGCGCGCTCGGAGGCGGTGCTGGTCGCCGGGGCGGAGACAGCCGGCTACATCCCGGTCGTGGCGCATATCATCGAGCCGCTCGGCGCTTACGACATCGTCGACCTCAAGGTCGGCGACCAATTGCTGCGTGCCCGCACCCATAGCGGTTTCGTCAAGCGCGTCGGCGACCGGGTCTGGGCGCGACTCGACGAGGCGCAGACCCACTTCTTCGACACCGGAACCGGCGAATCGCTGAACATCCGGCTTGGTGAGGGAAATGGCGCATATCAGGCTTGACGGCGTCACCAAGAAGTTCGCCGCCGCGACGGCGCTTCGCGAGTTGACGCTGGACGTCGGCGACGGCGAGTTCTTCGTCCTGCTCGGCCCGACCGGCGCCGGCAAGACGACGACGCTCAGACTGATCGCCGGGCTCGACAAGCCGACCGCCGGGGCGGTGTGGATCGACGGCGAGGACGTGGTCGCCCGGACCGCCGCCCAGCGCGACATCGCCCTGGTGTTCCAGTACTACTCGCTCTATCCGCGCTACACGGTCCGCCAGAACCTCGCCTTCCCGCTGAAGTCGAAGGTGCACAGCTATTCGCAGGCCGAGATCGATACCCGCATCGCCTCCGCCGCCAAGGTCCTGCGGATCGACCACCTGCTCGACCGCAAGACCGACAAGCTGTCCGGCGGCGAGATGCAGCGCGTGGCGATCGGCCGGGCGATCGTGCGCGAGCCGCGCGCCTTCCTGATGGACGAGCCGCTGTCCAATCTCGACGCCAAGCTGCGCGAGGCGCTGCGCTCCGAGCTCAAGGACTTGCAGATGAAGCTCGGCGCGACGTTCCTGTTCGTCACCCACGACCAGATCGAGGCGATGTCGATGGGCGACAAGATCGGCGTGCTCAACAAGGGACGCATCGCCCAGGTCGGCACGCCCCACCAGATCTACAACAACCCGCGCGACGTCTTCGTCGCCGGCTTCGTCGGCTCGCCGGCCATGAACCTGGTCGACGGCACGCTGAAGGACGGTCGGGTGAGCGCGCTGTCCGGCAAGCTGGACGTGGCGCTCGCCGGCGAGCCGGCGGGCCAGACCGGCGGCTTCGACGGTCCGGTCACGATCGGCATCCGCGCCGAGGACGTCGCCGTCGGCCCCGACGGCGGGGCGGAAGCCAGGGTCCACCACGTCGAGAATCACGGGGTCGAGCAGATCCTGACCCTGAGAGTGGACGACCACCTGTTCAAGGCGACGGCCCCGGCAACCGTGCCGATGGCGATCGAGGACACGGTCGGCTTCGCCTGGGCGCCGGACAAGATTCACGTCTTCGATGCCGGAACGGGGGTCAGCTTCGCCTATCGTTCAGCGAAGGCGGCCTGATCGGCCTTTCACGTTTTCGGTTCGCATACGTTTTTCGAGGCGCGGGATCGGGGGACGCATCGCGCCCGCGCGCCTACCCCAGTGCCTTGTCGATGGCGGCGGTCTCCTCCGGCGACAGGGGACCGGCCTTCAGCGCGTCGAGCGAATTGTCGAGCTGCTCCACCGTGCGCGCGCCGATCAGCGCCGAGGTCACCCGGCCGTCGCGAATCACCCAGGCGAGCGCCAATTGGGCGAGGCTCTGACCGCGCTTCTTGGCGATGGCGGCGAGCCGCTTGAGGGTCTGCACGAGGTCCGGCGTCAGCCGCGACGATCGCAGCGTCCAGTTCCGCGCCGCGCGGGAGTCCGCCGGCACGCCTTTGATGTACTTGTTGGTGAGCAGCCCCTGGGCCAGCGGCGAGAAGCAGATGCAGCCGACGCCGAGCTGGCCGAGCGCGTCGAGCAGGCCGTCCTCGATCCATCGGTTCAGCATCGAATAGTTTGGCTGGTGGATGAGGAGCGGCGTTCCCAGCGATTTCAGGATTTCGAAGGCCCGGCGCGTGGCGTCCGGCTGGTACTGCGAGATGCCGGCATAGAGCGTCTTGCCCTGGCGGACGAGATGGTCGAGGGCGCCCATCGTCTCCTCGAGCGGCGTGTTCGGGTCGGGACGGTGATGGTAGAAGATGTCGACGTAGTCGAGGCCCATCCGCTTCAGGCTCTGGTCGAGGCTGGCGACCAGATACTTGCGCGATCCGAGATTGCCGTAGGGGCCGGGCCACATGTCCCAGCCGGCCTTGCTCGAGATGACCAGCTCGTCGCGATGCGGCCTGAAATCGGCGGCGAAGATGCGGCCGAAATTCTCCTCGGCCGAGCCGTAGGGCGGCCCGTAATTGTTGGCGAGGTCGAAATGAGTGACGCCGCGGTCGAAGGCGCGGCGCAGCATCGCGCGGCCGACCTCGTAATTGTCGACGCCGCCGAAATTCTGCCAGAGGCCGAGGGAGATTGCCGGCAGGTCGAGACCGCTCCGTCCGGTGCGGCGGTAGGTCATGCGGCGGTAGCGTTCCGCGTCGGCGACGTAGGTCATGGCTGCTCCCTCCGGAGGACTGGCCGGCGCTGCCGGCGGCAAGGTTCAAGATGTACGGTGATGACGTGCCCGGCGGAGAGGGCCGGCCGTCCAGGGAAGGCCGATGATCGCAGCATGCAGGGGTGTTGTCACCTCCGCGGTCGGCGTAAAGTGTCGCCATTCCTCCCCGCTCACCAACGGACAATTCGCCATGCAATACGTAAATCTCGGCGCCACCGGCCTCAAGGTGTCGCGTCTCTGCCTCGGCATGATGACCTACGGCTCCAGCAAATGGCGCGACTGGGTCCTCGACTACGAGGCCTCGAAGCCTTTCGTCGCGCGGGCGCTGGAGGCCGGCATCAACTTCTTCGATACCGCCGACATTTACTCGCTTGGCGCCAGCGAGGAGGTCACCGGGCGGCTCCTCAAGGAGCTCGGCGCGCCGCGCCACACGGTCGTGGTCGCCACCAAGGTCTACAACCCGATGGGTGACGACCCCAACGAGCGCGGCCTGTCGCGCAAGCACATCATGCACGCCATCGACGATTCGCTGCGGCGCCTCGGCATGGACTATGTCGACCTCTATCAGATCCACCGCTTCGACAAGACGACGCCGATCGAGGAGACGCTGGAAGCGCTGAGCGACGTGGTCAAGGCAGGCAAGGCCCTCCATATCGGCGCCTCGTCCATGTTCGCGTGGCAGTTCGCCAAGATGCTGGAGACATCCGACCGGCGCGGCCTCGCCCGCTTCGTCACCATGCAGAACCACTACAATCTCCTCTATCGCGAGGAGGAGCGCGAGATGATTCCGCTTTGCGCCAGCCAAGGGATCGGCCTCATTCCGTGGAGCCCGCTGGCCCGCGGCTTCCTCACCGGCAGTCGCCGTCGTCAGGACAAGGGCGAGACGACTCGGGCGCGTAGCGACAACTTCGCTCATCAGATGTACTACGAGGAGGAGGATTTCCGGGTCGTCGACCGCGTCACCGAGATCGCCGGCAAACGCGGCGTCCCCAACGCCCAGGTGGCGCTCGCCTGGCTGCTGTCGAAGCCCGCCGTCACCGCGCCGATCGTCGGAGCGAGCAAGATGAGCCACTTGGAGGACGCCATCCAAGCGCTGGAGATCAAGCTCACCGGCGAGGAGATCGCGGCGCTGGAGGAGCCCTACCGGCCGCACCCGGTGCTCGGCCACGACTGAGGCGAGGATCGAAGATATCCGCGATCACCGCCTCGACCCAGGCATCCGCCTCCCGTTCGCGCAACTTGTCGTCTGCCATTGCGCGGTAGCCGGCTTCGAGTTCGGTCAAGCGAGGCGTAGTTGATCCGGAGACTGTGGACTTTCTTCGCATGGGATCGTCTCCCATACGCGCCTGAAGGCCGTACTCGCAAGCGGGGGATCGGCCGGCGAACTTCAGTCGATTCGATACACCCGCGCCGCGGTGTCGTGGAGGATGGCCTGCTGCTCGGCGGCCGGATAGCCGGAAATTGCCGCGCGGTAGGCGGCGATCAGCGGAGCGTAGTCGGTCCACAGCTTCTCGACCGGAAAATTCGAGCCGAACAGGCAGCGCTCGGCGCCGAACAGGCCGACCGTCTCGTTGACCACGAAGGCGACGTGTTCGGGTTCATTGCGGTGGATGAAGGTGCCGAGGCCGGAGAGTTTCGACACGACATTCGGCTCTGCCGCGAGCTTGGCCATCCCGGCGTGCCACGCCGCCCGCCCCTTGTCGGAGAAGTCCTCCAGCATGCCGGCGTGCTGGAGAATGAAGGTGGTGCCGGGGAAATCGGCGGCGAGCCGTGCCGCCCCCGCCATCTGATCGGCGAAGACCTGGAGGTCGAAGCTGAGGCCGGTGTCGGCGAAAACGGCGAAGTTCCGCCGGAAGGTGGCGTCGTCGGCAAGGTCCGGCCGGCTGGCGAAGCGGTACATCTCGTTGTCGTGCCAGTGGAGCTGCATGCGGATGCCGCGGATGAGCGGATAGCGCATCAGCTTGTCGAGCGCCGGGCGTATGTCGTCCGCCATCAGGTCGGCGTAGCCGACGATGGCGTGCGGCCAGCCGCTCTTGTCGGCGACGCTCTGCACCCAGGCGACCTCGTCCTCGGCCTCGGCTGGCGCCCAGTTGGCCTGCACGTAGACCGACTTGACCACGCCCGAGCCGGCAATGTCCTCCAGGTATTCGTCGATCAGATAATCGCGGCGGATCGGCTCATAGGGTCCGAAAATGCGGGGCAGCATCGGCCCGGCAAGCCAGGGCAGGTCGGCCTGCCGCCAGATGTGATGATGGGCGTCGATGATCGGCGTATCCATGGCTGCTGTCCTCCTGCTCTGCGACTCGCCCAATCTTCCTGACCGGCGACGCTTCGCCTACTCCGTGCACATTCGCTGGCACGGCCGAAGCCGCACACGCCTATCCCTCCCCGAACCGGGGAGAGCCTCTCCCCGGCTTGATCGGGGAGTGGCCGCGAGAGAAGCGAGTGGACGGGTGGGGTTCGCGGTCATCGGCACCGTGCTGCAAGGTTCACTGAACCCCACCCACCATCCTTCGGATGGTTCCCCCTCCCCGGTTCGGGGAGGGATCGCCGTGGAGCCGAACGTTCCTCAGACCGGAAGCCGTAGGGTTGCCTCCGCCGCGTCCCGGCGCCGGCGCTCGGTCGCCGAGCCGAGCACTGTCTTCGATGAAATCGCACAGCGCCTCTGTGCCGGTGCCGACGCCGAGGTGGTCGATGATCGGCAGGATCGCCTTCAGCGCAGCGGTGTCCGGCCTGAAATCGGGGTCGGCGGCGAGCGGGGTCAGCCAGGCCAGCCGCCATGAGCGGGCCGCCAGCCGCCGAACCGTGCTTCTCATCCGGCCGGGGTCGCCGCGTTCGAGGCCGTCGGAGAGGACGACGACAAGGGCGCCGCGCGAGGCGTGGGCGAAGCGCGGCAGCGAGAGAAACGTCGCCAGGCTTTCGCCGATCCGCGTTCCGCCCTGCCAGTCGGCCACCGAGGGCGCGATCTCGCCGAGCGCCCTGCCGAGATGCTTGTGGCGGAGCGACGCGGTGAGCCGGGTCAACCGCGTGCCGAACGAGAAGGTCTCCACCGACGGCAGCGCCTGGGTGAGGGCGTGGGCGAAGCGCAGGTAGTCGTCGGTGTCGCGCTTCATCGAGCCGGAGATGTCGATCAGCAAGAGCAGCCGCCGCGGATTTTCCCGGCGCCGCGTCCAGACCGGGCGGATGGCGGCCGGGTCGTGGTGCACCATCGCCGACAAGCTGCGGCGGAGATCGAGCCGGTCGCCGCGGCGGAAGGGGAGCCGGCGATAGCCGCGGCGGCGCGGCACCGCGCCCGCGAGACGGCGGCGCATCAGCGCGAGGCGGTCGTCGGCCGCCATCGCCTGGAACGATTTCATCGCCAGCGCCTCGGCGGCGCTTGCCGCCTGCCCCGACTCGTTGGTCTTGTCGGCCGCAACGGGATCGAGGCCGGCGGCTCCGGATTGCCGTGCCGGCGCGTCTTTCTCCGGCGTGCTTTCGGCGATCGCTTCGAGCTCGGCTTCGTCGTGGAAGAAGGCGGCGAACAGCGCGTCGAACGCGGCGGCGCGGTCGGCACTCGGCGCAAGCGTCGTTCGTGCCGCCCAGTAGACGTCGCGCAGCGACCGCGGCCCGAGCAGGGTGATCGCCTTCAGGAAGGTTATGGCCTGGTCGGTGACCACCGGGAAACCGTGGGCGCGTAGCGTGCGGGCGAAGGCGACGAACGGGGCGGCGCCCGGCGGCAAGACGCGTTCCATCGCGCCTAGCCCGAACGACGGCAACCATCCTCCTCGTCCCGGGAAGCCCGGCGCCGCCGGGCCTCCAAGGACGCACCGCGTGCTTCGAGGCTCGCGCATCGCGCTCGCGCCTCGGCAGGAGGAGGTGGTGTGTCGCGGGACCGAGGAGAACGCGCGACGCGCATCATCCCCTCCCGCCGCCGATCAGCTCGTCGAGCTTGCCCTCCACCGCCGCCAGGTCCTCCTCGTCCTTCAGCACCTGGCCGATCGAGCGCCTCAGCGCCGCGGGCCAGTCACCGCGTCCCTGATCGAGGATCGTCGCGGCGCGGGCCCAGTCGACCGCCTCGGCGATGCCCGGTGCCTTGACCAGCGGCAGGCGGCGGAGCCCGTTGACCGCGGCGACGACGGCGCGGGCGGTCGCCTCGGCGACGTCGGCGGCCTTGAGCATGATGATCTCCGCCTCGCGGGCGGGGTCGGGATAAGGGATCCAATGATAGGTGCAGCGGCGGCGAAGCGCCTCGTTCAATTCGCGGGTACGGTTGGAGGTAAGCACGACGACCGGCGCGGTTTCCGCCGTGATCGTGCCGATCTCGGGAACGGTGATCTCGTAATCGGCGAGGAATTCGAGCAGGAACGCCTCGAATTCGTCGTCGGCGCGGTCGATCTCGTCGATGAGGAGGACGGTACGGCCCGCTTGCCTGAGCGCCTTCAACAGCGGCCGCTCGATGAGAAAGTCCTCGGCATAGAGGTCGGCCGCCTCGCCCGAAACCTCCGCCTGACGGATGGCGAGAAGCTGGCGGGCATAGTTCCATTCGTAGAGCGCCTGCCCGGCGTCGATCCCCTCGTAGCATTGCAGGCGGATCAGGTCGCGATCGAGCGCCCGCGCCAGCGCTTTCGCCGCCTCGGTCTTGCCGACACCGGGCACGCCCTCGACCAGGAGCGGCTTGCCGAGCGCCAGCGCCAGGAAACAGGCGACGGCAAGGCCGTCGTCGGCCAGGTAGTCGGCACCGCGAAGCGCCTCGGCCAGGGCCTCGGGAGAGGGGAAGGGCGGGGTCATTCGACCCTCAAGCCAATCTCACAACAATCCCATCCCGACAAACACCAACCTCCTTGTCCTGAGGTGCTCGCGCGAAGCGCGAGCCTCGAAGGACGCATGGACACGCCTACCCGATCACCACCTTTTCCTCGGCGAGGAAGTGGAAGCGGCTGGAGGCATGAGCGCCGGCGTCGGCGCCGGCGGCCTTGCCGGCCTCGGTGCCGAAGGCGGCGAGGCGGGCCGCGTCGTCGTCGAACCACATCTCGCTGATCGCGTCATAGGGGGCATCCGGGTTCTCGGCGAGCGGCACGTTCATCCGGTAGCCGCGCAGACCCGGCAGCTTCTCGGCCAGCGGCGGGTGCTCGTTGAGCGCCCAGTTGCGGAATTCCGCGTAGCTCATCCCTTCCTTGCGCTTCATCAGCGACAGCACTTTCAGCATGCCTGTTCCTTTCACTCGGCGGGTTCGATGGCGGCGCCGTTCTTGGCGAGGATGCCGCGGAGGACTTTTTCGGGGGTGATGGGGAGCGAATCGACGCGCACCCCGACCGCGTCGAAGATGGCGTTGGCAATGGCCGGGATCGGCGAGTTGGCGGTCATCTCGCCGACGCCCTTGGCGCCGTAGGGACCGTCGGCCGCCGGCCGTTCTAGGATGACGCCGGCGAACTCCGGCAGGTCGCCGGGACCCGGCATCAGATATTCGTTGAAGTCGAGCGGTCCGTGGTCGCGGTCGGGATAGTAGGGCTCGGTGGTCTCGTAAAGCGCGTGGCTCATGCCCATCCAGGCGCCGCCGACGATCTGCTGCTCGACCATCCTGGGATTGATGGCGTGGCCGACTTCGTAGGCGCTCTTCAGGAACAGCACGGTGACCTCGCCGGTCTCGGTGTCCACTTCGACCTCGGCGACGGTGCAGGCGTGGGCGTAACAGGTCGCCGGCCGCATCTTGCCGGTCGCCGGTTCCGGAAAGGAGCGCTCCTGCATGAACATGCCGCGCCCGGAAATCGTCCTGGCGTGCTTGAAATGCGCGGCAAGCGCCGTTTCGATCACCGAGATCGACTTCGACGGGGCGCCCTTGACGTGGATCGACCCCTTGCCGTCGGTGTCGAGGTCGGTGGCGTTCACTTCGAGCTCCTCCGCCGCGACCTCCATCAGGACGGCGCGCGCCTCCTTCGCCGCCATGACGATGGCGTTGCCGATGCGGTGGGTGCCGCGGCTGGCGAAGGTTCCCATGCAGTGCGGGCCGGTATCGGTGTCGGCGGTGTCGATCAGCACCATCTCCGGCGGCACGCCGATCGCCTCGGCGCAGATCTGGGTCATCACCGTCCTCAGCCCCTGGCCGACGTCGACGCTCGACAGGGTGACGACGAAGGTGCCGGTGGTGGTGGCGTGGACCAGCGCCTGGCTCGGATCGCCGCCGAGGTTCATGCCGGTCGGATAGTTGACGGCCGATACGCCGCGCCCGCGGAGCTTAGGCATGGGCACCCCCCTCGAAGTACGGCTGCGCAAAGACTTGCGCCGAGCGTTCCGCTGCGTCACCTCTCCCATGGGGAGAGGTCGGATCGAGGACGGACGAATGTCCGTCGTCGATCCGGGTGAGGGGATGAAGCGCACCCACTTCGCGCGCCAACTGCGCCACAGCATGACCGACGCCGAAAGGCGGCTCTGGTCGAAGCTGAGGAACCGGAGTCTCGGCGGGTACAAGTTCCGCCGGCAGGTCCCGATCGAGGGGTACATCGCCGACTTCGCGTGTGTGGAGGCGAAGCTCATCATCGAACTTGATGGCGGCCAGCATACGACGAGCGGCGAGGCTGATCAGCGGCGGACGGAGGCCATCGGGTCCGCCGGCTTTCTTGTCCTGCGTTTCTGGAATCGGGACGTTCTGACGCGAACCGACTTTGTGCTCGACGAGATTGCGGCAGCGCTTGCCCTCAGGTCGTCGCCCGACCGTTGAGGCTTCGCCCCTCACCCGGATCGACGCGGATTGCATCCGCCTCGATCCGACCTCTCCCATTGGGAGAGGTGAGGCCGGAGTGCGGTGCCGTGCGGCAGCACCATCGCGATGGAGTGATCCTAGGTGACGCATCGTCCGTGTCGATTGTTCCGCTACCTCACCTCTCCCAAGGGGAGAGGTCGGATCGAGGGCGGACGAATGTCCGTCGTCGATCCGGGTGAGGGGATGAAGCGGACCCGGTTTGCGCGCCGGCTGCGCCACGACATTGCCGATGCGGTGAGGTTCGATCCCGAGCAAAACAGCCATGCTCAGCCCCGCGCCTTCGTCGACGAGGCCGCGAGCGAAGCCGCGTCGAGCGGCCAATCGGCAAGCTTTGCCGCCGCCTGGATGGTCTCGATCAGCGCGGCGCCCTTGGTGGTCTCGCCGTGCGCCTTCTTGTCGCCGTCGCGATAGGCGTTGAGGATGCGGAACGCCAGCGGATCCATGCCGACCAGCCGGGCGAGCTTGTCCATCTGCACTTCCAGCGCGAAGTCGCCGATGGTGACGCCGAAGCCGCGCATCGCCGATGACGGTGTCCGGTTGGTGTAGACGCAGTAGGCGTCCACCTCGACATTGGGGATGGTGTACGGCCCCGGCATGTGCGCCGCCGCCTTGGTGGTGCCGTAGGGGCTGTGGCGGGAATAGGCGCCGGCATCGACATAGAGGCGGATCTGGCGGGCGACGATGCGGCCGTCCTTCATCACCCCGTCCTTGATGACGAGCCGTTCGGCGGCGCGCGGCGAGGAGACCTGCATCTCCTCCTCGCGGCTGAAGGCGTATTTCACCGGCCGCTTGGTGAGGTCGGCGGCAAGGAAGGCAACCGGCTCGGTGATCACGTCGACCTTGCCGCCGAAGCCGCCGCCGACCGTGCCGCCGATCAGCCTGAGGCGCTGGAACGGCACGTTGAGGATCAGCCCGGCATTGTCGAGGGTGAAGAACAGCGCCTGGGTGTTGGAGTAGCAGGTGAGCCGGCCGTTCGCCTCCGGCACCACGATGCAGCCGGTGGTCTCGACCGGCGCATGCTCGATCGGCGAGGACTGGTAGTGTTCCTCGATGACGTGGTCGGCTGCGGCGAATCCCTTCTCGACATCGCCGTGGCGGATGCGGCGGCAATGGTGGCCCTCATAGGTGAAGTAGTTGTGGCCGTGGTATTCGTTGACCAGCGGCGCGCCCGGTTTCAGCGCCTCCTCGACGTCGAAGACGGCCGGTAGCACCTCGTAATCGACCTTGACCGCAGCCACCGCGTCGCGGGCGATCGCCTCGGACTCGGCGAGCACAGCGACCACCTGCTCGCCCATGTAGCGCACCTTGTCGACGGCGAGCACCGGTTCGTCGTTCGGCTCCACTTGGATGAGGCGGAGGATGGTGTAGATGTTCGCCGGCACGTCCTTGTGGGTGAGGGTGCGCACCACGCCGGGCATCTTCTCGGCCGCCGAGGTGTCGACGTTGAGGATGCGGGCGTGATGATGGGGGCTCCGCACCATCTTCAACGTCAGCATCCCGGGGAAGTGCCGGTCGGCATAGAATTGCGTCCGTCCAGTGACATGGCCAAGGGCGTCGGAGCGGGTGATGCTCACCCCGACCGCCTTGTTCCCCTCGGGTCGTTCGTCAACGAAGACGTCCCTGACGTGCTCCATGTCCTCGTCCCTCAGGCCGACTTCGCCGCGCGGCGATCGGCGGCGGTGGCAAGGATGGCGTTGATGATCGGCTCGTAGCCGGTGCAGCGGCAGATGTTGCCGGAGATCGCGTCGATCACCTCCTCGCGGCCCGGATCGGGATTGGCGTCGAGCAGCGCCTTGGCGGCGATGATCATGCCGGAGGTGCAGAAGCCGCATTGCGCGGCGAAGCCTTCGGCGAAGGCGCGCTGCAGCGGATCGAGCTCGCCGTCCGTCGCCACCCCCTCGATGGTGACGACCGTCCTGCCGTTGACGCGCTCCCCCGGCATCAGGCAGGAGAGCATGAGCGCGCCGTCGACCAGCACCGTGCAGGCGCCGCAGGTGCCCTGGTTGCAGCCGACCCGGGTGCCGGTCAGCCCGAGCTTGTCGCGCAGGACGTCGACCAGCAAGGCGCCGGATTCGATGAACTCGCCCTCTTCCCGGCCGTTAACGGTGAAAACCAGCGGAACCCGCGCCATCACGACCTCCCGTTGCCGGACAAGAGCCGCCGAAGGTGGACCGGCAGCACCGCGGTCCGGTACCAGGCGCTGGCCTGTGGATCGCTTTGCGGTCGGCACCCGTCCGCCGCGACTTTTACTGCGTTGTCAATGGCTTCGGCATCGAGGACCCGTCCCTCCAGCGCCGCCTCGACCGCCCTGGCGCGCATCGGCCGCTCCGACATGGCGCCATAAGCGACGCGCGGGCCGGAGAGCTTGCCGCCCGTCTCCGGCAGCACCGCTGCGATCGACAGCACCGAGGCGCCGTGCGGGTGCTTCCGTGTCGCCTTGGCGAAGCGGAAGGCGCCCGCCGGCGGGACCTTGAAGCGGATCGCGCGGACGATGACGCCGGCGGACGGGGTCGTCGACAGGAAGGTTTCCAGGCTAACCGTCCGGGTGCTCTTCGCGTCTTCGGTGACGACTTCGGCGTCGAGGGCAAGCAGCGCCACGGCGAAATCGCCATAGGGATAGCGGGCAAACAGATTGCCGCCGACGGTCGCCATGTTGCGGATGGCGGGACCGCCGATCGACTTCGCCACCGGCTTCAGAAAGGCAAGCTTCGGCTCGGCGGCGATCCGGGCCATGGTGACGGCGGCTCCGAGGTCGACCGCATCGCCGTCGATGGTGACGCCGTCGAGGCCGAGCCCGTCGGCCAGTACCATCGTGCGGACCGGAAAGCCGCCGGTGCTGGCGACGCGCACCAGAATGGTGCCGCCGGCGAGAAAATGCGTGCCGTCACCGCCGGCAAGCAATGCCGCCGCGTCGTGCACGCTGTCGACTTTGACGATGTCGAGCGCCACCCGCTCCTCCCATTCGCGTTCGCCGCTTGTTGTCGGCGGCGATCTTTTTCTTGTGCCGGTTCACCGGAAATGCACGAAGCCGGCTAAGAACCTCCGGCTATTTTCGGCTGGTCGGCGGAGCCCCGAGCTCAGGCACGCCTTCCATTGGGTTCAAATATCGATTATCGATTATCGACTGTCAATCGACTATAAGGCTCGAAGGGCGGCATTTATGTGCATGGTGACGGGTCGGCCGAGCCGGCTCGCGCCGCCACCGGAGATCCGCGCGCCGGAGATCGAATTGCAGCACCTTCAGACCGACCCCCAGGCGGATCGTGCCGCCGATATCGACCACCATCCGCTCAGCGCGCGAATCCGCAACGCACTGCTCGAGCGCATCATTGGCGGCCACTACGCGGCGGGGCAACGGCTGGTCGAGATGCAGCTCGCCCGCGAGTTCGGCTCGAGCCAGGCGCCGGTCCGCGAGGCACTCCGCGATCTGGAGAAGGCCGGGCTCGTCACCATCCGCCCGCGCCGCGGCTCCTTCGTCAACGACTATCACGCCACCACCCAGCACGAGGTCTACTTCGTGCGCGGCGCGCTGGAGGAAGCGGCGATGCGGCTCGCTTTGCCGCGCCTCCACCGCAACCCGGCGATTGTGCGTGAGCATCTGGAAGGCATGCGCGAGGCGGCGCGAAGCGGCGACCTTGATGGCATCATCCATCACAGCGTCTGGTTCCACCGCATCATCCTGCGCGCGGCGGAGAACGCGCTCCTTCTCCAGATGTGGGAATCCCTCCACGTCGAGATCCATTCGCGCAAGACGCTGCTTCAGCCGAACATCGACATGCACGCCGTCGCCGAGAGTCACGTCCCGATCTTCGACGCCATCTGCGCCGGCGACGTTGTGCTCGCCTGCCGGCTGTCGCGCGAGCACCAGGCCTATTTCGAACTGAAGGCGTAGTTGGGCCGAGCGTTCCGCGCGAAACTGGTGTATTGCGGAATGCACTACGATCGACTACCTCTTTGGTCGATCATGGAGACGACACAGATGCCGAACACCGCAAGAAGCAAGGATCATCCGCTGTCTATGCGGCTGCCGCTGTCTATGCGGCTGCCGGCCGCCGACGTCGCCTTGATCGATCGCGCCGCCGGGATGCGTGGTCGATCGCGGACCGATTTCGTCCGCGAGGCTGCTGTCCGCGCCGCCGAGGACGTGATCATGGAACGCGCCCTGATCCAGATGAGCTCGACCGGCTTCTGCGCCTTCATGAAGGCGATCGCGGCGCCGGGCAAGCAGGTGCCGGAACTCGTCGAGGTCCTCGGCCGTCCTGCTCCTTGGGAGACGGGCGGCTCGCACGGCTGACGGCAAGCGGCTTGACCCTCTCCGCGCCGGAGCCTCTCTCGGCGGCGCATGACGTTTCGCGGTTTTCGTGCGGCAAACCGGCTCTCGACAACTGGCTCAAGACGCATGCGCTGTCGAATCAGGAGAGGGGATTCACCGTCGTCATTGTGGTCCACGAGGAGAATCGAGTTGTCGGCTACTACGGGCTGGCGCCGACGGCGGTCACGCGATCCTTGCTGCCTCGCTCAGTACGGACGGCGCACCCGCCCGAACCGGTTCCCTGTCTGCTTCTCGGTCAGTTGGCGACCGACGAGGCCTGGGTCGGGAAGGGCATTGGCACGGGTCTCCTCAAGCACGCCCTTCTGCGCATGGTGGCCGGCGCCAAGCTGATTGGCGGGCGTGCGGTGGTGGTCAACGCGGTCGATTCCGAAGCGGCCCGGTTTTGGCGCCGGCGCGGATTTCTTCCTTCCAGGGACGATCCGCTCATCCTTTTCCGATCGATAGCGGACATCGCACGGTCCATCAAAGCGGCGGTGTGATCCGATGCAGGCTGGCAGGATGGGCCGAACCGCGAACAATTGTCCGCTCCGGCGTTCTCTCCTATGGTCGCGCCGCGGCTGAAGCCAAAACAAGAAGGGGAGAAAACGCAAAATGGCGGATATCGGTCTGGTCGGTCTCGGGGTCATGGGCTCCAACCTCGCCCTCAACATGGCCGAGAAGGGCTACACCGTCGCCGTCTCCAACCGCACCACCGACAAGATCGACGCCTTCGTCGCCAATGCCGGCAGCCTGGCCGCGCGTCTGACGCCGTGCCGTACGCTCGCCGCGCTTGCCGAGGCGGTCGAGCCGCCGCGGCCGATCGTCATCATGGTGAAGGCCGGCGAGGCGGTGGACGAGCAGGCCGACGTGCTCGCGGCGCATCTCGGCAAAAACGACATCCTGATCGACGCCGGCAACGCCAATTTCCGCGATACGCGGCGGCGCGTGCGGGAATTCGCCGAGCGGGACATCGATTTCCTCGGCGTCGGTGTGTCCGGCGGCGAGGAGGGCGCCCGGCACGGCCCGTCGATCATGGCGGGCGGCGAGAAGAAGGCCTGGACGCGGGTCGAAAGCATCTTCACCGACATCTCCGCCAAGTTCCAGGGCGAACCCTGCGCCGCCTGGCTTGGCCCGGAGGGCGCCGGCCATTTCGTTAAGACCATCCACAACGGCATCGAATATGCCGACATGCAGATGATCGCCGAGATCTACGGTGTCATGCGCGACGGGCTCGGCCTGACGCCGGTCGAGATGGCGGGGATCTTCGCCGGCTGGAACGACGGCCCGCTCAAGTCGTACCTGATCGAGATCACCGCCGAAGTGCTCAACGCCGCCGATCCAAAGTCCGGCAAGCCGCTGGTCGAGGTCATCCTCGACACCGCCGGGCAGAAGGGCACCGGCCGTTGGTCGGTGATCGAGGCGCAGGATCTCGGCGCGCCGGCCACCGTCATCGAGGCGGCGGTCGCCGCCCGCAACCTCTCGTCGCGAAAGGCGGAGCGCGTCGCCGGCGAAAAGCTGTTCGGCGCCGCGCCGCGCAAGCTCGACGGCGCCTTCGGCGCCCGCAACAGCGCGACGATCGTCCTGGAGGAGGCGATGCTTGCCGGCAAGATCGCCGCCTATGCGCAAGGCTTCGCCGTCATGGCCAGGGCGTCCGAAACCTTCCGATGGAACCTGCCGCTCGGGATGATCGCCAAAATCTGGCGGGCCGGCTGCATCATCCGCTCGGCGTTCCTCGACGGCATCGCCTCGGCCTATGCGGCCGGCGGCACGGTCGGCAACCTGATGACCGTCGAGCCGTTCACCGGCATGCTGAAGGCGACCCATGCCAGCTTGCGGCGGGTGGTGGCGGAAGCCTCGCTGAAGGGCATCCCGGTGCCGGCCTTGTCGTCGGCGCTCGCCTATTTCGACCTGTCGCGCACCGCCCGCACCACCGCTGACCTCACCCAGGCGCAGCGGGATTTCTTCGGCGCCCACGGCTTCGAGCGCATCGACGAGCCGGGCAAGGTGGCGCACGGGCCATGGTCGAGAAGCTGACCGACACCCGCGCGTTCCGGGCGATCGGCGGCTGACGAGCCGCCCGGCACGAAGCGGCCGGGCATAGACGCCCTTCCCAGCGGCTCGGACTTGCTGATATTCCCGCCGCCATGAAAGGCGACAAAGCGAAGCCACCCCGGCGTTCGACCGGCCTTTCCCGCCTCTTCGGCCAGGAGGCGGGGAAACTCCGCTATCTGTCGCCGGCCTCGCGCCCGGCGGAGATGACGTTCGGGCGTTTCTTCAGTTCGGCCTATGTCTCGACGCGCCGCCGGTTCGTCTATGTGAAGAACGACAAGGTCGGCAGCTCCTTCATCATCCGCTCGCTCACCGCCAGCGAGAAGAAGGCCGACCGGCTCAAGCACCGCACGCCCTTCCTCGACCGCCGGCGGAGCCCGATGCTGACCCCGGCGGAACTGACCCGGCGGCAGTGGGACGAGGCGCTGGCGAGCTATTTCGTCTTCACCTTCTGCCGCAACCCGTTCAGCCGCATCCTCTCCTGCTATCTCGACCGCATCGTCGACCGCGACGAATCCTATTTCGTGCTGAAGAAGAGGATCGGCTTTGCCGGCGATCGCCAGCCGACGTTCCCGGAGTTCCTGGAAATGCTCGGCGAGGAGGGCGTGCTCGATCTCGATACGCACTGGAAGCCGCAGCACCGAAACATCGCGCTCGATTACTACGATTACAGTTTCATCGGCCATTTCGAGGACCTCGCAACCGAGTTCCCCAACCTCTTGCGCTGGCTCTATGGTCGAAAGGCCAGGCTTGGCGAGGTGAGGCAGGGGACAGCGGCGGCAAGCCAATTGGCCGACCACTACGACGACCATGCGACCCGCCTCGTCCGCGATCTCTATCGCAAGGATTTCGAGCTGTTCGGCTACGACGAGACCTCGACAACCGACATCCGGCCGAAGGAGAGCCACCCGATGGACTTTGCCAAGCGCCGGACACGCCGTTCAACGCCGGCGGACGGATGAGGGCCCGCCGACGGGTGTTGCCGTTCGCCGGCGCTCATGCTCAATAGGCGCCGCGAAGGCAGACGGGGCCGGGCATGGCTGTCGACAAGATCGGCATCATGCTCCATGACTGACATCGCTCGACCAGAAAGGGTGCCGTGATGACGCGCGGGTTCTTTGGGCGAAGGCCGTCGAGCGAGGATGCGGCACGGCTGCCGCCGGGCCAGTACAAGACGCTGGACTTTCCGGTGCTGTCGGCCGGGCCGACGCCGCAGATCGCGCACGCCTCCTGGCGTTTCACCCTCAAGCACGGGCCGAAGCCGGTCACCTCCTGGACGTGGGACGAATTCAACCGGCTGCCGAAGACGGCGTTGAAACGCGACATCCACTGCGTCACCAAATGGAGCAAGTTCGACACCAACTGGGAGGGGGTGTCGGTCGACGATATCCTTGCCGCCGCCGGCATCGCGGCGCCGACCGACTTCGTCCTCGCCCATTCCTTCGACGGCTACTCGACCAACGTGCCGTTCAAGGATCTCGCCGGCGGCAAGGGCATGGTCGCCACGGCTTACGAGGGGCGGCCGATCCCGCCCGACCACGGCGGGCCGGCGCGGCTCTTGGTGCCGCATCTCTATTTCTGGAAATCGGCGAAGTGGGTGAACGGCCTGCAGTTTACCGAACGTGACGAGCCGGGGTTCTGGGAGCTCCGCGGTTATCACATCTACGGCGATCCCTGGCGCGAGCAGCGCTTCACCGGCGACTGAGGCGATGCTGCCCCCGGCGAGGATCAACTGGCAGCAGGCGATCGTCACCGCCGTCGTCGAGCAGACCCCGACGGTCAAGAGCTATGTCCTGAAGCCGGATATGCCGTTCTCCTTCATCGCCGGCCAGCATGTCCTGGTACGGCTCACCGCGCCCGACGGCTATCAGGCGGAGCGGAGCTACTCGATCGCTTCGGCCCCCGGTCCCGACACCATCGAGCTGGCCATCGAGCGGCTGGGCGACGGCGAGGTCTCTCCCTTCTTCCACGAGGTCGTCGCGGTCGGCGACCCAATCGAGATACGCGGTCCGATCGGCGGTCATTTCAACTGGTCGCCGCAGGACGGCGGTCCGATCCTCCTGGTCGGCGGCGGTTCCGGCGTGGTGCCGCTGATGTCGATGCTGCGGCACCGCGAATTGGCGGCGGCGCCGGTCCCGTTCGTCCTGGTTTACTCGGCCCGGCATTGGCGGGACGTCGTCTTCCGCGACGAGCTGATGCGATATGCCGGGGCGGATGACGGCTTCGCGCTGATCCTGACGCTGACCCGCGAGACGATGGCGGTCCCCGGCGTCCGGTCCGGGCGAATCGACCGGGCGTTGATCGCCGACGCATTGGCGAAGTTCGCCGGCACCGTCCCGCATATCAGCTTCGTCTGCGGAGCCACCGCCTTCGTCGAAGTGGCGAGCATGTTCCTGGTGGAGGCGGGGCTGCCCGTCGGCAATATCCGCACCGAGCGCTACGGAGGGAGCCCCGAGCCGCACATCGAGCAGGCGGAAGTCGCGCCGGAAGGGTAGGTCGCGGGGGACCTGCGTTCGGTTTGAAGATGCCGCCCGGCCTTGACGGGAACATCAGTGAAGCGCGCCGCCCACCATGTAGGCGGCATCGTTCCAGCGCAGCTCGTTCTTGAAATCGCGGAGTGTCGTCTCGGCGTCGATCAGCAGGTACTCGATGCCGGCCATGGCCGCGAAGTCTTCAAGGTGCTCCGGTGTCAGGGCGAGCGAGAAGCCGGTGTGATGAGCCCCACCAGCCAGAATCCACGCGGTCGCGGCGACGGTGAGACTTGGCTGTGGTTCCCAAAGCGCCCGGGCGACGGGAAGCTTCGGCAGCTTCTCATGCGGCGGGATGACCTTGATGGCGTTGACCACCATGCGAAACCGGTTGCCCATATCGACGATGGAGGCATTGACGGCGTCGCCGGTCGCCGAATCGAAGACCAGCCGGACGGGGTCCTCCTTGCCGCCGATCGAAAGCGGGCGCACTTCGCATGACGGTTTGCCGTTGGCGATGGTCGGGCAGATCTCGAGCATGTGAGCGCCGAGCACGGCCGGGCCGGAGGGGTCGAAGTGGTAGGTGTAGTCCTCCATGAAGCTGGTGCCGCCGGGAAGACCCTGCGCCATGACCTTCATGGCGCGGACGAGCGCCGCGTGCTTCCAGTCACCCTCAGCGCCAAAGCCATAGCCGTCGGCCATCAGCCGTTGGGCGGCGATGCCGGGCAGCTGCTTGAGACCGGTGAGGTTTTCGAAGGTGTCGGTGAAACCCTGGAAACCGCCCGCTTCGAGGAAGGCGCGCAACGCCAGCTCGATGCGCGCCGCATCGCGGAGCGAGGGGTGCCGCGGGCCGTCTTTCTTGAGGGCCGGCATGAGGTCATAGCGCGAGGCGTATTCCGCGCAGAGCGCATCGACGGCGGCATCGGTGACAAGGTCCTGGAAGGCGACGAGGTCGCCGAGCCCGTAGCCGTTGACGGCGACGCCGAAGCGGATCTCGGCCTCGACCTTGTCGCCCTCGGTGACGGCGACCTGACGCATGTTGTCGCCGAGGCGAGCGATCTTCATGTGGCGCATGTCGTGCCACGCGGCGGCGGCGCGCATCCAGCTGCCGATCCGGTCGTGAACTTGCGCTGCCTGCCAGTGCCCGACCACCACCTTGCGATTGAGGCGAAGTCGCGAGCAGATGAAGCCGAATTCGCGGTCGCCGTGGGCCGACTGGTTGAGGTTCATGAAGTCCATGTCGATGGACGACCACGGGATGTCGCGGTTGAATTGCGTATGCAGATGACACAGCGGCTTGGCGAGCCCGGTCAGGCCCCTGATCCACATCTTGGCCGGGCTGAAGGTGTGCATCCACGCCACCAGGCCGATGCAGTTGGGCGCCGCGTCCACGTCGCGCAGCATCGCGGCGATTTCGTCCGGGGTCGTGACCACCGGTTTGAACACGAGCTTGACCGGCAAACCCGCCCCGCTGTTGAGCCCGTCGACGATTTGCCGGGAGTCGGCCGCGACCTGCTCGAGCGTTTTGGGGCCATAAAGGTGCTGGCTGCCGGTTACGAACCAGACTTCGAGGTCGGAAAAATCGGTCATGGGCGTTCCCGTTTAAGCAGGCGATCGCTCCGCTTGTTGCCGGCCGGAGGTTCACGACCGAACATTGACAACGGAAAACCGCTCTTTCATATGATGATAAAGCGGCGCACCTTACCTTGTCTATGCGGATGCCGGAAGCGCGATCCGTTCAAACCTGCCGGTACGACAACATGCTGCTCGGTCACCTGCGCGAAGAAGTCCTCGAAGCGAACCTCGAATTGGTGCGCCGCGGCGTCGTGATGTTCACGTTCGGCAACGTCAGCGGCATCTCACGCGAGGAGGGCTTGGTCGCGATCAAGCCGAGCGGCGTGCCCTATGAGGAGCTGACCGCGGAGCAGATCGTCGTGACCGACCTCGACGGGCGACTGAAGGATACCAACCTCCGCCCGTCCTCGGACCTGCCGACCCATCTCGAACTCTACAAGGCCTTCCCGAACATCGGCGGCGTCGCCCATACCCATTCCGAATACGGTACCGCCTGGGCCCAGGCCAAGCGGCCAATCCCTTGCTTCGGCACGACCCACGCCGACTACTTCCATGGCCCGGTGCCGGTAACGCCCGACATGACGCCGGAAGAGATCGCCGGGGCGTACGAGAAGGCGACCGGCGAAGTCATCGTCCGCACCTTCCGCGACCTCGATCCCGACGCCATTCCGGCGGTTCTGGTGGCGGGCCACGGGCCGTTCTGCTGGGGCGCCGACGCCGCCGACGCCGTGCACAACGCCGCGGCTCTGGAGTACATCGCCCGCATGGCAACCCATACTATGGCGGTCAATGCCGACGCGAAGCCGCTGGCGCGGGTGCTGCACGACAAGCATTTCCTGCGCAAGCACGGTCCCGGAGCCTATTACGGCCAGCCGGGAAGCGGTTAGCAAGCCGACATCGAAGGGCGCGCGCCGGCGCGGCCGACGCTGCCGGATCGCCGGCAGTCGCGGTAACGGCCGCGGGAAGATGGGACATCCCAGGAGCCGATCGAGGGGAGATCAGCATGACAGTCGTTGCGGGAGTCGATTTCGGCACGCTCAGCGTGCGCACGTCGATCGTCGACAGCGAGCGCGGGGTACTCGCTTCCGCGGTGTCCCGGTATCCGCTACATCGCAAGCATGAAGACCCGGATTTCGCCACCCAATCGCACGCCGACCACATGCGGGGGTTGGCGGAGGCGACCCGCGAGGCGGTGAAGGCGGCTGGCATCGCCGGCGATGAGGTGGCGGCGATCGCGCTCGATACGACCGGCTCGAGCGTCGTGCCGGTCGGCGAGGGGATGGTTCCCATCGACGACTACTATCTGTGGTGCGACCACCGCGCCAAGCAGGAGGCCGCCGAGATCACCGAGCTGGCCCACCGCGAGAAGGTGCCGGCCATCGAATGGTGCGGCGGGGTCTACTCGGCGGAATGGGGCTGGGCCAAGCTGCTCCATTGGCTGAGGCACAATCCGGACAAGCGCGACAAATTCGTTTCCGCGTTCGAGCATTGCGACATGGTGGCGGCGACGCTCGCCGGTATCACCGAGGCGCACAAGGTCAAGCGCAGCGTCTGCGCCGCGGGCCACAAATGGCTGTGGCACGCGGAGTTCGGCGGACTGCCGCCGGAGGATTTTCTTGTCAAGCTCGATCCGCTGCTCAAGGGCGTGCGGGCGAAGCTCGACGGCGAATTCGCCACCTCGGATGTGATCGAAGGCCACCTGACGGCGGCGTGGGCGGAAAAGCTCGGCCTCAAGGCCGGCATCCCGATCCCCGTCGGCGCCTTCGACGCCCATTGGGACGCGATCGGGGCCGGCGTCAAGGAGGGCGACGTGGTCAACGTGGTCGGCACCTCGACCTGCATCGTTGCCTATGCCAGCCAGCCCAAGCTGGTGCCGGGCGTCTGCGGCGTGGTCAAGGGCAGCGTGCACCCCGCCTTCACTGGCATCGAGGCGGGGCTGTCGGCGGTCGGCGACGTGTTCAACGCCATCGCCACCCGCGCCGCGACCACCGTGGCCGAGCTGTCGGCCGGCCTCGAGAAGTACCGGGCCGGCCAGACGGGGCTGTTGCGCTTCCCGTGGGACAACGGTGACCGGACGGTCCTGGTCAATGCCAATGTCGGCGGCATCACCATCGGCTGGAACCTGCAACACACCGCCCAGGACGAGTTGTTCGCGGCGATCGAAGGCACCGCCTTCCACACTAGGGTCGTCCTCGATCGGTTGAGCGAATACGGCGTCCGTACCGACCGCGTGATCAACGGTGGCGGCGTGCCGCAGAACAACCCGGTGCTCAATCAGGTCTACGCCAACGTACTCGGCCGGCCGGTGCTGGTGCCTGCGTCAAGTGCCACCGGCATCGGTTCGGCGATCTTCGCGATGCTCGCCGCCGGGGCGGTGGAAAGCATCGAGGAGGCGCAGGCGAAGGTGTGTCCCAAGCACGCCGAATTCACGCCCCAGCCCGAAACCCGCGCGGTCTACGACACGCTCTATGAACTGTTCCGGCGCATCTATTTCGACTTCGGCAAGCCGGCGGAGGGTGCCAGGTTCGGCGACGTTCTCCCGACCCTGATCAAACTCGCGCGGGGATGACGCCCGGCGGCGGCCTCGGCGCGGTTGCATCAGGTCGGCGAGCGCAAAGGGCCGCCAGGGCCATGCCGTTCGTGGCGAACGCCGCATGAGCGACCGGCTCACGCCGTCGCGCTTTGATGCAATCCGTTCGGATAAACCATTATCTTGACCATCCCCGGGGCGCCGTCGGCCAGGTTGCGCAGAGCCTCCGGAGCCTTGTCGAGGCCGATGCGATCGCTGATCAGCGACAACACGTCGACCTTCCCGGTTGCGACGAGTTCGATGGCCTGGGGATAGATCCGCCCCATCCGGCGGGCGAACTTGATCGACAGTCCGCGGCGACGCGCGTCTGCGGCGGGTAGCGTATAGGTATTGCCGTCCGGAATGCCGACGAGCACGATTCGCCCACCGATCCGAGCGGCGGACACGGCGTCCCTGAAGCCGTCCGGAGAATTGGTCGCCTCTACGACGAGCGGGCAGCCCTCGCCACGCGTCCATTCGTGGAGCTCGTCAATGGTCTCACCGACGCGCGCGGCGCCGAATTGGCTGGCGAGCTGGCGGCGTCTTGACAGCGGCTCGACCGCAAGGATTTCGCCGGCGCCAGCGGCTTTGAGAACCTGCACGATCAGAAGTCCGATCGGGCCGCAGCCGAGCACTGCCACCCGTTCGAGAAGCCGGGGCTTGGCGAGACCGACGGCGTGGATCGCGACGCCAAGCGGCTCGAGCATCGCCGCGTGATCGACGCCGAAGGTCTCGGGTAGCGGCACAAGCAATTGCCGCGGCACCCAGATCTCGTTGGTCATGGCGCCGTCGTGGGGCGGCGCGCCGATGAATTCAACATTGGGACAAAGGTTGGGATGACCCGCTCGGCAGTGGTCGCAAACACCGCAAGCGTGATTGGGATCGACGGCCACCAGAGCGCCTCGCTTGAGTCCGTCGGCCATGTCGTCGGCCTCCAGCCAGCCTCCAAACTCGTGACCGGGGACGAACGGCCGGCGAATGGCGAGCGAACCGATGCCGCCGTCCTTGAAATAGTGCAGGTCGCTTCCGCAGATGCCGACCGCGGCGACTTTGATGAGCACCTCGTCGTCACGGCTGTCCCGCAGGCCGAACGGCGTGATCCGCGCGTCACGCGCGCCGTGAAGGAGGAGGGCATGGTTCACGGGTGCACGGGTCCTTCTGGTGGGCCGCTGTTCCGGCTCGGTGGAGAGCGCGATGAGTCAAGCACGATGATCCCCGCGAAGATACCGCCACCTCGATGTGAAACAAGGCCGGGGCGGTCGACAGCATCAAGCATGTCCAGACGCAGCTGTGCCCGAGGCACACCGCGTTCATGCCCGCCCCCGAGAGGCGCAAGACTTGCGGTCCGCTCTATGGTTTATTCCGTCGCATCGATTTCGACTTCGGGGCAGCGGAGGCGCAACTTTTTGGTCGATCTGCAGCGGACAGTGTTGGAATTTCGTAGCCGGTTTGGCTCTGAGCCGAAGGTCTACCGCGCGCCGGGCCGGGTCAACCTGATCGGCGAGCACACCGATTACAATGACGGGTTCGTGCTGCCGGCGGCGCTCGAGCTCGCAACCTACGCGGCGATCGCGCCGCGCAGCGACCGGACGCTGCGCGTGCATTCGCTCCTGATGAACGAGACCGTCAGCTTCGATCTTGACCAGGCCGAGCCGAAACCGCGCAAAGACTGGAGCGACTACGTGCGCGGAGTCGCCGTCGTGCTCCGGGACGCCGGCCACCGGCTTGCTGGCGCCGACCTGCTGATCGACGGCGACGTGCCGCTTGGCGCCGGGCTGTCGTCGTCGGCGGCAATCGAGGTGGCGACCGGCTATGCGTTGCTGAGCAACAGTGGTGTCCCGATCGACCTCACGCAGCTCGCCCTTGCGTGCCAGCGCGCCGAGAACGAGTTCGTCGGCATGCGCTGCGGCATCATGGATCAGTTCATCGCCTGCCACGGTGCGGCGGGCCATGCGCTACTCATCGATTGCCGCAGCCTCGAGCGAAGGCTCGTGTCAATCGACCCTCGGGTTCGGTTGGTCATGTGCAACACGATGGTCCACCACCAGCACGCCGCCGGCGAATACAATCTGCGCCGACGCGATTGCGAGGAGGGCGTCAGGCGCCTCGCGGCGGTGTTGCCCGGGATCAAGGCGCTCCGCGACGTGACGCCGGAGCAACTGGAGGAGCATGCCGATCTCTTGACGCCGGTGATCTACCGCCGCTGTCGCCACATAGTCACCGAGAACGACCGCACCGTGCACGCCGCCGAGGCGCTCGAGGCCGGCGATCTTGCCCTCTGCGGGCGGCTGATGAACGAATCGCATGTGAGCATGCGGGACGACTTCGAGATAAGCTGCCCGGAGGTCGATGCGATGGTGGAGGTGAATGCGGCGGTCGACGGGGTCTATGGCGCGCGCATGACCGGCGGCGGATTCGGCGGCTGCACGATAAGCCTGGTTGAGGCGAGTGCGGTGGAGACGTTCAAGGAGAAGGTGGCGCCCGGCTATCGCGCGGCGACTGGACTTGAGCCGCAGATCTTCACCTCTCCCCCCGCCGCCGGCGTCGGCGCCGCAGTCTAGGGCGGGGTGCGAATGCCGTTCCTGGAGACTTCATCTCACCGTCGTTTCAATCCGTTGACCGGCGAATGGGTGCTGGTATCGCCGCATCGCAGCGACCGGCCGTGGATGGGCCAGACCGAGAAGGCGGCGCAGGCGGAAGCGCCGGCATACGACCCTAAGTGCTATCTCTGCCCGGGCAACCATCGCGCCCACGGCACGGTCAACCCGAAGTACCGGCAAACGTTCGTCTTCGACAACGATTTTCCGGCACTTCAGCCCGCGGCCGGCGACGACAGGATCGATCGCGACGGGTTGATGGTGGCCGAGGCGGAGCCCGGCATCTGCCGGGTAATCTGCTTCTCGCCGCGCCATGATCTGACGCTGGCGCGGATGACGGTCGAGGACATCGAACGCGTTGTCGGCGTGTGGGGCGAGCAGTACCGGGCGCTTGCGGACATCGACGGAATTAATGCGGTGCAGATTTTCGAAAATCGCGGCGACATGATGGGCGCCAGCAACCCGCATCCCCATTGCCAGGTGTGGGCGACCGCCACGCTGCCCAACGAGATGGCCAAGGAGCTTGCCATGCAGGGCGCCTATTGGCGCGCGCACGGGTCGCCCTTGCTCTTGGACTATCTGAGGCTCGAACGGCAGGCGCGCGAGCGGATCGTCCTCGAGAACGAGCATTTTACGGTGATCGTGCCGTTTTGGGCGATCTGGCCGTTCGAGACGATGGTGCTGCCCCACCGCCACGTCGGCGCGATCGACGAATTGACAGCGGCGGAAGCGACGTCTCTTGCGGCGGCTTTGCGCGAGCTCACCATCCGTTACGACAATCTGTTCGAGACGGCCTTCCCTTATTCGATGGGCTTTCACCAGCGGCCGACCGACGGCGAGGCGCACGCCGAAGGGCAGCTGCATGCTCACTTCTATCCGCCGCTTCTGCGTTCCGCGACGGTGCGCAAATTCATGGTCGGCTTCGAGCTGCTCGGCTCGCCGCAGCGCGACATCACCGCCGAAAGCGCTGCCGAACGGCTGCGCGCTGTCCCGGCGACGCACTATGCGGAAGGCGGCTAGTCCAGTGCCGACTTTGCGAAATAGGTGATTCACGGCGTGGACGCAGCTATCGCTCCCCGACTTGATCCGGGGGGGAGGCGTGGTGGGTGCGGGGCGCCGTCAGTCTTATCATTGGTCGGGGGGCTTGGTCGGCGAGTCCGACTCCGGAGATGCTCGGTTATCCTCAGCGGAAACATCATCGGGCTTAGATAGGGACAGCGGAGCGTGCGCAAGCGACTGTTCCAGGGAACTAGGTCGCTCGGGGTCGATGACGGAATCCTCTTCTATCTGATCAGCGGCCGTTTTCTCCGCCGGCGGCGGTGCTTTCGGTGACCAGGCCGTGAGG
Organism: uncultured Alphaproteobacteria bacterium; assembly: GCA_963759235.1. Classification (GTDB taxonomy): domain Bacteria; phylum Pseudomonadota; class Alphaproteobacteria; order Rhizobiales; family Kaistiaceae; genus Bauldia. Next base: position 180,617 of record CAVWYO010000001.1, on the reverse strand, counting down.
TGCCGCCCTACGTTCGCGTAGAACTGCTGAACTGATGACTCCAGCTCCGAAATGAATCTGCGGCGCGCCGCGAAGCTGCTCGGCGAGTGGCACGTCTGCACCACCTCAAACGCGTACGGCGTCATCCCCGAGGTCTGTTCGCTGATCTGGCGCGGATTGGTTTTGAGCGCCGATAGCGGCCAAAACGTCGGTTTTGTCCTGCCGGGCCAATGCGCAACGATTTCGACGTTCTTCGGATCGACGGTCTTGAGCTGGCCCAACAGCCAATTCAGGCGCGCCTCCGGACGCTTTCGATCCTCCGGCGCCCGAAGGGTCATTGATATCCGTGTCGATCGGCTCTTGAGATCACAGCACAGGCTGATCTCCGAGGCTGCATCGGGCACCACGAACTCGGTAGTCAACTGATGCGCTTCGATTAGCTCCCGCGTTGCCTCGTCGACAGGATCATACCCCTCGCGACGCAGCCGCTTTTCCGACCGCGAGTTGCAGCGACGGCTCACCAGCCGACTGAGAATGAGGGTCAGTTCTTTTTCCTCTTGAAGCCAACCGCTGATGATATCGGCGACGCGCGGGTCCGTTTTCTTTGGAGCGCGATCCGCTCCGATTTCGCTCACGATGTCGGGCCACGTGGGCGGCATTTGGGTGAAGCCCTCGACGCCCGTGCTCGGATGCGACAGAAACCGGATCAGCTCCGCCAGGATGAAGTTCTTTTCGGGGTCATCGACCAAGCCCTGCGTGTAGGCGATCTCGGCCTCCGACCGTATCGCGAGCCACGAATAGTGAAAGTGACCAACCGAGCGAGTCAGGCGTCCGTCGACTGTAGTAGGCGGCCGTCTCGGGTCGGCCACGAGTTCGTTCGAAATGGTTATCACGCAATCGATGTCGTTCTCGCGGGCCTTCTTGATGTAGCTCTCAAGCTGCTCGGGATCGATCTTCGCCTTGCCGATCTTGCATTCGACCAAGGCGGACCAAGTATCACGACCCGTATCGACAACGATGAGCCCGTCCGGACGAAACTTGGGGTCGGACTTCAAGACGACTTCGGTGAAGGCATTGATCTTGGTGCGCTTGCCGATCGGCCGCCCCAAGCGGCGTAGGAGGGCGTCCGCGAGCGTGTCGATGATCGACAGAGTGCATAGAAAGACGGATGCCGCACGGCCCTCCTGCGACCTCTCGCTCAGGACCGGAAAGAGACGCGCAGCCTCTCCCCGCTGGACGTTTTCGGGAACGTCCACAGCGATTCCACTTAGCGGTTCCATGGGAGCCCCTCCACCCGCTTATGTTGCGACGATTTCGGGAGGGAGGAAACCCTCTTTTCGCGAACGCGGATCAAAGCGAAGCCGGAACTAGGCGCGGGGTACCTGCGAGTGGCCTCTAAGCGAGCGATTCAGCGACTACCTTAGTCGCGTCGGCGCAGCATCAGGGCGTAGATCGCCACCGAAATAGTGATGAGCAAACCGTAGATGAACTGCGTGTAGAAGCCGGTCAGACCGACGGCGATGATGCCCGGTTCCAGCGAGGCGATGATCAGCACGCCGACGAAGGTGCCGATCATCGTGCCCTTTCCGCCAAACACGGACGTCCCGCCGATGAACACCGCAGCCAGGGTGGTGAGCAAATAGCCGTCGCCGGTCGAGGCCCAGAAGAACGTCAACTGGTTGAGGATGAACACGACCGACAGCGCCGCCGACACCCCCATGATGACGAAGCACAGGATCTTCACCCGATCGACGTGAATGCCCATCATGCGGGCACTTTCCGGATTGTCGCCGATGAACAGAACATGGCTGCCGAAGCGGTGGCGCTTGTAGATGATGCCCATGACGATGGATCCCCCGACGAACCACAGGAACTGCGCGGGGATCTTGCCGAATACCTCGCCGACGAAGAGCGAGTGGAGTGGATTGGCGGTGATCTGCGAGATCGGGATGCCGTGGCCTTGGGACACCACGTTGACCAGGCCGCGCCATAGAAACATCGTCCCGATCGTCGCGACGATCGAGGGGATGCCGATCTTGGTGACGAGCAGACCATTGATCAGGCCGAGAACCGCGCCGGTGCCCAGGCAAAGGATCAGTGCGAGAATGAAGCTGTCGGTGCTGACGTAGGACGACGCGAACACCCAGCCGGAGAAGCCGGCGATCGAGGGAAAACTCAGGTCGATCTCGCCGAGGGTGATGATGAAGGTCGCCGCCATCGCCATCAGCCCGAAGAACGGGATCGAGATCATGAAGGAGCGGTAGATGCCGAAGCTGAGATAGGTCCCCGGGGCTCGGACGATGAAGACGGCGTAAAGCACGACGAGCAGCGTGATGATGCTGATCTGGAACCGGTAGGTGTGGAAGAAGAGCCGACCCCGCGCCGGCTGGGGAACCGGGTGCTTGGCAGTTGTTGCGGCCACGGCTAGCTCACCACGCCGGCGTCGTGCAGGGCGACCATGGTCTCAACCAGCTTTTCCCGGGTGACCTCGGACCTCTGAAAGCGTTCGGCGATGCGGCCGCGGTCGAGGATGATGAAGCGATCGGCCACGTCGTAAACGTGGAAGATATTGTGGTCGATGAAGATCGCCGATTTGCCCTGATCGCGGATCGATCGGGTGAAGTTGAGAACACGCTCGGTCTCGGTGATCGACAGCCCCATGGTGGGCTCATCGAGAATGATGAGATCGGCTTCGAAGTAGAGAGCCCGGGCAATCGCCACGCCCTGTCGTTCTCCGCCGGAAAGCCCGCCGACTTCGCTGTCGATGGTGATCGCATGCGAGGTCAGCCCCATCCGCGAGCGCATGAGCCTTTCGGTCTCTGCCCTTTGCGCCTTCAGGTCGAGAAAACCGAGAAACGTCGTGCGTTCATGGCCGGCGAAAACGTTGCGCCACAACTCCTGCTGCTCGGCGAGGGCGCGTTCCTGATAGACGCACTCGATACCGAGAGCCCGCGAGGCGCGCACGTCGCGGCGCCCGATACGCTGGCCCTTGAAATAGATTTCGCCGGCGGTCGGCGTGTAGACGCCGGTGATGATCTTGATCAGCGTCGACTTGCCGGCGCCGTTGTCGCCGATCAGCGCGACGATCTCGCCGCGATTGATCTCCAGGTCAATGTCCCTGAGCACCCGGACATGACCGAACGACTTCTGGATTCCCTTCATCTGCAGAAGCGGAGCGGTGGAATTCATCGAAGCTCACGGTCGCCCGGGAAGGAAGGGGCGGGACGCCTTGCGCGCCCCGCCTCCCTATCGCATTCGCCGCCGCCCGACTAGCGGATGCCTGCGGCGGCGAGGTCGGCCACCGCGGCGATGTTCTGCTTGGTGATGAGCGCCGCGCCGGTATCGACGTTCATGCCGGCGAAGCCGAACTTCGAGGTCAGGTAGAGCTGGATGATCGGCAGATAGCCTTGCAGGAAAGGCTGCTGATCGAGAACCACGGCGATATAGCCGTCCTCGACGCCCTTGACGATCGGCGCCGAAAGATCGAAGCCCGCGCCGCAGATTTCACCCGGCTGCTTGCCCGCCGCGTTCATGTAGGCGGGGAGGGTGGCGGTAAGTGCGCCATGGTCGGTGATCGCCGCCTTGATGTCGGGATGCGACGCGACGAAGCTGGCGAATACCGGGATTCCTTGCGTGGAATCCGCGTTGATCGCATCAGAAATCTCCTGATACTCGACCTTCACGCCGGCCGCCTTCAAGGCATCGAGCACACCTTGCGTGCGCTGACCGCGTCCGGCCTGGCCGAGCAGGCCCCAGACGAATGCGGTGTCGCCTGATTTGAGCCCGCAGACGTTGACCGCGGCGGTGCCGAGGCTCATGCCGGCGGCGTGCAGCTGGGCGCCGATATAGCCGAAGCCCTCGGCCTTGTATTCCGCCTCTATGTTAGGAAGATCGACGTTCGAGGTCGTGACGATGATGCCGTCCTTCTCGGCCTGGTCGATCAACGGCCCAAGCGCCTCTTCGCCCGGATGACCCATGATGGAGATGCCGGTCGGCTTGCGGGCGATGGCCTCGCTGAGCTGCTGGACCATCTTCTGCGGGTTCCAGTCAGACCACACATAGTCGACGTGGCAGCCGGTCTGATCCGCCGCCGCCTTGGCGCCGGCATAGACAATCGAGGCGAAGGCGCCGCCCTCGGGGCCGCCCGGGAAGAACACGAAGTTCTTGCCGGCGCAACTCATGTCGACGGCGTATGCGGGACTTGCCAGAAACGCACAGACGCCTGCTGCGAGTAGCCAGATTCTCATGTTTCGATCCTCCTGTTTCGCTCGCCCGATTTCTCCCCGAGCCTTTGCTTGAATATAGGCACGACGCCTCGCCGATTGTTGAGCCAAATCAATTCTCGTTCGCTGCGACCGACCAGCTATTCGGTCAGGATTTCTCGGTATGAACCCCGGCGATCCGTGACTTTGTCGCCTGGTGAAGTCGCGTCTCGCCGACGCAGGAATTCGCGCACGTCGTCGAAGGAATCGCGCAACAGCTCGCTCATGCGGGCGCGCGCGCTCTCCGGCAAACCATCACGAATTGCCTCGGATATCGCGCGATGCTGGTCCAGGCGGTCATCCATTATCCGCGAGGCACCCGCCCAACTGAGCTTGAATGTGGCGAGCAGCGCGGCGTGGATCAGGCTGCCGAGGGCGCCGATGAAATGATTGCCGCTGGCTTCCAGGATCGCCAAATGGAACTGCAGGTCGGCCGCCATCAGATCGCCGGCACCGTCCTTACAACGCTCCATGTCGGCATAGGCGGCGGCGATTCGGTCGATGGTGGCGCGGTCCCGCCCCGAGGCCGCCAGCGTTGCTGCCGCCGGCTCGATGATCTGGCGCAAGACGTAGAGGTCGGCGACGAAATCTTCGGTGGGCACGGTCTGCAAGTGCCAGGCCAGCACCCCGGGATCGAGCATGTTCCAGTCGCTCTTCGGGCGCACCCGCGTGCCCACCTTGGGGCGCGACACGATCAAGCCCTTGGCGGCGAGCACCCGATAGACTTCGCGTAGCGTCGTGCGCGACACCGAGAATCGCCCACGCATCTCCTGCTCGCCGGGCAATAGCGAGCCCGGTTCATGGATGCCGCCGACGATCTCCCTGCCCAGCTCGTTGACAAGATAGGCGTGGATCTTGCGCTCGGTCGACACGTGCTCATCGCCACGCCCGATCGAAGCGGTGGCGATGACGCGGTCGGATTCGGCGTTCGCGCGGTGCGCGGGCGCGACTGTGCGGTCAGCCGGCGGCACGGGCCATCTCCGTCATCGCGCTAGGCCGGACGACGCAGTGCAAAGGAACCCACGAGGAACCTTTGCATGACGATGAAGAGGAACAGGAGGACGCCGCTGGAGATCATGATCCAGGCGCCATTGAGCGAGCCGTTGAAGATGATCAGGGTTGAGATGAGGCCGAGGATCATGCCGCCGAACAAAGTGCCGGCGACCATCCCGACGCCGCCGGTGAGCAGTGTACCGCCGAGCACCACGGCCGCGATGGCGTTCAGTTCGTTGCCGGTTCCGGCAAGAGGATAGCCCGACGAGGTGTAGAGCGCGTAGATGACGCCGCCGAGCGCGCTGTAGAACGCGCCGAGGGCGTAGATCATGACGGTCGTACGCCGCATCGGCACGCCCATGAGGATCGCCGAGGCGCGGTCGCCGCCGATGGCATAGACGTTGGTGCCGAAGCGCGTGAAGTGGGCGATCACGATGCCGACCGCGAGAACCACCAGCATGACGATGGCGGAGCTTGCCAGGAAGCCGCCTCCCGGCAGGGGAATGTTCGCTCCGGCGAATTCGCTGACGAACGGGTGCCTGATCGGTATCGCATCCAGGGTGACCATGAAGCAGGCGCCGCGCAGCATGAACAGGCCGGCAAGCGTGATGATGAACGGCTGGATCTCGCAGAAATCGATGATGAAGCCCTGGAAGGCGCCGAACATCACGCCGAAGGCCAGCATCAAGGCAGCGGATTCGAGCGGGTGCCAGCCGACGGTATCCAGACTCGCCATAACGACGCCGACGAACCCGATCATCGAGCCGATGGACAGGTCGATGCCGCCGGAAAGGATGACGAATGTCGCGCCGATGGCGGCGGTGATGATGAAGGCGTTGTCGGCGAGGATGTGCCCGAGAACCAGGGTCGAGAAAAAGTGCTTGTAGAGGAGCCCGCCGGTCACGAACAGCGCCACGAAGACGGTGATCGTCGCCATCAGCGGCAGATATCGCTCCCTCATTGTCTCCTCCGGCGAAACAGCGAGAACACGGCGTTGCGCAGGTTGTTCGACTGCAGGAGCAGCACGAAAAGCACGACGACGGCCTTGACCAAGAGGTTGTATTCGGGCGGCAGGCCGCTCATCAGGATCGAGGTGGTCAGCGCCTGGATGATGAGCACGCCGATCAGCGTCATGCCCAGATAGATGTGTCCGCCCGCCAGCGAAGCGCCGCCAATCACCACCGCCAGGATGGCATCGAGCTCGCTGAACAGCGCGACGCTGACCGGATCCGAGGTGTGGGTGTCGGCCGTCAGAATGATGCCCGCCCAGGCCGCGCAGAGGCCGGAGATCAGATAGGCGGAATATTTTATCAGCCGCGAGTTGACGCCGGCGAGGTCCGCCGCGGCCGCGTTGCCGCCAACCGCTTCGAGGAACAGACCGAGCGCGGTGCGGCGGATCAACAGCCACAACGCCACGAAAATCGCGGCGAAAAGAATCAGCCGGGTCGGGATCAGGCCGATGTGGCCGACGCTCAGCCCCTGCAGCAACGGGCTCTCGAAGCTCGGATTGGTGCCGCCATAAATCAGGTTGATCATCAGGCCGATGCCGCGACCCGACACCATCAGGATCAGCGTGGCGATGATCGGCTGAATGTCGAGCACCGCGACCAGGAAGCCGTTCCATGCGCCGCACAGAAGACCGACGCCAAGCGCGATCAGAAGAATGACGAAATGGGGATCGCCGGCGTGAATTCGCCAGGCGATGGTGGCGCCGACCACCGCGATCACCGAACCGACCGAAAGGTCGATGCCTTTGGTCCCGATCACCACCGCCATGCCAAGCGCCAGCAGCGCCGGCGGCACGGCGCGATAGAAGATGTCGATCACGCTGCCGAACAGGCGGCCTTCGACGATGCGGATGGTGAAGAACCCGGGCGCAATGAAGCCGTCGACGATCAGAATCACCGCCAGCGCCAACAGCGGCCACACCGCCCGGTGGCGGGCCGCGGCCCGCAGCCGCACTCCGAGGGTGCTCGTCTCCGCCACCGCCGTGGATTGTTCGGTCGTCATCCGCCGGCAATCATGTGAATGATGTTCTCGCGAGTGATATCGTCGCCGGCCATCTCGCCGACCTTGTGCCGGTCGCGCAGCACCACGACGCGATCGCTGACGGCGACCAGTTCATCAAGTTCGGACGACGCCACCAGCAGCGCCATACCATCGGCGCACAGGCGGCGGATCAGTGTCACGATCTCGGCATGGGCACCGACGTCGATGCCGCGCGTCGGTTCGTCGAGGAGCAGCACCCGCGGCTGCGACGCCAGGGAGCGCGCCAGCACGACCTTCTGCTGGTTGCCGCCCGAGAGGTGGCCCACCGGCCTGTCCGCATCGGGCGTGGCGATGTCGAGAGCCTCGATCATCTCCTCGGCAAGTCGCCTCTGCTCATCCTGCGACAGGCGGTGCAGCCAGCCGCGTTTGGTTTGCAGGCTGAGCATGATGTTTTCGCGCACGCTCAGCTCGCCGAGAAGCCCTTCGGCCTTGCGGTCCTCCGGGCAAAAGGCAATCCCGTGACGCAAGGCCTGACGTGGCGAGTTGTGCGCGATCGTCTCGCCGTTCAGCTTCAGTTTCCCCGAATCCGGACGGATCGCCCCAAACATCAGCTTGGCCGTTTCGGTGCGTCCCGAACCCAAAAGGCCCGACAGTCCGACAACCTCTCTGGCACGCAGAGAAAGATCGAAAGGGGCCATCGTGCGCCGGCGCCCCAATCCCTCCGCCTCCAGGACCGGCTCCGCGTCAGTCGGCGCGGCATGGGTGGTCGGTCGCTCCTCGACGTGCCCAAGTTCGCGACCGAGCATCATCGAAATCAGCTTCAGGCGTGGCAATTCGGCCGTCAGTGCTTCACCCACCAGACGGCCGTTGCGCAGCACCGAGATGCGGTCGGCGATCTGATAGACCTGATCGATGAAGTGGGTGATGAAGACGATGGCGATGCCGTGCGCCTTGAGATCGCGGACGATCTTGAAAAGCAGCTCGGTTTCGTTCGAATCGAGGCTGGCGGTCGGCTCGTCCAGCACCAGGACCCGCGTATCGTCTTCGAGCGCGCGGGCGATGGCGACCAGTTGCTGGATCGCCACCGAATAGGAACCGAGCGGCCGTTCGAGGTCGATAGCGAGGTTGAGGCGCTTGAGCCGCTGGCGTGCCAGCGCCCGCGCCCGGCGCCAGGAAATCAGCCCGAAGCGGCGCGCCTGGCGTTCCAGCGTCAGGTTCTTGGTGACCGTCAGGGTCGGGATCAGGTTGACTTCCTGATAGACGGTGCTGATGCCCAGAGCATGGGCCTCGCCGGTGGTGTTGATCTCCACCGGGCGGCCGTCGAGACGGATTTCGCCCTCGTCCCGGTGCAGGGCGCCGGTCATGATCTTGATCAGGGTCGACTTGCCGGCGCCGTTCTCGCCGAGCAGCGCATGCACCTCGCCGGCATTCAGTCGCAGATTGACCTTCTCGAGCGCCCGCACGCCGGGAAACGTCTTCGAGACGCCGATCAACTCAACGCGTGGAACCGAAGTCTCAGGCACGGCAGCCCGTCCCGCTGTCGTTATCGGCGCGAGGCTATCACACCCCGCCGATTAGTGAAGAAAGCGGCGCCCGCCGGAATCGTCGGGCAAGGCGCCGCTCTCAAAAGAGCGCAGGTTTCAGGCGGTCCTTAGTTCCCGGGAGTCGCCGCCGTATGCAGATCGGACGGGATCACGATCCACTTCGGCAGGTCTGTCGGGTTCTTCAGGTAGTCGGTCACAACCGGGTAGATGTACTTGCCGATCGCCGAGCGAAGCTCGACCGAGGCATTGGCATCGCCCGCCGCGAGGGCATCCTTCATGGCCGGGACGTAGTCGACGGACACCATCAACACGTCCGTGCCGGGCTTCAGGCCGGCTTCCTTCATGGCCTGGATGGCGCCGAGCTGCATATTGTCGTTATGCGCGAATGAGGCGCAAATGCCATCGAGGTTGTTGGTGGCTTTGATGAAGGCTTCCATCACCTTCTTGCCGCCCTCGGTCGTGAAGTCGCCGCTCTGGGTCTTGACGATCTTCATGTTGGGGAAGTTCGAGATGACGGCCTCGAAGCCCTTCTTGCGCTCGATCGCCGGAGCCGAGCCAACCGTGCCCTGCTCCTCGACGATGTTGCACTGGCCCTTGCTCGCCTGCGCCAGCCAGGCGCCGGCCAGCTTGCCTTCCAGATTGAAGTCGGCCGAAATGCGGGTCACATAGAGTGACTTGTCGGTGACATCGACGTCGCGGTCGACGAGGAAGACCGGAATCTTCGCGGCCTGAGCCTCTTTCAGCACCTGGTCCCAGCCGGTCACAACCACCGGCGCGATGATGATCGCGTCGACCTGCTGGGCAATGAAGGCGCGAACCGCTTTCAGCTGCTCTTCCTGCTTGCCTTGCGCGTCGGCGAACTTCAGGTCGATGCCTTCCTTCTTGGCCTCTTCCTGCATGTCCTTGGAGAAGGCCGGACGCCAGTCGCCTTCGTCACCGACCTGCGAGAAGCCGATGGTCACGGCGAACGCCGACGACCCGGCAAGCATCAGAAACGCGCCGGCCACCGGCGCGGCGATCCAGTTCAAATGTCGCATGAATTCCTCCCATTCGAGATTCTTTTCAAATGCCGTGGCGTCACCCTTCCGGCAAGAGGCAATGAAACGCTGAACTCCTCCCTCACACCGGAAAAACAACGACCGCATTAGTCATACAATCATATTAAATGGGTTTACAAGCGCAATCGCGCGGGCGACGGCGAGGTCACCGTTCATAAACGAGGTCGTCGTGGTTAGCGCTCCGGGCAAATCGATCCGGCGCTGGTCGCCGACGCATCAGCGAACTTCGCTGGCGCCATCGAGCCTGCGGAAGTTGCACCGAAAGGTCGCACAAAGCACGCATTCGGTTGAAGCTTGCCGCCGGAGCCGCCGCCGGCAGGGTTGGCTTATCTTGCTGAAATACCTTGTCTCTTCGTCGGAATCCGGTTGCTTGACTCTCGAATGAAAACGTTTACAAGGCTGCCGGACGCCGAGGACTGGAGGTAGTGTGAGCGCCGGCAGCAGAGACGGACGCGCCACGATTCGGTCGATCGCCCGGGAGACGGGCTTGTCGATCGCCACCGTCTCGCGGGCGCTGCAAGAATCGCCTTCCGTCCGGGCCGAGACGATCAACGCCGTCCTGGCGGCGGCCGAACGGCTCGGCTATCGCCGCAACGCCGCGGGCGCCGGCCTCAGGACCGGTCGCACCGAAACCATCTGCCTGGTGATGCCGCTTGCCAGGCCCGGAGACATGATCGGCGACGTCGGCGCCCTTCATCTGATCAACGGCGTCAACGAGCGGCTGGCCGGCAGCGGCTACAATCTCAGCCTGGTTCCCTTCGCGCCCGACGACGATCCGCTCGAGGCGCTGATCGACGTCGTGCGGCGGGGAAACTTCGACGGCATCGTTCTGTCAGCGACCACGTCGGACGACGCCCGCGTGCGGTTTCTCGACCGCCGCGGCATTCCGTTCGTGACCTTCGGGCGCACCGAGCTGCCGCTGGAGCACGCCTATTACGACGTCGACAACGAGGACTTCGTCTATCGCGCCGCCCGGCTCCTCATCGGACGGGGCTGCCGCCGGCCGGCGATGTTTGCGCCGCCCCGCCATTTCCTGTTCAGCCGTCACCGCGTCACCGGTTTCAAGCGCGCGCTGGTCGAAGCCGGCTTCGTCTTCGACGAGGCCTCGGTATTGCCGGAAGCGAACGAGTTTTTCCTGGTCGACGAGGCGATGCGCCTCGCTCACGACGGCCGGCCGCCGGACGGCTATATCTGCGGCGGGGAGATCGGTGCGATGGCCGTGCTGCGCGGTCTCGAACGGGTCGGGCAGGTAATCGGCCGCGACGTGCATGTCGTGACGATGGAAACCTCCAGCCTGCCGTCGCTTTTTGCCGAGCCGGTTGCCGGCTTCTTCCAGGACCTCCACAGGGCGGGTAGCGTGCTCGCCGAGTTCATTCTGCGCCGTGTGGCGGGAACGCCGGCCGGCAAGCTGCAACTGGTCGAGACGATGGCGTTGCGGGAGCGCTATTGAGCCGCTTCGGCGCTGACAAGGAGCGCATGCGATGACCGACATTTCGCTGGGCGGCACGTGGACGCTTTGCGATGCCTCGGGCGCCGAAGTGGCGCCCTGTCCGATCCCCGGCGACGTTCATTCCGCGCTGATCGCCGCCGGGCGCATCCCGGATCCGATGATCGGGCAGAACGAGACCGAGGTCCAATGGGTCGGCGACGCCGTATGGGAAATCCGGCGGACCTTCTCCGTGCCGGCCGGGCAACGCGACGGCAAGTGGGCGGTGCTCGACCTCGAATTCGTCGACGGCTTCGCCGACGTGCTGGTCAACGGCGTCGAGATTGGCCGCACCGAGAGTTGCTTCCGGCGCCACCGCCTCGACGTGACCGACGCGCTCCGGCCGGGGGAGAACACGATCGTGCTGCGGTTTCGGCCGGCGGCGGCGGAGGCGCATGAACGGGCGGCGCGCCTGCCGTTCCCCGTGCCGTGGAGCGTCTCCAACAACCGCGTCGCCGACATGAACGTCATCCGCAAGCCGCAGTGCCACGCCGGCTGGGACTGGGGCCTTTGCCTGATGGTGCTCGGCGTCTATGCCGAGCCGCGCCTTCGCCTCTTCGATGCCGCGCGCATCGAGCATGTCGTCGTTCGCCAGGCCCATCACGATGACGGCAGGGTGACGGTGACGGCTGAAGTGGACCTTGCCGCCTGTCGCGACGCATCGGTGCCGGTGACCTTCGCCTTCGGCGACCGGGCGGTGTCGGCTGAGGTCGCGGTGACGGCGGCGAAGGGCGGCTCCGCGTCGCTGTCGCTGGAGGTCGAGGCGCCCGAGCTCTGGTGGCCGGCCGGTTACGGCGAGCAGCCGCTCACCGCCGCGACCGTCACCATCCCCGGCGACCGGGCAACGCGGCGCGTCGGTCTTCGCCGCCTCGAGCTGATCAACCAGCCCGACGAATGGGGCATGTCGCTCGCCTTCCGGGTGAACGGCGTCGATGTCTTCATGAAGGGTGCCAACTGGATTCCGGCCGATGCGCTGCCGTCGCGCATCACGGCGGAGCGCATCCGGCGCCTGCTCGGCGAGGCGAAGGCGGCGAACATGAACATGATCCGGGTGTGGGGCGGCGGCTTCTACGAGTTCGACGCCTTCTACGACGCCTGCGACGAATTGGGCTTGATGGTCTGGCAGGACATGATGTTCGCCTGCTCGCAATATCCCTCGACGCCCGATTTCCTCGCCGAGGTCGACAGCGAGGTGCGCTACCAGGTCAAGCGCCTTGCCTCCCACCCTTCGATCGCCGTCTGGTGCGGCGACAACGAGGTGATCGGATCGCTGAACTGGTACGATTTGTCGAAGCAGAACCGCGACCGCTATCTGGTCAATTACGACCGCTTCAACCGCGCCGTGGAACTTGCGGTGCGCGACAGCGATCCCGACCGCGCCTTCTGGCCGTCCTCGCCATGCAGCGGCGCGCTGGATTACGGCGACGCCTGGCACGACGATTCCAGGGGCGACATGCATTTCTGGTCGGTGTGGCACGAAGGCAAGGACTTCGAGCATTACTACTCGGTGAAGCCGCGCTTCTGCTCGGAGTTCGGCTTCCAGTCCTTCCCGACCATGACGGCGATCCGCCGCTTCGCCGAGCCGTCGCAATGGAACGCCATGTCGCCGGTGATGGAGCATCATCAGCGCGACCGCGCCGGCAACGGCCGCATCGTCGAGACGATGACCCGCTATTTCCGTACGCCGACCAGCTTCGAGGGCTTCGTCTATCTCAGCCAGCTCGCCCACGCGCTCGCCATCGAGACCGCGGTCCGCTATTGGCGGAGCCTCAAGCCGCGCTGCATGGGGACGCTCTACTGGCAGCTCAACGACGTGTGGCCGGCGGTGTCGTGGTCGAGCATCGACTATGCGCTGGCGTGGAAGACGCTGCATTATCATGCCCGGCGGTTCTATGCCCCCCTCGCTCTCGCGGCGCGCCTTGACGACGGGCGCATCGTGGTCTCCGGGGTGAGCGACCTCGACGCGCCGGTGACCCTCGAACTCCGGGCACGGCATATCGGGCTCGACGGGCGCGTGCGTGACGAGCGGGACACCGAGGACACCATCGCCGCCGGCAAGGCGGCCGAGCTGTGGCGCTTCGAGGCGGCGGCCGGCGCCGGCGGCTTCCATGTCCTCGACGCGCGGCGGAAGGGCGGGGCGGACTACGATCCGATGCTGCAGATCGTCGTCTTCCCCGACAAGCCGAAGCGCTACGACCTGCCGATGGCCGAGGTGGCGGTCGAGGCGATCGGCGGCAAGCCGGGCCGGTTCCGCTTCACCGCCGACGCGCCGGCCTTCTTCGTCAAGCCGGAGGCCGAGGCATTCGACGGCGCCTTCGACGATGCGAGCTTCCTGCTCCTGCCCGGCGAGCCGCGCGAGGTGGCTTTCCGTTCCTATGACGGACGGCTGCCGGTGGCCGCCGACCTGAGCGTCGGTCATTTGGCGCAAAGCTATCGCTGAGGGCGAGGCAACCCCCGTTCGGCGCGTTGCCTTGGCATTGGGCGGGTCTATTGATGGGGGATCAGCGCCTGCGGAGGGTCGCATGACGACGGTTTCCACGGAAGAGCGCGTGGCGCCGGCGCACCGTCGGTGGTTGATCATGGCCGCCATGGGCGGCGTCATCGGCGTCATCCTGCTCGACGAGACCGTCGTCGGCGTGGCGCTCCCTACGATCCGGCACGATCTCGGCCTGTCGCAGGTCGCCGAGCATTGGGTGGTCAACGCCTATCTTCTGGTCTTCGCCTGCCTTGCCGCCGTCGGCGGGCGCCTCGGCGATATCATCGGCCTCAGGCCGGTGTTCCTTGTCGGCGTGGTGATCTTCGCGGTTGCCTCGGCCGCCGCCGGGCTCGCCGCGAACGAAGCCTGGATCCTCGCCGCCCGCGCCGTGCAAGGGGTCGGCGCCGCGGTCATCTTCCCGATCTCCATGGTGATGATCACCAAGGTGTTTCCGCCCGAGCGGCGCGGCGTGGCGCTCGGCGTCTACGCCGCCATCGGTACGGTCTTCCTCGCCCTTGGGCCGCTGGTCGGCGGCCTTTTCACCGACCTCGTGTCGTGGCGGTGGATATTCTTCATCAACCCGCCGATCGTCGCGGTCATCGTTATTGTGGCGGTCTTTGCGTTCCGGACGGAGCCGCCGCTCGGCGACGGCGCGACGCACATCGACTTTGCCGGTGCGTTGACGCTCGCCGGCGGTCTCGGCGTCCTGGTCGTTGCCATCATGGAAGGTCCCGAATGGGGCTGGACCGGCCCGGCAATCATCGCCCTCGTCGTCGTCGGCATCGTCGTCTTGATCGGGTTCGTCATGCTCGAGACGCGCACGGCGACGCCGCTCGTCGACGTTACCCTCTTCCGCCACGGCACGGTCACCGTCGGCAACCTGATCATCTTCACCGGGCAGTTCAATCAAATGGCGATCGTCATCTTCGGCGCCCTGTATTTCCAGGAGGTCCTCTGCATGGACCCGCTGACCGCCGGCACGGCGCTGCTGGTCGGCGTCGGAGCCGTGCCGTTTGTCGCCGCGCCGACCGGCCGCCTCACCGACCGCTACGGTGGCAGACCGGTGGCGATGGGCGGTCTGGTGTTGGCGCTGATCGCCTTCCTCGGCATCGCGCTCCTCATCGGCTTCCGCAGCTATGCCCTCCTGGTGCCGCTGCTGGTGGTCTGGGGGATCGGCAACGGCTCGCTGTTCATCGCGCCGCGGCGCGCCGTCCTCGGCGTTGTGCCGGTCGCCCAGCACGGCGAGGCCGGCGGCGTCCTGATGACGTCGCAGTTGCTCGGCGGCACCCTCGGGGTGGCGGTCTGCGGCGCCCTCCTGGTGTCCGGCGGCGACTTCTTCGCCGTATTCCTCGCGCCGGCTTGCCTGACGCTGGCGGTGCTGGCATTGACATGGCGCTACGTCGCGCCGGATGCGCCGGCCGGCCGCGCGGGTGGCGGCATACCGGCACCCGCCATGCGAGGATGAGACCCATAGGCGACGTTGGTGAGGGGTTATGGGAGCGAGCAGAACAAGGCGCGGAGCGAGCTGGGGCAAATGTCGCGCTACAGGTCCATCTCGCTTTGCTTGGTGCTGCTTTCGCGCTTCGCCTTGCGAAACGCGGTGCTGTCGATGATCGGCAAATTCGCCCGCGCTCCGGTCATCAGCTCTTCAACGGTCAGGATTCGAATCTTCCGGAAGCGCGCGGTGCCGGTGCCCATGTCCACTTCCTCATAGCCCGCCGCCACGGCCTCCTTGTCCGCCTGCGCCGACGCCGGGTTGAGCGTGACGAGCAGGCCGAGCAGTGCCTTCTCGCGCTCGACGACCGATTTCAGCTTGTGCACGACATCGACGCCGACATGCTCGCCGCCCTTCACCTCGATGATGGCGCGGTGGCTCTCGCTCTTGCCGGTGCGGAGATAGACGATGCCGTCGATGCCGGTGTCGGCGCCCTTGCGCCCGCCCTTCCACGGCTGAGCATCGGGGATCAGGGTAATCGCCCATTTCTGGAACTCGTGCTTGTCCTTCTCGGCAAGCGCGCGGGCGCCGCCGATATCCTTCGGCACACCGATCGTCTCGAACTGGATTCCGGGGAACGCCTCGCGCAGCCGCCGCTCGATCAGCGAGATGGCAAGATGGGTGACGTCGATGCCGATCCACTGACGGCCGAGCTTCTGGGCGGCATGAACCGTCGTCCCGCAACCGCAGAACGGGTCGAGCACGACATCGCCCTCGTTGGAGGAGGCAGAGATGATGCGTTCGAGGAGGGCCACTGGCTTCTGAGTCGGGTAGTGTAGGCGCTCGCGTGCCCTCATATTTAGGGGGGTGATGTCTTCCCAAACATCTCCGACGGCGCGTCCTTTCGATTCGTCCTCGTAGCGAATCAACCGCGGCCAACCACCGTCTGGCGGCAAATAGATGCGACCGTCTAGGTACATTTCTTCGAGTTGATCCACGGTCGTAGTCCAATGCCGGCCGATACTGGTTACGTCGAAGCCACGCCAAGGTTCGCCACTTCGACCCTTGCGGGTACCTGCCCCCGTCAGTTCACCGCGTTCATAACGACGACCGTCGGCGTCGACCTTGCGGTAGTGTGAAGCGAGGTGCTTCTCCGACAGCGGCACGTACGGACAATTCCAAGCCTGGTTTCCGCTGAATTTCGCGTATGCAAGGATTACATCATGGACGGGTCCCCAACGGTGAGCAGATGAGTGGGTTCCAGTTCGCTTCCAGATTACTTCGCTTAGAAAATTTGCTGGTCGAAAAACGGCGTCCAGCAGAATTCTGAGGTAGTGGCTCGCGGTCGGGTCGCAGTGCAGATAGAGCGAGCCGGTCGGCTTGAGCACGCGATGCAGCTCGATCAGCCGAACCGCCATCATGGCGAGATACGCCATCATGTCGTTCTCGCCGAGGAAGCCGCGCATCGCCTCCAGCATCCGCGCCGCGTCGGTGTTCGGCCCGTGCAAGACCTGCCAGTAGGACTCCTCGGCGGAGTCGTTCCAATGCCAGGTGTCCTCGAAGGCTTCGATCTGCGCGCGGCTTCCCTCGCCGCTCGGCGCCTTGAACAGCACATTGTAGGTGGCATTCGAGTTGAACGGCGGGTCGAGATAGACGAGGTCTACCGACTCGTCCGCGATGTGCTCGCGCAGGATCGGCAGGTTGTCCCCGTAGTAGAGCCTGTTGACCATTCGCCCCGCCAAGGTCTAGCCGCGTGAACAAATAAAGAACATGTGCCATGGTTGGGTCAAGTCGCGATTCGCGACAATCCGAATGGAGTGGACGCAATGGCAAAGGGAAGCAAGGGCGGAACCAGCGCGCGCAGCGCGATCTCGGGCCGCTTCGTGACCAAGGCGCATGCGGCGCGAAGCCCGAAAACGACCGTGATGGAGACCAAGGGCGCCGGTAGCACGCATGGCGCGAATCGTAGCGCCGTCACCGGCAAGTTCGTCCAGCCTGGCTACGCCAGGTCGCATCCGAAGACGACGCTCCGGGAGAAGTAGGCTCCGGCTTCGCCTCGACTTGATCGGGGGACGCAAGGCCGATGGGCCGCTTTCTCGGCGCCGGCTCACATCCCCATGTCCGGCTTCACGAAGCAGTAGATCTTGCGGTAGTGGGTGGCGCAGACATAGGCGTCGCCGTCGATCGAGTGGGTGTTTTTCAACACCGCTTGCGGCGGGATCGGCGTCCACTGGCCGACGACGATCGCCCACCACTGGCCGTCATGCCAGTCGGCGACGGTCCGCTTGCAATCCGAGAGCGCGCAGCACGGCGCCTGGGTGCCCGGCTGCAGGAGGCCCTGGAACCATTTGGCGCGATCTTCCGATTCGTCCGCGGCCGCCGCGCCCGCGCGGGCGAACGCCGTCAGCGCCAAGACGGCAGCGAGGGCGAGAGCTGATGTCATGCTCCTCCGGAGTCGCATCGATCGTGCATCCGAGGCGGGCGCGCCGCAAGCGCGGCATCGGCTTTCATCGGCCATCGGCGACCCGGGTTACGTCAGTACCAACGTTGCGAAATGAGTGATTCACGACGCGGACACCGCGATCCCTCCCCGTCACGGCTACGACATTCACACATCTCTGCCCGCCACGAGCCGAGCGCGCCGAACCCACCGCCCCCTCTCCGGTGGGAGAGGGCCGTTTCCCTTGGCGAGCCCCGGACTTGCTCCGGGGGGAGCCTAGCGGAAACGGGGTGAGGGGATGACGCCTCACCGGAAAGGGGTCGCCCCTCACCCTGCCGGCGTAAGCGTCTCGGCCGCGTTCCGCGACCTGCGACGCCAACCCCGTCAGCCCTCTCCCGATGGGAGAGGGGGCTCGAATGGCCCGCCGCGCTCCCTCGCGAAATGTGTGAATCCAGTAGCCGGCACGGGGAGGGGGACCGCGCCGAAGCGAAGCAGGGTCGAGAGCGATATCCCTTCCTCATGATGAGATGCCCGGCGCACCCCGGCCCGAAGCACGCAAGAACGCAAAACCCTCCATTCTCCCACCGTCGCGCCGAACGGGCATAACAAATTTGTTATCCCCCTCGCCGCGGCCGCCCTCATAGTGGTCGCCGTCCTCGCCCACCGAGGGGCGCGCTCATGAGGCGTCATTTGCGTGGGGCGGGGTGCGGCGTGCCTGCTCGTCGGTTCGCAATCCGGCGGCCGGGCCGCTTCGGCCGGGACCGCGGGGCATTACGACCCTGCTGCCCTGACACGGCTTAAGGTCGAGGCCCGTTGGCCGAGATCCCGGCGTGACCGGGGAACCGGAGCCGGCGGAACTCTTCCGAAGCGCCCGGTCGGACACGAAAAATGCCGCGGCGGGCGTCTCGATGAGCGCCCCATTGAGACTACCTCGGACTGGCGGTCATCTGACGCCCGCCACCCCCTCGGCTCCGCGAGAACCGGGGAACAGACAAGGTGCAACACCCGGCCGAACCGCGGCGCGGGAACGGAGACGCATGGCCGGATGAACGAGGCGGAGCAACGAAGGTGAGCAGCCCTGGTCAATCGGCGAACGATCGCGAGCCCGATCCCGACATGGTCGCCGACCTCGGCCTGGCGCGTTTCCTCTCAAATTGGTGCGGCCTTTGGGATTTGTGCGGCCGCGCCCCCTGCCGGCGGAGCCGCGCCTGTCGCGCCGCCGGCGCCCCCTGCTTCGACGCCTACGGCGACACCGTGTTCGCGATGCTTTGCGAGGTGCCCACCTTCCAGCGCCTGGTCGACCTGACGCTGGAAGCGGCGGACGATGACGAGGCGCTCTTTCCGTGAAGCCGTGCTCCGCCTACCCCGTGATCAGGATGGCGCGGAAATCGTTGACGTTGGTAAGGGTGGGGCCGGTGACGACGAGGTCGCCGAGGCCGGCGAACAGCGAATAACAATCGTTGGCGGCGAGCAGCGCGGCGACGTCGAGGCCGGCGTCGCGGGCGCGGGCCAGCGTGTCGGGGACGACCATCGCCCCGGCATTGTCCTCGCTGCCGTCGATCCCGTCGGTATCGGCGGCGAGCGCGAAGATGCCGGGCGCGCCATGGAGGCCGAGCGCGAGGCCGGCGAGGAATTCGGCGTTGCGTCCGCCGCGGCCGTGCCCCTTCACCGTCACCGTCGTCTCGCCGCCGGAAAGGAGCACCGCCGGCGGGCGAGCCGGGTGGGTGTGACGGCTCACCGAGAGCGCGATGCCGGCCATCGCCTTGCCGACCTCGCGGGCCTCGCCCTCGATGGCGTCGCCGAGGATCAGCGGCGTCGCGCCGGCGGTCCGGGCAACCGCGGCGGCGGCTTCGAGGCTCGCCATCGGCGAGGCGATGATGAGCGCGGTGGAGCGGGAGAGCCGCTCGTCGCCGGGCTTCGGCGTCTCGTCGGCCGCGGCGGCGAGGTGGGCGGCGACGGCCGGCGGCGGATCGATGCCGTAGTGGGCGAGCACGGCGCGGGCATCGGCGAAGGTGGTGGCGTCGGCGACGGTCGGCCCCGAGGCGATGACGCTCGGGTCGTCGCCGGGCACGTCGGAGATCAGGAGGCTCGCCGTCCGCGCCGGAAAGGCGGCCGCGGCGAGGCGCCCGCCCTTGATCGCCGAGAGGTGCTTCCGCACCGTGTTCATCGCGGTGATGTCGGCGCCGGAGTTGAGGAGGGCGCGGTTGACCGCCTGCTTGTCGGCAAGCGTCAGCCCCTCGGCGGGGAGCGTCAGGAGGGCCGAGCCGCCGCCCGAGATCAGGCAAAGCACAAGGTCGTCCGGGCCGGCGCTCCGGGCAAGGTCGAGGATGCGCCTGGCGGCGTCCTGCCCGCGCGCATCGGGCACCGGATGGGAGGCCTCGACGATCTCGATGCTTCGGCACGGCACGGCGTGGCCGGTGCGGGTGACGGCCAGCCCGTCGAGCGGTCCCGGCCAGTTGTCTTCCACCGCCTTCGCCATGGCCGCGGATGCCTTGCCCGCCCCGATGACGATAGTGCGTCCGCGCGGCGGTTCGGGAAGATTCGGCGGCACCACCCTCTCGGGGAGCGCGGCGGCGACCGCGGCGTCGAACAGCGCGCTCAGCAGCCGGCGCGGGTCGCCGAGGCGGCTCATTGGCGGGTGGCGGCAAGCGCGTGAATGACGCCGCTGAGCTCGGCGAGGCCTTTGAGCCTGCCGATATAGGAGTAGCCCGGATTGGCGTTCCGCACCGGGTCGCCCGACAGGAGGTGGCCGTGGTCGGGGCGCATCGGGATCTCGGCATCGGCGCGCCCCTCCTGCCGGCGTCGGGCTTCCTCGTCGCGCATCGCGGCGACCAGCGCCACCATGTCGCTGCCGCCGTCGAGGTGCTCCGCTTCGTGGAAGACGCCGGGCGCTTCGATGGTGACGTTGCGGAAATGGAGGAAATTGATGCGCGGCGCGAACGCCTTGATCATGTCGGGAAGGTCGTTGTCGGCGCGCGAGCCGTAGGAGCCGACGCAGAAGGTCAGCCCGTTGGCGGGGCTGTCATAGGCGTCGAGCAGTGCGGCGGCGTCCGCCTCGGTCGAGACGATGCGCGGCAGGCCGAACAGCGGTATCGGCGGATCGTCCGGGTGGATGGCAAGGCGGATGCCGCTTTGCTCGGCGACGGGAACGACCTCGTCGAGGAACTCGCTCAGGCTCTGGAAGAGTTCATCACGCCCCATGCGGTCGTAGACCTTGAGGAGGTCGAGGAACTTCGCCCGGTCGTAGGCGAAATCCGAGCCGGGAAGGCCGGCGAGGATGATCCGCTCGAGCTCCTCTTTTCGTGCCGCCGGCATGACGTCGACCCGCGCCTCGGCGTCGGCGAGCACCTCCGGCCGATAGTCCGCCGCCGCGTCGGCGCGCTTCAGAACGAACGCGTCATAAGCGGCGAAGTCGACGATGTCGAAGCGGAGAGCGAAACCCGACTTCAGCGGCCAGGCAAGGTCGGTGCGGGTCCAGTCGACGATCGGCATGAAGTTGTAGCAGACCGTGTCGATGCCGACCCGGCCGAGGGCGCGGAGCGTGTCCTTCCACGCCTCGACGTCGTGCCGCCAGTCCGTGGTGCGCGCCTTGATGGCGTTGGTGACCGGGATGCTCTCGACCACCGACCAGCGCAAGCCTTCGGCCTCGATCGTTGCTTTCCGCTCGCTGACAGCCGCGTCGTCCCAGGCGGTGCCGCCGGGGATCTGATGGAGGGCGGTGACGATGCCGGTGGCGCCGGCCTCGCGGATATGGGCAAGCGGGATGGGGTCCTTGGGACCGAACCACCGCCAGGTCTTTTCCATGAATGCCTACTCCATCTCCTTTAGCCAGGGCGGGTCGGCGCCGGGGCGCGAGGCGGTGATCGACGCCGCCTTGGCGGCGTAGACGAGCAGGCCGTGGAGGTCGGCCTCGGTCAGCGCGGCAATCGCCCGCTTGGCGAGGAGGCGTTGCGCTTCGAGGCGGGCAAGCAGCGCGGCCGAGAAGGTGTCGCCGGCGCCGATCGTGTCGGCGACGGTGACCTCGACGGCCGGTACCGACACGCGCAGCCTTTTGGTGACGGCGAGTGCGCCGTCGGCGCCGCGGGTCAGAATGACCAGCTTGGCGCCTCGCCTGATCCAGCCGGCGGCGAAATCCTCGAAGCGGGCACCCGGCGCCAGCCATTCGAGATCGTCGTCGCTGAGCTTGACGATGTCCGCCATTTCCACCAGCCGCGCGAGGCGGGCGAGGTAGCCGTCGCGGCTCTTGATCAAGGAGGGGCGGATGTTGGGGTCGAGCGAGACCACGCGGACCGGGCTCTCGTTCCGCATCAGCGTTTCGTAGGCCGACCCGCAAGGCTCGGCGACGAGGCTGATCGAGCCGAAATGCAGCCCGTTCACCTCCGCCGGCACCGGCGGCAGGTCGGCGGCGTCGAGCATCCGGCCGGCGGAACCCTCGTCGAAGAAGGCATAGCGCGCCTGACCGTTGGCAAGCGACACGAAGGCGAGGGTCGTCGGCCGGTCGCTGAACAGGCAAAGCTTGGTGTCGACCTTGCTGCCATGCAGGGTGTCGACCAGGCTGGCGCCGAAGAAGTCGCGGGACAGGCCGCTGAGAAAGCCGGTCCTGACGCCGAGCCGGCCAAGGGCGATCGCCACGTTGAAGACGGAGCCACCGGCAAACGGCTGGAAGACGGCCGCGCCGTCTTCGCCCTGACGCGGCAGAAAGTCGATGAGCGCTTCACCGCAGCAGACGATCATGGCCGTTTGCGAATCCCCCCTGACATCCTCATTCGCCTAGCAAATACCGCTCACATTGTCTCTTTGAAGAGCACATCGCGGTCGCGGGCGAAATTGGCGAGAAGGGGCAGGCAGGCTCCGCCGATGGCGCGAGCGCCGCTGCCGATCGTGCCCTCGACGATCTCGACGGGCGACAGACCCTGGCGATCGAAATCCTCGACCTTGCCGGCGAGGCGCTCGACGATGCGGGTCCGTACCGCCGGCGGACAGGCGCCGTCGACCACAACTGCCTGGAAGTCGACGATGGAGGTGGCGGCGACGACGGCGAAGGCCAGGCTGTCGGCCACTTCGGTGATCCAGGTTTCGAGTGGCTCGCCGAGGTCGCCCCAGTCGTCGGGCGATTGCCACAAGACGGAAGGATCGCGGCCCGCCTCGGCCAGGCGGTTCTGCAGGACGTAGACCGACGCGGTGCGGATGAGCTGCTGCGAGCTGAGGGCGCCGTTGCCACCGACCGCGGCAACCGGCATCGAGCCGACGGCTCCGGCATTGCCGCGCCGGCCGGGATAGAGGCTGCCGTTGAGGACGACGCCGCCGCCGACAAAGGAGCCGATGAAGAAATAGAGAAAGTCGAGATACTGGCCGGGATTGCCGAGGACCAGTTCGGCACCGCAGGCGGCCGTCGCGTCGTTGCAGAAGAAGATGCGCCAGGGGCATATGCCGGCGATCTCCTGCGCGATGTCGAAGCTTCGCCACTGATCGAGAACCTCGCGCGGCGCGCCGATCTGCTGCTCCCAGTTCCATAGCTCGAACGGTGCGGCGATGCCGAGACCGGCAACCCGATCGGCTTCCGCCGCCGTCAGCCCGCCGGTCAGTTCGCCGATGCCTTTCGTCGCGAACGACAGGATCCCCTCCAGCGTCGGATAGGCGTAGGGTTCGTGGAGCGATCCGCGCAACCCTCCGACGAGATCAATGAGGACCAGGTCGCTGCTGCGCCGCCCGATTTTCAGGCCGAGCGACAGAGCGCCGTCGGGATTGAGCGCGAACGGAACCGACGGCTGGCCGATCTTGCCGCGCTGGCGGCCGAGCTTGACGACCAGTTCGTCGGCTTCGAGCTGGCGCATGATCACCGTGATGGTCTGCGGCGAGAGGCCGGTCCGTCGGGCGATGTCCGCCTTGGGCAAGCTACCGTGACGGCGGATCAGCGACAGGATCAGGCGTTCGTTATAGAGGCGGACGCCGCTTTGATTGGTGCCGCGGGAGAGGTCGGCGGCGTGGGGTCGCGCGGCTTCGGTCGCGGCGCTGGAGCCCCGTATCCGGTCGCTATGGTCCTCATGTGCGGTCATGACGGCCCCGGCTGGCCCCGCCCAAGCGGCTTTCAAAAGCCAACGGGTCTTGGCCGCGACGATGGTTTGACACAAGATCGGAGTCAATAAGTAAATCCAGTCGATTTAATATTGACATGGGCCGCCGCTTGGTATGTCGTTTCGCTGTCGGATGCAGGAGGTGCTGCGGGCGGTCACGTCGGGTCGCGGCGCCGGGAGGCCTGCATGGTCCGACTTTTGCGCTCTTAAGGGAGGGAAATGTGCGTACCAAATTCAATCCGTTGAAAACCTGTATTGCCGGTGCCGTCGCGCTCGGCGTTCTGGGCATGGCCCCAGCCTTTGCCGACGATGTCATCGTCGGTCTGATCACCAAGACCGAAGGCAATCCGTTCTTCGTCAAGATGCGCGAGGGCGCTCAGGAAAAGGCGAAGGAGCTCGGCATCGAGCTGCAGAGCTATGCCGGCAAGTATGACGGCGACAACGAAGGCCAGGTCGCCGCGGTCGAAGGCCTGATCGCCGCCGGCGCCAAGGGCTTCGCCATCGTGCCGAGCGACTCCAGCGCCATGGTGCCGACCGTCAAGAAGGCGCGCGACGCCGGCCTGATGGTGATCGTGCTCGATACGCCGCTCGACCCGATCGACGCCGCCGACGCCACCTTCGCCACCGACAATCGCAAGGCCGGCCAGCTGATCGGCGAATGGGCGAAGGCGACGATGGGCGACGCGGCGGCCAACGCCAAGATCGCCATGCTCGACCTTGCCGTGAACCAGCCGACAGTCGACTATTTGCGCGACCAGGGCTTCATGCAGGGCTTCGGCATCGACGTGATGGATCCGAACCACTACGGCGACGAGAGCGACGCCCGCATCTGCGGCCATGAGATGACCGGCGGCGCCGAGGACGGCGGCCGCACGGCGATGGAGACGCTTCTCCAGAAGTGCCCAGACATCAACCTCGTCTACACCATCAACGAGCCGGCGGCGGCCGGCGCGTGGGAAGCGCTGAAGGCGGTCGGCAAGGACGACGGCTCGGTGCTCGTCGTCTCGATCGACGGCGGCTGCCCGGGCGTCAAGAACGTCCAGGCCGGCATCATCGGTGCCACCTCGCAGCAATATCCGCACAAGATGGCGTCGATGGCGCTTGATGCGATCGCGTCGGGCAAGCTGCCGGACGGCGTCGAGAAAGGTGGTTTCTTCGACACCGGGGCGCAGCTCATCACGGCCAAGCCGGTGGACGGCGTGCCGTCGATCAGCGTCGACGAGGGCCTGAAGCTCTGCTGGGGCTGATTTCGCACCGAAGTTAGCTTAGACTGCCGCAAACAAAGGGAAGGGCAACCGCGGCGGTTGCCCTTCCCGTCCTTGTCTCCGGGAGGGCAGGGTTGGGGGGATGACCAGTACAAACGCGACACGTGGCGGCGCGGCCGAGTACGAACGGGTGCTTCCCGGCCGGGACGACGCAGTCGTCTTCGAAGAGGAAAAACAGACGCCGCTGAGGCGCATCCAGCAATTCCTACACGCCTATCCGACCACCATCCCCTTCATCGTTCTTCTGGCTGGGATCCTGGTGTTCTACCTGCTGGTCGGCTCGCGCTTCATCGCACCGTTCAACCTGTCGCTCGTCCTCCAGCAGGTGACGATCATCGGCACATTGGGCATCGCCCAGACCCTGATCATCCTCACCGCCGGCATCGACCTTTCGGTCGGTGCGATCATGCTGCTGTCGTCGATCGTCATGGGCCGCCTTGCGGTAAAGAGCGGTGTTCCGGTCGAGCTCTCCTTCCCCATCGGCCTCATGACCGGCATGGCCTGCGGCTATGTCAACGGCCTCCTGGTGACGCGGCTGAAGCTGCCACCGTTCATCGTCACGCTGGGCACGTGGAGCATATTCGGCGCGCTCGTCTTGTTCTATTCGCGAAGCGAGACGCTGCGGCAGCAGGACGTCGAGGCGGTTGCCGCGTTTCTGCAGTGGACCGGCACCGCCATCCCGATCGGCGCGGCGCGGCTGACCTATGGATCGATCCTGATGCTGCTGGTGGCGGCGCTGATCTGGTACGTCCTCAATCGCACCGCCTTCGGCCGCCACATTTACGCGACCGGTGATGATCCCGACGCGGCACGGCTCGCCGGCATCAACACCAACCGCACCCTCATCGCCGTCTACACGATCGCCGGGCTCATCTGCGCCATTGGGGGGTGGGTCCTCATCGGACGCATCGGCGCGGTCAGTCCGCTCTCCGGTCAAACGGCCAATCTCGATTCGATCACCGCCGTGGTGATCGGCGGCACCAGCCTGTTCGGCGGGCGGGGCTCGATCGTCGGGACGCTGATCGGCGCGCTGATCGTCGGCCTCTTCCGCAACGGTCTGGCGCTCGCTGGCCTCGACGCCCTCTGGCAGGAATTCACCGTCGGCGTTCTGATCATCGTCGCCGTCGCCATCGATCAGTGGATCCGGAGGATCGCGGTATGAGCGCGGAAGCCGAGCGCCCAATCCTGCAGGCGCGCAATATCGTCAAGCGGTTCGGCCGCGTCACCGCGCTCGACCACGCCGACTTCGACCTCTTGCCCAACGAGATCCTCGGCGTCATCGGCGACAACGGGGCGGGCAAGTCGACGCTGATCAAGGTGCTCGCCGGCGCCATCATCCCGGATTCGGGGCAGGTGCTGCTGGACGGCAAGCCAGTCCATTTCCGGACGCCGCTCGACGCGCGGGCGGCCGGCATCGAGACCGTCTATCAGGACCTCGCTCTGGCGCCGGCCCTGACGATCGCCGACAACCTGTTTCTCGGCCGGGAAGTGCGGAAAGGCGGGGCGCTCGGGCAATGGTTCAGGCTGCTCGACCGCTCGGCCATGCAGAAGCAAGCGCGCGAGCATCTCAGCGCCCTTGGGCTGGCGACCATCCAGAACATCAAGCAGCAGGTCGAAACGCTGTCCGGTGGTCAGCGCCAAGGCGTGGCGGTGGCGCGGGCCGCTGCCTTCGGCAGCCGGGTCATCATCATGGACGAACCCACCGCGGCGCTCGGTGTCAAGGAGTCGCGCCGGGTGCTCGAACTGATGCTCGAAATCAAGCGGCGCGGACTGCCGATCATCCTGATCAGCCACAACATGCCCCACGTCTTCGAGGTCGCCGACCGTATCCACATCCATCGGCTGGGCCGCCGCATCGCGGTGATCAATCCGCGCGACTATTCCATGTCGGACGCCGTCGCCATCATGACCGGCGCCATGGAGCCGCCCCCGATGACGGAGCTGCAGGCGGCCTGAAACGCCCGATTCGACCCGATATTCGACCGGGATCGATGCACAAGAAGGGGGGTGAACGGCCATGCGCGCGCTCGTTCTCGAACGCCAACGCGAACTGTCGCTCCGCGACATCGACCTCGCCCAGGACGTCGGCCCCGACGACGTCCGGATCAAGATCCACACGGTGGGCATCTGCGGCAGCGACGTTCACTACTACACCCACGGCCGGATCGGGCCGTTCGTCGTCCGCGAGCCGATGGTGCTCGGCCACGAAGCCTCCGGCGTCATCGTGGAGGTTGGTTCGCGTGTCACCTCGCTCAAGGTGGGCGACCGGGTGTGCATGGAGCCGGGTATCCCGGACATGAACTCGCGCGCCACCAAGCTCGGCCTCTACAATGTCGATCCGAGCGTCACCTTCTGGGCGACGCCGCCGATTCATGGGTGCCTGACGCCCTATGTCGTTCATCCGGCGGCATTCACCTTCAAGCTGCCCGACAATGTCTCTTTCGCCGAGGCGGCGATGGTCGAGCCGTTTGCCGTCGGCTTGCAGGCGGCATCGAAGGCGAAGATCGCGCCGGGCGATCTGGCGGTGGTGATCGGCGCCGGACCGATCGGCATCATGGTGGCGCTCGCCGCGCTCGCCGGCGGCTGCAGCCGGGTGATCATCGCCGATCTACTGGCTGCCAAGCTCGAGATCGCCGTGCAGTATCCCGGCGTCATCCCCGTCGACATCACCAGGAAGAAGCTTGCCGAGGCGGTGATGGAGGCGAGCGACGGGTGGGGGGCCGATATCGTGTTCGAGGCGAGCGGCAGCCCCAAGGCGTTCGACGGGATTTTCGCCTTGCCGCGGCCGGGCGGCTGTCTGGTCCTCGTCGGCATGCCGGTCGGGCCTGTCGCTTTCGATGTTGTTTCGGCGGCCGCGAAGGAGATCCGCGTCGAGACGGTCTTCCGTTACGCCAACGTCTACGATCGCGCCATCGCCATGATCGCCTCGGGCAAGGTCGACCTCAAGCCGCTGGTGTCGGAGACCTTCCCGTTCGGCGAGAGCATCGCCGCCTTCGAGCGCGCGGCGGAAGGTCGGCCGAAGGACGTCAAGCTGCAGATCAGGGTGGACGGCGAACCCGCCTGACCGGTCGGCCGCTATTCGCCACTCAACACAGATCAGGGGGAGGTCATGGATCTCGGATTGCGCGACAAGGTCGCGGTGATCACCGGCGCCAGCGTCGGCATCGGATTGGCGGTCGCCGAGGGATTGGCGGCCGAGGGCGCCAATATCGTCATGGCGGCGCGGCACGGCGATCGCCTGGCAGAGGAAGCCGAGCGCGTGGCGAAGCGCCATGGGGTGAGGACGAGCGCGGTCGCTTGCGATGTCGCGACTGCTGCCGGCTGCAACGATCTGATCGCCACGACCGAGAGGGATTTCGGCGGCACCGACATTCTCGTCAACAACGCCGGCACCGGATCGAACGAGACGATCATGGAAGCGCCGGACGACAAGTGGCAATACTACTGGGATCTGCACGTCATGGCCGCGGTGCGGCTGGCGCGCGGTCTGGTGCCGTCGATGACCAAGCGCGGTGGCGGCGTCGTCCTCAACAACGCCTCGATCTGCGCGGTGCAGCCACTCTGGTACGAGCCCATCTACAACACCACCAAGGCCGCGCTGATGATGTTCTCCAAGACCCTGGCGACCGAGGTGATCAAGGACAACGTCCGGGTCAACTGCATCAATCCCGGCCTGATCCAGACGCCGGACTGGGTGAAGACCGCCAAGCAGTTGACCGCCGACAGCGGCGGCGACTGGCGGGGGCACCTCAGGGGCGTCGCCGAGGAATATGCGGCGATCAAGCGCTTCGCGAGCGCCGAGGAACTCGCCCATTTTTTCGTGTTCCTCTGCTCGGACAAGGCGACCTACAGCGTCGGCTCGACCTATTTCGTCGACGGCGGCATGCTGAAAACGGTGTGAAGGCACGGGCGTCGGCCACGTATTTGACCCTTCCCGGCGCCGCCGTTCACGCCAGCAAGGCGCCGATTGCCGGGTTGGCCGGCGCGCGCTGCTCGCCGCTGATCGGCGGCAGATTCGTCTAAGCAGCAGAGGCGGGCAGGCAAAGAAATCGTTAACCCTAATACCTGCAAACAAATGTTTAAAATTTACTTTATCTATTGTTCTGCTTTGTAAGTTCAGGAACGTCCCGATAGCGTCCGTTGCGACG
This sequence comes from uncultured Alphaproteobacteria bacterium, assembly GCA_963759235.1. GTDB lineage: Bacteria > Pseudomonadota > Alphaproteobacteria > Rhizobiales > Kaistiaceae > Bauldia. Next base: position 151,468 of record CAVWYO010000001.1, on the reverse strand, counting down.
CCTCTGCGCTGAACATCCGTCGCAGGCGAAAACTTCGGGAACTCGCCAGAATGTGCGGCATCGCTGGCCTTTTCGGAACCCGGCAGGCTCGAGAACCGGCAAGACCGTTGGTCTGCCGCGAGGTCATGGCGGTTCCCCATCGCTGGCCGGAGGTCGTTCCCGAGAACCTCGATTCGACCAATGCGATCGCGGCCGATCTGATCGGCAAGCAGGTTTCGTCGACAGCGGTCGCGGCCTGACCGGAATACGAGATCAAGGAGTAAACGGGGTCAATGCGGGTCGAGCAGTTCCTTACCGACAGCGCTTCGCGGCTGCCCGACAAGACGGCGATCGTTGCCGGAAAGAAGCGGCTGAGCTTCGCCGAGCTCGATCGAATGTCCGATCGTCTCGCGGGCGCCCTGATCGCTCGCGGCGTCGCGCGTGGCGACCGGGTCGTCGTGTTCATGGAAAACGCTTGGGAAGCGGTGGTCTCGATCTTCGCCGTTCTCAAGGCCGGCGCGGTGTTCAGCCCGATCAATCCTTCGACCAAGGCCGACAAGCTGGCCTTCGTGCTCAACAATTGCCGAGCCGCCGCGGCGATCACCCAGGCACGCATCGCCGCGACCGCCGCGCGGGCGATGGCCGACGCACCCTCGGTCAAGCTCGTCGTGCTCGCCGGCGGCGGCAAGGCTCCGGCGGCAACGGGGTGCCTCTCACTCGAGGACGCTATCGCCTGTCCCGATCCGGTATCGCTGCCACCGGCGGGGATATCGCTCGACCTTGCCATGCTCGTCTACACCTCGGGGTCGACCGGTTTGCCGAAGGGCGTGATGATGACTCACCAAAACGTCGCGGCGGTGGCCGGCTCCATCACCAGCTATCTGGAAAATCGCGAGGACGACGTCATCATCGCCGCGCTACCGATCTCCTTCGACTACGGCCTCTATCAGGCGCTGATGGCGGCGAAGATCGGCGCGACGCTGGTTCTCGAGAAGTCGTTCGCCTCCCCGCACGTCATCCTCAATCGGCTCGCCGAGGAGAAGGTGACCGGGCTGCCACTGGTGCCGACCATGGCGGCGCTCCTTCTTCAGGTGCGCGAGCTGGCGCCCGGCCGCTTCCCGCATCTCCGCTATGTCACCAACACTGCCGCGGCACTGCCGCCGGCGCATATCGAGCGGCTGCAGGCTCTGTTCCCGTCGGCACGCATCTATTCGATGTACGGTCTCACCGAATGCAAGCGCTGCACCTATCTGCCGCCGGCGGAGCTCCCGCGCCGGCCCGGCTCGGTCGGCATCGCCATTCCGGGCACCGAGGCCTTTGTGGTCGACGAATCCGGCCGCCGCGTCGGACCCGGCATCGTCGGCGAACTGGTCATCCGGGGTCCGCACGTCATGCGGGGCTATTGGGAGAATCCGGAGGCGACCGACAAGGCGCTGAAACCCGGACCCTTCCCCTGGGAAAAGGTTCTCCATACGGGCGACTATTTCCGCGCCGACGAGGACGGCTTCCTCTATTTCATCGGTCGTAAGGACGACATCATCAAGGCGTGCGGCGAGAAGGTCGCGCCGAAGGAGGTCGAGACGGTTCTCTACGCGCTGCCCGGCATTGCCGAGGCGGCGGTGATCGGCGTGCCCGACCCGATCCTCGGCCATGCCATCAAGGCGGTGGTGGCGCTCTCTGCCGGGGCGGAGCTCAGCGAGCAGGACGTGATTCGCCACTGCGCCAAAAGCCTCGAAGATTTCATGGTGCCGAAGTTTGTCGAGTTCCGCGACGAGCTACCCAAGACAGAGAGCGGCAAGATCAGCCGGCGGCTGATCGAGGAGGAGATGTTGGCGGCGGCGGAGTGAACGACATGACGCTTGGCGCTCCGCGCGTGGGTTCGGTCAACCGCGATTTCCAGCGCTACCACGAGCGCGTCGACGCGGCATCGGCCGGCCGCCAGAGCAAAGTCCGTTCTGATTGAATTGGGGGCTTCGCTCCAGCTCTTTGATTCTTCGCATTTTCCGGGCGGAAAAGTGCGCACACTTTTCCTGAAAATGCTTTAGATCAATCTGCGCTTCGCGAGATTCCGCATCAGCGCCCGCGCGCCGAACGTCCACGGTTCGGCGTCGCCGCAGTGGACGACCAGATTGGAGAGACGGCCGAGCTTCGGCGAGGCGATGGTGACGATGTCGCCGACCTTGTGGGTGAAGCCCTGGCCGGCGGCGTCGCGATCCTCGACCGGCGCGAACATGGTGCCGAGATAGAGCACGACACCGTCCGGATACTGGTGGTTGGTGCCGATGGTGGAGGCCATCAGGTCGGCGGGGTGCCTGCTGATCCTGCTCATTGCGCTCGCCCCGGTGAGCCGATAGCCGTCGCGACCCTCGACCGTCAGGTGGATTTCCGCGCGCCGCACATCGTCGAGGGTGAAGCGGGCGTCGAACAGGCGAAGGAACGGGCCGAGCGAGGCACTGGCGTTGTTGTCCTTGGCCTTGCCGAGCAGCAGCGCCGAACGGCCCTCGAAGTCGCGGAGATTGACGTCGTTGCCGAGCGTCGCACCGACGATGGCGCCGGATGAGGCGGCGACAAGCGCAACCTCGGGCTCAGGGTTGTTCCAGGTGGAATCGGCGCGAATGCCGATCTCCGCCAGGTGGCCGACGGCCGCCATCGGCGGCGCCTTGGTGAAGACCTCGGCGTCGGGGCCGATGCCGACCTCGAGATATTGCGACCACATGCCCTTGTCGATGAGGAGCTGCTTGAGGGCCATCGCCTGATCCGAGCCGGGCTGGAGCCGGGCAAGATCGTCGCCGATCGCCGCCTGCATCTCGGTGCGGATCGCCGCCGCTCGGTCGGGGACACCGCGGGCCTGCTCCTCGATGACGCGTTCGAGCATCGATACGGCAAAGGTCACGCCCGCCGCCTTGACGGCCTGCAGGTCGACGGGCGCAAGCAGCCACGGCTTCCGGGCGTCGCGGCGCTCGCGCGGCGTGTTGGCGAGGATGTCGGCGAGCAGACCGACCGGCTCACCCGACGCGTCATGCGCGAAGGCGGCAGGTTCCGGCATCTCGCAGAGGTCGCTCATCGTCGCGACGGCAGCGCTGATGTCCACCAGTTCCGCCCCGTGCAGGGCGACTACCGACGGACCTTCCCGATCCGGCCGCCAGATCCGCCCGACCAGCGTCGCGTCGTCCGAGTCGTCAGGCAGGGCAAAGGTGGAACGGATATCGAGCGGCATGGAGATTCCCCGAATAGTGAGGGCGTCAGTGTCAGTCTCGACAGCACGGCGTCAAGTCCGTCAATCGAGCCCTGTCTGGCAATTATGCAACAGAGTGTGGCGCAGTGACCCGGCGCGTTGCTCGGTGGGATCGACATCTCTAAGCTTGCGATTCGGGGTGACTTTCGGGAGCGGCAATCCCGGTTGGGATCGTTCCCCGACGAGGGCTGAGATGACATATCGCTGGCATCCGTGCGCCGCGGCGGCGATTTCCGCGGCAGTTCTTCTTTCCTCGCCCGGTTGGGCCGCAGCGCCCGTCGACATCGGGCCGGCGGGGTCCGATCCAACGCCGAGTCTGATCTCGCCCGTCACGCTGCCGCCCGACTACAAGCTCGACACCGAGATGGTGGTGCGCAACTGGGTGCTTTGCGTCTCCCAATCATTCGCCGAGAAACTGGTTCATGCCCGCGAGACGGGTGCGGACGCGGCCCTGAAGGCCTATGACGAATTGAAGACGGCGAAGTCCTGCGGCCAGTTCGCCGAGTTGCGGGTCATTCTTCAGGCGCCTCTCTATGCGACGTCGATCGATACCGGCGGTGACGCGCGGGCGTTCGAGGCCCTGGTCAATCTGGCCGGGAGTTGGGCTTCGGCCTTCGTCGTGTCCGGCGGTCTGCCCGACCAATAAGAAAAAGCGCATCGACGATATTTTCTTGGAACGGACAGGTCCCTGTCGCGTTGATGGTTCGGCTCGGGGGTGTCGGGCCGTCGGTGCGACGAATGCCGCGGGACGGTCCCACCAGCAAGAGGTGTCCAAAATGCGCAAATTGATGGTCGCAGCGAGCACGGCTGCCTTTCTCGCAATGTCGTCCTTGGGCGCTCTCGCCGAAGAGGCGAAGGGAACCATCGCCAGCATCGATGCGTCGGGAGGAACCGTGACCCTCGACAGCGGCGATACCTTCAAGCTTCCGACGAGCGTCGACGCCGCTTCGCTGAAGGTCGGCGACCAGGTGACGATCGAATATCAGCAGGGCGACAACGGCCAGATGACCGCCACGTCGGTGCAAACCTCGCAGATGTAAGCGGCAAGCCTGGCGGCGGTCGTCCGGCGGCCGCCGCCACTCCCGATCATTCGGCGATGGCTCTGAGGTAACGCTCGACCGAACGGTTGAGGGCTGCTTTGGCGTCGCTGTACACGATCTGATTCCACCAGGCGCCGAATACGGCGTCGAAGGCGTATGGGCCAAGCGCCGCGGCGATTGCCTCGACCTTGCGTCGGTTCAGCGGGATGTAGTTCGGGTAGCTGTACATGAAGCTCATGTGGCGGCGATCGGCGGCGACCATGACAATGTCGCCGCTCATCAGCGCGCCGCGTCCGCCGAGTGCCGCCGGCCAGTGGAGCACGGTCCCGCCGGCGAAATGGCCGCCGCAGCGGATCAGCGTCATCTCCGCGTTGACCGCGAGCGTCTCGCCCGTCCAGTGACGAATGAGCGGGCTCGGGCGCATCACCCATTGCCGGTCGTCGGCGTGGAGATAGATCGGCACGCCGCCGAGCGCCTCGCTCCACTCCACCATGCTCGTATAGTAATGGGGGTGCGAGATGGCGATCGCGGTCAGCCCGCCGCGGCCCTCGATCTCGGCGATCGCCTCGTTGGTAACGAGGGCCACGCAATCCCACAGCATGTTCCCGGCCGGCGACTGGAGGAGGAGCGCCCGCTGATTGATGGCGAAGGCCGGCTCCGCCCCGATGCCGGTGATGTTCTCCGCCTCGTCGGCGACCTTGATCGTGTGCGTCCGGCGAAGCTCGTCAAGGGTGAGCCAGTCCTGTCCCGCCCAGCGTATGTATTGCCGCTCCTCGTCGCAGATCGGACAGCGATCCGGCGGCGCCGCGGATTGGGCGAATTGCGTGCCGCATTGACGGCAAATGAAGTGGGTCAACCCGGTTCACCGACGCGTGCCAACCGCCAGCGCCGTCCATCGACGTTGGGGAGGAACACGGTGAGCAGTCCGACGGCGGGCAGGTAGGAGCAGACCTTGAAGACGTACTCGATGCTGGTGGCGTCGGCGAGCATGCCGAGGGTTGCGGCGCCGATCCCGCCGATGCCGAAGGCGAGGCCGAAGAATATCCCGGAGATCATGCCGATCCGGTTGGGCAGGAGGGTGTGGCCCATGACCACGATCGCCGAAAAGGCCGACGCGAGGATCAGGCCGATGACGATCGACAGCGCTACCGTCCAGAAGAGGCCGACGTGAGGCAACGCGAGGGTGAAGGGCAGAACGCCGAGGATCGAGAACCAGATGACGAGCTTGCGGCCGTAACGATCGCCGATGATGCCGCCGGCAACCGTTCCGGCGGCGACCGCGAAAAGGAAGACGAAGAGCAAGATCTGCGATTGCTGCACCGAAACGGCGAAGCGGTCGATCAGGTAGAAGGTGTAGTAGCTCGTCAGGCTGCTCAGATAGATGAATTTCGAAAAGATCAGCGCCGCCAGGATGACGAGCGCGAACGTCACCCGTCGGCCGGGGAGGTGGAGCGTTGTGGCGGACGCGCGCCTTGCCGCCGCCACCTCGGGTAGCTTGTGCCGGTACCAGGTGCCGACATTGAAAAGGACGATCATGCCGAGAAGGGCCGCGACGCAGAACCAGGCGATGCTGGACTGTCCGAACGGTACGACGATCAGCGCGGCTAGCAGGGGACCAACGGCGGTGCCGGCATTGCCGCCGACCTGGAAGACCGACTGGGCGAGGCCATAGCGTCCGCCCGAGGCAAGGCGGGCGACACGCGACGACTCGGGATGGAACACGGCCGAGCCGAACCCCACCATTGCAGCACCGACGACGATAACCGTGTAGTTCGGTGCGACCGAAAGCAGAATCAGACCGCAGAGGGTGCAGGCCATGCCGAAAGTCAGCGAATAGGGCTTCGGCCAGCGATCGGTGTAGAGCCCGATCACCGGCTGCAGCAGCGAGGCGGTGAATTGGAAGGCGAGGGTGATGATGCCGATCTGGGTGAAGTTGAGGTGGAAGGACTGCTTCAGGATCGGATAGATCGCCGGCAGCAACGACTGCATCATGTCGTTGAGGAAATGCGCCAGGCTGATCGCGGCCAGCGTCGTGATGGCGGTGACCTGGCCGGCGCGGGCCAGTTGGGTGTCCTGGGTGTTCATCGGACGGGATAAGGTGGGTGGGCTGCGGGCGACCGCGAACGACTGTTTCGAGGGCCGCGACCTAACCACAAAAAGCCGCGACCGGAAATCCCTTCCGGCGCATGGCTGCCGCGCGGCCTGCCACGGCGGTCAGCCGCGGTCGCCCGGGCTTCCGGCGATGACAACGGTGTAGCCGTCGGGATCCTTCAGCCATATCTCGCGTTGGCGAGCATTGGGGTTGACGAAAACGTCGAGGACGATCTCGGCGCCGAGCTCGCGGACGCGGGCGACCGCCTCGTCGAAATTCGGGTCGTGGAACCACAAGAGCACGCCGTGACCGGGGGGGACGGCGCTGCGGTCGACCAGATTGGGATGGTTTTCGGCCTCCCAGGCATGAAGCTGAAGGATCAGTTCGCTATCTTTCTCGATCCGTTCGTAGATGGCGCCGCCATGACCGCTGTCCGCGTCAAGCAGCCGGCGATACCAGCGGCTTGACGCCTCCACGTCGCCGACCGCGATCAGCGGTTGCGGGCGGACCTGGCTCACTACATTACCGCGCCGATCTGCCAGGGTACGAACTCATTGTCGCCGTAGCCGAACTCCTCCGACTTGCTGCGCTTGCCGGAGGCGACGGCGATGACCGTCTCGAAGATCTGCCGGCCCTTCTCCTCGATGGTGACGCCGTCGAGGATGTCGCCGCAGTTGATGTCCATGTCCTCTTCCTGGCGCTCGAAGGTGTCGTTGTTGGTGGCGAGCTTGATCGACGGCGACGGCTTGAAGCCGAAGGCCGAGCCGCGGCCGGTGGTGAAGCAGATGAGGTTGCAGCCGGAGGCCACCTGGCCGGTGACGCCGACCGGGTCGTAGCCGGGGGAATCCATGAAGACGAAGCCCCGCGTGGTGATCGGCTCGGCATAGTGAAAGACGCCGCGGAGTGTGGTGGTTCCGCCCTTCGCCGCCGCCCCCAGCGACTTCTCGAGGATCGTGGTGAGCCCGCCGGCCTTGTTGCCGGGCGACGGGTTGTTGTTCATCTCGCCCTTGTTCCGCGCCGTGTAGTCCTCCCACCACCGGATGATGTCGACCAGCTTCTCGCCGACCTCGCGGGTCGCGGCCCGGCGGGTCAAGAGGTGCTCCGCCCCGTAGATCTCCGGCGTCTCGCAGAGGACCGCGGTGCCGCCCTGCTCGACAAGGAGGTCGGCGGCGCGGCCGAGGGCCGGGTTGGCGGTGATGCCGGAATAGCCGTCGGAGCCGCCGCACTGGAGCGCCAGCATCAGCTCGGAGACCGGCACCGTCTCGCGCTTCACGGCATTCGCCGCCGGCAGCATCTCCTTGATCATGGCGACGCCGCGGTCGATCGTCTTCCGCGTGCCGCCCGTCGCCTGGATGGTCATGGTGCGGAACATCGCGTTCTCTTTCAGCCCGTAGTCCTCGACAAGACCGGGGATCTGCATCACCTCGCAGCCGAGGCCGACCATCAGCGTGCCGACGATATTCGGGTGCGTGGCGTAGCCCCACTCGGTCCGCTGCATCACCTCGAAACCTTCCGACCCCTTGCCGGCCATGCCGCAGCCGGACCCCTGAACGAAGGGAACCACGCCGTCGATGTTCGGATAATCGGCGAGGATGTCGGAGCGATTGAAGGCGTCCGCGATGAAGCGGGCGACCGAAGCCGAGCAATTCACGCTGGTGAGCACGCCGATATAGTTCCGCGTGCCGACCTTGCCGCTGGCGCGGCGATAGCCCTCGAAGGTCCGGCGCTCCGCTTCCGGCAGAATCTTCTCCTCTTTGGCGGCTTCGGCGAACCGATAGTCGCGCTCGAAATCGTGGACGCCGCAATTATGCGTGTGGATATGCTCGCCGGCGCGGATCGGTGCCGTGGCGAAGCCGATGATCTGGCCAAACTTCAGCACCGGCGCTCCTTCGGCGATATCGACCGTCGCCATCTTGTGACCCTTGGGCACGCGGGAGACGGCCGTCACCCCTTCGGCGACCGCGCCGGGCAGGATCGGGTCGATGGAGACGATCAGATTGTCGTCGGCGTGGAGTCGGAGGACGCGGGGGTTTTTCGCGCGCTCGGACAGTCCTTGCATCGGCACGACGGTGGTATCGGTGGGTGCGGCCATGGCTATTTTTCTTCCTCAGAGAGGCGATCGGCGCGGTTCCTGCGCGGGGCTGGCCAATATAAGGGAGCGTGCCCCGTTTCGTACAGGGATTCAGGCCGGCCCGGTCGACTCCGCCTGGTCAATCCGTGGCGGCGTCTTCATTATTCGTGCCGGGCCTATGAGGCCGTCGTGGGCAAGCCAGGCTCTTCGCGGGGCCGATCAACACCGGCGCGACCTTTTCCGAGCCGACAGGTGCAGGGTGGGGCATCGCTCTGTATCAGGACACGCTCCGTCGTTGCCTGCTGGCGCCCCGGAAACACTGACCGCGCTTCGTTCTGCTCCGACGGCGGATACTGGGTCCCCTTTCCTCGCGCCTCCGGCGCTCGCCGGGGATGACTCGTTGAGTGAATGGGATCGCCGTGCATCAGGACACGCTCCATCGTTGCCGCCCTCGCGAACGAGCCGGGGTTTGCGTTGCGTCCCTTCCGCGTGGGCATGCGGCTTCGCCGCTTTGCCTACCCTACGCAAGACCTTCGCGCCGTGAGGCGCGAGGGGTGGCGGGCGCTGGATGAACGCCACGCACGCCTCCGGCCAGCGAGCCGGAAGCAAATTGGGCGCTCGGTCCAGCGCCCGCCGCGGCGACTTTTGGCACTCCGCTTTCACGCTCCGGCACGGCAGGGCATCGTTGCCGATCCCGGCGGCGCCTTTCCCCGTTGCCGGGGCTTGCGCCGCCTGCCGCCCTTAAGGTGGGTCATGTCCCACAGCCGGTCGTAATGCCGGCGGGCTACTTGCAGAGGCCTCCCGACGATCCGCCTTGCGAATGCGAACCGGCAGGCGCCGCTCCCCGCTCCGCACATCAAGACGCCTCCGGACGGCGCCCCTCAACGAGCGAGGACGGCGCCCATTATGAGGGCCGGCCGATGTGCGGGGATAACATTTTTTGTTGTCCGCATCGGTATGGGGCGTGAGAGGCGGGTCGGTTTTGGCTCCGCGCTCTGGGGGCCGTTCGGGGTCGGCGGGGAGTGGGGTCAGGATGAGGTGGTTGAGGGCAGGGGATCCGGGATCTGCCGCCGGAACACGGCGTAGGAGAAGCGCTGGACCGCGCCGGTCGGCGTCACATGATCCTCCGACCGGCCAGAGATCAGCGTGAACTCCGGCCCGAAGCGGGCAGCAAGGGTTGCGGGGCTGTAGCGCTGGACGGGCAGCCCGCTGCATCGCTCCGGTCCGTCGAGCGCGAAGGTCGCGACGATCACGGTCGCGTTCGGCGCGGTCGCCTCGGTCATCGCCTTGATGTAGGCGTCCTGCCGCTCGGCGTCGGTGAGGAAGTGGAATGCGGCCCGGTCGTGCCAGACGCCCCAGCGCCTTTCCGGCGACCATCGGGTGACGTCCGCCGCGATCCAAACCACCTTGTCGGCATCACCGCCAAGCCGCGCCCGGGATCGCGCCAGCGCAGCTTCGGAAATGTCGAGGACGGTGAGGTCACCATAGCCGGCCGCGAGCAAATCGGCGACGAGCGTCGAGGTTCCGCCGCCGACGTCGATGACGCCGGTGATGCGGCTCGGCGCGGCCGCGGCGATCAGCTCGAGCGAAAGCCTGGGGCGCGGCTGGTACCAGCTCACCTCGGCATCGGTCTTCGTGGTGAACACACGCTGCCAGTGGTCGTGCGCTTCGCTCATTTACCCGGTGACGGGCTGCGGGCTGCTTCCTCGATCTCCGCGCGGGTCGGGAAGCTCGGCTGGGCGCCCGCCTTGGTGCAGGCGAGGGAGCCGGCGATCGCGGCCTTGGCCAATGCCGTACCGAGGTCGGCGCCCTCATCGAGAAACGCGGCCAGCACTCCGGCAAAGGCGTCGCCCGCGCCGGTGGTGTCGACCGGCGTAACGGTGACGGCCGGGACGCGGATCAGCCCTTCCGGGCCACTGGCCACCGCGCCTTCCGGCCCGAGGGTGGCGATCACCGTCCGATCGAGGCGACGGGCAAGGGCCGTCACCACGGCCTGGTCGCCGTGGGCAGCCAGCCCGAGATGGCGGGCGAAATCGGCCGCCTCGTGCTCGTTGACGATGATCACCGACACCGGCGCGAGCTCCAGCGGGGTGACCGGCGTGAATGGGGCGACCGACAGCACGACCCTGGCGCCGGCCTCGCGGGCGGCCCGCGCCACCTTCATGCTCTCCGCGTAGGGCACTTCCATCTGGAGGAGGAGCGTGTCGCCCGGCGAGAAGGCGCCGGCCGGAACCTGCGTGGCGCTGGCGGTGGCGTTGGCGCCCGGCGAGACGACGATCGTGTTCTCGCCCTTGTCGTCGACGGTGATGATGGCAACGCCGGTGGTGCCGTGACGATGGGCGACACAGGCGAGGTCGACGCCGGCGGGTTCGAGCTCGATCAGCGCGGTTTTGCCGATGTCGTCGTCGCCGATGGCGCCGACGAGGCGCACCTTTGCGCCGGCGCGCCGCGCGGCAAGCGCCTGGTTGGCGCCCTTGCCGCCGGGAATGAGCTGATAGTCGGAGCCGAGCACGGTCTCGCCGGGGAGCGGCGATTTCGCCACCCGGCAAACGAGGTCGACGTTGATGGAGCCGAAGACGGTGATCATGATGCCGGGCGCCGCCCTGCACCTCTCACCGCTCGCTGAACGGGATGCCGCCCTTTGCCTTGTTGATTTTCGGCGCCTCGATGATCTGGACAGTGACCACCTCGGCCTTGACCCCGAAATTCTTCACCATCGCTTCGGTGAGGTCCTTCATCAGGCCTTTCTTTTGCTCGGGCGTGCGGCCTTCGGCGGCGTAGACGATGATTTCCGGCATGGGCGACTCTCCGTTTGGGATCGGTGCGCCACTGTGCACGATCGCGGGGCCGCCGGACAGACCGACATGGCATTTTCGACATTCCCTTCGCACTTGCACAGGCAGCCTTCGCAAGCGCACAATATGGCGTAATAGGCGGCTTTCCGCCTGATTTCTTTCACCTCAATGTCCGGGGCCGTTCGTGCCGATCAGAAAAATCCTCGTCGCCAATCGCTCCGAGATCGCCATCCGCGTCTTCCGGGCCGCCAACGAGCTTGGCATGAAGACGGTCGCGGTTTTCTCGGAAGAGGACAAGCTCGCGCTTCACCGCTTCAAGGCCGACGAAGCCTACCAGATCGGCCGGGGGCTGGGTCCGATCGAGGCGTATCTGTCGATCCCCGAGATCATCCGCGTTGCCCGCGAATCGCGGGCCGACGCCATTCATCCGGGCTATGGCTTCCTGTCGGAGAATCCCGATTTCGCCACCGCCTGCGCGGCGGCGGGCATCACCTTCATCGGGCCGAGCCCGGAGACCATGCGCAGCCTCGGCGACAAGGTATCGGCGCGCGAGCTGGCCGTGTCGGTCGGCGTTCCGGTGATGCCGGCGAGCGAACCGCTGCCGGACGACGAGGACGCGGTTGTCCGCATCGCGGCTGAGGTCGGCTACCCGCTGATGCTGAAGGCGTCATGGGGCGGCGGCGGGCGCGGCATGCGGGTCATCCCGGATGCCGAGACACTTCGCCACGACCTCGAGGCGGCCCGGCGCGAGGCCAAGGCGGCCTTCGGACGCGACGAGGTCTATCTCGAAAAGCTGGTCGAGCGCGCCCGCCACGTCGAGGTCCAGATCCTCGCCGACCAACACGGTTCCATCGTCCATCTCTTCGAGCGCGACTGCACGGTGCAGCGCCGCCATCAGAAGGTCGTGGAGCGGGCCCCGGCGCCCTATCTCGACGCCGAACGGCGCCAGGAGCTCGCGAGCTACGCCGTCTCCATCGCCCATGCCGCCAACTATGCCGGGGCAGGGACGGTCGAGTTCCTGATGGATGCCGATACCGGCGCCTTCCATTTCATCGAGGTCAATCCGCGCATCCAGGTCGAGCATACCGTCACCGAGGAGGTGACCGGCATCGATATCGTCAAGGCGCAGATCAGGATCGCCGCCGGGGCCGAAATCGGCGATCCGGCTTCCGGGGTGCCGCGCCAGGGCGAGATCCAGCTGAACGGCAACGCGCTCCAATGCCGGATCACCACCGAGGATCCGGAGCAGAACTTCATCCCCGACTACGGCCGTATCACCGCCTATCGCGGCGCCACCGGCTTCGGCATCCGCCTCGACGGCGGCACCGCTTATTCCGGCGCGGTCATCACCCGCTTCTACGATCCGCTTCTGGAGAAGGTCACTGCCTGGGCGCCCTCGCCGGAGGAGGCGATCGCCCGCATGGACAGGGCGCTCCGCGAGTTCCGCATCCGCGGCGTCGCCACCAACCTGGCCTTTCTCGAAAACGTCATCAGCCACCCGAAATTCCGCGACGCGAGCTACACCACCCGCTTCATCGACGAGACGCCCGAGCTGTTCGAGGCGGTGAAGCGCCGCGACCGCGCCACCAAGCTCCTCACCTACATCGCCGACGTGACGGTCAACGGCCACCCCGACACCCGCGACCGGGTGCGTCCGCCGGCGGAGGGGCTGGTGGTGCCGCCGCCGCATTTCGATCGGCTTCCCGCGTCCGGCGCCAAGCAACGCCTCGACCGCGACGGGCCCGAGGCGTTCGCCCGGTGGATGCGCGGGGAGAAGCGGGCGCTGGTCACCGACACCACCATGCGCGACGCCCACCAGTCGCTGCTGGCGACGCGCATGCGCACCTTCGATCTCGTGGCGATCGCCGATGCTTACGCGCGGGCGCTCCCCGGTCTTCTCTCGCTCGAATGCTGGGGCGGGGCGACCTTCGACGTCGCCATGCGCTTCCTCACCGAGGACCCGTGGCAGCGCCTTGCCCTGGTTCGCGAGCGGGTGCCCAACATCCTTCTGCAGATGCTCTTGCGCGGCTCCAACGCGGTCGGTTACGCCAACTACCCGGACAACGCCGTCCGCTTCTTCGTCCGCGAGGCGGCGGACGCCGGGGTCGATCTCTTCCGCGTCTTCGACTGCCTGAACTGGGTCGAGAACATGCGGGTCGCGATGGATGCGGTCCGCGAGGCAGGCAAGCTCTGCGAGGGGGCGTTCTGCTACACCGGCGACATCCTCGATCCGGACCGGGCGAAGTATAGTCTCCGCTACTACGTCGATCTCGCGCGGGAGCTCGAACGGGCCGGCGCTCATATCATCGGCATCAAGGATATGGCGGGGCTTCTGAAGCCAGCCGCGGCGGCAAAGCTGGTCACGGCACTGCGTGCCGAGACGGACCTGCCGATCCATTTTCACACCCACGACACCTCGGGGGTCTCGGCCGCTTCCGTGATGGCGGCGGTCGAGGCCGGGGTGGACGCCTTCGACGCCGCCATCGATTCGATGTCCGGGCTCACTTCGCAACCCTGCCTCGGCTCGCTGGTCGCGGCGCTCGCCGACACCGACCGTGCCACCGGTCTCGACATGGCGGCGATCCGCCGGATATCGTTCTATTTCGAGGCGGTGCGTGCCCAATATCGCGCCTTCGAATCCGACCTTCGCTTCGGCGCCTCGGAGGTCTATCTCCACGAGATGCCGGGCGGCCAGTTCACCAATCTCAAGGAGCAGGCGCGGGCGCTCGGCCTGGAGGCGCGCTGGCACGAGGTGGCGCGTACCTATGCGCAGGTCAACATGTTGTTCGGCGACATCGTTAAGGTGACGCCGTCGTCGAAGGTGGTCGGCGATCTCGCCCTGATGATGGTTGCCGGCGACATCACGGCAGAGGACGTCGCCGATCCGAACAAGGAGATCGCCTTTCCCGAATCGGTCGTCCAGATGATGCACGGCGACCTCGGCCAGCCGCCAGGCGGTTGGCCGGAAGCGATCCAGAGGAAGGTGCTGAAGGGCGCCGAGCCGATCACCGTCCGTCCCGGCTCGCTGATCCCGCCGGCCGATCTCGACGCCGAGCGCCAGGCGGTCACCGAGAAGATCGATCGTCCGGTCGACGAGCGCGAGCTCGCCTCCTACCTCATGTATTCCAAGGTGTTCACCGAGTTTGCCCGCGCCGCCGATACCTATGGTCCGGTCTCGGTGTTGCCGACGCCGGTCTATTTCTACGGCCTGCCGGTCAGCGAGGAGATCCTCGTCGAGATCGAGCGCGGCAAGACGCTGGTGGTCCGCAACCAGGCGATCGGGGAAACCGACGAGGACGGCTTCGTTCGCGTCTTTTTCGAGCTGAACGGCCAGCCGCGCATCGTCAAGGTGCCGAACCGGTCGGCCGGGCAGGCAGTGGCGCGGCGGAAGGCCGAGGAGGGCAATGCGTTGCACGTCGCGGCACCGATGCCGGGCGTCGTCTCGACGCTCGCCGTTCAGACCGGCCAGGAGGTCAAGGCCGGCGACGTGCTTCTGTCGATCGAGGCAATGAAGATGGAGACGGCGCTCCACGCTGAACGCCACGGGACCATCGGCGAGGTGCTCGTCCATGCCGGCAGCCAGATCGACGCCAAGGACCTGTTGGTGGTGTACGAGGAATGAGTAGCGATTTACTCAGGTTCGCTGGCTTCTTTTCTTTCTTCGCTGCCATAGTCGAACTCTTCAGGCATTAGCGTACTTGGAAAGCGCCGTCGAAAGAACCACACGAAAAACAAAGGAAATAAGTATATGATACCGACTATCACAAAAGGTATTCTAGATACGTCGTTAGGCGTGCTCGGAAGCAAAATGAAAAACAATCGAGGATAGACTGCTACTGCTATCGACATTAATCCAACTATTGGTGGCAACATAAGAAGAATTTTCCAAGTACGAGCAACGGTTCTTCGAAAAGAAATGGGAACCATCCCTAGACGGCTCGGCAATATGATCGGAATTCTTCCGAGATATTCTACGCCCTTTGGCAACCCGATGATTGTTCCCGTGCAGCGCGGTTTCTGCCGAGAACCGGTATGTAATACTCGGAGAAGGGCTCCATCGTTCCGGTCCAGAAAGGAAAAATCAAATCGAACAAACCGACGATCTCCAGCTTCAACTGTAGATCTTGAATCGTTTGGCACCCGTGTCACCCGAACGATTTCTACCTTAAGGATCTCCGCGCCATCGCCAAACGAGAAGCGAATAGGATGTTCGGCAATTATGTCCTCACCCCTCACCGGTGAGCGCCCCTTGTTCCAGATAACCATTTGACATTGCGAGACCCGCGGAATTGGTTGACCCTCGTATTGAACCACTAGTTCGTTCGGTAGTAATCCACCTCCACCCTCGATGAGGAGTTGGCCCATGTATTGATACGCCAAGCGTCCCCCGGTGCGCCGAAGGAGTTGGTAGATTCCAAACCCCAGTCCGAGGGTACCGACCAGTACACCTACCCAGCCTGGGTCTAAAAAGCTCAGAAGTTGATCCATCCGTGTACTCAGCTCCACTCTAAACGTTATGCGGGCTGACGCGGATTATCAATGGAGTGCGTTGCTTGGCTAAGCTCCGCGCCCTTTGGCCTTCATCGGGGCCGCCACCACTGGTGCCGCGGCGCAGTTTCTTCCCGACTTGCTACTCGCGGAGCCCTCGCGCCCCCGGGGCCGGGCCTTACTTCCTGTCGCCTCAGGCACGACCGGAGCGGGTCTTGGCCGTCGCTTTCCGCGCCAGAGCCTTCTTCTTGGGCGGGAGCGCGGCGACGTGGGCCATCGCGATGTCCAGCCAGGACTTGAGGTCGGCGTCGCGCCGCGTGCCCTCGGCGGTGACCATGATGTAGCCGGGCGCCGGCCGCCCCATCTCCATGGGATGGGTGTGCGGCCGAGCAAGAGCCGCGTCGTTACCGTCCTTACCGACGCGGACCAGCAGTTCGTTCCGCAGCGTGCCGGCTACCATATTGCCGTTCAGCATGAAACAGACACCGCCGAACATCCGCTGCTCGGTAATGTCTGGCCCCTTGAGGACGGCTCGAATGCGAGACACCAGATCAGGGTCGGATGCGGCAGCCTGCTTCATGGTCTGATTGCCCCGGTCAAGTCGCAAGTGTAGCAGATCGCCGGCACAATGGCCGCTTCATCCCGCAAGCATCGCTTCCAGCTTGTCGATGCAGCCGCCCCAGCCCTCGAGATGCATGTCGCGGACCGCCTCGACGGCGAAGCGTTCGTGACTCAGCATCAGTTTCGTCCCTTGCGGATGCGACAGGAATCTTACCCGCACGAGAGTCGGTCCGGTGGGAAGAATGCTCACGTTCCAGGTATAGACGAGCTCCTCCGGGGCCCGCACCCGCTCGAACTGCCCGGAGATCCAGGTGATCGATCCGTCCGCCTCGAGATTGGCGATGCGATAGGCGCCGCCTTCGCGGAGGTCGACATGGGCCTCCGGGCAGGTGACCGGACCGGGACCCCACCATTGCTTCAACAATTCCGGCTCGGTCCACGCCGCGAAGACTTTCTCCGGCGGCGCGCGGATCACGCGGGTGAGCGTCAGCTCGGTCGGTTGCACCAGTCAGTCTCCCTTCTCGACGAACGATGCGAGCCGGTCGATCTGACCGCTCCAGTAACGGCGATAGGCGCCGATCCACTCGTCGGCCGCGGCCAGCGGTCCCGCATCGAGCAGACAGGATTGGATGTGTCCCTGTTTTGTCCGTCGGATAAGGCCGGCCCGCTCAAGCACGAACAGGTGTTTCGAGACGGCATTGACCGACATGCCATGCGGCTGGGCCAACTCGGTCACCCGCGCGGGACCGGACGCAAGGCTTCGCAGAAGCGCGCGCCGCGTCCGGTTGGCGAGGGCCTGAAATACCTCGTCGAGCCGATCGTCTTCATTTGCCTGGATCATGCGATCTCTCAACCAAATGGTTGACAAGACGTCTGGTGGTCACCTATCAAGGTCCGTCAACCAATTGGTTGACAGAGCTAAAGGCCCGGCGCGGCCATGTCAAACGGAGAGCCCTCTTTGACCATCCATCAGGAAGTGACCATCGATGCCAGCCCGGCGGCGGTTTTTGGAGTCCTTACCTCGTCGTCCGACTTCGCCCGGATGACCGGCGGTCGGGCCGCCGAGATCTCGAACGAGGTCGGGGGCATCGCAAGCCTGTTCGGCGGCGACATCCGCGCCCTCAATGTCGAGCTCATCCCGGGGACGCGGGTTGTCCAGGCGTGGCGCTCGCAGGCCTGGCCGCAAGGTGTGTATTCGATCGTGAAATTCGAACTGGCGCCGGAAGGCAAGGGCACCAGGCTGGTGTTCGACCAGGCAGGCCATCCCGAGGAGGCAGAGAGCATGCTGGTCGGCGGCTGGCACCAGATGTACTGGCAGCCGATGAACGCCATGCTGGGGGGGAAAGCCTGATCCGATCATCGTCGGCGTCGGTCCACGGTTGGCTGACGCGGGTCACCACAACGCGTGGAAATGATGCAAGGGGCCGTGGCCCGAGCCGACATCGAGCCGGTCGGCTGCGGCAAGGGCGCCGGTAAGGTAGCTCTTGGCTCGGCCGATGGCCTCGATCCGCGGGTGGCGCGGCAGCAGCGCCGCGATCGCGGCGGAGAGCGTACAGCCGGTACCGTGGGTGTTGTTCGTCGCGATGCGCGGAGCACGCAGCGTCTCCAGCGTCTCGCCGTCGAAATAGACGTCGACGCTCTCCGGCCCGGAAAGATGCCCGCCCGTCAGGAGAACCGCCGCCGGACCGAGCTGCTTCAACTCGCCGGCCATTTCAGTGGCGGCGGCGATATCCGTCGGCTCGTCTACGCCGAGCAGCGCCGCGGCTTCCGGCAGGTTGGGCGTTATGATCTCGGCGAGCGGGACGAGACGGTCACGCACCGCCGCAACCGCGTCTTGGTGGAGCAGCCGATCGCCACTCTTGGCGATCATCACCGGGTCGAGCACGATGTGCCTTGCCTGCCGGCGGAGTAGGGTGTTGGCGATTGCATCGGCAATCCCAGCCGTGCCGACCATGCCGATCTTGACCGCGTCGACCCGGATGTCTTCGAAGATGGCGTCGATCTCGTCGGCGACGAAAGCGGCCTCCATCAGCTGGACGCCGCGAACGCCGCGGGTGTTCTGCGCCGTCACCGCGGTCACCGCGGCCATGCCGTAGGCGCCGAGCGCGGCGAAAGTCTTGAGGTCGGCGGCAATCCCGGCGCCGCCGCTCGGGTCGACGCCGGCGATCGACAGGACGTTGGCGATCATGCCGCCCTCGCTACCTGCATCGCTCGGCGCAGCGCGGCGGCGGCTTCGCGCGGATCGTCGGCGGCGCAAATCGCCGAAACGCAAGCGATGCCCGTGGCGCCGGCCCTGACGACTGCGGCCGCATTGCTCGCGTCGACGCCGCCGATCGCCACGAACGGTACCGGCAGCCGTGCACCGAGGTCGCAGAGGCCGTCGAGTCCGAGCGGCGGTCCCGCGTCGGGCTTGGTCGCCGAGGCGAAGATCGGGCCGAGGCCTACATAGTCGACGACCGACGGATCGACGGTGGCGAGATCGCCGGTGCAGGTTACCGACAGCCCTACGAACGCGTCGGGGCCGAGGATGGCGCGGGCCGCGGCCGGGTCGCCGTCGTCCTGGCCGACATGGACGCCGTCGGCGCCGGCGGCGCGGGCCACTTCGGGACGGTCGTTGACGATCAGCGGAACGCCGAGCGACGTGAGTTGCGCGTGCAGTGTGCGCGCTATCTCGATAAGCACCGCGTCCTCGGCGATCTTGTCGCGAAGCTGAACGATAGTGACGCCGCCGGCCACCCCCGCAAGCACGGTCTCGACCAGCCCGCGCCGACCGGTCATCGCCGCGTCGGTCACCAGCATCAAGGCGAGGTCGTACATCCTCTTCATGCCCAGCGCACCCCGGCCGCGAGCGCCCGGTCGTCGATGCCGGCGAGCGCATCGATGAGCGCCACCTGAAAGCTGCCCGGCCCCTTTGCGTCGGCCATGGCGGCCTCCGCGGCGATGCCGATGGTCGCCAGGCCTGCAACGGTCGCCTCGAAGGGCGCGATACCGGCGCCGAGGAAAGCGCCGATCAGCGCCGTCGCCATGCAGCCGGTGCCGGTAACGCGGGCGAGCATCGGGTCGCCATTGGCGAGGCCGGCCATCCGTTTGCCGTCGGTGACGTAGTCGACGGCGCCGGTCACCGCCACCACGGCGCCGCTGTCGGCGGCGAGGCGGGAGGCGGCAGCGCGGGCGGCCTCCGAGCCTTGCGTGCTGTCGACCCCCTTGGCCGAGCCCGCCTCCCCGGCAAGCGACATGATCTCCGACGCATTGCCGCGGATCACCGCCGGCTTCAGCGCGATCAGGCGTCGCGATGTCTCCGTTCGGTAGGCTGTGGCGCCGACGGCAACCGGGTCGAGAATCCACGGCACGCCCCGCGCATGGGCTGTCTCGGCGGCCCGCTCCATGGCCTCGACCCATTGCGGCGACAGGGTGCCGATGTTGATCACCAGCGCCTGCGCCAGCGGCGCGAACTCCGTCACCTCCTCCAGGGCATGCACCATCGCCGGCGATGCGCCGACGGCGAGCAGCGCATTGGCCGTGGTGTTCATGACGACGAAGTTGGTGATGTTGTGGACGAGCGGCGCCCGGCTCTTGAGGCGCTCGATGGCGGATGTCAGGTCGGGTGCTTCCACGGCTTCCTCGCTTTGAGCGGAGCCGCGGCCGGCAGGCGAGGTGCGGATATCTCCGGCCGGCTGGTGACGGCTCCCTGCGCTGGCATTATCCAGATCAGGTTCGACGGGTTTGATCTCAGCCCGTCGCCAAGGACGAGCACCCCGTATCACCAAGGACTGAGAATAGAACGATGCGGGCGACCGTCAAGCAGCGTCCGCGCGGCTCACTGCCGTCTCAACCGCCGAGGCCGGCGACGTCGCACCATCCGCCGCGGTTGCCGCCGTCATAAGCGCGGGCGAGACCGGTCGCCAGCATGTAAGTGGCAAGGTTGGTGCCCTCTGCCGTCTCGATGTCGGCGAGCACCCGCCCGCCATATTTGTCGTTCTCGATGTTGATGAGCCGGACCGGCCGGGCTTCGGCGATGCCGGCGAGCTTGGCCTTCGCCGCTTCGGCCATCGTCTTCTCCCGCTCGCAGGCGCCGTGCAGTTCCGGTGCGTCGATCCCGCGGATGCGGGCGTTGACGGTGAGACGCTGGCCGATCCAGATCGCGGCGTCCACCGTCAGCGTGTCGCCGTCGATGACGCGAACCACGGTGGCGGAGACGGGACCGGCGACGCTTTCGCCAGCATTGCCGGCGGGCGGCAAGGCGAGGCTCGCGGCGAATGCCATTGCCACCCGGCAGGCGGCGGCGGGTCGCCAAGGCGTGGAGCGGTTTCGGCGTCGCGACGGCACGGAACACCATCGTTTGAGGAATTTATTCCTGCCGAGCAAAATGCATCGGCGGGCCGGAGTAAAGATGCATCAGGCGGCACGGTTGGAAGACCGCGCCGCGGAGGCTTGGCGGAACCCGGCGATCAGGCTTTTTGTGTTTCTTCCGGCAGAGTTTCGACTCCGGCTTGGCGAGCGCGCCGCTTGCTTTGTTTGAGCCGGTAGCTGTCGCCGTTCATCTCGAGGATGTGGACGTGGTGAGTGAGCCTGTCGAGGAGCGCGCCGGTCAGGCGCTCGGAGGCGAAGACACCGGTCCACTCGTCGAAGGGCAGGTTTGACGTGACGATAGTGGAGCCGCGCTCGTAGCGCTGGGAGAACACCTCGAACAGCAGCTCGGCGCCGGTCTGGGAGAGCGGCACGTAGCCGAGTTCGTCGATGATCAGCAGCTTGTATCCGGCGAACTGGCGCTGCAGGCGCAGCAGCCGCTTCTCGTCGCGGGCCTCGATCAGTTCGTGGACCAGGGCAGCGGCGGTGGTGAAGCCGACCGCGAGGCCCTTCTGACAGGCGGCCAGTCCCAACCCGAGGGCAATGTGGGTCTTGCCGGTGCCGCTGTTGCCGACCGCGATGATGTTCTCACGACGGGCGACGTACTCCGAGCGGGCGAGTTCCAGCACGAGAGCCTTGTTGAGTGACGGCAAGGCCAGGAAGTCGAAGCTGTCGAGACTTTTGACGGCCGGGAACCTGGCCTGCTTGATCCGCCGCTCAACCATCCGCCGTTCGCGCTCGATGAGCTCCAGTTCGACAAGCCGTAGCAGGTAACGGACATGGTCGACGCCCTCGGCGGCGCACTGCCGGGCGAGCTTGTCGTACTCGCGCAGGAAGGTCGGCAGCTTGAGCGCCTTGAGGTGATGGGCAAGCAGAAGCTGAGGCGTGTCGCTCATGACGCCGCCCCGGTGATCAGGTCCATGTAGGCCCTGGCCGAGGTCGTCGCCACGGTTGCCCGCGGCAGGTAGGGATAGACCGTCAGGTCGAGCCGCGGCGGTCGCCGCTCGATCCGGCACAGCACCAGGTGCTTGACTGCGTCGAAGCCGATCGTGCCGCGGGCCATCGCCTCCCTGATTCCGGCGACCACATCGTCGCGGCGGAAGGTCTCCAAAAGACGCAGGACCTGGACGAACTCCCGTTTGCCGCGCTTGCCCATCCGCGCTTCGAGGAGCCGGCGGAACACGGTAAACTCTTCGGGCAGATCCCAGCCGACCAGCGGCGCCGCCTGATCGAGGGCGCCGATCTTCTGTTCGAGCAGCGCCAGGTAGTGCAGCGGGTCGAAGACAAAGTCCTCCCGCTCGTAGGAACGGGCATGCCGGGCGATGATCTCGGCGCCGCACGAGATCACCACCTTGTCGACATAGCCACGGATCATAACCTCGCGATGGCCATAGGCGGTCGGCACCGAGTAGTCGGTGCCGCGATAGCGTACCAGCGACAGTGAACTGACCCGGCCGATCCTCTTCTGCAGCGTCGTAGGCTGTCGCCGGCAGGTCGTGGAAGACCGCAAGGTCGCGCGCTAGCCGCTCACCGATCGTCTCTTGATGACCGCGCAGCCGATCGCCGAGCCGGCGGCGGCAGTCGTCGACCAGCTTCGCGTTCAGCCCCGCAAAGCTCGCCGCCCGTGGCATCGGCACCAAAAGGTTCCGCCGGATCCAGCCAACCAGTCCCTCAACCTTGCCTTTATCGTTGCCCTTGCCGGGGCGGCCGAAGCGATCATCAAACAGGTAGTGCGATTGCAACTCGCTGAAAACCCGCGTCCGCTGTCGTGTTCCGTCACCCAGAATCCGGGCCACGGCGATCCTGGTGTTGTCATAGAGGACCGACTGCGGCACACCGCCGAAGAACGCGAAGGCCGCCGTGTGGCCGGCGCAAAACGCTTCCGTCGTCTCCGCCGGATAAGCCTGCACAAAGCAGGCATCGCTGTGCGGCAGGTCAAACGCGAAGAAGTGGATCTTCTGTTCCACCCCGCCGATCTCGGCCAGCGCTTCCCCAAAGTCGGCCTGGGCGTGTCCCGGCTCATGGCTGAGCGGTACGAACACCTCCCGCTGCCGAAGGCGGCGATCGTGCACGTAATCCTTCACGATCGTCAGCCCGCCGGCAAAGCCGTGCTCGTCTCGAAGACGCTCGAAGATCCGCTTCGACGTGTGACGTTGCTTCGCCGGACGGCTCTTATCCTCCTCAAGAATCCGGTCGATGATCCCGATGAACGGGTCCAGCTTCGGGCGCGTCGGCGGCTTGCTCCGCCGGTAACCCGGCGGCACCGAGAACACCATCATCTTGGAAACCGTCCGAGGGTCGATCCCAAACCGCCGCGCCGCCTCGCGCTGGCTCAATCCCTCAATCTGCACCGCATAGCGAACCCGTCCGTAGAGCTCCACGCCCTTCATCCCCCGCCCCCTGCCGACTCCAGGCAAAAGGCTATCTGCTGCCGGATTTTTACTCCGGCGCAACCGGACAATCCGGCGCTATACCCCCGATCGAATCCCAAGGGAAAGAGCAAACAACTGCTATCATAAGTTGTCTTAGATGTCACGATACCCGCGGTGATACCCACGTCGCCGAAACGACGGCTCAAGGCAGCCACCGTTGCGACCGGCTCCGCGCAGGTCGAAGGCGCCTACCATCATCGCAGATGGTTCGCGTACCGGCCGCCGCCGGAGCGTCAACGGGAGGAGGTCCGGCGCCCCTATGCGCGGTTCTGGCGGTTTTCGATCAGGTCGTCGACCACTGCCGGATCAGCCAGCGTCGAGGTATCGCCGAGATTGGAGAAGTCGTCGGCCGCGACTTTGCGGAGGATGCGGCGCATGATCTTGCCCGAGCGGGTCTTCGGCAATCCCGGCGCGAACTGGATGAGGTCCGGCTGGGCGATCGGTCCGATCTCCTTCCGCACCCACTGCACCAGTTCCTTGCGCAGGTCCTCGCTCCACGTCTCGCCGGCCATCAGCGTCACATAGGCATAGATCCCCTGTCCCTTGATGTGGTGCGGGTAACCCACCACGGCCGCCTCCGACACTTTGGGATGGGCGACCAGGGCCGACTCGACCTCGGCCGTTCCGAGCCGATGCCCCGACACGTTGATGACGTCGTCGACCCGACCGGTGATCCAATAGTAGCCGTCCTCGTCGCGGCGGCAGCCATCGCCGGTGAAGTACATGCCCTTGTAGGCCGAGAAATAGGTCTGAACGAAGCGCTCATGGTCGCCATAGACGGTGCGCATCTGACCCGGCCAGGAATCGGTAATGACCAGATTGCCCGACCCGGCCCCCTTGATCAGCCGGCCTTCGGCATCGACCAATGCCGGCTTGACGCCGAAGAACGGCCATGTGGCGGAGCCGGCCTTGAGCGGCGTTGCGCCCGGCAGCGGCGTGATCAGGATGCCGCCGGTCTCGGTCTGCCACCAGGTGTCGACGATCGGGCAGCGGCTTTCGCCGACCACCCGGTAGTACCATTCCCAGGCTTCCGGATTGATCGGCTCACCGACGGTGCCGAGCAGCTTCAGCGAGGCGCGCGAGGTCTTTTTGACGGGGTCGTCGCCGGCCCCCATCAGCGCCCGGATGGCGGTCGGCGCGGTATAGAAGATGTCGACCTTGTGCTTGTCGACCACCTGCCAGAATCGGCTGGCGTCGGGGTAGTTGGGGACGCCCTCGAACATCACCGTCGTCGCGCCGTTGGCGAGCGGGCCGTAGACGATGTAGCTGTGGCCGGTCACCCAGCCGACGTCGGCGGTGCACCAAAAGATGTCGCCGTCATGGTAGTCGAAGACCAGCTGGTGGGTGAGCGCGACGTAGACCAGATAGCCGCCGGTGGTGTGGAGCACGCCCTTCGGCTTGCCGGTCGAGCCCGAGGTGTAGAGGATGAAGAGAGGATCCTCGGCACTCATCGCCTCGGCCGGGCAGTCGGCCGAGGCGCCGGCGACGACTTCGTGGTACCAGACGTCGCGCCCCGCCTGCATCGGCACATCGGCGCCGGTATGCTTGACGACGATGACGTGATTGACGATCGCGCCCTCCCGCTCGGCGATGCTGATCGCCTCGTCGGTGTTGGCCTTCAGCGGAATCGGGCGCCCGCCGCGCAGACCCTGGTCGGTGGTGATCACGTAACCGGAGCGGCAGTCCTCGATGCGGCCGGCCAGCGCCTCCGCCGAGAAGCCGCCGAAAACCACCGAATGAACGGCGCCGATGCGGGCGCAGGCGAGCATCGCATAGGCCACCTCCGGGATCATCGGCATGTAGATGGTTACCCGGTCGCCCTTCTTGACGCCGTGGGACTTCAAGACATTGGCGAGCTTGCAGACGCTTTCGTGGACCTCGCGGTAGGTGATCTTGTGGGCCGGCGCCTTGGGGTCGTCCGGCTCCCAAAGGATGGCGACCTGGTCGCCACGTTTTTCGAGATGCCGATCGGTGCAATTGGCCGAGACGTTCAGCGTGCCGTCCTCGAACCATTTGATCGAGATGTCCGGTGCCTCGAACGAGGTGTTCTTGACCTTGGTGAAGGGCTTGATCCAGTCGATGCGCTTGGCCTGCTCGCCCCAGAACCCGTCGGGATCCTCGACCGATTGCGTGTACATCGCCTCGTATTTGGCGCGGTCGACGTAGGCGCGCTTGGCCCAATCCGCAGGAACCGGATGCACCGTTTCGGACATTCTCTTCCTCCCTTCACCGCTGGAGTCTCACGGGTGAGAAACTCCGCCGTCAATAAGCCCCACCCTGCACAGTCCATGCAAGCCCGCGTCGGCAGGGTGCAACGTCGTGTCCCGGCCTATAGCCCGCCCATCCTGCAGACGCGCTTCCACTCCGCCTCGGTCACCGGCTGCACCGACAGGCGCGACAGCTTGACCAGCGCCATCTCGGCGAGAGCCTTGTCGGCCTTGACCTCGGCAAGGGTTACCGGCTTCGGCAGCGGCTTTACCGCGGCGATGTCGACGCATTCCCATTGGCCGGTGCCGTCGGTCGAGTCCGGGTGCGCCTCCTTCACCACTTCGACGATGCCGACCACCGCCTTCTCGGCGCCGGAGTGGTAGAAGAAGCCCTGGTCGCCTCGTTTCATGGCCCGCATGTTGTTGCGGGCGGTGAAATTGCGGACGCCGTCCCATTCCTGGCCGGCTTTGCCGCGCTTGGCCTGCATGTCAAAAGACCAGGTTTCGGGTTCGGACTTGAATAGCCAATACGCCATCGCTCTCCCCCTCCTCGCCATGGACGGGATGTCTTACGACGGCGCGTTCTCAAGCGGAAGGGTCCTTCCGCTCTTCACTCCGCCTCGCGTTTCAGCGGACGCGCCAGGAGGCCCTCGATGGCGGCCTCGACGGTGAGCTTTCCGGACAGGATGCCGGCCACCGCGTCGACGATCGGCATCGATATCCGGTAGCGGCGGGCGAGGTCGCGGGCCACCGCCGCGGTCTCGATGCCCTCGACGAGGGGATGCGGCGCGGTCAAGGCGCCGCCTTCGCCGAGCATGCAGCCGTAAGCAAAATTGCGCGACTGAGCGCCCGAGCAAGTGAGGACAAGGTCGCCGAGCCCCGAAAGGCCCATCAGCGTCTCGGCCCGGGCGCCGAGCGCCTCGCCGAGACGGCGGAGCTCGGCGAAGCCGCGGGCGACCAGCGCGGCGAGCGCACTCGCTCCGAGACCGCGACCGGCGACGATGCCGGCGGCGATGGCGAGGACGTTTTTCACCGCTCCGCCGACCTCGACGCCGATCACGTCGGTCTCGGCGTAGGGGCGGAAGGTCGGGTTGGCGAGCGCGTGGCAAAGCGCCAACGCCAGCGACTCTTCGGCGGCCGCGACGGTGACCGCCGTGGGCAGGCCGCTCGCCACGTCGGCGGCGAAACTCGGACCGGAGAGAACGGCCGTCGCGGCGCGCGGGGCCGCCTCGGCGACGACTTCCGTCATTCGCTTCGCCGTGCCGCGTTCGAGCCCCTTGGCACAGATCACCAGGGGATGGCCCTCGGCGATATAGGGCGCGGCGATCGCGGCGACGGTGCGCACCGCCTGGGCCGGGACGGCCAGCAGGACGGCGTCGGCGCGAAGCGCGACGCTGATATTGGTCGTCGCCGGAATGTGGTCGAGCCGGATGCCGGGAAGATAGCGGGCGTTTTCGTGGCTCTCGTCGATCGCCGCTACCGTGTCGTGGTCCCGCGCCCACAGCCGTACCTTCCGCCCGGCCCGGGCCGCGACCACGGCGAGCGCCGTGCCCCAGGCGCCGCTGCCGAGGATGCCGATGGTCTCGATCACGCCTTGGCTCCCTTCGCCCCCGAACCAAGCACGGGATATGCCCCTTCATCAAGCGGCCAGCGCGGTCGCGCCGGCGCGTCCAGCCGGTCAGTCAGCCCGAGCGCCAGTCGCTCGGCTCCCGCCCAGGCGATCATCACCGCGTTGTCGGCGCACAATCGCGGCGGCGGCGCGACGAGGCGGTAGCCCCGCCCGGCGGCTTCAGTGGCAAGCGCCGCGCGGATCGCCCGGTTGGCGGCGACGCCGCCGGCGATCACCAGAGCCGGGTCGGCAAGACCGGGATGAGCGCCGGCAAACAGGGCCATCGCCTTGGCGGCGCGATCGGCGACCGTGTCGACGACCGCGGCCTGGAAAGAGGCGGCGAGATCGGAGACGTCGCGATCCGAAAGCGGCGCAATCTTCTCGGCGGCAAGGCGGAGCGCCGTCTTCAGGCCGGACAATGAGAAATTAGGCTCCGGCTTGCCGATCAAGGGCCTTGGCAGCGGAAAGCGATGGCCGTCGCCGGCCGCTGCCGCACGTTCGATCTCGGGGCCGCCGGGATAGCCGAGCCCCAGCAGTTTGGCGGCCTTGTCGAAGGCCTCACCGAGTGCGTCGTCGATGGTCGTGCCCAGGCGAATGTAGGCGCCGACGCTCTCGACCGCGACGAATTGCGTGTGGCCACCGGAGACGAGGAGGAGGAGATAGGGGAAGGGGAGGCCGTCGGTCAGTCGGGCGGTGAGAGCGTGGCCCTCGAGGTGGTTGACCGCGACGAGTGGCTTCCCCGCGGCAAGCGCGATCGCCTTGGCGGTTGTCAGGCCGACGATGACGCCGCCGATAAGCCCCGGCCCGGCGGTCGCCGCAACCGCGTCGATGTCGCGGAAGCCCAGCCCGGCCTCGCGCATCGCGGCGGCGATCACCCCATCGAGCGCCTCGACATGGGCGCGCGCCGCGATCTCCGGCACGACGCCGCCGAAGGCGGCATGATCGGCGACCTGCGACAGGATGACGTCGGAGAGCACCCGCCCGCTGCCATCTTCGGCGCGCTCCACGACCGCGGCCGCGGTCTCGTCGCAACTTGTCTCGATGCCGAGAACTGTCGTCATCGCCTTGCCGCCGCCAGATCGGCGGTTCCCTCGCGTTCGGGCGTCACGGTCCAGGTCGTGCTTGCACCGACGACCTTCGTCAATAGAGTGGTACGCTCCTTGATCGGCGTGAAGCGGGCGAAGGCCCCTAACATTCGGACCGCGCTCCGTGCAATCTGTCGAAATCAGGATTGGTACACGCGGCAGCCCGCTTGCCCTCGCGCAGGCGGCGGAAGCGCGTCGGCGCCTTGGCGAAGCACTGTCATTGCCGCCCGACACAATCGCGGTCGTTGCGATCCGCACCACCGGCGACCGGATCACCGACCGCTCGCTGATCGAGGCTGGCGGCAAGGGCCTGTTCACCAAGGAAATCGACGAGGCGCTGCTTGCCGGCGTCGTCGACATCGCCGTGCATTCGGCCAAGGACTTGCCGACCCGGCTGCCCGACGGCATCGTCGTCGCAGCTTGTCTCGAACGCGAGGACGTTCGCGACGCATTCCTGTCGCCGAAGGCTGAAACCCTCGCCGATCTCAAGCCGGGCGCGGTTCTCGGCACCTCGTCGCTCCGCCGCAAGGCGATGGCGCTCAGCGTCCGGCCCGACCTCCGCGTCGTCGATATGCGCGGCAATGTCGGGACGCGGATGCGGAAGCTCGCCGAAGGCCAGGCCGACGCGACGGTGCTGGCGCTTGCCGGCCTGAAGCGTCTCGGGGCTGCCGACCGCGTCGCCAGCATCATGGAGCCGCAGCAATGGCTGCCGGCGGTCGGCCAGGGAGCGATCGCCATTGCGGCGCGTGCCGACGACGACGAGACCCGCGCGCGACTTGCCGGTGTCGATCACGAGCCGACCTCGACCGCGCTGGCCGCCGAGCGCGCATATCTGGCGGTCCTCGACGGGTCGTGCCGGACACCGATCGGCGGGCTGGCTCGGATCGCCAATGGCGCGCTCGACTTCATGGGGATCATCGTCAAGCCGGACGGGTCGGAGGCGCTGAGAGTCACATTGAGTGGACCAGCGAGCGATGCGCTCCGGATCGGTGCGGAGGCCGGTGCCGACCTCGTGCGCCGCGGTGGCCAAAACTTCTTCTCAAAGCTCTGACATGCGGCTTCTTGTGACCCGGCCGGAGCCGGACGCCCAGGAGACGGCCGCCCAGCTCGAGGCGCTCGGCCATTTCGTCCTGGTCGAGCCGCTCTCGACGATCGCCTTCCTCTCGCCGCTCGACCTTTCCATGACCCCGGCGGCAATCGTCTTCACCAGCCGCAACGGCGTGCGGGCCGCGGCGCGCTGGCCGATGGTCGCCGATTGGTTCGACTTGCCCGTATTCACCGTCGGCGAGAAGACCGGCGAAGCCGCCCGCGAGGCGGGATTCACCAACGTCAAAGCCGGGACGGGCGACGCGGCCGGGTTGGCCGACACGATTTCCGGTGCGCTCGATCCCAATGCCGGCAAGGTCCTGTACATCGCCGGTCGCGAACGCGCCGGCGACCTTGAGGCCCGGCTCGTCGCGAACGGGTTCGACGTCGTGACGGCGGAAGCCTACGCCGCCATCGCCGTGCCGGAGCTTGGCGCCGAAGCCCATGAGGCGCTGGCCGTCGGTGCGATCGACGGCGCGCTATTCTTCTCGCGCCGGGCCGCGGCGATCTTTGCCGATCTGGTGAAGCGGGCCGGATTGGCCGGGGCGCTCCGCCACGTGATCTTCTACGCGATTTCCGACGCCGCGGCGGAACCGCTGCGTCGTTTCGACGCCGCCGGCATGCATGTTGCTTCGCATCCCGATGCCGAAAGCCTGATCGCGTTGGTCGATCGTTAGGCGTTCGATACGATTTCACTATATTACCCGAAGAGGCGCGGCGCGACGGCCGAGGAGAAGCATGAGCGCGGACGAAGACGACGACACCCGCACGGGCGACAGCGAGGCCGGTCCGCCGCGAGGGCCGCGTCGGCAGCAGCCTCCGGTGACCATCGATCTGGCGGCCGGGAGAGCCGATCGTGCGCCGCCCACCGAAGTGCCGGCCACCGATCGGGAGCGGGGGGGTAGCGATGAGCGCGAGGCGACGAAGGACAAGGCCCCGCCTCCTCCTCCTCCTCCACCACCCTCCGCGCCGGGAGGTGGACGGTCGGGCCGTCCGCGCACGGGGACCTTGATCCTTGCCGGAGTGGTGGGAGGCGTCATCGCGACGGTGCTCGGCATCGCCTATCACGCGAGCGGCGTCGTGCCGTCGCGCGCCGAGACGATGGCGACCGACGCGCTTGGCAAAATCGACACTCTTGACGGTTCCGTGGCCACTCTCGACACGCGGCTTGCTGCGGTGGAAGCACAGACTGCGCCCCTTGCTGGGACCGGTCTCGCCACGCTTGCCGACAAAGTCTCTTCTCTCGAAGCTCTCGAAAAAGAGAACCGGGCACGCATCGAGAAGCTTGAGGCCGCCCCGGCTACCGGCGTTGGCGAAGGCGGCGCGGGCGGCACGGCGCTGAATGCGATCGAGACGCGGGTCGCCAAGCTCGAGGCGGACATGGCCACCGCTACCCAGGCCGCTAGTGCGGTGCCGGCTCTCCAGGATCGGCTCGCCGCGGTCGAGGCTTCGGTCAAGGACCTGGGGACGCGGATCGATACGCTTGCAGCGCGCCCGGCTCCGGCGGTCGAGAGCGAGCGGGCGGCGCGGGCGTTGGCGATCGGCATGCTTCAGCAAGCCGCCGACAAGGGCGGCCCCTTCCTCACCGACCTCGCGATGCTGAAGACGCTTGGCATGGACAATGCCGACCTCGCGGCACTCGAGCCGCTGGCCGGCAAGAACACGCCAAGCGGACCTGCGCTTCAGGAGCAGTTCCCGGCGGTGGCCGATGCCATCCTCGCCGCGACCTCCGGGGTCGATCCGAATGCCGGCTTTTTCGAGCGCCTGGTCTCGGCGGGGCGCGGCCTGGTCACGGTGCGGCCGACCGCGCCAATCGCCGGCGACACGCCGGAGGCAATCGTGTCGCGCATGCAGGCGGCGGTCGATAAGGGCGACCTTGCCGGCGCGCTTGCCGAGCGCAAGGCGCTGCCGGCGGACGGCCAAGCCGCATCCGCCGCCTGGGCGGAGGCGGCGGACGACCGGGTCGCCATCGATGGCCTCGTCGACAAACTGGCGCTGTCGGTGACAGCGCCCGGCAACTGACGGGGTCCGGCATGCTGCGCGTGCTCGTTTACATCATTCTCGTCTTCCTCGTCTCCGCCGGGCTGGCGTGGCTCGCCGATCGGCCGGGCGAATTGCTGCTTCACTGGCAGGGCTACGAGATTCGTACTTCGCTCATCGTGGCGGCGCTCGCCATCGTCGTCGTCGTTGCGCTCCTCGCCGTCGTATGGACCGTGATCCGCGCTATTGTGCGGGCGCCAAGGTCGTTCGAGTCCTACCTCGGCCGGCGCCGACGCGATCGCGGCTACAAATCCTTGTCGGACGGGATGATCGCCGTTGGTGCCGGCGACGCCCGAGCGGCGCGGAAGGCGGCCGAAGAATCGCGGACCCTGCTCGGTGCCGAGCCGCTGCCCCTTCTCCTCAGCGCCCAGGCGGCGCAACTGGCGGGCGACGAAAGCGCGGCACGCACAGCCTTCGAGGCACTCGCGGCGCGGTCGGAAACGAAGCTTCTCGGACTGCACGGACTGTTCATCGAGGCGCGCCGCCAGGATGAGCACGAGGCGGCGCGGCATTTCGCCGAGCAGGCCGCCGAGGCGGCGCCGAAGATCGGCTGGGCCGGCGCGGCATTGTTCGAATACCAGTCGCGAGCCGGCGAGTGGCTCGGCGCCATGCGGACTTTGGAGGCGAATGCCCGGGCAGGGACGGTCGACAGATCAACCGCCCAGCGGCAGCGGGCGGTGCTGCTCACCGCCCGCGCGCTGGAACTCGAAGCCGGCGAGCCACACGAAGCGCGGGCGGCGGCGCTCGAAGCACACCGGCTGGCGCCTGCCCTTGCGCCCGCCGCCGTCGTTGCCAGCCGGCTGCTCAGCCGGGCCGGAGACTACCGTCGGGCGGCGCGTGTCCTCGAAACCGCGTGGAGGGCCGCCCCCCATCCCGATATCGCCGACGCCTATGCCGCCGTCCGACCAGGCGATTCTGTGCGCGACCGGTTGAAGCGCATGCGTCGGCTTGCCGACCTCCGGGCCAATCATCCGGAAGGCGCAATGGCGCTCGCCCGCGCCTCGATCGACGCGCACGACTTTGACGCCGCCCGCGGTGCGCTCGACGGGCTGGTGAAGGCGACGGCGAGCGAGGCCGTTTGTCTTCTCATGGCCGAGATCGAAGAGCGCCAGCACGGCGACCAGGGCAAGGTGCGCATGTGGCTGGCGCGGGCCATCAATGCCCCGCGCGATCCTGCCTGGATCGCCGACGGCCAGGTCTTCGACCGGTGGGAACCGGTTTCGCCGATCTCCGGTCGGGTGGGGGTGTTCGAGTGGAAGCTGCCATCCGAGGCGCCGCCGTCCCGGGTGGCACGAGACATCGAAGCGGATATGGCCGCGGACGAGGCATTGTCGGTGGCACCGCTTGATCGGCCACGCATTGAGGCGAGAGCCGCGGCCGCCGAAGTTGTCGAACCGGCTCCGGTCATCGAGCCAGCGGCGGCGGACCCGGACGAGGTCGCGGCGGCAGAGACCGAGGCCGCGGAGCCGATCAAGGCGGAGGCCGAGCCGGCCAAGGCGATGCCGGCGGTCGAGATCGCACCCGAGGCGAAGCCTCGCGCCGAGCCCGAGTTGCAACGCGAAAAGGAGGCCGCGACCGCATCGGGGCGGGGATCGAACGGCTCCGAACCGGCTGCCGATACGGCCGAAACGCCACTACAGCCCCCGTCTCCCGACGATCCCGGGCCGTTGCCGTCCGATGACGGCGCCGGCGAAGGTCGTCCGCGCCGCTTCCGGCTGTTTTGATGTGTCGACGTTCTTGAACGGCGGGGCGCTTGCCGGTATCTATCCCGGCCAAACGCCGCATTAGCTCAGTTGGTAGAGCAACGCATTCGTAATGCGTGGGTCGCTGGTTCGAGTCCGGCATGCGGCACCATCGCTTTTTCCGGGGACCTTTTCGCAGGCGGCTTTCCGGCGGTCAGCCCAGCTCGAACGTCGTGATGCCGTAGATACGGTCGAGGGGAAGCTCGGGCGCCGGCCCGCGATACATCCGCGCCGTCTCGAACACCGGCTTCATGCCGTGGCGCTCGGCCAGGGCGATCGCATCGCGATTGGGCTCGGGCACGTCGAGGAACACCGGAGCATCACCGTGCGGCGCAGCGAGTGCCGTGAACAGGGCTTCCGCAATCGCCGGTGTGTCCGCAAACAGCGGGCCGATCTTGTGGCCCTCGCGGCATGGGCGAATGGTGCCGTATCCGCGGATCGTCCCGTCCTCGCGCCAGGCAAGCGTTCTGCGTCCGGGCGAGGCCACCCAGTCACTGAGAAATTTTTCGCGTTTCACCGGGAACAGCTCTGCATCATAGGCGACAAGGTCGGCGTCGGCGGCAGGCAGCGTGACGATATGGGGATCGGCTGGCGCCTCGGTCTTGACACGTCCGCCGTAGCGGATGTTGCGATGGGCTAGGACAAACCCCGACTTGGCGTAGTTGGCTTGCTGGTCGATGACCCCGTCGAGCCCGATGGTACGATCGCCGAGCCGGTCGATCCCCGCCTCCCAGACTTTGAGGCCGTGGCCGCGGCCGCGATGCTCCGGCCGGCAGATATAGAATCCCAGGAAGCCGAAGCTGTCGTCATAGGAAACAACGGAAATGCAGGCGACCGGCTCGTCGTCGAGCCAGCCAATGAGGAAGCCTTCGGGATCGGTCCGGTGAAAGGCATCGCCGTCATGATGGCCGGGGTTCCAACCCTCGGTGGCGGCCCAGCCGATTATGGTGTCGAGGTCGGCCCGTGACGCCGGCTCGACTGAAAGCGCGCTCATCGGTTCGGTCCCTGTCGTGCGACGGTAGCGAGGATAGCGGTCGGCGCGCGCGCGGTCTTGGCGAATTGAGCCATCCTACGGCTCGGTGGTAGCCTTCACCTATCATGACAAAGCTCGACCTTGCCGCCCCCGCCGAAATCGTCTTCCTCGATCGCGAAACTCTGCCCGAGGAAACCGTGCTTCGCTCGCCGGCCTTCCCGCACCGCATGGTCGAGCACCAGCGCACCGGCCCGGGCGAAGTCGCCGACCGGATCGCTTCCGCCGACATCGTGATCACCAACAAGGTGCCGGTTCGGGCCGAAGCGATCGCGGCGGCGAAGAAACTCCGCTTCATCGCCGTCTCGGCGACGGGCACCGACATGGTCGATCTCCGGTGCTGCGCCGAACGCGGCATTATCGTTTCCAACGTGCGGGACTATGCCCTGACGACCGTGCCGGAGCATACCTTTGCCCTGATCTTCGCGCTCCGTCGTAGCCTTCTCGCCTACCGGGATTCGGTCCGCGACGGGCGGTGGCAGGCGGCGAGCCAGTTCTGTTTCTTCGATCATCCGATCCACGATCTCGCCGGCTCGACGATCGGCATCATCGGCAGCGGGACGCTCGGCCGCGCGGTCGCCGATATGGCGCGGGCGCTCGGTATGACCGTGCTTTTCGCCGGGCGTAAGGGCGCGACACCCGGCAAGGGTCGCGTTGCCTTCGAAGAGACGCTGCGGCGGAGCGATGTCATCACGCTTCATGTGCCGCTGACGCCCGACACGAAGGGGCTGATCGGGGCGACCGAGTTCGCACTGATGGAGCGGCGTCCGATCCTCATCAACGCCGCGCGCGGCGGGCTG
Organism: uncultured Alphaproteobacteria bacterium; assembly: GCA_963759235.1. Classification (GTDB taxonomy): domain Bacteria; phylum Pseudomonadota; class Alphaproteobacteria; order Rhizobiales; family Kaistiaceae; genus Bauldia. The sequence goes on along the minus strand of CAVWYO010000001.1, from coordinate 116,829 downwards.
GTGGACGAGATGGCGCTCGGCGAGGCCTTGGCACGTGGTCAGATCGCCGGGGCGGGCTTCGACGTGGCAAGCGGGGAACCGCCTGCCGCCGACCATCCGCTGATGGCGCTTCTTGCCTATCCGAACTTCATCTTGACGCCGCACGTCGCCTGGGCGAGCCGCGAGGCGATCCAGGTTCTCGCCGATCAGGTAGTCGACAATATCGAAGCGTTTTGGGCCGGCTGCCCGCGCAACGTCGTGTCGGCATAGGTGCGGCGTCGAGCGCGTTGCAGCGGCGGGTCTTCCACTGGTATGGAACTTGTGGCAGCCATTCCGAGCGGCGCAATCCCCGAGGACATCAAGTATGGAAGCATTCGACGCGAGCGGCATTCTCGCCGGCATTCCGCTGTTTGCCGAGACGCTCAACCGCCGGCAACTCGCTCATCTTGCCGCTCAATGCCGCCTGGCGATCTATCCGCCAGGAGCGGTCCTGATGGCCGAAGGCGATTTCGGCGACGCTATGTTCGCGATCGTCGATGGGGAGGTGGAAGTGACCCTCCAGAACCGACGCGGCGACGAACACCCGGTCGCGATGCTTCGCGCCGGCGACATTGTTGGGGAAATGTCGTTGCTGACCGGCATGCGCCGGACGGCAACGGCGGTCGCCCGCGGCGAAGCGGCGGCGCTGGAAATCACCAAGGTGACGTTCGAGGAGATGTTCGCTCGCGCACCGGAGCTGATCGACCGGTTCAGCCAAGTGCTGGCGAGGCGTCAGTTGGAACTCAGCCGCATCGCGGCAGAGGCCGACGCCAGCGCCGACGCGATCGGTGCCCGGATCCGTCGCTTCTTCGCGCGTCGGTGACGAGCGCGATAGGCCGGCCAAGCGGGCCGGGTTGAAGCGTCGCCAGCGGGCCGCGATACTCCGGGGCTCATGGGGGCTCGAAGATGCCGGGGCTCGTCCGCGCGGGGTGGCTCTACCCGATCCTGATCTTAATGGTGCTTGGCGGCGCGATCGCGATCAGAATCGCCGACCCCGTGGCCCTGCAGGCGCTCCGATCCGTCGCCTTCGATACCTATCAGCGGCTCGACCCGGTCGTTTACAGCGCCGACTCGCCGGTCCGCATCGTTGCGATCGATCAGGACTCGCTTGACCGGATCGGCCCATGGCCGTGGCCCGCGAAGATCCTTGCCAGCCTGCTCGCCGACCTTAGGCGCCAAGGCGCCGTGGTTGTCGCTTTCGACATCCTGTTCCCCGCGTCCGGCGCCGACGCCGGGGACAAGGCGTTTGCCGCCGCCATCGCCGCCGCGCGCACGGTTCTTCCGGTCGTCCTGACCAATCAGCCGGCCGATGACCCGCTGCCGCCCGCCAAAGCCGCCTTCGCCGTCGTTGGCGACGATCCGCGCCCGTTCATCCCGGCTTTCGCCAATGCCTTCGCCAACCGCCCGGATTTCGATACTGCCGCGGCTGGGATCGGGGTCATCGACCGAGCGCCGGAGGCGGATGCCTTCGTCAGCCGTATTCCACTGGTCGCCCGGGTGGGGAAGGAGGTTCTGCCTGCGTTCGCCGTCGAGGTGCTGCGCGTCGCCCAGGCGGCCGACGCTTACGTGATCTCGGCGTCCGCCACCGACGCGTGGACGGCGCTTGGGCGACAGGCAGGGGTTAGTCAGGTCAAGGTCGGGGACATCGGGATGCCGACCGATCCCGACGGCGGCATGCGGCTCAACCTTCGCCCCTCCAATCCAGCTGCCCACATTCCCGCCTGGCAGGTGCTGACCGGCGAGAACGATGCCGGGAAGATCGCGGGGCGCATTGTTCTCGTCGGCCTCACAGCACCGGGTCTGGCCGATCGCCGCTCGACGCCGCTTGAGCCGTCGATCGCCCATGTCGAGCTCGAGGCCGAAGCGATCGAGCACATCCTCTCCGGAAGGACGCTGACGCGGCCGGCAGAGGCGCAGGCTTTGGAGATTGCCGTCGTCCTCATCGTGGGTTTGCTGCTTGCCGGTCTCATTCCCCGACTGCGGCTGTTCAGCGCGGCGCTCGTCAGTGTGCTGATGGTCAGCCTGCTGCTCGTCGGCGGGTGGTTCGCGTTTCGCGACTTCGGCGTTGTGCTCGATCCGACCTGGCCGGCGCTATCGATCTCGGTGCTTGCGGTGTCGGCGATGGTCTATTTTCGCCGCAGGCTCGAGTTCGCGGCGGGCGCAGATCCGGCGTGCGTTCGGCCATTCGATTGCCCCGGCCATCGTCGATGCCGTCCTTGCCTTTCCCGGAAAGGTCGTGCTGACCGGTGAACGGCGCGAACTGACGGTCATGTTCTGCCGGATGAAGAATCTTGCGTCCTTTGCCGAGCATATGGAAGCACCGGCGCTTGTCGAGTTTGTCAACAGCTTCTATGCCCCGCTTTCACAGGCGATCCTCGCCCGCGGCGGCACGGTCGCTCGGAACATGGGCGATACGATCATGGCGTTCTGGAACGCCCCGCTCGAAGACGACATGCACGCGGCCAATGCTCTCCTCGCCGCGACGGCAGTCGTCGTCGGAACCCGCCAATTCGAGGCTCGGATGCGGGCGGAGGCTGCCGCCGCGGGTCGCAAGTTCGATCAAGTGGCGGTCGGCATCGGTATCTCGACGGGGAGTTGCGCCGTCGGCACTCTTGGCGACGCCGAGCATTCCGACTATTCGGCAATCGGCGAGGCGGTGGACGTCGCTGCCCGCCTCGGAGGATCGACCGATATCTATGGCGTCGCCGTCGTCGTCGAGGGAACAACGGTCCAACGGATCGCCGAGGCCCGCTTCATCGAGCTCGACCTGATACGGGGCCAAGGCCGCGGGCGACCGATCGCGGTCTATGCGCCGCTCGACCTGATCGACGGAGACCGGGAAACCCTCGACCGGCTGGCCTCGGTCCACGCGGGGATGATTGCATACTACCGCTCTTGCGACTGGGACGCCGCGGAGGCTGCCCGGCGGGAATGCCTCGCCTTTGGGGTCGAGAGCCTGGCGACACTCTACGGTCTCTACGGAGCGCGAATCGCTGCCTTCGCGGAGCACGCGCCCCCGTCGGATTGGGACGGCGCCGAAGCGGCGATGTTGGAATGAGGGAGCCTCTGTGATGGATGTCACATCCACGGTAGGCGCGAAGAGGCATATTTGGGCGGTCGACGCCGGGGGCTGGCTATTTTGGGGGAGTTGACGTGACCGAACCGTTTGCCGCGCTGATTGCGGTATTCACGATATTGCAGATCAAACACTTTATCTGCGACTATCCGCTACAGACGCTCTATCAGTTGAAGAACAAGGGGAAATACGGCCACCCTGGAGGGATCATCCACTCGGGGATTCACGTGCTCGGCACCATGGTGACCTTCATCGTCGTGACCCCGACACTGGCGCTTGGTGCGGCGATCGTTGTTGGCGAGTTCGTCGTCCATTATCACGTGGATTGGGCGAAGGATAACATCATCCGGCGAGCTGGCTACGCATCGAGCGACCGGGAGTTCTGGTGGGCGATCGGCGGCGACCAGCTCGTCCACCACCTGACCTACATCGTGATCGCCGGCGTCCTGGTCGGGGTCATGGTCGGTACGGTCTGAGGGACCTCACTCGACCAGCTTCTTGTTCATGATCCGCAGCCTCTCCGTCAGGATGCGCATGACGTCAAGGGCGAAATAGGGCGTGTCCTGAACGAGTATGACGAACAGCCGCTCGTCGATCGGAATGACCTCCGAGGCCTCCAGCGCGACCGCATCGGCGCTCCGCTTCGAGTGGTCGATCAGAGCCATCTCGCCGAAGATGCCGCTTTCGCCGATTTCCTCGACGGTCTTGCCGTTCACCCTGATCTCGATCCTGCCGCGGCGAACGACGTACATTTCCCTTGCGTCGCCTCCCGCCGACACGATCGTCTCTCCGGCAGAAAACGTCTTCACCGGCACGTCAGCCCGTTCGAGCATCTGGAAACTGACAGCTCGGATATTCAAGAGGGACATCGTCGCAAACGCTCCGGGATGCGAAACCGACGCTCCGTTTGCAGCAGGCGGATGACGGTTGTGTGACAGTCGTCAACGAGCCGCGCAAGCCGCTCCCATTCAGGCGATTGTCGACGAGCTAGGCACGGCCAAGAGGGTGCAGGCTCGTTTACATCAATCTGTTCATGGCTCGAAGGCGGGTCACCAGAACGCGCATGACGTCAAGGGCGAAATAGGGCGCGTCCTGAATGAGAATGATGAACAGCCGCTCGTCGATCGGTACGACCTCACAATCCTCGGCCGCCACCGCGGTGGCGCTGCGCGCCGACTGATCGATGAGGGCCATTTCGCCAAAGATGCCGCCGGAACCGACCTCCTCGACGATCTTGCCGTGCACCCGAATCTCTACCTTCCCCTTGCGAAGCAGAAACATCTCGCGGGCCGGTTCGCCGAGCCTGAGAATGGGATCTCCAGCGGCAAAGGTTCTGACCGGAACGTCAGGGCGATCGAGGATTTTGAAGTCGATCTTGTGGGTCTTGAGAACGGTCATGAATCATCACCCGGGTTACCGCGGCACCGTCCTATTGCGGGCGGCAGAGGTAGCTCTATTCCCGCCGACATGTCGGTGTACCGTTCCTAGAGCCGCGTCAAGCGGGGAAACGCTTTCGCGGATCACCAGCGAGCAGGGAAGGCGGACCCGCCGCGATTCGACCGGTGCCCCCGCCATCCGCTTGACCAGGTTCTCGCCAGCCAGCCGTCCCATCTCCGCCCGCGGTTGAATGACGGTGGTCAGGGCCGGATCGTAGATTGCCGAGTAGTCGATGCCGTCGAAGCCGGCCACCGACACATCGGCCGGAACCCGTATTCCCGCGTCGCTTACCGTCTTGATGAAGCCGATTGCCATTTCATCGCTGGCCGCGAAGACGGCAGTTGGCCGATCTCCCGGCATGGTGAGGAAGCGCTGTGCCGCCTTGGCGCCGGCGACGAAGTTGAACTTGCCGGGCCAGATCAGATCATCGTCGACCGGGAGACCCGCGTCGGCCAGGGCGTCGCGGTAGCCACAGGTCCGCTCGCCGGTTTCGACGTTGTTCTCGGGGCCGGTGATATGCGCGATCCGCCGGTGGCCGATGCTGATCAGATATTCGGTCATCATCCGCGCGGCGTCGCGGTTGGCGATCTCGAAGATAGGAAGGCCGCTCCCCGGAATGTCATTCGAGATGAGCATGATCGGCACGTCGCGATCAAGCTTGGCGAAGCCCTCGCCCGGCAGCCGCCCATTGAAGAGCAACACGCCGTCGACCTGACCGGCCCTGACGATGCGATCATAGTGCGCTTCCCTGACAGGATCGTTGCGCGTGTCGCCGAACAACACGCCGTATCCGGCTTCGGTGAGCACCTCCTCGACGGCGTTGATGATCACGTTCCAGAAGGAGTTGCCGAGGCCAGGCAGGAGGCAAAGGACGATCTTGGTGGAACGCGCCCTGAGGTTCCGCGCGGTTGCGTTCGGCGTATAGCCGGTCTCGGTGATCGCGGCGACAACCCGCGTGCGGGTCTGCTCGGCGACGCGTTCGGGATCGGTGATCGCGCGGCTGACCGTAGCGGTCGAAACGCCCGCGCGGCGCGCGACGTCGAGGATGGTGACGGCACGGCGCGTCCTTCCGCGGCTACCGATCGGTCGATCCATGGCGCTGCCGATGTTTCCTTCCCGCGACGACAAGTTTGCCGAGCGATGTAATGTTACATCATTCTCACCGCGAGAAACGTTGACATCGTGTCTCAACCGGCTAAGATTTATGTAAACGTTTTCATCGAAACTGAGTGGGATAGGAAAAGACCCGAAGGGAGTTGACAAGTCCCGCCCTTCTCATAAAGTCGATGTAAACGATTACAAAAGATGACGGGAAAGACCGATCACTCGATCGGGCCCCGGACATCGGCATTCGCCGGCGCAACCTGCGCCCTCGATAGGGAGGAAAGTAATGCAGCATTCCACGAAGAAACTGCTTGGAGCGACCGCCTTGGCCGCGGCGCTCATGGCACCATCGTTCGCCTCGGCCACCGATCTCGAAGTCATTCATTGGTGGACGTCAAAGGGCGAGTCGGCTGCCGTGTCCGAGTTTGCCAAGGCCTTCGACAATGACGGGCAGGGCGATCACTGGATCGACAGCGCCATCGCGCTCGGCGAGACGGCGCGCTCGACGATCATGCAGCGTATTCTCGGCGGCGATCCGCCTGGCGCTGCGCAGTTCAATCCGGGCCGCGAGTACGAGGAACTGATCAAGAATGATCAGCTCTTGGTCCTCGACGACGTTGCCGAGGCCGGCAAGTGGGCCGAGGTGATCCGCCCGCAACGCATTCAGAGCGCCTGCCTGGTCGACGGTCACTGGTACTGCGTGCCGGTGAACATCCATTCGTGGCCCTGGGGCTGGTATTCGTATGAGGCGTTCTCCAAGGCCGGCCTGCCCAACCCGAAGAACTTCGACGAGTTCGTGGCCGACGCGCCCAAGCTGCAGGCGGCCGGAATCATCCCGCTCGCCATCGGCGGCGACGGCAATGGCTGGCAGATCAAGGGCGCCTTCGATCAGATCCTTCTCGCAAGCCTGGGCATCCAGGCCCGCGATCAGATGTATCGCGACAAGGATCTGACGATCGCCGGCGGGCCGGACATGCTGAAGGCGCTGACCGAGCTGAAGTCCCTCAAGCAATACACCGACGACGGCTATGCCAACCGCAACTGGAACGACACCACCAACCTCGTGATCACCAACAAGGCCGGCCTGCAGATCATGGGCGACTGGGCTCGCGGCGAGTTCTCGGCCGCTGGCATGACCGGGGTCAAGGACTTCGGTTGCATGATCGGCCTCAACGAAGACAAGCCGATCGTCAGCACCGACGGCGACGTGATCGTGTTCCCGAAGCAGAGCGATCCCGACGTGGAAGCCGCCCAGAAGCGTCTCGCGGCGCTCTTGATCAGCCCGGCGGTCCAGGTCGCCTTCAACAATGCGAAGGGCTCCATGCCGGTCCGCGGCGACGTCGACATGGCGACCGCCGACCCCTGCATGCAGAAGGCGCTGAAGGCCGTCGAGCATCCGGACGAGATCGCGACCGGCGTCCAGCGGTTCACCACGGAAGACACCACGAACGAGTTGAACGCGCTCGTCACGCAGTATTGGTCGGATGACTCGATGACTGCGGAAGACGCCCAGGCCAAGTGGGTCGAGATTCTGAAGAACTCGACCTAGGCGACACCGGGTCGAGGCGCCGCCCAGTCGGGCGGCGCCTTTCCCTTTCTGCATCGGGGGATCGGGGGCGCCGGTTGACCTTCCAGCTGACGCCGCTATTCGTGGACCGATCGCGTTGGGCACTGCGTTTTGAAGAACGCGGGCCCGAGGGCCTCGAAGCAAGGCGCCCGAGCTTCGAGCAGGACGGCTGAGCGATGGCAGAAGCGCGAAGGCGGCGGCGGTTCAAAGTGCAGGCGGTGATCGGCACGCTGCCGATGATCGGGGTGGCGGTCGGCGTCTACGTCATCGGCATCGCCTTCACCTTCTACTGGTCGTTCACCAATTCGAAGCTCTTTCCCAGCAACACGTTGGTCGGATTCGATCAATACCGGCGGCTGTGGGCGAGCGATCGCTGGCTCATCGCGGTCCACAACATCTGGATTTTCGGCGGGCTGTTGATCGCCTTCAACCTGGTGTTCGGCTATCTGCTCGCGGTCTTCATGGACCAGCGCATCCGGCAGGAAGACCTTTTCCGCTCGATCTTTCTCTATCCCTTCGCGATGTCGCTGATCGTCACCGGCCTCATCTGGCAGTGGATGCTCGACCCCAATCTCGGCATCGAACAGACCATCCACCGTCTGGGGTGGACGAGCTTTCATTTCTCGCCGCTGGTCGACCCCGACACCGCGATCTACGGCCTGGTGCTCGCGGGCATCTGGCAGGGCTCGGGGGTGACGATGGCGATCCTGCTTGCCGGCCTTCGCGGCGTCGACGCGGAGATCTGGAAGGCGGCGAAAGTCGACGGCATTCCGACCTGGCGCGCCTATCTGTTCATCGCGCTGCCGATGATCCGCGGCGCCCTGGCGACCGCCTTCGTCCTGCAGTGCGTCGGCGTGGTGCGCGTCTACGACCTGATCATCGCCATGACCGGCGGCGGCCCCGGAATCTCGACAAGCATGCCGGCCGTCTACGTCATCCAGATGATCACGAGCAGCCAGAACGTCGGTCAGGGCATGGCCGCGGCAATGATGATGCTGCTGCCGATCCTGGTCGTCCTGGCGATCGGAGGCTTGGCCATGTGGCGGCGAAATCGCCGCGCGAGAGCGGCAGCATGACTACGGGCGACGCGACCCTGACCGATGCGGCGGCGGTAGCGCGGTGGGGCGCTGAGCCGAGCGGGGTGAAGCCGCGGCGCTTCTCGCCGGCGCGTCTCGGCATCTATGGGTTCCTGATCATCTCCGCCGCCTTCTTCATGATCCCGCTCTACGTGATGGTGGTGACGTCATTGAAGACGATGCCGGAGATCCGCCTCGGCCACCTCTTCAACCTCCCGCAGACCTGGACGTTGCAGCCTTGGATCGACGCATGGCTGCACGCCTGCACCGGCCGCGATTGCTTCGGCCTCCATCCCGGCTTCCTGAACTCGGTGAAGATCACCGTCCCCAGTGTCGTCATCTCGATCGTCATCGCCTCGATCAACGGCTACGCGCTGTCGTTCTGGCGCTACAGAGGCGCCGGCATCTTCTTCGGCCTGCTTGTGTTCGGCGCCTTCGTTCCGTACCAGGTCGTCATCTACCCGTTGATTATCGCGGCGAGGACGGCCGGCATCTTTTCGACGCTGGCCGCGATCATCATCGTCCACACCATTTTCGGCATGCCGATCCTGACGCTGTTGTTCCGCAACTACTACGCGGCGGTGCCGATCGAATTGTTCAAGGCCGCACGTGTCGATGGCGCCGGCTTCTGGGGGGTGTTCTTCAGAATCATGGTTCCGATGTCGGTGCCGATCACGACGGTCGCCGTCATCCTGCAGGTGACCGGCATCTGGAACGACTTTCTCTTCGGGGTCGTGTTCGCCGGGCGCTCGAACTGGCCGATGACCGTTCAGCTCAACAACATCGTCAACACCACGACCGGCGTAAGGGAGTACAATGTCAACATGGCCGCGACGATCGTGACGGCGGCCGTACCGCTCGTCGTCTACTTCATCTCGGGACGATGGTTCGTTCGCGGCATCGCGGCAGGGGCCGTCAAGGGATAGGCGATGGCAAGCGTTTCCATCAAGAAGCTCGGCGTTTCGTTCGGCAGCCTCAAGGTCCTGCGCGACCTCGACCTGGATGTCGAGCAAGGCGAGTTCGTCGTGCTCCTCGGTCCGTCCGGCTGCGGTAAGTCGACCCTGCTCAACGCCGTAGCCGGCTTGCTCGACATCAACGCCGGCCAGGTGTGGATCGGCGGCAAGAACGTCACCTGGGAGGAGCCGAAGGATCGTGGCATCGGCATGGTGTTCCAGTCCTATGCCCTCTACCCGCGGATGACGGCGGAGGGAAACCTCACCTTCGGTCTGCGGGTGGCGCGGGTGCCGAAGCCCGAAATCGACCGCCGAGTCGCCCGGACGGCCGAGCTTCTGCAAATCGAGTCGTTGTTGAAACGGCGGCCGTCGGAGTTGTCGGGCGGCCAGCGTCAGCGCGTGGCGATCGGACGGGCGCTGGTGCGCGAAGCGGACGTCTTCCTGTTCGACGAGCCTCTATCGAATCTCGACGCCAAGCTGAGGACCGAGCTGCGGGTCGAGCTGAAGAAGCTGCACATGAAGCTCGGTTCGACGATGATCTACGTCACGCACGACCAGATCGAGGCGCTGACGCTCGCCGACCGGGTGGCCGTCATGCACCAGGGCGTCATCCAGCAGCTCGCTACGCCCAAGGAGATCTACCAGCGCCCGGTCAACCAATTCGTCGCGAGCTTCGTCGGCTCGCCGGCGATGAACTTCATCAGCGGCGAGTTGGCGGTCAACAGCGACCCTGCGCTTCACTGCGCCGACGGGGTGAACATCAACCTGACGGGATACCCGTTCAGCAAGGCGCCGGTACGCGGCCGCAAGGTCAACCTCGGCATCCGGCCGGAACAGATTCACATCGATTCGCAACTGCCAGATGCGACCGCGTTGCCCTTGGCACTGACGCTGGTCGAGCCAATGGGGGCGGATAGTCTCCTGTGGGGCTCGATCGGCAGCGAATCGGTTTCGATTCGCGTCGGTCCGGACGATACCCATCGGATCGGTGAAAAGGTCGAGGTGTATTTCCAGCCGAGCCTTGCCTCGGTTTTCGACGCCGAGACCGGTGCTCGGCTCTAAGCTCTTCCCAAGATAGATCGGACCCAGGATGGCGGATTATCGAATTTCCTTCCAGCTCTATAGTGCGCGCAATTTCCCGCCCGTCGAGACTCATCTCGAGGCGCTCGCCGCCATTGGCTTCGACGCGGTGGAGCCTTATCGCGGCGCTTACGGCAGCGATCCTGCGGGGTTCCGCAGGAAGCTCGACCGGTTCGGGCTGGCGTGCCCGACAGCGCATATCGGGCTGGCCGACCTCGATGCGGACCGCGCCGCCGTCGTCGACACGGCGAAAATCCTCGGCCTTGAAACGGTCGTCGTGCCGGCAATCCCGCAAGATCAGCGGAGCCAAGGCGTTGACGGCTGGAAGGCGTTGGGCGCCAAGCTGGCGGAACACGCGGCGGCCCTTGGCGAGAGCGACCTCAAACTCGCCTGGCACAATCACAACTTCGAATACGTGACCCTCCCCGATGGATCACGGCCGATCGAACATCTGCTCGCTGACGGCGGCGTGCTCTGGGAACCGGATCTCGGCTGGATCGTTCGCGCCCATTGCGACATCAGGGCGGAACTCGGCAAGTTTCCCGGCAAGGTCGCTGCTTTTCACATCAAGGATGTCGCGCCTGAGGGGGTTACCAAGGACGACGGCTGGACCGATGTCGGCGCCGGGACGATCGACTGGCGCGCCTTGTGGCCGTCGATCGAATTGGCCGGCACCGATCTCCTCGTGCTCGAGCACGACGCGCCGTCGGACTGGCGCGGCTTCGCCGCCAACTCCTTCAAATTCCTCACCGGCCTCACCGGTAAGAACAAGGGCTGAGCATGGCGAAACGGGCGGCAATCGGTATCATCGGATGCGGCGTTATCTCCGACACCTATTTCAGGCTGGCGCCCCTGTTCAAAGGGCTGGAAGTCGTCGCCTGCGCCGATATTGCCCTGGCGGCGGCGCGAGCGAAGGCCGGGCAGTACGGCGTCAGAGCCATGTCGGTCGATGGGCTCCTCAAGGACGATGCCATCGACACGGTGATCAACCTGACCGTGCCGAATGTTCACTATGACGTCAGTCACGCGATACTGACCGCCGGCAAGCACGCCTATTCGGAAAAGCCGCTGGCGCTCTCCTACAAGCAGGCGAGCAAACTGGTGAAGGAGGCCGACGAGCGTGGATTGAAGCTCGGCGCAGCGCCGGACACCTTCCTCGGCGGGGGTGGGCAGTCGGCGCGGCAGTTGATCGACAAGGGCGCCATCGGCGACGTCGTCGGCGGCACGGCTCATGTGATGAGCCACGGGATGGAGCATTGGCATCCCAACCCGACCTTCTTCTTCAAGCCCGGTGGCGGCCCGATGCTCGACATCGGGCCGTATTACCTGACGACGCTGGTCAACCTGCTCGGTCCGGTCCGGACGGTCGCGGCGATGGCGAAGAAGGGATACCTCGAGCGGCTCGTCACCGCCGAGGGCCCGATGCTCGGCAAGCGGATCAAGGTCACCACCCCGACCACCTTCAACGCGGTCCTCGAATTCCGCTCCGGCGCCCAGGTCAGCGTCGCCGCCAGCTGGGACGTCTGGAAGCACGGCCACGTCAATCCGATCGAGCTCTACGGCACCAAGGGCACGATGATCGTGCCCGATCCGAATTTCTTCGGCGGCAAAATCGCCTATTCCAAGAACGACCAGGATTACGCCGAGGTCGATTCGGCGGCCGCGCCATTCGGTGCCGAGAACTGGGAGGGCCGGCCGGGCACGCCTAAGCGATCGAACTACCGCATCCTGGGTGTTGCCGATCTCGTCGACGCCGCCAATCGGGGCCGCGAGCCCCGTTGCTCGGGCCGGCTTGCCGCCCACGTGGTCGACATCATGGAATTGACCCTCGTCTCGGCGGCAGAACGGCGCTTCGTCAAGCTTCGCTCGACCGTTGACAGGCCGGCGCCGCTGACGGCGGCCGACGCCAAACGGCTTGCCCGATAGCCGAGGCCGAGCCGGCCGGACCAAACCGGGGTTGCGGCCTTCAACGTCGTTGGTGCTCGGCCCCGACGAAGCGGCGGTAGCGTTCGCGCCCTTGGCTGAGATGAACTCGCATTGTCTGTCGTGCCAGAGCTACGTCGGCGGCGGCGATCGCTGCGACGATGGCTTCATGGTCCTTGTCGATGCGGGCGAGATAAGAAGCGTGCTCGGCGCCGTCGTATTCATCGATCAGCACGGTCCGCCGCGGGATAATGATCCGACCGATGAAGTCGAGGAACGACGAGAAATAGGGATTGCCGGTGGCGGCGCCGATGGCGACGTGCAGATCGAAGTCGAGGTCGACGGCGGGATCGCCCTCGCGAATCGCCTTCGCCATGGCGCGGTTGATGCGCTTCATGCGGGCGAGATCGGATTTCGAGCGCCGTTCGGCGGCGAGACCTGCCGCCTCCACTTCCACACAGAGCCTCAGCTCCATCACGTCGAGAACCTGCCCGATCGAGCTCAGCCCCTCGGGATCGATGCGGAACGGCCGCTTGCGCGGGTCGGCGGCGACAAAGGCGCCCGATCCCTGCCGCGTCTCGACCAGCCCCTCGGCCCGCAAAGCGGCAATCGCCTCGCGCACGACCGTGCGGCTGACGCCGTAGGTCTCCATCAATGCGTGTTCGGTCGGCAAACGCGTGCGCGGCGGTAGATTGCCGGCGACGATTTCCTCGGCGAGGCGGCTGGTAAGGACGCTGGTCAGATTGCGCGACGGGGTGGCATGAACCTGATTATCGATGCTGGACATTGGCGTCACTCTCAAATGCTGCCGGCGGCCGCGCGGCCGCTCAAAATGAAATGCCCGGATATTTGAGGCTGGGAATCCACATGGCGAACACCGGAAAATAGGTCACCAGGAGGAGCACTGCCAGCATCGCAAGCCAGAACGGCCAAAGGTGGCGCGTTGCTCTCTCGATCGGGATTTTGCCGATCGCGCAGCCGACGAAGAGAACGGTTCCGACCGGCGGGGTCACCAGGCCGATCGACAGGTTGAGCATCATGATGATGCCGAAATGCACCGGGCTTATGCCGAGGGTCGCGGCCACCGGCAGCATGATCGGGGTACAGATCAGAAGCAGCGGCGCCATGTCCATGAACGTGCCGAGAATGAGGAGCAGCACGTTGATCAAGGCCAGGATGACGTACTTGTTGTCGGAGATTTCCAGCAGGAAGTGCGTCGCCTTCGCCGGAATCTGCATCAGCGTCATCATGTAGCCGAAGCTGCCGGCGAAACCGATGACGATCATCACCATTGCCACCGTCTTCACCACTCCGACCATGACCCGCGGCAATTCGCGCCATTTGAGGTCGCGGTAGACGAACATGGTGATTAGGAATGCCCACACGGCGGCCACCGCCGCCGATTCGGTCGGCGTGAAGACGCCGCCGAGAATGCCGCCAACGATGATGACGACGGTCAGCAGACCGGCGAGGGCCTCCCAGGTAATCCGCAGCGCCTCTTTCAGCGGAACGAAATGGCCCCGCTGATAGCCGCGCCGTGTGGCGACGATATAGGAGAGCACCATCAGCGACAGGCCGACCATGATCCCCGGAATGATGCCGGCGAGGAAGAGCTGCGCCACCGAGACGGCGCCGCCGGCGGCGTAGGAATAGATGATGGCGTTGTGGCTCGGCGGGATGACGATGCCCTGAGTGGCGCCGCTGATGGTGAGATTGACGGCGAAATGGTCGTCGTAGCCCTGCTTCTTCATCATCGGGATCATGATCGAGCCGATCGACGACGTGTCGGCGACCGCCGACCCCGACACGCCGCCGAAGAACATCGAAGCGAGGACATTGACCATGGCCAGGCCGCCGCGCATGAAGCCGACGAAGACGTTGGCGAAGGCGACCAGCCGGCGTGCCATGCCGCCCTCGGCCATCAGCGCGCCGGCGAGCACGAAGAAGGGGATCGCCAAGAGCGCAAAATCGTCGACGCTGTCGGAGACCTTGAGCAGCACGGCAGCAAGCGGCAGGTGGACGTAGAGGGCGCCGATCAGCGCGGCGACGCCGAGCGCGAAGGCGACCGGCATGCCGAGAATGAGGAGGACGAAAAAGCTGCCGAGAAGGACGACCGGTGCGAAAGGGCCCCCCATTTGTCGGTCCTCTCAATAGCCGAGCTTGCGGGCTTCTTCATCGGCGTGCGCCATGGCGCGACGCATTTCTTCCTCCTCGTCCGCGGCCATGGCGTCCGGGTAAAACGCCGATTTCGATGATGAAGAGGAGCAGGATGAAACCGCCGCCGGGAATGGCCGAATAGACCGCGCCAACGCGGATATAGGCGAATTCGGGATAGGCCTGGAACCACGTCGTCTGCACGAGATCGGCGCCGAAGTACATCATCCCGACGGCAAGTGCCGCCAGGAGAAGCCTCACCAGGGTGTCCGGCACCTTTTGCGCATTTGGCGACAGCAGCGCCGACAGGATGTTGATGCGAAGATGCGCCCGCGCCCGGTAGCAGGCGGCGGCGCCGTAGAATGTGAGCTGGACGGTGAAGAAGATCGACGACGGCTCGGCGAACGCCGCGCCCATGTGGAAGAAATAACGCATGATCACGCCGACAAAGATCAGGCAGGTCATGCTGACGATCGACACGATCGATACGGCCAGGCACAGCACGTAGAGCGCATCCATGACGCGCACATAAGTCGGCCGCATGCGTCGGCTCCTTCCTGGAGGGATCGATCGGCGATGGCGTGCACCGCCCGCCGGGTTCGGCGGCAATCAACTTCCGCCGGCGTGAGAGGGTGGGGCGAGGTCGATCGGTCCTCGCCCCAGTCTGCTTTCCCGTCCTATTTGACGGCGTTGATCTGCTTCAGGAGGTCGGCGTATTGCGCACCATACTTGTCGCGCACCCCTTGGGTGGCCTCGATGAAGGGCGTCTTGTCGACGTTGTCGATGATGGTGACCCCGGCGGCCCGCAGATCATCGAGCGCCTGTTTCTCCTTGGCTGCCCACAGCTCACGCTCCCTGACCACGGCAAGCGCGGAAGCCTTGCGGATCAGCTGCTGGTCGACCGGCGACAAGGTGTCCCAGACCTTCTTCGAGAAGACGAAGATCTCCGGCACCATGAGGTGCTCGTCGAGGGTGTAATAGTTGGCCACCTCGTAGTGCTTGCCCTCGTCATAGGACGGCGGGTTGTTCTCGGCGCCGTCGACGACGCCGGTCTGCAGGGAGGTGTAGAGTTCGTTGTAGGCGATCTGCACGCCGTTGCCGCCCATGGCGTTGACCATGTCGACGAACATCGGGTTCTGCATGACGCGGATCTTCATGCCGGTCAGGTCGCTCGGCTTCTCGATCGGCTTGCCCTTGACGTAGAACGAGCGCGACCCCGCATCCATGTAGCCCAGGCCGATCAGCCCGGCCGGATCGAGCTTGTCGAGAAGGCCCGTGCCGATCTCACCGTCGACGACGATGTGCTGCTGATCGAGATTCTTGAAGACGTAGGGCAGGTTGAAGACGTTGAAGTCGTCGACGATCGGCCCGACGACGCCGACCGAGACGCGGGTCATTTCTAGTGCGCCGAGCTGAACCTGCTCAAGCGCCTCTTTCTCGCCGCCGAGCTGCATGCTCGGAAAAAGGTTGACGGTGATGCGACCGTCCGTCCATTCCGACAACAGGTCGCCCATATACTTGATGGCTTCGGTTGTCGGATAGCCCTCGCCATGCACGTCGCTGGTCTTGATCTCGAGGCTGGCGGCGGGCGCCGCGCCGAGGCCGACGAGCATGGCAGCGCCGGCGATTCCGCCGGCCATACGGGCGGCGAAGGACACATGGTTGAAGCGTTGTGTGGTCATCGGTTTCCTCCCATTGCTTGGCCCATACGACTGTGGCAGGTGTTGTTTTCTGCCATTCAAGTTGTCGTACAACTTTGTTCAGCATAGCACAGCCATCACGTCGGACAACCGGCAAAGCGGCTCGACTCACCGGGCGCAGAGCGGAAGCAGAGGCGGAAACCATCGCATGAAACGCATCCTCGTCACGGGCGCCGCCGGCGGCGTTGCTACCTGGATCAGGCCGCTTCTGCGCGCCGACTACCGGCTTCGTCTTTCCGATCGCAGGCCGGTCTCCAAGCCGTTGAAAAGCGAGGAGGTGGTGGCGGCGGATCTCGACGATATCGAGGCTCTGAGAAAAGCGGTGGCCGACGTCGACGGCATCGTCCATCTCGGCGGCTATTCGGTGGAGGCGGAGTGGGACACGATCCACGCCGCCAATATCGTCGGCTGCTACAATCTGTTCGAAGCCGCACGCCTCGAAGGCGTCAAGCGCGTCGTATTTGCCTCAAGCAATCACGCGACAGGCTTCTATCCGCGCGCGGAGACTATCGGCATCGATGTGCCAGTCCGCCCTGACTCGCGCTACGGGCTGAGCAAGGCCTTCGGCGAGGCGGTCGGCGCGCTCTACGCGTACAAGTACGGCGCCGAAGTGCTGAGCATCCGAATCGGCCATGTCGCCGACAGGCCCGCCGACCCAAGGCGGCTCGCCATCTGGATCAGTCCGCGCGATCTCGTCCAGCTCATTCGGATCGGGCTCGAACACGCCGACATCCGCCATGAGATCGTCTATGGGGCGTCCGACAACAAACGCGGATGGTGGGACAACAGCAACGCCGCGCGGCTTGGATACAGGCCGCTCGACCGCTCCGAGGACTATGCCGAGGAAGTGCTCGCCGCAGGCGATGGTCGAACCGGAGATGATAGCGTCGACTTGAACCAAGGTGGGCCGTTCTGTGTCGCGGAGGTGATGTGATTCACCTCCAGGGTTGGTTACCGGCCCGTTTACCTATTGAAAAGATGGAGTTTTTTTGCACTTGCCCTCGGCTCTCATACTTTATAAACTTTTGGGCAGGTGGCGAGTTGGGGGCAACGTTGCCCGACGAGTTACTGTGGGGGTCCGGATTGGGGCGTCCTCGGTTACAGGGTGCTAGAGCTAGTTTTGTTCAAGTTGCACTGCATTTTATAGGTCCGACTTTTTTCGATCGGGCAAAGGGTTGTTCCGACTGCTTGTTTTCTTGACCTCCAGATCTGTTTAAGGAGACCGCTGGCCAGTGGCCGGCGGTTTCCTTTTTGGTGACTGGCCCCTCACGTGCCGGGCGCGCTACCATCCCGGTTCAGTGAAGGAGAATCGGAATGATATCCGCCCTGAAGCAATTCTTGGCCGAACTGACCGGCGGGGGCGAACGGGAAGAATCCATCGGCGAGGATCGTTGTCGCCTGGCCGCGGCGGCGTTGCTTTTTCACGTGACGGCCATCGATGGCGTCGTTTCCGAAGACGAGCGGCTCCTGCTCCGGGATCTCCTCAAACGGCGCTTCGAGCTCGGCGAGGCCGACGTCGACGAGTTGATCGGCGCCGCCGAAGCCGCCGACCGGGAGGCGGTCGATCTCTACGGCTTCACCAGCGTGCTGAAGCGCCAGCTGGACGCGAAGGACCGCGAGCGCATCGTGGAGATGATGTGGGAGCTGGTTTTTGCCGACGGCAAGGTGCACGAGTTCGAGGACAATCTGGTCTGGCGGGCGGCGGAGTTGCTCGGCGTCTCGTCGCAGGCCCGCATCAGGCTGAAACATGCCGTCCGTGCCAATGATGGGGACTGACGCCAAACCGATCCTTATCGTTCTGCACCAGGAACACTCGACCCCGGGTCGGGTGGGCCTGCGGCTGGCCGAGCGCGGCTACCGGCTCGACATCCGTCGCCCGCGCTTCGGGGATGCGTTGCCGGAAACGCTCGCCGACCATGCCGGGGCGATCATCTTCGGTGGGCCGATGAGCGCCAATGACGCGGACGACTTCATTCGTCGCGAGACCGAGTGGATCCGGGTGCCGCTTGCCGAGGGTGCTCCGTTTCTAGGGTTGTGCCTTGGTGCCCAGATGCTTGCCCGCCACCTCGGCGCGGCGGTCACCGCGCACCCCGAAGGATGCGTCGAGGTGGGCTACTATCCGCTGCGTCCGACCGCGGCGGGACAGCGCCTGATGGACTGGCCGGATCGCGTCCATCACTTCCACCGCGAAGGCTTCGATCTGCCGGCGGGCGCCGTGCTGCTGGCGGAGGGCGAGGTCTTCCGCAACCAGGCGTTCTTCTACGGTCCGTCGGCATACGCCATCCAATTCCATATCGAGCTCACCACCGCGATGGTCGGCCGGTGGACCCGGCGGATGAGCGAACGTGCCAGGCAACCAGGGGCCCAGGAAGCCGCTGATCATTTTGCCGGCCGTGCGTTGCATGACTGGAAGACGGCGAGCTTCCTCGAAGTATTTCTCGACCACTGGCTTGGGATGGATACACGCTCCGGGCGCGATTGAATCCGCCCGTGCCATGACCGCTTCGCAATCTGCACAGCAATTCGCAGATTGCGATGCACCGGTCGTTACCGAATTCCTAACGATTTCAATAAATTGCGATTTAAACCTGATCGGCCACAAGCTATAGCGTCGTCCGATCGACAGCCGGCTGGCAAGGCGTTTGCCACTGTGGGGCTACGCTGACCTTTCGGGTTGTGCGTTGTCAGCGAGACCTGGCGGGAAAGGTGAGCCGATGACCCCCGGCTTCGCCTTTCCCGTCCAGTCGCTTAAGGTATTCCTCGCACCGCTGCAGTCCTGCCTTGGCAAGATCGATCCGGCCGATCATCACTAGCCCTCGCCGAGGCATGGCGAGCGCCTTTTGGTCGCCACTCGCTTCCGCTGGCCGCGAAGGCCGAGCCGATGGCGATGAAGCTCGCGGCGCAAAGCACTGCTGCGGTGACTCTCGCCCGGCCGAGCAGAGTCGATCAATTCATGGCCTTCAACTCCCCGAAAAGTGTTGATCTCGCGGCTCTAAGGTCGTTTACAGTCGCGCAAAATCAATACGAGTGCCCAGGATCCTGTTCATTCTGCCATGACGGAAAGCGCTCACGAGGCCGTGAGAGCGGGGCTCGGCTCCCATCTCACCAGACTGTGGCGGTACGGCCTGGTGCTGTCCGGCAGCCGGGACGTCGCGGAAGACCTTGTCCAGACGACCTGCCTGAGGGCGCTGGAGCACGCCCAGCAGTTCACTCCGGGGACCCGACTCGACCGATGGCTGATGACAATTCTTCACCGGGTCTGGCTAAATGAGCTGCGTGCCGCCCGCTATCGGCGCGGCCAGGGGCTGGTGGACGCCGAATCGGTTCTGGTTTTCGACGGAATTCGCGCAATTGAGGCGAATATTTCCGCGGGCCAGGTGTTGATGGCGGTGCAGTCTCTGCCTGAGGCACAACGCGAAACCGTGTTCCTGGTCTATGTCGAAGGGTTCACCTATCGCGAGGCAGCCGACGCCCTGGAAGTGCCGATCGGCACCGTTATGAGCCGGCTTGCCGCTGCGCGGGCCAAGCTGGCGGCGCTCGACGATAACAAGCCGGAAGTCCGGCAGGTGAAGCCATGAACAACAGTGCCGAATCGATACCGCCGGCCGACATCGAACTCACCGGATATTTGGACGGTGAGCTGACCGCCGACGAGCGGCGGGCGCTGGAAGAGCGTCTGGCTGCCGACGGCGCCTTGCGGGCGCGGCGAGATTCGCTTGCGCGCGCCAAGCCCCCGGCGGAGCCGTTCGATCTCCTGCTCGGTGCCGCACCTGAGGACCGGCTGGCGGCGATTCTTGCTGCCGCCACCACGCCTCGACCAGCCGCCTCGCCGAGGCGGTGGCGCCTCGCCGCGCTCGCCGCGGCGTGCCTCCTCGTCGTTGCCGGCGCTGCTGTCGGCTTCGGCGTTGCCCGTTTTGCGGTGCCGGGGACGCAGGTGGCCGAAGAGCCGGCCAATTGGCGCGCTGTGGTGGCGGAATATCTCTCGCTCTACACGGACGAGACGCTCGCCGCGATCCCCGACGATCCGGCGCTGCGAAGCACCGAGCTTGCCAATGTGGGCACCCACCTCTCTCTCGAGCTTACGCCTGAGAATGTGGCGCTTCCCGGCATGACGCTGAAGCTCGCCCAGCTTCTGGAGTTCCGCGGCATGCCACTTGCCCAGATCGCCTATCGCTCACCCGACGGTCCGGTCGCCTTCTGCGTCATCGCAAACGGCAAGGGCGACGCGCCCGTCGCCGTCGAGCAGCGGGACGACTGGAACATCGCGTTCTGGAACGCCGGCGGGCGCGGCTACATGGTCATCGGCAAGCAAGCCCCGGAGACGCTGCAGCGGCTGGCGAGCGACCTGGTGACGCGCGAGCTGTAGGTCAGAGCGTCATCCGTCTGTCATCACGTGTCGGTATGTCCCGACATATGGATGATCACGCAGCAATCGCCGTGCTCACGGCACTCGCCCAGCCCACGCGTCTCGAGGTCTTCCGGCGACTGGTCGCCGCCTATCCGTCCGAGCTGCCGGCCGGCGGCATCGCAAGGCTCCTCAACATTCCGCACAACACGCTATCGTCGCACTTGGCGGTGCTGGCACGGTCCGGCCTGATCTCCTCGACGCGCGATGGCCGCACGATCCGCTATCGCGCCGAGCTCGATGCGGTGCGGACGTTCGTCGCCTTTTTGACCGAAGATTGTTGCTGCGGCCGTCCCGAGATTTGCGTGCCGCTCCTCGACGGTCCGTCACAATCCGCCCGCCTTCGCCCGGCCGCAAGAGAGGTTCGTCATGGCTGACCGAGTGTACAACGTCCTGTTCCTATGCACCGGCAATTCAGCCCGTTCGATCTTCGCCGAAGCGATCCTCGCTCGGAACGGCCACTTTCATGCCTTCAGCGCCGGCAGCACGCCGAAGGGCGCGGTTAACCCGAATGCCCTCCTGCTCCTTCGCACTGTGGGCTACGACGTCAGCGGTCTGAGATCGAAGTCGTGGGAAGAATTCATGGTTCCGGGCGCGCCGAAAATGGATTTCGTTTTCACCGTTTGTGACGATGCCGCCGAGACCTGTCCGGTGTTTCCCGGCCGGCCGATGACGGCGCATTGGGGGATCGCCGACCCGGCCAAGGCGACGGGGACGCCGACCGAGATCGCGTTCGCTTTCCGCGAGGCGTATCGCATGCTCAACGCGCGAATCAGCGCCTTCGTATCGCTGCCGATGGCGTCGCTCGATCGGCTGTCCCTACAGGCAGAACTTCGCGAAATCGGGCGGCAGGAAGGCGCGACCGCCAAGGCCGAAAGCGGGGCATGAGCGACGCGACCATCGCGCAGCGGCTGTCGGCCGAAGCGCTTGGTACGGCCTTCCTGCTCGCCGGCGTGGTGGGCTCCGGGATCATGGCCGAGCGGCTGGCCGACGGAAATCAAGCGCTCGCGCTTCTCTGCAACACGCTGCCGACCGGCGCCATTCTCACCGTCCTGATCCTCGCGCTGGGGCCGGTGTCGGGGGCGCATTTCAATCCGGCGGTCAGCCTCGCCTTCGCGCTGCGCGGTGAACTCGGCCGGGGAACGGCGGCGGCCTACATTGTCGTCCAGCTCGTCGGTGCCGTCGCCGGCGTCGTCGTCGCCCATCTGATGTTCGACCTCGCGGCGCTGCAGGCCGGAACGAATGTCAGAACCGGTCCCGGCCAGTGGCTCGGCGAACTGGTGGCAACCTTCGGCCTGGTGCTCACCATCCTCGCCTGCCTCGCCCGCAACTCCGCTGCGGTGCCCTACGCGGTCGGGCTCTACATCACCGCCGCCTACTGGTTTACCTCGTCCACCTCCTTCGCCAATCCCGCGGTTACCGTCGCCCGTGCCTTTACCGACACCTTCGCGGGGATCGCGCCGCCTGACGCGCCTGCCTTCATCATCGCGCAGCTAGCCGGTGCCGGGATAGCGGTGGTCGCCGTCCGCGGTCTCTTCCGCCGCACTGAATCGGGACAGGCGCGCCATGAAGTCTCCGCACCGGATCGCGGAGTTGGGGCGTGAGCTCGGCCGATCGCCGTGGCCGGGCGCTAGTGGGCCCGGGGGTCGGTGGTCAGGCTGACCGTGTCCCCCTCCGCGGTGATGTGAATCTGGTCGAGAAGCACGTCGAGGAAGGGCACGAGCGCCTGTTCCTTGCCGTTCACCGCGATCGCGATATTCTCCTGCCAGTCCGGAAGATCGCAAAGCACGGCGAAGACGCGCATCGACGGATGGCTGGCGAGATACTGGCGAGCAATCAGATCGCCCTGAAATGAGACCGCAATGGCGCCGGTGCGCAGTGCGTCCATCATCGGGGAAACCGAGTCGAACCGCATGAGATCGACCTTCGGGTTGATCGCGGCGAGGTCGGCCGCATAGGCGCTGCCCTTCTCGACGCCTATCGGCAGATCGGGAAACTCGGCTACGAAGTCGTCCGTCGCCGGGCATTTGCCGCCGTGTTTGGCGGCTGCATGCACCCGGTTGACCAGCAGCGCCAGGTCCTGGGTCAGATACGGGCGCGTGAACAAGACCTCGCGTGCCCGGTCGACTGTGCGGGTGAGATACGACACGCCGATATCGACGTCGCCGCGAGCGACCTGATCGATCACCCCTTGGGCGGTGTCCTCGGTCCGGACGATGGTCAGCTTGACGCCTAGCGCATCGGCGATCGTCTTCGCTATCTCGACGTCGTAGCCTGTCGTCTCGCCATCCTTGCCGGTGGTCACCATCGGGGCCGCGTCGTAGGTGAACATCCCGACCTTCAGTTCGCCGCGGCCGATCAGTTCATCCAGCCCCGGCAGGAAGGTCTGCGCCGTCGAAGGCGCCAAACCGCTTGCCGTCCACACTCCGAACACTACGAAAAGGGATATCGGCTTCATGACTTTGCTTCCGAACGTGCCTCGGTTGGTTCCACGATCCGCCCGGAGGCGGGCGCAGCGCGGCCGACCAGCACCAGGGTAACGGCTGAAAAAACCGTCATGAGCGATACCATGGGGCCTATGATCTGGTCGGTTGCAGTCAGCACCACCAGCCCCAAATCTCCCGGCACGCCGACCGATCCGAGGATCGGCGCCAATGCCGGTGCCAGGGCGGCGCCCCCGCCGACAACGGCAGTCCCGCCGATTATGCTCCCGATGATCAGAGTCGTGACCTGTGTCACCGAGAAGTGGATACCGTAGACGTTGGCCAGAAACATGGTCAACAGGATGAACTTGATGATCTGGCCGTGCTGGCTGGCGATGATTCCGAACGGCAGAACGGCATTGGCTTCGTCGTCCTGGACGCCGAAGCGGTTGACCAGAACTCTCGATTGCCGGCCGGATGGCGATGAACGGATTGTTGGCGAGAAAGGAGATCGTCAACGGCCCGCGCAGTCCGCCCAACGATCGGACGCCTTTGATCCGACGAAGGAATACAAGAAGGAGCGTGTACACCGCAAGCAGCGCGATGCCGGCGCAATAATAGGCGCCGATGAAGCCGATCAAGCTCGTGAACAACGTGGTGTCGACGGTGGCCGTGACGCCGGCCACCAGGCAGAACAGGCCGACCGCAAGGCCTTTCATGATCCACTCGAAGATTCGTGAAAACGCCACATACAGGGAATGCATCACGTTGAGCGTGTCGTCGGTGGCGGCAGTATCGGCCATGCCGAGGCCGATGCCGAGCAGGAGCGAGAAGATGACAATCGCAGCGAAATTCTGGGCGCTGAGAGCGCGGAAGATGTTGCTTGGAATGATCGCGATCAGAAAATCGAGCAGTCCGGCCGTCGATTGCGGTGATGCCGACGTCGACAATTGCCGCCCAAGCTTCGCTATGGCATCGGCACTCAGATCGGCGCCCGGTTCCAGGAGCAGGCCGACGACCACGGCGATCACGGCGGGCACTAGAAGGGTTGCCACGTAGACGACAGCGAAACGGGGAAAGCTGTTCCGCAGGGTGGGATTGCGCAGCATCCGGCCAACGCCGCTGATCAGAGCCGTCATCATCAGCGGCACGATGCTGATCGAGAGAGCGGCGATGTAGAGGTCGCCAAACGGCTTGAGGATCAGGCCTGCCGACGGAACCAGCCATCCGAGGATGCCACCGGCGATCGTGGAGACGAAAATGACCTTGGGATCGGTCAGCCTGCTGAAGGTCAAGCCAGCTCCTTTCGTGCCCCGGTTTGCGGGTCGGGCTTGCTTGGTTTCGGGGTCGGCCGGGTTGCGGGCGCGCCGCGACCGAGCAGCACCAGGGTCACGGCTGAAAAGACCGTGAGCAGCGATACCATCGGACCGACGATCTGCTCCGTCGCGGCCAGCACCACGACCCCGAGATCGCTGGGGACGCCGACGGAGCCGAGAATCGGCGCCAATGCAGGTGCAAGGGAAGGGCCATCGCCGACGACGGCGACCCCACCGATCGTGCCGCCGATGGCCAGGGTGGCGATCTCGCCGGCCGAGAGGTGGATGCCATAGACGTTCGCCAGGAACATGGTCAGCAGGATGAAATTGATGATCTGGCCGTGCTGGCTGGCGATGATACCGAACGGCAAGACGGCGTCCGCCTCGTCGTCCTGGACATGGAAGCGGTTGACGAGGCTGTCGATGGCCGGTCTGACGGCGATGAATGGGTTGTTGGCAAGAAACGAAACCGTGAGCGGCTGGCGGACCTCGGACAGCGACCGGAGCCCGCCGACGCGCCCGAAGTAGAGGATCAGGAACGCATAGATGGCGAAGAGGATGATGCCGGCAACATAGAAGGCCCCGATGAAGCTGATCAAGGCCTCGAACAGGGTCAGGTCGACCGTCGCGGTCACCCCCGCCAGCAGGCAGAAAAGGCCGATTCCAAGCCCCTTGATGATCCACTCGAAGATTCGCGAGAACGCCACATACAGCGAATGCATCACGTTCAGGGTCTGGTCGGTGGCGGGGTCTCCGCGACGCCGAGGCCGATGCCAAGCAAGAGCGAAAAGATGACGATGGCGGCGAAATTCTCCGCGCTCAGGTCCTGGAAGATGTTGCTCGGAATGATTGCGATGAGAAAGTCCGACAGCCCCGATGCCGGCTGGTTTGTCGCGCTCCCGGAGAGCTTCTGTCCGAGGCTCGCAAGCGCGTCGGAACTCAAATTGGCGCCGGGTTCCAGAAGGAGGCCGGTTACCACGGCGATCACGCCCGGCACCAGCAGCGTCACCAGATAGACGACGGCAAAACGGGGAAAGGTCTCCCTTAGGGAGGGCTTGCGCAGCATCCGTCCGACGCCGCTGATCAGCGCGGTCATCATCAGCGGTACGATGCTGATCGAGAGGGCCGCGAAGTAGAGTTCCCCGAACGGCTTGAGGATCAGCCCGGCCGTCGGGACCAGCGCCCCGAGGACGCCGCCCAGAATCGCGGAAACGAAAATGACTTTCGGATCAGCCAGTTTACTGAGGATCAAGCAATTGCCTTTCGTGCCCGGTTGGCTCGGGCTCTCTCGGTGGGTTGGCGCTCTGGGCACACTGTAGATACGTCAGAGTGTTTACGGCTCCCTATCCAAGATGCAATCGACGTTGTTGCGGGCTGCGACACGATGTAGTCGTTTCCTGCCGGCGGGATTCGGCGAGGGACGGGTCGCCGGTGGCAACCAAGCCCGAGCTTCGCCGCACCGATCGAAGCCGACTTGATCACACGCTTGTGACCGCCGTCACTTCCAACCCGGTTCGAAACGCGTATACGCCCCGCCACTCGACGGGGCACCGGAACCCCACGGGATCGGCTTGACAGCGAGGCATGATGCCTCGCGCCGACTTCGAAACCGGATTGGAGAAAAGGAAATGTCCAAGTTCGTCAAAGTCGCGGGTGCCGCGCTCGCAGTGCTCGCTCTCGCAACCGTCGTCGCCGACGCCGGTCCCACCATCAAGCTGGACCTGTCGAAGTTCCTCGGCTGCCAGGTCGCCGGCACCCCGAGCGAATTCCCGGACGACATCTGGATCATGAACAAGGGCCTCGGCACGATCGCCGCCGGCACCAAGGTGCATTGGTCGGTTCCCGCGGCGTCGAAGAAGGGCACCTATGTCCTCGTCTCGGCCCTGGCTCCGGGCAAGGGCGTCGCAGTGAGCGGCGTGCTCGGCTCAGGCGTCGAAGCCGGCAAGCCTTGCTCCGCCAAGGCGATTTGATTACCACTTGCCGCTCCGACCGCGGCGGGTGCCGGTATCATCCCGCGCCCGCCGCTGTCATTTCTGCCAACGGATGCCGCTGAAGAGGAACCCGGTGCGGGTGTCGACACAATTCCGTTGCTTCTTGCCGCCGCTGAGCGACCGGAGCCACGGCAGGGGCGAGGCTGAGCGTTCGCCGCCGCGGGTTTGGTGGAGCCGAGGGGAATCGAACCCCTGACCTCTGCAGTGCGA
This sequence comes from uncultured Alphaproteobacteria bacterium, assembly GCA_963759235.1. GTDB lineage: Bacteria > Pseudomonadota > Alphaproteobacteria > Rhizobiales > Kaistiaceae > Bauldia. The sequence continues at coordinate 90,396 of CAVWYO010000001.1, read as the reverse complement.
TTGCAGCGCTCTCCCATCTGAGCTACGGCCCCGGTCGAGGTCGGCGACATTTAGGGTTCGGCCTTTCACCCTGTCAAGGACGCTGACGGCGCGATGCCGAGGGTTGCAGCGCGCCGGTCCGAAGGCTACATGACGGTGCGCCGGGTATTCCTCCAAACAGCGGGAAACAGCGATGCTAGAGCTTCTGGGCTTCATCTCCTATGTTCTCCAGCTCTACATCTACGTTCTGATCGCGGCGGCGGTGCTCTCGTGGCTGATCGCCTTCAACGTGGTCAACACCCGCAACCAATTCGTCGCCGGGCTGGTCCAACTCCTCTACGCGATCACCGAGCCGGTGCTCCGCCCGATCCGCAACCTCCTGCCGAATCTTGGCGGCATCGACATTTCTCCCGTCATCGTCATCCTTATCATCATCTTCATTCAGGGCGTGATCATCCCCAACATCGCCCGCGCGGTGCTGTGAACGGGCCAAGGCCCGGCCGGTGGGCCTTTCGACCGTCTGCTATCGGGTCGAGGCCGATGCGGTCGTCCTCATCGTCCGGCTGACGCCAAGGGCGTCGCGGAGCGCGGTCGACGGCGTCGCGACGCTTGCGGACGGACGTGCTGCGGCAATCGTCCGGGTGAGGGCACCGCCGGTGGAGGGCGCTGCCAACAAGGCGCTGATCGAGTTTCTGGCGAAGACGTTTCGCGTCGCAAAATCGGCGGTGACGATCGACTCCGGACACAATGCGCGACTGAAGCAGGTTAGGATCGAGGGCGATGTCGCAGCGCTCTCGGAGGCAATTGCCAAATGGCCAAAACTTGGGTGATCCTGGGGCTCTGGCTTGCCATCGGCGCCGCGACGGCGGTCGGGGCGGCTATGTCAACGCACTGATCAACCCCGACGCCAACCTGATCGCCCGCGAGGTGGCGGACAACGCCGCGCCCGGCTTCGTCTGTAGGCAGGATACTGCGCTGGACTATGGCCTGATCGGCGACGACGCCCGCGAGTGAGACGCCTCAGCCTCCACGCCCCCAGGCGTAGGCGACCTTGGTGAGCTGCACATTGCCGAAGCGCTCGCTGGCGCGCGCCACCTTGCGACCGCCGGCGTTCTGGTAGAAGCGGCAGGCATTGTCGTTGTCGGCAAGCGCCCAGACCACCACCGATTCGAAGCCGAAGCGGGCCAGTTCCTTCCGTGCCGACAAGAAGAGCCGCGTCCCAAGTCCGACCCCTTGATATTCCGGCATCAGATAAATCTCGTAGACCTCGCCCTTTTGGACGAGATTGCGCGCCCGATTCGGGCCGAAGGTCGCGTAGCCACGGATCTCGCTGCCGACTTCGATCACCAGGATCGCGGTGCCGCGGCGAATCGCGCGATCCCACCACCGCGGCCCGCGCCGGGCGACGATGCGCGCCAGCTCCTGCGCCGGGATGATGCCGTCATAGGCATATCGCCACGCCGCATCGTGGACCTTGGTGATCGCCTCCGCGTCACCATTTTCAGCCCGGCGGACACCGATGGTAAAAGTGCTCATGGAGGCAAGCTTATGACCACCGGACCGCCCTGCAAAGAGGGCATGCGCACGCCGCCAAACAAATTTTGCGACAGTGTTGCAAGGCTGCTGCGAGATGGCCGATAATCGTTTCCCACCCGCAGGGGCCCGCTATGGTCGGATGGCGTCGGCGGCGATGTTCACGACGAGGGCGAGCAGTGCGACGTTGAACCAGAACGCCACGATTCCGTGCGCCGTGACGGTCCGGCGGATTCGCTGACTTGTCACCGCAACGTCGGAGACTTGCGAGGTCATGCCGATGACCAACGCAAAATAGGCAAAATCCCAATAGTCTGGCTCGCTCGGATCGCCGGGGAAGGCGAGTCCTCGCGGCGCCTCGTTGGTCGGCGCATAATATTCGTGCGCATAGTGGACGGCGAAGATGGAGTGGACGAAAAGCCACGACAGCACGATCGTTCCGACAGCCAGCGCCATGCTCCACGTGGTCGCGGTCCCTGCCTCGGCAGATCGACCGACCTCCGCATAGATTGCGGCGACGCTTGCCAGTGTCGCCACCGCCGTCAGGGCCAACACGACGAACTGGCCAACGTCCTGGCGGGCCGCGCGCTGGCGGATATCGGCCACACCGGCCGTTGCCATCAACTGGGCGAGGGCAACAAGGAAGAAGATGACGCCGGCGTCCCAGGCGATGAGGAGCCCGGTGGTCAGACTCGTGTGAAGAAGAAGGGCGCCAGCCAAGACCAGCACGGAAATGCCGGCGGCGATCAACAGCCGCGGCCAGCCGGTAATTACGCGGCCGGGCAGGTTACGCCAGCTGGCCCTCGAGGGATCGACCATGTCCGCCATCCCATCGCGAAGCGGCGAAAAGCTCAAGCCCCTTGAAATCGATGTGTGGCGCGCATCGCTCGTTACGCGGCGCCGGCGCGCTCCGCGCGCTTGCGGGCGTGGGGATCGAGGATCGCTTTGCGGAGTCGAATCGACCGCGGGGTCACCTCGACCAATTCGTCGTCGTCGATATAGGCGAGCGAGGCCTCCAGCGAGAGGCGGATCGGCGGCGTCAGGCGCACGGCCTCGTCCTTGCCGGAGGCTCGGACGTTGGTCAGTTGCTTGCCCTTCATCACATTGACTTCGAGATCGTTGCCGCGGCTGTGTTCGCCGACGATCATTCCCCGATAGACCTTGACGCCGGGATCGATCAGCATCGGACCGCGGTCCTCCAGGTTCCACAACGCATAGGCGACCGCGTCACCCTCGGAATTGGAGATCAGCACGCCGTTGCTGCGAGCCGGGATGTCGCCACGATACGGTGCGTAGTCGTGGAAGACGCGGTTGAACACCGCTGTGCCCCGCGTGTCGGACAGCAGCTCCGACTGATAGCCGAGCAGGCCGCGGGTCGGAGCATGGAAGACCAGCCGCACGCGGCCGCCGCCGGAGGGGCGCATTTCGAGCAGGTCGGCGCGCCGCTCGGACAGCTTTTGCACGACGACGCCGGAGTGCTCCTCGTCGACGTCGATGGTCACTTCCTCGATCGGCTCCAGCCGCTGGCCGCTTTCGCTCGTCTTGTAAAGGACCTTTGGCCGCGCGACGCAGAGCTCGAAGCCCTCGCGGCGCATCGTCTCGATCAGGATGGCAAGCTGCAACTCGCCGCGTCCGGCGACGATATAGGCATCCGGCTCGCTGGTTTCGTCGACCTTCAAGGCGACGTTGCCTTCCGCCTCACGCATGAGCCGCTCGCGGATAACACGGCTCTGGATCTTGTCCCCCTCGGTACCGGCAAGCGGTCCGTCATTGACGCGGAAGGTCATCGACAGCGTCGGCGGGTCGATCGGCTGCGCTGCGATCGGCGTGTCGACCTCGGGGGCGGCGAGCGTATCGGCGACCGTTGCCTCGGCGAGGCCGGCGATGGCAACGATGTCGCCGGCGTTGCCTTCCTCGATCGGCCGACGTTCGAGGCCGCGAAAGGCGAGCACCTTGGAGACGCGACCGAGCTCGACCGTCGATCCATCGCGGGCCAGGGCCTTCACCGGCATGTTGGGGCGTACGCTGCCGGAAGCGATCCGGCCGGTGAGAATACGGCCGAGATACGGGTTGGCCTCGAGGGTCGTGGCCAGCATGCGGAACGGGCCGTCCTCGACGGTCGGCTCCGGCACGTGGCTGAGAACCAGGTCGAAGAGCGGCGCGGTCGAGACCTTCGGTCCCAACGGGGCGGTCGCCATCCACCCTTGCTTGGCCGAGCCGTAGAGCACCGGAAAATCGAGCTGTTCCTCGGTCGCGTCGAGAGCGGCAAAGAGATCGAAGATCTCGTTGAGGACCTCGGCGTGGCGCTCGTCGGGCCGGTCGATCTTGTTGATCGCGACGATCGGCTTCAAACCGCGCCGGAGCGCCTTCTGGAGCACGAACTTGGTCTGCGGCATCGGCCCCTCGGCCGCGTCGACCAGCAGGATGGCGCCGTCGACCATCGACAGGATCCGCTCGACCTCGCCGCCGAAATCTGCGTGGCCGGGGGTGTCGACGATATTGATTCGGGTGTCCTGCCACAGGAGCGATGTCACCTTGGCGAGGATGGTGATGCCGCGCTCCCGCTCCAGATCGTTGGAATCCATCGCCCGCTCCGCCACCCGTTGATTGTCGCGGAAAGCGCCCGACTGGCGCAGAAGAACGTCGATCAGGGTCGTCTTGCCGTGATCGACATGGGCAATAATTGCAATGTTGCGAAGGGGCATGAACGGGTTCCGGCTGGGTCGCCGCAATATAGGTTGCGCCGCAGCAAACACAATCGGCGAAGCCGAATGCCTGCTATTTACCTCGATGGCGGTGAGTATTGGCTAACCTCCGGCGAGCCGTCAGGCGTCGGGACCGTGGTGCCGGACCCGGTTTTTTGTCGGGTTCGGGAGCGTTTCCTACTCATGCTGCTCAAAGCGCCCGCAAGGTCGGTTTGCGGCGGAGACCACCGGGTCTGGCGCAAAGACTTCGCTTGCAAGGCCACGTCGGCTGGCCCAAAACTGCCGCCGTTCGCCCCCGAGGACCAACCGCGATGCGGCGTGCGCCCCGCAAGCTGACAGTCTTGGCTTCGCTCGACGTCGCCGGCTATTCGCGGCTCGTCGAACGCGACGAGCGCGGAACGCTGGTCGATCTCGCGCGGATCCGGCGCAACATGCTGCGGCCGAGCGTCGCCAAGCACTCCGGCAATCTCTTCAAGACGATGGGTGACGGCGCGCTGATCGAGTTTCCGAGCGTCGAGGACGCGGTCGAATGGTCGATCTCGTTCCAGACCGCCATGGCGAAGTACAACGAGACCCGGGCCGGCGACCCGATCATCGCGCGGCTCGGGGTCGCGCTCGCCGACGTGTTCGTTCAGGGCGAGGACCGATTCGGCGCGGCGGTGGGCTTCGTGGTTCGCCTTCAGGAAGTCGCGCCGCCCGGCGGGATCGCCATCACCCATTCCGTGCGCTGGCAGCTCGCGGCGGAACTGTCCGCCCAGTTCAACAAGACCGAGTGGGTCGAACTGAAGGGCAAGAAGGACGAACTCTTCGAAATCTGGATCTGGACGGGATCGAACGAAGGCGAGACGGCAGAGCCGGTGCCGTTCGGCTACGGCTACAAGAGGCGCTCGCAAGAAGAGGCGTCTCCGGCGATGGCCGTGGCGAGCGCCTCGGTGGCGCCCGGCGAGATTGCGGAGCCAGGCCAGCCGTCGATCGTCGTCCTGCCGTTCGACAACATGTCCGGCGATCCGTCCGCCGATCCGATGATCGACGGAATCGTCGAGGAGATCACGGCGTCGCTGTCGCGGGTGCGCGACTTCACGGTCATCGCCCGCAACTCGGCCTACGCCTACCGGGGACGCGGCGTCGACATGCGCGACATCTCCCGCGAGCTCGGCGTGCGCTACGTTCTCGAGGGCAGCCTTCGCAAATCCGGCGACCGGGTGCGCGTCACGGCCCAGCTCATCGATGCTCTGGCCGGCACGCACATCTGGGCGGATCGCTTTGAGGGTGCCGTCGTCAACCTCTTCGATTTCGAGGACGAGATCGCAACCCGCGTGACGGGGGCGCTGAGGCCGTCGATCTGGGACGCCGAGATCGCCCATTCGCGCCGAAAGCGTCCCGGCAGCGTCGCTGCCTACGATCTCGTGCTGCGGGCGCTGCCGCACCTGTGGGCGCACCGGCACGACGACAACAATGAGGCGATTCAACTCCTCGACGAAGCGCGGCAACTCGACCCCACCTACGCCCGTGCCACGGCGATTGCCGCGTGGGCGCGGGCGCAGCACGTGGTCTATAATTGGAGCGACGACCTGGAGACGATCCGTGGGGAAGGCGAGCGCCTCATCGCCGAGGCATCGCCGGCGATCGGCGACGATCCAACCGCGCTGACCGCGCTGGCGACTGCGACGATGCTGCTCTTCGGCGATCTCGATCGCGCCAAGGTCTTCGTCGACCGGGCGCTGGCGCTCGATCCGAACAACGCCTGGGCGTGGACCCGCCGTGGTTTCCTGGAGGCGTATCGGGGTGACCCGGACGATGCACGAGCCTGCTTCGAGAAGGCTGTCAAGCTCAGCCCGCTCGATCCGTTCAGCTTCAACGCCTACATCGGAATTGGTTTTTCGCGCTTTGCCGCCGGAGAGCCGAACGAAGCGGCAAAGTGGGCGAGACGGGCCCTCGGCGAGAAGGTCGGAATGACCTGGGCGTACCGGGATCTGGCTGTCTTTCTGGCGAGGGCGGGCGACATCGAGGAAGCCAAGGGAGCATTGGCGAAATTCGTCGCGTCACGCCCCGGCATCACGGTCCGGCAGGTGGGTGACGCGATGAAATTCGTTCAGCCACGCATTCTGGAGATGTACCTCGACGGGCTACGCCTGGCCGGGCTGCCGGAATAGCCGTCGCGGTCAGCCGTTGGGGCGCGGGGTCGCATTGCGGTCGGCGCCTCCGACCATCATAAGCTCGGCAAGGTTCTCCTGGCTGACATAGCCGACCAGTCGACCGTCATTGTCGACGACCCCGACATAGGGTGACTGGTGATCCCGCATCTGAGCGACCGCAAGGTCGAGCGACTGGCCAAGCCGAACCGACGGGACGTCGGTCGACATCACCTCGAGCACCGGAGTTGCCGGTCCGCTCGATTTCAACGCACGGACCATCGCGTTGCGGCTCAGGATGCCGCGCAGCCGACCGCTCCCGTCGATCACCGGGAACTCGTGCTGCGTGGTGCGCAGCAGCGCTTCGGCGGCGTCGTCGACCGTTGCCTGCGGTCCGAGCGTCTCGAAGGCGCGGATCATGGCGCGGTCGACCGAAATGCGGTGGGCTGCCTCCGTGAGGCCGGCGTCGCCTGCTTCGGCGCGCGCGGCGAGGAAGACGAAGATGGCGATGAAGACGAGGATCGCGTTGCCGCCGATCAGGCCAAGAAAGGCGAAAACGAAGGCGAGCGCCTGGCCGATGATAGCGGCGACCTCCGTCGCCCGGCGGCGGCCGAGGCGGTAGGCAAGCAGGGCGCGAAGCACACGGCCGCCATCCATCGGAAAGGCGGGGATGAGGTTGAACAGCACGAGGAATATGTTGACCGCCGCGAGCCGGACGGCGAAGCCGAGCGCGGGATTCTCGATCTCGGCCAGGTTGGTCAGGTCGATCCGCGTACCCAGGACGAGGATGAGAACCGCCGCGATGACGACGTTCACCGCGGGGCCGGCGATGGCGATGACGATCTCCTCGGAGGGCCGCTCGGGAATACGGGACAGGCGGGCGAGCCCGCCGATCGGCAGCAGCGTTATGTCCGGCGTGGTTATCCCGTAGCGGCGAGCCGCCAGCGCATGCCCGAGTTCGTGCAGCACGACGCAGGCGAATACGGCGATGATGAAGAGTACGGCGTCGAGAGCGGCTGCGGCGCCCCCTTGCGTGTACTGGGCGACGCCGATCCAGGCGAGGAGAAGGAGGAAGGTGACGTGGATGCGAATCTCGCTCCCCGCCACCCGGGCGATGGTAATTGACCAAGGCATGCGAACTCTTTCCGCCGCATTTTTTTCGCGGCGCGGCTGCCAATGTAGCTTGAATTTGGAGACGCCGGCACGCCGGCGCAAGGGCGACGGTTCAGAAGGCGGCCAAGCGTTTGGCGGCCCGGCTTGCGTCGCTGGTCGTCTCGGCGAAGAGCGCCGCTACGGCGCTGGCCGGAAGCGGAGGACTGAACAGGAAGCCTTGAACCTCGGTGCAGCCCTGGTCGCGGATCAGTTGCAACTGGTCCTCGGTCTCTACTCCTTCGGCCGTGGTGGACATGCCGAGGCTCCGCCCCAATCCGACGACCGCCCGGACTAGCGCCGCCGCGTCGGCATGCGATGAGACATCCTGCACGAAGGACTGATCGATCTTGATCTTGTCGAAGGGGAACGAGCGCAGGTAGCCAAGGCTCGAACAGCCGGTGCCGAAGTCGTCGAGGGCGATGCGGACTCCGATCTGGTGGAGCTCTTCCAGGGTTTCGATGGCTGCATTGGTCCCGGCGAGAAGCGCCGCCTCGGTTAGCTCCAGTTCGAGGCGCTCGGCACAAATGCCCGACTCGGCAAGAGCCGCCTTGACCTGTTGCAGGAGACTGCGGTGCCTGAACTGAACCGGCGAAAGATTGACTGCCACCCGAACGGCGCTCGGCCATTTGGCGGCCTCGATGCAAGCGGTGCGCAGGACCCACTCGCCGATCGAAATGATTGCGCCGGTTTCCTCCGCGATCGGAACGATCTGGTCCGGCATGATCGTGCCGCGGGTCGGATGATGCCAGCGCAGCAGCGCCTCGAAAGCGCAGATGCGGTTTTCGGCGAGATTGAACAACGGCTGGAAAGCGAGGGCGAGTTCGCCGCCTGCAAGCGCCGAGCGAAGATCAGTCCCGAAGGCAAGCCGGTTTTGGAGGGCGACATCCATATCCGGCTCGAAGAAATGATGAGTGCCGCGGCCATCCGCTTTTGCCCGGTAGAGCGCAAGGTCGGCATTCTTCATCAGCGTCTCGGTGGTCCGCCCGTCTTCAGGAGCGACGGCGATCCCGACGCTCGCGCCGACCACCACCTCGTGATGCTCGACCCGCATCGGCTTGGCCATCGTCTTGACGATGCGGTCGGCCAGTGCCGCGGCATCTTCCGGAGACGCCAGCCGACCGTAGAGGATCGCGAACTCGTCGCCGCCGAGCCGGGCAACGATGTCGCCCTTTCGGCACGCCTTCAACAAGCGCGATGCGACCTTGACGAGGACCGCGTCGCCGATGGCGTGGCCGAACACATCGTTGACGGTCTTGTAGTGGTCGAGATCGATAAAAAGGACGGCGACGATTTCATTTCTCGCGATCCGCACCTCCGCTTCCTGCATGCGCTCGCGGAACAACATCCGGTTGGGAAGGTCGGTGAGTGCATCGTGGCGAGCAAGATGGCGGATGCGCGCTTCGGTCCGCCGCTGCTCCGTGATGTCTTGATGGGTGGATACCCAACCGCCATCGGCCAGCGGATGATGAAGGACCGAAATAATGCGGCCATCCTGCAGTTCGACGGTATCGGCGGTATCCACTTTACGGGCGACAATGTCCAACCGGCCCCGGATATAACCTTCGGCCCCGTCCTTCGGATGGAATCCCCGGCTGATGCGGTCCTTGAGAATGGCTTCCAGCGACGTGCCGGGCCGGACGAGTTCCTCCGGCGTGCCATAGAGATCGGCATAGCGCTTGTTGCAGATGACCAGCCTCTGCTCGCTGTCGAACAGGCAAAGGCCCTGGGACATATTGTTGATGGCCGCATCGAAGCGCATGTTCTGATGGGCAAGGTCCCGCTCGCGCTGCTCCAGCGCCAGCATGTGGTCCTTTTGCTCGGTTACGTCCTCGTGGGTCGCAACCCAGCAAGCGTCGGGGGCCTGTCGGAAGCTGACCTTGACGATCCGGCCGCTGGCCATGACCTCCTCGGCGAGGAAGGTCTCATCCTCGCCCATGGCCGCGAGCCGGTTCCGATAGAGGTTGCTCATCTCGGCGGCGGACCGTCCTTGATGATTGCCGGCCTCCGTGCTCGCCAGAAAGACATCGAACAGGCTTGTCCCTTCGCGGGTGGCCGACTGATCGAGGCCATAGAGTTCCGCGAAACGGCGGTTGCACAGCACCAGCCGAAGTGCCTCGTTCCATAGGCAGAAGCCATAGGCCATGCTGTCGAGCGCGGCGTCGAGTTCGAGGTTCCGGTTGCGCAACGTGCTCTGCCGCAGCCTCTGCTCGGTGACGTCCTGGTGAGTATCCAGCCAACCGAGACCGGGGCGACGGATATGGGTGGTCTTGATGATGCGGCCACGAATCGCCGTCTCGTAGACGAGCGGCTTGGCCGGATCTCTGGTGCCGGCGAACCGATCGCGATAGGCGCGAGAAAGTTCGGCCGCGGTTACGCCGGGGTGATTGCCGACCGCGATCGTCAGCTCGACGACCTCCTCGATCGACATGCCCCGATGGACCCGCTCGGCGGGCAGGCCGTAGATGTCGAGGTAGCGCTGGTTGACCAGCACCAGCTTGAACGTTTCGTCCCAGATCGAGAAGCCGTAAGGCATGCTCTCGAGTGCGGCGCTCAGGATGTCGTCGTCGGTGTCAGGCTGACCGTCGAGAGGGAATGCTCCTGACAGGAACTTCATGCGGCCACTCCGGGGACGCCGGAAAGGTTGCATTCGACGCTTAATGCGCGATTAAACCTTTGCGTGACGGGGCGCCCGGCAGCGCTTCTTGGTTAACGGCGATTGAGCGCCGCGAGCGTCCGGAGCCTAAGGGCGTTGAGCCGAATGAACCCCTCGGCGTCCTTTTGGTCATAGGCGCCGCGGTCGTCCTCGAAGGTAACGAGGTCGCTGGAATAGAGCGATCGCAAGCTCTTGCGGCCGACCACAATGACATTGCCCTTGTAGAGCTTCAGCCGGACGGTGCCTTCGACATGTTCCTGGCTGGTATCGACCAGGGTCTGGAGCATGTGCCGCTCCGGCGAAAACCAGAAGCCGTAATAGACCAGTTCGGCGTAGCGCGGCATCAGCGAATCCTTGAGATGCGCCGCCTCGCGGTCGAGGGTCAGGGATTCCATGGCGCGGTGGGCGGTGAGCAGGATCGTGCCGCCCGGGGTCTCGTAAATGCCGCGCGACTTCATGCCGACGAAGCGGTTCTCGACGAGGTCGACACGGCCGATGCCGTTATCCCGGCCGAGAGCGTTCAAGTGGGCGAGCAAGATGGCCGGGCTCATCATCTCGCCGCCGATCGACACAGGATCGCCACGGCTAAACCCGATCTCGACCATCGTCGGCTTATCGGGAGCATCTTCGGGGGCGACCGTCCGCTGAAAGACATAAGCGGGGGGCTCCGTCCACGGATCCTCCAGCACCTTCCCCTCGGAGGAGGAATGGAGAAGGTTGGCATCGACCGAGAAGGGGGCGTCGCCGCGCTTGTCCTTGGGCACGGGAATCTGATGCTTTTCGGCGAAGTCGACAAGATCGCTCCGCGACTTGAACGCCCATTCCCGCCACGGGGCGATAATCTTGATGTTGGGATCGAGGGCGTAGGCGGTGAGCTCGAACCGGACCTGGTCGTTGCCCTTGCCGGTGGCGCCGTGGGCGATCGCGTCCGCACCGGTGTCGTGGGCAATCTCCACGAGCCGCTTGGCGATGAGGGGACGGGCGATCGAGGTGCCGAGCAGATAGACGCCCTCATACACCGCGTTCATCCGCATCATCGGAAAGACGAAGTCGCGGACGAATTCCTCGCGAAGATCCTCGATGTGGATCTCCTTGATTCCCATCATCTCCGCCTTCTTGCGCGCCGGCTCCAGCTCCTCGCCCTGGCCGAGATCGGCGGTGAAGGTGACGATTTCGGCGCCGTAGGTGGTCTGTAGCCATTTGAGGATGATCGACGTGTCGAGCCCGCCGGAATAGGCGAGAACCACTTTCTTTACGTCAGCCATGCCGGACGCCCCCGAGATCGGTGAAAAAGGTCGCCGGCTTATAGGACGCGCGACTCACCCGCGGCAAGCCGGCGGGGTGTGACGGACCCCGACATTCGCGGGCGAAGGGATCGGCGTTCAGCGATCGGCGGCTCAGCTCTCGGCGGCAAGCCGGAGATCCGCAACGAACCGGTGGTACTCGCGCTCGGCCGCATCGCGGTCGGGAAGGCGGAGGAGATAGGAGGGATGGACGGTGACGATCAGGGTCGCGCCGTCGTGCAAGGGCGTCGGCTTGCCCCGCGTTGAGGCGATGGTGAGGGAGCGTCCGGTGACGGAGCGGAGGCCGGTCGCGCCGAGCGCCACGATCACGGCGGGCCGGACGAATTTGCGCTCGAGGTCGAGCCACCACCGGCAGATGTCGATTTCGGCGATGTCCGGCCGCTTGTGGAGACGCCGCTTGCCGCGCGGCTCGTTCTTGAAATGCTTCACCCCGTTGGTGATGTAAAGCGCCGCTCGGTCGAGGCCGGCATCGGCCAGCCCGCGGTCGAGGACCTGGCCGGCCGGCCCGACGAATGGACGACCTTGCAGGTCCTCCTGATCGCCCGGCTGCTCACCGACCAGCATGATTCGCGCGTCCACCGGTCCTTCGCCGAAGACTGTCTGATTGGCGTTCCTGTAAAGATCGCAGCGCGTGCAGATGCGCGCCAGACGACGCGCCTCGGCCAGCGAATGCGGCTCTGCCACCGCGCTTTCGGCCTCGCCGAAAAGGTCGGGCTCCGGTTCGCGCATGCCGGTCAACGCTGCTCCTCCTTGCTCCGTTCCCGCCGGCCAAGTGCGCGGCCGAGGCGGGTGAGATCGGCCTCGAGTTGTTCGTTCTCGAGCCTTCGCGCCGGGTGCGTGATGAAGAGCCGATAGCCGATGGCGACCACCAGCAATGTCAAGCCGGCGGAAATCAGGACGTCGGATAGGAAATGCCCGCCGAAGGCGATTCGGTTGAGGGATAGAAGCACGGCATAGAGCCCGGTGACGATTGCCACCGGCGCGCGGAGAGCCCGAGGCACGACCAGCGCCAATGCCATCAGCCAGAATGCCGTCGACGTCTCGCCCGAGACGAAGGAGCAGTTGGTGTTGCAGTAGTTGGTGATCCGCCAGACTTCGACATAGGGTGCGCCGCCGCCGAAAATGTCGACGGCATTCGGGCGCGGGCGGCCCCAGTGGTCCTTGAGGATGAGATTGACCAGAAGCAGGGGACCGACGAGCAACGTCGAGAGCAGGAACAGCGTAACCTTCGGCCGTACATAGCTCGGCCGTTCCGGTTTCGCCAGCTTGACCCCCAATTGCACGACCAGCCAGGCGACGATCAGAATGACCGCGATCTGACCGGTGCCGCGAAAGAGCTGGAGGGCATTGTTGCGGTGGAGGAAGAAGCCTTCGGGGTTGTGGTAGAAGAGGCCGCTTACCCAAAGGTCGACGCCGGGAAAGGCGAGGAAGAATGCCGATACCACGACCACGAAGGCGAGGCTCGCGATAATCGGGTGCGCGGCGGGCAGCCTCCCGACCCACCGCAAGTCATGCCGATGGTCGTCTTGCTCTCTCGCGGCCAAGCGTCCTCAATCCTTTTCGGTGGCGATACCGCCGGATGATGGCAGTCTGAAGTTCATATCTGCCCAGCGCCAGTCGGATCGGATAATCTTCCCGCCTCCTCGCGACAAGGCTTTCGTCCGCATGCTCGCCGATTTCGTCCCGACACTGCCGGTTCTTGCCGCCTACGCCGTCGCGTCCGTCATCCTCGGCCTGACGCCCGGACCGGACATGACACTCTTTCTCTCCAAGACCGTTTCGCAGTCGCGCACAGCGGGATTGTCCGCCTTCGGTGGCGCGACCACCGGACTTGTCGTCCACTCGATCCTGATCGCCGCCGGCCTGTCGGTGCTGCTGGCCGCCTCGGTGACCGCCTTCACCATCCTCAAGATCGTTGGGGCGCTCTATCTCGCTTATCTCGCCATCGATGCGATCCGCCATGGTTCCGCTTTGTCGCTCGACAGACGAGGCCGGCCGGAATGGCTCCGGGCGATCTACCTCAAGGGACTGCTGGTCAACCTGCTCAATCCCAAGATCATCATCTTCTTCGTCACCTTCCTGCCCCAGTTCGTCTCGCCGACCGATCCGGAGGCGGCGAAGAAGCTCCTCTTTCTCGGGCTGTTCTTCGCTGCGGTGAACATTCCGGTCTGCGTCGGGCTGATCCTGTTCGCCGACCGCATTGCCAGCTTCCTCCGGCGCTCGCCGAAGGCGACGCGGATGGTCGACTGGCTGTTCGCCGGAGTGCTCGGCGCCTTTGCGGTTCGCCTGGTGCTGGCTCAGTCGCGGTAGGACCTTCCCCAGCTGCCGCTCGGTGGCGCACGGCGGCGCGGCGCGGGCTGGTCGCGCGCTAGGCGGATGTGCCGCCCGCCCGGTTGACGCCGGAAAGCCGGCCGGCGATCAGCCAGTAGACAAGCGCGCCGACGAAGCCGGCGGCGAGGTGGAGGACCAGGCGATAGTCGGCGAATTCAGGCGCGCCGACGAAACCGGTCAGCGCGTTCGCCGCAAGCCCGATGCCGCCGCCGACAGCGAGCCAGTAGAACACCGACCGCCAGCCGAAGGCCTCGGCCAACACGATGGCGATCAACGCCGGCAGGAAGGAGAAGGCGCCGGCATAGAATGTGACGCCGACGCCGGTCCCGACAAACAAGCCGACAACGTCCGGATCGGAGCCGACGCCGAACAGCGCGATGGCGATCGTTGCGCCGGCGGCGATGCAAGCGACGACATAGGCCAGCGGGTCGAGGATGAGGATGCGAAGGAGCGCGGTCACGGCACCCGATCGGTCGATCCCGGCGCGATCAGCCGCGTCGGGGCAGTTGCTGCACAGCCCAGCGATTGCCGTCCGGGTCGGCGAAGAAGATGAACCTCCCCCACGGGAAATCTTGGATCTCGCCAACTTTCACGCCGCGCCCGACGAGCTCCGATCTCGCCGCCTCGATGTCGGACACCACCAACTGCAGGCCCTCGACCGAGCCCGGCGCAGCGCCGGTGATCCCCTTTCCGATCGCGATCGAACAGGCCGACCCGGGCGGTGTCAATTGCACGAAGCGCAGAGTGTCGCTGACCGTGTGGTCCTGGTCGGCGTTGAAGCCGACCTTCTCGGCATAGAAGGCCTTGGCGCGGTCGACGTCCGAGACGGGCACCGCAACCAGTTCCAGCTTCCAGTCCATCGGTGTCCTCGTTGCTTGATGGTTCACCAGGAGCCCGAAGACTACCCGACACTCTGGTCGGATTCTGTCAGGAGCCGCCCCGTCGGCGACCTAACCGGCGATCATCGCCTCGAGCGCCATCCGCTCGCGGATCCTCAGCCGCTCGCTCTCGCTCTTGAGCTGGCCGCAGGCGGCGAGGATGTCGCGGCCGCGCGGGGTGCGGATCGGTGAGGCGTAGCCGGCGCGATTGACGATGTCGGCGAAGCGCTCGATCTGCTCCCAGTCGGAGCACTCGTAGCCCGAGCCCGGCCACGGGTTGAAGGGGATGAGGTTGATCTTGGCGGGGATGCCGGCGAGCAGACGCACCAGCTCGCGCGCCTCGGCGAGCGTATCGTTGACGCCCTTCAGCATGACGTATTCGAAGGTGATCCGCCGCGCGTTGGAGAGGCCGGGATAAGCCCGGCAGGCGTCGAGCAGCTCGGCGATCGGGTATTTGCGGTTGAGCGGCACCAGCTCGTCGCGGAGATCGTCGCGCACGGCGTGGAGCGAGACGGCGAGCATGACGCCGATCTCGGCGCCGGCGCGCGGGATCATCGGGACGACGCCCGAGGTCGACAGCGTGATCCGCCGCTTCGACAGGCCGATGCCCTCGCCGTCGGCGGCGATCAGCAGCGCATTCTTGACGTTGTCGAAATTGTAGAGCGGCTCGCCCATCCCCATCATCACCACGTTGGAGATGAGCCGGCCGGTCGCCGGAACCGCCGCGTCGTCGGCGGCGGCGAGGCCGGGATAGTCGCCGAGCCGGTCGCGGGCCATGAGGATCTGACCGACGATCTCTTCCGTCGTCAGGTTGCGGACGAGCTTCTGGGTGCCGGTGTGGCAGAAGGTGCAGGAGAGCGTGCAGCCGACCTGGCTCGACAGGCAGAGCGTGCCGCGGCCTTCCTCGGGGATGTAGACCGTCTCGATCTCCACCGGACGGCCGGCGCCGCGCGAGGGAAAGCGGAACAGCCACTTTCGCGTTCCATCCTCGGAGACCTGCTCGCTGACGATTTCGGGACGGCTCAGCGCAAAGCGGCGGTCGAGGTCGGCGCGGAGCGTCTTCGACACATTGGTCATGGCAGCGAAGTCTGTGGCACCGCGCACGTAGAGCCAGTGCCAGAGCTGGGCGACCCGCATGCGCTTCTGCGAATCCGGGACGCCGATCGCACGAAGGGCCTCCGCCAGCTCGTCACGCGTCAGGCCGACGAGCGACGATCGGGCTTCGCGTTCGGCGCCGCCGGAGCGCGCGCTGGCCATTTCGTGAGTATCGGGCATGACGATCCGCGATCAATAATCCGCCGGCCACATATAGGCACTCTCCCGGCCTTCGCCCGGTGCCTCAGGTCGGCGCGTCGCGGTTATAGCAGGAGATGCCGGCTCAGGGGCATTCCTTGGCCATCGCCTCCAGCGCCGCCGTGATGCCCGACAGCGAATAGGTGTCGGTGGACGTGGTGCCGCGCCGCGACGTGCCCTGGACGGTCATGTGGGTGCCCTTGCGCATCGCGTCGATCAAATCCGGTTCCTGAGCGGGGTTCTCGATCCAGGCGCTGTCCTTGTCGGTGAACATGGTGAAGGAGTTCGCGCCGTCGATCTCGACGGTCACCTTGCTGTTGTCGGCGAAGGGATAGCCGATGATCGTGCTCGCCTCGTTGCGGATGTTCTTCGTCGGTATCGTCGTGATCATGAAGAAGACCGGATCGCGACCCGCAATGTCCCTGGAATATTTCTTGTCGGTCGGTTGCGATGCGACGAAGCACATCTTGCCGCCGTTCTCTTCTGAGGTGTAGGCGCCCCACTGCTTGAAGGTGCCGACGCTCGTAGCCGATTGCGCAGTCGCCGTCGCGCCAATGATCAACGTCGCGGCCGTGAAAAGGATACGTCCATTCATCGTCCTACCACCGGTCTCTGTCTGTCGGGTGCGCAGCCCGGATTGCCCCCCGTTGCAAAGCGAACTTCATTTATCAAAACTGCGACAATCGAGGTTACTTTTTTGTGAACGCACCGACTTCCGATGCGGTGGTTTCAGTCCCAAAGCGCGAAGATTGGTGCCGAGAAAATCGACAACAATATGATCATGTCGCCAGGCGGCGGCGATTGATTCGCCCGGCGCGATCATCGCCCGAAAGCACAGTGTTTGTCTCGGAAAAAGGGCAGGAAATTGGCCAGTTGCCCTCGTGGGCAGCATAATTTGACATCGCCGTCGCGAAGAACGGCCCGAGGCGCGTCAGCGGCGCGGGTCCACGGGCTCGGCGTCTTCCCCCGCCAGCGCGGCGCGCGCCGCCTCGCGATGGACCGGCGTGATGTGCGAACGCACGATCGAGATGGCGGCGAGGAGGACAGTCACGTCGTCGGTGAAGCCCAGTCCGGCGATGAAATCCGGAATCGCGTCGAGCGGAAGAACAAAATAGGCAAGGGCGGCAAGGAGCACGCCCCTGACGCGGTGCGGCGTTGCCGGATCGAGCGCACAAAAATAGGCGGCGACCACATCGTCCGCGAACGGGATGACGCGGGCGGCCTTGCGGAGCGTGGCCCAGAAGCGGTTGCGGACACGCTTTTCGCGGCGCGCCTCTTCCTCGGGCCCGAGGATTTCTCCAAATAGAACCTCGTTCATTTCAGCTCCTTTGCCGACAGCCAGGGAAAAATGGGGCGGCGTTCCCGGCTGCGCAACGTCTCACGCGCCGGCGATCCGGTCGATCGCGGCGGCGAGTTCGACGTCGCGCTTGGTGAGACCGCCCGCCTCATGGGTCGAGAGGGTTATGGCGACGCGGTTGTAAACGTTGGTCCATTCCGGATGATGATCCATCTTCTCCGCCACCATGGCCACCTTGGTCATGAAACCGAAGGCCTCGACGAAATCGGCGAAGCGGAAGGTTCGGGCGATCGCTTCGCGGTCATCGGCAAGCGCCCATCCCTGGCGTTCGGCTAGCGCCTTCGCCCGCTCTTCAGCCGTTAGCCGCGCGACCATCATAACCCCCGTGGGTTGTCCGGGCCGGCTCGATGAGCGGGTAGGCCTCCTCGACGATATACGGACCTCCGCCGACCGAGTTTCGGGATGAGAACAGAACGAAGCGCGAGACCTCGAAGGCGGCGGAGAAGAAGCCCCCGCGCAATGTCAGATACTCGGCAATGTCGCGGCCGCTCGCCCCCCGCAGCCGGGCGAGCGTGATGTGCGGTGTATATTTCCGCTGCTCGGGGGGCAGGCCGATCCGCTGCATGAGCCGCTCCTGCTCGGCCTGGAGTTCCAGGAGCGAGCGCGTCGGCTGAACGCGGGCGACGATGGCATGCGGCTTGCGGGTGCCGAGCGAGCCGATGCCGTCGAAGGTCAGCGTGAAGCCGAAGCGGTTCACCCGGGTGAGGGCGTCGGCGATGTCGTCGGCGACGATCCTGTCGATATCGCCGACGAAGCGAAGCGTCAGGTGGTAGTTTTCCTTGTCTATCCAGCGGGCGCCGGGAAGCCCGCCGCGAAGGAGCGCCAGTCGCTCGCCAATTTCGGCGGGGATTTCGATGCCGGTGAACAATCGCGGCATGGCGCACCTCCATCGCGAATCATGGACAGGATCGGTCGTTGCCGGAGGGACTGTAAAGCCCCCGACTTCATTTGGCCGGGGACGCGGGCGATGAGCGCCTCGACCGATGGCAATATCCGCTCGACAACGATGGCCACGCCCGCGGCATTGGGGTGGATACCATCCGCCTGGTTGAGATCGGGTCGGGCGGCGACCCCGTCGAGGAAGAACGGGTAAAGCAGCGCCCCATATTTCCCAGCCAAGTCGGGATAGATGGCGTCGAATGCCTGGCCGTATTCGGTACCGAGGTTCGGCGGAGCCAGCATGCCGGCAAGAAGCACCGGCAGTCGGTGTTGAGTGAGCCGGGCGACGAGCTTGTCGAGCGCGTCACGCGTGATCTCAGGGTCTACGCCGCGCAGCGCATCATTGGCGCCGAGTTCGACGATCACGGCGTCGGCGTCGTCGCCCACCGACCAGTCGACCCGCGCGAGGCCGTCGCTCGCCGTGTCGCCCGAAACGCCAGCGTTGACGACGACCACGTCGTGGCCGTGCGCCTTGAGTGCCTTTTCGAGCTCGGCCGTGAACGAGGATGCGGCGTCGAGGCCATATCCTGCCGTCAGGCTGTCGCCGAGGGCGACGATGCGGATCGGATCGGCTGCCGCCGGTGCCGCCAATGCGACGGAAAGGACGAGGATCGCCGGAAAAGGCTGGATCGGCACCTGCACTCCACCATATGAGGCTCTTGTCGCCCGAGATGGAGATATGGGGCGTTAGGCGTGGCCGGAACAGTTATCGTTTGCAAAGATCTTCATATCCGGCTCGGCTCGGGTGCCAGCGAGGTCCATGTCCTCAAGGGCATCGACCTCGACATCGCCGCAGGCGAATCGCTGAGCCTCGTCGGACCGTCCGGCAGCGGCAAGTCGACGCTGCTGATGGCGCTGGCCGGGCTGGAGAGACCGCATTCCGGGCGGGTGGTGGTGGAGGGGACCGATCTCGGCGAACTCGGCGAGGACGATCTGGCGAGGCTCCGCGGGCGGGCGATCGGTATCGTCTTTCAGTCCTTTCACCTGATCCCCAACATGACGGCGCTCGAAAACGTCGCCGTGCCTCTGGAGTTGGCAGGGTCCAGGGCCGCCTTCGACCGCGCTGGGGCGGAGTTACGTGAAATCGGCCTCGGGGATCGCCTCGATCACTATCCGGCAGAGCTGTCCGGCGGCGAGCAGCAACGGGTCGCGATCGCCCGCGCGCTGGCGCCGGGACCATCGATCCTGCTCGCCGACGAGCCGACGGGCAATCTGGACGACGCGAACGGCGCCTTGATCGCCGATCTGCTTTTCGCGGCACGGGCAAGGCGGGGCACGACGCTGATCCTCGTCACCCACGATCCGGTTCTGGCCGAACGCTCGGGACGCGTGGTCCGGCTCCAGTCGGGGCGCATCCTCGACGAAGAGCGGTCGTCCCCGCCCCGGACGGCGAGTTCCGTCGCCGAAGTCTGAGCACCCGCCGGCCCCGGCGCGGCGACAGCCGCTCCCCGCCCCGCCGCCGGGTGTTGGCTCAAGCTCTCCGCAGGCGCTATATCTACTGTTGTAACGCGTTCGCCGGCTGGTGAGCGGCACGGTCGGCGTCGCAGCAGGAGGAAGAAGGCAATGACCAACAATAGGAAGAGAACCGGCCCCGTCATAGCGGCCGGCATCGCGCTCGCTTGCGCCACCATGTTGGGCGCGACCGCCAGCAAGGCGGCCGACCAGCAGTTCACGTTTGCGATGATCACTCACGCGCAGCCCGGCGACACATTCTGGGACATCATCCGCAAGGGTGCCAACGCCGCGGCGGCGAAGGACAATGTCAAGCTGATCTATCTGGCCAGCCCTGATGCCAACAAGGAGGCGCAGCTCATCTCGAACGTCGTGCAGCAGCACGTCGACGGTATTGCGCTGACGCTGGCCTTCCCCGATGCGGAAGCCAAGGACGTCAAGGCAGCCCAGGCGGCCGGCGTTCCGATCGTCGGCTTCAATGCCGGTGGCGGCCAATGGAAAGATCTGGGTCTGCTCGGCTATGCCGGCCAGGATGAAAGCGTCGCCGGTCAGGCGGTCGGTGACGAGCTGAACAAGGAAGGGGCCACGAACATGGTTTGCCTCGACCAGCAGCAGGGCGCGGTGCAGCTCGAGGCGCGCTGCGACGGCATTGCCAAGACTTTCAAGGGCAAGTCGCAGGTGCTCTATGTCACCGGTTACGACATGCCGACGGTCAAGTCGCGCATGCAGGCCAAGCTGCAGGAGGACCCGAGCATTGATTATGTCGTGACCCTTGGCGCGCCGTTTGCCCCGACTGTTCTCGATGCGATCCAGGCGGCGGGCAGCAAGGCCAAGGTCGGCACTTTCGACATGTCCCCGCGGGCCATCACCCTGATCCAGGACGGCAAGCTGCAGTGGGCGGTTGACCAGCAGCCCTACGTCGAGGGCTACGAAGCGGTCGATATGCTGTGGCTCTACCTCATCAACGGCGATACCGTTGGCGGCGGCGGTCCTGTGGCCACCGGCCCGTTCTTCGTGACCAAGGACAATGCCGACGCCGTGGCCAAGTACGCCAAGGCCGGCACCCGCTGAGGGCCGCCGGCTATTGACGGGTGAAGCCGGCCATAGGCCAGAGGCCTGTGCCGGCCGGTTGGCGCGCGACCGGGGGGAGGACCACTCTCCCCGGTTTCGCGATCAGCCGATGAGGAGAAGCCCCGCTTCCACAACACTCGATGCGGATTAGATCTTCGTAAAGGGGAGAAGGACCCGGTGTCCACGACTACGGAACCAGTCGAGACACGGCCGGCGCGGTCGCAATTGGTGCATCAGGCGCTGTGGAAACGGATCCTCAAGCGTCCCGAGGCGGGAGCGCTGGGCGGGGCGGTTCTGGTGTTCATTTTCTTTTACGTGATGGCGCCGCCCTTCCGGCAGGTGGCGGCCTTCACCACCGTGCTCTACCAGGGGGCGACCATCGGCATTCCGGCGGTGGCCGTCGCGATGTTGATGATCGGCGGCGAGTTCGACCTTTCGGCGGGCGTTGCGGTGACCACCTCATCGCTGGCCGCCTCGATCTTTGCTACCGAGGTTGCGGGCAACATCTGGGTTGGGGTGGTCTTTGCGCTGGCGTTCTCGCTCGGCATCGGCGCCCTCAACGGCTTTCTTCTGGTGCGCACCAAGCTGCACAGCTTCCTTGTGACGCTGGGCACGTTTCTGATGCTGCAGGGTCTCAACATCGCCATCACCAAGCTGATCACCGGCAATGTGGCGACCGGGGACATTGCAGACATGCCGGGTTTCGACCTCGGCCAGACGATCTTTGCCTCCAACTTCGTGATCGGCGGCGCGCAGGTGAGCGTCGCCATTGTCTACTGGTTCATTTTCGTGGCGATCGGCACCTGGGTTCTGTTGCGCACCAAGGTGGGCAACTGGATCTTCGCCGTCGGCGGGCAGGGGGACAGCGCCCGGGCCGTCGGCGTGCCGGTGACCAAGGTGAAGATCGGCCTGTTCATGCTGGTGGGTTTTGGCTGCTGGTTTCTGGCCATGCACCTGCTGTTCGCCTACGACACCGTGCAATCCGGGGCGGGCATCGGCAACGAGCTGCTCTACATCGCGGCCTCGGTGGTGGGTGGCTGCCTCCTGACGGGCGGCTATGGCTCGGCCGTCGGGTCGGCGCTCGGAGCGTTCATCTTCGGCATGACGACCGAAGGTGTCATCTACGCCGACTGGGACCCCGACTGGTTCCAGTTCTTCGTTGGCGCCATGCTGCTTCTGGCGACCGTCGTCAATACATGGATTCGTGGACGCGCAAGCAGGGCCAAGTGACATGACAAATCAGTCGACGCCAATCATCGAGCTCGATCACGTCGGCAAGAGCTTCGGCACCATCAACGCGTTGCGAGACGTGAGCCTTGCCGTGCGGCAGGGCGAGGTGACATGCATCCTCGGGGACAACGGTGCCGGCAAATCGACCCTGATCAGCATTATCGCCGGGCTGATCCGGCACGACGAGGGGACATACATGGTCGATGGCGAGCCGGCGCACTTCGGCTCGCCGCGCGAGGCGCTCGACCGCGGCATCGCAGCCGTCTATCAGACCTTGGCACTGGTGCCGCTCCTTCCCGTGTGGCGAAATTTCTTCCTCGGCTCGGAGACGACAGTCGGAACCGGACTGTTTCGTCGCCTCGACGTCGGCACCATGTGGGCGCAGACGGATGAGGACCTGCACAGAATGGGCATCGACCTTGCCGACCTTGAGCAACCGGTCGGGACGCTTTCCGGCGGTCAGCGCCAGGTCGTCGCCATCGCCCGCGCCATTCACTTCGGCGCCCGGGTGTTGATCCTGGACGAGCCGACGGCGGCGCTCGGCGTGGCGCAGTCCGGCATCGTCCTCAGATATATCGCCGCGGCGGCGCGTGACCAGGGCATCGGCGTCATCTTCATCACCCACAATCCGCACCACGCCTATATGGTCGGCGACCATTTCATGGTGCTGACACGGGGTAAGGTTGAGCTTGACACCCCGCGGGCCGACCTCACGCTGGAGAACCTCATGTTCCACATGGCTGGCGGCACCGGATTGAGTTCCCTCGAGCACGAGCTCCGCCGCGCGCCCGACGGCGAACCGGTCATGCCGACAGCATCGGAGAGCGGCTGACAGGGATCTGCCCGCGAAAATGGACTTGGTGACACCCGGTGCCGCGTTTCGAGCAGGTGTGCGCCCCGCCGGGGCCGGACCGGTTATGCGCATCGCCGCGCGGTTTGCCTTGCGGGAACTGCGCGGGGGCTTGCGCGGCTTCGGTATCTTCCTCGCCTGCATCGTGCTCGGCGTCGCCACCATCGCCGGAGTCGCTTCGGTAGCGCGCGGCATGACCGAGGGCATCGCCCGCGAAGGGCGGAGCATCCTTGGTGGCGATATCGCGGTGCGGCTGCTCCAACGTCAGGCCAATCCGGCGGAGCGCGCCTATCTCGATCGGCTCGGCACGCTTTCGGAGGTGGCGACGCTGAGGGCCATTGCCCGGCGAGCCGATGGCGACGGGCAGGCGCTGGTCGAGCTCAAGGCGGTGGACGATGCGTATCCGCTGGTCGGGGCGGTATCGGTCGAGGGCGGCGGCGATGCCAAGACCCTGCTCGGCAAGACGGACGGCGACTTCGGCGCACTTGCCGAGGCGGAATTCCTCACCCGTGCCGGGGTCGAGGTCGGCGATACGCTCAAGCTCGGCAACACCGAGATCGTGCTCCGCGGCGTGATCGCCAGCGAGCCCGACCGCCTCTCGGACGGCTTTTCGATCGGCCCCCGCCTGATGGTCAGCCGCGATGTGCTTGATGCGACCGGCCTGGTCCAGCCGGGCAGTCTTACCAACTGGAACTATCGCATCCTGCTGCCGGGCAAGCCGGACGATGCTGCGGTGGCCGCGATCGCCGATCGGGTGACCAAGGATTTTCCTGATTCAGCCTGGCGCGTGCGCACTCGCGCGGACGCCGCGCCGTCCCTTAGCCACAACATCGAGCGCTTCGCTGAATTCCTCACGCTGATCGGACTGACGGCGCTTGTCGTCGGCGGGGTCGGGGTCGGCAACGCGGTGTCGAGCTATCTCGACGGCAAACGCGACGTGATCGCCACGCTGAAGTGCCTCGGCGCGCCGGCTGGACTTCCGGTTGCCGTCTATCTGGTTGAAATCATGTTGATCGCCGGTCTCGGCATCGTCATTGGGCTTGTCGTCGGGGCGATCATCCCGTTCGTTGCCGGGTCGCTATTCGCGCGCCTGGTGCCGATCGCGATCGCCGGCTTCTATCCTCCGGAACTCGGAATGGCGGCCGCCTATGGGTTGCTCACAGCCCTTACTTTTGCCCTCTATCCGCTCGGCCGGTCGCGGGGGGTCAGCCCGACCGCGCTGTTTCGCGATCAGGTTGCCCCGACGCAGACGCGTCCGCCGGCCATCTATCTGGTCGCCTTGGGCGTCGCGCTTCTGGTGCTCGCCGGGCTCGCCATCGGCCTCGCCTTCGACCGGCGCATTGCCGCCGTCTTCGTGTTCGGCGCGGCCGGAGCCTTCCTATTGCTCCGCCTCGTCGCCTGGGGGCTGATGGCATTCGCGCGCCGCGCGCCGCGGGCCCGCTCGACCGTGGTCCGGCTGGCGGTCGGCAACATCCATCGGCCCGGCGCGTTGACGCCGGCAGTTGTGCTTTCGCTCGGCCTTGGCCTGACGCTTCTCGTGTCGCTGGTGCTGATCGACGGCAATTTCCGGCGTGAGCTGTTCGACGCCATTCCGAAGACGGCGCCGAGCTTCTTCTTCCTGGACATCCAGGGGGCGGAGGCCGACGGGCTGAAGGCGTTCGTCGCGGAGCACGCGCCTGGCGCCGTCCTCGACATGCAGCCCATGCTGCGCGGGCGGATCACCGCGCTGAACGGGGTTCCTGCCGCCGAAGCAAAGATCGATCCCGAAGTCCGCTGGGTGCTCGAAGGCGACCGCGGTATCACCTATGCCGCGACCAAGCCCGACAAGGACGGACTTACCGCCGGTTCTTGGTGGCCGGCCGACTACGACGGTCCGCCGCTCGTTTCCTTCGGCGCCGATATCGGCAAGCTGCTCCACTTGCAGCTCGGCGACACCCTGACCGTCAACGTGCTCGGCCGGCAGGTCACGGCCAAGGTCGCCAGCTTGCGGACCATCGACTGGCAGTCGCTGTCGATGAACTCGCTGATGGTCTTCTCGCCCAACACCTTTCGCGGCGCTCCGTTCACCAGCCTGGCGACGCTCTCCTATCCCGACGGCGGGACGACCGAAAAGGAGCTCGCCTTCCTGAAGGCGGTGGTGGCGGCGTTCCCGGCGATCACCGTCATCCGGGTCAAGGAGGCGATCGAGACCGCCAATGGCATCGTCGACCAGATCAGCTGGGCGGTACGCGGGGCTTCCGCGATCACGCTTGCCGCCTCGATGCTGGTTCTCGGCGGGGCCTTCGCCGCCGGCCGCCACCGGCGCATCCATGACGCCGTCATCCTCAAGACGTTGGGCGCGACGCGGGGAAAGCTGATCGGCGCCTACGCTCTGGAGTTTCTGTTGCTTGGCGCCGCAACCGCGCTATTCGGCCTGGTGGCGGGATCGATCGCCGCCTGGTTCGTACTTGCCAATATCATGGATATACCGTTCGCGTTCCTTCCCGGCCCGGCGCTTGGCGCGGCCGGATTTGCACTGGTGGTGACGCTGGTCTTCGGCCTCGCCGGCACATGGCGGGTTCTCGGACAGAAAGCCGCGCCGATCTTGCGAAATCTGTAAGGAATCTCGTTTATGGGCTTGCAGAGCCGGCCTTGACGCGGCACTTGTTTGCAATCCGTGAAAGTCCCATATTGTCGCCAAGTCTTCGAGGTTCGGGCAAGTCCCGACGAGACTAAGAGAGGAACTGTTTCGATGGCCAATTACGACAACGGGCCGGCTCGCTACGATACGACTGCGGTCGGCCGCACGGCAGCCGCGGTCGACGAGGGCCTGCGGGCCCATATGCTCCGCGTCTACAACTACATGGTGATGGGCCTGGTCCTCACCGGTGTCGCTGCACTCGGCACATATTCGTTGGCCGTGTCCAGCACGCCGACGGCCTATGCCGTAAAGGGCGGTCTGTACCTGACCTCGTTCGGCGCTGCGATCTTTGCTTCACCGCTCCAGTGGGTGATCATCCTGGCGCCGCTCGCCATGGTATTTTTCCTGAGCTTTCGCATCAGCAAGATGAGCGTCAGCGCCGGCCAGTTGACGTTCTGGGTCTTCGCCGTCCTGCTCGGCGTTTCGCTGTCCTCGATCTTCCTCGTCTATACCGCGCAAAGCATCACCCAGGTGTTCTTCATCACCGCCGCCACCTTTGGCGCGATGAGCCTGTGGGGTTACACGACCAAGCGCGACCTGACCGGGATGGGTTCCTTCCTGTTCATGGGGCTGATCGGCATCATCATCGCCATGGTCGTCAACATCTTCCTGGCGTCCTCGGCGCTGGAGTTCGCGATCTCGATCATCGGCGTCTTGATCTTCACCGGGCTCACTGCCTACGACACGCAGAAGATCAAGGAAATGTACTATGTCGGCGACGACGGCACCGTCGCCGGCCGAAAGGCGATCATGGGGGCGCTCAGCCTCTATCTCGACTTCATCAACCTGTTCCTGATGATGCTCCGCCTGTTCGGCAACCGCAACTAGGCGGCGGCGCAGAGCGCGATCAAGGGCGCGGCCGAGGCCGCGCCCTTTTCGTTGCGACCTTCTATGACCGAGCCAATCATCCGGGCTGCCGCGTCCGGCGACCTTCCAACTATCACCGCCATCTATGCCGATGCCGTCCTCAACGGCACGGCGACCTTCGAGCTTGAGCCACCGGGGGAAACCGAGATGGGGCGGCGAATGACGACGCTTGTCGAGGCCGGGTATCCCTATTTCGTGGCGGAGGTGGATGGAGCGGTGCTCGGCTATGGCTATGCAGGCCCATACCGCCCGCGGCCGGGCTACCGGCACACCGTGGAAGATTCGGTCTACATCGCCCGGTCCGGCTGGCGGCAAGGTATCGGCCGGAGCCTTCTCAGGCGTCTGATTGACGAGTGCGAGACGCTCGACTTTCGGCAGATGATCGCCGTCATCGGCGATTCCAGTCACCCCGCTTCGATCGGGCTTCACCAGGCGGAGGGATTTGTCATCGTCGCAAGGTTGCCGACGGTCGGCCACAAGTTCGGCCGCTGGCTCGACAGCATGCTGATGCAACGCGCTCTCGGCACCGGCGCCGGCGGTCCGCCGACGCGCTGATCGAACACTCACCTCGCGGTCAGGCCACTACCAGCCTCAGCGGGCGGTCGATGACTCTTAGAACGTTGCCGAGGTCATGTCCGCGCCGGAGGATCTGGCCGGTTGCCGCGACCAGCGAGTAGGCGCCCTGACGACGGGCTTGCTTGGGCTGTTTGACGATCTGATAGAGAGGCACTTCCGAACTGCGTCGGAAGACCGAAAAGACCGCCTTTTCCTTGAGCTGATCGATGGCGTAGTCGCGCCATTCGCCGTCGGCGACCTTGCGGCCGTACACCCTGAGGATCTCGATTCAGTTCGCGTCGGTCGAAGCTGATCGGCGGACCTGCGTTAAGACTTGGACCGTAGTTTCGGGCGGCCAGGGCGAAAACGCTCGCCCCGCCGCCGTAGGGCTCTTTTTCTTCCACCTCGCTCATATTCCCTCCTACGTCATCGTGCCGTCATGATCGCCCTCTTCGACGATCCTGGCAAGCCTTCGGCACCACCTTGGTTTTTCCATTTTCCCGGCAAAACGGCGCCGATTTCAACAGCCCGCAAATTTCATGATTTCGCCCATATTCGGCCGTTGGCCGGCCATCTTGGCCCGCGATGCTCCGAGTGTTGCCTCAGACGGTTCGGTTCGGCGGAGGCTTCGGTAATTCTCAGCCCCCCAGCCCCCCGGGGTCCGACGCTGAACCGAACCACTTTTTGTGCGTATCCGAGGTGAGAGATGGCCGGCCCAAGTGCCGGCCATTTCCTTTCCGGCGGTCTTGCATCAGACCCGGCGACCGGCGATATCACCGCCAAGCGGTTCGCAAGCGGGGCATGGTCACCATGGCTGAGAGCAAGACCGGAAGCGGCGAAACACTCAGATTCGAAGCGGAGGTGGCCAAGCTCCTCTCGCTGATGGTGCATTCGGTCTATTCGAACCGGGATGTCTTCCTGCGCGAACTGATCTCGAATGCCGCCGACGCTTGCGAAAAGCTGCGCATGATGGCGCTGGAGCAGCCGGACCTGCTCGGCGACGACCCTGATTTCAAGATCGTGCTGTCGGCCGACAAGAGCGGCGGCACGCTTACCGTCGAGGACAACGGCATCGGCATGGACCGGGCCGAACTGGTCGACAATCTCGGCACGATCGCTCGCTCCGGCACCCGGGCGTTCCTGGAAGGCATCTCGGGCGGGGGAGAAGGTTCGGCGCTGATCGGTCAGTTCGGCGTCGGCTTCTATTCCGCCTTCATGGTTGCCTCCTCTGTCGAGGTGGTTTCGCGGCTCGCCGGTGCTGAAGAGGCCTGGCGGTGGTGGTCGGACGGCGCCGGTACGTTCGAGGTGGAACCGCTGCCGGTCGAGGAGGCGCCGGCCCGTGGAACGCGGGTCAGGCTGACCCTTGCCGACGATGCGAAAACCTACGCCGAACAGGCGACCATCGAGCGGGTCGTTGCCGAATATTCCGCCCATGTGCCGGTACCGATCTTCCTGCGGGTCGGCAACGGCGTCGGGGAGAAGACGCTTGCCGACGGCAGCGCGCTGTGGCGGAAACCGAAATCCTCGGTCAAGGACAGCGAGTACGCCGAGTTCTACGGCCACGTCAGCGGCCAGTATGACGAGCCGGCGCTCACCGTCCATTACAAGGCGGAGGGGCGGCATGAATATTCCGTCCTCGTATTCGTCCCGTCGATGAAGCCGTTCGACCTTTTCGATCCGGCGCGACGCGGTCGGATCAAGCTCTACGTCCGGCGCGTCTACATCACCGACGACGCCGAGATCCTGCCGGCCTGGTTGCGCTTCGTCCGCGGTGTGATCGATTCCGAGGACCTGCCGCTGAACATTTCCCGCGAGATGCTCCAGAAGAACCCGATCCTCGAGGCCATCGGCAAGGGGGTGAGCAACCGGGTTCTGGCGGATCTCGACAAGCTCGCCGAGACGGACAAGGAGCGGTTCGAGAAGGTGTGGGACGCCTTCGGTGCGGTGATCAAGGAGGGCCTTTACGAGGACGTCGAGCGCCGCGACGCCATTTACAAGGTCGCCCGCTTCCGGACGACGAGAAGCGACGGCGGCTGGCGAAGCCTCGCCGACTATGTGGCGGGTCTCCGTCCCAACCAGACCGCGATCTACTACGCGCTTGGCGAGAACGAAAAGGCGATCCGCGCCAGTCCGCAGCTCGAGGGCTTTGCCAGGCGCGGCATCGAGGTTCTTCTTCTCGCCGACCCGGTCGACGCCTTCTGGGTCAAGACGGCCCTCGGCTACGACGGCAAGCCCTTCCAGTCGGTGACGCAAGGCGCAGCTGATCTCGACAAGATCCCGCTGGCCGAAGGGGAGACCGAGGCAGAAACGGCGGCCGAAAGTGCCGTTGCCACCCTAACCGCCTTGTTCAAGCAGACGCTAGGCGAGCGGGTGAGCGGGGTGCGGTCGTCGTCGCGTCTGACCAGCAGTCCGGTCTGCCTCGTCGCGGGCGATAGCGGCCTCGACCGGCAATTGGAAAAGATCCTCTCCGCCCACGACCAGGTGAAGGCGCCGTCCGCTCCGGTGCTGGAGCTCAATCCCGGCCATCCGCTGATCAAGGGCCTCGCCGAAAAAGCGGTCGCGGGGGGGCATGCCGAGGCGCTGGAGAATGCGGCGATCCTGCTCTACGGCGAGGCACGCATCCTCGATGGGGAGGCGCCGGACGACCCGGCCGACCACGCGGCGCGGATCGGCCGGCTCCTGGAACGGGCGCTCGACGTGCCGCCGGCGTGACGGACGAAGGTCGCGCTGACTACCACGAGGGTGGATGGTTTCACTGTACAAGGAGCGCGTGTGATACACTCGAGCTTGGATTCGTCAAACGTAAAGGCTCGAAACTATGGCAACAGATGCGTTCTTAACGGTCGTTTCCGAGGCTCAGCTCGGGAACAAGGGACTCGTCGTAACAGTCCAGAATGAGGCAGGCATCCTTGGTCATTTGATGATAGGCAAAGCGTCGGTGGTCTGGTTTGAAAAGAATGCGAAAAAACGGGGGCGGAAAGTGTTCTGGAACGCCTTCCACGACTGGATTATGGAGAAGCCAGAATTTGTAGCAACGCGCCCCTAAGCTAGCGACGCGCCAACTAATCCATTGAATGGGCAAAGGCTTGGCCGTCTGGGCTAGCCGTTCGATTTGGCCGCTTATTTGGCGTAGTCGATCGCCGCGGCGCCGAGGATCGGGCCGGGCAGGCCGTCCTGGAGCTCGGTCTGCAAGAGCACTGCGCAGCGCGAGACCTTCGTCTTCATCAGCTCGCTCTTGGGCAGCTCCACCGTCATCTCTTCGCCCATCCACATGGCGATCGGACGCAGCTTTCGCACCACGTTGTAGTAGGTGATCGTCTGGCCGGTGTTTTCGCCGCGCGCGATCGAGACCGAGACGGGGTCGTCGTACATGGCGAGCCAGATCGTACCCTTTTGAGGTGTAGCGCTCTTCGACGCGCCGATCGTCACCTTGGTCGAATCCGAGCCCGCGGTCATGGTGATCGGCACGGGCAGCCCGTCCGGATGTTCCGCGATCGCGGCGTCGACGGCGCTCCGGTCGCTGCCGACCATGTGCTCTACGCCGTTGACCACGATCTGCGGCGTGTACACCTGACGGTCGCCGCGCGCCGCGGCGTAGGCGCGCTGCCGCTCGGTGTTGTCGTGGCTGGCGAGCGTGTCCTTCCAACCGAGATAGTCCCAATAGTCGACCGGGAACGACAGGGCGAGGACGTCGTCTCTGCCCGCATAGTCGCCGAGCAGCTTGTCGGCCGGCGGGCAGGATGAGCAGCCCTGGCTGGTAAAGAGCTCGAGGACGGCCTTGGTATTGGCCTCCGCCGAAGCGGTGCCGACGGCGATGCCAGCGGCGAAGACGACGGCAGCGATGGACTTGGCGCTTGCGATCACAACACTGATTCCAAAAGAGAAATTCCGACCGGCTGACAGGCCGTCACGCTGACAAACTATGGAGCATCTGTCTCAATTGCGAGTCACGTTCGGGTGAGACTTTCGTCATTGCCGACGCCGGCCTCACGCGGCCAGGCGGCGCAGAACGTATTGCAGGATCCCACCGTTGTTGAAGTACTCGAGCTCGTCGAGCGTGTCGATCCGGCAGAGAAGCGGCACGAGTTTCGTCGTGCCGTCAGTGAAGGCGATCTCGGCCTGGAGTGTCTGCCGCGGCTTCAGGCCCTCCGAGATGCCGGCGATGGTTACCGTCTCGTCGCCCTCTATTCCCAGCGACTTCCACGTGGTGCCTTCCTCGAAGGCAAGCGGCAGGACGCCCATGCCGACGAGGTTGGACCGGTGGATGCGCTCGAAGCTCTCGGCAATCACGGCGCGTATCCCCAGGAGTCGCGTCCCCTTCGCCGCCCAATCACGCGACGACCCGGTGCCGTATTCCTTGCCGGCGAAGACGACGAGCGGAACGCCCTCGGCGCGGTAGCGCATCGCCGCGTCGTAGATCGGCATGATCTCGCCGTCAGGGTGATGCACCGTGACGCCGCCCTCGACGCCGGGAACCATCTGGTTCTTGATACGGATGTTGGCGAAAGTGCCCCGCATCATCACCTCGTGATTGCCACGGCGGGTTCCGTACTGGTTGAATTCCGCCGGCCGAACCTGATGGGCGATGAGGTATTCACCGGCCGGGCTGTTCGTCTTGATCGAGCCGGCCGGCGAGATGTGGTCGGTGGTGAGCGAATCGAGGAAGAGGCCGAGGACGCGGGCGTCGTTGATGTCGGTGATCGGCTCGGGCTCTCGGCGCATGCCCTCGAAATAAGGCGGGTTCTGCACGTAGGTCGATCCCATCGTCCAGCCATAGGTCAGTCCGCCCTTGACCTCGATGGTCCGCCAATGCTCGTCGCCGGTGAAAACGTCGGCGTATTTGGTGCGGAAGAGATCGCTGGTGATGTTCTCCCGCACGAATTCGGTGATCTCCTTCGACGAGGGCCAGATGTCCTTGAGATAGACCGGCTCCCCGTCGGTGCCGACGCCGAGCGGCTCGGTCGTCAGGTCGACCATCATCGAGCCGGCGAGCGCATAGGCGACGACGAGAGGCGGCGAGGCGAGGTAGTTGGCTCGAACGTCGGGATTGATGCGTCCCTCGAAGTTTCGGTTCCCGGAAAGGACGGAGGCGGCGACGATGTCGCCGTCGGCGATCGCTTCGGAGACGGGCTCCGGCAGGGGACCGGAGTTGCCGATGCAGGTGGTGCAGCCGAAGCCGACGAGGTTGAAGCCGAGCTTGTCGAGATCGGCCTGCAGCCCGGAGCGGGCGAGATATTCGCCAACCACCTGGCTTCCCGGCGCGAGCGAGGTTTTCACCCACGGCTTGACGCTGAGGCCCTTCTCGGTCGCCCGGCGGGCAAGCAGCCCGGCGCCGATCATAACGTGCGGGTTGGAAGTATTGGTGCACGAGGTGATGGCGGCGATCACCACGTCGCCGTGGCCGATGTCGAAGTCCTCGCCCTTGACCGGAACGCGGAGGGCCGCGCCGTTGCCCTTCTTGAACTCGGTGTCGAGCGCGGCGAGGAAGCGCCGCCTGGCCTCCGACAGAAGAACCCGGTCTTGCGGCCGTTTCGGCCCCGCGATCGACGGCTCGACCTTGCCGAGATCGAGCGCGAGGGTGTTGGAGAAGAGCGGCTCGGCGCTGTTGCCGTCGCGAAACATGCCCTGCGCCCGGGCATAGGCCTCGACCAAAGCGACGCGGTCGGGGTCGCGGCCGGTGTGCTTCAGATAGCGCAGCGTCTCGGCATCGATCGGGAAGATGGCGCAGGTCGCGCCGTATTCCGGCGACATGTTGCCGATGGTCGCCCTGTCCTCGAGCGCCATGTTGTCGAGCCCTGGTCCGTAGAACTCGACGAACTTGCCGACGACCCCCTTCTTCCTCAGCATCTCCGTGACGGTGAGGACCAGGTCGGTCGCGGTAATCCCTTCGCTGAGCCGCCCGGTCAGCCGGAAGCCGACCACCTCCGGAATCAGCATGGAGATCGGTTGGCCGAGCATGGCGGCCTCCGCCTCGATGCCGCCGACCCCCCAGCCGAGCACGGAAAGGCCGTTGACCATGGTGGTATGGCTGTCGGTGCCGACCAACGTGTCCGGATAGGCGAGGGGGCGTTTGCCGTTCTGGTTCACCCATACGGTCTGCGACAGGTATTCGAGGTTCACCTGGTGGCAGATGCCGGTACCCGGCGGCACGACGCGGAAATTGCGGAACGCGGTCTGGCCCCAGCGCAGAAACCGGTAGCGCTCGCCGTTCCGCTCGTATTCCCGCCCGACGTTGTGCGCGAAGGCACGGGGATTGCCGAAATCGTCGACGATCACAGAATGGTCGATGACGAGGTCGACGGGGACCAGCGGATTGATCCGTTCCGGGTCACCGCCGAGCGATTCCATGGCATCGCGCATCGCGGCGAGGTCGACCACCGCCGGCACCCCGGTGAAGTCCTGCATCAGCACGCGGGACGGCCGGAAGGCAATTTCGCGGTCGCTTCGCCGCTCGGCAAGCCAGCCGGCCATTGCCTGGATGTCCTCGGCGGTGACCGACCGACCGTCTTCGCTGCGAAGCAGGTTTTCCAGGAGCACCTTGAGCGAGTAGGGAAGCCGCGAAATATCCGGCAATCCGTTCCTTTCGGCCGCCGCCAGGCTGAAGTAATCGTACGCGACAGAACCGACGGTGAGGGTGGCGCGACTCTTGAAACTGTCGAGGGACGGATTGGTCACGGCGGTTCGGCTCCTTGATTGCACGCAGGCATCAACCGACAGGAAGGCGGCGGTCGGATCGGGCTCTGGCGGATGGAAGCGCCCTGAGGCGACGGCGCGGATTGCTGGCCTTATAGTGAATTCCATGGCGTTATTCCAGATGAACGAAGAGGCGGGCGGGCCGCGCGAAGCGAAGGTCCGGATGGCCGAAGACGGGAGCCGGACTTGGCCGCGTTCCGCCTGACGGGTGTTGGGCTTACCGCGCGGCGCGGCGGGCGGACGGTATTCGAGGGGCTGTCTTTCGATGTCGGCTCCGGCGAGCTTCTCACCGTCACCGGACCGAACGGCGCGGGCAAGTCGACGCTGCTGCGTCTCGTTGGCGGGCTGCTTCTGCCGGCGGCCGGCACAATCTCGCTGGAACCCGCGCCCGAGGCGGGACTGGGCAGCGCGGTCCACTATCTCGGGCATCTCGAGGCGTTGAAGCCGGCTCTGACCATCGCCGAGAACCTCGCCTTCTGGCGGCGTCTCTATGGCGGCCAGGGCGACATCGAGGATGCCGTAGAAGGGGTCGGTCTCGGCGGCCTCTCGCACCTGCCGGTGGCGCGGCTGTCCGCCGGCCAGAAACGGCGGGTGGCCATCGCCCGGCTCCTGACCGCCGCGCGGCCGATCTGGTTGCTCGACGAGCCGGCAACCTCGCTCGACGCGGCGGCGGAAGCGATGCTCGGCCGTCTGATCGAAGCCCATCTCGTCAACGGCGGCCTGGTGCTGGCGGCGGTCCACCGGCCCCTGCCGGTGACCTTCACCGCCACCATCGTGCTCGGGGGAACGGCGTGATCCCGTCGCTCGCGGCGATTGCCGGTCAGACCGCCCGACTGCAGCTGAGGACCGGCGGCGGCGCGCTGGTCGGCCTGGTGTTCTTCCTGGCGGTGGTCACCATCGTTCCGTTCGGTGTCGGGCCCGACCTCAACCTCCTGGCGCGGATCGGCCCGGCGATTCTGTGGATCGGCGCGCTCCTCGCCACCCTCCTCGGCCTCGACCGCCTGCTCCAGGACGACCGCGACGACGGCTCGCTCGATCTCCTCGTCCTCTCCGGCCATCCGTTGGAGCTGATCGTCCTCGCCAAGGCGCTTGGGCATTGGCTGGCGACGGGGCTGCCGCTGGTCGTTGCCGCGCCGTTCCTCGGCCTGCTCTTGGCCGTCGAGCCGGTCGCCCTCGGTGCGGTGACCGCGACGCTCCTGGTCGGGACGCCGGCGCTCACCCTCATCGGCACGATCGGCGCGGCGCTGACGACCGCGCTCGGCCGCGGCGGCCTGCTCATCGCCGTCCTGGTACTGCCCTTCGCGATCCCGGTGCTGATCTTCGGCGTGAGCGCGGCGTCGTCGGTGACCGTCGGGCCACAGCCCTTCCTGCCGCCGTTCCTCATCCTCATCGCATTGTCGCTGATCAGCGCCGTCGTCGCGGCATTCGCCGGCGCGGCGGCGCTACGGGCGAGCTTCGACTGAGCCGAGACGGACGCCGACCCGGTTACTCGGTGCAGCGGGTCAGCGTGTTGACGACCTGGCCGTCCTGTTCGAAGTAGAGGTTCTCCCCGTCGATGCGCAGCGCCACCTCGGGCATCGGCCCCTTTGCGGTGTCGCCGCTGAGGACGCCGTCGGTTATCTTGTAGGATCCTCCCGTCTGGTTGGCGGGATCCTCGCCCTCGACGACCAGGATGAACGAGCCGTCCGCGCCGAAAGTCAGCGCCGCGCCGGCGCAATCCGACGTTTCGGCCCAGCGCCCGACAATCATTTTGAGGAGTTCGTCATCCGTCGCGGCTGAGGCGAGAGTCGGTCCGGCAATCAAAAGGACAAGAGCAAGCAGGGCTGCGCGCATAGATACTTTCCCATCGACTGGAGCGGGACGCTCCACGGCCGGCGATTTTAGATCGATTGGCCGGCAATAGATACCGAGACGCGACGGTTGCGACGATCGGCTGCCATTGCCCCGTCGCCGTCGCGCCCCTAAAACATCTCCCATGCCGATCATCGACCTCGCCAATCCCACCCGGTTTCTTGCGCTTTCGGGCCGGATTCTGCCGTGGCTGTGGGGGATCACCGGAGTCGGGCTCGTCGTCGGGCTTTATCTCTCCCTTTTCGTCGCTCCAGCCGATTTCCGCCAGGGTGACATGGTGCGGATCATGTTCATCCATGTACCGTTCGCCTGGCTGTCGATGGCCTGCTACGGCGTCATGGCGGTCGCCGCTCTCGGCACGCTGGTCTGGCGCCATCCGCTCGCCGACGTGCTTCAAAAGAGCGCGGCGCCGATCGGTGCCACCTTCACGTTTCTGGCCTTGGTGACCGGGTCGCTGTGGGGCAAGCCGACCTGGGGCACCTACTGGGCGTGGGACGCGCGGCTTACCTCGGTGCTCATCCTCTTCCTCATCTATCTCGGGCTGATCGCTCTCTGGCAGGCGGTGGAGGATCCGGGCAAAGCGGCGCGCGCCGTGGCGATCCTGACGCTGGTCGGCGCGGTCAACCTTCCGATCATCAAATTCTCGGTCGATTGGTGGAACAGCCTGCATCAGGGCGAAAGCATCTTTGTCGCCGGCGGGCCGAAGATCGACCCGTCGATGCTCTGGCCGCTCCTCGTCATGGTGGTGGTGATGACGCTCCTGTTCGCGGCGCTGTTGTTGATGGCGATGCGCAACGAAATCCTCAGGCGGCGGGTCCGTGCCATGCAGATCGTTGCCGCCGGAGGATGATCGAGCCGGGAACCCATGAAGGCTTCATCGCGGCCGCCTATCTGGTCACGGCGATCGTGCTGATCGGACTTGGCCTGTGGGTTGTTCTGGACGGGCGGGCGCAGCGGCGTCGCCTCGCCGAACTCGAGGCGAGGGGCGTGCGCCGCCGCTCCGCCGGGAGCCGGGCCAGGTGACGACGACCGACGAAAAACCGGCGGCGCGACGCCCACGGCTCCTTCTCTTGCTGCCGCTGTTCGTGTTCGTGGCGCTGGCGGCGGTCTTCCTGGTCCGGCTGGAATCGGGCGGCGATCCGGAAGCGATCCCGTCCGCCCTGGTCGGCAAGCCGGCGCCGGATTTCGACTTGCCGCCGCTCGACGGCGTTGCCAGGCCGGGCTTGAAGCGCGCCGACCTCGCCGGCGGCGTCACCGTGGTCAACGTATTCGCCTCATGGTGCGGGCCTTGCCGGCTCGAGCACCCGCAACTGGTGGAGCTTGCCAAGGACGACCGCATTCGCTTGGTCGGCATCAACTATAAGGATGCCGCCGCCAATGCCCGGCGCTTCCTCGGCGACTTCGGCAATCCATTCGCGGCGATCGGCGCCGATGCGACCGGGCGGACCGGCATCGACTGGGGTGTCTACGGCGTGCCGGAGACCTTCGTCGTCGATGCGGGCGGCATCATCCGCTACAAGTTCATCGGCCCGATCAGCGCCGATGACCTGGACACGGTGGTGAAGCCGGAAATCGACAAGGCGCTCCAGCCGCAACCGGGTTGACGGTCCGGTCCGCGGCGCCGGGCGTCGCTCAAGGCTCGGCGCCTTCCTCCGGCTGCGTGTAGCGGTTGATCAGCGGCAGCTGGAAGAGGGTGAAGACGAAAGTGATCGGCATGATGCCGAACACCTTGAAGTTGACCCACATGTCGGTGGAGACGGTGCGCCAGACGATCTCGTTGAGCACCGCCAGCACCAGGAAGAACAGCCCCCAGCGGAGCGTCAGCTTCTGCCAGCCTTCGTCGGTCAGCCGGAACACCGAATCGAAGACGTAACCGAGCAGCGATTTGCGGAAGGCGAGACCGCCGAGGAGCACCCCGCCGAACAGGACGTTGACGATGGTCGGCTTCATCTTGATGAAGGTCTCGTCCTGAAGCCAAAGCGTCAGTCCGCCGAAGATCAACACCACGATGCCGGTGACGAACGGCATGATCGGCAGCCGCCGGGTCAGGATCAGCGACACGGTAAGGGCGATCAGCGTGGCGGCGATGAAGAGCGCGGTGGCGATGAAGAGCGGACCGCCGAGATTGCCGAGCACGGGAAACCGCTCGGCCAGCCACGCCCCGCGGGCGTTGGCGAAGAAGAAGACGCCGAGCGGCCCGAGCTCCAGCGCCAGCTTGAGGATCGGGTTGATCGGCTTGCGGTCGGCCTGGTTGGGTGCGGATTCGAATTCCATCAAGACGCCTTCCGAGGGACCTCAACTCCGCCTGGATGATCCAGGGTTGTATCGGCCCCGCTCCTGAACGAGGGATCGCCGCCCAACACTTAGTGGACCGGCGCTGCAAGCTCAACGGGGGAACCGCGGAACGCCGGCTCAGGCGAGCCTGCGCGGGGCGGCGGTCGCCGGGTCGCCGCTGTTGGGCGTTCCGGTCGGCTCGATGAGGAGGATGTGCACCTCCTCCCTGGCGACCGGCCGATGCTCGATCCCCTTCGGCACGATGAACACCTCGCCCGGCCCGAGCGTCACCGTCCGGTCGCGCAGCTCGATATCGAGCACGCCCTTCAGCACGAGGAAGAAGTCGTCGGTGTCGTCGTGCTTGTGCCAGATGAATTCCCCCTTCAGCTTGGCGACCATGACGTCGTGGCCGTTGAACTCGGCGACCGTTCGCGGCGCGAAATGGTCGGCGAAGGTCGCCAGCTTCTCCGAGAGGTTGGCTTTCTCGTTCATGAGGCCTCCTGGTCTGCGGGTGAATAGAAGTTCAGGTCCGGCAGCCCTGGGGCCGTTCTGCGTGCTTCGAGGCGCGCTTCGCGCGCACCTCAGCATGAGGATGTTTTCCCATATGAAACAATAACCTGCCTCATCCTGAGGTGCTCGGGCGGGAGCCCGAGCCTCGAAGGACGCACCGACGGGATCCCCGTCGACTGATCACTGGGGGCGGTGCGACCTGTCACGGCTCACCCCAGATGCCCAAAGTGCCCCAGTTCCGCCGTGATGATCCGCGCCATCATCTCGCGGCTCTTGGAATAGTGGTTGCTCACCCCCTCATCCCACGTCCAGAAGAAGGTGCGGTCGATCAGGCCGAACGAAAGCAATGTGTTGCCCTCGGCATTCCTCACCGACCATTGCTGCGGTGTCTTGCCGGGATTGTCGCGGACGATCCTGAGGCCCTTGGCGAGACGCGGCTTCAGCCCGGCGGAAAGCGCATCGATCGCCTTCAGCATCTCGTCGGTGGCGCGCGGCTTGGCCGCTGCCTTTGATCCGGCCGGGCGCGGAGCCTTGCCCGCACTGGTTTCGGCCGCGGGGGTCATGACAGCCCCGCCAACGCCTCGGCAAAATCCTTGGCCGTGAAAGGTTCGAGATCGTCGATCTTCTCGCCGACGCCGACGAAGTGCACGGGCAGGCCATATCTTGCCGCGATGGCGACAAGGATGCCGCCGCGGGCGGTGCCGTCGAGCTTGGTCATCACCAGGCCCGTCACACCGGCGCGCTTGCCGAATATCTCAACCTGATTGAGGGCGTTCTGCCCGGTCGTCGCGTCGAGCGTCAACAGCACGCTTTGCGGTGCCGACGGGTCGAGCTTCCTGACGACACGGACGATCTTTTCGAGCTCCGCCATCAGCTCGTCCTTGTTCTGCAGCCGGCCGGCGGTGTCGATGAGGAGCACATCGGCGCCCTCTGCCCGCGCCTCGGTCAAGGCGTCGAAAGCGAGGCCGGCGGCATCCGCCCCGGTTTCCTTCGCCACCACCCGGGCACCGGTCCGCTCGCCCCAGATCTTCAGTTGCTCGACGGCGGCCGCGCGGAATGTGTCGCCGGCGGCGAGGACGACGTGCTTGCCCTCGTCGCGGAACTTGGCGGCGAGCTTGCCGATGGTCGTGGTCTTGCCGGTACCGTTGACGCCGACGACGAGGATGACATGCGGCTTCAGCCCCGGATCGACGGCAAGCGGCCGGGCGACCGGCGCGAGCCGCTGCTCGATCTCGGCGGCGAGCACCGCCTTCACCTCCTCGTCGGTGACCTCCTTGTCGTAGCGGCCTTCGCCGAGTTTCTGCGCGATGGCGGCGGCCGTATCGATACCGAGATCGGCCTTGATCAGCATGTCCTCGAAGTCTTCCAGCGCGGCAGCGTCGAGCTTCCGCTTGGTGAAGATCGAGGTGATGCCCTCGGACAGGGCGTTGGAGGAGCGGGAGAGACCGGTCTTCAGGCGTTGAAACCAGGATGAGCGCTGGGCCGGCTCCACGGTCGGTGCTGCTGAAGGTTCGGCAGCGCCGCCGTCCTCGGGCGTCGCGTCGCCGCCGAAGACGCGGCGGAACAGTCCCTTGCCCTCGGCCATCGGTCAGGCCGCCTTTGCCAGCGCCTCGGCGATCAGGCCGCGGCTTGTCCGGCCGACGATGCGGGCGGCGACGATGTCGCCGGGCCGGCCGGCGCCGATCTCGGCCGGGGTGAAATGCTCGGTGCGGCCGAGCCCGTCGCGCTCGATCAGCACCCAGCGCGCGGCGCCTTCCTCGGCGGCGAGATGGGTCGACAACGCTGCCTCTCCTTTCGCCCGCAGCCGCGCGGCGCGTTCCTTGACCACCGCCCGGTCGACCTGCGGCATGCGGGCGGCAGGCGTTCCGGGCCGCGGTGAGAACGGAAAGACGTGGAGATAGGTCAGCCCGCAGTCGTCGACGATGGAAAGCGCCGCCGCGAACATCGCTTCCGTTTCGGTCGGGAAGCCGGCGATCAGGTCGGCGCCGAAGACGACATCGGGGCGAAGCCGCCGTATCGTTTCGACGAAGCGGACGGAGTCGGCGCGCGCGTGCCGGCGCTTCATGCGCTTGAGGATCAGGTCGTCGCCATGCTGGAGCGACAGGTGGAGGTGCGGCATCAGTCGCTCCTCCTCGGCGATTGCCGCGAAGAGCGCGTCGTCGACCTCGATCGAATCGATGGATGAAAGACGGAGCCGCTCCAGCTCCGGCACCTGCTTCAGGATCGCGTGTACCAGGCGCCCGAGGCTCGGCCGGCCCGGCAGGTCGGCGCCGTAGGCGGTGATGTCGACGCCGGTCAGCACCACCTCGCGATAACCGTTTCCGGTGAGGCGGCGGATCTGCTCGACCACCGCGCCCATCGGTACCGAGCGCGAATTGCCGCGGCCGTAAGGGATGATGCAGAAGGTGCAGCGGTGGTCGCAGCCGTTCTGCACCTCGACGAAAGCGCGCGCCCGGCCGTCCATCCCCTCGATCAGATGGCCGGCGGTTTCCCTGACCGACATGATATCATTGACGCGGACCTGCGTTTCGTCGCCGCTCTCGAAATCGGCCAGCCGGTAGTTCCCCGTCGAGAGCTTCTCTGCATTGCCGAGCACGAGATCGACCTCGTCCATGGCGGCGAAGCTATGCGGATCGAGTTGGGCGGCGCAGCCGGAGACGACGATCC
The DNA here is from genome assembly GCA_963759235.1 of uncultured Alphaproteobacteria bacterium. GTDB lineage: Bacteria > Pseudomonadota > Alphaproteobacteria > Rhizobiales > Kaistiaceae > Bauldia. The sequence goes on along the minus strand of CAVWYO010000001.1, from coordinate 49,440 downwards.
TCGCGTCCGGATTTTCGCGGCGCGTCTTGCGGATCGCCTGGCGGGCCTGGCGCACCGCCTCGCCGGTCACGGCGCAGGTGTTGACCAGGATCGCGTCGCCGAGCCCGGCTTCCACCGCTCGCACCCGCATCACTTCCGATTCCAGCGCGTTCAGCCGGCAGCCGAAGGTGATGACCTTCGCGGCCATCACGCGGCGCCCTTCCGCGTCTGTGACCACGCCAGCGTCTCCGGGTCGACCGTCCCGTCGAACTCGGCCTCGACGGGACCGGTCATCATGACGTGGCCGTCGTCGCGCAATTCGACTAAGAGCGGCCCGCCGGGAAGCGTCACGGTCACGGTGCGGTCGCACAGGGCCTTGCGGATTGCCGCGACCGCGGCGGCACAGGCGGCGGTTCCACAGGCCTTGGTAAGGCCGACGCCGCGCTCCCACGTCTTCACCGTCAGCGCCGTGCGGCTCTCGACCTTGGCGAGCGAGATGTTGGCCCGCTCAGGAAAGATCGGGTGGTGCTCGAGCAGCGGCCCGAAGCGGGCGAGATCGTAAGCCTCGACATCGTCGACCCAGAAGATCGCATGAGGATTGCCCATGTTGACCGCCGACGGCGAGTGCAGGATCGGCGCGTCGATCGGCCCGATCTGCAGTTCGATTGCCCGGGTGTCGCGGAATTCCTCGGCGAGGGGAATCTCCTGCCAGCCGAAACGCGGCTTGCCCATGTCGACGGTGATCATCTCGGATCTGCCGGTGTCGAAGGCATTGAGCAGCCCGGCGCCGGTTTCGATCGACGCGGTCTTGCTGCCGCTCTCGCCCATCAGGATCCAGCCGACGCAGCGGGTGGCGTTGCCGCAGGCTTCGACCTCGCCGCCGTCGCGGTTGTGGATGCGCATGAAGGCATCGGCGCCGGATGTGGAACGCTCGATGGTGATCATCTGATCGAAGCCGATTCCGTCCCGTCCGCCGAGCGCCCGGATCGCGTCCGGAGGCAGTTTCACTGGCGTTTCGCGGGCGTCAAAGACGGCAAACTCGTTGCCGAGGCCGTTCATCTTGCGGAAGGGGATCGCCTTGGCCGGCATTTTCTTGGTCGCGCCGATTGGTTGATCACGGCGTTATATGGCGGAAAGCTTGGCGGATTGCCAGCGGGCGACGCGAATCCCCGGCACCGCGGGCACACGCCGCGTTCAAGAGGAATTGAGTATGGCGGATCAAAGCCGTGACCTAAGCTTCACACCAGTTCATCGCGTTCCATCGCGGCCCCGCGCCGCTTCGCTCCGAGGAGAGTGAGACATGACCCTGTCAGGCGCCTTGCCGCGGAAGTCGGCCCTTCCGGTTGCCATCGCCCTTGCGGCCGGTTTGATCGCCATCGACTTTCTCTGCCAGGGCGCTGACCTGCAAGCGGCGGAGAAGGCGACCGCAATCCCCGCGCCGGCCCTCGACCAGATGGCGGCGGCCGGCGGCGGCAAACTGGAGACGGCGGTCGTTTCAGGTGGTTGCTTCTGGGGCGTCCAGGCGGTGTTTCAGCATGTCCAGGGCGTCGAGAACGCCGTTTCCGGCTACGCCGGCGGCACGGTGAACGACCCGTCTTACGACCAGGTGAGCACCGGCACGACCGGCCATGCCGAGTCGGTCGAGATCACCTACGATCCGGCCCAGATCAGCTACGGCAAGCTGCTCCAGATCTTCTTCTCCGTCGCCCACGACCCCACCCAGTTGAACCGCCAGGGCCCCGACACCGGCACGCAGTACCGTTCGGCGATCTTCTTCACCAATGACGAGCAACAGAAGGTGGCGCAGGCCTATATCGGCCAGCTCGACGGGGCCGGCGCCTATTCCGGGCCTATCGTCACCGAGGTGTCGAAGCTCAGCGCCTTCTATGCGGCTGAGGACTACCATCAGGACTACGCCACACTGCATCCGAACCAGCCCTATATTGCCTGGAACGACATCCCCAAGATCGAGAACCTGAAGGTGATGTTCCCGGACGTGTGGCGGGAGCAGCCGAAGCTGGTGGGAGCGTCGGGGAGCTGAACGCGGAGCGGCCCGCCAAGCCGATCTTAGTCTCTGCCGTCAAACCAGTGCCATCGAACTCGGGCTTAGCTGTCTGACGCAGGGCCGACGCCCTTTTTCAGCACCTTCGGTTCATTGCGTTCTCGCTCACTGGGCCGGCGTCAGTTTTCTTGGCGTCGGCTCTCCTCTTTTCGGCAATTTGCGCCTTTTGCTTTGATTGACGCGCGCAGCCGCACCGCGTAAGAAGCCCGCGACGCTTGAAAGAGCCGAACGTCCACACGCCGACCGGGGCACGATCCCGGAGGTTACCGTCCGCCAGCGCGATGCGCCCGCGGGCGCGGTTGGTGCATGACGGGCGGCTTGCGGATTGGCTGCGTGGCGACGACATGGAATAGGACTCAAGAGAACGGTTCCGGCGACCTGACGATGTTTGACACCCTTTCCGAACGCCTCGGCGCGATCTTCGACCGCCTCACCAAGCGCGGCGCGCTGTCGGAGGCCGACGTCAACGAGGCGATGCGCGAGGTCCGCCGCGCCCTGATCGAGGCCGACGTGGCGCTCGACGTGGTCCGCTCGTTTACCGACAAGGTCAGAAGCCGCGCCGTCGGCCAGGAGGTGATCCGCTCGGTCACCCCCGGCCAGATGGTGGTCAAGATCGTCCACGACCAGATGGTCGAGATGCTCGGTTCGGACGCCGAGACCATCGACCTCAACGCTCCGGCGCCGGTGCCGATCATGCTTGTCGGCTTGCAGGGCTCGGGCAAGACGACCACCACCGCGAAGATCGCCCGGCGGCTCACCGACCGCGACAAGCGCAAGGTGTTGATGGCCTCGCTCGACACCCGCCGGCCGGCGGCACAGGAACAGTTGAAGATCCTCGGTGAGCAGGCGGGCGTCGACACACTGCCGATCGTCGCCGGCCAGATGCCGGTCGAGATCGGCAGGCGGGCGCTCTCCGCCGCCCGGCTCGGCGGCTATGACGTGGTCATCCTCGACACCGCAGGCCGCACCCATATCGACGAGTTGCTGATGGCCGAGATGGCCGAGATCAAGCGGGCGACGAACCCGCACGAGATTCTCCTCGTCGCCGACGCGCTGACCGGCCAGGACGCGGTCAATGTGGCGAAGTCGTTCAACGAGCGGGTCGGTGTCACGGGCATCGTCCTCACGCGTGTCGATGGCGACGGGCGCGGCGGCGCTGCGCTGTCCATGCGGGCGGTCACCGACAAGCCGATCAAGCTGATCGCGGTCGGCGAGAAGCTCGACGCGCTGGAGGAGTTCGATCCGAGGCGCATCGCCGGGCGCATTCTCGGCATGGGCGACGTGGTCGGCCTGGTCGAGAAGGCGGCGGCCAACTTCGACGCCGAGAAGGCCGCCAAGACCGCCGAGCGCATGCGCAAGGGCGTCTTCGATCTCGACGACCTTGCCGAGCAGCTTGGCCAGATGGCGAAGATCGGCGGCATGTCCGGGGTGATGGGGCTGCTTCCCGGCGTCGGCAAGATGAAGAAGCAGATCGACGCCATGGGCATCGACGACGCTGTCTTCAAACGCCAGACCGCAATCATCTCGTCGATGACGAAGAAGGAGCGGAAGAACCCCGACATCCTCAAGGCGAGCCGCAAGCGCCGCATCGCCGCCGGTTCCGGCACCCGAGTCGAGGAGATCAACAAGCTCCTCAAGATGCACCGCCAGATGGCCGACATGATGAAGCAGATGGGTCGGGGCAAGGGCATGTTCGCCCGCATGGCCGGGATGGGCGGTGCAGGTGGCGGCATGCCGCAGATGGACCCCGCCGCGCTGGAGCGGCTTGCCAGGGGGGGCGGTGGCCTGCCCGGCGGCCTTCCCGGATCACTGCCGGGCGGCGGCCTCCCGGGGCTTCCCGGCGTCGGCGGCGCGAAGCTTCCGGGTCTCGGTGGCCGCCTGCCGGGATTACCGGGAAAGAAGAAATGATCGGTTACCTTGCTGCACTTGGAGCGCTGGTTGCGGCGATCGCCGCAGTGCTCACCTTCGCCTTTTCCGTGCAACGAGACCGCAAAGCGCGCGTGGTGCAGATGGAACTTGAAAGAATTCAGAATTTAGGACGGTTATTTTCAAATTATCTCGAAGAAGATTTTAGACTTGAGATTGGATCTGAATCCAGGAGTCCTCTCATAGATGGTTTATACTACCAAATTAGGATTCTTGTTCAGATGTCATATCATGAACACACCTCAGATGAACTTATCAAATTGCTGAAAGTGGACAGAGAGCTTTTTCCCGATCCCGCTAAAATTCTCGATTTAGCTTCGGAATATATGAACGCGGAATGGAGGCGAATAGTCGAAGGAATGCCTGCAAAACCCAAGCTCGAACAAAGGAAGATGTAAATGCCACTGAAACTTCGTCTCGCCCGGGCCGGCGCCAAGAAGCGCCCGTTCTACCGGATCGTTGTCGCCGATGCGCGGGCGCCCCGCGACGGGCGCTTCATCGAAATCGTCGGCACCTACAATCCGCTGCTGCCGCAGACCGACGAGAACCGCGTCATCATCAAAACCGAGCGGGTCCAGCATTGGCTCGGCGTCGGTGCCCAACCGACCGACCGGGTGCTGCGCTTCCTCGACGCGGCTGGTCTTGCCAAGCGGCCACCGCGCAACAATCCGCACAAGGCCCAGCTCGGCAAGAAGGCGCAGGAGCGCCTTGCCGCGGCTGCCGAAGCGAAGGCCAAGGCGGAGGAAGCCGCGGCGGCCCCGGCCGAAGCGGTCGGGGAAGCCACAAGCTAGCAATGGCCTCGCCGTCGCCGGAGCGGGTCGTCATCGCCCGGATCGGCGCCGCTCACGGCATCAAGGGGGAGGTGCGGGTGAAGGCGTTCACCGGGGTGCCCTCCGACATTGCCGCCTACGGCCCTCTGGAGGCGCCGGACGGCCGCAGCTTCGAGGTCGAGGCGCTGCGTCCCGCCGCCGGCACTTCGCCCGACATGTTGGTCGTCCGCTTCAAGGGGATCGGCGACCGCAACCAGGCGGCGGCGCTGAACGGCGTCGAGCTCGGTGTCCTCCGCGAGCGATTGCCCGAATCCGGCGCCGACGAGTTTTACCATGCCGATCTCATCGGCCTTGCCGCCGAGACGGTCAGCGGAGCTCGGCTCGGGACGATCATCGCGGTGCAGAATTATGGGGCCGGCGATCTCTTGGAGATCGCCCCGTCGCGGGGCGACACCCTGCTCGTGCCGTTCACGCGCGCCATCGTGCCGGAGATTGATCTTGCGGCCGGGCGGGTGGTTGTGGAGCCGCCGCAAGGGCTGCTCGGCGGATCGGACGACCGGGACGAAGCCACGTGACCTTCGCCGCCACGGTGCTGACCATCTTCCCGGAGATGTTTCCGGGACCGCTCGGCGTCAGCCTTGCCGGGCGCGCCTTGGCTGACGGCATCTGGTCCCTCGACGTCCATGACATCCGGGATGCCGCCACCGACAGGCACCGTTCGGTCGACGAAACGTCGGCCGGCGGCGGGCCGGGCATGGTGATGCGCGCCGACGTGCTGGGCGCGGCGATCGACGGTGCGAGCCCCGCGTCCGACAACCGGCCGCGGCTCCTGATGAGCCCCCGTGGGCGGCCGCTCGATCAGGCTCGCGTGCGAGCCCTCGCTGCCGGTACGGGTGCCGTCATCGTGGCCGGGCGATTCGAGGGGGTCGACGAGCGGGTGATCGAGGCGCGCGGGCTGGAGGAAGTGTCGATCGGCGATTTTGTCCTGTCCGGCGGCGAGATCGCGGCGATGGCGCTCCTCGATGCAGTGGTGCGCCTTCTGCCCGGCGTGATGGGCAACGTTGCCTCGGCGGAGAGCGAAAGCTTCGCCGACGGCCTGCTCGAATATCCGCAATATACCCGCCCGGCGGTGTTCGAAGGCCGGGCCATTCCCGAAGTTCTGACCTCCGGCAACCACGCCAGAATCGCCGAATGGCGCCGCGCCCAAGCGGCACGCATCACGGCCGAGCGCCGGCCAGATCTCTTCGCTCGACGGGAATTGACAAAGCCGGCCGATTAGAGTATGGAACCGCCGGCTTTCCAAAGTTTGACCGCCGGGTAAACGGCCGGATCGCGCTTGATTGTGCGCCGCCGCCCGCCGCGAGAAGAAGGTTCCTCCGCCATGAACATCATTCAGAAGCTCGAGCAAGAGCAGGTCGAGACGGTTGCCGCCATGCGCGCGATCCCCGATTTCGCCCCCGGCGACACCGTCCGTGTCAACGTGAAAGTGACCGAGGGAACCCGCACCCGCATCCAGGCCTATGAGGGCGTCTGCATCGCCCGCTCCGGTGGCGGCATCAATGAGAGCTTCACAGTCCGCAAGATCTCCTATGGAGAGGGCGTCGAGCGCGTCTTCCCGGTCTATTCGCCGTCGATCGAGTTGATCGACGTTGTTCGCCGGGGCAAGGTGCGTCGGGCCAAGCTCTATTATCTTCGCGGCCGTCGCGGCAAGTCGGCGCGCATCGCCGAGAAGCAGGATCGCCGCACCCGCACCGTCGAGGTCGAGGCCGCCCTCAACGCGCCGCCGGTTGCCGAAGCCGAAGCGGTGAAATAGGCAAGCAATGGCAGGTACCCGGTTCAACCGGCTCGGCGCTCTCTTCCTCGGCCTCACAATTCTCATCCCTTCGATTGCCTCGGCCGAGCCTCTCGTTCTGGTCGTGACCCAAGCGGCGGTGGGGTGGGTGGGCGTCGGCCAGCCCGTGATCCGCCTACACCTGGCGCCGGAATTGGCGGATGCCTTGAAAGAGCTGACGCTCAAGAACGTTGGCAGCAAGGTGGATCTTCGCGTTGACGGCGAGGTGGTGATGAGCCCGGTGATCCGCGATCCGATTGTGAGCGGTAGTCTGGAGATCAGCGGGATGCCGGATGGCGTCGATCTTGCCGCCCTGGCAAAGCGCATCGCGGACGGCAAGGTCCGGGTTGAGATCGAGGTCGTCGGCGACTGAGCGGGCGCCTCGGCGACGGCTATTAACCAGCTTTTTATATCGCCGCGGATTTGTCCTAAGTTCGAGCAAAATTGTGGCTTATCCCGAGGGATGCTCTCGCGTCGCTCCTTTTTGAAGCTGTTCGGGGTAGCCTCGGTTGCCACCCTCGGTCTTGCTTCCTATGCGTTTGCGATCGAGCCGCGCTTCCGACTCGATGTGACCCGCTACCGTGTGACCCCGCCGGGCTGGCCACAGGGGCAGCGCCCGGTTCGGCTCGCCGTCATTGCCGACACGCACGCCTGCGAGCCATGGATGCCGGTATCGCGGCTCGAGGAGATCGTCGACGTCACCAACAGCTTGCGACCGGACCTCACGGTTCTGCTTGGCGACTACGTTGCGGGCATGAACAGGTTCCGAACCGGAACCGTTCCAGCCAACGCGTGGGGGCAAGTGTTTCGTGGTCTCAAGGCGCCGCTTGGCGTCCGGTCGATTCTCGGCAACCACGATTGGTGGTCGAACGCGGACGTTGTCCGTTCGGCCCTTGGCGACAACGACATTCCAGTGATGGAAAACAACGTCGAGTTGATCCGCCCGGTGAACGGGCCGGAATTCTGGCTTGCCGGCCTGGGCGATCAGCTCGCCCATCAGGTCGGGCCCGGCGCGTATATCGGCGTCGACGATCTTCCCGGCACGTTGGCCCAGGCGGCCGACGAGCGCCCGATGATCCTTCTCGCGCACGAACCGGACATTTTCGTCAAAGTGCCGGACCGGGTGAGCCTGACCCTTTCCGGTCATACCCATGGCGGTCAGGTCAACCTGCCGTTCTTCGGCCGCCCGGTCGTTCCCTCGGCCTATGGCGACCGCTTCGCCTATGGCCATATCGTCGAGGACGGTCGGCACCTGATCGTGTCTGGCGGGCTTGGCTGTTCGATCATGCCGGTGCGGTTCGGGGTGCCGCCCGAGATCGTGCTCGTCGAGCTCGGCTGAGGGTTTCTGCCGCGGCGCTTTGCCACCCCGTCGGCGGCGGAGCCGGTCGCGGCGTCAAAGATCGCCATCGCCGACCGCCAAACGGCTGGAATCAGCCACGACCGCGATAGCTCCGTCCGGCACCCATCGCGGTCGCCGCCGGCCCGGTGAACCATCACTTTATCTTGATTCTTTCGCGATGAAACCGCCAGGGCCGGGATGGATTGTGGAGGTTGGGTGACGCCACGAAAGGGCGACCAGTCGACCATGGAGACTCAAAATGAAGAAGCAACTTGTCATCGCGGCCGCGACGCTGGCGTTGATGCTTGGCGGGGCGGACCTGGCCCTCGCCAAGAGCCATGCGGATACGAGCCATGCTCAGCAGAACTATCTGAATGTCCCTCAGCTGGCGGCCAACGGTGATACCGGCGCGGGCCCGCCGATGCTCTCGTCGGCGCCGATGCAGACCTCCGGGTCGGAGACCATCGCCCACTGCCTGACGGTCTTGAAGACGCCGACCCACTATGCGGCGTCCGAGGTCGCCTATTGCCGTTCCCTCCCAAGCGGCTAGCGGCGCGGAGCTGAACGATCCCCGCCGCGCCGGCCAATCGGCCGGCGCGGTGGGGGTTGTCAGTTGTGGCGGACCACCGCGATGATCGGGCCGTAGCCGTTGTGGCCGGGAACATCGTCGCGGCCAAGCTCCGGCGAATACAGGCCGGGTGCCGAACCGCCATCGAGGAATAGCGCGTTGTCGCAGCCGAGATGGTCGCGGAAGAACCGGCCGAAATCGTAGAAATTGACTTCGCCTTCGGTGATCGCGAAGCGGACTTCCGTCGGGTTCGGCGCGCAGACGCCGTTCCTCTTCTTGAGCGAGTTGGAGCCGACGATGAAAGCCGGGTGCAGTTTACCGCCGATCACCAGCATCGGGCCGGACTGCGTGGCGAACGCGACCTCCGGATGGCGGGCGGCGAACGCCTCCGTCGTCAACACGCCCGCCTCGCCGCCGCCGACATAGAAGACACCGTTCGGTTTCTTGTAGAAGTTCGGTGCCGGCTTGACGTCCGACGTCGCCGTGTTGAGTGGCCGCAGTGTTTTCCCGTCCTCGATGTAAAGGCCGATGGGCGTGAGGTCGTCGCCATACATGCCGCCGTTCATGGCGAATTCAAGCGACAGCCCCTCGTTGGCTAGCTGGGAAGCGAGAGCGGGGAACGTTGCGTAGGGCGTGCCGTCCGGCTGGCGCCAATAGAGCCTCAGATCGGCTTCGGCGAGGTCGAAGCTGCAGACGACATAGTCGCTGTCTTCGAAGGTTTCCTTCTGGCACGATTTGGCGGTTGCCGGTGCTGCTAGGATCAGAAGCAGACCGGGGATGGCGATCGCCGCAAGTCGTGTGCAGAAACTTTGCATTTTGTCTCCCCGCCCCCGACCTGGTAACGGAATCCGGAAAGCCAGCTATATAGGCTGGGAGTTTCAAAGTGTTGATCCCTTGGCGTAATATGGCGGGCATGAACCGGTTCGGGCAGGCAATGACGGATGACTGGAAGGCGGTGCCGACCGAGGTCGGCATGATTGCCGATCATTTCCGTTTGCCTTGGCGCTTTTACGCTCGCATGTTTGCCGTCAGGGGACCGGGCCGCGCCTGACAGGCGGTTTCGCGCCGCCCCCCCGACCTTTCCCTATCCAACCGGCGATTTAGTACATCGCCCAGTTCCGACAGAGCCACGCCCCATGAACGCCAAGACCCTCTACGACAAGATCTGGGACGACCACGTTGTCCATGAGGACGAGGACGGCACCTGCCTCCTCTATATCGATCGCCACCTGGTGCACGAGGTGACCAGCCCGCAGGCCTTCGAGGGCCTGAGGATGGCCGGCCGCAAGGTTCGTGCCCCGAAAAAGACGCTGGCGGTCGTCGACCACAACGTGCCGACCACCGACCGCCGTCACGGAATCGCCAACAAGGAATCGGCGATCCAGGTGGAGGCTCTTGCCAAGAATGCCGCGGATTTCGGCATCGAGTACTTCAATGAGCTCGACCATCGGCAGGGGATCGTCCACATCATCGGCCCCGAACAGGGTTTCACCCTGCCGGGGATGACCATCGTCTGCGGTGACAGCCACACCTCTACCCATGGTGCATTCGGAGCCCTCGCCCATGGCATCGGCACGTCGGAGGTCGAGCACGTCCTCGCCACCCAGACGCTGATCCAGAAGAAGGCCAAGAACATGCGGATCACCGTCGACGGCACGCTGCCGTCAGGGGTGACCGCCAAGGACATCATCCTTGCCATCATCGGCGAGATCGGCACGGCGGGCGGAACCGGCCACGTCATGGAATATGCCGGTGAGGCGTTCCGCTCGCTCTCGATGGAAGGGCGGATGACGGTCTGCAACATGTCGATCGAGGCGGGCGCCCGCGCCGGTCTGGTCGCGCCGGATGAGACCACCTTTGCTTATGTCAAGGGGCGTCCGAAGGCGCCGAAGGGTGACCATTGGGATGCCGCGATGCGTCACTGGGAATCGCTCCGCTCCGATGACGGCGCCGCGTTCGACCGCGAAGTCCGCCTCGACGCATCCAGCCTGCCGCCACTGGTCACCTGGGGCACCAGCCCGGAAAACGTCACCACCATCGACGGCAAGGTGCCCGATCCGGCGGAGATCGCCGACCCCGACCGCCGCCGTGCCGTCGAGCGGTCGCTGGCTTACATGGGCCTCGAGCCGGGCACTCGGATCCGCGACATTGCCATCGAGCGGGTCTTCCTCGGCTCCTGCACCAATGGGCGTATCGAGGACCTCCGCGCGGCGGCCAAGGTGATCGCCGGCAAGACGGTGCACGAGGGTGTCAACGCCATGGTGGTCCCGGGGTCGGGCCTGGTGAAGGAGCAGGCCGAGGCGGAGGGACTCGACAAGATCTTCCTTGCCGCCGGTTTCGAATGGCGGGAGCCGGGCTGCTCCATGTGCCTTGCGATGAACGACGACCGCCTGAAGCCGGGCGAGCGCTGCGCTTCCACCTCCAACCGCAACTTCGAAGGACGGCAGGGCTTCAAGGGCCGCACTCATCTGGTCTCGCCGGCCATGGCGGCGGCGGCGGCGATCGCCGGGCGCTTCGTCGACGTGCGCGAGTGGGGCCAGACGAGTTGAGCCGGAGGGACTGATGGCCGCCATGGTGAAGGCCGTCAGCCTCAGCCCGAACCACTCGTTCGCCAAACGCAACGCCGGGGCGATCCGTTTGCTCGCGGGGCTCGGCGTCGAGGGCGACGCCCATTGCGGCGAGACGGTCAGACACCGCTCCCGTGTCGCTCGCGATCCGACCCAGCCGAACCTCCGGCAGGTCCACCTGATCCACGCCGAGCTGTTCGATGAATTGCTTGCGCTCGGCTTCAGGGTCTCGCCGGGCGCGATCGGCGAAAATATCACCACGGAGGGGATCGACCTCCTCGGCCTGCCGGTCGGCGCGCGACTCAGCCTCGGAGAGACCGCGGTTGTCGAGGTCACCGGCCTTCGCAATCCCTGTCATCAGCTCGACGATTTCCAGGCCGGGCTGAAGAACGCGTTGCTCGGCCGCGATGCCGACGGCAACTTCGTCCGCAAGGCCGGTGTCATGGGAATCGTGGCTGCCGGCGGCGCGGTACGTCCGGGCGATCAAATCGGCGTGACCTTGCCGCCGGGCCCCCGCCGACCGCTCGAACGCGTGTGACTGGGAGCTGCCGGTCCAAGGCCTCCGATCGTGACTACGCTCCGGAAAAGCGAACGGCCCCGCGGGGGCGCACGGGGCCGTTCATCAACTGGCAGCTTTGGAGGTCGGGGTGGGGGATAAAGCCGCTCAGTGATAGCTACGTCCTGGCACCAGCTTTGGCCGTGCCTCGGGGTTGCCGGTCACGGACAGACGAATCTGATCCCGGCCCTTGACGAACTCGACCGGGGTATCGGCGAAGTGGACGACCCGCTCGGCGGGAGCCGGGCCGAAGAAATCGGCGGCGCCTTCCTCGAAGAGGGCGGCTGCCGGGCCGATCGGAATTCTGATGCTCATCGCGCTTGTCCCTGCTGGGCCTTGTGATCTTGCCCTTGACGCTCACTATGGCGGAACCTGCCGCCCTTGGCTGTGAAGCCGGTCACAGCCTCACTGCTTAGATATGAACGATCCCGGTTCACACAAGGTTTCATTGTGACATGAAACTTCATGAAAGCGGCCCCGCAAGGGCGGGGCCGTGACCATTTGTGGGCAGTTTCGTGAAGATGGTTACCACTTTTTGTAGGCCGGCTGCCAGCTGCACACCTGACCGGCATAGACCTTGTAGGACACCCAGCCGCGATAGGGCTGCCAATAGCGGACCGTCTTGTATCGCGGCGTGCAGACCTGTCGTTTGGGCGGCAGGAAATACGGCTGCGGATGCGGAGGGTAGACCGGGCGGTATTGCGGGTATTGCGGCCACCGGCCCCAGCCGAAATACCAGCCATTGCCACTGACATAGCCATTGCCGTAGCTGGTGGCCGATGCAGAGGCGGTGGTTGCCACCAGCGAGCCGGCCCCGAGAAGGGCGGCTGCCGCGCCGGCGATGAACGTCTTTTTCAGCATGACGGAACACTCCTTCGACTGACGAAATGATCGAGTTGTCGTCGTCGTTGTGCCCATCTTGACCGATTGGCCTGAACCGGAACTGAGACGCCGGTTCATCTGCCGTTCAGCTTGGGCTTGACCGGGGACGGTTAGCGGCGAGACTGGCACGCATGAACGCCATCGAAACGCCTCTTCTGTCGATGGGCGACGCCCATGAACTGGCGCCGTTGCTTGCCGCCTGCGTGCAGGAGCGCAGGCGCGGGGCGCCGCGGCGGCCCGACCAGTTCTATGCCGAATTGCTCTTGAACGATAAGACCGCGGAAATCGTCGGTGCAAAACTCGATGGTCGGCTGGTCGGCTTCGCCGTCTTCTTTGACTTGCCGGACATGATGACCGGCCGGCGGAGCGGGCAGTTGAACGGGTTGTTCGTGATCCAGGACGCCCGTGAACAGGGCGTTGAACGGGCGCTTCTCGACGCGCTTGCCGCCGAGGCGGGCAAACGCGATTGGCTGGACATCAGCTGGCTGGTGCCGGAGAAGCCGCCGATCGACAAGGGCCTCGCCGAGCAGTTTGCCCGGCCCCGCGCGTCGCTTGTCTATTTCATTCCGATCGCCGAGAGGTGAGGGCTGTGACCGGAAAGGTCGCCGACCGCGACAGGCCGGCTACGCCGCCGGACAAGGTCGAGATCTGGGCGAGGCGGACGGGCAGGGTGCTCGGCTACGCGGCGCTTTTCGTCCTCGCCCTCTATCTCCTCGTCTCCTACGGACCACGGTGAAGGGGCATGAAGGTCAGGGCGGACTTGATGGGAAAGCAGGCTCCGTCCCTTGACGATCTGGAGCTTCTGGCACGCGAGGCCTTCGACGCTCTGCCGGAGACCTTTCGGGCGCTCACCGGCGATATTCTGATTCGGGTGGCGGACTTTCCCGACGACGAGGTGCTCGACGAGCTCGGCATCGAATTGGAGTTCGGCCTGCTCGGCCTTTTTCAGGGGGTTGGTCTCGCCCATGCTTCCGCCGTGCCGCACACCGGCGAAATGCCCAACATGATCTGGCTCTACCGCCGCCCGATTCTCGATTACTGGGCGGAGCACGAGGAGACGCTCGGCGGCGTCGTCACCCACGTGCTCATTCACGAGATCGGCCACCACTTCGGTCTTTCCGACGATGACATGGAGGCGATCGAGGCGGCGGCGGGGTAGTAGATGCCCTGATGTTTGCCCCTGTCGCTCGGGGGCAATTCCGTCGTCGGGGTATTCGACCTAGACTTGTCGCCGTACGGGCGATTCGAAGGCGGCCATGGATCTGACGCATTGGATGTGGCTCGCGACGGCGGCCTATGGGGTCCACGTTCTGGAAGAGTTCGTGCTCGACTGGCGCGGCTGGGCGCGCGCCGTCGTCGGGCTACCGGTCGAGTGGGCCGACTTCTATGTGGTGAACGCCCTGGTGATCGTGCTCGGCATCGTCGCCGCAAACCTCGCCGATGCCGCGCCGGGTGTCGCGCTTGGCTTTCCGGCGCTGATGATGATCAACGCCGTCTTCTTCCACATCGTGCCCTTCATCCGGACGAAGGGACGCTATTCGCCGGGGCTGGCGACGGCGGTTGTGCTGTTCCTGCCGATCGGCTTCGCCGCCTACGCCGAGGCGGCTGCAGCCGGGCAGCTCGGTCCCATGTCGGTGATCGGCTCAATCGTGCTTGGGGCGGCGTTGATGGCGTCGCCGATCGTGCTTTTGAAGATCAAGGATCGCCCCTATTTTCGCCAGGATCACCCGTGAGCCTCGCTTCCCCTTCGGAAAGGCTTGTTCTACATCAGCAGTGAATCGGCAGTTGCGGCTAACGGCTGCTCGTTTCTCCTCGCGGTTTTGGGATAGTTGGCAATGACTTCTTCCAAGTTGCCGGTCCGCTATGGGGCAGTCGCGCAAAGCCTCCATTGGCTTACGGCCGTCCTCGTCCTCTTGGCTTACGTGACGGCCGAAGGCGGCGGGGAATCCCGCGTCTACTCCGCCCAGCGGGCGTCCTCACTGACCTTGCACGAAACCCTCGGCCTGCTGGTGCTGGTGGTGCTCGTGCTCAGGCTGCTCTGGCGGGCCGTCGACCGCGCACCCGAAGAGGTGCCGATGCCGGGCTGGATGATCCTCGCTTCGCGGCTCACCCACGGGCTGCTCTACGTGCTCTTGTTTCTGGTGCCCGCCACGGCCATCGTCGGCGCCTGGTACGAGGGTCATCCGATCACCGCGGTCTGGGTGGGAGACATCGGACCGTATCTCGCCACCTCTCCGGACTTCGGCCGGACGGTCACCGAGCTCCACCAGCTTCTCGGCGACGTCATCATGTATCTCGCCGGCCTGCACGCCGTGGCGGCGCTCTACCATCACTTCTTCCTGCGCGACAGGGTGCTGACGTCGATGCTGCCGGGGCGCGGGGCTTGACGGGTTGCGCCGTCGAGCGCATGTGACGGCGACAAGCCAGAAGGTCGTCCCGAGTCAAAGCCATGCAGAAATTCGATCACCTCACCGCGGTCGCGGCTCCGCTGCCGATGATCAATGTCGACACCGACATGATCATCCCCAAGGACTATTTGAAGACGATCGAGCGGACCGGGCTCGGCAAGGGCCTGTTTGCCGAGATGCGCTACAATGACGACGGCAGCGAGAACCCCGATTTCGTCTTGAACAAACCCGCCTATCGCAAGGCGCAAATTCTCGTCGCCGGGGACAATTTCGGCTGCGGCTCCAGCCGCGAGCACGCCCCGTGGGCACTGCTCGATTTCGGCATCCGTTGCGTCATCTCGACCAGCTTTGCCGACATCTTCTACAACAACAGCTTCAAGAACGGCATTCTGCCCATTGTCGTCTCCAAGGAAGACCTCGACAAGCTGATGGACGACGCCGAACGCGGCGCCAATGCCACCATTTCCGTCGACCTCGAGCGCCAGGAGATCCGTGGGCCTGACGGCGGTGTCGTGACCTTCGATCTCGATCCGTTCAAGAAGCACTGCCTGTTGAACGGCCTCGACGAGATCGGCCTGTCGCTGGAGAAGGGCCACCACATCGACCGGCATGAGGAGCGGATCGCCGAGGAAAGGCCCTGGCACTGAGGTGATCGATCACCGTCAGAGCCAAGCCAGGTCGGCGCCCTTCGTAGGCTAGTCGTCCTCCGGCAGGATCGCGGTGACCGTCTCGATGATCCGCTGCGCCATCCGCTCGTGCATGCGTTCGACCATCTGACCTTCGACGGCGATCACCGCCTTGCCGTGATTCTCCGGCCGGTCGAAAGCGGCGAGCACCTTCTCGGCCCATTCGATCTCCTCGTTCGACGGCGAAAAAACGTCGTTGGCGATAGGCACCTGGCGCGGGTGGATCAGGGTCTTGCCGTCCATGCCGAGATCGCGGCCCTGCCGGCACTCGGCACCGAAGCCTTCCACGTCGGTGAGGTCGTTGAAGGTGCCGTCGAGAACGGCGAGGCCGAAGGCGCGCGCCGCCAGAACGCACTGCGAGAGGGCGGGGACGAGGGCGGCGCGACCCGGCGCCAGGCGAACGCCCATCTCGCGGGCGAGGTCGTTGGTGCCGATCACCAGGGTGTCGAGCGGCGCGCCGGAGCCGGAATTGGCGACCGACGCGATCGAGCCGGCGTTGAGCACGGCAAGCGGCGTCTCGATCATCGCCCAGAGCGCCAGGCCTTCCGGCGCCTGGGCGGCGGCGAGCGCGGCGCGGGCGCGGCGAATGTCCTCCATCCGCGAGATCTTGGGGACGAGGACAGCGTCCGGCATTGCCGCCACCACCGCCGCAATGTCGCGGGCGATCCATGGCGTGCCGAGGCCGTTGACCCGCACCACCACCTCGCGCTTGCCGTAGGCATGGACGTTGACCGCTGCGGCGACGGCGGCGCGGGCCATGTCCTTGGTCTCGACCGCAACGGCGTCCTCCAGGTCGAGAATCAAAATGTCGGCGGGAATCGTCCGCCCCTTGTCGAGGGCGCGGGGGTTGGAGCCCGGAATATAGAGCGCGCTCCGGCGCGGACGCGGCGCTGCCGCCATGCCTTGGTGATCTCCCCCAGTTGCCGGCCGGAGACTATCCGCCCCGCGCCGCCCGACAAAGCACCTTATCGTCGCGCTGGAACGCAGGTGCCGGCTGGGTTATGCGGACGGCGCCCGCTACGCTCAGCGTGAGATATCATGCCTGAAGACCGCGAAAAGCCTGCTGTCATCGTCGTCAACAGCCTGGTCGCCAGAGGATCGGTCGGTGGCCGTGCCGCCGCCTTCGTTCTCGAACGGCTGGGGTTCCGCGTGTGGTGGGTGCCGACCGTGACCCTCGCCTGGCATCCGGGCCACGGGCGGGCAACGCGGCTCCAGCCGGACGAGGCGACCTTCGCGACTTTCGTTAGTGACCTTGTGGCCGCGCCGTGGCTCGGCGAGATCGCGGCGATCATGACCGGCTACCTCGGTGCAGCCACCCAAGCGGGGCCGATCGCGGGGCTGGTCGACGCGGTCAGGCGGGCAAACCCTCGGGCGCTCTATCTCTGCGATCCGGTCATCGGCGACGGCGACGGGCTGTTCCAGCCGGAAGCCGTCGGTGTGGCGATTCACGATATGCTCATGCCGCGTGCGGATATCGCCACGCCAAACCGCCATGAACTCGCTTGGCTCACCGGAACCTCGCCGGCGGACACCGACGAACTGATTGCGGCGGCGCGGGCGCTCGGGCCGCCCGAGGTGGTGGTCACCTCGGCCTTCGCGGAGCCGGACGCCATCGGCAACCTGCTGGTTGATCGGGAGGGGGCGTATCGCGCAAGCCATCGCCTGCTCCCCGACGTGCCGCATGGCACCGGCGATCTTCTGTCGCCGCTCTATCTCGGCCACCGCCTGGACGGTCTTCCGCCGCTGTTCGCGCTTGAGCGGGCGGCCGCGGCGACGGTGCGGCTGATCGAACTGGCCCGCGACCTCGGCGCGGACGAAATGCCGCTTGCCGCCGGCCAGGCGGCGTTCGTCGCGCCGCCGCAAGGCATCACCATCGAGACGCTGGAAGGACCGGCAAGAATGACTGAATGGGTGGCCGGCGTCGACGGCTGCCCCGCCGGCTGGGCCGTCGTCTACCGGAGGCTCGACGACAGCACCCCGCCGGAGTTTGCGGTTGCCGCCGATTTCTCCGCGATCCTCGACGATCCGCGCCGTCCAGCGATCGTCGCGGTCGACATGCCGATCGGCTTGCCGGACAGGGCGGGGCGCGGCGGGCGCGGCCCGGAAAGTGCGGTGCGGCCCCTCCTCGGGCGGCGCCAGTCCTCTGTCTTTTCAGTGCCGTCACGGACGGCGGTCATGGCGGATGACTACATCGAGGCGTGCCGAATCGCTCTGGAAACGTCCGACCCGCCGCGCAAGGTCTCCAAGCAGAGCTATCACCTGTTTCCTAAGATCCGCGAGATCGATGCCCTGATGACGCGCGACCTCGAAGGGCGGGTGTTCGAGTGCCACCCGGAGCTGGCCTTCTGGCGGCTCAACGGCGAACGGCCGATGGCGCTGCCGAAGAAGATCAAGAGCCGGGTCAACCCAGCGGGGGTCGCCGAACGGCAGGCGCTTCTCGCAAGATACGGCTACGATGAGGCTTTCCTATTCCGGAAGCTGCCTCGCCATGTCGGCCGCGACGACATGATCGACGCCGCGGCGCTCGCGCTTATCGCGATGCGGATCGCCCGCGGCGACGGCGAGAGCTTCCCGGCCGAGCCGCAGCGCGATAGCAAAGGCCTGAGGATGGCGATCTGGGCATGATGCCCCTCGCAATCCCCTGTCGGTCGTGATCGGCCAATGCCAGAGGAGGCAGGCCGGGACCCGTCAACTCGCGCCTGCCGCGAAGATCGCCACTGTCACGCCCGACGGGGTCATCAGCTCGAGCCGGTCGCCATCGATCACGAAGCGGCCGACCTCGGGGAGATTCCGGAGGAAGTCGCGCTCGGTCCGGGCGACCTCGCGGCAAAACATTCGGGTGGTCATGATCGGGCTGAAGGCGAGCTGGTCGCCGTTGAGGGTATAGATCGCACCAAGGTTGTTGCAGCCGGTGCTGCCTGAAACGCCACCGTCCGGCTTGAACACGAGATGGGCCTCGCGCCGGCCATCTTCGGCCGGAACGCCGCGGATCGACACCAGCTTCCAATAGGTGTTGAGGAGAGCGGCATCGGCGGCGTTGGCGGCCATGGCGTCGAATGAAACGGCGAGAATGAGTGAAGCGATCAGCGGGGCGAGGATTTTCCGCAGCACGGACGGTCTCCGGTGTCGAATGCCCCTTCGCCGCACCACAACGATAGAAATGCGGCGAGACTTGGGGCCGAGCTGGCTGATCCCGGCCGGCGCGGCCTCGCCCGAGCGCCTGGTAAGGGGTGCCGCGGCCGCGGCCCTAACGATCAGGCGGACTCCTTGGCCTGGGGCATCGGTGGCGGCTCGGGCAGCGTCATCCAGCGATCCGCGGCGGCAGCTGCCGTGACCGAGAAGGACAGGGTAGCCACAGCCACGGCGGCAGTGCGCCTCGCGACCCGCTCAGGCGGCGACGCGCTTCGGCTGGATCAGCTTGCGGTTGACGAGAAGCTCGGCGATCTGGATGGCGTTGGTGGCGGCGCCCTTCCTCAGATTGTCGGAGACCACCCACAGCATCAGCCCGTTGTCGACGGTCGGATCCTCGCGGATGCGGCTGATATAGGTGGCGTCCTCGCCGACGGCTTCGAGCGGCGTGACGTAACCACCGTCCTCATGCTTGTCGACGACCAGGCAGCCCGGCGCCTCGCGCAGGATGTCGCGGGCCTCGTCGGCCGAGATCGGCTTGGCGAACTCGACCGCCACCGCCTCCGAATGGGAGACGAAGACCGGCACGCGCACACAGGTCGCCACGAGCTTGATCTTCGGGTCGAGGATCTTCTTGGTCTCGGCGACCATCTTCCACTCCTCGCGGGTGAAGCCGTCCTCCATGAAGACGTCGACCTGGGGGATGACGTTGAAGGCGATGCGCTTCGGCAACGTCTTCACCTCGATCGAGTCGGAGACGAAGACGGCGCGGGTCTGGGTGAAGAGCTCGTCGGTTGCCGCCTTGCCGGCGCCGGAAACCGACTGGTAGGTGGCGACGACCACGCGGGTGACGGTGGCGGCGTCATGCAGCGGCTTCAGCGCGACGACGAGCTGCGCCGTGGAACAGTTCGGATTGGCGATGATGTTCCGCTTGGTGAAGCCTGTGACCGCGTCGGCGTTGACCTCCGGCACGATCAGCGGCACCGCCGCGTCGTAGCGCCAGGCGGAAGAGTTGTCGATGACCACGCAGCCCTGGCCGGCAATGCGCGGCGCCCATTCCTTCGAGACCGAGCCGCCGGCCGACATCAAACAGATGTCGGTGTCGGAGAAGTCGTAGGTGTCAAGCGCCCGCACCTTCAGGGTCGCCTCGCCATAGGAGACTTCGGTTCCCTGGCTCCGCCGCGAGGCGAGCGGCACGATCTCGTCGGCGGGGAAGCCCCGCTCCGCCAGCACGGTGAGCATCTCTCGGCCGACGTTACCGGTGGCTCCCGCCACCGCGACTTTGTAACCCATGAGGAATGGCTCCAGCTGGTTCTGTTGAGGATGCTTACGACCCTGCCGATCCGACCCGCGACGCGCTGTTCAGGAGGCCGGCAGGCATAGGCCTCCGCGGCGCTTGAGTCAGATGGATTTCAGCCGCGTTTTCTGCATAGGATCGGGGCGCGGCGGTTGCCGCCGGTCTGCAAAGGCGCGGCATCATAAGCGCTTCCGAAAATCCGCGCTTCTTCTACGCGAACGTCCGATTGTGTCAATGCGCATGCGCCTCGCCTCAATGCTTGTGATTGCGATTGCCCTGGTGCCCTCCGCCGAAGCCAGCGGCGGCCAACGCATGGTCAGCGAGGAGATCGCGAAGGCGTTGACCGGCATCACGCTCGACGGCATCTATCAGGACGGCCTCTTTTTCAGCGAGACCTATTTCGAGGACGGTCTGATCCGCTACCACGACGTGCATGGCGCCGACTCCGGTGAGTGGCTGGTGGAGGACGACACCTTCTGCACCTTCTACGAGACCCAGAGCGGCGCCTGCTTCTACGTCGAGCGCGACGGGGACAACTGCTTCACCTTCTTCGAGGCGATTGAGGACGATGACGGGAAGACACATCCCGCGCCGCAGTGGACCTCGCGCGGCTGGAACCGGGATATGGATCAAACCTGTCCGACGCCGCCGGAGGCCGAAATCTAGCAAAATGCTACGCACCGGGGGCTATTGACGGCGGCCGCCTCAATGGCTAGATTGAGAATAATTCTCATTATCATGTGCAGTCAGACGCTATATGCGCAGTGAACTGACAGGTGGACTCGGTCCGGCCCCGTCGCCAGCGGGGTGGCAGGAGAGTGGGGTACCGAGGGAAGCGGCCCTCGCCGACGCCGCGAGTGGCTGGCGGTTGGCCGAACATCAGCCGAGCCTGTCAGAGGTCAACGCGACCGTGGCGGTGCCCAAGGGCGGGCTATGGCTCCGCCGGATGCTGGCTTTCGCCGGACCGGGCTACATGATCTCGGTCGGCTACATGGACCCCGGCAACTGGGCAACCGACCTCGCCGGCGGCTCGAAGTTCGGTTACACGCTCCTCGTCGTCATCATGCTGTCGAACCTGATGGCGATCCTCCTGCAGGCACTCGCAGCGCGGCTCGGTATCGTCACCGGTCGCGATCTGGCGCAGGCCTGCCGGGACAGCTATTCCCGTCCGGTCAATCTCGCGCTCTACATCATCTGCGAGCTGGCCATCATCGCTTGTGATCTCGCCGAAGTCATCGGCACGGCGATCGCGGTGCAGCTGCTCTTCGGCATTCCCCTCATCGGCGGCGCGCTGATTACGGCGCTCGACGCGTTTCTGGTGCTTCTCCTGATGAACCGCGGCTTCCGCTTCCTGGAAGCCTTCATCGTTGCCCTGCTGATCGTCATTGCCGCCTGTTTCGCAATCCAGATCGTCGCGGCGGTACCGCCCGTCGCCGCGATCCTTGGCGGCTTCGTGCCGTCCCGCGAGATCGTCACCAATCCGCAGATGCTCTACATCGCCATCGGCATCATCGGCGCCACGGTGATGCCCCATAACCTCTACCTCCACTCCTCCATCGTGCAGACGCGCGCCTTCGAGCGAACCGATGAAGGTCGCCGCAGCGCCATCACCTGGGCGACGGCCGACAGCACCATCGCGCTGATGCTGGCGCTGTTCGTCAACGCCGCCATCCTCATCGTCGCCGCAGCGACCTTCCACACCAGCGGCCATTCCAACGTCGAGGAGATAGGACAGGCCTTCGAGCTCTTGTCGCCGCTTCTCGGTCTCGGCATCGCCTCCACCTTGTTCGCCGTCGCGCTGCTCGCATCCGGAGTGAACTCGACCGTTACGGCGACGCTGGCCGGTCAAGTCGTCATGGAGGGTTTCCTGCGGATTCGCCTGCCCCATTGGGCGCGGCGACTGGTGACCCGCGGCTTTGCCATCGTTCCGGTCGTCATCGTCACGGCGCTCTATGGCGAGAGCGGCACCGCCAAGCTTTTGGTGCTCAGCCAGGTCATCCTGTCGATGCAGCTGCCTTTCGCGGTGATCCCCCTGGTGCGGTTTGTCACCGACCGCCGCAAGATGGGCCGCTTCGTCGTGCCGCGCGGCATGGCGGCCGTCTCCTGGATCGTCGCCGGCATCATCGTGGCGCTCAATCTCAAGCTTCTGTTCGATGTGGTGATCGGCGGCTGACCCAGCGAGCGGCGGTCGTCTATGCCTCGGCCTTGCGGCGCCCGCTATTCACCTCATAATCATCGACGGCTTCCGGGGCGAGGCGGCGAAACGCCTCCGGGATGTCCCGGCCGGGAGGCAGTTCAAAATAGACGGGCCGCGGATAGCCGGGAACGGCGGCGACGATGAAGTGGGTCTGCGCATTCCGCTTGCCGACCTTCACCCAATGGCGCCAGTCGGTGAGCTTGTCGAGGCCGGCCTCGATCACCAGCGGCCGGAAGGGACGCCAGACCGCCACGACGCCCTTGCCGGCATCGAAATCGACGTCGAACCACTGCGCCTGATCGCGGCCTTCGATCCACAGCGTGTTGATGCCAAGCAGGCCACCACCGACGAAAACGGCACCGAACAAGGCAGCGGTGGTGTCGTCCGATCCGACGACGAAGGCGTTCCACAGGTCAAAGCAGCCGAAAACGATCACAACGACCATGACGATGATCGAGATGTTCGTGGTGCGCGAAAGCCGGCGATTCTCGAAGACGCGGGTCATCCGGGCAGCCTAGCCGACGGCTCGCTTCCGTCCAATCCGGACCTGACCTGACCCGGCCGCGAGAGGCGAGATGGGGGCACCGGCGATGACCCTTTCCTGCCGGGTTCAGCCGGCGGCCGCGTCGAGGTCGGCGACGATCGCCCTGGCCATGTCCTCGGTCCCGACCCTGGTCATGCCCTCGCTCATCAGATCGGGGGTGCGCAGCCTTTTGGCGAGCGCGCCGGCGATCGCCTGGTCGAGGAGGTCGGCCTCGTCGGTCATGGCGAAGGAGTAGCGGAGCGCCATGCCGAAGCTCGCGATCATGGCGATCGGATTGGCGACGCCCTTGCCGGCAATGTCGGGAGCGGCGCCGTGGACCGGTTCGTAGAGCGCCTTGCGCTTGCCGGTGATCGCGTCGGGAGCGCCGAGCGAGGCCGACGGCAGCATGCCGAGCGACCCGGTGAGCATGGCGGCGACGTCGGAGAGGACATCGCCGAAAAGATTGTCGGTGACGATCACGTCGAACTGTTTCGGAGCGCGGACCAGCTGCATGGCGCCGGCGTCGGCAAGCATATGGTCGAGGGCGACGTCCTGGTAGCCGTGCTGATGGACCTCGGTCACCACCTCGCGCCACAGAACACCGGTCTTCATGACGTTGCGCTTCTCCATCGAGGTGACCTTGTTCCGCCGGGTGCGGGCGAGGTCGAACGCAACGCGGGCGATCCGCTCGATCTCGTAGGTGTCGTAGATCTGGGTGTCGATGGCGCGCTTCTGGCCGTTGCCGATGTCGGTGATGGTCTTCGGTTCGCCGAAATAGACGCCGCCGGTCAGCTCGCGGAGGATGAGGATGTCGAGGCCGTCGACCAGCTCGCGCTTGAGGGACGAGGCGTCGGCAAGCGCCGGGTAGCAGATCGCCGGTCTCAGATTGGCGAACAGCTCGAGATCCTTGCGCAGACGCAGCAGCCCGGCCTCGGGACGGACGTCATAGGCGACGTTGTCCCACTTCGGTCCGCCGGCGGCGCCGAACAGCACCGCGTCGGCGGCAAGCGCCCGCTTCATCGCCGCCTCGGTGACCGGCACGCCATGCGCCTCGTAGGAGGCGCCGCCGACGAGGTCCTCCTCATAGGCGAAATCGGCGCCGCGGCCGTTGAACCAGTCGATGACCGCCTTGGCCGATTCCATGATCTCGGTGCCGATGCCGTCGCCGGGAAGAAGAAGGAGGGTCTTGGTCATATCGGGCCTCAAGTCATCTGGTCGGCGCCCGGCGCGGGGCGCGAAGGTGTGTGGTCCGTCGTCGAACGGGGCCGTTGCCGGAAGGGCCGGATCAACGGGCGAAAGGGACGGGGTTTCCTAGCGGCAGGCGGCGAGGATGGCAATCGCTGCACCGCTGTTGCGCCTCGCGGGGTTCAGTCCGACAGGCACGAATGCTCTTCAATCGGCATGAGCGGATTCCCACGCCGCGATCGCCTGTTCAAAGGCGCTCTCGCCTAATTCGCCCTTCTCAAATGTCAGAATCGCGCGCTGCCCTGTGCCATATAAGAGCGGCAGGTCGATCCAAGCGCTGGTCCGTAGCAGCGTGAGGTTCGAGGCAGTGTCGTGCTGATTCGCTGAAAGCGCGATCCAGAAGAGGCCAGGAGCCACCTTGGCGGCGGCACCGACCAAGGGCTGGCCGCGCGCATCCTCTTTCGGCTTAAGCACTATGCGTGGGACCTCTCGGATACCCTGACCATGGAAATTCGTCGGCGCGTCAATGGTAACCTCGATGAGGTGGCTAGCGGGAAGGGTAACATCGGTGTTCCTACGGAAGGCGATGAGCACGCTCATGGCGCGCTCCGGAACAGTCAGCGTCGCCTCCACGGTTGGGTCGTTTGAGCCACCCCCGATGAATCGCCAGACGACCGAAGCTCTGAACGCCGTGACCGCACCGGTTCCGGATTGGTTGATGGGCTCCTCGTAGAGGATTGCTCCCTGTACAGCGAGAGCCTCGTGAGAGGGAGAAGAGTCCACGACTCGGCGCCGCAACAGGCGATCGCTATCTTCTGAGAGCGCCACTGGCGTCGGCGAGGTTTGAAGCCTCGTCAGCGTTTCGAGCAGACTCGTTCGCTGCTCGGCGGGGAGATCATGAAACGCCCCGAGGATCTCACCCTCGGTGTGAACCGGCTGGTGCTGCGGCAGGTGGACGTCAATTCGCGGGGGCTGTCGGGGCACATTGGCCTTTCTGCGCCGAAACGGCCAGCGTCCGGCGAAGAAGGCAGAAATCGCATACACCACTCCGGCCGCGGGGAACACCGTCCCGACAACCCAGCCGACTTGCTTGTTCGGCGGCAGGGCGGAAAACCACTGCCAAAGACGTTCGATCCAGTCCATGTGCTCGCACCGCGGGCAGCGTCGTGGGGGCAAAAGCTTAGGTTAAAGGAACCGATTCTGCTATCGAGCTTGGGCGACGGCGAAATCGCCTTAGTCGGCTTTTGACGCGCCGCCGCATCGGCGCTAGAACCGAATGACCCACGCTGTTCCGACAGCCTTCAGGCATTAAAGGACATGTCGACCGCCGACACCAAGGCGAACCGCCCGCTCTCCCCGCACATCCGGATTTATCACTGGCACCTGACCATGGCGATGTCGATCGCCCATCGGGTGACGGCGGTCGCTCTCTATGCCGGGACCTTGCTGCTTGCCTGGTGGCTGATCGCCGCGGCGAGCGGGCCGGCCTATTTCGGCTTCGTCAACGGAATCTTCGGCTCGTGGATCGGACTGATCATCCTCTTCGGCTTCACCTGGGCGCTGATCCACCACATGCTCGGCGGCTTGCGCCATCTTGTCTGGGATACCGGGCACGGGCTCGACAAGCCGCTGCGCGACCGGCTGGCGCTCGCCACCATCGTCGGCTCGGTGGCGCTGACGATCCTCGTCTGGATCATCGGACTGGCGGTGCGCTGATGGCCGAGATGCGCACGCCCCTCCACCGGGTGCTCGGCCTCGGCTCCGCCCACGCCGGCACCACCCATTTCTGGCGCCAGCGGCTGACCGCGATAGCCAACGTCCCGCTGGTGATCGCCTTCGTCATCGTGGTGATCTCCGTGGCGGGACGGCCCTATCCGGAGGTCGTCGCCGTGCTCTCCTCTCCGCTCGTGGCGATCCTGCTGGTGCTCATGATTCTTTCGATCGTCGTTCACATGCGGATCGGCATGCAGGTGATCGTCGAGGACTATGTTCACGGCGCCGTGGTGCGGCCGCTGGCGCTCATCGCCAGCACCTTCTTCGCGGCGGCGGTCGGGGCAATCGCGGTTTTCGCCATTCTCAAGCTCGCCTTCGGAGGCTGATCGACATGGCTGACGGCTCGCTCGGCGGCAACGGCGCGCCCAAGGTCAACGGGCGGGCCTATCCGTTCATCGACCACACCTACGACGTGGTGGTGGTCGGCGCCGGCGGCTCGGGACTCCGCGCTACCCTCGGCTGCAGCGAGGCGGGGCTGAAGACCGCCTGCATCACCAAGGTCTTCCCGACCCGCTCGCATACCGTCGCCGCTCAGGGCGGCATCGCCGCGGCGCTCGGCAATATGAGCGAGGACGACTGGCGCTGGCACATGTACGACACCGTCAAGGGGTCGGACTGGCTGGGCGACCAGGACGCCATCGAATATCTCTGCCGGGAAGCGCCGGGCGCCGTTTACGAGCTTGAACACTACGGCTTGCCCTTCTCACGCACGGAGGACGGCAAGATCTACCAGCGGCCGTTCGGCGGCATGACCACCCAGTTCGGCGATGGCCCACCGGCGCAGCGCACCTGTGCGGCGGCCGACCGCACCGGCCACGCGATGCTCCACACCCTCTACAGCCAGTCGCTCCGCCATTCGGCCGAGTTCTTCATCGAATATTTTACCATCGACCTCATCATGGAGGATGGCGCCTGCCGCGGGGTCGTCGCGCTATCCCTCGAGGACGGGACGCTGCACCGCTTCCGCGCCCACAAGACGATCCTCGCTACCGGCGGCTACGGTCGCATCTACTACACCTGCACCGGCGCCCACACTCAGACCGGCGACGGCAACGGCATGGTGCTCCGCGCCGGCCTGCCGCTCCAGGACATGGAATTCGTCCAGTTCCATCCGACCGGCGTCTACGGCGCCGGCGTGCTGATCACCGAGGGGGTGCGGGGCGAGGGCGGCTATCTCACCAATGCCGAGGGCGAGCGTTTCATGGAGCGCTACGCGCCACACGCCAAGGACCTCGCTTCGCGCGACGTGGTGAGCCGTGCCATGACCATCGAAATCCGCGAGGGGCGGGGGCACGGCGACGACAAGGACCATATGCACCTCCACCTTTCGCATCTCGACCCGAAGGTCATTCACGAAAGACTACCCGGGATTTCGGAATCGGCCCGTATCTTCTCCGGCGTCGACGTGACCCGCGATCCGATCCCGGTGCTGCCGACGGTCCACTACAACATGGGCGGCATCCCGACGAACTATCACGGCGAGGCGCTGACCAAGGCGAACGGCGATCCGGACCAGGTGGTTCCCGGTCTGATGGCGCTCGGCGAGGGCGCCTGCGTCTCGGTCCACGGTGCCAACCGGCTCGGCTCCAACTCGCTGATCGACCTGGTCGTTTTTGGCCGCGCCGCGGCGCTCCGCTGCGCCGAGACGATCGAGCCGAACGAGAAGCATCGCGACCTGCCCAAGGACGCCGGCGCGCTGGCGGTCGAGCGGCTCGACCGCTTCCGCAACGCCGACGGCGGCACGCCGACCGCAGAGCTGCGCCGCAAGATGCAGGTGGCGATGCAGGAGGATTGTGCGGTGTTCCGCACCGGCGAGGTGCTTGCTCAGGGACGCGACCGCATCCGCGAAGTCTGGACGGGGACGAACGACGTCCACGTCACCGACCGATCGCTGATCTGGAACTCGGATCTGATCGAGACGCTCGAATACGACAACCTCATCGTCCAGGCGATGGTGACGGTGGAATCAGCGCTCAATCGCACCGAATCGCGAGGGGCGCACGCCCGCGAGGACTATCCCGACCGCGACGACCAGAAGTGGATGAAGCACACGCTCGCTTTCATCGACCCCGAGAAGCATACCGTGCATCTCGAAAGCCGGCCGGTGCACACCTACACGCTCACCAATGACGTCCAGTACATCGAGCCGAAGGCGCGGGTGTATTGAGGGGCGGCTTCGTGCCAATCCACGTCACATGATCCTCAGCCACAAGCACCGCTTCATCTTCCTGAAGACGGCGAAGACCGGCGGCACCAGCACCGAGCTGGCGCTGTCGCCGATCTGTGGGCCCGACGATATCCTCGCGCCGCTCAGCCGACCCGAGGAGAAGAAGCGCCGCAAGTCGCCGGCACGGAACTATGCGCTCGGTATCGGGCGGCTCGGCATTCCGCTGCCCGGCGAGATCCGCCACCATTTCCCCGAGATCTGCGGCTACTACAACCACATGCCTGCCCGGCAAGTGCGGCGCATGGTCGGCGGGGACACCTGGAACGGCTACTTCAAGTTCACCATCGAACGGAACCCCTGGGACCGCCAGGTGTCGTTCTATTTCTGGCGGACGCGCCACAACCACCCGCGACCGGACTTCAAGACCTTCCTCACCTCGCCGTGGCACCGCGGCAAGATGCTGCGCTCGGCGCGAATGAAGAACTGGTGGACCTACACGATCGACGACAGGATCGCCGTCGACCATGTGATCCGTTACGAGAACCTCGAGGCCGAGCTCGGCGAGATCTGCCGGAAGCTCGGAATCCGGAAGGTGGTCGCGCTTCCTGCCGCAAAGGGCCATACCCGCACCGACCCTCGTCACTACCGCGAACTCTACGATGACGAGACGCGGGACATGGTCGCCGGCTGGTACGCCAGGGAAATCGAGGCTTTCGGCTGGGAATTCTAAGGCCGTGGCGGAGCCGGACGTGGGTTGCGCCCCGGTCGAAAATCCATATCGTTCAACGCGATATAATCGGAGCTGGGAGGGGTGTCATGCGATTTGTCGGTTTGTTGGCGGTGGCTGTTTCACCGGCGGTCCCGCAGCTTACCAAGGCCACCATGTTCGTCGTCGATGCCGGACCCGCCTGCCAAGGCGGCTGATAGGCGGAGCGATACGTGGCCATGTCGGCGAGGCAGGCTCCGGCGGGCTATTCCGGCAAGCCGCTTGCCGACAAGCTCGGCTTCAAGTCGGGAATGGTTGCGGCGTTCATCGCGCTGCCGCCGGAACTCGGCGAACTCGCCCGATGGCCGGATTTCGCGGCGGCGGCGCGGGCGGCAGACTGGCATGCGAAGCTCGGCACGCGTCGCTTCGACGTGATCCACGCCTTCACCACCCGCCGTGCGGAGATCGCCGCTGAGCTTTCGCGGCTCCAGATGGCTTTGAAGCCCGACGGGATGATCTGGGTCTCGTGGCCGAAAAAGGCGTCGAGGATGCCGACCGACGTGACGGAGGATGTCGTGAGGGAGGAGGCGCTGAAACGCGACCTGGTCGACGTCAAGGTGGCGGCGATCGATATGGTATGGTCCGGTATGGTCCGGCCTGAAGCTTGTGATCCGCAAGGAGCGGCGCTAGTCATCTAGGGGGCGAGCACAGGCGTTCGCCGTCCCGCGATGTCCGCCGCAAGTATCGGAAGATTGCCGCAGATGGTCCAGCTCACGCTCCCGAAGAACTCCACTGTCACTGCCGGCAAGACCTGGCCGAAGCCGGATGGTGCCGGCAATCTCCGCGAATTCCGCATCTATCGCTACGATCCCGACCGAGAGAGCAATCCGAGGATCGACACCTATTTCGTCGATACCGACGATTGCCCGCCGATGGTTCTCGACGGGCTGATCTGGATCAAGAACAACGTCGACCCGACCCTCACCTTCCGGCGCTCGTGCCGAGAGGGCGTGTGCGGCTCCTGCGCGATGAATGTCGACGGCACCAACACGCTGGCCTGCACACGGGCGATGGAAGACATGGAAGGGCCGATCGCCATCTATCCGTTGCCGCACCTGCCGGTGGTCAAGGATCTGGTCCCCGACCTTGCGACCTTCTATGCCCAGCTCCGCTCGATCGAGCCGTGGCTGCAAACCGAGACGCCGGTGCCGCAAACGGAGTGGCGGCAGTCGCCGTCCGACCGCGCCAAGCTCGATGGTCTCTACGAGTGCATCCTTTGCGCCTGCTGCTCGACGTCCTGCCCATCCTATTGGTGGAATGGCGACCGCTATCTCGGGCCGGCCGTGCTCCTGCAGGCTTATCGCTGGCTGATCGATTCCCGCGACGAAGCGGCGGGCCGGCGACTCGACGAGCTCGAGGATCCGTTTCGGCTCTATCGCTGCCACACCATCCTCAACTGCGCCCAGACCTGCCCGAAGGGCTTGAACCCGGCCAAGGCAATCGCCGAGGTCAAGAAGATGATGGTCGAGCGGCGGATTTAGCGGGTCGGCCCGGCGATCGTCGATTGCCGGGCCTTTACCGTTCTTGCGGATCGAATTGCTCGTATTTTCTTCCGTCGGGGTTAATCCTGACCGGATCGGCACCCATATGAGGGACATACCAAGGATCATGGAGCGAGATGATGACCGACAACGTGACCCTTAACGCCGGTACGCCGTGGACCATCACGGCGGTCGAAAAACTGCGGGAACTCTGGAAGGCGGGCGTTCAGCCTGAGTTGATTGGCCACACCCTTGGCCGGCCGGAAGCGGAAGTCCGCGCCAAGGCCGCCCAGTTGAAGCTGCCGCAACACGTCACGGCCCGCGACTGACGGTCGCCTGCTATCGCTTTTGCGTCTCGCAAGCGCCGGTGTCCCATGTATTGTCGAGGGCCGGCGCTTGCCGTTTCGGCCAATAAAGGGTTGCAAAAACACGGCGTTTGCCTGAAACCCGCTACAATTCACCACTAGGCGTGAGATTCGTCGTCTTGGCTGGCAGGAAAAGGGACATTGCTGATGCCGGTTAACCGCCTATTCCCGGTCGCGCTCGCTTTGACCCTTTGCGGCTGCGGCTCGATCGGGGCGATCGGATTGGGTTCCGGGCGAAACCAGCCGCCCTCGACACAAGTCGCCGGTGGCCTGCCGCCTCCAATGACATCCGGCGACGTTGCCAATGCCCCACCGGGCGGCGCCGTCATTTCCGAGCCGCTGCCTGCCGCCGGCGGAGGCACGGATGTCGCGTCCGCGGCGCCCGCCGCGCCGGCGCCGCCGGCGTCCTCGGGCGCGATCGGCCGCACCGATCTGCTTGGCGGCTGGACGATCGCGTCCAACGGCGAGTCGTGCCAGTTGTTTATGACGCTCACCAGCTGGACCGGCGGTTACCGCGCTTCGACGCGCGGCTGTTCGTCCGACACCCTCAAATCGATTTCCGCCTGGAATCTCGACGGCCGCCAGGTCGTCCTCGCCGGCCAGGGCGGCACGCCGATCGCGCGGCTGCAATCGGCGGGCGGCAGCCGGTTCGATGGCTCCATCGACAGCGGCGGTTCGGTCTCCTTCTACCGGTAGACGACGTTCCAGCCGAGCAGCAATGGCGATCAGCTCCGGTGATGGGATTGCCGGCCTCGGGGGCGTTGTCGCCCGGTATCGATCGCTGGTCGCTGCGGCGGAGCTCTCCGAAGATCGTGCGCAACTGAGCCTTGCCCGCCGGCTCGATCGGCTCGACCAGCGGCTTGCGGAGGACCGCCTCGCCGCAAAGGGACGAGCGCTCGGCTGGCTCTTCGCCGGTCGGACGGTCGCGCCGCCGAAGGGCCTCTACATCCACGGCGGCGTCGGCGGCGGCAAGACGATGCTGATGGACGCGTTCTTCACGGCGGCGCCGCTGGGCGCCAAGCGCCGGACGCATTTCCCCGCGTTCATGGCGGACGTTCACGACCGTATTCACGCCGTCCGCAAAGCGATGCGAAACGGTGCCGGGAACGGTGACGACCCGATCGGACCGGTGGCGGCAGATATCGCCGGCGAGACCCGGCTCATCTGCCTCGACGAGTTCGCTGTCGAGGACATCGCCGACGCGATGATCTTGTCGCGCCTTTTCGACGCGCTTTTCGACCGGGGCCTGGTTCTCGTCGCGACCTCCAACACCGCACCGGAAGACCTCTACAGCGGCGGGCTGAACCGCGGGCTCTTCCTCCCCTTCATCGACGTGTTGAGGCGGCATGTCGAGATCGTCGAACTCGATGCGGGAACCGACTATCGGCTGCGAAAACTCGGGGAGGTCACCGCCTATGTCACGCCGGCCGGGCCGTCGGCGCGCGCCGCCCTCGACGACGTTTGGCGGAGCCTCACCGGCGGCGACGGCGGTCAACCGGGAACGCTGCCGGTCAAGGGGCGGCAGCTTGCAATTCCCAAAGCGGCGAGACGCATCGCCCGTTTCGCCTTCGCCGACCTTTGCGAAGCGCCACTCGGTGCTTCGGATTTCGCCGCGATCGCCGATACCTTCGATATCGTCATCGTCGACGATATCCCGGTGATTGCCGCGGCGCGGCGCGACGTGGCGCGCCGCTTCATCAACCTTGTCGACGTCTTTTACGATCGCGGCGTCAAGCTGATCGCCTCCGCTGCGGCGGAACCAGCGGTGCTTTATCCGGCGGAACAAGGCAACGAAGCCTTCGCCTTCCGGCGGACAGTCTCCCGCCTCACCGAAATGCGGTCGGAAGCCTATCTGGCGGCGCCTCGCGCGGCGCCGCGCGGGACGAGCGAGGCCATCCCTACAGAATGAGGTCCTGGTCTCGCAGGTACGGATCTGTCCTATTTCAGCCGGCGGCTCCGGGCCCGGTTCGGTAATACCCCGCAGGCCTTTCGTCCGCGGAACAGCGCCGGCGAACAGGGCCGCTGCGCCCCGGCATCTTCGGCCTAGAGGTTGATGTCGGTGTCGTGCAGCACCGACACGCCGGCCAGCTTGACCTGAAAGTCGGCGCTGCCGTCTCCGTTCACGTCGCCCGACAGGACCCCATTCTTGAAGCGAAGCTCGCCCGCCTTGTCGTGGAAGGCGTCCGTGCCGATGAACTTGAAGGCCTGGTTGCCGCCCTTGTCGGTCCGGGCGTCGATGTCCGAGAGATCGATCGTATCGCGCTCAGCGTGGGAGAAATCGCGGATGGTGTCGGCCTTCTTGCCCGGATGGCTGTCCTTGATGGAATTGAAGTCGAAAACATCCTTGCCGAGACCACCGACCAGCACGTCTTTGCCGAGGCCACCATCGATCCAGTCGTTGCCGCGACCGCCGTCGACGTAGTCTTTGCCGCTTCCGCCGAAAAGGCCCGCCTTGATGCCAATCGCGACGCCCGAAAGCTGCAGTACAACGACGATGCCGGCGTCGTTACCGTCGCCTCCATAGATCGTGTCATTGCCATCGAAGCCGTAGCAGCCATCGGTGCCGGCGCCGCCTTCCAGGTAGTCGTTGCCACTTGGGGTGGCGGATGTAAGTTCGGCCTGTGAAACGAGCGTCAGCGGGACGACGCCGGCAAGAAGATCGTCGTCATTCCCGCCGTATAGACTGTCGCCGACCTGCTCTCCCATGAGAAAATCGTTGCCGTCGCCGCCGTCGAAATGGGCAGTCGCACCGACATTGAACACGAGGCAGTAGTCCGCCCCCGGCCCACCATTGATGTAGACCGCGCCGGCATAGGCAGACAGCAAGACGTCGTTGCCGCCCGCCCCATACATTGCCGTGTAGTAGTCAAGCGAAGGTGCGTTGGCGTTGTCGTCGCCTAGATAGATCGACATCGGATTCCACCCCTCTCAACACCAAGAGCGACTCGCACCACCGCGGCTCTCTGCAGGCGGTCGGATCAATGGCGGACCTGTTGTCCGATCATCGTAATCTAGCCGGTCGAATTGGCAATATATCGCAAATTGCACGGATGGTCCTGTTGGGAATCCCGTTTGGAGGGGGAGCCTGCCGCCGCCGCTTGCAGCGCAGCATCAATCGGGCTAGTCACTCGGGGATACCTCTCCTCAGGATTTCCTCACCATGGCCCGACCCAGAATTGCCCTCATCGGCGCCGGTCAGATCGGCGGTACCCTCGCCCTTCTCGCCGCCCTCAAGGAACTCGGCGACGTGGTGCTTTTCGACGTCGTCGAAGGGGTTCCCGAGGGCAAGGCGCTGGACCTTGCTGAAGTCCTCGCCGGTCAACGGCTTCGACGCAAAGCTCGCCGGCACATCCGCCTATGCGGGGATCAAGGGCGCCGACGTTTGCATCGTTACGGCCGGCGTGCCGCGTAAGCCGGGCATGAGCCGCGATGACCTGCTTGAGATCAATCTCAAGGTGATGGAGCAGGTCGGCGCCGGGATCAGGAAATACGCCCCGAAGGCCTTCGTCATCTGCATCACCAACCCGCTCGACGCGATGGTCTGGGCGCTGCAGAAATTCTCGGGGCTGCCGCGCGACATGGTGGTCGGCATGGCGGGCGTTCTCGATTCGGCGCGGCTGCGCTATTTCATTGCCACCGAGTTCGACGTCTCGGTGGAGGACGTCAGCG
Source organism: uncultured Alphaproteobacteria bacterium (assembly GCA_963759235.1). Classification (GTDB taxonomy): domain Bacteria; phylum Pseudomonadota; class Alphaproteobacteria; order Rhizobiales; family Kaistiaceae; genus Bauldia. Next base: position 15,314 of record CAVWYO010000001.1, on the reverse strand, counting down.
CCTTCGTGCTCGGCGGCCATGGCGACACCATGGTGCCGCTCATCCAATACACGACGGTCGCCGGGATTCCGCTGACGGACCTCATCAAGATGGGTTGGACGACCAAGAAGCGGGTCGACGAAATCGTCCAGCGCACCCGCGACGGCGGGGCTGAGGTCATCAATCTTCTCAAGAGTGGGTCGGCCTTCTACGCGCCGGCGGCCTCGGCCATCGCGATGGCCGAAAGCTATCTCAAGGACAAGAAGCGGGTGCTGCCCTGCGCCGCCTGTCTCAAGGGCGAATACGGCGTCAAGGATCGCTACATCGGCGTGCCGGTGGTCATCGGGGCGAAGGGGATCGAGCGGATCATCGAGATCAGCCTCGCCAAGCCCGAGCGGCAGATGTTCGACAAGTCGATCGCGGCGGTGGACGGCCTGCTCAAGGCTTGCGTCCGGCTCTTCCCGGCGCTCGGCAAATAGCCGGCGGTCGGGGCCGGGCGGTCGGCTGGGGGCAGCATGAATATCCATGAATACCAGGCCAAGGCGATCCTTCGCGACTTCGGCGCGCCAGTCGCCAAAGGCATTCCGGCCTTCTCGGTGAAGGAAGCCGAGGCTGCGGCGCAGGAGCTTGGCGGACCGCTTTGGGTGGTGAAGTCCCAGATCCATGCGGGGGGGCGGGGCAAGGGCCGCTTCAAGGAGGTGAAGGCCGGTGACGCCGGCGGCGTTCGCCTGGCCCGATCCGTCGCGAAGGTGGTCGCCGACGCCGAGCAAATGCTGGGCAGCACGCTGGTCACCCACCAGACCGGTTCTGCCGGACGGCCCGTCAATCGCCTCTACATCGAGGAAGGCTCGGCGATCGCGCGCGAGCTCTATCTCTCCTGCCTCGTCGATCGCGGCAGCGGACGCGTCGCCTTCATCGCCTCTGAGGAGGGCGGCGTGAACATCGAGGACGTCGCGGCGAAGACGCCGGAGAAGATCATCACCGTCCATGTCGATCCGGCGGCCGGCTACACCTCCCATGTCGGCCGGTCGATCGCCTACGGGCTCGGCCTCGCCGGCGATCAGATCGGACAATGCGACCGCCTGATCGCGACCCTCTATCGCGCCTTCACCGAGAAGGACATGAGCCTCCTCGAGATCAATCCGCTGGTGGTGACGGAAGAAGGCAGCCTCCTCTGCCTCGACGCCAAGATCAATTTCGACGACAACGCACTGTTCCGCCATCCCGATGTCGCCGAACTGCGCGATCCCGGAGAGGATGATCCCAAGGAAGTCGAGGCGTCGGAAAACGACCTCTCGTATGTCGCGCTCGACGGCGACATCGGCTGCATGGTGAATGGCGCGGGGCTGGCCATGGCGACGATGGACATCATCAAGCTCTATGGCGCCGAGCCGGCCAACTTCCTCGATGTCGGCGGCGGCGCATCGAAGGAGCGGGTAGCGGTGGCGTTCAAGATCATCACCGCTGACCCCAACGTCAAAGGCATCCTCGTCAACATCTTCGGCGGCATCATGCGCTGCGACGTGGTGGCGGAAGGCATCATCGCGGCGGTCAAGGAGGTCGGGCTGGAGGTGCCGCTGGTCGTTCGGCTGGAAGGCACCAATGTCGAGCTGGGCAAGCAGATCGTCGTCGATTCCGGCCTCAACGTGATCAGTGCCGATGATCTCGACGACGCGGCCCAGAAGGTCGTCGCGGCGGTGAAGGGGGGCTAGGGGATGTCCATCCTCATCGACGCCGCCACCAAGGTCATCTGCCAGGGGTTCACGGGCACCAACGGGACGTTTCATTCCGAGCAGGCGATCGCTTACGGCACCAGGATGGTCGGCGGCGTGTCGCCGGGGAAGGGCGGTCGCACCCATCTCGACCTGCCGGTCTTCGACACGGTGATGGAGGCGAAGCAGGCCACCGCACCCGACGCCACGGTCATCTACGTGCCGCCGCCCTTTGCCGCCGACGCCATCCTCGAGGCGATCGACGCCGAAATCCCGCTGATCGTCTGCATCACCGAAGGCATCCCGGTCGTCGATATGGTGAAGGTTCGGCGCGCCCTTTGCGGTTCGCGCGCGCGGCTGGTGGGCCCCAACTGCCCGGGCGTGATGACCGCTGGCGCATGCAAGATCGGCATCATGCCGGGCAACATCTTCAAGAAAGGGTCGGTCGGGATCGTTTCGCGGTCAGGAACGCTCACATACGAGGCGGTGTTTCAAACCACCAATGCCGGGCTCGGCCAGACCACCGCGGTCGGGATCGGCGGCGACCCGGTCAAGGGTATGGACTTCATCGACGTGCTTGAAATGCTCCTCGCCGACGGCGAGACGAGGTCCATCGTCATGATCGGCGAAATCGGCGGGTCATCGGAGGAGGATGCGGCCCGGTTCCTCAAGGACGAGGCGGCGCGGGGTCGTGCCAAGCCGGTCGTTGGCTTCATTGCGGGACGAACCGCGCCGCCCGGCCGGCGGATGGGCCATGCTGGCGCGATCATTGCAGGGGGGAAGGGCGGCGCCGAGGACAAGATCGAGGCGATGCGCTCGGCCGGAATCCGCGTGTCGGAATTGCCGGCGCGTTTGGGTTCCACGCTCGCCGAAGTCTTGAAGGCGTGAGCCGAAAGACCAAATGAGTCGTTGATTTCGGCAGGATCGGCCAGTAGAGCGTGGCGCGTGGCCACGCGAAGAGAAGAGCGCGAGCACCCTCCCCCTCGCGGAATATGAAAATGGCACGCCAGGACTCCAATGCCGCCCTCGCGGCAACGTCTTTTCTCTACGGCGTCAACGCTCCCTATATCGAAGACCTGCAAGCCCGCTACGGCCGCGATCCGACGTCGGTGGATGCGGAGTGGCGGGCATTCTTTGAAGGATTACAAGATCTTCCGGACAATGTCGCGGCGGAGCTGCGTGGTCCGTCGTGGCGGCGGGCCGACTGGCCGCCGCTCGTCAATGGCGAGCTGGTTGCCGCCCTCGACGGCAATTGGGGCGCGACCGAGGCCGCCATCGGCGAGAAGATCAAGAAGGGGGTCGCTCGCCGCGGCGCCGAGATCTCGGACGGACAGGTCCAGCAGGCGGCGCGGGATTCGGTCCGTGCCATCATGATGATCCGCGCCTATCGGATGCGCGGCCATTTTCATGCCAAGCTCGATCCGCTCAACCTGCAGCCGATCAACGGCGAGGCGGAGCTCGATCCTGCCTCCTATGGCTTCACCGAGGCCGACTACGACCGCAAGATCTTCATCGACCACGTCCTCGGGCTGGAATTCGCGACCATCCCGGAGATGCTGGAAATCCTCCGGCGAACCTATTGCTCGACGCTTGGCGTCGAGTTCATGCACATCTCGGATGCCGCCGAGAAGGGCTGGATGCAGGAGCGCATCGAGGGGCCGGACAAGACGATCAGTTTCACCGAGAACGGCAAGCGGGCGATCCTCAACAAGCTTGCCGAGGCCGAGGGTTTCGAGCGCTTTCTCGATGTCAAATACACCGGCACCAAGCGTTTCGGTCTCGACGGCGCGGAATCGCTGATCCCCGCGCTTGAGCAGATCATCAAGCGCGGCGGTCAGCTCGGTCTGCGGGAGATCGTCCTCGGCATGGCCCACCGTGGCCGGCTCAACGTGCTTGCCCAGGTGATGGGCAAGCCGCATCGCGCCATCTTCCACGAGTTCAAGGGCGGTTCCGCCTCGCCGGACGAAGTGGAGGGCTCGGGCGACGTCAAGTATCACCTCGGCGCCTCCTCGGATCGTGAGTTCGACGGCAACAGGGTGCACCTGTCGCTGACCGCGAACCCTTCTCATCTGGAGATCGTCGATCCGGTGGTGCTGGGCAAGGCGCGGGCCAAGCAGGACCAGCATGCGGATCAGCCGCGGGGCGACATCGTGCCGCTCGATCAGCGCGCCCGCGTGCTGCCGCTTCTTCTCCATGGCGATGCGGCTTTCGCCGGCCAGGGCGTCGTTGCCGAATGCTTCGGGCTGTCGGGCCTGAGGGGCCACCGCACCGCCGGCTCGATCCACTTCATCATCAACAACCAGATCGGCTTCACCACCAATCCGCGCTTCGCGCGGTCTTCGCCCTATCCGTCCGACATCGCCAAGATGGTCGAGGCGCCGATATTCCACGTCAATGGCGACGACCCGGAGGCGGTGGTCTACGCTGCAAAGGTGGCGACTGAGTTCCGTCAGAAATTCCACAAGCCGGTGGTGGTCGACATGTTCTGCTATCGGCGCTTCGGTCACAATGAAGGAGACGAGCCGGCCTTCACCCAGCCGTTGATGTACAAGAAGATTCACGATCACCCGACGACTTTCGAGATCTATTCGAAGAAGCTGGTCGGCGAACGGCTGGTCACCGAGGCCGATGTCGAGCAGTTGAAGGCGGGCTGGCGGACGACTTTCGAGGAGGAGTTCGAGGCGGCCGGCGGATATCGTTCGAACAAGGCCGACTGGCTCGACGGCGTGTGGTCGAAGTTCAAGGTGGCCGACACCGGCGATGCGCCGCGGCGCGGCGTCACCGGCGTCGCGGTCGGCGAGCTGCGCGCGGTCGGCGAGCGCATCACCGAGGTTCCGGCGGATTTCACGGTCCACAAGACCATCGGTCGCTTTCTCGGCGCGCGGCGGAAGGCGATCGAAACCGGCAACGGGATCGATTGGGCGACGGCCGAGGTGCTGGCCTTCGGGACCCTCCTCAACGAAGGGTATCCCGTCCGCCTGTCGGGCCAGGATTCGGAACGCGGTACGTTTTCCCAGCGCCATTCGGTCCTCTACGACCAGGAAACCGAGGAGCGCTTCATTCCACTCAATCACCTCTCGGAGAGCCAGGCGCGCTTCGAGGTCATCAATTCGATGCTGTCGGAAGAGGCGGTGCTCGGCTTCGAATACGGCTATTCGCTCGCCGAGCCCGACGCGCTCACTTTGTGGGAGGCGCAGTTCGGCGATTTCGTCAATGGCGCCCAGGTGGTCATCGACCAGTTCGTCTCGTCCGGCGAGCGCAAGTGGCTGCGCATGTCGGGGCTGGTGATGCTGCTTCCCCACGGCTACGAGGGCCAGGGTCCGGAACATTCCTCGGCGCGGCTGGAGCGGTTCCTTCAGCTTTGCGCCGAAGACAACATGCAGGTCGCCAACTGCACGACGCCGGCGAATTACTTTCACATCCTTCGCCGCCAGCTTCATCGCGACTTCCGCAAGCCGCTTATCCTGATGACGCCCAAGTCGCTGCTTCGTCACAAGCGGGCGGTCTCCGGCCTCGACGAAATGGGGGCCGAGACGACGTTCCACCGGCTGCTGTGGGATGATGCCGAATGCCGCGACGGCGAGGCGATCAAGCTCGTCGCCGACGAGAACATCCGCCGCGTCGTGCTGTGCTCCGGCAAGGTCTATTACGATCTCTACGAGGAGCGGGAGAAGCGCGGCATCGACGACGTCTACCTCCTGCGGGTCGAGCAGCTCTACCCGTTCCCGGCCAAGGCGCTGACCACCGAGTTGGCGCGGTTCGGCCAGGCCGACATCGCCTGGTGCCAGGAGGAGCCGAAGAACATGGGCGCCTGGGCTTTCGTCGAACCCTATCTCGAATGGGTGCTCAATCAGGTTGGCGCCAAGTCGATGCGCCCCCACTATGTCGGTCGCGCTGCGGCGGCGGCGACCGCCACCGGCCTGATGTCGAAGCATTTGAAGCAACTCCACGCCTTCCTCGACGAGGCCCTCGGCGAATAGGCGGCGCGCTGTCAGGAGAGAGCGATGGCGATGGAAATCCGGGTTCCCACTCTCGGCGAGTTGGTGACGGAGGCGACGGTCGGCACCTGGTTCAAGAAGGTCGGCGATGCGGTTGCGGTGGATGAGCCGCTGGTCGAGCTGGAGACCGACAAGATCACTCTGGAGGTGCCGGCGCCCGCCGCCGGCGTCGTCGAGTTGATCGTAGTGGCGAATGGCGAGACGGTCGAAGTCGGCGCCCTGCTCGGCTCGATCGCCGCGGGCAAAGGCAACGGCCAATCCGCCGACGGCGATGGCGGGACGGGCAAGCCGGGGGAGAAATCCGACCACCCTGCGCCGATCAAGGCGGGCGCCGAGGAGACGCGACTCCGCCAAGCGCCCGCCGTAGCGGCGCTCGCCGGGGGCGCGGCGAGCCCGGAGGGGACCGCACCTTCAGCCGCCAAGATCATTGCGGAGAGGGGCCTCGAACCGTCGCGGATCGAGGGGACCGGCAAGGCCGGCCGGATCACCAAGGCCGACGTCCTTGCCGCCGCCGTGGCGCCCGTTGGCGCAAAGCCGGTTGTCGCCCGCGCCCCCTCCGCGCCGGAGAACGTGGCGCGGGAGGAGCGGGTGCGGATGACCCGCCTCCGCCAGACCATCGCTCGACGCCTCAAGGAGGCGCAGGAAACCGCGGCGATGCTGACGACCTTCAACGAGGTCGACATGAGCGCGGTGATGAAGCTTCGCTCGGACTACCGCGACCTCTTCGAGAAGAAGCACGGCATCAAGCTCGGCTTCATGGGCTTCTTCGTGAAAGCCTGCGTGCAGGCGCTGAAGGAGCTCCCCGCGGTGAATGCGGAGATCGACGGCACCGACATCGTCTACAAGAATTACTACAATATCGGCGTCGCCGTCGGCACCGAGCGCGGCCTGGTGGTGCCCGTCGTCCGCGACGCGGATCGCCTGTCGCTCGCCGAGATCGAGAAGGGAATCACCGATCTCGCTCGACGCGCCCGCGACGGGTCGCTGACGATCGAGGAGATGCAGGGCGGCACCTTCACCATCACCAATGGCGGCATCTACGGCTCGCTGATGTCGACGCCGATCCTCAACGCGCCGCAGTCGGGCATCCTCGGCATGCACAAGATCCAGGAGCGGCCGATGGTGGTCGCCGGCAAGATCGAGCCGCGGCCGATGATGTATCTGGCGCTCTCCTACGACCATCGTATCGTCGACGGCCGCGAGGCGGTGACGTTCCTGGTGCGCGTCAAGGAGAGCCTGGAGGCACCGGAGCGACTGGTGCTCGATCTCTAGCTGGCACGGGTATCGCGTCGATGGCCCGCTATGCCCAGCACGTGGCGTGGGGGACGACCGTCGTCGCGGCGATCCTCTTCCTGGCCGCCTTCGTTGCTTTGTTCCGCCACGATCTCGGCGATCCCATCTTTGCGGCGGTGACGTTTGCGGTGGTCGGGATCATAGTGTGGCTGATCGGATGGGCCGTGGCGTATGTCTCGCGGCGACCGTCCCGATGGCGCTGAAGCTCGGTACCGGGGCGCTTTGACGGTGGCAGCTGTCGGCTGGTATCTAGGCTGTTGCCCGCGAGGGTCCTGCTGGAAGAGATCGGGAAACTGATGCCGACCGTTGCAGTGGTAGAAGGCGTCAAAGTTCAGTTCTATCCCAATGATCATGCGCCACCGCATTTTCACGCGGTCATTGCAGAACACCGAGCCGTGGTCGATATGAAGACGATGACGATCGTGGCTGGCACCCTGCCGGCGAGCAAACGTCAGACACTCCTCCGATGGGCGATCGCACACCGGGTCGCCCTGGGGGAGGCTTGGGTCGCCACGCAGGGCGGCCGGAAGCCGAGAGAGATCCGATGAAGAAGAAGCTGCCGAGGATACAGAGCGTGAAAGCGGTGATGTTCGGCGTGCTCAAGCTCGTGTTCGATGACGGTTATGAAGGTGTTGTCGATCTGCGGCCGCTGCTTGCCAACGGAGAGATGTTTGCATTCCTGCGTGCTCGCCCCGAGCGCTTCATGAAGGTGAAGCGGGAGAAATACGGGCATTCCGTTTATTGGATCGACGACGATGGCGACGAAATCGACCTCGGTGCCGATTCGCTGCGTCGTGACGCCGAGAAGCAGGCTGCCCTGATCGCCTTGGCGAGTTAGTCCTCCCCTTTAGCCAGAGGTTCCCTGCATGTCCTACGATCTTGCCGTCATCGGCAGCGGTCCCGGCGGCTATGTCTGCGCCATTCGCGCCGCCCAGCTCGGTCTGAAGGCGGCGGTCATCGAGAAGGACGCGACCCTCGGCGGCACCTGCCTCAATGTCGGCTGCATCCCGTCCAAGGCGCTGCTCTACACCTCGGAGCTGCTCGACAAGGCCGGGCGCGATTTCGGCACGTTGGGCATCAAGGTCGGCAAGCCGGAAGTCGATCTCGGCGCGATGATGGCTCACAAGGACTCCGTCGTCGAGGCGAACACCTCCGGCGTCGCGTTTCTGTTCAAGAAGAACAAGATCGAGTCGATTCGCGGCACCGGCACGATCGCCGGGCCGGGGAGGATCAAGGTCGTAGCCGCGGACGGGGCGAGCCAGGAGGTGGAGGCGAAGGCGATCGTCATCGCCACCGGATCGGAATCGACACCGCTCCCGGGCGTCGCGATCGACGAGCAGCGCATCGTTTCCTCGACCGGCGCGCTAACGCTCCAGTCCGTACCGGGGCGCCTCATCGTCGTCGGAGCGGGCGTTATCGGTCTCGAGCTCGGCTCGGTCTGGCGACGCCTCGGTGCGCAGGTGACGGTGGTCGAGTTTCTCGACCGCATCCTTCCGGGCGTCGACGGAGAAGCGGCGCGGCAGGCGCAACGGCTGCTCGCCCGGCAGGGCATCGCCTTCAAGCTGGCGAGCAAGGTCGCCTCGGTGGACACCTCCGGCAAAATCCTGAAGGTGACGGTCGAGCCGGCGGCCGGCGGTGCGAGCGAGACGCTCGAGGCCGACATCGTCCTCGTCTGCATCGGGCGGCGGCCCTACACCAAGGGACTCGGTCTGGAGGCGGCCGGCGTCGCCTTGGACGAGCGCGGCAGGGTGATCGTCGACGAGCATTTCCGCACCAATGTCGAGGGCGTCTACGCCATTGGCGACGTGATCCGCGGGCCGATGCTCGCCCACAAGGCCGAGGACGAAGGCGTTGCGGTCGCCGAGATCGCCGCGGGCCAGGCGGGGCATGTGAACTACGGCGTGATCCCTAACGTGGTCTACACCCACCCGGAAATCGCCTCGGTCGGCAAGACCGAGGAGGAGTTGAAGGCGGCCGGCGTCGCCTTCCGGGCCGGCAAGTTTCCGTTCTCCGCCAATGCGCGGGCCCGCGCCATGCTGGAGAAGGACGGCTTCGTCAAGGTGCTGGCCGACGCGAAGACCGACCGCGTGCTCGGCGTCCATATCATTGGCCCCTATGCCGGCGAATTGATCGCCGAAGCGGCGGTGCTGATGGAGTTCGCCGGGGCGGCGGAGGACCTTGCCCGCACTTGCCACGCCCATCCGACGCTGTCCGAGGCGGTGAAGGAGGCGGCGCTGGCCGCCTGGTTCAAGCCGATTCATATTTAGGCGGCGGGTCCGGATCGCCGACGCGGCCGCCGTTTTGTGTCACCGGCGTCCGTCGCGCCGATTACCCCGCGACCGGCCGAAAACGATGGAAGCGCCGGTCTTGCAACCGGCGCTTCCAACGTCAAACAGTGGAGTCAGGTCTTTCTGCTACTCTGCCTCGGTTTCGAGGACTTGTTCCGGCTTCTGCGGCACGATCGCCGCTTTGCCGAGTTCCGCGAGCTTGACCCGGTCGACGTTGGTCGCCGGGGCCGCAACATCTTCCTTGGTCGGGGCCGGTGTTGCCGCCGCAGTCACATTCATGGCGTGCCATTCGCATGCGGAGGCAGCGATAGGTGCACCGGCGATGAAGCCGATCGCGGCAAGCGCGGTTACGGAGGTCGACACGATTCTCATCAATTCTCCTCCGACCTTTCGTGCCGGCGGGAAGGCCGACACAAAGCAAGCATAGCCCACGCTCGCGCGATCCGGAACCCCGCCTAGTTCACAACGCCGCGATCAGCCCTCCCGCTTGCGGGCGGCCTGGTCGGCGAGGGTGAACCAGCCGACCCCGGCCAGCACCAGCCCCGTGCCGATCAGGTCGACAAGCGTCAGGTGCTCCCCGAGGATGATCACGGCGAGGATGATGGTCATCACCGGCGACAGCGTGCCGATGGTGGCGTTGGCCTGAGCCGAGATGCGGTGGAGCGCCGCGTTGAGGAAGAACGACGGCAGCACCGTCGCGCCGATGGCGATGAACAGCGCATAGGCGTAGAGCTTCGGCGTGACGATCAGGTCGCTTATCGGGTGGGTGAGGAGGAATTGCGCGAACGCGCCGACCGCCGCGCCGCTCATGGCGATGCAGGTGAAGAGCCGCGGGCCGATGGCGCCGATCAGGTTCTTGGCGAGCAGCTGATAGAAGGCGAACGAGATCGCCGCGGCGAGGACAAAACCAGCACCCAGCGCCGCCTCGCCGCCGAAGGTCGTGACCTTCTCGCCGAAGATTGCCGCCAGTCCGATATAGCTGACGCCGATCGCCAGAAGGGCGCGGAGCCGGATCGGCTGGCGGAAGAACATCGCGCCGAAGACGACGACGAACAGCGGGTAGGTGAAGAGGATCAGCCGCTCGAACTGCGCCGAGATGTATTCGAGGCCGAGAAAGTCCGTATAGCTCGCGAACCAGTAGCCGAGCAGCCCGACCCCTGCCGCGCCTGCGATCTGGTGCGCCGGTGGAAGCGGTCGGCCGCTCCGTACGCGGTCGCGGACCGAGAGGCCGCCGATGACCGCGTAGAACGGAAGCGCCAGCCCCATCCGCAGCGCCAAAAGCGTCTCGGCGTCGATCGTCTCGGCATAGGCGAGTTTGATGACCACCGCCTTGGTGGAAAACAGAAGGGCACCGACTGCGGCGAACAGGTAGCCGGCCTCGACATAACCCGGCGGGTGCGCCGAGGGTGCTATTGCGAGCGGCGGCGTCTTGCTTGGGGCAGTTGCCGGAACTTGTGGGGCATCGATGGTCATCGCGATCGCATCCGTTTTACGGTCGGCGGCTGGAGCGGTCGCGGCGATTTTCTCGGAACCGGCGCGATGTCTTCCGCGCGCCGGCCGGTCGTCAGGAGAATCAGACGCCGCCCGTCTCGCGCCAAGCGCGAAGCGAAATAAGCCAAAGGCCTTTGCGAGCGGTCGTCATGGCCGCCTGTCTAGCACGGCGGCCGTTTCATGCCATCGAAAAAGAGCGGGCCCGCGAACGGGCCCGAGTTTTTTCAGGGAGGAGAGAGAACGGAGGCAGGGGAGGAACGCCTCCATTCGCGTGTGAGTGTATCGACCCCCCGCTGAAGCCGACCTGAAGCGGCCGTTCATCGGGCGTTCAGGCAAGAGCGGCCGGAAGTGCAGCGTCTTTCACGCCCTCGGATGGGCCGCCTCGTAGACCGCCATCAGCCGGTCGGTGTCGACTTCCGTGTAGATCTGGGTGGTCGACAGGCTGGCGTGGCCGAGGAGCTCCTGGATGGCGCGGAGGTCGCCGCCATTGGCGAGGAGATGGGTGGCGAAGGAGTGGCGGAGCGCGTGCGGCGTCGCCGTCGGCGGCAGGCCGAGGGCGGAGCGGAGCTTCTCCATCGCCCGCTGCACCATGCGCGGATTGAGCCGGTCGCCGCGGGCGCCAAGGAAGAGCGGTCCGTCCGGGCCGGGGGAGAACGGGCAAAGCCGGAGGTAGTTGGCGATCGCCGCCGCCACGGCGGGCAGAACCGGCACGATCCGCTGCTTGCCGCCCTTGCCGGTCACCCGCAGCGCGTCGCTCGCCGCGCGCGGCGCCTCGCTTCGCTTCAGCCCCAGCGCTTCCGAGATGCGCAGCCCGCAGCCGTAGAGGAGTGCCAGGATCGCCGTATTGCGCGCGGCGATCCATGGTTCTTCGTCGAGGGCCTGGTCCAGGGAAACCGCTCTTCGGGCTGCCTCCGGCGGCAATGGCCGCGGCAGCGTTCGTTTCTGGCGCGGCGGCCGGATCGCCCGGACGGCGGCGCCGTTCGCCGCGCCGTCGCGCTCGAGGTAACGGATCAGCGAGCGAACGCCGGCAATGCCGCGGGCGATGGTTCGCGAGCCGGCCCCGCCGTTGCGGCGCGCGGCGAGAAAGCTGCGAATATCGGCGATCCTGAGGTCGGCAAGGTCGGCGAGCCGCGGTGGCTCGCCGAGATGGCCGGTCAGGAAGGCGAGGAACTGGTGGACGTCGCGCGAATAGGCCTCGACGGTCTTTGCCGCCAGCCGGCGCTCGTGGGCGAGATGGCGCCTCCAACGCTCGACGACCTTGAGAACGTCGGGCCGGGCAATGATCAGCGGGGTGCCGGGCGGTTTCGGCTTCGCCATGGCCTCATCCCGGCGCCGATTGGGTTAACCGGCGGTTAACGACGCCTCGACCGCTATTCGGCGCCGCTGGTCACGACGGTGAGCGTGTAGTTGGCGGCCTGTCCGTCGCCGGCTGCCTTGGGCATCAGGAAGACATCGATGGCATAGTCGCCACTGGCGGGCACCGGCCCTTCGAACCGGTTCGCATTGTCCGTGCCGGTGAACATCGCCGACTGGGCGCCAGGCGCCGTGATGGTGGCCGGGCTCCGGGCCTTCCCGGGCCACATGCGAAAGAAGGAGATCATCGGGGGACCAAATCTCCCGGCCTCAGGCCTGGAACATTTCGTGGAAAACGAAGATGTCCTTGTGCGTCAGATGGAGATGGGGAGCGAGCGTCGCGAAATGCGTCGCGTGGCCCGAATGGTCGCCATTGGAGTTGTAGGTGAGAAAGCCGTCAGCGGGATTGTAGATGATGCGATCGCTCGAATCGTGTGCCTTGGCGCCGGTGAAGAACGCCGCCTTCGCGAGCGTTCCGGTGTGGGTCAACGCGTGGAAGACCAGGTTGTCCAAGAGGATGAAGTCGTGGCCGGCGGCAAAGTCGGCAATGTGATCGACGTTGGTCGTCGCGCTAAGACGCGCGTTGAAGACGAAGGAGTCCTGCCCCTTGCCGCCGTGCAGCTCATCATTTCCGGCACCGCCAACCAGCACGTCCGTGCCGCCGCCACCGACGAGCTTGTCGCCGCCGGAGCCGCCAATCAGGGTATCGATGCCGCCATTGCCGACGAGCCTGTCGGCGCCCTGACCGCCGCGCATAAAATCGGCGCCGCCGCCGCCGGCAAGTGCATCGTCACCTCGACCGCCGTTCAGAAAATCGTTGCCGCCGCCGCCGTTGAGGACATCATTGCCATCAACGCCGAGCAGCTGGTCATCGCCAGCGAGTCCGTTGATCGTAGCCCCTTCGCGCCGGCTGGTGATGACGTCGTCGCGGGAGGTCCCTTCGATGATCGAGTCGCGCGGGTCGAGGATGACGGTGTCGAGGGTGGTGGTGTTCGTCGAGTTGCCGGTCTCGTTGTCGAAGACGACTGCGACGCGCCCGTCGGCGAGAGTTGTCAGGCTGACGTTGAACGGACCCTGGTCGCCGGGATTGGCAATGAAGACCTTGTCGCCGACCGGGTTCCCGTTGATGTCGAAGCGCTGTAGCACGATGTCGAAGTCGGGCGAACCGTCCTGCTCCTTGCCGAAGGCCTGCCCCCATTCGACGATGAAGCCGCCGTCGTTGAGCGGCGCCACGTGCGGCAGGAAGGCGCCGGCCGAACCGGCAATCGTGTGCGCATCCTGATCGATCGGAAGGGCGCGCTCGTCGCTGAAGCGCCGGAACTCTATGCCGCGATCATCCTGCCATGCGACGACGATCGCGCCGTCACCGTCAAGCTCGGGCGTGCCGCCATTGGTGAGCGCGACGTCGGGGAAGGCCGCGTTGTGTCCGGCCCCGCTGACCAGCACCTCGTGCGAGCCGGTCCCGGTGTCGGCGATGATCCCGCCCGTCCGCGTCGTAGACGTGCAGGCGGACATCGCGCGCACTGTCGGAGAAGCTGAAATTGTCATAGGCAACCGCCACGCTGCCGTTGAAGATGCCGGCGATAGCAGCATCGGTCTGACTTTGCCCCGGCAGGTGGGGCCCGACCGGAATGAGGACGCTCGCCTCGAGCCCGGCCGAGGTGAGGAAACGCAGGAACGTGATCGTCTCGGGCCCCGTGCCCGGCGCGGGCACCTCGAACACCGTGGCCGAGCCGCCGCTCGCGGTAGCGGTGGCGTCGAACAGCACTTCGTCGATCGCGGAGTTCTCGACCGCATGGCTATTGTTGGCCGGGATGGAATCGCGGTCGGCGAAGTCCCAGAAGATGTCGTCGTCGCCGTCCCCGAACAGCTCGTTGTAGAGGACCACAACAGCGCCATCGGTTTGCTGAACGAACAGCGGGTTGCCGAGGGGTTTGGCATCCGCCGCCGAGACGGCGGAGAGGAAGTTTCCGCTTGTGAAGTTTCCGAAGGGATCGACCTGACGCCCAAAGATGTCGGCGCCGTTGCCCCAGCCGATCACAAACGAATCGTCTGCGAGCGCCGCCACCTGCGGGCCGAAGGTGAACGGGTCACTGGAAACGGTGACTTCGCTGCTCCAGAAGGTGGGCGTCGTGGTCATGCAGGTCTCTCGTTTCGTCAACAGAGTATGGATGGGCCGATCGCTCGGCCGATCCGGATGGCTGCACGATAGGGACGGCGCTTTCCCAACGCGTCTCCCGACCGGGAGACGGGTCATCACCCTTTCATCGCGAAACCGTGAGCTTCGCCTCTCCCGATGGGGAGAGGCGACGCGCCGCATGCGCGGTCACCGTCCCGCGCTCGTCGGCCGGGGCCGCGTGCCCGTCGGCGAGCCATGCAAGGAGATCTGAATGCGTAATCCAGGTAGCGGGGGTGTTCTCAGCCTGATCAATCCGGGGCGGCAATCACCCGAGCGGATGCGCGGCTGTCGCGCGCGCGCCGCAAGCGCCGGCTGGCGGACCGGCGTCCCTCGTGGGCAAGGTGACGCCGCCAGCGCTCGACGATCTTGAAAACGTCGGGCTGGGCAAGGATCAGCGGGGCGCCGGGCGGTTTCGGCTTCGCCATGGCCTTATCCCGGCGCCGATCGGGTTAACCGGCGGTTAACGACGCCTCGACCGCTATTCCGCGCCGCTGGTCACGACGGTGAGCGTGTAGTTGGCGGCCTGTCCGTCGCCGGCTGCCTTGGGCATCAGGAAGACATCGATGGCATAGTCGCCACTGGCGGGCACCGGCCCTTCGAACCGGTTCGCATTGTCCGTGCCGGTGAACATCGCCGACTGGGCGCCAGGCGCCGTGATGGTGAAGGTATTGCCGTTGTTATCGGTATCCAGAGAAACCGTCATGATCTGGCCGGCGTTGGCGGCAAGCAGGTATTTGACGGTCTGCGAGCCGGTGATCCGGTCGGTGATGGTGGCGCCCGAGGTGCCAGGGGTAAACTGAACCCGCTCGGTCCGGGCTGCGTCGTCCTGAGCGAAAGCCGCCGCGGCCGCGAAGGCCGTCAGGCCGATGGCAGCCAGAAGGGAAATGGTCCGCATCGTCAAAGCTCCGTTCTGGTCGACCCGTGCCGCGCCGGGTGGCGTCGTGGTGATGTGTGGCGCCATCCTAGCGCATGATCGGCCGCGAAAGAATCGCCCAAACGACCGCCGCCGAGCTTCCACCTC